>NZ_JAABOK010000025.1 GCF_009928525.1 Chitinophaga solisilvae | reverse complement strand
ATATACCGCCGTCTCTTTTTGCTACATAGAGGCTTGGAAATGAGAAAACAATGATTTTTTATCATTGGTGTCCCAATAATCTTACGCTTTAACCAAAGCCTGGATTTTTACCGGACACCAATGATTACGAATTGCGAATTACGAATGTAGAAGCGAAGATTAGAACGAAGATAAAAGAGATAACTATTAAATATCTCCTTTTATCTTCGTTCTAATCTTCGCTTCTACATTCGTAATTCGCAATTCGTAATTCGTAATTATTCCGCAGGAATATTCAGGTGAAACGCTCCCACTGCCACTTTTACAATGGCTTTCATCCCGTCGTCTCCGTTGGTAAAAATAACGATACCGCGTTTGCTTTTAGGGTATAGCGCAATAAGGGTATATACGCCGGGGTCATGGCCGGTGTGCATGATCATGTATTCGTTGCCGGGCATATTGGGCACCACGGCCCATCCCAGGCCCATGTATTCGTTGAGGGGGCTTTTACCGGCTTTGATGACCGGGGTGACCATTTCCTGGAACAGGGCAGGGGAGAGATGACCGCCGCCGATGACGTGAGCGCCGAAGAGGGTATAGTCGATGATGGTGGTTACGAGCCAGTCGGCAGCATTGGGGTCGGTGTTTCTTTCCATAGCGAGGAGTTCACCGGTTTTACCGTGTGGCTGCGCATATAGCAGGGTGTCCATACCGGGGGCCCAGGCAAAGTGGGTATTTTTTATTTTCAGGGGCTGGAACAGGAGGGAGTCGGCGAGTTGCTGCAGGGAGCGGCCGAATTTTGCTTCCAGAGCGCGGCGCAGGTATTCGAATCCTTCGCCGGAATAGCCGAAGGTGCCGTCGCCGGGTTCTTTGATGAAGGCCAGTTTGTTGCCGGGGTTGCTGCTGCGCCAGTTGGGGAAGCCTGTCTGATGCGTGAGTACGAGGCGGGTGGTGAGTTTGTGATGGCGTGGGTCTTTCTGCAGGTCAGGGTCTGTCCAGTAGTGGCTGAGTGGTTCATCCAGCTGCCAGCTGCCGTTGCTGACCAGTTGCAGCGTTACCATAGTCACCACCGGTTTGGTGAGAGAGGCTACGTTGAACAGGGTGTTGGGCGGCGCGGGCGTATAGGCGCGCAGGTTGCCGTAGGTACGGATGGTTTTGATGCGGCCTTCCTCGATGATGCCCACTGCCATTACAGGTACATGGTAACGGGCCATCAGGGTGGGGATGCTGTCCAGCGGGGAATGATCTACCGTGGCAGCTGATTGCGCGTGCAGGCGGCTGGCAGCCATGCAGGCGGATAGCAAAAGTAGTAATGCGTGTTTCATATAAGACCGGAAACTATGTTTATGCCAGAACAGGAAGTATTGCACATCATATAATTTAAACATTGTATTTATGTGTGATGTGTTCGCTTTCGGTACAGGCATTGTTTGCTTTCAATACAAGGCAGGCATCTGCCGGAGGCGTTATAATCATATTGGGAACAACATCCGCTTTGAATTTTTCCAGATCCGACATAGTTGCTCTTCAATAGTATTATATATTTGAAAATGTTAATCCCGCTCCGAAAATTTTCCGGATTGCGTAAATGCTTTTCCCGATAGGATCGTTGTGTCCGCTCTTTTAGTTGTTGTTTTGCGCAAAATTTACTCCGCTTGAAAAATTTATACATGATACTCTGCCTGGTATTACTGAACCTGGCAGCGTTTGCGCAGAATGGCGTTATTAAGGGAAAAGTGAAAACGGCAGACGGTGAACCTGCCTCTTTTGTGACAGTGGGTCTCAAAGATACCCGCAAGGGCGCCATCACCAATGAAGATGGTACCTTCCAGCTCAAAAATGTAAAACCGGGCATATATACTGTGGTAATCTCTTTCACCGGTACACAAACCATCCACCGGGAAGTGACGGTAGCAGCAGATCAGACAGTTGACGTGAATTTCGCACTGGAAGCTACTTCCAGCCAGCTGAATGAAGTAGTGGTAGATGGTACCCGTACCCGCACCATCAATAAAAAGCCTGTTACCATCGGTAAACTGCCGGTGCCGGTAATGGACCTGCCGCAGAGCGTTGCCATCATTGGTCATGAAGTACTGGAAGACCAGCAGGCGCAGCGCATGAGCGATGTTGTGAAAAATATCAACGGCGTTTACATGGCCTCCCAGCGCGCCGGTACGCAGGAAACTTTCAACGCCCGCGGCTATGGCTTCTCCAGCACCAATATGTTCAAAAACGGTACCCGCGTGAACTCCGGCGCCATGCCTGAAATGAGCTCCCTGGAAAGAGTAGAGGTACTCAAAGGCAGCGCTGCCATCCTGTATGGTAACGTAGCGCCGGGCGCCATTCTGAATATGGTCACCAAACAACCTAAGTTCAATTTCGGTGGTGAAGTAAGCCTGAGAGCAGGCAGCTACGGACTCCTGAAACCAGCATTCGATGTATACGGACCTTTGTCCTCCAAAGTTGCCTACCGCGTAAACGGTACCTTTGAAACCGCAGACAGCTACCGCGATCAGGTGCATTCCAAACGCTATTACGTGAACCCGTCTCTCCTGTTTAAACTCAGCGACCGTACGGACCTGCTGGTACAGGCTGACTACCTGAAACATGATTTTACACCTGATTTTGGTATCGGTACCAACAACGATTCCTATATCAACGACGTACCGCGCAATACCTTCTTCGGTGCGCCATGGCAGTATGCACACACACAGCAGACCAATACCTCCGCCAATATCAGGCACCGGTTCAATAGTAACTGGTCGTTCAATGGTATCATCTCTTATTCCAAATATCAGCGTGATTATTACTCCATCGAGAGAATACAGGCAAAAGACAGCCTGTTTAAACGCCCGCTGGGAAGAAACGCCACCAACGAAGACTACTACTCTGCGCAGGCAGACCTGACAGGTAAGTTCCGTACCGGCATCCTGGAACATACGGTACTGGCAGGTGTTGATGCCGACAGATACCTGACCGGTACCTACGGATACACATTACCTAATACTACACTCGGAAAAGGTATCTACGACCAGATCAATGTATTTGACCCGAACAGGTATGTGCGTCGTACCGACTTCCCCGGCGGCGATACCCTGCAGGCCGTAACAAATGCGCCTATTAACCGTTTCGGCGCTTATGTACAGGATCTGATCAGCATCTCCGAAAAACTGAAAGTACTGGCAGGCGTGCGTTTCTCTTACCTGCAGACAGAATCTCCGGTGTCCTACGATTTCAGAACCGGCGCCAGGAAAGAAACAGCGGCCGCAAAATATGACCATGCCTTCTCTCCCCGCGTAGGTATCGTTTACAAACCGCTGCCTTCCACTGCTGTATTTGCCAGCTATTCCAACTCCTTTACGCCTAACAGCGGATTCGATATAGACACGGTGACGCTGAAACCTTCTATCATTCAGCAGTATGAGGTAGGGGTGAAAAATGATTTCTTCAACGGGGGCTTATCTGCCAACGTTACCCTGTACCGCATCCGTAATAACAACTACGCGCAGACGCTGGCCTTTACAAAAGACGGTAAGCCCAACAGCAATACACAGTTCAAATCCCTGCTGGGCGAAACCCTGAGCCAGGGCGTGGAAGTAGACCTCGCCGGCCACCCGCTGCCAGGCCTGGACGTTATTGCCGGTTACAGCTATAACAGCATGACCATTGAAAATACACCGGCACAGGTAAATTCATCCGTTGCCGGCGAACGCCTGGTAGGTAATCCTAACCATACCGCTAATGCCAGTATCTTCTACACCTTCCAGGAAAAAACAAAGGTAAAGGGACTGAAAATAGGCGCAGGCTTCTATTACATCGGTCAGCGCTACGCAGGCTGGAACAATACTCTCGTGCTGGTAGACAAGGTACTGACCCCTACCAACAGACTCATCTCTGTGCCCGGATTCAGCACCATAGACGTTTCTGCCGGCTACAGCCTGAAACGTTTCTCCCTGATGGCCAAAGTATCCAACATCACAAATACCTACAACTATTACGTGCACGAGAACTACAGCATCAACCCGATTCCTCCGACGCAGTTTACAGGAACCGTTTCCTATAAATTCTAGTCATTTGAGATTTTTTTATTTGAGATTTGTATCTCATCAAAAAGCCCTCTGGTATTCCGGAGGGCTTTTTTTATTGGAGATTTACGGATTTAAAAAATCCCCCCAATCCGTAAATCTATCACTGACCTTACAATCTGGAGGGCATTATGATGAGATACAAAATCTCAAATAAAAAAATCTCAAATAACGAAATCTCAAAAATTCCATCTCAGTCCTGCGCTCAGGTAAAAGTTTGTTGCGAGGCGGTGATTGGGGAGGGTTTTGAACATTTCAGACAGTGATTTTTTCTGAAAGGTGATGCCGCTCAGGAGGGTGGTACCGCCGGCGAGGTTGAAGTCGAGCTTTTTGGTGAGGTGGAAAGTATTTTCCAGGCCCAGGGAGATTTCCTGGTAGGCCATCAGGCGTTTGTTTTCCGGACGGTTTTCCACATCGTAGGCAGCGCCGTTGAGGCGGAGGGCCAGGGCCAGTTCATCATACTTGCTGAGGGAGCTGCTGACGCTGATTTTCTCCGGGAAGTTGATGTCCACTTTGAAGCGGTTGCCGGTCTGCCACATAATCATGAAGGCAGGTAATATCATGGGTGTACCGAAAGAGTTGGTGAGCATGGCGCCAAGACCATAGCCGAAGTGCGGGTTGACGCGTTTTACGAAGATGACGCCGCCATTGATAAAGAAATCGTTCTGATCAATTTTTTCCAGATCAGTGAATAATCCGCCGGCAACGACCGCCATGAGACTCCACTTTTTATTCAGTGTGCGGGTATGTTGAAGTGCAATCTGCGCACCCAGTAATTCATTGGGGAAGATGATGGTATTATCATAGTCTTTATTGGAAAGTTTGGTGTAGGAGCCGCCGGCAGCCAGGTTCCAGATGCGTGCCTTTCCTGTGGCGGAATCTACCCGGGAGGAAAGGTTGAAGCCCATACCGAAGTTATAACGCTGCCGGGCAGTGTTGCCGGGCATTTTGAGGGAATCTTCCGGCCGGATATAGTGGCTGGCAGGTAAATAGTCTACGCTGACAGCCATACCCGGCCCTTTGAGGGAAGATGCGCCCAGCTGGGCCTGTACGGAAGTACGGAAAAATAATATGAAAGAAAAGACTGGTAATAAAAAGGTAATGCGGTTTTTCATTCTCTTAAGCATGTGTTCCATATCGTAATTAAGTGTTTAGATATCGACACCATGCTATGGCGTTACCCCTACGGCTTGCAGGAAATTTCTTTTAAAGGGATGCTGTCGAAGTGCAGGGCGTTGTTATCCGCTGCAAAAACAGGGATGCCTTCCGGATTGATACTGTCGGCAACAGCTTCCCAGGCTTGTTCGCCGCTGATTTTAAATACCACCGGGCGGGAGCTTTGCATGCCTTCGCTCATGAACTGGTAGTCGGCCCGCAGGATACCGTCTGCCACCTGGCCTTTGAGGGTGCCGGTATTTTTATCCTTTTCAAAATAGTTATAGGTCAGCTCACCGCCGGCATTGCCGTCCTGTATATTAATATGGAGGATGACAGAATCTTTCCCGGAGATTTTGGCGAAGCAGGTATTCATACTATTTACCGGAGAAGTTTTTAAACTGTCGGTATTTTTATTAGCTTGTTGGCCGTTCTGCTGGCAGGAGGCTGCTACTACAGCGAGCGGCAGCAGGAAATACAGTGGTTTCATACAATGAAAAATTAATGTGCATGCAATATACAGGTAAATACCTTATTACATTTTTTTTGCTGCTGGCAGGCCTGAAGGGCGTAGCACAGACGGATAAGGTGGCCGGTTGCCGCCGTTGCCTGGTGATGGCAGAGCAATCGCAGCACCGGATAGCTATTGCGGATGTATCTGCCGGAAAAATTATCTGGGAGTGGAATCCCGCTATGGCAGAGGATGTGAAGCCGGAGCATGTGAAGTGGTTTAGTCATCCCAGCGAAGCTAAAATGGTATATGGCCGCAGATACGTGCTGATGGCGGCCTCCGGCGGGGGAGTAGCCCTTGTTCGTATAGCGGATAAGAAGACGGTATTTTATGCCTATGCAGGCGGTAATACCCATTCTGCCGAGCTGCTGCCGGATGGAAATATTGTGAGCGCTTCCAGCACCGGCAATTTCCTGATGCTGTTCCGGGCAGATACCAGCGGTACTATCGTGAATGGTTATACGAAAAAAATACCCATTGCCTTCGGACATAATGTGGTATGGGATGCCCGTCGCAGCCGGCTGTGGACGGCGGCCATGGACAGTATGCACGTGTTCCGCTACAATAACAATTTGCAGCAGCCCGATCTGTTCCAGGATACCGTCATGGCCCTGCCCGGAACAGAGGCGCATGACCTGTTTCCTGTCTTCGGAGCAGATAAGCTGTGGCTGACCAACGCTACACATGTATACCGCTTTGACCCGGTAACCGGGAAAACGTTGCCCGCAAAAGGGTTGCAGAACGATATCAAGAGTGTGTCTTCCGGTCCTGCCGGGTTCCCGGTCATCGTTATCCGGCCTAAAGTATCCTGGTGGACAGACGAGGTGCTGGACGCCAACGGCAAAAGTATCTTCCGGGAAGAGGGGCTGAAGATCTACAAAGCCCGCTGGGTGCTGACTGACACGTTCAGCGAACGCTGAGCGGCCGCCAAATTTAATTTTCGTACTTTTGCGGCACATGCAAACAGAAAAGTACTCATTGGAAAAAATTCTTTCCAATCTCCGCATCGATACACTGAACGAGATGCAACAGGCATCGGTAGCCGCCAATCAGCAGCACCGCGATGTGATTTTATTGTCCGCCACCGGCTCCGGCAAAACCCTGGCATTCCTGCTGCCCGTATTGGAACGGCTGGACCCTGCCAATAAAAATACCCAGGCTATGATAGTGGTGCCTTCCCGTGAGCTGGCATTACAGATAGAGAAGGTGTTTAAACAGATGGGCACCGGCTATAAAATCACTGCCACCTACGGCGGGCATCTGCGGGAAACCGAAGAGAATAACCTGATTCAGCCACCGGCGCTGATTGTAGGCACACCCGGCCGCATCGGGGATCATATCCGCAGAGGCAATATCACCGTAGACGCCATCGAAACGCTGGTGCTCGACGAATTCGATAAAACCCTCGAACTGGGCTTCCAGGAAGAGGTGTCCTTCATCGTGGAGTCCCTGCCCAATATCCGTAAACAGATACTTACCTCTGCCACAGAGGCCGTAGAAATACCGGAGTTCATCAAACTGGAAGCACCGGAGAAACTGGACTTCCTGCCGGAAGAAGGCACCCCGCCCGCCAGGCTGGCATATAAACAAGTATTATCTCCTGAAAATGATAAGGTAGATACGCTGTTCCGCCTGATCTGTTACCTGGGCAACCGCTCCACCATCGTTTTCTGTAATCACCGCGATGCGGTAGAGCGTACCAGCACCATGTTATCGGAAAAAGGTATCCTGAATGAATTTTACCACGGCGCCATGGAACAGCAGCAGCGCGACAGCGCCCTGTGCAAGTTCCGCAACGGTACCGTCAATGTGCTGGTGACTACCGACCTGGCTGCACGCGGACTGGACATCCCCAATATCAGGTACATCGTACATTTCCACCTGCCGCATACGCAGGACAGCTGGACGCACCGCAACGGACGTACCGCCAGAATGGAAGCCAGCGGTACCGCCATCGTGATACTGGCGCCGGATGAAAAGCTGATGTCCTACCTGGAAGAAGAAGAAATGGAAACCATCCAGCTGCCGGAAAAGGCCGTACTGCCGGAAAAACCAAAATGGGTCACCCTCTTCATCGCCGCCGGTAAAAAAGATAAAGTCAATAAGGTAGATATCGTAGGGTTCCTCGCACAACGCGGGCATCTGAAAAAAGAAGATATAGGCCTGATCGAAGTAAAAGACTTCTTCTCCTTTGTAGCCGTAGTGAAATCAAAAGCCAGCAACACACTGACGCTTATCAGAGATCAACGGATAAAAAATAAGAAGGTGAAGATAGAAGTCGCGAAATAATAGTCATTTTATTATTTAGTTATTTGAGATTTGGTTATTTAAAATGCAGCGGAGATATAAGAGATATTAACAAATGTGATCTCCGCTGCATTTTAAATAACCAAATCTCAAATAACTAAATAATAAAATAATTTCCGGTTTTAGTATTCCCTGATAATCTCAATCTCTCCTACAATATTCTCATTCATCTTTTCAAGTTCCTCTGCCGGTATCCATAGTTCATTATGGATAACGCCGCCTACATTCTGGATGGGATAGGGCAGCAGGAAGTCTGAGTTTACAGCAAACCGCGTTACATATCCTTTGCCGTAAGCGGGTACATTCCATTGGGTGGTGATTTCAATGGCGTATTGTTCGTTCATGACGGGATAGAAAATTGGTTGATCGGGTCTGCGCGGTGGAAATTTCTTATAACCGGAGGCGGCGATCAACGCCAGTTCATCGGGTCCAACCGGGCGAAATAAAATGGTGGTCATCGGTGAAGTGCTTTTAAGGTTCTTTCGAATGTTTCGCGTAGGGTTGCTTCGCTTAATGCAAACGGAGCGCCTGTTACGCTGCTGTTGTCCATATGAAATCTGACGAGCGTATAAAACGGACCATATGCCAGGGCCCAGAATATTTCATAGGGCAGTACCGGGACTTGCTTCCTGGAAATGGCATTCTCAATAAAACGCCGCATGGTGCTTCCGAATTCATCTTCTGTAACAGCAGGGTGCTGAATGAGGGGTGAGTTGCGGAATTGTTCACCAAAGCGGTGATGCAGCGGATATTGCTGCACATAGCGGTAGCGGTTCTGCCATTGCAGCCACAGGCCGGCTTCGAAGTCCATCTCAGGATCGAAGCTACGCAGGGTTTCCCTGGCAAAAAGTGCTTCGGTGGCTATATACAGCTGATTGAGCAGATCTTCCCTGTTTTTAAAATAGATATAGATGGTAGAGGCGGAAATGCCGGCCGCTTTGGCCAGCTTATGCATACTGAGTCCGTCAAAGCCTTCGTTGACGATCATCTCGATAGCTTTTTCGCGGATAGCGCTTTCTTTATTTTCGTCTCTTGCTCGCATAGTGTGGGCAAATGTAAGGTATTAACGCAGAAAAGAGAGGCTGCTGCCAGCTTCCAGTTCATAGGGCGCTTTGCCGGCTTCAAAAATGCGGGCGCTGAGCGTTCCTTCCAGGGTGATAGTCCCGTCTTTAACATATACCCAGCTGCCTTCACGTAAGCCCAGCACCGGCGTGGTGTTTTGCGTATGGAATTCTCCGATGCGCGTTTCCCTGGTTTCGCCCATATGTGGCAGGCCGGGGATAGGGTCCAGGTAGTGCGGGTTGAGGTTGAAAGGTATCAGTCCCATGGTTTCAAACGTTGGCGGATATACGATAGGCATATCATTGGTGGTTTGCATGGATATACCGCCGATATTGCTGCCTGCGCTGCATCCCATATAGGGCTTACCGCTTTCCACTGCTGCTTTCAGCGGCTGCATCAGCTGTAGTTCATGCAGCTGCTTTACGAGCAGGAACGTATTGCCGCCGCCGGTAAAAAATCCCTGCGCCTGGCTGATGGCTGCTGCCGGGTCAGCAAAGGTATGGAGCCCAGTTACCCTGATGCCCAGCGGTGCAAATGCTGCTGCTGCTTTGGCGGTATACGCATCATGTGAGATCCCGCCGGGCCTGGCAAAAGGTACAAAGATGATTTCACCCACTCCCTGGTACAGTGTTGCCATGACCGGCTGCAGGTATGCCAGGTAGGCTTCTCCGAACAGCGTAGAGGTGCTGGCAAGTACAATATGCTTCATTTATTTTTTTTTACGTTGAGCGTCAAAATTAAATTTTCTTGTTCAAAAAAACTATATATTTGATACTGAATGATTTGTACTAACGTGAACGATTACACGCCGTAGAGAGCACACACTGTACTATACCCGATCTGTCATTTTTTTGTCTGTATAGCCCTTTGTGAACAGATAACAGCACAAAACATTGTCATAGTTTTTTCAATTATCATCAATGCACTCTAATGTCATTTTGACGCTTATTATTTTGTGTCTGATAATCGATGGAACGATTAACGAACAATGAAAATTATTGTCAACCAAATTGTAGCCAGAATTTAAGATCCACGGAGCCGCGTGCATCCGAAGAAAATCAGATTTATTATTGTTGTTTTCCGAGACTGTGTACAGGTGAAAACCCCTGTGGATAACAGTTTTCGCATCCTGTAAAATCAATGGCTTAACCGGCATCCGATAGCACATACGCAAGCAATGCGTACAGGCGGAGCTTTGTTTTCACCATTTTAAAAAACGTATGAACAATGAAAAAAAACTACCCTTACCCTGGGTTGCCGGAAGGCGACTGTCTGTATGTAGTATCCAGTTACTTAAGTTTGGGATCCTGACAAAAATATAGCTGAATAAAACGGCGGCATCCCTCCGTGCACAGTCATGTCTGCATGACTGAACGGCTCCCTGTTGCCTTTCATGAACATCACTTCAAATATTCATTCACAATGAGAGATCATTTATCCAGACGGTTGTCCGGAAAAAAACGGCGCTGGGTCCTTTCACTGGTAGCTACCTGTTGCACCCTGCACCTTGTCTGCATCTCCGGCGTACAACCGGCTGCCGCCGCCACATGGCAACTGCCGCCGGTTCCGCGCGATTCCACGCCGGCGTCACCCGATTCTTCCACGGCTTCCCGCTTTGATGTTATCCGTACCATCAACAGAAAAGTTACCGGTACCGCCTTCCGTAACAACGATTCGCTGCAGTTGAAACAGGTTACCCTCTTTCCCTATACATCCCTGCAGCAGATGATGAAAGGCAACATCAAAGGGCTATACGTACAGGAACCTTCCGGCGAACCGGGAACAGAACAGTTTATGTACATACGCGGCCTTGCCATGCCGCTGCTGTCAAAGAAAGATGTATACCAGGTGCAGCCTGCCGTATACATCAATGGTATTCCGATGGTGCAGGATAATACCCTCGTCTTCGATATACAACATTATGAATACAACCGGCTGGGACCTGCTATCAACCTGCTTTCCGTTATCAACCCGGATAATATCCAGGAGGTGCAGGTGTATAAAGATGCCGCTGCCATCAGTCTTTTCGGTCCCCGCGGCGCTAACGGCGTTATCAATATCATCACCAAAAATGCTACTACCGGTCAGCGTAAAATCAGTGTGAACAGCTACTACGGTATGTCTTTCCACGATCCGCTGTATACCACCAATGCACAGGCGGAGAACCGTTTCCGCAGGCCATTCTATCAGCGTTATGCCTCAGCGGCGGATTCGATGGTATATCCCGCCTATCTGCGCGATTCCTCGAATACTGCCTTCTATGGCGCCGCCAACTGGAATGACCTCTACCTGAGAAATGCTGCTGTACATGGCATCAATGCCAGTATCTCCGGCGGATCAGAAAGAGCCAACTTCCGCTTCTTCGGCGATAAAACGCAGGCAAACGGCGTGGCCGACAATACCCGCATGGATAAATACACGGCATCGTTCATGGTGAATATGTCGCCGGTAAAATGGCTGCTGGCTTCTGCTATGATTAATGCCAACCGTATTGACCGCCGCCGCAACACCTCCCTGCAGGACCGCTTCGCGGAAACTGCCTACATCCCTGATATCAGCAGTCCTCTGTCGCCCGGAAAGGAGGCCTATGGCAACTACCTGGCGGCCTATAAAAAGAGCTTTGATAAAAATCATGTCAACAGCGTACAGGGAAGTTTCTCCCTGGCATTCTCCTTTAAAAACCTGCGTTACACCACCCGCCTGGGATATGATTACAACGAAAGCACCCGCGACGTTTTCTATCCCGGTACCCTGATGGATGGCGCGAATTACGTCTCCAATTATTTCGGTAATAACCAGCGTGTGACCTTTGATAACGTTGTTGACTATACGTACCATCCCGCGGCAGATCATTCCTTCACCTTCCAGGCCGGAACTTCCTTTCAGGCGGACCTGTACCGCTACACCTATGAGCGTGCCTACAAAGGTTTGAGCGACCGCGTTAAGGTGAACATTGTAGAAAGCGATGCCAATAAAGCCAACTACCTGGCGCCGCTGTATTTTGCGAACCAGCTGGTATACCGTTTTATTGATGCGGAGAAACAAAGGCTGATGTCTTTCTTCGGTCATGTAAATTATGATTACCGGGATATCTACCGCCTCACGCTTTCCCTGCGGAGCGATGGATCTTCGCTGGTATCTCCGGCGCACCGCTGGCTGTTTACGCCGGCTGTCGGCGCTGAATGGAAAATTAAAAATCATCTGCTGAAAGATATGCAGCAGCTCAGCGAGCTGTCGGCACATGCTTCCTGGGGCCGTGTAGGCCGCCTCTATGGCGATGACCGCTATGCCAACGGCGCGCAGTACAAGGTAGATATCGGGTGGACAGGCATGCCCAACGCCTATTCCTACGCAGGCGTGGCAGCGCTTTCCAGGCCCTATAACTATGGCTGGGTGAGCGATAACCTGCCCTGGTCATATACTGATATACTTTCTGCCGGTATAGACGCCGCCTTGTTTAATAACAGGCTGCGTTTCAATGCTGAAGTATATTCCAAAGATGACCGTAATATGCTGCTGCCCATGCCGGTAGTGGCCGAATCAGGTTATGTCAGCGCTTATATGAGCGGACTGCATGTGAATAACAAAGGCATAGAACTGGGTATCAGCGGAGATGTGATCCGTACAAAAAATTTCCAGTGGACACCGGGCCTTACCGCCGGCTGGAATAAAAATGTGCTGAAAGCATTGCCGGGTGGCGCTTCCTCCTTCTCTAACGGAGAGCGTAAACTCGAAACCGGCAAAGCTGTGGACCAGTTCTGGGTATATGAAAACACCGGCATCTATAATACCTCCGCGGATATTCCCCTGAACCCGAAAACCAATGCGCCACTCAGTTTCAAAGGAATGCCCTTTTCTCCGGGCGATGCCGTATGGAAAGATCAGAACAATGATTTTGTTATCGATGACAGGGATAAAGTGCTGAAGGGGCATAGTATGCCAACGGTGACAGGTACGCTGGACAACACTTTCAGCTATCGCAACTTCCGGCTGAGCTGCAGCTTTTATTTTGCCGGCGGCCTCAGCGCCCTCAACAGAAAAGATGCGGTACGCTATGATTTTATCAACCACGACGGGCAGTCCAATATGGAATCCGTGAAGGACATTACCTGGTGGCAGCAGCAGCAGGATCCTAAAACGTATCCGCTGTATAATCCCTGGAGTGCGGTAGTTCCTTACCGTGCGGATCAGGACCTGTTTCTGGAGAACGCCTCCTTTATCAAACTGCGTACGTTGTCGCTCGGCTATGAATTGTCCGGCAGCAAATGGCTGAAGAAAAATGTTCCCACGCTTTCCCGCTGCTACATCTATGCTACCGGCAACAACCTGCTCACCTTCACCCGGTATTCCGGCGGTGATCCGGAGCTGACCTACTACAATGGTTACGATAACGGCTATACGATTCCGATTCCGAAAACCTATACCATTGGACTGAAACTGGATTTATAATCATTTGTCATTTCACAAGCATGAAAAATATGATGGGTTCATTAAAGAAAACAGCCCTGGTACTGGTGATGGCGGCAGCTGTACTTTCCTGCAATAAAATGCTGGATGTAAGGTCTACCAGGCTGGTAACTGAAAAGAACTACTGGTCTTCCATACAGGATGCCCGCAGTGCGCTGATGGGCGTGTATGGCCTTACCCGCGCCGCGCTTACTGACAATGCCGCCTTCTGGATGTACGGAGAATTCAGGAAGGGCGACTTCCAGGCAGTTTCCCGCGCAGAAATGAAAGCGCTCGTGAACAACGAACTGAATGTGGCATTTCCGCAGCTGCAGTCCCTGAAGAACTGGCGCAGGTTTTATGCCGCCATCAATGCGGCTAACCTGTTTATTGAAAGGTCAGGAGAGATTCTGCAGAAAGATGCCTACTACACTGCCGCCAATAACCGGCTGGATATCGCGCAGGCAAGGGCTTTACGCGCTTTCCTCTATTTTTATATCACCCGTGTATGGGGAGATGTACCCCTGATTGTTTCCTCCTTCGACGGCCAGTTCCCGCAGTTTGCCCGCTCTCCGCAGACGACGGTGCTGCAGTTTGCAGAAAAGGAGCTGATAGAAGCAGCCAAAGACCTGCCTTTTAAATATGATGCCAATGACCCGCAGGTAGGCGGCGCCTACTACGCACAGGGATACGGTTTCTGGAAAGGTACGCTCGTAAATAAGGTAAGCGCCTACGCAGTACTGGCACATATCGCCGCATGGCAGCAACGCTATCCGGATGTGTTATCCTATACACAGTTTATCATGGATAACTATACCACTACGGATGCAACCTTCACCAATACCAAAGACCTCTGCGCCAGCGACAGCGGCTTCTTCGCCAGGATGGGCCCCAGCCAGATACTCAATTTCTCCTTTGACTATGAAAGAGGAGAGGGAATTACGGCAGGTCATCTGCAGGAGTATACACTGGCCAAACCCATTACCCGTAATACTTTGCCGGTCATGTACATCCCGCGTGACTCTATCCTGCAATACTTCGACCGCCCCGGCGACGAACGCTTCAGTATCAGCCTGCTCACCGGTTATCCGCTGAATGAATATTACTTCTCCAGCTTCAACAGCACCATACCGGTATTTACCAAGATCAAGGTGATTGAAGACGGAAAGGCAGACAAGGGCGTATTCAGAATGTATAACGCCACCATGATGTTCAGCCGGATGGAAGAAATAGCGCTGCTGCGCGCAGAAGCGGCCGCCGTTACCAACAATACTTCCGAAGCCTCCCTGCTGCTGGTCAACAATATGAAAAGCAGGGGTATCATCAATGTAGATATGAAGAACAAGGATCTGATAGATGAAATCTTCGCAGAGCGCCGCCGAGAGCTGATGGGAGAGGGATGGCGCTGGTACGACCAGATCCGCTATGCCCGTCTGAAACCCGGCAGGAGTGCGCTGACACCCTTGCTGAACAATGGCGGAATCTACTGGCCGCTCGCGGATGAAGTGCTCTCCGCCAACTCCAGACTTATACAAAATTCCTATTGGTTAAAATAATTACCGCCATGCAAATAAGACATTCTTTCACCGGAATACTGTTCTCCCTGACAATGGCTGTGCTCCTGCTGACGGCCTGCCAGAAGGATGGAGGTTACCACGAATATGAGCGCCGCGCCGCACAGTCGGACGCCAGCATGTACGATTACCTGAAAAGCCAGAAAGGTCAGTACGACTCCATGGTGGCCATCATCGACCGCCTGGGATTACAGCGCGTATTCTCCAATACGCAGCTGACGGTTTTCGGTTTTACCAATGCCAGCGTTGCCGTAGCCCTGCGTAATCTCAACGTGCTGCGGGAAAAGCAGCAGCTGCCGCCGGTATCACTGGCTTCCCTCAACCGGGAGAACCTGGATACGCTGTTCTGCCGCTATGTGATCCCCGGCGTATTCGGTACGGACAGCCTCCGGCAATATCCTGACGGCCGCCTGTTCAACGCCATCAAGTACAACAATGAAATGAACCTGCAACTGTTTACACAATCCGCTTCCGGCTTTGAAACAGATGGTCCGAAATACATCATCTACAGCGATACTAAATTTTCCTTTTACATCAACAAATGGGTACGCAGCAATACAATGGCAATGGATACCTACGTCAGAAACGGCGTGTTGCATATCCTCAGCCCGGATCATGAGTTTGGCTTTAATGAATTTATCACCCGGTTTAACAAGTAACCCACAGAACTATGAAAAAAAATAATCTGACATTGGCAGTGCTGGCAGGTGCAGGGATGTGCGTTACCGCAGCCTGTGTTAAAATTCCGGCAGACGCGGATTATATCAGTCCGTCCGCTACCTATACGCAGACGCTGTTTGAACCGGTGCTGGGCCGTACCAGCCTTATCCCCGGCGATCCCGGTACCAATATTTTCAACAAGGATAATTCCACCTCTCCCCTGAATTTCAAAATCATCAATATGCGCGGCGCCAATGGCGAAGCAGCTGATATCTTCAATAAAACATTCCCGGTGCTGGTATGGAAAGAGCCTTATACCGGCCTGGAAAAAACCAGGGAAGAGATTGACCGCAAGCGCACTATTGAACAGCGCCGCCTGTTTGAAGTAAGAGAACACTCCGGGCAGTTTGTGATGTGGAGGCCCGAAGATCTTGCCTACCTCAATGCCATAAAAAAACAACCTGATCCCGGTTATAAGTTTGATGTGGAAGTTTCCAACTCCGGCGGCAGTAAAATTGTGCGTAACCTGGAGCTGAAACCCCTGCGCCCGCAGCCCTATGAGCCGAATGCCTTTGATCCGGTAACCGGTAACTCTTACGGAGAGGTGACCCCCAGGGTAGTATCCAATATCAAGGTGATGTATGAAGATCAGACAATGGGTAGCATGATGGTGAAAATGATATTCTACAAGAACCCGGATACCAAAGGCAATACCCTCACTTTTGAATTCCGTGATTCGGCTTACAGGCCCATAGATCCGAAGTTGTTCCGGACAACCAAATGGGAAGAGATGATTCATCATTTTGGTACCGCCAGGTTTACGCCGGAAGCGGTAACCTATGAGGTAGCCTATCCCATTCCGCTCTCTGTAAGGCCCACCAGATATACCAACGGCGCCGGAAACCGCGCTATGGTGAGCTTCACCTACGACCGCATGGTCAACGGGCAGTTCAGAAGCGCTGCTATCCTGGGCACCGACTTCGCCATTTATGAGCCCGGCGACTGGAAGATTGTCTTCTGGTTCCATAAACGCAATCCGGATTTTAAGGATAACTAACCTAAAGGGTTATACGAATCATAGTACCACATTATCAAATGATAAAATCAAACCTTAATGTATAAACATCACATTAAACCGTTTATCCTGCTGCTCACGGCGCTGTCGCTTTCACTGGCGGCGGCTGCGCAGGAGATGGTAACGGTGAAAGGTATTGTATATGAAAAAGGCGCCGGATCGCCTGTTCCCGGCGTCGTGATATTCACCGGGAAGCCGCCCAGAGGGGTAGGCGCCAGCGGTGGAGACGGATCTTTTTCCATTACCGTGCCGGCCGGCACGGAAGTTACCTTTCAGGCGATGGGCTTTAATCCGTCGGTCATGAAAGCCAAAGCAGGAGAAGTGATGCGGGTATATCTCGTTGTTAAAGAGAATAAGCTCACAGAGCAGGTAGTCATCGGCTATCAGAAAAAGACAAAGGAAACTGTTACCGGCTCTACGGTGGTCATCAGCGGTAAAGACCTGCAGAACGTGCCTGTATCCAATGTGCTGGAACTCCTGCAGGGTAAGGTAGCCGGGATGAATATCCAGAACAATACCGGTGCGCCCGGTTATGCCGGTACCATCCAGATGCGTGGTCTTTCTACGCTCAGCATCTCCGGCTCCGGGGATAACTCCTTCCTGTCGCCTACATCGCCGCTCTTCGTTATTGACGGGGTGCCCGTGGATCCCAACTCCAACTATGAGTACGGATTCCAGCAGGCCGGCCCCGGACTGAACCCGTTATCACTCATCCCACCGGAAGACATTGAAAGCGTGCAGGTGCTGAAAGATGCGCAGGCAACGGCTTTATATGGTTCCAGGGGCGCATACGGTGTTATGCTTATCAATACTAAACGCGGTAAGTCCAAAGTACCTATCGTGCAGTATTCCGGGAACTTCTTCCTGAGCCTGCCGCCCCGCCTGCGCAATGTTTTGGGGGGGAATGCAGAAAGACAGCAACGCATCTGGCAGGTGATGACCTATACCGATTCCACCAACAAGGCCAGGGGAGACATTAACGCAACGCCTTTTCTGGCAGACAGTCTCAATCCCTACTACAACAACTCTACCAACTGGCAGGGACTGTTCTACAAACCTACCTGGAACCATACACATAATGTGAGCGTTTCCGGCGGCGACGACCGTTTTAACTATAAGGCGAACCTGGGGTACTATAACGAAAAAGGTATCCTGAAGAATACAGACTTCAACCGGTATACCCTGAGCACCAACATGCAGTACCGCCCTACAGACAGGCTGCGGATATTCGCGGCTATTACTACCAGCCTCGGACAAAACAGCAAGGGTAGCGGAAACGGTATCACGCAATCTGATGTGGGTAAAGCGGGCAAACAGTCGTCCCTGTTGCCTTCTCCGGCATTTTATTCAGCATCGGCCAGCGCGGTAGCTGCCTTACGTAACGAAAATATCAACAAGACAGCCAATATCAGAACCAACCTGGATATAGACTATGAGCTGATAAAAGGATTACATGCTACTTCTACTTTCAGCTTTGAGAATACCACCGGTACGGAAGATAATTTCATTCCTGCCGCCATCAAAGGGAATTCTGCAGAAGTGAAATCTTTCAATGACCGTAATCATACGCTCTACAGCCGCAGTGGGTTATCTTATTTCAAATCTATCAACGGAAAGCATAACCTGACATTCTCTGCTTTCAATGAGCTGTATAAGATAGGCTACCAGGCTACTATGCTGCGGCAGCGCGGTACGCCCAGCGATGATATCAAAGGCCCGATAGGTTCCGGCGGTTCCTTTAATGCCGGCGGCGTGCTGGATAATGCCAAGGATTTCCGCAGCGTATCCATTGCGGGAGCAGCATCCTACAACTACAAACAGAAATATGTGATCGATCTCTCCTTCCGGCGCGACGGTAGTTCCCAGGCCGGGAAGAATACGCCGTATGCCAACAACCCTTCCGTTGGGGTGCGCTGGAACTTCAACAAGGAAGCCTTCCTGGAAAATAAAACGTGGCTGGACTACGGCTCCGTCCGTGCTTCCTGGGGCCGTAACGTAACGCCGCAGGGCAACATATTCGATGCCTATGGCACCTATACCGACCGCGATGGCAGAAGGTATAACGATAAGCCCGTGAGTGGTATCGACTACGACAAGCTGCCGAATGCCAACCTCAAACCTGTATCCACCACCCAGCTCAACGGCGGGCTGGATCTCGGGTTGTGGAAAGGCAAGCTCACCATGGAGTTCGACGCGTATGTGAAAACGGTGGACAACAGCGTGATGGAATGGAGACTGCCGGATGTCAATGGTTTTAAAACCGTGCAGACCAGCGAGGCTTCGCTGATGAACCTGGGTTTTGAATGGAACTTCACTTACCGCCCTATCCAGCAGCAGAACAAATGGAGCTGGACGATAGGCTTCAACGGCGCCGTTAACCGCGACTACCTGACCCGCCTGCCTTACGGCGCACGGGAATATATGAAGTATGATTCCAGCAACCGCCAGAGCATTCTTTACCGTGTGGGCCGCAATGCCTTCACCAATGTATTGCTGTATACCCGTGATGCCTATGCCACACCAGGCAGCGTACAGGCGGATCCGGCTACCGGCAGACCTATCATGGTTGCCTCCCCGGATGGTAAGGTATTCACTTATATGGAAGCCGGAGATCCCCGCTGGGTGGATCTCGACGGTAACTACATCATCGGCGATGCAGACTACATCTACGCCGGTAACTCACAGCCGCTCATCAACGGAGGGTTAACATCCTACCTGCAGTACGGTCAGTGGACCCTGAATATTTCCGCCGCCTATACCGCTGTCCGTTCTATCCTCAACAACTCCGCACAGGCGCGTTTTGCGAGCCTCTCCGACCCACTGGGCAAGGATTCCAAAGGGCCGCAGGCAATAGTGCCGCTGGATAAATACGATTACTGGGTAAAGAACGGCGACCGTACCAGGTATCCGAATCCGTATGACTATGAACGTTATGGAAAAATACGTCCTTACCGCGTTGACCAGACCCTGTTTGAAGAAGACGGTTCCTACTTCAAGATTCAGTATATCACGCTGATGTATAACATCCCGCGGGACAAAACCAAACGCCTGGGCATTACCTCTGCGCGTACATACGTAACCGTTACCAATCCTTTCCTGTTCACCAGATACAGCGGGCCTAACCCGGAAAACGTAACAGGGCTGGGAAGAGACAGCGACGACGGTTATCCCGTGCGTAAAACCATCACGCTCGGTATGAGTGTACAGTTCTAGGAAAAGAAAACCATTAATGTTAAGTAACTAATCTGTGATATATGAAGCGTTTAGTTTTTGCGATAGGAATGACGGCACTGCTGGGCGTAACAATGCCAGGCTGTAAGAAATTCCTGAATACGGAGTCGCCCACTAAAGAGTCCGGCGCGAGCTTCTGGCAAACCAGAACAGATGCGGAAAAGTATACCAACAACCTGTACAGTGAAATGGCGGATATACTGCTCACCAACTCTTTCTTCCTGGCAGCAGAGTTCCGTTGCGGCTTCTACCGGCAGTCGCCGCTCTCCATTACCTACTGGCCTTCCCGCTACTATTATAATTACCTCATCTATAATGATCTGAAAAGTCTGATGAAGGAAGTCACCTGGAATGAGTATTTCCATTTCAATACCATTCCGGAGTGGGGCCCTTATTTCAAGGTAATACAATCCTCCGCCATCCTGCTGGACCGTATCGGCGACATTCCGGATGCGGAAATAACGCAGACGGATAAACGCAGATATAAAGCCGAGGCCGTATGGGTCAGGAACTTTGTTTATTTCCTGATGGTGCGCCTGTATGGGGACGTACCTTATTATACCAAACCTTACTTTAATGAAATTATTGGCCGTACGAAGTTCACCGATGTACTGAATGCCTGCATCGCAGACATGGCGAAGTATAAAGATGATCTGCCCTGGCAGTACCCCGATCCGAAAATGAAGGCAGTACGCCCTACCAGGGGAACCGCACTGGCCCTGATGATGCATATGAATATGTGGAATGCGGGCTTTGACGAGGCGAATAAAGACAAGTACTATAAAGCCGCCGCCGACCTGGGCAGGGAACTGATGGAACAGAACGGCGGTGCACACCGGCTGCTCACTGTTTCCGAATTCCGGCAGCTGTTCCGCGGCGGTACCCAGGAAGGGTTGTTTGAGCTGACACAGAATGTAAACTATGGAGAAGTGCGTGCCCTCGGTTATCAGTACCTGAATGATAACGTGCTGGAACATGGCAAGGGCAGCGGCTATTCCTATGTGAACTACGTAGGTAAACACCTGGAGAAATTGTATCCGCTGGGAGTGTCCGACAAACGCAAGGACCTATGGTTCGATGCCAATACCATGTACAAGGAAGGCAATCTGGCCGAGTTCCGCAAGTTCGCCGCCAATACCGGCAGTAATGTGGCCTTCGATGGTAACCTCATCGTATTCCGTTATGCAGACGCCATCCTGCTGGCATCAGAAGCCAACGCAGAATTAGGGAATACTGCAGAAGCTATCCGCCTGCTCAACCTGATACGCGCCCGCGCAGAAACGGCTGCCTATGCCGGGGATAATCCCACCGACCTGAAAGACGCCATCTATTTTGAGCGCGCCAAAGAGCTGATGGGAGAGGGCCATGCCTACTACGATCTTGTACGTACGCACCGCATCCTCAGCTCCAACTACTGCACCGCGCCCATTTCGCAATCAGCGTTCCTGCGTGGCGCCTGGACATGGCCTGTCACGGAAAGCGCACTGGTCAACAATCCGCTGATGCGGCTGAACGAATACTGGCGTTAACCTGAAAAAAAGATAATGATGAAACACACATACCGTTTATGGCTGGCAGCATGCACCTGTATGGTGATCCTGTTATCCGCCTGCAAGAAAGATTATTACCAGGACACCGGCACTGCCAAAGGCAGATTCAACGGCTCCGTCATGGACTACCTGCAATCAAAACCCGATTACTTCAGCAACGTGGTGAAAGTAATCGGCTACGCAAAAATGGAACAGGTTTTCAGTAAGGAAAACATCACCTTCTTTGCGCCGGCCAATCCATGTTTCGACAGCTCCGTCAACCTGCTCAACAAAATACTGTACCTCACCGGAAGGGATACCATTAAAACCCTCGATCAGGTGCATCCCGAAGTATGGCGGCAGCTGCTCTCCAGGTATGTTTTCAAAGGGAAAATGATGCTGAATGATATTCCGCAGGTAGACTTCCTGAAATTCAAAACCTACCCCGGCCAGATCGTCCGCTCCTACGACGGTGTACCGATGAACCTCGGTGTCGTTTACGGCAACGAAGGCGGTGCGGAATACGTAGGATACCGGCAGCTGCATATCTCTTACCAGGCGGATATTTCCCAGCCGTTATCTACCTGGTACAAAGCCCCGGTAGCCTCCGTAAACATAGAACCTGATAACGGCGCCGTGCATGTGCTGGTATTCACACAGCATTACTTCGGATTCGATATCAATGAATTTTATAACCTCTGTCTGAGATATGGCATCGCCGGTAAATAATCTCCGGGCACTAAATTCCTGCTCATCATGCTAAAAAATACAATAGGCCTGCTGTTGTTGTCATGCATCATCACAGCCGGCTGCAATAAGAAAGAAGACGTGTATCCGGACCCGTATGCAGGCGCAAAGAAAAATGCGCCGGTGCAGTTCAGCGATGAACTGCCCACCCCGCAACGTGGCAGCGCCGGAGATCAGGTCACCTTCAAGGTTACAGGGCTGCTGCCCTTTAAAGGCACCGCACGTTTTTATATGTCCGGTAAAGAAGCACAGATCATCAGCATCACAGATAAAACAGTTACCGTAAAAGTGCCCGATGGCGCAAGTTCCGGCAGTGGCTGGATCAATATCGGCAACGATGTGTATCCAGCCTCCCTGTTCCGCGTAAACGGTAAGGTGAAGCTCGACAATACCTTCCGGGCAGGCACCGGAGCAGACGGTATGGTCCTGGGTATCGTACCTACTTCGGACAGCCGTTACCTGATTACCGGTAATTTCAAACTGTATAACAGCAATGGCGTAGGTAACCCGCTGAACGGTATTGCCCTGATTGAAAGACATGGACAATATGTGGATGCCTTCCGTACCGATTCTGCGGTATACCGCTTCGGAAGCATCAGTACCGCGGTACAGCTGCCGGACAATAAATTCCTGATCGGCGGACAGTTTGACCGCTACGGCCGCATGAAAGGTATTAACGGCATCACCCGTATTCATACTGCCGGGATGATAGATACCACCACCGTGCGTATAGTGCCGGAACAGCTGGGAGAAACAGACCCGCACGCAGGAGGCCCTACGGAAGAAGAAAGAGCCACCGATACGGTCCCCGCTTTTAATGGCGGTGTTACCGGCGTTATCAGCAAACTGTTTTATACCGGCAACCGCGTGATCGCTATCGGGAGTTTCTTTTACTACGTGCAATACTATTATGCCAACTCCACCAAAAGCACACGCAGCATAGATTTGCGCAGGGTGAACAATATCGTGGCCATGGACGTGAACGGTAACCTGGATTCCAGCTACCACTACAATCTCGCTACTCACCAGGGCGAAGGCGGCCCGCAGGGCGGCCTGACAGACGGAGTTGTGCTGCCCGGCGGCAGGTTGCTGCTGGTGGGCAAGTTCAATAAATTTGACAATACCGCCGCCGGCAGCATCGTTTGCCTGGATGCCAATGGCAGGATAGATCCCTCTTTTAATGCCGGTACCGGCGCTACAGATGGCGCGATTGCATCGGTTACCTATAATCCTGTTACCCGCAAGATTATGCTGACAGGCACTTTCACCACTTTTAACGGTGTCGCCGGCAACGGACTCGCTATGCTGAATGAAGACGGTTCTATGGTCAGCACCTTTAAAGCCAGGACAGTTGGCGGCGGTTCTCCTATCTATGCACTTCAGATGAAGAGCGGGTTGATAGCAGTGGCAGGTACCTTCAACCAGTATGATAACTATACGCGGGAAGGCCTGATGATACTGCAACCCGACGGCTCGCTGGCTGCCGGTTATAATAATACCGGCAGACTGCAGGGCCTTGTTTTCCAGATGCAGGAAACCACCTCTGCGGAAGGCGACCCTGCCATACTCATCACAGGTACTGTCTCCTCGTTTGATAATACCGCAGTGGGTAACATCTTCAGAATCGTTATCGAAAAATAATCCAGGCAATCACCATAACCAGTTAAGCAAGTATGAATAAAATTATTTCACTTATAGGAACTGCAGCTGTACTGCTGACGCTCGCCTGTAACAAGGAAAGCGCCGATACGCTGAATGGCAGGGAGTATCCCAACAATCCCGGTATTACCGCCGGAACGCCGAAAGTGCTCTGCCTGGTGATCGACGGCGCCAGGGGAGAATCCGTGAAAGCGCTGAAACCGCCGGTGTTATGGGCGCTCCGCGACAGTGCCGTATTTACCTGGAACGGTATCAGCGATACCACCGGTACTGCCGGTAACAGCTGGGCCGACCTGCTCACCGGTGTTGGCAGCAATAAACACGGTGTTATCGGTAACGACTATACGAATATAAATACCAAAGATCATCCCGTATTTTTCAAATACCTGAAAGATGGCGGCATTACTACGCGTGCCGCAGCTTTCATGACTACGCCGGAGGTTAGTCAGCAGCTGATAGGCAGCCAGGCAGATGTCAGCAATGTATTCACAACAGATGATGCCGTACAGGCCGCCGTACAACGTGAATTGCAGCAGGACAGCGCCGGCGTGATACTGGCGGAATTCGGCGATGTGGAGAAAGCCGGCAGGCAATTCGGATATGATGTCAGCATCCCGCAATATGCCGCAGCCATCACCGCAGCAGATAAAAAGATCGGGGAAATACTCAACGCCCTCCGCGCACGCAAAAATTTCGGCAGGGAAAACTGGCTGGTAGTTATCACATCCGGCCATGGCGGCTACTGGCCGGTAGCTCCGGAAGAAAGTGACGGCACTGCCTTCTCAAATCCCGTACAGAATACCTTTACCCTCTTCTTCAATCCACGCTTTGAAAGCCAGGTTATCGCACGCCCGGAGAATATCCGCGTGGCCTATGAAGGTAAGGCTGTAAGGCTCTGGGGGCCGGAGAGTGATTATGTGCGCGCAGAATGCGACGACCAGGGACTCTATAATGTGGGTAAAGGACAGATGACCGTTGAAATAAAAATTAAGAAGACAAAGAATGCCAGCGGCAACTACAGCTATTCCCATCCGCCCTTCTTCGGAAAATGTAATAACCGTAGTGGCAGCACGCCAGGATGGGCTTTCTTCCATTCCGGCGAACAGATCGTATTCTATGTTTCTGACGGCATTACCAACCGGCAGGTGAGAGTACAGAAGAATCTCAATGACGGCGACTGGCATTCCATCACGGGTACCATTCAGCTGGTAGGTACTACCTATGAACTGGCCGTTTTCGTGGATGGGGAAAATAAAACCACCGACCGGCTGATCGCTTCCCCTGTGGCTTCTACCACCGGCATCATCTCCCCGTCGAAAACCATCATCGGTTTCTTCCCGACCACCTTCGGGTCTACACTGGATTTCTACCCTTCCGATGTGCGTATATTCAATACCGTAGTATCCGATGAAATGATTAAAAGATGGGCTGCAAAAACCTATGTGAACCGGCAGCATCCCAATTACGGCAACCTGATCGGCTACTGGAGCTGTCTTGATGGAGAAGGCAGCCGTCTGACAGACCAGAGTCCATCAAAGAAAAATTTTGATCTCAAAGGAAAGTACGCCTGGTCCGCCTTCAGCGATATGAGCAACTACCTGTATCCGCAGATTGCCAACCAGGAAAGGTTTGTGCCGAATACGGTAGACATTCCGCTGGCAGTAATTAACTGGATGAAGGTGCCGGTGCAGACAGGCTGGGGCCTCGAAAGCAAAGGGTGGCCCGCCACTTTCAGGGATTTCCCGGTTTCCGTAATAAGATAAAAGGTATTAAAAACTAAAATCCGAACAATGAGAATATCCATCATCAGGTCCGCACTCGGTTTATCATTGCTGGTGATAGTGCTGCTAGCCTGTTCCAAGGAATATGATTTTAACGATGGTTACGATAAACCGGTGACCCTGGATACCACCGGGGTAGGGAATATTGATACCAGTATGTTTAAGATAGACAGCAGCGGGTTTCCCGAAGCCCGCCGTTTTCCCGGCCTGGTAAATGCCGTAGAGCCGCGTCTCTATAATGTGCCGGTAGAACTGGATCTGGATTATAAACTGGTATCACCGAACCTGCGCATTGCCTCCGCACCCGGCTTCTGGATGAGCACCGGCCTGTATGCCGCACCAGGAGAGCTGATAAAGGTAGTAGTACCCAAAGGCACAGAAGGCCTCAGCATCCAGGTAGGGTCGCATACCGATAACGTGAACGGTAAATTCCCGCAGCTGAGAGCCGGACTGATTACCACAGAAAAAACGCTGCTGCCGGGCGATAACTTCATCCGGAACATCTACGGCGGTCTTATCTACATCATTCCCGGCAACCCTTCCAAAAAGAAGGTAACGCTGGCATTCAGCCATGTGTGTAAGTCGCCCGACTTTGTACTGGGACAAACCACCGACGCAGCCTGGAAGGAAGCCGTACGCAAATCCCAGGTGCCCGTTGTGGAGCTTCGCAGCAAACGCTTTGTACTTACCGCTTACCGCAAGGTACTATTGGGGATGCTGGAAAATTTCAGTGCAGAAGCAGTGATGAAACTGTGGGATGAAGCGATTGAAAAAGATTACCACGAATGGTATGGCTTATCAGATAACCCTGCTGATCCGATAGATCAGGCGCCGGCTACACAGCATCGTTTTGTGCTGGATATACAGATTTCGCTTGGCAGCGGCCATAGCGGTTATCCGGCCATGGCGTACCTGGACTGGCATCCGGAATTCCTGGATACCGCCAAAATCAATGCCGGCGCATCCTGGGGGCCATTCCATGAAATAGGACATAACTTCCAGATGACTTCCATGTGGAGCTGGAGCGGCGCTGATGCGCTGACGGAAGTATCCAACAACCTGTTTGTATTCAAAATTGCCGCACGCCATGGTAAAAAGCCTCCGCGCACCTATGATGCCGGACAGAATTTTGTTCCGCCGGCACTGGCGTTTGCGGCAGGCAACGGTCCCAAGAATTTCAGTTCGCTGTCAGATGTATTTTCCCGGCTGGTGCCGTTTGTACAGCTGTTCCAGCGCTACGGCTACGGTATGATGGGATATATCTGCACCGCTGCCCGTCATGAACAACGTGTTTCCTACATCAATGAGGTAAAGAAAAATTTCTTCTACGTACATGCAAGTAAGTATGCCGGCGTAAATCTGAAACCGTTTTTTGATCAGTGGGGTATAGCCGTTTCTCCGTCTGCCGTAGATCAGGTCAGCAATCTGCCGCTGCTCACGGAACAGATCTGGTTAAATGATATCAGGTAATCATCTTCCTAAACTATTTTATATGCGAAGCATATCTGTAAAAATAATATCCGCAGCGATGATCCTGATGGCGACAGCCTGCGCTAAAGTAGCGCTGGTGCCTGACGACATCGCGAAGCAGCCGGAGTTTAAAGATAAAAGTAAAGTGTTGCTGATTGTAGTAGACGGATTAAAAGGCAGCGAGATGCGCAGGGTATCACTGCCGGTCATCAGCGGAATGTTGCCGCACAGCGCCTACAGCTTTGATGCGGTTACAGACTCCGTCAGTACAGACGGCGCAGGATGGGCAGCCATCATGACAGCCACGGGCAACAACAAACACACGATAACAGACAGCTCGCTGACAGCCAAAACACAGAGCGGCGCGCGTTATGTATCTTTCCTGGCGCTGCTGAAGCGTGCCGGCCGTAACCTGCACAGCGTGGCTGTTTCCGGATGGCCGCAGCTGCACAAAACATTACTCGCGGATGCGGGCGTTAAAATTCTGACGAAAGATGATGATGCTGCCGTGCGGGATTCTGCCGTAAACAGGCTGAAGAAAGATAATCCCGATCTGCTTATTGTGCATTTCAACGGTGTGAACAAAGCAGGTATCAGTAAGGGCTTTGATGCAGAGGTACCGGAATATGCCAGCGCCATGACTAACGCAGACGCCTATATCGGCAGTATCATGGATGCCCTGAAATCGCGCCCGGACTATGCCAATGAAAACTGGCTTACTATTGTACAGTCCACCCATGGCGGATTTCAGCAATCCTATGGCGGGGGTAGTGAGTTTGAACGCAACGGCTTTTCATTGTACTACAATCCTGATCTGAAAGAGAACAGGGCCAACTATCCGCAGATGATACGCTACGCCGTGCATATGTACGAGCAGGGCGCATCTGCCGTGAATGCGGTGCTTACAGACAACAGCGCCTATAATTTCGGCGCTTCCGGTAACTACACCATTGAAGCGAAAGTGCGCACCTATACCGGCGGCTTTACCTCCAACTATCCGGCCTTTCTGTCCAAACGTGCTTCGTTCGATGGCTATGTGCCCGGCTGGTGCTTCTTCCTGGAAGGCAGCTACTGGCAGATTAACTTCGGCTCCCCGTTGCTGCGGGCGGTACAATGCAAGGGCGCCGACATTAACGATGGCAAATGGCATCACCTCAGCGCGGTAATTTCCATGGATACGGATGGTAAAAGATGGGTAACCACCTACACCGACGGTGTCAGGAACAATAGGAAAGATATTTCCGCACTGGGCGATATCAACACCACCAATCCGCTGACAATGGGCTTTATTCCCGGGAGTATCGCGAAACCGATGGATATGTATATGAATGATGTGCGTATCTGGAACGACTCCCTGCCTGCCGGCGTCATCGCACAATACAGCTGTACCAACGAGATCACGGATAGTCATCCTTATTACCGGCAGCTGAGCGGATACTGGCCCTGCCAGGAGAAAACCGGCGCGACACTGAAAAATATGGCTCCGGGGGCAACCGGAAAAAATTTCAGCCTGAAGAATACCACCACCTGGGATTACCTCAACTACACACTGCCTTGTCAGGCTAACGAAGGCACTACCGTTGTGCCGCACACTAAGGATGTATTTGCGCAGATTGCCTACTGGCTGAATGTTCAGCTGAACAGCGAGTGGGAAACCGAAGGGCGCTTATGGCTTAAATTCTTCTAAAATTATTTTTATGCAGACATCATTCTCAAGATATACACGCAGCATCGGGCTGCTGCTGGCAGCCGGATTAATTGCCGGCATCAGCGCCTGCAGGAAAGAAATAGCACAGCAGCAGCACTACGATTCGGATACTTCCCGGCAGCTGATAGACGGCGTAAAACTCAGGAAGAAAAGGGTATTGCTCATCGGGATAGACGGCGCGCCCGGCAAGCTGATTAAAAGTATGCAGCCTCCTGTGATCATGAGCCTGACGCCGCAGAGCGTTGTTACCTGGGAAGGGCTTACCGATACCGTTTCCACGCCTGCTGCCGGCTGGACTACCATGGCCACCGGCGTTGCCTACCAGCAGCACCAGATCGGCGACAGTACACTGATACCTAAATCAGTAGAAGGTTCTCATGCTGAAATCAAATACTATAACAGCTTTATTTATTATCTGAAAGAAGATGATTTTAATACCAAAGTCACCGCTGTAACACCCTGGGAAGACCTTACCAACTTTGTACTCAACAATGCAGACAAGGTGATCCCCACGCGGCAGTCGGATGGCGACAAGGGTGTAACAGACGCTGTGCTGAAAGAACTCTCTTCCGCAAATCCGGATGTGCTTATAGCAAACTATAACAGTCCGGCTATAGCCGGTCTGCAGGCCGGTTTCAGCGATAATGCCGTATACCGCGCTGCCGTTACTTCCGTAGATACGCAGATAGGTAAACTGCTGGAAGGGCTGAAAGCCCGTAAGGCAGCAGCCGGGGAAGACTGGCTGGTAATTATACAATCCACTTCCGGTGGCGTTGCCAGCAAAATGGGTGGCAGAACCGGAGAAGAACGCAATTCCTTCACGGTGATGTATAGCCCTGTTATTACGCCCAATGCACTGATAGGTGCGCCGCTGGCAGGTAAATGTGTACGCCTGTTCGGCGATGCCCCGAACTACGTGCGTGCCGTGAACAACGATGGCGGACTGTATAACCCTGATAACCGCTCTATCACCATCGAAGCCAAGGTACGCTTTAACAAGGGGCCCAAAGGCAATTACCAGTTTTCCTGGCCGCCGTTCCTCACCAAATGTGCTTCCAGATACGGCTCCACCGTAGGCTGGTCCATGTTCCGGTCCGGAGATAAAATCGTGCTTTTTATCGCAGACGGATCACAGAAAATTGAAGTGACTTCTTCTGCCATCAATGATGGTAATTTCCACGCGGTGACCGCCACCATTGCCTACAGCTCAGACCCTGCTAACGGTAACACCTATACGGGATCTATCTATATCGACGGGGTAACCAAAGCATCAGACAAACTGGTCAGGGCAGCGAGAATAAGTTCTCCGTCGCCGCTGACGCTGGGGTATAACCCGACCAATTTCCAGGATGCCATCGATATGTACATTGCAGATGTACGTATCTGGAATACCGCCCTTCCGGAAGACGTAGTGATGGCCTATACCAACCGGTCTGATATTGACGCCGGCCATCCCAATTATAAAAACCTGATAGGCTACTGGCCCTGTATGGAAGGCAGCGGCAACCAGTTTAAGGATCTGTCGGCCTCCGGGAAAGACTTCACCGTTGAAGGCAACTACACCTGGGACCTGATCCAGGAACCGCTGTCATCCAAACTGGCAGCGCCTTCCCTGAAAGATGTAACACCCAGTATCCTGGGCTGGATGGGACTGACGCTCTCCGGCTCCAGCAAACCTCCGGGCATCAACTGGATCGTAGTAAAAGGTGTAAAATAACAACCGGTAAATTTTTATTGTTTCACTTATACAACCATTTTCTTATGAAGAAAACCTTTCTTTTTCTTGTATGCGCTATGATGGGCGCCGCTACCGTTGCCAGTGCAGCAACGGTTAAACAGCAACGTGCAGTGGTGATGGCAGCCGGCTACGCCGCTTATCTGACCTACACCGACGGCACACCGGATCTGCTGATCGGTTACTATAATACATCCTGGGAAGCGCAGGCAGCGGGCAAAGCAGCCCTGCTGGAAGCCGGCGGGCCTTACCAGGGTAACATCGGTTATTATAAGGTAGTCGGAATATAAACAACTGTTGATTGGAAGTGGAAAGCGGCTGTTCTCTGCAGGAACAGCCCTTTCTGTTTATAGCAGGAGCGCAGGATAACAACGGTATTACATCTGAAAAATATTGAAGCGGTGACCATCAGGATCCGCGAACACAAAACCATAATAACCTTCCCCGAATTCTTCCGCAGCTGAAACAATAGTACCTCCGGCCTGCTGCACGGCTTTCTCCCAGTTATTCACTTCCTCCCTGGTATCAACCGATAAGGTGAAAATAATTTCATTCCCGCTGCGGGTATCAATGATAGACCCTTTCATAGCAGGCTCCAGAATATCTTTCAGAAAGAAATGGATGATAAAATTTTCTTCGCCAAAGAAAAAGCTGGTCAGCTGCGCCGATGCTCCGTTATGTTTAAATCCCAGCTGCTGATAAAACGCTGTTGTCCGTTCCAGATCACGTACACTGAAGTTGGCCCATATTTTTTTTGCTTTCATAATCTGTAATTTTTAGGATGAATAACTTTTATTTTAATGCCGCCAACGGCAAATAGCACCATATCAAAAATAGCACATCAGTTTGTCAAAGAGCATGGTTGATTGCGAATTTTTCAGGGGGGATTTGCGTACTTTGAATTACGAATTACGAATTGCGAATTACGAATGTAAAAGCGAAGATTAAAACGAAGATTTAAGGAGATAACTATTAGATATCTCTTTTAATCTTCGTTTTAATCTTCGCTTTTACATTCGTAATTCGCAATTCGTAATTCGTAATTCAAAGAATAATTGTTATATTGACAATTATTAATTTCCTTTGTCCAAATTCCATGTTATGCGCTACCTGATCTGTAATGGGTTGCTGATCCTTATGCTGACAACCAATATTGTTACTGCACAGAATGAAATCAGTTTCCGGAAGGCGGAAGCACCGCCGGTTATCAACCGGCATATTTACGGACATTTTGCGGAGCACCTGGGCAGATGTATTTATGATGGATTTTATGTGGGCGATACTTCCCGGATAGCCAATACGGGTGGTGTGAGAAACGATGTGATAGCGGCGTTGCGGCGTTTGAAGATTCCTAATCTGCGGTGGCCGGGAGGATGTTTTGCGGATACCTACCACTGGAAGGATGGGATAGGGCCACGGCAGGAGCGGCCGTCTATTGTGAATACCTGGTGGGGGAATGTGACGGAGAGTAACAGTTTTGGCACGCATGAGTTCCTGAATATGTGCGAAGTGCTGGGAGCCATGCCTTACCTGGCTGGCAACATTGGCAGTGGCACGGTGCAGGAGCTGTCGGACTGGGTACAGTATGTGAACTTTGACGGCGTCAGCCCGATGTCGGATCTGCGGCGGGTCAATGGCCGCCCTGCTCCCTGGAAGGTGCATTTCTGGGGCGTAGGCAACGAAGCGTGGGGCTGTGGCGGGCATATGCGTCCGGAGTATTATGCCGATGAGTACCGCAAATACGCCACCTTCATGAATACACCGGATATTTTCCGTATTGCTTCCGGCGCCAACTCCGCTGATTATAACTGGACGGCCGTGCTGATGAAAAATATTCCGCTGCACCTGCTGCAGGGTATTGCGTTGCATCATTATGCCGTTATTAACTGGGACCGCAAGGGCGATGCCGTGGAATACACCGATCAGCAATACTTCCAGACGATGCAGTCAGCGTTGCGTATGGATACCCTGATACAAAAGCACAGCGCCATTATGGATCAGTATGACCCTGCTAAAAAAGTGGCGCTCGTGGTAGACGAGTGGGGGGGCTGGTATAACGTGGAAGCAGGTACGAACCCTGGCTTCCTCTATCAGCAGAATACCATGCGTGATGCGATGATTGCAGGCGCTACCCTCAATATCTTTAATAATCATGCAGACAGGGTGCGTATGGCCAACCTGGCGCAGACGGTCAACGTGCTGCAGGCCGTTATCCTTACGCAGGGCAGCCGGATGCTGCTCACGCCCACCTATCATGTGATGGAGATGTATGCGGAACATCAGGATGCTACACTGATTCCGCTGGATGTTCACAGTAACGCCTATACGCAGAACGGGCAGCAGCTGCCGGCCATTTCTGCTTCCGCTTCCGTCAATAAAAAGGGGATGACCCATATTTCGCTGGTGAATATTGATCCGGTCGCATCACAGGAGGTGGTGTTGCATACCGGCAGCAGAAGTTATACGTCGCTGAGCGGCCGTATCCTGACGGCTGCGCGGCTCAGGGATTACAATTCATTTGGGCAGCCGGAGAAGATAAAGCCGGCAGTCTTTAAACAGGCGACGCTGCATCAGCAGACGATCCGTCTTCAGGTGCCGCCTTTCTCTGTGGTGATGCTGGAATTGCAGTGATGCAGAATTGTCATAACCATGTTAACATGGCCGAATTAACAAATCAGCGGTCCGCGCTGCTGCCGCATTATACGGCGCGTCTGTACCGGTAGCTTGACTTTTCAGTGCAGAATAGCGATATTTAGATATTACTTTTCACCCAACTCTTAAACATCGTTATGGAAATGAATTTCAGGGCGCTGACGGCCCTTATGATCTCAGGAAGCGCTATGCTGGCAGCCTGCAATAACCAGGCAGCCCCAAAACAGGATGGACAGCAGGCAGTAGCCGACTCAGCCGCCGCCACTACGGTAACGCCCCCCCGCAGTTTCGGGCAGGCAGACGGAAAAGAGGTATTGCAGTACACCCTCCGCAATGCTGCGGGCACAGAAGTGAAAATACTGAACTACGGCGGTATCATCACAGATATTATCACCGCCGATAAACAAGGCAATAAAGCCAATGTGGTGCTGTCATACGACTCCCTCAGCGGCTATCAGCAAAAGGGACAGCCTTACTTCGGCGCCCTCATCGGCAGATATGCCAACCGCATCGCCAACGCAAAATTCAAACTCGACGGAAAGGAATATACACTGGCGCCTAACGATCACGGCAACACGCTGCACGGCGGCGTCAAAGGATTTGACAAGGTAGTATGGAATGCCAGCCCCTCCGGTGACAGCAGCCTGCAGCTGACCTACACCAGCAAAGACGGGGAAGAAGGCTACCCCGGCAATCTCAGCGCTACAATCGTGTATACCCTTACACCGGATAACGCGCTGAAAATTGATTACAGTGCCACCACCGACAAGGCCACCCCTGTTAACCTTACCAACCACGCCTATTTCAACCTCTCCGGAGGTAATGACAGCACTATCCTCGGACAGGAGCTTTATCTTAAAGCCAGCCGCTACACCCCCGTGAATGATAAACTCATCCCGCTGGGCCAGCTGCAACCGGTAAAAGGTACCCCGATGGATTTCACTACCGCCAAAAAAGTAGGTAACGATATCGCTAAGGTAAAAGGTGGCTTCGATCACAACTGGGTACTCGATAAAACAGCAGGTCAACTGGAAACAGTAGCCTCCCTCTACGATCCGTCCAGTGGCCGTTTCATGGAAGTGTCTACTACAGAACCCGGTATCCAGTTCTATTCCGGCAATTTCCTCGACGGCTCCCTCACCAACACCGCCGGCAGCAAAAAATACGTACAACACGCCGGCCTCTGCCTGGAAGCCCAGCATTTCCCCGATTCTCCCAATCAGTCATCTTTCCCGAACGTAATACTGAAACCCGGAGAAACGTATAAGCAAACAACAGTTTATCGGTTTTCCACGAAATAATTACGAATTACGAATTACGAATTACGAATGATAAGCGAAGATCTGAGCGATGAAGTAAATTCATTATCCGCTCAGATCTTCGCTCATCATTTGTAATTCGTAATTCGCAATTCGTAATTCTAGTAAAGTGGGTTCTGCACCAACACCCCTTTACTCCGGTCTATATCGGATTGTGGCAATGGGAAATAATAGTGTTTGGGCCGGCTGAATTTGCGCGGAGCACCGCCTCTGGTTACTTCGGTGCCATCGTAGGAGAGCTTGGGCTGCTGGTTGATGGTAACGATGTCTATCAGTTTGGCTTTGTCCCAGCGGAGGAGGTCCTGTTGTCTTTCGTTTTCACCGCAGAGTTCTACGCGTCTTTCGTGCATGAGGGCTTTCATACCGGCATTTGCAACGGGGGGAAGTGTGGCGGACGCGCGGCGGCGGATAGCCATAATTTCGGCATCTCCGGCGCCGGGGCCGTTGAGCCTTATTTTAGCTTCGGCAACAAGCAGGTAGATATCTGCTGTTCTCAGTAATGGTGTTTTTACGGAGTAGTTTAGTCCGCCGGTAGTTTTCCAGCTGCAGAATTTACGGTAGTGGTAACCGGTCCAGGAGAGATCCGGTGTTACGGTTTCGATGCTGGTACCTATGTCTATCTTATCGCCGGGCGCCATGATACAGATGCTTTTCCGCGGATCGCCGGGCTCAAATTCATCCACCAGACCTTTTACCGGGTAGAAGAAGCTCCAGCCGCTCCATTTGCGGGGCGCATGGTAGGTGATGAAATCTGATTTGGTGAGGTCGGTTGTCTGAACGGCAAACAGCATCTCGGAAGTGTTGCTGGTAGCCTGCAGGAAGTTATCGGCGTAGTTGGTGGTGAGCGCGTAATTGGCGTTGGTGATGACTTTATTTCCGGCAACGATAGCCTGATCCAGTTTTCCCCATTCCATGTACAGCTTGCATAATAAAGCCCACGCAGCGCCTTTGCTGACGCGGCCGCTGTTGACGTCGTCATATTTTTCCGGCAGTTGTTCTGCGGCTGCCTGCAGATCTTTTTCTATCTGCTGGCGCAGCTGATCGGAAGTAGCTTTCGGTTTGATGTAGTTGGTTTTGAGAAAATCGTCTTCCGTAATGATGGGCGCTTCACCGTAGATCAGCAGCAGCCGCCAGTATGCGAAGGCGCGGAGAAAGGCTGCTTCCCCCAGGCAGCGGGATTTGATGGCCGCATCAATATTGGTGATGCGGGGAATATTGACCAGTGCGGCGTTGGCGCGGTTGATCAATTCATACTTCCATCTCCAGCCAAAGTTTACGGAAGGGCTGGTGGCGTCGTAGGTAAAATCTTCTATCTGTGAGTCGAAGTCATGGTCGCCGCCGCGTACCTGGTCATCTGAACAGTTATCAAAAACAAATTCATTAAAGCCGGTAAAATCTTCTTCCAGCAGTACATTATAGATGCCGGTGATGCCATCGATGGCCTGATCCTGGTTACGCCAGTAGTTGTCGGATGTATAGTTGCCCTGTGGTTTTATATCCAGCACGCTTTTGCAGCCTGTGAACAGGAGGGATGCGCTGATACCGGTATACAGGAGAATATGTCTGATGCTTTGCATGGTAGTCATTTTTAGAAGTTAATGGAAGCGCCAAAGGTGAAGGTGCGTGCCTGCGGGTAGGCTGCTACATCTACGCCACGCTGGCGGTTGCCGTCGGTAGTGCCGTTAAAACCCAGCATAGGGGTAAGGCCTGAATAACTGGTGAGGACGAACAGGTTCTGTGCAGCTACGTATACGCGTACATCAGAGATGCCGCTGCGTCCCCAGGCGCTGGCTGGCAGCGTATATCCCAGCGCTACATTTCTCAGGGAGAAATAATCCCCGCTTTCCACGAAGCGGTCGGATACGCGGTTGTTCTGGTTAACGCTGCTGAGTGTCATACGCGGAATACTGTTGCTGGTACCAGGACCATGCCAGCGCTGCAACATTTCAGCGTACATGTTGAACGGCGCATTAGGATCAGTACCGCTCATTCTGTCGGCATTATAGAGCTTTACACCGCCTACGCCTGCAAAGGAAAGGCTCAGGTCAAATCTTTTGTAGCCGGCGCTCATCTGGATGCCGTAGGTTACTTTCGGATTGGGACTGCCCAGGTTGGTGCGGTCATTGTCGTTGACAACGCCATCGCCGTTCAGGTCCAGGAAACGTACATCGCCGGGTTTGATGTTCGCTTTGTTGGGATCCTTGGTGATATTGGGATCGCTGTTTATTTCTTCCTGTGTCTGATAGATCCCGTTTGTTTTCCAGCCATAGAAAGATGCCAGCGGCTGTCCTTCATAGGTGCGGGAGATCTCCTGCGACTGGCGTCCGTAGCGGGTAGCGGAGATGAAGCTGTTAGCTTCATACAGTTTGGTGACTTCATTTTTAATGAAGGACGCATTGGCAGCGATATTATAATGGAAATCCTTTTTACCGCCCTGGTAGCTCAGTTCCACTTCCCATCCCCTGTTGTTCAGCTGTCCGATGTTCTGGTCAGGAATGGCGGCGGTGCCATGCAGGTCCATGGCGGCAGCTGGCACCAGCATGTCTTTCGTGTTCTTGTTGAACCAGGTGATAACCGCGTTGAGTTTATTATCAAAGAAACCGGCTTCCATGCTGATGTTGGTCATCTCTGCCTTTTCCCACGTGATGTACGGGTTTGGCAGGCGGGAGTTCCAGACACCGTTGAGTGATTGTCCGCCGATGGTATATCGTTTATCACTGTTGACAGGAGAGAGGTACTGGAATTCAGTGACGTTCTGGTTACCGAGTTGTCCCCAGCCACCGGTAATTTTCAGGTTGCTCACGAAGCGTACATGATCTTTGAAGAAACGTTCGTCTGAAACGCGCCATCCTGCGGAGAAGGCGGGGAAGTAACCCCAGCGGTTATCTGGTGCAAACCGGGAGGAGCCGTCGGCACGGAAGGTAACGGTGAGCAGGTATTTATCCATGAATCCGTAGAAGCCGCGTACAAATCCGGAGGCGATGGCACTTTGGGGTTTGAAGTTACCGCTGGCATCGCGGATGCTGTTGCCGTTGTCGAGAATGCGTACGTCGGGAGATTCATCGGAGAGGCCCCAGCGTTCAGCGCGGAAGTAGTCGCCGCGGAATGTCTGCTGTGAATAACCGCCGGTAAAGGTGATATGATGTTTCTGGGAGAAGATTTTGTTATAGGTCAGGAATATTTCGGAGAGTTCAGCGCCATTGGTTTCATTCCGTTTCCAGAGTTCTGCATGGTCGCGGGTACGTGTCTGGTCCAGTACTTTGGGAACGAAGGAAGATTGGTTGATGATGTTGCCGTCGTAGCCGTAATTGGCGCGTAATGTGAGTCCGTCGAGTAGTTGCAGTTCTGCATATACGTTTGCCAGCAGGCGGTAGTTCTTTTCGGTATTGTCGGTAGTCTGTGCGGTGAAGAGGGGATTATTGACATCGCCCAGTTCGTTGCTGGCCTGGGAGGAGCCATAGCTACCGTCAGGATTGAGTACGGGTATCGCCGGATTAAAGCGCAGTGCGCTGAAGATAAGGCCTGTCTGTGCGGAGTAGGTATCAAATCCCTGGCTCTGGCGGTAGGTGAGCTGGAGGTTTTCGCCTACTTTCAGGCGTTTTCCCAGTTTATGTTCGGAGTTGACACGGGCTGTATATCTTTTGAACCAGGTATTTTCGACAATACCTTTTTCATCATAGTAGCCGGCGCTGAAGAGATAGTTGGAGGTGCTGTTGCCGCCGCGCAGGTTTACGTCTGCGTTGGTGATCTGGCCGGAGCGGAGGAGGGCGCGTTGCCAGTCGGTACGTTGGGTGGCATAGTAAGCATCCTGCCATACCGGGTCAACGGGTTTGCCGTCGTTGGTATAGCGTTCTCTTTTCAGCATGGCGAGGTCCGGAGCTTCCAGCAGGGGGACGTAGCGGATGGTATTGGTGATCCCTTTGTATACGTTGACCGAGGCTTTTAATTTTTCCCCGTAGTTTCCTTTTTTGGTGGTGATGATGATGACGCCGTTGGCTGCACGTGTACCATATATTGCGGAGGAGGAAGCATCTTTCAGTACTTCCATGGAGGCGATGTCGTTGGGATTGATATCACTGAGGCCGCCGGCGGGCACGCCGTCCACGATAATCAGTGGCTCGGAGTTGTTGATGGTACCGGTACCGCGTATACGAATATTGGGGGTACTGCCGGGTTGTCCGTCTGACCGTACTATATCCACTCCGCTGACGCGGCCCTGCATGGCCTGTGCGGCATCGCTGACAGGGAGGTTTTTGATGTCAGCGCCTTTGAGGGAGGAGATGGTGCCGGTAACATCGCGGCGGTTCTGCACACCGTATCCTACCACTACTACTTCACCCAGTCCTTTGCTGGCGGCTTGCAGGGCAATGTTAACAATGCTTCTGCCACCGATAGGGACGGTCTGTGGTTCATAGCCCAGGAAAGAGAAGTGCAGGGTGGCAGCGTTGGCTGGCAGCTGCAGTTTGTACCGGCCGTTCGCATCCGTGATGGCGCCGCTGCCGGCGCCGGGCACGGAAATATTAACGCCGGGCAGCCCGGTGCTGTCAGCCGCGCCGGTTACTTTCCCGCTGATGACCTGCTGTGCGGCTGCCATGATGCTCAGGCATACGCATACCAGCAGTATGCTTAGGATTCTAAGTGAGTACCTCATAATGATGATGAATAAGAACGTTGGTGAAATGGTAAGAAGAAATTGATTGCATTCCGGGATTGCTTTACTATATCGATTTAGCGAAGCAGGTTGACTTTGGCATAAACGGGTTTCTCAAAGAAGGATGAAAAGTTGCAGGTAGTTTTTCAGGCGATGGCAGTTTTAGTTTGAAAACAAATTACAGTATTCTTCAAATGTAAGTATATAGTTTTTTCGCAAATCAAGATAGTAGGTTAAATAATTGCGAATTACGAATTGCGAATTACGAATGTAGAAGCGAAGATTAAACCGAAGATTAAAGGAGGTAACTATCAAACATCTCCTTTAATCTTCGGTTTAATCTTCGCTTCTACATTCGTAATTCGCAATTCGTAATTCGTAATTCATAATTAAAGCATGGCGTACATCACTATATTCACCCCAAACTTCGTATTATCTTCTGCCAGGAAACGTTTATTACGGAAATCATAATCCCATTCGCAGCCGTAATCCTTATTGCTGTATAATACCCCTATGCGGCCGTTCACTTCAATGGCTTTGAGGTAGTCGTGAATCAGGTCGTCGCCCCAGCCGTTCAGCTCAAAGGAGGTATTGGGCGGTCCTTTCTCGAATTTGAAAAATGTGTTGTAGACAGGATGCGTATTCGGAATCTTCTTCAGCGCCTGCGCCCCGAATAATTGCCCCATCTGCGTTTCAAAGGAGCGCGCAAACAGTCCGTCTATATCGTGGTTGCAGTCGTCCGCAAAAATAAATCCGCCGTTCAGCACATATTGTTTGAAGTTGGCAGCTTCCTGCGCATCAAATTGTACGAGCTTGTGACCACTCAGGTAACAGAACGGATACTGGAAAATTTCATGGCTGCTGAGGTCAATGACTTTTTCCTGCGGAGCTACCTGCAGGGTCGTATACTCAATCAGAGAATTGAGGATATTGGAAGGCATGCGCTGATCTGTATCCCAGTCGCCGGACCTGTATCTTAATCGGACAAATGTAAATGTGTTCCCTTGCATGCGCTTATCATTGGCTGTTACCGTCAATCTAAAATTTCTTAAATTTCATATTTTTATTTTGTTATTTAAGCAATTATTATCTGTATTATCTGGATATTTTACACCAGCGGAAACACTTAGCTGAAGGGAATATCATTATGCCAAAATCTTAAAACAGCAAAATGGGAGTACAAATACTGGATAAGTTACCGCAGCTGAAACAGGAAATCAGAAAAGTGATTGTAGGTCAGGAAGCTGTGCTGGATGAAGTGCTGGTAGCAATGCTGGCCGGCGGGCATTGTCTGCTGGAAGGCGTACCCGGCCTCGCCAAAACGCTGATGGTACGTACCCTGTCACAGGCCCTGCACCTTTCTTTCCGGCGCATTCAGTTTACCCCCGACCTGATGCCGACCGATATTATCGGTACGGAAGTTCTGGAAGAAGATCATGCTACCGGTAAACGCTTCTTTAAATTTAACAAAGGCCCCCTGTTTGCCAATATTATTCTGGCAGATGAAATCAACCGTACGCCGCCTAAAACGCAATCCGCGCTGCTGGAGGCTATGCAGGAGTTTGAAGTAACCTACGCCGGCCAGACCTATAAACTGGACAGGCCCTTCTTTATCCTGGCTACACAGAACCCGATAGAGCAGTCCGGTACCTATCCTTTACCGGAAGCCCAGCTGGACCGCTTTCTGCTATATGTAAAAATCGGCTATCCTTCTGAACAGGAGGAAACAGCTATCCTGACAGGTACTACCGGTACCCGCCAGACGCAGGTACAGCCTGTATTACATGCTGCTGACATCTTACAGCTGCAGCAGCTGGTAAGAGAAGTAGCTGTCGATGAGGAACTGGTGGGCTATGTCAGCCGCCTGGTACGCAATACCCGGCCGGATACCAGCAACATTACCTTTGTTAAGGAATGGGTACGCTGGGGCGCAGGTCCCAGAGCCGGACAGGCACTCATCCTTACCGCCAAGGCGCATGCATTGCTGCACGGACGATATGCCGTTACCATGGCTGATATCAGCGCTATGGCCTATCCCGTACTGCGCCACCGTATCCTGATGAATTTCAGGGCTGAAGCAGAAGGCGTATTCCCCGATAAAGTAACGGAAACATTGTTGCAACAAACTGAACGTACCGCGACCCGCATGGCCTGATTATTATGAGTAACCTGCTTGATCCTAAAATACTGCTGTCCATTAAGGACCTGCCGCTCGCTGCTAAAACAGCGGTGGACGGCTTTATGGCCGGTATGCATGCCAGCAGGGTAAAGGGCGCAGGACTGGAATTCAGCCAGTACCGCAGCTATCAGCCGGGAGATGACCTGCGCTGGCTCGACTGGAAAATGTATGCACGCTCTGACCGTTATTATATCCGGGAATCAGAGATGGAAACCAGCATCAACATCAGCTTTGTAATTGATGCCAGTAACTCTATGCGGCATACGGAAGACGGTATAGAGAAAATGCAGTATGCCCGTTATCTCGCCGCTTCGCTGGGTTACCTGGCACACCTGCAGGGAGATGCTGCCGGCCTCGCAGTGCTGCATCACGGAGAACTCTTTACCATGGCTGCCCGCAGAGAAGCCCAGCATATGGCCCGCTTCTATTACCAGCTGGAACAGATACAGCCCGGCGGATCATTTACACCACCGGCCAATTACCGTAACCTGTTCTCCGGCCCGCATAAAAAACAACTGCTCATCTTCATCACCGATTACTACGAACAAGCCGGTGAAATTTCCGCACTGTTGCAAACACTCGCAGCCCCCGGTCATGAGGTCCTGGTATTTCACCTGACCGGAAAAAGAGAACAGGCAGGCGATTTCAGCGGTTACGATACCGTGGAGGATCTGGAAACGGGAGAACGCCTGGAAATCAGCGGCGCTATGGAACAGGAATTATATCAACAGAAATTTAACCGGCACATCGGCGCCCTGCGTACTCAACTGCTGCAAAAACAGATCAGCTACCGGCAGTTGCAGTTACAGGACCCGCTGGATGCGGCCCTGCGCGATTTTCTGAATCAGCGTAATAAAATAAGACGATAGTATTGCTGCAACTCTTAACACCCATATGGATGCTACTGTCAGCCGGAATAATAGTTCCGGTGATTATCCATTTGTGGAACCGAAGACCCGCCAGGATACTCAGAGTAGGCAGTATATCACTGATAACGGCAACGGCTGTACGTCATTCCCGCAGCTGGCGGGTATCCGACTGGTGGCTGTTATTACTGCGTTGCCTGCTGATTCTCCTGCTGGCCTTACTGCTAGCTGAACCGGTATGGCGGCAGCCACTCGCTTCGCGCCACCAGAAAGGCTGGGTGATAGTGGAGCCTGCGGTATACAACATTTTCCAGCCACAGGTGGATTCCCTGCTGCAGCAAGGTTTCCAGCTGCGTACCTGGGATACCGGCTTCCGGCACTGCCGGAAGGAGGAGCTGTTTGCCCCGCCGGCCGATTCCGCTCCACCACCTTACTGGACCCTGCTCCGCAAACTGGCCACCAAAGTGCCGGCTGATTTTAGTATTTATCTTTTTACCGGTAATCAGCTCCGGCGTTTTCAGGGCGAACGCCCGGCACTGGCCCTCAACCTCCGGTGGTACATGGCGCCGGCAACAGATACCCTGCTGCAATGGAACGCTGTCAGCTATCCGCTGGCAGGCGACAGCACCCGCATATTATATGGACGCAGCTCTCCGGATGCTATCTTCTTTATACCACGCGATACGCTCACCACTGATACCGCCGGTCTCCGCTTCACTGTGTATACCGACCGCTTCCCGGATGATGCCCGCTACCTGCAGGCCGCCCTGCTGGCTATTCAGCAATACACCGGAAGAAAAATAAAGATAGTAACCGTTACCAATGTTGCTCAGCTGCCTGCTCAGCAGGACTGGCTCTGGTGGCTCTCGGAACAACCTGTTCCGGCTGCAGTGAAAGCAGGGCATATCCTGAAGTATGCCACCGGCAATCCGCAGACGAATAATGGATATATAACCGGAACGGATATACGTATATTTAAAAGCATCCAGGCGCCGGATTCTATACCAGCCATCTGGAGAGACGGCTATGGTAAACCGGTGCTGTCGGCAGACTATACCCTGTATACCCGTTTTCACCCGGCCTGGTCGGACCTTGTCTGGCAGGAATCGTTCCCGCAACAGCTGCTGCAGCTGATATTTCCGGTTGTTACAGATCCCGCCCACGACCTGCGCCGGATAGATCCCGCGCAGGCGCAGCCTGCCACAGGCAAGAGCAGACATACTGCCGGCAGCATGGAAGATATACCGCTGGATAAAGCCTGCTGGCTGTTATTCATGCTGGTGTTCTGCCTGGAAAGATATTTATCACTCCGAAAGAAAGTAACAAGGGATGCATAACAGTCAGGCATATACGATTATTGATAACATCCGCGCAAAGTGGGTGCGTCATCAGGTATATAGCAGCCTGCTGTTGTCGGCCGCCGTGGCGCTGCCGTTTATATTCACCGCCACCTGGCAGGCTCCTGTACTGGTACTGGGGCTGTCCATGCTGACTTTTCTGTATGCCAGGTCACCCTGGAAACTGCAGCAGGAAGAAGTGGCCCGCTATCTGAACCAGACTTTCCCGGACATGGAAGACAGCGCCGCGCTGCTGCTGAAATCACCGGAAACATTATCAATGCTGGAAAAGCTACAGACGGAAAAGATCACACCGGTGCTGCATTCGCTGCAGCTGCCCCGGACGTTCTACCGCCCGCTGCGGCAGGCAGCTACGGTACTGGGCGGCTCCGTGCTGCTCTGTGCCATCTGGGGGATCTTCCTCACCAGCGTGATAGTGCCGTCTAACCAGCAAATTACCTTGCCTGTCACCGGCAACGAAACAGCCACTATACCGCCCGGTATCAGTAAGGTGAAGGTAAGCATTCATCCACCGGCCTATACCGGGAAAGCAGTCCGCACACAAGCAGGTTTAAATATTATAGCAGAAGACAGCGCCATAATCCGCTGGGAACTGCATACCAGTGGCGATGTAAAGGAACTGGCACTTTGGTTCAACGACAGCACACGCCTGCTTCCGGCGCCTGACAAAGACAGCACTACGTGGACGGCTACACGTACTATACGTAAGTCCGGCTTCTATGAAGTGCGGGTCAACAAGGTCCGGTCCCAGCTATACCAGCTGCAGATGAAACCTGACCAGCCTCCCGTAATCCGGATGCTGTCACCTGAACCCTATACAACCATCGACTTCGGCGCTTCTGCTAAAGTAAATGTGCGGGCGGCGCTGACAGATGACTACGGCATCCGGCAGGCGCAGATGCACCTGACTATCGCCAGCGGAAACGGGGAATCAGTGAGGTTTAAGGAACAGCAGCTGTCCTTTGACAATAACTTCAGCGCGCATGCTCCGGCTTACCAGCTGGCCAGGCTGCTGAACCTGACCACCCTGGGACTCAAACCCGGCGATGAGCTGTATTTCTATATCACGACGACCGATACCCGCTGGCAGCAAAGCCGCTCAGATGTATATATCGTTACCCTGCCGGATACTGCGCGCCTCTTTAGTATGGACGGCCTTGTCAACGGTGTGAATTTCAAACCGGAATACTTCCGCAGTCAACGGCAGATCATCCTGGATGCAGAACAGCTGCTGAAAGACAGGGACAGTCTGGGAAAGGAAAAATTCAACCAGCGCAGCAACGAACTGGGGACCGACCAGAAGCTGCTGCGTCTTCGCTATGGTAAGTTCCTGGGAGAAGAAAACGAATCCAATATCGGCGATGCCCGTGTTGCGGCAGAGGAGGGGCATGATCATGACCACGGTCACGATCATGAAGAAGCAGCTGCTGACCCGAAAGATTTCGGGAATGCCGCCAGAATACTGGATGAATTCACAGACAAGCATGATAATGCGGAAGATGCCACCTTCCTTGACCCCGCTGTGAAGCAACAGCTGAGGGCTACGCTCACCGAAATGTGGAAGTCAGAACTCCAGCTGCGGATGTATAAGCCGCAGGATGCGCTGCCATTCGCGTACAAGGCGCTGCGGCTCCTGAAAGATCTGCAGCAGCAGTCGAGAGTATATGTAGCTAAAACCGGCGTCAAAACCACGCCGCTGAAGCCGGAAAAGCGTCTTACCGGAGAACTGGATAAAATACTGCCCGCAATAAAAAAGGAAACGCTGCGCAAAACAGATCCGCAATCGGCTGTTCGTATAGCCTTATCAGTTATAGACGGTCTGCGAGCCGGCGAAAAGTCCGGCGATCCGGCAATACTGCAGCAGGCAACGCAACTACTGGCTGCGAGGGCTGCCGCTTCCCCGGCAGCATTCCTGTCTGCCCTGGAAGCCATGCAGCGTATTCAGCGGAATCAGTTTACCGGCAGGGACCTGCGCCAGGCGCAACAGGGGTTGCAGCAGATGCTGGATACGCCCTCTCTGCTGCCGCAGCAGACTAACGGCGCAGCAGCAGAAAATCTTCCGCAACGATATTTTAAAAACCTGAAAACCGGTAGTAAGCCATGATGAGCTGGAACTATATCGTCCCCGTATGCGCATTGTTACTGCTGCTGGTCCTGGCAGCAGCGGAAGTGCGCCGCCCGCGGAAGTCCCGGCTGGCTGCCCGCCTGCTTGCCACCACAATAGCTGTGGTATGCGCGGTGCTGCTGATCCTGCCTTTATCTTCAGGAAAGAAAATGATCGTTCCGGATACCGCCACCGGCATAGTAAAACCGGTGGAGAAAAAGGGTATCATCGCCTGTAACTGGCCCCGGCAGCTTGTTACAGGTCATGAATGGATAGTTCAGGGAACCTACCGCAATACCTTGCACCAAAAAGTATGGCTGCGCCTCAGCGCCTTTGATACAGAACTGGATTCACTACAGGTGCCCGCAGCGGAAGCCGCAGCCTTTACGCTGCGTGCCACACCGTTGCACAGAGGCCGGGCCGTATACCGCATTACCGCTATGGCCGGCAGCGATACGCTGGAACAACAGCAGCTGCCGCTGGAAGTAATGCCACTAACGCCAATGGCTATACTTTTTCTGGCAGTCTCGCCGGACTTTGACAACCGCTTCCTGGCTGACTGGTTATCTGCCGAAGGCAATGCGGTAGCTATGCGTACAGGAGTATCAAGAGATAAATATGCAACCCGCTTCTCCAACTTTCCGCAGCAGTCGCTGGAACAGCTGTCGCCGGCATTGCTTGATAAATTCGATGTGGTGATAGCCGACGCGGCCGCTGTTACGGCCGCCACGCGTCAATACCTGGAGCGCGCCGGCATTGGACTGATACTGAAAGGCGATTCTGCCGGCACGCATCCCCGGCCGGCGTCACTGTGGCTGCCGGGTAACCGGCCGCTGGGGAGCTTGCTGCTGGACCCCGCTACTGCGCTGCGTGTGGCGCATGATGCGCTGCCCCTCGTACAGGACAGCCTGCGCCAGACCTATGCCGCGGTGAGCCTGGCAGGAGCCGGAAAGCTGGTACGTACGCAGGTTTTCAATACCTATGCCTGGCTGCTGGGAGGCCAGGCCGGCGCTTACCGCAGATATTGGTCTGCTTTGCTGGAAGCCGCCGCCAGGAAAAAACAACCTGCCGGAAAAATTATCGTGTCACCGCTCTTCCCCCAAATACATCAGCCGATGGAAGTACAGCTGGAAACGAAGGCAGCACCGCTGCTGCGCGCCGGAAATACGCGGCTGTACCCCGAACAGGACCCTTTCCTGCCGCACAGCTGGAAGGCACGCTACTGGCCTGCTAAAACAGGATGGCAGCTGCTGCAGAGCGATAGTGTTATGCAATGGACATATATATATAATCAGGATGAGTGGCGGAACATGCAGAACATCACATCTTCGTTGCATACTGCCGCCACAGCGCCTTTGCAGACAAATACGCCATTGTCCCGCTGGTGGTGGATTATACCGCTCTTTGCCGCTCTCGCTTTTTTATGGTGGGAACAGAAATTGTGACGAGTGGTGAAAAATAATAAGAAAAAAAAATTAGCTTAGGCTTCAGTTAGGGTTACAAGGTTTTATGCTCATGAGATAACAAAGATTGTACTATGCCGTCAGCATTATTGTTTGTGTATGGAATTACAGATACCCGTAGAAATCAACTAATCTAAATCAAACTAAACCGGAGGATTTTCTATTGAAACGTAAAGACTTTATCCAGCTTTCCGCAATGGGACTGGGCGCGCTCGTTCTGCCGAATCTGACTGCGTTCGGCAATCCTGTAGATCCATCACGTTTTCTGAATGATGGTATTGACGTGAAATTAAAAAAGCAACTGGCTGACGTGGCGCTCAACGCCGCCCGCGCTAAAGGCGCTACCTATGCGGACGTACGTATAGGAAGATACCTGAACCAGTTTGTTGTTACCCGGGAAACCCGTGTGCAGAATGTGGCCAACGCCGAATCCTTCGGAGTAGGTATCCGCGTGATTGCCAACGGTTGCTGGGGATTTGCCGCAACGAACAACGTTACAAAGGAAGCCATCGCGAAGGCGGCGGAAAGAGCTGTAGCGGTAGCAAAAGCCAATTCCCGCGTAGTGGCTGCCCCCGTGCAGCTGGCGCCTCAGGAGGGCTATGGCCAGGTGTCATGGAAAACGCCGATTCAGCAGAATGCTTTCACCATCCCTGTAAAAGACAAGGTAGACCTGCTGCTATCCGTGAATGACATCGCACTGAAAGGCGGCGCCAACTTCGTCAACTCCGCTATTCTCGCTATCAACGAACAGAAATATTTTGCATCTACCGACGGTTCTTATATCGATCAGGATATTCACCGCCTGTTCCCGACTTTCACCGTTACCAAAACAGACAGGAATACCGGTAAATTCGAAACACGCAAATCCCTCAGCTCCCCTGTGGGCATGGGGTATGAGTACCTGACACCTACCGCCGACAATAAAGTGGGGGGCGTGGTTACAAGGTATAAAGACCGCTACGATATGCTGGAAGATGTAAAAAATGCTACCGCAGATGTAGACCAGAAACTGAAAGCTAAATCAGTAGAACCAGGTAAATACGACCTGATACTGGATCCTTCCCACCTGTGGCTGACTATCCACGAGTCCGTGGCGCACCCTACAGAACTGGACCGCGTACTGGGTTATGAAGCCAACTATGCCGGTACCAGCTTCCTCACACTGGATAAATGGAAGTCCGGTAATTTCCACTTCGGCAGCAAAATAGTGAATGTGGTGGCAGATAAACTGCAACCCGGCTCACTCGGCGCTGTAGGCTACGACGACGAAGGCGTGAAATGCGGTCAATGGGACCTGATTAAAGACGGTGTACTGGTTAACTACCAGGCTATCCGCGATCAGGCGCACATCATCGGACTGAATAAATCTCAGGGCTGCTGTTATGCGCAAAGTTGGGCGGATGTTCAGTTTCAGCGGATGCCCAACGTGTCATTACAGCCAGGTAAGGATAAACTCAGCGTAGATGATATGATTAAAAATGTAGAGAAAGGTATTTATATAATAGGAGACGGCTCTTTTTCAATAGATCAGCAGCGTTATAACTTTCAGTTTGGCGGGCAGACCTTCTATGAAATCAAAAACGGCCAGATTGTAGGTATGCTGAAAGATGTTGCCTACCAGGCTAATACACAGGAGTTCTGGAACAGCTGTACTGCCATCGCAGATAAAAGCGATTACCGCCTGGGTGGCGCCTTTAACGATGGCAAAGGCCAGCCGGGTCAGTCCAACGCCGTATCCCACGGTAGCTCCACTACCCGCTTCAATGGTGTAAACGTTATTAACACAGCAAGAAAAATCTGATCTCACTATTATGGCTATATTAAAAAAGGAAGAAGCAAAAGCTGTACTTGAAAAAGTACTTGCATGGTCTAAAGCAGATGAGTGCGAGATAACCCTGAGGGGAGAGGAAGGAGGAAACATCCGCTATGCCCGCAACGCCGTGTCTACCGCCGGCGATATTGACAATATCACCTTATCCGTTACCTCCACTTTCGGCAGGAAATCCGGTACCGCCACCATCAACGAACTCAATGACGATGCCTATAAACGTGTAGTGCAGCGTGCTGAGGAACTGGCGAAGCTGGCGCCGGAGAATCCGGAGTATATGCCGCTGCGCGGTCCGGAAACGTTTAAGGAATCAAAAATGTATGTGCCCGCCACCGCTGCCATGACGCCGGATTCCCGTGCAGAAGCCGTAGCGAAAAGCATCGGCGTGGCAAAAGAAGCCAATCTTGAAGCAGCGGGGTTCATTGAGAACTCCACCGACTTCATTGCCATCATGAATTCAAAAGGTTTATTTGCTTATGAAACAGATACCAGCGTGGTATTCACCATTACCACCCGCAACAGCGCCGGAACCGGTTCCGGCTTTGCTGCGCGCGGATATAATGACGTAAGCAAACTCGATACCCTCGAAGCTACCCGCATTGCGGCACAGAAAGCCAACAGCTCCGCCAGCGCCAAAGCAATCGAGCCGGGAAAATATACGGTCATCCTCGAACCGGTAGCAGCCACCTATATGCTGGAAAATATGTTCCGCGGACTGGATGCCCGTAACGCTGACGAAGGCCGCAGCTTTATGAGCAAACCCGGCGGCGGTAACCGTCTTGGCGAACAACTCATGGACGAAAAAGTAAGCATCTACTCTGATCCTTTTCATCCTGACCTGCCTGCCAGCACCTGGAACCGCGAAGGGTTCCCCCTGGAAAAAACCATGTGGATAGATAAAGGCGTCGTGAAAAATCTCGCCTACTCACAATACTGGGCAAAAAAACAAGGGGTGAACCCCATGCCTATGCCCTCCAATATCATTATGGACGGCGGTACAGCCAGCCTCGATGAACTGATCAAAAGCACTGAAAAAGGTATTCTCGTGTCACGCCTCTGGTACATCCGCCTGGTAGATGCCCAGACACTGCTGCTGACTGGCCTCACCCGTGACGGAACTTTCTACATCGAAAACGGTGAAATCAAACATCCGATCAAGAACTTCCGCTTCAACGAAAGCCCTGTTATCATGCTTAACAACGTAGAAGCCCTCGGCAAAGTGGAAAGAAGTGTGAGCATTGAATCGTACCGTAGCTATCTGATCCCGCCCATGAAGATTAAGGATTTTACGTTTACCTCGTTATCAGATGCCGTTTAACATGAATTATGAATTATGAGTTATGGATTATGAGTTAGCGCGAAGATATATGCGAAGGTGAATAATCGTGTTCGCATATATCTTCGCGCTAACTCATAATTCATAATTCATAATTCGTAATTCCCAAAAAACACCCATTCGCTCCATGAAAAGAAGAGACTTCCTCCACTACGCAGGAATGGGGCTGGGCGCAGGACTACTTGCCCAGTTGCCCTTAATAGGGAAAGCGATCCCTGTTGATACCCCCTGGTACACAATCGACACCGCAAAGAAAAAAGAACTGGCTGACGTGGCGCTGAATGCCGCCCGCAGCAAGGGTGCCACGTACACCGATGTACGGATAGGCCGCTACCTGAATCAGTTTATTATCACCAGAGAAGAAAAAGTGGAGAACGTAATCAATACCGAATCCTATGGTATTGGTATACGTGTACTGGCCAACGGCTGCTGGGGCTTTGCTTCCACAGATCAGATGGATAAGGACAGTATTGCCCGTACGGCAGCGCTGGCAGTATCTATCGCGAAGGAGAACTCCCGCCTTATTACTACTCCTGTAGAACTTGCCCCGCAAAAGGGTTACGGAGAGGTGAGCTGGAAAGCGCCTATCGAAAAAAATGCTTTCGATGTACCGCTGAAAGAAAAAGCAGACCTGCTGTTGTCTGTCAGCGACGCAGCCCTGAAAGGCGGCGCTAATTACGTAGGCTCCTTCCTGTTCCTGGTGAATGAACAGAAGTATTTCGCCAGCTCCGACGGTTCTTACATCGATCAGGATGTACACCGTATCTGGCCAACGTTTACCGTGACCAAAATCGATGCCGCCACCGGCAAGTTCGTTACCCGCGATGCGCTGAGCGCTCCGCGCGGTATGGGGTATGAATATCTTATGCCACGCGAATCCGATAAAATCAGAGGCGTAACTACGTTGTACCGTGACCGTTATGATATGCTGGAAGATGCCCGTCAGGCGGCTACGCAGGCAACAGAGAAACTGAAAGCCAAATCCGTAGAACCGGGTAAATATGACCTGATCCTGGATCCTTCCCACCTGTGGCTGACCATCCATGAATCCGTAGGCCACCCGACGGAACTGGACCGCGTACTGGGCTATGAGGCCAACTTCGCCGGCACCAGCTTCCTCACCCTGGATAAGTGGGAATCCAAAAAATTCCAGTTCGGCAGCCCGCTGGTAAATATTGTGGCAGATAAAACACAACCCGGCTCCCTGGGCGCTGTAGGCTATGACGACGAAGGCGTGGCTACCCAGAAATGGGACCTGATTAAAGACGGTGTGCTGGTGAACTACCAGGCTATCCGCGATCAGGCGCACATCATCGGCCTGAAACAATCGCAGGGATGCTGCTACTCACAAAGCTGGTCTGACGTACAGTTCCAGCGTATGCCCAACGTATCCCTGCAGCCGGGTACAGCTAAGCTGACGCCTGCAGAGATGATCAAAAACGTGGAAAAGGGCATCTTTATCGTCGGCAACGGCTCCTTCTCCATCGATCAGCAACGCTATAACTTCCAGTTCGGCGGACAGCTCTACTACGAAATCAAAAATGGTGAAATCGTTGGTATGCTCAACGATGTGGCCTACCAGAGCAATACCCAGGAGTTCTGGAATTCCTGCAAGGCTATTGCGGATCAGCGCGACTACCGCCTGGGCGGCTCCTATTTTGATGGAAAAGGCCAGCCCGAACAAGTGAGCGCCGTATCACACGGCTCTGCCACTGCGCGTTTCAACGGAGTAAATGTTATTAATACAGCCAGAAAAATTTAATATATGCCGATACTTAATCAGCAGGAAGCGCAGGCATTATTGAAAAAAGTGCTTGCCTACAGCAAAGCCGATGAATGCGAGGTAATCATCTTCGCCAGCAATAGCGGCAACCTCCGCTATGCCCGCAACGCAGTATCTACCAGCGGCGCCAATAACACCGGCAGCCTGATTGTATCTGCCGCCTTCGGAAAAAGGCTGGGTACCGCTACCATCAATGAATACGATGACGCCTCCCTCGAAAAAGTGGTGAGAAGGGCAGAGGAGCTGGCCCGCCTGGCTCCCGAAAATCCGGAATACGTACCGTTTTTAGGCCCGCAGCAATACGAAAAGCCATCTGCCTCATTCAACGATAAGACAGCCGCCGTTGACCCTAAATTCCGCGCGGATATAGTGGAGAAAAGCCTGTCTATCACCAAGAAAAATAACCTCGTAGCTGCAGGCTACCTGGAGAACAACCAGGGATTCGCCAGCATGATGAATTCCAAAGGCCTTTTTGCCTATAACAGCTCTACCGGCATCAGCTTCAGCATCACCCTGCGCACGGAAGACGGACTTGGCTCCGGATATGCCTCCAAAGCATACAACGATGTTACCAGGCTGGATGTAGATAAACTCACCTCCAGCGCAGCCCGCAAAGCAGCCGGCTCCAAAAATGCCAAAGCCATCGAGCCAGGTAAGTATACCGTTATCCTGGAACCAGCCGCGGCTATCGTACTGATAGAAAACCTGGTCAACAACCTCGATGCCCGCAGCGCCGAAGAAGGCCGCAGCTTCCTGAGCAAAGGCGGCGGCAAAACCAAACTCGGAGAAAAACTGATGGACGAAGCCGTTACCATCTACTCCGATCCATGGCACCCCGAAATGCCTACCTCCTTCTACAACCAGGATGGCAGACCCCAGGAGAAAATTACCTGGGTAGACAAAGGCGCCATCAAAAACATGTATTATTCCCGCTACTGGGCACAGAAAAATAAAGTGAAAGCCATCCCCGGACCGGACGCCTTCATCATGACCGGCGGTACCGCTACCCTGGATGAACTCATCAAATCCACAGAGAAAGGCATCCTCGTGACCCGCCTCTGGTACATCCGCTCCGTGGACCCGCAGACACTGCTTTACACCGGCCTTACCCGCGACGGAACTTTCTACATCGAAAACGGTGAAATCAAATACCCGGTTAAAAACCTCCGCTTCAACGAAAGCCCCGTTATCATGCTCAACAACGTGGAAGCCCTCGGCATCCCCGAACGCACAGTCAGCGGCGAAAGCAACGGTAATGCTATGATCCCGCCAATGAAACTGAGGGATTTTACGTTTACGTCGTTATCAGACGCGATTTAACGGGAATTGCGAATTGCGAATTACGAATTATGAATGAGGAGCGAAGACATAAGCAAAGAAGTAAATTCTTTATCCGCTAATGTCTTCGCTCCTCATTCGTAATTCGCAATTCGTAATTCGCAATTCTTACTTACGCCTCAATAATCTCCGTTTCCTCCTTATTCCTCGGCTGCCACCATAGGTAAAAATACATCAGTATCAGCAGACCGGTGATAAACGGGATTAATGCAAGATGTTTATACGTAATGCCGCCCCAGATGTGGTGTTCGTCGAAATGGAAAAATTCGCTGATCATCCAGTAGGAATTGGCGCTGATCCAGACGGAGATAGCTACGTTATGGCATAGCTCAGACATGAATTGCCGCGTGCGCCAGGCAATGACGATGGATATAATCAGGGTGGGGAAGATCATGGCAACGCCCAGCGGCTTCCAGATCATACACCAGCTGATATCTTTCAGCAGCCAGAAAACAATGTGCATGTTCTCCATCTTCCGGAAACTAAGGGGTATACTGTACACCGGCGATCCGGTTCCATTCTTGCTCATTGGGAAAATTTAGATTTGTTGATAAGGACGCAAAAATATAAAATCAGCAGCATTCCCGTCAGGAATTTTGCATGAGGATAAATGGTTATATTCGTTATTATGAACGAATTTTACTGGTCAGCCTGCAATGCCCGCTTTCACGGGATCAGTTGGATTCCTGACAACTTCAGCAGGGTTATGATTATCATTCATGGTATCGGAGAAGATATCAGCCGCTACGATCAGGTGGCTGCTTTCTTCCAGGCACAGGGATTTGCGGTTACCGGCATCGATCACTACGGGCATGGCAAAAGTGATGGTAAACGGGGCCTGACCCCCGGATTTGAATATATGTTCGATTACCTCTCTGATTTCCTGACGCATGTACAGGAGCTGTACAAAAAGCCGGTGGTCATGTATGGCCACAGCATGGGAGGTGGGGTGCTGACCGGCCTGCTGCTCCGGAGAAAGCCTCCCGTACAGGCAGCCGTTATATCTGCGCCGGCGCTGATTGTAGCCAAACGTCCCGGCGCCTTTCTGAGAGGAGTGCTGCGGGTGCTCAGCGCTGTCGCGCCCAATGTCCGCATCAATCAGGGACTTGACATCAATAAAATCTCTCATGACCCGGAAGAAGTAGAGAAATTCAGGCATCACCCCCTGCGCCACGATAAAATGAGCTTCCGCCTGGTCAACGATATGATCCGGAACGGCCTATGGTGCCTGGAACACGCTTCGGACCTCCAGACCCGCTCCCTGCTTATCCACGGCGACGAAGATGCATTCACCTCCGTCGATGGTTCCCGCCTCTTCGCCCAAAAAGCCCCGGCCAGCCTCCTGACCTACAAGGAATGGCCCGGCGACTACCACGAAATGCATAATGAAACCAACCGGAAGGAAATACTGAGTTATGTGGCAGGGTGGCTTTCGGGTTTAAAGTGAATTACGAATTAAGAATTGCGAATTACGAATTGCGAATTACGAATGTAGAAGCGAAGATATAAGCGAAGAAGTAAATTAATCTTCGTTTTAATCTTCGCTTCTACATTCGTAATTCGCAATTCGTAATTCGTAATTCACTTCTTATGGGTTCGTCGACCACAACTCCGCTGACTTCACCACAATCCTTCTGTTCAGCTTCAGCTGAGATACTACGATTTCCGCGATGTCTTCCGGCTGCATTACTTTTTCCGGGTTGCCATCGGTGAGGTTGAGGTTTTTGGCCATATCGGTAGCGATAGTGCTGGGAGCGAAGGCACTTACCCGGATGTTATGTTTTCTTACTTCCAGCATCAGGGATTCCGTCAGGCCCAGCAGACCGAATTTGGAGGCGCTGTAGGCGCTGGTGACAGGCGCACCGCGTTGTCCGGCCGTAGAGGAGATGTTGATGATGTCTCCGGTCTTCCGTTCTATCATAGAAGGAAGTATGGCGCGGGTTACATAATATACGCCCAGCAGGTTTACCTTGATGATATCTTCAAACTGTGCCGGGGTAAGATCCATAAATCCACCGAAAGCGGCTATACCGGCATTGTTGATGAGTATGTCAATAGGGCCTGTTTCCTTTTCCAGGGTGATGGCTGCTGCATTTACTGCTTCCAGGGAAGCTACGTCAGCTACTGCAAAGGCCGCTTTTACGCCCAGGGCCTTCACTTCGGCGGCTACCTCTTCCAGTGCGCCTGCGCTGCGCCCCATCAGGGCAATATCCACGCCTTCTTTTGCCAGCGCAATAGCTATGGCACGTCCGATTCCTTTACCACCGCCGGTGATCAGCGCTTTCTTTCCTTTTAATGACTCCATAATTTTAATCGTTAGATACCCCGCAAAGGTAAAGACGCTGTTCCTAATTCGTATTTTTTTATCTTTAACTTTCTATAAAGCATCCGTATGAAAATTTCAAATGACCGGCTTACCATTACAATAGCGGCTGCAGGCGCAGAATTGCAGCATATTGTTCACAATGACTCCGGACTGGACTATATGTGGGGCGCCGACCCCGCCGTATGGGGAAAGAAAAGCCCGGTACTGTTCCCTATTGTAGGCGGACTGAAAAACAATACCTACACATATAACGGGCATGAATATACGCTGGGCAGACACGGTTTCGCCCGCGACCAGGTGTTTACGGTTACAGAACAGAGAGATACGCATATCACGTTCACCTTAACGGATAACGAGGCTACCCGTAAGGTATACCCTTTCCGCTTTGCCTTTCATGTGCGCTATACCTTACAGGACAGCCAGCTGAAGGTAACCTACATCGTGGAAAATACTGGTGATAAGGAACTGCTCTTCTCTGTCGGCGGCCACCCCGCATTCCGTATACCGCTGGTAGAAGGAACCTCCTATGAAGATTATTATCTTCATTTCAACAGAAAGGAGAATACAGGCCGTTACCCTTTATCCGCCGCCGGGCAGATAGAGCTGACACCCATACCTATGCTGCAGGATACGCAGGAATTACCCCTGCACAAATCCCTGTTCCTCGAAGATGCCCTGGTATTTAAAAACCTGGCCTCTTCCGCCATCAGCATTAAAAGCAATAAAACCCCGCATGGCCTGGCCATCTCCTTTGAGGGATTTCCCTATATGGGCATCTGGGCCGCCAAAAACGGCGATTTCGTTTGCATAGAACCCTGGTGTGGTATAGCAGACAATGTATCCGCTACCGGCAACCTGAATGAAAAAGAAGGCATTAACAGGCTGTCGCCGGGAGAGCAGTTTGAGAGAACGTGGGAAGCGGAGTTTTTTTAAATAATTACGAATGATTTAAATAATTACGAATTACGAATGATGAATGGCGAGTTAAGCGCGAAGATTTAAGCGGATATTCAATTATTTATCCGCTTAAATCTTCGCGCTTAACTCGCCATTCATCATTCATCATTCGTAATTCAAAGCCAACAAATGAATTACCAGATTATCGCCAACGAAACCGCCTTACAACATTTCATCAACTGGTTGCCTGAGTGCAACGAACATGAACAATATTATCTCTGTCTGCTGGCGCGTTCCAAATACCTGCAGGGAACCATGCATACAATGAAAGCCGATAAACAGCAACTGAAGCGGTTTACGAGCCGGAAGGAAGATATGCTGGATAAAATAAAACAACTGGAATGTGCGGCAGGAACTTACCGGCACAACGGGCAACCTGTCCCGCAGGAGGCGCTGGCACTCTATATCAGCATCAATCCCCGCGATCTGTGGAAGGCAACATTTGCTTCCCTGGTAACATTTGCGGAAAACATCCGTCAGCAACAGCTGACAAAAAATCCTCATCAGGAGGTGATGAGCGAAATACAAAAATCCTGCAGCAACAAATACTATATGGATATTGACGTAGACCGTAAAGATCCGGCCATCCTGGAAACTATCAGCAGCTATATCAATCCGTCCTGCCTGACTATCCTGGAAACAAGAGGCGGCTACCATGTACTTATAGAACTGGCCGCCATAGATCCCTCCGTAAAGAAAACCTGGTACCGGCAGATCACCGCTCTTCCGGACGTAGATCAGAGCGGAGATAACCTGATTCCGGTGCCGGGGTGTGTGCAGGGAGGTTTTGTACCATTTTTTAAATAATTACGAATTACGAATTGCGAATTACGAATGCAGAAGCGGAGATTTAATCGAAGATGAATAGGATGAAGGATTAAATGTCTTCCTTTCTCTTCGATTAAATCTCCGCTTCTGCATTCGTAATTCGCAATTCGTAATTCGTAATTATTTTAAAAGTTATAGCCTGCTTTCAGTCCCCAGAATCCATGCGTGCCGTCTTTAAACCAGGCTTCATATTTTGCTTGAACATCCAGGCCGAGGAAACGGATACCTATTCCCGGTGCAAACAGGGCGCCGGTGCCGTTGTTGTAGTCGCCGGTGAATTGGGCGGTACCACCTTCCACTTTTACGTACAGGAGGCTGATCAGTTTGTATTTCAGACCGAGTCTGAACGGAATTACTTTGGCGGAAGGGATGTCTGCAAAGACGCCGTTACCTATGTCCATTGATTTGCCGTTGAAATACATGAAGCCAATGGAACCCACGGCTGTTAAACCTGCCACCAGCTTTACGTCCGCTCCCAGACCCAGGCCATAGCCGGTTTTGTGGGAGTTGCTGAAGTCGCCGGTAGGGAAGCCCGCTTCTACATAAGGTCCGATGCTGAAGCGTTTCAGCTGTGCCTGTGCTGACTGTACACTGAAGCATACTGTCAGCAGTATCGCAAAAAATGCCAGGATGTTTCTTTTCATAAGATCAAATTTTCAAAAGGAATGGTTGTGATGATTGACAATCAGTCCTAAAAATAAGGAAGAATTATGAATTACTCATCGCTAATTGAGAATGACCATTTACGGACCTTACTTCCCTGTTGGCTTCCGGCGTATCTTCCGGGTCGGGCAGTTCAATTCTGGGTGGTATCATTTTGTAGATCACCGGCGTAACCACACGGGAGAGCAGGGTAGAGCTTATCAGGCCGCCAATCAGGACGATGGCCAGTGGGGCAATCATCGGGTTGGAGGAAATCGCGATGGGTATCAGGCCGCCGATGGCAGTGAGCGAGGTGAGTACGATAGGCAGGAATCTTACTTCGCCGGCTTCGCGGATCGCTTCGTCCAGCGGTTTACCCTGCATGCGCAACTGGTTGGTGAAGTCTACCAGCAGGATGGTGTTCTTTACTTCTATACCCGCCAGGGCTATCAGACCTATTACCGCCATGAAGGAGAGGGAGTTGCCGGTCAGCCACAGGCCGGCCGCCGCGCCCACAATGCCTAATGGTATTACGGAAAGTACGATCAGCGTACTTTTGAATGTTTTAAATTCCAGTACCAGTACAGCGATGAACAGGAAGATGGTAACGATGATGATGCTCATAAATCCACCGAAGGAGTTGTTGCGGCTCTCCACTTCACCACCCATCTCATAAGTGTATCCGGCGGGGAGTTTCATGGCATCCATTTGCCTGATTACTTCCGTGATGACACGGTCTGTCAGGAATCCTTTCTTTACGAAGGCGCCGACAGATACCACCCTGTTTTTTTCCTGGTGATGGATACTGAGGGGAGAAGTCTCCAGCTGCAGGGAGGCTACCTGCGACAGCGGAATGGCAGTGCCCTGGCCGTTGTTGATAAAGAGATCGTTGAAGACATCCATCGTGGGCTTGCCGTTTTTCTGTTTGGTAAGCAGCACATCGTAGTCGTTATCATTTTTATCATTGTATTTACCGAGGTTGATACCGGCAATGGCTAAACGAACGGCCCTGTCAATGTTGGCGGTCGGAATACCCAGCTGCTGTGCCTTTTCCTTATCAATGGCTACACGTACATCTGATTTCAGGTTACTTACCGGGTTGTTGATGTAGATAGTACCGGGTGTTTTCTCCAGCATTTTTTCCACATTGGAAGCAAGGGTGCGGAGGCTGTCCAGATTATCGCCGAAGATCCTGACTTCTACGGGGGCGGTCACCGGAGGGCCCTGCTCAAAATTTTTCACCTCTACTTTCGCGCCGGGGAAAGGCGTCCACTTCTGCCGCAGCTTTTCTATCAGCGCAATTTTGGCTGAAGGATTGGTATGCGGGTCCAGCTGCACAAATATCTGCGCATAGTCGCTGCGTTCATTTTCCTGTACTTCGTTGTAATATATACGGGGATTGCCTTTGCCAATATTGCTGGCATAGTATTTTATACTTTTTTCCTGCTGCAGCTGCGCTTCAATTTTTTCTACGATGTTGTTGGTGTATTGCAGGTTTGACTGTGGTGGTGCAATGATATTGATGAGGAACTGCGGCTTTTCAGATGCGGGGAACAGCCCGAATCCAACGATTTTCATCAGTACCAGCGATCCGCCGAACAATACCAGGGATACGATGATGGTCAGTACCGGGCGCATCAGCGCTTTGTCCAGCAGGCGCGCATAGCTGCCATGGATCAGCTTTTTGAGCAATCGCATGAAGAAGTTGCCCTCCGGGTTGCCGGTATGTTCTTTCAGCAGGCGGCTGGCGAGGAAAGGGATGATGGTCAGTGAAACCGCCATGGATGCCAGTACGCTGAAGATGACTGCCAGCGGCATGCTGCGTATGAAGTCACCGCTGCCTTCCGGTAAGAATACAATTGGCATGAAGGCGATGATGAGTGCGGCGGTGCAGCCTACAACAGCCATGCCTATCTGGGAGGTGGCTTTCAGCGTGGCTTGCATGCGGCTGTGTCCTTCCAGCATCCAGCGTTCTATGTTTTCTATCACCACAATGCTGTCATCTACCAGGAGGCCGAGCGCTACTACCAATCCTACAATGCTGAGCTGATTGAGGTTGTAGCCGAACAGCTGTAACAGCACAATACCAATGGAGAGCGAAAGCGGGATGGAGATCATCACAATCAGCGCCGGCCGTTGTCCTAATGGTAACAGTGTAAACGCTACCAGCAGGATGGCAATGAGAAAGTCCTTGCCAAGGCCGCCCAGGCGGCTGTTTACCGCTTCTGCCTGATCAAAGTACTGTACCAGGTCGATATTGGCCGGCAGTGTTTTTTTGAACTTCTCGATGACAGGCAGGTACTGTTGCTGTGTTTTACTGATGTTTTCCCCGGTTTTCTGTGCCGCTGATACAGATACGCTGCGGTGGCTGTTCAGGCGGGCAAAATACTTCTCGTCTTCAAAGCCGTAGTATATGCGGGCAATGTCTTTCAGGAAGATATTTTTGCCGTTGGCAGCGGTGACAATGGTGTTACTGATTTCTTCGATAGACTGATAATTGCCGCTGGTTTTGATGTTGAAGCTCCTTTCGCCGGCATCGATGCTGCCACCGGGAATGTTGGCCATTTCACTCTGTACGGCGCTGATAACGGTGTTGACCGGCAGATGCAGCTGTGCCATTTTATCCAGTTCCAGTTCCACGCGTACCTGTTGTTCCGGAAGGCCGTGGATCTTTACATTTTTCAGGCTGGGAATTTTCTCCAGGTCTTCCTGCAGTTTTTCTGCATAGTAACGGAGCTTTTCCCTGGGCGCATTTTCTGAGATCAGGGCTGTCTGCAGTACATTTACGTCAGAAGGTTCCTGTTTCTTTACTTCTATGCTGTAGATGTCTGCCGGCAGGTCTTTTTTCTTATTGTTGACTTCTCTCACCAGTTCCTGGTATTTCTGGTCTACATCGGAGCTGTATTTGTATTCCACCTGCATAACGGCTACGCCGTCGTTGATAGCGGTACGAACGTGTTTGATATCATCAAGTCCGTAGACTTCTTTCTCCAGCGGATCTACCACAAGGTCTTCCATGTCTTTCGGGCTGGTGCCGGGGTATATCACCACGACGGAGAACTGCGGGGCCCTCATTTCAGGGTCTTCGGAGCGTGGCATATTGAGGATGGTTGTGATGCCGAGCACAATGATCATCAGGAAGATTACCAGGGTGAACTGGTAGTTTTTAACGGCATAACCGGATATTTTCATGATACTGGAAATTATTGGATGATACGGATGGGAGATTGATCCTTCAGGTAGGCGGAGCCGGAGATGATGAGTGCAGCTGCGTGTTCCATGCCTTCGCTGATGATGACGTTGTCTTTTTCCATGCCGGCGATGGTCACCGGAATTTTATGTGCGGTTTTGTTATCGTTGGTGATGAATACGTATCCGCTGGCGCCGTTGCCGTCGAGCAGGGCGGCGTAGGGAATGCTCCAGGCGGATCCGCTGCCGGCGCCGCCGGTGGTGATGCGGCACCTGCCGAACATACCGGTGGCAATGGCAGCGGGCTTTTCTCCCTGCAGCTGTACATCTATGATAAAGGTGCCGCTGGCGGCATCGATACCTTCTGCTTTACGTGTAACCATGCCTGTGAGGTCGCTGCCGGGCAGGGCGGCCGTTTCGATGGTAGCTTTATCGCCTGTTTTCACCTGTGCCCATTCTTTATCGGTAACGCCTATACGTAGCATCCAGTGTGCGTTGCGGGCGCCGTTGATCTGTAATACGGGTGTGCCGGAGGTGATGTATTGGCCGGCGCTGGCGAGCTTGTGGAGTACGTAGCCGTCTTTGGTGGCACGGATGGCGGAATAGCTGCGGTTGAACTGTGCGGTGCTGAGTTGCTGCCGGGCCAGTTCCAGTGCGGTTTTGCTGTTCTGCAGCTGTTCCAGGGTAGCTACGCTGTCATTGTGCAGGTTGAGCGTGCGCTGGTAGTCGCGTTGCGCTTTTTCGTAGCCCAGCTGCGCCTGCTGTACCTGTGCATCTATTTCAGTCAGGTGGAGCGTAGCCAGTACCTGCCCGGTTCTTACGGCATCGCCTTCTTTCACGAGGATATTATTGATGATACCGTTTGTTTTGAAAGACAGATCTACTTCATCATCGGTGGTAAACTGACCGGAGGCGTTGATGACGCCGGCAGCGCCCTGTCTGGCCAGTGGCATTACTTTCACCGGGATAATTTCGGTGTTGACAGCCGTGGTTTTTTCCGCAGGTTTGCTGCCGCAGGAAAAAAGCAACACGGATAATGGAAGCAGGAGCAAAGTATTTTTCATGGAGGTAGATTTTATTGTTGATTGAAATCGATATTGTAAGATGCCTGTGCGCGTTCTACGGCAGCATAGGCTGTTTGTACGGCCGCCTGTGTAACGGCTGTCTGCAGCTGTGCCTGGGTAAGCTGGTTCTGTGCGTCCAGGAGTTCTATGTACAGCAGCTGCCCTTCTTTATAGATTTTCAGCTGATCCCGGTAGTTGCGGCTGGCAAAGGAAAGCTGGCTTTGGGCAGAGCGGTAGTTGTCAACGGTTGTGCGGTAATCATTCATGGCCTGAAACAGTTGCAGCTGCAGTGCATCGGTCGTCTGTGATGCGGTATTGCCGACTGCCGCCAGATCCAGCTGCGCCTGTTTGATTTTATATTTGTTCCGGTTGGAGCTGAAGAGGTTCCACTCCAGGTTGATGCCGAAAAGATAATAGCGGGAGGTATTGTCGAAACGCGCGCCCATGGCTTGTGAGCCGAGGTCTATGAAGGTGCTGAGTTTAGGTATCAGGTAGGACCGGTCCAGTTTTTCGTTCAGACTGTACATGGCGGCGGCACTTTTGATTTCCTGGAGTTCTTCCCGGCGGCTCACATCGCCGGTATTAACGGCAACGGGTATACGCAGCAGGTTGCTGTCCAGTTCTATGTCTTCTTCCAGGGAGCGGTTCAGCAGGAAGTTGAAATATGCTTTTGCATTCTGCTGTTCGTTCATGGCCTTGCTGATAGCGGCATCTGTCTTTTCTTTTTCTGTCTGCGAACGGTATACTGCCGTGTTGTTGCGGATGCCGTTGCGCACCATGCTTTCGTTGATGCGGATGTTTTCCCGTATGAGCGATAGGGCGTTGTTATAGATGGCTACCGCCTGTGATGCCTGGTAGTAGCGGAAGTAGGCGCTTTTAATATCCTGTACCAGCGCGCGTTTGTAGACATTCATAGCTGCCTGCTGCCGGCTGATCTGTTCTCTTTTTATTTTCTGATTGTAATATATCTCAGCGTTAAGCAGCGGCAGGCTGGTCCTGAACTTCGCGTCGTAGAAGTTGTCCGGGTTGAGTAGCACGGAAACGTTTTCCACCTTAGGGAAGTTATGTGAACCGGTGAGCTGGTTCAGTGAAGCATACACGGGGTTGAGCAGGTCGCCGATGGGCATGTCTATGGTACGGCCGCCGCCTGCTTTGGTGTAGCTGGCCAGGAAGGTAACGTTGGGACCAAACAGGCTTTTGGCTTCCTGCAGGGCATACATGGCTTTTTCCATGGTGAAGCGCTGATCTTTCAGTCCTTTGTTTTGCTGAAAGGCCTGTTGTATGTATTGATCCAACACGGTGTTTGGCGGAGCGGGCTGCTGAGCGGATACGCTGACGGCCGCGCATAGCAAGCCCATTAACAATGCTCCTTTTGTGATGCATGTTGACATAATGAACAGTGTTTATTGATATCGAAAAAAATAAAGCCCGAAAGGCTTACTAGTCGTTGTTAATATGGTGAACGGTGTTTAGTTTGGGTGCTTAAAAAAAGGCCGTAGCCTCTTTTTAAATATGTGATGCGGTTATGCTTTGATGATCCGCAGGTATTCGTTAATGGCGTCTTCCATGCCTTCTTCCAGGTCGGAACCGGATAGCTTGCAGACTTTAATACGGCAACGGAGATCGAGACTGATTAATCCGTGCAGGAAACCCCAGACGGAGATAGAAGCAACAACGGCGTTTTTAAAGCGAACCAGTTTATTGTCTATACACTCCTGCATCAGTTGCTGCAAAGCGTCGTAGGCATTATCCCCGTTCTTCCAGTCTTCTTCATCTTCTTCTGCATTCATCGGATCATTGATGATGAACATCAGGTCATATAACTGCGGATTTTCCCGGTAAAAATTGACATATGCCCAGGCCATCTGCTTTAGCCGCCTGTACGGATCCTTCTCGGTAACCGCTTTCCTGAAATGCTCTGCCAGCGCGTCAAATCCTTCGCTCTGCACATCATACAGCAACTCATCCTTATCCTTGTAATACAGGTATATGGTAGCCGGGCTATATTCAATCTTGTCTGCAATTTTCCGGATGGACATCTTGTCGTATCCCTCTTCCACAAACATCTGAATGGCAGCATCTACGATCTTCCGGCGCATATCTGCCTTTTCCCGCTCTTTTCTTTCTGCTATGCCCATTTAATTATATTTACAGTGCAAATATACTAAACAGTGTTTAGTGTCCAAATATTTTTTCGCGGAAATACGGGAATAAAGCCTGAAAGCCTTGCGGGACACGGGAAATATTTTATTCCACCGTTACCTCATCACAGCACAGCGCCGCCTTCTTCCCGGGAGTAGCACGCCAGTCGGGCAAAGTACCCGGGCACACAGCGCTTACCCTTATATAACGCGCGTTTTCGCCGCTAACCGCAAAATTGAAATGACGGATCTGCAGGGCATCATCTTCCTGCGGCGGCGCTACGGGCTGTGTGCCTGCCACCGTATAATTACTGCCATCGGCAGATACTTCTACGGTAATCCTTTCCGGCAGGAAGATATAATGACGCGGATCCAGCAGGAAATTCAGGGAGATCTGCCCGATACGCTTACTGCTGCCCATATCTATGGTGGCAATCATATCCTTACCATAAGTGAACAGCCAGTTATAGCTGAAATCTTTTCCACCGGTAAGGCCGTCGGTCAGCGTTTGTTCTTTCATCGGACTATACTCCGGCGTATACGGATTTACCAATGTCACCTTCGCACCGAAGGCCAGGCTCTTCACCCATTTGCGGGCCAGCAGTTCATCCCATTCCTGCTGATAGGCGTCGGGCGACAGGCCGCCTTCGGCTAACTCCGTTACCCCGGCGGCTTTACAGGCAGCCACGAATTTTTTTATCCTGGCAGGCCATTTGGCAGAAACGCTGCCATCCGGCTGCAGGTAACCATACCGGCCGGTGCCATACACCCGCGATTGCTGCAGCACCGTATATTCCAGCGGCAGCCGGGCACGGTACACGCGCTGCAGAAAAGCGGTATCGCCTTCAGCAGTTGCTTCTGCCTTGTCCAGCAACGCAGAATATTCATCAATACGCGCCGGCGATAAGTAATCCTTTGCATTAAACACCGGATTGCCATATATATCCAGTACAGCATGCGTACTTTTTACAGCAGCACTCAACGCCTGCATATATTTTCCGATCCATGGGCCGGCCTTACCGTAATAGCCGTTCAGGAAACTGCTGTTGACCTTCGTCATATCTGCATTGGGATTCCATAACAGTTGCGCCTGTACGAAACTGTTATACTCCGCCATATCGCTGTAAGTTTCTCCGCTGCCCTGCGAAAAAACACCTTTTACATGATGCTTTGCAAAGTACTGCAGGTTGGACTGCAGGTTATCATAATCCGGGAAGGGGGCGAGGTAGTTGGTGAACTGTGTGGTATAATCCCAGATGAACAGGTTTTGCGTAACAGCCTCCCAGTCTTCCAGATTTTTCCGGAAACCTGCGGCGGAAGCAGCGGCAGCGAGCGGTTCCTGCCGGTATGCATCTATTGTGCTCAGCATAATAAAGACATTCCGTGTGGGCTTTGTTTTTAACGGCGCCTTAGCGGTATATCCATACGCCAGCGTGGTAAACTGCTGCTCCGGGAACTGCGCCGCTATTTTATTGACAAAGCGGATCAAAGAACCCTGCGGACCGCCCTCTGCTGCATCCGCCTTTTTACAGTCGTCGCAGGTACAGGCCCCGCCGCCGTCTTCCGGCGCCACCGACCAGTACATAGCATCCGGATTATCGGCAATAGCCTTTTTGAAATAGGCTACCGCCAGCTCATATACTTTTTCATTGCTCAGGCAAAGCTGCATCGGCTGCCGCTTTCCGTTGACCAGCGAGAAATATTCGGGATGCGTGGCAAAATATGTTTTAGGAGGAACGAGCTTGAAAAAGGAATGCCCCCACAATCCCCACAGGTCTTCAAAACGATGCAGACCATGCCATTCCAGGTATTCCGGATCCAGCGAAGGAGGATAATAGGTTTCCCGGTAAACAAATGCGGGTGATTGCGTTACCGCCAGTCCGCCGGGGATGCGTACCTGCTTGGAGGCCGGTACAACGGCGGGCACGCCCGCATCCTTACGGCAACCCATATACGTTTCCAGCAGGTAGTACACGCCGTATACTACGCCTTTGCCACTGCCACCGCGGATAAACACCTGCCTGCCGGCCGTACCGATATGGAATCCTTCCCCGGCAATCTTCTCCGGCCCGCTGCTGTGCGCTGTGCTGCCTATAAATACCGCCGGCTGATCCTTATAGCTGTTCTCCCGGATAACGGGCAGTTTCGCGCCGGAAATCTGCTGCACATACTGTTGCAGGATAACGGCGGCCCTGTCTTCCGCCTTTGTCGGCGAAGCCGGAATCACAATACTGTAACTGCTGCTGCCCTGCTGCACCAGGTTGATGTCTGCGGCGGACTGCTGCGAGCAGGCGCTATGCAGCATCATCGTCATCGTTAACAAAAAACTGTTCATCCTCGTAAGCATTGTTTGTCAGTTAAAATTTGCGTTGAAAGACCAGGTAAATATCATACTGATTGCGATAGGCGGCATCGCTCACCTTCTGATTGATCCAGGTACCGAACAGCCCTACCGTAGTCCTGTATTTAAATACTTTCTGATAGCCTGCGCCCACGCTGTGTGTCAGCAGCCCGGTGAGCTGCGGAAACTGAATCAGGCGGCTGCGGTCGTCCGGAGACGTTCCCAGCCCGGCTATCAGCGTCACGAAATCCTGGCGGCGGTTCAGATAATAGCGGGTCGTGAGATTGAATGAACTGTTGAAATCACCTTCTTCACTGATGAAATATGCACGGAGGTTCACCCAGAAATCACCGAAGGGTTTGGCCACCGAGGTCACAGCAGAAAAGCTGGTCACGCTGTCCAGACTCAGGTAACGGCCGCCCAGCTCCACTTCCAGGTCTTTACCGAATGTTTTGAATAAGGAGTAGGAGGCGCGCAGCTGGGGGAACACCACTTTGTTGGAATAAGCTAGCAGCGCATAGGAATACAGTTTCGGGGTATGGGTGTAATACATTTCTGCTTCTCCCTGTAATCCGTTGCCGGTCTGCCTTCCGGCGTAGTTCAGGCGGAAAGCATAGGAGCCGCGCCTGAAGAAGTGCCGGTATTCTGCGGTAGCAATATTGTATTTGTCATCGGTGTAATCATAGCTGGAATGCAGGAAATACAGACCGAACTGATTCTTCAGCGTTTTACTTTCGAGATAGTCGTGATAGTCAATGTTGGCGGCTGTATTATTGATCTTCACCACGGAATCTGCTGCCAGCGCGGCTGCCGCGAAGTCTTTCTTGTTTTCCAGCGTGATGGCGCGTTTCAGCTGAAAGTTCTCGTTGCCGGGATAAAATTTTATTCCCCGGTCAGCATAGGCGAGTGCGCTGTCATAACGTTGCTGCCCGTTCAGGATGTTGATGCTGTAAAGCAGCGCCAGCGAGTCTTTGCTGTTGAGCGCCAGCACCTGATTGAAGGCTGCCAGCGCACTGTCTGGCTGCTGATTGCGCTGATAGGCGCTCCCCGCGGCCATCAGGCTGCTGATATACGCCTGCTTGTATTTCAGCGTATAGGGGTAACGGTTAGACAGCTCTCCGGTAATGGCGGCGGCGCCGTTATAATCTTTCATTTCCTGCAGGACAGATGCTTTTTTCAGCAGCAGGTCGCGGTCATTGGGATAGTATTCCAGCGCTTTGCCGGCATACCACAGGGCGCTGTCTGCCTGTCCGGTAGCGCTTTGCAGGTTAATCATATAATCCAGCGCCTCCCTGTTACCGGGCGATGCTGCCAGCACCTGCCGCAGCGGCTGTTTGGCCAGATCAAATTCATCTGCCTTCATCAGCACCCTGGCAGAGGTAAGTAACAGATCGGTGAGGTTGTTGTTCATACGGGCATCGTTGGGATGCCTGGAAGCCAGGCTGGCAGCTATGGCAGCGGCTTCTTCGTATTTCCCGGTTTCTGTGAGCAGCGTTGATTTCTTCAGCAGAAATTTCTCGTTGTCCGGATAATATTTCAATGCCTGCTCAGTCACCCGCAGTGCGGCATTATTATCTTTCATGGCGATGTAGGTATTGGCGGTGAGATCCAGCAGGGTAGAATCTTCCGGGCTCATATCCAGTCCCCGTTCAAACGTTGCCAGCGCCAGATCATTTTGCTGTTGTGCCAGAAATTCCCGTCCGCTCTGTGTTTGCAGGAAGATAAATCTTTCTTTCAGGGACGGGTTGGGAGAACGCTGGTAAAGCAGTCCTGCAAGGTCTGCAGCTGTGCTGAATTTCCGGTCGGCTTCCAATGCATCCAGTTTCAGCGTCAGCAGCTTTGTATCATTCGGGCTGTTCTTCAGTCCCCGGTTGATCCATACCATAGCCTCGCGGTAGTTGCCGCGTACCATGCACCAGGTAATGACTTTGTCGAGGGCTTCGCGGTTGCCGGGATTTTTCTCCAGCACGCCCTGGTATAATGACAGCGGGTCTGTGTTGGTATAGTAGGCGGCGGCTTCCATGCGCAGCGATGTCTCCAGCGCGCGCACCTTGCCGTCTGACGGATATTTGCGTAATATCTCCTGCAATACGCTGAGGGCATTGGCATAGTCGTGCTGCTCCTGCAGGATGCTCATCTTGCGCATCAGCAGGTCATAGGAGCCGGGAGAAGATACCAGTGCATCATTCACCTGGTCCAGCGCGCCGCTGTAATTGCCGGTCTTCAGCGCCACTGCCAGCCCGGCTTCACGGGCTTCGGCATTACGGGGATCTGCTTCGAGTACCTTATCATAGCTCTGGCGCGCCATGCCATTATTGCCCAGCTGCTGATAATACCGGCCGCTGACCATATGGTGCTCTATATACGCCCGCTTCACCAGCGTATCCTGCGGGTATTTGTCCATCAGTGTGGCAGCCAGGTTGTTACCCTGATACACTTTATGCTGTACATCTAGTATACCCAGTTTTTTCAGCATGAATTCCAGGCTGCCCGGAAAGTGATAAAGGGCCTCGTCTGCAAAGCAGAGCGCTTCTTCATATCTGCCGGAAGATAATTCCACATTGATAGCATAATGGTAGGCATCACGATAGGTAGGATTCTTCATCAGTACCTGTTTGATATATTTCCGGGAGAGATCATATTGTTTGGTCAGCATATACAAACGCCCCAGCAGCAACTCCTGGTCAATGAAGTCGGGTTGCGCTGCCAGCGCCTGCCTGGACAGTTCTATCGCCTTGCCGTAATGTCCCTGCTTTGTTTCCTGCACTGCCTGATTATACAGGGCTTCCGGATTGGTCTTCTGTTTAAAAATCTGTGCCTGCGCCTGCAACGTCACACATACTATAAAGCAGGAAAGCAAATGTTTTAAGACAGCCATATAAAATATTTAGTGATTTAATTATTTAGTTATGTGGTCATTTGTGCGTAGAAACAGCTCTTTCAAATAACAAAATCTCAAATGACAAAATCTCAAATAAAACCTGGAACTGGAGGTCACGTTTTCTTCTTCCCAAATCCCTGCCGCTGCATATTCCCCCAGGAGGTTTTCTTCCCGGTGAGGAAGAACCAGTATCCCCGCAGGGCAAAGAATACGATCAGCGGATGATAGATCAGCGGTTCAAGGAAGGCCATCAGCGCCAGTCCTATCACCTCTCTCCAGGTCTTGTAGTAGCCGTAGGTGAGCTGATCCCAGCAAACGGCGAGGGTGGTAATCATGACGGAATAGAGGTACACAAATATCAGCAGGATAAGGGCGTACAGCCAGTTTACCTGATGTGTAGCGATCAGGTAGATGTAATAGATGATACCTGTAAATTCTATGATGGGCGCCAGGAATTCGAAGAAGAGATTATAGGGTAATACTATCATCCCCATTTTTTTGTAACGGGGATTGAACAGTATTTTACGGTGTATGGTAATGATTTCTGAAAGGCCGCGGCCCCAGCGGGTACGCTGGCGGCTGAAGACTTTCATATTGGGTGGTCCTTCCGTCCAGCACTGGGTGGTTGGAATATAGCGGATGGCATATTTCAGGTTGTTGTCTATCATGTAGGCATTCATGCGGGTGATGATGTCCATATCTTCCGCAAAGGAGGCATGGTCATAGCCACCGGCCTTGATAGCTATTTCCTTGTCAAACAGGCCGAGGCCGCCGGATACGTTAGGTACGCTGTTCATCATGCTCCAGCCCATTTTCCCCAGTACGTAGGCACGTATATATTCCATTTCCTGGAAGCGGGGCAGTACTTTTTCCGGCGGACGAACACGAACGATGACGCCTTCATCCACTTCGCAGGAGTTGGCAATACGGAGGGTAGCGCCGGTAGCAATTACGCGCATACTGTCTTCCTCGATGTGTACGTAACCACATTCGGGGCATGGCTCGCCTACTTCTTTCACTTTTCTGTAATCCTCTGCCATAAAGGGTTTGATCATACGCAGCAATGTATCTCTTTCTATGATACAGTCTACATCCGTACAGAGGAAGTAGTCAAAAGAGGCGGCATTGATGCCGGCATTGGAGGCATCCGCCTTACTTTTCCCGTTCACTTTGTCGATTACCAGTAGTTTATCGTAGGCGGTATTAACGGATTTGAATATACGTTTTACAGGTTGTGTTTTGATGCGTTCATTATAGGCGAAATCCACTTCCACCAGCTGGAACTCGTGAATGAGTTTATCCAGGGTGTCGTCTGTGCTGCCATCGTTCACGATAATCACTTCAAAGCGTGTATAGTTCAGCGTGAGCAGGGAGCGTACGTTGGAAATGATGGTCACGCCTTCATTGAAAGCGGGAGCTATCACGGAAATGCCGGGTGTGAGCGGCGATTCCAGCAGCTGATAATAGTCGGTAAAGCTGCTGCGTTTGCGGAACAGTTTAATGCCGCGGTAAGACTGTATGGCCAGTACGGCGTACATCAGCAACATCATACAGCCATAAATAAACACGCCGCCTTCGAAAAAAGTCTTGATTGTATCCATAGCCGTTATGATTTCTTTTTACCAAAGCCTTGCCGCTGCATGTTTCCCCAGGTGCTTTTCTTGCCGGTGAGGAAATAATAATATCCCTGCAGCGAGAAGAATACAATCAGCGGATGATATAGCAGAAATTCCATGAAAGGGGTCATACAGAGGTATAACACTTCTCTCCAGGATTTGTAGTAACGGAAGGTGATCTGATCCCACAGGATGGCGATCGTGGTAATCATGACTGAGTACGTGTATACGAAGAGCAGCAGCAGCAGGGCATAAGGCCAGTTGATGTAGCCCATGATGCTGAGAACGATATAGACGATGATCCCGGTAAATTCTATGATGGGAGCCAGCAGTTCGAAGAAAAAGTTGTACGGGAAGATGACCAGCCCCATTTTGCCGTAGCGGGGGTTGAAGAACATCCCGAAGTGGGCGAAGGTCAGCTGCGCCAGCCCCCTGGCCCAGCGGGTACGCTGCCGCCTGAATATCTTCAGTGAGGTAGGAGCCTCAGTCCAGCAGAGGGTTTTAGGGATATAGCGGATGGCATAGTCGATACGGTTGTCATAAGCGTAGCGGCACATGCGCGTCATCAGTTCCATATCTTCCCCGAAAGAGCTGTGGTCATAGCCGCCGCAGCGGATGGCTATTTCCTTGTCGAAGAGGCCCAGGCCTCCGGATACGTTGGGAACGCAGTTCAGATAGCTCCAGCCCATTTTCCCCAGTACAAAGGCGCGGATATATTCCACCTCCTGGAAGCGGGGGAGCAGTTGCCTAGGGGGCCGCATGCGGGTCATTACGCCTTCGTCGAACTCGCAGGAGTTGGCGATGCGCAGGGTGGCGCCGATGGCGATCACTCGTTTTTTAGGTTCCTGCATCACGGGTTTGATGAGTTCCAGCAGGGTGTCTTTATGCAGGATGCAATCCACGTCGGTACAGAGGAAATAATCGAATGTCGCGATGTTGATACCGGCGTTGACGGCATCAGCCTTGCTTTTCCCATTTACCTTATCGATCACGAGCAGGCTGGAATAGGCCGGGTCGGTGGACTTGAATACCCTGCGTATAGGCTGGGAACGGATCTTTACGGTAAAGGCAAAGTCTACCTCCACGAGTTTGAATTCATCCACCAGCTGTTCCATGGTATTGTCCGTGCTGCCGTCATTGATGATAATGATTTCGTACCGGGGGTAGTTCAGCGTGAGCAGGGAGCGTACGTTGGAGATGATGGTCAGGCCTTCGTTGAAGGCGGGGGCGAGTACGGTGATGCCCGGCGCCAGCGGGGACCCGGCCAGCAGGTTAAGCTGATGGTAGCTGCTCCGTTTAACATATTGCCGTACGGCAATAATGGAAAGTATTGCCAGCATGGCGTAGGTGAGTAGTAACACCAGGCCGTATACGAAAATGGCGCCTTCATAAATCCTGGCCAAAGTTTCCGCTATTCCCGTCATCAGTATTTAATTAAAGGATTCATGCAATGTTTGAGGATGCGCAGATTTTCCGGAGACGAGGTCGCCAGCAGTTCATCGATCACCTGTTTGGCGAACCATTCGTTTTTGACAAGTGATTTGGCGGCGCTCTTGCGGAGGTCGAAGTCAGTAGAATGCAGGAACTCCGTTTTCAGGAAGTCAATATTCCTGCCGCTGCTGATACGTCCGATGGCTTTGAGTATCTCTATCTGGCAGTGCAGGGGTTGCGAGGTGTAAATACGTACCAGCTGATCTTCCGCTTCGGCTACTTTCAGTTTGCCCAGGCAGTTGATGGCATCTGCACGAAGGTAGTGGTCGCGCGTATCCAGCAGTTTGATAATAGCCGGAACGGCTGCGAGCTGATTGTAATGTACAACCAGTTTCAGGCAGAAGGATACCACGCTTTTATTGCCGGAATAGGTGATCCAGCGGGCGAAGTTGGGGATGGCAATGCCTTCCGTGGTGGTGATGATACGGAAAAGCTCCACCTGATCCCACATCAGCAGCGGATCGGTGACTACGTCAAAGAATTTGAAAGGCTCGTTTTTACTGAGCTTGATATAGGCGTGACGCGCCGCTGCACGTAACTCCCGGTTACGGCTGTTGGTCAGCGGTAGAATGGTCACGTCGGCGATGGACATGTTCAGGCTGGTCAGTTCCACCAGTGCCTGCACTTTTTTCTCCCATCGCCTGGACTTCATCTTCTTCATGGTGTCTTTGTCCAGTTCCAGCTGAATGTACAGGTTGCGCAACAGATTGCCCATATTTCCCCGCACGTTACGGCGGAAGTGGATGATGCGGTCTGTCAATGCCTGCCTGGCCCATGGTCGGTCCAGCGGCAGCCGCTGAAACGGCTCCAGGTTCAGCGGCACCTGGTCGGCCGGAATATCCTGCTGCATGTCAGGATTGGTGAGCACCTCATCAATGATCAGGTTGTCGATTTCAGGCAGCAGCACAGACAATTTTTTGTCCCGGCGGTATCCACGGTACCGGCTCCGCAGAATGGAGTAGTAGGCCAGCGCAGTTCCGGTTATAGCTACCACAATAAACACCATAGCTATCTGTATGGCCAGCGGAGCATTCCGGAATATCGATTCAATGGTGGAGGGAAATGCTGATAGTTGTAATAACGCCATGCATTAAGTATTCTTCATGAGTAATCTTTTCACCCTGATCAGCAGTTCTGCCGGCAGGATAGGCTTCTTCAGAAAATCGTCTGCGCCCAGTTTGAAACCTTCCATAATCATATCTTCATTACCTGCGTTAGATACAATAATAACAGGTATGGGCCTGGACTGGTTCTTCACTTTGCTGAGAATCTCGAACCCGTTCGCATATGGCATCATAATATCTGTTATGATGAGGTCGTAGTCAAAATTGGTGGCTTCCAGTTTCAGCAAGGCTTCTTTCCCGTTGGATACATGATCCAGCTGGTATTCGGTAGCAGGCAGAATGCGCGCTACTATCTTGGGCATTATCTCATCATCCTCAATTAACAGTATTTTACTCATCGTGGCTTGATTTATAGGATAAACACCTGGTGCTATCCGTCAGTTTAGTTGTTGTGATTGTATATTTTTTTTTGGGTTGCGGCATAACAGACAAATTGAATGCCGGTTATTGCCGTTTTCTGAAAAAGATAAACCGGTAATGATTTTCTTTCTGTAGATATATACTTAATTTCCGCTTTCGTTAGATTTCCTCATCAAAAAATAAAGTCTGAAATTATTATATATTATTATATTATAGTATTCATATTATTTTACAAACATATTGAAAATGAGGTCATTTGACTACTTTTACAGCAGATTTATAAAATGATTAAAAAAAGAAGCTTTTTATTACTGCAAACCTAATTATTCTACCCGTTGTTATCATCAGATATGAAAATTTCTTTAGTAAACAGACTGTACCTGGGATTCACTATCGTGGTGTTGCTGGTAATACTCGGAGGATTTTTATCCTGGCGTACCTATAAGACGCAGGTGCATGAAGCCAGATGGGTACAGCATACGTATAAGGTATTATATCAGGCGGAACAGGTGCAGCACCTGATCTATGATCTGGAAGCCGCCAGGAGAGGCTACAGAAGTACATTTGATCATAAATTTCTGGACCCGTATGAAGCCGGGGTGCCAAAAGTACGACCGGCGCTGAACCAGCTGCGGAGCATGGTGACGGATAACCCCCGCCAGGAGAAAAATATCACGGAACTGGAAACAGCCATCAATGGCATGCTTCGGTTCTGGGATGACCTGGACCATTTCCATTTTGATAAAACATTCTCCCAGAATACCATTATCACTGATAAGGAAGTGGTGCTGGTAAACAAGGTACAGGATGCCATTGACGCCATCAGCAATGAAGAAAGAAGGCTGCTGACCATCCGGGAGCAGGAAAATAGTCATTCTATTGACCGGGCAATCGCCACGCTTATCATCAACAACAGTTTTATACTGCTGGTAGGTTTTATCCTGATGCTTGTTACCTGGAAGGAATTTAAATCAAGAATTGCCGCCCAGCAGCAGCTGAATGATAAGCTGCAGGAAGAACAACGGCTGAATAAGGAAACAACGGAACAGAACTGGCTGCTGTCTGTTACCAACGATATCAAGGACAGTCTGCAGGGTATCAGTAATGTACACGACCTGACCCGCAATTCCCTGGGTACCCTTACCTCTGTTGCCGGCTTTGAGGCAGGCGCCTTCTATCATTACGATGAAAGAACAGCGAAATTACGTATGTACGGCAGCGTTAGTATGCCGGCGACTGCGCCGCAGGAGTTTTCCTGCGGCGAAGGGCTGACCGGACAGGCGGCTGCCGGTAAAAACATTCAGGTTTTCCGCAACCTTCCGCAGGATTACTGGCAGATAATTGCTGCCTCCGGCGCCTTGCGCCCGGAAACACTGGTACTGGTGCCCCTGCGGATAGACGGCGAACTGCTGGGCGTTATAGAACTGGCGGCTTTCCGCCCCGTATCAGACCTGGATCTCCGGTTCCTGGAGCTGGCGGCAAAAGATATTGCCGTAGCCCTGAATGCGACCAATGCCCGCGAAAAAGTGTTAACGCTCCTGCAACAGGTGCAGGAACAAAAGGAAATACTGGTAAGCCAGCAGGAAGAACTGCGCCAGTCCAACGAAGAACTGAGCCGGCAGTCAGAAATCCTGCAGGCTTCTGAAGAAGAGCTGCGGGTGCAGGAAGAAGAACTGCGTCAGGTGAATGCGGAAATGACGGTAAAAAATATTGCGCTCGAAGCCGCCCGGAAAGACCTGGCAGAGAAAGCCACCGAGCTGGAAGCCAGCAGCCGGTATAAGTCAGAATTCCTCGCCAATATGTCCCACGAGCTGCGTACCCCGCTCAACAGCGTGCTCATACTGGCAAAAATGCTGGAAGAAAACAAGGACCATAACCTGCAACCGCGTCAGGTAGAATATGCCACCATCATTCATAAGTCCGGCTCCGACCTGCTGCGCCTTATCAACGATATACTGGACCTTTCGAAAATAGAAGCCGGCAAGGTAGAACTGACGCCGGAAGATGTGACCGTTGCCGGTATCATCGATGACCTGAGCGACCTGTTCGATGTGGTGGCACAGGAGAAAAAGATACGGTTTGATAAAACCGTGATGCCGGACGTACCTGCGGTGATCCATACCGATAAGCTGCGGCTCGAACAGGTGATCCGCAACCTGTTATCCAATTCGTTTAAATTCACGCCTCCCGGCGGACATATCACCATGCGCTGGGTAATGCATCCCGGAAATGCCCTGCACATCAGCGTTACAGATACAGGTCCGGGTATACCTGCAGAAAAGCAGCAACTGATTTTTGAAGCCTTCAGCCAGGCAGACGGCGCCACCACCCGTAAATACGGCGGCACCGGCCTGGGGCTGTCCATCAGCCGTGAACTGATGCTGCTGCTGCAGGGAGAAATACGGCTGGAGAACAGCAGCGCTGCCGGCAGTACCTTTACCATCGTTATTCCGGCCGGTACCGCCCAGCTGCCGCCATCGGCGCTGCACAAACCCCTGCCGGTTGCCGCTGAACCAGCGCCCGCAGAACCGGTTATTCAGCAGCCCGCCGCTCCGGGCGATGACCGCAATACTATCCGCAAAGGCGATAAGCTGATCCTCATCATTGAAGATGATATCTTCTTCGCAGACATCCTGCGCGACTTTGCACGCAATAAGGGATTTAAGACCATCGTAGCGCATAACGGACAGGATGGCCTGTTCTATGCCCGCAAATACCTGCCGGCAGCTATTATCCTGGATATGAACCTGCCGGTGATAGACGGCCACAGCATTCTTAAAATACTGCGCAGCTCCGAAGAACTGAAACATATCCTCGTACATGTGGTATCCGGCGCAGACCTGCCGGCAGCGACCGTAGGTAACATCAACGGCTATACGCAGAAACCTATTGAAACCCGCGACCTGGAAGGGGTATTCTCCAATATCAGCCTGCAGCTGCAGGCCCGGCTCAAACAGGTGCTGCTGGTATCTTCCGGCCCCCTGGCAACGGATCCGCTCATCGCCGCCAAAAGCCAGGAAAGAAACCTGGAAACACAGTATGATATTGTTACCAGCGTTGCCGCCGCCCCCGCCTTCCTCTCCGGAAAAAAATATGATGGTATCATCCTCGACATCGGCACTGACCTGCAAACCGGGCTTACCCGGCTCCGGGAGCTGACGGAAATGCCCGCTGCTGCCGACACACCGGTGATCGTTTACATTGACCAGGATATTTCTTCTGCAGAAGAACAGCAACTGAAAAAATATGCCGCTGCCATCGTACGCAACTCCTCCTTCTCCGCAGACCGCCTGATGGATGAACTGGAACTGTTTCTCTATAAAATCGAAAAGAAGGTAGTTGCCGCCACGCCACCATCACCGCAGCATTCCCTGCTGGAAGGCAAAACGGTACTGCTGGCAGATGACGACATGCGCAACGTATTTTCTATCAGCGCGCTGCTGGAAGAACAGGGAATACGCGTACTCACTGCCGCCGACGGTCGCGAAGCCCTGTCTGTACTGGATAAAAACCCCGGCATCCACCTGGTGCTGATGGATATTATGATGCCCGAAATGGACGGTTTTGAAGCCATGAAACATATACGGGCTGATGTAAGATTTGTACAGCTGCCCGTAATTGCGCTGACAGCCAAGGCGATGGCGGGCGACCGGCAGCAATGTATTGACGCGGGCGCATCAGATTATATTACCAAGCCGGTAGACAGCAGTAAATTATTGTCATTACTCCATGTATGGTTATCGTAAACACCTATGGTAGAAGAAATCAGCAACCGGGAATTATCGGATATCGTACAGCTGGTGAGAACCAGGTACGGATACGACTTTACGGATTATGCCCCGGCTTCCCTCAAACGCCGTTTCGTACGCTTCATCGGGCATGTGCGGCTCAACAGTGTACGGGAGCTGCTGACGCGGCTGGAGAATGATCCCGTTTTCTTCCGGCGGATGACCCAGTTCATCACCGTCAATGTTACCGAGATGTTCCGCGACCCGCCATTTTACAGGGATATGCGGGAGCTGGTATTACCCCGGCTGGCATCTTATCCGATTATTAAAATATGGCATGCCGGATGCGCCACGGGAGAAGAGGTCTTCTCCATGGTCATCCTGCTGCAGGAAGCCGGATTGCTGGAACGGTGCCGTATATATGCCACAGACCTCAACGCGGCCAACCTGGAAAAAGCCGGACAGGCCATTATTCCGCTCAGATACATGAAGGAATACACCCAGAATTATATACTGGCAGGCGGCCTGCAGGACTTTTCCAATTATTATACCGCCAGGTACGATCATGCGATCATCAGCCCGGCCCTGCGAAAAAATATTATCTTCTTTCAGCATAACCTGGTAACAGATCAGGTGTTTAATGAGTTCCACCTGGTCTGCTGCCGTAATGTGTTCATCTATTTCAACCGCCGGCTGCAGGACCGTGTCATCGGCCTGTTCCGGGAAAGCCTGGCGCCGTTGGGATATCTGGCACTGGGACTGAAAGAATCAATGATGTTCACGGAAGAACGCCGGCACTTTGAAGAAGTCAGCGATTCCAGCAAAATTTACAGGCGAAAACTATAGCTATTGCAGGTATTACCCTCCATCGGAATGGTGGCCATCGGCGGCTCTGCGGGCAGTCTGCCGGTATTGGTACAGTTGTTGAATAGTCTGCACCAGCCGTTGAAATGGCCGGTAGTGATTATATTGCACCGGCTGAAAAATGTGCAGAGCGAATTGCATAACCTGTTATCGGCAAAGATTCCGATTACGGAACCGGTAGATAAAGAACCGGTGGAATCCCGGGTATACCTGGCCCCGCAGAATTATCACCTGCTGATAGAAGAAGACCGGACGTTTTCACTGGACTACTCCGAACCGCTGCATTTCAGCCGGCCTTCCATCGATGTCAGCTTTTTCAGCGCAGCAGCCATCTATCGCCGGCATGCACTGGGCATACTGCTCAGCGGCGCCAATAAAGACGGCGCAGCAGGCATACAGCGGATTATCAGCCATGGCGGAACCGGCATTGTACAGCAACCGGATACCGCCCTGTTCAGCAATATGCCGCAGGCAGCGCTGGACCTTTCCCCACAGGTACAGGCCATGACAATAGATGGCATTACCGGATATTTGAATCAACTGAGATAATAAACAACAAAACATGAGCGAGCAACAACAGAACATGTTCAGCATTTTATTGGTAGATGACAAAGCAGAGAATCTCGTATCGTTGGAACATATGCTGGAAGCGGATAACCGGGTATTCTTCCGGGCCGGTTCCGGTAATGAAGCCCTGAAAATTGCCCTGAAAAACAGTGACATCGGGCTTGTTATGCTGGATGTGCAGATGCCGGATATGGACGGCTATGAGGTAGCCCGGCTCCTGCAATCCAATCCCAAAACAAAACATATCTCCATCATCTTTGTCACCGCTATCAACAAGGATGAACAGAATGTATTACGCGGCTTTGAAGAAGGTGCAGTGGATTATCTCCCCAAACCCCTCGATGTCAATGTTACCCGCGCGAAAGTGAATGTATTCGAAAAATTGTATTTCTATCAGCAAAACCTCAGACAGGCGATGGCAGATAAAGAAAAAGTGAACAAGCAGCTGGAAAGGTTTATGTACGTGGTGGCCCATGACCTCAAATCCCCGTTGTCAGGGGCTATCAGCCTGCTGACGCTGATTAATGAAGATGAACGTATACAACAGGCCCCGGATTTAAAGGAGTACATGGGCATTGTGCTAGGCGCTACCAATCACCTGACGGAAATGATTACCTCTATGCTCGACTATACCCGCCAGAGCGATATTTCACATACCATTGAACCGGTAGATGTGCAGACGCTGATTACGGAGCTGTCGCGCCTGTTGTTTCCGCCCGCGCATATACGTATCACTACAGAAGGCGTGCTGCCGGTATTACAGACCACCCGTCTGAAGCTGCAGCAGGTATTTCAGAACCTTATCTCCAACGCTATCAAATACAATGATAAAAAGGAAGGCAGCATTATCATCGGTGGGACAGATAAGGGAGAATTCTATGAGTTTTATGTGAAAGATAATGGTCCGGGGATAGAAAAGCGGGATGCCGACCGCATCTTTAAATTGTTTGAACGCGTGGATAACAATGCGAAAGAAGAAGGCACCGGTATCGGGTTGAATATTTTCAAGCTGCTGGTAGAAGAGCAGGGAGGGAAGATATGGGTAGAGTCCAGTCCGGGAGAGGGCAGTACTTTTTATTTCCAGTGGCGCCACTCCTGATTATTCTTCAAAAATCCAGAGCCGGCCGTTGACCTGCTGGGAGGTGACAGGCAGACAGGATACGCGGTAGGTTTTTGCGGCAGGTGCGGCCATCTGCCATTCCCATCCTGTGATAGACTTATCCGGCGAGGAGAACAGGTGAATGGCCGTATTGTAAATTTCTTCCGTGTTGGTAGTTTTATTGCGCAGCTGTGTCATGGCGTCCGAGAGGATGGCTGGCAGCTGTTCGCCGGGACCGGACAACTGCAGTAAATCAGCCGCCTGCTGGTTTACCCAGCCGGAAAACCCATCATTGTTGATGAATATAACAGCATGGGGCAGGGTATGCAGCACAGCGGCAAACCGCATGGCGATACCCTGAAAATACAGCTGTTGCTGGGATTGCGTAAGGATCTCCTTCAGCCGCAGGCGGATGGTTTCCGTACATTCCTGGAAAGGCTGACTGAACTCCTGCGGCTCGCTCCAGCCCAGAATAATCACACTGTTATGCGGCTCCGTATTTACCGGAATGATTACGGCAGAAGAAAGTGCGCGCAGCAGCTCCGGAAATACGTTCTCCGGCTCCGGCGGAATCACAGGCCAGTAAATGCTTTTGAAGGCATGTTTATACAGCAGCTTCCTCACCGGGTCCGGATTCAGTACAATATCATTGAGAAAAACGGGAGAAGCATTTTTTACCTTCGCCGTGTTTTCATCTTCAAATTCAAGCTGCAGTGCAATATCAGCTTCCACCAGGTTTTTTACCAGCGATATACTGAATGCAAGGAAAGAGGAGATATGTTTTTCCTTATCCCATCTGCTTGTCTGATTAATGAAATTGAGTGCTTTCCGTTCCCAGCTGATCACGATAGAAATTTAAGTGTGAAGATATTTACAAAAACGATTGCAACGCACCAATTACTTCTGCGGGTGCGCTGATATGCGGAAAATGTCCCTGTGTCTGTACTTTAATGCGTTTGCTGCCGGGGATATGCTGTTCCATATACTCACTTACTACCGGTGGTACGGCAATATCATTGGCTGTCTGGATAATCAGTACGGGTTTGCTGACTTTAGCCAGTTCCTGCCGGTGATCCAGGTGAAAGATAGCTCTGGCCACCGAAACGGCAATGTCCGGCCTTATTTCCTTCAGCGTCATGGCAAAGGCTTCAGCGAGTTCAGGACGCTCCTGGTTTCTCATGGCGAGTGCAGAAAACCCGATCGCCCATGCCTGGTAATTGGTCTCCATTGCTTCGAACAGGGATTCCAGCGCTGCATCATCGAAGCCGCCGGTATAATTTGCAGCGGGATCATCCAGGTAACGGGGGCTGGAACCCATGAGCACCACCTGCTCAAAATAGTCCGGGTTTTTAATAGCGCTGAGCATACCAATCATACCGCTTACAGAGTGCCCTACAAAGGTCACGCGTGGCAGCTGCAGTTCCTGCAGAATATCCATCAGGTCTGTCACATAGCCATTGGTGGTGGCATAACGCATAGGGCTGAACGCCGCCAGATCTGCCTGCCCTCCGCCAACATTATCATACAATACAATGCGGTAATCCTTTTCAAAAGCGGGTATAACCTGTGAAAATGATTGCTGGTCAATACCAAATCCATGACCCAAAACGAGTGTCTGCGCTGCATCCTGATTCCCCCGGATATGAATGTTGTTTTTTCTGATAATGCTCATACGGAAGTAGTTTAGTTGAGGTTTTAGTTTGATAATCAGCAGCGGATAACGAGAGATTGTATCAAATATAAGGAGTTTTTAAGTTAATTGCGAATTACGAATTGCGAATTACGAATGTAATAGCGAAGATCAAAACGAAGATTGAAGGTGATACTCAATACTTATTCCCCTTTAATCTTCGTTTTGATCTTCGCTATTACATTCGTAATTCGCAATTCGTAATCATTGGTGTCCGGTAAAAATCAGACCTACTACAAGAAAAAAGGGGGCAATTGCCCCCTTTTTTTGGTAGATTTAAGTTACCACACTTTAAAATACCATGAATAAAGGTACTTATTTTACCGGAC
>NZ_JAABOK010000024.1 GCF_009928525.1 Chitinophaga solisilvae | reverse complement strand
TTCATGGTATTTTAAAGTGTGGTAACTTAAATCTACCAAAAAAAGGGGGCAACTGCCCCCTTTTTTCTTGTAGTAGGTCTGATTTTTACCGGACACCAATGATTACGAATTGCGAATTACGAATGTAAGCGCGTAGATTAAAACGAAGAGGAAAGGTGATATTTAATAGTTATCACCTTTCCTCTTCGTTTTAATCTACGCGCTTACATTCGTAATTCGTAATTCGCAATTCGTAATTACCAGTTAAAAGTAATATCCTGCTTAATATCCGGATGCACGCTATACGCTACCGGGCAGGTATGTGCGGCTCTTTCCAGGATGGTTCTTTCCTTGTCGCCGAGGTGATGGCCGGCGGGGAAGTCGAATACGACGTTGATGCCGGTGATGCGGCGGGGGTCGGTACCCATTATTTTTTTGATGCTTACTTTGGTGCCTTCGATGTTCCAGTTGTTATCCCGGGCTTTGATACCCATGATGGTGAGCATGCAGGAGCCGAGTGCGGTAGCTACCAGGTCGGTAGGGGAAAACCTTTCTCCTTTACCGTTATTGTCTACCGGCGCATCTGTTTCGATCACGGAGCCTGACTGCAGGTGGGTGGCGGTTGTTCTGAGTTCGCCGGAATAGATTATTTCCGCTGTTTGCATGATATTTTTATTTATTAAGTATGATGACGGTAATTAATTCAGATGTAAATTAATGGTATTTTTAACAGATGTTGAATGGGAGGCTGGCGGGGTATAAAAAAATTAGGTACGTTTGTAATATTAACATAACAATAGCTTTATTCAAGCGTTTATTTATTATTAATAAGCCCATCACTGTGAAAAAATTATACTTAATCCTGTTTTTAGCGACATTATCCGGAGGCCTGTTTGCCCAGAACAATAATCTGCCCCGGCCATCAAAGAAAAGCGAGAAGGAGCAGCGCAAGCTGAAGAAGATCGCCATTTTCCGTGAACAGGAAGAGGGAGAAAATGTTTTCCAGCGTGACTTTTCGGTGGGCGCCCGTCTGAATACCGACGGCTGGACAGGCTTTGTGGAGTTGGGCTACCGCAAAACCCGGAAGAAAGTAAATTATTTCCAGTTTGAATTTTCCGAAAAGAAAGACCACCGGGAGTATAAACGCCAGAGCAGCGGCGGTGGCGGCTGGTCGTTCAGCGAACGCCCGTTCATTTTCGGGAAGGTCAATAATTTCTACCAGGCTAAGCTGGGCATAGGTCAGCGTTACCTGATAGGCGGCAAAGGCAATAAAAACGGGGTAGAGGTGAATGCCATCTATTACGGAGGTATCTCCGCAGGGCTGCTGAAACCTTACTACCTGAACGTGGAAGGGGCATCCGGACAGGTAGAAGAAATTAAATATAACCCTGCCGCCCCCGGCAATTTCCTGTCGGAAGACAAAATAATCGGTGCGGCTGGCTTTGGTAAGGGCTGGGGCGACCTGAGCTTTGTGCCCGGATTGCATGCCAAACTGGGGATGCGGTTCGACTGGGCGCATTTCAACGAGGTGGTGAGCGCCCTGGAAGTAGGCGTAAATGCTGAAATGTACAGCAAAAAGATAGAAATCATGGCTACCAACGAGAATAAACAGTTCTTTTTTAATGCATATATCGGTATTCAATTCGGGAAGCGCTGGAATAAGAGATAAGTGTTAACTTTGTTTTTTTAAAGAAAGGAAAGAGCGATGCAAGAACTACCCGTTATAGCCGCTGAACCGGCCACCACAAGAGTGAAGAAGCCTGACTGGCTGCGCGTCAAATTACCTATAGGCGAAAACTACAAGCAGGTAAGAAACCTGGTAGATACCCATAAATTACACACTATCTGCGAAAGCGGTAACTGCCCGAACATGGGCGAATGCTGGGGCGCCGGCACCGCTACCTTCATGATCCTGGGCAATATCTGTACCCGCAGCTGCGGCTTTTGCGCCGTGGCAACCGGCCGTCCGGAGCCTGCAGACCATGATGAACCGCAGCGTGTGGCAGAAGCCATCTACCTCATGAAGGTAAAACATGCGGTCATTACCTCCGTAGACAGGGACGAACTGAAGGATGGCGGCTCCATCATCTGGGCCAATACCATCAATGCGGTGCGTGCACTGAACCCGGAAACTACCATGGAAACCCTCATCCCGGATTTCCGCGGACAGTGGGAAAACCTCCAGCGTATCATTGACGCCGCACCTGAAATTGTTTCCCATAACCTGGAAACAGTGGAACGCTTAACCAAACAGGTGAGAATTCAGGCCAAATATCACCGCAGCCTGGAAGTCATCCGCCGTCTGAAAGAAGGTGGCATGCGCACCAAAAGCGGTATCATGCTGGGCCTGGGCGAAACCAAGGAAGAAGTGATCCAGGCAATGCAGGACCTGTACGATAATGGTTGCGATGTGGTTACATTGGGCCAGTACCTGCAGCCTACACCTAAACATCTGCCGGTGGTACGCTTTGTACATCCTGATGAATTTGCCGAATTACGCGAGATAGGATATAACATGGGACTTGACTACGTTGAGGCGGGTCCGTTAGTAAGATCTTCCTATCATGCAGAAAAACATATTTTCAGCGGTCGTAATAAAGGATGACCGGAACCAATTTTCAAGTAATTGTTAAAATCCACCGCAAGGTGGATTTTTTATTAACATAACATTATCTTAGCGCCTCAATTTTACCTACTTCTACCTACTTCGCTGTTAACTGTTGTTGTTCAACCGGTGAACCCGCCTTGGAAAATTTATTCCAGGTATCAGCCGTTATGAACCCGCAACAACCAATAACATGTCTGTTCAGGACTGTAAACTTTTACTGAGCCTAATCCTGGACGTGATTTACGCATGTCTGCAATGAAAATAACAGAGCATATGGCCGATTGTCTTCATAGATAATCTGCAGGTATGTTTTTGATTGGTACAATGATGAACTGAATGTCAAAAGCCTTTTATGAAAAGAGCCGTTTACTTTTTAGCTGTTATATGCGGATTGTTACTATCGCCCCGCATATTTGCACAACAGCAGCCTGATTCCGTTTTAACCAGCGCCACGCTGCAGGATTGTATCCGCTATGCCCTGGCTCATCAGCCCCAGCTGAAGCAGTCGCGCATAGATGAATCCATTACTGACAGAACAGTGAAGAGCAAGCTGGCAGACTGGTATCCGCAGATTAACCTGGATTTCAATCTCCAGCATTACCTGGAGCTGCCTACTTCCATCTTCGGTGGAAACCCTACCAAAGTAGGGGTTGCCAATACTTCCACTGCCTTATTTGGCCTTAACCAGAACATCTTCACCAGAGATCTGCTGCTGGCCTCCAATACGGCAAGGGATGTACGAAAACAGAGCCAGCAGAACACCCTGCGTACACAGATAGATGTTATTGCAGATGTCAGCAAAGCGTATTATGACATTCTGCTGACCACCCAGCAGATCAACGTGCTGGATGAAGATATTATCCGGCTGGAACGTAGTCAGAAAGATGCTTTCAACCAGTATCAGAGTGGTACGGTTGATAAGATTGACTACAAACGTGCAGGCATCTCCCTGAACAATGCGCGAGCCCAGCAGAAGTCTGCCCGCGAACTGCTCAACGCCAAACAGGCATACCTGCAGCAGCTGATGGGCTATCCTACCAATGCCGGCAATGTACCTATCGTTAACGATACTACGCAGCTGGCGCAGCAGGTTACCGGGCAGGATACGCTGCTGACCGGCAACTACCAGAACAGGATAGAGTATCAGCAACTGCAGACCCAGCAGCGCCTGCTGAAAGCTAACCTGCAGTATAACAAATGGAGTTATCTGCCTACCCTGTCTGCTTTTATCAACTACTCCTTTGCTTACCAGAATCCGGAATTTGGTCAGTTATACAGTCATAACTATCCTAATTCCCTGCTGGGCCTGAAGTTATCACTGCCTATCTTCCAGGGTGGCAAGCGTGTGCATAACATCAAAATGGCGGAGCTGCAGCTGCAGCGTACCGAATGGGATTTCTCCACCATGCGCAACCAGATCAATACCCAGTACATGCAGGCGATGGCTACCTATAAAAGTAACCTCAACGACTATACGACCCTGAAAGAGAATATGCAGACCGCCCAGGAAGTGTATAACCTGTTGCAGTTGCAATACAAGGAAGGTATCAAAACCTATCTGGATGTATTGATTTCAGAAACAGAGCTGCGTACTGCGCAGCTGAGTTATTACAATGCTATGTACCAGGTATTATCCAGCAGGATAGATCTGCAGAAAGCATTAGGAACCTTAACAGCTAACAATTAAATGGTAACCGGATCGGATATGAAAAAAATGAACCACTTTGTCTTAATCAGTGCTGCCGGCATGCTGGGATTCACAGCATGCAAGGGCCCTGCCCAGAAGAGCGCGCCTGTTATGCCCCCTACACCGGTAAATATTACGGAGGCATCCGTGGCGCCGGCCGTTTATTACGACAAATATCCCGCCACCGTCACCGCCCTGAACAACGTAGAGCTGCGTTCGCAGGTAGCAGGTTTTATCACGGGCATCTTTTTTAAAGAGGGAGAAGTAGTACAGAAGGGCAAGCCCCTGTATGAAATAGACCGCCGTAAATATGAAGCGGCCTACCGCCAGGCGGAAGCCAGCATCGCAAGTGCCAGGGCTAACTACAATAAGGCGAAAAAAGACGACGAACGTTATAAAAGACTGGCAGAGCAGGATGCGGTAGCCCGTCAGATACTGGATAATGCAGAAGCGGCGCTGGAAACCACCCGCAGCACGCTCGCCGCAGCAGAAGCGAACCTGGCCGCCGTACGCACTGATCTCGATTACTCCCTCATCAAAGCGCCTTTTACCGGCCGCATTGGTATTTCACAGGTGAGACTGGGCGCACAGGTGAGTCCGGGGACCACCCTGCTCAATACCATCTCCAGTGAAAATCCCATTGCCGTAGACTTTGTAGTACCGGAATCAGAAATTCCAAGATTCGCTGCACTGCAGGGCAAGAGCATCGCTGCCGGAGATTCTACCTTCCGCCTGCAGTTATCAGACGGAACAGCCTATAATCAGGGCGGTAAAATACTGGCAATCGATCGTGGCGTGGATAACCAGACGGGTACCATCCGGGTGAGAATAGAATTCAATAATCCGGAGGACAGGCTGAAAGACGGTATGAGCTGCGTACTGCGCGTACTGAATGAGCAGTCCGGCGAACGCCTGATTATCCCTTACAAGGCCATCACAGAGCAGATGGGCGAGTTCTTTGTGTTCCTGGCGAAAGATAGTGTGGCAGCGCAGCAGAAAGTGCATCTCGGACCAAAGATCGGCGACAGGATCGTGATCATGGATGGTATACAGGCTGGAGATAAAGTGATCGTTGAAGGCTTCCAGCGTCTGCGCGACGGTGGCAAGATCCAGATAGGAATACCGGCAGCAGCCCAGCAAGGCGGCCCGGCGAAGAAATAGTTTATTAGTAGAATCAACAGCAGAAACTCATGATTGCAGATACTTTTATAAAAAGACCAGTCACCGCAATAGTGATCTCTATTGTACTGGTGCTGGTGGGGATACTGGCGATGATGACCCTGCCCGTAGGGCAATATCCGGAGATCTCGCCGCCCACCGTACAGGTGACAGGTACCTACATCGGTGCGGATGCACAGACCGTAGAGCAGACAGTAGCCACACCCGTGGAAGTGCAGGTAAACGGTACGCCGGGTATGACCTACATCTCCACCAACAACACCAGCAGCGGACAGATGAGCATGACGGTAAACTTCGAAGTGGGTACCGATATCAACATCGCTGCGCTGGATGTACAGAACCGTGTAGGTATTGCGCAGCCCACCCTGCCGCAGGAAGTACAGCGTTTAGGCTTAACCGTAAGAAAGCGTAATCCCAGCATCCTGATGCTGGTGGCACTCTATTCTCCCAAAGGCACACACGATATTACCTTCCTGGATAACTACGTGAACGTATATGTGAAAGATGCCTTGCTGCGTGCCAAAGGCGTAGGTGACATCTTCACCCGTGCAGACGACTTCAGTATGCGTATCTGGCTGAAACCGGATAAGCTGGCTGAAATGGGCGTTACCGCAGAAGATATACGTGCCGCGCTGGCAGAACAGAATGCGCAGATCACCGCAGGTACGGTGGGTGCGCCACCGCAGCAGACAGGCCAGACCTTCGAATATAACATCTTCACCAAAGGGCGTCTGACTACTGCAGAAGAATTTGAGAAGATAGTAGTGAAAACACGCCCGTCAGACGGATCGCTGGTATACCTGAAAGATGTGGCCCGCGTAGCGCTGGGTAAATTCAACTATGCCGGTAACAACTTCGTGGATGGCAAACGCGCATCCTACCTGCTCGTATATCAGGCTCCCGGCAGCAATGCGCTGGAAACAGCCGCCAATGTTACCGAAGCGGTGGAGCAGCTGAAGAAACAGTTCCCCAGCGATGTGGATTATGTAGTGCCTTTTGAATCGGTTTCCGTCGTGAAGGTATCTATCGAAGAGGTAGTGCATACCCTGCTGGAAGCGCTGATACTGGTGGTAATTGTGGTATTCCTGTTCCTGCAGAGCTGGCGCGCCACCATCATTCCTATTCTGGCTATTCCGGTGTCTATCATCGCCACCTTTATCTTCTTCATACCACTTGGCTTTACGATCAACACCCTCACCCTCTTCGGTTTTGTACTGGCGATCGGTATCGTGGTGGATGACGCCATTGTGGTGGTGGAAGCGGTGCAGCATAACATAGATCATGAGAAGATGTCGCCGAAGGACGCCACCATACAGGCCATGAAAGAGATTTCCGGGCCGGTGATCGCAATAGCGCTCATCCTCGCGGCAGTGTTTGTACCGGTAGGTTTCATCCCCGGTATCGTAGGCCGGCTGTATCAGCAGTTTGCCATCACCATCGCTATCTCCGTGCTGATCTCCGCTTTTGTGGCGCTGTCACTGACGCCGGCGTTGTGTATGATGCTGCTGAAGCCGATGCACCTCAGCAAAGAATCCAGGGGGCTGAACAAGTTCTTCTATAAATTCAACCGCTGGTTCGGGCATACTACTTCCCGTTATTCCATGGGGGTGAAGAAGAGCATTCGTTATTCCCGCTTTGCGATAGTGATCCTGCTCTGCATTTTCGTTGGTACGATGATGTTATTCAAATCCAAGCCTACCGGATTTATCCCGACAGAAGACGAGGGCCGTGTCATCATCACCTTCGACCTGCCGGAATCCTCTTCCACAGAGCGTACGGTAGCGCTGATGTCGCAGATGATGAAAGACCTTGACAGCTTACCGGGTATCAATCACTACGCGGCACTGGGAGGTCTGAATGCGGTGAACTTCTCCACCAAATCCAACAGCGGTACTATTTTCTGCTCGCTGAAACCGTGGAGTGAGCGTAAGTCAGAGTCTCTGCAGATCTTCGGTATGGTGGCCGCCATCCAGAAGAAGCTGTCAAAATACAAGGAAGCCAACGTGGTTGTAATTCCGCCGCCGGCAATTCCGGGTCTGGGGCAGACAGCCGGTTTCTCCTTCGTGCTGCAGCAGCGCGGAGCGGGCGAAATCAAAGCGTTTGAAGGCGTATTGCAGAACTTCCTGGCAGAAGTAAACAAACGTCCGGAAATTGCGCGTGCCTTCTCTTTCTTCACCGCCCGTACGCCTGGCTATCAGCTGGATATAGACCGTGAGAAAGCCAAGAAGATGGGCGTGAAAATATCCGATATTGCCACCGCCCTGCAGACGTATATGGGTAGCGCCTATATCAACGACTTTACCGTATATGGCAGAAACTTCCGTGTAGTAACGCAGGCCGACTCCACCTACCGCGGTGATATTAAAAACCTGAGCCAGTTCTTTGTGCGTAATGCCAGCGGTACCATGGTGCCACTGAGTGCGCTGACGAGCTACAAGGTGATAGAAAATGCGCCGGTAATTTCGCATTACAACCTGTTCCGTTCTGCAGAGATCAACGGTAACCCTGCTCCCGGCTATAGTAGCGGCGATGCCATCAACGCGCTGAAAGAAGTGGCAGCACAGGTGTTGCCCGAAGGCTATGGATATGAGTTCTCCGGGTTGAGCCGTGAGGAGATATTATCAGGTTCCAAAACCGTATATATATTCGCGTTATCCATCGTGTTTGTATTCCTGTTCCTGGCGGCACTTTACGAGAGCTGGTCCGTACCGTTCTCCGTACTGCTGGCAGTACCTATCGGCGCCTTCGGGGCCATTGTGGTGCTGACCTTCCTGCCGAAGCTGAGCAACAACGTATACGCACAGATCGGTCTGATTACGCTGATTGGGTTATCGGCTAAAAACGCCATCCTGATTGTGGAATTTGCCAAAGAGCGTGTAGACAGGGGCATGGATCTGGTGACCGCAGCCGTAGAAGCTGCCAAACTGCGTCTGCGTCCTATCATCATGACCTCCCTGGCCTTCCTGTTGGGTATTATGCCGCTGGTATTATCTTCCGGCGCGGGCGCTGAAGCCCGTAAAACAATGGGCTGGACAGTATTAGGCGGTATGTTCACCGCTACCTTCCTGGCCATCTTCATTGTACCGGTATTATACGTAGTCATCACCCGCCTCGCCTATGGTAAAGAAAAGCTGAGGAAGATGAAGGAAAATTACCAGGCAGTGCCGGAACATGATATACAGGGGAGGATCTAGTTGAGCTGGTAATTACGAATTGCGAATTACGAATTACGAATGATGAATGGCGAGTGATTTTATTATTTTATTATTTGAGATTTTCTCTCTCATCAGTATGTATCTGTAACTTCAGGGACATACTGATGAGAGAGAAAATCTCAAATAAAAAAATAATAAAATCATTCGCCATTCGTAATTCGTAATTTTTTTTGCACTTGTTTTTTCCGTAACTTAAGTCAACCAATCTCCTTTGCTCATGAGGTTTGTGCAATCAACGTACTGTAATGCGTCAATTTTTGTTGGGGTATTATTTGTTTTCATGGGTTATCTGGTGCGGCGCTTTCCCCCCAAAAGCATAAAGTCGTGGTATGGTTACCGGTCTTTCCTCTCTACCCGTAATCCTGAAATGTGGCAGGTTGCCAACCAGGATGCGGCCTACATTTCCCGCCGTATTGGTTTCATTCTTTTACTTATTGGTATTTGCTGTGCCTTGTTATTTGACCGCCAGACGGACTGGTTCTGGTATATTACGGTGGGTGCTGTGGTAGCAGGTACGATGTATATGGTGGGGTATACGGAGTGGCGGTTGCAGCAGATGTTTGATGAAGAAGGAAAGAGGAAATGAATAATTACGAATTACGAATTGCGAATTACGAATGAGGAGCGAAGATTTAAGCGAAGAAGTAAATTCTTTATCCGCTTAAATCTTCGCTCCTCATTCGTAATTCGCAATTCGTAATTCGTAATTAATATCAGTGCTTAGTCGTATCCGCTGCCGGTTTTTTCTTCCCAAACAGGCTGTTCAAAGTGTTTTTTACGGATTCTCCGGCTTGTTTGCCAACGTTTTCCAGTGGTTTACCGTTGGATGGGGTAGAATCTTTTTTGCCGCTGAGTTGATTTTTGAGTTCATTTTTCAGGGCGTTGACAGCGTTGTTTTTGATCTGATTAACGGAGTCGCGAACGGTATTTTTTACGGTGTCGATTTTATTCTTAACCAGTTCGGTAGCCTGATTTTTCAGGTTGTTGGCGCTGTTGCGCAGGTCTGTTTTCAGGGAAGGCTTGAGGATGTTGCCGGCCATGAGTACCTGCAGGTGAACGCTGTCACCGATGTTTACCGGGATACCCTTGCTTTGAGCCTGTGAGGCGAGATTGTTCACCAGATTGTTACCGGCGGAGCCCATGAGGCTGCGTGGCAGGGCCAGTTGAAGGGTATAATCGAGTGACTGGTCGAAGCCGTGGGAGCCGGCGATGTTCATGCTGACGCCATTTACCACTACCTTGAACGGATTAACTTTTACGCGGCCGTTTTCAAAGGCGAAATAGTTTTTAATGTCGCGCAGGGAGAAATCTTTCAGCTGTGCTACGTTGAGTGTGCTGGCCAGCTGGTCTACCGGGGCGAATTGTTTCAGGAAGCCCTGTATGAGCAGCAGGTTACCGTCGCCGGTGAGGGTGCTGAGTTCGGGGCTCATATCCTTGCCCAGTTTACCGTGCATTTTCAGCTGGGAGGTAATTTTTCCGGAGAGGAATTTACCGATAGGCATCAGTTTCTGTACGGTATTGAAGGTGTTGAAAGTCTGCTGTACATCCAGGTTCTGTACATCATACGCCAGGTTGATGTCCGGATTGATTTTACTGTTTTTAGTGCTGTAGCTGCCGTTGATTTCCATGGTACCCTGGAGGGCGTTGGCTTTCAGCTGCTGCATGGTTACCGTTTCATCTCTGATGAGGAGTGCGCCGGCCACGTCGTTGAGGACGGCCTTATCGTACAGAACTTTACCTACAGCGGCCTGCAGGCTGATATTCAGGTTGGCAGGAACGGCGAATGGCGCTGCTGCCGCAGTATCTGTTTTCTGAGTAGCGGAGGTGGAAGTTGTTGAAGTAGTGCCCATGAATTTATTCACGTTTACTTCATCTGCTTTGAAGTTCAGCTTACCGTCCAGGGGAGCGTTTTTAAACATATAGGCGAGGAGGTTATTCACTTCCCCGTTAGCCTGGAAGTTAGTACCGAGGTATTGACCGCTGAGGTCCTTTACCGTTACATTCTTCGGGTTGAACTGCAGGAACAGGTTCTTCACCTTTACACCATCAGGATAGTCTTTGCTTTTGTAGAGCATATCGCTGAGCTGCAGCGTACCTGCGGCATAGAACTGATCGTATTGTTGTTTTTCGATGGCGCTCATGTTACCTTTTGCGGTGATGTCGGCATCGAGGAGGCCGGAGAGGGCTGTACCGGATTCCAGTTTTACAAACTGTGTGATTTTAGAGAGATCGATTTTTCCTTTAGCTGCACCGTCCAGGTACATGTCTGATACCGGTGTTTTAACGAGCAGCCGCAGGTCCAGCGGGGTATTATCCATTTCCAGGTGGCCGGTAGGCATATTCACGATGGTATGATCCGGTACGCCGTCCGGGTTGCTCACTTTCATGGCGATCTGGATGTTTTTCACCGGTTTTGGAAGATCGGGATACTGGAAGAAACCATCTTTCACGTTGAGGTCGAGGCCGAAGGCAGGCATCTGAACGGGGGAGTAGTTTCCTTTTACATATCCGCCAAAAGCTGCGGTGCCGCTGGTTTTTATCTTATCGAAATCAGCTTTGTAAATAGCCGGAACGAGGGAAAGCAGGTCTTTAAAGCTGGTGGAAGGGGCCTTAAAGCTGAGATCCATGCCATAGGTAGAATCGTTTACCAGCTTGAAGAAGCCCTGCAGGGCCACCTGGAGGTTGTTAAGGGCGGCTTTTCCTTCTTTCAGGGTATAGGTACCGGTGGTGTTATCTATTTGTATATCTGCGTCCAGCCGGGTTTTTACAGAGGCGAGGTAGGGGATAAGTCCATAGCGGAAGGTGATACCGTTGGCCTCCGTGCTGGTAGCCAGCGTAAACTGATCCTGCGTGAAATCGCCCTTACCTTTGTGGGTGAGGCCATCTACCAGCAGCTGCATATTGCCCTGCTGATCGTCGTAGCTGATCCAGGCTTCTTCGATTTTATATTGCTGGAGGCTGAGTGCGAATTTCGTTTTGGCGGTATCTGCAGGAGATGCCTGGGCGGTATCCGGTTTGGTGATGTTCCAGTTGGCCGCGCCGTTTTTGTGCACAATAGCGTGTATGCGTGGCTGTATCAGGGCGATATTGTAGATATCCATCTTATCTCCCTTCACCACACTCATGATGTTGAGGGCAACATCTATCTGTTTTACCGCGAGGAGGGTATCGCCTTCAAATTCGCCGGTACCCGTTACCTGCAGGTCGTTGAGGCCCACGGCAATACGGGGGAAATGGCGGAACAGACTGATATCCACATCTTTAAAATCCACTTTGGCGGTAAGACGTTTGTTCAGCTCTGTTTTTACCTTCGCCATAATTTTATCCTTGAAAAAATATGGGATGGCGATTGCTGCCAATACTAAGACCACTATTGTGATCAACACAATTTTGAGGATCTTTTTGAGCATAGGTTCTTCTTGTTTTAGTTTGGGCGTGAAGGTAGTAATAATTTCAGCAAAGACCGCCCTCCGGGCAGATGATGGAAATATTCCTATTTTTGCAGCATGACACCCGAAAGAAGAGAAAGACTGATGACCACCCTGAACAGGCGTCAGCCGGATCTGACAGTGGTACTGGAAGATGTGCAGGACCCGCATAATGTGGCGGCGGTATTACGTACGTGCGATGCTGTTGGTATTCAGGATATATATATCATCAGTACGATGGCGCCCCGCCGTAAGAGGTGGGGACACCGCAGCAGCAGCAGTGCAGAGCGCTGGCTTACCCTTCACCAGTTTGATAATCAGGCTGCCTGCGTCGAAGCGCTGCGTAAAAAATATGATAAAATCCTCACCACGCACCTTTCCGCTGATGCGGTGAGCCTGCATGATATTGATTTCACCGGCTCTGTGGCATTGGTTTTCGGTAATGAGCAGAATGGTGTCAGCGAAACGATGCGTAACCTGGCTGACGGCAATTTCATTATTCCGCAGATGGGGATCATACGGTCGCTGAATATCTCGGTTGCCTGCGCCGTCAGTATCTATGAAGCGATGCGGCAGAAGAACAACGCCGGTCATTATGACCAGCGGAAGCTGCCGGCAGCGCAGTATAACATGCTGCTGGAAGACTGGGGCTTCAGAGGTGAAGCGTGGAAAGAGGACGAAGACTGGAAGTAGCTGTACTGTCACCCGCTTAATACTATACCTTGAAAAATATGATTCCCTGCCTGATAGCATTGCTGGTACTTACCTGCTGTCAGGAACGCCCGTTGCAAATACCTGCTCCGCTGCTCCGCGCCTTTCATGATTCTATGACACTGGCATCTGCAGGAAAGCACTATGGTATGAGTATCATTTCTGACGGAGTACTGATCAGTCAGGTGTTTGATAAGTCCAGCCGCGGAGGCAGTCATATCAGGGTGCATAATACCCGTGAGAAAAAATATTACGGAGAATACCGGTGGCCTAAAAAAGATGGCGTTTTCTACTTCGGTATAGATCAGGACAGCTCCTGGTTGTATTACTACACACAACCTCCCTATCTTGTCCGCGTGCATTTTCATACCCGACAGGAAGATACCCTGCAGCTGACAGACAACAGCGATCACTTTATACCATTACTTGTACATCATGGCATTGCCTGTTCCCTGCTCAGCCACGATGGTATCAGCATGGTTCATACGAACGGCAACGGGCAGGTAAAAAGCTGGCGGCACGAGGAAGCCAATGTATCCCATCTTCATAATACTCTTTCGCTGCCGGTTTCCCGTACAGAAAATCTGGTGGCTTCACAGCGGAAGGAGGGCGTTGAATGGCTGTATTGTATAGACAGCAATCTGCAGATGCGCTGGCGAAAAGCTATTGATGTGCGGCCATATAATAACCGCATTGCCATGCTCCATATGCACCATCGTTATGTTATTATGTATGACAGCACGATGGTAGTGACGGACAGAGATGGTAATACCCTTTGGCAGACGAAGTTCGGGAACTATGTATCTGATGTGCTGATGGCAGACAGTACACATGTATTGCTGTTGTTTCCGGGCACTCCGCCACAGCTGGGAGGAACCACTTCTCCGGATCATAAAATTATCATGCGGTATGATGTGGCAAATGGCTGCATCGATTTTCAGGTGGGTATCCGCGCCAGCGGGGAACATTATTTTATGACAGGCAATCGTTTCTTTCTTTTTATGGATGATAGCCGTGGAATGGCTATGGATGCAGGTACCGGCAGATATGAACTGTTTGTTATGCCTGATGGGTTTTTTGAAAAAACAGACATCTTAACAGACAAGAAAACATCGCAGTATTATTTATTGGTTAACGGAAAAATTTATTGGTAGGTTGTAAGTGCGCAGTAATAATGCGTATGAAGGAAATGTATTGTTCCGTGAAACCCTTTGCTGTTGCATGTTTTGTTGTGATGGAAAAATTATGGCTACTGTGTTTTCAAATTGTTTTTTGAGTAATTTTACAACAGGAAAATGCTTATCATGGTGATGAGTAATTTCTTTTTTTGTTAATCTCTTTATTATTTTCGTTTGCAAATTGCTTAATGAGGTTTTTGACCATCGGCCAATTAGTAATGTAAAACCAATACGACTGTCAGATGAATGTAGCTATAGGCAAGAGTGCCGGAAATGGTGTGTAATCATTGCCGGTAGCGGATTTGAATGTAAATTTATTCCTAATACTAAATGTTGGTAACTATGTTTGTTTGTATAACCGGATAACTGCGAAGACAGGCAATAATTCGTTTGATTATCACTTTTAATTTCCCTGACCTAGTATGATAAGAACTTTATGTGCTGTCGTAGTAATGGTGTGTACCATGCAATTACAGCTGTATGCACAAACGCCGGCAGCAGCGCAATCCGGCAGTATAACCGCCGGGCGGCAGCAACTGATGAAAACCGCTCCCTTGCTGCAACATGCTGTAATGGATTCCCTGAATGCGCGGACAACCGCGTTGCATGCTGTACTTGCTCCTGATAAGAAAGGCGCTTTCCCATCTCTGAATGAAGCCACGCGGCTTGATTTCTATACACATGTGAAGCAGGTGTATGGAGAAAAGCAACTGCAGGGCGTAAAGAAAGGATATGAACTGTTTAATGACAAGAGCAGGATCAACCGCTACTTTGATGAGAAGCTGCGCGGGTTCTATGCCCTGAAGGGTAACAGTAATATCCGCGGATTGATGAAGGCGGGCGCGTATGATAATACTTTCCGTGGCGCAACAGCTGCCATCACCACAGATAATGCCCCCGGCGCCTTAATGCCGGTAGCGTTCACGCTCCATGCGGAAGATAACGTGGTGGTAGGAAACATCCCGGTGAATATTGTTTATTCCAATATTTCCGGCCGCTCCTCCTTTGATGAAAACCAGCTGTACGGAGGTCTGGGGAAATTGTCCTTTGACAAGGAAGCCTACCTGGAACGGATGAGCGGCTATGTCAACAAATCATTTGACTTGAATAAATATTTCCTGCAGGACATCAACGTAGCTGCTTCGTTCAAGTCATTTGCGGAGAAAAAAATGGATGGCCTCCGTGAAGAAATGAAGCAGCTTCCTGCCGGATATTCATCCGCACTGGATAACCTGGTATCAGCAGATCAGCTGATTTACCTGGACAGCAGCCAGATTAAACAGCTGCTGCTGCATAATACTTCCCTGAATATTGATGAAAGGCAACTGGGCAGCCAGGCACCCGACAGCCTGCTGTCGCCGCAAACGGCAGCTGCCAGAACTTATCTCTCAAAGGTATTACGGCTGAAGGCCGTACTGGGAGAAGGTATGGCAGCACAGCAAACTATGTCCGCGCAAAAAATGGTGAATGAAAACATCGGTGGTAACCTCGGCAGCATGGCCGGAAAGCAGCAGCAGATCAAAGCCCTGGCTCCCATGGGCTTCCTGCAGAAACTTCTGCTCTCCGCCAAAAGCTTACAGATAGGTAAGATCGCCGGCGGAGATGGCAGCGCCATGGCTAAAAACCTGTTCATGAGCGGTGCGCAGGGCTCCTTCCTGAATAACGACAAGTTCCTGATGCTGGGCCTGGGTAACCGGAATGATGCCCTTGACATCAAGAACATGGGATTAAACAGCGGCGTGGATCCGGCCTCTTTTTCCATGCAGTTTCTGCAGATGGGAAAGGGTGATGTCAGCACGGCACATAGTCATGCCGGCATCGTGAATGCCAGCACCAGGAACAAAGGAGAATTTAACTCACAGCTGTTATCCAGGAACATTTTCGTAGGCGCGTTCTCCGAAAGAATAGACCTGGGAGAATACGGCACTATCGCCGCCGAGATTGCAAAATCAAATACAGAGTTCCGGAATTCAGCCACAGGCAATGATTTTGCACTGGCGTCCAAAACAGCTGCCTTTACATTAATGAATGATTTCTGGCAGACATTATCCGTAGGACTTGATTACTCCGGCAGTATTAAAGCACTGGATCTGACGCAGCGTGTTTATATAAACTACTCTGGTTTAGGATACAGCAACCCCGCTGCGCCCGGCTCTTCCAGAGGTACGGTACGATATGGCGTTAACCTGCGGAGGTCCTGGAATAAAAGAAAGGTTACCATCGGATTCCGGGCAGACATGCAGGATATCCGTATGTCCGCCATCACAGACAGCAGGTGGAAGAACAGGCAGTTCGCCGTAGATGCCCGTGTGAAGGTGAAAAAGAATCTCACCTTGTCGTCCCGCCTGAGCCAGGCGACCATGAAAGGTATCTCGCAGAAGTACGACCAGCCGGGTTATCTGAGCAGGCAGCTAAGCGTTTCTTCCCAGTACAGCGGAAAGATAGGTGGCCTGCCACAAACCAACAACACTACACTGGGCATACAACAGATGGAATTATATCCGTCCCGCAGCCTGCTGGTGAACCTGAATACCAATCAGAGTTTTATCATCGGCACGCATGTGCTGACAGTGAGCGTCCTGTATAACAAGGATGTAAAAGACCAGGCCCTGTATGGTAACCTGTTGACTGCAGAAACCGGATGGAGTTATATGCTGCTGAAACGTATTGCCTGTACCAGCGGACTTACCTACCTGCGTAACAAGGGCGTGGTAGAACAGGCCGGTATCAGGCAGACGATGGGCGCGGAACTACTGCCGCGGCTGAATATGAATGTGTATGTAGACTGCCGTAAACATCTGGTTAATACCGCGCAGAATTACTTGTTTGGAAACTTCAGCACACAGCTGTCATTACATTACTTATTGAACTGATAGGATATGCGCAGATTAATATATGGAATTTTTGTTTTGCTGCTGCTGCAAGGGAAAGTGCATGCACAGGTATCATTTGCTTTCATACCGGAAGTACAGGGGCGTACTATTGACGGCCTTTTTCAGGTGAGAGTAGGCGGACCTGCCAGCGCTAACGGCATGGTGGTGCTGAATGTGACCGTTACAGCAAGACAGGCCGGTACCGTGGTAACGATTAAGACACCGCCGTTCAGTTTACGCCCTGGATTGAATCCCCTGCCTCCGGGATTGGTATCGGCGGCGGATATACGATTCGGCAATAATAAGATTGCAGATGTATGCAGACAATCAGGATACTTTACAGAAGCAGAGTATGAATATTGCTTTGAGATCAGCCCGGCTGTGAAAGGCGGCAGCACAGACCTCATGGGGGAACAGTGTTTTGATTACATGCTGCAACCCTTTTCTCCCTTGATATTAGCTTCTCCGGCAGATGAAGATGCTATCTGCGACAAACGGCCTACGTTCTTCTGGCAGCCGTTGCTGCCGGCAGTTCCAGGTATGCAGTACCGCCTGATACTGACGGATGTTAAACCCGGACAGGCCAGGGCAGAGGCATTGCGCTATAATATGCCGCTTATCAACCAGCAGTTCATCAGTATGCCGATGTTGTTTTTCCCTCCGGCCGCAAAGGAACTGGCGGAAGGAAAAGAATACATCTGGCAGGTAACCGCCTATCGTGGAGATGTACTGTTGTCTTCATCAGAGGTGTGGACATTCCGTGTACAATGTAAAGACAGCACAGAATCACGTATTCCTGAGAGCTTCCGGGATATTGATGATCTGGCAGCCGGAAACTTCTATCTGGCCACAGGCAGTATACGGTTCGCCGTAAAAAGTATCTATGGAGAAACGCCTTTGCAGTATAGCATTATCTGTCTGACAGACCCGCAGCAGAAAATCAAAAAACTGCCTGCTATCCGGCTGAAATCCGGTAACAATCATATCTCCATTGATGTGTCAGAGAACAGGGCTTTCATTGATGGCTATTACTATCAGATGACGGTAAAGCTGCCGGACGGAAATATCAGGCAGCTGAGGTTTATGTATAAAAGTGAAACGATATAAGCGATGAGGAATTATTTACTGGTACTGGCAATGCTGCTGACCGCCTGCTCGGGTAACAGGCAGGATAAGCTGGCACAGCTCATGAAAGATGCCACCACTACCCTGTCGCAGGAAAAGCGTGTAGGCCCGATGGTGATACGTTGTACCTATCTGCCTGCCTGCTGGGATCAGCGGAGTCAGAAAGAAGCGCCTGGCAGCAATGAAGCGGAAATGTCCTTCCGGATTAATGTACAATCCACTAATCCGGGAGAAGTAAAAGAGAAAGGAAGCCGGCAGATGGCCAGCTATGGCGTGGAAGAAAATTTCCAGCTGATAGTAAACAGGGATACGTTGCTGCCCGTACTGGCGCAACGTATTGCCAACGGTAACCTGGACGGCGCAGAGTACCTGGTTATTTTTCCGAGAGTGCCGCTGGCGCCGGTACAGACAATGTCACTCGTGTATAAAGACTGGGTGTTCTCTTCTACCAGGCTGGTATTTCCGTTCAATAAAACATTCTTACAACAATCAGATTCTATAAGCTGCGGGCTATGATCATAAAAAGTATCAGAACAAAAAAAGCGCTGGCTATCTTCTTCCTTTCTCTGCTGGTAACAGAAACATTGTTGCCACTGAGAACGCTGGCATTGACTTCCGGTCCTGCACAGCCGGAACATACACAGTTTTCGCCGGCTGGTACCAGCGATATGGTGGATTTGTTCTCAGGAGCATTTAAATATAATATTCCGCTGCTGGATGTAGACGGATATCCGGTGAACCTCAACTATTCTTCCGGAAGCGGTATTGATGATGAGGCCAGCTGGGTAGGCCTGGGATGGAACCTGAATGTAGGCGCTATCAACCGGCAGCTGCGCGGGGTGGCGGATGACTTTAACGGAGATGCTGTCAATACAGAAAGCGACATCGCTACCAAGTATATCTACGGAGGCACAGGAACTGCCAGGGCAGAGATCTTCGGAGGAAACGTACTGGGGCTGTCCGGCAGCGTTTCAATTGGTATTTTCAGTGACAGCTATTATGGAATGGGAGCTGAGTTTGGCCTGAACGCCGGTCTTACCCTCGGCGGGAAAAATACAGGCCCGCTTACCGCCGGCCTGAATGCAGGCGTGAATTCCAATACCCGCAGCGGTGTAAGTACTACACTGGGGGCATCATTGGGTGTTACCATGAAAACCAAAGGTGAAACAGTAGCAGCCGTAGGATCTTCCGCAACATTGGGGTATAACACCCGCGAGGGCTACAAGGATCTTACATTGGGCGTATCATTCAAACCGTTCGGTTATACCGCAGGACTGGGCGCTATCAGCAATTCCTATATCTACAATACCCCTCCGTTCAATCCGAAAATCAATATCGGTTTCTATAACGAGAACAAATCTTTTTCTCTTGATATCGGCGGTACGGCCTTTGGTATTTTCGGCGGATTCGGATTTACCGGGTATATGTCTACACAACGGGTGGCAGACAATAACATTTCCAACGGAGCGTATGGTTATTTGTATGCAGACAAGGGAAAGAACGTACCCAGGGCTATTATGGATTTTCAGCGGGAGAAAGATAATCCTGTGATTCCTAATCTTCCTAACCTGGCTGTGCCGGTTGCCACGCCGGATGTATTTACCTATACCAGCCAGGCCGGCAGCGGTCAGTTCCGGTTAAACAGAGGTAATGCAGGCGTTGTGTTTGATACTTATGCGGAAGACAAAAATTCCGGCGGATCACTTTCCGTTGAATATGGTATGGGCGCTTATTTTCATGGAGGTGTATCATTGTATCAGCAGGACATTACCAACAAATCAGGAAAATGGGTGAATGAGAATGACTTCCTGTCCCTGTCGGATTATCCTACGGATGAAAGTAATCCGGTGGAAGAACAGGCCTATTTTAAAATGCAGGGAGAGCTGACACCGGACGATAATCAGTTTGCACGGCGTATCATGGAAGGAGGGCCTGTTTCCGTAGCCCTGAATAACAAAAGAGCCATGGCAGAACTGCGCGATAAAAGAGGTAATGCGGTGGCGGCTACCGGCCTGTTAAAAAAGACCGGCAGGCAGATTCGCAGTACTTCCATCAGCTATCTGACCGCAGAGGAAGCGACGGTGAGCCAAAGAAAAGGTTTTGAATCCTATAGCCTCCTTAATCCCGGATTTACACCAGGATCCGGACAGGTTACCGTAACAAAACAGAATCGTATCAGCGAGACAAGGAAAAAAAATCATATATCCGAAATCACCGTTACAGAACCAGATGGAAAGAGAGCAGTGTATGGCCTGCCCGTTTATAATATCAGGCAGGATGAATATTCATTCAGTATCCCTTCCTCTGCAGTAACTGCGGCTAACAAAAAAAAGAATCTCGCGGATGTATCCATTACCGGAGATAATATCAAACATGATTATGGCAGAGAGAAATTTTACCAGCATACCACGCAGCCTGGTTACGCCTCCTCGTTTCTGCTGACGGCGATATTAAGTCCGGATTATGTAGATGTTACCAATGATGGTATTACAGATGATGACCTGGGAACAGCAATTAAATTCAATTACTCCAAACTGGATAAAAACTATTCCTGGAGAACGCCTATGGCAACGGGCAAGGCGCAGTATAACGGCGGCCTGCTGGCTGATCCGGAAGATGACAAAGGAAGTATTATAAAGGGAGATAAGGAAGTATGGTACCTGCATTCTATTGAAACGAAGAATAAGATTGCCTACTTTATTACCAAAGACAGGGATGATGCCTATGGTGTGAAAGACCTGAATGGTACAATAGATCCTGCGAATAAACTACGTTGTTTAAAAGAGATACACCTGTATTCCAAAAGTGACCTGCAGCGTCCGGTAAAGAAAGTTATCTTCAATTATGACACAGATATGCTGTGCAAGGGCGTGCCTAATAGCCTGAACCAGGGCGGTAAGCTGACATTGAAGAATGTATGGTTTACCAATAACAGTTCAGAAAGAGGCCAGTATCATCCCTATACCTTTTTCTACAACAATGAAGGGCGGTATGAGTATATGTCTTCCGACCGCTGGGGTGGATACAAACCCTGGACAGACAACGGAGCTGCGGGCTTTGGCAATATGGCCAACGATGAATTCCCCTATACCGTACAGGATACAGCCTTAGCAAATCATCATGCCCGTCAGTGGAATTTATCCCGGATAGAATTGCCTACCGGTGGTACCATCAAAGTAGATTATGAGGCAAATGACTACGCATATGTGCAGGACAGAAAGGCGATGGAGATGACAGGGATAGTCGCATTTATTAAAGATATAAGTGGTGTGGAAACTTCCAGTCTGACAGATGCGCATGGGTTTAAACTGAAAGCGCCCGGCCCGCTGAGAGGGGATGCCGGCACTATTACACGCTATTTTATACAGGATTACCTGAATGGCAGAAATGATTTTTATGCACGGCTGAATGTAAATATTACGGATAAACCTTCTTTGGGAGATCCGCAATATTTTGAAAATATTTCCTGTTATGCAGAGGTTGCCGCAGTAAAGGATAATAAGGATGGGACGATCAATGTCACCTTCAAAGATATATCAGAAGGTGGCGTTTCTGCCAATCCCTTTGTGATGGCCGCCTGGCAGCGAATGCGCATAGATTATCCCATCTATGCATATCCGGGTTACCAGAATCGTATTTCCAATGATGCCGGTATACGGGAAGCATTGTCAGCACTGGTGAATGCCATCGGTAACCTGTCAGAGCTGCGGGAATCATTTTATGAACGTGCGGCCAGGTTAGGCTTCTGTGCCAAGGTAGAACGGACCAAATCCTTTGTGAGGATGGTCAGGGGAGATGGAAAGAAGTTAGGCGGTGGCGCCCGTGTAAAAAGGCTGCGCATGGAGGACAACTGGAATAGTATGTCAGCCTCCAGTGCGCCGGCAGCCGTTTACGGACAGGAGTATGAATACACGACACAGGAAGATAATAAGGAAATCAGCAGCGGGGTAGCTTCCTACGAACCTTATGTAGGTGCGGACGAGAATCCGATGAGGATGCCCGTGCCTTACAGCCAGGAGTCAAGAGGTGCGCTGACCAGCTTTTTCTATCTGGAAGAACCCTTTGGTGAATCTCTGTTTCCGGCGCCACAAGTAGGCTACAGGAATGTGAAGGTGAAACAGCTGGGAGAAGGCGGGAAAGTGGGAACAACGCTTCCCACAGGATATACGCAGTATGAATTTTATACCGCAAAGGACTTCCCTGTAATTGTGGAGTCTATGGCTAAACCTGACAGATCCCAGTACGGACCTTCAGGCTGGGGAAGTTTCACCGGAGGATCGCAGGTGTATGAGCTGGCAATGTCCCAGGGATATGTGGTATGGCTTAATGATATGCATGGGAAAGCCAAAGCAGAAAGAACGTTCAATCAGAGTGGTTCAGAGATATCTTCCACCATCACCTACTACAAAACAGAACCGCTGGATGCCGGGAAATTAAGACTGAGCAGCAAAGTGACAACTGTGGATGAAAAGGGACGGATTAACCGGGAAGATATACTCGGGCGTCAGGTAGAAATGGTGACAGACATGCGGGAGAGTGAGAGCAATGATGTGGGAGAATCTATTCACTTAGGCGTTGACGTTATACCTTTTATATTTATCGGCGCATTGCCGATACCGCACTGGCCCAGATCCGTTAATGACAGCTACCGGTTGTTCCGCTCTGCTTCCACGCTGAAAACTATTCAGCAGACAGGAATTGTGGATCGTGTGGTAAAAACTATCAACGGATCTACTTCTACCGCTGCCAACCTGGTGTTTGACCGGCTAACAGGCCAGCCGGTAGTAACCAGTACCGATAACGAGTTTGAAGATCCGGTATACACCGTGAATATGCCGGCCTACTGGAAATATACCGGTATGTCTGGCGCATTTAAGAATGCCAATACAATACTAAACGTATACACTACTAATGGTGTGGTAACCGTCAATGACAAACTACTTGCACCTGGCGATGAGCTGCTGCCATTGAATGAGAGCAGAAGGCTCTGGGTGGTTTCATCTGCCACACAAACAGATCCTGTGCAGAAAATCAGGCTGATTGATGACGCCGGCAATGTAGTGCCTTTCAATGGGCCGGTGAAGGTATACCGGTCAGGATACAGAAACCAGACCGGCGGCAATACCGCTACCATAGCTACTTTAACCAATCCTGTGGCCGGCAGCCAGTTTGCATTGAATGATACCTATACACAGCAGCTGAAAGTGCTGGATGCAAAGACGGTATTATATGAAGAAGCCTGGGGCGCGCCGAAGGATTGTGATTGTCCGCCGGGATCGGTACCTGCCGGAGATGGAAAAAACTGTATCATCCTGCCAACGGTTAATAATAATGACACACTGACGCTGATAAGACCACTGCCATCTTCAGAGTATGGCAAGAGCGGCGGAAGGTTCTATGATGTTAACAATGAATGGCATTGGGCAGCGCTGGATAATTTCTACGGTGGTAACTGCAGTAACGGAGGCGGTACTACGCAGTTCCTGAAAACCGCACCGGTTCAACGAATGGCAAAAAGCGGAGATACTACCGGAGCAACGGCAAGGATGGCTTCATTCAGCTCTTTGGTAGTGAATGATTCTACCTGCGGCCGGATGAACTATAACAGGTTCTGGCTGAAGAATGTGGAGCAGGCGCCGGTGAACACCTGGTTTGGTGTAGAAACCTGTATTCAAACAACGATGAGCGGAAAGCATGCTATCGGCTTCGGTATTGATAATTACCTGAGAGTTTATATAGATGATGTACTGCTGCTGAACTGGGCAGGAAATCCTAAAGTAGATGATTACAACTATTGGACCATCTGGCCGCTTAATATGACAGCAGGTAAGCACAGATTAAGGCTGGAGTTTTGCAATTCGCCCGGCCCCAACGGCGGATATGCCGGTGGGTCTGCAGCTGCGGCAGAGATTTATACTGCTTCACCGGATCAGATGATGACCTTTAGTGTAAATCAGGTGAAACAGAATACGATCTTCCAGTCAGCCTCCCTGTTTGCTGCCAATGCCAAATACAACACCTATGTTGTAGGAGCCGACGGTAGTATGAGAATAGTGAAATATACCTGTGGCAGCGGCAGACCAAACATCTGTGACAATATACTGAACTGTGGAATTGTTTCTGCTGCCAGACAGCTGAATCCCTATATCCTGGGATTATTGGGTAACTGGAGAGTGTCAGAAGAAAAAGCATACCTGGTAAACCGGGAAGATCAGGGAATATTCCAGCGTAAAGGAGAAGGGCTTAATATCCGAAGCAGCGGTGCATACCGTATGTTTAATCCGTATTGGATCTGCAATAATACAACCGGTATCTGGCAAAGCAGTACTGCTGCCAACTGGACCACTACGCGAGCTGTTACCGGTTATGATAAATATGGACAGGAAGCAGAAAATAAAGATGCGCTGGGGCGCTACAGCAGCGCCTTGTATGGTTACAACAGTGCCGTACCGGTAGCCGTGGCTTCCAATAGTATGAAACGCGAAGTGTTTTACGATGGATTTGAAGATTACAATTATCTGAAAACCTCCGGCGGAAGTAACTGTAATGTTGATTCCTTCAGCATACCCACCTTTGCGAATGCCTATACGCTGATAAACAATGACGCACACTCCGGTAACTACTGCATCAGGCTTAACAGATCCCTGGAACTGGTGACCAATCCACACTCGCTGGTACAACAACCGGGCTATGGTAATTACACCGCATGGGGTACTGGCGGAGAGTTCCTGCGAAAACTGGGTGTAGGCATATATCCGGCCGGATTCCAGCCAGTATCGGGAAAAAACTATGTTGTATCCCTTTGGGTGAAAGATAATGCCGGACCCGGCGCTAATCCTAATATCAGTATATCCACGACCAGCGGTAATATTACCCTGCAGAAAAAGGCAGCGGTAGAAGGCTGGAAGCTCATGGAAGGAACTGTTACCATCGGGAATGCATCATCCTTTAGTATGTCTCTGAATGCTGCTGGATTGCTGGTGGATGATATCCGCATCTTCCCGTATGCCGGTGTCGTGAAAACCTATGCCTATGACGATAAGTCACTCAGACTGATGGCTGAAATGGATGAAAATAATTTCTCCACTTTCTATGAGTATGATGATGAAGGGCAGCTGATAAGAGTAAAGAAAGAAACAGAACGCGGCATTATGACGCTGAAAGAATCAAGGGCAGTCATGCTTAAAAAACCATCTGTTAAAAATTAATACCATTGACATGAAGAAATATACGATCTGGATAAAGGTATTATTACCGGTAGTTATACTGTCAGCCATGCTGGTTACGGTATTTGCCACACCTGCCTTACGCAGGGTCTTTTTGAAGGAGAACACACAACGGGAGGCATTCGTACCGGATGCGCAGCATCGCTTCAGCGAAACGGAGAAAGCGCAGCTGTCATCTATATTCAGGTTGTATGCTCATCTGGACAGTTGTACAAAACTATATATCAGTGGTGTTTTCAGCGCAGTGGATCATGCGGACAGCCTGGCGAATATCTCACAGGAGTTTATATTCTCCCGTAATGGTAATGAGTTTTATTATAAGATAGGTTCAACGGAGATGATATCGTTAGCAGATGCATTTATCACCATCAGCCATGATGCCGGGAAGATCATTGTTTCCCGTCCGAAAAAACTGGCAGCACCATTCCAGTTGCCGATGGATACTTTATTTAAGGTATGGGATAATGAAAATTACCGTGTTCATGCCGGTATAAGCAAAGGAGATTCTGTTGTCAGTCTTACCTGCGCCAATCATGCTACCTGTAAAGAATACCGGTTTGTGTTTAATCCGGAAACATTATCCCTGAAGGAGAACTACATGCGTCTGACAAATCTGCGGGACCCATTTAATCCGGATATGGACAAGGAAGTACATACGGTGATTACCTTATGGAAAGAGGACTATGTAAACGGAAAAATACTGGATATGGGCAGCTACCTTTCAGGGAGTGCTCCGCAGTGGACACCTGCGGGAGCTTACAAGGACTATAAGCTGGTAAACGCCTTCTAATGTTAACGCTATTAATGGAATTGTAATGATATCCCTATATTATCAGTTGAGAATATTTTTTATCAGTCTGCTGGCCTGCCTGTTTCTCTGTCATATGAGTGCAAAGGCAGGAGTGGAGCCATATGAGCAAAAGTTACAGGGTAAGCTGAAGAAAGGCGATACCCTGATTGTGAAAGATGAAAAGTTTGAAAACCCGGCCTACGACTGGAAGAACATCCGTAATTATGGTGTAGTGAACACCATCGTATTTCGCATCAACCGCGATACCCAGCTGGTGTTTAAGCAATCATTTTCCTGTAAGCTGGATATGAAAGTGGAATACTGGAGTAAACCGGATCAGGATATACCCATCACGCTACAGCATGTACCGCTGACGATTAACTACGATACTGCAGCAGGCGCAGTGTATCAGGAGGCAGCGCAGTATGATTTCAAAAATGCATACAAGGTAAAAATTACCATCAACGATATCAGCAGTAAAGAGCTGAAAGAGCTGCCGGCCGCTTTTATTCTGAGTGCACAGGTGGTAGTGAACCGGGATTATCTGCCGGAGAAAAAGAAGAGTGCTGCAAACAGGGCCTTTGCAGCAGGTGCTGCGGCTGATCAGGTGCCTATGGCGGGTGCTGCCCCTCCGGCCGCACCAAAAGATGTGACTATATCATGGGATCCGGAATCGCCTTTTAACTATGACTTCGAATGGACGTTTATTGATGAAGAATCAGACAACGGCAGAAAAATAATTGCTGCAGGAAGCAATATTACTCCGGCATTACTTATGCCGATGTTCCGCAACAATTCTTCACGGGTAACGGTACAAACCAACATGTATGCGGTTCCCCTGATCCATGAGTATAAGTATCTGCTTGTCAGGCACAGGATAGTAACAGAAGCCAACGGACTCAGAACAGAAAGCCCGTGGGTATATGACGGGAAGGTGAACGGACAGCCGATACCGGGATTGCTGGCATTAACTACTTTCTGGCATGAGCCGGGATTGAACTGGCAGTACAATGCCTCTTACGCGGAAGAAGGAAAGCGGAAAGAAGTAATCAGTTATTTTGACGGAAGTATGCATAACCGTCAGACAGTCACCTATAATAACAGCGATGGTGTTACCGTAGCACAGGAAAATGTATATGACGCTTATGGCAGACCCGTTGCCAATATTCTTCCCGCTCCGCTGGAAACGAATAATATCCAGTATTTCCGGGATCTGCATATGGCGGGTACAAAAACCTATTCCGCCACAAATGTATTTAAAGGGCTGACAGGAAATTGTATCGGTGCGCCGGATCCTTTGAATACGACGTCCGGAGCAGGAAAATATTATAGTAAGGAGAACGGTTTTACGCAGAACAAGTTCAGGAATTTTATTCCGGATGCAGTAGGGTTGCCGTTAGCGGTAACTTCCTATACAGCAGATAATACGGGGCGCATCAGTACCCAGGGAGGCGTAGGGCCTTACCTGCAACCAAACGCAGACCCGCTGAAGAACCGCGCCACCCGTTACTATTATGGTAAACCGGAGCAATGGGAGCTGGACCGGATTTTCGGTAACGATGTTGGTGTTGCCAGCCATTATCTGAAGAATATGGTCGTGGATCCCAATGGTCAGATATCGATCAACTATCAGAATGCGGCCGGAAAAACTATTGCAACCGCTATGACCGGTACCAACCCGGATACCAGCCAGGTAGCACTGGAAAGCCGTCCGCCGGCAATCCGCAGCAGGATACCATTGTTACAGCCGGAGCGCTTTGTATTTGATGAGCAGCTGCTGAAGCTGAGTGCCACTACAACTTACCTGTCATCTACTGCTGGCGTACTGGATAGTTTACGCATTAATGTACCGGCTATCATTAAAAAATATGAGGAGAAAGGTGTAACTATCTGCAGTAATTGTTATTACGATCTTACAGTAACTGTGCTGGATGATTGTAATAAGAAGCTGGCAGAGGTAAAAACTAAAGAAATCGGGAAGAAGCTGCCTGACTGTACGGCATTGGCAGACTTTAACGATCTGCTGACCTTCCGGGTTGATAAAATCGGAGAGTACTATATCACTTACGAACTGGCACTGAGCCGCAATGTGATTGATGATTATGCCAATGATTTTGTAGCCCGTAATACTAACCTGCGTACAGAGTTTCAGTTTGTATTGGACCAACTGAAGCGGGAGAATTTTACCGGCTGTTTTTCAGAGTGTGTATCCTGTAAATCGGCATTGGGTGCTAAAACAGACTTTGTTGCTGCTTTGAGGCAAAGGGTAATAGAGGGTGGTGCGAATATTACAGGACAAGAAACTGTATTGAATACCTGGGCAGCAGAGTTGTACGATGCCTTGTATGCCAACTGCCAGGCAGTTCGGGCCAGCTGTTTGCAATCGCCCTGCGACCGGTTGAAAAAACAATTGCTGGAAGATATTACCCCCGGTGGTCAGTATGCCCTGTTTACACCTGAAGGCCAGCCGCTGGAACCCGAAATAAATGTCATCAGCAACAACTGGACAAAAGTATTCAGGGGGCCGGATGCTATTGAAGAAGAGATCACCATGGAGGATGGCACTAAAATTATGACCAACAGCCAGTCCTGTACCTTGGCGATATTAGTGAAATACTGGAAGAAGGAATGGTCAAATGCATTTTTGATGGCACATCCGGAGTATTGCGGACTGGAATATTGTAATTCCATCAGCACGTATAAAACCTGGGATGACAGATTGGAAAAAATATATAATACCGCCGCTGATATTCCGTCGTTGAAACCTGGGCTGCAGTATAGCTATACCGATGGCGCCTGGTTAATGGCTGCAGATAAGTTTTTCGCACCTGGAGCACCTGGGGCGAACTATGCTGCGGAATTTAAGGCGGATCTGGATAATTATTCCAAAAACATTTTCGGCAAGCAGGATGTAGTGAAGAATTTATCCGGGGTGGTAGATTTCCTGTTGTACTGTGCAGATTCCACAGGTAATACGAACCAGAATCAAAATTTGAGTTCGGCTATCCGCTGGAATCAGTGTACTCCCGTAGCTGCATGCCGTGTGCCCGATAGGGAATGGATGATGTACCTGCAGAAGTATGTGCAGTTGAAGGAAAGATTATACCGGAAATTACAGGATTTAGGGCCATGCAAGGGGAAATGCCCTGTAGGCATGCCTCCGGGAAAACCGGAACCGAATGTTCGTACCTGTAATAATGTCAGTGTAGATGATTTCTTTATTATGAGTGATGAAATGGAGGGAGCGCGTATGAGATGGGTTGCAACCATCAGAGATGGTGTTGACCTTGCTGATGGGATTTATGTAACCCTGAACGTAACCTTTAGGATGCCCGGGAACATCGGTAATGTCGGAGGAAGTTTCAACCTGTCATCAACCAACAGGACCTCTTATACCTATGTTGACCCGCAAGCTGATCTGGAAGTCGTTTTAATTTCCTGCCATGGCGGAGCTACCTGTCCAACGGTATATGCGTCAAAAAAATCCCGTCTTAGTAAAATTGATTACACAGAAAAAGCAAATGAGAATACCAGCAGTTTAATCCGGGAAGCAGAAGTCGCGCTGCGAAATCAGCTGTATCCGTCCTGTATGGCCAATGCAGATAAGCTGATTGCGCGGCTGACGGGATTAACTCCCCAGCAGCAGGCCGATATGAGGAATAAACTGATTGAAGTGTGTATGGCCGGTGGTGATTCTGCCCATATCTTTGGTTCTTCCTCAGTTCGTCCGGATAAAGTGGCAACAGCTCCTTACCGCGATTATGAGGCGGTTCTTAAAAGCTACTCTATTCCTTTCAGCATGGACTATAACCCCTGGCTGCAGGATGTTTTAACACCCTACCAGGTAAAGAATCAGTCAGTGGCTGTAATAATCAGCAATACCAATGCTGCCATCTGTAACCGGTTGGCTGCTTTAAAGCAGGAACAGGCCAGCACGCAACCAGGCATGACCTTCTTTAATTACCTGAAATCTAAGTACGGCGGCGCGATGAATATCTCCGCTGCCGACCTGGCAGCGCTTGAAAAAGGCTGTGCTAATTGCCGTTACCTGCTGGACAGATCCCTGAAATTGCCTGTATTCCTGGATGGTAACGCTACCGGCTGTATAGCAAAACAGGCATTTACGGATGCGGAAACCGCCCTGAAAACGGCATTCGGAGGAACAGTTAATACCGGTCATGCAAACTATCAGGAAGTGTACCGCAATTTCATGAATCAGCGATGGGGCTTTACACTGGCGTTTTCAGACTATGACAAGTACCGGGTGAAATTGCAGTCGTCACCTAATGAAGTACTGTGTAACCAGCCTGTTTATGATGTGGTACAGGCAAACCCGTATCAATGTATGTATGATCTTATTGATGCTGCGGTAGAGAGTGGACGGAGAATGTATGGTGAATATATAGATTCTGTAAAGAGAGATTTCCGTAACCAGTATGTAAGTATCTGTGGTAAGGCTAAGCCTAAAGTAGATCTGCATACCTCGCAGCAGAATTATCATTACACTTTATACTATTACGACCAGGGAGGCTTGCTGTTACGCACTGTTCCGCCGGAAGGAGTTGATATTATCCAGGATCAGTGGAGGCTGGATAATATAACCCGTGCCCGTAATGCAGATCTCAGTAGTTGCAGTTTTAATGGTCCGTTGAGTAATACAGATGAAGCAGCAGCGCTGGAAGCGCTGGCAACGGGTACTACCGGCGCTAATAAAGCTGTGGAAATGTGGATGTATAGTGAGAACGGCAGTGGTGCGCAGGTGATTACACCCGGAGGGAATAATAAAGTTTATTTCTATCTATGCCAGAAAGGGAACTTCCTGGATGTTGCGATCTATAAACTAACCTATCCTTCCCAGACTACTGTGGAAATTGTTGGATCCAATCTGTTCAGTCTGAATGTAAGTTCCATACAGCCGCTGAATCCGTTTACACATGTGGTGTTCCAGGGAACGGATTTGTCAGATGATACCAAACCGTTTTCTGTATTTATTAATGGGCGCAGCTTTACGCCGGTTAATAATCCTGCTTTCGGAGGCTGCGGTTGGGAAATCACAGCCGGAACTACCAATGCTACTTTCACAAAGGATTTGTCTCAGATAAAACAACTGCGCGTTTATAACCGGGCATTAACCACCGCAGAAATTGCTGCTAATGCGAAGGAAATGTGTATGGGAATGGCATCCGCATATAGCACAGGTCTGATGAAGGATATACTGGTATGGGGGCGTTTCAATACGCCAACTCCAGGTTCTGTGACTACCATGCCGGGAAGTACAGTGGAGGTGCAGCAGAATCCTATTTATCCGAAACACCGGTTGAGCGCGGATTATGCCTATAACTCACTGGGACAGGCGGTACAGCAGCATACCGCTGATGGAGGAATGAGCTTTTTCTGGTATGATGCCAAAGGCCGTCTGGTAGCATCGCGTAACCAGAAGCAATCCTCACAGGGTAAGCATAGCTTTACCACTTATGATGACCTGAGTCGTATTACTGCAGTGGGAGAAAAAACGGCTGGAAATATTCCTGCTGCTCCTGCTTTCCTGAAAGATAACGAAGTGAGCACGTTCCTGAATTCAGGTACCGACGGTATGATTACGCGTACCTATTATGATATGCCCAGGTTGTCTGCTGAACAGGAAAACCTATGGAAACGTGTATCTGCAAGTGTTTATGAAGAAACGAAAGGAACGGAAGAACAGACAACCTATTATAGTTATGATGCAGTTGGTAATGTTAAAACCCTTTGGCAAAAAGTATTTGGCCTGAGTGAGATGAAGAAGCTGGAGTATAATTATGATCTGGCGAGTGGTAAAGTAAATGCAGTCCGTTACCAGTATGGCAAACCGGATCAATTCTTCTATAACTATGAATACGATGCAGAGAACAAGCTGAAATTAGCTACCAATGGTGTTTCACATAAAGGAGATGGATGGAAGATCAACCAGGGTAAACCTGCAGCCACCTATCAGTATTATCTCCACGGACCACTGGCACGTACAGACATAGGTGTGGGGGTGCAGGGAATTGATTATGCCTACACATTACAAGGTTGGTTAAAAGGAATCAATGGATCTCATCTGAATCCTAATACTGATATGGGTAAGGATGGTATCAGCGGAAGTAGTTTTGCTCCTGATATAATGGCGTATAGCCTGAATTACTTTGATGGTGACTATAAGCCAATTGATCCTGCAGCTACAAATTTTAGTCTGAAGTATACTCCGGCTGTCAACGATATTACGGGATGGCAATTGTTTAATGGGAATATCAGTCATAGTACTGTAGCCCTCAGTAAATTCAAGAGCGGTGCACCGGTCGGGTACAGCTATAGATACGATCAATTGAACCGTCTGGTGCGTATGCGGCAGCACGAGCTGACTGCCGGTACTACGAATTGGGGGCTGGCACAAGTGGTGCAGGATTTTCAGGAAGATATCAGGTACGATGATAATGGTAATATCCTGTCTTACTTCAGAAATGGTACCCGTGATACGAGCTTGCCGATGGATGATATGACCTATCATTACCCACGGGATGGGGCAGGTAATCTGCAGTCCAACAGATTACGCCATATCACAGATATGGTGGATCCTAACATATATAAGAATGACATTGACGGAATGGAAGCGGATAACTATATTTATGATGAGATAGGTAATCTTATCAAGGATAAGTCGGCCAAAATCACTGTCAACTGGAATGTTTACGGTAAAATCCAAAGTATTCTGTTTGACGGAGGGAGTTCTTTAGTTTATAAATATGACCCATCTGGTAACCGCGTTTATAAGGAGTATAAGAATAAAGGAGCCACAACTACAATCATAACTAAAACCTGGTATATCCGAGATCCGCAGGGTAACCCGCTGGCAGTATATAGTGATAACGGGAGCGGTAGTACCGTTTACTGGAAGGAACAACACCTGTATGGTAGTTCACGCGTAGGTATGTGGTCGCCGAATATGTCGCTTAGTACTAATACTGCGGTACAACTATGGGGGCAGAGCAATCTGTTATCCTATGAGTTAACCAATCACCTGGGAAATGTGATGGGAACCATCTCGGATACGAAGACCATCACCTCCATGACAGACTATGCTCCGTTTGGAATGCAATTGTCTACGAAGGCATGGAGTTTAGGGACGGATAGATATAGATATGGGTTTAATGGGAAGGAGAATGATAATGAAGTGAAGGGTGATGGGAATCAGCAGGATTATGGAATGAGGGTGTATGATCCGAGGGTGAGCAGATTTTTAACGGTTGACCCTTTGACCAAACAATACCCACACTATACACCATATTCTTTTGCTGGAAATACTCCAATACAAGCAATAGATCTAGATGGAGCGGAGGAATACCATTTTACTAACTTAAAGGGGAAAGATGGATCTACAGTTATTAAGTATCTTGGTAAAAAGGATATCGTAGATCGCGTAGTTGTCGGATATCGCAGTGGCCATGGAATATATAATGATGCACCAGTTCCAGTCTATGAGACGAGAGTAAATCAACGCCAATTATATACAATACATGATACCTACAGGGAACCGATTGATAGACACGGCGGTTTAGATCCTAATCAGCCGCAAGAATGGAAGGACTTTGATGTTAGAACAACTTATAGTTCATTTGAGGATTTTGCAAGTAGAAAGAATGGCTCAAGGTCTATTGCTGATATGGCTAATATTGCAGCTGCAAAGTATAATGCTGCAATAGGCCCTGAAAATGCGGCTTTACCAGCTGGAGGGGCAGGGAATTTAGGTAGTAGAGGTAGAGGGAGATATAATATTTATGGAGAAGGAGAAGTTGCAGGATTTACAGATATAGCTGTAAATTCTAGATTTGCTAATGGAAGGCCTTTGTCTTCAACATTTGCTAGTGGGTCTGCAGAACGAATCGTGATAAATAATTCACCATTATTCGAGGCAGAGTTATCTGAAATAGCAAGACTGTCTCGTTCCGGGACTACAATTACATTTTCTGCTCCAGAAAATTCGTTTTTTGGTAAGTTAGGAGATCTTTTAAAGGATAAAGCTAAATTAGTTTCTGAAAAGTCCAAAGTGATAGCGCCAGGAACAGCAGATGAATTTGTCCAGAAAACTGTTCAATATAAAATGAAGTAAATGAAGTCTGAACTTGAATTGTTATGCTCAAAGTATCCAAAGTCCATTATGGGAGATTATTCCATAAACGTTTCTTTAATTGAAAGAGGTATAATATTTATGTATGCTGAATGGAGTCCGACAATTGTTCAGTTGAGAAATCTTCTACTATCTCTGACAAATAATTCAGATATTCAGTTGTATATCTACGATATTGATAATTCTAATTCAATTAGTTTTTTTGATCAGAATGGTTTACATTCTGAAGGTTGGGGAGAAACATTTTGGATAAAAAATGGGAGACTGATTGCAGAATTAAAAAATTATACATCAAAGGATTTACATAATCTTAAGAGAAGAAATAATTTGTTGCAATAAAATGATACAACAAGGGGGATACCCCTTGTTGTATTTATGAATTGGTTGAGATATGCATAAATAAAATTAAAGTAACTTCTTGTACTGCAGTAGTTCAATTTCCTCCGCTCAGAAGTAACTAATCTTTTTATCTCAAATTTTGGGACGGATCAACCTTTTACGATGAATAATTAATTATCGGGCAAATATAATATGAATAGTCTAGAATATATGAAAGTAGTGGATTCTGTAAGATTATAACATCCAAAATATAGATACTAGAGGAGTGGATATGTGTTTAGAAACTGTAGGCTATGAATAGCTGTATTGTTAATACTAAAATGAGAAGATTAGTTTTGAAATTATTGCTTCATTGATAAAATACTTAAAAGAATAATCTTTGATAATAAATCAATTTCAATTGAATAAATATTATTTTATTTTTTTTTACCTGGCTATTTCGGCATGTAATGAAACAACGCGGTATGAAAAAACAGAAGCCGATAGTATAGTTATTGTACCTGAACGAATTGATACTATCTCCAGGACACTTAATGCTACTGAAAAACAACCGGAGGTGTCAAGTGTCGCGGATTGCGATGAAGCACTAAACCTAATGTTTCAGACAAGCAATTATCAGCCGGAGGCTAAATTGTACCTGTCAGATTATAGAATACATGTTAGTGAACCTGGAGACTCTATAAACCCATCACTGGGTATTCGGATTTATCACACACATAACCATGATAGTGCATTGATGGGAATATTAAATCTGGATCTGCAAACCGGAAAGTTACTGGATTTATCTCCATACCTGGACAATCCAAAGGAGCTTACTTATGATTCAATCTGGCTTGAAATAATACGGAAGAATTGTAGTCAACTACCGGCTGAATTTTACTGAAAAAGTTATTAAAGGGCTATTATGAAACAATTCACTAAAGCACTTATAATCTGTATTACTACCTGTCTATACGTCACAAAAACTTACAGCCAAACTATCTGTCTGAAATACCCCATTTTCTTAGATGTCAATAAGCAATATATTGAGCTATTTAACCCAAATGATTCTTCCGTCGTGACAAACCTGAGCTCAGACAGTAGTAAATTAATGAAGGCATTTAATATTAATAAAGCCGGGGACCTCAATTTTCAGATACTGAATGATTCCGGTGGGATAAGGATAGAAGGCCACTATGCTGCATCTCCTTTATTGCATACGGAGACTATATATATCCGAAAGTTAGGAGGTAAGAGCGGTAGTAAGCATCGGACATTTTACCGGCCACTCCGTGACGGTATCTGGTTATATCGCGACCGGAAAGGTACTGTTTATTTTAAGGAAAGATATAGTAATGGCCGCTTGCTTGAAGCCACAGCTCTTTAATGCAAACCTGTAAACATTATAAAGAATGCCCGATTCGTCATTGTTATAAAATAAAAAGCTGGCTGGATCCACATCCAGCCAGCCCTGAAAAACCTTTTATACCACCAACTATTGCGGATACAAAATCTGTGTCGCACGAACATCTCCTGCTGTAAATCCATTCCATGGAAGCACAGTGGAGTTCATCACAGAATTCGGATCAGAGGTAGGTGTTCCGTTGATGAATACACCGGTAGCCTGATTGGTGTGATGGAAACCGATGGTATGACCAAATTCATGCGTGATGGCAAACAGCTGCTGGCTGGCAGACATGCTGTTATATTTGGAATTAATTTCCACCGTTACGCCTGGTCTGCTGTCTGATCCTGGCAGATAAGCCCTGGCGATCCAGTTGGCGTTTTCATAGCCCATGAAAACCCTGGTGTTTGCACCTGCCTGTGTGGATACAATAGACATACCCAGACGTGTACCATTTACGGCGTTCCAGTTGTTCACCGCTCCCTGAATAGCCGTTCTCCATACCTGAGGTATAGCCGGATCAAGGTAGAATTTAATGTTGGTGTTATAGGTATTGCTTACGATGTAAGTACCCCGCCGGTGTTCAGTTTCAGGCTTAGCCTTCCACTCGGCTGTACGTTGCTTAAGATCTGAAAGAGACATAATGATATCACTTTCAATAACAACACGGTCCTTGTCAAATACAATATGCTCCCGGTCAAATCCCTGATTTACCAGATAATTCGTCATCTCTTCTGCATTGGGAGCGGGCGATGGCACTTGTAATTCTTTTTCATTCTTTGAGCAGGAAGAGAAGAGGAGGGTTAATGAAGTCATACAGATGACTGCGCTAATGAAGAATCCATTAGAATGTTTCATGCTAGACAGATTTTGGGTTAAATAATAAATTGGGTTAAATAAAATAATGAGTAATTAAAAACTAACTAAAACTAACACCTGTCACGGTAATTTGGTTGCAGTTTAGATTTTAGTATTTAATAAATTGTTTTTTTGTTATATGTAATTGAATCACTATCGCTAGCCTGGAAAGTGCACCGGAGGTAATGTGAGGAATAAAATTATTGCCGTAATGCCCGGCCCCATCAGGGTTTTACGGTAATCATCATTCATGATAAGTTGTATTTTAATAATTAATTGCGTACCCGGATTAATTAGTAAGTTCGCAACCTCAATATCTCATCTATGAAGTATTTATCCCTGATACCGGTACTCCTGTTACTGAGTATCCTTTCCTTCGGACAACTGAAAATTGCCTCACAAAGCCCGGTCTTCGGAGAAGATGAATCTGTAGGTATACAGAAGGTATTACTGATGAAAAATGGTAACACCTTTTATATGGGCCTCAGCAAAAAGGCGCTGACAGTAAGAATCTACAGCCCGAAATCTATGGTGAAGGCTACTAAACAATTACACCCCCATCTTGGTAAAGGCAGCAGCTTCCGCGTGAAAGGCGTGTATGATATGAACGGCGAAGTGGTCGTTCTCATCAGCGCTGTGGATAAACATCAGGTGGTATTACAACGGCTGGTAATTGATGCCGCTACCGGCGCATTAAAAGAGGAAGCCACTATCGGCGAGCTGGAGAAGGTTTCGTATTTCAAATTACTGGGCGTAGCCTTTGCTGATGTACCGGAACCGGACTTTTTTGCTGAGGCAATGCCGGAAGGTAATGGGTACGCTGTGGTGGCTATGAATAGTTTTCAGCCAGACAGAAACAAGCGGGTAGTTGTTTCCATCTATGGCCCTGATAACAAAGAGCTAAGCCATGCTTTTTATAAATCGCCGGAAGAGAAATATAAGTACATGGAATTTCTGGGTATTGCCCCGCTGGAGAAAAATAAACTGGGAATACTGGCCTATGGCTACAATACGGTAGCTTCCGGCGGAAAAGAAACGGAGTTGCTGTTGGGTACACTCGTAACAGGAGATACCTTGCTGACAGTAGACAGGCTGGCCACTATTACAAAGCCGGCAGTTGCTTCCCTGGCACGCTACAACGCCGCATCTAAAAAAATGATGTTGCTGGCAATAACCGCCAGAGAAGGATATGCGGTCACCGTAATCGATCCTTTCAACAAAAAAGCTGCCACCAGGTTATTAAGCAGGAAAGAGTCCGTGGCGCCCCAGAACCTTTTCCCCAATGAAGATGGTACATTTACCGTTGTATATGAAAACCTCACTTTTTTAGAGAGCCGGTCCACACCTTCCCATTCTTTTTCCCAGGTGTCTATGGAGGATTATATAGTAAGTGTGTTATCAACGGAAAGTATGGAGGAACTGAAAAGATACAGATTACCCAGACGCCACTGGCGTGCTGAAATGATCAGAACGGCCACTTTTTACAATGCATACAACTACTTTGAACTGGCGTATAAACAACCATCACCATTGGAAGCATTCGGTTATCTGAATACCGGCGCTAACAGTTACCTCTTTCTGAATGATGATGCGGATAACATAGAAAAAGCACAGAAGGGAAAGAACCTGGGTAAAGTAAAATCGATAGACGATTGCGATGCGTTTTACTATACGCTGAGCGGCGATAAGGATGTGCCTGCAGCTGATTATCTTTTGGGAGAACAGGTGGAGAAAAGAGATCATAATACAGGGGTGTTTAAGGCCTGCGACTATAACGCAGAAAGGAAAGCTTATGTAGTGGTAAAAGGAGAACAACGTGGAAAAGACCTGAGCTGGAGATTGGTCTGGTTTAAATTGTAAGCAGCAGCGCTTACAGCAAAATACCGGCGCTTTAAATTATTTTATCATCTGCAGCCCCAGGCAGCTACCCGGGGCTGCAGATGATAACTCCTATAACTCCACCAATAGCTTCGTTAACTCCTCCGGAGCCGTAATCATGGCATCATGACCCGTTTTCAGCCCGTAATATTTCCATGCGCTGTCTTTTTTTACCGCATCAATAAACTGCTGCATAACCGGCAGCTGTGGCTGTGTACAGCCAATGTATACCAGCGGGATATTATTCCCGTATACATGCTTCAGCCGCAGTGGCTCTGCAAACGTCCGGATAGGTTGCAGCGTAAGCCGTTCATTTGTCCATTTGAGCCTGGCGGGATCTGTTACCCCAAACAGGTCTGCAGTCATAATCGGAACGGTAGTTTTACCCTGCTTTATTAAGTCATTAAGCCGCCGCTGTTGTGCAGGTTCCTGCAGGGAAATGAGGTTCTGCCCGTTGCGTGGCAGCAGGGCATCCAGGTATATCAGCTTCTCCAGGCGCTCCGGGATACTGTCTGCTACTCCGGTAATGACAGCGCCGGCATAGCTATGCCCCACCAGCACTACGTGATGCAGGTCTTCCTGGATAAGCAGACTGATAATGTCAGTGATATGTGTACTGAGGTTGGTTTGCGGCGTACGCGTATGCTTATACTCGCTCATGCCGCTCATACTGGGGGTATACACTTCGTATCCCTGTGCGCGGAGTTTTCGGCTTACTTCCTGCCAGCACCATCCGCCGTGCCAGGCGCCATGCACCAATACATAGACGGGTTTACTGTTTTGCGCCAGCAGCGTGCGGAACGGAAAGATAAGGAGCAATGCCATTATCAGGTATCTTTGCAGATGTGTTGTTTTCATATGTCATATTTTTTGTAAAATTATCGGGAGAAGAAAACGTGAGCAATAACCCACCCGAAAGTGAGTAATGATATTGGAAGCTGTCTTAATCGAAATAATAGTTTGTATGAAGTATTCGCGTGTCTTTTTAATGTATCTGCTGCTGGCTGCTATCTGGTGTTATCTGTGTTTCCACTTATGGGCGCCGGCGAAAAGTGAACGGCTGATGTTTTTACTATTTTCAGGGGCGGTTTATTTCAGCCTGGTGATATGGGGATTGATAATGTTATTTGACCGTGCCCTCAAAGCCAAAGGCTATATCATACTGCTGGCGCCCGTAGTGGCAGCTATGCTGTTATTGCTGACGATGTTTAACCGGGATCAGGCTACCTTTTATTTCGGATTGGGGTTAAGTGTGGCGGCTATGATTTCGCTGGCTACCGGGTTACTGGCAGGTAGCCGCCGGGCGAAGAAATAAGACAGTCTGGTTGCCTATTTTTACCTGAATGAAAAATGTAAAAAGATGGCTAGTCTGTTAAAGGAAAATTCTACCAATGCGGAAAACTTCAGGAAGCTGGCGATATGCTGTGATGTGAATGTAGTGCTGAACAGTATCGGGCTGCGATGGAAGATGCAGATACTCTATTGCATTGCTGATGGCGTGGATCAGTTCGGGAAGATCAGCAGGTATTTCCCCACTTTGTCAGACCAGGTGCTGAGCCGGCGCATCGCAGAGTTAAGCCGGGAAGACCTGATTGTTAAAACAACGCTCCCTGATTCCGGCCGCCTGCAGATACAGTACAGCATTACGGAGAAAGGCCGTGAGCTGCTGGAACTTATCCTCCGGTTGCAGGACTGGGGAAAGAAGTGGCAGGTGGTGCCCGCCCTCCCCTGATTATCCCCGCTGTAAGGAGCTGTAGTGCCTTGCCTGCAGCATGCCATTCCCTTCTACCTGTAGTTTCACCGTATTCGTCTGGCCGTGCACGTTACTAAGCTGCAGCGATATATCATTGCGGCCTTTCTTCAATGGTATGCGCACATAATAAATGGCATGAGGAAGACTTTGCCAGTTGCGGGTGTCCGCTTTTTCTGTAAGAAATGCCAACCCGTCAAACACCTGTGCTGCCGTTTCATTTTCTTTTTTCAACTGATGCTCTGCCAGCTTTTTAATGGCCAGCCGGGTCAGGGCAAGCGACATCTCTTTAATAAACCGCTCCTGCAGCGTGCGGAAAGCCAGCTGGTTCACATCTTCTATTTTTTCTAAAGGCACAGCCGGCGCAGCGTTGGCAGATATGCTGGCATTCGTGTAATACAGCGGCTGCTCCATATATTTCGGAAAGGCTACGCGGAACGTTTCCATATACCCCAGTTTGCCTGCATTTTCTTTGGGAAACAGCCGGAAGTCAAACGGAATGAACAGATTGGTTTCTTCGTTGGTAAATCCTACGCTGCCCAACCCGTTTTTGGTGAGGGTAAAGAAGAAATTATTTTCCGTTTTCACCGGCGCCAGCCCGTTTTCCCAGAAGAGAATGAGATCGCCGCCCTCTTCTTTTTTAGGCGGTGTATAGGTGGTGTTGAACTGTTTTTCGTAGTAGGACAGCTCCGTGCCAAAACCATTCAGATAAGCCATGTGCAGCAGATCCTGCTGCAGCTGCGCAGGCATCTTCACTCCGTAGTAGGCGGTGTCAGTCGTTTTCAGGAAAATGTCTGCTGCATTGCGATAGGAGATGAATGCATCATTGATGTTGTTCACGCTCTCATAGATCATACCCTGCAGCATCAGCGCAAATGCGTCGTTGGCATACTTCCGGTCGTTATTATTCTTCCTGTCGTTCAGCGCATCATTTTTCAGCGTAATACGGCGTGCTTCTACAACTGCATCTTCATGCTGACGCAGCTGCAGATAGTTGAGCGATTTATAGTAATGGATGAGCAGCTTTTCGAAATCTTCACCACGGTACTGCTGCATAGCCGGATTGAGCAGCAGCCCGATACCCTGATCCAGGACGGCATTGAAATGACTCTCCAGCAGAGAGTCGGCAGCATTCAGACAATTATTGCTCTGCTGATAGTCGCCGCGGAGAAAGGCCACCTTCCCTTTCTCCATCTGATAAAGTAACCTGTTGCGTTTAAGCCGGAGAAACCTGTTATTGTCCAGCTCCTTGCCGGCGGCGTCAAATTCTCCTGTGGAAAGGTGATTGTAATAGCTGCTTATCTTGTTGTTATAGGTCTGGCAGGACATGGACATTGCCAGTAACAGCAACGTCCATTTACCTCCTGATGAATGGCGCATAGTCTCGTCTGTTCAATGCTTTAATTGCGGATGTACTTGGCTATTTTCTTGTTGCCAATCCATACTACTTCGTTGCTCTGTATGTCGGTCAGTTCAAGGTCTACCTGGTAATAGGTAACGTTCTTCTTTTTATGTGAATCCACGATGGAGTTGATGGAACCCTGTAGGATATAGTCTGCGCCTATTTCCAGTCCCCATTTCTTCATGGTAGATACGCTGGCATTCTTCTGCTGGTCTGCCCTTTCTCCGCGCAGCTCTTCGCGCTTGCTGCCCGCCTGTACCAGCTTTACCTTCTGGGTGGTAACAAAAGAGCGTTCCACATCTTTCACAAAGGTTTCTGCATCTATGTGTTCATGACTTTTGTTGCTGACAAGTCCTACGATAACAACCGGTTTGGCGCCTTTGTGCTGCTGCAGGAAATCGGATAACCAGTTTTCTGACAGAATGTTGGTGGTCATAGCTTCTGCTACGAGCCGGGAGTCGGTGTTGTTCCAGCGGCCGCTGACATCTATCTGCTCGTTTTCGCTTACTCTGGTTACCTGACGCGGAGCGCATGCCGCCAGGAAAAGGCAGCCGCATAGTGCGCTGATCACAGCGCCCTGTGTTACATTAAACATGAATATGAATTTTTAGATTGATTGCTGGAATACTAACGCCAAAGGCTATAAATACCAAATGCCAGTGCCGTGGCCGTCAAGTAGCTGGTAAACATAGAGGCGGTACGGCGATAGGGACGATAGTAGTAATAATCATCATATCCCCAGGGTGAAGTATACTGCCAGGACGGGCTGTAGCGGATGTTCTGCAGCCTGCGCTGCTGCCGCCATTCCCTGCGCTGCGCTTTTCTTTCGGCTTTGGCTTCAAAATAGTTATAGGCCTTATATGTCTGCTGCAGGGTAGTGGCATGAAAGGCATTCAGCGAATCGGCAAGCGGCGCATAATGCAGATAGCTCTCCATATAGCGGGGATTCTGATCCGGAACGCGTTCCTGCGCTACTACAGGCATTATTGCAGTCATCAGCAAAAGAAAAGTAATAAAACAGCTGTTTCGCATGGCATTTACTATTTGTGGTACAGATAAGGACCAGCCCCTGAGGCTGGCTGCTATTCTCTTACTATGACGCAGATAATATTGTTATACCCCTATGGAGGGGGGAGTTTTTGCAAGACCTTAACAATTTTAATTACGAATTACGAATTACGAATTGCGAATGCAGGCGCGAAGAGCTAACCGAAGATTAAAGGTGATAACCAGAAGTATCCACTTTAATCTTCGGTTAGTTCTTCGCGCCTGCATTCGTAATTCGCAATTCGTAATTCGTAATTCATCAAAAATTATATCCCATTCTCACTTTAATCGGATCCGTTCTCGGCACATGCTGATTATAGAGGAAGTCGAATAAAACCATCATGTTGCCTTTCAGCTTATTGTTGATTTTATATTTTTTACTGAGGCCGATAAGACCGCTGGGGGTCCATTTCTGCCAGCCTTCGGTGGTGGTGGCCGGCGCATTTTCGGGAACGGTGTAGTTGGGCTGGAAATTCTGTTCATAGCCGCCGTTCAGGTAGAAGGTGCCTTTCAGCTTCCAGTCGATAAACGAACGGATGCCCATACCCTGTGTGCTGAAACGGATATTGTTGAAGCCGGTGCCCATGCCCAGCTTAAAGGAGCCGCCCAGCCCGATGCTGCCATTCTTGTGGAATTTATAGGCTACCTGACCGGCAAGGTCGCCGGTGCTGGGGAAGAACTGGTTGCTGCGCTGGAATTGTATGTTGCTGCCAAATTCGAGGCGCTGCAGAAAACTTTTGGTCTTCATTTCATTCGGCTTGAAATTGGGCATATCCGCGGCATTGTCCAGATCCGGGAATTTGCTTTTCAGTTCATCAAAACGGCTGCGGGCTTCGGCCATCTGCTGACTCACCGCGGCGCCTGCATTAGGGCCGCTGCCGATGCGCTGCTGGATAAGCTGTTCTACCTGTGCGCGCGTTTGCAGGCCCTCCAGGCTTTGTGCGGAGGCAGCCCCGCTCTGCAGGTTAAACAGACTGGCCAGCTGCGAATGTTTGGCCATGAAGTCGTTGAAGGCAGGCATCTTTTTGATGACCTCCATCGCTTTCTGCTCCGCCTTTTTCCGGTCCTTGAAAATTTCCTTGTATTCCTTTACCTGCTGTGCGTAATAGTAGGCTTCCTTATTCATCTTCTGAAGGTCTTTGGTAAAGCCGGTATACTGGCCCAGTTGTTCCTTCAGTTGCTGTTTTCTCTCCCGGATAAAGGCTTTGACAGCTTCGGCCTGTGCCAGCTTGTCTTTCAGCTGGTCGATGGATTTGGTAGCGCCTCCCAGTTTATCCGTAATGCCTTTGGATTGTTTCAGCAGGTCTTTGGAACCTTTGAGGAAGGCCAGTGAATTTTGCAGGCTGTCCAGGTAAGCGCCGCCAGACTGGTTCAGGGCGCCGGGAACCTTGCTGCCCAGTTTGGAACGCAGCTTTGATTGCAGGTTGCCCAGTGAATCAATGGAGCGGGTGAATATATTTTTGGCAGCCACCGAATCTATCCTGGCCAGCTTGCGTTGCATGGCTTTTTCTTCTTTCAGGAAGCGCTTCAGCGCTTTATCCGTGCGGTTGGTAACCTGCTTATTCAGTTTGTCTGATTTGGCTTTTGCCTGTGAGATGAATTTCTCCGGCACCTGTTGTACCTGGTGCGTGATGCTGTCTTTCTTCTCCTGTATTTGCTGGCTGTATGCCCCGGAAAAGAAGAACAGAAGGGTAATGAGTATGTGTATTAATTTCATAATGGTACAGGGTTACAGTTCTGGATCAATCCGGCAACCACGTGCGTTAAAGGAATAAATAAATATGCTGACAGATAATACAACGAAGGTAGGATATTGGACGTAATTTATCGTGCAGGGAAAAAATATGCAGACCTGGAATAACAGGCGCCGTTGCGGTTTTTATACGGTGGTAGCACCGCATATCCGTCTTTCCCGCTTCCGGGGGCTGTTTGGCGGTATTGCTTTTAAAGAGGGCAGCAATTTATATCTGACAGCTGTTACCGGTGACAATAGCCCGGGCAACTTTTCCTGATCATTTACTGATCTTGTCAGTGCCTGCGCACAAAAAATCCCCGGCTTGAAAAAAGCCGGGGATTCATTATACTTAATTAACCCAGTTTTAAATTAAGCGCTGCAGGTTACGCAACCTTCTTCCATGGTGCAAACAGCTCCTACGGGAATATCGTCGATAGATACGTCGCCGCCGGCTGCAACTACAGGCTGGATCTGTTGTCCGCCCTGTTTTTCCACGGTGAACTGTACTGCCTGTGCAGCGGCCTGTGTACGCAGGTAGTACATACCTGTTTTCAGACCTTTCTTCCAGGCGTAGAAGTGCATGGAGGTGAGTTTGGCAGTAGTAGGGGTATCCACGAACAGGTTCAGTGACTGTGACTGGCAGATGAACGCGCCGCGGTCTGCCGCCATGTCGATGAGATTACGCTGTTTGATTTCCCATACTGTTTTATAGAGTTCCTTGATATTGGCAGGTATTTCTGCAATATGCTGGATGGAGCCGTTGGAAGCGATGATTTTTGTTTTCATCTCATTATCCCACAGGCCCAGGTCTACCAGGTCTTTCAGGAGATGTTTGTTAACTACCACAAATTCTCCGCTCAGTACACGGCGGGTGTATATGTTGGAAGTATATGGTTCAAAGCACTCGTTGTTACCCAGGATCTGTGAGGTGGATGCAGTAGGCATCGGCGCCAGCAGCAGGGAGTTACGGATACCATCCTTCACAACGGCTTTTTTCAGCGCATCCCAGTTCCAGCGGGAGGAAGGTGTTACGTTCCACATATCAAACTGGAGGATACCTTTTGAAGCAGGTGATCCGGGGAAGGTTTCGTAGTGTCCGTCTTTTTTGGCCAGGTCGTTGGAGGCGGTGAGGGAAGCGAAGTAGATGGTTTCAAATATTTCGCTGTTCAGTTTTTTCGCTTCATCGCTTTCAAACGGATAGCGCATCAGGATGAACGCATCCGCGAGGCCCTGTACTCCCAGTCCGATAGGGCGGTGACGCAGGTTGCTGCGTTCAGCTTCTTCTACCGGGTAGTAGTTATGGTCGATGATTTTGTTCAGGTTCAGGGTAGCCTGGTAGGTTACCTCATATAATTTCTGATGATCAAACTGGCCTTCGTTGACGAAACGTGGCAGCGCGAGGGAAGCCAGGTTACATACGGCTACTTCGTTTGCATCCGTGTATTCAATGATTTCGGTGCACAGGTTGGAGCTTTTGATGGTACCGAGGTTCTGCTGGTTGGATTTGCGGTTGGCAGAATCTTTATACAGCAGGTAAGGAGTACCGGTTTCAATCTGTGCGTCGAGGATGGCGAACCAGAGGTCCTGTGCCTTTACTGTTTTGCGGGCGCGGCCTTCCTGTTCGTATTTTTCGAACAGTTGCTCAAATTCTTCTCCCCAGCATTCGTGCAGTCCGGGTGCTTCGTGCGGGCAGAACAGGGACCAGTTGCCGTTGGCTTCCACGCGTTTCATGAACAGATCCGGCATCCAGAGGGCGTAGAAGAGGTCGCGGGCGCGCATTTCTTCTTTACCGTGGTTTTTGCGCAGGTCCAGGAATTCAAAGATGTCGGCATGCCATGGTTCCAGGTAGATGGCAAAAGCGCCTTTGCGTTTGCCGCCGCCCTGATCTACATAACGTGCGGTGTCGTTGAATACGCGCAGCATCGGGATGATACCGTTGGAGGTACCGTTGGTGCCGCTGATATAGGAGCCGGTAGCGCGGATGTTGTGGATGCTCAGACCAATACCACCTGCGCTCTGGGAAATTTTCGCGGTTTGTTTCAGGGTATCGTAGATACCTTCAATGCTGTCGTCCTGCATGGTGAGGAGGAAGCAGGAAGACATCTGCGGTTTCGGTGTGCCTGCGTTGAAGAGGGTAGGCGTGGCGTGTGTGAACCAGCGCTCGCTCATCAGGTTATACGTTTTGATGGCAGATTCGATATCTTCCTTGTGGATACCTACAGACACGCGCATGAACATGTGTTGCGGACGTTCTACCACTCTGCCGTCTGTTTTCAGCAGATAGGAGCGCTCCAGGGTTTTGAAGCCGAAGTAGTCGAATGCAAAGTCGCGGTCGTAGATGATGTTGGAATCCAGGATGTCTGCATTTTTCTCAATGATGTCCCATACTTCGTCAGACAGCAATGCTGCGTTCTTACCGGTTTTGGGATCAATGTAGTTATACAGTTTACGCATCGTTTTGGAGAACGACTTCTCTGTATTTTTATGCAGGTTGCTTACAGCTATGCGGGAGGCCAGCAGGGCGTAATCAGGATGTTTGGTGGTAAGGGAGGCTGCGGTTTCAGCGGCCAGGTTGTCCAGCTCTGAAGTCGTTACCCCGTCATATAATCCCTGTATTACCTTTTTGGCTACATCAATGGCGTCTACATATTCAGTATTGAAACCGTAACACAGTTTTTCAATACGGGCGGTGATTTTATCGAATTTTACCGCTTCTTTTCTGCCATCTCTCTTTATAACGTACATGGGAAGAGAATTTAGCTTCCGGCTGCCGGGGATGATCCGCCAGCCAGAGTAGGTTAGTAAATGGAAGTCAGCGGGTAGCTGATTTCCGGTTAGGTAATAAAAATAATCTGTTGTGGTGCTGCTATGGCTAAATCGCGTTAGCAGGCACGACTAGAAATCTTCTTCCAGGCTGAAGGTCTGTGAATCCTTGGTACCGCTCATAACGCCGGATTTCTGGTAATCACCCACACGTTTTTCGAAGAAGTTGGTCTTACCCTGCAGTGAAATCATTTCCATGAAGTCAAAAGGATTAGACGCGTTGAATATTTTGGAGTAGCCCAGTTCGCCCAGCCATCTGTCTGCCACAAACTCAATATACTGTGACATCAGGTCGGCGTTCATACCGATCAGGTTCACCGGTAAGGCTTCTGTGATAAATTCTTTTTCGTAGCTAACAGCATCACGGATGATGGTGTGTACCTGTTCTTCGCTCAGTTTGTTTTCCAGCATGCTGTAGAGCAGGCAGGCAAATTCGCAGTGCAGTCCTTCGTCGCGGCTGATCAGCTCATTGGAGAAGGTCAGGCCGGGCATCAGACCTCTTTTCTTCAGCCAGAAGATAGAGCAGAAGCTGCCGCTGAAGAAGATACCTTCTACTGCAGCAAAGGCTACCAGGCGCTCTGCAAAGCTGCCGTTCTCAATCCAGCGCAGTGCCCATTCCGCTTTTTTCTTCACGGCAGGTACCGTGTCAATAGCGTGGAACAGACGATCTTTCTCTGCCGGATCTTTTATATATGTATCAATCAGTAATGCGTATGTTTCAGAATGGATATTCTCCATCATGATCTGGAAACCATAGAAACAGCGGGCTTCCGGAATCTGTACTTCGCTCATGAAATTCACGGCCAGGTTCTCGTTCACAATGCCATCGCTGGCAGCAAAAAATGCAAGTACATGTGATATGAAGTGACGTTCACCATCGTTGAGGCCTGCCCAGTCTTTCAGATCGCTGCTTAAATCTATTTCTTCCGCTGTCCAGAAACTGGCTTCGTGTTTCTTATACTGCTCCCATATTTTAGGATATTTGATTGGCAATAACACAAAGCGGTCCTTGTTCTCTTTTAAAAGAATTTCATTCTCGTTACTCATATATAATATTTTTATTCGGGTACTGTCGCGGTTCTCGGTTTTTCGATTGGGGCCGGTATACTGAAAAAATTACATCTCTCTCCTTGCATTCACCCACCTGTTTTCCAGTTCTCGCTGATCCTAAAAATCCATACGTCCAGGATTACAAATGTAAGCACCCGGTTAGTTGAGAGAGAATCTAGTTTTCCACCCGCTGTGGAAAAAGAATGTGAACATTATTAAAAGATAGTGTGGTAGCATGTTTCACGCTATGTGCATTACTCATATAAACATTCTTTTTTGTGTGATAAAAAATGACAGTTTCATGGCTCCTTATATACACTTTTTTCTAATGAACCGCTAAATGCATGAACATCAACAGTAAAAAAGATTTTCTTAATTTAACCTTTATATATTCCATATTTTTTCATATTTGTGTCTCAATATTTACGTATGTCCGAAACGGTTATTGCGCTCCATGCGGTTACCAAAAGCTACCAGTCCGCGCCTGTTCTTGATATACCACGCCTGGAGCTGCCCGCCGGCATTTACTGGCTGCAGGGCGAAAACGGCGCCGGCAAAACCACCTGCATGAAAGTGATGGCCGGACTCATTCCCTTTAAAGGAGATATTATCCTGCAGGGCAACACCAGCTGCCGCCAGCACCCTGTGCAGTTCCGCCGCCTGATCAACTACGCGGAGGCAGAACCTTTCTACCCCGCCTTCCTCACCGGCCGCGACCTGCTGGAACTATACCTGGGTACCAAAGGAGGCGACCGCCGGCAGATTACCGACATCGCTGCTCATATGGGAATAAATGCTTTTGTGAATAACCCGGTGAGTACCTACTCCAGCGGTATGCTTAAAAAATTATCCCTGCTGCTGGCATTTACCGGCAACCCCGCCGTCATCCTCCTGGATGAGCCGCTCATCACCATCGATACGCGCACCCTGGCCATCATGTACGATCTTATACGTGCCCGCCACGCTGAAGGCGTTTCTTTCCTTATTACCTCGCATCAGCCACTGGACCCGGAAGAGATCACCCTCACGGGCACCCTGCGCATCGCGGATAAAAATATTACGCTCAATTAATATGCGTGCCACCACCGCCATCCTGCAAAAAATATTCACCCGGCAGTTTTATGTGCAGAACACCGGCTTCTTCCTGGTACTGTTCTACCTGCTTTTCGGCGTAGTCAACAGCAGCAGCCTGATTAGCTATCACTATTCCCTGATGCTGGGATTCCTCGGTAACAAAGGGTTTCTGCTGCTCGTACTTTTACTGTGGACTGCCTATCTGCTCAAATGCACCGGCTTTGTACTCAAGGTCATGCAAACCCAGGGCTACGAATTCCTGTACGCTACCATGGGCAGTATGGAGAAAAAAAAGAGAAGAAAAATATGGTTCCTCATTCACACCGGTATCTACATGCCGGTGCTGATATATGCCGCTATCGCCGCCAGTGTGGCGGTACAGAAAGGATGGATGCTCTCTGCCGGCATTGTAATAGTATTTAATGTAGCCATGTGCGTTTGGCCGTTGGCGTTATATGAAAGGAAGCTGGCTCAGCCGGATGTGCTGTTTTTCACCGGGCAGCTGCAACGCTGGATCAACCGGCATTTCACCAAACCGCCGGTGCTGTTTTTTTTATATGAACTGCTGACGCAGTTTCCCCGACGCCTTTTCAGCACAAAATTATTTTCTGCCGCGGTGCTGTGGATAACTTTCTACCTCATGCGCAGCGGCGAATACTTCGAATTACGGGGACTGGAAATAGGGGTTATGCTCTCCGTACTGCTGCATCTGCAGATTATATTACATCACCGCGCCTTTGATGATACCTGGCTTAACTTCATGGACAATCTGCCCATCAGCATGTTCCGTCATTACTCCCGCCTGATGGGGGTATACGCTATCCTGTATCTTCCTGAAATAATCATGATCGCTGTAAATGCCCGCACCCTGGCCACTGCCGCCGGACTGGTAATGGTATTCGCCCTGGCCTTTTCGCTGCTGGTACTATTCCGCTGCCTGTTATTTTACCCGAAGATTAATCCTGAAATACAGGTACGCTATGTGCTGTTGATCAGCTTTGTGGTGCTGTTCATGGTGCTGGGAAGGTATGAATGGCCCGCCATTATACTGCTGCAGATAGCTGCGGCTGTTATTTTCTTCCGCAAATACCGGTCGTATGAACCGTATATAGAATAATTAACACCTGAATATCCTGCAGCTATTGCAGCAGGAATATACCTGTCCAGGGTAACTCCTCACTGGAGATGAGGGATGAAAGCACCAGTACCGGTCCGGCGAGGCCTTCCAGTAAAGAACTTTCCCTGCCGGCAAAGCGCCCGGCATCCATATCCTCTGCCAGCAGCCTGGCGGTGGCAGTGCCCCAGTATTCCCTTGCGGTATTGTATTTATCCCATCCGGTATGCCTGTAAAGGGTGTGATAAAACTGTGCAAGCCCGGCAGTACCGTAACCGAAGTGGCTGTCAGTGCATAAGGTAGTATCAGTACTCTGCCGCATGATAGAGGTACTGCCGATCAGGTCAGCGAATTTTATCATATTCGGATCATGAAGCAGGTGGCCGGCTTTGTAGAACAGCAACGCTTCGTTAAGATCTCCGTAGCTCCAGGCAAGCCTGTTGGCGATAGCTGGCTGCTTTCCGTCCCGCGGCATAGTCAGGGGAAAAAAGGAATATTGATTATGCTGGAGATCTATCTGCAGCAGCTGGCCTTTAATAAACCGGATACCCTCCATTAAAAGAAATCTCACCTTATTTTCCGCTATACCCTTTTCCAGCAGATCACACAGAATGCAGAGAAATGCGCACTGACCATGCGACAGGCTGAAGTTGATCTCCTCTTTTTCTGCAGGATTGATGACGCTGTTCCTGAACCAGATACCCTGATCCGTAACGATGCGCCGCGCATATAATTTATGTATGATGTCTTCCAGATATTGCAAGATAACCGGATCAGGGAGGCGCTCCGTAAAATACCAGATAATACCGAAAGCTCCATGCAGATAATCCAGGTAATCCTTTTCTACCTCCTGCAATGCCACCTGATAGAGATATGCATCCAGCTCACCCAGCTCCTGGCAAAGATCAGTATCCAGGAACCCCTGTTTTTTCAGCAGGGTAACCGCGTAGGTCAGGCCACAGACACCATGGCTGAGAGAAGCGCCAGACAAGGTGGTTGATCCGCTGCTGAGACCGGAAAAAATTTCTTCCAGCAGCTGGTAAGCCCTGTCAGCAAACTCTTTGCGCTGATAAGCCAGAAACATGGAGTGATAATAGAGTACCATGCCTGTTTTCCCATTCAATAAAGAGTCATCTGACACCGGGCTGCTGATAATTGTTTCATGGGCTGTCCAGACTATAGTTTCAATATTTTCATCCAGCGTAATCATCTTCGCGTAATTTCGACAAACATAAAACAGCCGGATACCTCCGGGAAATATGATACACCGATTGACAGATTGTATGTATGGATGCGGTAAGGATGATCGGGGATGACTGTACTACGCATGCAGTGTCCTTTCAAAAATACCGGCAAAAAGGCAATGTATCCTGAAGAAACGCAAAACGGTACATTTCTTTTTCCCATATTACCCGTACTTGGTAATTTTATCATACAATTCAGAATTAACCCGCATCCCCTGACAAACTCAATTATTACCCATGAAAAAAAAGAACAGTACCTGTAAAAAATTATCGCTGAAAAAAGCAGTCGTTATCCAGCTTATCCCGAATGACGTGACTAAACCTGTCAGAACCGATACGACTGATCAAACCATCACGATACCCACCAGGCGCACCAATTTGGGGACGGATGAAACTACCTGTTCGTTTTAAAAGAATTTGCGCAATATTCGTGGAATGCCTGCGAAACTACGTACTACTGTATCGTGTTGATTTTTTATATACAAAACGTTCACCCGATTTCCTGATCCAATCAATCATTTACCCATGAAAAAGGAAAAAAGTACCCGCAAAAAATTATTGCTGAAAAAAACTATCGTTACTCATCTCAGCCGGCAGGATATGACTAAACTTTACGGAGGTGATTCAAGGAATGAGACAGCTGATCATACAACTTATTGCACACTTTCAGTGCCAACATTCAGACCTACGGAATATGTAGGAAATTCTTTGGTGATATAACCGTATCACGCGCCATAATTACCTGTTTATCCCTTACCATTCAGTTATTTACCTTTGAAGAAACAAAGAGTACCAGAAAAACTATCCCTGAAAAATGAAGCAGTTATCCAGCTCAACCCACATGCCATGATTGAAACTGATGGTGCCGGCGGAAAGAAAACCGGGTCAGACTGTACCCTGTAGCCTCTGCTAGCGCGCAGTTCCTGTGATTTTACCATGGAGTATTCATGCCAATACCTTTTACAGAAATGTAAAAGATATTGGCATTACTATGATAATACAGACAAAATGCTAATCCGTCCTGAATAATACTAAAACGATACATTTTTTTTCCCGCCGGCATTATTTCCCCTTATTTTTATTATATTATCGGAGTATTTCTTTACTTATTCAGTTGCCAACACCCTCTATCTATGTTGCCCATGAAACAAAAGTATCGCACCATCAGAAAATTATCATTGGAAAAAGAGATAATTGTACATGCTGCCCTAACCGTTATAAATAAAATCCGTGATGGTGACAGGGCGCCTGATGACCGGGAATCTTCCTGTTACCTGTCTGAAAGGCGCAGTACTAAGTCCGCAATTATTCTATCATGCAATATGGCGAAATAGCTTCTGCCGGTAATGTCAGGGAATTACCGGAGATGAAGTGAAAATATCCGATTAAATTATGAGGAAGGAAACAACCAGCGTCAGATATAAATTCTGGATACACCTGATCATATGGTTGCTGTATGCATCTGTGTGTATCTTCGTATATATTGTTCAGGCAGGGTATCCTGAGGTGATACTTGTTGAAAACGTACAGATATTTCTGATCTGCGCAGTTTTTTTTTATTCAAACGCAGATTTTCTGTTACCCGTTTTTTTTGAAAGGAAAAAGTACTTTTCCTATGCATGCTGGCTGTTGGTATCCCTGGCATTGAATAATATCATCCACTACCTGGTTTTAGCGGTAATAGACGGGTATTGGCTGGGGACTAAAGCATCTGCCAGAAAGTTCACTCCCTTTGAACAATCTATAGGTTCCACCTGGTGGTGGTTTCAATCTATCCTACTGTCATTCGGATATTGGTTTGCGCGGTTGTCTATTAAACGAAAAGAAGAAGTCCAGACCATCCGCATTGAAATGGCGAAGAAGGAAGTAGAACAGCTGAAGCTGGTGCAGGATAAGCTGGAGCTGGAGAATGAAGTGCTGAGAACGCAGATAAACCCGCATTTCCTGTTTAATACATTAGGCTACTTTTACAATAAAGTAGAAGATACCCATCCTGAAGTGGCGGAAGGTATCGTAGCGCTGACGCATATCATGCGATCGTCTCTCCGCAAGGTAGATAACGACGGATTTGTCTCTCTGGAAGAAGAGGTGGATAATATCGACTACCTGATCAGTATCTATAAAATGCGATACAGCAATAACGTATACATCAGTTTTGAAAAACAGGTAAACTACCCGCACCTCCGGATTGTACCGCATACCTTGATTACCCTGCTGGAAAATGCCTTTAAGCATGGCGATATGCATGATCCCGCGCATCCGCTGACTGTCAGGCTGGAAGCGGATACTACGTATATCTCCTTTTTCATTCATAACAAGAAGAGATTCGGCCCGAAGGAAATATCCAACGGAATCGGACTGGCCTATGTAGCCAAACACCTGCAGAAGGTATATCCTGACAGGCATATCCTGCAGATTGATAACAAGGAATTTTTCTATACACTGAACCTGAAAATAACAGGTGAATCTGCTGTGACACTGCAATAGATTGTAAAATCCGGTTTATGATAAACTGCTATATAATTGACGATGAACAACACTCTGTAGAAATTCTGGAGAAATATGTAAACCAGACGCCCTTTCTGAAACTGGCCGGCAGTTCTACCAATGCCCTGGAAGCGCTGAAGTATATCAGCACCAACCGGATCGATCTGGTTTTTCTGGATATTCATATGCCGGAAATCTCAGGTATTGATCTCTTAAAGATTATAAACGACCAGGTGAAGGTTATTCTGACTACAGCCTACAGTGAATATGCGCTGGAAGGGTTTGAACATGATGTTGTTGATTACCTGCTGAAACCTGTTACCTATCAGCGTTTCCTGAAAGCGTCGCAGAAAGCCCTGAATCTGTTTCAGGCCCTTTTTATGCAACGTATGGACGTTGACATCAGTAAACAGACCGACCAACCCTATCTTTTTGTAAAGACAGAGCATAAAGGCAAGCAGATAAAAATAAATTTTGAAGACATTGATTATATTGAAGGAATCAAGAATTATGTGGCTTTTCACTGTGGCAACGATAAAACACTTGCGCTCATGAATATGAAAGACCTGGAAAATATTTTGCCTAAATCACAGTTTGCCCGTGTACATAATTCTTTTATCATTTCACTGAATAAGATCGTTTCGGTGGAAGGTAACCAGGTAATCATAAAGAAGAAAGATCAGGCGCAGCATTACATTCCCATCGGCATCACTTTCAAGACTGCTTTTTTTGAACTGATACGCCTGAAGAAATAAATTATTTTGCAATATCAAACCAGGATTCTCTGCTGTTGCACAGCGACGGAGGGAATCCTGGCTGGCGTTTTTTCTCTACAGCGGAACAACGCTGTTTATCATGGGTTCATGATGTCTGAAGGAATATGCTAAAGTCCTGGCTGCACCCAGGACTTTTCGCGTTGAAGGGGCGGAAGGAAAGATCTTTATCAAAATAGCGTCAGCCTGGCTTAATGGCACACGATGCCGCCTGACTGGCTATGCTTACCGGCATACCATTGGCTCTCCGAAAATTCAATGCTGATAGTGTTAATCTGGTAATAGTAATTGCTGTAGGGAGCGCCTGGGGAGCAGGTGAATCTGGTAATAGTACAGGAATTTGTGGCTGATGTTGCAAATGGCATAGGAGTCTTACTGAGTGAAGCTGTAACCCTGGTCAGGTTACCACTTTTTTCCTGTACAGGAAGCACAGCAAGAAACAATAAGCTGATGAGCGTGGTGACGTGTATTTTATTTTCATTTGTTTTTATCTTGATGACACAAACGTACATTAACACATACAGCAGATAAAAAATACTACATCGATGTACATTTGCTGTGTACGGATTGTTGGATTAACAATATTTTCATTACAGGAAGGAAATGTTGCCGGGGAAATATAGCAGTGGGGGAGATGGTAATTACGCATGAGAAGCGAAGATTTAAGTTCTTTATCCGCTTAAATCTTCGCTTCTCATGCGTAATTCATCATTCGTAATTCGTAATTAATTCACTCCTTATAGTCTTCGTAAATCTCACGTATATCCTCGTTGCTGCTATTCCTGCAATACGTGTCTATAAAGTGCGTCAGTGCTGTATGCAGGTCTGATTTATAATACAGCTGTGCTATATTTTTGTAGATGAAATCATTATCCGGATTGGCTGACAGCCAGGGTTGTACCAGATCAGGCAAAATAGTCTTCAGATAGCCGCTATCCATTTCGATGATGATATTTCTTGCCAGCGGCACAAAGGTTTCTTTTCCATCCAGTGCGATGGCTACCAGCTCTGTCATCACTTTTTCTTTAATGTCATCTCCCAGCAGTGCCAGCAGGTCCAGCGTATATTCTATGGTATTGGGTGTGCTGGTAAGCCCACGTTGTATATCGTAAAGAATGGTTTCCCGGTTGCTTTTGAAGTAGGCTGCACGGGTACGGATATACGTAGCTTCTGCTTCGCGCAGCGCTTCCCAGTCTGCTGAAAAGTTAGTTGTTTCCAATTAATCACATTTTGGTTTGAAGTTACCTTTTTTATCAATCTTTCCGATATGTTGCGACTCCAGTTCCCCTACTTTGGCCGAGAATTCATCAAAGCTCATATCGCGGGTAGGATAGATGGTATGATGACCTTTGGCGCGCGGCCCGCCTACATCTTTTCCGTCTGCCTTGATGGCAAGTCCTTCCGGCAGGGCCGATTCTGCAGGTACTTTATGTACCTGTGTATCGCTGAGGACCTTACTGGTATTTTCTACGGTATCAAAGCTGGATTTGCCTTCCGGCCATTCTACGTCGGCCTGTGATTTTACCATGCCGTGTTCATCAACCGGAATATCCTTGCCGGGCCGCGGCGAAGCCGGCTTAGTGGCGTTGCCGCTGATGATAAGATCTTTTCCTACGGTGCCTTCCAGGCCGAATACATCTACTTTGGTGCAGCTATCGCTGACATAGCCGTACAAGCGTCTTCCCCCGAACAGGCGGGTGGGGTCCTGACTGATGTACATGCCTTCTTCCGGACTGTAATACCGGTAGCGGTTGTAATACAAGCCTGTTTCGATATCTTCATATTGTCCCTGATAGCGGAAGGGAATGAAATCCTTGCGCCCTTCCAGCTGGCGTACGTTACCGTAAATATCCAGCGTGGCGCTCCAGGCGGGTTGTCCTTTTTCGTCTATGGCCAGCGATGGGGTGCCCAGGTGATCATTGATGACGGAATAGTATCCGCTTTGATCCAGTCTGGCAGCAAGACAAAAGGTGCCGGCTTCAAATACCCAGGTGGTCAGCGTTTCAGGAGGAACGGGTTCCGGGTGGCTGCGGCTGATGGCTCCATATTCATCAACAATAAGGCGGGGTCTTTCCTGTTCCGCATATTCCCATTCATGCAGGGGGGTGCTGCCATTCCAGAGGAAGCGCTTCAGCCGTCCGTTGAAAACCTTTTCGGTTCTGCGTCCCAGGGCATCGTAGCGGAAGCTGACGATTTTCTGATCCGGCCGCCGCACTTGCTTCAGCAGGCCATTGTCGAACCATTCATATTCCCAGCTGGCAACGGTGGCGTTGCCGGTAATAATTTTCCTGGTCATATTCCCGGCTGCATCATAATGGTAGCGGGCTTTGTCTGAAGCTACCAACCGGCCGCCAGCCGTATATTCCCTGTCTTTGCGGGTGGGTGTTTTATAAAGATTCCCGGCCTTGTCCGGCAGGCGGTAGTCATACTGTCCATCTTCATACAGCGCCCATGCGAGATTGCCGAATTCGTCATGCCCAAATTTTGTAGTACCTCCGGTAATGCCGTTGATAATCTGTTTCAGCTGCTGGCTGCCATTCCAGTGATACCGGGAGTGGTAACATGTTTTACTTCCTGCGGTCACCTCATGCGCATCCGGTGTGCCGTGGGCAGATGAGCCGGGGTGATAGGTCCAGCGGCTTTTTACGCCGCCGGGCAGGGAGCGTTCAATTTCCAGCCCCAGCAGGTTGCGCTGTATCTGTGTATTCCATGCGCCTGCGGAGATGCTGTCAATATTGCCGCGGTTATTCCACCGCGTGTGTATATCTGCGCCCAGGCTGCTTTTTACCGTTTTCCCCGCTGCGGTGTAAATGATTTGTACTTCATGTTCATCCTGTATTTCCCTGATGACGCGGCCGGCTTTATCGCGTTCAAACTTTACGGAGCTGAAAGGATTGGCGGCTTCTGTAACAGCGCCGTTACGGTCACGGATATACGATTCCCAGCTGCCGTCGCTGTAGGTAACACGTGTAAGCTGACCGTTGGCATTGTATTCATATTCATTCCATTTGCCGCCGGGGCGGTGTACTTTGGTCACCTTACCGGCGCTGTCTCTTTCAAAGTGGCGGGTAATGCCATCGAAACCTGTTTCACTGACAATATCGCCGGCAGCGTTGCGGGTAAACCGGTAACTCTCGCCATGTTCATTGACCACGCTGCTCAGCTGTTCATCACGGTTGTACACGAAATGTAGCCTGGCGCCTTTTTCTTCGCGTTGTTTCAGGCTGCCCATGGCGGTGTAGGTGTACTTTACTTCCTGCTGCTGGTTATTGATCTGTATAATGTTGTTATAGGCATTATACTGCAGGCGTACTTCGTTACCGTTGGCCTGTTTAACGGATATCAGCCTGCCCAGGGTATCGTAATGAAATTCCTGTGCTTCCTGTATGGGGTTTACCAGGCGTGTACAATGTCCCCAGGCATCGTATTGCCATTGGGATACAGCGCCGTCCGGCAGCCGCACGGCGGTTAAATTATGATCGTCATCATAGGTGAAGACAGTCGCGTTTTCCTTTTCATCTTCTATTTGTTTCAGCCGCTTGTTTTCATCATAACGGAAAATTCGGATGCTGCCATCTGTTTCCGTGATGGTGTGCATCAGGCCCTGCAGTGCGGGGTCCTTGTAGTAGATGAAGGAGCGGCTGTTGCCGGCAGCGTCGGCAGCGAGTATTACCTGACCATTTTCATTATATACGGAGCGCCGTTCTGAGCCGTCGGGATATACTACGGACGTGATATTTCCCTTTTCATCGTAGGTATACCCGGTGCTGTCGCCTTCCGGATCTGTTACCCGGTATAGTTCCATGGCGTCTGTATAGGTAAAGCATACATCGTTGCCCATGGGATCTTTGATCTTTGATACCACGAAGCCGGGGGTATAATAATATGTGGTGGTATGCCCCTGACTGTTGGTGATGCGGTTGAAACCTTCGCGGGGATGATATTCCAGGAAGCCTTCCATGATGCCGCCATCGCCATACGTATGTATGCAGCGCTGCTGTGCGTCGTATTCCCAGTGGAAGGAGATGCCGTTACGGTCTGTCTTCTTCGTCATGAGGTGGTTACGGTAATGGATATACGTAGTTTGCTGCAGCGCATCTGTTATTTCCGTAAGGTCGCCGTTTTCGTTATAGGCATAACTTACCAGCAGCCGCTCTTCGCCGTGATGTCTGGCAATAACCTCGCTGATACGGCCTTTTTCATCACTGCTGATCAGCAGGTGCCTGCCAACGCTGTCTGTCACCCGGAGCAGGTGCCCGCCGCCATTATAATGAAAGCTGATGATATCGTCCGTTTCGCTGGTGATACTGATCAGCCGGTATTGTTTGTCTGCCGGGTGCAGCTTATTGAAGTGATAATTTCTTCTTTCTTCATAATCAAACAGCGTATACGTTTCGGTGTCTGTCCTGGTCAGCAGTAATTTCTCATGCCGGTGATAATTGCTGTTACCGGGATACGGCAGCAGCTCAAATACTGCCGTGCGGCCATCTCCCAGCAGTACGGCGGTAGCGTCTTCTGCAGGGAGTTCTGCTATGCGCATATCATAGCAGAGGTGATTACCATGCCCCAGCAGTCCTTCAAACGGGCTGTCACTGTTCCAGGAGCGTTCCCATTTTAAAGGAACAGGGCCCGGCAGCTCAAAGTCAACACCATCATAGATCACGATACCCTGTATGAGGTCTACCGGCTCAAACCCTTTCTTGCAGAGGGCTTTGCTGAGTTTATTACTTCCTATTTTATTTTTGAGGGATTTATTGAATTTGGTGAGCGCCTTTTTCCCCAGTTTTCCCAGTCCTTTCATGGCCGCCCCGAATCCAAAAGACATGATCAGATTCAGCAGGACTCCTGACCAGTCTGGTACAAATGGTCCGCCCACCATCACCGGCTTGCCAAAGGAAAGCGGGATAGAGTAGGAAGTAGGCAGATACAGACTGGGAATAGGAATGAACTTCTTTCCGGGAGATAACGACAACGGCATACCAATATCATTACAGGTCATCAGCATATGACCCGAAGGACTCATGAGGTTGCCTTCCACCATCACCTTTTTGCTGCCATAGAAATTCACTGACTCATGCCCGATCATGGGAGCCATCAGGAAAGGCCCTCCCATCGGGATGTGGAAGAGGAATACGAGTTTTCCGCTGGTGTCGCTTTTCCCTCTGGGAACATGGTTTACCTTTGTTGTAGCGCCCATAAATGGCACATAATCCATCGGATCAATCACCAGGCCAATGTATGGATGTGGCAGCGGTACCGGAAACCCGAACAGAATGACAAAATGTATATCCAGTCCTATGACCGGAATAAAATGTTTATTGCTGACTAGCATAATATATAGATATGGTTTGGGCTAATCCGGGTATTAACAATGATAAATCAGGGTATGAAAATAGGAAATTATCGGGGATTTTATCATTTTATCATTTGAGATTCCGTAACACAATCCACATCCGCACTGATCTGATATATTCAGCAATACAGACTGACTGGTAACAACATCTCAAATGATAAAACTTCAAATGTTTACCATATCAGTTCTTTAAATCCCTGAAATGAAGCCTCCAGTGGTTTTTGGTAGAATTTTAATACTGACTTGAAGGTAGCTTCTCCGGAAACATTTTTTATAAATGTTGTTAATGAATTACCTGCCGGCCGGATGCCTGTGGAGAAATCTGTGAAATAAACAGGAAATTCTCCATGAGGCTGCGGATGTCTGATATCCCAGAACAAAAACTCTCCGTTTTCACTTCTGGCAAAGGGGATGGCATTGGCAATCAGGTCTGTTCCTCCTTCCGCTTCGCGGATAGCAAACAGCGGAGGATCCAGATAGTAATCAAACAAGCCCTTCATTTTTTTGTATTGTACCACCCAGGAATCGGGATGATCCCCCATCGGAATATAGATAAGAAACAGGTCACATAGTCTTCCGTATCCCAGTTCATTGCAGAAAGCCGTATAGGAAGGGGGGAAGGGGTAACCGTTCTCAAAGCGGAAGGTGTCGAGGAAATCCTGATCTCCGAATATCTTTGGTTCTTGAGTTATTGTCACAATATCGTTGTACATAAAATTTTATATTTAATGGCAGCCGCAGGCGACATGATTTTGATATATTCCGTTTGGTATGGTTTCATCCACGATGACGTCTGCATCCTGATCAATGGCATACATAGTCACATTATCCGGTAACAGGTTATCTGAATAGTTGGCTATCACTTCCACGTAAACGGTATTATCTGTACCCTCACGTATGCTGTAATGGCATCTTCCATACGTCTCATACCGGTATGATTGGAACCACCGGTTAAAGTTACAGGATTATCCGCTATGTCGTTACTGCCACCATGATTGGCTATCGGCGGAGTATATGCGAAAAGGAAAAGGGTATTAATATGCAGATACCATATCCGGAAGAATGTGCCTGTAGTTATCATGTGCGTTTTTTTTTCTGACTTTTATCCTATAACTTATAGCATTTCCGGGTATCCCTAATTCTCAGTAGCAATGAAGCTCCCAGTATCCAATGACGCCTTTGGCTTTTCGGGCCGTACGCTTTACTATATTATTGCATTAACAATTATTTTACTGCTGGCGTGTACCGAAAATGTATTTATCAGTGGCTGGAATGCAATACCACGCACCTATTTCTTTTTTGCTGCATCCATTCTTTTTTTTACGGAGTATTTTCTGCAGGAGGTAGTAGTAATCAACCTGAAACTTAATCTGATTGATCTGTTGGTGACAGCTGCCTTTTTTTTATGTGTGTCTGCTGCTTCGCTTACATTACTTCATTCCGCATTTTATATCAGAGATGGGATATTAACCACTCTCTCCATCCTTTTTTTATATTTTCCATTGCGGCATCTGCAGCAGCAATCTCCATTCGTTCTTCCACTTGTCATAGTACTGATTGTTTTTATTGAGCTGGCTGTCGGTTGCTGGCAACTGAGTTATCTGGTAGGTGGCAGAGGGGCATCTGTACAGCGGGTAAACGGTACTTTTCTTAATACGGGTATTTTTGCCATGTTTCTGAGTTGCTGCTCACCGGTATTGCTGTATATCGCCGGCCAAGCAGTGAATACACCCAGGTTACTAAGGTTGGCCTGTTATACAGCATTGTTTTTAACAGCCGTATTTGCCATAATACTGAAAAGCAGGACAGCTGTTCTTGTACTTATCTTCCTGGCCGGCCTGACCGGACGTGAACGGTTGCAGCTGTCAGCAGTAAAAAAATGGCTGATAGTAGCGGGTTTTGTAGCAGTGCTGGTCGTGATGTTTGTGGTGAAGTATGATTCCGCTGCCGGGCGTTTGTTTATCTGGCAGAATGCATGGCAGTTGTTTGTCAGCAAACCTTTCCTGGGCTGGGGAATTGGCGGTTTCGAGAAAAATTACCTGTTGGAGCAGGCGCGTTATTTCAGGGAAAGCGCAGCTATTCATGAGCCGTACAGGCAGCTGGCAGGAAATGTTTCTACTGCTTTCAACGAGTATATTGAATTGCTGGTCAACTTCGGACTGGCAGGTTTTACTTTACTTGCGGTGGTACTCGCCGGTATATTTCATCTGCTGAAGCGTTCTTTTTCCTTTGCAGGAAGTATGCTGATAGCCATCCTGCTGACAGCATTATTTTATTACACCTTTCACATCACCATCTTTTTAATCCTGTTACTGTTCAGCGTCACGGTTATTTCCGCCGAAGCGCCTGTTATTATTCAGTTTAAAGCATTTCCGGCCGCGTTGAAAAAAGCATTCCCGGTACTTATACTGGGTAGTTGCCTGGGGCTCTTTTTCTATACGGCACAACAATATATTGCGTGTAATACCTGGCTGAAGGCAGTCAGTACTGCATCCGCTGACAAGAAAAAGGGGCTGCAGCTTTACCGGCAAACCTATCCTTCCCTGAAACACCGGAGTGCCTTTTTGTATAACTACGGGGCGCAGTTGTATGAGCTGGGAGAGTATGATAGCAGTATCCGCATATTCACGCAGGCCGGGGAACTAATGACAAATACAGACCTATCCATGTATCTGGGCAAAGCATATCAGGCAGCCGGACAATTTGAACCAGCAGAAAAATCCTTCCTCGATGCAGCATATATGGTCCCTTCAAAATTTAACCCGCCCTATTTCCTGGTCCTGTTATACCTCGGGAATAACAGGAAGGAGAAAGCTGTGACTGTTGCCGGAAAAATTCTGGATATCCCTGTGAAAGTGCCTTCCGCTGAAATTGACTCTATTAGGGCAAGAATGCTGCGGCTGACCACAAAATAGTTTCATCATTTAAATACAATAGTATGAAGAATTCCACTTACAAGTTCAAACAGAAAGCAGTTTATCTTATCGGTTTTTTAGGCATTGTATTATATGCCTGCAGTAAAACAGGATTTGACAATCCCGGAGAAATGAATAATGAGAAAAGCTCATTTAATAACACCACGGCGATGTTCACAAGTACATGCCTTGACCCCACTGATGTATTTGATCCCTATTACTTTGCAGCGCCTTACAAATGTCCTCAGAATGCTGACCAGGTAAGGGTTAATAAGTCGATGATAAAAACAGCCAAGTGGGCGGACAGTGTACTGCCACCGTTACCAACTCCTCCCAACCAGCCGGTAGCCTGCACGACCAATTGTCCCGTTTACTACCGGCAGGTTGAACTCTATGGTAGCCAGATCAATAATATTGATACACAGATAGGCGGGCTGCTTTTTAACCAGGGGGTTAAACTGACGGTATACGTACTGCAGAACGGAGTCTACGGAGGTGCAACCTACGTTGGTGTTTCCAAGCCTGATGTGGGTTTTAACAGGTGCTTCGGTTTTTATCCTGGTAGTGGTAATGTTGCCAGTTATCCGGATTATCCGGGACAGATACTTGACAATGCCGGCATAAGATATACGGTGAAGATGAGCGTTAATTTAACCGGCTTGTCGGTTAACAAGGTTATTAACCACCTGACCAATCAATTGCCTTCCAATGGTAACTATACCTATTCCCTCAATAGTTTCAACGGAACTTCCTATGCGATCAAGGCACTGAAAGAAGCGGGTATTAATATCAGCGTTGCTGAGAATCCACATGACTTTGGAAACTATCTGAAAGTGATCACAGCTCCTGCCAATGCTTCCATTGACCTGCAACCCGGTCTGGCGCCTGCTAATACCGGTATTGCCGATGGTACTATTGAATAATATACTATATACTATAACAGCGGCTGACCGAAAAGTAAAAGAATGCTTTTGGGTCAGCCGCTGTATTTATGTGGTGGGGTTATGCGCCCATTTTGTCACTCAGTCTGCACAGAGACTCCAGTAACAGTGGCAGCTGCTTCGAGATGAACTCGTCTGTCAGGTTGCCGTTTTCATCAAATTTATGTTGTGCGTGTCCGATCATGATTTCCGGTTTGTTGATGACAAACGCATTCAGGAAAACCATTACCTGGCGCAGGTGATACTGCATACGTGCAGTGCCTATTTGTCCCTGGCTGGCGCCCAGAATAGCCACGGCTTTTTCGTTGAATGGTTTGTCCGGATGCCTGGAAAGCACGTCTATCGCGTTTTTCAGCGCTCCGGGAATAGAGTAGTTGTACTCCGGAGAAACGAAAATAACACCGTCTGATTCTTTGATTTTTTTCACCAGCGGCACTACCTGTTCGGGGAGCTGCTCGGTGTGAAGGTCTGCATTATAGAATGGGATATCCGCTATGGAGGCCTGTTCTATGGTAATGTGAGAAGGTGCCAGCGATTGCAGGGCTTTCAGGGTCATCGTGTTGTAGGAGCCTTTTCTTAAACTGCCGGATATGGCAATAAAATGGTACTTTTTCTGTTCGGACATCAGATTCTTTTTTCTTTATTGATGAATTTTCTATGTATCACTTCCTGTACGGGAATGCTGTCTATCTTGCTTTCCAGCCAGGAAATAATATCGAGGTAAAGGAAGGACCGGCGTTCGTAGGGATCTTCGGAGATCTGTTCCAGCCTGTCTTTCAGGTCTACGAAGGCGCTGCGCAGCTCTTTCGGGTTCGCATAGATATACCTGCGCAGGAACTTCATGATTTCTTCCATGACCAGCCCAAGGTCTTTGTGTTTGGAAATAAAATGATATACTGATTTGATCAGGTATTCTACCAGGCTGTAATTCTCCAGCTCGTAGTGCGCAATGAGATGAAGTATACGGGCAAAGCACTGTATATCTGCGCGGAGGTTACCGATTTTCAGGTTAATGATCTTGTTCAGATAAACGATGGCCTTGCTGTTGTCGCCGCTACCAAAATACAGGCAGGCTATTTTATAATAGAATACCAGTACGCGGTGCTGATCAATCTTGAGGGTATGGTTGCTGATCTCTGTTTCCAGCTCCGGCACCATCGCCAGGCCCTGGCTGAATGTGCCTTCCAGGAAGTACCGGTTGATTTTTGCGGTGTACAGGTATACAAAGGCAGAGGTGCGGGTATTCTCATGGAAATGTTCTTCATTCGCTTTGATGAAGCTCTCCAGGTCGCACAGTGCGCTCTTGAACTTTTCCGAATTGGAGGTATAAAAGTGGGCGGTCAGCAGGTTGTGCTGGGCTTTGATATACAGGTCCATATCCGTGCGTTGCAGGGACGGATATTGTTTGAACAGGTCTACCCACTTTTGTGTGTAACGGTAATACATGACGAAGTCCTGCAAAATATAATAGTACCAGGAAGATGCCTGATACAGGTATATTTTCTCATAGAAGCTCATCAGGGAGTAATCCCGCTGTGGCAGCTGGCTTTCAAAGAAGGACTTCACCATCTCGGCGTCCCGTTCGTTGCGGGCGTGGCCTAATTTCAGGTATAGCCCGTACATCCGTAATGACAGGGTGCTGAGGCGGCTGATATTGGTGAGCTGCAGTTCTATCTGCCGCGACTCTGCGCTGAGCGCTTCGGCGCGGTTTTCCAGGCTGCGGGTGATATGTCTGGATTCAATCAGTTTTTCAAATTCAATGATTTCATACCCCAGCATTACTTCTTCCTGTTCCATCGCCAGTGTTTTGGCTTTGGCCAGGATTTTCAGGCTCTGGTTATATAACCCCTTGTTATAGAGTACGCGGGCATGGTCCAGCTGTTCGCGCAGGTCTATCAGCGGATCTTTCTGTTTGTACAGCTGCCGGAGGCTGGACAGCAGGTGTTTGTAAAGGTGTGCCTTTACATTGCTTAGCTGCTGTTTCTTTAAATCGGGTACCTTCTTCAGTATCTGTTCCTCGTCGTACTCTTTCATTTTGTCCAGCGTATTGAAAAGCTGGATGAACAGTACATCGTCCTTTGTGTTGTTTTTGTTGAACGCCAGCTGAAAATTGCGTTTTTCTGCTTTTGTAAGAGTTTTTATTAATATGAATAAGGCGTCGCTTTGACTGTTGGGCATCGTTAATAAAATCTTATAAATAATTGATATACAGTTAGTTGATGTGTATCAAGGTGTTTTAAAAGTTGTAATTAAAGCAAATTTAGCGATATGGCAATCAAAGATAGACCATTAGATTTGAAGGTATAAACATTTTAAAAGGAAGCAATAAGGATGGGAAAAACGTTATTTGATAAAATCTGGGATAGTCATATTGTGATGAGCAAGGCGGGATATCCGGATGCCGTGTACATTAACACGCATTTTATTCACGAAGTAACCAGTCCGCAGGCATTCGATGGTTTGCGCAAACGCGGAATTCCGGTGTTTCGTCCGCAGAAAACCAGGGCCACAGCAGATCACAACGTGCCGACAATGGATCAGCACCTGCCTATTAAAGAGGCGCTCAGCCGTCATCAGGTAGAGATGCTGACCAAAAATACGGCCGAATTCGGCGTTGAGCTGTATGGTCTCGGCCATCCGTACCAGGGCATCGTACACGTGATAGGACCTGAGCTGGGCATCACCCTGCCAGGCATGACCATCGTGTGCGGCGACAGCCATACCAGCACCCATGGCGCTTTTGGCGCAGTGGCCTTTGGTATCGGCACTTCCGAAGTAGAACAGGTGCTTGCTACGCAGTGCATCCTGCAATACAAGCCCAAACGCATGAAAATTGAAGTGAACGGCCAGCTGAAAAACGGTGTGCTGTCAAAAGATATCATCTTATATATCATCTCTAAAATCTCTGCTTCCGGCGCTACCGGCTATTTCGTGGAATATGCCGGCGAAGCGATCCGCAGCCTGAGCATGGAAGCGCGTATGACCATCTGCAATATGAGTATTGAGATGGGCGCACGCGGAGGCCTCATCGCCCCGGATGAAACCACCTTTAACTATATCAAGGGCCGCGAGTTCGCTCCACAGGGCGCAGACTGGGACAAAGCCCTGGCGTACTGGAAAACCCTGTATTCCGACAGCGATGCGCAGTTTGATACGATACTGTCTTTCGACGCAGCCGATATAGAACCGCAGATTACCTACGGTACCAACCCCGGTATGGGCATGGGCGTTACGCAGCATATCCCGGCACTGGGTGAAGTAGAAGAGAAGGAAAGACCTTCTTTCAAGAAATCCCTGGAATATATGGATCTGCAGCCGGGCAGCGCACTGCTGGGCAAGAAGATAGATTATGTTTTCATCGGCAGCTGTACCAACTCCCGCATCGAAGACCTGCGGCTGGTGGCAGATTTTGTGAAAGGAAAACAGAAGGCGGAAGATGTGGTGGTATGGATAGTACCAGGTTCCAAACAGGTAGAAGCGCAGGCTAAACAGGAAGGTATCGACAAGATCTTTGCTGACGCCGGCTTCCAGCTGCGCGAACCCGGATGCTCCGCCTGCCTGGGCATGAACGAAGATAAAGTTCCTGCCGGCATGTACTGTATCTCTACCTCCAACCGCAACTTTGAAGGCCGCCAGGGACCCAATGCACGTACTTTCCTCGCCAGCCCGCTTACCGCCGCTGCTGCTGCGCTGACAGGAAGAGTAACAGACGTACGTAGTTTATAAACCAACCGCATCATGTCCTGGAACGCAGCATTATATAAAGATAAGCACGCCTTCGTCTTCGGCTATGGCAACAGCCTGGTGGAAGACTGGCTGCAACCACAGGCCGGAGAGTCCATCCTGGACCTGGGCTGCGGTACCGGCGAACTTACCTCACAGCTGGCCGCCGCAGGCGCCAGCGTAACAGGGATCGACGCCTCCGTGGAAATGGTGCACAGCGCACAACAGCATTTCCCGGACGTAACCTTTAAAGTAGCCGATGCTACCAGCTTTTCGTTACCGGAAACCTTCGATGCCATCTTCTCCAACGCCACCCTCCACTGGGTCCGCGAAAAAGAAAAAGCCATTGAACGCATGCATGCCCACCTGAATAAAGGTGGCAGACTGGTGATTGAAATGGGAGGAAAGGGTAATGTACAAAGCATCCTCACAACACTTGAAAAAGTGATGGCTGCCCACGGACATACCTACATACCGTTCTGGTATTTCCCTTCCCCCGCGGAATACGCCACCCTGCTCGAAAAGGCAGGATTCAGGATAGACCGTATCCATTTCTTTGACCGCCCTACACAACTGGCAGACGCCGCAACCGGTATCATCGACTGGCTGGAGATGTTCGGACATCATTTCTTTGCCGCCGTTCCGGAAAAAGATAAAATCAGCATCCTGCAGCAGGTGCAGCAGGAACTGGCCCCCGCCCTCACCCGCGATGGCAGCCTGTATGCTGATTACGTTCGCCTGCGGGTATCTGCCATAAAAATTTAAACAGCAACATCATCATGAGTAAAATATTTCAACACCTGATTTCTACCGCGGTACCCGTACCCATCGAAAATATTGACACCGATCAGATCATCCCGGCACGCTTCCTGAAAGCTACTACCAGAGATGGTTTTGGGGAAAATCTGTTCCGTGACTGGCGCTTCGATGCCAACAATCAGCCTAAAGCCGACTTCGTACTGAATAATTCCATGTACAGCGGAAAAGTGCTGGTGGCCGGTAAAAATTTCGGTTGCGGTTCCTCCCGTGAACATGCCGCCTGGGCCATCGCCGACTACGGCTTTAAAGTAGTGGTGAGCAGCTTCTTCGCCGACATCTTCAAAAACAATGCGCTCAATAACTTCATCCTGCCCGTACAGGTGAGCGAAGATTTTCTCGACAGCATTTTCCGCGCTATCGAAGCCGATCCGCAGACACAAATCGAAGTAGACCTGGAAAACCAGTTCATCAGCATCAAAGCTACCGGCGAAAAGGAAAGCTTTGATATCAACCCGTATAAAAAAACCTGCCTGCTCAACGGATACGATGATATCGACTACCTGCTGAGCCTGCGCCAGGAAATAGGACAATACGAAACAACAAGGGAATTTAATTTTTAAGCTACACCAAACAAGCTATATACTAAAAGCTAAAAGTAATTTATGGGCGTTGAGAAGAAAATCCTGGTAATACCCGGCGACGGCATAGGACAGGAAGTAACAGCATGGGGACAAAAAGTACTGTCGGCCATCGCTGCAAACTATCACCACAACTTCACGTTTGAAGAAGGAATCATGGGGCACGTAGCCATCGAAGCTACGGGCAATCCGCTTCCCGATGAAACGCTGGAAAAAGCCAAGAACAGTGACGCTATCCTGTTTGGCGCTATCGGACATGCCAAATATGATAACGACCCTACGCTGAAAGTAAGACCAGAACAAGGTTTGCTGAAAATCAGAAAGGAACTGGGCCTGTATGCCAATCTCCGCCCGATCAAATTGTTTGATGAATTACTGGAAGCCTCCAGTATCAAGCCGGAAATATTACGCGGAGCAGATATCCTCTTCTTCCGGGAGCTAACAGGCGATGTGTATTTCGGGGAGAAGAAAAGGACAGAAGACCGCAACACTGCGTCAGACCTGATGATATATCACCGCTATGAAGTAGAGCGTATTGCCCGCAAAGCCTATGAAGCCGCGCGTACCCGCAACAAACGCCTCTGCTCCGTAGATAAAGCCAACGTACTCGAAGCCAGCCGCCTCTGGAGAGAAGTAGTGCAGGAAATAGCAAAGGAATATCCGGATGTAGCCACCGAACATATGTTCATAGACAATGCTGCCATGCAGCTGATAAAAGATCCTAAACGTTTCGACGTGGTACTCACCGGTAACCTCTTCGGCGACATCCTCACCGATGAAGCCTCCCAGATAGCAGGTTCCATGGGTATGCTGGCATCTGCCTCCGTCGGCGACAAGGTAGGATTCTATGAACCCATCCACGGTTCCGCACACGACATTGCAGGTAAAGGAATTGCCAACCCGCTGGCATCTATCCTCTCTGCTGCCCTCCTGCTGGATATCTCCTTCGGCCTGAAAACAGAATCACAACGCGTGATCAAAGCCGTAGAAGCTACCCTCAGACAAGGCTACAGAACGATGGACATCGCTAACAAACACACTGTTAACGACTTCATAATGGGTACAGATGCGATGGGAGCTAAAGTACTGGAAAACCTGAATTAATCATCCACTAAAACATTACGCTATCATGGATAAAAATCGTGTATACGTCTTCGATACTACGCTGCGCGACGGCGAACAGGTTCCTGGCTGTCAGCTGACTACTGTAGAAAAAATTCAGATTGCTAAAAAACTGGAAGCCCTCGGTGTGGATATCATCGAAGCAGGCTTCCCCATCTCCAGCCCCGGCGACTTCCAGAGCGTGGTGGAAATTTCCAAGGCGGTAACCGAACCGGTTATCTGCGCCCTGACCCGTGCCAACACCACCGATATTGACGCAGCAGCAGAAGCCCTGCGCTTCGCCAAACGCAAACGCATCCACACCGGTATCGGCTCCTCCGATATGCATATCAAATACAAATTCAACAGCACCCGCGAAGATATCCTTCAGCGCGCCGTTGCAGCTGTAAAATATGCCCGCAAATTCACCGACGACGTGGAATTCTTCGCTGAAGATGCAGGCCGTGCAGACAACGCCTTCCTGGCTCAGATGATCGAAGCGGTGATCGCTGCAGGCGCCACCACCGTCAACATCCCCGACACCAACGGCTACTGCCTGCCAGACCAGTACGGCGCTAAAATAAAATACCTCGTTGACCACGTCACCAACATCGATAAGGCCATCATCTCCGTACATTGCCATAATGACCTCGGACTGGCTACTGCCAACACCATCGCAGGTGTAGTGAACGGCGCCAGACAGGTGGAGTGCACCATCAACGGTATCGGCGAACGCGCCGGCAATACCTCTCTCGAAGAAGTGGCCATGATCCTGAAAACACACCACACACTCGGCTATCATACCAACATCAATTCAAAAGGTATCTACGAAATCAGCAACCTCGTGGAAACCATGATGCGTATGCCGGTACAGCCCAATAAAGCTATCGTGGGCCGCAACGCTTTTGCACACAGCTCCGGTATTCACCAGGACGGCGTACTGAAACACCGCGAGAACTACGAAATCCTGAACCCGGAAGATGTAGGCCTCAACTCCAATGCTATCATCCTTACCGCCCGCAGCGGCCGCCACGCACTGAAACATCATCTGGTGCGCCTCGGCTACAAGCTGGAGAAAATCAACCTGGATGAAGTATACCAGCGCTTCCTGGAAATGGCAGACAACAAAAAGGAAATCAGCGACGCCGATCTGCAACAACTCATGGGCGACGGCGATGCCAACCACTACGATGATAACAAAGCTATCAAAGTAACGCTCCTGCAGGTTGTATGCGGCGACCCGCTGCGCCCTATGGCTACCGTAAAACTGAAAATCAACGGTGAAGAAAAAGAAGCCAGCGCCGCAGGAAACGGTCCCGTAAACGCTACCATCAACGCTATCCACGCCATCATCCAGGATGATATCGACCTGGACGAATTCAGCATCCAGGCCATGCACGGCGGCAGCGAAGACATCAGCAAAGTAAACATGCGCGTAAAACACAAAGGCCAGTCATTCTACGGCTTCGGCTATTCTACCGACATCGTGAACGCCTCCGTTCACGCCTACGTAGATGCGCTGAACAAAATATACTAAATCTCAATAAAGCAGCTTTAGTAGGGGATTATGGATGTTTAGTGCCATCCGTAGTCCCTCTTTTTTTTAATTACGAATTACGAATTACGAATTGCGAATGAGGAACCCATACTTATCAGGCAGGAATTTGGAATTAATTATGAATTAAGAATTATGAATTATGAGTTAAAGCGAAGAGCAGAGCGGATAGGTAAAAAATCATTCGCTCTGCTCTTCGCTTTAACTCATAATTCATAATTCTTAATTCATAATTAATTCCAAATTCCTGCCTGATAAGTATGGGTTCCTCATTCGCAATTCGTAATTCGTAATTCGTAATTATATCAGGCAATCTGTAACCTTTTGATTTCATTTGTCGTTTAACGACAAATGATATTCCATGTTCTTCTGTAAAAATATGCTTATACTGGCCGTGGTTGCCGGTTTTATGGGTTGTAAGAAAGACGATGCCACTACAAGACCGATACCGGTTGATCCGGTAATAGAAGGTATTTTTCCTGTAGCGGAAGTAAGTGCAGTTACTACCGGAAGCCCGGATAGCCTGCGTTTTAAAATCAGTTACGTATCAAGCGGTTGCGCCAGGCTAGGTAAGTTTTTTGTAAGAGACTCTGCGAAAATCAGCCTTGTGGACCTGGAAAAACTGCCCGCCTTACCTAATACAAGCTGTCTGGCCGGTATTATAGTAATGAACACCACCTACAGTATTAAAAAGCCCGTCCCTGGTACCTACTACTTCAGATGGGGCAGCAATAATATTAAGATAGATACCGTTGTTGTACGATAAATGCATTTACTTATTTGAGATTTGGTTATTTGAGATTTTGCAGCTTATCCTGGTTTTCCCTTGTACTTACCGGTACAAAAGAAAACCAGGATAAGCTGCAAAATCTCAAATAACCAAATCTCAAATAATAACTCCCCGTTAATCTCCGCTCCTCATTCGTAATTCGCAATTCGTAATTAATTCAAAACAATGTCCATCAGCGGGAACCGCGTATAATCTGGCAGATAAAAATGCCACCATTCCGTGCTGGAGCCTTTAAAGCCGTATTGTTTCATGGTGTCGCGCAGTAGTTTGCGGTTAGCCGTGATGGTGGGGTCGGAAGGGTAATAGTTTTCATGCGCTTTTATAGTGAAGTCGTCGAAGTCCGTAGGCATGGCCACGGGCTTTCCTGTTTTCAGGGATACCATGCTGAGGTCTACGGCTACGCCGCGGTTATGCCCGGATCCTTTCCGGGGATCGGCGGCATATTTATCATTGGGGATTATCTTAAACATAGCCTCCGTAACGTGATAGGGGCGGTAAGCATCATATATCAGCAAGCCGTAGCCTTTCTTCGCCAGTGCTGCCTGTATGGCTTTCAGCTTTACAGCGGCGGGTTTGCGCAGGTAGATGGCGGTGCCGGTATACAGTTGTTGCCTGGTGAAATTGTTGGTGGTAGCATAGCGCACATCTTTCCTGATGCCCGGAATAAATGTCTCCAGGTCTACCAGCTGCTGGCTGCTGTCTTTGCTGACCAGGGTATCATATTGCTGCCAGGTGGTAAGTACGCGCAGCCCGTATTTGTTGGGCGTTATCTGTTGGGCAGGGGCAGCGCTGAAAAGAGCGCCTGCCAGGATGGTCAGCAGCAGGTGTTTCATGACTCGAAAATTTGATGAGATGCATTCAATTCCTCCGAAAATTATTGAATTTTGCGAAAATTAGGCAAGAAAGTATGAAATACAGTGAAAATACAATTGCAATGCCCTTGCTAAAATAGGTATTTTAGAACCCTTAAATTTTTTATTATGGAGCTGTTCAGATTAGATCACAAAGTGGCAGTTATCACCGGAGGCGGTAGCGGCATAGGACAGGCAATCGCTAAAACCTTTGGCGCTCAGGGTGCGCAGGTACATATTATAGAGCTGAATGAAGAAGGAGGCAAAAGCACGGCGGAAGAAATCAGGGCTGCAGGCGGACAGGCGCAGGTACATGCCTGCAACGTGGCAGATCAGGCCGCAGTGATCAGCGTGATGGAAGGTATTGTGAAAACAGCCGGCAAACTGGATATTCTTGTCAACTGCGCGGGCATTGCCCACGTAGGTAATCTGGAAAATACTACTGAACAGGACTTCGACCGCGTATACCAGGTGAATGTAAAAGGTACGTATAACTGCATGTATGCCGTGGTGAAACAGATGAAGGCGCAGGGTGGCGGCGTGATCCTCAATATAGCGTCTATCGCTTCCAGTGTAGGCATCCCTGACAGGCTGGCCTACTCTATGAGTAAAGGGGCGGTACTCACCATGACGCTGTCTGTGGCTAAAGATTACCTGGGCAGCAACATCCGCTGTAACTGCGTATCTCCGGCCAGGGTGCATACGCCGTTTGTGGATGGATTTATCGCTAAAAACTATCCCGGTAAGGAAGCGGAAATGTTTGATAAGCTGAGTAAAACACAGCCTATCGGCCGCATGGCAAAACCGGTGGAAGTGGGCAACCTCGCACTCTACCTCTGCTCCGACGAAGCCGGCTTCATCACCGGATGCGATTATCCGATTGATGGCGGCTTTATCCGGTTGAATAATTAATTTATTAATGTGATGAATGTAGGTATCTTACAGCCTAACATTCATTCATTTATAATTATAGATCATGCAACATTTTCGTGTATGGCTGGCGCTGGCAGCCATCGGATTCACTGCCTGCAACCAGGGAACCAATAATAAAAATGCAAATGCCGCTGATACGGCCACTGCGCTGCAACCCGCCACTCCGGCAGGTTCGGTGGCAGTTGTTATCTCCGGTAAGGAAAAGGATACCCAGGAGATTACCATTAAATTTCAGATCAAAGAACTGAAGAAAGAGAAAACTTTTGAACAGGTTGTACTGAAAGATGCGGCTGAATCAGAACTCTATAAAGTGTTGTGGGATGAGCCTAACAGCTGCTATATCGGTGTACTGAAACCTAACCATGCGGTAAGGTATTACCATGCGAGCCAGAGCGGCGATGACCTGAAAATACTATGGGCCACCGCACCGCCTGAACGTATCTGGAAATATATGGAAAATACCATGGGCCTGGGTAAAGTAAGTGCAGCCGGTGATCTGAAAAAATCTTACCGGAAAAATTTCCAGTCAGGAAAGATCATCGCAGATTTTATCGCTGAAATTAAACCTGACGCTACGACCAAAGACAGCGTAGAGCTGTATGTGGAATTCGGCGGTGTCAGAAAAAGTATGTTCGTTCCCGTACCGGCAGGCTACCAGCCTACGATACAGGAAACTGCCAACCAGGACCACATCTACTTCTCCCTCGTGAAAGACGGTAAGGTAGAACCCTTCATCGATATGAAGGTGGAAGATGGACGCCTGCAGGTGCAGACGCTCAAGAAAATAGAAAAATAACAATTAAAAATACTGAAATGAAACTGATCAGGTTTGGATTGCCAGGACAGGAAAAACCAGGCGTAGTTACAGACGCCGATATGTTCGATGTGAGCGCTTTCGGAGAAGATTACGGAGAGAAATTTTTTGAAACCAACGGACTGGAACGCCTGTCCGCCTGGTGGGCACAGCACAGTGGCAGCTGTCCGCAGATACCTGCCGGCACACGCCTGGGCGCACCTATTCAGCGTCCTTCCAAAATTATCTGCATCGGCCTCAACTACGCAGACCATGCGCGTGAAACCAACGCTGCTATCCCTGCAGAGCCGATCGTTTTCTTCAAAAGCACTTCTGCACTGGTAGGTCCGAACGATGATCTCGTCATTCCGCGTAACAGTGAAAAAACCGACTGGGAAGTGGAACTGGTGGTAGTGATCGGTAAAAAGGCATCCTATGTGGAAGAGAAAGATGCGCTGGAATATGTAGCCGGCTACGCCCTGCACAACGATTACAGCGAGCGCGCCTTCCAGATAGAAAGAGGCGGTCAGTGGGTAAAGGGGAAAAGCTGCGATACCTTCGCTCCGCTTGGTCCATGGCTCGCTACCAAAGACGAAATCGGCGATGTCAATAATCTTCGTTTATGGCTCACCGTTAATGGTCAGAAAATGCAGGATGGCAATACTTCCAACTTCATTTTCAACGTACCATTCGTTGTATCTTACCTGAGCCAGTTCATGACCCTGCTCCCCGGAGATGTGATCTCCACCGGAACCCCGGCGGGCGTAGGACTTGGCATGAATCCGCAGGTATACCTGAAAGCCGGCGACGTGATTGAACTGGGTATCGACGGACTGGGAACATCCAGACAAACAGCTGTAGCCTTCAAATAACGCACATGAAAAGACATTGCCTGGCCCTGGACCTCGTGGATGATCCGCAGCTGATAAGCGAATACGAAGCCTATCACCGCGAAGTATGGCCCGAAATAAAAAAGAGTATCACAGACAGCGGCATCACCGCCATGGAAATCTACCGCGCCGGTAACCGCCTGTTTATGATAATGGAAGTAAACGATACCTTCTCCTTCCAGCAAAAAGGCGCTATGGACGCTGCCAATCCTAAAGTACAGGAATGGGAGCAGCTCATGTGGAAATACCAGCAGGCATTGCCTGTGGCGAAGCCAGGAGAGAAGTGGATCATGATGGATAAGATATTTTCATTATAGATCCTATTTTTATTAATTACGAATTACGAATTGCGAATTACGAATGAAAGCGAAGAACAAAGCGGATGATGATAGCATAATCTTTATTTTGTTCTTCGCTTTCATTCGTAATTCGCAATTCGTAATTAGTAATTAATAAAAATAGGACCATTAATCAAAACAACCCATGTTGGATGCGCATCAACATTTCTGGCAATACAATCCCATCCGCGACGCCTGGATAGACGACTCTATGCCGGTGATCAGGAAGGATTTCTTTCCGGAACACCTGGAGCCTGTGCTGGCAGAAAACGGTATGGAAGGATGTGTGGCCGTACAGGCAGATCAGTCGGAAGCAGAAACGGCATTTCTGCTGGAGCTGGCAGACAGGCACGCCTTTATCAGGGGCGTGGTGGGCTGGACAGATCTCAGGGCTGCTGATGTGGAAGAAAGACTGGCAGCATATGCACAGCATCCGAAGCTGAAAGGGTTCCGGCATATTGTGCAGGCAGAGCCGGATACAGATTTTTTACTGAGAGAAGATTTTTGCCGGGGCATCCGTGCGCTGGCGAAATTTAATTTCTCTTATGATATTCTCGTATATCCGAAACAGTTAGCCGCTACCGCCGTTTTTGTGAAGCAGTTCCCGGAACACCGGCTGGTCATAGATCATATGGCGAAACCGGATTTTAAAACCGGGGATATTACAGCATGGGCCGCACATATGCGGGAGATAGCAGCATCCCCGAATGTATACTGCAAACTCAGCGGACTGGTAACAGAAGCCAACTGGCATCACTGGAAGCAGGAACAGTTTACACCGTTCCTGGATGTGGTACTGGAAGCATTCGGGCCCAACCGCCTGATGTTCGGTTCCGACTGGCCGGTATGCCTGCTGGCAGCTTCCTACCAGGAAGTAAAAGAGATTGTAACCAGCTACATCTCCAGGCTCACAACAACAGAACAACATCAAATAATGGGAGGCAATGCCGTCTCATTTTATTATCTATAACATCAATACCACGAATATGGATTTAGGATTACAGGGAAAAGTAATTATTGTTACCGGAGGCGCCAAAGGAATAGGAGAAGCTATTGCCAGACTGGTAGCTGCAGAGGGTGGCGTAGCAGTGATTGCCGGCAGAAATGAGGAAGACAATAACAAAACCGTGAACGATATTGTAAAAGCCGGTGGTAAAGCTGTCGGTATTAAAGCAGAATTGTCTGTAGTAGAAGATTGTCAGAAAGTGATCGCTGAAACCGTAGCGCAATTCGGAAAGATAGACGGACTCGTGAACAACGCCGGCGCCAATGATGGCGTAGGGCTGGAAAGCGGTAACCCGGAGAAATTCATGCAGTCATTACAGAATAACCTCTCCCATTATTACAACCTGGCGCACTATGCGCTGCCGTATCTGAAAAGCACCAGGGGCAATATCGTGAACATCGGCTCCAAAGTGGCTACCACCGGGCAGGGTAATACCTCCGGCTATGCGGCTTCCAAGGGTGCTATCAATGCGCTGACCCGCGAGTGGGCAGTAGAACTGCTGCCGCATTCCGTGCGGGTCAATACCGTAATTCCTGCGGAAGTATGGACCCCGCTGTATGAAACCTGGATCAACTCCTTACCTGATCCGAAAGAGAAGCTGGCGTCTATCACCGCTAAAATTCCTTTTGAAAAAAGAATGACCACGTCAGAAGAAATCGCCGACACAACGGTATTCCTGTTGTCGCCGCGCTCATCACATACAACCGGACAAATACTATACGTTGACGGAGGTTATACACACCTCGACCGATCCATCAGCTGAGCGATTGCCAACCAACTTTTACTTTAACCTGAAACACTAAATTTTCTTCGTTATGGCCGGAGGCGCAGTAAGTAATTCCACCTATACCAGCACGCCCGGTAAAGGGGCGAAGGCGGGTAACTACCTTTTACCTTTTATTCTGGTTACAAGCCTGTTTTTTTTATGGGGCCTTGCCTATGGCCTGCTGGATGTACTGAATAAACATTTCCAGGAAGTATTGAATATCACGCCTAAACGCTCTACTTTACTGCAGGGCGCTTACTTCGGTGCATATTTCATTATGGCGCTTCCTGCCGGCATGTTTATGAATAAATTCGGTTACAAGAAAGGCATCATCATGGGGCTGCTCCTGTATGCTGCCGGTGCATTCCTCTTTTATCCGGCTGCCCGTGCCCTTAATTTCGATTTCTTTCTGCTGGCATTGTTTATACTGGCCTGCGGACTGGCATGCCTGGAAACGGCTGCCAACCCGTATGTGACCGTATTGGGCGAGAAGGAAACCTCCGAACAGCGCCTGAACCTGTCCCAGTGCTTTAATGGCCTGGGTTCCTTTTTAGGTCCTGTGATCGGCGGTGCATTGTTCTTCGGCAGTGGTAAGGATGATCTGACTACTGTTCAGCTGACCTATATCGTTATTGGCGTGATTGTATTGCTGATTGCCGCTTTCTTTTACCGCACCCCGTTGCCTGAAATCAAAGAGGCGGAAGCGGAAGGAGAGGCCGTTATGCAGGACCAGCGGCCGCTGTTTGCACATAAACATTTTGTGTGGGGGGTGGTAGCCCAGTTCTTTTATGTGGCTGCGCAGGTAGGTGTTGGCGCGTTGTTCATCAACTATGCCACCGAATATTGGAAAGGCACTTCCAACGAAAAAGGCGCTTACCTGTTATCTGCCGGTATGGTGCTGTTCCTCGCCGGCCGCTTCGTAGGTACCGCGCTGATGCGTAAAATTGCGCCGAATAAACTGCTGGCTATCTACGCGCTGATCAACGTGGTATTATGCGCATTTGTGATGACAGGCAACGGCGCACCCGCTGTATATGCCCTGATACTGGTGTTTTTCTTCATGTCTATCATGTTCCCGACTATTTTTGCACTGGGAGTGAAAGACCTCGGCAAACATACCAAAAAGGGAGCTTCGTTTATTGTAATGTCTATCGTAGGCGGCGCTTCTGTACCTTACCTGATGGGGATTGTAACAGAGTGGAAATCAACCGCCATGGCTTACGGCATTCCGTTGCTCTGCTTTATGGTCGTATTTTATTACGGCTGTAAAGGCTATCGCAGAAGTTAACAACCACGCTTTCTTTTACAAGATAAATCCGCAAAATCATCGTAACTTCCTGAGAGAAACAGGAAAACCATGATTTTGCGGATTTTTACTATCCACACCGTGTGCTTTCTGATGATTTGTCTGCTGAGCTGCGGTCTTTTCAGTTGTTCCAAAAGTAATTCCGGCGGAGGTAACCCACCGCCAGCCCCTGTCACCTATGCTTCACTGCAGCTATACGTCACCCACGTGATGAATGACCAGCCCCTGCAGAGAAACCAGGAGTATACCAATCCTTCCGGAGAGAAATTCACGATTACCCGTTTCCGTTATTATCTCAGTAATTTTGCTTTTGTAGATGAATCAGGAAGAATCATTAAATCTGCTCCTTCCTATTTTCTGCTGGATGATGCCATCGACAGCACCCGGCAGCTGCAGCTGGACAGTATTCCGGCCGGTCGCTATACTGCTGTGCGCCTGCTCATCGGGGTCGACAGCGCCCGCAATAACAGCGGAGTACAATCCGGCGCGCTCGCGCCTGAACACGGCCTCTTCTGGACCTGGAACAGCGGCTACATCATGGCGCAGCTGGAAGGAACAGCGCCGGTCATTAATTCCGCTTCCCATGAGTTTCAGTTTCATGTAGGGGGATATAAGCCTCCCTACAGCGTTTTACAGCCGGTTACCATCCCTTTGCCACAACCCCTGACGATAGCCGCCGGCAAGCTGCCGCAGCTGCATCTGCAGGCCAACGCCGGCAAATGGTTTACACCCAATACCATCAGCTTTACTAAAATGGCCGTCATCATGGCCCCCGGTAATGATGCCATGCAGCTGGCTGCTAATTATCAACACATGTTTACTGTTAAAAGTATTGTCAACGGACAGTAGATGAACCATAAGGCAACATATATCACCGGCATATTTGCCATTCTGCTTTGCCTGGCCCATGCCTGCCGCAAGGAAGGAAGGAGCATGTATAACCCGGATGCATATACGCTGCAGCTGCCGGAAGGTTTCCCGGCGCCGGTATATGACTTCTCCCGTAACCCGCTCACCCGCCAGGGAGTGGCATTGGGCCGGTTCATATTCTACGATTACCGCCTTTCCCGTGACAGTACAGTGTCCTGCGGTTTCTGCCATCAGCAGTTCGCCGCCTTCGGCCATTTTGACCATGCCCTCAGCCATGGGGTAGGCGGGCAACAGGGCAGCCGCTCGGTGCCGGTAATTTTTAATATGATCTGGCAGAAGGAATTTATGTGGGACGGAGGCGTCAATAACCTGGAAATACAACCACTTACCCCCTTCACTGATCATAAGGAGATGGGCGTTGACCTGAAGGAGCTGATGCAGAAAATGCAGACCGACCCGCGTTACCGCAATATGTTCAGGGAAGCATTTGGCTCCGAAGAGATCACCAGCGAACGGCTATTCAAAGCGATCACACAGTTTGTAGGCACCATGATTTCCGGTAATTCCCGCTACGACAGCGTAATGCGTAAACAGGGTGGAGCAGTGTTTACAGCAGAAGAACAGGCGGGCTATCTGCTCTACCAGCAGAAGTGCGCCGCCTGTCATAAAGAACCTTTATTTACCGATCTGAGTTATCGCAGTAACGGATTGCCGTACCTGCCTTCGCTGAATGATGTGGGCCGTATGAAAATCACCGGCAGTACCGCCGATTACCTCAAATTCAAAGTCCCTTCCCTGCGTAATATCCTGAGAAGCTCGCCGTATATGCATGACGGCCGCTTTTTTGATATCTACCAGGTATTTGACTTCTACGATCACGGTACCCAACGGAATGATAACATTGATCCGTTGGTAAGAGATGGCATTCAGCTCACGGCGGAACAGAAACGCCAGCTGTATGTTTTTCTCAACACACTCACGGATTATACACTGATTAACAATGCAGACCTGAAAGAAATACTGATAGAGTAATTATTTCTTCCTTGCTTTTTTCCAGCAGTCGTCAAAATGATCATCTACCATGCCGGTGGCCTGCATGAATGCATAGCAGATGGTAGATCCTACAAACTTGAATCCGCGTTTCAGCAGATCCTTGCTCATAGCGTCGGAAATAGCTGTTTTAGCCGGCACTTCCCCCATGCTTTTATAGTGATTGACAACAGGCTTGTGGTTTACGAAAGACCAGATGTATTTGTCGAAGGAGCCGAACTCCTGCTGTACTGCCAGGAATGCATGCGCATTGCCAATGGTAGCGCGGATCTTGAGTTTATTACGGATGATGCCTTCGTTTTCCAGGAGCTGCGCTACTTTCTTTTCATCGTATTTCGCAATCTTTTTTGCATCCCAGTTATCAAAGGCTTTGCGGTAGTTTTCCCTTTTGCTGAGTACAGTGTACCAGCTCAGGCCAGCCTGTGCGCCTTCCAGGTTAATCATCTCAAAGAGGTGCCGGTCATCATGATTAGGAGTGCCCCATTCGTTGTCGTGGTAATCTTTGTACAGCTGATCTTTCTCGCACCAGCTGCAACGTTTTTTTTCTACAGTTCCCATTCGTTAATGATTTGTCGTACGCGGTTTTTGTATTCGCCCAGTTCATTCAGTGTTTCATTGATGAAGCTGTTGTTTTCCAGGCTACCTACCACGGCATTCATTTCCTGATCGTTCTCGTATGTCATTTTGCGGAAGGGGTTCTGGTAATCCTTTTCGCGGGAGCGGCGGATGTTCGCAGTGATCCATTCCATTGTCTGGATGGAATCTTCCAGCCATTGCGCCAGTAATGCCGTAGTAAAGTTTTTCAAAGGTACGTCTTTAATTTCCAGCATGGCGGCTACCGCATGTTGTAATTTGTCGGATGCATATTCACGGCCTATTTCTGCATAGGCGTCGTGCAGCTGTGGCCATCCGGAGATCTTGTTTTTCCGGATCTTGTTTTTCAGCAGCGTCAGGGTATCTGCTTTCATCAGCTGACCGCCAACGTTGTGCCATTCGCTACGCTTCGCGGATTTAATGGCCGCCTGCAAAGCCAGGAATGACGGCTTTCCGGCTGCCATGATGTTCCGGATACCATAAAGAACGATCAGCTCGCGGAACAGCGGATACGCCTTATGTACTTTCAGCAGCTGTACTTCACGGGAGCTGTTTTCCATACCGGTGGCCAGGATGGTAAGCTGCGCTACCGCTTCGGGTTGTTCCGTCAGTAGTTCTTTTCCTTTTTTACGTATATCCTTTTCCGTTAGTTCCTTCTTTGGCCTGTTTTCTTCGATAGCATACCAGGCTTTACCCACGGCTGTTTCCATGATCTGCAGTGCAGTAAACATTTCTTCTACAGAGTCCGGCGCCAGGTAATCGTATTCTATCAGCTGTGTTTTGTCGGTACGTTTGTCTCTGTCCACGTACTTCCAGGAGTTGCGTGCAATGGCGTACATATTATGCATGAACCAGTATCCCGGCATGATCTTCAGCCGGTTGTCATGTTCATCATTCAGTACCAGGCTGAAAGGGATATTGATATGCAGCTCTGACATATAATTCCCTTTCGAGATCAGGGTGAAGCAGGCAAACCTGGAATTGTGCTTCAGGCTGACACACAGGCCAGGCCAGAATCCTCTGCCGGCGATGATTTCACCGTCGGCGCCGCGGGAGTTATGATTGGAACCGATGGTAGCGCCGGCAGCCATGTTACTCTGCCCCATGATGAGGGCGGCGCATAAAAAGGAGTTGTTATGATGCTGTTCATGCGCGGGAAATATCAGTGAATTCAGTACTTCGCAGCAGGAGATGGTAGCGTTGTTGCCCAGGTAGGAGTTGATGAGGCGCGCACCGTATTTGAGCTGCGAATGTGAAGCCATCACAAAACGTACGGCTTTTACACCATAGAATACCCGGCAGCCATATCCGATGATACCGTTTACCAGCTCGCAGCCTTCGCCTATCTGCGACTTGGCCTCGCTGCTGCTGTTGATGGTGAGGTTCTTTAATTTGTTGGCGCCTTTCAGGTAAGCATCTGTCCCGATGGTCACATCTTTGATGATCTTACAGTTTTTGATGACGCTGCGGTCGCCAACCATGCCATAGTATCCTCTTCTTTTATCAAACTGTTTTTCGGTAAATGCCTTGAACTGCTGTTGCAGCTGCAGATCGTCCCGGTAGCGGGTCCAGAGATAAGCGTCTCCGGGCAGCATGCCATCAAAGGGCATAACGCTTCTGCCTCCGTTTTCGTTGCAAAGCTCCATCACAATTCTGCCGCCTTCTGCTTCTCCTTCTTTCAGAATACCGTTTCCGAATTTGGCATAATCTGTTGTGGCCATTTCATTCACATTGGCTACAATGACTTCATTACCGAGAATATAATGAGAGAGATAATTCACGTTATGCACTACTACATTATCCCCGAAATCGCAGGCGCAGATGGTGCTGTTGTATAATCCTACCGGCAGGCGCAGGTTATGGAATTCCAGATAGTAGGGTTCCAGTTTACCGATACGTACCATCCCGAAAAAATGGCAGTGCTGCACCAGTTGCGGATTGAATTCATTGGAAACAAAAATCTTGTTCCAGTCGTCAGAGCTGTTATCATTGCGCACCAGCGCCTCTACTTCATATGCAAAAAGATTCCGGTATTGATCCTGCCGGTTCCATTGTTCATTGCGCAGGTAGTATTCGTCCTTGCCTTTCGGTAACGTGGTTTCAATGAAGTTATACCCCAGATCGGACAAGGGGCGTTTTTGGATTTTATTCATGGATACGATCTTTTAATTTGAGATGTAGTTATTTTATTATTTGAGATTTATTGCCATGAAGGATGTCTTCCGGGATACCGGATGAATATGGTACATGGAAACAAATCTCAAATAATAAAATGATCACATTTACTCTACGGTCACACTTTTCGCCAGATTCCTGGGTTTATCTACGTCGAAGCCTTTCAGTACGCCAATGTGGTAGGCGAGGAGTTGTAAAGGAATGACGGAGATGATGGGTGCTACAATTTCATCTGCTGAAGGTACAAAAATTACATCGTCAGCCATGGGTGGAATGGTTTGGTCGCCTTCTGTTACGATGGCTATTACTTTGCCTTTGCGTGCTTTGATTTCCTGGATGTTGGAAACTACTTTTTCGTAGTAGCTGTCTTTGGTGGCTACGATGACTACCGGCAGATTTTCATCTACCAGTGCGATGGGGCCGTGTTTCATTTCGGCTGCAGGGTATCCTTCAGCGTGTATGTAGGAGATTTCTTTCAGTTTCAGCGCGCCTTCCAGGGCAACCGGGAAATTGTATCCACGGCCCAGGTAGAGGAAGTCACGGGCATCTTTGTATTTATCGGCGATAGCTTTTACCTGGTCATCCAGTTTAAGTGCGGTAGCTACTTTATCTGATGTCTGCTCCAGTTCATCGAGCAGGTGCTGGAAGCGTTGTGCGGAGACAGAACCTTTTTCGGAGGCTATTTTCAGCGCAACGAGGCAGAGTACTGCCAGCTGTGCGGTAAATGCCTTGGTGCTGGCCACGCCTATTTCCGGGCCTGCGTGCGTATAGGCGCCGGCGTGAGACAGGCGCGCGATAGAAGAGCCTACAACATTACAGATGCCGAGAATGATAGCGCCTTTTTCTTTGGCACTTTCGATGGCTACCAGGGTATCTGCAGTTTCGCCGGACTGGGATACGGCAATGATTACATCGCCGGGGCCTACCACCGGATTGCGGTACCTGAATTCAGAGGCATATTCCACTTCTACCGGGATACGGCATAGCTCTTCAATCACATATTCCGCTATCAGGCCGGCATGCCAGGAGGTGCCGCAGGCTACGATGATAATGCGGTTGGCTTTGCTGAGCATTTCGGCATATTCCCGGATACCACCCATGGTGAGCGTGCCTTTTTTGGCATCGAGGCGGCCGCGTAAGCTATCGAAGATAGTCTGTGGCTGTTCAAAGATTTCTTTCAGCATGAAGTGGTCGTAACCGCCCTTTTCAATGGCTGCCAGTTCAATGTCCAGCTTTTGTATGTATGGTGTTTGTCTTTCGTTGGAGATGTTTTTCAGAATCAGCTCATCTGCTTTGATGATGGCTATTTCGTAATCGTTGACATATACTACTTCTTTAGTATATTCCACGATGGGGGAGGCATCGGAAGCAAGGAAGTGTTCGCCTTTACCAACGCCGATAACAAGCGGGCTGCCCTTTCTGGCGGCAATAAGGGTATCCGGATTGTCTGCATCAATGAGTACAATCACATAGGCGCCTACCACTCTTTTGAGTGCTATGCGCAGCGCTTCTTCCAGCGGGCACTGGTTTTGTTTTTTAATTTCTTCGATGAAATGAAGCAGTACTTCTGTATCGGTATCACTTTGAAATACGTGACCCTGGTTGATAAGTTCCTGTTTCAGCTGTACATAGTTTTCAATGATACCATTGTGAACCATGGCCAGTTTACCATCGCCTGAAACATGAGGATGTGCGTTGCGGTCACAGGGTTCGCCGTGCGTTGCCCAGCGGGTATGCCCTATGGCAATGGGGCTGCGCATATCGAAGGAAGTTGCATATTCTTCCAGCGCGGCTACTTTGTCTTTCTTTTTGTATACCTGCAACCCGTTGTTGATAATGGCTACACCCGCGCTGTCATAACCGCGGTACTCTAATCTTTTAAGGCCTTTCAATACTACCGGGTAGGCTTCTCTCTGCCCGATGTAAGCTACTATTCCACACATTTGCTAATAAGGTTTTGGTGAGGTTTTAATGTTGCAATATCGCGTAATTTGTGAAAATAAAATCAGTAAGTGTTAATATATGCTTAGTTAAAGATATGGCATCTGGTCGCATGACATGGTAATATAAAATGAAAAAGGGAAAATAATGACGGTTAACCGAATGTTAATATCGGTTACATCGTTCACTATTTCCCCTTGTGCTTCGAATTACGAATTGCGAATTACGAATTACGAATGCAACGCGAAGATAAAAGCGATGGAGGAATATCAGATAATTAATTTCTGTTATGAAATCAACTCATATCTTTATTCTATCCGTTACAACTTCGCTCTAACATCCGCTTTAATCTTCGCTTTTCATTCGTAATTCGCAATTCGTAATTCGTAATTATTTCTTCCCAATCGTTGTCTCAAACAACTTCAATATCCGCTTGTATTCATCTGTCCAGCTGCTGGGCGTGGTAAACCCGTGGTCTTCCACCGGGTAAACAGCCAGTTCCCAGTTGTTTTTTCCCAGCTCTATCAGGCGTTGAGACAGGCGCACGATGTCCTGGAAATGTACGTTTACATCCACCATACCATGACACATGAGCAGGTTGCCCTTCAGCCCTTCTGCAAAGTAGATGGGAGAGGAGCGGCGGTAAGCAATACTGTCTGTAAATGGTTCATTCAGGATATTGCTGGTATAGCCATGATTGTAGTGGGCCCAGTCTGTCACGGAGCGTAAAGCTGCGCCGGAAGCGAATACGCCCGGCGTCGTGAACATGCCCATCAGCGTCATGAATCCGCCGTAGCTGCCACCGTAAATACCAATACGGCCGGCATCCACCTGCAATTTTTCTGCCAGATATTTTGCGCCGTCCACTTCATCGTCCAGGTCCTTACCACCCATATGGCGATAGATACCGGTGCGCCAGTTGCGGCCGTAGCCGGCACTGCCCCTGTAGTCGATGTCCATAACGGTATAGCCTTTATCGGTCAGCAGGTTGTGGAACATGTATTCGCGGAAGTAGCTGCTCCACCATTTATGGGCGTTCTGCAGGTAGCCTGCGCCATGTACGAAAATGACTGCTGCACCATTTTTCTTCGCCGGGTCAGGCGTGTACAGACGAGCATATACCGGCTGTCCGTCGCGGGCGGTAAAGGTAATGACTTCCGGATCGCGCCAGTTATAGGCTTTGAATTCGGCGGACTGCGAAAGGTTAGTTATCTGTATGGGTTTGGCGCCGGCAGTGTTGGGCTGCAGGTACAGTTCCCATGGTTTGTTGGAATAGGAGTAGCGGTAGGCGATCCATTTTTCATCAGGCGACAGCATCACTTCGTGTGCGCCGGGCATGCTCGTGATTCTTTCCGCCTTACCACCGGTAACGGCTATACGGTAAAACTGTTTTTCTCCCGGATGCACTTCGTTAGTGGTGATATAGAAATGTTTATTGTCGCGGGAGAGCTGTGCTTCCTGTACTTCATAGTTGCCGCTGGTGATCTGTTGCTGCTGGCGGGTGCCCACGTTCACCGTGTATACATGCGAGTATCCGGTGGCTTCTGACTGGAACCAGCAGTTGCTTTCATCTATCCAGCCAATATTGGCGCCGCCCATACTCCAGCCAATGCCAGGGCCGGCGATCCAGGCTTCGTCCCGCTGCCTGTTCAGGGAGCTGAGCTTACCCGTGGCCGGATCGAGCAGGGCAATCCAGCGGTCTTTGTTATCCTGTGAGCGGATGTCAACAATAGCCTGTGAGCCGTTTTCAGACCAGTACGGACCATTCACGATAACATCGCGGACAGTGCCAGAATCTTTTTTCGTATAGTCTTTTACGTAGTCTGGGAGGTCTTTGATTCCCGGCAGGTCGTTGGTAACGACGGGGAGTACGGTATCGCGCTGCCGGTCGTAGATAAAGCTCTCAAAGGTACCTTGTGGTGCGCCTACCTTATCGCGGCCGCGTATGTCGGTAGTGAAGCCGGAAGCGGTGACAAAATCCGGGATGATGGTATTGCGGGCATCCGTGGAAGGCTTGTACAGGCGATAGGAGATATAGCGTCCGTCCGGGCTTATCTGCACGGATTGCAGCCTTTTATCGCTCAGGTACAGCTTGCGCAGCGGCTTGGGATCATATTGTTTGTTGAAGGCGGTAGCAGCGTCGGCTTTGGTTTTTTTGTCGCGTACTACTTCCAGCAGTTCCAGCTGCTGTGCTTTCAGGAATCTTTCCTGAGCGTTGCCTTTGTCTTTATCCGCTTTCTCTGCCGGCGGTTTGTTGCCGGTATCGAAGCTGGTCAGCTGGGTGGTAAGTCCGGCAGCTCTGTCCCATGCAAAGAGGTTGTGTCCCTGCTGGTAAACGATCTGTTTGCCGCCGAAGCTGAAAACCGGGTTTACTTCTGCATCTACGGTGCTGGTGATGCGCGTGGTTCTGCCGTTTTTTACTTCCTGCAGATAGATGTCTCCACGAAAGGAGTACGCCAGCAGCGACTTGTCTGCGCTGTAAATACCGTTTGAGCGGGCTTCCGCCAGTGCGCGGTCGGTTGCTGCGGTTTTGGCGGGCGTGGTATTTTTAACACCTGCAAAGTAGAGGGAATCGGACAGCTGTTTGTCCGGGTTCCAGCTGAAGTAAACGGTCTGGTTGTCGGGAGCCCAGAATATATTATCCGGGGAGGCGCCGATCCATTTGGGATCGCGCATAATCTTTTCTACGGTAAGCGGCCCTGATTGCTGGGCATAGGCGCTGTTGGCTGATAAAAGAATAACGGCGGGTAATACCCATTTTCTCATAGCGGTTCATTATTTTGTTGGGCAATAAATGTAACGGTTTAATCCATATATTGCCTTAATTTTTGGATGGGCGTAAGCCCTCCCTGACCTCAGCAATACCATATGCGCACACTCCTCCTGTTACTATGCTGCGGGCTTTTCATTGCCTGTAAACCGAAACCGGTTGTCAGACAACCCGTTGCAGTATCCGAGGATACCACTTTTCTGACGGGCACCTTTTTCCTTGTACGGCATGCCGAGAAAAATCCCGGCCCGGACTCCACCCTTACCCCGGAGGGGCTACAGCGTGCCGGCGCCCTGTATCGCTGCCTGAAAGACTCCGGCCTGCAGAAAATATACACCACCCGGTACATCCGCAGCATCCAGACGGCCGACAGCCTTCGCCTCCGCCTGCACCTCGACACGTGCATCTATGCTGCCGATACCACCGGCGAATCCCTCATATACGAAATCACCCGCCACGGCGACTGGGGCAAACGCATTCTGATAGTAGGACACAGCAATACGTTACTGCCTCTCCTGCACAGCCTCAAAGCCAAACCAGCTGTTAAGGCCATCGGTGAAACCGTATTCGATAGATTGTTTATTGTACGAAAGTCAAGTGTGGGAGTGGTGCTGGAGGAAAGCTGCTATTAAAGAAATTACGAATTGCGAATTACGAATTACGAATGTAGAAGCGAAGAGCTAATCGTAGATTATTAGGGATAAGTATTAAATATCATCTTTAATCTACGATTGGAGTGCACCCAAAAAGTTGGACACTTTTATTAGATTTTAAAAATTAAGCGGCTTGAGTACGGTAATTTACTGGACTCAAGCCATTTAGTTTAAGTTTTATCCTGTCATTATTGTAATACTCGATG
>NZ_JAABOK010000023.1 GCF_009928525.1 Chitinophaga solisilvae | reverse complement strand
ACCTGAGAAAGCACTTCTCCGACATAATAAAGAGCCTGACTTTATACAGCTAAAATTATTCTCTCCTTAGAAAAAGGGCTTACTTTTTAGAGGGGCCAGAGAATTGAGTATTTGAAATATCTTTTGGCTATTTTAGACAAATACTCATTCTCAGGCCCTTCATGCCCTATTGGTTAATCGCGGAAGCGCTAAGCTAACTATGGCTTTTAGTTTCCCCGGACACTATAGATTCGCAATTCGTAATTCGTAATTCTGAATTTCACAATTTAAAGTCCTTAAGTTTTCTCCTGATAAAATTCAATGCCCTCGTCATATTGCCTTCAACGGTTTTTTCGCTGATAAGCAGGGCGTGTGCGATGGATTTGTTGTTCCAACCTTTCTCTCTGCTCAGCTGGTATACTTGCCGGCTTCTTTCCGGTAAACTTTGTATGGCGCTGTCCAGCGCATTTTTCAACTCATTAAAATAAACCTGTTCTTCGGTGGTTTGTTGTGCTTCCTGTGCCGTATACTGCCGGTAGGCGAGGTATTGGTCCCTCACTGCCTGTTTGCGGTAATATTCCAGCACTTTCAGTTTAAGCGCGCTGAAAAGATAGGTATCCAGGGAAGTATGTATTACCAGTGTTTCCCTTTTCTCCCAAAGGCTGATGAACAGGTCCTGCACTATTTCGCGCGCTGGCTCGGCATGCGGCACATAGCGGCGGCAGGTAGTGTAAAGTGTCTTCCAGTGCGTGTTATAGGCTGCTGCAAATATTTCTTCAGTAATGTGTATATCCCCATCCAGGTGCATGCGCTACAGTCATATTTAAAGCGCAAAAGTATTTTACTGTTTGTACAGCGCCTTACGAAAACGGGAAAAACAGGGCTGCCAATCCGGAAAAAAAATAATGTTGAATTTTTCCCGATTTGAGCGAGGGTAAGAAGAGAGTTATGCAACTAAGAGGGAGAACAGCATTGATCTATGCAGGATATAACCATTTTATTAAAAAAGTATGCCGATAATACCTGTACGCCGGAAGAACGCGCGGAGGTAGAGCGGTGGATGGCGGCTCCTGCCTCCCCGGAGCCGGCTCTTTGGCCTGCCGGTGAGGACGAACAGGAGGTGAGGGAGGCGTTGTGGCAGTATATTCGGCGGGCCACCACCGGGCGCAGCAGGGCGATCCGCAGAAAGTTGCTGTATATACCTGCGGCGGCCTGTCTGTTACTGGCATTGGCGCTGATATGGCAGCATAATCCGATGCTGTTGTCCCGCAAGCTGATATTACGTAACGGGTCGTCAGGGGTTACGCAGATATTTAATATAGAGGGGCTGCAGCTAAGTCTGGCGCCGGATTCACGCTGTACGCTGCAGGTGCCTTTATTCGGGCATCATGGCGATCAGGTGAGCCTTTGCGGTGCAGTGGCGGTTGTCAACAATTCCGGACATCCGGTAAGTCTGCAGGTCAGCAGTGAAGCGGGCAGCTGCACAGCTTCCGCCGGCTCCGATGAGGTGACGTTGCGTAAAGGACAAACCTATCTGGTTATGACTGATAAGGATTATAACCTGATCGCCGCCACCAGGGAAGAATTACTGGATGGCCTGCCCAGGTTGTTCAGCTCAAGGCTAACAGAACGATTTAAACTATAGATGAATTTGACACGGTTATTATTATTGCTGACATGGCTGCTGACGGCCCTGCCGGCGCTGGCGCAACACCCTGCCGGTAGCGTCAGAGGGGAAGTGACTGACCAGGAAGGCCAGCCTGTAAACGGCGCCACCATTACCTTACAGGGTATCGGACTACATACGGTAGCCGACCGGCACGGACGCTTCCGGGTGGAAAAGATAGCGCCGGGCAGCTATATCCTGCGTATTACTGCCGTTGGCTTTGCAACGGCGGAGCAGCTGGTAACCATTACCCCCGGCCTATCTGCAGTCATCGCTATACGGCTGCAGCCAGCCGCCTATGAAGTGAAACAGGTGGAAGTGGCCGCCAGATCTGCTGCGCAGGCCGTAAAGGAACAGGTTTTTGCAGCAGATGTACTGGATGTGAAGCAGCTGCGCGACCGCAGTACTGATATGAACCGGCTGCTGGACGCTATGCCGGGTATACGTGTCCGCGAGTCCGGCGGACTCGGTTCCTCTTTCAACTATTCCATTCATGGACTGAGTGGCAAAGCCGTACGCTTTTTCCTGGATGGGGTGCCGATGGAAACTTTCGGCAGCGGATTCAGTATCAGTAATTTTCCACTCAATATGCTGGACCGCATTGAAGTATATAAGGGCGTTACACCCGCCTGGCTGGGTGGCGATGCATTGGGAGGCGCTATCAACCTGGTCACGCGGAAGGATATACGTAATTATATAGATGCCTCCTATAGCTATGGCTCCTATCAGACACATAAGGCAGCTGTTTCCGGCAGATGGCGGCAACAGGCCACCGGATTTACTTTCCAGGCAGGAGCGGCCTACAATTATTCCAGGAATAATTACCAGGTATGGGGACCTACTGTTGAAATAGCGGATGAAAACTTCCGGCCGGTACCCGGTGAACACCGCTTCCGCCGGTTTAATGACGACTACTCCTCGCTCACCGTGAAAGCAGAAGCGGGATTTACCAATAAACCCTGGGCCGATCAGCTGTTGCTGGGAGTGAATGTGTCGGAGCTGCACAAGGGTATCCAGACTGGCCGTACCATGGCTTTTGTTTACGGAGATGTACGGTATAAGGAAAATTTCGTCATGCCTACGTTGCGGTATACGAAGCAGGATCTTTTTACCAAAGGGCTGCGCGTAGATGTATTTGCCTCGATGAACCGGCTGGAAGGCACCACCATCGACACTGGCACACGGAAGTATGACTGGTCCGGTAAAGTAGTGGAGATCGTGGAGGGAGAGCTGGGAGGCGCCTACACACAGCGCTCACGGTATACCTTTACCGATAAAACAGCGCTGGCCATAGCCAATGCTTCCTATACACCCGGCGCTAATCAGACTATCAGTCTCGCCTATACGCTGAACAATACCCGCCGCCAGGGAAAGGATGATATTGCCCGCGCGCAGTGGACCATTCCTTTCCTGGAGCCGCAGCAGCTGACAAGGCATATCAGCAGCCTGTCCTACGAGACACGCCTTTTCAGCGGAAAATGGACCAATGTCTTCTTTGTAAAAAACTTCAGCTATAAGGCCAGCGCCAATATCTACGATTACAATGAAGGCGCGCAGAAAGAAGTCATAAAGATCCGGGGGACAGATAACGCCTGGGGTGTAGGGTACGGCACAAAAATAGTTGCCGGGCATCAGATGCTGCTGAAGTTTTCTGCAGAAAACACTTCCCGCCTCCCGGATGCAGCGGAGCTGCTGGGAGATGGCAATACGATCCTGAATGCACCAAAACTGAAACCGGAGCGGAGCCTGAACTTCAATACCTCCGTTCAGAAAACGTTTGATAAGAACCAATACCGGCTGGGAATGGAGCTGGGAGTGTTTTACCGCGATGTAAAGGATCTTATCTGGTTGGGGGAAGGAACATTGTATGGTACGGCGCGTTACGAAAACATCAGCCGTATCAGGAGCGCAGGAGCGGAGCTGTCTGTTCACTACTCCAATAGAAAATGGCTGGAACTGAGCGCCAACGGCACCTGGCAGGACATCAGAAACCGGCAGCGCTACATGTCCAACGGCGCCACCAACCTGATGTATGATGATAAAATGAAGAACATGCCTTCCCTGATGGCCAATGCGGAAATCAGGCTGCGCTACCCGGATATGCTGCGGAAAGGAGAGCATCTTTCTTTTTATGTCAACACGCATTATGTAGAAAAATATTATCTCAACTGGCCCAGTATGGCAGAGAAAGATACCAAGATGGCCATTCCGCAGCAGTTTGTTCAGGATGCAGGCCTGACCTATTCTTTCCGCGATAACCGCTGCAGTGTCACTATAGAATGCCGTAATCTGCTGAACAAACAGGTGTACGATAACTTCCTGCTGCAGAAACCCGGCCGTTTCAACAGCATACAGCTGCGATATTTCTTTCACAATAAACCAAATTAACAGTCTATACAAATGAAAAATGTATTCAGGAAAACATCTTTGACTTTATCCGCCGTAGCATTGGCTATCCTTTCAGCATGTACCGTTTCATGCAGCAAGAACAATAATGACGATAAAGGTCCGGAGACATCCAGCCAGCAGCATTTCACTATTGCCATATGGGGAGAAGGAGAAGCGCAGTATATGGCGTCGGTACCATCTATTTCTTCCGGAGCGCTCACCTTCAAGGGTAAAGGACTGGAAGCGCAGGGCTCCCGCTATATCTGGCATAAACAGTATGTTTATCTGATGAACCTGCCGGAAAAGAAATTCATTCAGTATGAAATGACGAAAGACGGGAAAATCAGGCAGGTAGCGTATATCCTGACGAATGGCGTAGTGCCCAACTATTTCCAGTCCATCAATATAGTGGATGATAATACCTTACTGGTACTGGGTGCGGTAGAAGGCAATAAAGGAAAGGCTGGCTGGGCGCGTATCAGCTTGCCGGATTTTAAAGTGAAAGACAGGGGAGAACTGACCGTGCCTTACGACCCTGCTAAACCAGGCGTGGAGTTCTTTATAGGTAAAGGGTTTGCGGATAACGGTAAATTCATCCTGGGCGGTTATTTTTATGATAATGCTGCCAAATCCTATGTAGCGGATGGCGTTCAGGCACTGGTGTTCGATTACCCGGCCATGAATAATATGAAGGTGATTAAAACCAACGCTACCGCTGCGGGTATCGGATACGATTATCTGCATACCATTGACAAAGACGAGGAAGGCAATCACTATTTTGTTGCCAGTGCCGGTAAATTCTGGACAGGACTCGGCGGTAAGTCAGGTGTGGTACGTATTAAAAAGGGAGAAGCAGATTTCGATCAGAACTACTTCCTGGATGTAACCACTGCAGCAGGTAAACAGGCGTGCCTGATGGGTATGAACTATGTAGGCAACGGCATCGCTTTCGGTACAGTGCAGTATGAAGAAATGATGACCTCCCTGCGCGACCGCTATAAGAATGTAGCGCAGGTAGTGAAGATGGACCTGAAAAATAAACAGGTAACGGTCATGAATACACCGTTAAGTCCTGTTGGCATGGTACGCTTCCCGATGGTGTTTAATAAGAAATATTACACCGGCATCGCGCCGGTTGGCAGCGACGCGGCTATCTATGAATTTGATCCTGCCGGCGACGCCAATGCATTTAAGAAAGGTATTACGCTTGATGGCGGCGGATATGTACAGGTGCAGCTGATTGCGCCGCATCCGGCCAACTAGTCTTCAGTAAATATGGTAAAAACGCCCGCCGGAATCCATTCCGGCGGGCGTTTTTTTTATTAAGTAATTATAATCCTCTAAATATCATATCTCTATAAAATTTTTTACTTAAACGGATAAAATTTATTGTTTTTCGATAAATATAATTACATTTGTACTGTTAACTTTAAAATGAAATAATTATGAAAGCAGGTACCAGACAAGTACTTAAAGTATTGTACGTCCTTTCGTGGATCATATTTGTTGGTTTATGTATAGTGGCGGGAGGTTATATCACCAACGCCTTTTTTGCCGTTGTAAACCCCGGCATTGTTAAAAACCTCTGGCATGAAGCCGACCTCTCGGAATTATTGCAGTATGACACCGGTCATTTTCTGGTGGAGATGCTCATCATGAGCGTGGTAGCGGTACTGAAGGCCTTGCTTTTTTATCAGATCATCAGTATACTGCATAATAAGAAGATCAATCTCCATCAGCCTTTCAGTGCAGCGCTGAAGCAATTTACCTTCCGGTTATCCTATACAGCTTTACTGATAGGTCTGTTTTCGTGGTCAGGAGTAAACTACACGGAATGGCTGATAAAGCTGGGAGTGAAAATGCCGGACATACGTGAGCTGCGTTTAGACGGGGCCGACGTATGGCTGTTCATGAGCGTCATCCTTTTTGTGATTGCCCATATTTTTAAAAGAGGTATTGAAATGCAAACCGAGAACGAATTAACTGTATAAGCCATGCCGATCATAGTAAACCTGGATGTAATGATGGCCCGGCGGAAGATGTCGCTCAACGAGCTGTCGGAGAAAGTCGGCCTGACTTTATCCAACCTGTCCATTCTTAAAACCGGCAAAGCCAAAGCGGTACGATTTAGTACACTGGAAGCCATTTGTAAGGTGCTGGATTGCCAGCCGGCGGATATATTGGAGTATAAGCCTGAGTGAATGATTTACGGATTGGGGAATTTTTTGATTTACGGATTTATTTAAATGCAGCAAAGATTGTAATAGAGATGTTCGCAAAGATCTTCGCTGCATTTGAATAAATCCGTAAATCAAAAAATTCCCCAATCCGTAAATCTTAAAAGAGGTTTGAGCGGACCGCTGTTTTTTCACAAAGGACTATTAAATTTGGATACTCAACAAAGAACATTATATGAAATTTCTCTCTTTACAGCCGTTCGTTCCTTCCGGAAGTGATTTCACGCGTTCCAGTGAACTGTTTCAGGAGCTGGGCTTCAGCATCAGCTTTGAAGCGCCTGGATATGCCGGTTTTGAAAAGGATGGTTGCGGTTTCATTCTGCAGGAATATGATATGCCCGCCTTTGCGGAAAATTTTATGCTGACTGTTACTGTGGAAGATGTACAGGCATTCCGGGAAATGGTTATCAGTAAAGAACTGCCGGAAAGATTCGGTATAAAGGTTGGCGCTGTCACCAACCAGCCGTACGGAAAAGAAGTGAATGTTATCGATATCGCCGGCGTATGCTGGCATTTTGTTGAAGATTAAAGATGGTATATGCACGCAGATGTACAAGCCTATAATAATTCCATGACGCCTGCAGACAAAGCTATCTGCGAACAGCTTTCACAGCTGATTGATAAACACCTGCCAGGCGCGGAGAATAAGATCTGGCACCGGCACCCCGTATGGTTCCTGAACGGCAATCCTATTGTGGGGTACAGCAAGCTGAAAAACTGCGTGCGCCTGTTGTTCTGGAGTGGTCAGTCCTTTGAAGAAGCCGGCCTGCAGCCCGAAGGTACTTTCAAAGCTGCCGAGGCCCGCTATACGGAGGTAAAACAGGTGAGTGCCGCTGACCTGAAGCGCTGGCTGGAGAAGGCAGCCGTTATCCAATGGGATTATAAGAATATTGTGAAACGTAAAGGCGTGCTGGAGCGCATCTCCTGACTACCCCATTCTCTCTGCCCTCTGCCGGAAGAAGCCCCGTGCTTCCGGTAATGTATGACCCTTTCATGGCGTCAGTATCCCCGAAAAGAAAAATAAGTAACCGGAAAATGTGACTTGTACCATTTTTCCTGTCAATAGTGACACGATTATCTCTCCCTTGTCCGGTAATTTTGCCGGTAAATCTTTGTGAATATAATACGGCTGTGGTACAGCCTTGTTGCCTGTCAGGATGAATGACCGGAAATATGCAAACCTATACAAACAAAAAAAGATGGTAACGCGAAGAACTTTTCTAACACAGGGGGGCATGGCTTTTACTTCCGCAGCAGTAGCAGGGGCGCTGCTTTCCTTTAACCGTTCTGATGATGCAGGAGCAGATAACCATTTTGATGTTATCATCATCGGAGGCAGCTATGGCGGCCTTTCTGCGGCCATGGCACTGGGCCGCTCCCTGCGCAGGGTGCTGATTATTGATGGCGGCAAGCCCTGTAACCGAAGCACGCCGCACTCGCATAACTTCCTTACCCGCGATGGTGAAGCGCCCGGCGCAATTGCTGATAAAGGCAGGGCGCAGGTGCTGCACTATAAAACGGTACAGCTGGTGGAAGACATTGCCGTAAAAGGCAGCAGGAGCGGAGCGTTGTTTGCAATTACCACGCTGTCCGGAAAAACTTTCACCGGCAAAAAGCTACTCTTTGCTACCGGCCTGAAAGATATTATGCCGCCGGTAGCCGGCTTCAGCGATTGCTGGGGCGTATCTATCCTGCATTGCCCGTATTGCCACGGCTATGAGGTAAAGGGAAAAAAGACCGGTATCCTGGCAAACGGCGAAGCAGCCGTGCACTATGCACAGCTGGTCACTAACCTTACCACTGATCTGACAATTTATACCAACGAAGCGGCAACGTTCACGCCGGAACAGCAGCAACTGCTTGCCCGCAATAATGTCCGTATCGTTGCCGGTAAAATAAAAGCGCTGGTTCATCAGCAGGGGCATCTTGAAAAGATTGTGCTGGAAGATGGCGCCAGTTATCCGCTGCATGCGCTGTATAACCGTCCGGCATATGAGCAGCATTGCCATATCCCTGCGGAACTGGGCTGTGAGTTTACGGACCTGGGACTGATAAAAGTCAGCAGCACGCAGCAGACCACCATACCGGGCGTTTATGCCTGCGGAGATAACTCTTCCATGCGTTCCGTTGCTACCGCCGTATATACCGGCAGTATGGCCGGCAGCGGTATCAACATGGATCTCTGTGCGGCAACCTTTCATTCAAAATAGTACCAGCTACTTATGCAATCATATACAGCACTCATCGTCTACTCACTGATCATCGGCATCGGTGCTACCATATTCATGGATATATACGCCATCGTCAACAGAACATTTTTTAAAATCCCATCCCTGGACTACCGGCTGCTCGGCCGCTGGATCGGCCACTTTAAAGAGGGCGTGTTTGCGCATACCAGCATCATGCAGGCAAAGCCGGTAAAAGGCGAACGCATCATCGGCTGGATAGCCCACTACCTGATAGGTATTACATTTGCCTTTCTGCTGCTGCTGATATGGGGTACCGGCTGGGCTTATCATCCCACTTTGCTGCCGGCGCTGCTCATAGGCATACTCACTACTGTTGCTCCCTTCTTTATGATGCAACCAGCCTTCGGTTTCGGCATTGCCGCCTCTAAAACACCCAAACCCGCAACCGCCCGCCTGAGAAGCCTGATGACCCACACCATTTACGGCATAGGTCTGTACATCGCCGGCTTGCTCCTGCACCTTTTCATTAAAACCTGATCATTTGGTTATTTGTTTATTTGAGATTTGGTTATTTGTTTTTAAGCAGGGAGCCCCCTTAAATTTTCGGATTTACGGATTTTCTGATTTACGAATTTATTAAATGCCGCAAAGATCTTCCCGTATTTATCCGCTGCATTTAATAAATTCGTAAATCAGAAAATCCGTAAATCCGAAAATTTAAGGGGGCTCCCTGCTTAAAAACAAATAACCAAATCTCAAATAAACAAATAACCAAATGATTAGGTCTGAATTGTCCCGGTTAAAGGGTATTCTCCGGGCAGATTACCTGCTGGGTTGTGGTACCGGCATTATTGGGTTGTGTCTCTCCGGTGTGCTCACGGGTTTCCTGGGGCTGCCGGTCAGCTTTATATTGATTGTGTCGGCGGTTACGTTGCTCTACGGGCTGGTGGCCCTGTTTCTGGCGCTGCAGCAGGAGCCTTATCCCTGGCTGCTGAACGTGCTGGTCATCGCCAACTGGATATGGACGCTGATCAGCGTGGTGCTGCTCATACTTTATTTCCGCGAAGCAACAGTGTTTGGTAAGGTATTCCTGGTATTGCAGATAATAGTAGTAGGAATGCTGGCCTGGCTGGAAGGAAAATTTGTGAGGAAATAATTACCTGAAGTATTCCATCAGCTCCCGCCGGTAAGTGTTGCCTACAGGCAGTATCACCCCGCTGTGCAGATGTACTTCCCCGTGGGTGACCTTCTGAATATGCTGCAGGGAAATGATATAGGATTTATGAATACGTTTGAAACCCAGCTTATCCAGCTTCTGTTCTATTTCTGTAGTAGTAACCGGACTTAAATACACCTGCTGCTCCGTATATACTTTCACGTAGTTTCCCCAGCTCTGGATATGCGTGATACTGTCCAGCTGCACCCTGATTACTTCTCCGTCTACCTTCAGCATCAGCGAGGAGGGCGGCGGTGCAGTGGTATTGCCTTCCTGCTGAGCGGGCGTCAGCGGGCGGTAGCGCCTGAATACCTTATGTATGGCAGCTGTAAACCTGGGAAGATCGATGGGTTTCACCAGGTAATCTACTACCTGGTACCGGTAGCTCTGCAGGGCATATTCGCTGTAGGCGGTAGTAAGCACTACCAGCGGCGGATCAGGCATAGCTTCCAGCATATCCATACCTGACACGCCGGGCATATTGATATCCAGGAAAATCAGGTCAACCGGTTGGGAATGGATATACTCCATCGCTTCGATGGCATTATAGAAAGAAGCGCTGAGTGTCAGGCTGCTGAAGGATTTAAGATAATGGTCCAGCACCAGGTGCGCACCTGCTTCATCATCCACAATAATACAGTTGAGTGGTGTTGTCATCATCAGAACGGATTTAATTGTAATGTCAGCGTAGTCTGGTATTCCAATGCTGTGGAAGTGGTGTCATACTGGTATCTTCCCTTGTATAACAATTCCAGGCGCTCCCTGATATTCATCAGACCGATACCTGTTGAATAGTTCCTGAGCGATTCGTCCCCGACAGAATTAATGATGCGCATGCAGAGCATATGGCCGTTTACTTCTATGTGAATATGCACAAACCATTTGTGAAGGATGGTCAGGCTGTGCTTGAAGGCATTCTCCACCAGCGCAATCAGCATCATAGGCGCAATCCTGTACTGGCAGGCCGTTTCATGAGGCGGCGTGAAATGAAATACGATCTCGCAGCGCTTGCCAGTCCGCTCTTTCTCCATGATAATGTAATCTTCAATAAAACTGATTTCCTCGCAGATGCCTACCGCCGTTTTTCTGCCGTTTTCCAGCTGATAGCGCATCAGGTTGGATAATTTGAGAATCAGTTCCGGTACGCGCTGGGGCGCTGTCAGACTTACGCCGTACAGGTTGTTGAACGTGTTGAAAAAGAAATGCGGGTTCATCTGCGCATGCAGGAATTTGATATTCATCTCGTTCAGCAGCAGTTGCGCTTCATTTTTTTTCCGCAGTGCTATGGAGTATTTACGGATCAGGAAGAAAGACATGATGGTCGTGGTACTGATGACGCACAGCGCAAAATGATATATGATAGCGAGGGTGATATTTTCGTCCTGGTAATACGGATCTATCCAGTAATAATCCGGCACAAAGAGGATGACAGCGCCCAGCAGGGTGGAGATAAAACTGAAGAGGGCATATCGCAGGTACTTTTTCTCCAGCACCAGCGGAAAAACAAAGAAGCGGTGAAACTGTGCCTGGGCATATAATATCAGGAAAAATACCAGCCCCTTGATGAAGCCTGTAAAGGTATCTATCAGCATCATCTCATGCAGCATGGTCAATACATACATGGAGATAAAAAATACTACTTCCACAAAGAAATTCCTGTGATACCATTTTTCCTGCTCTGCCGCACTCATGACCTGTTTTGTTTAAAGCAACCAAAGAAACGATTTTTCCGTCTGGCGGGCAAGAATTAATGACAAACGCAGTTTGTCAGCCATCTGTTACTGTTGAACAAGGCTTGCTGCAGATGACCAACGTCATTGATCATTTTCTGATACGCGTTGCTCATCTAAATTTTACTACGGCTCATTTCAGGCTTTCCTTTGCCTACTTTTTATTCATTAATTTTTCAGATGAGATGTCAACATACGGTCATTTCAGGATGTTATGGATCATCCTGGTTTTTACAGGAATCAATTTTTACGGACAAAAATCAACGGCACAAACACCGCTGAAAACCATCATCATCAAAGGGATGCTGGTGGATTCAACTACCAGGTCGCCCATAGAACTGGCTACTGTAGCGGTAACCAGACCAGGGCATCAGCTGGTGCAATCAACGCTTACTGCCGCCGATGGCAGCTTTCTGCTGAAAGTGCCTGAAGGCAGTAAGCTGACCCTGCATATTTCATACGTAGGCTATCGCGCTTATACCAGCGGGGTGCATCCCGTAGCCGGACTGGCAGATATGGGACTGATAAGGGTTTCCGCCAATTCAGGCGTTCTGAACGAAGTAGTGGTGAGTGGGAAGAAACCCGTTATTCAAAGCAAGGGAGATAAGTTGATTTACAATGCGGCGTCGGATATAGGCAACAGAACCGGCTCTGCGGAAGATGTACTGCGTAAGGCGCCCATGATCAGCATCAGCGCAGACGGGGAAGTGAGGCTGCGGGGCAATGGTAATATCAAGGTATTGCTGAACGGCCTTCCTTCCGGCATCCTGGCCAGGAACCTGAAGGAAGCGATGAAGATGATTCCGGCCAGCGCCATTGCCGCCGTAGAAATCATGACATCTCCCTCTGCCAGGTATGAAGCAGAAGGCGCTGCAGGTGTGATCAACATCATTACCAAAAAGAAGATGGAAGGAACCGGCGGCAGTATTGACCTCAGCGCCGGTAACCTGGAGCAGACCATCAACGGGAACCTCAATATGACACGGGGAAAATTCAGCGTTAACCTCAACCTGGAAGGCAGCCTGGAAAAATCCAGGACGGTGACGGAACTGAACCGGGATGCGCTGGCAGGCGGACAGGTTATCGGTAACCTGCTTCAGCAGACGGATGAAACACAAAGGAACAGAGGCGGTTTCGCAGAGCTGTCTGCCGAATATCGTATGGATACCTCCCGGAAAATTACCGGCGGCGTTTCTTACTGGAAAGGCAGCTGGCCCACTGTGAGCCAGGGATACAACCTGTACATGGACAAACACGGCGTGAATGAATATAACCAGACCGGCCGTCAGACCGGTAATGTACACTTCACAGAATTTTCGCTGAATTATCAGCAGAAGTTCAGACATCCCGGACAGGAGCTGCAACTCATCAGCCAGTACAGCTTTGCCGGCGAAAAGGCGGATTACCAGACCGATCAGATTTATATTTCCGGAAAACATTATTTCCGGGAACATAGCCCTAATACCGGTAGCAGCAAAGATTTAAGTCTGCAGGCCGATTACGCGCAACCGCTGGACCACAAAGGCGATCAGCTCCTGGAAGTGGGAGGCCGCTACAGCAGGAATACCTCCCGCAGCAGTTATAGGGTATTTAACAACCGCCAGACGCCGGGCAGTGAACAGCTGACAGAAGACCCGTCCCGCGCTAATGTGATGTCTTATTTTCAGGAGATCGCTGCCGCCTATGTGAACCTTAGCCTGAAAGCCGGCAGGAACTGGGCTTTCCGCCTGGGTACGCGTTATGAGCACACCAGCCTGGGCAGCGATTTTCAGCAGTATCAGCCTGCCTTCAGGAGCCGGTTCAATAACCTCGTGTCAAGTATCCTGCTCAATAAAAAGGTAACTGATATGCATGACCTGAAACTGTCGTTCACAGAGCGTATCCGCCGCCCCTGGATATGGGACCTTAATCCCTATATCAATGCCGGCGATCCCCGGAATATCACTTCCGGCAACCCGGAGCTGAAACCGGAGATCAACCGCATGCTGGAGCTGGCGCACCACTATACCGCGGCGTCGGGATTCAGCCTGCACTCAGGCATCTATTTCCAGTCTAACAGCAATGCAATTGAATCACTCAGAACAGTAGACAGTTTCAGTGTTTCCCGGACCATGCCGCAGAATATCGCGGCCAACAAACGGCTCGGCGCCAATATTTTTACAGACCTGATGTTCAGCAAAAGCTGGACCTTCTCGGCCGGCGCGGACATCTGCCAGGTATGGTACCGCAGCAGGACAATGCAGCTGAGCAATGATGCCGCGTTGTATTCCGTCAATATCAACAGCTCCTGGGAACTGCCCAAAGATATTACCCTGCAGTTTTCCGGCGACTATGGTAATGGCTATGTGACCCTGCAGGGAAGAACATCCGCCAATTATAGCTATCGCTTTGCTGTACAGAAGGAATTCCCTGACAAGAAAGCCGGTGTTACCGTGAGTATAAATAATCCCTTCCAAAACAACTTCCTGCAGCGAACCTCCGCGACAGCGCCTTCTTTTAACAGCAACACTTCCTCCTGGTACTACAACCGTTCCTTCTCCGTTTCTTTCAACTGGAAGTTCGGTACCGTGCGCGCTTCGGGTGAAGAGAATGAAAAGGAAACGGGCGAGAAGACGATGCGGAGAAAAAGATAAAATTGACTACGTATGACGGATTACGCATGAGGAGCGGACATGACACAAAAGAGGGAAGATGGAGAGTCAGATCAGCTGCCTACCGGGAAACAGGTAGATAAGTATCCTGTTTTACCGGTAGGGTATCTCAGTATAATTACAAGTACTTTTGTGGCATAAGATGCTACATATATGATACATGCTATAACGCACAAGACCGGTTTGCTGGCCGTATTGCTGATGCTCACAGGATGGTGCTACGCACAAACCGGCAAAGTATCCTTTGATACTAAACTGCTCCGGAATGCCAGCTGTGAAATGGTCTGCTATGCTGAAACTGGTGGCGGGCTGACAGAGATCAGTACATTTTCCTATAATACAGCTATAGACAATAAAACATTTGCTATCTACACCAGCCTGGTAACCGTGGGAGGACGCGACAGATGGGTGGATACCAGTATTGTCGATGCAGGTTCGCTAAAACCGGTTTACCGGTCCTCCTATAACCGGAAAAGGAACCTGGTGCTGCGATATGGTAAAGAAGTAACAGGATATTACCTGGATAACAGCAATGGAGAAAAAACAGTTGTTAAAGACCAGGTGAATGCAACTGTACTGGACGACTACGCCTATCCATACCTGCTGGGGTTATTACCGCTGACTTCCGGCTACAGCACCAGCCTCGACGTATATAGTTTTAAGCCTGAAAATAGCAGTCATGTGAAGCAGGCCAGAGTAGAGGAAGTAAAGAGCAACATATACACCAGTAAGCTGACAGGTACGCATAAGGTATGGCAGGTCAGCGTTCTCGAGGAAAGTACCGGCGAACGCTATGTGTACTACCTGGATAAGGATACCCGCAGAATCTGGAAAGTAGACATATACAACCAGGGGCAGCACCTGGTGATGCTGGATAAGGAAATTGATTTCAATCCGGTTAAAAGCAGCTTCGATAAAGTGGCAGTGATGAAATCCCTGAAAAACGGAAGTGCGGTTATCACCGGACAGGTATTTGCCAGGGATAACCAGAATGAGGGTATGCTGAGCGGTATAGCTGTGCTGAATATAAACAAGAAACAGTTTGCCCGTGAGGGAACCACCATTGTACTGATTCCCTATACCGATTACTTTAAGGAATGGTATAAGCTGAATGAGGCATCCCGTAAAAAAGGCCGCTCTATTCCGTTGTCTGCAGATGTGGCTGCCTGTATCGCCACCACTACCGTATACGATGACAAAGGGCATTTTGAATTCGTGAACCTCATGCCCGGCGAATATATGCTGTATACAGAATTCGGATACATCCACACTTCTAACAGAACCGAAGTGGTAGGCTATACAGACACTTATATCAACGGCCTGTTTCAGGGATCCAGGACCAATACCGTCAGCACAAGTTATGACAGTAATGCGGCTGCCAGCGTAAAGAAAATAGTCAGCATAGATAAGGAAGGGGAGAAGGTAGAGGTGAAGCTGAAGAAAACCCTGTAGCGGCGCGTATTTTCAGCCATTCAGATACAACCGTTTTTCCTCCCGGAAGGCGGTTGTATCTGTATATACACACGCCTGATTTTCATATATCCTTTCCCGTTATTTGGTCAGCAGCCGCCGGTTGACCACCTGCATCAGCAGTTCGCGCTGGCTCCGGCTGACCGGCAGGGTATGGCCCGCCACTTGTACCGCATTGCTGTCTATGGTACTGATATGTTTCAGGTTAACAATATAGGATTTATGTATCCGCAGAAACATATCAGCGGGCAGCTGCTGTTCAACGCTTTTAAAGGTAAGGTATGCGATGATCTTTGCCTGCGTTGTCTGTATAAGTACATAGTTCTGCATGCTTTCAACAAAAAGTATATCCGCCAGCATCACCTTTTCATATAATTGTTTGTGTTTTACAAAGATGTAATCCATGGCAGGAGCGGGTGTGCCGGCTGATGCCTGCTGCCGCAGCGTGAAAAATTCCTGCGCCTTCTGAACGGCTTTGGTAAACCGCGCCAGGGACACCGGCTTCAGCAGGTAATCCAGCACATCGAGGCGGAAGCCATCCAGCGCATAATCCGGATAGGCGGTGATGAGTATGGTAGCCGGCGGATCTGATAAGGTTTCCAGCAGATGCAGCCCGCTCATTTTAGGCATATTAATATCCAGGAACATCAGATCTATTGGTGTTGTTTCCAGCACCTCCCGCGCAGCAACGGCGTGGTTGCAGGCGGCTGTCAGCGACAGAAAGTCAAATGAACGGATATATTTCTTCAGTCCTTCCCGTGCCAGTGCTTCGTCATCAACGATCATACATTTTATCTCCATCATATTAATTGTTTTGTGCTGCATTGATTTTTACTTCCAGGAAAACAGTATACTGGCCGGCTGTCTCATGAATTTTCAGAAAATGTTTTTCCGGATAGATGAGCGCCAGTCTTTTTTGTACGTTCACAAGGCCAATCCCTTTCTGTGTGGAAACAGTATCGCCTGGCAGCGGAGGCTCTTCTTCCCGGCTGTTTTCTATAACGAAAAAAAGACTGTCGGCTTCCTGATAAAGGTCCATCCGGATATAGTTAGGTTTATCATTAAAACAAGATACATGCTTAAAGGCATTTTCCACAAAAGGGGTCAGTATCAGGGGAGATATGAGGCAGTGCGGCGTATGGACATCCCATTTGCAATCTACCTGCAGCTCGTTACCCCGGCGTTTGTTCTCCACATTTACGTAATTCTGCAGGTAGATGATTTCCTGCTGCAAAGGAATAAATGGTTTGGAGCAATCATAGAGCTGATAGCGGAGCATATCTGAAAATTCCAGGACCATTTCCGACGCCTGGCGTGCATCTTTTTCAATCAGCACATGAATGCTGTTCATCATATTAAACACAAAATGGGGGTTCACCTGGTGCCGCAGCAAGGTGAGTTCTGCTTCCAGGTGGGCAGTACGCAGCTGCTCCTTGTCCACGTAGGTTCTGGCGTATTCCTGGTAGAAGCGTATACCGCAGACGGTGCCGCAGCACATTAATACGCTGATGAAGTGCCCGGGCATCATGGACTGAAAACTGCAGATCTGCGGCCGGGCGATTACTTCCCCCAACGAGGAGCAGATGACCGGCAGACTGAAATAAACAACCAGGGCGCTGACAACCAGACAAAAGGAAACAGCGGCCAGTGCAAAGAGCAGTATCTGCTGCCGTCTGATGAAATACGGGAGTAGCACCAGGCTGAGTATACAGGCGCAGAAAGCAGCGGAAGCCCCGTTGGTGGCGGTAAGTATGAGATTGTTATACAAGGTCACCCCCTGCATATGTATCTGCAAGAATGTCATGATTGTATCCAGCACCCATATGATGAGTATGAGCGGCCAGGTTTTGATCATCAGCGGATACTTGGGCATAGCACTTAATTTTCTGCAAAGAAGCGAATAAAAAAATAAATCAGCGGCTGTCCGGGCAATATTATCTGTCTGTTAACAACAGCTGATATAGGATATCCTGACATTAGTCAGCAAATCCTGTCAGATGATCAAAATTCATACAGGCGGTTACAGATTCCCTTTTTCTTTGCATGTGTAATCCGGATGATGAGCCGGTTACACGGAAACCAGCTGCTGAACAGCATACCGGAACCATGCAGCAGATAGTATTCATTTTATAGTAAACCAGTTGTCTTAGTAAAAACCTAAACTGCAATTTTTATGACACACCGCAAACAGGAACGTATGTTCAATCAGTTCAAACTACATGGCACACTGCTGGCAGCCTTGCTGCTGGCGGGTACAGCCTGCAACAAATCAACGCCTGTACTGGATGGCAACACCAATCCCGCCGGCGACCCCGCTGCTATTGCCCCTGAAGCTGCTGCCACCGGACAGCTTGTCCGCACCAGCCTCGGCGGAAACGGACTGGTACAGCAAATCAGCTATAACGGCAAAAAGCAACCGCTGGTCATCCTGCAATATGCCGGTAACTTCCTGACAACAAAGGATTCAGTCGTTTACGACGCCGGCGGCAAACTGCTGAAAGTGCTGAGCTATGCGCCGGATTTCTTTACCAAAGGTAAATTTACCCTGGCTGGTAATACAACATTTGAATGGGATAATAGCGGAAGAATCTCCCGCAAAATCACCCGCGACCAGGAAACCGGTTCCCTGGAAGAAGATAACCGCTATACCTACGACGCTACCGGAAAAGTAGCCACCATCACTACCAGCACCAACCCGGAAATATCGAAACTGGTGACTGTAGCAACGCTTACCTATGAAAACAAAAATGTTAAGAAAATTGTGCATGCCAGCGGAACAGACGTGCTCTCTCATATAAGCGTGACCGGCTTTGATAACCATCCTTCGTACATCACTCATCCATTGTTGCCCTATCTGCTGGAGCTGACAGATCATGACGCATTCGGTGAACAGAATGCCGTGGAAACAAGAAATGTACAGTATGTTAACCTGGGCAGTAAACGGGATTCCATTGTAACGGTAACTAAAAATGCTTACCAGTACAATGCGGCCAGCCGCCCTGTAAAAGTAGCTTTCACAAGCACTATCTACAGCACCGGTAACCAGAAACCGGTTACTTCCAACGGTACGGCGGAATATACGTACGGTAAGTAATAACAGGGAAATCATCAGGCTTCCTGTCTTATCCGCAATGGGCAACCGGATAAGGCAGGAAGCCTTATTATTGATACCGGTTAATCGGGCAAAAGCATAGGGTAATTTATTATCATACCGGCAACAGGTTTTTTAACATCTTGTGACCCGGGTGTTAATGCCCTTTAAATACATGCGCATATTGCTACGTTTAATACTGGTGGCTTGTTGCCTGCTGCCGGTTGCTGCCGCCGCCCAGGTGACCGGCAGTCAGACACTTTCCTGGAAAGGATTTGAGAAAAACGCCTTTACCTTCAACGGTTCTCCCGCATGGGTGGTGAAGCCTCACCGGGCCTTGCCCGGCAATCCCTGGATCTGGCGGGCTTATTTTCCCGACTGGCATACAGATATGGACAGCATCCTGCTGCAACGTGGTTTTCATATAGCGTATATCCATGTCCGTGACCGCTACGGTGACCCGGCCGCCATGCAGATCTGGGATCATTTCTATGCCTACCTGACCACACAACGCGCACTTGCTGCCAGGCCGGCGCTGGAGGCAGTCAGCCGCGGAGGACTGTACGCCTATGCATGGGCGAAACGCAATCCGCTTAAAGTCAGCTGTATCTATGCGGAAGCGCCGGTATGCGATGTGAAAAGCTGGCCCGGTGGCAAAGGCGCCGGCAAGGGTGACAGCGCCTGTTGGAAGCAGCTGCTGAACGTTTATGGCTTTAGGGAAGAACAGGCACTGGCCTTTAAGGATAATCCGGCTGATAACCTCGAAGGGCTCGCCGCCTGCCATGTGCCTGTATTGCATGTTATCAGCCTGAAGGACGAAATTGTGCCGCCGGCAGAAAATACCCTGCCGCTGGTACAGCAGTATATCAGACTGGGAGGAAGCGCTACGGTGCATCCTGTTAAAGAAGGGCCGCAAACCCTTAGCGGGCATCATTTCCCGATAACCCATCCGGAACGCTTCGCAGATTTTATCTGTACCTATACCTTGCCGGTTGCCACGCCGCTGCCGGATACCGGATGGTTCGTGCTGCGGAACGGACTAACGCGTGCGTATACACGATTCCGGGAGCAGAAAACCGGAACAGTCGCCTTTCTCGGTGGCTCCATCACCCATAATGGCGGGTGGCGCGACAAAGTAAGTCAATACCTGCGGGAACATTTTCCCGGTACCGCCTTCCGTTTCATCAATGCCGGTATCCCTTCGCTGGGAAGCCTGCCACATGCTTTCCGCCTCGGACACGACCTCCCGGAGCTGGATAAGACAGACCTGCTGTTTGTGGAAGCGGCAGTCAATGACCGTGTCAACCAGCTGGACAGCGCCATACAGCTGCAAACGCTGGAAGGCATCATCCGTCACGCCCGCCGCAGCAATCCGGCAATGGATATAGTGATGATGTCATTTGCTGATCCGGAGAAGCTGGAAGACTATGCCGGCGGCCGGATACCTGCAGAAGTGAGTAACCATGAACGGATAGCGGCGCATTACAGGCTGCCGTCTGTAAACCTGGCTGCGGAAATTGCTGAACGGATAAATGCCCGCGAGTTTTCCTGGGTAGATGATTTTGAAGATCTGCATCCTGCTCCATTTGGGCAGGAAATGTATTTTAAAACCATCAAAGCCCTGCTGGCAAAAGAAAGTAAGCCGTCGCCGCCACAGCCGCTGCCAGCTCCGCTCACCCGCTATAGCTTTGACAAAGGACGCTACCTTGCTGTTACTGCTGCCCGCCCGGAAAAAGGGTGGAGGCTGCACAACGACTGGTCGCCGGCAGATCAGGCGGGTACACGGCCGGGATTTGTACACATCCCGGTACTGAGTGCAGATACGCCAGGAGCTGTGCTGACGTTGCCTTTCAACGGAACGGCCGTTGGTATGGCGATACTGAGCGGCCCGGACGCCGGCGTGGTGGAATACAGCATTGACCAGTCACCGTACCGGGAACTGAATCTGTATACCCGCTGGAGTAAACGGCTGCACCTGCCCTGGTATGTGTTGTTTGCCGGGAAATTAAAGCCGGGCAGGCATATACTGCGCCTTCGTATCAGTGAAAAAAGCCGTAACGATAACAACGCGCATGCCTGCCGCATTGCTTACTTCCTGGTGAATGACTGATTACTGCAGCCGTTTAATACTTCTCACAAAAGTATAATCACCGGTAATTTCATCTTTGTAAGACAGGTCCTCATCAAAAATGCCGGGATCCCTGAAATAGGTGCCAACGCTCAGGTAGCCGAGATGCAAGCCGCCGCCGCCACAGATATTACAGCCGCCGTCGCCCGCCTTTAGAAACCATTCGCTGTCCATCATCACCTCATAGTGATAAGGATTGTTGGCGATCACCAGTCCGAAGTGATTGGGAGTATCCAGAAAATAAGGCAGGGTGCTGTCCCGGTCAGCAGAAAAATGACGATACACCTGCTGTTCATTCAGCTGGTTACCCCAGGGGTAAAAGGTACGCGTACCGCCGCCGCAGAGGTACTCCCATTCGTCTTCTGTAGGAAGTCTGAACCCGCTGTCTGTCACCGTTTGTACCAGCTCCTCATAGGTGGCCGGCTCGTAGAGGAAGGCTGTAATGGTGGCGCCGTTTTTTTCCAGGCGGAAGCTGGCATTCACGATATAGGTATATTTTTCTCTGGACGTGGCTTTCAGCTCCTGCAACACTCTTTCAAAATCAGGATCTGACAGGAGCCGCTCATCTGTCAGCTCCACCCGGTAATACCCGGTTTCGCTGACAGTACGCGCCACCACCATCGGGCTGATAGTGACCGTACGCAGCGGAGAAAGGCGTTCCAGCACGTAGGCATCCACTTCAGCCGGACTGGTTTCCATCAAGCCGGCTATATCTTCCCGCGTTGCAGCCGGCACATGCCATTGATCCAATCCGAGTACAACGGTATCGCCGGGAACAAAAACGAATTCCCTGCCCTGAAAAGTCAGTATTGCTGTATAGGTATCCTGGTCAAATTTATGGAAGCGTTCAAAACGGCTGATACTAAATCCGGGCAGCTGTGTAGCCGTTACATGTTGCAGGATGGCTGCCGCTGCTTCCTCAGAAAGGGCATTCCAGTCCTTACGCTGGTAAATAGGCGCTATATTCATGACAAAAGGCGTTATTGTTTGCTGGTCACAAAGATAGGTATCAGCACTATACCGCATACATCCTGTCTGGCAACAGATTTTAGTGTAGGCGTTCCCGGTATACCGCGGATTGAAATTTGGAATTCAGGAAAGGTGATTTTATCTTTATTGGCTTATGTGCAGACCGTGCCGGCGAAAACCCGCTGACCTGTAAGGGATTACGGTATCTGCAGCAGGAATTCAGTTCCATAGAGGAAACCCGTATCGATCTTAACCTTGCTTTTAAAAGTTGCTATATGATGAAACCTCAGTTGTTTTTAATCCACTACGCCGGAGGAAATAGTTATTCCTTCCAGTTTCTGACTCCTTTTCTGAAAGATTTTGAAGTAACGGCGCCGGAGCTGCCGGGAAGAGGCCGCAGGGTGGCAGAGCCGCTGTTGCCGGAGTTTGAACAGGCTGCTGCAGATATCTATGCCATCATCTCAAAAAAACTGACTACTACCGACTTTATTATCTATGGTCATAGCCTGGGAGCCTACCTCGCGCTGCGTGTTTCCCAGATGCTGGAGAAAAACGGCCGGCCCCCGGCTTACCTGCTGGTAAGCGGCAACCCCGGACCTGGTGCAGTAGCCATTAAAAACAGGCACCTGATGGAGCCTGCCGCCTTTATCAGCGAACTGAAAGTGCTGGGCGGAGTACCGGCAGAATTCCTGGAGAGCGAAGACCTGATGGAGTTTTTTGATCCTATCCTGCGCACAGATTTTAAAATAGCAGAACAGAACGGACTTGAGAATACCACGCCCGTGAATGTGCCACTGTATGCACTGATGGGCAGCGAAGAAGAAGATGTCGCCAAAATCGATAACTGGGGCCGCTTTACAACGAGTACCTTTCATAAGGAAATTCTCGCCGGCGATCATTTCTTCATACAGCATCATCCGCAACGGCTGTCTGAAATCATCCGGCAATGTTATAACAGAAGACGTGTACGCATGATGTAGCTGCCGTAGAACAAGTTACCATTAATGCAGGGGTAGCTTGCAGATTATACAGAGAGAAAGACGTTACGTCTTTCTCTCTTTTTTTGCAGATAAGTAATACTCCTTTATTCAGCAAATCAGTAGTAGTACTGAAAAGGGGGCGGCCATATAATTCTACTTTCACATCCTGTTAATAGCTATTGTCAGTAAGTGAAAAATTATTTTAAACCCCCGATAACCTGTATTTATGGATGCTACTACTCGTGGAGCCGGCGGCCCTTATGCCGGAAGCGCTCCTGCAAAAACAGCTGCCGCTGTTCAGGATAATCAGGCCCGCAGTTCCGGTCAGATGGTTATTCCGGCCATCAACCTGCCAAAGGGAGGAGGCGCATTGAAAGGGATTGATGAACAGTTTTCCGTCAATGCCGTGAACGGTACCGCCGCCTTTACCATACCTCTACCGGTAGCGCCTGCACGCGGTGCAGCCCCCGGCCTGTCCCTCACCTATAATTCCGGAGAAGGCAACGGCATCTTTGGCATGGGCTGGGCATTAGCATTACCGCGGATCAGCAGAAAAACAGATAAAAAAATTCCTGAATACCGGGATGCGACGGACAGTGATGTATATCTGTTCTCCGGTGCGGAAGACCTGGTGCCGGTGTTTCACCGGAATGCCGACGGCGCCTTTCCGCAGGAAGCTGATGGCCGCTATATATATGAAGAATATGATTCCGCAGATGCGCTGTATTCCATACGTTTGTTCCGCCCCAGAACAGAAGGGCTGTTTGCCCGCATAGAACGCTGGACAGCGAAGGATGCCACAACCATCCGCTGGCGGATGATGACGAAAGATAATACTACCACCCTGTACGGATGGACGGCCGCTGCAAGACTCACAGATCCCGCGGATGATACCCGTATCTTTGAATGGCTGCCGGAATTTGTATTTGACGACAAGGGAAACTGTGCACATTATATTTATAAAACAGAAGACGCCGCCGGGCTTGATATGTCCAGGGCATATAATAAAAACCGGCTGCACCAGGGCGTTGTAACCTATGCTAACCGTTACCTGGAAACTATTTTATACGGTAATAAAACACCGTATAAAAAGCTGACGGATACTTTTCCGGCAGCAGCGGATTACTTTTTCCGGAATGTTTTTGATTATGGAGAATATGATACACAGCCGCCGTTTGAAAAGATAAAGGCATGGGATTTCCGCCAGGACCCGTTCTCCTCCTTTAAGGCAGGCTTTGAAATACGTACCACCCGCCTATGTAAAAGAGTGCTGCTCTTTCATCATTTTCCTGAACTACCCGGTGGCAGTGCATTGGTGAAGTCGGTCTGCTTCGGGTATAATACCGGCAATACACCATATCTTACCTTACTGGAAACAACTAACGTTGCCGGCTATATTAAAAGTGACGATGGCTCCTATACCAGTAAGCGCCTGCCTCCTGTGACATTCACCTACCAGCAGCCACAGTGGAGCAGGACAGTGAAAAATATCGATGCCTCCTCGCTGGTGCATCTGCCCGGAGGACTGGATCACAATACGCTGTTCACAGATTTATACAACGAAGGAATAGCGGGTATCCTAACAACTACGCAGGATGGCTGGTACTATAAGCGTAACCTGGGCGAAGGCCGCTTTACACAAGCTATGCCGGTAACTTCGCGGCCTTCATTTGCAGGAAGTGCTGACTGGCTGCTGACAGACCTGGAAGCCAACGGGGAAAAGCAACTGGCAGCCCTTCAGGCAACGCCGGAAGGCTACTTCCCGCTCAATGATGAAGGTAACTGGGAAAGCTTCCGCACCTTCCGCCAGCTGCCTAATATTGATTTCAGCGATGCCAACATGCGTATGCTGGATATGAATGGTGATGGCAAAGCAGATCTGCTGATAACAGAAGAGGAGGTATTTACCTGGTACCCGTCTGCCGGAAAGGATGGATTTGCCGCAGCCTGCAAGGTACGCCGGCCGGCAGATGAAGAACAGGGACCTGCAGTGATATTTGCCGATCCGCAGCAGACCATTTTCCTGGCCGATATGAACGGCGACGGCCTGACGGATATCGTACGTGTAAGGAATGGTGAAATCTGCTACTGGCCCAATACAGGCTATGGCCGGTTCGGCGCTAAGGTGGCCATGGAAAATGCACCTGTTTTTGATACCCCGGAAGCCTTTAACCCTGCCTGGTTACAGCTGGCAGATATAGATGGCTCCGGTACGCCGGACATTATCTATCTGGGTAAAAATAAGTTCAGCTGCTGGATGAATGCCTGCGGAAACAGTTTCAGCGCCGTCCCTTTTGAAATAACGCCGTTTCCCGCCATACATCCGCAATCCCGTGTAAGCATTACAGACCTGCTGGGAAATGGTGTGCCATGTATAGTATGGTCGGGCAGCCTGCCGGGAGAAGCCGACGCCAGTCTGCGTTACATTGATCTGATGGATGGGCGTAAACCCTGGCTGATGACTGCTTGCAGCAATGGTATGGGAAAGATAACCTCGTTGCAGTATACCCCTTCCACAAAATATTACCTGGACGATCAGCAGCAGGGCCGCCCATGGATTACCAGACTACACTTCCCGGTACACTGTATTTCCGGCACAGAAACCAGGGACCTCATCTCCGGTCACCGTTTTGCCAGCGCCTATTCCTATCATCATGGCTACTACGATCATGCGGAACGCGAGTTCCGCGGCTTTGGAATGGTAACGCAGACCGATACTGAAAATTTTGATCATTGGGTAAAAGGAGATGCCGCCAATATTGTATCACAGCCACTGCACCAGGAACCGGTGATTACCCGGACATGGTTTCACACAGGCGCTTTTCTGAACAGGGAAAATATACTGGGGCAGTATGCGCATGAATACTGGTATGAGGTAATGAAACGCAGCGGCTATACCGTAACCCACCAGGAAGTAACCCTGCCGGATGCGCGGCTGATAACAGCGCCGGGAATCAGTACCACGCCCGACGTACAGGAATGGCGCGAAGCACTGCGCGCCTGCAGGGGCATGGCGCTGCGGACAGAAGTATTTGCCGATGATGCACCCGCTGCCGGCGCTACCCCGGAGCAGTTACAGCAGGCACTTACGCCATTTTCCGTAGCCACCGCCAACTGTGTGATCGAATTGCTGCAGCCCAAAGGACAGAACCGGCATGCCGTTTTTATCGTCCGGGAAAGTGAATCCATTACCTGGCAGTATGAACGGAATATAGCAGACCCGCGTATATCCCATCAGCTGAATCTGAAGCAGGATGAATACGGCAATGTGCTGGAAAAAGCGGTGGTAGCTTATCCGCGCCGGGTGGCCGATGCTGCGCTGCCCGCAGATGTACAGCATGAGCAGCAACAGCACCATATCATCTTCTCACAATATAAATATACCAATGATGTAATATCAACATCAGACTACCGCTTACGGCTACCCGCAGAAACAAAATCATTTGAACTGAAAATGCAGCCTGCAAATGATCTCTGGTACACAGTGAATGATTTCAAAGATATACTTGACATCACAACAGAAGTGCCATATCATCCGGTAGCCGGAAATCCCTTCCCGCAGCATCGCCTGCTGGAACATACGCGTAGCCTCTATTATAAGAATAATCTCCGTGAAGCACTACCGCTGTACCAGCTGGAATCGAAGGGCATTCCGGCGGAGAGCTTCCGCCTGGCCTATACGCCGGCATCGGTAACGTATATCTTCGGCGACAGGGTGAATGACCGCCTGCTTACGGAAGGTAAATTTACCCACAGCGAAGGCGATGACAATTGGTGGATACGTTCCGGTACCGTAGTATATCTGCATGCCGGAGAAACGGAAACCGACGCACAGAACAGGTTTTACGCCCCCATGGCTTACCTGGATCCGTATGGTACGCGTACAACAGTGCAATACTACAGCAACTATTTTCTGCTGGTAGAAGCAATCACAGATGCTGCCGGCAATAAAACAAATGTTATCCGCTTTAACTTCCGGACGCTTTCCCCTCAAAGTATAAAAGACAGCAATGATAATATCACCGCCGCGCTGACAGATGAACTGGGGCTAGTAAAAGCCGTGGCGGTATTGGGAAAAGGGGATGAAGCAGATGACCTGGAAGGGTTGACGGAAAGTACATCTGCCGCAGAAATGGCGCTCATCACTCAGTTCTTTCAGGCAACGGATTCCGTGCAGCTCCGGAAACTGGGAAAACAATTGCTGGGCCATGCCACCACCAGGTTTGTATATGACCTGAACTCATTCCGCAACAACGGGAAACCGCCTGTGGTAGCCGGTATTGCGCGGGAAGCGCATTTCCGGCATCAGAAGGACGCTTCCGTGCAGCTCAGCTTTGAATATACCAACGGGCTGGGACAGGTGATGATGAAAAAAGTACAGGCAGAACCCGGCATGGCCAAACAGGTAATCATCCGGCCCGATAACAGTTACGAAATAACAACAGTAAATACCGCCGCCGTCACTCCGGTGCAGCTGCGCTGGCTGGGAAATGGCCGCACGGTACTCAACAACAAAGGCAATCCGGTAAAGCAATATGAACCCTACTTTTCTGTCAGCCACCATTTTGAAGATATCAGGGAACTGGTAGAAACAGGCGTCACCCCGCTGATCTGCTACGATGCCCCCGGCAGGGTTATCCGTACCGAAATGCCTGACGGCACATTCAGTAAAACCGTTTTCAACAGCTGGCTGCAACACAGCTACGATACCGGCGACACCGTCATGGAAAGTGACTGGTACCGCAATCGGATTGACAGGCGCATAGATGCAGCATTGTTAGCTGCCGGTAAGGATCCTGAACGGGAGAAGTCCGCTGCTGCCGCTTCCGCCAGGTATGCGGATACCCCCGGTACGCAACACCTGGATACGTTGGGCCGAAGTATACTGACAGTAGCACATAACCGCACCGCCGGTAGCGGGGAAGATGAATATTATTATACCCGCACACATCTGGATATTACCGGCAACCTGCGCAGTATAACAGATGCGCGGAACAATACCGTTGTACAATACCAGTACGATATGCCGGGAAATAAGGTGTATCAGCACAGCATGGATGCCGGCAGGCGCTGGCTGCTGACAAACATTCTTGGTAACCCGCTTCGTACCTGGGATGAGCGCGGACATGAGCTGCATTATAGTTACGACATCCTGCACCGTCCCACTACCATCGGTGTATCCGGCGGCGACGGCCCCCGGCCCATGAATCATATCATCAGCCGTATCATATACGGAGAAGCACATCCCGATGCCGTACAGCTGAACCTGCGCGGGAAACCCCTCCGGCAGTATGATACCGCCGGACTGACCTCCACGCCCGCCTACGATTTTAAAGGACTACCGTTATCGGTTACACGAAAATTATATAGCAAATACGAAGAAACACCCAACTGGCTGTCTGATGATCCGGATACAAACCTGGAAGCGGAGAGCTTTACCTTCGCCTCGGAAACTGATGCACTGGGCCGCATCACCCGGCAGCAGGCCCCGGACGGCAGTCTCATTGTACCGGCGTATAATGAAGGTGGCTTGCTGGCAGGAGAAACAGTGACGCACGCAGGCGCTGCTGCAGCCAGCGTTTATATCAGGTCGGTTGACTACAATGAGAAAAGGCAGCGCAGCAGGATTGTTTACGGCAATAACGTCATCACGCACTATTATTATGACCGGGAGACTTTCCGCCTCAACCGGCTGGAAACCAGACGGCAGAATAGCGATCCGCTGCAGGACTGGCGCTATACTTACGACGCCGCAGGAAACATTACGCATATAACAGACAGTAACATCCCGGTAACCTTTTTTCAGAACACAAAAATCACGGATACCGCCACCTATACCTATGATGCCCTGTACCGGCTGCTGGAAGCCTCCGGGAAAGAAAACAATGCCGCCCTGCTTTTTGATATGCAGGACAACTGGAATGATGCGCCGTTTCTGAGCCGCCTGCATCCGGGCGATCCCGTAGCCATGCGCAACTACACACAGCGCTACCGCTATGATGCCGTCGGGAATATTGTTACCATGCAGCACCAGGCCACCGGTAACAACTGGACGCGCAGCTATACTTATGATACCGCCAGTAACAGGTTGCGGCAGACCGTATCCGGTAATTATACCTACCAATATCCGCATCATGAACAACATGGCTTCATGACAGCACTGCCACACCTGGAAGACATAGGATGGAACTTTAAGGAAGAAGTCTTCCGCACCGTGAAACAGCGGCGTACAGACGGCGGCACTCCTGAAACTACCTGGTACCAGTACGACGGGCAGGGGCAACGTATACGTAAAATTACAACCCATGCTGCTCCCGCAGGCGCTATCCCTGCCATCAAGGAAGAGCGCATATACGTGGCCGGCTTTGAACTATATAAGAAGCACACCGGCGCTGACGCCGGGCTGCGAAGGACTACGCTGAGCCTTCTGGATCAGGGCCACCGGTTTGTGATGATAGAAACCCGCAATGAAGTGAACGATGGTACGGAGCAGGAGCTGGTGCGTTACCAGCTGCATAACCATATAGGCTCCGCTTCCCTGGAACTGGATGCAGCCGCGGAGGTCATCTCTTATGAAGAGTATCATCCGTTTGGTACTACCGCATATCAGGCAGTGAGTGCAGCGATTAAATCTGCGTATAAGCGTTATCGTTATACCGGCATGGAAAGGGATGAAGAAACAGGACTGGAGTATCATAGCGCGCGGTATTATCTGCCCTGGCTGGGACGGTGGCTGAGCGCGGATCCGATAGGGATACAAGCCGGTATCAATTACTATTCCTATGTTAAAAATAGACCAGTGTCCATGTATGATCCGTCCGGTAAAAATGAAGTGAAAACGGAGGATGAGCATAAAGGAGCTACGAAGTTGACGACTGCAGCGGGTGTTGCCATTCCTGAAAGCTACAACCTGGTGGCTCCACCTGGTGTGAAGAAGTTTTCAGTAGAGGCATTAATATTACCAGGACCGGATACTTTTGTAAGAGCCAGTGGTCACCCCAAACCTGTTAATGACGGAGGTCTGCTGGCTGAGCATGTATTCGTAAATCCTTCTCCTACTTTATTGGGCATGAAACCAAGAAATCCCGCTAAGATAGCCATTCCTGCTGAACATGCACTTGGAAATCTGACAGAAGTGATAACGGAAACTTACGCAGGAAGGGTTTATCAATACTATCTTCAGGATAGTGCTTATATCGCTGTTTCTGAGAATCTGACAGGTGCGGCTAAGGGAGAGTTGAATATTTACGGGACACTTTATCTGATTAACGCCGATGCTTTACCTGAATCAGTAGAAATAACGCGTAATAAGGAATTAAAGGAAATGGTGAAGGAATTTAGAGAACGAAATCCTGTAGACCGGCAAAGAGCCACTACTTATCTTGCGAATCAGGCTATTGAACAGGAAGCGTTAATCAAGGGAGAGATTCCTCCGGAAGCTATTAGCAGATTGGAAGATGCAAGGGTAACGCTTACGGGTGAAATGGTTGTACCACCTTCTGCCTTCAAACGGTATCTCTATAGTGCAGCTAACTATGGTTTGAAAGGATTAAAGTTCGCCGGCAGAGCCCTTACCTTACTTGGTGCACACAATGAAGCTGCTAAAACCTTCGATAGTGTCAGAGGTGATACCATTTCAAAAATACCAACATATCTCGGTGTTTTCGCCCTGGGCGTAGCAGGAGGGCTGGTAGATGATGCGATGATGGCTTTTTCCGGAGGTGTTGCTGCGCCGGTAGTACTGGAATCATGGGACTATCATGGTGCAGGCCCTACTCAGGTAATGATAGGAGAAGGTACCAGAGAACTCGACACTTGGCTGGCCAGGAATGGATGGTAATCAAGACAGCTGCAGCTATTACCTTCCTGATTCAAATAAATCTCACAAAATATTTACCTCTTCAATTATTTTTTATGCCTCAAAAAATTAAAACCTACCTTATCAGTGGTCGTATCACTGATAAGAAAAACAACCCGCTCCCTGACCTTACCGTGCGCGCACTCGACGCAGAACCCGGAAACGGCGCCACCCCTTCCGGTAAGGAAATTGTCACCAATGCAGAAGGTAAGTATTCCCTCACCTGTACGGATGCCGATTTCAAAAAACTGCAGGTAAAAGATGGTGAAGCAGAAATATACATCTGTATCTATCAGCAGGATAAACTGCTAGGAAAAGATAAAGCTAAATGTAAACCCGATAAACAGGTAATTGTAGACATGAAGATTGATGACAAGGATCATCATCATGAACACTGTGATGATGACGATGATGACGATCATCATCATCACTGCCCTAAACCCAATGAAGATACCCTTGCCGTTTCCGGCGTTATCCGCAATGAGTCCGGGGAGCTGATGCACGATATTGCCATCGAGGTATTTGACCGGGACATGCGTACAGAACAGTCCCTGGGCAAAACAAAATCCAATAAGGGAAAGTACAGCATACAGTACAAAAAGGAACAATTCAGCATCCCGGAAAAAGGCAGTGCGGACATCATCGTAAAAGCCTACGACACCAAAGGTGGTATACTGTTTAAAACGCCTGTTTATTTCAATGCGCCTGCACAGCTGGAAGTGAATATCAATCTGAGCAACGTGGAGTATAAAGGTGCTACCGAATGGGAGGTGCTGACCGGTTTATTTACCCCCCTGCTCGGAGGTATTGCTCCGCTTGAATTAAAGGAAGATGCGCTATACCAGGATATCTCTTTTATTGCAGGTGAAACCGGCCACACGCAACATCTGGTAGCTACCTGGGTAGCTGCGTTCCACCTCGCGGAAAGAACTGTACGGTGGCAGCTGCCGGTAGAAGCTGCGGTACTTTTCGGCTGCATGCGCCAGGGACAGCCCGGTATGCTCACGGATGCACTTCTGCTGGATCTGTTGGATAAAGACAAGTCGGAACCGGTGAAAGATAAAATCCTCAAAGCCCTGGTAAACATATCTGCAGAGCTGCTGCAGGAAATTCTGCTGAAAGCATTTACAGAAAACTATACGCCTGTAAAATACAAGAAAGGTACCGCCGGCATACTCGATGCTTTCCACCAAATAAAACTGCACTATGCGGCAGATGAAAATGTAGGAGGCGGTAAAGGCTCCGTCAGCGAACTGATTCAGCTGACGCCCGCAGTGGCGCAGGAGCAGACGAAATTCATGACGGCCTATGCCGGCCATGATGGCTCGCTGAAAGACCTCTGGAAAAAACTGGAAGATGACAAGGTCTTTGAACAGAAGGATATTGAAAGCCTCCGGCTTAGCTTCGACCTCGGCGCGCTGACCCGCAACCACGTACCAATGGTGGCAGCGTTGCACGAAAATATCAGCAGCGGTACAACGGCTGCCAAACGGGACTTCGCCCGCTACGATCAGGCGGAGTGGCTGGAGGTTATCAGAAGCACCGGACCGGATGGTAAACCTGTTGGCTACCCCGCAAATATGGATGGGCAGACCACGGAAGAGAAGGAACAATTCTTTGCCGCCATACTGGAAAAGAGTTTTGAACGTAATTATCCTACTACAGCTTTTGCAGGGAACTTCACCAGAGCAAAGATGAAAATGCAGGCTGCTGCTGCCGCCGGCAAGATGCCGGATAACGGCCCCAAAATGCTGCCGAGGGATTCGGATATTGATATCATCCTGCGCGAATTACCGGACCTGGAACTGGAAAATGACCGTATCGACGTTATCGTGGGAGAACACCCGGAGGTGGTGGTCCAGCTGCCGGATCCGCCTGGAACCATTGCGGCCCTGAAGTCCATTCAGCGCGTGTTTAAACTGAATCCCACCTTCCGTTCTGTTACTGCGGTCATGGATGTAAACCTCGACTCTGCCCAGCAGATTTATTTTATGGGGCTGCAACAGTTCATGTCGCTGATGCAGCAACGGAATATCAACGCTATTGAAAGTAAAAAAATATTCCAGAAGGCAGAAAACGCATATGCGTTGGCGTTATCCTTTTACGGTACCTATAACAGGGCGGTGAATGGCGCTATACCGGCTATGGTGCCATCTCCGCTGCCTGGCGTTACATCGCAGCCGGGCTTCTCCCTGGTATCGGCATTACAGGACAAAATAGCTGAGCTGCCAGATCTGGGCTCTCTCTTCGGATCACAGCATTATTGCGCCTGCAGCGAATGCCGTTCTGTATACAGCGCCGCTGCACACTATGTGGATATACTCCGCTTCCTGAAGGAAAGAAATACCCATGGTACCGGCATACATGCCGGGAAGAAAGTGAAGGACGTACTGCTGGAACGCCGGCCCGACCTGGGAGAAATGGAACTGAGCTGTGATAATACCAACACTGCACTGCCCTATATCGACCTGGTAAATGAAATACTGGAAGATGCCGTACAGCAGCCGGTAGCTGTTAAAATCAATACGAATGCGGTGCTCACGCCGGGTGTTATCAGCACGGAAATTAAAAAAGCCATGCATACCGCCGGACTGCCGGTAGCAGACACTGCTACGGTATATGCACCCGACAGCCGTAATACCTGGGCGGTACGCGACAGCCATCATGCTTACAAAGCATTTGTATCAGCAGATGGTATCCGGATGCAGCCTACCCGCCAGACACATCTGTCTCCGGCGGAATTGCTGGCACACCCTGAATACACCAACCTGCCAGCCTATCATACACTGGCGAAGGAAGTATTTCCTTTCAGCCTGCCCTTTAACCTGTGGCTGGTGCAAAGCCGCGCTTACCTGGAACACCTGGGCGTATCACAGCCGCAGCTGCTGGAGCTATTCGGGCATACGCCGGCGAGCGGGGAAATGAAGACGGATACATTAGCTGCCGGTATTGCATGGCTGGGGTTATCAGCAACAGAAGGACAAATCATTACGGACACACTGCCTGATAAAATGCCCTGGGATTTCTGGGGACTGAAAGAAGCCGGCAACAATATCCCGCATCCGGCGACGCCTGCGGATACCAGCACTAATCTGACCGGTACCTGGACTGAGATCCTGACCTCCATGCCTGTAATGCTGCACAGAAGCGGTCTGAAATATGAAGAACTGCTGCAGCTGCTGCAATTGCGCTTCGTCAACCCGGCAGGAAATATTGTTGTCACCGGTACTGAAGCAAACAATGTTTGTGATGTTAACCGGCTGTCCTTGTCCGGGCTGGATGCTCCGGCACTGAGCAGGATACACCGCTTCATCCGCCTCTGGCGGAAAACAGGATGCACCATGCACCTGCTGGATATGGCCCTGCCTGATATTAATCCCGGCAATCCTTCACAGGGTAAGGAACTGACAGATAGTGTCATTCAGCAGCTGGCCGGGATCAGCCGTATCAGCAGGGAGTTTAAGCTGGAATGGCAGGAAGCGCTGGCATTGTACAATGACATAGATCATACAGTATACGCTACCGGGGTACCGGGTGTAACGCCTATGCCTACACGTTATCAGCAGTTGTTCCGCAATAAGCTGGTAGATGCCGTGGCCGTTTTTCCGGAAAATCCTGCTGACATCCGCGGTGAAGTACAGCTTTTTATTCCGGGCATACTGGCGGCATTGGGTATTACGGAACAGGAACTGATACTACTGCTGGCAGATATTGACCTGTCTGCCATCTCCCCCCTGGATATGGCCACACTGAGCAGCCTGTACCGCCTCACCATCCTGGCAGGTATGACCGGGCTCAGTATCCCCGAAATGCTGCGGCTGAAAAGTCTGTGGGGTGAAGATCCCTTCAGTGATCCGGCTGCTACCTTGTCATTCGTTGCCCTGAGCGGTAAAATAAAAAATGCCGGCTTCACTATCGCGGAAACAGATTACCTCATAGCGCATCAGACAATACTACGGAAGGAAACAGGGCTGGGCGAAAAGGAAATTGTACTGCAACTGCAGGTATTGCGCGAAGCCATGCAGAAAATTACGGATGATACTGCGCTGAAATCTGTTGCTGAACGCAAAGCCTTGCTGGAAGCGTTTGTCAGACAGCAGCTGGCGGACATCTTCCGCATCAGCATGGCGCATATGGAACAGTTACTCAGTCAGGTGATCTTACCAGGAACTACCGGCGTTTTACTGGCAGCTTTCACTGATAGCAGGCTGCTGGAAAAACAACCGGATGGGAAATATCTTGAACTGTCTGAAAGTAATTTTGCCACCCTGTATAAATGTCTTCGTCTGCTGCATAAACATGCGCTCATCATCAGCAGGCTGAAGATGAAGCCGGAAGAACTGGACTGGTGGCTGCAGGGAACACATGCTGGGGATATGGAATGGCTGCATCCGGCCACACTCCCCACGGATGAAGGGGGTACGGCAGTTTTTGAGCAGTGGATGCGTCTCACGGATTTCTTTACCTGGAAACGTAACCTGCTGGCGCCGGCGCTCACCGCATTCGAATGGCTGGATATTTTGCTCAGCGGACAAAATGAAGATGCCGTTATAACGGAAATGGCTACACTAACCGGCTGGGAAATGACAGATATCAACAGCTGCATCACTGCCTTTGGCTGGAACCTGCTTCAGGACCTGAAAGTACCGGCTAACCTGCTGCGGCTCTCCGCCTGTATGCAGGTGATAAACAGGGTAGGAGTACGCGCAGAAAGAGTGCTCTCCTGGGCTGTACCAGCACCGGATGCCGCTGTGGCGGAAAGCATGAAACAAACGATAAAGGCCCGGTATACGCTGCAGCAATGGCAGGACGTCATCAAACCATTGCAGGATATCTTCCGGGAACAAAAACGTAATGCCCTCGTAAGCTGGCTGCTGACACATCCTGACCAGTCGAAAGGACAATACTGGACCAATGAACACGGACTGTACAATCACTTCCTCATCGATGTGGAGATGGGTCACTGTATGCGCACCTCCCGTCTGAAACAGGCAGTAGCCGCCGCCCAGCTGTTTGTGCAACGCTGCCTGCTGAACCTGGAAACTGACATCATTGCCAACACAGATACAGACGCGAGATGGAAGCAGTGGAAATGGATGAAGTACTACCGCGTATGGGAAGCCAACCGCAAAGTGTTCCTGTATCCTGAAAACTGGCTGGAACCTGAACTACGCGATGAAAAATCTCCTTTCTTCCGGGAACTGGAAAATGAACTCATGCAGAATGATGTAGACAACGACAATGCCACACAAGCCTATCTCAACTATCTGGAAAAACTGGATAAAGTAGCCAACCTGGAAACCAGGGCTATCTATAATGAAGTCAATATAGGAGATCAGTCTGCCTTACACGTATTTGCCCGTACCCGCAGCAGCCTGGCACCTGAGTATTACTACCGGAAACGCATCAACGGAGGCCGCTGGCTGCCCTGGGAAAAAATTGATGCCGATATTACCGGGAACCACCTCATGGCCGGTGTGCATAATAAAAGGCTTTTCCTCTTATGGCCGCAGTTCCTGGAAAAAGCCACTGCACCGGATACAGTGCCCATTCCTAAGCTGGACAAAGACTATCAGCTGCCTGCCGCCACTAAGTACTGGGATATTAACCTCTGTTGGAGTGAATTGAAGAAAGGTAAATGGACGCCGAAAACCGTATCGGATACCACTGTTTCACTGAAGCAAAGTGATCTGGGGGGCGACTTTCGCGAGAATATTGCTTTCCGTACCCGCATCATGCAAGGCATTGATGTACGCATGTTCAGCAATAAACCGCAACTTGCCCTGCGTGGAAATACCGGCTTCGGCATGAGCGGTAAACAGATACTGCCGCTGAATCAACAACAGGAATACCTGATCGGCGCTCATGAAAGCACTTTCAGAAATAACCTGCTGCAGCACCATTCAGGCGTATACAATTTTTACTTTACCAGCCTGGAAGCAGATAAATCTGCTGCAGAAGTGCTGGCTTATGCGGCGCAAGACAGCTTTAAGCTGCTGAACAGTATCAAACCCGGAGCCAGCTTTACTGTCATTGATGCCAAAGCAGCTGCATTCTCTGAATTCGGTTCCTTCTTTTTCTGGGATGCCCGGCGCAATTACCTGGTAGATTATTATGCCAGCAACTGGCAGCAACAGCACAGCTACGAATGGCAATATTATCAGGATGGCGCTTTCCTCTTTCAGATACATTATCATCCTTTCGCAGAATTATTTATTAAAGAGCTGAATGCCGGAGGAATCAAAGGTTTGCTGAACCGGCGTATTCAGATAGCGCCGCACACGATCCCTGACAGCCCGCTGCCTTTTAAGTTTGCTGACTATTACAAGCCTACGCACCTGGTAACCCCCAACTACAGGCTGCCGGATAAAACAATGTCTTTCCCCGTGGAAGATGTGGACTTCTCCTACAGGGGAGCCTACGCGTCCTATAACTGGGAGCTGTTTTTCCATGCGCCGTTTTATATAGCAAACAAACTGGCCGCTAATCAGCAGTTTGAAGAAGCGCTGGAATGGTATCACTACATTTTCAATCCTGCTAACACAGATAATACCATTGCAGATAAAAAAACGCCGCAACAGAAATTCTGGATTACAAAACCGTTTTATGAAACTACCAGAGCAGATTACTATAAAGAAAGAATAGAGAACCTGATGCAGGCCATAGCCAGAAACGACCTGGAAGGAATGATGCAGGTCAGCGAATGGAGGGATAACCCCTTTAATCCGCACCTGGTTGCCCGTATGCGTACGGTGGCCTATCAGAAAAATGTGCTGATGAAATATATCCAGACGATTATTGCCTGGGCCGATCAGCTCTTCCGCAGGAATACCATTGAGTCTGTCAATGAAGCCACACAGCTGTACATACTGGCCGATGCCATACTGGGCCCGCGTCCTGTCAGCATTCCGGCTAAAACAGGATCGCCCGTGAAAACCTGGTACCAGCTTGAAAAGGATGGTGTCGATAATTTCGGTAACGCGCTTGCGGAAGTAGAGAACCTGCTGCCAACAGTACCAGCCGCCGGTACTCCGGAAGAAGACCGGCCGGAGCTGCCCCGCCTGGATGTACTTTACTTTGGCATCCCGCACAACGAAAAGCTGACGGCTATGTGGGATACGGTGGCAGACCGCCTGTATAAAATCAGGCACTGCATGAACTATGACGGTCAGACGCAGCAGCTGCCACTGTTTGATCCGCCGATAGACCCGGCCATGCTGATAAGAGCCGGCGCTGCAGGCCTGGAACCTGGCAGCGTGCCCGGTGCACTGCAGGCTCCGTTGCCTTTCTATCGTTTTAGCTTTATGCTGCCCCGCGCACTCGACTTATGTAATGAGGTGAGAAGTCTTGGCGGCGCAATGCTCTCTGCCCTGGAAAAAAAGGATGCTGAATCCTTTACACTCCTGCGCGCCGGCCATGAACGCAATATGCAGGATGCTGTCAGACTGGTAAAGGTGAAACAGCTGGAAGAAGCACAGCGTAACCTGGAAGGATTGCGGGAAGCCAGAAAAATTACCACGGAAAGGAAAGATTACTATACCCGTCTCGTCAATGAAGGATGGAAAGATGGAGAAAAAATGGCGTATGGTTTGTCTGTGGCGTCTACTGTAATCGATGCTGCCGTCGCTGCCGGATTTGTTACATCCGGAGGACTGAAGCTGATACCTTCCTTCCTCGCCGGTTCAGCAGGCTTCGGTGGTACGCCTACCGTTCAGGTTAAATTTGGCGGTAATGAAATTGGTAACGGCGCTGAAATGGCAGTGAGAACCTTACAGACCATCGGCGCTACGCTGGATAAAACAGCCGGCCTGATGCTGACGGCTGCCGGCTATGAAAGACGTGCGGAAGAATGGGGGCTGCAGCAACGCCTGGCAGAGCTGGAACTGCCGCAGATGGACAAACAGATTGCTGCTGCTGAAATCCGCTGCAGTATGGCTGAACAGGAGTTGGTAAATCATGATAAACAAAAGCTGAACATGGAGAAAGAAGAAGAATTCATGCACAGCAGGTTTACTAACCGGGAATTATACGATTGGATGGGTAGTCAGCTGTCTGCCGTATATTTCCAGTCCTATCAGCTGGCATCCGATATGGCCCGGCGTACGGAAATGTGCTACCGCTATGAGCTGGGACTCAGTGATTCCAACTATGTGCAGCCGGGCTACTGGGATAGCCTGAAGAAGGGACTGCTTTGCGGCGAACACCTCTATCATGACCTCAAACGCCTGGAAACGGCTTACTATGAACAAAACCGCCGCCAGCACGAATTATCGAAGCATGTATCTCTTTCCCTGCTGGACCCGGTAGCTTTGCTGAAACTGAAACAGGAAGGAGCCTGTTTTGTGAATATTCCGGAAGCATTGTTTGACATGGATTATCCGGGACACTATTTCAGACGTATTAAAACGTTGAGCATATCTATCCCCTGTATTTCAGGGCCGTACACTACCATTGCCTGCACGCTGACCCAGACGGGCAACCAGCTGCGTAAGGATGCTACGCTGAGCGGAAACGGTAAATACGCCAGAGATCTGACTACCCCGGATCCAAGGTTCCGTGATGAGGTAGCGTCACATCAAACCATCACCACCAGTTCGGCACAGAACGATCACGGCCTCTTTGAACTCAGTTTCGGAGATGAACGCTACCTGCCTTTCGAAGGAACGGGCGCTGTCAGCTCCTGGCATATTAAACTCAACAAAGACTGTAAACAGTTTGATTTTGATACGATAGCCGATCTGATTTTCCACTTCCGGTACACTGCCCGCGATGGCGGCGTTGAGCTGCGGCAATATGCTGCCGCAGAACTGCCGGAACAACTAAACCAGCTGGCATTGGCGGCAAGTAATACAGGACTGTTCCGCGTATTGGATATACAACAGGAATTCCCGGATCAGTGGCATCAGTTTTTACACCCTGCTGCCGGTAACGACCAGGTATTAAAACTGGATACCCTGCTGCAACGGTTGCCATACTTCACCCGCGCCTTCCCGCAGAAAAAAGCAGCCCGCATTGAAGTGGTGGCTCAGATGAAAGACAACGACAAGGTATACAAGGTGATGCTGTCTCCGGCAGGTGTTAACCCCACGGACTGGCTGGATATGAAAGCAGATAAGGTATATGGCGGATTGCACCGTGCCGTCAAGGCGTTTGACAAAGGAGCAGCAGTTCCCAAGGAAAGCTGGACGATTAAGCTGAAAGCAACGGATGCCCCGGATTTCAGGTCACTGCCGGCAGATGCCATCGCATCACTGTTCCTGATTATTAATTATTCAATCACCTGATATGTTGCAACAGAATGACATCAGCAGCCTGGTCAGCCTTATTGTTGACCGGCTGCAGCCGGAAAAAGTTATCATATTCGGATCTTACGCCAAAGGAGTAGCTACTCCCAAAAGCGACCTGGACATCTTTGTTATACAGCGCACCTCCCTGCCGGCATATGCCCGGCGGCAGCAGCTGCAACCACTGATTATCAACCACGCGGTGAAGGTAGACGTACATATCTACTCTCCTGAAGAAACAGCAGCCTATGCAGGTGAGCCGTTCTCTTTTGTACATTCCGTACTGAAAACAGGTTATGTAGCGTATAGTCGTTAACGTTAATACACCCGATGTAAACCAGACAGGCAGGCGTCTTCACAAGACGCCTGCACTGTTTTAAGAGGTTGTACGGGATCAGGTTAGTCCTTTATCAGCTCTCCCCACTTATTCAGCTCCGGATGGCCGGGCATATTCACCGGACAGGATTCGGATGGTATACGGATTTTTTTACTGATGCTGCAGCCGCATACCTTGCAAACGCAGTCAGCCGCCCTTTTGCCGATAGCTTCACCGGATTTGGAAGTGACGAGCTTCTGCAGAAATTTTTCCGGCTTACCCAGGTGTTCGCAGGAAAGACAGGCATCTTCCCTTTTCTCCAGTACCTCACTGCTCACCACTGTGAAGCCGGCTTTGCTCCAGTTGAGTAAGGCTGTACCAGCCTTTTTTACCAGATCTGTATTGCTTAGTTCTTTTTTCTGTTTCACTGCATACTCCTTGTTCTGCGGGTCTGCCAGCAGGGCATTGAGAAATCCCGGCGCCTGACGGCTGATGATCAGATTCTGCGCATAAGAAGGGTCATTGATGGCGCGCAGCAACGCTTCCATAGGAACTTTTTCCTTAATGCCGAGGAAACTGCTGAATTTTACAGCTATATCTTCCAGAGAAGCATTTTCATCTACTTCAAGAATTTCATGTATCATATGTATTGCAGCATTTAGGGCCGGCCATCTGCAGCCTGCTCCGTGCAGGCTGCGCGATGGTTACGGCCTGTTGTTAATATTGAAAACTGTTACAGTTCTGGCCTTTTACCAACGGTTCCCCCTTGGCAGAAAGCACATCGTATACGCATACACTGTAGCCACCCGGCTTATTCAGCACTACGCTCAATATCACCACATTCGGTGATTTGGGATCCATACGTGCGGCCGTTACTACAATGATGGGATCAAATGCATAGTTTCCGATAGCGGTAGCTGTTTTGACATCTACCGGAACATTGTAGGTAATCACTACGGAAGTGCCGGTTTTGTCCTTGACAACATTTGCGGAAGAAACTTCCAGCTTAGGATCCGGTGATCCGCCTGCGCATGCCGGCAGTGCCATCATATTAAAGGCGGCATTGATAGCGTCCAGCCTGCAGTCTGTGGAAATGTACATGCAGGTATTTCCCTTCTTGCCTTTCCTGAGTTTTGGATCTATCAGACCAAAGAAATCAGTTAAGGTACTCACCGCCTGTTGTATGATAGGGGCGGATGACACACCATACCATACCTTGGGCAGCACGCCCGTTACAGCAAAGTAGTCTGCCTTGCCTTCGCAGGTATATTCATGCGGGTTTTTAGGATCACCTCCGAAAAGATGCCCCAGCTCATGGGCAATGACGAAAGCCAGCCCGTCGAAATCGATACATTCAGTACGCGCCAGCCCCCCATTGACTACGATGAATGAATTGCCGTATTCGAAGAAGGAATGCGCATTAGGTAACTGATTTTCTTTGTCGTAATAGAAGATGATATTCGGGAAGAAACCCTGGTATAAAGTAAACAGATAATTGACAAGCTCATCACCGGTATTGGAAAATACAGGAGCAATATTGGAATCGGGGTTGTCAAGGATGGACAAGGCCTGCTCTTTGCTGATGAAATGCTGTGCATTATCAGGGATATGCAATGTTCCTTTCTTACCCATTGCCTCAAAGACTTTCTTGTCAATGGCTTCCGGCTGGAAGTCCTTGTTATGGGCTTTGAAGGAATCTCCGATCAGGTGTTTGTATTTGGTGAAGTATTCCTTTGAACCAAATTCCGGCAGCTTGCTGTGGTCATCTGCCAGCAGGGCCTTCGGTGCATTGGCAATACCCATCTGGAGAGCATAGTCGCCGCATACAATACCTTTTGCCAGCATCAGGTGCCCGGCCAGTACCACAGCGGGTTCCAGGGTGGTGGCGATGTGGTGCAGCCCTTTTTTGTATTTGCCTACTTCCAGGCTTTTAACAAGTGCAGTACTGCCATCCTTGTATACCAGCTTGTCTTTTTCAGGTACCAGCTTGGCGGCTGCCTTCATTTTTTTGTCAGTCATATAGAATAACTGATCTCTGGAAACAAACAGGTGGTCCAGCTTTCCCGGCGATACTTCATAGGTAAGCTTAATCATGGTAGTCTCGCTGTTCATGTCTCCCGCACCGGAACTGAACAATACTTCTTTCTGGCTCCACTTGCTTAAATCCGCATTGTCGGCAACATACACCATGTCACCCGGATTAAATTCTGCAATTGCCTTGTAAACATCGTTATCTGAGGCAACAGGGGTTTCGTTTGCAAAGCATCCGCAACAGCAATAGCAGTTTTCGGAAAGGATCGGTACAGGCGTGGAAGCATTCCATGCACAGCAGCCGGGGTTCTGATTGTTTAAGCATCCGTTTGGATAAGCGTCAGAACAGGTACAGTATGCCTCTGTGTAATCGCGGACAATGCTGGCATCACAATGCGTCTCCGGACACATGACAGCATTCTTGATTTTTTTGATGTTATCAACGCAAGGTTGATACCACGATGGTTGACCCATAGATGTAAATTTTTGGTTTATGAATAAGGTTTCCTTTAATGCTGACCTGAAGCCAGCAGCGACTGAATAATGGATTTTCCTTTTCTCTTTTTTACCTCCTTTTTTTTAAGTGAACAGATTAACTGAACGGGGCTTCCGTATAGTAAATGACCACCGCCATATCAATCAGCCTGGTTTCATCAAGTGATTTGTCTGCGCCGCTGCCTTTGGAGATATCATCCGGCAGACTGGCATCGATGAATTGCAGTGTACACGCTGTACTGGTGGTACCAAAACCGATGGATGTCAGATCCTGTGCAGTCAGTTCTCCATAGTTACTGTTGATACTGATCAGCTTTACGCCTTTATCTGTTTTCAGCTGCAGGAAAGATGCACCGCTGATAGCTGTGCCGGCGGCCACTTCCAGCTGTACGGCCAGTTTATCGACCTTGACATTGGCGAGGTTAGTCAGCCAGTAATTATCTGTGAGCGGGAAGGTGATTTCCTGTATGCCATTTACGGGAGCAGCAAACAATTTTACCCAGTTGCTGTAGAAAGCCTGCGCAAGGTCAAAGGTTTTGGCTTTGGTATAATTGCCGCTCGGGGTCTGCATGCTCTTGTAAACACCTTTCACCTGGTTCGCAAAGTTGCTGCCGCCGTTTTTGGCGGTATATCTTACGGTGATGATAATATCGGAGATGCTGTTGAAATTGATCCGGTTGGTATCCGGAGGAAGATTTAATGTCCAGGCGGAAATAGCGCCGGAACCTTCAAACGGCAGGTATCTTTCGTCGTCGAAGTTCAGCGTGAACAGGCCGCTGTCATCTACTCCCTTGGACAGGGCAATGGCTTGTCCCGGTACCCAGTTCTGGCGCAGCACATCAGACCCCGGCTCTTTGGGGCTAAGGCCACTGCCGGGCGTGGTTTTGGAGATGACAAACTTCACGGCATCCAGGTCCGGCAGCTGTATCACCCAGTTGTAATTCTGTGTCAGCGTGGCATTCAGATTCTGATAAGGCCCTATCACCGCCGGAATGGAAACAGAAATAGATTTTATCTTCCGGCAGTACTGACCCGGATAATCAAAGTCAAACAGCTGCTCACTCAGCACAAAGTCCAGCACGCCCTGTGTACCTCCGTTGTTACCCCATTTGAACTGCAGGAATGCTTCCGGGAAATTCTGCAGTACAGAGATGGTTTTTTCGATTTCAAACGTACGGGTGTTACCGTAAGTGAAGGATGTTTCCATCTGCTGCAGGGATAACATCAGCGATTCGCCCGCCAGCAGCCCTTTGTACAGATTATCCCAGTAGTTGAACGTAATCAGCTGGTTGCTGGTATTCAGCTCAAACTGATAGGCGGCCTGTGTCTGTAAGGCTGCATTCAGCGCCAGATTGTAAGTCTGGAAAAACAGGGAAGACAGCCTGGAAATCATCCACTGATACAGATCCTGATTGGTGAACTGATTCTTCAGATAGGTATCTACGGTCTGTTGCTGGTCAATACTTTTCTGATTGATGATCAGGTCCTGCTGGGCGATGGCAATGCGTGCCTGATAGGATGTTATCTGCTCAGAGAGCTGTGCTATTTCATATTCGGCGTTTGTTTTCTGGAATTCCCAGTCTTCGATACGGCGGGCATAATTGCCGGCGGTAGCCACAATGCCGGCATTCTGATTCAGTATTTCTGCCGTGATACTGCTGATGCTGGCACCCGCCATCACTGCGTTACCGAATTCCATACCGCCGTCTGCCAGCCCGAAAATATTTGGCGCCAGGTATGCTGCAATAGATACCCCGTTGATACCGATGGCGATGCCCTGTGGTATAATGGCGGAAGTACGCAGTGCGATGTCGGCAATTTCATAGGAATTCAGCCCGGCAGCCAGCAGCCCGGCGTAGTATTGCTGCCGGTACTGTGCTCCTTGCAGGTTTTCCTGCATGGCGCCCAGCTGCGCCTGCGCATCTATAATCTGCTGCTGCTTGATCTGTGTGGTGAGATTGAGGATATTGATTTCATTGACGGCCTGTAGCAGCTGTAATCCCTGTGCATCTTTTTTCTCCAGTGCGGAGAGCAATTCATTGCCCAGCTCTGTCAGCGTATTGGTCAGCGACTTGCTCAGCTCCAGCATACTGCTGAAACGGTAGGCCGGAACATTGGGCTGCACCAGCGAGGTAAGATTCAGGATATTGTTGCCGGATGCTGCTGCCTTGACCAGGTCCATCGGGTTGAGCGGCGGATCAAAGAGCGGCAGCGGCTGCGGTACACCGTCTATATTGAGGCAATGCCGGATATTATACAACCTGTTGTCTATCACATCCCAGTAGGTGGTGAACGTATCGTTTTCAGGTATGCAGAAGTAGGCTTCTATATCATTGTACGGCACATCTTTGCCTGTAGGCGGCAATACCGGCGGGAGAGAGGACGATATCGCATTTTCCATATCTATCAGGAATTGAGGAATACCGCCGGTGGTATCGCCGTACTTCGACAGGATCTCATTGAAGTTGACGGGGAATTCCGGCGGTTGCTCGCCCATGTCTACCGGTCTTGGTCCCAGCAGGTCGTATGCATAAATATAGAGCATCAGCGCTGCGGTAATGGATTCCCAGGTATACAACCGGTACTCGCTGTCACCCCAGTTAATCAGGTTCTCTATGTACTGCATGACGGTGGCCTTTTCATATGCGCCTATCCTCAGTCGCGCTATGGCATGAGGATCCAGCGGATGCATATTGTAGGCGTATATCTGCGCGGGGTCTGTCAGTTGTTCCGACAAGGGCTGCAGCGTATGCTCGCGGAACGGCTGGAACTGCCAGTAGGAGTAAAGCGGAGAAATGAGGTAATTGTTGACAAGTATATTCTTTACCTCAATAGCCTGTAAGATAGAAACTGTCAGCACACTGGCCAGCATTTCCGGAGAAATGGTTAAGGCAGATTTTTGCACCATACCGTTTTTGTTAATCAGGTCATTCGGCGGCGTGGTCAGCGTGGTGAATATATGTTCGGATAAGGTGGGAGAGATATTCTGTACCACGAAGGAGTCCGGTCCCAGCGTATCCATGTTGGCCGTCGGATTGAAGATGTATTGCATCCAGCTTTCGGCATCGCGGAACTGCAGGTTGTTGTTCAGTACTTTGGATACCAGCATGGGCCCATGAAAGAATAGTTCCCAGTAGTATTCGCCGTAAGGCCCCTTGAAATTCACCTGGTCCTCAAACTGAATATCGGGGGCTTCCACCTGGTCGGTAGGTTCCATCTGATCAAAATAGGCATCTACATTTTCGGGCGCCTGCTGTGACGACAGGGCCAGCATCTGGTCAATGCCTTCTGTAAACAGAATGCTGCTCAGTTTCCGGATAGCGCCGGTACTCAGCCGGTCTACCTTGAAGTGCAGGGTGTAGATGTTATCGTCTTCTGTAAACTTGCCGGGCACACTATCCTGGTCCGGTGTCAGCAGTATATCCAGTATCTCTGTGCCCTGTGCAGTAGACAAACCCGTCAGCGCTGCAATCATATCCGGTGTTACCCTGCTGGCCAGGCCGATGTCTACTATACCGTTATTGGAGATCAGCTTGTTGGGCGGCGTGCTGAGCACCTTGTACACCCGTTCGGAGGTTGCCTCATTGATGTCTCCTGTAACAAAGGAGCTGGGTGTTACATACACATAGTTACCACTCATGTAGCTGATGCCTGTCAGCGAAGAAGAAACCAGGATGTTTTTTACTTCGTTGGCCTGCTCTATGGAAATGCTGCACAGGAGCGCAATCATGGTTGTCTGCGCATTCAGCGCCGCCGGTATGTCTACTACGCCGTTTGTACCGATGATATTATTGGGCGGAGTAGATAATGCCTTGTAAATATTTGCCGATACATCCTGTCCTATATCCAGTGTGATGAAAGAATATTTGTTAACAGCCGTCAGCAGCGTGCTGATTTTCGTCAGGTCATTGATATCTCCGTACTGCTCATTTTTAAACAGATAGCCGTTACCGTTATTATAGAAAATAAACATTCCGGGATTATTGCTGATAGGAATAATCTGACTGTTATAGGTAGCAATGTTTTCGAGCAGGGATGGTGTGCCGTAATAGTGCTCAAACAGGATATTCCGTACCTCTCTGGCCTGGAAGGTTGGCAGAGACAGCACCATGGCATACATGTCGATAGATATAGTCAATGCCTGCGCGGTGACCATGCCGTTGGAGCCAATTACATTGTTGGGCGGCGTGGTCAGTATGGTAAATATATTCGCGGACTGTGCAGCAGAAATATCCCTGGTAATAAACGAATCGGAAGTGGCCGGATAAGGCTGCAGGAAGCTAATAAGATCCAGGCCCATACCTTCTGTATAGTTCACCTTCATGGTATTTGCGGAAGATTGCAGCACCAGCTTCTGTTCTACTACCGAAGCGGCAAACCCCGGTGCGCTGTTGTCTGACATGTTATCGTCCTGCAGAAATACATACTCATTATTGTTGAGCAGGAAACTGGGTTCCAGCAGCGCATCAATTACAATGAAGGGCATCAGCGGATAGCAGCCAGCTGTACCCATGGTAACGCCCTGTTTCATCACCGTGTCATCTATGGCTATCTGCTTTTCAAAGGCATAGGTGAGCGGTTGTGCATTAGGATCAGGGGTGGGTGTTTTGGCAGGGTTGTAGGACAACACATCTGCCAGCGGTCCGTAATAGAGATAAATCTTTTCCTGTTTGTGCGGATCGGAATCCGCTTTGAGGAAATCATCCGATGTGGCCGGGAAAGCTATTACGCGGTCAAAGTAGGGTTTATTACTGTTGAAGATGGGCGCATTAAACGGGCTGTTAAAATCCGGATAGGGTGTTACATCCACCACCTGCCCGTCAATGATGGTCTGCGGCTGCTTCCAGTTGCCGCTGTAATCAAAGAAGGAGGTCTTGATAGTAGCCTTGGTAACAGACACTTTGGTATTGTCGGTACCGGATTCATTCGTCTGCACCAGCTCTACCCAGAAAATAAACAGCTTATTGAAGGCATATACCGCAGCGATGTTATCTGCATTGATGGTGATGTTGATCTTATTCCACTGAGACCATACATCGCCCGGCTGCCGCGTGATATAGTAATACTGGTAGGGGACGGACTGGGTTCTGGCAAACAGGTACAGTATCTCACTCTGCTCATGGTCGGGGCCTTCCGTGTAACAATGATACCCGCCTACATATTGCAGCGTAGCCAGCTCCTGGAAGGAATCCAGGTAGTTGATGTACGCGGCTTCTACTGTTGCCTTGTTGATGTTACCCTGACTGAGGTTGTTCTCCAGCTCTTTGAAGAGGTCTGTTTTAGAAACGCGCAGACTGGGGTCCAGGTAGTTTTCGGGATACAGGAATACCTGCCGGTTGGCTTCCCAGACCCGGTAGTTCATGATCCATTCCCAGAATACATCGGGCAGGTCTGCCTTGTCAATAACGGCATTCCTCTCCAGGTTCAGGCGGCAACGCTGCAGGTACAGCTGCGCGGAATTCAGCGCCTGCTTGATATAGGATATGTCCGCGCATCCTCCCTGGTTTACGTCTATGAGCAGGTATTCGTACAGGTTGTCTGCTGTGGTAATATCCGGATACTTCTTTCCTGTTTCCCACACGGTAAGGTTCAGCATGGCTGTACGCTTGTCTTCTTCCAGCGTACTGTTGAGAGATTTGAATACGGTGGGCCAGGCATCCACAGCGGTAACCGCCTTGATATTCTGCAGCAGGGTGGAAGCAAGGCGCTTATAGTTGTTCCAGTGATCCAGATCAGTATCCTGCCAGGAGGCAATGTCATTCAGCTGTTTCAGGAAGTATACATCTATCCCCAGGATAGCGGTGATGTGAAAAGCGATATTCAGTTTTTCAATCTGGCTGACTGTTTTGCAGTTAACATCTTTTCCGAAGAAGTAATCGCACAGGTACCGGCACTGATCTTCATGCCAGCCTGTAATGGCGCATAATTCCGGGCAACTGTCGCCGGTGGCGGTCTGCACACTATACAGGTAGGCTACCAGCGCATTATTTCTGTCGCCGAAATCACTTTCCTGTTCCATGAAGGTATCCAGCGCAATGATATTATCTGCCGGAAACAGGAGCTGGAATGTGGCGGCGTTAAAAGTGTAGGTAAGGTTGTAGGCAGCGGGCGTCTGCGTAACGCCTGCGATCTGTACAATATTCAGTTCCAGTGTCTGATACAGGATCAGGAACCTGGACAGTGCCTGAATAAAATTATAATCAAACAGCAGCACGTTGGCCGGTCCCTGGGCGGGATCTGCATAGAAATAAATATCGCTGCCGGAGCTGAACTGGTAGGCGCAGTAAATGGTTACCATACTACTGTCCTGTATGATCCAGGTACCGGTGCCGGTGTTGGAAACAAGGAATGTTTCCGGCAGGGCAAGACTGTTCCTGGCAAATACGGCCCTTACCTTGTCGGGGTCCATCATGGTCGTACTGTCTTTGACCAGTACGCTGTCTGCCGGTGTGGAGAAGAGATTGAACAGGAAGAAGTACGGAAGGAAGTTCATGTTGTTAAACAGTACTTCTGTCTGTGCAATCACGGCAGCCATATAATCCGCCTTTACCTGGAAGAAGGATGCCATGGCGGAGATAAAGGCATTTTTCTGATTGGTGCGGTAGGTATCCGTGGTATGAACAATGATATTCTTGATGCTGAAGTTGAGGGTGAAATCATCTTCTCCCTGTACCGGAAGCGTATCGGGAAGATCGTCTATCGTCAGCACTTTGGTATTGGATACAAATCCGGTATTATCTGCATACGCCTGCTGGGGATCTTTCATCCAGCTGAATACAGCCTGGGATTGTTTGGGAGAAATGCCATTGCCGGAGAAACTGGTTTCCAGCAGCAGGTTCCGGACCAGGGTGGTATGGAGGGAATTGATAAAGTCAGGGATATTGCCCGGCTCATAACCGGTAGGTGCATACTGACTGGTTTGCGCATTGCACAGATAATTTACAGAGAAGGCGTTCAGGCCGGTCTGCCGCATCCATTTCAGGTTTTCTACAATGGAGATGACATTATCCGGTGTGAGCGACAGGGCTATCAGTGTATCATGGCCGGATTGTGTCAGTTTCAGCTGCTGCAGCAGCAGGATGTATTCACTGACCTGTATATTGAGCGCTTTCACCAGTACGGCATGCCGGTATAGTACAGACAGGTTGGCTACGTCCAGCGAAATGCTGTCTGCGTTCCCGAAAGTGGCTGCTGCAATAAGGCGCAGCGAATCGGTAGGTACCGGAATACCTGATACAATAATATTGCCGGGCGCTGATTTTGCGCTGTCTGTATCATTCAGGTACCAGTCCACTACATCTGACTGATACAGCGGGTTAACGAACCGCTGGTAGTTATCCGGATATTTGGGATGATAGGGATTAATGTCTGTAAAGCCCACCTGTTGCGGGCCGTTGAATACCTGGTCAAACGGGGCCTGCGAAAACTGCCCGTTGCCAATACCGATGGTTTGTATATCATACCACAGGCTGGCCAGCAGATCCAGTGGCAACGCATATTCCCGGTGCAGCTTCATTACTTTGGCCAGTTCAATGATGGTGGCATCAGTGATTTCTCTGTCTGCCTGGTTAATATAGGAGATGGTCATCAACATCCAGTTGACGGATTCGTAGTCCCACTCCAGCTTCTGGGATAGCCTGATAAAGCGGTTGAGCGTATCCAGGGTGTTGATGTCCTGGTTGGCAATTTCATCAAATACGTTATTGGGATCTACTTTATTCTGCCTGATGAACAGGAATGTTGTCGGATCTGTAAATGGGGTGTTGATGAAGAAGCTGTGCGGGATAATACCACTGGCAGCGGGAGATACGGTGATATCCCTGGTGCCGGCCCATGTGGTGGATTCCCAGGGTTTTCCCATACCTGTATTCCAGTTGGCGGTAAAGGAGAGCGCATTGTCAGCAAATACAAACTGACAATAGTCCTGCGTTACGGCGCCCCCTTCTGTCTGCACCCATTCCCCCTGCATGGTCTGGTCAATCAGGCTGCCGTCGATAACTACCTTGCCGGTGGTGTAATCGCAGATACCGGTGAGGTTACTGCCTGCCTGTGTGAACACGAGGGTATTACCTTTCATGCCGGTGACGGTATAGGTGCCGCCCGCATTGAAAATTTCTGCAATATTGAGATCTTCAGACAGCAGTGTTTTCAGATCTTCCAGGGGAATGCCCACCTGTTTGATGAAGGTGTCTACTTCATTGAGGTGCTGAAGATCCTGCTGGGTAATGGGCAGGCCGTAGTTGGCAGTCAGCACGGCAGGCAGACTGGCTGCTGCCGGCTTTTTATAGTTGCTGAGTTCTTCAATGGAAATGTCGAGGTACTCACGTGCAATGGCCAGGGTGCTGGCGCCTGTATCCATGGAGGTGAAAATAGCCGAAAGGGAAGTGTTCTCCTGTGCCAGATAAGTCCTCAGCTGTTCCAGCGGCAGATTGAAAGGCAGGTTGAATGGATAGTAGCGGGTAACAAGGTCGAAGTAAATATCATCCACACCGAGCGCCTGCATGAGGGTGCGTTCTAAAATTTCGTTTACAATCTGGAGATAGGGTACCAGGTTGTTGGTGTTGGCGCAGGTGAGTTTTATCTCCGCTATATCAGGTCTTCTGTCATTGAAGGTAAGCCCCTGCGGGATACTGGGGTTAGGCTTGGTAATGGCTTTGTCTATCAGTCTTAACAGGTCTGTCAGGTAGGCGGCAGGGCCGAGTATGGATTTACATTCGGGGCAGCTGCAGTAGTTGAGAGAACCGAAAATCTGCTGGTAGCTGGACAGGTTCTGGAAGTTGTCCAGTACATCCTGCGGCGCCGGCGAAGCGGCCAGGGATCCGTAGTAGGGCGATTTCCGTAGCTGGCTGATATTCGTCCAGAGCAGCATCACCTTGGTTTTAATATCGTAGGCCTGTTTATATATTTTGCGGGCGGTGGCATTGCCTCCTTTCAGTTTACGGCCTACTTTCTTCACAAAGTGCGATTGGCTGAGCGCCGTGATTTTGCGGGCAGAATCCAGTTGCTGACTCATCAGCACTTCGGCTGCTTCCTGATCGGGGCACATGCGTAACAATCTTTGCCAGCCTTTCAGTTCTTCAATCGTTTCCTTTTTTTTAGCCTTTGTGATCTTCAGGGTGTCCGCATTTTTCTCATCAATGAAATTAAAAGTAAGGATGTCAAAGTCTGGATTGGCTTTATGAAAAGCAGCCAGTTTTTTACTTTTTAATTTGATAGGGTGCTGATGTATCATCGGATTAATTTTTAATATTTTATGCAGATGGATTTGAGCAGTTAATGTATATACAGGATGGATGCACGTTGCCAATCCCTGCAGACATAAGTTGTCTGTCAGTTGCAATAACAATCCTGTCCGCTGTCTGACCAGCAGATATTGCCTGGACGGGCATCCTTTTTTTTTCAGATAATCATGCGCTTAGTCTGGCCGCATGCGTGGTTACTTTGGTTCTTTCTTCAATGGTGTATTCATCGGATCGGTGTAATGGTTTTGATTAAACAGTCGTTAATCAGCTAATGCACATGAGCGGTTGTTTCATTTGGTTATTTGATTATTTGTTTATTTGGTTATTTCCGTTTTGCTCTTCGTTTTTATCTTCGCTCCTCATTCGTAATTCGCAATTCGTAATTCGTAATTCGCAATTATTAATCCATCGGTTTTTTCAACAGCTGCTCTATCATATGCTGGGAGAGGCCGGCGGATGAAACAATGCCTGCCGGCGAAATTCTGAAGATACCTGTGCGTCGCTGTATACCGAATCCTCCCAATGTTTCCGCAGCACGCTGCATAATGGAGCGGTTGTCGTATTTGCTGCGGAAGGCAGCTGTTTGCGCATCGGTGATCTTCGTGGCAGCATGCCATTGAGCTCCTAAATCCGGCTGCAGGTCCGATAGTAACTTTACGGTGAGCGGATCCATTGGCATACCTCTGTTAACATGCGGGGTATTGGGCACCAGGGAATCATTGCCTGAAGTACCTGCCATCACTTTCAGGTAGGAGCCGGAAGGTCTTACCAGTGCACTTCGCAATGCCTCGTGCATGGCATCGGGCGTCCCTTCAAAGTGAAAGACTACGGAGGACAGATAAAAGCCTCCGATGCCGAATACGCTGATGACGCCGGCGCGGCAGTATACGAGGCTGGGTGTATGTACCAGCCCTGACTGCAGCGAAACCGCTGCAGATGCGCCTACGGAATAATCCGGGTTAGATAGATCCGCAGGTGTAATTACTGCAGATGAAGAAGACGCCGCTGCTGCTGCCGCAGATGATGCGGAGGAAGAAGAACTGTAATTTCTGACACTGCCTGCAGATCCGCTGCCGCTGCCACCACCGCTTCCGGAGCCTGCACCGGCTGCTGCCGCCGCGCCGGATCCTGAACCGGATCCAGAGCCGGATCCGGCTTTTGCTACAGTAGTAGCGCGCGAGGTCAGGGTTGCCCTCGGCCCGCCTGTTAAGGCAGCAGCTGTAGTCAGGGCCGGATTGCCTGCACGCATCCAGGAAGAACCCATCCCGCCGGGTCTGAGCCGTTGCCAGGCATTCCTCGCGGCAAGCCCCTCTTCATCTACATTGGTGACAGGGTTGCCTTTCACAAAGGCATAGAGATTCCATCCGTCTATAGTGCCGGCAGGATCAGGGTTGAGCCAGCGGCCCAGCCATGAAACATAATATCGTTGCCCGTAATAGTAGAACCCGGTAGCATTGTCGCATTCTTTCCCGGAGTAACGGTATATCTTTTGCGAGACATCTACCTGGTTACTGCCCGCAATAATAGATGTACCACCATAAGGATAGTATTCTTCATAGCTGATGAGTAATCCGTCCTGGTCCAGCTCCACGGAAACAGACTGCTGGTTGTTATCCAGCTGATATCGGTATTGCGTATGATCTCCGCCCTGCGGACCACCCTGTGTCCAGTAATGATAAATGAGTACACAGTCTTTGTCATCCATCACACGGATGCTCTGCCGCTGATCGGTACTGGTTCTGCTGCCGTCGCTCAGCTGCGTGCCTTTTTCCAGGTACAGGTAATTATTGAAATAGATGGTGTCGTTATAGGTAACAGAAGATGCGGTGGCATACAACTCACTGACCTTGCGGGTCCGCTGCTCTTCGCTGTCATACACGTAGTAGTCTGCATCATCCGGTTCATCCGGCCGGGTAATCACTGGCACCGAGGTGAGGTTGTTGCAACAGTTGAATACCAGCTGCACATGATCGTTGATCTGTACGTATAACGGATTGCCGGCCTCATCGTAGGTAACATCATTCAGGTGGTTGCAGCTGTCCATCACGGGCGTGTCCTGGGTCCAGTTGGCTGAGGTGGCGATATGCTGTTTCTTCGTCAGGTTGCCGCTGTCATCATACGTATACAGCTCGCGGTAATTTTCAATAGCGCTGCCATCATTCACCGGGGTCTGTGAAAATTTTGACTGCATAAAACTGCCATCAGCGATATTGTTCCGGTAAGTGGTGGCATTGATACCGGGATGCTGTCTGCCGCTGGCGGTAGTGAGCTGATAGAGGGCGTTGTAGTTATAATCCTGTAATGGGTCTACCTGCTGATTGTTGCTGAAGATAACTTCTATAGAGTTGTCGCGGGTTCTGGTGCTGTTGCCTACCGGATCATAGGTGTAGGCTATATCCTGCATGGTGGCAGGTTGCTGCCCGGTACGCAGTGTCAGCAACCGTATCAGCCTGTTGGTGGTATCCTCATAGGTGAATACGGTATTGGTATTATTCCCGTAGGTAATGGCAGTACGCAGGTTAGCGGCATTGTAACTGATACTTTTTACTACCGCGGTAGCCGTACCCTCACTGGTTTTCAGGTTTACGGCAGTAAGCAGCCCCTGGTAATTATAACTGTAGCTGACAACAGAATTATCAGGAGCGGTTTGTGTAAGTTGTTTGCTGACGGCATTGAATGTATAGCTGAAGGCATATATCTTGTCCTGCAGTGCAACGGTTTTATTCCAGTTGACAGGTGTTTTGTATTCTTTTGCCATCTGCCTGGAAGTAGCCATGAGATTGCCCGTAAGGCTAAAGGCGGTTGTCAGGAGAACACCGGACAGATCATTCAGCTGATACGCCTCTCCGCGCAGATTGCTCCCTGCCGGCTGAGTGGCATATTCGCCATAGGTATACTGTTCTACCAGGCTGAAATTATCAAAACTGCTGACAGGTCCGGTAGTTGTAATCAGTTTTATTTTCAGCTGCAGCTTCCGTTGCAGCCAGTCGTAGAAAATAACCTGGCAGTAACTTCTGGCGCTGAAGGACCAGGTCTGCAGATCAAAAATGTTGTTGAAATGTTTTTGTGTGCCTGCATCCGCACTATCAATCAGCTGGGGTGTTTCACTACCCATCGGGTACTGGTACCTGAAATTGTAATAGTTGGTGCCGCTGTTCACATTCGAGGCATACAGGCGCGGATCAATCTCACAGAGTTTGCGTCCGCTGATATCTGTGGCAATAAATGCCGGCGGCTGCATACCGTTTTCCAGTGTGGCGATGGTACGGATGGTATGCGCCATGTTGTCCAGTATCTGCAGCATGGGCGTGTTGTTGAACCGGGCAGCCTTGTCCAGTGCATCCTTTTCATCAATCTCCTGCTGCGTAGGCTCAGGGGGATAGTTCGCCATGAACTGCTGATAATATACGGAAGTGATGACGGTATCATCTTCATCAAAAACAGCCTTTTCCCAGGAACTGAATTCCGTTTTGGTATAGAAACCTTTTGAGGTATCCACTCTGATGATACGCCCCAGTGGATCATAGTGTGTAATTACCGGCGGAGGTACCTTATACAGGGAAGTGATCTGGTCCTGTGTTTCATAGTCGGGCGTATCGCTGAAGAAACTAGCGTAGGTTTCACAGGCCTTGCCCTTGTTGTTAAATACTTTTCTGTCAGATACCAGCCATTTATCTGCTGCCTCCGGAACAGGAGTGGCTTTGGTCTTTTTCTCCATGATGCGCAGCAGGCCATCGTTATAGGATACAGAAGTCTGCACGGGGGAAGCGCTGACAGTATTGCCTCCCTGGTAATAGTAATTTTCGCGTATCAGGTTAATAGCGCTCAGCGGCTGGTTGTTCTGCAGCGGTCCGTCCAGGTTGTAGTAAAAGAAACTCGTGGCTCCCTGGAGGTAGTAATCTTCATCCTGAAGGATGGAATCAAATGTGATAGGGCCGTGGTCCGGAGCAGTGGTGCGGAGTACATATTCCGCCTTTTGTTGCTGATAGTTGTATAACAGCATGCCGCCGGTAAGACCATCAGTCTGTCTGCCATACCGGGTGCTGACAATTAACTGCCCCAATGCATCAAAGAGAAACTGGCTGACATTATCATTGATATCAACAATCTGTTTCAGCTGCAGGTTCTGATAATCTGCTACAGCGCTCACTACATTGACTACTGCCGGATCGGTGGACAGGTAGCTGGAGGTGTTCACCGCTACGAGGTAGTAGTTATCGTAGGATACCGTTGCCATAGCGCCAAGAGATGCGGCACTGCTGCTGGTACCGGAGGCCTGGTAGAAACTTTCCGGAGTGCTGTAGTATTGCTGAATGAGTCCCGCATTTTCCCAGTAGCCGCTGGCTGCATTATAGGCATATCCACCCAGCGAGGAGATGGTGTCTGCTGACAGCCGGTCTCCGAAAGCGCTGCTGATATTGTCATTCGTGAAAGCGGCTGTAGCAATATGATGTACCAGTGCCCTGGCAGTGACTTGTCCTGCTGGCAATGCCTGCTGCTGCGCGGCATCCCAGAAGTAGGTAGTGGTATCACTGTACAGCATGGCACAAATGGCTGCCGGCGCTGTTCCCAGATAGGGGATAACCTGTTTTAATGCATCCTGCACCTGTGACTGTGCTTCTTCAAAGGAGTAGTAATTACCATTGCAGGTGGCATTTAGTAACTGATACTCCTGCAGCTGACACGGAATACCTTTCAGCCAGTAGTCAGCATCATCCGGTGAATCATAATATTGATTCCGGCTGATGGTGCCTTTCTGAACATATTGTTCCGGATATGTTTTCGGTTGATTGCGGCGCGGCAGATAAATAATACAGGATAGCTCCGGTTGCCCGCAGGCGGGGTCTGTTTCAAGGATAAATTCCTGCTGTACCCGTGGGTCCTGCGGATCGCGCTCGTAGTCGTAGGTGATGACCTCCCGTGTATCTACCTGGAAAACTGCCGGATTATCAGGCACTGCCGCCTGTATGAGTGTCACTTCATAATTGGTCTGTATAACCTGGTAAGGATCGGCGGCCATCGCTGTATCATCATCCGCATACACTTCTTTTCTGATCATCTGACCGGCCAGGGAAAGGTATGCGGTGTTGGTGGTGACAATGTCCATCCCTTCAGGCAGCTGGCTGTCAGGGAAGTTATAAGCCTGCGGGTCGCCCTGGAAATACTGTGTGCGGAACTGTGCCAGCAGCGGATAGTAGGCAAGGGGGCCGCAGCCGTTCAGGAACCAGTACTTCGTGTGAACAGGAGGAACAAACAGTTCCTGGTTGAGTGCGGATACCGGATAGTCAGGGTTCTGATAACTTTGCTGAAAGGATTCATACGTTTCGGCATCCCAGGTTTCTGTCATCCCGAATCCTTTGAAAGATCGGGTATATGCATCATAGTAGCCATTGTGGTAACTATAGCGGCTTACATATCTTGATTGTGAGAATGATTCATAAACAGTAATCTGTTCCACCACCTGTACAGGAAAGGGTAGTTTGGTCACCCACGGCTGTCCGGCCTGTTTATCTGCCAGCGCAAACTTCACGGCACTGCAGTAGCTGATAATCTGTATGCCACCAAGATTATTATTGATGACATTGAGCAGGTACGGTTTGAGGGAAGGTGTACTGGTGCCGTCTGGGAGAGTTACTTCTCCCGAAAAATTGTAGTAATACTGTTTAGGTACCGGAGATATTTTCGTAAACACCAGGCAGTTGGTACCATTGCCCAGGATGTCTGCAAAGCTGATCCTGTCGAGGATACCGAAGGTTTCAGGCAGGTGGATGGTTACAGGGGCAGAAAAGGTATTGCCGGATTGATTGAGGAACAGCTCCACTCTGTCAGGATATACATACACCAGGTCGGCAGTGCCGGAGCCGTCTGTATCTGTCAGAAATAAACGGGCGTTGTCAAAATCGTCGTTGAACTGGGGTGGATTGCCCATGGTGATTTTCTTTCCGAACCGGCCATAACCCAGGCAGGGCCAACATTCTACCATACCGCTGCTGATCTTTACGCGATGGGGCAATCCGTCGCCGAACATATCGGCAAAGGTGACCATTTCCTGCTGATATCCTGTTTTAACCAGCGGAAACCCATTGGTATTGGTGATGAAGGTAGGAGTGGCATATCCGTCCAGTCCCAGCGAATTGAAGATCTGCAGGGAGCCGGTGTTGGCAATGAGCAGATCTGTTTTGCCGTTGGCATCCAGGTCGGCCATCTCCATATGCGGGTCATGGAAATTGTTGGGGAAATTCGGGAATGGAGTGTAGTTATTCCAGCCGCCGTCTGCATTGCGGGGATAGTAGCCCATTTCGCCGGGGGCATTCACCAGCAGGTCCAGCATACCATTGCCGTCGATGTCAGTTAATACAGCTTCTCCGCGTTGCAGGTTTTTATTGATAGGGAAGCTGCTGTTTTCCTGGGGAGCCTGGTAGCGGCCATCGCCCAGCGGAGCCATATACAGGCAGGAAGTGTTGTTGCTGTAGAGAAAACCTGGCAGCCCATCGCGGTTCAGATCAACCGGAAGGAAGCCGGTAGTGTCGAGATAGCCGGGGATAGAGCTGGTATCTGTTTCCAGTATTTTGAACTGCGGAGCTACCGGCGGCTGAAAGGAAGAAAAGCCCAGTTCCAGCGGTGGGGCCGGCTGCGGTGCCGTCAGCTCCTTCCGGTATCCGTTCATGACAATGCTTTTCAGCAGGGAAGGAGCCTGGAACTGTACGTTGGTGTAGGACTGTACATCTTCATATTGCAGTACCAGTTCCTTTACTACCAGCGGATCTCCCAGTTCATCCGGGAAATGATGCACGAGCTGTATCTTTTCACAAAGACGGAAAACCCTGATTTCAAAGCCTGCGTTGTAATAGGAGAACGGGTCAGGACGGCAGGGCCACTGATGCGTGGCATCCTGTCCGTAGTTGAAAACGATACTGAAGGCAAAGGCTTCTGTTTTATCCGGACGCTGATAGTTGCCATAACTCACGGTGTTGAGGTAACGGCCTGCTTTCCAGTTATGATTGATTTCGTAAACACTATCGGGTACGTTGTCATTATTTTCTTTCAGGTAATCATATACGATACGGTTACCTTTTGCGTCATAGGACTGGCACGGCAACCATTCATATATCTGTGTGCCGTCATCCGGATTGGCTACACGTGAGGTATCATCCTCTCCATAAACAGTGGTGATATTATCAGGAGTAACTATTTTCCAGAAAGAAAGACCGGTGTCTGCTGCTGTCCATTTTTCTATAAGAGAGAAATCAATGCCGGGGCTGGTAAGATAAGTGGTTACCTGGTAGGTAATATCATTAACGGTGGCGGTACGTGGGTTAGGTTGCTGTGCTGTGGCGGATTTAGCGGATAATACGTTTCCATCCAGCAGGTATTGGTCCGTGCCGTTATACCGCGGAATACGTTTGTTGCTGTTAACGGAAATTTTTGAAAGCATCAGGGAGAAGCCAAGGCCAAAGGGACCATTGACACCGCCGGAATTATAAGAAAGATTCAGGTCCGGCTCAAATCCTCTGGCAGCTGTAACCGGGATGGGAATAGCGTAGGTGCCTGTGCCGGTAAAAGGATCCGCCTTGAATAAATCTCCTAATCCTTTAATAGTGCCGCCACCCGTGGGCGGTTTTATTTCAATTGCGGAAATTTTGAGGGGGTCCTGCTTTGTTTTATCAGGAGCTTTCATATTCATACCAATAACTTTATTGTTCCGGTGGAAGCAAGGTGACAGCCGTTAAAGAATCATGTATCCTTTAATGATGCTCATTTACCGTCTTATGGTCATAAGATTATTACGCTGTGAATACGAGTAGAGATAAAGTTGTCCGGAGAAGCTCAGTGGCCGGCTGTAAACGCAGTTTAGTTTAATATTACAGGAGCATGAGTTTTTCGCCAGGATAGTCTTATTAATGTTATTAAAATAGTTATTACAAGAATAATAATCTTACAGGGGTTTTGATTTTTTCTGATTAAAGCTAAAAAAAATATTGAATAAAATAGCATTTACCGGGGAAAAAACGGGTAGGGGAAATTACCGGCGCAGAGTGAATGCCATTGCTGTATACTACCGGGCTGATGTTTGGAATGTAGGTACAGTAAGCAGTTGCAAGGTTAATGTGTAAAAAATATACATCTTAGTTGCTATACATCATAGTTAGGAAAACGAATGGATATTTAATTGTTTTGTTATTTAATTATTTGAGATTTTGTAGCCCGGCAGGATTTCCTGCTGCAACTATAGGTACAAAGGAAAACCCTGATGGGCTACAAAATCTCAAATAATTAAATAGCAAAACAACCGTGCTTTATTCCTTCATTAATTTAATCTGTGTTCTTCTGCCGGATCCGGTAACCTGTATAATATACATGCCTTTTTCCAGCTGACTCATGTCCAGCGTATAAGCGTTACCGTTAATACCGGGGATGGATTTACGGATGCTGCCTTTCATATCTATGATGGTCAGATGATAATGCGTGCCGGGCTTACCGTTCCAGCTGATGCGGGTGGTATTGCCGGCAGGGTTGGGCCATGCCTGCAGGGCTGTTTCTTTCTCAGCGCCGGCGGAGGTTTCTGCAGCAAAGCTCCGTTGCAGTAAAGTAGCGGGAGGCGTTACCATCCATATCCATCTGTTGTTGCTGCTGTCGGCGCCCAGGATACTGAAGCAGCTGTCCCAGGTGATACTGTTATGACCACCGCCTGCCTGCAAGGTAAGCCGCTTATTCCCGTTCAGGGCATTGTAATGCTCTACGGAAGCGGACGGCGGTGTGGTAGAATTGGTGTCGTCAGCGCCATGCCATACCCAATGACGCCTGCCGGGGCTATACGCCGTTATCTTCGGATAGATAGATGACCAGGTGGCAGATACGCCGATGGTTGTAGAGAAGATATTCCGGTAAGGACTGTTGTGAGACTGGTCATTGGTCAGATATCCCCACATCCTGTTTACACCGTTTGCCATGCCGGCCATATGGAACCTGTTATGATCGGTGGTATCTATGTTTTCAATATGGGTGAAGAAGTAATCAATATCGTTGGCGTACGCCTGCAGCCAGTGGGCGGATGTATGCGGGATGGTGAATACTTCCCATACAATGGTGTCGCCGGGAGCGCGCGCCGTACGTCCGTTCCAGTTAATACCTGCATCCTGCAGTAATTTCTGCGGCGCATTGATCTGGTAGTTGGTGCTGTCGGTAGAGGTATCGGCAGTGAATACAATAAGGATATGTCTTTCACCGCATCCTGCTGCCCGGAAGTAGCCGTGCGACCGGCCGTTGAAGGTCCAGCTGACCTGCGTTCCCGGCACATAGCCGGCAGGGCCGCCGGTAACAGGGCAGGGTTGAGGCGTCACTGTATCCTGCTGCCGCGCCACCATCCATAACCAGGTATTGGTGAGCGTGTCTGTGCCGCGCAGCGAATGACAGCTGTCCCACGTAATGCTGTTATGCCCTGCGCTGGCAGGAGGTACGCTCGCCTGCAGGGTGAAGCGTTTGGAGCCGGTAAGATTATTATACAGCTGCTGAGATATGCCTGGATGTGTTTGTCCGTAATCCTGATCGCCTACCCATACCCAGTTACGTTTGTTGCGGGAGGTAGCGGCCAGCATACCGGCATCCTGTGCCTGGCCGGAAAGGCTGATGGTAGTAGAGAAGATATGCCTGTACGGACTGTTGGTGCCCTGTGCGTTGGACAGGTAAGCCCAGAACCGCCCAACACCATGACTGAGGCCGGATACATGAAAACGCCAGTGTTCACTGGTGTCAACAGGTGCAATCTTCGCGAAGAAAGAGTCAATGTTGCGGGCATAAGGCTGCATCCAGAACTCCGCATAGTTGGGAATGGTCAGCACTTCCCATACAATGGTATCGCCGGGAGCGCGCACCGTACGTCCGTTCCAGTTAGTGCCCAGGTCATTGAGCAGGTTCTGAGGCGCATTCGTCTGAAAGTTGGCGCAGCTTTGCTCGCCATAGCCGGTAAATGCCAGCAGAATATGCCGCTCACCTTTACCGGCGGCTTTAAAATAACCATGGTCGTAACCATTAATTTTCCAGCATACCTGCGTACCCGGCACATAACCGGCCGGCTGCGCGTATACGGCTATGCATAGCAACAGCAGAGGGATAAAGAGTAGTCTTTTCATATAGATTGAAATTTAAACACAGGTTTAGGGTGCAGGGCAAACGGTCATAGGTTTTTGGGGGGCGTTTCGCCGGTATCAAGATAGGGAATATTTGAGATTTTATGATTGGGCTATTGGAGATTTAATGAAGGTTGACGGATTTATTGATTTATGCATTCCGGAATTTTAATGAGGAGGTATAAGCGTAGATATAAGCAGAGAGACAGGAAAGATGTACATGGAGATTTTCGCCGCATTTAAAATTCTAAAATTCCAGCATCAATAAATTCGTAAATTGTATCTGCGCTTAATTCTTATCATGATGGAAACAACCAGACAAATCGCGAAACATTTCAGAGATGTTCACTTTGGAGGAAACTGGACCAGTGTTAACCTGAAAGATACGCTGGCGGATATCAGCTGGCAGCAGGCGGTAACGAAGGTGCATAACCTGAATACTATTGCCGTACTTGTTTTTCATGTAAATTATTATGTCAGCGCCATGCTGAAAGTTTTACAGGGAACGCCGCTTAAAGCACATGACAAGTACAGTTTCGATTTACCTCCTCTAACCTCGGAGGCAGCATGGGAAGAGCTGGTCGCCAAAACGCTGACGGAAGCCGAACAGATGGCCGTACTGATTGAACAGCTGGATGATGAGCAGCTGGGAAAAGATTTTGCTGATGCAAAGTATGGCAGCTATCACCGCAATTTACTGGGTGTGACAGAACATACACATTATCACCTGGGTCAGATAGCGGTCATTAAAAAAATGCTGAACGAAAAATAGCCAGGCCCCGCTGAGGGCAAGCTGAAAGGAAGATGTCTGTAATACAGTATATGCTTTCCCGTTATAGCGAAGAACTGCCTGTACCTATATTATCTTCTCCAGCAGATCTGCATAGAAATCAGGTATTTCACTGCTTCTGATTCCGTCGGCTGTTTCTTTAATGTTGTAGGTAACTTTCCTGAGCGTATACTGTATGCTGGTATCTTCGTGAATCACTATCTGCAGATAGGTGGCCTTTCCGTCCTGCTCTTTGGTGCGGCCTACGGAGCCGGTATTGATCACCTGCTTCCCGTCGGGCAGGGTGCGGAGGTAGGAGATATGGGTATGCCCGCAAACCATAATATCCGCCTGCTGTTGTGATAGCATCTGCTGTAACGTGGCGGCATTGTGGGTATCATAAAGATATTCATCGTTGCTGTCTGCGCTGCCATGCACCAGCAGAAAATGTTTGCCCCCGGCTTCAAACCGGATATGGTGCGGCAGGTGTGACAGGAACATTTTGTTATCCGCTGTGATGGTCGCTTTGGTGTAGTTGATAGCTGCTAGCCTGGCTACCTGTTCTTCCGGGCCATGTTTGCTCAGCGGATGCACCGGATGGTCAAATGCAATCCTCTCATCATGGTTCCCCATAATAGTCGGAATAGCCAGGGACCGGATGGTGCTGATTACTTCATTATGCCAGGGAGCTGCATCCGTGAGGTCGCCCAGGCAGTAAATAATATCTGCCGGAAAATGTTGTATATCTTCCAGTACAGCTATCAGTGCCGGCAGGTTGCCATGAATATCACTGATGACGGCGATTCTTTTTTCCATCCTTCGAAAGTACAACATCCGGTACCGGAACAATGGTATTTTCCTGTTTTTTTATGGTGGCGTATGCGTTATTGTTTTTCTTCCTGCGGCGGTTCCCTTTCTACAGTAATGCTGCATTCTCCTACCAGTGCGGCCACCGCACCCACTGCTGCCAGCACCGGCGCCAGTAAAACGCCTACTACGCCAAAGGTGAGGGGAAATGACATCAGCTCCCTGCCGTCTTTTTCTGTAATGGTGATTTTACGGATGTTACCTTCTGCAATAAGTTCCTTCACTTTTTTTAAAAGGTTTTCACCGCTTAATGAAAATGTTTCTTTGGTGGCCATATACAATTGAATTTGAGACAGAAGGTAAGGAGAATTGAGGAATGAATACCTGTTATTTTTTGACGAAGGCAGCACAACCCGTTACAGCTGCATGGCGGCGATCCTGCCCAGCTGCTGTAGTTTGCGTTGCAGCTCATCCGTCCAGGGAAGCCCGAAGCACAGCCGCATACAGTTTTCAAACTGTTGCTGCAGGGTGAACATCCGGCCGGGTGCAATACTGATGTGCTGACGGATGGCCGATGCATACAGGTCAGTTGTATTGATGCGCTTATCCAGTTCCACCCACAGCGTAAGACCACCCTGCGGCCGGCCGGTTCTGGTGCCCGGAGGAAAGTGTCCGGCGATCGTCTGCGTATAGTGGTCACAGTTATGCTGCAGGGTACGGCGCATTTTGCGCAGGTGATGATCGTACCGGCCGCTTTCCAGGAAGCCGGCCACCACTTCCTGCGTGATGGCGGAAGAAGAGATGGCGTGTGACAGCTTCAGTTGAAGGAGCTGTTCTTTATATCTGCCCGGCGCTACCCATCCTACGCGATAGCCCGGCGCCAGCGTTTTGGAAACCGCGCTGCACCAGAGTACATGGCCGGTCTTATCGTATGCCTTGCAGCAGCTGGGCCGGCTGTTGCCAAAGTACAGGTCGCCGTACAGGTCATCTTCAATCAGCGGAATGTTACGCTCCGCCAGCAGCTTCACCACTTCGCGCTTATGTGTGTCAGGCATACAGCTGCCCAGCGGCGTACTGAAATTGGTGACCAGCAGGCACAGGTGAATTTGCGGCAACACTTTTTTGAGGGCATCCGGTTCTATGCCGGTGCGGGGATGCGTAGGCAGTTCCAGTACGCGAAGCCCCAGGCTCCTGGCCAGTTGCAGTATACCCGGATATACCGGGCTTTCCACGGCAATTGTCTGCCCGGGTTTACTCACCGCCATCATAGAAAAGGAGAGGGCATTCATACCGCCTGCAGTAGTGATAATATCTTTCTCCCGTAAACTGCCTCCCCAGGAAAAAGACCGGGCGGCAATGGCCAGCCTTAATTTTTCATTGCCCTGGAGTTCTTCATAGGCGGTGCCTCCGCCGGAAAGACGGCGGGTAGCCTGTATCATTTCTTTATTCAGCCGGGCCACCGGCAGCAGGCGCTGATCCGGTACGCCGATAGAAAATAAGGTAAGCCCAGGCTTGCCCATATTGTCATATACCCTTGCAATCAGCTGCTCCGGCTCTTCTTCGCTGCCGGCAGGCAGCGGCCTGCTGGTTTCAGGTAAGGGCAACAGTTTCTGCCGGCCGCTTACAAAGTAGCCTGACTGCGGCTTTGATTCTATCAGCGATTGCCCCTCCAGCTCCAGGTATACTCTTTTGGCGGTGTTCATACTGATGCCATGCGCTGTACAAAGCATCCGTACGGAAGGCAGCCTGTCACCCGCTTTCAGCACATTATTCTTTATCAGCCGGGCTATATTCTGCGATATTTCCTGGTACAGAAAATCCTTTTTCATACAACAAAATTAACTGTATCCATTAAAATACACAAAACTGTATCTGTATTCATTTTCTGTTTTTTCTCACTTTTACAGAAAAAACAGGCAGATGAATAACACAGCAGTAGTAATCAAAGCAGGAAAGGAGCAGATGGACATTCCCCTGATACACCGGTTCCTGGATCAGGACTCTTACTGGGCGAAGGGCATCTCTTATGAGCTGGTAGAAAATTCCCTGTCAGGCTCCTTTTGCATGGGCGCCTTTATTGATGACAGGCAGGTGGGCTTCGGACGGCTTATCACCGACTACCACACTTTCGGGTGGCTGGCGGATGTATTTGTACTGCCGGAACACAGAGGCAAAGGCATCTCCCGGCAGCTGCTGGCTTTTTTGCTGGAGCAGCCCTGGGCAAAACGGTTGAGAAGAATTATGCTCAATACCCTCGATGCACACGGACTTTACCGGCAGTATCAGTTTGAGAACCTGCACAATCCGCAGCTGCTCATGGAAATATACCGGCCGGATGTGCACCTGCAGCAGGAGCTGGTATAACAGCAAAAGGGCTGATCGTTACAGATCAGCCCTTTCTGTAATTATAGTACCAGGATTTTCCTGATGTACCGCTTGTTATGATGCTGTACTTCCAGGAGGTAGGTCCCGGCAGGAACATTGCCTATATTGAACGGGAACGTAGCTGCATTCGCACGCTGTACCTGCAGCTGCTGGCGGCTGGCACTCAGGAGTGCGGCCTGCACAGGGAAACGGCTGTCGTATTGCGGAACGGTCACCTGTATGGTGCTGCCTGCCGGCGCGGGATTAGGCCAGGCGGCTATGTCCGCCGGCACTGCGGCCTTGCCGGGAGCGCTCACTGCATCTGCGGCTGCGGCAGCCGTGCCATAGGTAAAGGATTCCCACTCGCCAACGGGCGTACGCCAGCAGCTCATCGCCTGTTGTCCGTTCTCCGAACAGATATATCCGCCATTATTACCCTGCAGGGAAATAGTGCCATTGGCATTTTTGATCCAGGTGAATTTTTCCCAGTCCTGTATACTGGTACGGCTACACGTAATGGCCTGTGCCCCGTTTTCTGATGATATATATTTACCCTGGCTACGCAAGGCTACCTTGCCGCCGCCGGCATCCACCACGGTAAACTGCTCCCAGCCCTGCGGCGCCGTACGGCTGCAGGTCATGGCCTGTGTCCCGTTTTCACCGCTTACGTACTGGTTGTTATTGCCGCGCAGCCAGATGGTCTGACCAACAGGCGCAGGGCTTCCGGGGTTACCGGTACGGGCGAGCACTACCTCGTGAATAGCCGATAAAAGCGAGTTTGCGCCGGTGGCATCCTGCGACAGCTCCCACATCATCACACCACTGCCCTGGTCAAAGGCAAGGTTGGTTTTCTGCTTGATGGTAGTAATACCGTTGTAACCCACATTGCCGAATACATCGGCATACGGATTGGCGCCACGCGCTACCAGCTGTGCGAAAGATTCCCAGGAGGGCCTGCCATAGAAGGGGACGCCCAGCACCAGTTTGGAAGCAGGCAGCCCGCGACCCCGCCAGTAATTTACTGACTGCGTGGCATACGCATAGGTAGAGTGATCAAAGTTGTTATAATCATAGGCCATCAGGTTGTAAAAATCAACCAGCGCAAAGGCGCTGCTGAGAATACTACCTCCATCAGTGCCTACGATAGCGCCTGTCAGCAGCTTCCCCCGGTTGTGCATCTCGGTACTGAGACGACTCATCAGCGTAATGTAATTATTGGCGCTGGCGCCGGGATCAGGATATTCCCAGTCTATATCCACGCCATCCAGTCCGTACTGATTAACGAAGGCTATCATGTTGTTAACAAAATTGTTCCGTGATGTACTGCTGGCAGCCAGGGTTTCAAAGCCGTTGTCGTTGCCATTGTTCCAGCCGCCCACTGATATCAGTACTTTTACATTATTGGCATGTGCTGTACTGACAAGACTCTGCAGTTTGGATGGGTTCTCAATGGCCTGCAGACTACCATTGCCGTTGGGTAACAGAAAAGCGTAATTGATGTGGGTTAGCTTGCTGTATTGTACCGCATTCACGCTGCCGGACCAGGAGGGCATATAGCCGATAACGCGGAAAGGGGTCTGTGAAAAGGCATTCATGCAGCATACCAGCAGGACTGCCAACCATGTTAAAGATGTTTTCATACGGGTGTTTTAGGTTGAAAAAGCGGATAGTTATATCCCTCTCAATATAATCACTCCTGCGCCGGATAACGATTCGGGGACTACTTCATTACTACTTCACTTCATTTAGTTATTTGGTTATTTGAGATTTTGTACCCCATCATCGTTTTCCGTTGAACCTGTAAGTGCAGCAGAAAACGATGATGGGGTACAAAATCTCAAATAACCAAATAACTAAATCCCAAACAGGAAGTGGTGCAGTGTCGTATCTCCGCTGAGCTGCAGTTTCTTGCGCAGGCGGTATCTGCTGGTTTCTACGCCTCTCACGGAGATGCCCAGCAGCTGCGCTATTTCCTTGGTGGTGAGATTGAGACGCAGAAAGGCGCAAAGTTTAAGATCGGTGATGGTGAGTTCGGGATATTGTTTTTTCAGGGTGAGCAGGAAATTGTTATGTACTTCATCAAAATGACGGGAGAAGGCAGTCCATTCTTCTTCATTGTTTTCTGCTTCATCGAAGAGGCGCAGCACTTTTTTGAATTGCGGAAGGGGAGAAGGATCCCCCATTTTACGGATGCTCTGCAGAAATTCTTCCCTGATCTGCGACAGCAGTTTGCCTTTCTGGACAAGGTTCATCGTGGCGGTGGCCAGTTCCCTGTTTTTATGCTGCACGTCTGATTCCAGTTTTTCATTCTTCAGTGACATGAGCAGCATGGCATTTTTTTTCAACTCCAGCTGATGGCTGATCTGCAATTGTTCCTGCTCTTTGCGGTGCTGCTCCCGCGCGGCTGCAAATTTTTTCCGCTGCCGCAGGTAAAGGCTGCAGATCAGGAAGAGCAGGAGCAACACCCAGGCCGCCCGGGCTGCCTGGGTCTGATACCATGGCGGAAGTATAACAAAGGTAAAGGTGGCTGTGTCGGACAGATGATGGAGGTTGTTTTTTGCCTGTACTACAAAAGTATATTTCCCCGGTGGCAGGTTGGTGTATTCCTTTTCGGTTTTGCCGGTCCAGGCGCCGGGTGTTTTTTCAAATCCGCGCAGCTGATAGCGGTAGGTAATGTTATTGTCCTGGTTATATACGGGAGAAGAAAAGCGGAAATGAAAATCCTTCCAGGAGTTGGGCAGTACCACCGGCAGGGAAGGGTGTTGCGGAGCATAGCCGCCCTGCAGCAGGCTGTCTTTTTTACGGTGGGCCTTTACCTCCGTAATCCATACTGCCGGACGGTCGCTGCGGTCGGTGTATTTGCGGTAGTTGAGGTGCAGCATGCCTTTTTCCGCGCCAAAGAAGATGTTCTCCCGGTTATAGGGATATATGAAGATGAAACCATTGATGATATTGCCGGCCAGTTCAGGAAAGCGTACTACCTGGTGAAGCTGTGCATCTATGACGCCGGGTTGTTTGCCGGCAACAAACCAGATGTTACCGGTGCTGTCTTCTGTAAGATATTCTACCGGCTGATGACCAAAATATTGCTGATAGGCTGGCGAAGGATGGAAACGTTGGGTAAGGCTGTCAAATTCATAGATGCCCTGCCGGGTGGCTACTACAATCTGATGTCTTATACTGAATACATAATTGTTGTAATTGGACGGCAGCCCTTCCTGCTGTGTGTATAGCCGTGCGGAGAGGGCAGTGTCGCCGGAGAGTACCAGGCGGTACACACCTCTGTAAGGATGGGATGACCACAGGTGCTGCGGGCCGTCTGGAGCCAGAAAGCGCAGGGATTCATACAATCCGCTGAGGTGTTTGTTGACCCGTACGCCTGTACCGTTGAACCGCATATAGGCGAGACCGTTATAGCAGCCCGCCAGCAGGCCGCCGCCGGCAGGCAGGTAACGCCAGCAGCCAATATCTTTCAGTAAAGGTACGGCGGTGTTGTCCTTTATTTCGTATGCCCCTTCATGATGGCCCATCATCAGCCGGTTGTCTGTCACAGAGAGATGCCATACCTGTCCTTTGGTATTGTTGACCGGCTGAAAGCGGCCGCGGGAGAAGCTGACATCAGCTGCATCCTCCAGCGGTGTGCTGAAAAGCCCGTCTGATGTACCGATGTAGAGCCGGTGCTGAAATATGCGGGCGGCATATGTGGTCTGCAGGTTGCCATTATCCGGCGAAATCCGTTTGATGGCGGTGTTGTAATGCAGCAGATCTATGCCGTTGTCGAGCGCCAGCCAGATATTCTGTTGCCGGTCGGTGAACAGCTTGAGTACATTGTTATTCTGCAGGCCTTCATCCCGGGTAAACTGCTGGATGATCTTTCCGTTGTTGCTGTCAATAATATAGCAACCGCCGGAAAAAGTACCTGCGGCCAGCTGCCCGTTGGCCAGCGGAATAGCGCAGTAGATGCGGTTGCGGTACAGGAGGCTGTCGGCGGCTGTTGGCAGGGGTATCAGCTGCCGGCCGCAAAGCCGGAAGAAACCGTTTTTCAGGGTGGCGATGAGCAACGTATCCCGTTGCTGTTGCAGGATAGCCGTAATCAGCATCTGCTGCGAGGAAACAGCCGTATTGATACGCTGCCAGGAACGTTGCCGGTAGCAGTACAGCCCCTGCTGCAGGTCCTGGGCATATAACCCGTAAGGGGTGCTGCACAACACCTTCCATTCTGCCGGGGCGTCGTATACAGTGATGCGGTGATCCCGGTACTCAAATATTTTATTGTTACTGCGGAAGTATACACCGTGGTTGTAAAGCGCGATATTCCATATATCCGCGAATTCAGTATGTCCTGCGGGAATGAGTCTTTTGAGAGACGTGTATTGCAGGATGCCCTGGCTGTCAGGAAGATAATAACCGAAATCGTCCTGCGCGCCAACATAGATGCGGCCGTCATTGTCTGTTTTTACAGATCGCAGGCGGGTACTGTTGGGTACGGGTAACAGCTGCCAGTAAGTGCCGTTGAAGGAGAGGAGTCCTTCGTTATTGGCAAAGTACAGAATTCCTCTGCTGTCTGTATCAATATCCCAGGTCTGGCCGTTTCCCTGGTATTGCGACCGGTCATAGTTAACAATAGCGGGTAAACCAATGGCGTTCTGGGCAAACAGTGTTTTACACAGGAATACAGACAACAGGACCAGAAGATGCTTCATGCCGGTTGTTTTACTTAAAAATAATTTTTTTTTGCTGTAGTAGGATGCCTGCCAGGTATCTCTGCTGGATATCAGTATTTTATCTTTCCCTGAAGTAGAATTGACGTAGGGAGAAATCAGGAATTACAACCGGTAATACGGATATTGATGCTTATGTAAACCCGTGTCTTTACATCACCCCTCATTGTTCATTTTCGATAATCGTAAATTCCATGAAAACAAAACTATCAGCATTCCACGTAGGCGCGTTCCTGTTATTCGCCCTGATTTCCTGCAAGAAGGACGTAAAAGAAAATAATGTACCGGCCGGCGATAACACCGCCGTGGTTAAACCCGCTACCGAGGCTGCCTGGCAGCTGGTCTGGTCCGATGAGTTCAATGGTACCGGGGTAGACGGCAGCAAATGGCAGTTTGAAACCGGCCCCAATACCAGCAATAATGAAAAACAGTACTACCAGGCGGCCAATGCGGCTGTTACCAACGGTAACCTGGTTATCACCGCCCGTAAACAAACCGTCAACGGATGGCCTTATACTTCCGCCAGGCTCAATACCGCCGGCCGCTTTACCACCAGGTACGGCCGTGTGGAGGCCCGTATCAAACTGGCATCCGGACAGGGCCTGTGGCCTGCCTTCTGGATGCTGGGCAACAACATCGGCGATGTAGGCTGGCCCAAATGCGGTGAAATAGATATTATGGAACAGGTGAACACCAGCAATACCATCTATGGCACTATCCACTGGGATGCCAGCGGATATGTACACTACGGCGGTACTACCACCACCAGCTTCACCGACTATCATGTATATGCGGTAGAGTGGGACGCCTCCTCCATCCGCTGGTTTGTGGATGGTAACCAGTACTGGACTGCCAATATCCAGAACAACATCAACAGCACGGAAGAATTCCATAATCCCTTCTTCATCATCCTGAACCTCGCCGTAGGCGGTAACTTCCCCGGCCAGACCGTCGATGAAAGCAAGCTGCCGGCCAGCATGTACGTGGACTATGTACGTGTATTTGCCATGACTTCCGGCGGCGGTGCACCCATCGGCTCCACCATTACCCTGAAAGGAATAAACAACGCCTTCGTGAGCGGTGAAAACGGCGCACAACCCATGACCTGCAACCGGGCCACCGCTCAGGCCTGGGAACAGTTCGTCGTAGAAGATGCCGGCGGCGGTAAAGTAGCCCTGAAGAGCCAGGGCAAATATGTATCATCGGAAAACGGCACGCAGCCTATTACCTGCAACCGCACCACTGTGGGCGATTGGGAAAAATTCGACTGGATAGCCAACACCGACGGCTCCATTTCCCTCCGTGGAAATAACGGCCGCTACATCTCCTCCGAAAACGGCACCCAACCCATGACCTGCAACCGTACCACCGTCTCCGGATGGGAAGCCTTCCGTATCTGACATTAAACGGGTGATGTAATGAATATTTAGTTATTTGGTTATTTGAGATTTTGCCCGCCATCCTGATTTTCTTTTGTATTTATAAGTTCCAGAGAAAAACCAGGATGGGGGCAAAATCTCAAATAACCAAATAACCAAATAATTAAATGTTTCGTATTTTAGCGGGATCATGAGGCAATAATAATTACATAGCGTATCACGCTCTTTTTACAGCCGCCCTTCAGTGGCGGTTATGGTTATGTATTTATTCATGTGCTGCCATCATTGATGGCAACCTGCTTCAAGGATCCTTTTTCATGAAATCACCTCATACTGCTTCATTAATTTTTATTGTTGTTATTGTAACGATTGATACTGCCGGTTTCGGTCTTTTCTTTCCGGTATTGCCACAGCTTATTTCCCGGCTGATTCATGCAGATATAAGTACGGCGGCGCGTTATGGCGGATGGCTGGCCTTTGCCTATGCAGTTATGCAGTTTGCTTTTGCCGCGGTGCTGGGAAACCTGAGCGACAGGTATGGCAGAAGGCCGGTATTACTTTGTTCTTTGCTGGGCTTTAGCCTGGACTGCCTCTTTATGGCTTCTACCAACGATATTTTCTGGTTGTTTGTGGGGCGTGCTGTGGCCGGTATCACCGGAGCCAGTTTTGCAGTAGCTTCAGCCAGCATCGCGGATATTAGTACAGAAGCCAACCGCACAACGTATTTCGGGTATATCAATGCGGCATTCGGACTGGGCTTTATAATAGGGCCGGTCATCGGTGGTACGCTCGGCCAGTTTGGGGTACGGGTACCGTTTATTGCGGCATCGGTCCTGAGCTTTGCCAACCTGGTTTTCGGCTGGCTGTTTTTCCCGGAATCACTGCGCCCGGAAAACCGCCGCCGCTTTGAATGGAAGAGGGCCAATCCGTTAGGCGCACTGCGGCGCCTCCGCAAATTTCCGCTGGTTAAAAGCCTGATAGTAGCGGTGATATTCATTTCTATTGCTTCACACAGCATGGAGAGTATATGGGCATTTTATACAATCGAAAAATTCCGCTGGTCGGACCAGCTGATCGGCTATTCCCTGGCTTTCATCGGCGTGTTGTCTGTCATCGTACAGATGTGGCTGGTGGGACTGCTCACGAAATACATCAGCGACCGGCAGATGGCGGTAACCGGATTGCTGTGCATGGCGGCCGGCTTTATGACGTTTGCTTTCGCCGGCAGGCAATGGCTGCTGTTCCCGGCGCTGCTGGTGTATATCACCGGCGGTATTCAAGGCACCGCATTGCAGAGTATTATGTCTTCCGCTATGCCGGATAATGAACAGGGCGAATTACAGGGTAGCCTGGGTAGCCTGATGGGACTAACTACCCTGATTGCACCACCACTGATGACCAGCAGTTTTTCCTGGTTCACCGGCAGCCATGCGCCGGTATATTTTCCGGGTATATCTTTCCTGGTAGCAGGCATATTAACGGTAGTCAGTCTGCTGCTGATGATGAAAAGTTTCAGCGGGAAAGATTAAGCAGTAAGCCCCTGCAGAAAAATATAGAGGTCTTCTTCCTTGTCCAGTCCCAGCTTTTGCTTGATCCGGTAGCGGCTCATGCGCACGCTTTTAGGTTCTATGTGCATCAGCCGGGAAATCTGGCGGGTATCCATTTTCAGGTACAGGTAAGCGCAGAGCTTCAGGTCCAGCAGGGTCAGTTTCTTCAGTGCCTTATCCTGGAGCAGCTGGAAAAAGTCGGGATGCACCTGTTGTATCTGCAGCCTGGCATGCTCGAAATCACTGTCCAGCACCATTTCTTCCTTCAGCATTTTCTGCAGGTTGACAGGTTCGCCTTCTGTCAGTTTATCTTTGATCTGATGCAGTACCTGGTTTTTATGTTCCAGCTGTATGACGTTGGCCATTACTTCTTTCTTGAGCTGTTGCTGCTGCACTTCCATGAGCTGTTGCTCTGCCCGGAGTCTGGCCTGTTCTTCCTTTTCCAGCTTTATCTGTAGCTCAGAATCCTGCTTTTCCAGTTGCAGTTGCTTTTCCCGCTGCAGCGAATAACGCAGCCGGAAATGGTAGGAGCGGAACATAAATATCAGGCCCAGAAAGGCGGCGAGTGCGATACAGCCGTAGAGGTAATTTTGTATCCTGCGGCTGTTCTCCCGTTCTTTCAGGATCCGCATTTCATTGTTTTTTTTTTCAGTCTCGTATTGTATCTCCAGCTTCTGCGCGTTGAGCGCCTGTTGCGCCTTGAAGTTTTTATTGTTATAGAGGGTAGCTTTCTGCTGGAACTGAAGGGCTTTCTGGTAAAGTCCCATCCGTTCGTAGAGGGAGGATAATGCTGTCACCACATTTATCATGGTATGGTTGTAGGGCGTTTTATCGGCCAGCATGGCTTCATACGCTTCCAGCAGGTAATGTTCCGCCAGGAATTGCTTGTTTTCCCGCAGTGCATATTCACTGAGGATGCCCAGGCTGCTGGCCAGCACTTCCCGGTTGTAGGGCGAATTTTTCAGCACGCTCCTGGCAGTATCTGCATACCGGATGGCCAGGGTTCTGGCTTCCGGGTGATTCTCCGGAAAGTACCGCTGGTAGGTGCTGGCTATATTAATGCAGGCAATAGCGTAAGTGCTGGGTGCTACCTGTCCGGGATACTGCCGGTACAACTCTTCGGATTTGTTGAGAAAGAAGAAGATGCTGTCCAGCTCCGTTTTGTTTTTGGTGCTGTCATATTTATACTCGTGGGCGATAGACAAAGCGGTATAACAGTTACTGAGCAGGTTGTAGTCGGTTGTCTGCAGCGCATTTTCCGTTGCTTTGAGCGCATAGGTATTTACCTTCTCTTCATTGTTCCAGGCGGAATTAACGACGTACAGCTGGTAATATATTTTAGCGGCGATGTAGGGATCATTTTCCTTTTCCAGCTGCTTCAGGCCCAGTTGTCCGTACCTGACCATATCGGTCTCATTATCCAGTATTTTATAGAGCAGCACCTGGGCATAACAGGCATAGGCCATAGCTACAGGGTCTTTTGCCTGCTGTGCCAGCAGCAGGGTGCTGTCGCAGGTTCGTTTCAGGGACTGCAGCTGCTGGGTGTTTACTTTTACATTTGTCAGCTGCATATAGGCTTTGGCGGCTTCTGCAAAGTTTTTATGCTGCAGGGCGATGACGGCACTTTGTCTGGCAGTAGCTTCCGCCCGGTTATAAATTTTACCGGCGCGGTAAGATTCTGATAACTGATTCAACAAGGCCGTTTTTTTTTCAGGACTGGTAGCCGGGAGGTTAACAACGGCCTGCAGACTGTCCGTCCATACAGATTGTGCATGAACAGCGGGTAACCATCCGATGGCGCAGCCGCATAGAAAAAGGAGATTCAATAGCAATGGCTTCATCGCTCCAAATTACTATAAATCAGGCATATTCAAAAAAACGACATGATAAATTTGATTGTATATTATATGTGTAAATTGTTTGTTTTTAATTAATTATATTGCTTGTAGACGAACTGTAGACGCTTTTGGCAGACAGGTAGACGGATTGTAGGATACCGGAATTTGTAAACATGCGGGTGTTGTATGCAAATTTGCAGTAAGCGTTTCACCGGAAAAAAATCTCTATGCATGACCAATAAAACACTATCCATCGTATCGTATGTGACACTTATCGGGTGGCTGATTGCCTGGTATTCCGGTAAGGATCATGCAGACACCCTGTTGAAATACCACCTGCGGCAATCCCTCGGAATGGCCGTCATCAGCATGGCTGTCAGCATCCTGTTTTACCTGATTGCCTCCCTTGTACCCATACTGGCGCCCCTGCAGCTGGCAGGTTTGATATTGCCTGTCTTCTGGGTACTTGGGATGATTAATGCCGCCAACGGCGCCTATAGGCCGGTGCCCCTATTCGGCAAACCCTTCGAGAAAAGTTTTTCATTTATTGGCTGATAAAAAATCGAAACCATGCAAACACTACAACACTATACGCAGACGGGAAGTGTATACACCAAAAAAAATCAGACCGTATTTATGGCGGTTCTCGGTACTTTGTTGCTCATTATTGTAGCCCTGATACTGATTTATGGCGGCAAAAAACCTGCGACCTACTGGATGGCCGGCCTGGTGGCCGTTTTTGGTATAATCATTCTGTTGAGGATAACCGGGAAGTTCACACTGGATACCCATGCCCGTACAATTACGAATCAACCTGTTTTTTTCCTTCCGCCACAGGTATACAGTTTTGATGATTTCCAGAACTTCCTGGTGTCCAAACAGACGATGCTTATTACCCTGAATGCCACCGCCTCCATGATATTGGATAAGAAAGGACGGCAACGGCAGGTGCTGCTGCATCAGACAGTATTTACCACGCGTGTGCTCCAACGGGTAACAGACGAAACAGCTGAAATCATGGGATTAAACGCGTAGCTATGACGGACTATAACCTGCAACAGACAGACCGGCAACTGAGCTTTCAGCCAAACAGAAGTTACCGGGGCAAAATCATCACTTGCCTGGCAATAGCTGCCGCGGCTTTCATCCTGCCTTTCCTGGTACGGCTGAATACCGAATTTTACGGACTGGTAATGGGTATCGGATGCTTTGGTATCGGATATGCTGTTTATGATTTTCTATTTAAAGTAAACCTCACCTACGTCTTTGACCGCGCAAACGGTTACGTATATATGAAGTATCCCGGTTTTTTTTCCCGGAAACTGATGCCGCTGTCAGAAGTATACCTGCTGCCGGAAACAACCAACTGTCTGCTGCATTATGTGATATCTAACGGAAAAGACAGGTTCGGAAGGAATTATGATATCAGCGATTACTTCTCCGGAGGAAAAAAAGGACAAAGAGAACAGGAGTTATTTGAAACTACAGTGCTGGCAGCTATTACGGCATTCCTTGAAACAAGCGGAGAAGAAACACCTTACAGATCACCCTCCTTAAACTGATAAGATGAAAGGATTCTGGAATTATTTCTGGTTATTATACATGCTTTTCTTTGCCATTCCGTTCCCGATGATTATATATTACAACGTGGACTACGGCGTCAGGGAGCAGGATGGCGGCACAGCGCCCTGGCTGGCGCTGGTATGGCTGGCGGTTTCTGTTATCCTGTGGGGTATCGTATTGCAGAAGTGGTTCCGGAAATGGATACTGCTGCCTTTTATAATGCGGAAGGATGTACTGCGCTTGTTAAGGCACGGTGTGCTGAAAACTGTGAAGATACTGAGTAGCAGGGCATTTCCGCTAACACGTGATCATGTGGTGCCGATGGAAATGAAAATTGCCCTGCAGAATTTTTCAGGTACAGAGATTACCGAGAAGATAGAACTGAATGATTCCCGGCCGGAACTGCGACGTTATGAAGAAGGGAAATCTTTTCAGATGCGTATAGACGAGCACCTGAAAGCGCAGCCCTACATGATTCCGGAGGATGTACAGGTAGGTATCCGTGCAGGCAGGATCATATTAAGCTGCCTGTTCTGGCTGCTGATAGTGGCCGCTGTCATCGCCTACTATATTATTTCCTATGAGCTGGAAAATTACGGGACAGGCTGGCGTTTCCTGAAGTTTTATCATCCATTGTTGTTATGCCCCCTTATTCTGCTGGTCAGTTCCTTGGGACTGGGCTGGCTGATCCGGAGCTTTACCGGAAACCCGGACAATGATCTGAAGCTGAAATATTACGGTGTACGCACCATCGCCGATATTACTTCGGTAGAACAGACCGGTTTGTATATCAATGAGCAGCCCCAGGTGCGTTTTGAAATAAAGTTCCAGGATAATACAGGCCGGACGCATTACGCTACCATCAAGAAAATTGTATCCCTGCTGGATGTAGGATTTACCAAAGTAACCACTGCTCCGGTGTTATATCTGAAAGATAGACCGGATCAGGTAATTTTTGTCAGCGATGTGGAAGCATAAAATATCTCAGACCCTCTTATGGATGCTGACTGCAGGATGTATGTCCTGCCAGCAGGTCCGGCAGTCCATACACGATACCCTGTATGGCGTAAGTAAGGAGAGCAGTAACAGGCCGGCTGCCGATGATGATGCCGGCCAGACCGGCTCCCATGTGGAAACCAGCAGTAGTTCCAGTACTTACTCCAGCAGTTCGGGTACTACGGTGATCGAATTCAATTCGCCCAATATCGGCAAAGGAATGCCCAGACGGCTGGTAACCCGTAACAGCAACGGTGACAGCAGTGTGATTATCATCAATAACAGCGGTGTAAAGGTTTCTTTTTCCAAAGGAACACCCGGGGAAAAGGCAGCAGATTTTCTGTACGATCCCGTTGCGCTGAAGGCGGCGGAAAAGGCGCTTCGGATGCAGCCGGAGCTGGCAGGAAAGAAAATCTATCTGTACAAAGGCATTCACTTCTATGGTAATCAGGTTATTCATGTGATGGTGCAACAGCCGGATCATCCCGGAAATATTGATGAATACCGCTTCCGGGACGGTGTCTGGAGCGATCCGAAACCAGTGCAGATATCCGCGCGCGACAACCTCAGTAACAGATTGTATCCCCTGGATGATTTTCGTTTTTTACGTGTGGCAACAATATATGGTCACTGTAAGCAAAAGGCAGACAGCATCGCCGGCGCAACCGCGCCGGATCATATCTATGCTTCTTTTGAATATGGCCATGTAACCTGGAATCCGCGTTCCATCAACGGGAGCAGAGAGCGCTATGCCATCAGCTTTACAGACGCGGGTGATATAAAAAGTTTCTTCCGTGAATAATATTTTTCTGCCTTTCTACCGCCTTTTTTACCGGTAAAATCATTGCTTTTGCCGACAATGTGAGGAGCCTGACCGGAAATAATTTAAGTATTGTAAAAGACTAAAGTAACTTTGGTACCATCATCCGGATGCGTTTTTTGCTATCTGCATTTCAACGGGTGAACCGGGTATGCCATCTGCGGAGGACTTCTCTCATCCGCGGGCTTGCTGACCGGAATCGTATCGTCATCCCAGTTCGGGAAGTATTTTGAAAGTTACCAAAGTCAAATTTATGAAGACATCCAAGAAGGCCGCTATGAGTTTTATCTTCATTACATTACTGATTGATGTAATGGGGTGGGGACTTATCATCCCTGTTATGGCGGATCTTATCGCACAACTGAAAGGCATTCCTGTAAATGAAGCCAGTACCTACGGCGCGCTGTTATTGTCTGTTTTTGCCATCACACAGTTCCTGTTTGCGCCGGTAATCGGCAACCTCAGTGACAAGTGGGGCCGCAGACCCGTATTATTATCCTCTTTGCTGGGTTTTGGTATAGATTATATCATCCTGGCACTGGCGCCTACTTTCGGATGGTTGTTTGTAGGCCGCGTTATTGCAGGCATTACCGGCGCCAGCTTCACTACCGCGTCCGCATATATTGCAGATGTAAGTGAAGATGAAACCACCAAAGCCAAAAATTTCGGTCTGATTGGTGCCGCCTTCGGACTGGGTTTTGTACTGGGGCCAGCGCTCGGCGCCCTGTTAGCTACATGGGGCATCAGAGCGCCGTTCTACGCGGCAGCTGTGCTGTGCCTGCTTAATTGCCTGTACGGCTACTTCTTCCTGCCGGAATCACTGACGCCGGAAAACCGTCGTCCGTTTGAATGGAAGCGGGCTAACCCTTTCGGGTCGCTCAAATTTTTAACACGTCATCCGGAAATCGGCGGACTGGCATTCAGCTTCTTTATGATTTACCTGGGAGCGCAGGCCGTACAGGGCAACTGGAACTTCTTTACCATCTATCGTTTTCACTGGAGTGAAAAAATGGTAGGTATCTCGCTGGCAGTGGTAGGAGTATTGATTGGCGCTGTACAGGGCGGTTTAACCAGGGTCGTAAATCCGAAGATCGGCAACGAAAACAGTATCTACCTGGGACTGTCATTGTATACGCTGGGATTGATATTGTTTGCCTTCGCCACACAAAGCTGGATGATGTTTGCCATACTCATTCCGTACTGTTTGGGTGGTATCTGCGGGCCGTCCCTGCAGTCGGTGATTTCCGGGCATGTGCCCCCCAATCAGCAGGGAGAGCTGCAGGGCGCGCTTACCAGTCTGATGAGCCTCACCACGGTTATCGGGCCGCTTATTATGAATGGTTCCTTTGCCTATTTCACTTCTGACCGTGCGCCATTCCATTTCCCCGGCATACATTTCCTGCTGGGCGCAATATGTATTCTTATCAGCATCGTGATCACGTACAAAGTGCTGAGCAAGGAGAAAAAGGAACGCCCGGAGCTGGCAGAGCTGTTCAAAGGCGGTGGTAGCGCCGGTAATGCACCGATGCATTAAAAATACCAGCACATAAAAAAAACGCCTGCCGGTTTTGCCGGCAGGCGTTTTAATTTTTTGCAGGGCTCTAGCAGAGACAGGTTTCGCGGCCGCAGCTCACAAATCTGGTGCAGAGTATGCTAGCAGCGCCGCCTTTAACATCATTTTGCTGAACAGGAGTCAGGGTAGTCACCTTGATGGTGTTCAGCTGCAGTTTTTTCTTTGAAGCAATTTTTTTCATACGTGAAAATTGGATTAAACAATTAAGGTTCACGCCAAATTAGACATAATCACTGCGTTGCAGCCGCATGAAAAATATACGGGAGATACCAGCCTGTATTGTATTCTCTGAAAATATGCCCGTAACATGCACATTTTTTTCCCGTCTTCGTTACATTTAGGGCACAACAAAGAACTGTAGTATGGATCATCTGTTAAATACCGGCGCAGCTGCGCTGAAGAAAGCGGCGCTGAATGAGGACGCAAAATCATTCCTGCTCGGCAATGAAGTACTGTTTACGTTGCTGAAGAAGGCGGCAGACCGATACATTGGCGGGGAAACACTGGAAGAAACCATCAGCAAGGTGTTAGCGCAGAACCGTAACGGATTCAAATGCTCGGTGGAATTTATGGGAGAGAGTACCCGCAATGAAAAGGAATCCAATGAGGCTACGGCCGAATTTATCCGTATATGTGAGGCCATACATACGCAACAGCTGTATTCCACCGTATCGCTGGATCTCTCGCATATAGGACTGGCGGTAGATGAAGAGCTGTGTTACCATAATCTGCTGGCTATCTGCACTGCAGCAGCAAAAGCAAAAACCGAAGTCATCATCAGCGCAGAAGGCACGGAACGTACAGATGCTGTTATCCGCACCTACAAACGCGCTGCCGGCGCTTATGAGCACCTGGCCATCACCTTGCAGGCATACCTGTACCGTACGAAAGACGATCTGGCAGAACTGATCCGTGAGCCAGGCCGCATACGGATAGTGAAGGGAGCCTTTGAAACGGCTGCCGGCCTTTCCATGCCAAGAGGAGAGCAACTGGATCAGGTGTACCTGGAGTATGTGGCCCAGCTGTTGTCAACCGGCCATAAATGCGCTATTGCCACCCATCACGATAAAATCCAGCAGGCAGCCAAAGCGTTGGTAGACCGATATAACCCGGCCCGCGACAGCTACGAGTTTGAAAGCCTGTACGGCATCCGCACTGAACAGCTGGAGCAGCTGAAAGCGGAAGGATATATGACCAAGCTCTATTTCGTATATGGGAAAGAGTGGTATCTCTACCTGTGCAACCGGCTGGCAGAATTTCCGCTGAACATTTTCCAGGCGCTGCATGATATTGTAAACGCCTGAAATCGTACAGGCGTTCACGTATGTGGCTAAAAGCTGAATTCATCTTTTTTACAGTACAGCTTCTCCGGGGACATGATGCATCCTCCGAGGAGAATGCGGCCGGCCCTGGCGTCGGCAAATGATTGCCGGCCGGGAAACCCGTATACGATGGGTACCACATTTTTTTCCGATAAGCATACCGGGCAGCGGCGGCCCCGGATGAAAGGGGCATAGAAATCTTTATCTGCCGCGAGTATCACGGTGAGGGTATCCGGAGCAATACCTTCCGGGAACCGCAGCATACGGCTGTTTCTTCCCATGATATCACTGAAAAAGAAGATCCGCTGACCTGGCTCACGAAGGTCGATATTGACAAGGCCCGTTTCAGGTACTTCCAATGTTTTCTTAGTCAGCGGAAACACTATGCTGCCTGCTTTTATCACATCTTCCTGAAACACCACCTTCCCGCGGAAGACGGTCTGCTGCGTGTAGCCTTGACTGATAGCTGCTGCGAGCAGCATTGTTAATAGCATCCTTAACATAGACCGTGTTTTTTACTGCAATAATTCCGCTACCATAGCAGGAGTGAAGGCCAGTTTTAATTCCAGCTCATCGCCGTAGTAATCGCCGGTAGGAACAAAGCCGAGGCGTTCATAAAAGGTCTGCGGACTGCCTTCTCCTTCGCCGCAGCTGGTATATAATGCTGATATGCCCTGTGCCGCCAGCCGGCGCAATACCAGCCCTATGACTTTTCTGCCATATCCTTTTCCCTGGTGGCCGCCGGCAATCATAAAACGCCACAGGAAAATACCGTCGAAATCAATGCCGTCATTCCAGTCGGCCGCCGTATGCAGCATAACAAAGCCTACCGGCGTTTCATCAGCATAGATAGCACGAAACCATGCATCTTCCGAATAATGAGCTACCGCGATAGATTCTCCGTTATCGGCAACCATCTTTCTATGGGCGCTACTGAGGGTTTTACTCAGGTCGCAGATGGTTTCTACATTTTCTACTGTAATTCTTCTCAGCGTAATAGTTGCTGCTGTTGTATTCATCTTATCAGGTTATTGCTACTGGGGCTTAATTTAAGGTATCTTTTAAAAATAATAGCCGGTTACTTTTCAGCACCGGCTATCATGCAGGATATGGAGAAAGTTGTTACAAAAAGCAGGGGCTCTCATTGATTTCGTAATAAGGCCCGTCATAAGAGCCATCAGGGCACTCATAATGAAAATAGCAATAGTATTTGTTACCCAGGTGCACCACCCTGTCATTTACCCTCACGCAATCTGTACCAGTGGTTTTCAGGATCTGCTGTCCTTCCCGCGTACCGGCATCCAGCGGGGTAGCGCCATAAATATATTTCAGGGTGATGGCCACGTCATAGGTCAGCCGCTGCGGAGAGGGCTTGTCCGGATGAACAGCCATAATGGTTGCCTGCTGAGGATGTGCCACCAGCAAGGATTTACGGCCGGTGATGACAATAAGTGCCAGCGCAGACAACACAATGGTTAAACGTGATACTACTTTCATAGATATACTATTTGGTTGAAAAAGAAATGCATTTATGAAAGAGGACAGGGAGCATAGTTGGTCTCTACGTAGGATCCGCTGCTGGTACCATCCCTGAATTCATAATGATATACACAGACATAATAGGTACCACTGCCGCTGCGGTACGACTGATCGTTTACGCGCCAGCCGGTTGTACATACGCCGTTGATTATTTTTTTATCCGGACCTTCACAGGTAGGTTGTACGGTGGCGCCATAGATATATTTAACGGTAACTTCGTCATTATAAGTAAGGTGATAGGGAGAGGCCTGCGGAATACCGGCGGCTACTGCCGTTTCGGCTACCGGCTTTATCAGCCCGGCTTTACGGGTTGCAAAAACAGTTCCGCCGATCAGTAATACAAACGCCATCAGACGCATGAAATTTTTCATGATACAAGTTGTTTTAAGTGAAGAATTGAATTACAGTTATAGATCAGATGTGTTGCCGGCTAACAATATTAATTTAGGAAAAAGCAGGAGATAATTGTTTTTTATTTTGAACTTGAAAAGCAGAAGTATATTTGCAGGGAAATTAGCAGACCATGTCAGGACAAAAGAAAGAACAGGCCCTCATACACCCTTCCAGTCTGGAGTTTTTGCGTGTATTGCAGGAGAATAATAACCGTGAGTGGTTCAATGAACATAAAAGCACCTACCTGGAAGAATTGCAGCAGGTAGAAAAATTTGTAGATGTTCTTCTGGGGAAATTATCTACCCACGATGAAATTGAAACATTATCCGGTAAAAAGAGCATGCACCGCATCTACAGGGATACCCGGTTCTCCAAAGACAAAAGGCCCTATAAAAATAACTGGAGCGGTGGCTTTAAACGCGCTACCAGGTTCCGTCGCGGCGGTTACTATTATCACATCGAACCCGGCAACAGCTTTATTGCCGGCGGTTTCTGGGCGCCCGTACCCGCAGATCTCAAACGTGTCCGGGATGATATCTCCTTCGATGCCGCACCACTCCGGAAAATACTGAAAAGCAAATCATTTGTTTCCCACTTCGGCACACTGCAGGGAGAACAACTCAAAACCGCGCCCCAGGGCTTTACTAACGATCACGAATCCATCGATCTTCTCCGTTTCAAACAATTCCTGCTGATCCGCCACTTCTCCGATAAAGAAGTGCTCGATAAAACCTTCGCGGAGGAAGCGAATAATACCTTTAAAGCCATGCGGCCGTTTTTTGACTACATGAGTGAGGTGCTGAGCGGAGATGAGAATGGGGAAGTAGGATAATTACGAATTGCGAATTACGAATTACGAATGAGGAACCCATTTTGATTAGGAAAGAATTGGAATTAATTATGAATTATGAATTATGAGTTAGAGCGAAGATCAAAGCAGCTGAACAACTTGTACAATCCGTATTGATCTTCGCTCTAACTCATAATTCATAATTCATAATTAATTCCAATTCTTTCCTAATCAAAATGGGTTCCTCATTCGTAATTCGTAATTTGAAATTCGTAATTACTTCCTCACCGCTTGTCTGACAACCGGTATTTCCTCAAACCCCTGGTTGGTGGTGCGGAAAATATTTATCGTTGCGTTACTTGCTATGGCAGCATCTATGGTGAGGGGGCCGGGATTGAAATTTTTCTGCCTGATTATTTCCAGCCAGCGTTCGGGCAGGGCAAAATCAGGTTCCCGGATATAGTGGTGCAGGAGGTTGTTGAATATGATTTCTCCGTCCGTGAAGTAGGCGAGTTCCATTTCCCTTTTACCGGTATAGGCATTTTTTCTGGGCCAGGTGGTGGCAATAACGGCAGGGCAGCCGTTGATGTATTCGTACAGCAGTTGCCTTAACGTTGGCGTATATACGTCAGGTTGCCGGAAATCGTTGATGGAAGGGAAGGAGGCATGGACATCTTCCGGATTTGCTATTTCTTCTTTAAAGAATGGTATACAGCGCAGGTTCCATATCTGATACAGCATAGCATAATGATTTCTGTTGATGATGGAAATATACAGGAATTCAGGAACATTTTTCCGGGGGAATCAGGCATAAAATATCTGGCAGTTATTACAATAGAAGGTCTTCCGGCGTGTAGTTCCCAGGTAGGCTTTGCGCCTGTTTACGCGAAAGATGCCTGCCGGTATACCCGGCAGGCTGTTTGTTTAATAAGCTGTATGCAGGCTGATGTCCTTGTTTTTTTCATAGGCATCCAGTTGTGTACTGACTTTAACCGTAGCCCTGTTATAGGCGTCAGCGCCCAGCAGCAGCACTACCGGTGGTGCTGGGTTTTCCACGAGCTGTAACATCGCCTGTGCGGCTTTCAGCGGATCGCCGGCCTGTTGGCCGTCCATTTCGGCATATTTCCGGTAGCTGGCATGTACGGCCTGGTATTCTTCAATCTGGTTGGCTGCTATCACCAGGGAGCCGCTGGTCAGGAAGTCGGTACGGAAAGCGCCGGGTGCAATGACTGTGGCTTTGATACCCAGTTCCTGCACGTCCTGGGCCAGTACTTCCGTAAGCCCTATTACAGCAGCCTTGGATGCTGCGTATAGCGACCAGCCGGTAGCGCCTGCCAGTCCTGCAATGGAAGAAATGTTGATGATATGTCCGGAACGTTGCTGCCGCAGGTAGGGCATTGCATATCGTATAACCTGCACCGTAGCCAGCAAGTTAATGTTGATGCTGTCTGTAATTTCTTTGGTGCTGAGTTCTTCGATAGCGCCGCCGATACCGTAACCCGCATTGTTGACAATAACGTCCAGTCCGCCGAAATGCTGATGGGCGGCTGCCAGCGAAGCTGCGATACTGTGTTCATCTGTCAGATCGGCTTCCAGCGGCAGGAACTGTTCTCCTGCAGGAATGCCTACCGCTGCCTGCAGCTGTTCGCGGTTACGGGACGTAGCGGCCACCTGCTGTCTTTTCTCCAGTAAAAATTTAACCAGTGTTAAACCCAGTCCTTTCGATGCGCCTGTGATATACCAGATCCTTTTCATATTGTATTGTTTTAGGTACAAAGGTGAGATAACAACTCCCGTAGATGCTTGTATTTTTCAAAGTAATTATTGTGAATTTCAAATAACAGGGTGGAAATGGGGGCATAAAAAAATGGTTGTCAGTTTTCCGGTTGTCTGCCTTTCCTGCTACCTTTACTTTTGTAGAAAAAACAGCATGCTCACAAACGAAATCATGTACAAGGCGCTGGTAGAAAAGGATTCCTCCTATGAAGGATCTTTTATTGCGGCTGTTAAAACTACCGGCATATTCTGCCGCCCGACCTGTACGGCGCGCAAGCCTAAGCCGGAGAATGTGGAGTTTCTGAAAACAGCCAGGGAGGCTATTCTGAAGGGATACCGTCCCTGCAGGGTATGCAACCCGCTGGAGAAATTCGCGGAAACACCTGTGTTTATCAGGGATATCATACAGGAGCTTAATGCCGACCCGGCACTGAAGATGAAAGATGAGGATCTTATCCGCCGCGGTATAGAGCCTAATAAGATCAGGCGCTGGTTCCTGAAAAATCATGGTATCACCTTCCAGGCGTATCAGCGGATGCTGCGTATCAATTATGCCTTTAAAAGAATACAGAACGGGGAATCTGTTACTGCCGTGGCTTTTGATAGTGGGTATGAATCACTCAGCGGCTTTGCGGACTCCTTCAAAACGATTGTCGGCGCTGCGCCTGCACATAGTAAAATGACCCGTGTGCTGAACCTGACCCGTCTGGAAACGCCGCTGGGCACCATGATCGCCTGTGCCGCGGAGGAAGGTATCTGCCTGCTGGAATTTACAGACCGTAAGATGCTGGAAACGGAGCTGGCAGCCCTGAAGAAGCTGCTGAAGGCTTCCGTGATACAGGGGGCACATCCGCATTTCAATACCCTGCAGCAGCAACTGGATGAATACTTTGAAGGCAGGCGGAAAACTTTCAGCGTGCCCCTGTTCATGCCAGGCACGCCTTTCCAGCAGCAGGTATGGGAGGTATTACAAACGATTCCTTACGGCGCCTCCCGCTCCTACAAGCAGCAGGCCATCGCGTTGAACAGACCGGAAGCGGTCCGTGCTATTGCCAACGCCAACGGGATGAACCGGATTTCCATCCTGGTACCCTGTCACCGGGTAATCGGAGAAGACGGCAGTATGACCGGCTATGGTGGCGGTATCTGGCGCAAACAATGGCTGCTTGATCTCGAAAAAAACGGTATCCCTCCCCGGTAAGTTAACCGCACGCTTATCATCCTCTTTTCCTTACGGCAGTGAAGTATCTCCGGAAACACCCTGTTTCCGGCAGGGTGCGCCTGCGCATAAATCCAGTTACTATGTATCCTAAAATGCAGGAGCGCTCCAGGTGGTGGGCGCTCGTGATTGTGCTGACAGCCCCGTTGCTGTCCGTTATCGATATTTTTATTATTAATATGTCCATTCCGGCTATCCAGGAAGGCATTCATGCCACAGATGGCGAAACGCAGCTGGTGATTGCCGGCTATCTGCTGGGAAGTGCGTCTTTCCTTATTATCGGTGGCCGTACGGGAGATTACCTGGGCCGGAAGAAAGTTTTTTTCTGGGGTATGTTTTTCTTTACGCTGACTTCCTGTTTTTGCGGGCTGGCGCAGACGCCGGCGCAGCTGAACCTCATGCGTTTTCTGCAGGGTATCAGCACCTCGTTTATGGCGCCGCAGGCAATCGCTTTTATTCATGTGTTGTTTGAAGATGAACAGGAGAAGGCAAAAGCCATCGGCTGGTACGGAGCTACGCTGAGTATTGCCGCCATTATCGGGCAGATACTGGGTGGTTACCTGTCTGCCATTTATTTCATTACAGACGGCTGGCGGCTGATCTTTTTTATCAACCTGCCGGTAGGTGCTGCCGCGCTGTGGGCTATACACAGATACCTGCAGGAAACGCCCCGCAGCAGCCATCACCGTTTCGACTATTCGGGGGCAGGCATTCTGACGGCCGGGCTCATCGCGCTGATCTATCCGCTTACCACGGGCAGGGAAGAAGGGTGGCCGCTGTGGAGCATTGCTATGCTGGCGGGGGCAGTGTTTATTTTTGTGTGGTTCCTGCGCGACCAGCTGAAGAAAGGTATGCTGTCAAAGGAGCCGCTGATAGACATGTCGCTGTTCCGCCTGAAGGGCTTTAATATCGGGCTGCTGGCGGTGCTGTTCCACTTCATGATGCATACGGCCTACCTGCTGATGTGTGCGGTGTACCTGCAGAAGGGCCTGGGCCTGTCTGCACTTACCTGCGGCGTCTATTTCATACTTCATGCCTGCCTGTTCATGATCGCCGCTATGGTAACTTCCAGGTTGATTGTGCGTTATGGCAAGCGGGTGTTGCAATGGGGGGTACTGCTGATTTTCCTGGCGTTTATCCTGCAGGTGCTGCTATTCAGGCAGCAGGCTTCGGGCTTCACGATTGTATCGCTGATAGGGTTGTATGGCCTGGGTAACGGGATGGTACTGCCATCGCTGCTGGGGATTGTGCTGAAAAGTATTCCGGCCAGGTATGCAGGCGTTTCCGCCGGTATCTTTTCTACCTTTCAGCAAACAGCTTCTGCGCTGGGTATCAGCATCCTGGGAGGCATATTTTATTATGTGCTGCACCTGAATGAACAGCATCCTGATTATCTCCGGGCTTTCAGTGCGGGTCTTTCTGCCAATATGGTCAGCCTGCTGATCGTGGCGGTTATGTTATTCCTGCTACCGCATCAGCCGGGGCCTGCCACCACGGTGTTGCAGGAACATTAAAAAAATAATTGCGGGGAAGTAAGGGTTTTCTTTCATCAGCGTGTATACATAACGGTTATTATTTATCCCGATACACGAACGGAAACCTATGCTTAAAAAAAAATGCCGGCAGATTATCTGCCGGCATTTTGAAAATATTATGTCCCGGCAGGTGATGGCTGGCCCCATGCGGTAATGACCAGGTTTCTGCTGCCACCTTCATCACGGTGTTCACAGAGATAGATGCCCTGCCAGGTACCCAGCGCCAGGCGCCCCCGCAGAATGGGAATCAGTACAGAACTCCCTAACAGAGACGATTTAAGATGTGCCGGCATATCGTCAGCCCCTTCATAATCATGCCGGTAGTCAGGATCATTTTCCGGTACGGCCTTGTTGAAAAAGGTTTCAAAATCCATTCTTACAGTGGGATCTGCATTTTCATTGATGGTAAGAGAAGCGGATGTATGCTGTATAAAAACCTGGCACATGCCCGTTTGCAGCCGCGCTAGCTGTGGCAGGGCATGCAGCACTTCTGCTGTAATGATATGAAACCCCCGTCTGTAAGGCTTCAACCGGATGGCCTGTTGAAAGAATTCCATTTCTTTTTTCTGACAAAAGTAAGGGGATTCGGGCAGAGATACTTTATTTCAGTCTTTAACGGTTTCACGGATAGCCATTCAAAAAAATATCCGTCTTCCTGAAAAATTTCCCGATTGCGTAAACCCCTGACCCCGTTTTTGTCTAGCTTTGCGCGGCTGAAAATAAATCTGTCAGCCGGTATCACACCTGCTTCAACCATTGTCAAAGAACCTGTAACTATTAGCCTAAATCAGTCGCACGAGCTTTTATGCACTTACCATCACATCTTCGCATTGCCTTGTTAGTATTATCAGGAGCCGGATTTTCCGCTTCTGCCATGGCACAGCAGACAACCAGACAGCAGGATACCCTGCAGGAAAAACCAGTATCGCCACGCGCACTGGGAGAAGTTATCGTTACCGCCGGCCGTAAGCCGGTTACCCTCGATAATGTACCTTCTTCCGTTACCGTTATCACGGGTAAGGCGCTGGAGAATAATATGAAGATAACGACCGATATCACGGAAATACTGAGCAGGGAAGTACCCGGCCTGGCTCCCGGTTCCCAGACCAACAGCAACGTGGGACAGGGTCTGCGCGGCCGCCAGGTACTCATCATGATAGACGGTATTCCGCAGTCGTCCCCGCTTCGCAACGGAGAAGTGGATATGCGCTCCATTGATCCGGCTGTACTGGAAAAGGTGGACGTGCTGAAAGGGGCTACAGCCATCTATGGCAATGGCGCTACCGGCGGGCTGATTAACTATATCACGGCCACGCCGAAGGAAGACAGGGTCATTGGCGGTAGAACCATGATTAATATGACAGGCTCCCTGACCAGCCTGAAAAACAGTGTGGGCGGGCGTGTAGGACAAATGCTCCAGGGCCGGTACAAAAAGTTCGACTACATCGTGAGCGGTGTTGCTGAACAAACCGGAGAATATAAAGATGCCAAAGGCAACCTGGTAGGGCCTAACTACAGCCTCGGCGAAACAGATACCTACAACGCATTTGCCAAAATCGGCTACCAGATAAACAGGCGGCAGCGGCTGCAGCTGATGTACAACTATTTCCAGAGTCAGCAGCGTTCCAATTATACCCTGGTGAACGGAGATATTACCAAAGGCATCCCTGCCACCGGCGTATTGGGTACGCCCGCCGGCGTTCCTACCGGCTCCCGCGGTAACCACAACCTGCACCTGGTGTACCAGGCAGACAGCCTCATCGGTGGTACTTCGCTGACAGCAGATGCTTACTACGAAAAAAGAGACGATATCTTCTATGTGTCTGCCGGCCGCTTCGAAGGCGGCGACGGCCAGTCGCATACCCTCGATAAAAAGAAAGGCGTAAGGCTGATGTTCAACTCCCCGCTGAGCAACAGGGCTGCCTTTAACGGCACATTATCCTACGGAGCCGACGTGATGAACGATATCACCTCGCAGCCGCTGGTGGATGGCCGAATCTGGGTGCCGGAAATGAATATGTTCAACTATGCCCCCTTTGCTGAAACGCAATGGTCACTGTGGAAAGACCTGATCCTGAAAGCAGGGGTGAGGGTGGAAAGAGTAAGCGTGCGCGTAGACGACTATACGACCTTGCGGCTTACTAACGCCAACGGCAGTACGCAGTCGCCCAGCATTTTTGTAAAGGGCGGCGATCTGGATTATACGGCCACACTTTTCAACGCCGGCATCCGCTATAACCGCCTGCCGCTGTTCATGCCTTATTTCAGCTTCTCACAGGGCTTTTCCGTGGCAGACATTGGCTTGGTGCTCCGCGATGCCAAGGTAAACGATATTAAGAAAATCAACACAGAAGCCGTACTGGTGAATAACTATGAGCTGGGATTCGTCAGCGAAACCGGCAGGCTGCGTTTTGAACTGAGTGGTTTCATCAGCACTTCCCGCCTGGGAGTGGACATGATCTTCGATCCGCAGACAGAACTGTTCAATGTAACGCGCACGCCTGAACGTATATATGGCTTCGAAGCTGCACTCCACTATCAGGTATTATCCAACCTGAGCCTGGGCGCCAGCTACAGCTTCCTGGAAGGTAAGGCAGATACTTCCAGCACCGGCGGCAGCTATAACGTATACCTGAACGGCAGAAGAATAGCGCCACCCAAAGTAACCGGCAGCATCAGCTACCGCCCGGTGAAAGACCTGGAAATAGGCCTGCAGTACCTCGGCGTGAATGGCCGCAACCGCTTTGAGAAAAATGCCAAAGGCGTATACAACGGTAACGAAGGAAAGGTAAAAGCCTACAACCTCGTTAACCTCAACGCCAGCTACAAAGTAACACCACGCACCCTGCTCACCCTCGGCATAGAAAACCTCTTCAACGAGGATTACTTCCCCGCCCGCTCCCAGTGGTTCATGCAACCCGGATTCTACGCCAAAGGAAAAGGAACGGCGTTTAATGTGGGGGTAGCGGTTACGTATTGAGGATAATTACGAATTACGAATTGCGAATTACGAATGTAAAAGCGAAGAGCTAAACGTAGATTAAAGGTGATATACAATAGTTATCTCTTTTAATCTACGTTTAGCTCTTCGCTTTTACATTCGTAATTC
>NZ_JAABOK010000022.1 GCF_009928525.1 Chitinophaga solisilvae | reverse complement strand
GGAAAAAAATCTACTTTTGCTCATAATAGTAGTTTTAGTGTGGTAACTTAAACTTACTAAAAAAGGAGGCCACATCGGCCTCCTTTTATTTATCCTTTGGGTTATTTTAACCGGACACTATAGAATTGCGAATTACGAATTACGAATGTAGCGCGAAGATCTGAGCGATGAAGTAAATTCATTATCCGCTCAGATCTTCGCGCTACATTCGTAATTCGCAATTCGTAATTCGCAATTCGTAATTCGCAATTCCTCACTCTCCATTCTATCCCGTAATCACATTCCCAATAGCTTCATTCTTATTACGCAAATCCAATCCTCCTTCCAGTACAGATTTGAGGTTGGTGAGAAAGAAGATCCAGCCTTTGGAGTCGCCGACGTAATGTCTCTGAATGGTATCGCTGTCGGTAGGCAGTTTGCTTTCAAACAGTTCTACAATGGTTTCTCCATGTTCCGGATAAATGGAAATACTGACAGGACAGCCTTTGGAGAAAGTGAAGCTGAAAATATTTTTGCCATTCGCCTGCAATACTTTTCCGGTACCGTGGGCATCCACTCCTTCACAGGAAAGCTGGAGCCGGTAATGGTCGTTGGTTTGTGCCGGTGCATCTGCCGGCCGGATGTTGCCATCCTCATCAGTAAAGGATGCTGCCGCAAACCAGGAGGTAAGCCCGGCGCTGGTAGCCCAGGCTTTGTAAACATTTTCAACCGGAGTTTTAATGTTCACCCTCAATTTGAACTGACTGAAATCAGGTGTTGATAATTGATTCATGATGTTACATATTGATGATGAAGCAAAACTAACAAGGGTAGCGGGAAGGGGATTTATCGGAAATGGAGAATTTCATCCGGCCGCTTCTTTTCTGAAAGCTGCCGGCGGTGTACCGAAACGTTCCTTAAACAATACACTGAAGCTGAAGACGCTTTCAAAGCCGATTTCCAGGCATATGTCCTGTACGGGCATCAAGGTTGTTTCCAGTAGTTGCACGGCTTTCCTGAGCTTCAGTTCTATCTGGTACTGATGAGGTGTAATCAGGTACGCCTGTTTAAACATACGCAGAAAATGCTGGCTGTTCATGGTGGCGATGACAGCCATATCTTCAAGGGTAACGTTACCCGCATAATGGGCTTCCAGCCATTCTCTGGCCAATGCGATTCTTTTGAAGATCTCCCGCCGTGTGGCAACCTTTACTGCCTGTATGTTCTGCGACCGGCGAAATGCTTCCCGGTTGGCTTTCAGCAGGTCCTCAAAAAGGCTTCTGATGATGATATCTGCCCGTAGTGCGGCAAAGGAAGAACAGCTGTTGCCCAGTGTTATCAGGGATATGATGGTCTGATGCAGGGCGGGGTTGGTATGCATTCTCTCCAGGTAGGAGAAATCGTACGGCAGACTATCAAACGGTGCATCCAGTAATTTTTCATCTTCGTAATGCAGGCTGTACTGAATCAGATCCGGCATACCGGAATGAAAGAATAACATCACCGGCGCCACCTCTTTGCCGGTGCTTACCGCCAGCCGGCTGCCCCGGTTGATGAAGAACACTTGCTGCGCCTGTACCGGATTTTTGCCACCATTTACATAGTACCCGCACGTTCCGCCGCCACTCAGCAACAAACCTATGCCTGCAGGGTGCGCCGGGCTGTCATACGGCTGCCGCATCGTTTCTGCATACAGAAAATGATCCGGATAAACAGGCGGCGTAATTTCATTCGCAGCATGAAAAACCTTCGGAAGCGTTTGAAGATACATGATGCTAAGGTAGGGATTTGGGGGAATTACGAATTACAAATTGCGAATTACGAATGATGAGCGAAGATCTGAGCGATGAAGTAAATTCTTTATCCGCTCAGATCTTCGCTCATCATTCGTAATTCGCAATTTGTAATTCGTAATTATTTTAACCTAGTATTTTTCGCCGGCTATATATACGGAGAGTTTGAAGTTGTTGTTAGCATCAGCTTTGGCGTTGACGATATCCACTTTTACGGTGTGGTTGCTGCCGGCGGCGATGGTGCCGCTGATGCTGATGGTATGTGGTGGTACTACTTCAGAAGGGCACCAGTTGCGTGGGGAGGAAGAAATGTCGTAGCTGCGCATGGTGTTGGGGCCGCAGGCTACTTTGGAGGAGAAGGTACCGATCTGTGTATTATCCCAGCTCACGTTATGGGTGCGGTAAGTATATTCTTCACCGCCGGACCCGGCGCCCCAGGCTTGTGATACCACTACTATCTTCGCATTGCGCAGGCGGTAGGGGATGGTGATGATTTTGGTCAGGGTGCGGGAGTTGTTACCGGCAGCATCTGCTATTCTGCCGAATTGAACGGCCTGTATGTAGGTTGGGTTGGCATTGGTGGTATTGTTGTCTGCCGTGATGCTGAAGTCTGCAGAGAAGGAGCGGGGTTCGTTTTTACCCACCCAGTCAGACTGGTCAAGATGTGTACCCCATGCGCTGAGCGCTACCCATACGGAGTCTTTGCCGGTGAGCAGGGAGGCTACATCTTTCAGGTCGAAAGTATATGGTACTGATTTGATGGACTGGTACCAATAGAAGAAGGGGGTTACATACAGGTAGCCTGTTTTGGGTGCATAGGCATCTATTCTGGATTTGGCAGCGGAATCGAAGGTGCTCTGATTCGTCAGCAGCGCCTTTACGACGGAGTCTCTGAGAAAGTAAAGTTGTCCGTCGCGGTCATAGCCGTCGCCGCGCTGGTATATGCGCAGCTCTCCTTTGAAGGTGGCGGTGGAATCAGCTTTTCCTCTCAGCGATATTTTTTTCAGGGCTACGGTATTATTCAGGTAAATAACGCCGCCGGCATCGGTGTAGGCGTTGGCGGCATAGCCGTTGTAGAAATCCAGTCCGGTGAAAATCTGTTCTGTGTAGGTGCCTGTCAGTTCGGTTGTTGCAGCGGGTTTGTCGCTGCCGGGTTTAATGTCTTCGCGGAGGTTGTTTTTACAGGCCATGAACAGCGTGCCTGCCGCCAGTAACGTGAGAATACCTTGTGTTTTCATTGTTTTTATTTTGGTTAAGAAAAAATGAAACGGGTCAACCGTATGCCGGTATGGCATCGGGGGGAAAAACAGCTCGAATCGTCAGATGTGCAAACCGGGGTGCTCTGCCCGGTGGAGTCAGATTTACGGTACTTTCTTTTAAATTATACAAGAAAAGGGGAACAGACAAGAAAAGTGAAAATTACAAATGCAAAAGAGAAGAAAGTACAAAACCGACAAACGTTTGCAGAGAATGGGAAGTGTGCAGAAATGAGTGGGGGGAGGGGGGAAGAATGGAAGGGAAGAAAGCAGAAAAGCAGCAGGAAGACAGGCGTTTACTTTGCGCCTGCCTTTTCCAGTATTTTTACTATTTCTGTGAAGCCGCGGCTTTTCGCATGTGCCAGCGGTGTTACGCCGTCTTTATCTGCAATGTTTACATGGCATCCTGCATCAATCAGCAATTGTACAATCTGTATATGTTTCGTGCCGCCGTTGCCCAGGATGATGGCTTCCAGCAGGCCCGTCCAGCCCAGCTTATTGATATGGTCCACCGGAAAGGATTTGTCTTTCAGCAGCTCTGTTACAATGGCTATATGTCCTCTTTCGCAGGCAGGAATCAGCGCCGTGCCGCCATAGCGGTTATATACATCGTATCTGGCGCCCGCTTTCAGGCATAAGCGTAATATTTCCAGGTATCCGGTAGCGCCGGCATACAAAAACGGACTGTTAAGCATGCGGTCCTGCGCATTCACATCTGCGCCCGCCTGTATGAACAGGGAGGCCAGCGGTATATTATTTTTATAGGTAGCGGCCATCAGCGGCGTTTCTCCTTTTTCATTCCTGGTTTCCAGGTTGTTGCCCTGCGCAATCCATTGCTTCACGGTAGGCTCATCATTACCGGTGATAGCAGCAAAAATATCTGGTTTCATTGTTTCTTTTTTTTGTGCATCTGAAGTACAGGAAATTAATACCCACGAGAACAGGAAGATAATTCTTTTCATTTTTCCGCAGTGTTTTGGTCAGCACTAAGGTAGAAGTATTCAGGCGGGAAGGAAGGGACGGGTTATTACTTTGTGGGTACTTTTTATAATTATGAATTACGAATTACGAATTGCGAATTACGAATGCTTAGCGAAGACATAAGCAGATAAAGAATTTACTTCTTCCCTTATGTCTTCGCTCAGCATTCGTAATTCGCAATTCGCAATTCGTAATTTACTTCACCGATGTGATCCACCACACATTCCCAACCGGGTCTTTTACGCCGCAGGTGCGGCCATAATGCTGGTCGGTCAGTTCCATGATGGTGGCGCCGCCGTTGTCAATGGCGGTATGATAGGTGGTGTCTGCATCGGGGACGTATACGAACAGGTTGGCTGTTTGTTCCTTCCATTGTTCGGTAGCGTCGCAGAACATAATGGTGTTGCCGGCAATCTGGATTTCGGCATGCATGATTTTATCGGTATTATCCCGGTTGGTGGTGTGGGTGAGCATTGCGCCGAATACTTTTTCGGTGAAGCGGATAAAGCCTGCTGCGTCTGAAAGCATCATGTAGGGCATGACTGCCTGATGGCCTTTTGGAATTTCCATTTGCTGAAAGTTATAAGTGAAACAATGACCCAAAATTAGGATGGGGCCGGCGGTTGAAATTGGAAAAACCCGACATCTTAGTCGCGCCACCTGGTGGCGTCGGTGTTACCGGAAAAATAGTGGCGGGGATGCTGACCGGAAAACTCCCGGAAGTCATGGATAAAGTGCGATTGGTCATAATAGCCGCTTTCCAGTGCCAGTTGCGTTAATGACGGGAAGTTGTTCCCGTATTGCGCTATGGCCCACTGAAAGCGTGATATCCTGGAAAACAGTTTGGGACTGAATCCTGAGAATTGCCGGAACTGCCGTTCAAATTGTCTTTCTGATAAGAAATAATCCTGCGCCAGCTGTTTCACTGTAATCTGTCCTTTGCTTTCAATGATGGCCTGTATGGCGTGAAATACCGGTGGCTGCTGTTGTCGTTGCTGCAGCAGGCGCCGGGTGATGAACGCTTCAATGAGCTGTATACGTTGCGGATGCCCCGGCGCCAGCGCTACCTGTTCTTCCAGGTTGTCGCCGGCTGTTTTAAGCAGGGTGTTGAGGTCGGTCATTTCGTTGGTGAGTACTACCGGCGGCACGTTAAAAAGCAGGGATACTGCGTGCGGATACAGGTAAACGCCCAGTATGCCAAAGGAGCCGTTGATGGTAAAACGGCGGATGCGACTGCTTTGTCCGTGTACGCCGGCAGTAAAGGAAGGTACGCTGCTGCCATCGGCAGCTATTTCATCAAACCGCCCGTGGTAGTGGAATACCAGCTCCGGGCAGACATCGGCCATTGAGTAATGAACGTATGGCTCGGCACTTTCCAGTACCCAGAAATATCTTACTATATCTTTCAGATGATCTGACGGCGGAATGGTAAAGTATTTCACTTCCTGAAGGTAGGAAAGTCTGCGGATTATTTCAGCGGTTTAAAATATAAATAATACCGTCATCTTCTGCTTCCTCCTGCATTTCAGGCGGCGCTTTCAGGAAGTGATTTCTTTCCAGTACACGGATGGATGCCTGGTTTTCTTCTACGGTGAAGGCGGTAATCATACCGGCTTTCATGGTATGGAAGGCATAGTCAATAACTGCGGTGATGGCTTCCTGCATATATCCCTGGTGCTGATAGTCGGGATGCAGTTCATAGCCGATCTCGGCGCTGTTATTTGCAGCAGACAGATTCCACAGGCAGAAGGTGCCCATCAGTTCCTGTGTTTCCCGGTGGATAATCACCCAGTATAAATTTTCATTGGCGGCAATACCTTGCCTGACCTTCTGAATAAATTGCTGTACATCTTCCAGCGAATTTTTAGGACGTTGTATATATCGCCGTACCTCATCATCAGAGCGGATTCGCAGTAAGGCAATGTCATCGTGGCTTTCAGGCTGTCTGAGCAGCAGCCGGCCGGTTGTCAGTTCCGGAAAGGGAGTGAATTGTAATTCCATTCCTGAATTTACAAAATTCCATTTAGTTTTATATACTGCAGTAGCATAATTGTTTTACCATCTCTGATTTCTCCCCGTGTAATCATCTCCATTGCTTCCGCAACAGGTATTTCCAGCACTTCTATTTCTTCCTGTTCATGTGCAAGACCTCCGCCATCGTTGACTTTCATTTGATGATCATAGGCGGCGATGAAGAAGTGAAGTATCTCTGTTACAGAGCCGGGCGACATATACGCGTCAAATATTTTCCGCACATCCCGGATACGGTAACCTGTCTCTTCTTCCGCTTCGCGGCGGATGCATTCTTCCGGATTGTTTTCATCCAGCAGGCCGGCGCAGGCTTCTATGAGCATACCGCTGCTGTTGCCGTTGATAAAGGAGGGCAGCCGGAACTGACGGGTGAGGATAACGGTACGGGTCTGCACGTTGTACAACAGTATCACAGCGCCGTTGCCTCTGTCATATGCCTCGCGCGACTGTGTCTGCCAGTCGCCGTTGCGGCGTTTGTATTCATACGTTACCTTTTTCAGCGTGTACCAGTTGTCGGACAGAATTTCCGTTGACATGATTTTTACGTCGGGTGGCATAAAAATGATTATATTTGATCGTTATTGATTATTTTGATCAAATATAAAAAGAAATGGGATTCCAGGAAAGAAAAAGAAAAATTTTAAAAATTCTGGAGAAGACAGAGAGCATGGACGTGCAGGAAATGGCAGATGAGCTGGGCATTTCAGCCATCACCATCCGTCGTGACCTGCAACAGCTGGCAGCGGAAGAACTGCTGATAAGAACCCACGGCGGCGCTATGAAAGCGCCTCCCCAACATCCGTTCACCGCATTTGCCGACAAGGAACAGGTGGCCTCCGCCCGCAAAAAATATATCGGTAAACGCGCGGCCGCTCTGGTAAAACCCGGAGACACCATTTTCATGGACTGCGGCAGCACCGTATTCACCATGTGCCCCCACCTGAAAAACATCACCCCGCTGCGTATCATCACTAACTCCTTACCGGTAGCCGCCGCCTTTATGGATGCAGCCGGCATACAGGTGAATCTCATCGGCGGAGAAATAGATAAGGAAAGGAAAGCCATCCACGGAGACAGAGCCATCGCCCACATCAAAAGCTACCACGCCGCCAAAGCCTTCGTAGGCACAGACGGACTCTCCGCAAAAAGAGGACTGACCGCCATCAGCGAAAAAGAAGCCGGCATCACCACCGCCATGGCCGGCAGCGCTGACCACATCTACCTCCTCTGCGACTCCTCCAAAATAGGCAAAGACAGCTACCTGAAATTTGCCCCCCTCTCCCTCATCACCGCCCTGGTTACAGACCAGGAACTATCCGCTGCGCAGGCAGCCACCCTCAGGACGAAAAAAGTCAACTTTATTTAAAGGGAAAATTTACGGATTTTGGAATTTATAAATGCTTCGAAGATCTAAGCAAATAATTACGCTCAGATCTCCGCAGCATTTATAAATTCCAAAATCCGTAAATTCCAAAATCCGTAAATCATATCTTACTTTTGCCGGATGATAAACACCTCCTGGTACCGGCAGCAATATCAATCTCAGCCCGCTGATGCGCAGCTGGTGATGGACGTGCTTTCCATTCACCTGTATCCCCTGGAAAAGCATACCCTGTTTGATGCCGTGCAGCTGATGCAGGAGTTACCCAGGAAGCGCTTTGATGAAATCCTGCAGGACCTCAAGGAGCGGGAGCTGGGGGGAGTAAATGTTACCGGTAATTTTACACTGGCGCCCGAACTGAATTTTCTGTTGTTTCCTGCGAATATTGTAAAGCCACAATACCTGCAGGTCATTGGCCGTTCGCGGATGGCGGTGCATGCCTTTTATACGGTCAGCGCACGCCTGCAGGACCTGCAACAGTTGCTGGTAGCCTATTTTACGGGCGATAAATATCTGCTGCTGGCGCCCGTGAAAAGAGTGGAGGCGGAGCTGGATGAATACCTGCCGGCTATCTCCTGGCTGCTGTATTATCCGGAATATGCCGGTCTGCTGCAGCTTTTTAGTCAGCAGGCAATTGATAGGATGTATGCATACGCCATGAAGTACCAGCTGCTGCAGCTGCCGCCGATGGCGGATCTGCTGGCTTTTGAACAAAGGCAGGCATACCGTTTTCCAGAGCTGCTGCTGATGCAGGGATTATTGTCGCCCGCAATGGCAGATGAAACGGCGGACGATATTTTTATGCAGGCAGTATGGCTGTTGTACCATGCGCAGCCTGACAAAGCCCTGAAAACTTTCGATAAAGGTATTAAACGGCAACGGCAGTACGATAAAAAAAATACGATACCTGTATCTCCGCTGTTTGCCTTCTGGTATGCATTTACATTGATGCTGCTGCCCGGAGGCGATGCTAATCCGGTTATCAGCAAAATACTTACCGCGTACGAACGAAAGCTGTTTCCCGCAGTTACGCCAGCCGTCGCGCTCCTGTATTTTCATACCGGAAAAAAGGAGAAGGCGGAAAACCTGCTGCTGATACTGCTGGAACGTAATGAAAGCCGGCTGCTGAGCTTCCTGGCTATCATGTGCCTGCAGCTGCTGCATCCGCGGAGCAAGCTGCTGTATACTTTCCGGGTGAATGCGGATGCGCTGATGCGCCGCGTGATGGAACACCACTACCGGTTACTCCTGTACGAATATTTATACCTGCTGAGAAATGAAGGCTATGGCGGTTATGCACCGGTCTTCCACCAGCTGGAAGGCAGTATTCAGCGGCCGCCGGTTTTTTCGCTGCTGGAACAGACGGCCGATTGGGAACGCCTGCTGAATACCTTGCTGGTTGCTGAAGCGGAACTGGTAAAAAAAGAGAAGAAAGAAGTCAGCTACCGCCTGATATACCTGCTGGATTTTTCCAGCTATAAAATCCAGCCGGTACTGCAATCTTCCGCTGGCGACGGGCAATGGAGCAGCGGCCGCCAGGTGGCGCTGAAAAAGCTGAAGGAAGGGAAGGCGGAAGCAATGACCGACCAGGATTTCCGTATAGGCGGCACCGTACATAAGGATCACTACTATAATTACGACGGAGAATACTATTCCTTTGATGCCCGCGTCTGGAATGAGATAGCAGGCCATCCGCTGCTGTTCCTGGCAGATAACCCCGCTGTACCGGTGGAAGTAGTAAAGGGGATACCGGAGCTGGCCGTGAATAATATCGGTAACGGCTATACGTTTTCCTGTGACATCACTGACTTTGTCAGCGATACCATTTTCCTGCATGAAACGCCTGCGCGTTTGAAGATCATTAAACTCACCGCCCGGCAACGGAAAGTATTGCAGACGCTCAGCCAGATACCTGTAGTACCCGCCGCCGGAAAAGATAAACTCATGGAAGTGCTGCGCAGCATTGGTGCGCATATTACCATCCATGCGGATCTTGGAGAGGGCAGCGTTGGCCTGCGCCGGCGTAACGGAGATCCGCGCATTGTGGTGCAGCTCCTGCCTTATGGCAACGGATTGAAAGCGGCGTTGTTTGTCAAGCCATTTACCGCCGATCCACCCTACTGTAAACCGGGACAGGGCGCCGCCCACATCATCGGGATGAGCAACGGCGCACGCTGGCAGGCAGCCCGCGATCTGGCGCTGGAAAAGACCAACGCGGAAAAGTTGCAGGAGATGATTCAGCAGATTGTACCGCAGGAACTGATGGAAGATGTTATCCTCTTTGAAGATCCGGTAGACTGCCTGGAGCTGCTGGAGCTGATAAAAGACCATCCGGAACTGGTACGCCCCGAATGGCCGGAAGGAGAACGTTACCGGGTGCGGCAGACGGCCGGCTTCTCCGGCTTCACCGTTAACGTAAAGCAGAAAGGCCACTGGTTTGCCTGCGAAGGAGAGCTGAGGGTAGATGAAGACCTGGTATTATCACTGAAAGACCTGCTGGATACCACACGCATTGTGAACCACCGCTTTATCGCCCTGAGCAACGGCGAATTTGTGGCGCTCACCTCGGACTTACGTAAACGCCTCAACGAACTGGCGAGCATCGGAACAAAAGAAAAAGACGGATGGCAGGTACCTCAGTTTGCAGCGCCGGTGCTGGAAGAACTGCTGGCGCATGCCGGCGCTGCCACAACAGATGCCGCCTGGAAAATATTTACGCTGAAACGCGAAACCGCGATGGCTGCCATCCCGGAAGTACCTGCTACCTTACAGGCCACCCTGCGCCCGTATCAGGAAGAAGGCTTCCGCTGGATGACCCACCTCGCAGCCTGGGGAGCCGGCGCCTGCCTGGCGGACGATATGGGGCTGGGAAAAACGATTCAGTCTGTTGCCCTGTTGCTGTACCGCGCGGCCCTGGGACCTGCACTTGTTGTATGTCCCGCTTCCGTAATAGCTAACTGGGCTGCTGAAATAGCCCGCTTCGCACCTTCCCTGAACGTCAGCTTCCTGCATAACAGCAGGCGGGAAGCTGTGATCGGCCATGCTGCCCCGCTGGATGTTATCATCACTTCCTACGGACTGCTGCAGTCGGAAGGTAAGCTGCTGGCTGGCAGGCAATGGGGCACCGTTATCCTTGACGAAGCGCATCATATCAAAAATCATCAGACAAAAACTTCCAGAGCCGCTATGATGCTGCAGGCCGATTTCCGGGTGATGTTAACGGGAACGCCTATACAAAATCAGCTGACGGAAATCTGGAACCTGTTCCGCTTCCTGAATCCCGGGCTACTCGGTTCCCTGGATCATTTCAATGAACAGTTTGTATACCCTGTTTTACGTAACCCGGAAAGTACGGTGAAGGCGCATTTGCGGAAACTCCTGGCGCCCTTTATCCTGCGCCGTACCAAAACAGCCGTGCTGGATGAGCTGCCGGCAAAAACGGAGATCACCCGGCTGATACAGCTTACGCCTGAAGAAGCTACCTTCTATGAGGCGCTGCGCCGCAAGGCCGTGGAGAACCTGGAAACCTTTGACGCCACAACCGCCGGGCAGCAACGCTTCCGTGCGCTCGCTGAAATCAGCCGCCTGCGCATGGCCGCCTGTCACCCGCAACTGGTGGATACAGAAAGCCGGATAAGCTCCTCCAAGCTGGAAGCCTTCCTGGAAATCACGGCAGAGCTGATCGCCAACAAACACCGCGCGCTGGTATTCAGCCAGTTTGTAAAACACCTGGACATCGTGAGAAATGCGCTGGATCAGCAACAGATCTCCTACCTGTACATGGATGGCGCAACGCCGGTAGGGCAGCGCGATCAGCTGGTAAAAGATTTTCAGTCCGGCAACGGAGAACTGTTTTTACTCAGCCTGAAAGCCGGCGGCATAGGGCTGAACCTGACCGCAGCGGATTATGTCATTCACCTGGACCCCTGGTGGAACCCCGCCGTAGAAGAACAGGCCTCCGACCGCGCACACCGTATAGGGCAGACACGGCCCGTTACCGTCTACCGGCTCGTTGCCCAGCATACCATAGAGGAAAAGATCCTGGCCCTGCATAACAGCAAAAGGGATCTGGCAGACCGCCTGCTGGAAGGCAGCGACCAGGCCGGCCGCCTCTCCGCCGAAGAACTGATGGACCTCATGGCAGCCCATTTCTAAAAAGTTTTTCTTATCTTGTTATGACGATAGCCGTTTGTTAAATGCCAACAGTAACACACTAAACCTACATGATAAATAGGATGCTTTTTAACAGATGTTTATCACTGCCAACAATCATTTTCTGAATTAAAAGATGAATTTTACCCCGTAGTTTATAACTGTAATACCCGCGATGAAAAAAATCCTATCGTTCATTTTTTGCTTAACCGTTATTAACCTGTGTTATGGCCAGCAGGCAGTGATCAAGGGGAATGTGACAGACACGCTTAATCACGTAAAACTCTCCAACGCCGTAGTAGCCCTGCTGCAGGCAAAAGATTCCATACTCGTTACCTTTACCCGCTCTGCCGCCACCGGTAATTTTCAGCTGGATAACATTCCGGCGGGTAAATACCTGCTGCTGATTACCTATCCCTCCTTTGCCGATTACGTAGAGCCGGTAACGTTATCAGATACCAGCGTGCATAATACCGGTAGTATTATGCTCACCCTGCGTTCCAGACTGCTGCATGAAGTAGTGATTCAACAGAAGGTGGCCGCCATCAAAATAAAGGGAGATACCACAGAATTTAATGCAGACAGCTATAAGACACAGGCTAACGCCAATGTGGAAGACCTCCTGAAGAAACTGCCCGGCATTCAGGTAGATAACAAGGGGCAGATTACCGCACAGGGAGAAAAGGTAAAAAAGGTGCTGGTAGACGGAGAAGAATTCTTTGGCGATGATCCTACCCTGGTAACAAAAAATCTGCGCGCCGATATGGTGGATAAAGTACAGCTGTTTGATAAAAAAAGCGACCAGGCAGCCTTTACCGGCGTAGATGACGGACAGGCAGCGAAAACCATCAACCTGAAACTCAAAGAAAACAAAAAAAACGGGTACTTCGGAAAAATCAGTACCGGCGCAGGCCTGGACGGATTTCATGAAACCAGTGCCATGCTGAATATGTTCCGCGGAAAAATGAAATTTTCTGCCTACGGCATCGTTTCCAATACCGGTAAAATGGGCCTCGACTGGAATGAACGGGAGAAATACGGACAGGGCATGGCCGATCAGTTTACACCCGACGGCAGCGGTGATCTTGTTTTTAACGGCACGGTTACAGATGATATGCAGGACTGGAGCGGAAAATACGAAGGCAAAGGCTACCCGCTGGTACAAACCGGCGGCCTGCACTTCAATAATAAGTGGAATGCAGATAAAAACAATATCAATGGTAACCTGAAAACCATGCAGCTCTACATGGATGGTAACAGCGTTACCAACACACAGAATATCATGCCGGATAATACCACCACCTTCCGTAACGTGCGGGAGTCTTTCAATAACAGCATCATGAGAAACAGCCTGAACGGCTTTTATGAAAGACAGCTCGATTCTTCTTCCTCCCTGACTATCCGCATGGATGGCGGACTGGATCATAAAATAACCAACAGCCGCTTCGCTTCTGAATTTATCGGGGCAGACAGCGCCCTGGTGAATCAGAATGAACGCAGGTATAATGCCAAATCAGATATCAGTACCCTTTCCAGTAATATTCTCTGGCGGAAGAAATTAAAGAAACAAGGCAGAACCCTTTCCCTGAACTTCTCGGAAAACTATTCCCGTACCAAAGGCGATGGTTTCCTGGATTCGAAAACAGACTATTTTGCCAATAACGCGGTAGACTCTACGCAGCATACCGACCAGTACAAGACTACCAATAACGAAAGTATCAATGTAAACGGTAACATTACCTATACAGAGCCGTTGTCGCCCAAGTCCTCGCTGATGGCCAGCTACGGCATTAATATTACCAACAGCCACTCCAGCCGCAATTCATTTAATAAGGCAGATGGAAAATATGCCTTGCTGGACAGTACCTTCAGCAACGATTATGCCTTCAACATGCTAACCCACAAGGGCGGACTGTTCTATGTTTTTAATGCAAAAAAATTACGTATTAATTTAGGCGGTAACGTTGGGCTTACCGGATATGACCAGCAGGACAAGTATCAGGGTAGCTCCCGCAGGCGCGATTTTGTTAACTGGTTTCCAGCAGCCACCCTGCGTTATACCTTCAGCCAGCAGCGCCGGCTCAACTTTTCCTATAACGGTAATACCGGGCAGCCTTCCATCAATCAGCTGCAACCGCTGCGCTCCAATGAAGACGAGCAGAATGTGTATATCGGAAACCCTGATCTGAAGCCATCTTTCAGAAATAATTTCAGAATAACCTATTCTGATTATAAGGTTATTTCAGAAAGAAATCTCTGGATCAGCCTGATGTATAATACCAGCAGCAATGACTTCAGCGATTATACCACCATCGATGCAAAAGGCCGCCGTACAACGCAGGCGGTAAACGTAAACGGTAATCAGAACGCCGGAATGGACATGACAATGGGCTGGAGAATTAAAGGTACGCCCCACACCATCGGGTATAACCTGACCAACAACTATTACCGGAATGTGAACTTTATTGAAGGCCAACAGAACATAACGCGCAGCTTCAACGGCAATGGGAGCATATATTTCATGAGTTCCAAAGAAAAAGTCTATGAAGCATATGCGCAGGCGGAAGCACGGTTCAATACCAGTACATCTTCCGTGCAGAAAAGTATACGTACCGATTACTGGACTTATACTTTCACCTACAGCATGGACCTGTTCCTGCCCTGGAAGCTGGTACTGCACTCGGAGGCCAATTATAATATCCGGCAGAAAACTGCCGTATTTACCGGAAACAACAACGCGTGTATCCTGAATGCAGGACTTATGAAGAAGTTTGGCAAGAAGGAAGCCCTGCAGGCAGGCATCTCTGTAAATGATATGCTGAACCAGAACATCGGATTCAGCAGGTCTGTCAACAGTAATTATATCACACAGAACACCTGGTCTTCCATCGGACGCTATGGTATGTTGTCTGTTACCTGGAATTTCAATAAAGCCGGAGGAGCGGCATCTAAAGACTGATTTATGAAAAGCATTGTTATTTGTCTTTTAGCTTTTGTGTGCAGCAGCGTGCAGGCGCAGCATACGACCTTTCTGCAGCAGGGCAGGATAGAGTTTGAGAAGAAGCAGAACGTTCATGCACGGATAGACGAGATGTACGGTGATGATAACGCTTCCTGGAAAGACCTGGAAAAAAAGATGACGCCTAAATTCAGTACATCCTATTTTGATCTGCAGTTTACCGGTAACATCACTTCCTACAAGCCAGGGAGGGAGTTGCAGGAGAATGTGAATGTCCGGGAATCGCCTGCAGAGGCCAACGAAGTATATACAGATCTGCAGAAAAAAGAAAGCATATCACAAAAGAAAGTGTTTGAGCAACTGTATCTGCAGCAGGACAGTATCCGCCGGATCCGCTGGAAGCTCACGGATGAAACCAGGAAGATTGCCGGTTTCGACTGCCGCCGGGCCAATGCCATCATCATGGATTCCATCTATGTAGTAGCCTTCTATACGGATGCCATTGTTACCCCTGGCGGGCCGGAATCCTTTACTGGTCTGCCTGGTATGATACTGGGGGTAGCATTGCCGCATGAGCATATCACCTGGTTTGCCACCAAAGTGCTGGTAGACGATGTGCAGCCCGGAGCGCTGAAACCGCCTGCCAGAGGGAAAAAAGTGACTACTGCCGCCCTGAATGAAACAATCTCCAAAACGCTGGACAAATGGGGCAACTATGGAAAAGCATACCTGAAGGGTATCATGTTGTGAGGCCCTTCTGTTAAATCTTTCTACCCGCCAGAACTATTTTTCAGTTCCCGTTGTTTACATTCTTACACCTCATAACCATGCCTCCCGAAGACCAGGCCAGAGGTGCTGATGTGCCTGTTAAGCTAATTACCATCGCAACGATAAACAGGAGAGGATCAATTATGAATTAAGAATTATGAATGATGAGTTTGAGCGAAGAGCTCAGCGAATGATTAAAGTTATTTGATCCGCTTAGATCTTCGCGCTAACTCATCATTCATCATTCCTAATTCATAATTAAAAATTCACGGTAGCCTTCATCACGATTTGTATTTATCAGTATACCTGCGTAGCAGCTAATGCGCGATGGAAAAGGGACGACGATAACTATTAAATCCAGGTAACATGAGAACTTTGTTTTGTTTGTTGATTGTCCTGCTATCAGGACTGGCGGCTTACTCCCAGACACCTGCCGCCGAGGCCTACCCCGGGCCGGATCTGGTTACACAAATCTTCGGGAAAGACAAAGGTGCATTGCTGAGCGAGCAGCTGCATATTTCACCATTGGAGGAAAAGACTTTTACAGCAGCCTTTCTGGAATATGAAGACGAGAAGAGCCCCTGGCTGACGGAGCGGATTGCCTTGCTGAAGATGTACAATGAAGAATTTGCTTCACTGGACGAGCGCAAGATGAACTCCCTGACCCGTCAGCTGATTAATAACGACCTCGAATTCGGGCGGCTGCAGATGCGTTATTTCAGGCGCATGAACAAGCTGTTGGGAGCCACCAGGGCAGCGAAGTTTTTTCAGCTGGACAATTACCTGGAGCAGTCATCCCGCGCGTGGCTGCAGAATGACCTGCCCTTTATCAAGGCGCTGGAGTCTGACAGGGATATGATTACACGCGCTGCCAAACCGGTAACAGTCCGGTAAATGATATCCGGCATACAGCCGGAGCAGGAAGAAACGATGCAGGCGTCTGTGTTATATACAGGCGCCTTGTTGTCCGGTGTACTGACCGGGGCGGCCTTGTTTGTTCAGCCTGAGATGTATTTACAACAGAATTTTTCCGGTACGTGTATACTTACCGGAGATGATGTATCTTTGTGCTACTTCACCCGGTGACGGTTCTGTCATCTTTTTCAATCTCAATTTACTATTTATGATAAGGCAAAACGGCTATGTATTGACCGGTGGGCCCGGCGCGGGTAAAACCACGGTGATAAAGGCATTGGAAGCAATGGGCTATTCCATTGTGCCCGAGTCAGGGCGACAGATTATTCAGGAACAGGTGCAGTCTGGTGGTCATGCTGTGCCCTGGGATAACACGGAAGCATTCCGTAACCTCATGCAGGCAGCGGCAGTGCGGGACTATCATGCCTTGCAGCCAGGCGTATCTCCGGTATTTTTTGACCGGGCGCTTCCGGACGTTGCCGGCTATACGAAACTAACCGGTTTACCGCTGACAGAAGAGCTGGTATGCCTTTGCAGGGAATGCCGGTATAATGACCGCGTATTTATCTTCCCGCCCTGGGAAGAAATTTTCTGCGGAGATGAAGAGCGGAAGCAGGATTTTACTACGGCCACTGCCACGCATGACAGGATGCAGGAGGTATACACCGCATACGGATATACGTTGTTCACCGTGCCGCCAGGCAGCGTCAGGGAGCGGGTTGATTTTATATTGCAGCGGTTACACTGATTCCGGGATGAAGTCCGCGCTGCGGGGAATGGCATTGAACCGCGCCATCATTTCCGGGGACAGCGCCGTGAGTTTGCGTTTCGCAGTATCTATCCAGGCCCCGTCTACATTGACAATAGCGGATTTTATGCCATCACCGCGGTAAATCTCGTGGCGGATAGACCAGCGGGAGCCATCGCTTTTGCATTTCGTCATTTCACAGGTAACGGTGACTTTGTCGTTGGCGCCGATTTCGCGGAGGTAGATCAGCTCTTCCCGGAAGAGGATCGGGCCGAGTTGTAATTTCACGAACTGCATGGCATCCATTCCAACCCTATCGAGCATGGCCAGGCGCGCCTGCGCAGCAAAATCCGCATAGGCGGAGTGCCGCAGGTGCATATTGGCATCTATTTGCGACCAGAGTACAGGTCCTTCAAAGAATATGTTCATCTTTAAATTTACGGAAATTGGTGTAATGGCTAACATTTTCTGCTTCAAGGTACTATGTGAATGTAAAAATAGTTACGGGATGTAAATGGCCATAGTAAAGGGTTTTCGGTGTATCTGGATACTTGTATCCGGACTGGGGCCATCTTTAGGCCGAAGATTTTTCAAAAAAAACGGGTATAAATTTTTTTAAAATCAATTCGTTTTATACATTTGCGCCACTGGAGAGTTGGCAGAGCGGTCGATTGCGGCAGTCTTGAAAACTGTTGACTGTAACAGGTCCCGGGGTTCGAATCCCTGACTCTCCGCAAATAACATGAATAAGATATGCAAGAAGCCTGCAGGTTAATACCTGCAGGCTTTCTTATTTCCGGAAAAATTGCCCCGGAATCGCAACTATTCCCGGAAATAAATCGCGGCTTTCGTGGCACTTTTATTTTAAAGAAGAATGCCAAAGCCTGGCCACCCGTCCGTAATTGTTCAGTTTTTGAATACGTTTATTATTACATAGCTGCAGTATAGTACTGCTAATTTGAAAATTTTCCATTCTTTTTTTCCTCTTCAGTTAAAGGAGGAGTAGGCGGGTCTTCAGGATCTACTTCCTGAATATAAGTCACCGTAAAATAAGTTTGTCCGATCAGATATTGAGGGTAACTATCTCTCAATTTTTTTAAGGTACTAACGGGAGCAGTATCCTTATGGTAATACTCATTGAACTTTTCTATACCTAGCCCGATTTTCGATGCAATCTGGCTATCGCTAAGCAAGATTGAACTGGCCAGGGCATTTTTTTTTAGAAAATCAATGGTGGTTTTAAACTCGTCCATAAAAAAGTTTATAATCTGATCAAAATTATGATAATTACGGTTTTGCAATACAGGGTGTAGTTGATGTAAGAAATTTTGTCCGGCAATGGCAGCACCCAGGGGGCACAACAAATGCCAAAAGAAAACGGGTCTTTTTAGAAAGTACTGATGATTTGCCCTCCATTCTATAAAGATTCCGGCATCTTCCATATGATGTATTTGAAAAATTATTAGATAGAAACGATATCTTTATTAATCATTCAACATCATTTCGCAACCAATTCAATTTGTATGAGAAACTGGTTTTTGCTATCCCTTTTCTTGGTTTTTGTTGCCTGTCAACCGCAAACAAACGAAAAAACCTTCATTGCCATTGACGGAATTGACTCGACCATTCAGCCGGGTGATAATTTTTATAATTACGTAAATTTAAAATGGTATGATACCGCACAAATACCACCCAGCCAATCGGGTGTAGGCGCCTACCGGTTTATGAACTATCAGCAACGTCTCAGGTTGCAGGGTATCCTTGACAGCGTATCAAAAAGCAATAATCCCTCCGGCAGCCTTGAACAAAAGATTGGTGATTTCTTTGCTTCCGGAATGGATACAAGTATCATTAATCAGCGTGGTTTTGAGCCACTCAAACCCGGTCTGCAGCAGATCAATGACATCAGGAGTATTGCTGATATGCTTACATTCATAGCGGAAGAAACCAAATTGTCTAACATTTCCCTGATCGATCTTCAGGTGGCGCCCGATCAGGAAAACAGTAGCATGAATATGGGGCATATTGGTCAGACTGGTATCGGTATGCCTGACAGAGATTATTACTTCAAGACAGACACAGCCACCATTGCTATTCAGCAAGCCTATAAAAAGTACCTCGCAGATCTTTTTACACTGACGGGAAGCGATACTGCATCGGCGAGAAAAAATGCGGCACTTGTTTACAATATCCAAAAGCAGCTGGCAGCATCACATAAGACCAATATTGAGTTGCGGGATATAAAAGCCAATTTCCATAAAGTTGGATTGGCCGCTTTAAATAAGCAACATCCCAATATAGGCTGGACAACTTTCTTCCAGCATCTGGGAGCTTCCATAGATTCACTGGATGTAGCCCAACCAGGTTATTATGACAAATTGAACACACTTCTCAAAACGGTTCCGCTTGAGGACTGGAAAGTATACCTGAGCGTAAATTATATTAGTACCTATGCAGATTACCTCAGCAAGCCCTTTGTGAATGCATCCTTTGAATATAATAAAGTCCTCACGGGACAAACCATGCAAAAAACACGCGGTGAGACCATGTCCAGCGTGGTAGATACCTATCTTGGCCAGGCATTGGGTCAATTATATACGAAGCTATATTTCCCGGAGTCAGCCAAAACACGGATGCTGGAACTTGTGAATAACCTGCAGAAGGCATTCTCCAACAGGATAGACAAGTTAGACTGGATGAGTGACAGCACCAAGCAAAAAGCCAAGATAAAATTGTTTGCTATCACCAAAAAAATCGGATACCCGGATAAGTGGCGCGCATACAACAATGTAATTATTGTAAGGAATAAATATTTTGAAAATGTGGTATCGGCGGCCGCGAACAACTTCCAGTACAACTTCGCTAAACTAGGTAAGCCGGTTGACAAGACGGAGTGGTTCACTACGCCTTCTACAGTTACAGCCTATAATAATCCTTCCGCCAATGAGATTGTGTTCCCCGCCGGAATTCTGCAGCCTCCCTACTTTGATAACAACGCGGATGATGCGCTTAACTATGGTGGCATTGGCATGGTGATCGGGCATGAGTTGACGCATACGTTTGACGATCAGGGGGCCCAGTTTGATAAAGACGGTAACGTGAAAAATTGGTGGACACCTGAAGACTATAAGAAGTTTAAGGCCAAAACACAGCAGGTCATTGATCTGTACAGTACATTCACCGTATTGGATAGTATTCATATAAAAGGTGCGCTTACAGTAGGAGAAAACACAGCAGATATCAGCGGAATTGCGGTAGCATACGATGCTTTTAAAATGACCCGGCAAGGGCAGGATACAACGAGGATCGGAGGGTTTACACCTGATCAGCGGTTTTTCTTTTCAGTGGCCAGAATCTGGCGCGTGAAAATGAAAGACGAATACCTCCGCTACTGGGTAAATAACGATCCCCATTCCCCACCAATCTGGCGTGTAAATGGTCCGCTGATGAACACGCCTGCTTTCTACCCGGCTTTTAATGTACGACCCGGAGAGAAGATGTTCCTGGACGAAGATAAGCGGATCAGGATATGGTAAGATGCCTGAAGCCTGTGGATACGTTCTGCATGCTGCTAGAAAGGAGGAAGAACGGATTCGATTGATGGATCCGATACCCGCAGAAGAATAAAAGGCCTTCGGATATAGCCCGGAGGCTTTTTGTTTGGATGATTTGGCGGCTTTGTGCTTTTCAAAGGCAATGCCTTGTGGCGGTAAGCGCCACTTTCCCTTCCATGGCAAGAATTGACCTACTTCAAATTGCTCATAAACGTTAAAGTGTCAAAATACAACGTCAGTGAACTTAGTTTACCATTGCTTACCGTCCAGAATTCGGCAACGTTTCCATTTATTTTTACGCCGTTGGGGAATACAAAGTCATAGTTGCCAATAACCGCAGCCCTGTCGTCTTCTACAATCATCCGCTGTACGCGCATAGCTTCAAAACGCTGCGAAAAGCGTTTGATGATCTCAACATATGCTTGCTTACCGGTAACCGGAGCAATGTTGGTCATATCGCCACCTATGTACTGAAAATCATCAGCAATAACACTTTCCCAGTTTGCTTTTTCGGCAAATCCCTGATAGTAAGTTTCCAGAAGTTCCCTGGTTTCCTGTGATTTTTCCATTGGTTTTCTTTTTAAATTTATAAATTTGTTCTTGCGTTTTGCAAGTACAAGTTAAAAAAGATATTGCGAAATGCAAGAACTAATTTTTTGACTTATGGAAAAAATGAGGTCTGATTGCCCGATAAGCTGCTCGCTGGATATATTTGGCGATAAATGGTCATTACTGATCATCAGGGATATCATGTTAAGGGAAAAGGTATCTTACAGTGAATTTTTAAATTCAGAAGAAAAAATAGCCAGCAATATATTGGTAAACAGACTGAATGCGCTGGAAGCAGAAAAAATTCTGATTAAAGAAGTTTCCGCAAAAAATAAATCCAGGTTTATTTACAGCCTTACCCAGAAAGGAGCAGATTTGCTCCCGGTAATTATTGAAATGATGGATTGGGGCGCGAAGTATAATGCAAATTCGCCACGAAAAGAACTTGGTAAGAAAATACAGAAAGACAAAACGGCTGTCATCAAGGAATTATCTAAGGAACTGAAAAAGAAAATCCGCTAATTACCTCTCCAATATTTTTTCAGCGCCAGGAAACCGTGTTTTCGGCCCTGACTCAGCCCGCAGGGAAAAGTATAATCCCGTGGGTAAACTTTTGCATCAATTTAACCTTCCCTGCTAATTATCATCCTCTTATCATCACTATAATTTGTAAATTGGTGTACTAAAACGAACTTTTCTTATGCTATCACAAAAAATGAAAGATGCGCTGAATAAGCAGATATTGATGGAAGCACAGTCATCGCAGGCTTATCTGGCAATGGGAAGCTGGGCGGAGATCCAACCCGGATTAAAAGGTGTTACCAAATTTTTCTTCCGTCATAGTGATGAAGAAAGAATGCATATGCTTAAACTGATTCATTTTGTGAATGAACGTGGTGGCTTTGCGGTTATACCGGCCCTGGAACAGCCTGTAATGACATTTGTATCCTTGAAAAGTGCTTTCGAACAACTGCTCAAGCATGAAATCAAGGTAAGTGAAAGCATTAATGATCTGGTAGAAATAGCACTGGGAGAGAAGGATTATGCTACCCACAACTTCCTGCAATGGTATGTAATGGAACAGATGGAAGAAGAAAAACTCGCCAGGGATTGTAACGATAAGCTGGAGCTGATTGGCGATGATAAAAGCGGATTGTATCTCTTTGACAGGGATATCATGACTATGGACCAGGAATAATGACAGCAGGTAAACACCTGCTTCCGGAAACATATGGCAGGAAGCCGTCTCCATCATTTAAGGAGACGGCTTCCTGCCTTAAGACCAATATTGCTGTATTCCCGCTACGACATCATAATCTCATTATCCTTCAGTCGCTGATAGATCTGCTGTAACATCTGGCTTTTAAATGCTTCTTCCTGGTGTACATGCTGAATCCATACCATCACCTTCAGGGCAACATTACTGTCATTGATACTCTTCACCAGCAATTCCGGCGCTACTTTGCCGATAACAGCCTCCGAAGCAGATACCTCTTCCAGGATAATTTTTTTCGCCAGCGGCAAAGCTGCTGAAGGAGCAATGGTGAATAACAGTTCTGTGCGTATATGATTGTTGCTGAGCGTCCAGTTTATCAGTTTGGAGGATAACAGGTCCCCGTTAGGTACAGTCACTTCTGCGCCATCCGTGGTCACCATTCTGCTGGACCGGATACCTATATCTTTTACCCGGCCTTTCTGTCCGGCTGCTTCTACAAAGTCGCCGATCTTCAGCGGACGTTCAAAGATGAGAATCACGCCTGAAACAAGGTTGTTGACAATATTCTGTAACCCCAGACCGATACCTACACCCAGCGCGCCCAGTACTACCGTGATCTTATCCATCGGTAAACCGGAAGCGGCAATGGCTATCAGGAAACCAGCTACCAGCACCAGCAGGCGTAACAACAGCAGCCGGGAACTCTTCGCTTTTACTTCGCCGACCTGCTCATCGTCTGTCTCCCCGAAAAAGTAACCGATATACTTCTGCAGAAAATTGGAAATTAACAGAATCACAAAGAACAGGAGAATATTCCCCAGCGTAAAGGATGTATTGCCAATCTTTCTGGTGGCAGTAATCAGGCTGCTGATGCCATTATATAATTCGTTGTAAATATTCAGATTGGTGGTAAATACCATCAGCCACAGTACTACTGCCAGGGCCACCAGTATTTTGTGAAGCCCCGCACGCACCTTTTCAAAATCAAACCGGGCAGTAAAACCTCCCGCAATACGGCTGGTCTGCATCTGAAGGTAGAAGGCTTCTTCCACGATCTGTATGAATACGGTCAGACCAATGATCTGCAACAAACCGGCAATTGCTGCCGTGCTGTACACCTGCGCCATGCTTAAACGGCCATACAGGTTAAAGAGTGCAGACAGCACATTCAGCACAATGAAGATGACAGACACGATTCTGACCAGCTTTCCGGCAGGCAGGTTTTTGTAAATGCGGAAGTAAATAAAGAAACCGGTTATTACGGACAATGCATTCAGTGCCAGCATCCAGGTGCGCACACGTACGTCCGGTACCACCACCGTGGCCGTGCCGGTGGTAAGCAGGTACAATACGAAGATGGTGATCCAGTAAACAAACATACGGCGTTCCCACCTGCGCCAGAACAGGATGGTGAGTACAAATACTAAAAAGGATTGCAGGGAATCGATGTAAGCGGAGGGGGCGTGCAGGTCAAAGAAAGAGGCGATATTAAGCACGATGACCAGCGTGCCCGCAAAAGGGAGCGCCCGCAGATATTTGATGTAGGGCGGTTGCAGCAGTTCATGGCTGCCGGCCTTTTTTATCTTCCTGAATTGTTTATTCACCCGCAGGAAAAATATCAGTCCTATCAGGAACATCCAGAACCAGGTGTCCGAATGCGTACGGGTATAATAATTCAGTATTTTCCCCAGCCCTTCAAATGATTTGGAAGATTGTTGCGCCAGCGCGGCTGCAGAAGAGTCTGTATGGCTTTTATTTTCCCAGAGATAATTGTATTCTTTCCCCAGGGATTTAATACTAAAAATCCGTAACTGTTCATTGACTTTATTCTCCAGTTCTATGGCCTTGAAATAACTGCCGGAAATGCCCGCCTGCAATACGGTAATCTTGTTCAGATGCCGGGTGGTGGACTGTTGTGCCTGATCCCATTTGCTTTTTAATTCTTTCAGTTCAGGCAGGTAAAATTTCCGGAAGGTGGTGTCTGCCTTGATCTGCTTCACAAAGGAATCTTTGGTAAAAGCGGTCATCTCTGCGTTCATCCTCACGAGTTCCTTGTTGTAGTCGAACAGCTGGGTGCGCCATTCCTCCAGATGTTCCCGCATATCGGCCAGTAATACACGGAACATTTGCAGGTTACGTATATTCAGTACCTTGTTGTAGAGCTTCAGGTTGTCATCAATAGTTTGCAGGTTGGATTTTATTTCCGGGAGTTCTGCCTCCATACCGCGGGTATCAAATTCACGGGAGGTAATATTATTGATACGGTTCAGGGTATTGTGCAGCTCCTCCATCCGTATCAGCAGGCTGTCGGCGCTTAGCTTCACGGAACCGGATGTAGCTGCTGCTGCAGTATCCTTTACAGATTGTGCGCTCACCGCATTCCCTGAAAAATTAAACCAGCACAGAAAAAGCAATACAGCAATTCCCTTCGTGCATGTACCATGCATTGATTTTGTCATGTGTAAATAGGAAATAATGACCCGTTCAAAAGCATAAGCCCTGACAGGAAAGTTAAACAAGCATTAAAGTTAAAAGAGGTGACGGGTTATGGGGAACAATAAAAAAAAGCAAAACAAATATAATAATATTTTTTCAATTGTGTGATTTCTTGTTTTATCTGCAGAGAATATTACTTTCTCCTGAAATCAATTACCCTTTTACCGGGATGCCCATATCTTCCATATTATTTTTTAATATAGTACTGATATAATTTCCTTTTTTTCGTGGGATAGCAGCCGTGGCAAAAGTCCGGGGAGCCTTGTATACTTCTCCGCAGAAGTCCGGACTTGTCAGCACCGGCATCATATAGTAGGCGTTCTTTTGATCCTCCGTATCCATCATCCATTTACCACCTATATGTTTTCTGAAGGTTTCTCCGATATAAACCGTCAATAGATCCAGTGTTTCCGGATCTTCCCTTAAATGCTGAATGGTGGGATAAGTACGGAAAATCCATTGCTCAATGTCATCTAACGACCGGATACTGTAATCTGCTGTCAGGTGATGCCGGGATGCAAATGCTCCGGTAAAGGCATCCATTTTATCTGCAATCAGAAATATCCATTCCTGAAAATTATCCTGCGTATACGACATAATAGCTGCTGGCGGTTTGTATATCAAATAAAAATACGGCTGCTGAAAATATATTACGGGTAAATTTAAAGAAATGATGTATCTTTTTGAAGAAGTATCAGCGCGGAGAAGATAAAATTTTTGCCTGTAGCCCGGATATATAACATTCATTTATTCATCTGTGAGAGATCCACGTTAACGCACGAACCTTTTATTAGAAGCACTGTAGCCATGACGGAGAAGTGGAATGAACACCTCCGGCATCATCCATATTAAACAGCCTGATGATGACTTATTTTGTTGGCCTTGAGTGCTGATAGCAGGTGTACGGTAGTAAATTTATTTCATATCGCGGTAAGAGCACGCATCCTGTAGTTTTTGAGGCCTGAATGGTTAACCCCTGGTCAATGTTAAGAACCAAAACCCAATGAATAATGAAAAACAAAAGTTTATTAAGCATCCTGACCATTGTTGTATTAGGCGGCATATATGCCTGTCAGAAGAATATGACGGATGTAACCACTGCTACTGCCGGACAGATAAAGACAGGTATTGCATCTGTCGGCATACTGGCTGACCAGACTATCAAAACGTTTGACAAGGAACCTATTGCCAGCGGCGGTACCTCCACGAAAGCTTTTAAATTTCCTGCCGGCTACAGCAATACAAAGCAGATACTCATGCACGTGTATCTTGACTGCCCCTCCGGAGGATGCCCGCCCTGGGATGTTTTCGCCAACGTAAGATTAATGACCAGCAACGGCGATACCAGTAAAAGACTGAATTATGAACTGGGCCGCTGGATTACGCCGTACGGTAAGGATAACCGTACTATCCCCGGCGGATGGGTGATTGATGTTACCGACTTCAGATCCTTGCTGGTCGGCGATGTTACGCTGGAAACCCGCGCGGAAGTATGGAGCGGCACCTGGCTGGTGTCGATAGATTTCGAATTTAAAGCAGGCGCCCCCGCTTATAAATACGCCGCCGTTGCGCCGGTAATGGACTACAGCAGCTGGTCTACCGGCAGCAGTACTATCCAGTTCGGCAAAGGGATTGTTACCGCCAATGCCTATAACGGAAAACAAACAGGCTTCCGCATTCAGTTGCCGGATAGCGTGGCGCAAACCTCTTTCCGGACTATTATCTCCGGTTGGGGCCATGCGCAGCCTTACGCTCCCGGTAGCCGGGGATTTGCAGAATGGGCCTTCCGGACGCATGATATCAATATCAATGACGTTTCTGCCTTCAAACATAATATGGGCAGCCTGGGATGCAGCACCAACCCCAAAGTGGTGAAAAACCAGGGAGGTAACTGGACCGGCAACCGCGCTGGCTGGTGCCCCGGAATGGAAGTGCCGGTAAGAACAAATATCCTCTCTGATCCGAAAGCTGGTCAATCATTCAATTTCAATTACGTGCTCCAGGAAGACCAGTGGAATACCGCCAACATGGCTGAAAAGTGGAGAGATAACGGCGCTAATCCTGATGGCGCTTACTATTCCGTTTCTTCCTTTGTAATCATACAAAGTAATAGTCCGCTGACAAACCCGGTAGTGACCAACCGGTAAGGCAACGCTATAAACCCGGTACAGACGCCGCATCGGGATACCCGCAAATCCGGAATACCTCCGTTTTTGCAGGTATCCGGATGCGGCGTTTCACAATAACGCTGCCGAAGCCTCCCTTTTACAAACTTTTTTCCTAGCTTCATAGCACTATTGCCTGCTCATCTTTTCCTGATAAATAACCACCTGCATCATGATAATGCTGCTAACCTGAACAGTAACTTTTTAATATATCTGCGAATATGAAAAGACTTATCCCTACCTTATCCCTGCTCCTCTGCAGCTTTCATGCAACAGCACAGCTGATGCATGAAGTGCACTCATTCCCTCCGCAGGCAACAGTAAAAAGAAAATCTTACAATGGCTCCGGCGGCGGTCATTACTGGAACCTCATAAAAACCGATACTTCAGGAAAGGTCATCGTAGATGAAGGTTACCGGAAAAATATCCTGATGTACAGAAAAGAGATGCAGTATGATGAAAAGAATAATTTGAAATGCATCATTGAAACCCACGACATAAACAGGCCCGGAAAAATTGATACCACCATTTACAGTTATGCATATGAGGGCAACCTGATTACAGAAGAGTTGTCAACCAATGGGAACTATGGATTTAAATACCGGCTCACCGGGCGGAAAGACGCTGAATTTACCTACCAGCGTGCTATCTGCCGCACCGCAGAGCTTAACAACGAGCCACCCCCCATCAAGGATACCTGGACATTGACCTATCGTAACGGCCTGCTGGTAAAATTATTCCGGCTGGAGGCAGATGGCCGCACAGAAGAAACGGTATATGAATACGATAATAAGCACCGCCTGCAACGCAGCACTGTTCAAAGACGCCCCCTCAACGCCAACGGCGTTTATACCGGCGGCCCCGGTGGCGACGACCAGTCTTTTGAATATGTCTACAACCGGAAAGGCTATATCAGCCAGCTTTACACCACAGTAGGGGAGAAGCGGTATTTGCTGCAGACCTATAAGTATAAATAATTACGAATTACGAATTGCGAATTACGAATGAGAAGCGAAGATATAAGCGGATCCGCTTATGTCTTCGCTTCTCATTCGTAATTCGCAATTCGTAATTCGTAATTCCTGACCAACTGATTGCCCCCCGCACTCATTTTCCCTATATTCATTGTAACCCAAAAATGAATACTATGCGTATTAATTTATTCTCTCCTGAGTACCAGGAAGATCCCTACTATTTTTACCAGGTGATGCACAGGCATCAGCCGCTATTCTTTCACGAACCTACCGGCAGTTACGTACTGAGCAGGCATGAGGATATTGTGAAGGCGTTTAAGGATCCTGCTTTTTCTTCCCGCAATTATGCCTGGCAGATGGAACCGCTGCATGGTAAAACCATTATACAGATGGACGGAAGGGAGCATTCCGCTTCGCGTAACGTTGTGGTACCCGCCTTCCGGGGTAAGGAGCTGATGGAAAATACGCTGCCGGTTATGCGTAGTTATGCGGCTGCCTTACTGTCTGGATTCAATGGCAGGGAGGTAGTGGAGCTGCGGGATGAGTTTACCAACATCTTTCCGATTAAGGTGATTGTGGGTTTGCTGGGATTGCCTGAAGAAGACCTGTTGCTCTTTCACCGGTGGTATAATATTTTACAGAGGCAGTTTACAAATCTGAGTAATGATGATGCGGTGTTACAGGAGGCGCTGACTGCCAGGGATGAATTCCGGGCTTACCTGGATGCAGTGCTGGCGGAACGGATGGCGAAGCCTGGCCACGATCTGCTGTCTGTACTATGTACTGCGGAAGTGGATGGTGTAAGGATGGACAGCACCCAGATAAAAGGTTTCTGCGGACTGTTGCTGCAGGCGGGTGCTGAAACCACCGACAAAGCCCTGGCTAATATGGTCCGGAATCTGCTGCTGCATCCGGATCAGTTTGAACGGCTGCGGAAAGACAGATCATTGCTGGACCGGGCCATTATTGAGTCGCTGCGCTTTTCCCCGCCCACCCATATGCTGCTCAGGATTACCAACGAAAAGGTACAGGTGTCCGGCGGAGAAATCCCCGCGGAAGCAACGGTTATCTGCCTCATAGGCGCAGCCAACCGCGATGGAAAAGTGTTTGACCGCCCGGATGAGTTCAATATCTTCCGCGAAGAACTGGATCCCAGAACAGCATTTACCGGCGCCTCCAATATCGCTACCTTTGGCTTCGGACGGCATTACTGTGTGGGAGTACAGCTGGCTAAAATGGAAATGCAGGTAGCCATGGAATACCTGCTGGACTATATGGAGGAAATGTCGTTCGCTGAACCTGAAATTCCTAAAGAGACCGGCGTTTTTACCCGCTATCCGGAAAGCCTGCGCATCCGGTTTAAACCCCGGACCTGATACCCGTAACACACTGCCGGCCACTTTTTTTTACTGCTCCTCTATATCTTCCGCGAGAAATAATTGCAACATGGTTGCATGTAAAAAATTATTGATTATTTTGCATCCCGGAAATGACATGCGGATGAAATGCCTGCCGGTAGCCATAATGCCTGCCGCACGCTTATGCTGCATACTGCTCATAAAAGTTTAACACATGAAATATCCGGGACTTATTTTCATCTGCCTGCTGGCCATACAACCCGCGCTGGCACGGGTAAAGGATTTTGTATTCAGCGGACATGCCGTCAAACCCGGTACCCGCGCCTCTTTTGAAGTGAAGCTGCCCAATCCGGATGGAGACAGCGCACTGCTGCCATTTACTGTAATACACGGCCGCAAGGCCGGACCGGTACTTGGTCTTATCGCAGGTATCCATGGATATGAGTATCCACCCATCATGACATTGCAGGCACTCCCTGCACATATCGATCCACAGGAGCTGACAGGCACCTTGCTGATACTGCATATCGCCAATGTGGCTGCCTTTTCCGGGAGAAGCGTATACCTGAACCCGGCAGATAAAAAGAACCTGAACCGCTCCTTCCCCGGCAATGCCGGCGGCTCCATCACAGAACGTATCGCACATTTCATAGCAACCACCGTTTTCTCCCGCTGTAACTACATCATTGATAACCACGGCGGCGATGCCAGCGAAGATCTGCACGGATACGCAGGCTATTACCGCTACGGCAGCCAGACAGCCGTCTCCGGGGAAATGGCGGCAGCCACCGGCTTCGACTGGATCACGCCTGCTGATATTAAACCGGGGCCGGGCGAGCATAGCATGTACTGTAACCGCGAAGCGGCCATGCAAAACATCCCCGCTATCACCATCGAATACGGCAAGCTGGGCAACGTCAGCCAGGAGGATATCCGCGTCTACACCACCGCACTGCTCCGGGTAATCCGTTACCTGCGCATGTTGCCGGGAACACCGCCGCCGGCTAATCAGCCAATGTATATTAACACCCGCGCCAGCATTAAAAGCAACCATACCGGTATCATACATACTACCATGAAAAGCGGGGAGCTGGTACGCAAAGGAATGAAACTGGGGTTTATCACCGGTTTTACCGGACAGCACCTGGAGGACATCATCTCTCCGGTGGATGGCGTTATTATCTATCTGCTGGCTACACCTCCCGTCAACAAAGGAGAAACACTTTTCAGCTTCGGCGTGTTGCCAGGGCCGTGAACAGGATTATTGCGCAGGAATGCATAAATTGGTTCCGGCTTGAAAACTGTTGAAGATGAATCACTATATCAGACGATCGTTATACCTTTTTTGTTGCATGGGAATATTTGCAGGAGCCAACGCGCAACAGCAACCGGCAGCAGGAAAAACCGGCGCACTGTTTTATTTCTATAACGCCGATAGCACGCGCGTAGGCGTTAAGAACGGGCAGGGCCGCATTATTATTCCTGCTACGCACGCTGCCGGGTTCTCCTATGATACGGAGCACCCGATCCGTGAAGCAGTTATCATCTTCAGTGATACAGATGCGCGCGCCAAGGATAAGCATTCTCCCGCCATCCCGATGGGAGAGGCATTCAGCCGGGCAGGCAAATTCCTGTATTATCCGCAGCTCTATGATAATGGTCCGGATTACTATGCGGAAGGACTACAACGGTTTGTGGAAAACGATAAAATAGGTTTTGCTGATAAATCCGGCCGGAAAGTTATTCCTGCACAATGGTCTTTTGCAACGCCGTTCAATTACGGCTATGCCGCTGTTTACACCGGCTCCTGGAAACGTGTGTTTGAAGCAGGAGGTGAACACTGGAGCATCGCGGCCGATTCCGGTCAGGGTACTACCTGGATGATCACTCATCACGGAGAAAAGGTAATACCGCTGTCTGCACAGCAACATCCGGGTGATTACTACTACGATGGTAAATATTATCCGTATCCGTTCAGCTATACCGCTGCGGAAGGACAGATAGTAAGCTACTTCCGTCAGCTGCCGCTGCTGCAGCTGATCCATAAAGTGAATTATGCAGCTGATCCCGGTAACCTGCAGTTTGAAATAACAGAGAAGCCCTCGGCGCTGCATCCCTGGTATGTTGTACAGGGCTACCAGCGACAGCAGCAGGAAGACCGCTTCGTTTTTCTCGTGAGCCGGGACGGCAAAAAAATATACCATGCTGCGTTTGCCGGCGAAAAGCAACAGCCGCTGCAGCGGTGGATACTGGCGGAGCTGCAATCCTGCCGCGAATATCTCCGCGAACATCCGGATGCGCCTTTTTCTTTTGATGTAAACAAGTATGCAAAAGAGTGGCAGCACCGGCGGTAAACGTATTTACTGAAACTGCTGCCGGTAGGCTTCAGGAGAATAACCTGTGTGCTTTTTGAAGAACCGGATAAAATAGGAAACATCTTCATAACCCAGTTCGTACGCTATCTGATTGATTTTATTGGAGGTAGCCAGCAGGTATCTGCGGGCTTCAAGTATGATATAGTCGTTGATACAGGCAGCAGCTGTTTTGCCGAGCGAGGCGCTGGTAACAGTGTTGAGCTGGTACACGGAAAGGTGCATCAGCGCGGCATAATCTGATACCTGTTTATGTGTGCTGATATGTGTTGCCAGCAGTGAGGAAAATATTTCCAGTCTTTCCTGCAGGTACATACTGCTGTTATCCGCATCCTGTATGGATTGCGTACGGATAAGCATGGTGAGTACCGCTGTCATATGCGCTTTGATAACGTCGCCATACCTTTCCTGCCGCTCGGTATACTCCCGGAAGATATAGGCCAGCATAACCTGTAGTGGCTGAAAGCGGTCTGCGGTTAACGGATAGTGGGGAAACGCTGCGGCCTTTCTGACAAGTGCATCCTGTGTTGCCTGCCATTCATCCCGGAAACCCACAATATAGCCGCTACTGCCGGTTTTCAGTATTAACCGGTGTACCTGCCCCGGCCGCATGAGAAATATGGTATGATTGTCTACCGGATAAGGCTGAAAGTCGATTTCATGATTTCCCTTTCCCTGTTGCAGGGCCAGCAGATAATAAAAATTGTGGCGGTGCAGCTCCTGTTCCATATCCCCGTCTGCCAGCATATCTTCCACCCGCCGGATGGTAAATCTCTGGCGGAAATCAGTTGCCTGGTGAGCGCTGCGTATTTGTCTGACCGGTATTTTATTCATTTTTTTCATACAGGCGTGCAGGTGATGCCGCTCTAAAGGTAGGTACATTTTACAAGAGCAAAAGAAGAAGGCAGGTACGGACGAAGCGCGTAAATATATAAATAATTACTACTTTCATCCTGTCACTAAAAGTTTTTTCTATGTTGTGGACTTTATTAATTGGCGGTCTTGCCGGCTGGCTGGCCGGTAAACTGATGCGTGGCGAAGGTTTCGGGATTATTGTAGATATTCTTCTGGGCATCGTCGGCGGTTGGCTGGGCGGCTGGTTATTCCGGCAGCTGGGCATTCATGCAGGCAATGGCTTTGTAGGTTCACTGGTGGTAGCCGTAATAGGATCAGTGATTCTTATCTGGCTGGTTCACCTGCTGAAAGGTAAGAAATGATAAAGCGGGGATGGCGTATGACAGGCCATCCCTGTTTTCCTGTCATGTGCTTTTTTTTATCTGCTGTAATCTGGCAATGCTATATCTTTGGAAGTAATAATTTTCTTCACTGACTTTTATACTCCCTCTCATATGCGTAAAAACGCCATATTGTTAATCGGCCTGGCTTTCGCAGGTCTGCAGACAACTGCGCAGCAGGTAAAGGAACCTGACCGTACACCAAAGGAATGGACAACGCCGTATCAGCCATTTCAGATTGCAGGTAACCTGTATTATGTGGGTACTTCCGATCTTACCAGTTACCTGATTACCACGCCGGAGGGAAATATTCTGATTAATACCGGCCTGGCTGCTTCTGCCAGCCAGATAAAAGCAAATATCGAAGCGCTGGGATTTAAATTTGCTGATACTAAAATACTGCTCACCAATCAGGCGCATTACGATCATATGGGAGCGATGGCGGCCATCAAAAAAGCGACAGGCGCACAGCTGATGATAAATGAAAAAGATGCTCCCGTTGTCAGAGACGGCGGTAGCTCGGATTTTGAGCTGGGCGGTCATGGCAGTACCTTTGCGCCTGTTAAGCCGGATCGGCTGCTGCGCGATAGGGATACCATCAGCCTGGGTGGCATGCACCTGGTGATACTGAACCATCCCGGCCATACCAAAGGCTCCTGCAGCTATCAGTTTACGGTAAAGGATAAAAACAGATCGTGGAATGTGCTGATCGCTAATATGCCTACTATTATCTCTGATCGCAAATTCTCTGCTATCAAGGCTTATCCTGAAATTGCGAAGGATTTTGCCTACACGCTGCAGGCCATGAAACAGCTGACTTTTGATATATGGCTTGCCGCGCATGCCAGCCAGTTTGCATTACATAGCAAGCACAAACCAGGCGATGCCTATAACCCGGCGGCCTTCTCCGGCAGAAAAGACTACGATGCTTCCCTGCAGGAGCTGCAGGCCAGCTACGATAAAAAAATGAAGACAGAGAAATAACTATCTCATCGTTTCAGCAGATCTGCAAAACCATCAGACTCCGGACTCTGGTAAGTGATCTCCGTTACTTTATGGTTCTTTACCCTTACAATCATCGGATAGATTTCCTTTTGTTTGTCAGGGTAAGGAATGGTATTGGCGGTATCCAGCAGTACTTTGTTGCTGTACATGACCGTAGCGCCCAGCTTTATCTTCAGCAGTTTTACAGATTGTATACGCGTGAAAACATACCGGATATCAGCGGTGCTGCTGATATGATTTTTTACAAACGATTCTGCTGTACTGATGCATCCTTCACAACCCTGGTTCGGAATGATAACATAGCTGCCGTTCGCTGGTCCGGCCGGATCCAGCGCCTGCAGAGGCTTCTCCAGCGTATTGTCCGGCCGGGAACACGCCAGCAGCATCAGCCAGCAGCACAGGCTAAATTTCGACTTTACATTGTACATATTGGGCGATGTTGGGATCTTTGTTATCGGTATTCAGTATATATAATCCTTCGCTGGTAAGAAAGCAGTTGTCCAGTGCCAGCGCTTCCGGCAGCGGGGCTTCTCCCAGGTATTTAAAATTGCTGTCAAATGCAATAAGCCATGATTTTTTACCCAATCTTGGATTGACCGGCGGCCATTCCAGTATCCGGTAGTACCGTTCACGATAGCGGTCGTAAATAATATTGCGGTAGGTAGGGGTGCTGAAATAATAATCCAGCGCTACCTGGTTGTCTGCCATCATCCGGTTGTTCTTCTTGGAATACGGCATGGTGGTAATGCATGCATGTTTCCTGCTGCCGGCGTATACATCTTTTATCTCCCAGCGGCTGTTGATGAACTGCACATGATGATCGGCAGGTAAGCTGATGATGAAATCCCCGGTATGGTCCTGCCGGGCAGCAAATACCGTTCTCAGATGTGCGCCACCCCAGTTATGGTCTGTATACACGGCAGAATAGGGCACATGATGACTGGCTTTCCCGTCTGGCAGATGAACAGCGCTGCAGATGGTGCGGCCTTCCGGTTTTTCGCCGGCAATTTCTCCCATGAGAAAACCAAAGCCGGTGATGAGCGAGTCGGTGATATATACCGGAGCACCGCCGCTGGCGTATGGTTTGGCGGCTGCGCCGGCTGCACTGAAATCCAGTTTCCTTACCACTCCTTTGTTACGATGAGAGTAAAAATAAAGTTGCCCCGGTCCGTAACAATAGAGTGCGAGGCTGTCCGGCGATAAAACACTGAACCAGCTGATTTTCTGCCGGATATTCAGTTTGTAGATGGTATCCGGCGTCAGCAGCGCTGAATCCTGCTGCAGCGGCCAGGACAACAGCCGTTTGTTGTATTCATCGTATGCATAAAAAGTGTGTGACTTTTCTTCATAGTTCACCGGTGTGGTGATACCGAGAATCATCAGGCTGTCGAGCTGCAGCTGTAAGGTATCGCCGAAAACAATACGCAGCGCAAGGCTGTCACCCGGTTGATTGCAGTTGGACCATGTCCTGATTTTTCCTTCCTGGCAGGCGCAGAAAATAGCTGCCATGGCGCAACAGAAGATGCGCCCGTATATTTTGCTGATAGTCATAAATTGGTGCGTAATGGAAAAATAAACAGGGCTTTCGCCCTGTTGCTGCTATTGAACGTAATAGGTACAATCTGTATTCAGATCAACTGCAGTACCGCAGTAATAGATGTTTTGCCCGTTCACAACATAGTACCTGCATTTGCCGCGGAGGCCATGGTGATCGTCGGCGCAGGGTTTACCGTTAGTAAAGCCTGAAATAAGACAGGTAAATGCCATAACGGCAAGGCTGAAATAAATGAAGGGTTTTTTCATGATATATGTTTTTAAAATGAAAGGAAAGCACAACATCAAAAACTAACGTGGATCAGGATCACAGCGCTACCGGAAAGAAGGCATCATACAGGAATCGCATCTTGTTGGCATCAGCAGGTCTTCAATAAATTGTCTTGTGATCGCTTTTTAAATTTAAGTAATAAATAGATTGCTTTTTATTTACTGCAGCATATCCGCATTCCTTCTTTTTGAAAAGTTGTTCCGTTTTGTACAATTTGAAGATTATCAGCCATTTTACCTTTGTTGTATCAGACAAAAAAAATTATAGATATGGCTACCGCATTTCAGCAATTCAAAACATTACATGAAAATAAACCGTTGCTGGTATTACCTAACTGCTGGGACCCGCATAGCGCCAGGATATTGCAGGATAAAGGGTTTCCGGCAATCGCTACTTCCAGTCATGCTGTCGCTTCCAGCCTTGGCTTTCAGGACGGGGAGGATATGTCTTTTGAAGATTATCACTTTGTTATCAGAAGAATACTGGCTGTATTACGTGTGCCCTTAACAGTGGACCTGGAAATGGGCTATGGTAAAACCAACGAAGCCGTTTATGCCAACATCCGGAAACTGGTGCTGGCAGGCGTTGCCGGCATCAATATAGAAGACTCCCTGATTTCCGCTACCGGACGCAGTTTGCAGGATGCGGCCGTTTTTGCAGAAAGGATAGCTTATGTCAGGCAGCAGCTGCAGGCCGAAAAACTGGCATTGTTTATCAATATCCGCTGTGATACCTTCCTGCTCAATGTACCGGATAAACAGGCGGAGACAGCGCGCAGGCTGCAACTGTATAATACTACCGGAGCAGATGGTATTTTCCTTCCCTGCATACAGGAAGTGGCAGATATTGCTGCCATGGTCCGCCTGACGCCGTTGCCGCTGAATGTGATGTGTATTCCCGGTTTACCTGACTTCCGCACGTTAGCGGAGCTGGGTGTGAAACGCGCCAGTATGGGCGGTTTTCTCTTCGGTAAGGTATATGCGGAAATTGACCGCCTGACGCAGGATATCAACACGCAACGTACTTTTGCAGCTATACTCTGATAAGCATGATGGCTGAAAAAATTATTTATACAACGGAAATCAGCACGCCGCTGGGGGAGATGATAGCCGGCGTTACCACAGCAGGATTATGTCTGCTGGAGTTTACAGACAGAATAAGATTGCAGACGCAGAAAGATCAGCTGGAGAAAAAGCTGCAGGCAGTATTACAACCTGGGTATAATGCTTACTCCGCACAGGTAGAGGAGGAGCTGGCAGCCTACTTCTCAGGCCGCCGGCAAACGTTCTCCATCCCACTGGTAGTGCCGGGCACCACCTTTGAACAATCGGTATGGCAGCAACTGCAGAAGATACCATATGGCGAAACCTGTTCCTATAAAGACCTGGCATTGATCCTGAAAAATGAGAAGGCCGTCCGCGCAGTCGGTACGGCTAATGGCCGCAACCGCATCGCCATCATCATCCCCTGTCACCGCGTGATTGGCGCCAACGGCAGCTTAACCGGCTATGCCGGTGGCATGGAAAGAAAGCAACGGCTGCTGAACCTCGAACGGGATTATGGTTTTTAATTGCGAATTACGAATTACGAATTACGAATGAGGAGCGAAGACATAAGCAAAGAAGTAAATTCTTTATCCGCTTATGTCTTCGCTCCTCATTCGTAATTCGCAATTCGTAATTCGTAATTAAAACAACAACCCTCAATCAAGATGTGTGGTGCAATTAAACAGCTCACAGCGCCAGCTGCTATCTGCAAAACAGAGGGTAGTAACGGAGGTATTTTTCATGGGTGGCGGTGCGGGCATTTCTTCAGGGAGGAGGTGTGCCAGCATCTGTCTGATAAAGCTGCCGTGGGTAATCAGGACGATGTTTTTTCCGGGATGTGAGGTGAGCAGCTCTTCGAGAAAGGCCATACCGCGGCCAATAACGGCTGCGTTGGGTTCTCTGCCCAGTTCCTGCTGCATCCAGCTCTCTCCCCATTTTTCTATACGTTCTGCTTCGGTGGTGCCTTCAATGAGGCCGCCGCCGGCTTCTCCCAGCCGGTGATCCTGCAGGGTGCTTTCCAGGCCGAGTTCTGTGGCAATAACCGCCGCAGTCTGGCGGGCGCGTATCAGGTGACTGGAATAGATGACATCCCATGACTCCCCCGACAGGCGTTGCCCCAGCTTCAGGGCCTGATCCAGCCCTTCTTCATCCAGCGGTATATCAGAGTGGCCCTGCAGGCGGCCCGCCTTATTCCAGGAGGTACTCCCGTGGCGTATAATGGCAATTCTCGTCATCGTTGTTGTCGTTTGATCTTCCGGGGTGCAAATATACGTAATAAGAAGGCTTTGGGAGGTCAATTATGACTTGGGAATTATGACTTGCGAATTACGAATTACGAATTGCGAATTACGAATGTAGAAGCGAAGATATAAGCGTAGATTAAGCGGATAACTATTAAATATCACCTTTAATCTACGCTTATATCTTCGCTTCTACATTCTACATTCGCAATTCGTAATTCGTAATTATCCCTGATGCATCACCGGTCTTGTCACCAGGTGTTTCCTCAACAGGGTTCTGATGTCGGTGAATGCAATTGGTTTCGGAATCAGTTCATCAGCGCCTGCCCGGATCATCGTTTGTCCGTCTCCCGTAAAACCGTCTGCCGTTACAGCGATAATCAGGGTTTTTTCAAAGCAGGGTTGTCTGCGTAATTCCTGTATGGTGACAGGTCCTGTCATTACCGGCATATGTGCATCTACAAAAATAATATCCGGGCGCCAGGCGCCTGCTGTGATAAGTCCTTCTGCGCCATCGTCTGCTACGGCCGTGTCGGCGCCCATTCCTTTCAGCAGGTTGGCCAGTATTTTCTGGGACATAAGGTTGTCTTCTATAATCAGTGCCTTGTATCCCTGCAGGTTGAGTAAAGGGTCATCCGCTTTTTTGATGGCGGGCATTTCACCGGTCATGAGCGGCAGCATCACCTGGAAAGTGCTGCCATGACGGGGTTTGCTGAACAGGGTGATTTCTCCGCCCAGCAGGCTGGTGAGTTGTTTGGTGATGTGAAGTCCCAGCCCGGTGCTTTCCACGTAACGGTCTGTTGTTTTTACAAAAGGTTCAAAAATATTTTCGCGTTGCTCTTCTGCAATACCTGCGCCGGCATCGGTGACAGACAGCAGCCATTTCTGATGATGACGGGTAGCTTTTACCAGTACGGTGGTGCCGGGCCGGGTGAACTTGATGGCGTTGGATAACAGGTTATTCAGTATCTGGCGCAGCTTCAGCTCATCGCCGATGATAGCCGGCGGCAGCAACGGATCGGCTTCTACCTGTATGCTTACCTTTCTGGCTGCAGCAGCATACTGGTGAATGCCCGTTACCTGATCCAGCCAGGGGCGCAGTGCAAATGCAGTATGATGCAGGTTATGCATCTTCCCGTTTTCTATTTCTGCCAGGTCCAGCACATTATTTACAATAGCTTTGGCATCGGTGCAGGCATACATCAGGTCCTGCACGTAATGACGCAGCCGCACCAGTTCCGGGTACCGGGCTACATCTTCCTGTAACAGCTGTGCAATGCCATAGATACCATTCAATGGTGTGCGTATTTCATGGCTGATCTGTTTTACAAATAGTGATTTCGATTCGCCCGATTTTTTTAACGCCTCCTGGTGTGCTGAATTTTTCTGGTCATAAAAGCTGATAACTTCCAGTATCAGCATCAGGATGCCGGCGATGGACAGCCAGCGGAGCAGGAAGCTGGTATCGCGGTTGAGCGGAATGGCAGGAACGAGATCATAGTAAAAGTTAACCTCCGTAATAATCAGCATGGCGATGGAAACACCTAAGAATATACGACGCTGGATTTTGTTTTTCGTAATCAGGTAAGAAGCCATGATGAGAAAAACGATGAGCAGCTGTATTTCGATAACAGGTCCGAGGAGAATACCAAAGTGGGTAGCGCAGATACATTGCAGGATGTACATAGACAGTTTAGCCGTTTTGAGCTTGCCGGCACGGTTAATAAGCATGATACTGAGAAACCCGGCGCACTCAAGTCCTACGGGCAGGGCTATCCAGGCGGATGGCAGCAGCAGGGCGAATATAGCGCCTATGATAAGCAGCAGCGATGCCGTAGTCAGGCTCAGGCAGTTAACAATAATAACTTCTTTATGCTCTTCGGTTGTCTGCGCGAAGCGGGTACCTGTTTTAATGAGTTGCGCTAAGAAGGGAACAGTAGGAGATAGGAGATTCATTGTAACAGTTTCGGGTTTTTCTGGTAACTAAAAGGTTTAAGCATAATGGTGTAACCAGTTCGGTTTGAACGGGAATGCGCGGTTGTCTTCTGTTGGCTGATGTTTCCGGATGTATCATGAAAAAGGGTTTTAGCCCGGTCAGTTTTCAGGATAGCGTCTACGTAATAAATATTAGTTGTGTCTTGTCTTACTTACTGAAACTGATACCTGCCGGTTTCTTATCTGATCATCTGAGGGTTAGTGTTGTATCTCTTATTGGCGTTTCAAAGGTATATCATTTGCGCTGAATGAAAAAGCAGGAATATGGTTACTTTTACATCATGGTAACATTAATTACACCAGCGGAAGTTAAATCCGCTCCGGAAGAGACAGCAGATACTACTGATCCTATTATTCATGACGGCTCTGGTGGCGCATTTGAGGGAACAGAACAGGTGTCTGAAGAAAGAGAGGATGGTCCTAAAAAGAAACAACCCACTCCCTACTGATATTATCGGGAAGATGTTCATAGGTGGCGGCATTTTTGCACAGCAGGAAATCGTTACATTAGTTTAATCAAAAAGATCAATGCTTATGTTATCCGTGGAAAAAATCAGCGAACTGTTGGGAGAAGACAGTGAAACGCTTTTAAGTCATGTGAGCAACACTATTCCCAGAGATCTGTTGCACCTGCCAGGCCCCGATACGATAGACAGAATTTATCAGCCCACCAGCCGTAACCCGCAGGTACTGCGGAGCCTGGGGCAGCTGTTTTATTCCGGCCGGCTGGCAGGCACCGGTTATATGTCGGTACTGCCGGTAGATCAGGGCGTGGAACACAGCGCCGGCGCTTCTTTTGCAAAGAATCCCGCGTACTTTGATCCTGAAAATATAGTGAGGCTTGCTATTGAAGGCGGCTGCAATGCAGTAGCATCCACCTTTGGCGTGCTGACAGCTGTATCGCGTAAATATGCACACCGCATTCCCTTTATCGTCAAGATCAATCATAACGAACTGCTTACCTATCCTAACAAAGCAGATCAGGTGATGTACGGCACCGTACAGGAAGCCTGGAACCTGGGCGCAGTGGCCGTTGGCGCCACCATCTACTTCGGCTCCGAGCAGGCAGACCGGCAGCTGGTGGAAGTAGCACAGGCCTTTGAACTGGCCCACGAACTCGGTATGGCTACCATTCTCTGGTGCTATCTCCGCAATGATGCATTCAAAAAAGATGTAGACTACCACCTGGCGGCAGACCTTACGGGGCAGGCCAATCATCTCGGCGTCACCATCCAGGCTGATATCATCAAACAAAAACTGCCGGAAGTCAACGGTGGCTATAAAGCACTCAACACCGGTAACTCCTCCTACGGTAAACTGGATGAACGTATCTATTCGCAGCTTACCTCCGATAATCCCATTGACCTCTGCCGCTACCAGGTAGCCAACTGCTACATGGGCCGCATGGGCCTCATCAACTCCGGCGGCGCCTCCCGCGGCGATACCGACCTGGCAGAAGCCGTGCGCACCGCCGTCATCAACAAAAGGGCCGGCGGTATCGGACTCATTTCCGGCCGTAAGGCCTTCCAGCGTCCCATGGCAGAAGGAGTAGGGCTGTTGAATGCGATTCAGGATGTTTATCTGGAGAAGGGAGTGACGATTGCGTGAAAGAATTACGAATTACGAATTGCGAATTACGAATGTAGAAGCGAAGAGCTAAACGTAGATTAAAGGTGATATACAATAGTTATCTCTTTTAATCTACGTTTAGCTCTTCGCTTCTACATTCGTAATTCGCAATTCGTAATTCGTAATTAAAAACTCACTTTCCCACTATTGCCGTTGCTGCCACAAACCCGCTTGTCCACGCGTGCTGGAAGTTAAAGCCTCCCGTAATACCGTCTACATCCATTACTTCGCCGGCGAAGAAGAGGTTGGGAACGAGGCGGCTTTCCATGGTAGCGGGGTCTATTTCACTGAGGGTGATACCGCCACAGGTGACAAATTCTTCTTTGAAGGTAGTTTTGCCTTTCACGGGGAAATCCATGCTGACCAGCAGTTTCATCAGCTTGTTCTGGTCTTTGGCGGGCACGTCGGCCCATCGGTTCTCTTCGTGTATGCCTGCCTGCTGCAGCAGGAAATGCCAGAGGCGTTGCGGCAGGCCGAACGGATTTTTATGATGGATTTTCTGTTTACCATATTCCAGCCGCAGGGAGGGCCACGCTTCGCGGAGGGTATTTTCGTTATAGTCGGGCAGCCAGTTGACAATGGCGGTGAAGGTGTATTGCAATGCCTGCAGTTCACGGGCGCCCCAGGCCGACAAACGCAGGATGGCCGGTCCGCTCATGCCCCAGTGGGTAATCAGCAGTGGCCCTTTCTCCTGTAATTTGCTACCGGCAATTTTCACATGGGCTTCCGTGGCAAGGCCCATCAGCGAAGTAATGGGGTTGCCAGGCATATTGAAAGTAAACAGGGAGGGCGCAGGCGGCACAATGGTGTGACCGGTCTGCTCCAGCCAGCTGAACTTACCTGCCTGCGCATATCCGCCGGCCGCAATGCATACGTAGTCCGTTTCCAGCTTGCGGCCACCCTGCAGGTGCAGTATCCACCCGCCGGCAGCGGTTCTCTCCAGGGACGTTACTTCCTGGTTCATCTCTACCCTGACCCGGTACCGGTCGGCTTCGTACAGCAGGCAGTCGATGATGGTCTGCGAGTCGTCTGTAACAGGGAACATACGCCCATCGGCCTCTGCTTTGAGTTTCACGCCACGGTCAGCAAACCAGGCGATGGTGTCCGGCACGAAGAAACGGGAAAACGACTTTTTCACGAAGTGCTGCCCGCGCGGATAACGTTTAGTCATATACGTGATGTCCGGTGCGTTATGGGTAACATTGCACCTGCCGCCGCCGCTCACCTTTACCTTGGATAACAGCTTACCTGTTTTCTCCAGCAGCACCACTTCCAGCTGCGGAGATAACCGCGCCGCATTAACGGCGCAAAAGAAACCGGCCGCGCCACCGCCGGCCACCACTAATCTTTTCCGGATTGAACTCATTAAAATCTTGTTAAAACCCTTGCTTTATCCCGCAATAATAGCAAAGCTGCAGTAATCTTACCATTTAATCTACTGAAGTTATATTTTTGTTTTATTATTATACCGGCTCAAAATACATTGCATGCAACCGCACCATACCAACAAGAGACGCTTCCTGAAGTGGCTGATGCCCGCACTGCTCCTGACCGGAGTAGTGAGCGCCATCGCTGTGAACCGGAACCCCGGCGATTGGTCAGACCGTCTCATTCAGGCTTTACAACAATTCAGTAACCGCTATCCGCAGGAAAAGGTTTACCTGCATCTCGACAAAGACTACTACGCTGCCGGCGAAACCATCTGGTTCAAGGGATATGTCACCCTCAACGGACTTCCTGCCCTGCAGGCCACCAACCTGTATGTAGAGCTGCTTGATAAAAACAATAATATCGTTCAGAAAAAATTATTCGGCATCGGCAACGCCGGGGCGCCGGGGTTCTTTGATCTCCCGGAAACCCAGAAAGCGGGCATCTATCAGCTCAGGGCCTACACCTCCTGGATGCTCAACTTTGATCCCGCCTTCTCTTACAGCCGTAACATAGAAATCTTTGACCCGGCGAAGAAAACAGCTCCGCCTGCGGATACTGCTGCCGCTGACTTCTCCGTACAGTTCTTCCCCGAAGGAGGCGCACTCATTGCCGGACAAGCCAATACCGTTGCCTTCAAAGCCATTGACAACAACGGCTACCCGATTGATGTGACCGGCACAGTGAAAGGCCCTAAAGGTAATGCGGACATCAAAACCCTGCACGATGGGATGGGCACCTTCGACATCACGCCCGGCGCGGCACAGGACGCCTTCCAGGCTACCGTGAAGAGCGCTAAAGGACAAACCAAAACCTTTACGCTACCCGCCGCGCAATCCACCGGCGCTACCCTGAAGGTATTCAACAAAGGCAGCCGCATCTTCTACCAGGCCGTTCCCGCCAACGCTGCCGACACTGCCTATAATGACCTTGTTGTCATTGCCCAGATGGGCAATCAGCTGGTATATAAAGCCAGCCTGAATGTAAGCGAGGGCCGTATCAGCGGCTTTATTCCTGCTGACAAGCTCCCCTCCGGTATCCTGCAGGTAACCCTGTTCGCAAAAGCCGGCCAGCCACTGGCGGAAAGACTGGCCTTCGTCCGCCGCGATGACCTGCTCGTAATGGACATCCTGGAGTCTGACGTTGCCCGCGAAGCGAGGAAGAAAAGCACTTTCGTGCTGCGCCTCCCCGATACCCTGCTCACCAACCTCTCCGTAGCCGTGACAGATGCAGACGCGGTACCGGTAGATAAAAATGCCGCCAACATCGTTTCTACGCTCCTCCTCACCTCCGACATTAAAGGATATGTATATAATCCCAACTGGTACTTCCGGAATACAGAACCGGCCACCCTGCAGGCACTGGACCTCGTAATGCTCACCAACGGATGGCGTAGGTTCAGCTGGGAGAAACTGGTAAACAATGAATTTCCGGAGATAAAATTCCCGTACGAACAAGGGCTCTCCATGAAAGGACTGGCTACCACCCCCAACGGGCGCCCCCTGCAGAACGGTAAACTGGATATGATTATCAAAATACCGGCAGACAGCAGCTCTATGTTCGCCTCCGCCCCTATCGATGATAAAGGACAGTTCAACCTGACCAGCATGGTGTTCCCGGATACCGCATTTATCTACTACCAGGGAAATGATCTCGTAAAAAAAGATAAGAACGTGAGCGTGAAAATCGATAATCACTTCTTTGAAAGACCGACACAGATTAAAATACCCTATCCGCTGCGCGTACCGCCGGCTGTAGACAACAACTCCCTGAAGCTGTTCCTCACCGGTGTTTCTGAAGGCAACAAGGTAAACCGTGCCATCAACAACAAAACCGTATATCTCCAGGAAGTAAATGTGAACGCTAAAAAAGTGAAACCGGAAGAAACAACCGAAAAACGTTACACTTCCGGCATGTTCTCCGGAGGCGACGGCTATACGTTCGATCTTACCAAAGAAACACCTACTGCCTTCAACATCTTCCAATACCTGCAATCCAAAGTGGCAGGGCTGCAGATCACCGGCGATATGAATAACCCGTCTCTCTCCTGGCGTGGTGGTAAACCCGGCTTATACCTGAACGAAATGCAGTCAGACGTAAGCATGCTCAGCACCCTCTCCATCAACGATGTGGCGCTGATCAAAGTATTCCGTCCGCCATTCATGGGCGGCTTCGGCGGAGCCAACGGCGCTATCGCAGTATACACCAAAAAAGGCGGCGATAACCAGAGCACACCGGATCCGAGCATCAGGGGATTCCAGCTGTATAAAAAGGCTGGCTATACTGTCGTGAAACAATTCTATTCTCCGGACTACTCCGTTAAAAAAGAAGTACACGCATTACCTGACAAACGCCTGACCCTCTACTGGAACCCGAACGTAGCCGTAGATACCCTCACCCACACCGCTACCGTACAGTTCTACAACAACGACTTCTCCAAACGTTTTCGTTTAGTCGTTGAAGGTATAACCGATGAAGGAAGTCCGGGAAGACTGGAGCAGGAGTTTTAGTTATTTTATTATTTAGGGATTTTTTGATTTTGAGATTTTTAATGCAGCGGAGATTTTCGCGTATGTCTCCGCTGCATTAAAAATCTCAAAATCAGAAAATCTGTAAATCCGTAAATCTTTTCTTCACCGCAGTGAGGTGTTCAAGTCCTTTCATAACAGCGGGGGTGTCTACTCCGAAATCAATCAGGCAGGCGATTTCATCTACACCGAGCGCACTGATGTTACCCAATACCCCGATGGCGTCTTCCGGGGAACCTACCAGGCTGGAACCTGAAACGTAGCGGTAAAAGGAATAGTCCAGCATATCTTCAATTTCCTTTGCACTGAGGTTGTCTGCTTCTGTGCGGTTGCCGCTGCTTTTGAACAGTCCGAAGGAAGAACGCAGGTACTGTATGAGTGGTGCCCGGGCCTTTTCGTAGGCAGCTTCGCGGGTTTCTGCAATATAGGTGTGCAGCATCAATACCACTTTACCGTGATTTTCCGCAAAACCATTTTCCCGGAGGGCATTGCGGTAGGCCGCTATCCTGGTTTTCAGCTCTTCCGGGGAACTGCCCCAGAAGTTGGTGAGGATGTTAAGTCCGAGGCGGCCGGCAGACAAAAACGTATCCAGGTTACCGTTGGTGGTGATCCACATGGGTAAATGCGGCTGAATAGGCCGGGGGAATATTTTTGTTTCCTTCATATGGCCGTTGCCATCTTTCAGCGCGATGGAACCACCTTTCCACAGGTGCTGAATCTGCTCAATATGCTTATACATCACGGCATGCCGGTTGGTATAATGATCCGGTGCAAGCACAAAATCGTTGGCCTGCCAGCCGGAAGCGCAGGCAATACCTGCACGGCCTCCGGAGAGATTATCAATGACAGACCACTCTTCCGCCACCTGGAGCGGACTGTGTAAAGGTATCACCACACTGCCCGCCCTGATGCCTATCCTTTTGGTGGCAGTAGCGATAGCGCCCCCCATGACACCCGGACTGGGATACAGACCGGCGAATTCATTGAAATGCCGCTCCGGCGTCCAGATGGCGGTGTAACCATTTTCATCGCCATAGCGGGCGCCTGCCAGCAATAATTTATATTTTTCATTCGCATCTTCATACATATCTGCATTGCCGAAATAAAACAGGCTGAAATCAAGCTGCCGGGTAGCAGCCCGGGTAATGGCTCCCAGCACATTCACCGCTATATTGCCGGATGGTACGATATCCGGCTGCAGGTGTTTTATCAGTGCTGCTTTATGTACTTCTATCGTGTTCAGTATCTCGGTGGTAATCTTCTCTGTTTCGCCGCTGACGTTAACGGCATCGGCTGTTACGCTGATCCCGATCTGTTGTTTATGAAGAGCCTGGATAAATGGATGTAAATTCATAACTGTAACGGATATTTAATAGATGTAAGATGATGGCTGTACCATCTCTGACGGTACAGCCATCCGTATTTTAAACGGCAGATAGTTGTTCCTCGCGGACCCGTGTCATACAATGGGATATCAGCGATTGCAGATACCTGATATAAGCTGCACCCAGCGTCTTCATGGTAGCAGCATCGTAATGCAGCGTGCTGTACAGCCAATCAATCACCAGTTCATTATCAGTCACTACGCTGTCCACAAAAATTCTGAAACGCATGGTATATTCTCCGATCATCCGCAGTTCTCCCTGTGTATCTGTCAGAGAAATCCATTTCTGGTTGCTGACATTATCTATCTGTCCGTGATAATTGAAGATCACATCCCAGGGATCTTTGCCCTGCAGACCAGGTTCTTTAGTCATATATTTAAGCACCCCGAATCCCAGTCCCTTATCCGGTACGGCTTTCATCTGTTCGCGGATTTGCTGCAGCAGTGCGCCAGGCTCTCTGGTAGCGGCAGTTTCCAGCAATACGGGAGAAAGTGTGGTAAACCATCCGGTAGTATGGCTGGTATCGATGGTGGCATCAATATCTTCCCGGCCATGCTTCTCGAATCCTACTGCCACAGCCGTATTACCTGTCCATTCTGTCATTGTCAGCGCGAAGGCCGTCAGTAAAAGGTCTTTTACATCAGTGCGGTAGGCCGGCGATACTTCCAGCAGCAGCTGACGGGTGTAACCGGCATCAAGGATGACACGGTGTGCCGTCATTTCGCTGATACGTACCAGGCCATCGTATGACTTGTCCGTTTTCAGCGGCAGGTACTGCGCGGCCATATTCAGCCAGTAAGGGCGCTGCGCCAGCAGCCTGTCGCTCTTCGCGTAACGGTTCAATGCATTATACCATTCCCTGTAAGAACTGCTTTTTGCTGTCAGCGGAATACTTTTACCATCCTGCAGATGCTGGAAGATATGTCCCAGATCTTCCAGGAGAATACGCCAGGACACTACATCCACACCGAGGTGGTGAATGACGATGAGCAGCCTGTTGGCGCGCACAGAGGCCGGGGTCAGGAATAATACAGCGCATAGCAGTTTACCCGCGCGCATATCCAGGCTATGCCTGTATTTATTTTCCCAGGCGGTGATGGCTGCATGCAGATCATCTGCCGGTGTGTTACGCAGGTCTACTACTACTACTGTTCCTTTATCATCTCCGTACCACTGCCGCCACTGCCCGTTTTCCTGACTATAGGCAAACCGAAGGCTGTCGTGGAAGGATACAATATGTTCAATGGCGGTAGTCAGCATCTCCTGGCTGATAGCTTTATGCAATTCAAAAGGTACGCTCTGAATGAAGTGATCCGAAACGTTGCTTTCATCTTCCAGGTACCATTGCTGTACCGGCAGCAGGCCGCTGCTGCCGCTGAGGTATCCCTGCTCTCCGTTGATTTGCTGCGCCTGGCTGTGCTGCAGCAATGCGGCCAGTTCCGCAATTGTCTGGTGCATGAATAACTCACGTGGCTGCAATATATAGCCATAGTGCTTGGCTCTGTTTACCACCTGGATAATGATGATAGAATCGCCGCCCAGCTCAAAGAAATTATCGTTGACGCTTACCTGTGATACTCCTAACAGTTCCTGCCAGATGGCGGCCAGGTGGCGTTCCGTTACAGTTGATGGCGCCTGGAAAGTGATATCTTTCAGGCTCACCTCTTCTACTCTTGCGCTGAGCAGTTTACGGTCAGCTTTACCGCTGCTGGTCAGTGGTAATTCCGCCAGCGCGATAAAGTCTGCCGGCACCATATAGTCCGGCAACTGTTGCTGCAGCGCTGTGCGCAGCTGCTGGCGCATGTCTGCTCCGGCCTCATCAGGCACATAGTAACAAATCAGCCTGTTATTATACTCTTGTTTTTTCATGACCACGCAGCTGCCATTCACCAGCTGCAGATTGCTTATCACATTTTCTATTTCGCCTAATTCTATACGGTGGCCTCTGATCTTCACCTGTTCATCTCTCCTGCCCAGGTATATCAGGTTGCCATCCGGCAGCCAGCGTACCAGGTCACCGGTTTTATACAGGCGGCCGTTGGCAGAGAAAGGATCCTTAATAAATCGTTCATCCGTTAACGTTATACGGTTCAGGTAACCGCGGGCTACCTGTATACCACCGATGCATAATTCACCGACAGCTCCCACGGGACACAGGCTGTTGCCCGGCCCTAGCACATACAGGGGCACGTTGGCCACCGGCCGCCCGATGGATACCGAATTATCCGGTAACAGCGGCGTATCGGTCAGGCTCGCACAAACAGTGCTCTCCGTAGGCCCGTAAGCGTTAATAAGCCGGATACCCCTGGATTGAATATGGGCTGCCAGACTGCTGTTCAGTGCTTCGCCCGCAGAAACGATGGTTGTCAGGCTGCCCAGCGTATCTTTCATTGCCTGCAGGTAAGACGGTGGCAACACTGCCACAGATATGCCATGCCTGTTGATCAGTGCCTCCAGCGTAGCGCCGGAAAGCAGCTGTTCTTTATCAGCCAGCACCAGGCAGCCGCCACTGAGCAGGGTATTGAAAATTTCATAGCAGGCAGCATCAAAACCGATAGAGGCAAACTGCAGGGTTTTCATACCCGGCTCCAGCCTTAACGCTTCTTTCATGGCCAGCGTCAGGTTCACTACACTTTCATGCGCAATCATTACCCCCTTAGGTGTTCCGGTAGAACCGGAGGTATAGATCAGATAGGCCAGCTGCTGTGCGGATAAGACATGTTTCCGCGGAGCAGCCCCTGCTTTCAGGGCTTCATGAATATCTACTACCTTGTGCATTTCCTGCAGCGGCAGGAGTTTCAGGCTATCTGCGCTGCTGATGATTAATTTTGCGGCGGTATCATCAAAAATATATGCCATCCTTTCTGCAGGATACTCCATATCTACCGGCACGTAAGCACCGCCAGCCTTCAGGATACCCAATATGGCAATAATCATCTCCGGAGAACGTTCCAGACATACCGGCACCAGCATCTCTGCAGTTATGCCGGCAGCGGCCAGATAGTCCGCCAGGCGGCCACTCTGCTCGTCCAGCTGCTGATAGGTCAGCTGCACTTCTCCATAAATCAGCGCTGTAGCCTGCGGATAAGCTGCTACCTGTGCCGTAAACTGATCGATAACGGTTTTATCTGCGTAAGCGCTGTAATCACGATGGATGGCGCCGAAATCTGTCAGCAGCTGCTGCTGTGATGCTTCATCCATCATACGCAGTCCGGTAATTTTCTCCTGCGGTGTTTGTACTACCGCCTGCAGCAGGTGATAGTAGCAGTTCAGCAGCCGCTGAATAGTGGTTTCTTTAAACAGGTCTGTGCAATATTCCACATCCAGCCGTAAGCCATCTTCATGTTCTGTGACAAAGAAGCTCATATCAAACAGGCTGGTAGTATGACCGAAAGATGTTTCTTCCAGTGTAATATCACCGAGTTTCAGCATCGGTGTTTTAGGCGCGTTCTGTAACAGGAAAACCACCTGGAACAACGGGTTCATACTGATATCGCGTTTGTCCGCCACAGCTTCCACCACGCTTTCAAACGGCGCATCCTGGTTCGCATAGGCGTTCAAGGTAGTGGTTTTCACCTGCTGCAGAAAGTCAGTGAAGGTCTGGTCCTGGTGCAGCTGGCTTCTCATCACCAGTGTATTCACAAAGAACCCGATCATATCTTCCGTCTCTTCCTGCGTGCGCCCCGCTACTCCGCTGCCTACGGAAATATCTTCCTGACCGCTGTAACGGTACAGCAACACCTTAAATGCAGCCAGCAGCGTCATAAACAAGGTAACGCCCTGCTGACGGGAGAATTGCTGCAGCTGTGCCGCCAGGGCAGCATCCACATTGAAGACGGTGGCAGCGCCATTGGTACTTTGCACCACCGGCCTTTCATAATCTGCCGGCAACAGGAGTTGCGGAGCGCCCTGCAACTGTGTTTTCCAGTAGGCCAGCTGACGGCGCTGCACTTCTCCGGAGAGATAGGTACGCTGCCAGATCGCATAGTCAGCATATTGCAATGGCAATGGCATCAAGCGGAGAGGCTGATGTGTGGTATAATCATGATACAGCGTTACCAGCTCCCTGATGAAATTAGCGAGCGACCAGCCATCAGAAGATATATGGTGAATGGTAGCCAGCAGTATATGTTCTGTGGCATGTACCGGTACCAGATGTGCCCGCAGCATGTAATCTGCTGACAGGTCGAATGGCTGCGCCATCAGCGTATTGATGGTTGTCCGCAATACTTTCTCATTATGGCTGAACGCCTGATTATGCACGTATTGCAGGTGCCATGCACCGATATCCAGTATGTGCTGATAACCCTCTCCGGTAGCTTCGTTCACCCGGATAACAGTACGTAGCGCTTCATGCCGGTGTATAATCATCTGCAAAGCGGCTTCCAGTGCAGCCTTATCCAGTTCGCCGCGTAAGCGCAGCGTCACCTGCATATGATAGTGTACGCTACCCTGCAGGCGGTCAATAAACCAGAGGCGTTCCTGACCAAACGATAACGGTATGCGCGCCGGCCGTACAGCAGCGGTAACAGCAGGTAATACCACGCCTTCCTGCAATCCCTGCAAATAGGCTACCAACGTAGAGATGGTGGGATATACAAAGAAGTCTCTTACCGTCAGTTCCACTTCCAGTTTCTTACGGATGGCAGATACCACACGGGTAGCCAGCAGCGAGTGACCGCCGAGTTCAAAGAAATTGTCTTCTGTACCGATACGCTCCACACCCAGCAGCCGCTGCCAGATTTCCGCCACAATAATTTCCTGCGGCGTCGTTGGTGCATGATAGTTAGTCCTGTCCTGCTGTCTGACATCTTCCCAGTCAGCTAAAAACTTCCGGTCTGTCTTACCGTTGTTCGTCAGCGGGAAATACTGCAACGCCGTAAATTCTGATGGTATCATGTAGTCGGGCAGTCTGTCTTCCAGCTGCGCGTACATATCCTTTTCAATGGCGGCGCAGATATCCGGGAACAATGGAATATTAGTATGGGTGGTACCAGTGGTATTCCATACTGCCGGCAACTTTACAAAACCATTTACCGGTATACGTTCCAGCAGCACATTCATTTTCAGCGGATCGTCATGCAGGAGATAGCGCGCACTGTAGCCTGCTGCCACAGCAGATTCCAGCAATGCCTGCAGCGCTGTATAACTGCTGTCAGGAGCGGTGATACGATCCTGCAGATCCCGCACATGTATAACAGATTTATCGTGCAGCGCCTGTGCCAGCTGCTGTTCTTTCCATAACCTGGGATTGGGCATATCTTTCAGGGCAATCACCGGCGTCTGCAGCCGCAGCTGCTCCGTTGCTTCCTGGTACGGCAGCCACTGTACTGCTGCTGTTTCTTTTGCTATACCAACATACAGCACAACGGTGTAACGATATAATGATAATTCATTACTGTAATCGGCCTGTTTCCATTGTATCTCTACATGGGTAATTTCAGGGAACAGTGTTTGCAGCCGGTAGAAATACGCCGGTGAAAAACACAGTTCTTCTTCTTTCAGCACTTCCTGATCGGAGAACCAGGCAAAGTCTTTCATCACGGTGCGGTCCTGCATTTTATCCAACTGCAGCCTGCGTTTGAAAGCCGGCAGCAGGCGCAGATCGCGCACATCCCCGATCACGATATGACCATTACCTTTGAGCATACGGATCGCTTTTGCTATCACCTCTGTCATGTACTGTGCTCCGGGAAAATACTGTACTACCGAGTTGAGTACCACGAGGTCTATACTTTCCGCATCATCTATGCTGATCTCATGCGCAGCGCAGACTTGCAGCGTAGTATCCGGATAAGACCGCAGTTGCCTGCTGATATGCGCCTGTAACTGTCCGGTTGATACCGGAGAGAAGTCTGTACCGATATACCGGCTTATATGCGCAGCCAGCTGGTAATAGATCAGCCCTGTTCCACAGCCGATTTCCAGTACATGCTGCGGCTTCAGTGACAGTATCAGGGAAGAAATATCCTGCAGCCAGGACCGCATCTGATCCGCCGGAATAGCGCCACCGGTGAAGCTGTCGTTCCAGCCGGTAATATCAAATTCAGGATCCTCCGGCGTATAATCTGCCGGTTTGGTGAATGCCATTTCATACAACTCTTTCCAGTTTTCCACGTGCAGGCGGTACAGCTGCTGTTCCTGCAGCAGCACCTGTGCCGGATCAGGGATATAATATCCTGCCAGTCTTTTATCACCGGAGACAGGTTCTTTCACAACCACACAGCTGGTGGTAACGCCGTTCAGTTCATTGATGGTACGTTCTATTTCACCCGGTTCGATACGGTAACCACGGATTTTCACCTGGTCATCCGTTCTGCCGAGATATGCTACGGTACCATCATCCAGCCACCTGGCCTTGTCGCCGGTACGGTATAATTTAGTACCCGGCAGGAATGGATTGTCGATAAAACGTTCCGCTGTCAGTGCCGGCTGGTTGAGGTATCCCAGCGATACGCCCGCTCCGCCGGTATATAATTCACCGGGCACACCTGCCGGCGTAAGCTGCAGCTGCTGATCCAGCACATAGGCCTGGCGGTTCCGCAATGGTCTTCCTACCGGAATGCTCTTACCGGTTTCTACGGCTGCTATCGTATGCGTGAGTGAGAAAGTAGTATTTTCCGTAGGGCCGTAACCGTTAATCATGGTAATACCCGGATGCGCGGCGAGGAATCGTGCCACGTGGTTGTCGGACAGCTTCTCACCGCCCGCCAGTACTGCCGTCAGCCCTTCAAAGATATCAATATCATCATCTACCAGCTGATTGAACCAGCTGGCGGTAAACCACATTTTAGTGACCTGGTGCCGGCGTATTTCCTGCTTCAGCAACATATTATCCAGCAAACGCTTCTCTTCACAGAGCACCAGCGTACCGCCGTTCAGCAATGCGCCCCAGTATTCAAAGGTGGTAGCATCAAAGGAAGGCGAGCCGGTAGACAGGATCACATCTGCGGAAGACAGCGATACGAAGTCACCGCCCTTCACCAGGCTGACCACATTACGGTGGCTGACCATCACGCCTTTGGGCTTACCAGTAGAACCGGAAGTATAAATAACATATGCTACCGCATCTGCACCGGCCGCACCGGTAAGCTGCGTCAGCGGCTGGCCGCTCCACACTTCCGGCATATCCGCCTGTAGCAGCGGCACACCCGGCAATGCTGTATGCAGCAAGGCCGTATGTTCAGTCGTAGTAATTACCAGAGCGCCTGCAGTATCCTGCAGCATAAACGCTATACGGTCGGCAGGATAGGATGGATCAACCGGTACGTAGGCCGCGCCGGCTTTCAGGATCGCAAGGATGCTGATCATCAGTTCCGGTGACCGGCCAATACAGAGCGGTACCAGCGAACCAGCAGTTACGCCCTGCAGCAGCAGATAATGCGCCAGCTGCGTAGATGCGGTATCCAGTTGCGCGTAAGTCAGTATTGTTGCATCGAACTTCAGCGCAGCGGCATCCGGTGTCAACACTGCCTGCGAGGTAAACAATGCTGTAATTGTTTTATCCGCAGGATATGCAATGGCCGTATCATTGAATGCCAGCAGCTGCGCCGTTTCTTCCCTGCTGATCATACCCAGGCTGTTCACAGTAGCCACAGGCTGCTGCACCACGGCTTCCAGCAGCGCCACGTAATGCCGCATCATTTTTCGTATAGTCGCTTCCGTGAAGATATCCGTGCAGTATTCTGCTTCTATCTCAATCCGGTTATTTTTTTCGCTGACAGACAGGAAAATGTCGAACATGCTGGTAGTATGTTCCAGCTGGTACTGTGTCAGCGTAACGCCACCCAGCTTCAGCTGAGGAATGTCAGGCATATTCTGTACCGCAAACATCACCTGGAATAACGGATTGCGGCTCGTATCACGTTCGCCGACCATTGTTTCCACTACCTTTTCAAAAGGTACTTCCTGGTGTTCGTAGGCATCCAGCGTATTTTTACGCACCTGCTGCAGGAAGTCGGTGAACACGGGATTCTGGCCGATGTTATTGCGGATAACCAGTGTGTTGACAAAAAATCCTATCAGTGATTCAATCTCTGATTGCAGTCTGCCGGCAATACCGCTACCTACAGCAATATCTTCCTGACCGGTATATTTATACAGCAACACTTTAAACACTGCCAGCAGCGTCATATACAACGTGCTGTCATGTTCCCTGGAAAGTTGCTGCAGGCGCTGTGTCAGTCCTTCTTCTATATGGAATACCTGCATAGCTCCGTTGGTACTGTTTACCGAAGGGCGTTCAAAATCTGTCGGTAATTTCAATGCCGGCAAACCTTCCAGCTGTTGTTTCCAGTAAGCCGTTTTGCGTTCCAGCACTTCTCCGGCAATATGTTTCCGTTGCCAGAGGGCAAAATCTGCATATTGTACCGGCAACGTTTCCAGTACAGGCGCGCGGTTGGCAGTAAAGGCACTGTATAACTCCGCCAGCTCATTCATCAGCACGGATAATGACCATCCGTCTGAAGCAATATGGTGTAAATACAGTACCAGTATATTTTCTTCAGATGCCTGCGTTATCAGATAAGCGCGGAGCATATGATCTGTAGAAAGATCAAAAGGAATATGTGTCAGATCGTGTATACATGTACGTAAGGCGGCGTCATTACCATGAAAAGCAGTACCGTCTACATACCGCAGCTGCCACTGGTCTTTGTCCAGCACCTGCTGGTAAGCGGTTCCACCTTCCTGTATCATTACGGTTCTCAGTACTTCATGGCGGTTCACTACATTTCTCAGGGCATATTCCAGCGCTGCCGGATTCAATATACCACGCAGGTGAAAGGCGGCAGACATATGATACTGCACGCTTCCTTCCAGCTGGTCAATAAACCACAAACGTTCCTGGCTATACGACAATGGCGTATGCGCAGGCCGTTCACCGGCTGTTACCAGCGGCAGCAGTAATGTCTGCTGTTGCTGCTCCAGCCAGGCGGCAAGCCGGGCAATGGTTACATGGTTAAAGAGATCGCGGACAGACAGTTCCATACCCAGTTCCTTTCTCACGGCAGATACTACGCGTGTTGCCAGCAGGGAATGGCCGCCCAGTTCAAAGAAGCTGTGCTGTGTTCCCACCTGCGTTATACCCAGCAGGCGTTGCCAGATAGCTGCCAGCTGCTGCTCAGTATGCGTTACCGGCGCTACATAACCGGTCTGCCGTCCGTTAATGTCATCTCTTCTGCCCAGCTGTTTTCTGTCAGTTTTTCCGTTACTGGTCAGCGGCAGCTGTCTGAGCGCTATCAGTACCGATGGCACCATATAATCCGGCAGCTTAGCCTGTAAGGCCAGCCGCAACGGCTGTTCCAGCGATTCTGTGACCAGCTGCAACAGTTCATCTTCGTGCAGCCCTTCCCGTTCGTAAGAGCGGATAACAGCGGCATCAGGTATGTAATAGGCTACCAGCAGTTTTTCTCCGGATGCTCTTTGTTTCACAATAACGGCGCCCGCGGTGATCTGTTCCAGCTGGTTCATCGTCCTTTCTATTTCAGCAGGCTCTAGTCTGTATCCGCGGATTTTTACCTGATCATCTGTTCTGCCGGTATAGATGATATTACCATCCTGCTGCCAGCGGCAAAGATCGCCGGTACGGTACCAGCGGCCGGCAGCTGTTTTCAGCGCTACAAATTTTTCTTCGTTCAGCGTTTCATTATGCAGGTACCCGGCTGTTACGCCATCACCGCCAATATACAGCTCGCCGTCAACACCCACCGGCACAATATTACCGTACCGGTCCAGTATCAGTGCGCGGGTATTGGCCAGCGGACGGCCAATCGGCACCGTGGTGTCTCCGGGCTTAATACTGTCCACCTCATAGCTTGTGGCATAAACAGTTGTTTCTGTCGGCCCGTATACATGTACCAGTTTACCTGCACCTAATACGGCCAGTGCTTTTTCCACGTGCGTCAGCGACACCTTTTCCCCGCCAAACAATACTTTACGCAGGCAGCGCAGGGCATCTATATCACTGTCCACAAACGTGTTGAATAAAGCGGTCGTCATAAAGCAGGTAGTTACCTGCTGTGCATGTATGATACCGGCCAGTTCCAGCGCATCTGAAGCAGCACTTTCCGGAATCAGGCACAGCTGTGCCCCGCGCAGGAGGCTGCTGAAAATATCCCAGGTAGATCCGTCGAATGCATAATTGGACCATTGCAGAACTTTATCTGCAGGTTGAACGGCAATAGCGCCCGGTTCATATACCAGCTTCACAATATTCCGGTGATTTACCGCAATGCCTTTAGGACGGCCGGTAGTGCCGGAAGTATACATGATATTGACGATCGCCTCCGGACTCATACTGATGCCAGTGCCCGTAGCCGGATAATGCCATGCATCATGCAACGGCAGCCCTGCTGCTTCCGGTAATCCGATATTGTCATACACTTTTTTATCCGTATAAAGTATGCGGGTCATGCCGGCATCTTCCATCATCAGCTGCACACGATCGGCCGGGAACCCTGTATGAATGGGCACATAGGCAGCACCGCTTTTCAGGATACCCCAAAGGGCAATGATCATATCAGGCCCGCGCAACGATAGTAAGCCTACATGTTCTCCCGGCTGTACGCCGGCAGCAATGAGGTATTGTGCCACCTGGTCTGATTTTTCATGCAGGCTGCGGTAGGTCAGCTTCTCTTCTCCGAAAGAAACAGCCGTGGCTTCCGGTGTAGCTGCTACCTGTGCCTCAAAAAGCGCTACCACCGGTTTATCTGCCGGATATGCTATCGCAGCATTATTGAAGGCCAGCAGTTGTACGGTTTCTTCCCTGCTGATCATATCCAGGCTGTTCACGGTAGCCATAGGCTGCTGCACTACGGCTTCCAGCAGCGTCAGGTAATGCTGCATCATTTTTCGTATAGTCGCCTCCGTGAAGATATCCGTGCAGTATTCTGCTTCTATCTCAATGAGGTCATTCTTTTCACTGACGGACAGGAAAATATCGAACATACTGGTGGTACGTTCCAGCTGGTACTGTGTCAGCGCAATACTATCCAGTTTCAGCTCAGGAATGGCGGACATATTCTGTACCGCAAACATCACCTGGAATAACGGATTACGGTTCCTGTCGCGTTCGCCGGCCACCGCTTCTACTACCTTTTCAAAAGGCACATCCTGATGTTCGTAGGCATCCAGCGTGTTTTTACGCACCTGCTGCAGGAAGTCGGTGAATACGGGGTTCTGGCCGATGTTATTGCGGATAACCAGTGTGTTGACAAAAAATCCTATCAGTGATTCTATCTCTGACTGCTGCCTGCCGGCGATGCCACTGCCTACTGCAATATCTTCCTCACCGGTATACTTATACAGCAACACTTTAAACACTGCCAGCAACGTCATGTACAATGTGCTGTCCTGCTCCCTGGAAAGCTGCTGCAAGCGGCGTGTAAGCCCTTCTTCTATATAGAATACCTGCATGGCTCCGTTGGTACTGCTCACGGAAGGGCGTTCAAAATCCGTTGGTAATTTCAGTACCGGCAACGCTTTCAGCTGTTGTTTCCAGTAAGCTATTTTACTTTCCAGTACTTCTCCGGCAATATGTTTCCGTTGCCAGATGGCGAAATCTGCATATTGCACCGGCACTGCTTCCAGTACAGGCGTGCGGTTGGCCGTAAAGGCGCTGTACAACTCTGCCAGTTCATTCATCAGCACAGATAATGACCAGCCGTCTGCTGCAATATGGTGTATACTCAGTAAGAGTATATTTTCTTCAGATGCCTGCGTTATCAGGTAGGCACGCAGCATGTGATCTTTAGAAAGATCGAAAGGAATATGTGTCAGATCGTGTATACATGTACGTAATGCGGTATCACTATCATGGAAAGCAGCGCCATCCACATGCTGCAGCTGCCACTGGTCTTTGTCCAGCACCTGCTGGTAAGCGGCTCCGTCTTCCTGCACGATGACAGTTCTCAGTACTTCATGCCGGTTCACTGCATTTCTCAGGGCATATTCCAGCGCTGCCGGGTTTAATGCACCGCGTAACTGAAAGGCGGCAGACATATGATACTGCACGCTTCCTTCCAGCTGGTCAATAAACCACAAACGTTCCTGGCTATACGATAATGGCATATGCGCAGGGCGTTCACCGGCAGTTACCGGTGGCAGCAGGGAGGTATGCTGCTGCTGTTCCAGCCAGGCAGCAAGTGCTTCTATGGTCACATGATTAAAGAGATCGCGGACAGATAATTCAACACCCAGTTCCTTTCTTACGGCGGATACTACGCGTGTTGCCAGCAGGGAATGGCCACCGAGCGCAAAGAAGCTGTGCCGCGTTCCTATTTGCGGCATCCCCAGCAGGCGTTGCCAGATAGCCGCCAGCTGCTGCTCTGTATGCGTTACCGGCGCTACGTAGCCGGTCTGCCGCCCGTTGATATCATCTCTTCTGCCCAGCTGCTGCCGGTCTGTTTTTCCATTACCGGTTAATGGCATATGCCTTAATGCTATCAGTACCGACGGCACCATATAGTCGGGCAGTTTCGCCTGCAGGATTTGCCGCAACGGCTTCTCCAGCGATTCACTGATCTGTTGCAGCAGCTCTTCTTCGTACAGCCCTTCCCGTTCATAGGAGCGGATAACAGCGGTAGCAGGGGTATAATAACCCACCAGCAGCTTGTCACCGGTAGCCCGCTGCTTCACCATAACGGTACTGGCGGTTATGTCTTCCAGCTGATTCATCACCCTTTCTATTTCAGCAGGCTCTATCCTGTATCCGCGGATTTTCACCTGGTCATCTACCCTGCCGGTGTATACTATATTACCGTCCGGTTGCCGGTGACAAAGGTCGCCGGTGCGGTACCAGCGGCCGGCAGCAGCTTTCAGGTGCACAAATTTTTCTTCGTTCAGCGCTTTATTATTCAGGTAACCTATAGCTACACCATCCCCGCCGATATACAGCTCTCCGTCTATCCCCATAGGCACGATATTACCATAACGGTCCAGTATCAGTGTGCGGGTATTCGCCACCGGGCGCCCAATCGGCACGGTGGTATCTCCTGGTTTAACCGCATCAATGGCATAGCTGGTAGCATATACAGTGGTTTCGGTCGGGCCGTACAGATTCACCAGCTTACCAGCCCCCACTACGGCAAATGCCCTTTCCACGTGGGCCGGCGATGCTTTCTCCCCGCCGAATAATATTTTACGTAAGCCGCGCAGCGCATGAACATCGCTGTCTACAAACGTATTGAAAAGCGAGGTAGTCATTAAGCAGACGGACACCTGCTGTGTATGCATGATTTCAGCCAGTTCCAGTGCATCGGAAGCGGCGCTCTCCGGTATCATGCACAGCTGCGCCCCGCGAAGGAGGCTGCTGAAAATATCCCAGGTAGATCCGTCAAATGCGTAATTGGACCATTGCAGTACTTTATCATCCTGCTGTATGGTAATGGTTCCCGGCTCATATACCATGTTCACAATATTGCGGTGACTGACAGCAATGCCTTTAGGCCGGCCGGTAGTACCGGAGGTATACATAACGTTCGCACAGGCATCAGCGCTGATAACGATGCCGGGGTCCGTTGCCGGATACTGCCAGGCGCCGTCCAGTGACACTCCTGCTCCTTCCGGCAGCCCGATGCTGTCAAACAGTTGCTTATCTGTAAAAAGAATACGGGAGATGCCGGCATCTTCCATCATTATTTCAATACGGTCTGCCGGAAACCCTGTATGGAAAGGCACATAGGCAGCGCCGCTTTTCAGGATACCCCAGAGGGCAATGATCATATCAGGCCCGCGCAGCGATAGTAAGCCTACATGCTCTCCCGGCTGTACGCCGGCGGCAATGAGGTACTGCGCCACCTGAGCGGATTTTTCATGCAGGCTGCGGTAGGTCAGCTTTTCTTCTCCGAAAGAAACAGCCGCTGCATCAGGAGTAGCGGTTGCCTGTTCTGCAAACAGCGTTACCATTGATTTATCCGCCGGATAGGCATAACGGGTATCATTAAACGAAACCAGCTGTTCTTCCTGTTCCGCCGCGTGCAGCAGTGACAGGGCGCTGATCTGAACGGCAGCATTTGTTGTTACCTGTTGCAGCAGGGCAGCATAATGCTGTAACATACGTTGTATGGTAGCTGCAGTAAACAGGTCGGTAGCGTATTCCGCTTCAATGGAAAGGCCATCGGCACGTTCTTCCATTTTCCACGTCATATCAGCCATGCTGGTAGGGCGTGCCACAGGTTCTACGGTCACCTTCGCCTCTCCAAGTTTCATATCCAGCAACTCCGGTACCTGCTGCAGCGTAAAGATCACATGCAGCAAAGGATTATCGCCGGTGCTTCTTTCAGGCACCACTGCCTCCATGATTTTATTCAGCGGCACTTCCTGGTATTCATGTGCATCCAGCACGGTGCCGGTCACCCGCTTCAGTAACGTTTCAAAGGTAGGCTGACCGCTGAGATCTGTTCTCAGCACCAACGTGTTGGCAAAAAAGCCGAGCAGCGGCTCTGTTTCAGGACGGGTACGGCCGGAAAGCGCTGCCGCTACGCTTATATCTTCCAGCCCGCTGTAACGGGATAACAATACTTTGAATGCGGACAGCAGCGTAGCAAACAAGGTTACTCCATGACGGCGGGCCAGCTGCATTACTTTCTCTGTTATACCCTTATCCAGGATCACCTCTGCTACTGCCCCCCGCGTACTTCTCACCACCGGTCTTTCAAAATCAGTAGGTAACAGCAGAGGCGTAAAGTGCTCCAACTGCTTTTTCCAGTAGGCGAGCTTTTCTTCCAGCAGGGATCCTTGCAGGTAATTCCGCTGCCACACGGCATAGTCCTTATACTGAATAGCCAGCGGCGGTAATGCAGGCAGGCGGTTGCCGGCAAAGGCATGATAGCAGATAGTCAGTTCTTCAATCAATACGCGGGCCGACCAGTCATCAAATACGATGTGATGCGCTGTCAGCGCCAGCACATGTTCTTCCTCAGATAAACAGATCAACTGTGCGCGCAGCATACTGTCTTTCGCAAGATCAAACGGCGCATACACCTGTGCCGCGATATAATCATACAAGGCAGCCGGATCATGCTGCAGCGCTGTATCCGAGACTACTTCCATATCCCATAGCAAGGCAGACAATACGCGCTGGAATGGTTGTCCGTCTTCCTGATCTATAACGGTGCGCAATACTTCATGTCTTTCTACAATAGCATGCAGTGACGCAGCCAGCGCCTCCCGGTTCAATGGCCCCTTCAGACGCAGTATCAGCGGAACAGCATACTGGACGCTGCCTTCCAGCTGATCTATGAACCACAAACGTTCCTGGCTGTATGATAAAGGAATATGCGCCGGCATAGGCTCATGCCCGATCGTCAATGCGGATTCCTTCCCAGTCTCCGTTGCTGTCGCAGGTTTGCGGCCGGACGGGCTACTCTCACCCCCCGGCAGAAATCCACCGGATTGCAGATCTGCAATGGTGGCTGCAAATGCTTCTTCTACAAATTTTAAATCTTCTGCTGTATGCGCCGTAGCAATAAAACAACTTCTTCCTTCCCAGATATAGACCCCTTTTTCTATCAGGTGATAGAAGAAAAGATCCATGTTACCGGTAACAGTAAAATAAATGAGGGAGCCGAAATGCTGTACCTGTACAGGCACCTGGTGTGTTTTAAACAGTGCGGAAACTGTTTGTACAAATTTATCCGCCCTCGCTGAAAGCTGTTGCTGCAGCGAAGGTCCGCGGTGTTCCAGTTCTGTAAGTACCGCCAGTGCAGCAGCCATGCTCACCGGATGTTTACAGAAAGTGCCGGCGAGGAAAGTTGTTTCCGCCTGCGGGTAGGAATCATCTCCGTATTCCCACTGTCCGCCGTCAACTGCGCGCATGCACCATTCGCGGCCTGCTACAACTCCTATCGGAAAGCCGCCGCCAATAATCTTACCGTAGGTAACCATATCTGCCGCAATACCGAAATGAGCCTGTACTCCTCCCGGATGAATACGGAAGCCGGTAATCATCTCATCAAATATCAGGATGATCTGTTCTTCGGTTGTCATGGCACGCAGCGCCTGTAACAGGGCTTTCGGCTGATAGTCCGGACGGCGGCTCTGTACAGGTTCTACCAGTACTGCCGCCAGTTCATGCGCATGTGCACGTATCTGTTCCACTACATCCGGATGATGATAATCGAACACCAGCACATCTGCCACCATGTTAGGCAGAATGCCCGGCGCTACCGGCACGCCGCTGTGATCTGTATCTATATCTTCCGCGAGTGCGAGCGTACCGTCAAAATAGCCATGGTATGAGCCCTGGAAGATGGCAATTTTAGGTTTTCCGCTGAGGGTGCGCGCTATGCGCATAGCCGCCATTACGGCTTCTGTGCCGGAGTTATGGAAGCTCACCCGGTCCATCCCGGTGAGCGCTGTAATTTTAGTGGCAACTTCGCCGGCGAGCTGCGTCTGTGGGCCAAGCTGACAGCCTTTCTCCAGCTGCGCAGATACTGCCTGCATCACTACTTCCGGACGATGCCCCAACAGGTTTACCCCAAAGCCCATCGTCAGGTCAATGTACTCATTACCGTCAACGTCCGTGATCCGTCCGTCCCTGGAAGATGCTGCCACAATAGGATACACCAGCTCTTTCGTCAGGAAGCGGAAGCCTGCCGAAGCCCGTATATCGGCCATTACAGGCCGGTATTGCCGTGTAACAGCTTTGGATGTTTTTGTCCTGCTGGTATACCTGGCAATGAACGCATCCAGGTAAGCCTGCTGCTGCGGAGTAAGCGGCTGACTGCTACGCGAGGTATCCACTTTCGGGAAGATAGACGGGCGTTTGCCGGCGGTTGCTGCCCGCGGCGGTTTTGCGGCCGGTGGCGGTGCAGAAGCAGCCACTGGTGCAGTATGAATAACAGCGCCGGCCTGTAGCTGATCGCTCACCAGCTGCAGCTGCTGTGTCAGTAACTGGAACTGCTGTGTTATCAGGTTCAGTTGTGTCTGTTGTACAGACAATGCGGCAGGAGATGCCATCACCTGCTGCGTCGCCGCGACAGGAGCTGGTTCCGGCGTATATTGCTGAACAGCCTGTACGGCGCAGGCTTCCGCAGCAACAACAGGCGTTTCCTTTTCAACCGGTGCAGTAACGGCTGCCTCACTAACGGCAACGGTAGTATGTTCTGCTATATAATCAGCCATCAGCGCTACGGTAGTCAGTTTTTCAAACAACAGGCGCATAGTAAACTGCAGGCCATATTCGCTTTCTATTTTCCTCACCACACTGGCCAGTATCAGGGAATCTGCACCCTGAGAAAGGAACGGCGTATGTATATTAATTTCTTCGGGAGATGTCTTCAGCAGCCTGCTCAGCAATGCCACGATATTAGCCGTAACAGCTGCGCGTGTAACCGTTGCAGTTACCACCGGCTTTACTGTCTCCGCCACGATGGGGGGCTGCACCACCTGTAATATCTGCTGCACTCCCGCCGGCTGCTGCTTTTCTTCTATCCAGTAGCGGCGGCGCTGGAACGGATAGGAAGGAAGCATAACTTTCGTATAGCTGTCAGCGTTATAAAATGATGGCCAGTTCACCGGCAGTCCTTTGACATGCAATGCTGCCAGCGCCTGGATCATCGTGCTCCAGGAAGACTGTCCCTCCCGCATGGATGGCAGCAGTGCGCCGTCATCATAGGAAAGGGTGAGCTGCGCCATCGCCAGCAGACTGGATTGTGCCCCCAGTTCAAGCAGACTGTTCACACCGGCATCTTTAATGGTGATGATGCTTTTTGAAAACAGCACAGGCGCCAGTATATGACGGCGCCAGTAGGCGGCCGAAGCGATTTCACTTCCGGCAATATCGCCGGTAACATTGGATACCAGCGGAACAGCAGGCATATGCAGCTGTATTCCTGCTGCCACCTTTTCAAAGGCAGCGGCGGCGGACTGCATCAGCGGAGAATGAAATGCATGCGATACCGCCAGCTCCCGGCTGCCGGCACCCTGTTGTTTCAGTGTGGTTAGTACTTCTGCCAGCGCGGCTTTCCTGCCGGAGATGACCGTCAGCGCCGGACCGTTCACAGCGGCGACCGACAATGCATCGCCATAGGAAGCAATAGCTGTTCTCACTTCCTGCTCCGGCGCAAACACCATCGCCATGCCGCCGGGTTCCGTCACGGCATGCATATAGGCAGCGCGCGCAGTAATCAGCTGCAGACCATCATCCAGACTGAATACGCCGGCTACATAAGCCGCGGCATATTCGCCTACGCTGTGGCCGGCTACCATGGCCGGTTGCAGGCCCCATGACTTCCATACTTCCGCCAGCGCGCAGCCAATGGCAAACAACGCCGGTTGTGTATACCGCGTTTCGCGCAGCAAGACATTCGCTGCAGCAGCATCCATATCGTACAACAGCGTTACCAGCGAAATATCCCACTTCGTCTTCAGCCAGGCATCACAATGATCGATCACCCGGCGGAAAACACCATTATGCGCATATAATTCGCGGCCCATGCCATAGTACTGGGATCCTTGCCCCGTAAACAGCCATGCCGGCGCGGCAGGTGCAACGGCAGCATCTCCGGATAAAATATTTTTGCGGACTTTACCTGCGGCATAATCCTCCAGCCAGGTGGCCGCTTCTTCCGGATTATTAACTTCAACGGCTATACGATATTGATAATGATCTCTTCCGGTGGCACTGGTGTAGGCAATATCACCCAGGTTAACACCTGGTGTTTTCAGCAGCCCGGCAGTACGTAACGCCAGTTCATTCAGGGCAGGCTGGCTCCTGGCAGACAGCAGCAACGGAAGTGCCGGAGGTTCAGCTTTGCGTACTGCCTGCACAGCCGGCGCTTCTTCCAGGATGACATGCGCATTGGTACCACTGAGTCCGAATGCGCTGACAGCTCCTCTCCTGATGCCACTGGCAGGCTGCCAGGGCGTTAATCTGTTCACCACCTGTACGGGCATATCATCCCAGGGGATGAAGCGGTTAGGTGTCTGAAAATGAATATTGGCGGGTATTTGCCTGTGTTGCAGACATAACACGGTCTTCATCAGCCCGGCGATACCTGCCGCTGCTTCCAGGTGTCCGATATTACTTTTCACTGCCCCCAGCAGCAATGGCTGTTCCTTACTGCGCGAACGGCCGTAAACGGCATTCAGCGCCTGTACTTCCACCGGGTCGCCGAGGCGCGTACCGGTCCCATGTGTTTCTATATACTGCACCTCAGCAGCGGAAATACCCGCCTGATGCAGCGCTTTATGAATCAACTGCTGCTGCGCCACTCCGTTGGGTGCGGAAATGCCATTGCTTAGCCCGTCATGATTAATGACTGCCGCACTGATAACCGCCAGCACACGATCGCCGTCAGCCAGCGCATCGCTCAGGCGTTTTAAAACAACGATACCGGCTCCTTCTCCCCTCACATAGCCGTCAGCGTTATCGTCAAAAGTTTTGCAGGAACCTGTGGGAGAAAGGGCCTGCATCTGGCAGAGCTTAACAGTAGCCTCAGGAGATAATAACAGGTTCACGCCTCCTGCAAGTGCCAGTGAGCAATTATCATACAATAAACTCTGGCAGGCCTGGTGTATGGTTACGAGGGAGGAAGAACAAGCGGTATCCAGCTGTACTACCGGCCCGTGGAAATCGAAGAGGTAGGCAATTCTTCCTGCAGCTACACTTCTTTCTGTTCCCAGCCCGGTAAACACGTCTTCAAAATAGGAGGCGTCCTGCCGCGCTGCAATCAGCTCCCGGTAGTCGTCTGCTCCCATACCGATAAACACGCCGCTATTGCTGCCCCGCAGGTCAGCAGGACGTATACCGGCATGTTCCAGCGCTTCCTGGCACACTTCCAGCAGCAGGCGCTGCTGCGGGTCCATGGCAATAGCTTCTCTGGGAGAAATGCCAAAGAACAGCGGGTCAAATTTGTCCGCATCCTGAATGAAACTACCTTCCTTTGTATACATTTTCCCTTTGGTGCCGGTTGCTCCGTCATACCAACCGTTCACTTCCCAACGGTCAGCAGGCACCGTGGTAACGGTATTACGGCCGGAGAGCAACAGCTTCCAGAAGGCCTCCGGAGAATTTACATTTCCGGGAAAACGGCAGCCCATACCAACAATGGCAATCTTCTCACTAACGTTACCGGTTACACGTTGTATCGGTACTTGCTGTGCCGGCGCCGCACCGCCAACATGCGCCACCAGGCTGTTCACTGTAGGATAATTGTAGATAATGGTATTATCTACCGTTACTCCCAGGAAGGTTTCCAGCGCATTGGCCAGCTGTACCGCCTGCATGGAAGTAAGGCCATAAGAGGTAAATGTTTTATCGCCGCCGAGTTCCGCCGGTGTCAGCTGCAGATGTTCCAGCAGCCAGTGTTCCAGCCAGCGGCGGACTTCAGTCTGCGTACGTACCGGCAGCTGCGGCTGTGCGGAAGATACCGGTTCTGCATCACGCAGGATAGCTGCTTCTGCCGCCGCAAGCGCGCTGATAGCCTCATTAAATGCACCGTTGCGGTATTGTTCAGAGAAAAGGTATCGTTTCACTTTTCCGCTGGTAGTTTTTTCAATCTTCCGCACCGGCAGTACATGCTTCACTTCCAGCCCCAGCTGTGCCGCTATCAGGCGCTTAATGGTACGTGCCAGCGGCGCAAATTTGTCGGCAGACAACTTGAATAATACAAACACGACAATGGCTTCCGAGGACTCTTCTTCATCAGGTACGCCACAGGCCACTACTTTACCGGTATCTACTTCATCCAGTGTTTCAATGGTTTGTTCAATATCATGCGGATAAACATTCATCCCGTTTACGATGATGATATCCTTCACACGGCCCGCGATATAGAGGGAACCATGCAGCAGGAAACCGGTATCGCCGGTATTCAGCCACCCGTCTTCACTGATGACAGCCTTGCTGGCGGCCTCATTGTTATAATAACGGCGGGTAACGCTGCCGCCCTTCACGCGGATAACGCCTACGCCGCCTTCTTTCAGCTGCTTCCCCTTTTCGTCAGTAATCCTCACTTTTGATCCGTTTACCACTACGCCGGTATTCACCAGTTCCATAAAGGCCGTGCCCTGTTCGCCGCTCAGCATACCGGGAGCGGTTACGTAACGACCGGTTGTCAGTGCGTCACGATGTACAAACAGGCTTTCTACAGGCTTATCCGGCGGTGAAAACGTCACCAGCAGCGTGCTTTCTGCCAGTCCGTATGCCGGGCGCATAGCAGTGGGCGGCAGGTGATAGGGCGCCAGTGTTTCCATAAAACGGCGGCATAGCGTACCGGAGATAGGCTCTGCTCCGTTGATGATTACCTGCAGGGAGGACAGATCCAGGTCTGCAGCTTTCTCATCTGAAAACTGGTTGAGATAATATTTATAGCCGAAGTTGGGAGAACCTGTAATAGTAGCACGATGCGCTGAAATTTTCTGCATCCACAGCATCGGATTTCTGATAAACAGGTCCGTGGGCATCAGGAAGTGGCTGGCCCCTGCAGCTACCGGATACAGGTGAAAGAATATCAGGCCGAGATCATGCGTGAGCGGCATCCAGCTCAGGCGGCGGTCTTCGCTGACGGTATCATGAGTCGCCAGTCCGGCAATGATATTAGCCAGCACATTACTATGCTGCAATACCACTCCTTTGGGATTGCCTGTAGATCCGGAAGAAAACTGCAGGAAGGCAATATCATCCGCAGCAGCTTCAAACACCTTCCCCTGAAGGGTTTCAGCGTCCTGCAATGCGTCCTCTGTAAATAAGGTACGTTCTTCAAAGGCAGTACCGGTTGTCTTTAATTTGGCGGCCACGGTTTTACTGGTCAGCAAATAGGGATGATCCAGCAACTGCCATATTCTGAACAGCTTCTGTGCGTTTTCACCCTGGTAGGTTACTGCTACCGGCACCGGTATGAAGCCTCCCATGATGCAGCCCCAGAAAAACTGCACAAATGTTTTATTGTCATCTACCTGAAGTATCACCTCATTACCGGGCTGCACGCCATTGTGCTGCAGATAGGCCAGTATGGCTAATGCATCTGTATATAGTTGCCGGTAAGACAAAAACTCTTCTTTTGCAGCACCGGAGATAAAAGTAACGCCATGCTGCCGGTTATCCTTCTGTGCTGTCAGCATAGCCGTCAAAGTCTGAGGGAACGTTGATCTTTTCATATACTCGTCTTTACATAGTTTATACCAATAGAGAAATAGCGCCTGAAAGGCGTTGATGGAATTTATACACCTGTTTTTTTCATATATCCGTTCACGTTATATCAATACAGACATGACAAGTCCGTGCCGGGCAATCGGTTAATTGTCCGGGAATATACAGGTGCTGATGAATCATGAATGCTGCAGGACCGTTTGCGGGCGCCGGCCTGTTATGCTATTGACATTCATTGGAAATATGCTGCTGGCAGCCTGTTTCAGGTTACCATTCCGTCTGCGCGTGGCATACGTAAATATGTTTACATGTGATAAAAAGTAAGCGGTGTATGCTTAGTTTCCGTTAATTTTTAAAAATAGTTTGACATAAATATGGATTGTGCATCAAAGTCTGGCATATTGATCATCATTATTATGATCAAAACCACTGAAAAGGGAATACGTCATGAAACACATGACAGGTACGCTTTCAGCAGGTTTACCGTTGTGAATTTTAGACGGTTAGTAAATAATTAAAAATGGACAGTAACATGCAATTCTGCTTATTCCGGGGTACCGGGCACAGGACACTGAGAGATATTGTAAACATACCTTTCGTACAAACAATTTCTTCAATCATCGATTACTAATATTAAAAAACAGCTCTTCCGATATCACAGGTCAATATTAAAACGTATTCAGGCTCAGAGGTAAATGCTGCTGCATTGTACTTCCGACCCTGCTCCTGGTTCTAACATGACTATCTTCTGGTAAAAACTGACAAACAATTAGTTAATAGGGTCTGGAATAACAACTTCCATTTGGGTCAACCATAGTTTGTCAAAAAGTAGAATTTTCTTTCCGCGCGTAAAAAAATAACTGAATATAAAATAAGTAAATAAAGATGAGATGACCAAAATTCTTGTTGCAACAATAGCGCATTTTTCAACACACATCCCCTTACAATGCTTAACAGCAAAGCATTTCAGGATACGCGAAAAATGTACATCTATTACATGAATGGCAAAACAGCACAACGCGCACAGCATTACCATTACCATGCGCACTACTGCATTATAATATCAGTAAAGGCGTAATAATACCTACGGAAAACCGGTAGTTATCCGTATTCCTCAATCCGAATTTTGCCTGTGCGTAATCTGTATACCGGTAGATTCTGCCAATCATATTGGCATATACTTTCAGATCATATTTATGAAAAGGGTATACTTCTATTGCCGGTATATATCCCCAGGCAGTGCGCAGTTTCTTATCCTTGTCCGGGTCAGGGTTACCATTCCAATAGGCAAAATCAACAAAGCCGGTGGCAGTCAGATGTACAATCTTGCTGAGCCGCACATCCGCGCGCATCCAGTGCGTCAGGTAAGTAACGCCTTGCGCTGCCTTCACATTGGGAATAAAATCGCTGACAATGGTTTTCCGGTCCAGGTTTTCCAGGCTGAGCTTAAAATCGTAGTCCAGTTTGAAGTTGGGCAGTATCAGGGAGTTACCCAGTGCGATGTAGTTCATATACTGACTGGTCGCTTCCTTGAAAATACTGTAGGACCAGATCGTATGTACCTTCCCGTTGAACAGGTTACCTCTCCAGTTGATCACCGCTGCGAAAGGGAATTTAGCTTCTGTGATACCGGGAATGGAATCATACAGTTCCTTAAAGGTTTTGGTTCTGCTGTTCAGCAGCTGGAATGTGAATTCATGATTTTTGTTGGGCAGATAGCCAACGCCGGCGCCGGAGAGAAAGTTATCTGCAAACTCTATCATATCCGTATACTCATAAATTTCTATCGGGTTATCATCAAACTCAATACCTCCCCAGTCTGCACAAAGTTTACCTGCATATATTTTCCAGTGTTCGTTAGGATCAAAGCGTAGGTAGGCCAGGTCTGTGGAACGGCTGAGATTATCAACGGACTGGGTCATGGGATCACGGGTGTATCGGTCTCTGAACCGGAAATATAACTTATCCAATACCTTTCCTTTTATTTCCAGGCGGAACTGTTCATTCACAAACCGGGAGCCGGTGTAGGTCCCTTCCTGGAAGTCATTGCGGAAAGCGAACCTCATATTTGCAATCACATCGATATTATTCAGCAGCGCCACCTTGTTAATAGGAATAAGCGGTTTATACGCCGAATCCTGCCGTGATTCCTGGTGCTGCCCTGTCGCAGTGGCGGAAAATAACAGCATGCAGGCTACCAGCCAATTGCGTGTATGCATAACGGTTAGGTTTGGAGTTTAAATAAATATCGTATCGATAGAAAGCGTTTCCTACACCAGTATACCGGCCAGGAAAAATCCGGCGGCAACAGAAACGGCTACACTGACTAATCCGGGTATCATAAAGCTATGGTTCACCAGGAATTTTCCGATATGGGTACTGCCGGTGCGGTCGAAGTTAATAGCTGCCAGCAGCGTAGGATAGCCTGGTAAAAAGAAATCGCCGTTTACAGCCGGGAACATCGCGATAAGATGCGCCGGCGCGATGCCCAGCGACATACCCAACGGCATCAGCGCCTTGGTGGTAGCCGCCTGGCTGAATAATAAGATACTGAGTATAAACAGCGCAATGGCAAAGGTCCAGGGGGCGGCCCTTACCATATCGCCCAGTGTTGCTTCAATAACGGCGGCATTGGTCTGCATGAAGGTAGCGCTCATCCACACCACGCCAAAGATAGACACCACTGCCTGAGCACCGGAGTTAAACAGGCTGGCCTTGGCCACCTGCGCAGCAGAGGTACGGGTAATCAGCATCATGACGGCGGCAGAAGCCAGCATCACCAGCTCAATGACAGCAGCCATTTTCACATGCCCTTTTGCATCTACAGACAGGTTGCCCGCTCCTTCCCCGAAAGAAGGCAGCATATTGGGGAATGCGCCTACCAGTACAATCAGCAGTACTGCCAGCGCAAAGATGATAACAGAGGTTTTAGCGCCCGGCTTCAGCGGCTCCCGGCTTTCTTCTACATCCGCATTGATGCTGGCAGCAAAGGCAGGATCCTTCATCTGCTCCAGGAATACGGGGTCTTTATCCAGGTCCTTCCCCTTCTTCCAGCATACCGCTACGCCGGCCAATGTACCGATAATGGTGGCAGGGATACATACCTTCATGATGTCAAGCAGCTCCATTTTTCCACTGAGAATGGTCAGCAGCGCCGCTGTGGCAGCAGATATGGGGCTGGCGGTAATAGCCAGGTGCGCAGATATCACAGAGATGCTCAACGAGCGTTCCGGTCTGATCCGCTTCTTGGTAGATACCTCCGCAATAATGGGTAACAGGGAATAGGTAATATGCGCCGTACCGGCAAACAACGTGAAGAAATAAGTAACCAGGGGGCCCATTAATACGATCAGGGAAGGTTTGCTGCGCAATATCTTTTCGGCCAGCCGCACCAGGTAATCCATGCCTCCCGCTGCCTGCAGGGTGGCGGCTGTGGTAACCACCGCCAGAATAATCAGCATCACATCAATAGGCGGATCCGCAGGACGCATCCGGAACAGGAAAATGTAAACGGCTAAGGCCACCATACCCATTACTCCCAGACCGATGCCTTTCATACGCGCGCCAACTAATATGGCGGCCAACAGGATTGCGAATTCTAACCAGATCATATGAATAGTATATCTCTGAAGATAGTGATTCCGGGGAAAATTACAGCCGGCGCTCACACCGCAGGCATACGCGCCGGCTGCAGCAATATATCAGCCATACCATCACACCGGCACGGCTGCTATGGTTATTGAATAAACTGAGGTCTGATCATATTATCGAACGTGAATATCTCGTCCCACTTCTCCTGTGTAATATATTTCTTCTCTTTAACAACAATATCATGTACAGATTTACCTGTTTCCAGGGCCTCCCTGGCAATACCCGCAGATTTCTCATAACCCAGGATAGGGTTGAGCTGCGTTACGATACCGATGCTGTTCATCACCATCTGTTTGGTGTGTTCTGCATTGGCAGTAATGCCCAGTACACATTTCTCACGCAGCGTACGGCATGCATTACCCATATAGGTGATGGCAGTAAACAACGCAAAGGAAATAACCGGCTCCATTACGTTGAGCTGCAACTGTCCTGCTTCTGCGGCCATCGTTACCGTCAGGTCTGCCCCGATCACATAGTAGGCTGTCTGATTCACCACCTCCGGAATAACAGGATTGACCTTACCCGGCATAATGGAAGATCCCGGCTGCATCGGCGGCAGGTTAATTTCGTTTAGCCCTGCCCGTGGTCCGGATGATAACAAACGGAGGTCATTGCATATTTTTGAAACTTTTACAGCAGTACGTTTCAATACGCCGGACAGCTGTACGTAAGCGCCGGTATCGTTGGTAGCTTCTATCAGGTTTTCTGCCAGCTTCAGTTCCAGACCGGTTACCTCGCACAGGTAGCGGGTCACCAGCTCCGCATAACCATCCGGCGCATTCACGCGCGTACCGATGGCAGTAGCCCCCATATTGATTTCAGCGATCAGCCGCTTGCTGTCTTCTATGCGGGACAACTCTTCTTTCAGGTTGGTGGCAAAAGCCTTGAACTCATCGCCGAGGCTCATCGGCACCGCATCCTGCAGTTGTGTACGGCCCATCTTCAGCACATTCTGGAATTCATCTCCCTTAGTATCAAAAGCATCTGCCAGCTTGCCCAGTATATCCTTATACACAGCCAGCTTCAGAATAAGAGCTATACGAAAAGCAGTAGGATATGCGTCGTTGGTAGACTGTGAACAGTTGACGTGATTGTTCGGATGGCAGAATTCATACTGCCCTTTTTCCTTACCCATCATCTCCAGCGCAACATTGGCAATCACTTCATTGGCATTCATATTAACAGAAGTACCGGCGCCTCCCTGGATCAGATCACTAAGAAACTGATCATTGAATTCTCCTTTTATCACCCTGTCGCTCGCCTTGATAATGTACTCCGCAATGTTTTTGTCCAGCACCCCCAGGTCACGGTTAGCCATAGCTGCGGCTTTCTTCACATACCCCAGGCTCTGCACAAAGAGCGGTTCCACCTTCAGCGGGATGCCCGTGATATGAAAATTCTCCAGTGCGCGGAGGGTCTGGATGCCATAATACACATCTTGCGGTATTTCTTTCTCCCCCAGAAAATCATGCTCTATTCTCTTAGACATACAATTTTAATTTAGGGCCGGAAGTTAATAGCTTTTAGAACAACCTGATCCCGGTAATTGTTGTAGTTTCATCCAAAGATTTTTACATTCATTGTAATTTTGTTCGCCATTCTCAATTCGTAATTCGTAATTTCCAATGATGTTCCGTCTTTCACTGATCAGTTTTCTATTTTTATTTTTTGGAAGAGAAATCGCATTTGCCCAACATTTACACCCATATTTTGATCCGGAAGAATACAGCGATCTGCTGAAGATGTTTTCCCTGCAACGGGATACTTCGGCGGAAAGCCTGCGGCAGAAAGCGCCGGCAGACTATGAAATGACTTACCGCTCCCCCGAAACAGGGCTGGTAAACCGCTGGGATTTCTGGCTGAATACAAAGAAGGGCACAGGAGTTATTGCGATCAGGGGTACCAACGGCACAGCTGCCTCCTGGCTGGAAAACCTCTATGCGGGCATGATTCCGGCGAAAGGCGTTCTTCAGCTGAATAACAGTACCCGCTTTAACTACCAGGTTGCCGCCGATCCGCAGGCGGGCGTTCATGCCGGCTGGATGCTGGCAACAGCTGCCATGGTCCCGGATATGGTGGAACACATACTGGAATACTACCGGCAGGGCATACACGAATTTATTATTGCCGGCCATAGCCAGGGCGGCGCCATCGCTTTCCTGGTAAGGTCCTGTCTCTATTACCGCGAAGATCTTCCCAAAGACCTGGTACTTAAAACCTACTGCAGCGCAGCACCTAAACCGGGCAACCAGGCCTACGCCTATGATTATGATTTCATCACCCGCGACGGATGGGGATTACGCGTGGTCAACGGCCGTGACTGGGTACCGGAAACGCCTTTTTCTGTACAGACGCCGCATGACTTCTCTCCGGTTAACCCCTTTATGAATATCAGGAAAACCATCCGCAAACAAAAGTTTCCCGTGAACCTGGCGCTGAGCTATACCTACGGCCGCCTCAGCCGCCCGATGAAACGAAGCAGCCGGCGCCTGCAACGCGTACTTGGTAAAATCGCCTACTCCCGTGTAAAAAAACTACTGCCGGCGTATAGCAGGCCGCCGTTCATCAACAGCCACCACTACACGCCGGCAGGCGCTCCGGTAATTCTCTATCCGGTTACCGGCTATGATGAAGCGTTTCCCTTTGATGGTAAAAATATCTTCGTGCACCATTCTCTCACAGCCTACAGGTGGGCACTGGAGAAGATCTACCCGAAGAGCATCAGCCATTAGTCGTTACTCCCCTTTTCTCCGGTGAACCAATGTTCCTTATCTCGGAACAATACGTTGAAAGTAGTCAGTGATCCGTATATACGCGTAATATACTGCTGCATGTTCACCTTCTCTTCATCTGTAAGTACTTTATGGCTGTTGATATTTTGTTCCAGCACCCGCAGGCGGTCGCGCAGCATAACTATTTTATGGAAGAAGGTTTCTATAGGCACTTCCTTGGCTTTCATGGAAGCATCGGCGGGTTGCAGTACCAGTGTGCCATTGCGCCAGCGGTCGCCCAGCGGCACCACTTCTGTAATACCCCCCCAGAGCCGTAATATTTTCAGCAGGGAAGTTTCCATATCGGAAGCCGTTTCTACTTCCGGCGTAGCATTCTCCGCTACCAGCACTTCAAAGAGCGGGTCTGTTTTATCAATCATCTTGATACCATGATCCATAAAGGTAACCCGGTACTGTGCGTACTTAACGCCTACAATCACGCCTGGGCCGTAATGCGCATGCTGTACCCTTGATCCGGTGCCTAGTGTCAGTTCTTCCATGTGTTGGTTTTTTCTTCAAACTTAATAAAATTTATTTCCCGGTAAGCTGCTTCAGGATAGCTACTGCCTGTGTCAGTTCTTTTTTGTTCAGCGAGGCAAAGCCAAAGCGCAGCGCATTCAGCGGCTTGCTGCCATAGGCATACTGCTCACCTGATGTAATGCGCAATCCCAGCCGCGCTGCCTTTTCAGACAATGCAGGCAACGGATACTTCTTCGCAAACTTCAGCCAGATGGCCATTCCACCGGAAGGCACGGCAAAGCTGGCTGCATGACTCAGCTCTGTTGTCAGCAGATCGCTCAGCAGATCACGCCGCTCATGATACAGCTTGTTGGACTTCTTCAGATGTCTTTCTATTGTGCCATCCGCCAGCAGGCGGGCCAGTGCTTCTTCCGTAAGGTTATCACCCCGCAGATCCATCAGCCGCCGCAAGGCGCCGGCGCCATGGATAAAAGCCGGCGGCGCTACCATAAAGCCTATGCGTACAGACAGGCCCAGCGATTTGGTGAAAGAGCCGATGTAGATCACATTTCCGCCATGGTCCGCACTCGCCAGCGGTACAATGGGAGAAGAGTTGTAGTGGAAGTCGTAATCATAATCATCTTCTATTACCGCCAGGCGGTATTGCCGGATGATCTTCAGTAGTTTCATGCGGCGTTCCGCACTCAGGGTAACCGTTGTCGGATGATGATGATGGGAGATAACATACAGCATACGTATTTTTCTGGTGCGGCACAGCGTTTCTACGGCGTCAATATCAATACCATCCTGATCTACAGGCACGTGCAGCAGTCGGGCTCCCAGCTGTTCAAAACACATGTCTGCAAAAAAATAATCCGGTTTGCCTACAATCACGTAGTCTCCTTTTTTTATCAGCATGGCCGCGGCCAGATATATCGCCATCTGCGCGCCGCGGGTAATCATCACATTACCAGTACTGATAGAAAGGCCACGGGTGCCACCGAGGTATTTCACCATCTCCGACCGTAAAGTCAGGCTACCTTCCGGCCCGCCGTGAGTAAGCATTCTGCCGTACCGCGGACTTTGCACCACCGATCTGCACTCCTTTATCCAGGCTTCCAGCGGCGCTTCCCGCACATCCGGGAACCCGTCATTGACAATGATAGTACCTGCTTTGGGTCCCGGGCCGGGATACATGGGCAGCGAAGGCACGGCAGCAAAGGAAAATCCCGGCCCCTGCTGGTACGGAGAGGCCTGCGCCTGAAAAGAACGCGGTCTGATAACCGGCAGATTAGTGGCTACCATCACGCCTTTGCGCGGCATCGAAACGATCCAGTCCTGGCTGATCAGCTCTTCATAAGCCGCCACCACGGTTCTGCGGTGCAGCTGCAATTGCTCCGCCAGCACACGGCTGCCGGGTAGCACCAGCCCGGGCTTCAGGATGCCTTCCTGTATCAGGGCAACAAAGCGGTTAGCAATCTGCTGATACACCGGCAGGCGCAGTGTTTTATCAATCTGTATCAATGTTTCGTAAGGCAGCATCTGGACTATCTGTCAATTTAAATGTGGACTACTAAGATAGTCCAGTAGAGGAATACTTTTACAAAAAATAAACGGATGGAAGAAAGATTTCTACTCAAACAGGTACAACCCGCAGCATTCAAAGCGATGCTGGCACTGGAGGAATACCTGGCTGCGACAGATATATCTCCCTTACATATGGAAATGATACGGGTACGGGCTTCTCAGCTGAATGGCTGCGCCTATTGCCTGGACAAGCATTCGCAGGATGCGCTCACTGCAGGAGAAACAGCGCAGCGGCTTTATCTGTTGCCGGTATGGAAAGAGTCACCACAGTTCAGCGAAGCAGAAAGAATCATACTCACGATGGTAGAAGAAATTACGCATATCAGTAAAGCAGGGCTGACAGATGGCACCTATGCAAAAGCGCTGGCGCAGTTCGGGCAGGAAACTACCACGCAGCTGATTATGGCGGTTGTTACCATCAATGCGTGGAACCGTATCGGTATTTCCTCCCGTAGAATACCAGGTCAACATCACTAAAAAATATCACCTATGCGTACCGTATTAAACGCTGTCAGCGACGCTGCTATACTGGCCTGCACCGACGTTATCCGCACCCTGCGGCCTCATATTCTTCCGGAAGATGTGCTGCCGCAGGTGAAGGAAATGCAGGCATCCGGATACCGGCTGGTATACCTTACCGCCGACGAAGATCCTTCAAAAGCAGTTGCCTTCGCAGGCTTCAGACAAAAGCAAACCCTGCACAGCGGGAAGTTTATTTATATAGACGACCTGGCCACCTTGCCGGAATACCGCGGAAAAGGATACGCCTCCCTCCTGCTGCAGCATATCCGTGAACTGACGCTGGCCGAAGGACTGACCATCCTGCAGCTGGATTCCGGGCATGCGTTATGGCCGGCGCACAAGCTGTATCATCAGCAGGGATTTTATATTTCAGCCCATCACTTCACACAGAAGCTGGCATAAAAAAAGCAGCCACGCGCAAGGCGTGGCTGCTTAACATTTACACACTAAAACAAACTACATTTTAACTTTATTCAGAAAGAAAGACAGCTTGAATAACAGCTCGTCCTGCAATCCTGCACGGAGTTTGGCTTCATCGTCTGTAATACCGAGGCGGCGAAGCCGCTGGTAGTATACGTAAGAGCCTCCGATCAGTTCCAGGCATTCCTGTATTTTGCGCTGTACTTCCGCTTCCTTGCTGCGTTTTTCAAATTCCTTTTTAGTAAGGATCTTATCCACGAAGTAGAAGTTATCCTTGTCTTCCACCCACTTGTTACCTTCGCGATGCTGTGGCTTATACACTTCCAGGTAACAGTTATCCAGTTTCAGTACATCTCCGAATTCCGCGCGTATATCTATCACCGTTGGTTTTTCTGCAGACGGGTTAGCCAGGCGCTTCTTAATATGGTTGCTGATTTCCACGCCGAGTTCATCGCTGCTCATCAGTATCTGGTTCAGCTCAGAAAATTCCAGGCTGATGGTGATACGGCTGTATCCCCGGCCGCTTCTGATTTTGCCGAACAGGCTGGGGGCTGTTTGTTCATCGAAGATGATATCTTCTACCTGCACTTTCGTGATGGTTTTATAATCCGGTTTATAGCCGATTTCTGCCGGTGTAGCGCGTTTGTTCACCAGTCTGGATGTTTCCTGGCGGCGGCTGTGCTGTATATAATCATCTATAAAACGCAGCTCGTGCTTTTTGAGTTTCACATATAATTCATGCGTAGAATAGTTATTAATTTTGCTCAGCAGCGAGAGGTCATCCCAGCTGTGAAAATGCTGCATCTTCTTCAGTTCTTCCAGGATATCTGTGGCAGCCATATTACGGCGGTAATACAATTCTCCTACCAGGAACAGGGCATAATCCTGTGGGGGATAGCCCAGTTCCGGCAGTACATCGTAAGGGCTGCGCTTTTGTTCACGTGCCTGTTCCAGCAGGTCTATATCAGACATGACAGGGGCTAACAGATACTTCCGGGCGGCCGACCGAAGTTTTTTACTAACATAATCCAGCAGCTGGTCACTTACATGACTATGATGCACAAAATCATGCAGAATCTGCACAAAGCGGCGTGATGTAGGTAATCCAAACTGTGTGAGAATATCATTCTCCAGGTCCAGCACGTCCTCACTCCCAGGCTCCTCTTTTCCAGGTTTCACCCGTTGATCCAATTGCTGGTAACGCTGATAGTACTCCTGTAACTTCAGTTTAAGCTGATCCATAATATATATACAATTAATAATTAATCACTTTATAAAAGTCTGGCATATTAAGGGGATTGTCATTTTTTTCTTATCCGGGATAACATATCACGCCCCCTGGGTCAAAAAAAGCCTCCAATGAGGTTCTTTCTGATGCCAGCACACTAACATCCTGCTGATTCTCAATAACTTATTAAAATGGGAATTGTAATGGGAAGTGCGCAAAGATACGGATTTTGAGGGGATATACAAGATATGTGGAATTGAATTACGAATTACGAATTACGAATTGCGAATGAGGAGCGAAGATGAAAGCGGATAAAGAATATACTTCTTCGCTTTCATCTTCGCTCCTCATTCGCAATTCGTAATTCGTAATTCGTAATTCTGATTAATTTTTCCAATTATAAAAATACCTCAAGCATAAGTCCCTATTGCCTTTCGCCGCCAACAACTTATTACTATATGTAAGATTTTGAAAAAAATTTTCAGAAAGTATTTGGAAATTAAAAATGGTTTGTGTTATCTTTGCACTCCCAACAACGGAATAACACACGCTGAAGGGACAAAAACGGTGGCTGTAGCTCAGTTGGTTAGAGCATCAGATTGTGGTTCTGAGGGTCGGGGGTTCGAGACCCCTCAGTCACCCTGAAAAGCCCGGAGTCATTAGATTCCGGGCTTTTTTTATTATTGCAGAGGAAGCCCTTTTCTCTGTATTTCTCCTCTCTCCTTTCCGGTTGTTTTTCTCCGGTTTTCATTTTTTTTCACAGATAATATATGCATCCGCATACTAATAACGGTAACGCCTATACTTAATTGTTTTGCACAGCAGAAAATAATCCGTTGTTTTGGGTACCCCGTATCAGTTCAACTACAGAACCGGTTCAGCCGTAACTACTGTGTTTAATTATTTATCTTAGTTTTGCGCTTGTGCTATTTCACTATTAACGATCACTTTTCATGATATATCTTCTTCCTGTTATTACTGCATGTATCGGTTGGCTCCTGAACAGTCTGGCGGTTAAAATGCTTTTCCGTCCGGTACAACCGGTAAAACTGGGATTCATAACCCTGCAGGGCGTATTCCCTAAAAGACAACAGGCCCTCGCCCAACAGATTGGTACTTTTGCCGGAGAGCAGCTATTCTCTTTCGCGGCCATCAGAACAAAACTCACAGACCCTGAAAAAGTAAAAGCTATTATTCCGGTGGTGGAAGCTCACCTGGATACCTTCCTCCGGGAGAAACTCCCGAAAGCCATGCCCGTACTTTCCATGTTTATCGGCGACAGTATTGTGAACCAGATCAAAACCTTGCTGGTAGCAGAACTGGACACATTGTTCCCGGTGATGATCAGTCAATACCTCGATAATATTGAACAGGAACTGGACCTGAAAAAAATTGTGTCAGATAAGATAGCCGGCATTTCAGCCACCCAGCTGGAAGCCACTACCACGCAACTGCTGCACCGTGAACTACGCAGCTTTAAATGGCTGGGCGCACTCACCGGTTTTATCAGCGGTACGGCAGCTCTCCTCTTTCATTATTTCCTGTAAACACCAGTGTTAACTAGTGTTAAGACAAGGTCTTTGTTAACTACTGTTAAGACCTTTTAGCGCTGCTTTTGCCGGTTTCCTGCGGTATTCTATCCGTTCATCACAATATCTGACCATCCGCCCCGGTGGCCGGATATTTTTGTTGTCATCTGACAAGCAGTCCGGATAAAAATCATAAGGATGAAAAAGTGTTACGCAGTCATCGCAGGAATATTAATGTGGCAGATACATGCCCTGGCGCAGACGCCTTCCGCCGCTCCCGGCAAGCCCGCTGCACAGCAGCGGCCCGGAGGCACAGGGCGTCCTGACATGCCGCAGATCGGCAGGCTTTACGGCAAACTGCTCGATGCCGGCAACGGCAAACCGATACCATACGCGTCTGTAGCCCTTTTACGCCAGCGGGACTCGTCCGTGGTTACCGGTATGCTCACCAAACCAAACGGTGAGTTCAACCTGGAAAACCTGCCGTTCGGACCTTTCATTATCAGGATCAACTTCATGGGCTATACCGGTCTGCAGAAAAAAGTGATGATTACCCCGCAGGCCACTGAACAGGATCTCGGCAATATCAAAATGCAGGCAAACGTGAAAACCCTTCAGGGCGTGGAAGTGACCGGACAGAAGAGCGCCTTCACCATGGGCATCGATAAAAAGGTCTTTAATGTAGACAGGAACCTCACCAGCGTCGGAGGTACAGCCACGGATGTACTGAAAAATGTACCTTCCGTAAACGTAGACCTGGACGGGAATGTAACGGTCCGCAATGCGGCGCCGAATATTTTTGTAGACGGCAAACCATCCACACTCACCCTCGATCAGATTCCTGCCGATGCTATTGAAAGCGTAGAACTGGTCACCAATCCATCTGCACGTTATGATGCAGAAGGGATGTCCGGCATTCTCAACATAGTACTGAAGAAAAACAGGAAGGCCGGCTTCAACGGCTCTGTCAACGCAGGTATAGGCACCGGCAACAAATACAACGGCGGCGGCAATATCAATATACGTCAGGGGAAATTCAATGTGTTCGCCAATTACAATATCAACGCCAACCAGAGCTGGGGCGACGGAACCACCAGCCGCACCAATTTCAGCAATAAAGGCGCCGATACCAATTACCTGCTCCAGAACAGTAACAGCAACAGTAAACCGTTGTTCCAGTTTGGCCGCTTCGGTGCAGATTATGCCATCGACAACCGCAACACCATCTCCCTATCACAGAATATTGTTGCAGGAAATTTCAAAAATAATGAAGACCTTATCAGCACTTTTGCTGACAGGAACCATATCATTACCGGTATCAGTGACCGGCTCAACAACAATGAATTCAGTTTCCGCAACTATACTACAGCGCTGGGTTTCAAGCATACCTACGCTAAACCCAACAAGGAATGGTCCGCTGATCTGAACTTCAACAAAAGCAATAATGACCGTAACGGAGAATATGTTACACAGGCCAGGAATCCCCTGGGGCAGCCACTTGGACAGTCATTATTCCAGACCAACAACTCCGCCGGCAAAACTACCTTCATCACCATACAAACAGATTATGTCAACCCTGTAGGCAAGAACGGAAAACTGGAAGCAGGCGCTAAAGTCACACTCAGAGACTATTCCAGCGCCTACAATGTATTCGATAAAGATACGCTTACCGGTCATATGCTGCCGAATGCGCAGTTGTCTACCAGCTACAAATACAACGAGGAAATATATGCAGGATACGCGAATTTTTCCAGCACCATCGGCAATTTCGGTTATCAGGCAGGATTACGCGTAGAGCAGTATGTATATGCCGGCGAGAATCAGGGCACCAAATACAAACCCACCAAAGCTGTGCCGGGCTTCTTTCCCAGCGTATACCTCTCTCAGAAGTTCAAACATGACCAGGAACTGCAGCTGAATTATTCCCGCCGGGTAAACCGGCCTAACTTCTTCCAGCTGATACCCTACCGGGATTACACCGATCCGCAGAACCAGCGGGAAGGTAATCCAAACCTGAAACCAGAATTCACCAACAGCCTGGAATTCTCGTATGCAAAAAACTGGAAGAACAGCAACCTGATTGGAAGTATTTACTTCAGGAATACCAACAACATGATTTCCACCATCAGTACGCCCATTGGTGCAGATACACTGCTCACGCAATTTATCAACGCCAACAGGAGTAATTCCTACGGAGCAGAGATCACTATGAAAAACCAGGTGCTCAAAGGCTGGGATGTAACCAGTAATGTGAACCTGTACCAGACAGATATGCAGGTGAATACCGGCGATCAGCACTTCACCAACAGCGGATTCAGCTGGCTGGCAAAAATTAACTCCGAAACAAAATTGCCGGCCAATTTCACCGTGCAGGTGAGCGCTACCTACCAGGCGCCGGCCATTGCACTGCCTTCTTCCGGCGGTGGTGGCGGACGCGGCGGTGGCGGTGGAGGCTTCATGATGATCCCAACCTCTTCGCAGGGCACCATCAAAGGCTTTAGTACCGTAGACCTGGCCATCAGAAAGGATTTCCTGAAAAGTAAGGCAGCTTCGGTAACCCTCTCCCTCTCAGATGTTTTCAATACGCGGCAGTATGAGCTGAACCAGCTCACACCGGCCTTTGCACAGGATTACATCCGGAAGCGCGAATCCCGCATACTGAAGCTGAACTTCAGCTACCGTTTCGGAAAATTCGACGCCTCCCTCTTTAAAAAGAAAAGATCACAAGGCAATGATATGCAGATGGGCGACCAGATGCAGAGCTTTTAACATCAGAAGAAGGTGAATGCAACCCAAGAAGCCGGCAGAGTCAGCGCTGATGCGCACTGCCGGCTATCTTTTTTAATGTACCATTCATCATAATTAGTCAACGTTTAAACGCCTGCCTGTTACTTTTATAACGTAACTCGTACTATCTATCTTCCAGAATCAAGCATGCGAACACATCTGCTATTATTGTTGTTGCTATTCATTGCCGTATCTAACGTTAACGCACAAACGCCATTGACTACCACCTGGAAAATTTCCGGTAAAATTGTGGATGCGGCCACCTCCAGACCTGTGGAATACGCTTCTGTGGTATTGCTGCAGCAGTCCGATTCCTCCATGGTATCCGGCATGTACACCACGCCGGCCGGTATGTTCAGTTTTGACAGGGTAACACCCGGCATCTACGTGCTGCGTATCACCTTCATGGGATATGACAAACTGGAGAAAGCCGTCAGGGTAATAGCCGGAAAAAATACGCTGGCAGGCACCCTCCGCCTGCAGACAGCCGGCAAAGTGCTGAACGCAGTGGAAATCAAGGCAGAGAAACCCGGGTTTTCCATGCAGATAGACCGCCAGGTATTTGATGCCGGCAGCATGATTAACGCTGAAGGCGGTACGGGAACGGATATACTGAAAAACATCCCCAGCGTGGATGTAGACATCGATGATAATATAACGCTGCGCGGGAAAAGTGTGACCATTTATGTAGACGGCAAGCCCTCTCCCTTCGGAGACGCCAAAACAGCGCTGCAGATGATTCCCGCAGAAAGCATAGAGCGCGTGGAAGTTATCAATAACCCTTCCGCCAAATTTGAAGCCCAGGGCGGCGGCGGTATCATCAATATCGTACTCAAAAAAGATAAAGCCATCGGGTATAACGTCATGTTCAATGCCGGCGCAGCCACCCTCGGACAGGTAAACGGCAGCGCCAATGCCAGCCTGCGGCTACGCCGGTTTAACTTCTTCGGCAACTACCAGGGCCGCTATGAATCGCTCGGCGGCAGCGGCTTCAGCAACCGTCAGAACCTGATCCCCGACAGCGGGCAGACCTCCTACTTCTCCCAGACCAGCAGCAATAATAACAGCAACGGCAATCATGGCGGACGTTTCGGATTCGATTACTTCCTGGATGATCACAACACCTTTACCATCGCTCAGGGCGTCAACCGCAACAATAATGATAATGACGATCATATCTTCCTTCATTATCAGAATGCCGCGCGGGAAACCATCCGCGACGGCAACCGCTATAATACCAGCCATGGCAGCAGCGTCAACAACAATACCAGCCTGAACTACAAGCATACCTTCAAAAAGCCCAACGAGGAACTGACTGCCTACATCAGCTACAGCGGCAACCGGAGCAACAGCAACAGCGATTACCGCACCCGGTACCGCAAACTGGCCGCTCCGTCAGATTCCACCTGGCAGCAGAACACCGGCGATAACCGCAACCGGTTCTGGAACCTGCAGTCAGACTACACCACTCCGCTGGGCCGCAAATCCAAACTGGAGGCGGGCGTCAAGAGTACCTTCCGGCATATCGGCAACGACTATACGGCCATGCTCTTCCGTGCAGACCTGCAGCAGTTTGAGAAAAGCCCGCAGCTGTCCAACAAATACGATTATGAAGAAGATATTCACGCCGGCTATATCAACTATGCCGGCGCCATCGGCAATCTGGGCTACCAGGTGGGCGTCCGGGCGGAACAATCCTTTCTGAAGGGCTATTCCTTCTCCCGTGATACTACCGTGGACAACCGCTTTTTCAACCTTTTTCCCAGTGTATTCCTGAAATACAACATGCCTAAAAACCAGCACCAGAGCCTGGTATTCAACTATTCCACCCGTATAGACCGTCCTAACTTTGATCAGCTGCTACCTTACGTCAACAATGCTGATCCGCAGAATATCCGCACCGGCAATCCGGAGCTGCAGCCCGCCCTCTCCCATAAGTTTGAGGTCAGCTATTCCGTATATTACCCTAAAACCAATAACTATTTCAGCACCAGCACCTACTATGCGCAAACCAATGACAACATTGACCGCATCAGCACCCTGGACACCATTACCGGCGTCACCACCACCAGACCAATGAACCTGGCCACCCAGCAGAATATGGGCGGTAACATCTCCTACAGCATTCATCTCTTCAAGTGGTGGAAGGCCAATGCCAACCTGAACCTGGAATATAATAAGCTGACCAGCATAGCCGTCAGCAATGAAAACTTCAGCTACGGTATCAACGCCAACACCCAGTTCCGCCTGCCCGCCAGGTTCAGTATAGAGCTGAGCGGCCATTACCGCTCCCCGCGCATCCAGCCGCAGGGCACCTTCCGCGCCATGAACGGCATGGACCTCGGCCTGCGTAAGGAACTGCTGAAAAATAAAGCCCTGGTCATTGCCCTCAACGTTTCCGACCTGCTGAACACCCAGCAGTTCAGCTCCCACTACGAAACACCCGTATTCATACAGGACTACGACCGTAAACGGCCTACCCGCTTCGTTCGTATCAATATACGCTACCGCTTCGGCAAGATGGATCCTAACCTGTTTAAAAAGAAAAAACACGGGGAAGAAGAAGGAGAAGAGGAAGAGAAGCCGAAGGAAAGAGGAAGGTTGTGAGAAATTACGAATTACGAATTGCGAATTACGAATGAAAAGCGAAGATTAAATGTGTATCCGCTTAAATCTTCGCTCCTCATTCGTAATTCGCAATTCGTAATTCGTAATTAATTTATTTTTTCCCTGCCAGCATCGGCACAAACGAAAAATTATCAAACAGCTCCTGGTCTGTTTCCGTATCGCTGACTTTGGTGATGCGCAACATACGTTGTACTTCCTGGCCACCTACGGGGATGACCATTTTTCCGCCGATTTTCATCTGCTGGAGAAGCTTTTCGGGGATATGCGGCGCTGCGGCAGTGACCAGCACCTTATCGAAGGGAGCATAGGAAGATAACCCTTCATAGCCATCGCCGTAGAAGAAGCGCAGATTGGGATATTTGCTCTTGAAAGGGAACAGCTTTACCTGGTCGAAAAGCCGTTTCTGCCTTTCGATGGTGAATACGTTAGCTTTCAGCTCTGCCAGCACGCAGGCCTGATAGGCACTGCCGGTACCTATTTCCAGTACTTTCTCGTAGGGTTTTACTTCCAGTAACTGGGTCTGATAAGCTACCGTGTATGGCTGCGAAATCGTTTGGCCTTCCCCGATAGGGAATGCCCGGTCGTCGTAGGCTATACTTTCAAAAGCTGTATCCAGGAAAAAATGCCGGGGGATGTTGTTGATGGCCGCCAGTACGTTTTCATCTGTAATGCCTTTCTGACGGATACTATCAACTAGCTGTCTGCGTAATCCTTTTTGTTTATAAGTATCTTCATACCGCCTCATATTGCAAAATTAACCATTACGGACGATTTTCAATGAATTTGAACTGGTGGAATTTCCCACATTCGTTTTTTTATTTTTACTTTACAATCCATTTGAGCGGCAGTGCTCACAAAAATGTACACCAAATATGGATACTACTATTCAAAACAAAGTAGCGCAGTGGCTCAACGGTAACTATGACGCCGACACCATTGCCGCGGTCAGGAAACTGCAGGAAGGTAACCCCGATGAGCTGAACGACGCTTTTTACCGTAACCTTGAATTTGGTACCGGAGGTCTGAGAGGTATTATGGGTGTGGGTACCAACCGCATGAATAAATATACTGTAGGCATGGCCACACAGGGCTTTGCCAATTATCTTAAACAGGCTTTCCCCAAGGAAGAGATAAAAGTGGCGCTGGCACACGACAGCCGCAACAATTCCCGCTTCTTTGCAGAAACAGCTGCCAATGTGTTCGCAGCCAACGGCATCAAGGTATTTCTGTTCGAAAGCCTGCGCCCTACGCCGGAGCTGTCTTTCACGATCCGCCACCTGCACTGCCACGGCGGTGTGGTGCTGACCGCCTCCCACAACCCGAAGGAATACAACGGCTACAAAGCCTACTGGAACGACGGCGCCCAGCTGGTGCCCCCGCATGATAAAAACGTGATCCGCGAGGTGGAAAACATCTCCTCTCCGGATGAGGTAAAGTGGAGCGGCGGCGAATCCAATATCACCCTCATCGGTAAAGAGATAGACGAAGCCTACCTCAGCGAACTGCAAAGCCTGTCTATCAACCCTGAGATCAACAGAGAGCAGCACGACCTGAAAATAGTATATACGCCCATCCATGGCACAGGTATCACCATGGTGCCCGAAATACTGAAGCGTTTCGGCTTTACCAACGTAACCATCGTGGAAGAACAGGCCACTCCCAACGGCAACTTCCCTACCGTAGTGTATCCTAACCCGGAAGAGTCCGAAGCCATGAGCCTGGGCCTCAAAAAGGCCAAGGAACTGGATGCAGACATACTCCTGGGTACTGACCCGGATGCTGATCGTGTAGGCATCGCCGTTAAAGACCTGAAAGGTAACTGGGTACTGCTCAATGGTAACCAGACCGGCGTACTGCTGTTCAACTACATCGTGGAAGGCCGCAAGCAGAAAGGCTTGCAGCAGCCGAACGATTTCATCGCCAAAACAGTGGTGACCTCCGACCTGATAGACGTTTTCGCGGCGAAAAATAATATCAGCTGCTATAATACGCTCACCGGCTTCAAATGGATCGCTGACCTGATCCGCCGTAAAGAGCCACAGGAAAGATTTATATGCGGCGGGGAAGAATCTTACGGCTATATGATCGGTAACAACATCCGGGATAAAGACGCCGTTTCCTCCGTAGCCATGATCTGCGAAATGGCCGCCTTTGCCCGCAGCCAGGGCAAATCCCTGTTTGAACTGCTGATCAATATATACCTCCGTTACGGATATTACAAGGAACACCTGATATCGATCACCAAGAAAGGTATGCGCGGTGCGGAAGAAATCGCTGAAATGATGCGCGGATACCGCGAAAACCCGCCAGCATCCATCAACGGATCAGCAGTGGTCACGCTGTACGATTACCAGCTGCAGCAGGTGAAAGATATCCGTACCGGCGAAATCAAAGCCCTCGACCTGCCCAAATCCAATGTACTGCAGTTCGTGCTGGCCAGCGGCGATAAAATATCTGCCCGCCCTTCCGGAACAGAACCTAAAATTAAATTCTATTTCAGCGTTAACGCCCCGCTGGACAGCGTTGAAAACTTCGATAAAGTAACAGCCGAACTGGATAAAAAAATTGATGGCATCATCAGTGATCTTCATCTGAAGTAATAAAATTTTATTTTATCTGCCATAACAAAGAGCATACTGCCCTGGTAACCCTCCCCCCGGCGGGGAGGGCCATGGTAGCAGCTATACTGCTCCTCTTACTGACCATATCCGTACCCGCACAGAAAAAGGTACCCCTCTTTGCGCTCCCCGACTCCACCATAAACAGCAGGGTATGGGAACTGGGCGCTGTTACCGCTGCCGTATATGCCGGCGGCCTGCTGGTGCTTAACCACACCTGGTACCGGGATTACCCCAGATCCTCCTTCCACTTTTTCAATGATGCTGATGAATGGAACCAGATGGACAAAGCCGGACATATTTTTGCCGCATACTTTGAAGGGAAGTACAGCCGTGAAATGTGGCGCTGGAGCGGATTACCACGCAAACAACAGATATGGATCGGCGGAATGAGCGGGTTCGCGTATCAATCCGTCATTGAAGCGCTCGACGGCTACTCCGCGGAATGGGGCTTTTCCTGGAGCGATATGGCCGCCAATGCAGCAGGCTCCGCTCTGCTCATCAGCCAGGAGCTGCTATGGAACGAGCAACGCATACAACTGAAATTTTCCGCACACCCCAAAAAATATGAAGGCCCCGTACTCCAGGAAAAGGCAGACCAGCTATTCGGACATACCTTCTGGGAGAGAACACTCAAGGACTACAACGGCCAGACCTACTGGCTTTCCGTAAATCCCTATTCCTTCCACAAAAACACCTGGCTGCCGAAGTGGCTCAATATTGCCGTAGGCTATGGTGCTGACGGTATGTACGGTGGTACGGATAACACCTGGAAAGATAAACGCGGCGGGGCACAGGATTACAGCCAGACGCGCCGCATCAGGCAGTTTTATCTGTCGCCCGATGTGGATTTTACAAGGATACCCACCCGCAAAAAAGGAGTGAAAGTGCTGTTCCAGGTATTGAATATGCTGAAATTTCCGGCACCGGCCCTGGAAATCAATACGCAGGGCGAGATGCGCCTGCACGCCATTTATTTCTGAGAAGGTTATTCGAAGTAGGCAGCCACAATTTCTTCCCCGTTCATTTCCACCAGTACCATATCCTGCAGGGTAGTGGCAAGGGAATAGCCTACAAAGTCCACGGACAACGGGAAGGACTTATGCCTTCTGTCTACCAGCACTGCTGTCTGGATTTTCTGAGGCAGGTATGCCAGCAGGGGTTTCAGGGCATACAGCATGGTACGGCCGGAGTTGGCCACATCATCTACCACTACTACTACTTTATCATTGAAATCAATTTGTTCGGAAACAGTTACCTCACCCGGATGCTGCTTATCCAGCCGCAGTTCAATAATACGGATCGTCAGCGGGGAGATCTGCCGGAGTATGGCAGCAATCTTGTGTGCAATGATCACGCCCCTGTCCCAGATGCCGGCCAGTATGATCTCGCTGCCATCGCTGTTATGCTCGTATATTTCGTACGCAATGCGTTCTATTTTTTTCTGAATAATATCCTGTGTCAGTATAATGTTCCTGCTTTCCATATCAGCAAAAATAAGATTTAGCTTTCAGCCTGTAACATTAAGATAAAGAAAAACTAAATGTTGCCGCTAAAAGGTGGAAGCTAAAAAAGCCCTAAATTAGGGAGTCAAATCTAAGATATAATGCGAATTGTACAAGAGTTGTTATTTATTATCGCCTTTGGGATGGCGGTGTTCCTGTTTTCCACGAAGGTACGCCAGATCAGGCGTAACATCCTGCTGGGGCGCGATAAGGACCTCAATGACCACCCCGATCTGCGTTGGAAAAATCTGTTACTGCTGGCCTTCGGTCAGAAAAAAATGTTTCGTAACCCGCTGGTAGCTGTACTGCACTTCTTTGTGTACGCCGGCTTCCTGATTATCAACCTGGAAATCCTTGAAATCATCCTGGATGGTATCCTGGGCACACATCGTTTATTCGTTCCCGTATTAGGGAGCCTTTACCCCGTATTAATCAGTTTATTTGAAGTACTGGCGGTGCTGGTACTTTCCGGATGCGCCATCTTTCTCGTACGCAGAAACATCCTGAAGCTGAAACGCTTTCTCAGCAAAGATCTGAACGGGTGGCCGCGTTCAGACGCCAATTATATCCTTATCACGGAAATTGTGCTGATGCTGTTATTCCTGACGATGAATGCCGCCGATCAGGAGATGCAGTCCCGCGGTTCGGAGCATTACATTGCTACCGGCCACTTCTGGATCTCCGGTATGTTCACTTCCTTATTCCATGGCATGTCAGACAGCAGCGTGATGGCTGTAGAGCGTGCCTGCTGGTGGCTGCACATCCTGGGTATACTTGCCTTCCTGAACTATCTCCCCTACTCCAAGCACCTGCATATTGTACTGGCGTTCCCGAACGCTTACTATGCAAGCCTGGAGCCTGCCGGTGAAATGGAAAATATGCCGGCCGTACAGCATGAAGTACAGCTGATGCTGCAACCGGAACTGGCTGCCTCCGCACCAGCTTCCGATACGATGCCTAAATTCGGCGCAAAGGATGTATTTGATCTCACCTGGAAAAACCTGCTCGACGCCTACAGCTGCACAGAATGCGGCCGCTGCAGCGCTGCCTGCCCGGCCAATATCACCGGCAAACTGTTATCGCCGCGCAAAATTATGATGGATACCCGCGACCGCCTGGAAGAGGTAGGCCGTAACATCAATGCCAACAAGACTTTCACGGACGACGGCAAAACGCTGCTCCGCGACTATATCTCTGAAGAAGAGCTGCGCGCCTGCACCACCTGCAACGCCTGCGTACAGGAATGCCCGGTGAGCATCAGCCCCCTCGATATTATATTACAGCTGCGCCGCCACCTGGTAATGGAAGAATCCAGCGCGCCGGCAGAATGGACAGGGATGTTCAGCAACATAGAAAATAATATGGCTCCCTGGAAGTTCAGCATGGACGACCGTGACAAGTGGACAGAAAACATGTAAGCATACAACAACAATCTAAAGGACCTAAAGCTACAAGCTATGATAAAGACGATGGCAGAATATGCCGCAAACGGAGAAACCCCTGAAGTGCTTTTCTGGGTTGGCTGTGCAGGCAGCTTTGACCAGCGCGCACAAAAGATCACCCGGGCTTTCGCCACCATTCTGGAAAAAGTGGGCGTACAGTTTGCGATTTTAGGAAAGGAAGAAACCTGTACCGGAGATCCTGCCCGCAGGGCCGGCAATGAATTCATCTTTCAGATGATGGCGCAGAACAATATACAGGTGCTCAATATGTACGGCGTCAAAAAAATTGTGACCGCCTGCCCTCACTGCTTTAATACACTGAAAAACGAATATCCCGCACTGGGAGGCAACTACGAAGTCATTCACCATACCACTTTCCTGCAGTCCCTCATCGATCAGGGCAAAATCACCATGCAGGAAGGCGGCACTTTCAAAGGCAAAAAGATCACCTATCACGATTCCTGCTACCTGGGCCGCGCCAACAACATCTATGAAGCGCCCCGCAAAGTGCTGGAACTGCTGGATGCCGAACTGGTAGAAATGAAACGCTGCCGCAGCAACGGACTGTGTTGCGGCGCCGGCGGCGCCCAGATGTTTAAGGAAGAAGAAAAGGGTACTACCCGCATCAACATAGAAAGAGGCCACGAAGCCGTAGCTACCGGCGCCTCCGTCATCGCCTCCAACTGCCCGTTCTGCATGACCATGCTCACCGACGGCGTCAAGGAAACCGGCAGGGAAGACGAGGTAAAAGTGCTGGATATAGCAGAGATGATAGCGGCCAACATGAAATAGATTTATTTGAGATTTGGTCATTTGAGATTGGGTCATTTGCCACACATCATTAGCTATTGCTGAAGTAATGATGCAACCGCTATCAGCAACAAATCTCAAATGACCAAATCTCAAATAATCAAATAACCCGTAATTTTGTACCATGATGAACAATATAAATCTCCCTTCCGGCTTTTCTCCGGCCTCCAGGGTTTGGATATATCAGAGCAACAGGCCATTCAATGACCAGGAGACAATAGAAATCAATGAACAGCTGCACCAGTTTACAGCCCAGTGGAACGCCCATGGCGATCCCGTAAAAGGCTGGGGCGCACTGGTACTGAACCAGGTCATCGTGCTGATCGCCGATGAAACCCAGACCACTGTAAGCGGCTGCAGCACCGACAGCTCCGTGAGAGTGATCAAAAGTATTGAAAGACAATACAATGTGAATATGTTCGACCGCCTGCTGCTAGGCTTTATCGTGAAAGATAAAGTACAGCTCCTCCCTATGGCCCAGCTGCCTTATGCCCTGGAAAAAGGCTTTATCGACGAAAACACCCTTTATCTCAACAATACCGTCCTCACCAGAGCGGAACTGGACAGCCAATGGCTGATTCCGCTGAAAGACAGCTGGTTGGCGGCTAAGCTGGTGAAAACACCAGCTCAATAATTGCGAATTACGAATTGCGAATTACGAATGAAGAGCGAAGATCTAAGCGAAAAAGTAAATTCTTTATCCGCTTAGATCTTCGCTCTTCATTCGTAATTCGCAATTTGTAATTCGTAATTATTTGAGAAGTGGCCCTACTTAACTCCATCCCCCCTGTCATTCTGTCATTTTTTTAGTTTTATTTGCTTATTTTTGCCATCCAAAATTTTAGATAAGGAAATGCTGGATCAGGTTACCAAAGTGCATGATGAAAGCCGCCAGGGAGAAGCATTTGCTCCGCAGATGGCTGATGCTCAGACATATAGTAAAAAATTTTATATAGAAAGCTATGGTTGTGCGATGAATTTCAACGATAGCGAAATTGTTGCGTCTATCCTCAATAAGGAGGGGTATGGCGCAACACGTAATGTGGAAGAAGCCAGCCTGATTCTGCTCAATACCTGCTCTATCAGGGAGAAGGCGGAGCAGACCGTGCGTAAGCGGCTGACGGAGTTCCGGCAGATAAAGAGAAGTACACCCGGCCTCCTGGTGGGCATATTGGGCTGTATGGCGGAACGTATCAAAGGAAAGCTGCTGGAAGAAGAGAAGCTGGTGGATCTCGTAGTAGGACCTGATGCCTATCGCAGTCTGCCTGCCCTGATCGCCGAAGCCGGTACCGGGATGAAGTCCGTGAATGTGCTGCTCAGCAGGGAGGAAACTTACGGAGATATCAGTCCGGTACGACTGGACAACAACGGGGTTACCTCTTTCGTATCTATCATGAGAGGCTGCAACAATATGTGTACCTTCTGCGTGGTGCCCTTTACGCGCGGCCGTGAACGCAGCCGGGACGCCTACTCTGTGGTACGTGAAGCCGCCGAGCTGTTTGACAACGGCTACCGCGAAGTGACCCTCCTGGGCCAGAACGTAGACTCCTACTACTGGACCAGCAGCAACGGCGAAGAAACCGTCACCTTTGCTCAGCTACTGGAAAAGGTAGCACTCGTTCATCCACTGCTGCGCGTGCGCTTCAGCACCTCTCACCCGAAAGATATTACAGATGATGTATTGTTCGTCATGGCGAAATATGATAACATCTGCAATTATATACACCTGCCCGTACAAAGCGGCAGCAACCGCATTCTTCAGCTGATGAACCGTACTTATACCCGCGAATGGTATATGAAAAAGGTAGACCGCATCCGGGAGATACTGCCCGACTGTGGCCTGTCTACCGACATTATCGCGGGCTTCTGTACGGAAACAGAGGAAGACCATCAGGAAACGATGGACATCATGCGGTATGTACAATACGAACTGGCCTATATGTATTTCTACTCCGAACGTCCCGGCACCCTTGCGGAACGCCGCTACCAGGACGATATTCCGGAAGAGATAAAGAAAAAAAGGCTGGCGGAAATCGTAGCCCTGCATCGCAGGCACTCAGAAGCAGGCATGAAAAAAGAGGTGGGCAAAACCTTCCGGGTATTGATAGAAGGCACCTCCAAACGCTCCCAGGAACAGCTCTTCGGTCGTAACGATCAGAATAAAGTCATTGTATTCCCCCGTGAAAACTACAGCAAGGGAGAATATGTTATGGTTAAAGTAGAAAGCTGTACCGCCGGAACGCTTATCGGAAAAGTGGTATAGCAGCTGCTATACCCAATTGTAAACTATTTAATAAACGGGTTACCGCTTATGGACATACAGGCTATTAAAAACAGATTTGGCATTATCGGAAACAGCCCCGCGCTGAATTACGCACTGCAGGTGGCCGCACAGGTGGCCAATACGGATCTGACAGTACTGATTAACGGGGAAAGTGGCGTTGGTAAAGAAGTATTTTCACAGATCATCCACGCGCTCAGCGCCCGGAAACATAATCCTTTCATTGCGGTGAACTGCGGAGCTATTCCGGAAGGTACCATCGACTCTGAACTCTTCGGCCATGAAAAAGGCTCCTTCACCGGTGCGGTAGACAGCCGTAAAGGCTATTTTGAAACGGTAAACGGCGGCACCATTTTCCTGGACGAAATCGGTGAAATGCCGCTCGGCACACAGGCCCGCCTGCTGCGCGTACTTGAAACCGGTGAATATATCCGCGTAGGTTCTTCCAAAGTACAGAAAACAGATGTACGCGTAATAGCCGCTACCAACCGCGATCTGCTGGAACGCACCCAACAGGGCAAATTCCGGGAAGATCTCTATTACCGTCTTAATACCGTACCTATCCGCGTACCGGCCCTGCGTGACAGGAAAGAAGATATTCCGCTGCTGTTCCGCAAATTCTCGGTAGACTTCTCCGAAAAATATAAAACACCGTCTATACAGCTGGATGAAGAAGCCCGCAATATGCTGGTGAACTACACCTGGCGCGGTAACGTACGTGAGCTGAAAAACATTGCAGAGCAGATTTCTGTATTATCTACCGATAAACTGGTGACTGCCAATGACCTGAAACGTTTCCTGCCCGAAGTACCGGAAGTAAACCGCCTGCCGATGCTGGCGGCGCCTCAGCAGCAGTCAGGCGGCGACTTTGCCAGCGAAAGGGATATCCTGTACAAGCTTTTCTTCGACATGAAAAAAGATGTGACAGAAGTGAAAAAAATGTTTTTCGATATCCTGCAGAATCCCAATATGGCGCATGCAGCACACGATTATCATCCTGATAACCATGTGATTCACAGCTACCCTTCCGGCAACGAAATGACCGTGCCCGCCCCTGCTGTCAGCAATGCACAGCCTATCATCCTGGCGGACAACAAAATAGATCACCATGAAGAAGTAGAGGAAACACTCTCTATCGCCGACAAGGAAAAAGAACTGATTGTAAAGGCACTCAAAAAACATAAAGGCAAACGCAAAGATGCCGCGCTCGATCTGGGCATCTCTGAAAGAACCCTTTATCGCAAACTGAAGGAGTATAACATCGCCGAATAAACGAATTTTAATATCTTCACCACAATGACCACTACTATCAGAATATTTATCGCTATGGCTTTTATTGCCCTGACAGCAGGATGCAGCGTGCATTACTCTACTACAGGCGCCAGTATTGACCAGGGAGCAGAAACCGTGAATGTTCGTTTCATTGAAAACAGGGCGCCCATCAACAACCCTACTTTAAGTCAGCGGATCACGCAGAAGCTGCGCGATAAAATCACATCACAGACCCGCCTCACCCAGGTGAACGAAAACGAAACCAGGGCTGATTACGAAATCAAAGGCGCCATCACCGGCTATTCATTTTCCAACGCCGCTGTAACAGATGTGGATAAAGCAGCCACCTCCCGTTTGAATGTGACCATCAATATCATCTTTATCAAACGTATCGGCGATAAAAAAGGCTTTACGCAGAGCTTTACCCGTTCCGCGGATTTCCCTGCCACTCAGCTTCCCAGCTCTGTAGACAACAAATTGCTGGAAGAGCAGATTATTCCGGGTATTACAGACGATATTTTCAACAGGGCCTTTGCCAACTGGTAAAACGGCTGCCGGAGATTTTTGATTTCAAAATCCGTAAATTCCATTTACATTAGCGGACTATGATCGCAAACAGGATAATTGCACATGTGTTTCTTCAATCCAGCCTGCAACAGGTGGATATGGCCACTATGGAACGGCTGGCAACGGAGCATCCCTATTTTCCTGCTGCGCATTTACTGCTGGCAAAAAAAGTGTATGAACATACGCCCGATCTGCATCATCCGCTGATCAAAAAAGCCATGTTGTATACCAGCCATCAGCACCATTTCTACCAGTTTGTTACACACGAACCGGTACTCCAGGAAGCAGCAAACCGCATGGCTCCCGTTATTCCGGAAGAAACCATCGCCGTACACGATGCCATCATTAATGAAGAAGCCTTACAAGAAGATATAACAGCAGAGACAGTGAGTAAAGACGAAACAGCAGTTGCAGATGAAATAGTAATGACAGCTACAGCAACGGAAGAGGCCACACGGGAAATCACCCCGGAAGCTATAACAACGGTAGCCACACCTGCCATTGCTCCCGCTGACATTCCTCAGCCGGCTGACACGGAAGCGCTGTCCGCGGAAGACCTGGAAATGCTGGCCCGCCATAATACCAGCGCCTTCAACGGACAGGAAACTATCGCCCCGGAAGCGGCAGATAAAGAGGTGAATGCCGTTATACCGCCACCGGAAAACGAAACCTCCGCTCCGATTAAGATATTCCCGCTGAAACTGGAAGAGCTGGAAGAAACAGAAACGACCCTTACCTTTCAACCTTTATACACCGACGACTACTTCGCCTACAAAAGACTCAAAGAGCCCGGCGAAGCGGATGAATTAAATGAACAGGGTATGGCAGAAATGAAAAGCTTTACTTCGTGGCTGCGGCAAATCAAGGATAACTTTGCCGGACGCACCAGCAAAGACTGGTACCACCAGCAGCTGCACCGCATCTATGAAGAAGACGAAGAACCGGAAATCTCCGCTACGGTAGAAAAGATGGCGATGAACTCCATTACCTTCAATAATGACATTGTTTCTGAAACATTGGCAGAAATCTGGGTAAAGCAGCATCAATATCAGCATGCGATCAGGATATATCAAAAATTAAGTTTGCTTAATCCCGACAAAAACGCTTATTTTGCGCAGAAGATACAAGAACTAAAATCTTTAATAGATAAAAACAAACAATAATATTTATGTTAATCATTTTCGGTGTCCTGATCATATTAGCCTGTGTGTTGTTAGGCTTCTTTGTGCTGATCCAAAACCCTAAAGGAGGCGGCCTGTCCGGTTCTTTCGGTGGTATTGGCAATCAGGTGATCGGGGTACGTCAGACTACTGACGTTTTGGAAAAAGGCACCTGGATCCTCGCTGTAGTGATCGCTGTTTTATGCCTGACCGCTCCATTCTTCATCGGTAAATCCAGCAAAACCAACGTTGGTACTCCTACTGCTGTTGAAAGAGCCGGCGGCGGACAAGCACTCCCTGCTCCTGCTCCTGCACAGCAAATGCCAAACACTACGCCAGCTCCGGCTCCGGCAACTCCTGGTAAATAAATTTTCCTGAATAATATTTCCTGAAACCTCGCCGTTAAAAGCGAGGTTTTTTTAATAACTACAGGTTACGAATGGCAAAAAAACGAAAACCTACGTCTATCTGGCTCAAACGCAGCCTCGTCATTGCCGGCTGCCTGGCCGCAGGCGCGCTCGTCTATATATCCTACCGGGTATTTGGCCCCAACACCAAAGCCTTCGGCGATTCCAGGTACTTTTATGTCCGCACCGGCAGCACCTATGCCAATGTACTGGACGGCCTGGAAGAACAAGGCATCGTACGTAACCGTAACAGCTTCAACTGGGTAGCCAAAGAACTGGACTATCCCTCCCGTGTAAAGGCCGGTCGTTATAAGATTACCCACGGCATGAGCAACTTCGATATCGTGAAGCTGCTGCGCTCCGGTAAACAGTCGCCCGTAGAGCTGGTTATCACCAAGTTACGCACCAAAGAGGACTTTGTCCGGAAAATAAGCCTGAACCTGGAAGCCGATTCCGTTACTCTCCGCGCCATGATGCGCGACCCGGTTTATCTCCGCCAGTTCGGCCTGGATACCAGCACCGTCATGTGCGTAGTAGTGCCCGACACCTACGAATTCTACTGGAATACCAGCGCGGAAAATGTCTTCAAAAAACTTAACAGGGAAAGGGAAGAATTCTGGACTGATGAACGTAAACAAAAAGCAGCAGCACTGGGACTTACCCCTGTACAGGTGACCATCCTGGCCTCTATCGTAGACGAAGAAAGCAATAAACTGGATGAGAAACCCATCATCGCCAGCGTATATCTCAACCGCTTCCGTAAAGGCATGCGGCTGCAGGCTGACCCTACGGTAAAGTTTGCGCTGCAGGACTTTGCCCTGAAAAGAATCCGGGAAGGACACACACAATTCGATTCTCCGTATAACACTTACCGTTATGCCGGGCTTCCCCCCGGTCCGATCTGCACACCCTCTGAAAAAACACTGAAAGCCGTACTGAACACGCCTGAAACAGATTATTTGTATTTTTGCGCCAGGGCAGACTTTTCAGGCTATCATGCTTTTGCAGCCACCTATGCAGAACACCTGGAAAACGCCAGAAAATACCAGGCGGAACTAAACAAAAGAGGCTTCTGATTATGTTGTTATTTTATTATTTGGTTATTTGAGATTTGACCAATGTTTTTTCATTGCATCATTTGATAGTTAAGATTGATTGGTGTTTTTTTACATCATTTGATTGGTGTTTTTTATTGTTGCTTTTGATGTTGAGATTTGATCCATGTTTTTCATTTTCATTTATCATCTGATTTTAAGAGAAGGAAAAAAATCATGATGCCTCCTTTAAAACGTAAGTTTCAAAACAGTTTTTCATGATGTAACCCGAAGGTATCCACCTAAATAATAAAATAAAAAAATAATAAAATAAATAAATCTCTTTTTGTGGCTTTCAAACCTGAAAACATCATCTTTCGTTCACGCCCTTACCGGTGGCTGGTTAACAGGAGTAAAACCCTGATATTACCCGGCTTCGAAGGGCTGCCGCTGTATGATGTAATGAAATACTTCGGGCAGGAAACCAAAAGCCGTGGGCTGGGAGACAGGGCCAGGGCCATTTCTTTCAATTTCCTGCTGGCGATACCGCCCTTTTTCATCTTTCTGTTTACATTGGTGCCCTATGTACCGGTGAAAAATATTGAGCCTACCTTATATGACCTGGCGCAGGATCTTACACCTAACTATAACACCTATATGATTGTGCGGGAAATGATTCATGACTTCCTGTACACACACCGGAACGGATTGCTGTCCGTCGCTTTCCTCATGGGTTTTTTCTATTCCTCCAACGGGGTGATGGGTATTCTGCGTTCGTTCAGCAAAATTGAAAATGCGGGCTTCCGCAAAAGGAAGTGGTGGCAGAACAGATTGATAGCGCTGCAACTCACTGCTATCCTGGTATTGTTACTGCTTATCACGGTTGCGCTGATTATAGCCCAGGGCGCCACGCTGCGCTGGCTGTTCAATGTCACCGGTATCAAAAGCGAATGGTTGCGTAATGTCATCGATATTGCACGATGGGCGCTGATTGTTATGCTGTTCTATTCCATCAACGCGGTATTATACCGCATCGGCGCTGCTACCACCAAAAAATGGAAATTCATTACTGCCGGTGCAGCAGTAGCTACTACCTGCATGATTCTAGTTACTATCGGCTTCTCCTGGTTTGTCAATAATTTCGGTAACTACAATAAAATCTACGGCTCTATCGGTACTATCCTCATCCTGATGCTGTGGATATTCTTCAATTCCTTTATCCTGCTGGTAGGTTTTGAACTTAATGCCAGCATCCGCGCCCTCAGCGATGCCCGTATCAGCCCTCTTCCTGCTGCCAGACCGCAGCCTCAACAGATCTGACAGGTTTTAAATATTTTTATTTTATCATTTTTTATCATATCTTTCTTTTAATGACTGCCTGTAGGCAGAATACTGTCGCATTTGTTATATTTATATTGGACAAGAAATCCACCAACTATGATGAAGTCCGCTCTCTACCTTACCTGTGCACTGCTGTTCAGCTCTTTCCATCCCGGAAGCGAGCAACCGCTGGAACCTGGCGCACCTGTTCCTAAACCTGAAGTGAAAATGCTGGATATCTCCGGAAAGGAAATATCCCTGAACATGGCCAAAGGTGCAAATGGCCTGCTGGTAATATTTGCCGGCAACAAATGTCCTTATATGCTCCGCAACCAGGACAGGCTGCGTTCCATATGTTCCTTCGCACGCAGCAACAGCATTGGCGTCATCATGATCAACTCCAATGAAGCCAACCGCAGCGAAGAAGACTCCTACAGTGCCATGAAAGCGTATGCCGGCGCGCAATCCTTCAACTGCTATTACGTACTCGATAAAAATGCGGAAATGGCAATTGCCTTCGATGCCAACCACACACCGGAATGCTACCTCTTTGATAAAAAAAGCCTCCTAGCCTACAAAGGCGCTATAGACGACAGCCCGGGCAACCCCGAAGCCGCCAAAGTACGCTGGCTGCAAAATGCCATGAATGAACTGCTGGCAGGAAAACAGGTGGGAGTGGTGAGTTCGAATAGCCTGGGATGCAACATTAAGAGGAAATTATAAAATTAAATTACGAATTACGAATTGCGAATTACGAATGTAGAAGCGAAGAGCTAAACGTAGATTAAAAGAGATAACTATTGTATATCACCTTTAATCTACGTTTAGCAGATCGGAAGAGCG
>NZ_JAABOK010000021.1 GCF_009928525.1 Chitinophaga solisilvae | reverse complement strand
CGGATTTTGAGATTTTGAGATTTTATAATGCAGCGGAGATATTCGCGTAAATCTTTGCTGCATTATAAAATCTCAAAATCTCAAAATCCGAAAATCCGAAAATATTCAAGGGGGCTCCAATTATTGAAACAAATCTCAAATCTCAAATAACTAAATAATAAAATAATAAAATTATTTTAGGGCTTTGCGGTAGATCTCAATTTTAGATGTGCGTCTGCCGGCATCGGGGGATTCAAAGGGTTTGTCTACAAAATTCATCAGGAAGGAGCAGTCGCTGCCCAGCTGTACCTGTGTTACCCCGTGGCAGCCCTGACAGCCGCCCATGCGGTAGCCGCGGCCTCGCTGTACATTGTTTACTCCATAGTTAAAAGGATTGTTGATACTGCTGCCATGAAAATCTGCCAGCGTGGGATCAGATTCAATCACATAATTCGCCAGGAAATAACTGAAGCTGGTGCTGTCGTTCGTAGGGTTGCCCTGTACGCCCACCAGCCGGTAGTATTGCCAGATAGAGTTGGGATTGTTCAGCCGCAGCAGCCGGTGCGCATGGGCAGTAGAGGAATCTACCACCGGAGGAATAGGGTGCAGGCGGTTATACGCCTGGGGTACAGGATTGAAAGGGCCGTTTCTCAGCTCCACATATCCCATATTGCTTTGTTGTACACCCACATGTTCAAAGGTGGCAAAGATGAAGTTGGGATAGTTCTGTGTTTTGTGAATGATATGCATGCCGATGAGGCCGTAGCGCCTGTTCTGTGCATAAACTTTATCACCCACCTTTTGATAGGTGATAACGGTGCGGGTAAAATACAGTGGCTCTTCAGCAGGAAATACAGGCTTCCAGGCGGTTTTTACTTCTATGGCGCCGGTATATTGCGCATTAGGGGCGCCGCCGGGCTTGAAAGCGCCGCCGCATGGCAGACAAAATACTTTGGCTGCATCCGGGCAGTTACAGGAGTTTTTAGCGCCGCGGTAATAGGCCGAATCCCTGGAGATATTGCGGACAGTATTGTCCAGCGCTTCTTTCAGCTGTACCGCTTTAGGATAGGTGTTGAGCAGGTATTCATATTCATCCCTGTTAACTTTGGCCTGATACAGCACCATCCTGTCCTTGTTATAATAGCGGGTATCCGCATACAGTTCACAGGAACCTATTTCATTGTTTTCATCGAGGTTGTTGAACAGCAGGTAATTGGTATTATTGATTTCCGGCTGATCTTTATACACATATTTGGGAAATTTGTCGAAGGGAAGCATGGAGTCGTTATAGGGCCGCAGCTCGGTACGATGTGCGTAGGTTTCCCATACCAGCGGATCATCCGGGTAAGGATGGCCGGGATAAACATAACTCCAGTTGTTATCAGGGTTACCGCGGGTGCCGGTTTGCTTCCAGCTTGATTTCCAGTTAACGGCAAAGAATTCGTTCCAGGCGAAGCTGACCAGTTCTTCCGGTGTGGCATCAGCCTTGAGTTCTATAGGAATGTAGGGGGTAATGTTAATGCCGAAATTAAATTGATGTTGCTGGGGTACCGCGGCGGTAGCAGGCGAATGTGGCTGACGGATAAGCGTAATGAGGATTACGCCCGCCAGGATCATGGCGGAAATGACAAGTGCTTTTTTCATGGCAGACAGCTTTTAAACGTGTAAGGATTATTTTGAGGTTATAAAATGTGAACAGTGATTTATATGAGAAGGCTGTCGGAAGGTGTAGCAGCAAACAACCCGCTTGCGGGCGGGTTGCTGACATATGGATGAATTCCCCTTGTTAATACCGTTATTAATAAATGATGTTTGCTTCTTTGTTATGCTATAACAACCTCGTCCGCTTTTTGTTCCGGATAGATAATTAAATATTTTTCAGGCAAACGGGTGATAAATTACTGGTAGTGGTATTAACATAAAAATACTTCATGAAACATTTATCTGATCCGGCATACCAGCAGCGCATAGCAGACCTGATGCAGGGGGCGCCGCTTCAAAGCAAAGCGTGGATTGCTTTTGATCAATCAGTTGAACATGCGGACAATCACCTGCCGGCAAAATACCGGGAGCTGACAGCCATTGCGGTAGCGGTAGCGCTGCAGTGCCCGTACTGTATAGAGAAGCATACGGTGAAGGCTAAGGAGCTGGGTATTTCCAGGGAGGAACTGGCAGAAGCAGTGATGATAGCCGCCGCCATACGCTCCGGTGCTACCCTGGCATACGGTCTGCAAACGATGGAACATTTCCGGAAGGCTTAACCGGGGTCTTGTCTGCTGGCTTTCCTGAGCTGCTGCAGGCATTTATATTTCTGGTTGTCGGAGGTATGTTTGTTTTTCCAACCCATCTGCTGCATGAGGGTTTGTACCGGCACCCGGTAGAAAAACAGTGCTTTCAGTATACGCTGACAGTGACCGGTGATGCGTTGCAGCCAGCGGCGTAACAATAAACTGTAATTACGTATATCCGGTTCCGTTATACAGGCTGTTTCGGGAATATCAGCGGTAACAATGCGGGGGGTATCCCGCAGCTGTTTCAGCCAGGTATTGCGGGCAACGGAAAAGAGATAGGTCTTTACGGCGGAGGTGAGTGTAAAATCAGGTTGCTGCAGTCTGGTTACCAGTACTATCATGGCTTCCTGGAAAATATCGGCGGCATCTTCGCGGGTGCCGCTGTTTTGTTGTATCCAGGCCGATATGGCCGGGAAACAGGTATCGTATACATATGAAAAGGCAGCGGGATCATGTTGCTTTAATTTTTCCGTCAGCAGGCTTTCGGTCATGGTCGTAAATATTTGGCTGATAGTTTATACCAGCTTTATCGTTTTATCACCCGAACGCCGGAATAATTTTGTGAAGAAATTCTGCCCGCTTTTCCGGGGAATACCCCAGATGAGTTCATCGGGACATTTTACTGTGCCATCCAGCTCCGGATTATGCCTGCCCCAGGCGAAACCTGCGCCTGCAGGCTTATGCCGGAGATCGGCTATCAGGTAGTTGTCCGGCAGTGACAGCGCGAAATTACTCAGCGCCTGGTCATCAGTATGGCGGGCATCTTCCAGTACCATAAAACCCTGGTGAACACGCCATACATCAAATACGGTTTTCTCATGAATGTGATACAGATTAGACTGTACCGGGAACTTCCCGTATTCGTCAATATGTTCCAGGAACTGAGAGAGGCTGTGGGAATGTACCACTACTACCGCCGGATCATGGGATACATAGAACACTTTACCCCATTGGCCTTTGCTGTTAATATCAAGTATCCAGAAATTGCCCAGGCCGTCATGCGCCAGCTGAACAGAATGAGGGAAAAGATTTTCAAAACCAAACTGCCCGATGCCATCGAAGGTGATTTCAATAACGGCATTAAATTCAAATCCCCGGGTAAACCGCAGCAGTTCTTTGATATCAGCAGGTAATTGCCCTGTTGGCAGCCTGCGTGAAATGCTGCTGATTTCTTCCTCGGTAAGTCCATTTTCCGGCTGAATGCAATACTCATAACCATTCTCGTCCAGATAGATTTCGGGCAGGAGGGATTTTAACTGCTCTGTAATTGTCATACGATGGGGTGTCTTTTAATTGGTTAAGCGCTGATCATCTTATCCAACAAATCCTCGTCTTAATGGCATGTTTTAAATCGCTATTGTAAAGATGCGGTTTTATTGCACAATTTCAAAACGGTGTTTTCCCCGGTACATTATATCCTTCCCCGCTCTTCTGTATTGCCGGAGCGCTTCTGCTGCCTGTCGCCATTAGCCCCGAAACGGTAGCTGATGCTCAACTGGTAAAAGCGGTTAATCTGGAATCCATAGAACGTTTGTGGTATACCATTGATATGAGATGATACAGCCACTGCACTGCTTCTCAGCAGATCGTTGGCAGTGAGCGTAACCGTCGCCTTTTTCCGGAACAGCATCGCTTTAATGCCGGCATCCAGCCTGTAATAGGTGTTAGTACGGCCTATCTGCGTTACTTCCGGAAACTGGCACCAGAAATTAAGACTGCCGGCCAGCGTTTTATCTTTACTGAAATAGAAATTATTGTTGGTAGAAACATAGCAGCCATAACCGGAAATATCGCGGATATCATCGCGGGTGGCGTGTGCATTGGTATGATATACTGTTAACAGCTGATTGCTTTCCCACCACGATCCGATGGTCAGCGCTACGTTTTCTGAAACCCCGATACGCTGCGTTTCCAGGTAATTCAGCGGCCGGGTGAATACCAGGCTGGTATCTGCCTGCCCAAAGGTGATGTTGGAAAATCCGTTGTTGGTGATACTATAAAATACACTGGTGGTGAACTTTTCCCGGTAGGTATGCGATACTTCTATGTTGGTATTGTATTCCGGCTGCAGATAAGGATTGCCTTCCAGGTAGCTGCTGGCGGTAGTCAGCGACTTATACGGATTGAGATTCCAGAAGGTGGGCCTGTTCACCCGCTTGCTGACAGAAAACGTATAGTGGTGATCGTTAGATGGTGTAAAGGCAATCAGTAAAGACGGATATAATTTGAGGTATTGCTGCCGGTGAGTCTGTTGCAGGGTATGGGAATAACCTTTCGTCTGCGTCAGCTCGCCGCGAAGCCCTGCCTGCAGGTTCCAGTTGCTGATATGTTTGCTGGCGCTGCCATACAATGCCTGCGTGTTTTCACTGTAATCAAACTCATTGCTCAGATTCCTGTTCAGCGTGAGCCGGTCGTCATTGGCTTTATCATAGTAAAAGGCATTGCTGTAATTGCTGATAAAGCTCAGCTTGCCACCCACCTGGTATTTCGCAAATTTTGCCGGAATATCGGCATCTGCCTTCAGGGTATATACATTGATATGTTGTTTGTTGTCGTCGTAAATACGCGTGCGTCGGTTGGGCTGCAGCTTGCCGTCGGCGCCGTAGCTGTTGCTTTCAAAATCAGAGCGGTCTGTTCTGTAGTAGTTGAAATAATCTGCGTCCAGCAACAGTTTTTTGCCACTGCTGTCCAGCGTAATATCTGAATGTATATTGAATGAGTTGGTAGCGGCTACCGGGTAATAATCAGCATACGTTGTCATTAGCTGCTGTTGTTTTCCGGAAAGGTCATACACCGGATTACGGACATGGTCTGCACCTTTATAGTTATTTTTACCACCCAGATAAGATACGCCAATTGTAGCGCGGGAGCTGAGCCTGTAGTCTACGCCGGCTACCACGCTGAGGTTATTGAAAGTATACAGCCCTGTATCTGTCTGCATCCAGGTTTTCTGCGGATATTGCAGATCTATGCCGAAACCTTCCAGGTGCCTGTCTTTCGTAACATTCACACTGCCGTAGGCAGACCACTTGCCGGTATTGTAATTGATGGTACCGCTGCCAGCCAGTTCACCGAACGTTTTTTTGCCATAGGCTTCGGATACGCCGGGAGCGGACAGTTTAGAAGATAGCTGCAGGCTACCGGAATATCCCTGCTTTTTATCATGTTGCAGCACAATATTAATCAGCCCCGCATTACCATCTGTTTCATATCTGGCAGAAGGATTGGTGATGACTTCAATCTTCGACACCTGGCTGGCAGACAGTGATTTCAGGTACCGCATCAGGTCTTCACCGGAAAGGTTCATCAGCCGGTTGTTAATCATTACTTTCACGGCGCCTTTGCCTGCAAGACCAATAGCATCCGTGCCTACTTTTACGCCGGGAATTTTCCCGATAGCATCCAGCACATCCGTGCCCTGTGCGGTAATGCTGTTGGAGAGGCGATAAACGGTTTTGTCATCAGATTTTTGTATGATGGCGGTATTGCCGCTTACGGTAACTGCCTGCAGCTGCTTCACCGTATCGCGGGAGCTCACCTGTGCAAAGGCTGTATGGCAATAGAAGGATAGTAGTAAAAGGCACGGAAACCTGAATGATATCTTCATGATTAATTGTTCACATATGGCGAATCCCTAAAAATAATCATTCAGGTTAAAAAATTATATCAGAATGTGATCAACGGAACAAGTCAGCATAATCACTGATGAAATGCTGCAAGGTCCTGGCAGGTTTCCCCGGTATGTCGGGAACAGCGCTGCTGGCATGATCTGTTTTTTCGTTGTATGGCTGTGCAATGCAGGATAGTAGCGGGTTTTAAGATGCATCGGCTGAATGGATATAACGTAGCAGCCTATACGAAATATAAACATCCGCATCATTTCGCGGCTGCCTTTAAAAGGAAGTTCGGGATCATGCCTTCACAATTGAAATCCTGATTACAGGGCAATGTTATAGCCTACCTTTACCTTATCCATGACTACGTGCGTGTGGAAATGTTTAACATTGGGATTATCCAGCAGCCACTGGTTGGTAAAAACTTCGTATTCCTTCATGGTACGGGTATTCACAATCAGCACAAAATCATAACTGCCGGTAACATAGTAGCATTGCATCACTTCCGGTGACTGCATCATAGATGATTTGAACTTTTCCAGCGCACGGGAATCACCTCTTTCCAGTGCCACATCTACCACACAGGTAATTTCCAGTCCTACTACCACGGGTGATATAATTGATACGTCTGCTTCAATGATTTTTTCTTCGCGCAGCTTTTTCAGGCGGCGTTGAACGGCAGAGGAGCTAAGTCCTACCTGTTCGGCCAGCTCGTCGGCAGTAAGACGGTTGTTCTGTTGCAGCAGGCGCAGGAGGTCTTTATCAAACTGATCTATGGTCATGCAGTTTTTATGCGTTTAGGCAGTGAAAATTAAAGTAAAAACCCGTTGAAGTGTTGTATTTGCAACTTTTCAGCAGCAGGCAGCAGGTAATTTTGTTATCAAATTAACAGATTATTATGCATATGCAAACGCAATTTTCTACCGGTGAAATAATTTCGCTGAGAAAGGAAACCCGGGGATGTGAACATGTCATACATTTAAATAATGCGGGGGCAGGACTGATGCCCGATATCGTCACCAATGCCGTTACAGATTATATCCAGCTGGAAGCTACTATCGGCGGGTATGAGGCGGCAGCCCTCAAAGCGGAGGACATCAGAGGATTTTATACGGCGGCTGCGGCGCTGATTAATGCGCGTCCTTCCAATATAGCCTTTACCTCCAGTGCTACAGATGCCTATACCCGCGCCTTATCATCAATTCCCTTTGTAGCAGGCGATGTAATACTTACTTCCAATGATGATTTTATTTCCAACCAGATACAGTTTCTTTCCCTGCAGAAGCGTTTTGGTATAAAGATAGCGCGTGTCCGCAATGCGCCGGAAGGTGGTGTGGACCTGGAAGACCTGGAACGGCAGCTGAAAGCCCTGCGTCCGAAGCTGGTATCGATCACGCATATTCCTACCAATTCCGGGCTGGTGCAGCCGGTAGAGGAAATAGGGGATATTGTCCGGCAGTACGACACCTGGTACCTCCTGGATGCGTGCCAGTCTATCGGGCAGATGCCGCTGGATGTAACAACGCTGCAATGCGACTTTCTCAGTGTTACCTGCAGAAAGTTTCTGCGCGGCCCGCGGGGTACGGGTTTCCTGTATGTGTCAGACAGGGCGCTGCAGGCCGGACTGGAACCGCTGTTTATTGATATGCGCGGAGCGGAATGGATAGAAAAGGATGAGTACCGGCAGCGGGCAGATGCCACCCGTTTTGAAGACTGGGAATTCGCCTATGCGCAGGTGCTGGGTACACGCTATGCGCTGGAATATTGCCGGCAGGTAGGAGAAGGCCGCATCTGGCAGCGCGTGAAATCACTGGCTGCCCATCTGCGGCGGGAGCTGGCAGAGATCCCCGGCGTTAATGTTCTGGACAGAGGTCCGGAGCTGGGAGGGCTGGTCACCTTTACCATGAAAGGTGATGATCCGGTAAAGCTGGTAGATCAGTTCAGGCAGCAGAAAATCAATGTGGTGCCCAGCTACCGGGGATTTGCGGTAATTGATTTTGATGAAAAACAGGTGCAGTGGGCGCTTCGCGCTTCTCCGCACTATTATAATACTGCAGACGAATTAGACGAATTTATCAGTAAAGTAAAACAAATGTGAACCACGGTAACAAAAAGAAGGGTGTACCTGTTCAGGTACACCCCTATCCTGTATTATATTCTGATCATGCTGGAATAGATAATGCTACGATTGTCCTTTCAGATTGGTAGCAATTTTCGTTGGACTTTGGATAAGTGCCGGATGATACGCACCCGTTATAACGGGTATAAGTAGCGGATGGCTGCCTTGTCATAATTGGAAAGCATAGTAGCACCTGTACCGCATTCCCCTGCATTCATCAGCGACAGCGGATCTACTGGTGTTCCCGGAATAGCAACTCCCCCCATTTCATTGGTATGTGAGAGGCCGATAGTATGTCCTAGTTCATGCGCAATGGTGCGCTGCCGCTGGGCAAAGCTATGTCCGGAAATATATGATTTGTTAATCTGGATCAGGTTGCCGGGAGCGCCTCCGGTAGGGAAGTTGGATAGTCCGCATACCCCTGGCCCGAGGTTGGCATCCCTGATCAGCACATCATATGTAGCGCCTGTGACCACTGACATATGCAAAGAGGTACTGCCCACAGTATTGTACTGATTCACCGCAAAATTGAGTTCGCTCACCATGGAGGTCATGCTGGCGTCTACTTTTATACGGATGTTCCTGACTAAGGCATTAGCCACTCTGCTGCCGCTCCATCTTTGTTCCGTTGAAACTGTGCCGTCAGGTACCTGCATATCTTTCGGAAACCGGATATCTCCCTGTACAATATAAGCGTCACCGTTATCAACGATGCTGCCGGAAGAATAGCCCATACTGAGAATAAAGGAATATACTTTAGCTGCCTGATCTCCTTTTGCAGGAGTGACAGCATCCGGTTTTTTGTTACAGGCTGCCAGGAATAGGACTGACAGCACAATAATCACGATTGATGTAAGAGATTTTACCATAACGGTTCAGGTTTTAGTAGGAAACAGCAGTATGAAGCCGGTTTATCAAGGGTACAGCCACTGAACAGCTACTTTATCATTAGGTGATAATACAGTAGCGCCGCTGTTGCACTGACCTGCATTCATCAGAGAGATGGCATCAGTAGGAGGGGTTCCTGTAATCAGTAAGCCACCGGACTGGTTAGTGTGCATGATGGAAATGTTATGTCCGATTTCATGTGTGATAGTGCGCTGACGCTGTGCGAAGCTGTTACCTGCAATGTAGGCTTTGTTGATCTGGATCAGGTTACCTGCTGCACCGCCTGAAGGGAAAGTACCCTGTCCGCAGATACCAGCACCCAGGTTGGTATCCTTGATCAGGATATCATAGGAAGCGCCGGTTACTACAGTAACATGTAAACCTGCAGCGCCGGAAGTATTCCACTGGTTCACAGCAGAAGTGATTTCAGCTCCCATGGAGGTCATGCTTGCATCAACTTTAATACGAACGTTCAGTGCGTTGGCTGCTGTCAGCTTACTGCCTGTCCATTTCTGTTCTGTGGAAAGTTTGCTGTCAGGAACCTGCATGTCTTTCGGGAAGCGTACGTCGCCTTCCACGATATAGGCGTCACCGTTATCAACGATGCTGCTGGAAGGATAACCCATGCTTTGGATAAAGTCTAATACTTTATCTCCTTTTTGATCAGGAGTTACAGGTGCATCTGAGTTTTTGCTACATGCTGACAGGATTAACGCTGACAGCGCAATTGAAGCGAGAGCTTGAAGGGTTTTTTTCATTTTGGTTTAATTTTGGGTAATTGTGGATGACGATCAGAAAATATACAGGATAATGTGTGCATCTGCAGAAACAAACTGTTTCCCGTTGCGGAATATTTTATAGCAGTACCAATCAGGGATACAGCCATTTAACGGCATTTTTATCTTTGGGTGACAATGTAGTGGCGCCAGAATTGCACTGGCCTCCGTTCATGAGACTAATTAGGTCAGGCTGACTGCCTGGAATCAATAATCCACCTGCCTCGTTGGTATGCATGAGTGAAATGTTATGCCCGATTTCATGAGCGATAGTACGCTGCCGCTGAGCAAAGCTATTTCCTGTAATAAAGGATTTGTTGATCTGGATCAGCGCGCCTGCGGCTCCTCCGGAAGGGAAGGTGCCCTGTCCGCAGATACCGGTACCTAGATTAGTATCTTTTATCAATATATCATAAGCAGCTCCGGTTACCACTGATATGTGTAAGCCAGGCGCACCGGCAGTATTCCAGAGATTTACTGCACCATTTATTTCAGCTGACATGACAGATATGCTGGGGTCAATTTTGATACGGACGTTCAGTGCATTGGCAACTGAAATTTTGCTGCCGGTCCATCTTTGTTCCGTATTTGCTTTGCTGTCAGGCACCTGCATGTTTTTCGGGAAGCGCACGTCGCCTGCTACAATGTAGGCGTCACCGTTATCAACGATACTGCCTGCTGTATATCCCATACTATGGATGAAGGCCAGTACTTTGTCCGCATTGCTTTGCGGATCGGGATTAACCGGTATGTCTGTGTTTTTGCCGCATGCGGATAGTATCAGCATCAAGGCAGCAATTACTTGAAAGTGTTTTTTCATGTTGGTTTCATTTTGGGTGTTAGTGGATGACGATCAGCATATACAGGATCATATGTGCATCTGCAGTAACAAAACCTTTCTATTGCAGCCTGCTTTTTAGTGTTACCTGTCATGGATATAACCATGCAACGGCTCTTTTATCGCCGGCTGATAGTATAAAAGGGCCGGTGTTGCATTGCCCTCCGTTCATAAGAGATAATATGTCTGGCAGGTTTGAATTAGTCAGAATACCTTCCGTTTCATTGGTATGCATCAGAGAAATGGTGTGCCCCATTTCATGCATAATGGTGCGTTGCCGCTGGGCCTGTGTGTGACTTGCTATATATGTTTTGTTGACCAGGATCAGGTTGCCTGCTGCGCCGCCGGAAGGAAAGGTCGCCTGTCCGCAGTTACCGGTACCCAGGTCAGCATCTTTTATCAGGATATCATAATCTCCGGCGGATAAAGAAAAATGCAGTCCCGGAGCCCTGGAATCATTCCATTGATTAATAGCAATTTTTATTTCTGCTGTCATCGAAGTCATGCTGGAATCGATTTTAATGCGGATGTTCGCTGCATTGGCTACCGAAAGTTTACTGCCTGTCCATCTATGTTCTGTCCTGATTTTAGTATCAGGCACCTGCATGTTTTTCGGAAAGCGCACGTCGCCTGCTACAATATAGGCGTCACCGTTATCAACAATATTGCTGCTTTTATAGCCCATACTTTGAATAAAGGCCATCACTTTATCTGCATTATTTTGAAGTTTAGTATTAACCGGTGTGTCTGTATTTTTGCTGCAGGCAGCCAGTATCAACATCAGGGAGCCAATAACTTGATAGCTTATTTTCATGTGTTTTTATTTTGGGTATTTCCGGGTGAAGCTCAGAATAGCTGTATGTTATTATGATGTACAGGCAGGTTTAACCCCTTTTTGGCATTGACGCGATATGTATTATTAATATAACCACTGAACTGCTTTTTTATCATCAGCTGATAATACAGTTGCGCCGCTATTACATTGTCCTTCATTCATCAGGGAACTTGCATCAGTAGGGGGAGTTCCCGGTATCCGAACGCCACCTGGCCTATTGGTATGCATGAGGGAAATAGTATGCCCCAGTTCATGTGTGATGGTACGTTGCCGTTGCGAAAAACTATGATTTGCAATGTATGCCTTGTTGATGAGGACCAGATTGCCTGCAGCGCCATTGGACGGGAATGTGGCTTGTCCGCATATGCCGGTACCCAGATCGGCATCCTTGATCAGGATATCATATGACGTACTGGTTACCACTACAAAGTGCAACCAGATGGCTTCTGCAGTATTCCAGTTGTTCACGGCGGATTGGATTTCAGCCATCATGGAAGTCATACTGGGATCAACTTTAATACGTATATTCTGGGAGTTAGCCCGCGTTAGTATGCTGCCTGTCCATTTTTGTTCTGTCCTGATTTTAGTATCAGGCACCTGCATGTTTTTCGGAAAGCGCACATCACCTGCTACAATATAAGCGTTACCGTTATCAACGATGCTGCTGCCGCTGTAGCCCATGCCTTGAATAAAGGCCAGTACTTTATCTGCATTACTTTGGGAATCAGGATTAACAGGTATCTCCGTATTTTTGCTGCAGGCGGCCAGTATCAGCACTGTCAGCGTCATGAAAGCAATAACGTGAAAGCGTATTTTCATGTTGTTGTTTATTTTGGGTATTTGTGGAGGATGCTCAGCAAACAGCATGATACAGGATAACATAAGCATCCGCAGCAACAATTTGTTTTGCGTTGCTGAAGGATTTTTATAATGGTTTGCGGATAATGAAAAATGTTGACAGCCTGAAAACGTTGTCAGCCAACAGATTTACTACTACGGGTTTACTGAAGGTTTAAACAGATTTACTAAATGTTGTTTGTTAGTCGGGTTTGATCAGATTTGTCTTATTCCAAACATCCCTGAGCCGGGACTTATTGCGTACAGATTTTGGTCTTGTATTACAATAATACAATAAGCAAATCAAAAAAAGAATTTTTTGAGTGAAAAAATATGAATATAGTTTTCATCAGATGTATAGGCTGCTGCTGCCGATGCTGAAGAATTGCAACAGTAGGGTGTAGCCGGTTTTCAGTGTAGCCGCCGGTTGTGTTAATGGCTTGTTAGGAATGCTGATAGATGGAATAAAAAAACCGCGGCAGAATTACTGCCGCGGTTTTTATTGATGAAGTAATAAGTATTTATTGTTTTACATCATACAGAATCACAAATTCTACTCTTCTGTTTTTTGCTTTCCCTGCCTCAGTGTCGTTAGTAGCAATCGGATCGCGGTCAGATTGTCCCCAGGTAAACATCCTGTCATTATTTACCTGGTATTGCCCCAGTAAACGTTTGGTGCTTTCAGCGCGGCGTTCGGATAACTCGCGGTTATATGCCGCAGTTCCGGTATTATCTGTATGCCCTGTAATCAGGATCTTTGTTTTATCGTATTTGTTCAATACATCCGCAAAATGTGAAAACGTAGGTTTGATCTCATCTCTCAGCTGATCAGAAGAAGAGGCAAACAGCACATTATTGGGAAAAATCACTTTGAGACTGTCTTTGATAATACTTACTTCCGCTTCGTTCAGCACATTCTTCAGCTCTTTATACTGTTTATTCATGTATTGCTGAGAACTGGTGCTTTTTTTGGAGGAAGCGCAGGAGGTCAGCAACGCAAGTACCGCTACAGCGTATAACCAGCAACGTGAGGTCAATAACATTTTTTTCATTTCTGATTGTATTTGCTGCAAAGTTATCTAAAATAAAGATTATCAGCTTTTTGTAATTATTTTATATAATATGTCTGCAAATAAATATGTATTTTATTGAAAATGAAAATGCAGCATGAAACACCAACAGATGTATGCATGCTGCATTTCAGCCCGTTGTGCGGAAAAATTTATTGCTGATAACTGCCGGCAATGCTGATTAACCGGTCAGGATAATTAGTGATAATGCCATCTACCCCCAGGGATAACAGGCGTTGCATATCTGCCGGGTCGTCTACTGTCCAGGGGAGTACCAGTACTTTTTCGGCATGTGCTTTCTGTATCAGCGCGGGCGTCACCAGGGCATGGTTGGGGCTGTAGATATCCGGTGTGAAACCCAGGCGGGCAATGTTTTCTGCAAAACTCTCCCGGTTTCCTACCAGCAGGGCGGTACGTTGTTTCGGGAAGGATTTATGCAGCACCTGCAATGTTCTGATGTCGAAAGATTGTATGGTAACCCTGTCTGCGATTTTTTTTCTGTTGATAACGTCCATAACCAGCGCAACAAATTCGCTGGGGGCAGGGTTATACGTGCCATCGCCATCGGCAGACGACTTGGTTTCCATATTATAATATACCGGTTTGAGGTGGTGCAGCCGGATATAGGCCTCTACGCTATCTATCAGGTCCGTCAGCAGCGGCCGGTGTACCATCATTTTCTCCTGTTGCGGAAACCGTGGATGCGGTTTGGTGCCGGCGTCGTATTTTTTAATACTGTCGTAGGTCATGGAGAATAATGCCAGCGACTTTTCAGTTGCTTTGGGGATATCGTTGCCATCAGGGCGGCGCATAAATTCTGCAGACATGTAAGCATCATGGGAAACCACCACTTTGCGGTCTGCCGTAATGATACAATCCAGTTCCAGGGTGCGTGCTCCCAGCTTTACGGCATTGAGCATGGCAGGAATAGTATTTTCAGGCATCAGGCCCATACCCCCGCGATGTGCCTGCACATCTGTCTTTTGCTGGGCTTCGCCGGCGGTGGCCAGCAGCGTGCTGCCCAGTAATAAAAAGAGAATCCGTTTCATGTATGCTGTTTTTGACATGTCAGTATCGCACAAGATAAGCCATTCAGGCGCTTTTCATATCTCCGGACCTGACGGGATCGTCATTCATAAACAAAATTTAATCCTTCCTGCACGACTTGTCTATCTTCACAACATCATTATTGTGTATATCCTGACGTATGAAATTACTGATAAGCCTGTTGCTGCTGTCAAAACTCGGCACCGGCACACTCCCTGATACGGTGGCGGTGCCGCAGGTAGACAAGGCGGTGAAAACCTTTATGGAGAAGTATAACGTACCTGGCGTATCTGTTGCGGTTACCCGTAACGGAAAGCTGGTGTATGCCCGCGGTTACGGTTTTGCCGATACTGCTGCCCGGCAGCGGGTAACTCCAGGCAGCCGCTTCCGGATTGCCAGTGTATCCAAGTGTATAACGGCCGTGGCTATACTGAAACTGGCGGAAGCCGGTAAGCTGTCTGCAGACGATAAGGTTTTCGGTGCTCAGGCCCTGTTAGGCGTCCGCTATGGGCAATTACCGTACTCCGGATGGTTACAGGAAATAACCGTACGTCAGCTGTTGCAGCATACTGCCGGCGCCTGGCCCAACAACGCCAGGGATCCGATGTTCCTGTATCCGTCCCTGTCGGCTGACAGCCTGATCTCCCGCACCCTTATTGAACAGCCGGTATTATATCAGCCAGGAAAGGTATATGCCTATTCCAATTTTGGCTATTGTCTGCTCGGACGTATTATAGAAAAGGTCAGCGGCCAGTCTTATGAGACATACGTGCAATCCCTTTTACAGGAAGCCGGTATACACCAGATGGAAACAGGCAGCAATACCCTGGCAGAGAGAAAACCACAGGAAGTAGTGTATTACGGGCAGCAGCAGGAGAACCCGTATATCTATAATATCGCCAGGATGGATGCCCATGGCGGCTGGATAGCTACTGCTACGGACCTTGCCAGGTTCCTGACAGCAGTGGATGGTTTTCCTTCCCGCGCTGATTTACTGTCTTCCGCTTCCATTACACAGATGACTACACCGTCTGCAGCCAATCCCAATTACGCCCTCGGATGGCTGGTCAACGTCTATAACAACTGGTGGCATGCTGGTTCGCTGCCTGGAACAGCCTCCGAAATTGTGCGTGCAGCCAATGGCTTCACCTGGGTGATCCTCTGCAATACCCGTACAGATAAGGGCTTTTTCAATGATCTCGATGGCCTCATGTGGCAGGCGGTGAATAACCCGCAAACACGCTGGCCGGATACTGACCTGTTTCAGCCTGTACCTGTCCTCACCACCCATTGATGCAAAATGTGGCGGTGCATATTAACACCGCATATTAAAACGGACACTGTTTCCATGGAATAGTGTTTTCCTTTTCTGAAATGTTATTGTACCTGCTTGCCGTGATTGGGAGCGTAGGTCAGTGTTACGCCTTTACGTTATCAATCATTGTCTTACGCTCCGTTTTTATCTATTGAGGTGTCAGTTGCAACAGGGTGTTGCGCAGCCGGCTTATCCGGTTACGCCATATTCCTGATAAAATATACAGCTGTACCAGCAGTATCAGTACAGCTGCGCCCAGTATCCAGTATTTGAAGGGCGTCCAGCGGATGCCGGCTGCGAAGAAAGTAATGAGTCCTGCAAAACCGGTTGCCCGCGAGAGAACAGATATGATTGCGTACTGCCGTAAGCGTGATATCTCCTGTTGCAGGGAGCGGGTAATTTCCCTGCCGCTTATCCGTGCTGCCGTATGGATATATCCGAGTATGTTGTGCAGCAGCATAAAGGCGATGGCTGCTACCAGTATAAGGTTAAGGGTGAGCGGCCTGGTATGCCCGTCGAAAATATCATAGTACGCCAGCAGCAGGGCCAGGTAGCAGGCGGCTTCCAGCAGCAGCTGATTTCTGATGCCGCGGCGCACCGGATAGCTGCCTTTGTCCACAATGGCCTGCAGGGCTTCGGGAGATCGTTGTGGCGCTTCTCCGCTGTTCCATGCGGTTATTAAAGGATCTTGTGCCATATGTTATAAGTTTAAAATGGTTTTAATCTTCGTCTTGATACGATTGATTTTTACGCCGATGTAATTCTCTGTAACGCCGGTGATAGCGGCTATTTCCTGATAACTCAGGTCTTCCAGGTAAAGGGTGATAATGGCTTTCTCTGCGTCGCTGAGCTGCCGCAGCGCTTTAAACAGCAGCTCCTGCTGTTCTGTGGAAGGTTCGTTCGCGGCTGCCTGCTCCGGTAGCTGGTCGGTATAGGTGATCCGGGGCTTCTTCCGGCGTAAGCCCATCAGGGCGGTATTCAGGGCAATACGGTACATCCAGGTGCCCGGCTTCGCCAGCCCCTGGTAGTCCGGGTAAGACTTCCACAGTTGATAAATAATTTCCTGGAACAGGTCTTCCCGGTCCTGTAAGGTGTCCCGGTACAACCGGCATATCTTGTGAAGTAAATGCTGATGCTGCGCTATTACAGACAAAAACGCTTCCTTACTCATACGCAGCGGTTGTAATAAAATGAAGAATACATTAACTGTAATTTCCCATATTAGTTGCAGCAATGGCGGAAAACTTACAGCGGGAAGCGTATTTTTTTATTGGGTTACTTTGGTGGCCGTTGCCAGGTTGCGGGTAGTAGCCACTACTTTCAGTTTTTTCTCCAGGTAATTATTGGAGAAAGGTGTAGGATCCGGTCTTTTCCGGGCCAGGACAAACACTTCCCGCCCGCATAACCGGTAGGTTTCCCATTCGTTATCCATACCTGCCAGTATACCGGCCGCATCTGCGCCGGCGGTATCCCGCAGAAAGGCAATGTAAATCTGTACCTGTTTGTCCGGCGTAATACCGGGAAACGGATTGTTTTCCAGCACGGCGGCCATTTCCGCCATGCTCCGTACACATACCGGCGCATCAAATCCGAGGGCCTTCTCCAGCGCCTTTTCTATTTTTGTTCCGATAATGGCTGTATCCTTACCGGTATGGTCAAACAGCACATTGCCGCTGTTGATGTAGGTCTGCACCTGCCTGAAACCATGTTGCTCAAATATATCCTTCAGTACCTCCATTTTCACCATCCTGTTACCTCCTACATTGATTGCCCGGAGAAATGCTACATAACGCGCCATAGACAACTTATTGTTTTGATATTCTTAACCACAATACTACGCTGCAGAAACCATAAAAAAATGCCCCCATCACAGTAGCCAGGTAGTCCATATTTTTTCTTAACGGATGCGGCTCCAGGGAATGCACCCACAAAATAGCTGCCGCTATAAGTACCGCCAGCAGCCAGAACAGCGGAGGCGCTATCCGTGGTGGCTTTCCCGCCGGCCGCATAGATTTCGGTATACGGAAGAAAAAATAAATCAGCAGCAGCAGGCCCGCAATAGAACTCAGGTACTGCATCAGGTACCACATCTCCATCGGATGATGAAAGATCCGGATGTTACGCCGGAGAAACGGTATCGACCCTGCGAAATATCCGTGACCATGCGTAAAGGCATCCAGCAGCAAATGAGAAAGCGCTCCCAGGATAACAGAGGAAATCACCACCAGGTAATGTTGCCGGAAATACTGATCCCAGCTGAAATACCGGAAATGATGGATACGCATGCCGGCCCAGCCCGGCAGATATTGTATCAGCGCTGCCTTCACTACATCATGATATAAAAATGTGAGTAACAACGCCAGCGGAACATCATATAAAAAAATTCCCCACCAGGTATGCCCCGCACTGAAATACGGATCCAGCAAAATGAAATATAAAAAATCCGGCGTCATTGTGCCTGTCATCAAACCCGTTACTGATAAGTATTTCCGCCGGCGGCAGGCAAATGGCAACACAATGGCAATATGTGAAATCGTAAACGGCATAGGTACTGCTATTGATAATAATTTACAACAAATTTAACACTTGCTGTCCGCTTCTGACACCATGTGCAAATTGTCCATCATTTCCGGTGTTTTATCCAAGTGTTGTAAGCCTGTCTGCTGCTACATTTGTGAAGTCTTTGAAATTATCTAAAAACAATGTGCTATGACTAACTGGAAAATTGACGAATCACACAGCGAAATTGGATTTAAAGTAAAACACCTCATGATTACGAATGTGAGTGGCTATTTTACCCGTTTCTCCGGAAGCATCCAGACAGACAGCGATGACTTCCATGATGCTACTATCTCCTTTGAAGCTGCCGCCGACAGCGTTGATACGCAAAACAGGCAACGTGATGAACACCTGAGAAACGGCGAATTTTTTGACGCATCAAATTACCCCAGCATCAGCTTTATCTCTAAAAAAGTAAAGAAAATTGATGAAGAGAACTATAAGCTGCTGGGCGACCTGACCATCAAGGGACAGACACACCCGATTGAACTGGAAGTTGTACACAGCGGTGTTACCAAAGATCCGTGGGGACAGGAAAAAGCAGGTTTCGCCCTGAAAGGCCGGCTGCACCGCACCGATTACGGCCTGCGCTGGAACGCTACCACAGAAGCGGGCGGCATTGTGCTCAGCGATGAGGTGAAACTGAACATGGAAATACAACTGGTGAAATCATAGCGCCCCGCCGCTCCTGTGCTGACAAAAATATAGCCTATCTTTGTGGCCCCTGCCTAAAGCGGGATTAATGTCAGCACATGAAATTTGAACAGTACAATATTTCTAAGGAAATAAAGGACAGCCTGGCCGAACTCGGCTTCAAACGTCCTACAGATATACAGTTTAAAGCCATTCCATCTATCCTTCAGGGAGATGATGTAATGGCTATTGCCCAGACCGGAACCGGCAAAACCGCCGCTTTCGCCATCCCGCTGCTGCACCGCCTGCAAATGCAGGACCTGCGTTTCAATAAACGTAAATATGAGGTAAAATGCCTCGTGATGGTGCCTACACGCGAACTGGCGATCCAGATTGCAGAAGTGTTCCAGCAGATCGGACAATACACCGACCTGAGCATCCTGGCGCTGGTAGGCGGCGTGGACCAGGGCCCCCAGATCAAAATCCTGGAAAAAGGGGTGGATGTACTGATTGCCACACCCGGCCGTATGTTCGATCAGCTGAACCAGCAACACCTGGACCTCTCCAAAGTGCAGACCCTGGTGCTCGATGAAGCGGACCATATGCTGGATCTGGGGTTTATCCGCGATATCCGCGATGTCATCAAACATATTCCCCGTAATCACCAGACATTATTTTTCTCCGCCACCCTCGATAAAGATATCAAGGACCTCGCTTATTCCGTCGTGAATAACCCGATCCGTATCCAGATTTCTCCGCAGGACCCCGTTTCCAAAAATGTGAGCCACGCAGTAGCCTACGTGGAAATGGATGATAAGCGCTTCTTCCTGGAAAGACTGGTAAAGGAATTCTCCGGAAATAAAATCCTGGTATTTGTACGTACCAAAGTACGCGCAGAACGCGTAGCTGCCGCCATGGAAAGAGTAGGGATCAAAAGCCTGACCATGCACGGCGGAAAAGAACAGGACGACCGCCTTCATGTCATGGACGAATTCAAGAAGGGCGATGTCAAACTCCTCATCACCACAGATGTGAACGCCCGTGGTATCGATATTCCCAACGTGGAATACGTGGTCAACTACGACCTGCCCGATGTTCCCGAAAATTATGTACACCGCGTGGGCCGTACCGGCCGCGGCGTACAGAAAGGACAAGCCGTTTCCTTCTGCAGCACCGAAGAAAAACCCCTGCTGGACGCCATCCAGCAATTCATCGGCAAGCCCGTTCACGAAATGAAAATCGATAAGAACGACTACCGCGAAACCATCAGCTTCTCCGAAGATATACCGAATGATAACTGGCAACTGTTGTTAGATGAACATAATAAAGAGCAGGAGCAGTTGAAGAAAAAGAAGAAACGGAAGGGTTAATAAATAATTACGAATTGCGAATTACGAATTACGAATGTAGCCCGAAGATAAAAGCGAAGACCAGAGCATATACTTAAAGTATAATCGCTCTGGTCTTCGCTTTTATCTTCGGGCTACATTCGTAATTCGTAATTCGCAATTCGTAATTATTTATTAGCCCTTCACAATCTCCGCATCCACCTGTATATCTACAACGGGTGCTACAGCGTAGACGCCTGAAGGTAATTTGTCAGCATATTTTACGCCGAAGTCCAGCCGGTTGATCCTGCCTTTGATGGTAAAACCTGCTCTCCACAGTCCCCATGGATCTCTTACTACACCATTGTAGGTAACGTCGAAGGTTACACGTTTGGTAGTGTTGCGGATGGTTACATCAGCGAGCATGGCGTATTTGTTTCCGCTCAGTTTTTTGAAGGAAACGCTTTTAACTTTAATATCCGGGAATTGAGCTGCGTTGAAGAAGTCATCTGTTTTCAGGTGGCCGTCGCGCTGTTCTACGCCGGTGCTGATGCTGTTAACATCTGCGGTGAAATCTATTTTCGCGTTCTGGAAGTTGGTGCTGTCAGCGGTTTCAACGGTGCCGTTGAATTTGGCAAAGTGACCGTTTACATAATTGATACCGAGGTGTTTCACGCTGAAACCAACGTGGGTGTGAGCCGGGTCAACACCCCATTTTACCTGTGCAAAACCTGTGATGCCGGCTAATACCAGGAGTAAGGTAGAAAATAATGCTTTCTTCATGTCTGAAAGTGTTAAAAATGAAATGATAGTAATTAAGCAGTTGATGATGTCGTTGTATTATCTGGTCAGCATACGGTCAACGGACCAGCGGCCGGCGCCTTTGATGATCAGCGCGATGTTGATGCCGATTACCAGCAGGTGATATTCAAATCCTTCACCGGCCTGTGTGCCGCCCCAGTTCATGAAGAAGCCGTTGGCTGCATGCATCGAGGTAGCTACCAGCATGATGATGGTGAGCATACCTGCCCAGAAGCGGGTGGTGAATCCGAGAAGTATCAGCACGGAGCCGATGCTTTCCGTGAGGATTACCAGGAAGGCGAGGAATGCAGGGGTACCGGTGGAGGTAAAGTAGTTCATGGTAGCTTTAAAGCCATATCCGCCGAACATGCCAAGCAGTTTCTGAGCGCCGTGCGGTAACATAACCAGGGCCAGCGTTACCCGGATAATGAATGATGTTATGCTGTCGTCTGTCTGTAATAAACGTTTGAACATAGATGTGTGTTTAAAATGATGAGTGTAAGTTTGTTGTAAGTGGTTACAATTATTGTATATACAATTGTTAGGGCAAAAAAATCAGCTGCGGAGCTTATCCAGAATATGATTTAAGGTAGCAGCTTCATCAGGAGTTATCTTTTTAGTGATTTCCAGGTGGTTCCTGCTCATCAGCGGATCCAGCGTATCCAGCAGGGATAAGCCTTTTTCTGTGATGGCAATTTCCACCTTGCGCCTGTTTTCTTCACATTGCGTACGGGTAAGCAGCCCTTTCTGCCGCAGTTTCTCCACCAGCCGGGTGGCATTGCTCATCCTGTCCATCATCCGCTCCTGTATGTCCAGCAGATTCAGCGGCCGGGGATTGCTCCCCCGCAGGATCCGCAGTACATTATATTGCTGGGAGGACAGATCAAATTCCTTCAGTACATGCGCAATGGCCAATTCCAGCCAGTTCGCCGTAAATATTACGTTTAACATAGCTTTTTGGTATTCGTCCTTAAACCTGGCCTGTTTCAGCTCTTCTTCCAGTCTCATAAATGTATTTACTACTATTGTATATACAACAAAGGTAGATACATTTTTTATTCTTCCAAATTTTTTTCTGGAATTAATGTGGAAAAGATGATATTCCTGGCTTTCAGGATTTCCATATCATCCATCACCCGGGACTTCATAAACGGCTGTATCAGCCTGTCCAGCCCATACCGGCCGGCGCCGGCAAGCAGTGCAAACAGCCACCTGCCCGGCCTGTGCGCTGTCAGTAAATGATACCCCTTCAGGGAATAGACCTGCAGCCCGTATTTATCTGCAATTATCTGCAAGGCCCTGGGCGTATAAAAAGATATGTGCTGCCCGTGCTCTGTGGCATAATACCACCACTGCCCCACCGGTGGCGCAGGTTCCGGTATCAGCTGCGTGGAAAAGAACACATTCCGCGATATTGCCAGTATGCGCTCGATCTCCGCCAGGGGATTTTCAAAATGCTCAAAGCTCTCAAATGCGGTCACCAGCTCTATTTCATCTCCGGGATGATACTCAAATCCTTTTGCCAGCAGGTTCTCCGTGTAAAGATCATGCGTGTAGAAATCAAACCCGTAGTTACGCATCAGCCGCGTAAACAGCCCGTAGCCCCCGGCATAGTCCAGGAATTTTTTCTTCCGGTCAAAAAGAAAGAAAATCAGGGCTGCCGCAGACCGTGCCGCCAGCAGGTTCCTTCTGACAAGGCCGGTGTCCGTAGCATTGATAGGTATCGCATAGGCTTCCTCCAGCCAGTAGGGCTGCTCTGTCTGAACAAAACCGCAATTTCTGCAGGCATAGTATTTTACCCGGTATTTATTCAGCACAGTACCCGAAAAAACAAATCCGGAGATATGGTTACATATTTTACAGGAAACTTCACCCATTATTAAATAATTACGTGCTATTCCTTCTAACACTATTCGCGGGTTACGGTTCATTAATTTCCTGCTAAAAAAAAGTTTTTTCTGCCGGCCGGAAAATTTTTTAAACCCTGCTGACATACAGCTGTCACTTCCCCTTGCTTTCTTTGTATCATCAAACTGAAACATAAAACTGAAACACTATGATACTCACAGCAACTACTTCCGGCAACACTACCCTGACTGAAATGGTAAAAGAATACACCGCCTATAACCTCTGGGCCAACAAAGCCCTGGTAGAATGGCTCCGTACCCACGATGCCGCCCTGCTCGAAAAGGAAGTGCCGTCCAGCTTCTCTTCCATCAAAGCTACCCTCCACCACATCTATACCACCGAAAACTGGTGGCTGAGCAACCTCCGCAATGAAAATCCCCAGCTGGAGTACGGCGCTGTTTTCACCGGTACCGTTGCTGAAGCGCTCAGCGAAGTGCTGGCCGTATCAACAGAACTGAATGAACTGGTCCGGAATTATTCGGCCGAAGAACTGGAAGAAACCTGTGAAGTAGTGATTCCCTTTACCGGCACCTTCGATATTCCCCGCGCCCAGATCATCAACCATATTATGTGCCACTCCATCTACCACCGCGGACAGGTAGTAACCATCGGAAGAAATGTGGGGGTTACAGGCGCGCAGAATACGGATTATATGTATTATCAGCTGCTGGGGAAAGGAGAACAGGTGGGATAATTACGAATTACGAATTGCGAATTACGAATGTAGAAGCGGAGAGCTAAACGTAGATTAAAGGAAGATATTTTTTAAGTTATCACCTTTAATCTACGTTTAGCTCTCCGCTTCTACATTCGTAATTCGCAATTCGTAATTCGTAATTATTTCACTTACGCATTCGTGCCTCCGTCAATCGTAATTGCCGAACCGGTAATATAAGCGCTTTCTTCTGAAGCCAGGAAGGAAACGATGGCCGCAATATCTTCTGTGGTGCCGTATTCGCCCAGGGCGATATTCTGGCGCTGCATGTCGGAGTGCGGACCGCTGGCAGGGTTCATGTCGGTGTCTACGGGGCCGGGTTGTACCAGGTTAACGGTAATGCCGCGGGAGCCGAGATCGCGGGAAAGTCCTTTGTTGAAGGAGGTCAGGGCGGATTTACTCATGGCGTACAGGGTACCGTACGGACCGCTCACCCGCTCTGCCATGCAGCTGCCGATGGTGATAATACGGCCGCCTTTGCCGATATGCGGTACTGCTGCCTGCGTGCCTACGAATACGCTGCGTACATTCACCGCCATGGTGGATTCGTAATCTTCCAGCGTATAATCTTCAAAAGGTTTCATAACAGCGATACCTGCATTATTAACGAGTATGTCTATACGACCAAATTTATCAACGGTTGTTTTAACGGCGTTGGTAGTGGCGGTTACTTCAGCAGCATCTGCCGCAACGGCCAGTACCTGGTGACCGGCCTGTTGCAGGGTGGCGGCCAGCTCATTGGCTTTGGCGGCACTTTTTCCATAGGTGAACACAACGGTGGCGCCTTCTGCTGCCAGACGTTTAACAATGGCCGCTCCCATACCGCGACTTCCTCCTGTTACCAGTGCTATCTTATTTTCCAGACGTTTCATAAAAAAGTATTTATGACCGCAAAGCTATGCCGGTAGCCTGATTCAGAGAAGAGGAGAGCTAATTATCAACTACTAACATAAATGTTAGTACAACAATTCATCATTCATGATGCATCATGCTCACAGGTATCTTTCACGGATCACCTCAAAGTGATGAATCTGGTGTCCTGCTGTAGTGAAACCCATGGCCAGCACACTCATTTCATATTTCCAGGACATACCTTTTCTTAACAGCACTTCGTCGCTGAAACTCTTGAACAGCGCAATAGTAGCCATACGCTGTGCTTTCAGCTCATCCAGTACTTCTCCGAAGGAGCGGTCTGCCACCTCGGCAATTGCTGCATAGTAGTTCTCATCGAAGCCGGGAGCCACATTGCTATCTTTCCTGGCAAATAACAGGGTACGGTAGGTAAATATTCTTTCTGTATCGGTAAGATGCTGGAGCACCTGTTTGATGGTCCATTTGCCGGGGCCGTAGGCGTAATCGGCCTTTGCTTCCAGCGGTGCGGTGTCCATTGTCTGTAATTCGTGTAAAGACTGCTCCAGCGCCGGTATCAGGTCGATGTCGGGAACTTTGTCGATATAACGGCTGAAATATTGAGGGTCAGGGGAGATAGCGGCTTTTTTCATATAGAGACTAAAATTTTGCCGGCAATGTACGAACAATTTTTCAGCCGGCGGAGCCGCTCCGCCGGCTGAAATTTATTTATTCATATCCGTTGTTGAGCTGAATGGAACCACCTTTACGGAAGGTGATTTCCATGAAGCCGTCTTTCAGCTCTTTGGCAATAACACCCTGTTCCCTGTAGGGATACCAGGTGCGGAATGGCAGCTTCAGCCTGGCTTTACCACCTTTTTCGGCGGCGATGGTTACCTGTGTAACCTGTCCGCCGCTGCGGGCGGCGCTCACCAGGAATGCGCCTTCTGCGCGGAGCTTATCAAACGACAGTTCCTGCCAGGAAGAAGGCACTGCGGGGAATACGTGTATATATCCTGCATAGCTCTGCAGCAGCATTTCCTGCAGCCCGCCGGCGAAGGCGAAGTTCCCTTCCAGCGTAAACGGGCGGTAGGTAAATCCTGAATAGCCGCTTTTTGTCTGGTCGCCATTGGCGTGGAAGCTGTTAGGCAGGCAGAAAGCTTTTGCGAAGATGCGCAGGGCGGCAGCGGCGCCTTCTCCATCCCAGGCACGGGCTTTCATATTACCCAGCCAGGAGTAGGAGTAACCGCACCATCCCCGCGGTCCTATGCTATCCAGCAGATGAATGGAGTTGCGGATAATGGCCTGTTCTTTTTCACCGTTTTCCATACGTACTAACCCTAACGGGTATACGGACATCATATGCGAGAAGTGCCGGTGCGAATGGGTGTATGGCTCGCCAGGTGCTATCAGCATTTCCCCGGCGGGAGATAGTGCCAGTGGCGGTAACGAATGCAGCACTGCTTTCCAGTGTGCCGCCTCCGCCGGCAGCGACAGGGAACCTGCGGTTTCAGCGGCAATGCTGAAGGCATAGCGCATCAGCGACAGGTCGTAGTTGGTGGTCTGCGGGAACCAGGCGGTAATATTGTTATCATTAAATTCCGGGCTGGAGCTGATGGGCAGCTGTCTTTGTCCGGCGGCGTTTTTTATGGTAACACTTTCCAGGAATGCGGCTGTCTCCTTTATCCAGGGCCACGTCTGCCTGCGCAGGAAATTGCTGTCCATACTGTATTTCCATTGCCAGTAAAAATGCTGCGCCAGCCAGGCGGACACGGTAGGCGAACAGGAGTATTGTATCCAGCCGCCCATAGGCTGTCCATCCAGGGTTTGCACTCCCGGAACGTTGAGCCCGGACGAACCGTAGTATTGTTGTGTATAATTTTTACTGGTACCTTTCACCTTGTTCAGCCAGTTGGTAAAGGATTGTGCTTCTTCCAGGTGGTTGCCGCTGTAGGAAGGCCAGTAGCTCAACTGTGTGTTGAGGTCATTGTGTACATCGCCTTTCCAGGGTGGCAGACGGCCGTTGTCGGCTGTCCATACGGCCTGCAGGGTAATTACCGGCGACTTGCTCCTGGCTACGGAGCCGAATTTATACTGTTCCAGGTACCACTGTTTTTCCAGCAGGCTGTCCGGCAGCCTGATAGCCGACTGCTGCCAGAACTGCTGCCACCAGCGGATGTGCTGCGTATAGTCTTTGGCGTAGGGTTGCTGTATCCGGGCGCCGGCTACACGGCTGGCGCGAACAGCCTTTTCGCCGGGATAGTGTGAAGAAATACTCCAGACCCCTTCTATGGCATCGCCGGCTACCCGTTTCCAGGTAACGGCGATTTCATATTCAAAGCCGTTCCATCCTTTCTGCAGATAAGTAAGCGTTTGCCCGTTACTGTTAACATGTCCCTGTTCGTATCCCAGGCGGGCGAGGTCATCGCCGGCAACGGAGCCGCCGGCTGCCTGCCGTGCATCACCGGCATATGCAGGTGGTATCAGCAGCGGCTGAAAGTCTTTGCCCGCGTGCTCAAAGCGGAACCTTCCCACGGGATCGGTGGCATGTACAAAGGTGGTAAGCGTAACGCCATTTTTCCAGGCTACCTGGCAGACAGCTTTTTTAATATCCAGCTGTACGCTGGTGGCTGCGCCCCACTGGCGGGTATCGAACTCCAGGGCGCCACCCGGAATTTTACAGGGTGCGGCCTGTTCTTCATAGGGCGCATCAAAATATTCCTGCACAATGCCATAGTCTTTTTTAGCAACCTGTTCCTGCACCCACTTATAGCTGAATTCTTTACGGTCCAGCCCTTTCATGGGGCGTAGATCCCAGAGGTCGGCGCGATCCAGCGAAAAGCGGAGATGTCCGTTCTTTTCCCAGATGAGCGCACCCAGTATACCATTCCCAAGGGGCATGGCTTCATCCCAGCTATGCGCCAGCGTATTGAAGTGGAGATTATGTTGCGGCTGCGGCTGCGCATACGCCAGCTGACAACACAGGAGGAGTGCGAATAGTTGCTTCATTGTTCAGATGATTTTATTATTTGAGATTTTATTATTTGAGATTTCTATCCACTCATGATGTCCTCTGAACGGTATAACGTAGATCATGAGTGGATAGAAATCCCCAATAATAAAATCTCAAATAACCTTTTTTGAATAGAGATAATTAACTCCAAGAACCGCTATGCAGATAAACAGCCCGAAAAACTCGCGGGTGTCTTCTATCCAGGGTTTGGTTGCTTTCATGGTTTGTGCAATATTCTCTGCCTGGTGCTGGGAAATCCAGTCAATTACGCCATCTTTTGTGAAGAATAAATATAACGCATATACGAAGTAAACCAGTATGCCTGCCAGATACCAGGGGCGGAAAAATCGCTGTGAGGCTGCCAGTGCACAGAAGAGTGCGCTGTAGAGATAGATAGGCATCCAGATATAAGGGTCCGGATCATTGTATTGCAACCCGGCGAAGATGATGAAAATAACGCAGCATACGATGTTGAAAACTTTCATGAAAAAATATTAAGCGATAAACATACATAAAAGATCCACTTTTTTTTCCTTTTTATCAGCCAATAATTGTACTTTTTTAACCCTGGATACCGGAATGCTGTACGGATTGCAAAAAATGCGGGGAATATTTGCGGAAATGTTAAACTGACACTTGTTTGGGCTAAAATATTGTTATATATTCGGCTTGGTAAGACAAAAATTCCACGTGAGAACCAAAATCTGTTTTGAACTAAGCGTTGATATTAATCCAAAAGCGTTTCTCACTATTTATTGACTTTAAAACCAATGCTATTCATCATTTGAGGATCTGATGAACCCAACTGGTTGCTCCTGATGTTGTACATGTCCGCATCCATGTAGACATCTTTTTTTCGGTAGTTATATTTTAACTGTCCGGCAGACAATTATTATTTTCTCCTGGTCCAACGGCACCGATGTGGTGTAATGGAGAAGTAATGTCTTTCCATTTCTATCCCGGTACCTTGCTGCCCGCAGCCGCAGTACGGAAGGGGACTGTCATGCAAAGCCATATCTGCCTCAGTAATGATATAAAGCAGGTATTTTATTCATTAACCAATTTTCTTAAACGTTCCCTTAAACCACGTTATGAAAAAACATTTCTACCAGGGACTTGCCGTCCTATGCGGCATACTGCTTATGTTAGGTAGCAGTAACGTCTTCGCACAAACGAAAGTAACGGGAAAAGTGACGGACAAGGCCTCCGGCAATGTGTTGCCGGGTGTTACGGTGTATATAAAAGGTACCAACCGCGGCACAGCCACCGATCCTAACGGTAACTTTTCCATTCAGGCGAAAACGGGTGAAACGCTGATTTTTTCCTTTGTCGGATACGATCCGCAGGATGCGGTCATTGGCAGCGGGCCGGTTAATGTTGCCCTCTCGGAGAAAGTAGGTTCGCTCGAAGAAGTAGTGGTAACCGGTTATTCCAGTCAGAAGAAAAAAGACCTGACCGGCGCCGTATCCGTTGTACGGGTAGAAAACCTGACCAAACAACCGACTGCCCAGATCGCCAATCAGCTGCAGGGGCAGGTATCCGGTATTACCATCCTGGGTACCGGGCAGCCAGGCCAGGAACCGCAGGTATCCGTGCGCGGGGTGAATACTTTCGGTAACAACACGCCGCTGTACATCATTGACGGAGTGCCTATTTCCAACCTGGCCGACGTCAACCCCAATGATGTGCAAACCATGCAGGTGCTGAAAGATGCAGGCGCTGCCTCTATCTACGGCGCGCGTGCCGCCAACGGGGTTATCATCATCACCACCAAAAAAGGCTCCCCCGGCAGGGTGAAAGTTACCTACGACGGTTACTATGGCGTGCAGCGTCCCAAAGGTGGCAATGTATTTCACCTCCTCAATCCGCAGGAACAGGCAAACCTGAAATGGCTGGCCATCGCCAACTCGCCTAATCCTAAATATGATGACGAGCAATATGGCAACGGCGCCACACCGCGCCTGCCGGACTACATCACGCCAACAGGCGCCATGGAAGGCGATCCGGCAGTAGACCCCTCAAAATATAAAGTAGATCCCTTCTATAAAAATTCCAGCGATGTGGATGGCTTTTACCGCATCAACAAAGCCAACAAGGCAGGTACTGACTGGTTCCATGAAATCTTTAAACCTGCGCCTATCACCAGCCACAATATCTCCGTATCCGGAGGCAGCGACATAGGCAACTACTTCTTCTCCTTCTATTATTTTAATCAGCAGGGCACCCTCACCAATACTTACAATAAACGTTACGCAGTTCGTTCCAACAGCAGCTTTAATGTAACAGACCACATCCGGATCGGGGAAAACCTGGAGTATTCTGTCATTAATAACCCGCAGATAGGTATTCTGCAGGAAGGTAGCGGTATTGGTATGGCCTTCCGCCAGATGCCCATCATACCGGTTTACGATATTATGGGCAACTATGCCGGCAGCTCCGGCAAAAACCTGGGTAACGCACGTAACCCGGTGGCCATACAGGACCGCTTCGGCAGCACCAAAGCGCTCGCCAGCAGATTGCTGGGTAACGTTTATGCAGAAGCAGACATCCTGAAAGACTTCACCATCCGTACCAGCTTCGGCGGAGAAATATTCTCCTTCAACAACCACAACTTTACCTACCCGGAATACGAGAATCAGGAAAACAACCGGGCAAACTCATATACCGAATCTTCCGGCTCCGGCTATAACTGGACATGGACCAACACCCTGTCCTATCATAAGGTATTTAACCGCCGCCATGACCTGAAAGTCATGCTCGGCACAGAAGCCTATGATAACGTGTTCCGTAACCTGGGTGGTACGTCTACCGATTTCTTCACCTTCGATCCGGCATTTACCAACCTGACTACCGGTACCGGTACGCCCACCAACTTCAGTAATAATGGCAGCGACGGATTATTTTCGCTCTTTGCCAGGGTAGACTACACGTATCATGACCGCTACCTGATCGGGGCGCTGATACGCCGCGACGGCTCCTCCCGCTTCGGCGCCAGCAACCGCTATGGTAACTTCCCGGCTGTAAGTGCCGCCTGGCGTATTTCACAGGAAGAATTCATGAAAGGTATTTCCTGGATCTCCGATCTGAAGTTACGCGGAGGCTACGGTATTATGGGCAACCAGATCAACGTAACGCCCAGCAATATATTTACCTATTACGGTTTCGATAAAACCTCTTCCTTCTATGATATCAAAGGAACCGGCAATACTACCGCCACCGGCTATATGCAGCGGCAGATCGGCAACCCCAACGCCAAATGGGAAAGTAACGTGAACTCCAACATCGGTATAGATGCCACCCTGTTCAAAGGCGTATGGGAATTTACACTCGACTACTATCGCAAAGAGGTAAGAGATCTGCTCTATAATCCTGAACTGGCGGGTGTTTTCGGGGCAGCTACCGCACCGTACTCCAACGTGGCCCGGATGAAGAATAACGGCTTTGATTTCTCCAGCACCGTAAAAGTAAACCTGGCTAAAGATCTGAAGCTGGATGTTACCGGAACGCTGACCACATACAACAATACTATTATCGCTATTTCTGAATCAGCGCCCTACTTTGATCTGCAGCCACGCCGGTTCAATGGGAGCGCCATCATCCGTAATGCCACCGGACAGTCTATCAGCGAGTTTTTCGGATATAAGGTCATTGGTTTCTGGGACAGCCCCGAAGAAGTGACCGCCGCCAATACCGCTGCCAAAGCAAAGTACCCGGGACTGGCAGAGTACCAGCAGGACGCAGCCATGGGACGCTTTAAATATGCAGACGTTAACAATGACGGTAAGATCGATGCTGATGACCGTACCTACCTGGGTAATCCCAACCCGAAATTTTCCTACGGGCTGAATATCGGTCTGACCTATAAAAATTTCGATTTCAGCATGTTCCTGTACGGCGTACAGGGAAATAAAATCTGGAATCAGGTACGTTGGTGGACAGACTTCTATCCTTCCTTTGAAGGCGCGAAAAGCAAGACAGCACTGTATGACAGCTGGCTGCCTACACGTAAGAATGCCACCGCGCCCATCCAGGAAACCAAATCCTATAACAGCACTTCCGGTGTGCCTAACTCCTATTTCGTAGAGAACGGATCTTATCTGCGCGCCAAGAACCTGATGCTGGGTTATACTTTCCCCATCTCCATGATGAAGCGCCTGGGCGTACAGAAATGCAGGGCATACATACAGGCTGCCAACCTGTTTACGATCACAAAATATACCGGCGTAGATCCTGAGATCACCGGTAATACCACCGCATTTGGTATCGATGAAGGCGCCTATCCGAACCAGCGTCAATACCTGGTGGGAGTGAACCTGGTATTCTGATTTTTTATCCGAACTGTAAAACTGAAAGAGACATGAAACCAATACGATATTCTACATTAATAGCCCTGATAGCAGGCGGAATATTAGTGTCCTGCGGGAAAAATTTCCTGGACAGGCCGCTGTATGGCGCGTTGCCGGAAGAATCGGTAGCCAATAAAGCCGGCGTTAACTTTTTACTGATAGGCGCCTATGGCGCACTGGATGGCCAGGCGCCCGGTCAGCAGGCGCTGGGTGGCGGTGGCAGCGGCTGGGAAGCATCTCCTACCAACTGGATCTATGGCAGCGTAGTAGGTGGCGACGCCCACAAAGGCAGCTCCGGTAATGATCAGGAAGGGATCAATACTATCATGACCAGCACCGCCAATGCAGCTAACAGCTTTTTCAATACCAAATGGAAAGCCGTATATGAAGGCATCAGCAGATGTAATATCACTATCCGGAAGATGCAGGCGGCCCAGGATATGAGTGCCGCCGAAAAAACGGAAGTAGAGGCGGAAGCGAGATTCCTCCGCGGGCACTACTACTTTGAGCTGAAGAAGTTTTTCGACAAGGTGCCGCTCATTACCGATACCACCACCGAAGTACGTATCGCCAATGACAAGGATATCTGGCCTTTCATCGAAGCGGAGTTTAAATTCGCTATGGATAAGTTACCCGCTACACAGTCCGACGTAGGCCGCGCCAATAAATGGGCCGCACAGATATATCTTGCCAAGACATACCTGTATCAGAAAAAGTATGCAGAAGCGCTGCCTCTTTTCAATACCGCCATCGCTTCCGGGGTTACTTCCAATGGTATGAAATATGCGCTGATGCCGGATTTTAAGGATAACTTCTATGCCCCTACGAAGAATAATTCCGAATCCGTTTTCGCCATTCAGATGACCGCCAATGATGGCACCAATGCTATCACCAATGCCAATGCCGGAGATATGCTGAACTTTCCCTATAACAGCCCGTTTGGCTGTTGTGGCTTCTTTCAGCCTTCGCAGGACCTGGTGAACTCCTACCGTACCGACCTTAACGGACTGCCCTACCTGGATACCTATAACCAGCATCCCGTGAAAAGTGATGCCGGCATCAGTTCAAAAGATCCGTTTACACCGGATGCCGGTCCGCTGGATCCGCGGCTGGACTGGACCGTAGGCCGCCGTGGCCTGCCGTATCACGACTGGGGCTACCATCCTGGCGCCAACTGGGTACGTGACGCCAAATATGCAGGACCCTACGCCGGCAAAAAAATGGTGTACTGGCAGCAGGATCAGGACAAATACAAGGACGCCCACTCCTGGGCTCCCGGCTCCGCCATCAACGTAGTGCTGATCCGCTACTCCGATGTACTGCTGATGGCCGCCGAATGTGCCGCACAACAGAATGACCTGGGCAAAGCCCTCACCCTGGTGAATGAAGTACGCGGCCGCATCGCGGACAATCCCTCTAAATGGCTGCACCGCTACCTGGTAGATACGCTGCCGCTCAGGGGATTTGATCCTGCCAAACCGGCCGCCAACTACTCCATCAAACGCTACCCTGCCTTCTCCGATAAAACCTATGCGCTGAAGGCCATCTATTTTGAGCGTAAGCTGGAACTGGCCACAGAAGGACACCGCTTCTTCGATATCTCCCGCTGGGGAATCGCAGACCAGGTACTCAATGCCTACTACCAGTACGAGAGCGCCATCACCGGCGATCTCGGCGGCGCCCACTTCACCAAAAATAAAAATGAATACTTCCCCATTCCGCAACGTCAGATAGACCTCACGATGATTGACGGGAAAAGGACGCTGATACAGAATAAAGGATATTAACGGGAATTGCGAATTACGAATTGCGAATTACGAATGCAGAAGCGAAGATGTAAACGAAGATCAAAGGGTATACTCAATAGTTATTTCCTTTGATCTTCGTTTACATCTTCGCTTCTGCATTCGTAATTCGTAATTTGTAATTCGTAATTTTTTTATTTTCGGGTTCAATCAAAATCATCACCTCATGCGGGGCTTTGCCACTTTACTCATCACCGGTTGTTTTATTTATAGTTGTCAGATGCCCGCGAAGGAGGAAAAGGGAAAAGTGCTGGCAGATAAATATTGTTCAGGGTGTCACTTGCCTGTGGCGCCGGATATGCTGGATAAGGAAACATGGACCAGGCATGTACTGCCGGCAATGGCGCCGAAGCTGGGCATACGTGTCTGGAACGGAGATCAGTATTATCCGCCGCAGCCGGGAGAAAAAGCGTCGCTGATTTCTATTGAAGACTGGACCACGCTGACAGCATATTACGAAAAGATGGCGCCGGAGAAACTGGCGCCTGCCAAAGTGCCGGCGCCGCTGCAGCGTGACTGGAGCATCTTCAGTATGAAGCGCCCGGAAGGTGTGGATACCAATGCGCTGGCAACTACCACGATGGTGTCTTTTGATCCGGAGCAGCCGGTAATATATACCGGCGACGCCGGCTCCAATGCGCTGGCACGATGGGATAGCACGCTGCATCGTAATGCATGGTGGCGGATGCTTTCACCGGTGGTACATATGGCGTATTACCGTGACAGCGCCGGACAGCAGCAGGGTCTGTTGACGCAGATCGGTAATATGCGCGCCCTGGATGCCCCCGCCGGCGTAATCAGCAGCCTGAACCTCGGAGAACCCGGCAGTAAGCTGAAAGACCTGGCCGCATTTTTAAAACGCCCCGTGCAAACAGTGACCGCCGATTTCGACAGGGATGGCCTGAATGATATGGCCGTATGCGCCTTCGGGCATAACCAGGGCGGGCTTTACTGGCTGAAACAATTACCCGGTCACCAGTATCAGCAGTTGACCATTTCGGAAGTGCCCGGCGCCATTCATGCCGAAACCGGCGATTTTAATCACGATGGCTGGACAGACCTGATGGTACTTTTCGCGGCTGCTGATGAAGGCATCTGGTTATTTGAAAACGATAAGAAGGGAGGATTCACATCTTCCTGTCTGCTGAGATTCCCGCCCCTGTACGGTTCTACGGGATTCCAGCTGGTGGATCTGAACGGGGACGGAAAAGAGGATATATTATATACCTGCGGAGATAATGCAGATTTTTCCATGATCATTAAACCTTATCATGGTTTATATGTCTATCTGAATGAAGGTGGGCATAAATACCGCCAGGCATGGTTTTATCCGGTCAATGGCTGTACGAAGGCTGTAGCGGCGGATTTTAACCGGGATGGTAAAACAGATATCGTTTCCATTGCTTTTTTTGCAGATATGAAGACGAACCCTGCTGAGAAATTTATTTACTTCGAAGGCAGGGGACAGCTGGATTTTGTGCCGCATGCACCACCTATTGAAAAGGAAGGACATTGGATATGTATGGATGTGAAAGATTACGATCATGATGGCGATGTTGATATCATACTAGGAAACTATGGACGCGGATTTAATATACTGGACGATTATAAACCGGAGTGGAAGGAATATCAACCGTTTATAGTGTTGCAGAATAATGTTGTCATAAAGAGGTGATGATAAAAACAATCGTTTATTTGGAGAAGACGTAGAATAATATGTATATTACACCCGATAATTATTGCCGCGTGCAAAAGCTCTCTGACTGATCACACTGAAGGGGATAAACAGTTAACTGTTTTGACTAATTTGTGTACGCTTGTTCTTATCTTTGGTATTCCAATCACAAAATATTACATGGTATCGTCCGTCTGATGCTATGATATAAAGATATCCTGATGCATAATCAGGTTTTAGAATGGCGGAAGGAGAGGCAGCAATGCCTCTCTTTTATTTTTATAACCATCTATCAAAATATTACCTCACTTATTCTGAAAATCTGGGTAATCATGGTTATTTTTAATCAGAAATTCAGCATTATCATTTTAAACAGGATATTTCAGTGGCTGCATATGCATACGATCAGGAGAGGGTAGCGATACTGCTAGGAACAATTATCCGTAATAACAGTAGTGAAAAATCAACTGCCTGGCTGCAGCAAAGACTGCAGGTTTATCAGGAAACCGGATCCCTGCCTCAGTTTAATCAGACCTTTACCGCTATTCCCAGGTTTACCGGAAAAGATATTATCAGTCTGACGCCGTCAGACAGCAGCGGACTGGAAGCTGCTGTACCCGCATTTTTCGTACACGGGTGGACGTTAGACCGCCTCGTACGCGTATGGTGGTTGCTGCAGTTACCCGCCGGCAGCCAGACTGCCTATATCGATGCGGTTGAAAATCTGTTCAACGCCGCAGAAATGAACGAACTGGCCGCATTGTACAGCGCCCTGCCCCTGCTGGCATGGCCGGAAGAATGGAAACAGCGTACTGCCGAAGGTATACGTTCCAATATAGGCATTGTGCAGGAGGCTATAATGCTGCACAACCCTTACCCGGCGCAGTACCTGGACGAACCCGCCTGGAACCAGCTGGTGATGAAAGCTATCTTTACAGAAAAGCCGTTGCACCATATAACGGGTTTGGATAAACGCAGTAATGCCGCGCTTGCTGCCATACTCACCGACTTTGCCCATGAAAGATGGGCCGCCGGCAGAAAGGTATCGCCCATGCAATGGAGGCTGCTCGCCGGATTTATTACCGAAGCCAATTTTGCCGACATCACACGTGTATGGCATTCTGCCGACCAGACAGAAAAAGCCGCCGCCGCCCTTACCCTGTCGCAATCCGATTATCCGCCAGCCCGCCAGCTGCTGGCACAGGATAGCGCCCTGGCCGGCGAAATACAGCACGGTACCCTGTCATGGGATACCATTGCCGAAAAATCTGAATACTGACATCTAAATCTAAAAGCCATGTGTGGAATTCACGAACTCACAGAAAAAGATCTTCAGCCACTCACATATACACCTGCTTACCTGGATAAAATAAAAGGCATGCGCTTTTTTGATCCGCATGTGCATATGACTTCCCGCACCACAGACGACTATCAGGCAATGGCCGATGCCGGTGTAACAGGTATCATCGAACCTTCCTTCTGGCTGGGACAACCGCGTACCGGTATAGATACCTTCCGCGATTATTTCAGCAGCCTGCTGGGGTGGGAACGTTTCAGGGCATCCCAGTTTGGTATCAAACATTATTGTACCATCGGCCTGAACTCAAAAGAAGCCAACAACGAAAAGCTCGCAGAAGCTGTTATGGAGATACTCCCGCAGTTTATCTATAAAGAAGGTGTAGTAGGTGTGGGAGAAATAGGCTTTGACGACCAGACAGCCCTGGAAGAAAAATATTATCGCGCCCAGCTGGAACTGGCTAAGGAAGCGGGTTTGCCCGTGCAGATACATACTCCCCACCGGGATAAAAAGAAAGGTACACAGCGTAGTATGGACATCGCCCTGGAACATGGCCTGGACCCGCGCATGGTAATAGTGGACCATAACAATGAAGAAACAGTAAAGGAAGTACTGGACCGTGGTTTCTGGGCAGCATTTACCATTTACCCGTTTACAAAGATGGGAAATGAACGGATGGTAGCCGTAGTAAAACAATACGGAAGCGAGCGCATCATGGTCAATTCCGCTGCAGACTGGGGTATCAGCGATCCGCTGGCCGTTCCTAAAACAGCAGCCCTCATGCACGAAAGTGGTATTGACTTGAATGACATTCATTTGGTAACTTACAGGAATGCCGTTACTGCCTTTGCACAAAGCGGACAACTGAATGAAGCTGATTTTGACACTGCAGGAAACATCGATCAGAGTGAAAAATTTAATGGAAGTACCGTTTTACGCGGTGGTCAACAGCCAAGAATCAACAAAAATACAACCATCATCCGGTAATGCCTGGCGGCCTTTTTACTGCTGGCAATTAACCATGAAAACCTATTTACGCGGTGAGTTATATTGTTAGCAAAGTAATCGGATACCTGCGCCTGATGCGCCCCGCCAATATTATTACTGCCATTGCAGATATACTGGCCGGCGTTGCCATTTCCGGCTATTTTTTACACACAGATTTCCAGGAATATACACTGGATCAGGTATTGCCCGTCATCTGCCTTTGCCTTGCTACCATCGGTTTGTATGGCGGCGGCGTAGTGTTCAATGATATTTTTGATGCCACCCTGGACACTACCGAGCGTCCGGAAAGGCCCATTCCCAGCGGTATTATCTCCAGAGTACAGGCGGTTATCCTCGGTATATACCTGCTGCTGGTAGGTATTATCGCAGCCTTCTCCGTAGGCCGGTTTACCGGATGGGCAGGCTGGATTTCTATTGCCATTGCCGCATCCGCGCTGATCTATGATAAATGGGGAAAGCACCATAAAACATTAGGACCCCTTAATATGGGACTATGCCGCGGCCTGAACCTCCTGCTCGGTATCAGCGTAATACCTGATGCAGTAGCCACCTGGTGGTGGATAGGACTGATACCCGTACTCTATATTGCGGCTGTCACAAACATCAGCCGCGGAGAAGTATATGGCGGAACTACACGCAGCATAAAAGTTACAGCTGTCTGCTATCTCATTGTGCTGGCGGTCATCACAGCTATGGCAACCCTGCATCATCGCCTGCCGGTAGCTGCGCCGTTCCTCCTGTTATTTGCCGTCATGATATTCTCTCCTTTATGGAAAGCATGGAAAAACCCGACAGGACCCAATATAGGTAAAGCCGTAAAAGGAGGCATCGTTGCCCTGATCGCCATGAACGCCGCCTGGGTAGCCTCTTTCGCCACCCTGCCACTGGCCATAGCCGTATTGCTGCTGCTACCGGTATCCATGATTCTGGGAAGACTCTTTGCAATAACCTGATGGTTATGTGGTTATTTTTTTATTTGAGATTTGTTTCTCATCAGTATGCATTTTTAACATCAGTATGCATACTGATGAGAAACAAATCTCAAATAAAAAAATAACCACATCTTAAATAATTCCTCTCTTTATCGCTTCCTTTACCAGCCCCGCTGTATTTTTTACGGCGAGTTTCTGGGTGAGGTTGAGGCGGTGGGTTTCTACGGTACGCAGGCTGATGAAAAGCATTTCTGCGATTTGCTGATTGGAGTGTTCTTCTGCAATCAGCTTGAGGATTTCCTTTTCCCGCCGGGTGAGAGGAATATCGTAACCGGTCGACTTCTGGCCGGTGAGCATCTCCTGTAATAATTGTTGTTTGATGCTGGCATCGATGAACTGTTCTCCTGCATGCACTTTTTCGATAGCGGCAGCGAGGGTTTCCTGATCTGTATTTTTGAGCAGGTAACCGCTGGCGCCGTTGCGCAGCATCTGTTTGATGTAATGCGATTCCATGAAGTTGGTCAGCGCAATAATTTTTACGCGGGGATGCGATTTTCTTACCTGTTTGCATAATTCCAGCCCGTCAATTTCCGGCATCTGAATATCCAGCAGCAGCACGTCGGGTTGTGCGGCAGGTAAGGCGTCAATAAGGGTAATGGCGCTATTGCTTTCATATACCACCTGAATGTGGGAGTATGGCGCCAGCATTGCTTTTAATCCATTAATGACCAGCATATGGTCGTCAGTAATGGCTAATCTGATTTGCATATCGAAATAAAAAATTAGAATGGAATTATACTTCCATCAGTTGCATAATGGCGATGTTGAATTCTATGTATGCGGTTGTGCCTTGACCTGTAGAAGCGTCTATTTCCAGGTTACCGTTTAATGCCTTTATTCTTGATTGAAGACTGTTTAAACCCATGCCCGTAGCGGATTCCGGATGTTGCTGAAAGCCTATGCCATTATCTTCCACCTGTATTGTCAGCAGCGCTTCATGTTGTGTCAGCTGTACAATCGCTTCTGTAGCTTCAGCATGTTTGATGATATTGTTGACCAGTTCCTGTATGATCCGGTAAACGGAAAGCTCAAAATTCCCTTTGAACCGTTGAATGTTGTCTGTGGCATAAAAGAATATCTGCAGCTTCCGGGAGTGGCTGACATTCCTGCAATACAGCCGTAAAGCGTCTGCAAGGCCCATGCGGTTAAGTACTTCGGGCATGAGGTTATGCGCGGTTTTACGTACTTCTCCGATGGAATCATCCAGCATTACCATGGCGTGATTAAAGCCGGTGTCCCGTTGCAGGGTAGGGTGTTCGTATTTGAGGGCGCCGAAATGCATCTTCACGGCGGAGAGCAACCCGCCGATGTTATCGTGCAGGTCCCGGGCCAGCCGCGTACGTTCCCTTTCTTCTCCCGCTATCATGGCTTCCAGCACCTGTACGGTTTTTTCTATCTCCAGTGTCTGCAGCTGCTGCTGTTGCAGGTGCTGCCTGTGTTTCAGCCGCTGCCAGATGAAGAAGGCCATTGCCAGTAAGATCATGACAGAGATCATGATGATGATGATCCACATGTTTTTCTGTTGCAGTTGCACATCCTTCTGCACCAGCAGCAGTTTTTTTTCTGTCAGTTCCCTGTCCTTTTTCTCAGACAGATATTGCATTTCCAGTTGTTGTACCTGACTCTGTGAAGCTACGCCGGTGAGAGAATCATTCAGCACTTCGTACTTTTCCCGCATGGCGAAGGCGCCTCTGTAGTCGCCGAGGGCGGCTTTCATGTTAGACGATACATAATATGCCCAGCGGAGATCCAGGCCGGCATGCATACGCTTGGCCATACTGATGGATTTATCCACATAGGCCAGTGCTTGCCTGTCGTTCCTGTGATAGAACAGTGACCGGCCATAGCCCAGGTACAGATAGGTATCCGGCATCTGGAACTTTTCCGATATGGCCAGCGCCGTTTTATACTGCTGCAGGGCCTGGTCATGTTTGCGCTGGTCAAAATAAGCGCTGCCGAGGTTGATCATCGCTTTCATTACAAAGAAGCTGTCGCCTACTTCTCTTGCCAGTGTAATGGCCCGCCGGTAATAGGTTTCGCCTTCCCCGTAGCGTTTCATGCCGGTAACACTGGCGCCCATGATGATTAAGGCAGCAGACATACGCTTGCTGTTATTGATCTGACTTCCTAACCGGTAGCCTTTGACCGCATATTGCAATCCTTTCCGGTAATCTTCAAGTTTATTGAAAACAGCGCCCAGGCTGTTGTTCATGGCGCTGGAAAAGACGCTGTCATTGCATTTTTCCGCCAGTTTGAGTGCTGCGAGGTAATGCCTGGCTGCCCCGGGAAAGTTACCCATGTTCAGGTACTTGTTAGCGCTGTAGTTGAGCGCACGCATCAGATTGCCGGTATCGCGCAGGGCGGTGTAAATTTCAATAGCCCGGTCCAGCATGAACAGAGACTGTCTGTATTCTCCCCGCAATTCCTGCACAAACATATAGTTGCAGGCAAAATCTGCCACACCTTTGGCGTAATCTATTTTACGGCTTAGCCGGAGAGCGCTCCGGAATACGCTGTCAGCCTTCTTCAGCTGGTCTGGCAGATAAGTGACGCCAATACAGAATAAGGTATGGATGCGTCCCGTATCGCTGGCCTGCTGCCTGAATACCTGCAGAAGGCTGTCACGCTCCTGTTCCCTGACGCATGCCGCCGCAATACGAACGGTAAGTAAAAAACAACAAATCAGCAGTAGCTTTTTAGACATGGTTTAAACAGTTACACAACCTTACGGTTGCCCCGGTAATTGCAGAAAAATACCTGGTAACGTTACCCGAATACAGAATGGCAGCAGGAATCAGATGAACGATCGCCGCCGGTTGTTGTGCCGGTATTAACAGGGTATTGCAACAAGAGAAGTACAATACGCATCCGGGTGACAGGGGCAACATCAGCAGTACAACCTGCCAGATATTCGTCTACAGACAAACAATTTTTTCCTGGAACGACAGCGTGGTTACAGTCAGTTTTCAGTTATCGTAAAGGTCCTGATTTCTGATGGAATACACAATAGTCAATAGGATAAGCGGACACTGTGTTTTTACGTAGTTTTCCCGGCGCCTTTCTGGAATCCTTTACGGTAAAAGGTTTGGCGCCGGCAATACGGACGTCCGTAGTTCTACGGATTTTTGCAATTACCGGTATGTACTGTCATACGGGTACCTGAGTACATGTTATTTTGTACTATGGTTATGGAGTTTGTATCACTGTTTCTCTATTGCATACAGATAACAACAAAAAGGTAAAAAACTGTAAGGGCTCCGTTCCCGGAGCCTTATTCTTTCTGTAATATCAAATTTTTTATATGTACTTTAGAAGTATTGTTTTTTCAGAAAGATGTTTGCGGAATTGCCATGGAATATATTCATCAAAATTTTGACGTCAACTTTAAGTACGGGGTGCACTTTTCCAGTCACCTGTTCGACCCGGCCAACACCTGTTTGTCAGCCTTCCTGGAATCCAGGGCAGATGCTGCTTTTCAGAAGAAATTACTGGTAATCCTCGATGGAGGCGTGGCAGCAGCTCATCCCGGCCTGCCCGACCAGATAACCCGGTATCTCAGCGCAGTGCGCGGCTTTCAGCCAGCCCCCGAAATTATTACCATCAGCGGTGGCGAAAGTGTGAAGAATGATTTACCATTGGTATTCAGCCTGGTAGACGCTATTGACAAATACGGCATCGACCGGCACTCCTATGTCATCGGTATCGGCGGCGGCTCTCTGCTGGATCTGGTGGGGTTTGTAGCTGCTATATCCCACAGGGGAGTAAAGCATATTCGTATACCCACTACCGTATTATCGCAGAATGATTCCGGCGTAGGTGTCAAGAATGGTGTTAACTACAAGGGAAAGAAGAACTTTCTCGGGTCCTTTGCACCACCTTCTGCTGTTTTCAATGACAGCCATTTCCTGACAACGCTGGACTCGCGTGACTGGCGCTCCGGTATGGTGGAAGCGGTAAAGGTAGCGCTGATCCGCGATACCGCCTTCTTTGAATGGATAGAAGAGAAAGCAGTTGCCCTCACCGGCGGCGATATGCCTGGTATGCAATACCTTATCTTCCGCTGTGCAGAACTGCATGTGGCACATATCGGCGGTGGCGGCGATCCGTTCGAAAGCGGTTCCTCCCGCCCCCTGGATTTCGGCCACTGGAGCGCGCATAAGCTGGAACAGCTTACCAGCTTCTCCCTGCGGCATGGTGAAGCAGTAGCCATCGGTATTGCGCTGGACAGCGTATACTCGTTCCTGTTAGGTTGGCTCGACGAAGCATCTATGTACCGCATTATCAGTGTGTTGAAAAATATGCAGCTGCCCGTATGGCATCCGCTGCTGGAAAAGCAGGATGGCCGGCCCTCTCCCGTAGTAGCGGGCCTGGAAGAATTCCGCGAACATCTCGGCGGGCGCCTGACCATCTCCCTGCTGAAAGCTATCGGCACCGGGGCAGAAACGCATCATATGGATCTCGACCTGCTATATGCGGCAGCCGATATCTGCAAAAAATTACAGTAATGCAAACACCATACGGACACCTCACCTATTGCACCAATATACATCCCGGCGAAAAATGGGAAGACCATTTCGCGCAGCTACGGCAGCATATCCCGGCTATTAAGCAACGCCTTTCACCGGATAAACCCTTTGGCATAGGCCTGCGCCTGGCCAATACCGCCAGCCTGGAACTCGCCAGGGAAGAACAGCTGAATGCCTTCCGGAAATGGCTGCAGCAGGAGAACTGCTACGTGTTCACCATGAACGGTTTCCCTTATGGCGGATTTCACGACACCGTAGTAAAAGACCAGGTACACACACCCGACTGGACCCAGGCCGATCGCGTAGCCTACACCATCCGCCTGTTCAGGATACTGGCCGCCCTGCTGCCGGAAGGAATGGAAGGTGGTATCTCCACCTCTCCGCTGTCTTATAAATTCTGGTGTAACCGCTGCGAAGAAGAGCAAAATTCATTCACAGAAAGCGCTACACTCAATATGCTGCTGGTGCTGGAACAGCTGGTACGCATCCGCAGAAGCGGCGGCCCGCTGCTTCATCTGGATGTGGAACCCGAACCGGATGGCCTCCTGGAAAACACCGGGGAATATATCAGCTGGTATTTCAATGACTTACTGCCCGCAGGTATCCCGTTTATAAAAGAGAAATTTGATGTGACAGATGAAGCCGCGGCAGACATCATTAAGTCACACATCCAACTGTGCTACGATGTATGCCACTTCGCCCTGGTATATGAAACGCCGGCGCAGGTGCTGGAAACACTGCACAGCCGTGGCCTGAAAGTAGGAAAGATACAGATCAGCGCCGCCCTCAGGGCAGATATGACCACCCGGCGCGAAGCGGTAGTCAACGCTTTCCGGCAGTTCAATGAACCCGTATACCTGCACCAGGTCATTGCCCGCAAGGCATCAGGCGAATTGATTCATTATCCCGACCTGCCGGAAGCCCTCGCGGATGCCGCCAATCCACAGGTAACAGAATGGCGTTCCCATTTTCATGTACCGGTATTTATCAACCGGTTTGATGTGCTGCAATCCACGCAGGAAGACATTATTGAGGTACTGGCCCTGCAACGCAGCCAGCCCTTTACCCAACACCTGGAAGCCGAAACCTATACCTGGGAAGTTTTACCGCCTGCCCTGAAAGAAGAAATCGGTCTGTCCGTTTCCAGGGAACTCGAATGGATAGCCGCACAGCTGCAGTAGTATTTGTTGGAATTGTGAGCGCGGAATTATAGCTTTATACCGGAAAAGAAACGGCGATCATCTCTATGAGAAAGACAGTAGTAATGGATGTAGTTGGCTTGTCTGCTTCACTTCTGAAGCACATGCCCTTTATGCAGCAATACACGCAGCAAAGGCATATGGCCACGGTAACGCCCATGTTGCCGGCGGTGACTACAGCAGTGCAAAGTACTTACCTGACAGGTAAATGGCCCAATGAACACGGAATTGTGGGCAATGGATGGTATGATCGTACAGACTGTGAGATTAAATTCTGGAAACAGTCCAACAGGCTGGTAGATGCGCCCAAAATATGGGACAAAGCCCGCAGACTCAACCCGGAATTTACCTGCGCGCAAATGTGCTGGTGGTACAATATGTACGCCAATGTTGATTATTCGCTGACACCACGACCTAATTATCTCTCCGATGGCCGCAAAATTCCGGACTGCTATACTACGCCGGATACCTTGCGTGACTATCTGACAAAAGAGCTGGGAACCTTTCCCCTCTTTAATTACTGGGGCCCTACCGCCAGCATCAAATCCTCCCAATGGATCGCTGACGCTACCATCCTCACCGATAAATTATACAATCCCACACTCACTTTCGTTTACCTGCCGCACCTGGATTACTGTCTGCAGAAATTTGGTCAGGACCCGGTACGTAATGCGAAAGAAATCAGTGAAATCGATCAGGTATGTAAACAGCTGATTACCTATTATCAGCAGCAGGGCGTAGATCCGGTGGTGTTGTCAGAATATGGTATCACCAATGTGAATAACCCGGTGTACCTGAACCGCCGGCTGAGAGAAGAAGGGCTGCTGGCACTGCGTGTGGAAAGAGGGCTGGAGCTGCTGGATGCCGGTGCTTCCAAAGCCTTTGCCGTAGCAGATCATCAGCTGGCGCACATCTATATCAACGACCCGTCCTGCTATAAAAAAGTACGGACCATACTCGAAAATACACCCGGTGTAGAACTGGTGCTGGACAGGGAAGGCAAGCGGCAGCATCATATGCATCATGAACGCAGCGGCGACCTGATCGCCGTCGCCGACGCCAACAGCTGGTTCGCCTACTACTATTGGATGGATGATAACAAAGCGCCTGACTTCGCGCGTATTGTAGACATCTTCCGTAAACCAGGCTACGACCCGGTGGAAATGTTCATGGATCCTGCCGACCCGCTGGTGAAGCTGAAAGCAGGCGCCAAACTCCTGAAAAAGAAACTCGGCTTCCGCTATCTCATGAATGTTATCCCCCTGGATGCCACACTCATCAAAGGCTCCCACGGCAGATTGGAAGAAAACCCACTGCATCATCCCGTAGTCATCAGCAACAATCCTACCGGCAAAAATCAGTTGCAGGCAACTGAAGTGTATGATGTTATTTGGGAGACGCTGATGGGGAGATAATAATTACGAATTACGAATTGCGAATTACGAATGAAGAAGCGAAGCGCTAAACGTAGATTAAAGGTGATAAGTATTAAGTATCTCCTTTAATCTACGTTTAGCGCTTCGCTTCTTCATTCGTAATTCGCAATTCGTAATTCGTAATTATTTATATTAATTTAGATCGCAGGTAAAATTCCAGTTATGAAAAGAAGAGATTTTATAAAAACCGGTACCCTGGCAGGTTTGGGCGCAGGGCTTACTATACTTGATTTTCCGGTATTCGGAAAAAATGCTCCTGGTAATAAGTTGGTGTTGGGTGTGATGGGAGTGAACTCCCGTGGCAACTGGCTGGCACAGGTGGCGGCAAAGCTGCCGGGCGCGGAGATAGGCTATATATGTGATGTAGAGGACGGGGCCATTGAAAAGGGATTAAAGGCAGTGGCGGGTGCTCAGGAGCGCAAGCCGCAGGTGATAAAGGATATACGCCGGTTGCTGGAGCGCAGGGATTTTGATGCGCTCATCATTGCAGCGCCGGACCACTGGCATGCTCCGGCAGCTATCATGGCTGCGGCGGCAGGTAAACACGTGTATGTGGAAAAGCCCTGCGCACACAATCCGCATGAAGGAGAAATGCTGGTAGCCGCAGCGAAAAAATATAACCGGCTTGTGCAGATGGGTAATCAGCGCCGCTCCTGGCCTAACCTGCAGCAGGCCGTGAAAGAAGTAAAGGAAGAAGGTATTATCGGCAAGGTGCACTATGGCCGCGGATGGTATGTCAATGACCGTAAACCCATCGGTACGGGAAAGCAGGTACCAGTGCCGGGTACGCTGGACTGGGACCTGTGGCAGGGTCCTGCACCCAGGCAACCATACCTGGATAATATTGTGCACTACAACTGGCATTGGCGCTGGCATTGGGGTACATCCGAAACCTGTAACAACGCTACGCATGAACTGGATTGTCTGCGTTGGTTTATGGATGTAGACTTCCCCACAAAGGTAACCTCTGCAGGCGGTCGTTATGCTTATCCTAAAGATGATTGGGAAACACCGGATACACAAACGCTCAACTTTGAATTTGAAGGTGGCAAAGCTATCGCCTGGGAAGGCCGCAGCTGCGATCCTTTCACGCTGGAAGGCAGTGGCCGCGGCTTTACGCTGTTCGGTGAAAACGGAAGCCTGTATAACTCCGGCGGCGACAGCTACAAAATCCTTGACAACAAAAACAAGGTGGTGAAAGAAGTAAAGCAGGCCGCCAATCCCAATCAAAGCGTAACCAATACCGTGAGCCCCGCCGGCGAATTCTATGATGCCATTCATCTCAATAATTTCCTGGAAAGCATCAGAGGTAATGCCACCCTTCACTCAGAAATCAATACCGGCTATCGCAGCACCTTGCTATGCCTGCTCGGAAATATAGCGCAACGCACCGGCCGCATACTCCACACAGATCCCCAAAACGGGCATATACTGCATGACAGAGAAGCTATGGCGATGTGGGGAAGAACGTATGAGAAGGGATGGGATCCGGGAAGACTGGTTGGATAGAAACCACGCATTCATTTTATTATTTTATTATTTGAGATTTATATAAAAGCGAAGACCAGAGCAAATACTTAAAGTACAATCGCTCTGGTCTTCGCTTTTATATAAATCTCAAATAATAAAATAATAAAATGAATTCGTAGTTTATTTCGGTAGGAGGTATTTCGCAATATCGAAGTTCGGTGGCGGGGGATCTTCATTATAGGCACTTTCAATAATTTCTCTGGAGGGGAAAAGCTTGAAGCCCTTTTGCCATATGGGGTGGGAGCGTATTTCTTCTTCAGGTCCGGGGGTGACGGGTAGTTTTATTTTATGGTAGATGGCAGAGAGACAATGTTCCAGACGGGGGGCATTGAGTTCTGCGAGGTCTATCTGCCAGCTGAAGTTGTCTTCATCGTGTGTGGCGACAGGCGTCCATACATTTTTGAAAGTGGTGATTTTAAAGCTCCTTTCAGTAAAGCGGAAGTCTGTCAGCTGAATGAGATCGGGTTGCATGATTTCCTCACCACCGGGCATTTTCACATAGCCGTAACCGTATATGTCCAGTTGCTGGGTGATGATCCTGGAGCGCACCAGCTGTCTGATCTCTTCCACTATCTGGTCTGTCTGCAGGCCGGCGCATCCGAAGTTACCGGTTTGGGTGAGTTGTACAGGAAGCAGCAGACGGGATTCCATGAATTGAGTCAGTATGATGTGCAGATCTTCGTATATACGTTCATGTGCTACGCCAATGGTGTTGTAATCACTGTAGATATCATTGTCTTCATCCTTGAACAACCATTGAATCGTATAACCGATGTTGGGAAAATCAATCGTTTTCGTCATATGACAGTAGAGCCGTTGGTTTTTGATAAATTGAATATACCTATTATTTCATTAGCTTTATAGACTAGCAATAAATATAATATCTTGTTATCTCCCATAACTTATAGTTATTGCTATTATTTGTCTGCCTTTCGCACATGACCTACTTTTGAACGACCTGTAATGAACGAAACCAACCACACCAACCATAAGTGCTCATTCCCGGAGGGATGAAAGAATGGAATATTTACAACAATCTGATTACCTGCCTGTCCTGTTGATCGGGGTAGTTGTCGGTTATTTATCCGGCCTGCTGGGAAAAGGAGGAAGTGCTATCAGTACTCCTGCGCTGCAGATATTTGCCGGTGTGCATCCTTTTCTGGCGCTGGCATCGCCGTTACCTGCTTCTATTTCCAGTACCTTATCTGCAACAGTGGTATACAGCAGGGAGAAATTATTCAACCGGCGTGTAATATTGCTGGGCGCCGTTTTCGGTGTACCTGCCACTATTGCCGGATCCTGGCTGAGCAGTTATCTGCCGGGAAAAACGCTGATGGTGCTGACTGCGCTGTTCATTGTCACCATTGGTCTGAGTCTGTTGTTCGCCTATCTGACCAACAGAAACAAGTCGCCCGAAATGGCTATTACCAGCAGCAGCGTAAAGGCAGAACAGCTGATAGGCGCGGCGCTCTTCATTGGTTTTCTGGCAGGGCTGCTGGCTAATGCCGGCGGAATACTGTTCAGTTCCTTCTTTATCAAAAAGCTGAAAATGCCTATTAAGCAGGCTTTGGCTTGTGCAGTGGTCCTGTCTGCCATCTTATCGGTGCCCGGCGCCATTACACATTGGTACCTGGGGCATATTGACTGGAACATTGCCCTGTTGTTATCACTTACTGCGTTCCCCGCCTCCTGGCTGGGAGCTAAGACAGCCGTGAAAATGAAGACACCGCTGCTGGAAAAAATATTTGCCCTGACATTAGTGGTATTCGGTCTGTACGATATCATTTTCACCCTTTGCAGATAGCCGTCAGGCATTCACCTTCATCTTATGAATGGCATCCTGTTCCTGAGCGGGCAGGGTGCTGACAATCAGTTCATAGGCATGATGCAGAAAATTCTCCAGTTCCTGTGAAGGCAACATATCTTCCTGTTTCAGCTGTACCCAGTGATAACGCGCCAGATGCGGCGCCGGCACAATACCCGGTTTGGCTATCAGCTGATGGTAATCGCCCTGGCTGCACTTGAAAGAAATGCGGTGGGGCGGGTCCATGGAAATCATGCAGAATAATTTCTCTCCCACAAAAAAACGCAGCTCATTATCCCACTTCTTATCAGTGGTAACTGCCGGTAAGGACTGACAAAAGCCCAGTGTGTGATCAAACATAGCAGCGGGTTTTAAGGCATACAACATCTGTTCGCCAGGCGAACGGTTCTCTCAATAGCTTTCAACCACAACAAAACATATACAAATATGTTGCATGTGTGGAATTGATTTGTCTTGCTGTAAATAGTGAATGAAACTGCTGTATAAATGTAGGAAATAAAACGCAGAAAAATTGACTGCAGGATATTAAGGGGGAAGGATTAACGAGGTTTTAATATTAATTACGAATTACGAATTGCGAATTACGAATGTAGAAGCGAAGAACTAAACGTAGATTAAAGGTGATAATTTAAAAATATTCTCCTTAATCTACGTTTAGCTCTTCGCTTCTACATTCGTAATTCGCAATTCGTAATTCGTAATTATTTTTTCGCCCATCTTTCCATCTTCTGCTCCAGTACAGAAAGCGGTACACAGCCGTCTTTCAGGAGTTCATCATGGAAGGAGGAAAGGCTGAAGCTGCTACCCAGGGTGTTGGCGTAATGGTTGCGCAGTTCCCGGATTTTCAGTTCACCGATTTTATAGGAGAGGGCTTGTCCGGGGATAGCCATGTAGCGTTCAATTTCAGCTGTCACTTCCTGTTCGGAAACGGGCTCGTTGTCCAGCATATATCTGATTGCCTGTTCGCGGGTCCAGCCTTTGTGATGCAGGCCAACGTCAACGACTAAACGAATAGCGCGGTGAATTTCATCAGACAGCCGTCCGAAGTACATATACGGATCCGTGTATAATCCCAGTTCTTTGCCGAGACTTTCACAGTACAGGGCATAGCCTTCGCCATAGGCCCCGATCCAGGTGAAGCGGCGGAATTTAGGAAGGGAGTCGTTTTCCTGTTGCAGGGAGAACTGGAAATGATGGCCGGGAATGGCTTCATGAAGAAACAGGCATTCCATGCCGGCGTAGCTGAAATCGCCTGCGTTCAGGATGGGCACATAGAAGATACCCGGGCGGGAGCCGTCAGGGGTTCCCGGCTGGTATTCCGCAGAGGCGGAGGCTGCGCGGTATGCTTCTGTCTGCCGGATTTCAAATTTTGTTTTCGGAAGATGACCGTACATTTTTTTAACACCCGGCATGATCTTGTTTTCGATAGCCCGGAAGGAATCCAGTACGGCCTGTGGTGTTTTGAAGATGCGCAGTTTTTTATCAGTACGTACGGAAGCAAAGAAGGCAGGCAGATCTCCTTTAAATCCGGTACTGTTCTTAACTGTTTCCATCTCTGCCCGGATGCGGGCTACTTCTTTTTCTCCCAGCGCAAAAATTTCATCCGGTGTTTTATTGGTGGTTGTCCAGGTGCGGATCAGGAAATTATAGTATTCCCTGCCATCAGGCAATGCGTTGATGCCACTGCTGGTACGGGCTTTCGGCAGGTATTCCTTTTCCATGAATTGCTGCAGTCTGTCATAGGCAGGCAGGATATACTGTTCAATAGCCTGCGTATAATCCTTTACCAGCTGCGGTTTAGCGGCTACGTCAACAGCTGCGGGAATAGATTTCAGCGGTGCATAAAAAATATTGGCGGCAGTATCTTTTTTAGCGAGGTCTTTTAACTGCGGAATAGTTTTCACGACCAGGCTGGCGGGCAATACATAACCGGTGGCGATGCCGCGGCGCATATTGGCAATGGCGGTATCTGTCCAGGCAGCAAAGCCTTTCATACGGCCGATGAAATTCTCGTAGTCCTTCTTCGTTTTGAAGGGTTGTGCGGCAGATCCAGAACCGAGTTGTGCCAGTGTAATCGGCAGACAGGTAAACTGCTGTACCGGCATCAGGTGATCATGAAAAGTAAGCGCTTCCCGGCTGATGGCAAATTCACGCTGCAGCATATCATAGGTGATGCGGTCGTTCCCCGATAATACAGCGGTATCAATACCCTTCAGCTCTTCCTGGTAACGGGCATATACGGAATCGCTATGTGCGCGGAAGCTCTCGCTGATATCCACAGGCAACTGATCGTTATATTGATTCTCACCATTAAAGGTGGCCTGCACCGGATTCAGGATCAGAAAATCCGCATAGTAACGATCGGCAATATGCTGCAGAGAATCCTGCATAGCCCCGGAACCGCTCTTGCCGGTCTGCTGACAGGCGCCTGCCAGCAAAGCGCTTCCCAGCAATAAAAGGTGTCTCCCTTTGAATGTAGACATAAATATATTTTTGGATGACCGAATGTAGGAAATCATTTTTTATTTGGTTATTTGGTTATTTGAGATTTGTTGCTGTACAACGTATGCCTTTGTAGTACAGGAGATAGCTTATCTCAAAGGAAAATCCTGTACTACCGCAAATCTCAAATAACCAAATAATAAAATAAAAAAGCATTCCGAAGAATCGGAATGCTTATTTAGAACAGTGAACAATGAAAAAAAAGATAAAATATTTTTACTTGAGTATTTTAATACGAATGCTTTTATAGGAAACCTCGTTACCATGGTCCTGTAAAAGAATGTGACCTACTGGCCACAGGCCGAAATTTTTCCAGTTTTTATATTTGCTGATTGCCACCAGATCTTTGAAGGCTTGGGAGCCCCGCTCATATTCCAGCACTTTAAAACCATTCAGCCAGTGTTCTACATGGTTATTTGGATACACAATAATACGACCTTTGTTCCATTCTCCAATAGGTAGGAGGGCACGTTTTTCCTGTTTTCTTGTCATAAGGTCGTAGAGTGAAGCCAGTGTGCGGTTTCCGTCACGGCCTAATTTGGCGTCCGGGTGTTTTTCGTCGTCCAGTACCTGATATTCCAGGCCTATGGCTGACTTCCCTCCTGTTTCGTAGCTTTCACTTACAAAGTATTTAACGCCACTGTTGGCTCCCGGCGTGAGTCTGAACATGAATTCCATCTCAAATGCGCCATATTCCTTATCTGTAACGATATCGCCGCCACTGCCTTCTTCGTCGCCATTGGAATGCTGGATGGTAAGAACGCCATCATTCATTCCCCAGCCCTTGTCCGGGAAAGTTTTCTTGTAGGCGCCTCTCCAGCCTTTGGAGGTCTTGCCGTCCCACAGGAGCTGGTAACCGTTTTTCTTTTCCTGACCGGAGATGGTATTGTCTACATTGTTGACTACGTAAATGTTATCGTATGGCGAATACTGTGATGGTGCAGGGTTTTCGAGTATGCGGATATTTTTCCAGTAGATATTTTTATGATCATCGGCAGTATTTTTACCGATACCATGTACCTGCAGGGCGATGAAACCCTTGGGCAGCGCGGTATCTACCAGGTGAGCGGCAGGTACGCCGTTTACCCAGGTACGCATTTCATGGCCGCGGCACTCGATACGGTATTTGTTCCAGTCGTCTTTCCTGAAGGCATTTTGCCCGGTCGGGTTGAGTTCCATGGGGTATTGCCAGCCTCTGCGGCCTTCTTCATAGATGCCGCCGCTCCATCTACGGTCCGACGGATCAATTTCCATCTGGTAGCCGAATACGCGCCCATTCTGGTAATCGGGGCGGCTCTGGCTCCGGAATTGTATGCCTGAGTTAAATTCTTTGCCCAGCTTGAATTCCAGCTCCAGGATGAAATCGCCGTATTCTTTTTCAGTTGTCAGGAAGGAGTTGGGTGTTTCCAGAACGGTAGTGCCTACTATCTGGCCGTTTTCCGCCTGGTAGATGGCCTTACCGCCCAGCTGCTTCCAGCCTTTCAGGTCCTTGCCGTTGAAGAGTGTCTGCCATTGCGCTTTCTGTGCAAATACGCCGCTATATAAACATAGCAGACTGCCACATAATAAAATCGTTCTTTTCATAACTTAACCGGAATAAGTCGTCAAATTAATCAATGAAAATGATTTTTACAACCGATTGCAAAAAGATTTTATTTGTATAATGCCAGCATATCTTTCAGGATGCTGTTGATCTTTTTCATGGGAAGGTCTTTTTCAGGGTCCAGCAGCAGTATTTTCATACGCGCACGTTTTTCCTGCAGCAGATCCGGATGATGTACGCTGCTGCCTTCTACGATGCCTATATAAGGCTGTTTCAGCTTTTTGTGTATCCACAGGTAGCAGCACATTTTACCGTTGTAACAGTACATGGGCATGCCATATTTCCAGGCCTCCGTCAGGTGACTGTCCAGCTGCAGGATATGCCCGCGCAGAAATTGCATACAGCCCCTGGCCGGTTCTTCCAGTTGCAGAAAATATTGATCAATAGGACGAATACTCATCGCAGCCAATAATTATTAGTATCCCGCAAATTATTGAAAACAGGTAAACCAGCAAAGCCGGAACAATGCCGCCGCACAGCGGCAGTCAGCGCTGCATATAAGTAATAAGCGTACAACATACGTATATCAGCTTATCTAGATAGCGATGCCGGCGGTTAGAAATTCTGTCGGCAATATCCCTGGCAGCGCTTGCTGGTAAAGGATATGACCGATCGGGTATAAAAGGTCCTCCGCATACTCCTGCGCAAATGCTGTCCTGAAAAATTATTTATTTGTGCAAACGTTTGCAAATGATGAAATAAGTATTATTTTGGTCAGGATATCATGTAATGGAAAACACGTAGAAAACTATCGCTGGATAAAAATCAGCCAACACACCGAAATCAACTATCAGTAAAAGGAACGTTATGAATAAGAAAATTTCACGTCTGTGCTTTGCAGCATTGTGTCTGCTCTTTCACCAGCTGGCGCACGCCCAGTCCGTTCAGGTAGAGGGTAATGTGCTCGCCAAAGACAAATCTCCGCTCGTAGGCGTATCCGTTTCAATTAAAGGAAGCAGCACCGGAACGCAGACCGACATGCAGGGGCATTATAAACTGCAGGTTAAAGATGCCGCCAATGCCGTGCTGACGTTTTCATTCATCGGGTTCACCACACACCAGGAACCTGTCAGCAACCGTAAAGTAATCAGCATCATCCTCGAAGAAGATCAGAAAAAACTGGAGGAAATTGTAGTTGTCGGTTACGGACAACAGAAGAAAAAGGATGTAACCGGCTCTATCGCCTCCATCAGTAACAAAGCCATCCAGGATGTGCCTGTAACCAACGCCCAGCAGGCGTTACAAGGCCGTACTCCCGGTGTGGACGTACTCGCCAACAGCGCCAAACCCGGCGATGAGCCTACCGTCCGCATCCGTGGTACCCGCTCTGTAACCGCCGGAAACGACCCCCTCTATGTGGTAGACGGTATCCCTTACTCAGGGAGCCTCAACGATATTGGTCCGGGTGTAATACAATCGATGGAAATTCTGAAAGACGCCTCTGCTACCGCCATCTACGGTTCCCGCGGCGCCAATGGCGTGGTACTCATCACCACCATCCGCGGAAAAGTGAGTAAACCCGTTGTAACCTACTCCGGCTCATACGGCGTAGTGAATACCCTGGGGCAGACAGACCTCATGAACGGTCAGCAGTTTGCGGATATGCGCCGCGAAGCAAGACGTGCCATCGGCAGATACAACGATAACAACCGCGACTCCTCCGACCGCGCCATCTTCAACCCGCAGGAACTCGCAGGCATTAAAAACGGTACCAGCACCGACTGGCAGAAACTGCTCCTGAAACAGGGGTACCAGACTAACCACGCGCTCAGCGTAGCCGGCGGTACCGAGAAAACAAAATATGCCATGGGCATCGGTTACTTCAAAGACCAGGGGGTACTGAAACTACAAAGCTATGAACGCTATAATATTAACATAGGACTGGATCAGATGATCGGCTCCCGCGTAAAGGTAGGTGGCTCCCTCCTGGCTGCCTACAGCAACCGTGCCGGTGAAACCTACAACGGTATCAACAATGCTATCCGCATGCTGCCGATTACTTCTCCCTATGATGAAAACGGTAACCTCGTTACCTTTCCCAATAACGACAGTAACCTGCCTAACCCGTTACTGGATTATGTTCCCGGCACCCGTACGGAAAACAGAAAACGTTTCCGCCTGTTTACCAGCCTGTACGGAGAAGTGGAAATCATCGACGGACTGAAATACAGACTCAACGTAGGCCCTGATATCTCCCAATACAATTACGGCCTGTTCCAGGGTAAGAATAACTTCGACCTCCTCATCGGTGGCGGCGATGCCACTGCCAGGAAAACCAGCGGGGAAACAATTGCATACACAGTAGAAAATATACTGACCTATAATAAAATTATCAAACAGAAACACAACATCGGATTCACCGGATTGTACAGCGTGCAGCGGCAACGCGGCGACAGCTCCACCGCTAACGTGCGCGGCGTACTCGTGGAAAACCAGGAATACTACAACCTCGGCGAAGCACAGAACGTAACCGGCGTAGGCAGCAGCCTCGGTACCTGGACTATCCTCTCCTACATGGGCCGCCTTAACTACGGCTACGATGACCGCTACCTGGTAACCCTCACCATGCGTGCAGATGGTTCCTCCCGCTTTGCACCCGGCAAACAATGGGGTTACTTCCCTTCTGTGGCCGCTGCGTGGAACCTGACCGGCGAAGAATTCCTGAAAGGCAAAAGAAATATCGATAACCTGAAACTCCGCCTCAGCTACGGCCGCATCGGCAACACCGGTATCGACCCATATGCCACACAGGGCGCGCTGCAACGCATCGCCTACTCCTTCGGCGGAAAAGGCGTACTGGGCTATACGCCACAGATGCTGCGCAACCCGGAACTAACCTGGGAAACAACTACCTCCTTCGATGCAGGTATCGATTTCAGCTTCTTTAAAGGCCGCCTGACCGGTGTGCTCGACTACTACAAACAGAAAACCACCGACCTGCTGATGCCCTTCCTGCTGCCTTACAGCAACGGCTTTAACAGCGTGCTGCAAAACGTGGGCGCTACCAGCAATACCGGCTTTGAAATAGGCCTCACCGGCGTTATCATCGATAACCCCAAAGGCTTCAACTGGACCATGGATGTAAACTGGTCACGCAACCGGTCCAAAATTCTGGAACTCATGGGCGGTAAACAGGCCGACATCGGTAACGCATGGTTCGTTGGCCAGCCTACCTATGTGTACTACGATTATAACAAAATCGGTATCTGGCAGTCTTCCGATAAAATAGACTTCGTTGTATCCCCGCCCAAACCAGGCGAAATCAAAGTGGAAGATGTAAACGGCGATAAGAAGATAGATGCAAACGACCGTAAAATCCTGGGCTCTCCGCAGCCGGACTGGACTGCCGGTACTACACAACGTTTTTCCTACAAGGGATTTGAATTGTCGGTAGTAGCCTTTGCACGTGTGGGCGGCATGATTAAGAGCGATTTCTATCAGAATACCAACACCCTGTTCGGCCGTTTCAACAACCTGAATATCAACTACTGGACACCGAATAATCCGACAAACGATTTCCCCAGACCTAACGCTAACCAGGAACGTCCGGTGAACTATCAGTCACTCAGCTATTTTGACGGCTCTTTCTTCAAAATAAGAAACATCACCCTGGCATATTCCTTACCGGAATCGCTGGTGAAACGCTGGCAGATGTCTGACCTGCGCGTCAACGTAGGCGTGAAACAGCCGCTGATCCTTGCTCCTTACCGCCAGCAATGGAAAGGTGTGGATCCGGAAGATGTGAATGTTATCGGCATTGATGCGCCGGCCACCTGGATGTTACAGTTTGGCGTGAATGCACGGTTCTAATTTTTTCAACCTAAAAAATTTGTCATGAAAAATATTATTTGGGGAATGGCATTGCTGGCCATCGCAGGAACAGGTTGTAATAAAATGCTGCAGGAAGATGTGGTGACGAATACAACAGATGATTTCTATTATACTAAAAATGGTTTCAATACCGCCGTCAACGCCGGTTATGCCGGTATGCGCATCTTTTACAGCACAGAACGCGGTATGACGCTTACCAACGCAGGAACAGATATTATCACCAACGGTTCCGACGGTAATTTCAAATTTGCCAATCAGTACACCTCCCAGTTCGATGCGCGCTATGATCACGTACGTGAATTATGGAACGGCCTGTACCAGTCTATCAACAATGCCAACGTTGCCATAGACCGGGCAGACCAGGTAAAGGGCCTCGATTCCGCCAGCAAGGCCAGGGGCGTGGGAGAAGCCTTGTTCTGCCGTGCGCATTATAATTTCATTCTGATGCAGACGTTTGGGAGCATACCCTTACGGCTACACGAAAATAAAGTGATAGAAACTGCCGCCACAAGAGATACCACCACGAAGGTATACGAGTCCATTATCACCGATCTGCTGGCTGCCGAATCCAGGCTGCCGGATGTGCAAAGCGAATGGGGGCGCGCTACCAAACCTGCCGCCGAGCACCTGCTCGCCAGGGTTTACCTGACAAGAGCCAGTTCTACAGACGCCAAACCGGATGATTATACCAACGCCGCTAAATATGCGGATATGGTCATCAAAAATTATCGTTTCCGGCTGCTGGATGACCCGGGAAAAATATGGGCGCAGGGTAATGAGAATAACACAGAAACCATCTTCGCAGCACAGTATACCACCGACCCGCTATATGCATCGCCGGATAACAACGCCTGCCGCTTCTTCCTGATGCAGTACGATGTACTGGACGGAATGCAGCGCGACCTGCCCAACGGTACACCCTGGAAGCGTTTCAGGCCAACTGCCTTCCTGCTGGATACGCTGTATAAAGAGCGTGTATTCGATACGCGTTATGAGAAATTCTTTACAACTGTATGGTTTGTGAACAAACCGATGACTTCCCCGAAAGTCCTGAAACTCGGTGATACAGCCGTTTACATGCCAGGCCGCCCTGTTTCTGCCGCAGAAGTAAGCAGTAAGAACTACCTGCTGGTAGGCTCCGATAAATATGACGAAAAACTTTATCCGTCCCTGAACAAGTTCGCTGACGCCCTGCGTCCGGATAACCAGGCTTCCGGCGTACGGCCCTTCATCGCGTTCAGGCTCGCAGAAACTTACCTGATCGCTGCGGAAGCACAGATGAAACTCGGCAACCTCCAGGGCGCCGCTGATAATATCAATGCTGTCCGCATGCGCGCTGCCCGCCAGGGTAGCACCCCTGCAGAAACGCAGGCCAATCAGCAAGCCATGAAAGTCAATGCCGCCAATATCGACATCGACTTCATCCTGGACGAAAGAGGCCGTGAACTCGTAGGCGAACAACTCACCTGGTTTGACCTGAAACGTACCGGCAAACTCCTGGAAAGAGTAAAGAAACATAACATGCAGGCTACGACCAGTATTCAGTCCTTCCACCTGCGTCGCCCTATCCCGCAGGACCAGATTGACAGGTCGTCGACACCGTTCTGGCAAAATCCCGGATATTAAATTTTAATTACGAATTACGAATTGCGAATTACGAATGAAGAGGCGGAGATGAAAGCGGAGATTAAAGGTGATAGCTTTTAAACATCATCATTCATCTCCGCTTTCATCTCCGCCTCTTCATTCGTAATTCGCAATTCGTAATTCGTAATTATTTTTCCTTAACTTGATGTACCACAAAAACTTACAATCATATGGGAAAGAAGAAAATACTTTTACTGACAGGTGATTATGCGGAAGACTATGAAACGATGGTGCCTTTTCAGATGTTGCAGATGGTAGGGCATGAGGTACATGCGGTTTGCCCGGATAAGGCGGCGGGAGATAAGGTGAAGACGGCCATCCATGATTTTGAGGGGGACCAGACATACAGTGAAAAGCCGGGGCATAATTTTGTGCTCAATGCATCCTTTGCAGATGTGGTGGCAGGTGATTATGACGGGCTGGTGATTGCAGGGGGGCGTGCGCCGGAGTATCTGCGGCTGAACAGGAATGTAATAGAGCTGGTAAAGCACTTTTTTATAGCGGAGAAGCCGGTAGCGGCAGTTTGTCATGGTATCCAGATACTGACGGCAGCAGATGTTGTCCGGGGAAAGAAGCTGACGGCTTACCCGGCAGTAGCGCCGGAAGTAACCGCTGCCGGAGGAACCTATGTAGCCGTGAATGTGTATGAGGCGGTGGTAGACGGCAGGCTGGTAACGGCCCCGGCATGGCCCGCACACCCGCAGTGGATTGCGGCATTTTTGCAGGTGCTGGGAACAACTATTACATTATAATATTTAAAATTTTGTAATAAATTGATTTTTAGTCTTTAAAAGAAAGATTTAATTATCTTTTCTACGAATTTTCAAATTAAATCGTCATTACTTACCTTTGCAGCCAAATTCGGGGATGGAAACATTTCCGGGTGAAGGAAGATCCAGTAATTTGTCATTCGTAACTTGATTAAAATATATGTCCGGACAGCTTAAAGAAGTTCGTAACCGAATCAAATCTATTCAATCTGGCCAGCAGATCACTAAAGCCATGAAAATGGTGAGTGCGGCTAAATTAAGACGTGCACAGGATGCTATTATGCTGATGCGTCCTTACGCCTTGAAGCTCCAGGAAATGCTGCAGAATATTGTTTCCAACAGTGAAGGCAATATCGACACGCCCCTGGCAGCGCAACGTGCGGTTGAAAAAGTACTGATCGTGGTAATCACTTCCGACAGAGGGCTGTGCGGTGCATTCAACTCCAACCTGATCAAAACTGCGAAACGCGTTATCCGCGAGAAATATGCAGAGCAGTTTGAACTGGGTAATGTGGAATTACTGCCAATCGGTAAAAAAGGCTATGATCATTTCTTACAGAATGGTTATAAAGTGAATGATAAATTCTGGAACATGTTCGGCAATCTTACTTTCGAGCATGTGAAAGAAGCTGCTGCCGTAGCGCTGAACGGTTTTACCGAAGGTACCTACGATGCCGTGGAAATCGTCTACAGCGAATTCAAAAACGCCGCTACCCAGGTATTTGTTGCTGAACAATTCCTGCCTATCGCCAAAGTAGAAAATGAAGAAAACAGCAAACTGAAAGCTGACTACATTTTTGAACCGGAGAAAGAAGTACTGATAGCTGAACTGATGCCTAAAATTCTGAACACCCAGTTCTTCAAAGCGATCCTCGACTCTCATGCTTCTGAGCATGGCGCCCGTATGACCGCGATGGATAAGGCAACAGAGAATGCGCAGGAGCTGCTGCGTTCCCTGAAAATCTCCTACAACCGTGCACGTCAGGCGGCTATTACAACCGAGCTGACAGAAATCGTGAGCGGCGCTGCTGCACTCGCGGGTTAAGCGTTGAAGGAATTTATTCACACTACGTCAACACTGAATATTTTATATTTTCAGATTAGGGTCAAAGGCTGTATTTTCGGTCTTTGACCTTTTTTTGTAATCCATACTACTGAGTATCATATGGAAATATCACAGCTCATCCCGCATGTGGAAGCACTGATTTTTGCTGCCGACAGGCCCCTGCCCATGCTGGAAATAGTGGATTTACTGAACAATGCACTGGCTTTCCTGGAAGACCGCGCCACCCTGGAGCAGGTGGAAGCTGCCATCGATGCTATCAGGGAAAAATACAGTTCTGAATTCTACGCTTTTGAAATACGTAGCAGCGGAGGCGGGTTTCAGTTCATGACTAAAAAGGAATATTATCAGACGGTAGCCCAGCTGAACGGAGACAAATTCCTGAAACGCCTGTCTACCGCCGCCCTGGAAACACTGGCTATTATCGCTTACCGTCAGCCTATTTCCAAAGGTGAAATTGAATATATCCGTGGCGTAAGTACCGACTATTCCATCCAGAAACTCCTGGAAAAGGAACTGATCGTGATTTCCGGCCGTAGTGAGGACCTGCCCGGCAAACCCTTGCTCTATACAGTTTCCCGGTCATTTATGGATTACTTCGGCATCAATTCTGCCGCTGATCTGCCCAAACTCAAAGAACTCTTTGATGAAGAGATTATCCAGCCTACCCTGATCAATGATGATACTGCCACCATCGGCAGGGAAAGTGATAATACGCCTTCTGCAGAAACAGCCCACGTAATGATGGTGTCAGAAAACGGCGAACTGCTGGACCCCGATCATGAACTGGACAAGCTGGAAAATACCGGCAGCGACCTATTGCCGGCGGCTGAAGACGAAGATGCAGAACCGGATGATGAAATCATTCCCTTCGACGCCATCCTGGAAGATGCCGCCACTGAAGAAAGTAATGAGGATGAGGAAGAAGATCCTTATGCCCCCCGTAATACAACTGAAGAAGAGACAAATGACGAAGATCCGGATGGTACTATAGAAGACGCACAGGATGTATCTGCCGTAGAAGATACCCGGCAGGAAGAAGAGACGAAGGAAGAAGATCCGGATGATATCGTAGAAGACGCATTATCTGAGCCGTCTGAAGATGACGAAGATGACGAAGATGACGAAGATGACGAAGATGACGAAGATGACGAAGATGACGAAGATGACGAAGATGACGAAGATGACGAAGATGACGAAGCAACATCAACTGATGAAGATACAGATAAAAGCAAATAAAAAAGGGCCGGCATCGCCGGCCCTTTTTTATTTATAACCCTTTGATGACAGTGGCAAACACACTGCTCAGTTTCTTATCTGCCATACCCGCCACCGCAATAATTTCTTCTATGGAAACGGGGTGTAAATTATCCGGATCACATTCGTCTGTTACCACGGAAACTGCTGCACAGGGGAGTTGCAGCTGATTAGCCACAATTACCTCCGGAACGGTGCTCATACCTACCAGGTCTGCCCCTATCATGCGAAGAAAGCGGTATTCCGCCCTTGTTTCCAGGTTAGGGCCCATAACGGATACATATACACCGGTTTTCATCTCTGCGTCATGGCTGGCAGCAGCGGCCTGCAGCCGGGCGCCCAGCGCAGGATCATAAGGGCGGCTCATATCCGGAAAACGTGGTCCGAATACCGGTGAATTGAGGCCGCGCAGCGGGTTTTCCGGCTGCATGTTGATATGATCGTCCAGCAATACCAGATCTCCCTTTTTAAAGGCCGTATTCATACCGCCGGCGGCATTGCTCAGCAATAGCTGCGTAATACCCAGGGCTTTCATTACCCGTATCGGGAAAGTGATCTGCTGCATGGTATAGCCTTCATAGTAATGAAAGCGGCCCTGCATGGCTATTACAGGCGTATCGCCGATATGCCCCAGTATCAGCTGGCCTTTATGTGATTCTACGGTAGATTCCGGGAAATGTGGTATCTGATGATAAGGGATGCTGTGAGATATTTTAATATGACCGATCAGCTCTCCCAGTCCGGTGCCCAGCACCACGCCCACGCGGGGCTGTTCAAAGGAAAGGGCCCGGAGATAATCCGCGGCAGCTGATATCTGTTGCAGTAGCAAGTCCATACGATGTTGAATTTGGCTGCAAATTAATTCCCTTTGCGGGCAATCACATAAAACAAGGGGGGAAAAAATCTTTTAAACCACAGGAGCAGTCTTTCTGCCCTGGCAATCAGTATCTGTTTACGTTTGCGGCGCATGCCGCGTAATATGCGTCTGGCGCAAACATCTGCCGGAATGCCCTGCGCCTGCCCCGGGTCCATTTTCCCGAATGGCTCTCCGGTGGCGGTGATAGCGGAATAGGTAATGGGTGTCTGTATACGGCCCGGACAAACAATAGTGGTGTATAACGCCGGAATGGGCTGTTCTGTTTGTAATGTTTCGAAATAACCCTGCAATGCGTGTTTGGCAGCATTGTAGCCTGAGCGCCAGGGATAGCCCATCAGTCCGGCCATACTGCTGATAACAATGATCTGCCCCTGCTGTTGTTCGCGGAAATGTGGCAGCAGGGCTTTGGTCAGCATGACAGGTCCGAAGAAATTCACGTCCATCAGCTGACGTACAGCAGATACGGGCGTATCTATCAGTTTGGAGCGCTGGGTAACGCCGGCATTGTTTACAAGTACATCTATCTTGCCGAAAAATGTCAGGGCCTTTGCTGCGCCTGCTGTTACGGCTCCTTCATCTGTAATATCCATTACCAGTACTGCGCAGTGGGGAGTAAGCTGCAGGCATTCCTGCTGCACCGCCTCCAGCGCGGGTAGTTTACGGGCTGCCAGTATCAGCCTGGCTTTCTCTTTTGCGAGCAGCAGGGCCAGTTCCCTGCCTATGCCGGAGCTGGCGCCGGTGATGAGGATGACTTTATCGGTGTACAACATGTAGATATATAGATTTCGATTTACTGATTTACGAATTTAAAATGCAGCGAAGATTTTAGCGTACATCATTTCCGCTAAAATCTTCGCTGCATTTTAAATTCGTAAATCAGTAAATCGAAAATCAGAAAATTTTATAAAGTGGTGACTTTAATATTTTTCCATTTCACTTTAATGCCGCCACCAGAGTGAATCTGTAAGGCAATCTGGCCATCGGCGCCGCCGATTTTGGCATCTTTGAGGGTAATCATTTCCTGTCCGTTGAGCCAGGTGGTGACTACGTCGTTGACCACACGTATTTTCATGGTATTCCATTCGCCCATCTTCAGGTATTTTTCCTTTTCTTTATCGGGCTGAATGAGCCATCCGCGGCCGTAAGATTCGTAGATACCGCCGGTATGCATGCCGGGAGGTGCTACTTCAGCCTGCCAGCCGGTAATTTTGGTACCTTCCAGTGAAGAGTGGAAGAATACGCCGCTGTTACCGTCCGCTTCCTGCTTGAATTGGAGGGTCAGTTCAAAATTCTTGTATTTGCCATCGGTGCCGAGATAGCCGTATTCTTTATCCGGACCACTTTCACAGATCAGCTCTCCTTTCTCCACATACCATTTTTCGGTACCGTATATTTTCCAGCCGTCCAGGTTTTTTCCGTTGAACAATGATTTTCCCTTCTGGGCAGCTGCGCTGCCGGCGCTCAGTACTACAGCGGCGCCCAATACAAATTTTAAGATAGACTGTTTCATATAGATGGATCGAATTTTCGGATAATTCCGCCAATAAAAAAAGTCCTCCGTTATACACGGAGGACTTCCAAGATATTTTTTTATTTGAGATTTTCAGATTTAATTATTTAAACGAAACCAACAGGCTTACTAAATAATCAAATCTCAAATAACCAAATCTTCAAATAATACTTATCTGGCGATGTTTACCGCTCTTTTTTCGCGGATAACGGTTACTTTAATCTGGCCAGGGTATTGCATTTCAGTCTGTATCTTATTAGCGATCTCGAAGGAGAGGCGGTCTGCATCGTTATCGGAAACCTTATCACTTTCCACGATGATACGCAGTTCTCTGCCGGCCTGGATAGCGTATGCTTTTTCCACACCTTCGTGGGAGAGGGCCAGGTTTTCGAGGTCTTTGATACGTTGCAGATAGCTCTGCATGATTTCGCGGCGTGCGCCGGGACGGGCGCCGCTGATGGCGTCGCAGGCCTGTACGATCGGGGAAATTACATATTGCATTTCCATTTCATCGTGGTGAGCGCCGATAGCGTTCACTACAGCAGCATGTTCGCCGTATTTTTCAGCCAGTTTGGCGCCCAGGAGGGCGTGGCTCAGTTCAGTTTCTTCGTCAGGTACTTTACCAATATCGTGCAGTAAGCCGGCGCGTTTGGCCAGTTTAGGGTTGAGGCCGAGTTCAGCAGCCATTACCGCGCAGAGGTTAGCGGTTTCTTTGGAGTGCATGAGCAGGTTCTGACCGTAGGAAGAGCGGAAACGCATTTTACCTACGAGACGTACCAGTTCTTTATGGAGGCCATGGATACCCAGTTCAATCACGGTTCTTTCACCGATGTCCATTACCTGTTCTTCCAGTTGTTTCTTGGTTTTTTCTACTACTTCCTCGATACGGGCAGGGTGGATACGGCCATCCTGAACGAGACGTTGCAGGGAGAGACGCGCAATTTCACGGCGTAACGGATCGAAGGAAGATAATACGATAGCTTCAGGGGTATCGTCAACAATGAGGTCAACGCCGGTAGCAGCTTCTATGGCGCGGATATTACGTCCTTCACGGCCGATGATCTGCCCTTTGATTTCATCGCTTTCCAGGGTGAAAACGGTGATGGTGTTTTCGATGGTCTGTTCTGCAGCGGTACGCTGGATAGACTGTATAATGATTTTCTTGGCTTCCTTGTTAGCCTTTAACTTGGCGTCTTCAATAATTTCCTGAATATGAGACAGCGCCTGTGAGCGGGCTTCTTCTTTCAGGCTCTCTACCAGCTGGTGTTTGGCTTCTTCAGCAGTCAGGCCGGCAACTTTTTCAAGGCGGCGGATATGCTCTTCCTGATGCTTTTCCAGTTCGGTACGCTTGATGGTTACCAGTTCCATCTGGCGGTTCAGGGTTTCCTTGATCGCATCGTTCTCATTGATCTGTTTCTGGAGCTGTTCGTTCTTCTGATTCAGTCCCTGCTCTTTCTGCTTGATACGGTTTTCAGACTCAACTATTTTCTGATTGCGCTGGAGCACTTCCTTTTCGTGCTCACTTTTCAATTGCAGATATTTTTCTTTGGCTTCGAGTAACCTGTCCTTTTTGAGGTTTTCTGCACTTACCTGTGCGTCTGCGATGATTTTTTTAGCCTGTTGATCAGCTTCGTCAATTTTTTGCTGCGTGTTTTTGGCAAATATCACCTTTCCCAGCACTATCCCAATGACCAATGCCACTACCGCAGCTATTGTCGTATAAAGTGTAACATCCATATGAATTATTTATACTTGATTTATATAGTATTCTCATACCCAGGTCGCTGCTAAAAGGCAACAGGGGCGAGAACTGACCCGCGAAAATACAAAAAAATAGCAGTAAAGCGTGTTTAATACGTGATAATTAGCGAATTAGCTAAGTCATTGTTTAGCAGGGGATAACGTGGTTAGCCCAATGCCTGGTTGATGATTTCTTCCAGCTTTTCCAGTTTTTCCTGGAGAAACGGCGCCGTGATTGCCTGGGCCTTTCCTCCGCTGGTACCGGGATGGGTGGCATACATGATGAGGGCCATAGCTATATAATCCTGCTGGTCTTTGCCGGCGTAGGATGTTTTAAAATCGACGATTTTCTCATTAACTTCTTTCATAATACGGCGTACCTCTTCTTCTTCTTCCGGTCTGATCTTGATCCGGTAAGAGCGGTCTGATACAACTATATTAATGGGAATGAGCTGCTCCATAATTTTAGTAGCTATTTTATCAGTCGTTCAGCAGTGCGATGCAGCGGTCTATCTCTTTGATATAATCATTGATTTTCCCGCGGATCTCTTTTCTGAAGGCTGCGTCATCTTCTGCTATGGCACTTCCTCCCTGGGCAGTAGCTGCAATCCTGGCCAGCTGCAGCTTGTCTTCCAGCGATTGTATTGCCGTCTGCTGCTGTTGCAGCGCCTGTTGCTGGGTATTGATTTCTTCTTTAAGCAATACATTCTCCGCCTGTAACTGCTGGAATTTTTTTACCAGCTGTAACAGTTTCTCTTCTACGCGTTGAATATACTGCTCTAAAACCATAATATGCTTTGAATTACGAATTGCGAATTACGAATTACGAATGTTGAGCGGAGATTTAAGCGAATATAGCATTATTATGATTATGCGCGTAAATCTTCGCTTTCATTCGTAATTCGCAATTTGTAATTCGTAATTATTTTCTTATTTCCGCCTGTAACTGTGTCTCAAACGTTTTTACCAGCTTGTCCATAACACCATCAATCTCCTTATCGGTAAGGGTTTTCTGGGTATCCAGGAAGGTAAAGCTGACAGCGTATGATTTCTTGTTTGCACCCAGCTTCTCGCTTTCGAATACATCGAACAGGTTGATGTCCCGGAGCAGCTGCGATTTAACTGCACGGGCAGCCGATTCAACTGCGGCGAACTTCACCTGTTTGTCGAGTACCAGCGCGAGATCCCTGCGTACTGCCGGGAAGCGGGGTATTTCCTTATAAAAGTTATCACTTTTTTGCAAGAGTCCCAGTATTTTATCCCAGTTAAAAGTGGCATACCATACGGGCTGTCTGATATCGAACTGTTTCAGTTTCTGCTGGGAAACACCGCCCAGGGTAACTACTGCCTGGTTTTTAACCTTTATTTCCCAGGCCGGCTGCAGGTCTGCCGCGGTGCTTTCCACCCACTGCAGGTTGCTGTAACCCAGCTGGTTCAGGATGTTCTGCACATAGCTCTTCAGTTCGTAGAAGTCAACCGGACTGCTTTTATGCATCCAGGTTTCTGTTGTTTTCCGGCCGGTCAGGTACAGCACCAGGTGATTGGTTTCGCCATAGCCTTTTTCCAGCACGGAGTAGGTTTTACCGAATTCAAAGAAGAACAGGTCTTCGTTTTTACGGTTCAGGTTATATGAAATGCTTTCCAGGCCGGTTTCCAGCATGGAGGGGCGCATCACATCCAGTTCCACGGTGAGGTTGTTCATCATTTTTACCGTATGCTCCAGTACTTCAGGCGTAAAGTATTTACTGTTGGTAATGGAGTTGGTGAAAATTTCATGAAAGCCGTTGCCGGCGAGGTAGTCTGCGATTTTCTCGCGCACCCGTTCTCCGTCAGGCTGAACGGAGAGTGCCGGGGAAATGGTAACATGTGTAGGGATTTCGATGTTATCGAGACCGTCTATCCGCATTACTTCTTCCACCAGGTCGGCCGGCAGACTGATATCCGGTTTGCTGAAGGGCACCGCTACTTTCAGGCTTTCTGCCGTTTCGCTGAGTACTTCAAAGCCCAGGCTGCGGAGGATATTTTTGATTTTATCAGCGGGATAGTTGCTGCCGCTGAGTTTACGTATATAGGCGTAGGTGGTTTCCACCTGTGTTTTGTGCTTAGGCTCCGGATATATATCCACGATAGCGGAAGCAGCCTGGCCGCCGGCCAGTTCACAGATGAGAGAGGCGGCGCGTTCCAGTGCAAACAGCGTATTGGAGATATCCACGCCTTTTTCGAAGCGGGTGGCCGCGTCTGTACGCAGGCCATGCCTGAAGGACGTGGTACGGATAACGCCGGCGTTGAACAGGGCGCTTTCCAGGAAAATATGTTGCGTCGTATCGCTCACCCCGGAGTGGAGCCCGCCGAAAACGCCGGCAATGCTCATCCCTTCGCCTGCGCCGTTGCAGATCATCAGGTCGGTGGCATCCAGTTTTCTTTCTTTTTCATCGAGGGTCACGAACGGCGTGCCCTGTGGCAGGTTTTTCACCACTACCGCGTTGCCTTTAATGGCATCTGCATCAAATGCATGCAGGGGTTGCCCGGTTTCATGCAGGATGAAGTTGGTGATATCCACAATGTTGCTGATGGAACGTACGCCGATAGCCTGCAGGTGATTCTTCAGCCAGTCCGGCGACGGGCCCACCTTTACGCCGGTGATGCTGATGCCGCTGTACCGCGGACAGGCATCTGTATTTTCGACGGTAACGCTGATGGGCAACGGTGTGGCTGCCTGTGGCAGCGCCTTGATAGCCGGCAGCTGCACCTGGTATTTATGGGTGTGTTCCAGGTTGTTCAGGAAGGCGCAAACATCTTTTGCCACGCCGATATGGCTCATGGCATCCATACGGTTGGGGGTCAGCCCGATTTCGTATATCCAGTCCTGCGCAGGTTTGAATATTTCGCTGGCAGGAGTACCCGGCTGCAGGGAGGCATCCAGTACCATAATGCCGGCGTGACTGCTGCCCAGCCCGATTTCATCTTCCGCACAGATCATTCCCTGGCTTTCTTCTCCCCGGATTTTCGCTTTTTTCATCGTCAGCGGTTCTCCGTTTACCGGATAGATGGTAGTGCCGATAGGGGCTACTACTACTTTCTGGCCTGCCGCCACATTGGGCGCGCCGCAAACGATACGCAGCGGTTCGCCGTTGCCGGTATTTACCGTGGTGAGCGTCAGCTTATCTGCATTGGGATGCTTTTCAGTTGTCAGTACTTCTCCGATTACCAATCCGGCCAGACTGCCCTTTACAGCTTCAAATTTTTCGAGGCTTTCCACCTCCAGACCTATTCTTGTCAAAATGGTGGACAGTTCCTCCGGGATAGGCTTTACCGGTAAGTATTCACAAAGCCAGTTGTATGAAATCGTCATTTGTCTGCTCTTTTTAATAAAGAACCGTAAAGTTAAAGAATTACGAATTACGAATTGCGAATTACGAAGGATGAGCGGAGATAGGTGGGAAGATGGGTGGGTATTTTGGCGGGGAGATGCGGGGAGGATATGTGAGGATGTTTTTTAATGTTTGCGAAGATAGATGATTTTTCCTGACAGCGCGGCCGGTAATGGTGACATAGCGGCAGGCGGCGGCTAACGGTGGCGGCTATATTTATTTTTTCGGTGGCTGGTGCGGATGTTTTCCGTTGTTTACCTGATGTGAAAATCTTTTTTGCACAATGTGTGTGAATAATCGGACCTTTGCATGGGGATTTCTGGTGTAAACGTGGATAACCATAATATAGTCAGTGGATAACTGACATTTTGCTGGTGGAAAACGTGTGCGTTAGACTTAATAAATTTAGTCGTCAAATAAAAAAGGTTAATTAAAAAAATGCCTTTACCTTAGTTTGTACGGCTCGAAAAAATTTACAATTTCTTAAAGCAGGAATTGCTTCTGAATGCGGGAAATAATGCAAACAAAATAATTGTAAAACTTCTGGAAAGGCCCATTGACAGTAACCTTTTATTAACTTTTTTTAATACACTAACCATAAATGGATCTCAATCTCAAGAAAGACCGCAATGTTCGCAGAAAACCGGCCATTGAGGTGTCATCTTTGGTGTATGGTAAGATACCCCCACAGGCTAAAGAGTTGGAAGAAGCCGTTTTGGGAGCCGTCATGCTGGAGAAGGGTGCTTTTGATGTCGTTATTGAGATATTAAAAGGAGAGTGCTTTTATGTAGAGGCACACCAGCTGATATTTTCCGCCATGACAAGACTGGCGGCCAAATCCATGCCGGTAGATATTCTTACCGTCACTGAAGAACTCAGATCCATGGGATCGCTCGAAGCAATAGGCGGTCCTTACAGCGTGATGAAGCTCACCAATGCGGTGGTGTCTTCCGCCAATATTGAAGCGCACGCCCGTATCATCCTGCAGAAATTCATTCAGCGTGAGCTGATACGTATTTCCGGGGAAATCCTGACGGAATCCTATGAGGATACCGCCGATGTATTCGACCTGCTGGACAGTGCCGAATCAAAGCTGTTTGAAATAACCAATAATCACCTGCGTAAAAACTACGATTCCATCGACCGTGTCCTGGTAAATACCATGAAGCGTATCGAGGATCTGCGTAACAAGGGGGATGATATAACCGGGGTGCCTTCCGGCTTCCCGTCACTCGATAAGGTGACCTATGGCTGGCAGTCAACCGATCTTATCATCATCGCTGCCCGTCCGTCTGTGGGTAAGACCGCCTTCGCCCTGAACCTGGCGCGTAATGCGGCGCTCCATCCACGTTTCCCGAAAGGCGCAGCGGTATTCTCTCTGGAGATGTCCTCCGGCCAGATTGTACAACGTATCCTCTCGGCCGAGTCAGAAATAAAGCTGGAAAAGATTTCCCGTGGTAAGCTGGAAGAATATGAGATGAAGAAGCTGATGACCCACGGTATCGAACGCCTGGCGAAAGCGCCCATCTTCATTGACGATACGCCGGCGCTCAACATCTTTGAGCTGCGTGCAAAATGCCGGAGACTGGTGCATAACCACGGTGTAGGCGTTATCATTATCGACTACCTTCAGCTGATGAGTGGCAGCGGCGATGGTAAAGGCTCCAACCGCGAACAGGAGATCAGTAAGATCTCCCGTGATCTCAAGGGGCTCGCAAAAGAGTTGCAGGTGCCGGTAATAGCACTGTCCCAGCTGAGCCGTGATGTGGAAAAACGAAAAGACGGTAACAAGATGCCGCAGCTGAGTGACCTCCGTGAATCCGGAGCCATTGAACAGGATGCGGACATGGTAATGTTCCTGTACCGTCCTGAATATTATGAGATCAACACCAACGAAATGGGCGAATCCAACAAAGGAGAAACCCACGTGCGTATAGCCAAGCACCGTAACGGTCAGCTGGATACCATCAAACTCAGAGCTGTACTGGAATTCCAGCGATTTGAAGATGATGGCAGCCTGGAAAACCCCGGTGGTGGCAGTCCTTTCGCAGGTATGCGTCAGCAACATGGAGGCGGTGGTAATGATGAAGCGAAACTGTACATACAGAAAGGATCCAAGATGAATGACATGAACTTCGATGAAGGCTTTGAAGATGCTCCGTTTTAATGCATAAGATATTGCAGTAAAAGGCCGGCATCGTAAGATGACCGGCCTTTTTGTTTATCATACATTTAACCCGTAAACCGACAGAAGATTAAAAGATGAAACAGCTTTATTTAAAATACAGGGGATATTACAAAGACAATTTCCACCTGGCCTATCCTGTGATTATTTCCCAGCTGGGACACACGTTGGTAGCATTATCCGACAGTATTATCATTGGCCATACCGGGAAAGTGCCGCTGGCGGCTGTTTCATTAGGTAATGGCCTGTTCTCCGTTTTTATGGTGACCGGCATAGGCATGTCCTATGGCCTGACTCCGCTGATTGCACAGGAAAACGGCCGTGGCAATAAAACTGCCATCGGCCATCTGTTGAGCCATAGTCTGATTGTGAATATGGTGGTAGGTTTCCTGTTATCGGCCGTGATCTATTTCGGCAGCAGTCATCTTACCCTGTTAAGGCAGGAAGCGGATGTAGCTGCACAGGCAAAGCCTTTCCTGCGCTACCTTGGCTTTTCCTTCATTCCGCTGATGTTGTTTCTGTCCTTCAAACAGTTTGCGGAAGGGCTGGGCTTCACGCGCCAGGCGATGAATATCAGTATTATCGGTAACGCCATCAATATCATTATTGGTATTACGCTGGTATACGGGCTGTTTGGCTTTCCGCGTATGGGCGTGGTGGGGGTGGGTATCGCCACTTTCACGGACAGGCTTATCATGGGTATTACCATGGCGTTCTATGTATTGCGTGCACCGCGTTTCAAGCCATACCTGCAGACCTTCGGGTTCAGTAACCTGAAGATGTCTTCTGTTAAAAAGATCCTGGGTATAGGCACGCCGGTGGCGCTGCAGTACATTTTTGAGATCAGTGCATTCAGCGGCGCAGCTGTAATGGTGGGCTGGATGGGGGCTGCCGAACTGGCGGCGCATCAGATAGCACTCAGTCTGGCTGCCATGACCTACATGATGGCCAGCGGTGTATCGGCGGCGGCGGGTATCAAGAGCGGTAATAATTTCGGTAAGAAGGATTATACCTCTCTGCGTTTATCTGCTATCGCGAGTTACCATATGGTGCTGGTGTTGATGGGCGGCGCGGCGCTGTTATTCACATTCGGCCGTTTCCTGCTGCCTGCCATGTATATCAACGATCCGCAGGTGATACACATCGCTTCCGGCCTGCTGATTATTGCGGCCTTCTTCCAGTTGTTCGACGGTACGCAGGTAGTGGGTCTTGGTATCCTGCGCGGCCTGGGCGATGTGAAGGTGCCTACTGTCATTACCCTGATTGCCTACTGGGGAATTGGTATCCCGCTGGGTTATCTATTGGGCATCCGCCTGGGATTCGGTGTACAGGGCGTTTGGTGGGCATTGTTACTGGGACTGCTGGCAGCATCCGTACAGCTGTTTATCCGTTTCCACATTAAAACGAAAAAGCTGGTAGAAGAGGCATAATCTGCAAAACCTTTTACCTTTGCGCCCATGGAACAGTCTTTATTTTACGCGCCTGATATACAGCCCGATGCTGCCGCCTACACCATGAATGAGGATACTTCCAAGTACTGCATTCAGGTACTCCGCCATGAGAAAGGCGACAGCGTGCTGCTGGCAGATGGCCGCGGCCATAGGTTTACGGCTGTCATCACTGATGATAACCGTAAACGCTGCAGCGTAAGCATCCGGCAGCGTGAACAGATGCCTGCGCCTTCGCCGGCATTACGTATAGCCATTTCGTTTACCAAGAATGCCTCCCGTATAGAGTGGTTCCTGGAAAAAGCAACGGAAATAGGTATTCAGACCATCATCCCGTTGGTCAGTCAGCGTACAGAAAAAGAAAAAATAAAAGCAGAAAGATTGCAGAACATTCTGGTGGCTGCCATGCTGCAGTCAAAACAATTCTATCTGCCCGACCTGCAGGAGCCGCAGCCTTTTGAAAAGGTGGTTAACAGTAACGATCCGCAAAAGCTGATCGCCCACTGCCTCCCTGAACAGAAGCAGGAACTGCACCAACATATGCAGCCAGGAAAAGATACGCTCATCCTGATAGGGCCTGAAGGAGACTTTACTCCTGAAGAAATACAACAGGCCCTGGCAAAGGGTTTCGAGCCGGTAACGCTGGGGAACACGCGCCTGCGTACAGAAACAGCGGGGTTAGTGGCGGTGACGCTGATGAACGCAAAACAAAGAAAACTATGAATTAAGAATTACGAATTACAAATTGCGAATTACGAATGAGGAGCGAAGACATAAGCGGATAAAGAATTTGTTTCTTCGCTTATGTCTTCGCTCCTCATTCGTAATTCGCAATTTGTAATTCGTAATTAAATTGAAGGTTCTTCAATCAGCATGAACCTACAATTTCGGTTCTTTCAGCTCCACCGGCTTACTCCCCTTTCTCACTCTCATATTCAGCATTTCTACGCCGAAGGAGAAGGCCATAGCGAAGTATACATAATTTTTCAGGTGGAGGTCATGTGCTTTATCAGCATCCCAGCCTTCTATGATGAGGATGGCGCCTACCATAACGAGGAAGGATAATGCCAGCATTTTAAGGGTCGGGTGTTTATGGATAAAGTCACTGATTCTGGGAGCAAAGAGGAACATGACGATCATGGCGATAACTACGGCAATGATCATCACAGGTACCTGTTTGGCGAGGCCCACGGCAGTGATGATGCTATCGAAGGAGAAGATGGTATCGATCAGGATGATCTGGCCTACTACATTCAGCATGGATGCAGCGGGTTTGTTACCATTTTTGATGTTGATCTGCTCTTCCTCTCCTTCCAGTTTGTGGTGGATTTCGAGGGTGGTTTTGATGAGCAGGAAAAGGCCGCCGCCCAGCATGATGAGGTCGCGCAGGCTGAAGCCATGGCTGCCGATGTGGAAGAGGGGATGTACCGCTTTCACGATGTACCCGATACACAGCAGCAGGATGATACGAACGGCCATACCTGTAAACATCCAGATACGGCGTGCGGCCGGGCGTTTCTCTTCCGGCAGGCGGTTCATAACAATAGAAACGAAGATGACATTGTCGATGCCAAGCACTACTTCCATGAGCACCAGCGTCAGCAGGCTGATAAGTGACTCAGCAGTGAGAAATTGTTCCATATAGGTTGTGATTCAATTGATGCGATGTTATTTACGCAAACCGGCACAGATCTTTTTCACAATGGTCGGGCCTTCATAGATGAAACCGGTGTATACCTGTACCAGCGATGCGCCGGCATCCAGTTTTTCCTGGGCGTCGGCAGCTGTAAAGATACCACCTGCAGCGATAATGGGAATGCTGCCCTTGCTATGTTGGTGGATATACCGGATCACTTCGGTGGATTTCTGTTTCACCGGAAGGCCGCTTAGTCCGCCTGCTCCGATGGAGGCCACTTCTGCCGCCGGCGTGTTCAGATCTTCGCGGCTGATGGTGGTATTGGTTGCCACAATGCCGGCCAGTTTTGTTTCCTGCACAATTTCAATGATATCGTCGAGTTGCTCGGTAGTGAGGTCCGGCGCAATTTTCAGGAGAATAGGTTTTGGTTTCAGCTTTTGTGTGTTGAGCAGCTGCAGGTGATGCAGGAGTTGCTTCAGTGGTTCTTTCTCCTGTAATGCCCTCAGATTGGGGGTATTGGGAGAGCTGACATTTACAACAAAATAATCAGCCACCTCATACAGGGCGTGAAAACATTTTTCGTAGTCGCTGACAGCTTCTTCGTTAGGTGTATTCTTGTTTTTGCCGATGTTGCCGCCTACGATGATGTTTGATTTTTTATGTTGCAGTCGCTTGGCAGCGGCGATGGCGCCTTCGTTGTTGAAGCCCATCCTGTTGATGAGGGCTTTGTCTTCCGGCAGCCTGAAAAGCCGTGGCTGATCGTTGCCGGGTTGGGCCAGTGGGGTGACAGTACCTATTTCCACAAAGCCGAAGCCGAGGCATGACAGTTCATCAATGTATCTGGCGTCTTTGTCAAATCCGGCGGCCAGTCCTACCGGGTTGGAAAAGCGCAGGCCGAACAGTTCGCGTTCCAGTCCGGGTGTTTTTACGCCGCAGAAGGCCTTTAAAATATTTTTGCCCAGGGGCAGTGCGTAGATTGTCTTGATACCACGCATTACGCTGTGGTGGATGTTCTCCGGCGGAAAGCGGAAAAGTAGTTTTTTGATCAGGTTGTACATTGCGGGATCAAAGATAGGGAAGGATTTTATCATTTGAGATGATGATATTTGAGATCTGGTGTTGTACAACGGGTGGGAATATACCGCAGGGAGGCTTTTGTAAAGGAAAAAATCAGGAGAACGGGCGGTGGGGGCAGCTATCATATGATATTTATCCTCCGAGGTTTTGTAGCTGATTGATAATTTATTATGAAAGTCCGGGCGAAGATTTTTAACAGAAACAAAATCTCAAATGACAAAATCTCAAATGATTACATCTATATTTGTGTTTCATCATGTTGGACCTCCAATCATTTGAAGAATTATTCCGGGAAAATCATGCTCAATGCATTGCCTTTGCCACACACTACATGGGTGATTCCCATGCGGCAGAGGAGGTCGTGCAGCAGGTTTTTCTGCGGTTATGGGAAAAGCGGGATAGTATCACTATAACCGGCCCTGTAAAGGCATACCTATTCTCAGCGATACGTAATACTGCCATCAGTCAGTGGCGTAAGGATAATGTCAGGTCTGATAGAGAAACCCAGTACAGTAATATCAAGGATGTGGCTATCGGTGCATCCGACGAAGTAAGGGAGCTGGAAAGGCTTTACCTGAGAGCGCTGGATATGTTGCCGGAGCGTTGCCGGGAGGTATTTGTGCTGAGCCGGCAGCAGCAGCTGAAATATGCAGAGATAGCTGCTACCCTGAATATCTCCGTGAAAACGGTGGAAAATCATATGGGTAAGGCGCTCAAAATTTTGCACCAGGAGCTGAAGGAATACCTGCCTTTGCTCACTGGTTTTTTATTTTAATAATTATTTAAGGACGCATAGGGGAAGGGGTCTTTTCCATGCGTCTAATTAAGGGGAATCCGCCTGAGAGCGGGAATATTAAAAAAACATACAACTGCATGACACCAACTTTTCCTGATGAGGCACTGTATACCTTGCTCTGCAAGTATCTGCTCGACGAAGCAGATGCGGAAGAGCGTGCATGGGTAGACGAGTGGCTGCAGGACGCCGGGGATAACCGGGCGCTGTTGGCTTCCCTGCAGAAAGTGCTGACCACCGCAGCGGCCCCGTCGGCCGTAACGGCTGCAGATACCAGCAGGTCCTGGCAGCAATTGTATGATAAGATGGAATTAAGGCCGGAGGACCGGAAAATTTCTCAGGAAGGAAAAGCCCCGGTGGAAGAGACTTTGATGCCGAAACGAAGCGGAGTGATCTATACCCTCTTGAAAATTGCCGCAGTTGTTTTAATATTGCTGGGCGCAGGCTGGTGGATGCTGGGCAGTAAGAAGTCCGCTGACACCTTCGCAGGCCCGCTGACCACCACGCTGGCCGATGGCAGCAGCATTACGCTGCTGGGCAACGCCCGGCTGGAGGTCGCAAACGGGTTTAATGAAAAGAACAGAAAAGTAACCCTGTCCGGTTCCGCTACTTTCGATGTTGCCGGCAATGCCGCTTACCCTTTTGTGGTAACGGCCGGACACACAGTTATAAAAGTATTGGGCACCCGGTTTACGGTGCGTTATGAACCAGGAAAATCCACCCTGGCTGTACATGTAGCAAGTGGTAAAGTGATGGTGATCGATCATGAAAAGGCGGACAGCGTAGTGCTTACTGAAAATATGCTGCTGCAACAGGATAATTACCATCCTGCTTTTCGTGTAGCCGCTCACGTGAAGGACGCAGACCGCAGGGCACTGGCCTTCCATGATACCCCACTGGAAGAAGTACTGCACACCATTACCGAAGTATATGATGTAAAGGTGGTGGTAGAAGATACCTCCCTGCTGAAACTTACCGTCAGCACTAATTTCAATGGCGAAAACATCGATGATGTCATCAATGCACTGGCCATGACATTAAATGCACAATGGGAAAAAGCGGGCGACAGACAATATAAACTGAAGTAACCGGCATTACTTCAGCAGGAATCCCAGATAACAAAGTCATACATTAAATTATGTCGTTAGCCGGCAAACTGCTGACGGGTATTCTGCTTTTATGCATCCCGTTAAAAGTTTCAGGGTGGGATTGGCAAACAAGAGTTACAGTGATAGTAAAGGATCAACCTATGCGGGTTGTGTGTGAAATATTGGAGAAGGAATACGGCATCCATTTTTCATATAGCAGGGAACTTGTTAACTTATCCCGTAAAGTTACAGTTACAGCGTACCGTCAGCGCCTCAAAGGTGTGCTGGAGGAAGTCTTTGCGCCTGAAAATATCAGATTCACCCGTGTCGGAGATCAGATTGTACTGCAACAGATCATACGCACCACCCGCACTATCAGCGGTTATGTACAGGATGGCCGCAGCGGCGAAAAACTTCCCGGCGCCACTATCTACTCGCCTGCACTGAAACAGGGCACTACCACCAATCAATACGGCTATTTCAGTTTTACCACTGTGAAGGATACCAACAGCCTCATTGTTTCATATATCGGCTATGAACCGGTATTGCTGCCGGTTTCAGAACGGGGCGACAGAATTGTGATGGTATCGCTGCAGCCTGTGGCCAACCTGAAAGAAGTAGTCGTTAACGCTTCCGATAATAAACTGCAGGATGAAACCCAGATGAGCAAGATAACCCTGCCCTTGTCTGCCATGCAATCCATGCCTAAGTTACTGGGAGAATCGGATGTGATGCGAACGCTGCAATCCATGCCCGGCGTAAGTGGTGGTATGGACGGCGCCGGCAACCTGCATGTGCGCGGCGGTAGTCCGGATCAGAATCTCATCCTGATGGATGGCTCAACGGTATTTAATTTCTCTCACTTCTTCGGTGTATATTCCCTGCTGAACACAGAAATAGTGAAATCCACCGACCTGTATAAAGGCGCTTTCCCGGCACGTTTCGGAGGCCGCCTGTCATCTGTGGTGGATATTACACTGAAAGACGGAGATATGAAGCATTACCACGGAGATGTGGCTATCGGGTTAATCTCTGCCAAGGTAAATGTGGAAGGCCCTATCATTAAGGATAAAACATCTTTCATCGTTTCTGCCCGCCGCTCCTATCCGGACCTGGTATATAATACGATGCTCCGCTCCGATGATGACCTGGGCCGGGAAGGCGCACTGTACGCCTATTTCTATGATGTGAATGCAAAAATCAATCACATCTTCTCTCCTAAAGACCGCATCTATTTCAGCATCTATAAAGGAGAAGATAATTTTCTCCTGAAACTGGCGCCGGATACCTTACCCGTTCCGGATCTCAGCGGCCGCGTAGTGGAATCCAGCCGCCTGAAATTCAGCTGGGGTAATACTATCGGGGCATTGCGCTGGAATCATATTTATAATCCGCGGCTGTTTTCCAATACCACCATCAATTATTCCCAGTATTCCTTTCTGACGGAATATGGTATTAAATATGGCCGGCAGGCTACCGGAGAACAGGTGGATCAGAATACTACCTATTATTCGCGTATGCAGAATACCAGCCTGAAAATGGATTTCGACTACCGGCCAGACCCGCAGCATTCTTTCCGTTTCGGCGGAGCGGTAGTGGGGCACCTGTTTCAGCCCGGTGTACTGGATTTCGAGGAAAAGGAGAATAACATCAAACCGCTGGATACTACCGGCAGCGGCCTGAAAGTAAAGGGAATGGAATTCCTGCTGTATGCGGAAGATGACTGGCGGCTGAGTACCGGGCTGTTTGTCAATATAGGGGTGCATGCTTCCGGCTTCCTGGTGGAAGGGCGTTTTTACAATTCGCTGCAACCCCGGCTGGGAGTGCGTTACATGCTGCCCAGAAACTGGGCGGTAAAGGGCTCCTATACCCATATGAACCAGTATATTCACCTGTTATCGAGGAGCGCGCCTTCGCTGCCAACTGATATATGGGTGCCGTCTACCCAGCGTGTGGCGCCGATGTATTCCCGGCAGGTGGCGTTGGGGATAGCCAAAACTACCCGGAACAATATGTTTGAGTTCTCGATGGAAGGCTATTTCAAGTCCATGTATAACATGATCGAATATACGGACCTGTCTGCCACCACCAACGTGGAAATAACGCGCTGGGATGAAAAGGTTACCATCGGTAAAGGCTGGAGTTATGGCGGTGAAGCTATGATCCGCAAGCAGAAGGGAAGTACTACCGGCTGGATCGGTTATACGCTGGCATGGAGTACGCGCCGTTTCCCCGGTATCAACAACGATCAGATCTTCCCTTATAAATATGATCACCGGCACGACCTGGAAATCATCCTGTCGCAGAAGCTGGGTAAACACTGGGAGCTGTCTGCATCCTGGCATTTTACTACAGGTGCACCGATGACATTGCCGGTATCAAGTTACAGCGGTATTGAGTCCCCGTCTCCCTGGGATCCGGGGTTTGGAGAGGAAAGCCATACCCGTGACCGGTATGACAGCCGTTACAATTACCGTACAGAAAATGTACACCGGCTGGATGTAGGCATTACGTATACCAAACAGAAAAAATACTGGCGCAAAAGCTGGAACCTCAGCGTGTATAACGTATATAACCAGCCCAATCCCTTTTACTACTATATCAAAAGAGATGATGCAGAAAAGCAGCGCTACCTCTCCAAGGTATCTGTATTGCCTTTCCTGCCTAGTATAACATATGCTATAAAATTTTAAAAGAGGTGTATGAAAAGTATCTTCGTTTACGCGTTACTGTTAGTAGCCCTTTTAACTTCCTGTGAAAAACGGGTGAATATCAGTCTGCCTTATGAAGGCGATAAAATAGTGGTGAACAGCCTGATACAGCCGGATAGCGTCATCTACATCCGGGTGACGCGCAGCGTTCCTTCCAATGTGTATGATGACAGCGGCTTTGAGGAAATAAAGAATGCAGCGGTATCCATCGATCAGGATGGAACGCCCATGCCCGCTCCGGTGCAGCAGGTGATTAAAGGACAGACCTTTTTCGTTACCGCCGGAAAGGCGGAGCGGGGAAAGAAATATACTATCCGGGTTGCTTCCGGCAAGCTGGATCCGGTGACAGCGGGAGATACCCTGCCGCCGGCGCCGGCGGCCTCAGAACCGGGAGCAGTGCGTACCAGCAGCAGGATAAGATTCACGCTGGATGATAATCCCGGTGGTAAAGATTACTACCGTTTCCGGTTATTCGTGTGCAATGACGAGATGCAGCCGGTATCTATGCGGTCTTTCAGGCTGGACCCGGCTTTCAGCAATAACCTGCTGGACAATAACTATACTACCAGTCTTATCATCAATGATGAACGTTTCAACGGCAAACGTTTACTGTTTGTGCTTGAAACACAGGAACCCATTACCAGCCAGTACCTGATGCTGGAGGTAAGTTCACTGACGCATAATTCCTATCAGTATTTCCTGACTACGAGGGCGCAAACCATCAATAATGGAAATATCATTACCGAACCGGTACGGGTATTTACCAATGTAGAGCGTGGTTATGGCATCGTTGCCGGCATTAATATGAAAAGGATGGTGTTCAGAACGGAATAGCTGTTGGCATTTGTTAACAGGTTTTACAGCTGACTTTATTTTTTCTCATTCCGTGGAATTGCCGGTGATGGCGTCATGCATGTCCACCGCCATTTTTACGGCGTGTTTAATAATGACTGTTTCCAATACGCTCCTTGTTCCCGGCTGCATATTACCCACCGCCGGATAATTTTCCGCAGCCAGCTTTTTGGCGGCTGCTATCAGTCCGTCCTGTACGTTTACAATTTTGATCTGCTCCTGCATAGTTTCCCGATTAAATGGCGACAAAGGGTCCAGTAGTTCGTCCCAGTCCATGAGTAGAATTTATTTTGTTCCGATTCTTAACACCGGAAAAACAAATTGGTTGCAGTACGAACTAATTTTTTTCAGATTTTCCCGAATTGTCATTTTTTTTCCCGATTCGATAAACTCATTACATTTTTATGACGTAGATTTGTTTCCGATAAAATTACTCCGCCGCCAATACTACCGCTATCCTTCTCATTAACCCGTGATGGACGCGGTAAATCATCATCTCTTTAAACAGATAAAGATATTTTGGTCATATTTTTTGAAAGAAGAATATGCCAGGAGGGGAATTATATGCCCTTTCCAGCTTAACCTGCAGGAACATGGCGGAGTAAAGATTGTTCCTGTAGGCCGATGGCCGCCCTATCCCGGGATAGGGTTGCCATTTTATCTCTTTAATTCCTGAATACCAATTCAAAAAATTATCTGAACATGTCTCTGAAATTAAGAAGCAGTCTGCTGCTCCTGGCTTTCGTGTGCGTAGTGGTAAACGCCTCCGCACAAACAGCCTATAAAAGAATTGTATCGCTGAATGGCGCTATTACAGAAGTATTGTGCGCGCTCGGTTTTGAAAAACAGATAGTGGGTGTGGATGTGACGAGCACTTATCCTGTTGCGATGGAGAAGGTGGCGAAGGTAGGTCACAACCGGAATATCAGCGCAGAGCCGGTGCTGGCGTTGCAGCCCGATATCATTATTGCCACCAGTAATTTTCTGACACCTGCCGTGCTGGATCAGTTCAAAAGTGTAGGTATTCCTCATGTTATTATAGAACAGGAATTTTCTGTGGCAGGAACGAAAAAGCTCATCACGCAGGTAGCTGCAGCGATGCATGTACCGGAGAAGGGCACAGCGCTTTGTGCACAGCTGGACAAGCAGCAGCAGGCATTGCGCGTGACGCCTCAGCATAAGAAAGTATTATTTATCTATGCCCGCGGCGCAGGTACGATGATGGTAGCCGGCACAGCTACGCCGATGGATAAAATGATTGGCCTGGCAGGCGCTTCGAATGCCGCTACCGGCTTCGCCGATTTCAAACCGCTCACCGCAGAATCCCTGGTGGCAGCTAATCCGGATGTGATATTACTGTTCGATACCGGGCTGCAAAGTATGGGAGGTATAGACGGATTGCTGAAAGTGCCGGGGATGGCGCAAACCAGCGCCGGCAGAAATAAAAGGGTGATTGTGATGGACGGGCAGCTGCTGGCTGGTTTCGGGCCGCGTATCATCACTGCCATTAAAGAACTGTCGCAGAAAATAAGCGGATAAATGGCGCTGGTAACCACTCCGTGGCAGCGCCGGAAAGAAGCCGGGGCAGTGAGTGTATTGTTGCTGGTATTGATAATGGTCATACTTGCAGCCACCGGTACCGGTGCTATGCATATATCACCGTTGCAGGTAGTTGCCATCCTGCTGAAAAAAATTCATATAACCCTTCCCGTTAGTTACGATCCTGCTATGGAAGGTGTGTTGCTGATGATAAGGCTTCCGCGGGTACTGCTGGGGGTATTAACCGGTGCAGGACTGGCGGTGGCAGGCGCTGCGATGCAGGGGCTTTTCCGCAATCCGATGGCGGATCCCGGCCTGATAGGTATCAGCTCCGGCGCTTCTGTAGGGGCTGTGTTGGTATTGTCGCTGCAGCTGTGGGTGCCGGCATTGACGGGCAACGGCTGGCTGCATTATTACGGAATGAATATCGCCGCTTTTGCGGCTGCATTTGCAGCGGCATGGCTCATCATCCGTATCGCCCGCACAGCTAACGGATCATCGGTAACCATGATGCTGCTGGGTGGTATTGCCGTGAATGCGCTGTGCGCCGCCTTTACCGGACTGCTCACCTACCTGTCGCCGAATGAACAGCTGCGTAGCATTGTGTTCTGGATGATGGGGAGCCTGGGAGCAGCTACCTGGCAAACGGTGCTGGTGGTGATGCCTTTCATTCTGCTACCGGTGGTATTGCTACCGCGGCTGGCGCCGGCCATGAATGTTTTTGCTTTGGGAGAAAGGGAAGCGCAGCATAGCGGCGTACGGGTACAATCGCTCAAAATGCAGCTGATGCTGCTGGCTACACTGGCGGTGGCGGCGGGCGTGGCGGTGACGGGTGTGATTGGTTTTGTGGGACTGGTAGTGCCGCATATGATCCGGCAGTTCACAGGCCCGTCGTACCGGATACTGTTTCCGTGTTCGGCATTGGGTGGCGCGATACTGATTACGCTGTCTGATTTGTTATGCCGTACCATCATAGCGCCGGCTGAGCTGCCGGTAGGTATTGTTACGGCAATCATCGGCGCGCCTTTTTTCATCTGGCTGATTATGAAAGAAAAGAAAAAACTGGTATTATGATGCTGGATATTCAGAATATCTCCTTGTCGCTGGGAGGGCGCCGCATTCTGCAGCATGTCAGTCTGCAGGCGAAGGCAGGAGAGCTGTGTGTGGTGATGGGCGCCAACGGCGCCGGAAAAACCACCCTGCTCAAAGTGCTGGCCGGTGAGTACAGACATTATACCGGTCAGATACGCTTACATGGCGAACAGCTGCAATCATTCTCTGTGGCGGAACAGGCGCAACGCCGCGCGGTGCTGTCGCAGCAGGTGGTACTGCAGCTGGCTTTTACGGTCAGAGAGGTAGTACAGATGGGCCGGTTTGTGCATCATGCTGCACCGGAGCTGGATACTGCCATTGTTGACTATGCCATGGACACCATGCAGGTCGCTGATCTGGCAGGCCGCTCCTGGGTAACACTTTCCGGAGGACAGCAGCAACGCGTGCATATGGCACGCGTGCTGGCACAGCTCCTGGAGAAGCCGCAGCTGGAAAAATCAACAGCCGGAAAAAAAATGTTGCTGCTCGATGAGCCAGTAACGGGAATGGATATACGTCATCAGCAGCTGGCGCTGCAGCTTGCAAAAAAGCTGACTGAATATGGTATGCTGGTGATCGCCGTGCTGCATGATTTTCAGCTGGCGGCTGCCTATGCAGATCAGCTGATATTCCTGCACCAGGGCGGCGTTCATGTAGCAGGATCCGTACAGGAAGTACTCACCGCACCGCATATCCGTCATTGCTTCGGTATCGGTGTGCAGGTGCTGGTTCATCCGCAATGTAATCATCCTATTGTTATTCCCGCTTTCGCTGAAACTTCAAACTTATTATATCATGGAAACAACGATCTCTTCTCTCCGGTCAGCATGGAACAGCTACCGGACAGCCAACCCGAAAGTACGCATCCGTGACGCTGCCAAAGCGTTACAGGTCAGCGAAGCTGCCCTGGTAGCCACCTGTATAGGTACGGCAGTAAAATTGCTGCAGCCGGATTTCCGCTCCCTCATCAACGGTATGCCGGCACTGGGGCGTGTGATGGTGCTCACCCGCAATGAAAGCTGTGTGATAGAACGTAAAGGCATATTTGAACAGGTAGATACCAGCAACAAACATGTGGGTATTGTACTGGGAAAAGATATTGACCTGCGCATGTTCCTGAATAAATGGACCTGGGGTTTCGCCGTGGACAATGATGACGCGGCAGGATTTAAAAAATCAATACAGATATTTGATGCATCCGGAGATGCCATCATCAAGATATATGCATTGCCGGAAACAGATATTACCGCCTGGGATGCCCTGTTGACAAGGCATCTGGAAGCTGTACAGCAGGAGCCTGTTACCTTTGCAGCTGCCGGCAAAACAATACCCGCTACGGCAGCCATTAATAAAGAAGCATTGCTGGCCGACTGGGCAGCGCTGAAAGATACGCATGATTTTTACCCGATGCTGATGAAGCATCGTGCACAGCGTCTGCAGGCGGTAGAAGCCGCAGCCGGCGTGTTTACCCGCAAAGTGGATAACCAGGCTGCAGATGCCCTGCTGCGTGGCGCTGCCGCATCCGGGCAGGAAATTATGGTGTTCGTTGGTAATCATGGTAACATCGAAATACATACCGGTCCTGTACAGAAGATAGTAGCTATTCCGGGATGGATCAACGTCATGGATCCCGATTTTAACCTGCATCTGAAAACTGCGGATGTAGCCCAGTGCTGGATTGTAGATAAGCCTGCAGAAGGCGGCGTCACTTCTATGGAAGTATATGATGAAGCCGGTGAGATGATTGTACAGTTTTTCGGAAAACGTAAACCGGGCATTCCGGAACAGGAATCCTGGCGTGAACTCTTGCGCAGCCTGTAGTTCCCGATAGCGTAACTTAATTTCCCGATTGGATCAGGCAATTCGTTCGCTGATAACTATTTTTGCCATGCAATTTTAATTACTCCGCTTCATACAATAAGTAAAAGAATATTCTGGTAGCAACCCGGTACTGTCTGCACAGCAGTATCTACTGTATTACTGTTGGTGTAACGTTAATGAATATACGAAAATGAATTTTACAAAATCAATTGCAACATCCATGTTGTATGTAGCGGCATGTTCCATACTGTTATCTGCCTGCAAAAAAACAACTGATGCGCCGCCGTTGCCGGAGAACCGCATGCTGCGGTTTACTGTCACCAATACCCGCGACGGCGCTGTGGAAGGCGTTATCAACGATAGCAGGAAAACCATTACGGTATATATCCCTTACTTTACGGCGCTGGTATCACTGCTGCCGGAAATAGCCGTGCCGGCGGGTGCTACCGTGACGCCTGCAGGTGGGACACTGCTCGAAAACTGGCCTTTCCGTATGGCGATGGAAGAAGATATATTATATACCGTAAAAGATAAAAGCGGCAATGCAACATCCTATAAACTGGTGGTAGACGGGCAACAGCCGGCTCCGGCAGCAACGGAGGTATCTGCTGCCGCCGATCCGCTGGTAATACAACACCGGCCGAAACAACAGGGACTATATATTACGATCAGCGGGGATAACCTGATCCCGAACAGCAACATCACTTTCCTGACACTGGTGAATGAAGCCGGTAAAGGGTTTCAGCTGGTGACGCCAACAAATATGCCGATAGATTACAAACGGTTTTCCGCGGAGATCCCGGCAGATTCAACGGGGCTGCCTTCGGGGAAATATACCCTGCGGGTTACCAGCTTCAGTAAAACGGTGAAGCTCAGCCACCCTGTTATTATTCAGCAACTTACTAAATAACTTATCCGACATACCTGTAACGGCCCGCACCCGTAACAGTAATTATTTATCAAAAAATTCCTTGAAAACATGACCCATCTATTTAAAAGGATGGCAGCATTCGCGATAGTTGCGCTGCTGGCTGCCTCCTGTCAGAAAGACAATACAACTCCTGCATCAGACAAGTCTGGTGTAAGTCTCTCTAAAAGTGCCGCTACTGAAGGCGTAACCCTGCTGTCACGCACCATCAATACCGGAGATACTGCCCAGGTAAGAAACCTGAAAAGCGACAGTATCATTCCGCCAAACTCACCGGCGCCGTTTTACTACAGCCTGAGCACTGAATCTACCGTAACCGCTTTCAGCGCTTCCCGGTCCCTGCAGTTCAACGGTTATTTTAATGCGGACATCAATGGTGTCAACAATTTCATACTGGCATACATTGACAATATCGCCTATGGCAGCATTAACGCAACCAACGCGATATCTTCTTCTACAGCCGCTACCGGCAACAAGCTGGGCTACAACTCGGTAAATGCCGGTTGGTATAACTATTTCTTCAATGATAATCACAAGGTTTTACCGGTAGCCGGCAGAACTATCATTGCCTATAAAAAGGTAGGTACTGTGATTTCTGAGATCTACAAAATTAAAATGTTGAGCATCTATAAGGATATGCCGGCTAACCCGACAGGAACTGAGCCTATTCCTTATTTATCATTCGACTATCAGCGCCTGCAATAAAAAAGTACCGGCCCTGGTATGGTGTAACACCCTGAACAAGTATAGCACCCTGGCGGCCGGTACAGGTATACGGATAAAATTAATACATAATGACGATTTTCAGAACATATATACTTCCCCGTTATATTGCGGCCATACTCTTGCCGGTATTGCTGGTAACGGCCTGTACAAAGGAAAGTGAAAAGCTGCCCTGGTCACTGATTACCTCCTTCCAGCTTGCGGATGCAGGAGGTAATCCTTTACAGGCAGCCATTACAGCTAACGAGATTATTATTTACTGGCCCTTCGGACAACCGATGCCTGCTGAGATGACGCCCGTCATCACCGTTTCAGAAAAGGCGGTTGTCAGCCCGGCCACCGGCATTAAAGTACCGTTGAAATCAGGAACCAACTATGCCGTTACGGCGGAAAACGGTAACAGTACCGCCTATAAAGTAAGAATTGTTTCTTCACAACCATACCCCGTTATCAACACACCGGATATGGGCTATCAGTTTATCACCCCCGGAATTCCTACCAACCTGTCTGCCCTGTATGTTATCCCTGATCCTGCTCAGACGCATATTTCCCTGATATCCGCTGCAGGAAAGAAGATACCGATGGCTATTGATTCCATTACCCGTGAAAGAATTTACTATAAATATCCAGCTCCCATTGACTCCGGCAGATATACGCTGATGCTGGAAACTGGTATTTACACCATCAACCGTAAGTCCGACCTGTACGTCAGGAATACGGAACCTGCACTGGAAGACTACGGGCAGCTGCGCGTGAAACGCGGCGATACCTTTACGCTGAAGGCACAGGGGCTGGGTGTTATCACCGAAGCGCTGCTGATCCTGAATGCACAGGGAGAAACACAGCGTATAGAAGTGATAGGCAACACGCAGACGGCCGTTACACTTAAAATTCCGGCAGCCATACCGGCAGCTACCTATGCTTATGGTATTGTATTGAACGACCGGTACTATGCTTATGAGAATTATATAGGACTGGAGCAGCCGGTTACGGTTACACCCTGATAAATAACATTACCCGATGCGTATTCTTTCTTTCGTATATACCTTGCTGTTATGTATTATCAGCCTCTCCGCCAGGAGTCAGGCTGATAGCAGCAAGCGTGTCCGCGAGCTGCAGGGCGTTGAAGTAAAAGCGGCCGGTATAGCGCCCGAAAGCGTAGCGGGAAAAACTGCCATGCCGGTAACTGTCATTACCCGTAAAACCCTTGATATGATGGGGAGCCGCCGCCTGGATGAAGTGCTGCGGGAGCAGACGGGGCTGGCGGTAGTCAATGATATCAAGGGCGGCGCCCGTGCTGTGGGGCTGCAGATGCAGGGATTCAGTGCCGCCTATACGATGATAATGATTGACGGGCAGCCTATGATCGGGCGTAATACCGGCGATTTTGATCTTTCGCGTATAACCGTTTCCGATATAGAGCGCATTGAAATTATCAAGGGGGCATCGTCGGCACTGTTCGGCAGCGAAGCGCTGGCCGGCGTGGTCAACATCGTCACCCGCCAGCATATCAAAGCGCCGCAGGCGCTGGCATCTTTCCGCTATGGCTCCCTGAACAATACTGATGCAACCCTGGAGGGCGAAACTCCCTGGCACAAAGGGAAAGGGGCTGCCTATCTCTCCGCCAACTTTTATCATACAGACGGCTTCACCGTCAACCCTTACCTTACCAGGGGCGTTACCGCTCCGCCCTATAACAGTGTTACGCTGCAGGGAAGAGCAAGGTATGCAGTGAATGCCGTTACCTCCTTCAGTTTCGCCGGAAGGCTTGCCGGCAGGCGCTCTGTAATGGTGAACAGCTACGGTAAGGATGAACTGCACACCAGCAGGGATGCCATGAAGGAAGATGATATGAATGCTTCGGTCATCATGTATAATAACCTGCCAGGCGGCACCCGGCTGAAGACGCAGTATTACATCACCCGTTATGCTTCAGATCAGCTGACCACGCTGCCGGCTGCCGGTGTAACGTACGCGAAACATACCTTTACACAATACCTCCACCGCGGCGAAGTCCAGGCTGCGCACGACTTCAGGGGCGGCTGGTCCCTGACCGGCGGCACGGGCGGAACTATGGAAACGATGCGTCATGAAAACTACCGCGATGCTGCCAATATGCAGGGCTTCTTTGCCTATACGCAGGCAGACTGGAAGCCACATGAGCAATTCAATGCCCTGGCAGGCATCCGGTATGATCATCATAATACTTATGGCGGACGGCTCAATCCCAGTGCGGGCATCCGCTATACGCCGGTTTCCTGGCTTACCCTGAAAACCTCCGTAGGTACAGGTTTCAAGACGCCCGATTTCCGGGAGCGCTATCAGATATTCACCAATTCACAACAGGGCTACACTGTGCTGGGCGCAGCCGTACTGGATGATGCGCTGCGGCAGATGCAGCAGGCCGGCCAGATCAGTGAAATACGACAGGTTGCAGACCGCATCGGTAAAAACCTGCAGGCAGAAAAATCGGTATCTTATAATATAGGCGTTTCCGTTAGTATTCCTGCCAATGTCAGCGTAGAGGTAAACGGTTTCTTCCATAACGTACATCACCTGATTAACACCATACAGGTAGCTACGAAAACGAATTATCAGCAGGTGTTTTCCTATATGAACCTGGACAGGGTAACGATGAAGGGACTGGAAGCCAGTATAGGCTGGAAACCATTAACCGGCCTGGATATTACGGCCGGATACCAGCTGCTGTATGCGCTGGACGAAGGTGTGAAAGATTCCATCAGGGCAGGCGTGTATCCTTACAAAACCATCCGTAACAACAACACCGGCGATTCGCGTAAGTCCGTTGCCGGAGATTATTTCGGACTGGAAAACCGTTCCCGGCATATGTTTAATCTGCGCATGTTCTATGAGTATGCCCCATGGGGAATAACCGCCTCGTTCCGCCTCAACTACCGCAGCAGATACGGCTTCGATGATGCCAACGGCAACCGGTTTATTGACCGGTACGATACATTTGTGAACAGTTATTGCCTGCTGTTTGCTTCCCTGGAAAAGAAATTATATAACAGACATCTATCCATACAGCTGACGGCCGATAACGTACTCGGCTATACGGACATGCTCATGCCTGCACAGCCGGGGCGTATTGTCATGGCCGGACTCAGCTGGCGCTTTTTTAAAGACAGTAAAAAACAATAGTCATGTACAGGAAATTTACACTGCTACTCATATTGCTGACGGGCCTTTTTGCCTGTAAGAAAAGTGAAGATAAAGTAACCCGGCAGGGATATGAAGATGGTACAAGTACCGTCGTGTATGATATGGCCGGCGATACCCGTGCTTCGGTGGGCGATGGGATAGACGGTAAAGAGAAACGTCCTTTCAAGCCTTTTCTGTTCAGCTTTAAAACCGGGCAGCAATCCTGGGATACCAGCGCTTCCAACCTGAAAAGCAGCAGCTGGGACCTGGCTTTTACAGAGTTGTACAATGCCATGGTAGTCGCCAACAACGGAAAGAGCACTAAAAGTCCGGGTTACGGCGGCACAGGCAAAGGGGCGGTGGTCTATTTAGACAAGCCCTATGAATCTGTGACTACGGCACCGGATGATGCCTATTTCCAGGCCAACGATATGGTGAGTATCGGGTGGGACGGCTACCCGCTTCCATCCAGCCGCGGATGGTATTTTTATAGCCTGACTACCCACCTGGCACGCGCCATACCCAACCGCACCTTTGTTGTACGCACGGCTGCGGGAAAATATGCCAAGCTGGAGCTGATCAGCATGTACAAGGGGAACCCGCCTGCAGTAACTGATCTGATGTGGCCTGCGCCGTATTTCACCATCCGGTACTTTGTACAGGAGAATGGCAGCCGCGATTTAACTACACCTGCTAAATAATTTTTATGAGATCAATATTTCGTTTATCCGTTCCAGTTATAATGATGTTGTCGGCCTGTTCCAAAAGCGATGATAACAAGAACACCGGCACCCCTGGCGGAGGCACGGAAGGCCGGGAGCCTGTTAAAACAGGCGTGTACACGGTAGTGAATATGCAGGCAGACACGGCAGCTAATTCCGCCGGCAGCGCCAGAACCATTTATTACAGTCTGGAAGAAAACAGGATAGTACCGGCGGCGCAGGCGCAAACAGCCAGCTGGGATATTGCCTTCACAGGTATCTATAACAGCAGTGTAGCGCCCAACAATGGCAACGCCGCTAACAGCCCCGGTAACGGCGGTCCGGGAAAAGGCGCGCTGTTGCTGCTCCGCGATGCCTCCGTAGAATCCCGGTATTTCAATGACAACAACAATACCCCCAAAGTATTACCCGTGCCCAAAGCCCTGTTTGATGAGGCTTTCGTGAATGTAAAATCAGTGACATCCCCCGATACTGATTTTATGACAAATGATTATGTTGGCCTGGACCACTTTATGGGCACCGGTTTCGGCTATGCCTTCTATGATTTTTCCGGCGCCCTGTTCCCCGGCAACCCTAAAAAGGCACATATCGTTTATACCTTCCCGCGTGTCATCCTGATAAAAACTGCCAAAGGAAAATACGCCAAACTACAAATCCTCAGCGTTTATAAAGATAGTCCGGCTAACCCCGACAGAGATAATAAAACAGGCTATCTAAGTTTCCGTTATGCTATTCAGATGGATGGATCGAAGAAGCTGGATTTTTAGAAATTGCGAATTACGAATTACGAATTGCGAATGAAGCGCGGAGATATTAGCGAATAATTACACAGAATATATTGATTATCCTATGACCCGAAGGACGCGTTTAGTCTTTCGGGTTCCCTATTTATAGCCATGCACAGATGAAAAATGATCGCAATTGAAGACGTAATCCTTTGTCCGCTTATGTCTCCGCGCTACATTCGTAATTCGCAATTTGTAATTCGCAATTAACACTATTTACTTTTCCTTTTTGCGTAAATCCTTTTCCTGATCCGACACCGCTACCTTGATTCATCATTATACTTTTGTGTCAGTACATCATAAGCTATACATAGAACTCCGTTGTTTGTACCACAATGTTTAGTAAAGAGTGATGAAACAAGTCCTGACAGCGGCCTTTAACCGGGCCGCTGGAGGCACTATAACCCAAAGATTTTATGTGTAATTATCAGACTTTGTATCACAGCAGTAACGGTTATATGATCCGTTGCCCCCATTGTAAAGGTATTCAGCTGGCTTTCGGTACCAGCGTTGTAAATCTTTCCGGAGATGAGTTTTTCTGCTTTGCGGATATGGTTGTGCGGATGAGTGATCATGGAGATGTTCATCGTGAACTGAATGAAAAGTCCATCTGTCTGCCGCTTCCGGCGGATCATGTCATGATGTTGCTGACGCCTGCGGAACTAAACCGCTTATCCCATATGGTACAGCAGGTACAGGCCCTGCTGCGTACCTATGAAATCCTCGATGAGGCTTCCAACTATACGCCGGGAGAGTAGCTGTCTGTGTTAACCCCTTTCATGGAAGCATACGCCTTAATTCTCTGCTGATTGAACTTTTCCGGTTCAGGCGTGTTCTTATACCTACAGGCAGGCGCCCTAATCTGTTGATCTTCAAGGTAATTAATTATCTGATACCGTTATCTCTGCAGGAAAGATTGCCGGATGTCGGGTATGCATCCCGGTGACGATATCTGCTGACAGCGGAAGGCTGCTTCTCCATGGTGTATAAATTTTAATCTTTTCATATGAAAAAAATCCTGCTGCAATGGCTCACGGGCATGTGTATACTGTTATCCGGCAGTGTGGCCCTGGCGCAGAAAGATAAACAGCTGTCTGAAAAGCGTATCCGGGAAGTGATGCATGCCGCCTATGAAAAATACAGGAACACTACCGGCGGCGCCAATGCCAGCTACATTCCCTACCTGGCAGACATTGATCCCAAACTATACGGCATAGCCATCTGTACGGCCGACGGGCAGGTGTACGAGGTGGGCGATACCAAGTTCGAATTCGGGATAGAGTCCATTTCCAAAGTATTTGTGCTGGCGCTGGCCATGAGAGATCGCGGCGCCAAAGCTATTGAAGACAGCATCGGGGTGAATGCCACGGGGATGCCGTTTAATTCCGTTATGGCAGTGGAGCTGAATCCGCGGCGGGCAGTAAATCCGCTGGTCAATGCCGGCGCCATGGCTACCAACAGTTTCATTCCTGCCGCCAGCAGCGCAGAGAAATGGACAAAGATAGACGACATCATCGCTAAGTTCGCCGGCCGCCGCCTCTCCGTTATAGAACAGCTGTATGCTTCAGAAACCGCCACCAATCAGCATAACAGAGCCATCGCGTGGTTGCTGTATTCCTATGGCCGTTTCTATGGCGATATCAGCGAATCCGTAGACCTCTACACCAGGGCCTGCTCCTATGGCTCCCATACCCGCGACCTGGCCATCATGGCTGGCACATTAGCCAACAATGGCGTGAACCCTGTCACTAAAGAAGCGGTCATCGACGAAGCCCTCTGCCCTAAAATTCTGGCGACCATGATGACCGAAGGCTTCTACGACAGCACCGGCGGTTGGGTATACCATACCGGCCTGCCCGGCAAAAGCGGTGTAGGCGGTGGCATCATCGCCATCGTTCCCGGCAAACTGGCCATTGCCGCCTTTTCCCCACCCTTAGACCATGCAGGCAACAGCGTAAAAGCCCTGAAGACACTGGAGTATATTGTGGAGGAGCTGAGGCTGAATATTCTGGATGCGAGGAAATAATTTAATTATGAATTACGAATTATGAATGATGAGTTGATGCGAAGATTTTAGCAAAGAAAATATTTAATTATTCGCTAAAATCTTCGCATCAACTCATCATTCATAATTCGTAATTCATAATTATTTCGGTATATTTCTTGTGACCTTTTCAGCCGCCTGAACAAGTTTAAATCATCACATGTTGTATACTTATGGACGTAAAAGATTATTATAAGGTATTAGGAGTAGATAAGACAGCAACAGCGGATCAGATCAAGAAAGCGTACCGGAAGCTGGCCGTAAAATATCATCCTGACAAGAACCAGGGGGATAAGGCTGCAGAAGAGAAATTCAAGGAGATCAACGAAGCATATGAAGTGCTGGGCGACGAAGAGAAGCGTAAGAAATACGATCAGTTCGGGGAGAATTATAAGTATTATGAGCAGCATGGCGGGAGGCCGGAAGATTTTGACTGGTCGCAGTACGGGGGTGGCAGGCAAGGCAGTTACACCTATCAGGGGAATATGGAGGATATGTTTGGTGGTGGCAGAGGAGAAGGATTCTCTGATTTCTTTGAGCAGCTGTTTGGCAACCGCTTTTCCGGTGGAGGCCGCCGGCAGCAGGGACCCGGCCGTGGCCGTGATGTGCAGGCCACGATGGAGGTGTCTCTGGAAGATGCCTACAGCGGCGCCACCCGGCAGGTGGAAGTCAACGGCAGCCGGCTGAACATCAAGCTGAAGCCGGGCTTACAGGAAGGACAGGTAATACGCCTGAAAGGCAAAGGCGCTCCGGGGCGCAAGGGCGGTGAAAACGGTGATCTGCTGATCACTATCAGCCTGGGAGCCCATCCGCAATATGAGCTGAAAGGCCGGGATATTTATGCCGACGTAGCCTTGCCACTGTATACGGCCATTCTGGGTGGAAAACTGACCATTCCTACGCCGGGGGCTTCGCTGCATATGAATATTCCTGCCGGCACAGACAGTGGCAAAGTATTCCGCCTGAAAGGAAAAGGGATGCCGGCATATGATAACAAGGAAGGCGCCGGCGATCTGTACATCAAAGCAATCGTGCATATCCCGCAAAAACTATCCGAAAAAGAAAAAGAATTGTTTCAGCAACTTTCACAACTAAATGAGAATGGTCATGCTTAAACTTTTTGATTACCTGGAAGAAGTGATTGCCACAGAAAGGATTTCGCAGCTAAACAATCCCCCGCTGCTGTATACAACGAGCCAGATCATGAAGGAACTGGGTTATACAGAAGTTGCCCTGATACAGGAACCGCTGGACAGAGCCATGCATGCCTGTACTTCCCTGCAGATACCCGTCAATTATAACTTCAGAAAGATCTACTGCTTTAAGGACGGAGAGATGATCACCGACTGGCAGCTGTCTGAACTGGCCACCTATTTGTTTATGATCAACTGTAACCCGCTTAACCCGGTGGTAGCCAAGGCTCAGCTGATATTTATGATGAAAGACAGGGTATGAGAGATGTTAACCGGAACGGTATCCTGATCGTAATCATCATGGGTACTACTATGGCTGGGATAGACTCCAGCATTGTTAATATATCCCTGCCCGTTATGAGCAGACAGTTCGATTCCACACTCAGTGAAATTGAATGGGTGATTACTTCCTATATGCTCAGCTTTTCTGTGCTCATGCCGCTGACCAACTGGCTGAAAAACCGGATCGGTTTCTTTAATCTTTTTGTAGGCGCTGTTTTCCTTTTCACGCTGGGCTCTTTGCTCTGTGCATTGTCTACCAACCTGCCGTCGCTGCTTACCGGGCGGGTAGTGCAGGCATTGGGCGGCGGCGCGATGGCGCCTACTTCCATGGCCATCATCTCCTACGTGTACCCGGCGCGGGTGCGAGGTACAGTGCTGGGCTGGTGGGGGCTGGGCAACCTGGTAGGCCCTGCTGTAGGCCCTACGCTGGGCGGGCTGCTTACCCAGCAGTTTGGCTGGCCGTCTATCTTCTACATCAATCTGCCAATCGGGATACTGACCATTGTTCTGGCGTTCCGGTATCTCGGCGTGCTGAGGAGTCAGCCTAAACTGAAGCTCCCCTTTGACCTGCCGGGATTCACTGCGCTCACTATCTTCCTGGTATGTTTGCAGTATGGCGTGGCCCGTGCGGAAGTACTGGGGTTATCATCTCCCGAAATACTGGTTACACTCGGGATAGCGGCTGCAGCGCTGATCGTGTTTATTGTTATAGACAGGCGGGTAGATACTCCTATTATCGACCTGCATCTTTTTTCGAATTATGCTTTTGTGAGTTGTATACTGGTCACCATATCCCGTGCTGCCGCCCTGTTTGGCGGCCTGTTTCTGCTGCCGTTCCTGCTGCAGGAGCAGATGGGATTTTCAGAAGGAATGTCCGGTCTGCTGATATTGCCGAACTCCGTATTTATGGCTGCCCTGATGCCTTTTGCCGGCAAGTGGTCTGACAAGCACGGATCACGCGAAATCACGATGTGTGGTATTGCACTGCTGGCCATCTCCATGTATATGTTCGCCCTGCTGGACAAAGGCAGTAATATGTGGCAGATACTCGTTACCATGACCGTCAGGGGAGTAGGTATGGGGCTGGTGCTGGCCCCGCTGAATGCTGCTACGCTGAGTGCGGTGCGGCCATCGGAAGTAACGATGGCTTCTTCTGTCAGCACCCTGATGATGCAGGTAGGCGGCGCCATCGGAATAGCCATGCTGGCTATCATTACGCAGAATGCCTACAACCGGCATGTGCTGGAAGGCAGCAGTAATGCGGTTTCCCACCACCTGGCGCTGCGGCAGGGATTCCACATTTCCATGTGGATACTGATCCTCACACTGATCCCTGCCTGGTTTATGCCCCGCCGTAATCTTGTACTGAAGGATACCAGCGCACATATCGATACCTGATTTTTTTTCCGCACGGTATTTGAGGTGATGGCAAAAAATTCTTTCAGACAGTAATGAATAAGAAGCACATTTTAATGATAGATGATGATGAAGATGATTTCTTCCTGGTAAATGCATTATTACAGGATATTTCACCGGATCAATATGTGCTGCAGTGGGTATCATCCTACAAGGAAGCATTACTGCTGATAGCATCCCGCATTCATGACCTGTACCTGGTAGACTATCGCCTGGGGGCGCATACAGGGATAGATGTGCTGCATCATTTCCGCCACATCGGGTATAATGCTCCTGTCATCATCTTTACGGGTAAGGGAGATTACCGCATTGACCAGGAAGCTATGCTGGCAGGCGCTTCCGACTATCTTGTAAAAAGCGAAATCAACGCCTCCCTGCTGGAGCGGGCCGTTCGTTATACGCTGGATAAATATGCCCACCTGAGTGCCATCGAAAAAAGTGAGATGCGGTATTTCAGCATCTTCGAAAAATCCAACGACGCCATTCTGCTGGCAGACTGTGAGCATAAAATAGTGGCCGCGAATCCGGCTGCGGTGAGACTGCTGAAATATGAAGAGCCGAACCTGTACAGCAGTTACCTGAGCGGTCTTTTTGCGGAATCTTCTCATATACAGGCTTTTATAGATCAGCTGTGCAGCGAGCAGGGCGTAGTGCAGCAGGAATATGTGTTCCGCAGTGCTGAAGGGCAGCCGCTGGATGTGCTGGTGAATGCCTCCCTGCTGGATGAAAAAAAGCAGCTGTACCTCTGCATCATCCAGGATGTTACCGAACGTAAGCGCAAGACCCGCGAGAAACAGCAGCAGGAGAAATTCGCGATTACCGGCCGTATTGCGCGGTTAATTGCCCACGAAGTGCGTAACCCGCTCACCAATATCCTGCTGGCTGTATCCGAGCTGAAAACGCATGCTATAGCTGAAACAGAGGACTCCCAGCTTTACCTGGACATCATGGAGCGAAACTGTCACCGGATCAACCAGCTGGTAACCGAACTGCTGGAATCTACCCGGATGTTTGAACTGAACATGCTGCCACAGGGGTTGAATGTATTGATAGGGAAAGCGTTGCAGCTGGCTGCAGACAGGCTGCAGTTACACGATATCCGGGTGATACGGCAGCTGAGTGAGCCGGATATACAGATCATGGCCGATGAAGATAAGCTGCTGATAGCGCTGCTGAATATCATCATCAATGGCGTAGAGGCTATGAGGGCCGGCGATGGCACCCTCAGCATACATACCTGGCATGAGCAGGGACAGGTATTTGTTCGTATAACCGATACCGGTAGCGGTATTCCCAAAGAAAACCTGTCGAAATTGTTTGAGCCGTTCTTTACCAGCAAAACCAAAGGTACCGGTCTGGGGCTCACCGCCACACAAAATATTATCCTGAATCATAAAGGGGAGATCAGCGTAGAAAGCACGCCCGGAGAGGGTACCAGCTTCCTGATCAGTTTTCCTGCCGTACCCCCGTCAGAAGAAACACATGGATAATTGAAATTATTAATTAATTTTATCCCCGGTTTATGTCACCATTTTAACCATTCCCTGGAAGCCCCAATAAACAGATAATTTTTATCTATCTATACATGTATCATCTATACCTAATTGAAATGAGCAGGCGTATTGCTTTCAGGGCGCCCCTGAGCAAAGCCATAGCCAGAATCTTTTCTGTTTCGGCAGCATTAATTGCCGGCAGTCTGGCTGCCACTGCGCAGGACTGGTCAAAAACCTCCACGCCCCTACAACCTCTTACCAGCCAGTATTTCCAGAATCAGTACATGATGAACCCCGCTATGGCCGGGATAGACAGCGGACTACACGTCAATGTTGCCTATCGCAGCCAATGGACCGATATGCCGGGAGCGCCGGTCACCAAATCAGCTACGGCGGACTACTACTTCGGGGACCGCGTTGGGGGAGGTATCAATGTATTTAACGACAAAGCCGGGTTGATTAACCGTACCAAAGCCTCCTTTACGTACGCGTATCACCTGCCGCTCAGCAACAGGAAGACAGACTACCTGCACTTCGGGCTGTCCCTGGGTATCAACAGCGAACGCCTGGATAAGTCGGGCCTTAACGGAGAGATGAACGATCCCGCCATTAACGCTTTCAACCGCCGCGATAACTACTTTGAGATCGACTACGGTATGGCTTATACGGGACATAACCTCACCCTGCAGGCAGCAGCTCCCAACCTGATGAACCTGCTCCGCAAAGAGGACGACAGAACCGTTAACGGTTCCACCTTTTTTGCCTCCGCCTCTTACAGGTTCTTCCTGGAAAACGGTATATTCAATCATATTGAACCTAAAGCTACTCTCCGCGGTGTTCGCGGCTACGAAAGCCTGGTAGATATCGGAGCCAATCTGGTATTCCTCTACGAATACCTGAATGTATTCGGTATGTACCACTCCAGCCGTAACTTCACTGCCGGCGTAGGTTTCAACTATAAATCCATATTGGGAATACAGGCGATGTATACCACGCAGACCAGCGGGCTGAAAAATTATTCCAGCGGAAGTTTTGAGCTGGGGCTGGTAGTACACGCTTTTAAGTAATTACGAATTACGAATTGCGAATTACGAATGTATAAGCGAAGAGCTAAACGAAGATTAAAAGAGATACTTAATAGTTATCACCTTTAATCTTCGTTTAGCTCTTCGCTTATACATTCGTAATTCGCAATTCGTAATTCGTAATTACATCAATCCTCCAGGCTCTTAATTCCTGTCTGCGTAAACTCCACTTTCCGCTGCTTGTACAGGGTGCCGATGGTCATTTTAAAGGTTTTTTTGCTCATGCCGAAGAACTCCTGGATTTCTTCGGGAGTGGATTTGTCGTGATAGGGAAGGTAGCCGTTGTTTTCGGCGAGGAGGCGCATTATTTTTTCGCTTTCATCTTCTACGCGTTTGTAGCCTGCCTGACCGGGGATGACGTCTATTTTATTGTCGCGGATGCGGCGGATAAAGCCTTTTAGTTTATCGCCTGTTTCCACGCTGCGGAACAGTTCATTATGGTGGATGATGCCGGTGTGCTGGTTGTTGATGATGACTACATAGCCAATATCGGTGCGGCGGTAGATGATGAGGTCTACCAGGTCTTTTTCCTGTACGGTGAGGTGTTCGTTGCTGAGGAACCGGTCCAGTTTTTCGGTAGCCGCGAGGCGGCCTGTCAGCTCATCGATGTAGATCTTCACCAGGTATTCCTGGCCGGGCACCATGCGGGTAAGCTGCTGGGACTGTGCCACGAAGAGGTCTTTCATGAGACCCCAGTCGAGGAATGCCCCCTGACGGGTGGTGCTTACGGCTTTAAGGCTCACGATGTCGCCCACAACGCCGTAGGGTTCCTGGGTGGTGGCAATCAGCCTGTTTTCTGAATCGTGATAGAGAAACACTTTCAGCTCGTCGCCTACTTTAGTTCCTTCCGGGACAAACCTTGTTGGCAGCAGTATTTCCTGGTCTACGCCTTCCAGGTAAACCCCAAAATCTGCTTCTTTTTTTACCCTTAACAGGTTAAACTCACCCACCTTTATCATAAAGTTCAATTAAGTATCAGACAGCAAAGGTACTTATAGATTACCGTTTAATGCGCATACAGGGCAGTAAAAGAGAGTCCGGCATTAAAAAGGCGGATTCATGCTGCGGCGGATACCGCTGTTTTTGCGGGATGCATATAAAAACAGGTATACATGTATATTATATTTTACCGGTTTTCAGAAAATTTTTCCGGCAGACAGATATGCAGCGCTGCAGCAGTTGTTAGTGCCGGATTTTCCTACCATTCCGACGGGGAATAGGTAGAATCCGGAGCCGGATTCCTTGATGGTATTGATTCTGATTAAGGCAGTGCGGAGATAGTTTTTTCAGGATGATAAAAACGGACATTAAAACGGGATTATAGCCTATTTGTCTATAGAATTTGTGCTTTTGTTTTTATACCTATCACCCTTGATTATCCGATGTTTGGAAGCATATTCTCCCTTACTTTTGCAGGTATCAGCCATTGATAAAGCTGTTTTAAAGAGCCTGTAATTGCTGGTATAAACCAACCAAACCATCTTATGACGATTATCGTATTTACCCTGATCCTGCTGTGCGGGGCCTTTCTGGCCGGGCTACTGGGGTCGTTAACCGGATTGGGAGGCGGGGTAGTGATTATTCCGCTGCTGACGCTGATATTTCATGTGGACATACGTTACGCCATAGGAACGGCGCTGATTGCGTCTATTGCTACCTCTTCCGGCTCTGCGGCAGCTTATGTGAAGGAAGGAATTACCAATATCCGGCTGGGCATGTTCCTGGAGATAGCCACTACCACCGGCGCGGTGGTAGGCGCACTGCTGGCAGTATATATGCCGACAAATGTGGTGGCCATTATTTTTGGCTGCGTGCTGATATTTTCTGCTGTCATGTCTTTGCGCAAGAAAATGGAAATGGCGACTGATGAAGATGTGAGCAAACTGGCGCGGCAGCTGAAGCTGAACGGCTCATATCCAACGCCTGCAGGTCCTGTAGCCTATAAAGTAAGACATGTACCGGGCGGTTATTTCATGATGATGTTTGCCGGCGTGATGTCCGGATTGCTGGGTATAGGTTCCGGTGCGCTCAAGGTACTGGCGATGGATAATATCATGCGTATACCCTTTAAGGTATCCACTACAACCAGCAATTTCATGATCGGCGTTACTGCTGCAGCAAGTGCCGTAGTGTACCTGCAACGTGGCTATATCAGTCCGGGTTTATGTATGCCCGTTGTGCTGGGCGTACTGGCCGGCGCTTTCGGCGGATCAAAGCTGCTGGTAAAAGCCAATACAAAATGGTTACGTATAGTCTTTAGCGTTGTCATCACCTTCCTGGCGCTGCAGATGATTTATAATGGTTCAATGGGTAAACTGTAGAAGATGAAGCAACTGTTTTCAAAACATTACTGGGCAGATAAAGATATTCAGCAGCTGATAGGCAAGCAGCTGCGCATCGGGGTCATTACCTCCAGCATTATCGTCTTCATCGGCGGTATGATTTACCTGTACCGCCACGGCCACGAAATTCCCGACTACCGCACCTTCACCGGCGTCCGCGAGGGCCTCGACAACCTCCCCGGTATCCTGAAAGGCGTACTCGCCAACCAGGGCCGCGATATTATACAACTGGGCGTTGTGCTCTTAATTGCCACTCCCATTATCCGTATAACCCTCTCCGTTATAACCTTCTTCCTGGAAAAAGATTATTTGTATGTAGTGATTACGCTTATTGTACTGAGCGTGATTACGTTTAGTATGCTGGGAGGATTAGGAGGATAAGGGGGATGTAATTACGAATTACGAATCATTGGTGTCCGGTAAAAATCCAGGCTTTGGTTAAAGCGTAAGATTATTGGGACACCAATGATAAAAAATCATTGTTTTCTCATTTCCAAGCCTCTATGTGTCAAAAAG
>NZ_JAABOK010000020.1 GCF_009928525.1 Chitinophaga solisilvae | reverse complement strand
TTGCGAATTACGAATGTAAAAGCGAAGAGCTAAACGTAGATTAAAGGTGATATACAATAGTTATCTCTTTTAATCTACGTTTAGCTCTTCGCTTTTACATTCGTAATTCGCAATTCGTAATTCGTAATTATTTTATCCTTATGGTGTTCTCCGATATCTTCTCAAATCTGTCGTACATGGCGCCGTCGTGGCCGGGTAAAATGAACCTGGGGTCTGCGACCATTGTTTTCATACGTTTGATGGCGGCTACCTGGCCGGCCTGATCGAAGGTGCCGTAGGTGGGAGCGGGGAGGTTTTTTTCCAGGCTGTTATAGATCCAGATGTTATCGGAGGCAATGATAACGGCATCTTTGCCGGAGCCTATGCGTACATATTGTGATTCGTAGGTATGTCTGGCGCCGGTGAATACTGTAATGCCGGGCAGTATGGTTTTATTGTCTCCGTCGATGAAGGCAAGCCGGTTGCTGGTTGTCAGCTGCTGCAGTGCCTGTACATCTTCGCGGGTAAAGCCGGTATGGCTGGAATCTTTGGATTGCCAGGCATCGTTGGCGAAGTAGTGATAATCTTTCTGCTGGATCCATACTTTGGCGCGGGGGAAGAAGGTAACGCCGTTGATATGATCCCAGTGCGGATGTGTGATGATGATGTCGGTAATTTCTTCCGGTCTGATGCCCAGCTGCAGCAGGGCGGAGTCGGGGCGGATGATGTAGCTGACACTCAGCTCGGCGGCTTCTTTCAGGCCGTTTCTGAAGCCGGCGTCTACCAGGTATTTCTCTCCGTTGCTGCCTTTAAGGAGCCAGAAGGAGAAAACGCCGGATACACTGTCTTTGGACGCCGGGTCCTGCGACCACATGGCTACAGGTGTTTTATAGGCCATTGCGCCTATACGAAGGGCATAAATCTGAAAGTCAGGTGCTTTTTGTGCAGGTGCTTTGCCGGAAATGGCCATCAGGGCCAGAAGGATAAGAATCAGGTTTTTTTTCATATGGGTTTTAAATTTCCTGTCGGGTTGTCATCTGTCAAAATAACTATATATTTTAATCATTTTAAGCAGATGTTTGTTATTTAACTTCAAATTTATTTCAAAATTCAGCTTTACATTAGCCCCGTATGAAAGTATTAGTAGTTGAAGATAGCAGGGAAATAGCCAGCAGCGTGCATGATTTTCTGATCCGGGAAGGTTATATCTGTGAGCTGGCTTTTACGTTTGATGAGGCACAGGAAAAATTGCTGCTGTTCTCCTATGATTGCATCCTGCTGGATATTATGCTGCCTGACGGTAACGGACTGGAGTTGCTGAAACTTATCAGGGACAAGGATATTCAGAGCGGGGTGCTGATTATCTCCGCCAAGGATGCGATGGATGATAAAATCAAGGGGCTGGAAGGTGGCGGCGATGATTATATTACCAAACCATTCCATCTGCCGGAACTGCATGCCCGTCTGCGCGCCATTTACCGCCGTAAAAAGTTATCGGGCAACAATATCATCACCTTTAATGAAATTACCCTGAATACCGATACGCTGGAGGCTTCCATTCATGATACTGTCCTGGATATCACCCGGAAGGAGTTTGATCTGCTGCTGTACCTGGTGGTGAATAAAAACAGGGTATTGTCCAGACAGTCCATCGCTACACATTTGTGGGGCGACTATACTGATAATTTAGCTAATTTTGACTTTGTATATCAGCATATCAAGAATCTGCGTAAAAAAATCAGTGCGGCCAACGGGGCGGATTATATTGATACGGTGTACGGACTTGGCTATAAATTCAATTCTTCCAAAGTATGAAGCTGGTTGACAAATTCACCTTGTGGTTTATTGGTGTGGTATTGATTACAACGCCTATCACTTCTTATATCTGTTTTTATAACATGGAAAAGAAGATTGATGAGGCCGAAATAGCGCGGCTGAAGGGAATCAACACCATGGCAGCTACCCGCCTGCAGAACGGGCAGCCGGCCGGCGTGCCCACGGCTGAACAACCGACAACGGTAACAGAGCTGGCAGTCATGCCGGCAGACAGCCTGCTGATTACCAAAGTGGGACTCCGCGATGGCAATAAAAAACTGGATGAATGCCGCATCACGGTTTCTTCTTTCTATACTATTCATAATAAGCACTACCAGGTATCCACCATCAGCCACGTGCCTGCTTCCTCGCAGGTGCTGAGTGCCATCATGGATACGGTTATCTGGAAACTGCTGCTCATCGCCGTTTTTGTGGCGCTTACTGCCAGACTGCTATCCAGGCGCATACTTTATTGCCTGCGGCTCACCATGGAGCAGATCCATCATTTTAACCTGAAGGAAAAAATAGCATTTCCCAAAACCAATACCCAGGAGTTCAAAGAGCTGAATAATTTTTTACAGAAGATGACCGACCGGGCAGTTGATGAATATACTGCCGTGAAAGAATTCAGTGAAAACGCTTCTCACGAGCTGCAGACACCACTGGCCATCCTGCGTAACAAGCTGGAACTGCTCAGTGAAACCAATATTGAAGAAAATCAGGCCGCCCTCATCAGCGATATGCAGAATGCCGTTGAAAAACTTTCCAAAATAAACAGGTCGCTCACCCTGTTGTCGAAACTGGAGAACAACGAATTTACCGTTTCGGAAGACATCCGTTTCTGTAAAGTGGCGAAAGATGTGCTGGCAGCCTATGAAGACAGAATTGACATGAAACAGATATCTGTAAAAACAGATATAGATAAGAATATCCGGCTCAGAATTCACCCTGCGCTGGCAGACATGCTGATGAATAACCTGCTGGGCAATGCCATCCGGCACAATGTACAGAACGGTCGCATTGAAGTAGTGCTGACCCATAAAAAGCTGGTGGTGATGAATACCGGTCTTGCTCCGGAAATACCTACAGAAGAGCTTTTTGAACGCTTTAAGAAAAGTAATCAATGCAGTGAAAGCGTAGGACTGGGCCTCTCCATCGTCAAGCAGATCTGCGAAGTATGCGATTTCAACGTCTCCTACGTATACCATTCTCCCATGCACATCCTGCAGGTAGATTTCCAGCCCTCCAAAGTCAGACAGGAACCTCCTGCCAGGGCACAGGATAATTTGACACCCTCGCTTGCTATTTAATTATTTGAGATTTGGTTATTTGAGATTTGTATCTCATCAAAGCTGCCATCAGACCGACTGGAGGATGTAATGATGAGATACAAATCTTAAATAACCAAATCTCAAATAACCAAATAGTCCCTTCTTCAAATTTGCTTCAAAAAGATGAATTCATTTTGTAGGTGGAATTACAACTTTAGTGACCATGCTGCAAAATTATCCTTTCATGTCCGGATGTAAATACTGGTTTATCCTTTTACTTATTATCTGTGCTGACATACACGGTGCTCAGGCACAACAGACCCTTACGCTGAAGGAGGCCATCCGTACGGCGGTTAACAACTATGGTACTATCCGGGCGAAATCCAGCTATGCAGAAGCTGCTAAAAACAGTGTGGTGCAGGCTAAGCGGGATTATCTGCCTAATCTGAATATTTCAGCCCAGCAGGATTATGGGACTATCAACGGACAGAATGGTCCGCTGTATGGTTTCGGTGGACTGGCGGCAGCCTCTTCCGGGGCACCGTTACCGGATCAGAACTGGAACGCGGCATTCGGCGGATTGTACCTCACCAATATTAACTGGGATTTTTTCGCTTTCGGGCGCGCGAAGGAGAAAATAAAAACGGCTCAGGCAGTTGCTGCCAGGGATACAAAAGACTGGCAACAGGAAATCTTTCAGCAGGAAGTAAAGGTAGCAGCTGCTTATCTTAATCTGGTGGCCGCGCAGAAACTGACGCTGTCTTATCAGAAAAACCTGAACCGGGCGGATACTTTCCGCAAAGTGGTAGTAACGCGGGTAAAGAATGGCCTCAGCGCCGGTGTAGACTCTGCACAGGCCAATGCAGAAGTCTCCGGTGCAAGAATTGCACTCACCCGCGCCGTTGACTTTGAACAGCAGCAATCCAACCTGCTGGCGCAGCTGATGGGCATTCCGGCGCAGCCCTTTTCGCTTGACACCTTCTTTGTTTCCCGCGTGCCGGCATTGTTCAGCGATACGATCCCACTGGATAATCATCCGGTGCTGCAGTGGTATAAAAGCCGTATAGCCGTCAGCGATGAACAGGCAAAATATGCCAGAACCCTGATGTATCCTGCCTTTTCATTGGTAGGGGTACTGCAGGCAAGAGGTTCCGGATTTGAGCCGTCCTACGGGCCTGGTAATCTCAATGCCTTCTCCCATGATTACTGGAATGGCATCAAACCTACGCGTACCAACTATCTGATAGGGGTCGGCGTTACCTGGAATCTGGCGCAGCCGTTGCGTATCTCCCGGCAGGTGAAGTCGCAGCAACAGATCAGCAAAGGATTACAGGCGGAATATGAACTGGCTGACCAGCAGCTGAAAGCGCAACTGCAGCTGTCTGACACCAAAATTACCAATGCACTCAGCAATTACAACGAAGTGCCCTTCCAGGTGAAAGCTGCTTCCGATGCGTTTCTGCAGAAATCAGTATTGTACCGCAACGGTCTTACCAACCTGGTAGATGTAACGCAGGCGTTGTATACGCTTATCAGAGCGGAAACAGACCGCGATATCGCCTATAGCAACGTATGGCAGGCACTGCTGCTGAAAGCCTCTGCTACCGGCGATTTCTCCCTCTTTGAAAAAGAATTGTAGCCCGGTGAATAACAACAGACTAATTGACATTATTAAATACATGGTATGAATCTTATCCGTTTCGCGCTTCGTAAACCTATCACCATCCTGGTAATTGTTGCCGGATTATTCTTCTTTGGTATCAAAGCCGTTACTACCATCAAGATAGACATCTTCCCCAAGCTGGATATGCCGGTGATCTATCTTTCCCATCCGTTTGGCGGATATACTTCCACTCAGATGGAATCTTTTTTCGGTAAGCAGTATATCAACATATTACTGTTTGTGAATGGCGTGAAAAGTGTGGAAACGAAAAATATACAGGGGCTTACGCTGATTAAGATCAACTTTTACCCCGGTACCAATATGGCGCAGGCAGCCGCTGAAGTGAGCGCCTTCTCCAACCGTATCCAGGCGATATTTCCACCCGGTTCCAACCCGCCGTTTATCATACGCTTCGATGCATCTACGCTGCCCGTGGGGCAACTGGTGCTGAGCAGTGATAAGCGCAGCAATAACGAACTGCTGGATATGGCCAACGTATATGTACGTTCTTCCTTTACCTCTATTCCCGGCCTGGTAGGCTCCACGCCGTTTGGCGGTAATATCCGTACCGTAGTGGTTAAGGCGGATCCTGAGCTGCTGCGCTCCCATAACCTGACGCCGGATCAGCTGGTAGAAGCCCTGCGTTTCAATAACCAGACAGCGCCTTCCGGTAACGTGCGTATCGGGAATAAGAACTATATCACGCCGGCTAACACTACTATCAAGGGAATTAAGGATTTTGAAGATATTCCGTTGTTCAAGAACGGGGTACAGAACCTTTACCTCCGCGACGTAGCTACGGTAGAAGATGCGGCTGATGTTACCACCAGCTATGCCCTCATCAACGGCAAACGTTCTGTATATATTGATATTGCGAAAGCGGCAGATGCTTCTACCTGGGAGGTAGTGCAGAACCTGAAAAAAGCGCTGCCCAGGATACAGGCGCAGCTGCCGGATGATGTAAAGCTGAGCTATGAGTTTGACCAGTCTACCTATGTGATTAACTCTGTAAAAAGCCTGCTTACGGAAGGCGCTATCGGCGCTATTCTTACGGGGCTGATGGTACTGCTGTTCCTCGGCGATGCGCGTGGTGCGCTGATCGTGATTCTCACCATTCCTGCTTCTATCATCTCCGGTATCCTGTTCCTGAGTTTATTCGGACAAACGATCAACATCATGACGCTGAGCGGACTGGCGCTGGCTATCGGTATTCTGGTGGATGAAAGTACAGTGACGATTGAAAATATACATCAGCACCTGGATCTCGGCAAACCTAAAGCCCTGGCTATCTGGGATGCGTGTAAGGAAATAGCCTTCCCTAAATTGCTGATCCTGTTCTGTATCCTGGCGGTATTTGCGCCGGCATTCACCATGGGCGGCATTCCTGGCTCCCTGTTCCTGCCGCTGGCACTGGCAATAGGTTTCAGCATGATTGTATCCTACTTCCTGGCACAGACATTTGTACCGGTTATGGCCAACTGGATCATGAAAGTGAAACACCACAAAACAAAAGATGGTAAAAACCTGAGCGATGCAGAAGAATTTGAACTTGCCGGCCTGAATGCCTCCGGAGAAGGCGATACCTGGGAACAGAAGAAGGCGCTGGTAGAGCGTGCGGACAGTAACCGGGACGGAAAAATCAGCCGCTTCGAAAGGGTGAGGGGCCGCTACCTGCGCTTCATCGACAGGATGATGCCTTACCGTAAAGTAATCGTATCCGTTTATCTCATCGCAGTATGCGCTATTGTGGCATGGCAGATGAACCTCATCGGGCGCGACGTACTGCCCAAAGTAAACGGCAGCCAGTTCCAGCTACGCCTGCGTGAACCGGATGGCACCCGCATTGAAGTAACGGAAAAGAAAACCATCGAGCTGATAAATGCAGTGAACGATATCGTCGGAAAAGAAAATGTATCTATTACCTCCGCCTTTGTGGGGCTGCACCCGCAACTGTTCTCCACAGCGCCGATCTTCCTCTGGATGGCCGGCCCGCATGAAGCTGTACTGCAGGTAGCCCTGAAAGAAGAGTACCATACCAACCTCGATGAACTGAAAGATAAAATCAGGGAACGCGCACAGCGGATCGATACCAGTATGACGCTCTCCTTTGAACCAATTGAGCTGACAGATAAGATCCTGAGCCAGGGTTCCCCGACACCGATAGAGGTAAGATTTTCTGGCAGAAATAAAAAAATCAATGAAGAATATGCACTGAAGATGATAGCGCAGCTGAAGAAGATTCCTTATCTGAGAGATGTGCAGCTGGGACAATCTATCAAATATCCTGCGCTGAACATTAATATCGACAGGGTGCGCGCTGCACAGCTCGGCGTGGATGTGGGCGATATATCCCGCTCGCTGATTGCCAGTACATCTTCCTCCCGTCTGACGGAAAAAAATATCTGGGTGGATGAAAAAGCCGGGCTGAGCTATAACGTACAGGTACAGGTACCGGAGAATAAAATCACTTCCCAGAACGACATTGGTGAAATACCTTTGCTGAAGAATGCTACCAGGCCTATTCTCAGTGATGTGGCCACCATTACGCCGGAAACTACTTACGGAGAGAATGACAACCTCGGTGCACTGCCCATACTAACGGTAACGGCTAACCTGAATAATAAAGATCTCGGAGAAGCCTCCAAAGATGTGCAGGCAGCGATTAACTCGCTGGGAGAACTGCCCCGTGGGCTGAACGTGGACCTGATAGGGCTGAGCAGCACACTGATTGATACGCTGGGCAGTTTGCAGAGCGGGCTGCTGGTAGCGGTTGTAGTGATCTTCCTGATGCTGGCGGCTAACTTCCAGTCATTTAAAGTATCCGCTATTGTACTGGCTACTGTACCGGCGGTATTGCTGGGGTCCTTGTCTCTGCTGATGATGACAGGTTCCACCCTGAACCTGCAGTCCTATATGGGTATGATTATGTCGGTAGGCGTATCTATCTCGAATGCGGTATTACTGATTACCAATGCCGAGCAGATCAGGAAACATAACGGTAATGCGCTGGTGTCTGCAAAAGAGGCTTCCGCGCTGCGTATGCGCCCTATCGCGATGACGGCGTTAGCCATGGTGGTAGGTATGATTCCGATGGCCAGCGGGCTGGGAGAGGCAGGAGATCAGTCTTCGCCGCTGGGCCGCGCCGTAATCGGCGGACTGGTAGCTTCCACTTTTGCTGCACTGTTTATATTACCGCTGGCATTTGCATGGGGACAGGGAAAAGCTACTACACAGAGTGTTTCACTGGATCCGGAAGATGAAGAAAGTACACATTATTTTCCCCTGAAAGCGTAAAAGAAAGTCTGACAATTACCATGAGAATAACAGGAAATAAAAATCATTTTATGAAACCAGCATCCAACATCGCGCGCTTGTTTTTATCAGTGGCTGCTTCTGCAGTGCTGTTACAGAGCTGTGGCACCTCCAATGCAAAAGCAGAGAAGGAGAAAAAAGAAGGCGCTGCCGAGGCCGCCCCGCCTGCGCTGGAAGCCTTTGCCATTCAAAAAGGACAGCTGTCCTCCTCGATTAAAATACCTGGTGAACTGGTGGCCTTTCAGCGGGTAGACCTGTACGCCAAAGTCAGCAGCTTCGTGAGAAAGTTATATGTGGATGTCGGCAGCGAAGTGACCGCCGGCCAGCTGCTGGTAACCATGGAAGCACCTGAACTGAACTCGCAGTTGTCAGGTGCGGAATCACGGCTCAAATCACAGGAAGCGGTATATCTTTCCAGTAAGGCAACATATGACCGCCTGCTGGAAACCAGCAAAACGCCGGGTACTGTTTCGCAGAATGACCTGGACATCGCTTTCGCCAAACAGAAATCTGATCTCGCCCAGCTGGATGCAGCCAAAGCGGCTTACCGGGAGATTGGAGATACCCGCAACTACCTGGAAATACGCGCTCCTTTCAGTGGTGTTATCAGCCGGAGAAATGTGAGCGCCGGCGCCTATGTAGGCCCCGCCGGTAAAGGTTCTGATATGCCTATCTTCACCCTGCAGGAACAGAAGAAATTACGTCTGGTAGTAAGTATTCCGGAAGCATATAACAGCTACCTGCATCAGAACAGCGAGGTGAACTTTACCACGAAATCCATGCTCAACCAGGTTTTTACTGCTAGGGTTAGCAGGCTGTCGGGCGCGCTGGACGAGCGTTTACGATCCCAGAGCATTGAGATGGATGTACTTAATAATGATAAAAAATTATTGCCTGGTATGGTGGCAGAAGTATCCATTCCGCTCACCGGCAGCAATGTCAGTACTTTCGTGGTGCCATCCAAAGCTATCCTGAATTCCACCACCGGCGTATTCCTTCTCAGGATTAAGGATAAGAAGGTAGAGTGGATACCGGTGAAAACAGGCCGTAAGGTGGAAGATCAGACCGAAGTATTCGGTGACCTGAACCCGGATGATCTCATCGTGAAAACAGCCAGTGAAGAAGTGAGAGACGGGTCGGCCGCAGCACATGTGAAAACAGTACCGGCTACTGCTGCGGTGGTATCGAAATAATCATGCATACAATAAATAGAAAAAGGGACAAGGTCGTCTGGCCTGTCCCTTTATTTGTTTATAAACGTACTTATATTAATCTGCTTTGAGGCTGGTAACCGGATTCATCAGGGCGGCGCGCAGGCTCTGGTAGCCTACCGTGATAACCGCTACGGCGGCGATAATTATAATAGAGAGTGCAAATATGGCCGGTCCCAGCTGAATATGATACTTGAAGTCCTGCAGCCACGTATGCATCAGCCACCAGGCCAGCGGAGCCGCCAGCAGGAAGGCGATGAGGATCAGCTGCGCAAATTCCTTCCCGAATATCCAGAGAATACCACTGATACTGCTGCCCAGTACTTTTCTTATACCGATCTCTTTTGTTTTTTGCGCTACCATGTAGGATACCAGTCCGTACAGTCCCAGGCATCCGATAAAAATGGCAATGAATGAACAGGTCATAATGAACTTCAGCATAGTGGATTCTGTATCATAGAATTCGGCGATGGATTCATCGAGGAACTGGTATTCAAACAATTGCTCCGGGTACATGGCGCTCCATTTTTTTTCCAGCTCCGGTACTACTTTTACCAGGTTCTTCATATTTATTTTAACGGCATAATCGGTGTACTGATCTGCCTGATTGGTAATCATCACGGAGCTGATGGCTTCATGAAAGGAACGGTCATAGAAATCTTTCACCACGCCAACAATCATGACCTTGTTCACATCATAGGTAATTTGCCTGCCGATAGCTTCTTCCGGGGATGACAACTGCAGGCGGCGCAGCATGGTTTCGTTAATCAGCGCCTGGTTATTGCTGTCAGCCGCAAACATATTGCGTCCTGCAAGCAGCTGCAGGCCAAAGGTCGGCGCAAAGGATTCATCTGCGGATTTAACGCTTACCTTGAAGATCTCTTCCTCGCTGCGGGTATCAAATTTTACGGTGGTATTCCATATCTGCGGTGCGGCAGGTGCGGCATAGCACATGGACACATTTTTCACGCCGGGGAGGGCAGCCAGTTCTTTCCGGAGCGTCTGTGCCTTGCTGTTATCATAAAAATTGGAGCCCATCCCTATCATCACCACAGCGTCTTTATCAAAACCAAGATCAGAGTGGCTGGCGTATTTAATCTGCCGGGTGATAACGATCATCGCAATAATCAGTACCAGGGAAACCGAGAACTGCAATACGATGAGTGTGCGACGGGGAGCAAAGCTGCTGTGGCTGGCGGACAGCTTCCCTTTAAGCGCTGTAACCGGCTTGAACCCGGACAGGATAAGACCAGGCCAGGAGCCCGACAGGAAAGTGACGAGAAGCGTGAGCAATGGGATGAAAGCCCATAGCATCCAGTCATGCATAAAGGAGAGGACAATTTTTGTATGGAACCAGTTGTTGATGACGGGGAGCATGCCCGTGGCGATGATAATGGCCAGCAGCATGGCTACCAGGGCTATCAGCCCGGTTTCAGCTATGAATTGCCAGAACAGTTGTCCGCGCAGACTTCCCAGTGCTTTTCGTATACCGATTTCCCGCGAGCGGCTGAGCGCCTGTGCAGTAGCCAGGTTCACGAAGTTAACACAGGCAGTTACCAGCAGAAATACACCGATCATACTGAGTACCCAGAGGTTTCTTTTTTCCATAGCACCGCCATAGCGTGCTTCAAAGTGTACTTGGGAAAGGGGTTGCAGTTTATAGTGGTGAACATTTTTGCTTTTAGGACGGTAGCGGGTAACATAGGCAGGGAGTACTTTCTCTACTTCCGCAACGGTTACGCCGGGCCGCAGCCTGGTAAAGCATTGCAGGGGAGAAGACATGCCGCCCCAGGAATCGCTGGCAGCAAAAAACTCGTTATAGGATTTCATGGATGCCCAGGAAACAAAGATGCCGGCATGATGATCGCTGTTCGCCGGCAGGTCTTTCAGAATACCGGTGATGCGGCAGTCTATCTTGTTATTGATCCGTAACATTTTACCGTCGGCATTGACAGTGCCAAAGTATTTCAATGCCAGGCTTTCGGTGATGACGGCGGTATTGGGAGCAGACAACATATCGGCTTTGTTGCCCTGCAACAGCGGAAAGTTGAAGATGTCAAAATACTCCGGTTCCACAAAGGCTACGCCTGCAGCTTCTTTAAACTTCCTCACTTCATGGCCGCTAACGACCGATACCAGCTCTTTGTCGAAGGTAACAATACGCGCCACCTTTTCACTAAAGGAGTAATCATTGCGGAAGGCCTGTCCGAATGCCGGCGGAACCGTAGCTACATAGGAAATCTGATCCCGGTGCTGTTCTGTAACAAACCGGTATATGCGTTCCCGTTGCGGATGGAAATTGTCAAAGCTGAGGTGGTATTGTACCACCAGGAATATGAGTATGCAGCAGGCCATACTCAGTGCCAGCCCGGTTACATTCAGCAAGGTATATACTTTGTTTTTCTGCAGGCTTCGCAGCGCTATCTTGACATAATTCTTAAACATGAATACTTTGTTTTAAGCGTGTATCACGGCTGTCCTGCCAATAAAAATGCCATGGAGGTGCATGTTTGTTGTTAGTTTATTACGTATTTTATTTTAATTAAATATGTTCGTTACTGATCTATGCCTGTTCATTTTAGGACAAGTTTGGGCGCTGCGCGCAATTGCGAATTACAAATTACGAATTACGAATGTAAAGCGGAGAGTTAAGCGGATGGGGAGCAATTACGAATTGCAGGTTAGGCATTATGGATATAAAGGCGCAGATAGGAGTGTACAGAGCTGAGAGAGATTGCCGGCTTTTGAAGCGGGGATTTCAGATTGTAAAACAAAAAAACGGGAATTACCAATTACGCTGGCAAACGCTTCCTGTACAAACAAGAAACCAAACAGATAATATTCCTTATCCGCTCAGCTCTCCGCTTTACATTCGTAATTCGCAATTCGCAATTCGTAATTCCCACTTAACCTATGCCACCACGCAGACTATAAATTTACATCTTCATACCACATCCAGGAGATCTCCGTGAGGATAGGACGTAGCCAGGTACTGCCATTGCTGCCAGGTGCAGGCAGCGATATGCGTACTGTAGTGAGTATGTTACGTTTGAAGCTCAATGGGCGGGAACCTATGGTAATATTGCTGCCATCAGGTTTTTCCCATTTAACAGTCAGGATCGGAGCATTGTATACAGAATCCCTGTTTTTGAGTTCATCCGCCGTGTAGGTATATTGATTACTGGGACTGCCCGGAGTAAGGTAACGAGGTGCCAGCCTGTTATTACTGTACTCTATTTTTATTCTGCCGGCAGTGAAGTTATCAACGACATATTTTACGCCAAATACCACTCTTTTCAGTTGAATGGTAAGGGCACTTGGGGTAGAGGAACCTGAGAAAGTAACTCTTCCATAGTGTGTTTCCAGCTCAGAATATTCGTTTATGGTGTAGGCCGGAGATGATGAATCAGCAAATACAGACAGGTAATTAAGTGAATCCGGTGAGCTGTAGGGTGACACCAGCGTGTCCATTCTGTTTCGGAGTGCCGCATAAAAAGGATAAGGGAAATTCTGGTTACCGGTACTGTCAAAAGAGTAGTACAAACCATTGCCTGAACTTTTTTTGAAGGCCACCGCACTAACGCTGATAGTGCCTGTTGTAGGTACTTTCAACGGAATGGAATCAACGATGCGATTGAAAAGACCCATTGCCAGCAGGCGATGATCCTGTCTTACGGCAACGGCGTAAATCACGCTGTCACGTACTGTTTTGTTTTGTGTGGACAGGGCAGCTTTTCTTCCCATCGGAGTTTCTCCGGTGATGATGTCGCCTTTTAAATTCAGTTTAACTTCTACTGTTGGTTGATTGGACAGTGAAGGTACAGGTTCCGTTTTCTGGTCGCTTTGTTTACATGCAACCATTGCCAGCAGCGCGCACGCAGCTACAAGAGTTAATTTGTTCATAGGTTACTTTTGTGTGATTTAAAGTTGTATTGTATAAGGGGGCTATAGGTTTCCAGGTATAAAAAAGATTTCCGTTTCGTTATCTGATATCAACTAAATTATAATTTTTTCAGACATCAATGAATCATCCCCTGATATTTATTTTAAAGATGATAAGATGACGGCAGCCGGACAAGGCTCTTCTCCGCACTGCTTTTCATCTTCAGCCCGGTAAAATTTCTGATGATGTCTCTGCACCATGCTGCTGTCAGTTGCGCTCCCGATTTTATGTTCAGGCACGTTAATTGTGCGGCATGTTTTTTCAGACAAATAACTGATTATGAGGAGAATATTACTATTATTGATAATATTGATGAGTAGCATGGCAGGCTTCGCCCAATTTTCTGATTCTGTTCATTACTTTATAAAGTACGCATCTACCGGTTCCATCAACCGGACCAACACCGGCAATTCCTACCTGCTGAATAATGCCATGGGCTTTAAGATCAGCAAACGGCGTATATCCCTGAATACAGGCGCCAGCTATGTATATGGCAAACAGGATACCAGGCAGACGAACAACGATGTTTCTGCAGCAGTGGATTTTAACTATAATGTGGACAGTGTCTGGTATTACTGGGGCCTGGCCAGCTACGACAAAAGTTTTTCCCTGAAAATCAACAACCGCTTTCAGGCAGGCGTTGGTATAGCCATGGACGTTATACACCGCCCCAATGCCACACTGAATCTCAGCGAAGGCATACTGTTCGAGAACTCCGACCTCTTTCTGAAAGACACCATCCCCGATATTTACCATACCTTCAGAAATTCATTCCGCCTTTACTACAAATGGACGGTAATGAAAATAATTGTGCTGGAAGGCTCCAACTTCCTGCAGAATTCCCTCTCTCACGGAGACGACTATATTCTGAAATGTAATAACAGCCTGTCGGTAAAACTACGCTCCTGGCTTAGCTTAACAGCAGCCATGACCTACAATAAGTTAAACCGCACAGACAGGGAGAATCTTTTACTCAACTACGGAATAACGGTAGAGAAATTTTTTTAGATTTAGGGATTTTGGAATTTTGAGATTTATAATGCAGCGAAGACTTTCGCGGATTTATCCGCTGCATTGTAAATCTCAAAATCAAAAAATTCCCAAATCCGTAAATTATTCCACCCAGTATCTGGACTGATCGTCCACCGGCGCTTCCGGTGCATTGGCTCTAACGGATGCGATGCCGTTATCACGGGCGGCTTCTGTTTCGTACATTTCACTGGTACCAATTACCTTGCCGTTGGAGCCTTTGAGATTGAAATAGAACTGTCCGTTTTGTGCAGTGAGTTTATCGTATCGTTCCTTGTGGATGGAGTTGGCTTTAACGGAAGCGATTCCATTGTCGCAGTTGATTCTGACGGAGTATCCTTCGCTGGCAAGGATAGTCTGACCGTTATCGGCTTTTAGTTTGAAGAAGAAATTTCCGTTTGGCTTTTTGGTGATAACAAATTTTCCCATGTTTCATGGTTTTGGTTTGATATTAAGTTAAGAAATTAACCTGATAATTGTGCTGCCTGCGGCTTTGAAGGATGCCTGCAGGATAATTGTTTTTGATGTCCCTGAAAGATTTATTAATTTTCTGGCAGTATTATTCCTGAATGCTATCCGGTTTTAAAAGAATTTATTATGAGAAAGATGATTTATCCTGCGGCCACCGCGCTGGTTTTGCTGTTAGCTGCGTTCACCTGGTTTTCGGTGCAGCAGTGGCAGATTGATAATAATTATTCCATTAAGTTCACCGGCAAATATGCGGATGGAACCTTTAAAACGATGAAGGGCACCATCATTTTTGATGAGCAGAACCCTGCAGCGGCAAAGTTTGATGTGACCATTGACGTGGCTTCCATCAATACCGGTAATGGCCTTAAAAACCGCCATGCGCGCAGCGACAAATGGTTCGATGCGGAAAAGTACCCCGTGATTCACTTTGTATCTTCGTCTGTGGTAAAAACAGCCGGTGGTTATGAAGTGAAGGGGATCCTGGAAATGCATGGTATTTCCAAACCGTTTACTATTCCTTTTACCTTCTCCCGGAATGGCGCTAATGGCGTATTTACAGGGAATTTTAAAGTAAACCGCGCTGATTACGGTATTACTACCGCCCGCGGTGATGAATCAGATTTTACCAGCCTAGCTGTTACCGTTCCGGTAACTTCCAGATAACGATGATCAGCAGATTCTTCTGGTGCGGCCTCGTTACAGGTATGGTGTCCGGTGCGCTGGGCGCCGGTTATACCCACTTTTACCAGTCTGCCCTGCATGTTGACTTTGGCAGTATCTCCTCTCCGCAAAGCTTAATCAGCGCCTGTATCATTGCAGGCATGCTGATAGCGCTTGCCCGCTATTTTATTGGCCGCCGGCTGAAGGGCAGGAGGGAAGCACTCTTCCTGCTGCCGCTATTATTCCTTTCCTGCTGCAGTATCGCTGTGCCCTTGCTGGCAGATCTGCCGCTGCACTTTACTTCTCCCGAATTATTCCCTGCTATGATGGCACCCGTTCACCTGCTGCCGGCATTGGTTTGGATGGTGGTGTATCCCATCTTTAACCCCTTTGCTGTAAAGGGTTCTGGCGGCCGGTAAATATTTTTCCATACGCCGGAAACTGTAGTATTATTGCAGCAAAAATGCGTATTTTATAGTATATTCGTAGCTGAATATTCTGTTTGTACCAGCAAAGATTATTGAATGAACCTGATCATAAATGCCAGACAAGCAGGGAGGAAACATGCCCTGATAGAGAAACAGACGATAGCCATTGATGATCTGCCCGGCAACCCTTCACTCCGTGCATTATTAACCGCAGTTGTCAAACAACAGGTAACAGCTTACAACGATAAACCAGCAGAAAAACAACTGCTCCCGTTCCTGTCCGACCAGCAGATAACCGGTCAGGCAGACCAGGGAAAAGTAGGTTTCGGTACTATATACAACGAAAACAAGGCTAACCTGCTGAAAGCGCAGGAAACAGCCCTGCAGGCCTATGAAGACGGCTTGTTTGCCGTGTTTGCCGACGAAGAAGAGTTACAGCACCTGGATGCCACTTTTAAACTGACACCTCAGACTGTCATCACCTTTATAAGGCTAACCTTTCTTGCCGGAAGCCACTGGTAGGATTTGGTTATTTGAGATTTGATTATTTGATTTACGGATTTTGGAATTTTTTGATTTTGAGATTTATAATGCAGCGGATAAATCCGCGAAAATCTTCGCTGCATTATAAATCTCAAAATCAAAAAATTCCAAAATCCGTAAATCAAATAATCAAATAACCAAATCTTAAATAACCAAATCTCAAATAGTTGCATTTTTTCTTAACCCCATATTAATACATTTTGACCATGGATGTAAATGAGTTCCTGCAAAGCAGGGAAAAACCGCAGTATGTTGAGCAGATGACCGCTACGATGATGGCTGTTTTTAAAGGAGGGAGCGCTCATGACCAGCTGACTGCCGCTACTGCTGAAATTGTGCTGCTGTTGCTGGACGCACTGCAGCAGCAGCCGGGAAATGAACACCGGTTTATGGCTGCCATTTCGTATAAGGATGAGCGTTATACCCGTCTTGAAACGCTGCTCGGTGGAAAATCGTGGGACGAGCCGGAGTATCATCGGCTGCTGATATTCATTTTTGGAGAAACTGTTATGCCTTATGTAAAGTATGCCTGGGAAAAAGTACGTTACCGGATGTACCTGCACGGCTATATGCGCCGCTCCTTCTGCGCACCGCATGATCCGGAAGTTTACTTTGTAAATCAGCTGAACTTCCTGCGGATAGCTATACTGCAATCCTTCGTCAGCCGTTACTATCCGGATAAGAAGATAACACAGTACGATCTGACGTTTACGGAACAGCTCCGTTATCATCACTCCTTTCAGAGCGATGGCCTGTATCCGGTATGGGCTGCCGCCATCGATATGGATAATGAAGAAGTATTTACCGCAGCGGAGAATATCATCTTTAATAAAGACCCGGAAGGTAAAGTTACCCGTAACCTTATCAAGGCGTTGCTCACCAGTGAAAAACCTGCCGCATGGCAGCTGGTGGAAAAGCTGCTGCTGGCAGCACAGCGCCAGGAAGGACTGCGGCAGACTATCCTGGAGTCGCTCGACGAAACATCCACCGGTGCGCTGAAATACATGATCCGCGTAATACTGGAACATAAGCTGACCCGGTTTTCTTCTGTGATACGCGCCGTAGATGTATGGGCCGGCCTGGGCTGGGAAGCAGAGAAGGAAAATACTATCCGCCAGCTGCTGGAAAAAGCGGCTGAATACCTGGAAGCACCGGAAAAAATTCAGGCGGCTGTCAGCAGTAAGCATAATGCAGAAGTATACATGGCTCTCTGGGCGCAGGGGGTGTATGATGTGGCGGCAACACGCCCGCTGCTGCTGGAACTGCAGCAGAAGGGCAATGCGGAGAAACGCTGCCTGGCGCTGAAATTCGCGGCTGAAACACAATACTACAATGTTGATATGCCTCTGGCGGTTAACGCCCTCCATGATGAAGACCTGGCTGTAAATGCACTGGCCCTGGGCATTGTAAACAGGCAGCTGACATCTGCTGCTGCACAGCATAACCAATGGTTTCCGGAACTGTTCCCGACACTGCACACCCTGGTGCAACGCGCTCCCGAAAAGGAAAAAGTGTTTGAAGGCGTAGTCTTCTCCTGGATGCATGTCACCTTCGACCGCAATCACGCACTCAGCGCCATGATGCAGCTGATCCTGGATCAGCAGGACCGGCTGGATATCCTGCTGGGATACTTTGATGAGATGAGCCTGCCGCTGCGCGAACAGCTTGCACGGCAGCTGCTGCCCGGTTACTCTCCCTACAGCTGGCAACAGCAATCTGCACCGGAACCACTCAGCGCTTTTCAACGTAATTTCGCCTTACGCCTGTTGAAAGACCGCGGAGAATATGTGGTGAACACCGCCTTCAATGCTCTGGGCAAAGAACAGTTCACCATCGGAGAACTGGATATTTTTACAGATATGCTGAAACGGAAAGGCGCCGGTGTCAGAAGTAAAAGCATTGACCTCATATTAAAACAACAGGATGAAGTGGTGTTGTCTGCCACGGAAAAACTGCTGAATGGCGATACGGAACAGCGCCTGGCCGGACTGGACATCGCATTGCGGCTCCGCAAAGCCAACCGCCTCACCGCCACGCTGCAAACATTTATCACTACTTTTTCAGAAAGAAAAAATATCTCTCAGAAAGAAGAAATTTTATTATCACAGCTGGTAGGAGAAAACAGCCAGTTGCAGACATATACCGCCGAAAACGGCTACGGATGCTATGATCCGGCTGCTGTGCCGCAGGCAGTATTACCTGCTGTGCAGGAAGGCGATTATTACGGAACATGCCTGGCTGCAGGGCCATATGGCTGCTCCCGGTCACTGCCGGAGATACAGGAAGCGCTGATGGCACTGTATCGTCTGTTCGAAGAAAATTGCTCATATGAGTATGAAGTAGAAAATTACAACAACAGCAAGGAAGCCATCCTGCTGGGCAGTAGCTTCCGCAACAAAAAAGCCTATGGCTATAAATTTGCATCCGTACTGGAAGAATATGCGAACTACCCGCTGCCGGAGGTCTGGGAGAAATGGTACCAGGAATCAGGATTAACACCGCGTGATCTGTTTATACTGAACACACTGCTGAAAGATAAGTCGGAAAGATCAGACGAACGCTTTACCGCACTGGCAACAGATTACCTGCCGGTGATGCAGGAGGTGATACCGAAGGAGGTAATGGCAAAATACCCAAACAAATGGTATAACCCGTTATTGAAAATTATTCAGGCGCTGGTGCCTGTGCATACATTTGACAGGCGCAATGAATTTCTGCTGGGCGCCTGCACCCGCGTATACCAGGCACTTCCGCCGGAGGTACTGGGCTATAACGGTAAAGGGGGAACGTATTATAATAATGAAATAGGCTGGCAGGCCCTTAGCTGGCACAATACTTTCCTTCACCTGCTGGTAATACAGGAGCTGGAAGGAGATGCGCTGGCACTGGCCTGGAATCTGTACCACTGGCGGCAGTTCAGCGGGCTGCCACAATATGCCCACCTGTATAACCCTCCGCTGCTGCTTTGCTGCAAGGCATTCCAGGCTGGCCTGATCGGAGAAGGAGAGATGTATCGCTGCCTTATCAGCATCGAAAATATGCGCACCTTGTCTGGCAGCATCAAAAGAAAGAAAGACCAGTTCGACTACTTCACTGCTTTCCCTTTCCTGGAGCTGATGTTCAGCCGCGTCAGAGAACACTTCCTGGATATAGAACTGAAACGCGGAGACTCTGCTACTGCTGTCACACATTTTGTGCAGGTACTGCAGACCGTTTACGGTATCAGCCGCTTCGGGGAAATATGGGCAGGGTTGGGCAAGACAACATTGCATCGCGGTTATATTTACAGCTACAGCGATACCGCTTTCAGTAAACAGCAGCTGCTGAGCACCTTGCTGAAACGATGTTTCCCGCTGCCTGACGATACGCAGGAGCAGTTCAATGCTGCCGTAAAAAAAATCAGGATGACAGAACCGCAGTTGATTGAAGCGGCGGTGTATGCACCGCAATGGCAGCCATTCATCAGCCAGTACCTCGGCTGGAAGGGGCTGGACGCAGCTATCTGGTGGATGCACGCACATACAAAATCTTCCGGTACAGAGCAGAATGCAGAAGCAGAAAGTGAGATCGCACGTTATTCTGCCGTTGATCTGCAGGATTTCAAGGATGGTGCGGTAGACAAGGAATGGTTCAACACAGCCATGAAGGAGCTGGGAAAAGCCCGCTGGCAGATTGTTTACGACGCGGCCAAATATATCAGTGATGGCAACGCACACCGGCGCGCACGTTTATACGCGGACGTTATGACGGGCATCCTGAAGATAAAGGAAGTCACCCAGAAAGTAAAGGAGAAGCGGGACCAGGACTACCTGCGCCTGTATGGCCTGATTCCGTTAAGTAAAGCTAACGCAGACAAGGATGTGCTGTCAAGGTACGAATACCTGCAGCAGTTTAAAAAGGAAAGTAAACAGTTTGGCGCGCAGAAGCAGTCGAGCGAGTCACTGGCGCTGCGTATCGCCATGGAAAACCTGGCCAGGAATGCTGGCTATGCGGATCCTGTCCGCCTTACCTGGGCTATGGAAACCCGGCAGGTGCAGTCTATCCTGTCGAAAGAAACACAGGTGCAGTTTGATGATACCATTATCGGGCTGATTATTGATGAAGAAGGACAGGCAGATGTAGTGGCTTTTAAAGGAGATAAGCAACTGAAATCTATTCCGCCTAAATATAAGAACGATAAAAAAGTGCTGGAGCTGGCGGAATACCGGAAAACATTGCGTGAACAGTTCCGCCGTTCGCGTAAAGCCCTGGAAGACGCTATGGTGCGGGGAGATGTATTTTCTTTCGCTGAAATGACCACCCTGTTTTCTCACCCGGTCATAGCAAAACACCTGCAGCACCTGGTGTTTATCACGGAGAAAGGACATGGCTTTTATAGTGCAGAAAGTCTCTGCGATGCAAATGGTAACCTGACGCCAGCCTCGCCGCAGGATACTTTCCGTATTGCCCATTGCAGCGACCTGCATCGCAATCAATCCTGGAGCGCCTATCAGCGTTATTGCTTTGAAAAGAAAATACAGCAGCCTTTCCGGCAGGTATTCCGTGAACTGTATGTACCGCTGGCAGAGGAGCTGAAAGAAAAATCCGTTTCCCGCAGGTATGCCGGTCACCAGGTACAGCCGGCACAGACGGTAGCGCTGCTCAGGGGCCGCGGCTGGAAGGTGGATTATGAAGAAGGACTGCAGAAGGTGTTTCACAGAGACGGCTTTGTCGCCAAAATCTATGCACAGGCCAACTGGTTCTCTCCGGGTGAAATCGAAAGCCCGACCCTCGAAACCATCATCTTCCATGATCTGAAGAACTATAAACAGGTAGCCTTTAGCAGTATCTCCCCGTTGATCTTCAGCGAGGTGATGCGGGATCTTGACCTGGTGGTAAGTGTAGCGCATGTTGGCGGCGTTGATCCGGAAGCCAGTCATTCTTCTGTGGAAATGAGACAGGTGCTGCTGGAAGAAACCTGCCGCCTCTTCAGGCTGAAGAACGTAAGGGTGGAAGGCACACATGCCCTGATAAACGGGAAATACGGCGAATACAGCGTACATCTGGGGAGTGCAGTGGTACACCAGCTCCCGGGGAAATACCTGTCCGTTTTACCGGTGCATTCGCAGCACAGGGGCAGAATATTTCTGCCTTTTGCAGACGATGATCCAAAATCAGCAGAACTGATCTCTAAAGTACTGATGCTGGCCCGCGATCATGAGATTCAGGATCCTACCATATTACAGCAATTGTCATAATGATACAGCCATGAGCTGCTGCCCGAAATGGCGGCAGCTCATGCTGCATTTTGTCGGTTATATTCAGTATGTTTGGTGTACACCGGCTCCCGGTATTGACAGGCAAAAATTCCGCTATACAATGAAAGGACTCCAGGACGCATCGAACGAACTGATGGAGCACATGATTTTCATGCTGAAGCATGCGATGGGCCTGAAGAAGGATAAGGTTCATCCAATGTCGCCGGTGGCCTTGCTGATTACCGGTGAAAAACAGATCATGAAAACTTTTTCCGGTTCTCTGCCGGAAGAAGGAAATAAAATGTTTGATCAGTGTATCCGGGAGATGCAGCCCGATTACGCCATCTATGCCAAAGATGGTTTCTTTACAGATGAAAGGGGGGAACATGCCATCGATGCAGTTATCCTGGTCGGATATGACAGGAAGGATGCAGACAGATATATCTTCGCGCAGAAATTTATTCCCGCACTGAATGGTGTTTCTTTTCAGGAAGTAGGTCATCCTGTATTCGCCGGTATTGCTTCCGGGAATGATGCCGTTATTACCATGAATACTCCGGAGAAGCCGTGGTGGCGTTTCTGGTGATATCTTTCCATTCGTTTAACAAGCTGCGCAGCACAATTGTCACCAGACGCATTTGTTTATATCTCTGCTTTTCACTAACCTTGCCGCCCCGGATACCATCCTGCAAAAATTAATATTATGGAATTTACCACCAGTACGGCGGCAGACATGGACGAAATATTCCGTCTTTATGATGAAGCCATTGCATTTCAGAAAACAAGATTTCACAAGCACTGGAAGGCTTTTGACCGGGACCTGGTTGCCAGGGAAATTGCTGCCGGTCATCAGTGGAAGATTGTACAGGATGGTAAAATTGCCTGTGTATTTGTAACGGCTTTCAGCGACCCGTTTATCTGGGGAGAAAAAAACAACGATCCTGCCGTTTACCTTCACAGGATTGTTACCAACCCGGCTTTCAGAGGAGGCAGTTATGTAAGGGAAATTGTAAAATGGGCAAAGGAATACGGCCGTGAACAGGGCTTGAAATTTATCCGGATGGATACCTGGGGAGATAACCAGGAGCTGATCAGCTACTATGTAAAATGTGGTTTTACTTTCCTGGGGCTGGTGACGCCGGGAGACACCGCTCAGCTGCCGGCGCACTATTCTGCCGCTCAGCTCAGCCTTTTTGAAATTTCTATTGATTAGCATGGAGGCGCATCGTTATTTCGTTATCTATAAACCATTTGATATGGTTTCGCAGTTTGTCAGCCCCGATAAGGTGAACCTGCTGTGCGACCTGGATTATCCGTTTCCGGAAGGCACCCATGCGGTAGGCCGGCTGGATAACCATTCTGAAGGATTGCTGCTGCTGACCACCAACAAAAAAGTAACCCGGCTGCTTTTCCAAAGCGAGGTGCCGCACCGGCGTACCTACCTGGTAAAAGTAAAAGGGGCGATGAGCGGAGAAACCCTGCAGCGGTTGCGTCACGGTGTGCCCATTCGTATAGACGGCGGAGAAGAATACGTCACCACTCCCTGTCATATTGAAATAACACAGAAGCCCGTTACTATTGCTGAACGCAGCTTTGAGCTCCCCGCCAACGCTCCGCATACCTGGCTGCTCATCACCCTGACAGAAGGAAAATATCACCAGGTACGCAAAATGGTAGGCGCCGTAAAACACCGGTGTCAGCGGCTGATACGTGTTTCCATCGAAGATATGACCCTCGGAAACCTGCAGCCGGGAGAAGTCCGCGAAGTACCGGAGCAGGAATTTTTTGAGCTACTGAAGATTACGGGTTATTAATATACCCCCATAAAAAGACAATATCGCATTAGGTTACGCCTGCTTTTCCCGTTAGATTTGCCTGTTGGAAATCATGCTATAACGAGAATTTTATGAGGAAACTATGGACGATGGCGCTGCTATTGGCGCTTGGCACGCGGCTGCATGCACAGGAGCAGCGTTTCCCTGTAATCCCGTACCCGCAGCAGCTGGTACCCGGTACAGGCGAATTTGTGATCACAAAAGATACCAGGCTGGTACTTCCCGCCCACGCAGGACGTTACAGCAACGAAACCGCACAACTGCAATCACTGATCCGGCAGGGGCTGGGCTATAGCCTGAAAGTAGCGGCCAAAGCGCCCGCTGCCAATGTGATCATCCTGCGTCTGAATGATGCACTGGCAGGAGAGGAGGCTTATACCATGCAGGTAAATCCGCAGCAGCTGGTCATCAGCGCCAAAGGTGCGGCAGGCTTTTTCCGCGCGGTGGAGACACTGCGTCAGCTGATGCCGCCTTTTACAGAAGGCAGCGCAGGCGGGCATGTTACGGCGGTCAATATTCCGGCGATGGATCTGAAAGATCAGCCGGCGTACGCCTGGCGGGGTATGCACCTGGATGTTTCCCGGCACTTCTTCTCCATAGACTATCTGAAGAAATTTATTGACCTGCTGGCCCTCTACAAGATGAATAAATTGCACCTGCATCTGACTGATGACCAGGGCTGGCGTATTGAAATCAAAAAATATCCGCTGCTTACCCAACAGGGAGCATGGCGTACGTTTAATAACCAGGATTCTGTCTGCATGCAGCAGGCAAAAAATAATCCTGATATGGCAATTGATACGGCGCACATCATTCATAAAAACGGGAAGACCCTGTACGGAGGCTTCTATACCCAGGCGCAGATGCGCGACCTGATTGCGTTTGCTGCAGCCAGACATGTGGAAATTATTCCGGAGATAGATATGCCAGGGCATATGATGGCGGCGATCCGCGCTTATCCTTATCTGTCCTGCAGCGGTGAAAGCGGCTGGGGAAAGGATTTCTCCACACCCATATGCCCCTGCAATGAGGCCACTTACAAATTTGCAGAAGATGTGTTTTCAGAAATAGCCGCGCTGTTTCCGTCCGAATATATACACCTGGGCGCCGATGAGGTCGAGAAGACCAGCTGGGCAAAGTCTCCGCTCTGTGCCACCGTGATGCAGCAAAACAACCTGAAAAGCGTAGAGGAACTGCAGAGTTACTTTGTAAAACGTATGGAGAAGTTCTTCCATTCCAAAGGCAAACGCCTGATTGGCTGGGATGAAATTCTGGAAGGCGGTATCAGCGAAACCGCTTTGCTGATGTACTGGCGCTCCTGGGTGCCTGATGCCCCGGTGAAAGCTGCCAGACACGGTAATAAAGTGATTATGACGCCTGGCAACCCGCTGTACTTTGACGGTGTTCCAGACCGCAATTCACTATCCAATGTATATCATTTCAATCCCATCCCGAAAGGGCTTACCGCGGACGAAGCCGCGCATATCATGGGAGCGCAGGCCAATATCTGGACAGAATGGATACCTTCTGAAAAGCGGGCCGACTACATGTTTATGCCCCGCATGACTGCCCTCTCGGAGGTATTATGGACCAACCGCCAGGATTATGGTGGCTACCTGCAACGCCTGAACGAACATTATGCCCGCCTGGACCAGCTGGGCGTTCATTACCGCCTGCCCGACCTGGACGGTTTTACGGAAGATAATGTTTTCGTAGAGCCGGTAACGTTACGGGTACGCAAACCCCTGGACAATCTGAGTATCCGCTATACAACGGACGGCACTATACCGGTGGCTGCTTCTCCGGTACTCCCGGCAGACTACCGCATCAGTGAGCCGCAAACCATTAAGCTGGCGGCTTTCAGCCCGGCCGGCAACCGCGGTGATATTTATACGCTGCATTACCGCAAACAGTCCTATGCAAAACCTGCTGGCATAACACCGGCTGTAAATGGCCTGCAGCTGGACTATTTCAAGGGCAGCTTTAAAACCACCCGCGTCATTAAACCTGCACCGGATACTACTGTTCGTGTAGCCAATATAGTGATACCCGAAGGCCTGGGGCCTGCCGGCGCGGCATTTGGTGCGCGGCTGCAGGGATACATTCAAGCGCCGGAAACCGGTATCTACAGCTTCTTCCTGACCTGTGATGATGGTGGTATGCTGTATATCGGCGGCCACGAAACCGTGAATAATGACGGCTGGCATGCACCTTTACAGAAGAGCGGCCAGGTTGCCCTGGAAAAAGGATGGCACCCCTTCCGCGTGGATTTTGTGGAAGGTGGCGGCGGGTATACGCTCAAACTCGAATACAGCGTGAACGGAAGTCCGCTGCAACCCGTACCCGATACGTGGCTGAAAACGAAATAATCAATATTGCTACCGATAGGAAAAGGGTTCCGGGAATATTTCCGGAACCCTTTGTTGTTACCGGAAGATCTGTATTTTTGACAGCTATGCGTATTATCCATATCCTGCTATGCCTGTTATGTTGGAGACATGTTGCAGCCGCCACTGAAAAAGATCTTGCCAGAACCTTGTCTGTATTGACTTCCCGTCAGCAGGCCATATTATACCAGTATGCCACCTTACAGCGTTATTCCAGTGTAGCCGTTGCCGATAGTTTCTGGCAGCAGTACCGTGCGGAGCTGCCACCGGTATCCAGGGAAGACGCCGGTACGCTGGCGCAGGAGCTGCTGGCCAATACGGAAATACGCTACCGGGCGAAGCAGCCTTCCCGGCTGCAGGCGCTGAGAGGCGTATTCACTGCATCGCGGCTGCTGATAGGTTTATCCGGACTGATAGCTGCCTGGGCACTGCTGCAGCTGCTGGGGCGCTACTGGACAAATATCCGCAACTGGCTGATCAGGCATCTGGCACCCTTGTTTTATCGTCTCTTTTCTCCCCGCATGTTAACCTGGGAGTTGCTGCTGCTGGGCCTTGCAGCAGTATATACCGGAGTATGGATACAGGACACCGCATTGCGTACGGTGGTCATACATTGCGGATTATTTGTGGTATGGGCGCAACTAACGGCCATCGCTACACGCAGATATCTGGTGAAGCAATACCTGGACGCTGTCATGGAATGCCTCGATGGCCGGGTACCGCCCGCAGCGGCTTTCCGGGAAATCTGCCTGCCCGCCGCCGCAGCTGCGGGGTGTATGGCCTGGGTCATATACCGTTGTCAGGATGAGTGGTACGCTTATGAAATTGCAGTGCCGCTGCTGATAGCGCTGTTTGCGATGCCTCCTGTAACCTGGCGTCAGGGGTTGCTCAGCCGCCTGTTACTGCCTTTCGGAGGGAATATACGGGCATCGGGCCGCCGGCTGGCCACTTACACAGCCGCCGCTTTGGCGGCCTGGGGGGTGCTGATATGTTTTGCGGCGGTATTCCCGCAACCGCTGGCCACCGTGGGCATCCTGGTGGCTGCCATGCTACTGTACCTGTCTGTGGAAGAAGTGACCCGCTGCGGCCGCCGCAACTACATCTGGCTGCAGCTGGTAACGGTGATATGGTGCTGCGCCATGTTGCTGGCCGGTACCCGGTTCAGTATACCGTTGATGGCCTGGACTGCCCTGGGCGCTTTACTCTGCTATGTGATGATTAAATACTGGGAAATACCGGTACTGCTGGGCTACAGCTGGAAACGCCGCAAAGCCTGGGGAATGTTGGGCATGGCGCTGATCATCTGGGGTATCGCCTCCCTGATCCGTTGGCAACCACAATGGTTTATCTGGTTTTAAATTGAAAATTTCAGTTAATTGTTTATTTTTGCGCTCCCCGGTAACAACTGTTACTAAAGATATTTAAGATACGCGCAGATCCGAAAACGTACTGACAAGGCTTCTCAGGGCCTCCAAGGCGGAAGTAGGGTCTGCGTTTTTTTTCAATTACAAATTACGAATTACGAATTGCGAATGATGAGCGAAGACATAAGCGGATAAGAAGTTTATTATCCGCTTATGTCTTCGCTCATCATTCGCAATTCGTAATTCGTAATTCGTAATTGAAAATTAAAACCTATTCATAAACGCAACGAATTGTTAATATTTTCCATATTCTTGTCTTTTAATTGATCCTGTGTTAGATTGGGTTAAAATGAGTATTGCTATTCAGGTAAGATATACAGTTATATTGGTGGTGCTGCTGTTATGTAGTGTAGTGGCGGCTGCGCAGGTGCGTATTTATGGAACGGTATATGACCGCTCTGCGCGCTTCGGGATGTCCGGTGTGAGTGTGAGGGGGAATACTGGAGCGGGAACGGTGACGGATTCGCTGGGGCGTTACAGTATTATGCTGCACAGGGGAGATTCGGTCAGCTTCTCTTACCAGGGAAAGTCAACACAATGGTTTCCGGTTAATGAAATACAGTCACACCGCGCGTTTGATATGAGTATTCATGTGGACATACAGACGTTGCCAACGGTAGTGGTAGCAGCCAAACCGCGTACATTCCGTTTTGATTCGCTGGAAAGACGTAATGAATACAGGAAGGTATTTGAGTTTGCGCCGGAATACCTGACTACCGGCAGTGGTTTCGGTGCGGGCGCCGGAGTTAACCTGGATGCATTGTTCAGTATGCGGAAGATCAAACGCATGGAGGCTTTCCGGGAATTTCTGATTCAGGATGAACAGGATAAATATGTAGACTACCGCTTTAATAAAGAGCTGGTAAGTAAAATTACCGGGCTGGAATCGCCGGCACTGGAATTTTTCATGAAGGAATATCGCCCCAATTACTGGATGATACAGAGTTTCCGTAACGAGTACGAATTCTATAAATATATCAAAGATGCCGCCAGGTCATTCGGCGCAGAATGGAAGCGGGAACACCCCTATAAATTTTAGATAGCTGATACATGATAAAATTGATTAATTTTATTGCATAATCAGCAAAAAATGAGCATCAGCAAAATTCTCTCCCGGTTGGCTTTTTTATTATTGTTATGCACGGCCCTGCAGGTATCTGCGCAGTCTGAAAAGCCCGTCATTACCGATGTTACATCAGATATACTGGCCTGGGTAAAGCGGCTGGATAACGGATTCGACAAGTACTGCACCCGGGAAAAGGCTGCTGATCTCAAACAGGGTTTCGAGTTTTTCAAACAGGACCTGGGCGTATATATGAAAACCCGCAAAACCTTATCTGATAGTCTTTTCCGCCATAATATCTCTCCCGGAAAAAAAGATCCCGATAACCTGGAAACGCTGAAAGTAAGGATGAGTGCCGTGATGGAACGGATGCGCAACGTCTCTGATTTTGTCAGCAACGACCTGCGTCAGCAGGGCGATCAGCTCAGCGAGCATATTTATGATGTGCTGTACGGACAGGAAAATAATTATATCTCCGCCCTGGATGCGTTTCTGGCAGGCCAGGATGTAACAAAGAAAGACCTGGCGGTAGATGGCAGCACACGCACGGCCCGCCTGGAGGAATGCGTACGCATCCTCGCTTCCATGCAGGAGAAGGCAGAAAGAAAGCAGCGATAACAGCTATTCTACCTGCTCATATTCCTTCAGAAAACTACGGGGTGATTTACCGGTAACGGTCTTGAATACACGATTAAAGTTGGCAATGCTGTTGAATCCGCAGTTATACGCTACGGTAGCAATACTGTCATAGGACCTGTCTGCCAGTTTCTTGCATGCCTCGTTTACGCGTACCTCATTGAGGAAAGACACGAACGTCAGCCGTGTATGCTTCTTGAAATAGCGGCAGAAGGCTTCCGGCGTCATGTGGGCCTCGCGCGCAATATCTTCCAGCATGATGTCTGCATCATAATGCTTCATGATGTAATCATAAATATAACCGATACGGATCCCTTCCTGTTCGTTGACGGCAGATAACCGGGCACCGGAAATCAGCGGCTGCGGCGTTTTCCGGGTGGAGAAGAAATCGAGCAGCTCAATGAACCGGATCATCTGCGCCACACCTTTGGACTGATGTATGCGGAGTATGCTGTTGGATACTTCTGCCATATCTTCTTCCGCCACCTTAAAGCCATTACTGAATTGCTGGATAAAGGCGCTGATCTTTTTGAACTCCTGCAGATCCAGCATAGGCGCCAGCTTGCCCATAGGGTTGAAGAATAACGTTAACGCCTGTACGTTCTTTTTGCTCTTGGCAGCAAAATAAGACTGGTCGCTTTTAAAAACATGGGGCTGGTTACCTCCCAGCCAGAATATTTCGCCGGAGCGGAATGGGTGCATGCTGTTTTCGGCCAGCAATGTACCATTACCCTGCTGAATCCAGGTAAGCTGTATTTCTTCGTGGCGGTGCAGATATGGATAAAAATGCGGCAGCTGATCTTTCTGCGTGATAATGGTTTTGTCGTGCGCCACAGGTATGGTAAACTGTAAAACTTTCATGTATGCCTCCGTTATTACGAATACTAATTTCCAGAATTTTAATCAATAAATAATAATCATCTCCCTATATTGGTTAAAATATGAGCAAAAGTCGTCAATTCCTACTCAAACGAAAAAGGGGAGTCATACTACTTTTGAAAAAAAGAACGACGTATGAGTATTCAATGGAAAGGCGTATTTCCTGCGCTGACGACAAAATTTACCGCAGCAGACACGCTCGATATCCCTTTGTTTGAAAAGAATCTGCAGGCGCAGCTGGACGCCGGCGTTTCCGGAATCATCCTGGGTGGTACACTGGGAGAAGCCAGTGTGCTGACAGTAGAAGAGAAGGAAACCCTGGTAAAATTCGCTGTGGAAAGAGTGGAAGGCAGGGTGCCTGTAGTACTGAATATCGCTGAAGGGGCTACCCGCGAAGCGGTGAAACAGGCTGCACTGGCGAAACAGTGGGGTGCAAAGGGGCTGATGCTGTTACCGCCGATGCGCTATAAGAGCGACCACCGCGAAACGGTAACCTATTTTAAGACAGTGGCTGCTTCCACTGATCTGCCCATCATGTTGTATAACAATCCGGTGGATTATAAAATAGAAATTACCCTTGCCATGTTCGATGAACTGACTGCAGTGGATAATATCTGCGCAGTGAAGGAATCTACCAGAGATGTAACCAATGTAACCCGTATGCTCAACCGCTTCGGCGAGCGTTTCCGCATCCTGTGCGGTGTGGATACGCTGACTTTTGAAGAGCTGGCAGCAGGCGCCCATGGCCTGGTAGCCGGACTTGTATGTGCCTTCCCTGCAGAAACCGTTGCACTCTACCGCCTGGTGAAAGCCGGCCGCTATGAAGAAGCATTGGCCATTTACCGCTGGTTTATGCCATTGCTTGAACTGGACATTCATCCTAAACTGGTGCAGTACATCAAACTGGCAGAGTCGCAGGTAGGACTGGGCAGCGAGGCGGTACGTGCACCCAGACTCACGATCGTTGGACAGGAGAGAGAAGAAGTACTGTCCATGATTCAGCAACAGCTGGCAGTACGCCCGGCATTACCTGATTATAAGGCTATTGCAGCCCTTGTTTAAAAAATAGTTATGCAGGAAATCAATACTATAATGGAACAGTCCCAGGCTGCATTCCGTACCTACAGCCAGTTACCGGCTGCTGTACGGGCGCAGTTCCTGGAAACGGTGGCCGCAGAAATTGAGGCACGCCGGGAACAGCTGGTGACGATTGCCGGCGCAGAAACCAATCTGCCCGCCGCACGGCTGAATAATGAAATCAACCGCACCAATAACCAGCTGAAAATGTTTGCCGCCTACATCCGGGAAGGCAGCTGGGTGGAAGCCGCCATAGATACGGCTGATGCAGCAAGGGTACCGGCAAAGCCTGATACCCGCAAAATGCTGCTGCCCGCCGGCCCGGTAGTGGTTTTCGGTGCAAGCAATTTTCCTTTCGCCTTCTCCACTGCCGGCGGAGACACAGCCAGCGCGCTGGCAGCCGGCTGCACCGTAGTAGTGAAAGCGCATTCCGCACACTCCGGTACTTCCAGGGAAGTTTTTACTGCTATACTGAAAGCGATAGCTGCCTGCGGTATGCCTGAGCATACGGTGCAGCATGTTGAAATTCCGGGACATGCTACCGGTAAGGCGCTCGTGGCCCATCCGCTGACTACCGGCGTTGGTTTCACCGGCTCCCTGCAGGGAGGTAAGGCTTTGCTGGAATATGCTGCCGGCAGAGAAAACCCTATCCCCGTATTTGCAGAAATGAGCAGTATCAATCCGGTAGTTTTCTACCCGGATACTCTGTCGCAGAACGCGGCCACACTGGCTAAAAGCTATGCTGCCTCCATCACGCTGGGCATGGGACAATTCTGTACCAACCCTGGCTTGCTGCTGGCAATCGGCAGCGAAGCCACGGATAACTTTCTCCGCCTGCTGGCCGATGAAATAGAAAAAACTATTCCGCAGAAGATGCTGCACAGCGGTATTCATGCGTCATATGTGCGTACAATGGAAACGGTATTGTCGCAGGACGGTACCGTACTGCTGAAAACAGCCGCACAGCCGGCGCAGGAACTGGAAGCTACACCGGCAGTTGCCCGTGTAAATGCTGCACAGTTCCTGCAGAACCCGCACCTGCAGGAAGAAGTATTTGGTCCGTTCTCCCTGGCTGTTATCTGTGAAGATAAAACAGCGCTGAAACAGGTGCTGGCAACATTGAAAGGCCAGCTGACCACTACGGCGATGGCAACACCTGCGGATCTGGAAACGCATGCAGATATTCTCGCGTTGCAGACCACACTGGCAGGACGTATTATCCTGAACGACGTGCCTACCGGCGTGGAAGTGAATGCCAGCATGGTGCACGGCGGCCCGTTCCCGGCCACTACCGATGCCCGCTTTACTTCTGTCGGTACCACCGCTGCCCGCCGCTGGGTACGGCCTGCATGCTTTCAGGGCTTCACAGATGCACTGCTGCCGGAAGCACTGCGTAACAGCAACCCGCTGGGTATATTACGTATCGTCAATAACGAATGGACTAAGTCACCGGTTGTATAACGTATATACTTTACCGTTATATTTACCTGTTTTGAAAAATGAATCCACGATGAACAACCGTAAAACTTTTTTCTGTATAGATGCCCATACCTGTGGGAACCCCGTACGGCTGGTAGCCGGCGGCGGACCTGTATTACAGGGCAATGACATGAGCAGCAAGCGTCAGCATTTCCTGCAGTCGTACGACTGGATACGGAAAGGGCTCATGTTTGAACCCAGAGGCCATGATATGATGAGTGGCAGCATTCTCTATCCGCCGCATGATCCGCAGAACGATGTGGCCGTATTATTTATCGAAACCAGCGGGTGCCTCCCCATGTGTGGCCATGGTACAATAGGCACCATCACCATTGCGCTGGAAGAAGGACTGATTGCGCCACAAACGCCGGGAGTGATCCGCATGGAAGCACCGGCCGGACTGGTAAACATCACCTATCGGCAGGAAGGAAAGAAAGTGAAATCAGTAAAGCTGACAAACGTACCCTCCTTCCTGGCCGCTACAGACCTGGAAGTGGAATGCCCCGGCCTCGGACCTATCCGGGTAGACGTTTCCTATGGCGGTAACTTCTATGCCATTGTAGATGTACAGGAGAACTTCAGGGGACTGGAACATTATCCGGCAGATCAGCTGATATCAATGGCGAGAGAGCTGCGCAACCGTATCAATGCACAGTATACCTTTGTACATCCGGATAATCCTACCATCAACGGCTGCTCTCATATCCTATGGACAGGCGCTGTCATCAGCCAGGCTGCAACCGCGAGAAACGCAGTGTTTTACGGAGATAAAGCCATTGACCGCTCTCCCTGCGGTACCGGCACCTCCGCCCGCATGGCCCAGTGGTACGCTAAAGGGAAACTGAAAAAAGGACAGGAGTTCATTCATGAAAGTATTATCGGTTCCACCTTCACCGGACGTATCGAAGAAGAAACAATGGTAGCCGGCAAACCTGCGATCAGACCCAGCATTGAAGGATGGGCCAGAATATACGGATACAATACCATTACAATAGATCCGGAAGATGATCCCTATGCCTATGGTTTCCAGGTATTGTAGACCGCTCACAAAAAACAGCAGTACATGAAATGTATGATTATTGGCGGCGGCATCATTGGCCTGAGCGCTGCCTGGTTCCTGCAGCAGGATGGCTGGGATGTAACCATCCTCGAACGTAATGATTTCAGCGATAGCTGCTCCTACGGCAACGCAGGCTATGTATGTCCCAGTCACTTTGTACCGATGGCCACGCCAGGTATTGTGAAACTGGGGCTGAAATGGATGTTGCAGCCGGACAGCCCGTTTTACATACAGCCACGGCTAAACGCAGATCTGATTGACTGGGGCTGGAAATTTATCCGCAGCGCCAACAACCGGCGTGTACAGGCCGCCTATACGCCGTTACGCGATATTGCACTGCTCAGCCAGTACTGGTACGAGCAGTGGGCACAGCACCCGGATCTGGCATTTGCCTATGAAAAAAGAGGTATGCTGGAGATGTTCAAAACCAGTGCTAATGAAGAGCACGCCTACCATGCCGTGCAGGATGCCGTCAAACTCGGACTGGACGCCGCACTGCTGGATGCAAAAGCAGTGAGGGCGCTGGAACCAGACACGGATATAGATATCCGCGGAGCTATCCATTACCGCTGTGATGCGCAGCTGTATCCGGATAAGCTGATGCACAGCCTGCAGGCATGGCTAAAGGCGAAAGACGTGAAGATGATCAGCAACGCGGAAGTGACCGGTTTTGAAACCACTGGCGGAAAAATCACCAAAGTGCTGACAGCCACGCAGGCTTACGATACGGACATGGCCGTTATCGCCACCGGCTCCTGGAGCCGCGGCGTAGCTGCAAAAGTAGGGGTGAAACTCCCTATGGTCGGTGGCCGCGGTTATTCGGTTACCTACGAAGACTCGCCGTATCACCTGCGTCACCCCGCCATACTGACGGAAGGCCGCGTAGCAGTAAGCCCGATGGATGGCAACAAAATCCGCTTCGGCGGCACCATGGAAATTACGGGACTGGACGCACCACCCAGCTACAAAAGGGTGAAAGGTATTCTTAAAACGGTAAAGGAATTTTTCCCTGCTTTTGATATACCCATGCCGGCGGCCGAAAAAATATGGTATGGCTACAGACCCTGTTCGGCAGATGGTCTGCCATACATCGGTAAGCCAGGACATCTGCAGAACTGCATCATTGCTACCGGGCACTCCATGCTGGGAATCAGCCTGGGAGCCGGTACCGGCAAGCTGGTAGCGGAACTTGCCAAAGGCGGCCCTACAAGCATGTCTACTACACCATTTAATCCTGAACGGTTTTAACCGTTATGGTTATACGTAAATGTGAAAGGTGCCTCCTTTATACAGGGGCACCTTTTTATTTAGTTATTTAGTTATTTTTTTATTTGAGATTTTGACATCCATTCCTTGTTTCCCCTGAACCTTCAGACCAAAGGAAAACAAGGAATGGATGTCAAAATCTCAAATAAAAAAATAACTAAATAACCCTGCTCTCGTATTCATTCCCAAAGCGGTCTGTGGCTTTTATGGTAATATTTCTGGCATCAGCGGAAGGTTTCGCGAAGAACATATGGTCTGTCAGGTAAGGTTCTACCCAGGTATGTTTTTTAGGAAGCTGCGGACCGGTGTAGAGTTCCTGTGCAAGCGGATCGTAGGCTACGCGCTGTTCCATGGCGCCTTTCAGTATACCGTCTTCATACCATTCCACTTTCCATTTGCTATCCCAGTTCCATACGTTGGCAGCTATTTCTTCGGGGGCATCTTTTGCTTTCCCTTTGGCGTAGGTACGTATTTGCACGTCTTTTGCCAGGCCAGTGGATTTATAATACCATTTAATATCCGATCCGTTGACCTCATAAACACCATATCCGCCGGGAGTGCCGTCGCCGCATATAGGGCCTGTCCACCATGCGCCGCAAACGGTGCCATGGTTGTGTTCCATGATATTACCTTCTTCCCAGTTGTCATTGAAGTGCGTATGACCGCTCATGATATGTGTTTTGAAGGGCGCGAGCAGTTTATACAGCTGTTTTCTGTTGGAGACAACGCCACTCAGTTCTTCGGCTTTACGCTCTCTGCGTGCCGCGCCGGTGTTGGTAGGGATATGCAGGCTTACTACCACGGTGCTGCCGGGTTTTACCAGGGCCAGGTCCTGCTCCAGCCACTGAAGCTGGTTTTCTGTCAGATAGCCGATGTACTTCTTGGCGGTGCCTATAAAAAATACATCATCCAGTACTATGTAGTGAATCTCTCCGCGGTTGTAGGAGTAATAGGTGGGGCCGAACTGCTGTTTGTATGTCTGTGCAGAGTAATCATCTGTACGGGCATCCACATCCATATCATGATTACCGATAACATTGTAGAACGGAATACCACACATGTCTATAGCCTGCTTGTAATCTTCAAACAGTTCAAAGTGATCCCATACCAGGTCGCCGCAGCCGATGCCGTGAAATAATGTGCCGGCAGGATAAGACTTCACCAGCGCCTGTAAGTCGGGTACAGACTGTGTTTTCAGCTGTTCCGCATCTTGTTTGGAGATGATCTGGGTATCAGCCCATACCACGAAATTATGCTGACGATCGTCTGTCACAAGTTTCTCCAGTGAGAAATCATGGCGTTGCACCGCGCTGTTTTTCAACAGCGGTCTGTAAAAGGCGGCGATGTGTTTCTCTGCCGGAATAGCATATCCGGCCGGAACGCTGATATATACAAATGATGCCGTGGCATTGCTCTGCAACGTATATTGCCCGTTTTTATCTGTCTGCGTGATATTGATACCATCTGTCACGGCAACACCGGCGATGCCTTTACCCTGGCTCTGCACCTTGCCTTTCAGCGTAATGACGGTAAGGTCGATGTTACCGGAGCGGATTTCCGGCTGTGCCTGTAATAAAGCGGAAGGCATGGCGGCGAGCGGCCCTGCCAGGCTCAGGTTCTTCAGGAAGTTTCTTCTGTTTAACATAGTATCTGTTGGTTTATAGCGGTTTTTCGGTGGCATTGTAAAATACAAATTAGCGCCTGCTGCTGGTAGCAGGGCGCTAATGTATAGGACCCGGATGAAGATAATGTTAAGGGAGTATTAATTTAAGGATAATTGGGGGATAACGGGAAAGGGTATACGCTAATCCAGGATGCGTTCCTGCAGCCGGATGGTGACTTCTTCGCCGGCTTCTTTACCGATAGCTTTACGTACATCCGCTTTTACAGGGAGTTTGTGGGTGCCGTCGCCCAGCGCCATAAAAGAACTTTGAAAAGCGTGTCCGTCAATTGTACCACGCACTTTCACCAGGCCGCGGGTGCCGAAGAAGGCAACGGAACCGGGCCAGATAATGTATGTCCAGCCGCCTTTAGCCGGACTTTTCTGCAGGGTGGCCCGGAATTGCTTGTTGAGGGCCGCACTGCCGGCAGATACTGACTTTGTCATTGTATGTTTTTTTATAGTGAGATAATACCGGTAACCATACAAAGCTAACGGCCGGCGGCCGCTTTCATACTGTGTAAAGACGACTTTTACAGGGGCTGAACACGACAAAAAAAGGCCACTCCGCTGTGGGAATGGCCAATGTAACAGCAGGGATATGTAATTAACGTATCTGCCCGCGGATAAGGCCGGCAGGGAAAGCGTTGGAATGCACATTCGTGTAAACCGGATCTGTTACCAGTGAGGTGCTGGTGGCTGCATCCAGCTGCGTCATTTTTGATATGCCAAAATCTGCCGCAGAGGCGCAGAGCGGAATCAGTACCGCTCCGTTTGTTCCGGCAGCGCCTTTATGCACATGCGCCATAGTGAGGGCATCACCTACCGGAGGATTGGTGACAGTTACCCTGGAATACAGTTTACGGGTGGTGGTAAGGCGCAGCAAAGCCAGTCCGGTAGCCAGTGTAGGTACCGGTGGCACTTCATTGGAGCCTTTCATGGCAACATCTGCTGCAAAGGCTATATCACTGTTAACCGTACCTCTTACCAGGCCCGTGGGCACTTTGGTAGAATGTACGTTGAAGTATATATCGTTTTGCTGATTCTTGAGACTGTCTGACAGCGATTGCCGCAGCACCAGCTCACCGCTGGCTCCTGCGCCGGTGAAGGCGGGGAAGGGCAGTATTACAGGTCCGTTGGTAACCGGATCCCCGGCATGGAAGTGCGCCATGGTCAGCTGGTCATCAGCAGCCAGACTGTTCACCTTGAAGGAATAGGTGAGCCGGTTGTTCGCATACAGCTGCATTGTTAGTAACCCGGTTTCGGTTCTGCCGGCAGGGGCCGGATTTTCCAGCTTCGGACTGAGCGGAACACTCCACACTACCTGTGGAAATTCATTGTTGTCGTCATTGTTGCTACAGGAGGAAAAAGAAAGGCAGCCGGCTGCCAATACAGAGAAGGCGGCGAAGTATCTGTTTTTCATAACCTAAGATTTGGTCTGTTAGGTATACAATCCTGCAGCGAAAAGGTTTAAGCAGGCACTTGTTTTATATGGGCAGGCCAGATGGCCGTCCCGGAAAAAACAGAAAATTTAACGCTCCATGCAACTTTTTACGATCGTGGTCGTCTTTAACTCAGTATTCCACTGCGAAATATACCTATCCCTGTATCATTCCAGGCGGAGGAAATGTTTATTATTCAGTCAACTGTAAAAATCGATCGTGTATGAAAGCAGGTATCTGCCTATTATTATTCTTTATCCCGGTAGCCGTGTTTTCCCAGTCAAAGCTACCTGTAATCAAAGCCTCCTCCAATCTGGCCAGCGTAAGGGACGGTAAGGTATTCCAGGACAAAACATGGACCATCACGCCGGCAGCAAAGCCGGATGTATTTGTCGCACTCAGTAAGAACGTTACTTTCTACACTGACCAGGACTCTATCTCTTTCCGGATGAAACCAGGTGTATACCATGACTTCTATGTGCTGCTGAATGGAAAGGATACGGCATGGACCCGTATTCAGGCGATGCCGCCCTACCTGGATACGCTGAAGGCTGCACGAAAATATAATTACTCGGATAAAAGAGAAATACCGGCATTTACTTATCAGTCTCCCGATGACCCGCGCCTGAAAAAAATACGGGCAGACCTGCAGCTGGATTCCATTGCAGGTAACGGCAACGATGCGTCCAAGATGATAAACCTGATGCAATGGGTGCATAATATCATCCGCCATGATGGTAACAGCAATAATCCTGCTGTAAAAAATGCCCTGGCTATCATCGATGTATGCCGGAAAGAGGACAGGGGCGTCAACTGCCGGATGATGGCTACCGTACTGAATGAGTGTTATCTGGCCATCGGATTTAAATCCCGCTTCGTTACCTGTATGCCCCGTCCGCTGAAATTTGATGATTGCCATGTTATCAATATGGTTTATTCCGATGATCTGGACAGATGGGTATGGATGGATCCTACCTTTAGTGCATATGTAATGGATGAAAAAGGGGAGCTGCTTGGACCGAAAGAAGTACGGGAGCGTCTGATAAACGGGCAGCCGCTTATCGTGAACCCTGATGCCAACTGGAACAGGAAGGTATCCTACAATAAGGAAAACTATCTCAATTCCTATATGGCTAAAAACCTGTACAGGATTGAATGCACAGCAAACAGTGAGGCGGATACGGAAACCTACACTTCCGGTAAACAGTTAACCTACATAGAGCTGTTGCCGATGAATGCTGTAAAACAGCTGCCACAGAAAGAAGAAAAAGTTACATCAAAAGGCACCACAATCAAAAATTACAAAACCAACAATCCTGACCTGTTCTGGGCAAAACCAACCCGTTAAGCAGACAGCTGTTTTTAGGGAGAGATCATTTATTTTTGTTGTTATGAAACAGAATAAATACGATGATCCCGGTTTCTTTGCCAGCTACAGCCAGATGCTCCGGTCTGTGGAAGGTTTACAGGCAGCAGGAGAGTGGGAGGTATTCCGGAACATGCTGCCTGCCCTGGAAGGTAAGCGTGTACTGGATCTGGGCTGTGGCTTCGGATGGCATTGCCGCTATGCACGCGAACAGCGTGCGGCCGCTGTTACAGGTGTGGACCTTTCAGCCAGAATGCTGGAACGTGCCGCAGCGCTCACTAACGACCCCGCCATTGTTTACCGGCTGGAACCGATAGAAGCGTTCACCTATACACGGGAAGAATATGATGTGGTCATCAGCTCACTGGCATTTCATTATATAGCAGATATCACCACGCTTTTCAGGCGGATATATGATTGCCTGAAACCTGGAGGCTCATTGATTTTTTCCGCAGAACATCCGGTATTCACCGCATTGCCTGCACAGGACTGGTACTATGACCAGCACGGCAAACGGCTGCACTGGCCTCTGGACAACTACCAGGACCAGGGAATCCGTCATACCAGCTTCCTGGACAATGAGGTCATCAAATACCACCGTACCGTAGCCGCATGGCTGAACGCCCTGATAGATGCCGGTTTCAGCATCCGTGAAGTAGCTGAACCCACACCGTCAGCAGCAGTACTTGAAAAATACCCGGAGATGAAAGATGAAAAGAGAAGACCGATATTTTTGATGCTGGCAGTTTGTACGTAATTACGAATTACGAATTACGAATTACGAATGTAGCTCGAAGATAAAAGCGAAGACCGAAGCGATATACTTTTAAGTATTTGCTTCGGTCTTCGCTTTTATCTTCGAGCTACATTCGTAATTCATAATTCGCAATTCGTAATTCAAAGTATTATATATAAGTTTAAAATTCATGTTGTATAATCCAAAATTATTTTATACTTTTAATTTCATCTGACAGATAATTAACGACACGTTAAGCAGGATAACTCCAAAAGAATTCAAAATAACTTCAGCAGCAAGTCTTTAAAAAAAATACCTCTGAGAGTTTGTATCGTGTGCCCTAAACCAATGACCAGACTGCGTTACGCGTACTGATGTATGCTGTTTGTGCGCATTGGAAAATGTAATGTTTGTAAGATTTAATGCCCCGTTTTTTTCATTACCAGTTTTCGGCTGTCACAACGCGTGAATGGTAACCCTGAGAAAAACCTAAATTTCATTTGTTATGATATTCCAGGCAATGGAATTAATCAGGCAGAACCTGAATGCATTCATTGCATCTGTTATTGTGCTGCCTAACCCCGAACCTGTGGTGCTTGGCAATATTGCTTTTGCAACCCCTGATAACCCGGCTACTCCGCCGGATGAATCAGCGCAGGTATATATGACCATGGTTAATGTGGAAGAAGAAGCTACCTACAGAAATCTTCCGGCAGTCAGGCAAAATGATATCAGGCCGCTGGCATATGTGAATCCGCCGATGCACCTGAATCTGTACCTGCTGTTTTCCGCCAACCATAAGGATTACAATATGGGGCTGCAGCTATTGGGGCTGATCCTGTCATTCTTTCAGGGTAACAGAATTTTTTCACTGTCACGCACACCTGTTCCTGCCACCGGCATATTTGCCACTCCCGGCGAGGCGGAGAACAATATTAAAATTACCATCGACCTGATGAGCCTCACCTTCGAACAAATCAATTACCTGTGGGGATCACTGGGCGGAAAACAGCAGCCATTCCTGCTCTTCAAGGCACGGCAGATTGAAATCGACGCAGCACGGATGACAGACAGCGGCGGATTAATTACCGAAGTAACTATCAATTAGTACAGTACTATGCAGGCGGTTTACCGTAAATTATTCGAGGTGCGCATCCTCCATGACTACTTCCTGGTGCCAGGTTTGATAGTTAGGTATCCTGACGGATTTGACATCCGCCGTGTGCTGAATATACAACCTGATGAGGCAACCTCCCGGCTGATGCGTAACCAGCACCTGCTGTTCCGCAGTACTGCCACCGGATTCAACGTGCTGGCCAGGTCAGAAGACATCAGCGGAGCCGGGCAGTATGCCACACTGGTAGATGCAACTGCAGCTATGCGCCTGTCTTTCCGTTGGCAACTGCTGGATCCTTTCTTTGAAAATTATACCAACCACAGGTTGCTGGAACCAGGCAAACAACTATATTATTTTTCTAACCGCAACGCCTCCGTGGTGGCCGGCACGGGTTTCCTGTATCCTGCCATGGCTGCTTTCGGTAGTACATATCATGGTGAGGCTAACTACAGCCTCGGCGATCTGGTGACAGAAGGCGGTGAAACATATGAGATGATTGATCAGCAGGCGCCTCCCATCAACTTCGCGGCTAACGCCGCTAAATGGCAGAAGGTCAGCACAGCTGTGATCAATTATGTAAATCCGCTGGCAAGGATAACGGTACAGGGTACACGATTTATACATACCCGTCCCAATACTACGCCAGGTGAATGGATCAGGGCTACCCTCCATGATGCGGACAATAATGTCGTAGACCTGGGGCTGACACCCGGTACAGGTAATCCGCAGCAGGAATATTTTTCCTCTGCCGATCCTGCCGACGATGTGAATTTTGTCCTTGATTTCAGCCGTATCAGCAACGGCCAGTACAGGCTTGAAATACAGGAGGCTTCGGGTTTAACCGTCAAAACATTTTATTATATCAATCCTTTATTACAACCTGATGTTTTCGGTGTGTCCGACTTCTTCGTGTCCGGTGCTGCAGCGCCTTTCACCTTTTTGAAGGAGGATCCGGTTACACACCGATGGCTACTGGACAACCCCAACAAAACATTTATGATACGTTTCCGAAACCGGCTCACCCGCTGGAAATACCTGAAACAGGACCAGACGGTATTCAACGAGCCTCCCGCTCCACGGCCGCTTACACAGTTCTATTCGGGATACAATATTCCGGGCCCTATGGGCACCACCATCAATCTGCCGGATCCTTCGCCGCATACCATCGTGCCGGAGGTGGACGCTGTTACGCATCTCGTTAAAAACATTTATTCAAAAATATATCTCCCCAAATAAATAGCTATTTTATGCCAAGTACGTATAAAACACCAGGTGTTTATGTAGAGGAAATTACCAAGTTTCCCCCCTCCGTAGCTGCTGTAGATACAGCCATCCCGGCGTTTATCGGGTATACCGGAACAGCGGAGAAAAACGGAGAATCATTGCTCAATACGCCTACCCGTATTGCTTCCTTTCTGGAATTTGAACAGTACTTCGGAGGGCCGCCGGCAAGAGATGTGATTGTTCGCCTCAATGCTGCGGGACAGTATCTGAAAACAGAAACCAAAAATACCAGGTATCTGCTCTATGATTCCATACGCCTGTTCTATGATAACGGCGGCGGCATATGCTATATCGTGTCCGTTGGTAATTACACCGCGCCACCGGCTATCGGCGATGATACCAAAGGTATCCTCGGCGGACTCAAAGCCCTGGAAAAATATGATGAGCCTACCTTACTGCTGAGCCCTGATGCTACCAGCCTGGGTACCGACCTTTACACCTTCCAGGTACAGGCCATCAATCAATGTAATAAACTGCAGGACCGTTTCCTCATCTGCGATCTGCTGAAGAGTGATGAGAAAACAGCCGGCCAGACGCACGACGACCGTGTAGCCGCTTTCCGTGATAACATCGGTATCAACTACCTGAAGTATGCTGCTGCCTATACGCCCTGGTTACGGGCTTCGTTGTCTGCCGGACTGCGCTTCCGTGATATTACCTTTGCGCTCGACAGTGAAGTGTCGCCTACACCGGCTACCTCGCTGGCTTTGCTGACATCGCTCACCAATAACCCGGCCCTGCTGCAGCTTATTTATGACCTCAGCAACGCCGTAGCCGCTGTCAATGCACTGCAACAGAACCTGATTCCCGGCGCGGCAGGCGGTTTCGTAGACAGCGGTATAGCTGACGCGGATGCGCAGATGAAGAAACTACTGAAAGATTATATGGTAGTGTATAACGACGTATCAAAAACCGCCTACGCCGATTTCACCGCCACGCTCAGCAAAATGTATGACCGCATACGCGACGTGATCCGCGCTGTTAAAGTGATCAGCGATGCGCTACCCGCAGTGGTAAGCAGCATATCTGTACCTTCAGCAGCCCAGAGCGTTGAATTCAAACTGAAAAGCGATATCGCCAAACTGATTGGCCAGGTGAAAGATATCCTCAGTACAACCGTTACGCATCACCGGGAAGTATTCCAGAAAGGCGCTATCAATATCATCAACACGGCCGACTCCAAATTCACAGACATTCTCACTTTCGCAGGATTTGCCGCCGTAGCCAATGTCCCCAACAATGCAGGCGTACAGGCGCTGTACCGGGGCTATACGCTGAAACGCGCTGTCATGGATCAGCTGAAAGCCATTGCCGGAGCAGTGGCCGGCACTTCTGCCGCCAATGCGCTCGCTGCGGTAACAGCTGCCATCCCGTTGCCCGGTGACGTTAAAACAAAAGTGGACGCAGAAATCACTATCGCCAAAACTGCCGGCCCACCCGCCAATCCGGCTGCGGTGATCACGGCGCTGACCAACAAACTGGCTGCCGCAGTGGTGGATATGGACAAGGTAGTACTTACCATCGCCAAAACATACGCCGATGAAGATAATAAGCTGAATGCACCGGCTACGGTACCGGACCTGGTGCCCGATCCACCCGGATTTCCGGTGGGCATCACTACCGTTATCAACCAGGTATTGCTGGAAGCCAGACAGAAAGCTACCCAGGCTGCTGCCGCACCGGGAGCCACCAAAGCCACTGTGGTAGCAGCGCTGACATTTGCCCCGGTAGATGCCAAGGAGTATACCCTGCTTGCCGCCGGCGCCAGCGTAAGCGCTGCAGTGCCCGTAGTAAACTATTACAGCAGTATTGTAAATGCGGCAGCCACCTATGAATCTGTATTTGATCAAAGCCTGGCACAGAGCTTCGGTCAGTATAAAACATACATCACCAAAGCCGGACAGGAACTGATGGTACTGCCTCCGGGACCGGCAGTGGCAGGTGTGTACGCCAGTGTTGACGCTAACCGTGGCGTGTGGAAAGCGCCCGCAAATACCAGCCTGGCCTCCGTACTGGGACCATTGGTATTGCTCAATGCGCAGGACCAGGAAACACTGAACGTAGATGCTAATGCAGGAAAATCTATCAACGCAATCCGTGCCTTCACCGGAAAAGGCACGCTGGTATGGGGCTCCCGCACACTCGCCGGAAATGATAACGAATGGCGTTATGTGCCGGTGAGAAGATTTTTCAACTATGCGGAAGAATCTATCCGGAAAGCCTCCGAAAGTTTTGTATTCGAGCCGAATGATATCAACACCTGGATACGCGTAAAAGCTATGATTGAGAACTTCCTGACGCTGGAATGGAGGAGGGGCGCACTTGCCGGCGCAAAACCCATTGATGCGTTTTATGTGAAGATCGGTCTGGGTGAAACCATGACAGCCCTTGATATCCTCGAAGGCCGCATGATCGTGGAAGTAGGTATGGCTGTGGTTCGCCCGGCTGAATTTATCATCCTGCGTTTTGCGCACAAAATGCAGGAATCCTGATCTGCGCTGAATTTTATCACTGATCTAAAACAAGCAATATGGCTAATTATCCAATGCCTAAATTCCACTTTAGTGTGGAGTGGGGCCCCGGAACAAAAATAGGATTTACCGAAATCACCGGACTGACAATGGAATCCGATGTTATTGAATACCGCGAAGGCAGCAGCCCTGAGTTCCATAAGGTGAAAATGCCCGGTCTGCAGAAACTCAGCAACATCACGCTGAAACGTGGCACCTTCCAGGGAGATATCGGCTTCCACGAATGGATGGAAACCATCTCTATGAATACCGTTTCCAGGAGAGATGTAACGATTAAACTGCTGAATGAGAACCACGAACCGGTCATTACCTGGCAGGTACTCAACGCGTGGCCGGTGAAGGTGCAGTCTTCCGACCTGAAGGCTGATGGTAATGAAGTGGCTATAGAAACGATGGAGATCGCGCACGAAGGTATCAAAGTATCAAAGCAATAAGCAATTATGGCTACTACCTACTATCCGCCGGTATCGTTTCATTTCAAGGTGGAGTTCGGATTTAAGGAAGAGCTGCACGGTGTAGCCTCCAATAAAAGCGATATCATGTTTCAGTCCGTAGCCGGACTCTCCACAGAAATAGTCACGGAAATGATCAAGGAAGGGGGCGAAAACAGGTTTGAACATGAGCTGCCTGTTCGTACAAAATTCCCGAACCTGGTACTCAAACGAGGTCTTATTAAAGACTCCTCGCTGATCAAATGGTGCCTGAACACCTTTGAACACCTGGAGATAAGACCCGTAGACCTGGAAGTAAAACTGCTGAACGAAAAACATGAACCCCTGGTGACATGGGCGGTAAAACAGGCATGGCCCAAAAAGTGGGCCGTAGAAGACCTCAACGCCCAGGAGAGCAAAGTACTGGTAGAATCCCTCGAACTCCGCTACCAGTTCTTCACCATCCTCTGATACCAGCGTTCCGCCACTGAAACTTCAAACAAAAAATCAAATAAAAAATCAAAAAACAACCCCCAAAAAACACCGGTCAAATCTCAAATCTCAAATAATCAAATAATCAAATAATCAAATGATTGAAATCCGTGAACTCTACATCAAAGCGGTCATAGATACCGGCGGTCCGAAAGGAGGTGCAGCACCTGCCGGAGCGGCCACCCCGGAAACTCCTGCCGGATCGGCTCCACCGCCGGATGATCTGATTGCGCTTTGCGTGGAAAAGGTAATGGAAATACTGAAAGATAAACAGGAACGCTGATTATGTCTGCCGAACTCAATAAGGTAAAAATTACGGCTTATACTTCCGCCGGATTTGAGGAAAACAAAAAGTTAACCTCCGGGGAATTTACAGTGCTGGTAAATCCGGAAGGCTATAACCGTACCTATAAGGTGAAGTACAAGGAGCAGCAGGCCTCCGGTACCAAATCCCAACAGATGAAGTTCGATAAGATGGAGCCGGAGGATATTGACTTCGATTTTCTCTTTGACAAAACGGGCGCCTTACCAGGAACCTTCAAGGCGAAAGACAGCGCCGGTATCCAGGAGGAAAGCAAGGAAGGTATCTGGCCGGATATCCTGCAGTTTAAGAAAGTAGTGTACGATTATAAAGGACAGATACATCAGCCTCCTTACCTGATTATCCAGTGGGGAGAACTGCTTTTCAAATGTGTGCTGAAGGAAATGACGATCAACTTCAAGCTGTTTAAACCTGATGGCACACCGATACGGGCTACCGTAAAGGCCAAGTTCACCGCCACCGTAGAGAATGAACTGAGGGTAAGGCAGCAGGCAGATAAATCGCCGGATATTACCCACAAACGTATTGTACAGGCTGGAGATACCCTGCCGATGCTTTGCTACAAGGTATATGAGGATCCCGCTTTTTATATGCAGGTGGCCAGAGCCAACAACCTGGCCGATTTCAGGAACCTGCAGCCCGGTACGCAGCTGATATTTCCGCCAATTGAAAAAAAGTAACATGAGCAACGACAGAACAATACCCATGAAGGTGGATGGCGCAACGGTCACCTTTACCGTAAAGGTAAACGGAACAGCTATCCCGCGCACCTGGCAGGTGTTCTCCGTTACTGTGCTGAAAGAAGCCAACCGTATCCCGCAGGCGAAAATTACCATCATCGACGGGGATCCCTCAAAGGAAACCTTTGCTGCCAGCAGCGATGCTATTTTCCTGCCGGGCGGCGTCATCGAAATATTTGCAGGACATCAGTCAAAGGAAGATCTTATTTATAAAGGCGTTGTTGTGAAGCATGCCATTGCCATAAGACGTAACGGCGCTTCCCAGCTGAAGCTGGACTGCCGCGATACCGCGTATAACATGACGCTGGGCCGCTTCAGCGCCAGTTATAAGGATATGAAGGACACGGACATCGCTTCCAATCTCTTTTCAAAATATAAACTGAACATCGGCAAAATTGATAAAAGCAAATTCACACATCCGGAAATGGTACAGTATGATAGTTCCGACTGGGACTTCCTGCTTGGCCGCCTCGATGTGAACGGTAAGCTGGTCCTGATTAATGACGGCACCGTATCAGTTGTAAATCCCTCTTTCTCAGCAGAACCGGTGCTGACACTGCAATACGGCGCTACCATCCTGGAGCTGGACGCAGAAATGGATGCGCGGAATCAATTCGCCGGCGTAACAGCGCTCACCTGGGATGTAGCAGATCAGGAAGTGGCGGAAGTAACCGGACAGGCGCCGGCTTCCGTAAAGGAAGCAGGTAATTTCCCTGCATCGCAGCTGGCCGGCGTCACACAGCTGAAAGCCATGCTGCTCCGTCATGGTGGCAATATCCCGCAGGAAGAACTGCAGGCGTGGGCGGATGCCGCCCGCCAGAAGTCCCTGCTGGCAAAGATCCGCGGACGTGTAACGTTCGACGGATTTGCTGCTGTTAAACCCGGCGACCTCATTTCCCTGCAGGGCGTTGGCGACCGCTTCAACGGAAAGTTATTTGTATCCGCTGTCCGGCACGACATCAGCGATGGCGCATGGACTACCAGCGCGCAGTTTGGTATGGAGCCGGAATGGTATACAGAAAAACTGCCGCAACATACCGGAGCCGCCATGCTGGTGCCGCCGGTACATGGACTGCAAACTGGTATTGTGGCGCAGCTGAAAGATGATCCTGCCGGAGAAGACCGCATCCTGATAAAAATACCGATGGTAGATATCAGCGGAGAAGGCGTATGGGCACGTATTGCCACCCTCGACGCAGGGAAGGAACGCGGCTCCTTCTTTCGCCCGGATATCGGCGACGAAGTGCTGGTTGGATTTATCACCAACGATCCCCGTGAAGCCATCGTGCTGGGCATGCTCAACAGCAGCAAAAAACCGGCGCCGCTATCGGCTAAGGATGAAAATAAAGAAAAAGGTTTCTTCTTCGCCAGCAAAATGAAAATACTTTTTCAGGAAGAAGATAAAAGCATGACGCTGGAAACACCCGCCGGAAACAGGATTGTACTGTCTGAAAAAGAAAAGGGGATTACCCTTGAAGATCAGAACGGTAATAAGCTGGTGATGAATGCGGACGGCATCACCCTGGAGACTGCCAAAAAAATCACCCTCAAATCTTCCGGCGGAGATATAGAACTGCAGGGCGTAAATATTAAAAATGCCGCACAGGCGCAATTTAAGGCAGAAGGCAGCGCAGGAATGGAACTGAGCAGCAGCGCCATCGCCAAACTGAAAGGATCGCTGGTGCAGATTAACTGATAAACAATATATAATGGGACAACCCGCAGCAAGAATAAGCGATATGCATGTATGCCCGATGGTAACACCCGGCATACCGGCAGTACCACATGTAGGTGGTCCGTGCAGTGGGCCCGGAGCCGCTACGGTACTGATTGGCGGCCTGCCGGCAGCAGTAGTGGGAGATATGGCAGTATGTACCGGCCCTCCCGATACCATCCTGCAGGGCTCATCCACCGTGCTGATAGGAGGTAAGCCCGCCGCCAGAATGGGCGACCCCACCGCGCACGGCGGACAAATCGTTATTGGTGAATTTACCGTCTTAATCGGATAAATGAATGCAGCTATGAACTCGGATCAATCATTCCTCGGTACCGGCTGGTGCTTTCCGCCGGCTTTCAATAATAATACCGGCACGGTGCAGATGGTAGCTGAAGCGGAAGATATAGAACAAAGCCTGAAGATACTGCTGGCTACCCGCCCCGGCGAAAGAGTCATGCAGCCACGCTTTGGCTGCAACCTGGAAGTACTGCTGTTCGAACCTATCACCACCAGCCTGCTGGCTTATGTGAAGGATATGATACAGACAGCCATCCTGTATTATGAACCCAGGATAGAGCTGGATTTTGTCCGCATTAATGCGGTGGACGATACCAACGGACTTATCCTCATCTCCATGGAATACACGGTGCTGGCCACTAACTCAAGGTACAACCTGGTATATCCGTTTTACATTAACGAAGGCGCTGTACAATAATGGAAGATCTGCGAATCATATATCAGTCACTGTTATACTCCGATGGCATCGGGCAGTGGGATCGTCTGGGCGCCGCGCTGGCAGATGATTACGCCCAGCTCGAAGAAAGAGATGTACCCGGTATGATAGCGCTGCTGTATACCCTTGCCCATGAACTGAATTTCTTTACGCCTGACAATACCGTTGCCGGAGACTGGACTTCGTTGTTCCGTAATTTTCTGACCAGCGGACCTGTGCCAGCATTGCTGCCGCCTGCTGATATTGCAGCCATTGCCGGCCAGGCAACGGATACTGAACCACATATAGCCCTGTTGCTCGCTTTCCTGCGGCTGCTGGATAAAGCAAGGAACAACCTGAATGCCATTACCAGCGCGCATATGCAGTTTTACTTCAGCGAGGTGCTGAAATTTCCGCGGCGTCAGGCGGTGGCAGACAAGGTGCATGTTTTCTTTGAACTGAACCGCAATGCCCTGCCGCAGCTGATACCTTCCGGCGCGGTACTGGACGCGGGTAAAGGCCCTGACGGGCAGCTGCTGAGCTATACAACCACCAGCGATATTGTGGTGAACCAGGCCCAGGTAGCAGCATTGTATTCCCTGTTTGTTGAAAATACAACGGCAGATAAAACACGGCTGCTATGGTCTGCACCTTATGATCCGGCTAAACTTCCCGGACAGCTGCTGCCATTCGGTAGCCCGCAATCCAGGCTGGCAGCGGCCGACAGAACCATGTCGCCGGTCACTACCGGGATGGGTATCTCCTCATCCCTGCTGGAACTGGAAGGTGGTTCCCGTACCATTTACCTCAGGGCGCACTCTATGCCATATGCGGTGAAAGCGCCACTGCTGGTAGACTTACAGAACATCATCCAGGTAGAGATAACCGGCGAAAAAGGCTGGATAAAACCACAACTGACAAAAGCAGTCATCTACCAGGATACCATACAACAGGCATGGCTATACGTAGAAGTATTACTGCCGGAAGTAATGCCGCCGGTTACCGGGCATAGCCAGGCCGTACATCAGAGCCGTTTTCCGGATGGCGTGCCGGCAATGAGAATCACCGGGCTGCCGGGAAAACCGCTTCCACAGGACCTGCTGGACTTTACCACAGAAACAGCCGCACTCACCGTAGATGTAAAAGGACTGAAGAAACTGATTGTACAGAGCGAGGAAGGCGTTCAGGCCGTAAACAAACCATTTACTCCTTTCGGGTCATGGCCTTCCGCCGGCTCCCGCTTCTTCATCGGCAACCGGGAATGCTTCAGTAAAAAACTGAAAAATGTTACGGTAAACGTGCAATGGCAAACACCTGCACAGGATTTTAAAACTTATTATACCGGATACAGCATCCCGGTAGATCTCACACATACCAGCTTTCAGGTAGATGCTGATGTGTTGTTCAACGGAGTGTTCGACAATCCTGTAAAAACCGGATACACGCTGTTTGAAGGCCAGGTGAAAGCCTACCGCATGAAGATGACCTTTTCAGAAGAAGACCTGAAAATTGCCAATGATAACCAGGTCCCCGAACGTAATCCCGGCCTGCCCGATATTTCGGGCGGATATGCCGGAGGCATGCCTGCAGGGTTTATCCGGCTGACGCTCTCCGCACCGGATACACCAGGGTTTACTGCTTTCGGACACAGCAACTATGCCAATGCGCTCGCGCTGGCCACGCAGAAAATGGTACAGTTTCCCAACCTGCCGCCGGTCATTCCCCAGCCGCCCTATACACCGCTGATAAGGGAAATCAGCCTGGACTACATCGCAGAAGATAACATATTTCCCGGCACTGACGATCAGGTATTCCATATAACGCCACTGGGTATACGAAAACTGACAGATAAAGGTAATCCGCTGTTTCCGGACTTCCCGGCAGTAGGATATCTTTATATAGGGCTGGCCAACCTGCAGCCGGAGCAATCCGTCAACCTGCTGATGCACCTGGCTGAAAATGATGCGGTGCAGGCCAGCGATCCGGATGCGGATTACGCCAATCCCGTTATCTCCTGGGCATACCTGGCCGGCGATGAATGGTCGCCGCTGCGCACCGATCAGCTGGCGCTGGATACTACCTCCGGATTGCAGCAATCCGGATTGCTTTCCCTGCAAACCGGCGCCGATGCGGCTACCGGTCTGCTGATGCCGCCGGGGCTTCTCTGGTTACAGGCAACCCTTACACAAGGCCTGAACAGGATCTCCCCGCTGGACGGTATTCACACACAGGCCGTAGAAGCGGTGCTCAGCCTGCTGCCCGGCGATGACCTCGCGGATTATCCGCTGCACCTGGCACAGGGCCTTCCGGCAGATACTATCAAACAAATGATTAACAGCAGCGTATCACTTAAAAGTATACGCCAGCCATACGCATCGTCCGGCGGGCTGCAACCGGAAACAAAAACGCATTACATCACCAGGATGTCGGAAAGGCTCCGCCACCGGAACAGGGCCATCAATTCCTGGGACCTGGAACGCCTGGCACTGGAAGCCTTCCCGGGTATTGTTAAGGTGAAATGTCTGAACGGCAGCGCCATCGCTACTCCCGGCGTGACCAGGGCAGTGGTGATACCGCGTATCGCAGTTGCCGCGCCGCTGGCAAAAAGACTGCAGCCCAAAGCCAGCAGCTTCCTGCTGGATCAGGTAGCGGCAGCCCTGAAAGCCCGTACCACCGCCTTTACGACCGTACAGGTCAGCAACCCGGATTACGAAGAACTGCTGGCAGATTTTAAAGTGAAGTTCAACGCAGGATTTGATCCCGCCTATTACCAGGAACAACTGAACCAGGATCTGGTGCGCTTCCTGTCGCCCTGGGCATTCGATGATAAAGTAGTGCTGCACTTTGATACCGAAGTATATCGCTCGGAAATCATCTACTTCATAGAAAATCTTCCCTACGTGGAATATATCGCTGACTTCAAACTGTTTCACCGGAATGTTACCGGCAATACTGGAGGTATCAGCAAAATGAAAATCGGAAAAACATTTGAAATCAGCCGGCAGCCGATACCCAATATCGGTATCATGAATATCGGGGACTCCTTCCTGGTAGGTATCGACTGGGAAGTGGTGACACCTTCGCAGCCCGCTGCTATACTGGTTTCTGCACCACAGCACACCATTGCCATCGTGGATACTTCCAGGGTATGTACGGCAGTATCCGGTCTGGGCATCGGTAATATGACCATCAACATAGATTTTATTGTAAGTAAAAGTTGACTCCTAAAAATATAATATCATGGAAAGACCAAGGCCAGATTTGAAAACAATATTCCGGGATGGCGCCCGCCCGAATGGAATTGATTTCGGTGATCTGTTTGATTCTTTTGTTCACCGTTCGCAGGACGGATTCAGCTTTAATCCGGTCAGCGGGATTAAAGCTGACAATTTCACGCTGGGAACTTTCAGCGCAACTCCGGCTGCCGGCTCCATGCGCTTTTTAGGCGGAGAAATTCAATTTTACAACGGAACGGAATGGAAAGGCGTAGGCAGCGGTTTCGCCCCGCTGGCTTCACAACCACCTTCCAATCAGCCTGATGTTGCCTACCGGGGCAGGGTAGGCGTTAACCTCGGTCCTTCACCTATCACCATGACGGATGATTTCGAGGTAGGCGCCGCAGGTACCGTCACCAAAGGGCGTGTAGGCAATGCCGTTATAGGCTCTCATATAGGCGGTAATGCAGGCCGCGCACTGTTCTTTCATCAGCGTGTACGCCTGCTGGCTACCAACGGGGGCAGCCCGGAAGCCAACTACGGATTCGGACAGAACCAGAACGGATCGGTGTTCATCAATACCATCACCGGGCAGGCCATCACCTTCAGCGCCAATGATGTTTCCTTCGCAGAATTCAATCCCGCCGGCAGATTGGTGCTCGGAGGCAATACCATTCCGCTGACACCGGCGGCGCCAACAGCAGATACCTTGTCCCTGCATGTATATGGTAACGCCATTAAGTCACAGGGTGGCGCCAACTGGCTCTCTACCTCCGACGAGCGTACAAAAAAAGATATACAGGACTTCCATGACGGACTGGAAAAACTAAAGGCGCTCCGGCTGGTCAATTTTAAGTATAACGGTAAAGGGGGTACGCAGGATAACGTGGAACAGATTGGCCTGATAGGTCAGCAGGTGGAAGCAGTCATGCCTTACATGGTGAAACGCCTTGGCAATGCCGGCGATGAACGCTTCCCTGAAGATATGCTCCTGCTGGATACCAGCCCGCTGATCTATGTGGTTATCAACGCCGTACGTGAACTGGATGAGAAAATACAGCAACTGCAACAATTAAAAACTGCCGACAATGCCTGAACAACTGAAACTCGAAATTACCCTGGATGAAGCCAATATGATTCTCAGCGCACTGGGAAACCTGCCTTATATACAGGTACACCGCCTCATCCATCAGCTGCAAAACCAGCTGGGACCTCAACTGCTGGAACTGGACGCCGGCAGCGACGCCCCTGTAAATACCAACGGAAAACTGAATAAAACAACTGCTGCATGAATCAGCTGATCCCTCCATTTATCAAGCCTGTTGAAGCAGTGGCCGGAGATACCGATTACAGCTCCCTGCGCGCCGCCGCCATGGAAATGATTACCGGCTACTCCGGAAGGCGATGGACGGACCATAATGAACACGATCCGGGCATCACCACCCTGGAAGCACTCTGTTACGCGCTCACGGAACAATTGCATTTCAGCAACCTCTCCGTGTCAGAACTGCTGCAGCTGCTGCGGGAAAAAGACGCACTACAGACGGATTTTTTCCAGCCGCAGGATATACTCTTCAATGCGCCGGTAACCCTGCTGGACTGGAAGAAATTTCTGGTTGACCAGGATACCGTCAGTAATGCCTGGCTGACACCGCTGACTAACGGTAACGTACCTCCGCTGTTTCTGAAGAATAATGTTTACAACTATACTGCCGGCAAATCCATCAACATACGGGGTATCTATAACGCTTTGCTGCAATGGGCGCCGGATAAAAACCTGGGAGAACTCAACGGCAATATCCTCTCTATTCCCCGTACGCTGAACCTTCCTAACGGTACACAGAAAACCTACTGGGCCGACCTGATCTTTTCCTTTACCTGGGATTCCACTGATGTGGAAGCAATCGCTTTCAGAAGTATCCTGGCGATTACGAATATTACCCTCACTACCGGTCTGGTGCCGGATGTTGCTGCTCCCGGTGTATATTTTGCCACACTGAAAATTGACCTTGGAGGTCCCAGTGTAACCGTAAACGTTATACTCCGCATCAATACCGAAATGGCCACCGGGCTGGAACGCGCGAATGTGGAAACAGAATTCGGAAATTACCTGAAAGATAAGATCGCAGGACCTGTACCGGTGTACAATAAAATCATTAACCAGGCATGGACACTTTCCCTGAATATCCGGAAGTTATTGCTGGCACACCGTAACCTCGCGGAAGATTTCTTCCAGCTCAGCGCCGTAAAAATTATTGAAATAGGTCTTCAGTGCGATCTGGAGCTGACACCAGGGATAGAGATCGAACCAGTACTGGCAGAGATTTTTTATGTGGTAGATAAATTTATCAGCCCGGTCATTCTCTTCGAAACTCCGGACCCGCAAAATTTAGCTGACAGCTTTGAAGGCCCTGAGCTGTTGCACGGGTATCTTTCTGACAGGCAACTGCTGCAATCACCCAGCTGCTGCCTGTTCCTGTCCGATATTCTGCATATCATGCTGGAAGGAAAACAGCAGGTCCGTAATCCCAATATCATCGCTATTTTCAACCTCTCCTTACAGAGCTATATCAATAATAAAATTGCCGGTAACAGTGAAGAAAACTGCCTGCGGCTGCTGGAAGACATTTCCTGGCGCCCCAGGCTCAACATTTTCAAATCTGCTATAACCGTCAGACAACGTGGTGTAATGAAATCTTTCAGCATCAGCGATGTATTCAACCGCTTCAATGTTCTTAAGAATACACCTGCTGCACTACCCGCTGCATTGCCTCCGGCAGATACAGGGGCCGATGCGGTGCAGATTCCCCTGATTCCTGCGTACTACCCGGTGCAATATGAGCTGCCGGACTGCTACCAGTTGTCTCTCCAGGAGAAAACAGCTGTCAACACCCAGATGCGGGGATACCTTTTCTTCTTCGAACAACTGCTTGCCAATATGCAATCGCAATGGCAGCATAGCATGCAACTGCTGTCTGTAGCCAATGTTGGCACAGAAACAAGATTTCCGGTGAATCTCCGCCAGGCGCTGCCTTTTTATGACAGCTACCTGAAAGCCGGATACGATACTGCATTGCTGACAGACAACAAGGAAAACCAGCTGCGCCGAAGCCTGATGCTGGATCATCTGCTGGCAAGACTGGGAGAGGATTTCCGCTATTATGGCAGCTGGAATAACCTCACTGGCGCAGCGCTGAATACCGCCAAGTATAATTTTCTTATCAGCTTGCCTGCTCTTGCTACAGCCAGGTTACAGGCTTTTGACTACTCAAAGGTTTCCTGGAATTCAACCAATACCGCTACTGTTCAGCAGAAGCTGGTACACCTGTTACATCTCCCGGATAATCTCAGTAAACGCCGCTGGAAAAATCCGAACAGCCCTGCCGGACCTTTTTCCATTACCGGCGGAGGCCCGTTCGGGTTTACTGTAAACAATGGTAATCCTTTACAGGTAGTGAACAGTCCTAATAACAATTATGCTTTCAGATATGAAGCGGAAGATGCCGCCACAGCTGTTATCCAGTGGGGAGGAAACATCGGGAACTATCAGATTCAGGAGAAGGCGGGCGCCTACTCTTACGTATTATTGAATGATGAACAGCAGCTGATAGCAGTTTCCAATAATGTGCTGTTTGTTTCGCCAGCGGCGGCACTCGCCGCGGCTACAGCGCTGGCTGCCTATCTGGCGGCGCAGTGGTTGCCGCTTGAAGGTATGCACCTGGTGGAAATGCTGCTGCTGCGTCCGCAGGTATATGTTACCGGTGGTCTGCAGGATGAGCTGCTTACCATCCCGCAGGTGAACGGCGCTATCGCAGAAGGCTTTAACGAAGATATGTACTCCTCGCAGGTGATGGCCGTATTACCCGGCGCCGGTCCGCGTTTCGGTGACCCCGGTTACCAGGAAGTAGCTGCTGCCGTCATCCGCAAAGAACTGCCTGCCTGGTTGCAGGTACGCGTAGTCTGGCTGAATATCTTCAAAATGTTTGAATTCGAAGAGGCATACCAGAGCTGGGTCAGCACTGTCAGTAATCCAGCCGCTACAGAGGTAAACATCCAGAGTGCCAAAAAAGGAATGGTGCGTATTGTCAACAGTATTCATGATATGTTGCGGCTGCGCGGCGAATATTAAAACCAGTGAAATATGAACAGGCATCTGATTCATCAGCAATTTGTAGAACTGTCGTTGTCCGACAGCAGTGCCTTTCATGCCGTAGCAGAAAAATTTTCGGATATGCTTTCCCGTAGTGCCCTGCCACTTTTATCTGATAATCTGGACCGGCTGGCGGGAGAAGAAGAAATGATTACCCTGCAGAAGGTGGAAGTAGACATGGGTGTTATCAGGTGGGAAGAAGAACAACACCTGCTGGCAGACAGGCTGGTGGCCCTGCTGCTGAAAGCCCTGCAGGATCTGTTGCCGGCACAGCCATATGGCCAGGCGCCCGGCGATGAAAATGTAATGCGTACTTCCCCGGCCATGCGCCACTGGCAAAGCTGGAGCCTGTATCTCCAAACCGGAACACTGCCCTGGCATGCATTACCGGTTCCCTCAGTATCGTGGTGGGAAGAAGTACTGCTGCAGGCGCTGGAAGGTCCGCATCGTACCAGTATTATCCGGATCATCCGGGAGGTGCTGACTACTGCGCCGGCGGTACGCAGACTGACAACTGTTTTTACACCGGAATTTATTACAAAGATCACTACTGCCGCAGCAGTATTATCTGAAACGGATATACAGCTGTCTGTTTTACTGGGCAGCCTGATACACCGGTTGCGGGCTTCAGATGCAGCCATACGTCTGATGTGGCAGCAACTGCTGATAAATGAATTTTCTTTTCCCTCATTATCACCACGATTGGTACAGCTGCTGGATTTGCTGATCCGTCAGTTTCCCGGCGAACACTGGATAGAACAGTTGTCCGCCTGGATACTCATCATGCACACCGGTATGAACGGGCAGACATCCCTGGTTTGCCCGTTACCGGTAGTGTCGCTGGTACAGGCGCTGCAGGTGGCCGCTGTTAAAGGGCCGGCCGTATTATCCGGACTTCAGGACAATGCTGTAAAACAGCTGCTGTCCCGGCTCTCTGAGCAGTCCCTGGCGATACTCCTGCAGCAACGGGAAAATGTAAATGATAACGTAATGGAATACACGAATAATGAACCGGTGCCTCATGCTGCAGCGGAAAGTCCGCTTGCTCCGGAAATAACACCGGTACCAGGTGATGATAACGGTCTTGAATACACGCCGGATGAAACAGCGGCGGTATATATTCCGGATGCAGGTCTGGTTATTGTTGCAGCCTTTCTGCCTGCCTTGTTCGAGGCGCTGGAATATACGGCAGACGGGCAGTTTCGCAGTGCGGCACAGCAATGGCGGGCAGTGATGCTGACTGCTTTTCTTGCGAATGCGAAACCCTGTACACCTGATTGGGAACTGACTATGGCAAAGATATTATGCGGTCTGCCGCCTGCTGCCATTATACCTGAAATAATACTGACGGAAACGGAGCTGGAGGAAGGGTTGGCGATGTTGCGGGCAGCCATCAGCTACTGGCAGGCTATCGGTAATACAACCGAAGACGGGCTGAGAGAAGGTTTCCTGCTGCGCAACGGAAAGCTGACCGGCAAAAACGGAGAATGGCTGCTGCTGACAGAAGCACAGGCTATCGACCTGTTACTGGAGAAACTGCCCTGGGGTATCGGCATGATACAACATCCCTGGATGCCGTGGCTCCTGCGAACAGAATGGCCGGGCATCATTTGAAGCTGAACAAATAACCTCAAAAATAAGAATCATGAAAAAAACAATTCATCTGTTTCGATGCATGATGGCATCCATTGTATGGCTGCTTTTGTTGTCAACGACGGCAAGAGCAGATTTTCCTGTTAATAAACCCGACGGATTTGTAACAGAAGGCGAATACATTACGCTGTACCTGGTAAAGGGACAGGGTGATAAGATAGTGGATTTTGATCCCGGTGCGGGCGCACCTGCGGGCGCCCAATCATGGTACATCACCGCCAAGGGTTGCCCTACGGCGCCAGCGCGACCCTGCACTTTCCCGGTATTCACGGACGATACACAGGGCCTCATGACCATCAATACCAATACCGCCTATACGGCTACTTTCAGCGTAGGTGTAACCATAGGCGCTGAATCGGCTATCGAACAGAAAGTGAAAATCGTTGTACGTAATACCATTGATATTGCCCTGGTACTGGACCGCTCCGGCAGTATGTCCGGTAATGTTAACGGCTCGTGGCCATCCGTGGTAGACTCCTCCCGCTGGAAAGGTCTGATAACAGGCGTGGGCCTGCTCGCTGCCAAGTTAAAGGAATTCTGTACTGATAAAGATTCTATTGGCTACCGCTACTTTGAAAATACAGTGTTTAAACCTAACGCACCATTTAATGGAGGACTGGTATCTCTACCGGTAAATGCACTCGCGATTCAGACGGAAGTAGCCAGTCATAATCCCGGCAGTAGCACAGCTCTCGGCGATGGTATGGCTGCTGCAGCTGAAATGCTGAAGAATAAAGACGACCACAGCAAAATTATGTTCGTCTTCAGCGATGGAGAACAGAATGACGGCGACCTCGTAAGGTCAGACAGCCCGCAGGTGACCGTTGGAAAGAAAAACCTGAATGACAGCGGCAGAATCACTACCTACACCATCGGTCTGGGTAACGCGGAAGGCTATCTGAATATGCTGGAAGCCATCGCCGAACACCAGACGGACCGCTTCCTCACCCTGAAAACAATCGGCGCCAACGACATCACCAAAATGGTGGAAGCATTTGATGCCATGGTTAACAGGATCAAGAAGGAATCCAGCCCGCAGTTCGTGGACGTGAGAAGAAATAAATATACCCGTGACGGTTATGTATGGAAGTTCAAGGAAAAATTCACTGTCAATAAAGGAATCAGCAAAGTGTTTATCACCCTGGTATCTTCTCCTTCCTATGAAGATGGTATCGAATCGCTGAAAATTGATAGCCTGGATGTACTGCCGTATGCACGCCAGTTTTCAGGCATCGGATTCCGTACGCTGGTGGTAGACTTCCCGATTTCAGAACGGGCAGATATAAAACCGGAAGGCGTCTGGACAGTAGTCGGACAACAGGGCGGATATAACAGCGCTACTCATTCTTCGTTTGATGGCGGCACCGCTAAAGCGCCTGCTTATTACCTGTCCTTTACGGTAGACGATCACCTCGTTCATCTCGATTATTCTCTCGGGGATAAAGCGAAACATGTAGGAGATGTAGTTCGTCCGAGTGTAAGGCTCACCCGCGCAGGCGTGGATGTAAAGAATGCAGTAGTAAAGGCCGTACAGCTGGCTCCCGGCGTAGATATCGGTAACTTCCTGGCCACTGCGGGCGGTGAATACAACAATCCTGATACTACCGATCCCGGTTCCCCATCTGCACAGAAGCTGGCAGAACTGCTGCGTGATACTGCCATCGCAGCAAAGCTCGCAGATAAGGTAAGTGAAATCACCCTGACCTACGATGGTACATCCGGTACATATACAGGCAGCTTCCCCAAACTGCAAGTATCCGGTAACTACCAGGTGTTGTTCTATGTACAGGCAGATGATTCCATCGTAAGTAAAATTATGCGCTATGAATCCGGTAACTACAACGTGGCGCAGAAAGATGTAGACCTGTCACAGTCAGGCGTTTCCGTAGTCGTAAACGGCGCCGGTCAGACGGTTATCACCATCAGGCCCCGCGCAGGCAACGGATTATACTGGGGTCCGGGCTGGGCAGGAAGTATTCACGTGAACTTCCCCGGCGCTAAAGTCAACAATGTAGTGGACAAGGGTGACGGTACCTATGTGATTACCATCGATGGTAAGCTGGAAGGTAAAGGTACGATCAGCATCGGGGATGTGAAAATCCTGGATGGCGATGCCAGCCAGCTGAACTGTTACAGCAATCATACAAATTTCTGGGAAAAGATAAAATGCTGGCTGATTGCGCACGGCCTGCCTGTATGGCTGGTATGGGTCATCATCGCTGCATTGATTATCCTCCTGTGGCTGATATTTAAAAAGAAGAAATAAGAAAATATGAAATCTGCTGATCAGAAATCTCCTGCAATTGCCCGGCAGCCGCAACGTACGGCTACTGCCAATCCGTTCTTTGCCAGGGCGGGAGCAGGAGGTTTTGATCATGCATCAGATACAGGCGCTCCGTTTTTTACCGGTACCTCCCCGGTGCAGGCTAAGCTGAAAGTACATCCTGCCGATGATGTGTACGAACAGGAAGCAGACGCCATGGCAGATAAAGTGGTACAGGAAGCTCCCGCCGCCGCTGCCGGCGCACCCCAGGGAGGCGATGATGAAGGCATTCAGAAAAAGCCGCTGCACAACGGCTTCCGGGCCGCACAGCGACAGCGCGCCTTTGAAAGTCCGACTGCGATGGAGCAGAACAGCGCGCATGCTGCCGGCGCCATGGAAACACCGCTGCAGGCAAAAAGTTCCGGCGATCCGTCTGAAGCTCCATCCGGCGTTGAATCCCAGCTGGATGCTTCCAAAGGCAGCGGAGAACCATTACCGGAAGCTACCCGCGATAAAATGGAGTCTTCCTTCGGAAATGATTTCAGCGATGTACGCATCCATACCGGGGCCGCTGCAGCGCAGATGAGTGATGACCTCCATGCACGCGCGTTCACACACGGAAAAGATATTTATTTTAATGAAGGCGAATACAAACCGGATACACCCGCTGGTGAACATCTGCTGGCGCACGAGCTGACACATACAGTGCAGCAGGCCGGCGGCGTAGGCCGTAAAAAGGCCGGATGGGCTATACAGAAGGCTACACCGGCTGCAGGCGCTACACCATCCTATAAAATACTCCTGGCAGATGTAACACCAGGCGCTGATAATAATTCCTTCACCGTTAAAAGCAACAATGAACAATATGCACTCACCAATGAACAGGTGAACATGCCTGCCATCTCCCTGCCGGCGCTGAAGAAGAGAAATGCCGCTAAATTCAAACTGCCGTTGCTTTCCGTCAAGGGCCGGCCGGATACCAAACAGTCCAAAGGCTGGGACCTGGCAGTAGCTGCCTTCGTGAATCCTGCCGTATTCCGACATGTGCAGGAACTGGAAAAGAAACCGGGATTTGCAGCGAAGTCAGGAGATATTTATTACCTCAAACTGTCCGGCAAGGCCTCCTTCCATGTAATAGGCACACCGGAACAAATAGCCAAATTGTGCTACAATCCTAAGTGGGACCGAAACGGTAAACCGAAGGCACATCAGGTGGATCATATCGTGGAAATGCAGCTGGGGGGCGCTGACCAGCCTGAAAATACACCGCAAAACTATGAGCTCCTGTCTGCCAAGGCCAATATGGCATCCGGTAACCTGATTAAGGGAGAACGGAAGAAACGTGTGAAAGCTGCACTGGAGCTGTTTACAGACCTGAATAAACAACAGGCTACCCTGTTTACCAAAATACCCAGCGTGGAAGATGTGATGAGCAGCTATTTTCAGCAGTATGCATCCATCGATAACAAGGACCTTGGTAATATACCGGAAGGAGATATCCGCTGGAGCTTTGAAGAAATCAAAGCTGGTAAGCAACTGCTGAAACTGGAGCCCATGACGGCGAAAGAAGTGGATGAAGCCAAAGGTAGCCCGGATGAGGCCATGATCTATGTCAGCAATAAACTGGGATCCTCTAAAAAATTAAAGTATCCTGCTCCGCAGACATTTGCAGACTTCTATCAGGGATTGGATATGCAGAGCAATAACCTGGATACCATCCGTGGTACAGATGCTGATGGCCTGATCAAATTTAAACTGAACAAGAAATTTACAAAGAAAATGAAAGCCGGCGACGAACTGGAGTTTACACTCAAGAAAATACCCGGCAGGCTCAACACCTATTTCATTCAGACCACCAAAGCGTTTAAGAAAAATACCTTCACCAAGTTTGAAGGGCTGAGTCCTGTTACGATCAATGATATTGACCTGGATGAAAGCGGATTGGTAGTGACAGGGGTAATTGAGCCAAGCATCGATCTGTTCAAAGGTATGACGATAGACTTTTCTATCGGCGCAGGAGAACTCAGCTTCTCTGCAGATGTACCGCTGGCGGTGTTGACGAAGAACTTCCCGAAAATATTCGGCATCACCAATGCCTCCCTGGAAATCAGTTACAGCACAAAAGATAATAAACTGAACCTGGCAGGTAATGTCAACTTCAACATTCCCAAGCTGGGAGAAGGAGAGGTGAGAGCCAGCTCTGATGCCAAAGGCTTCGCGATCAACGGTAAATTCATCTTCGATAAATCCAAGTTCGATGGTGAAATGCGCGTAGGCTATAGCAGCGAAAGCGGCTGGTCATTCGGCGGTTCCGCCAGAATCGGCGCCAATAAAGTAAAGGGCGTAAAAGACGCGCAGGTCAGCTTCGACTATGCCAATGGCATGATTACCGTGAATGGTAATGCCAACCTCACCGTACCGGGTATCAAAGCGCTGAAAATTGCCGCTAATATTTCCAAGGACGGCGACTTCATTATTACGGTAGAAACCACGCTGGGCGAGGTGCCCGGACTGAAGGGCGGTAGTGTGACCGTGACTATTTCCTCCAAAAAAGGAGAAGAGCTGGATATGGCCGTGGCTGGAACTGCCGTGCCGGACTTCCCGAAAGTACCGGGGCTGGGAGCTTCCGTCAGCTTCTCCTACAAGAAAGGCATTTTCGAAGTACGTGCCCTGATTGATTATAAGAAAGACCGCTTCGATGGTAAACTGGAACTTGGGCTTACGAACCGTAATGTGGATGAAAAGGGCAAGATCTCCGGAGAGCCTACAGAAGGCGCGGTTATTGTATTCGGTTACGGAGAACTGACCGTAGACCTGTTCAAGGGCAGTAAAGGCACTATCAGCGCAAGGTTTACGCCGGACAAACAATTGCTGGTAGCCGGTAAGTTCAGTATACAGAACGTATCACCATTCGGGGAAGGGGTAGACATCAACAGGAAGATTGTAGAATTCCCATCCATCAAAATACCGATCGTAGGTGTGCCGGGTGTGAGCATCTTCTTTGAAATCAGTGGTGGCGCTTATTTCAAGTTCAACTGGCAGCCATTGATGATAAAGGAATTATCTATCGGGTTCCAGGAAACCAATATCAACGAAATAGAAAATGCACAGGTAGATATTCACGGAGATATAGGCTCCAAAGCATCTGCAGAAGCATATATGGAAATCAAGGCCTCGCTGGGCGCCGAAGTGCTGATAGCACAGATCAAAGGCTCGCTCGGAGGCCAGGCAGGTATTGGTATTGAAGGAGAAGCCGGAGGTAAGGTAGATGCCACCTGGAATAATGAAAAAGGATTGCAGCTGAAAGAAGTACAGGCGTACATCACCGTGAATCCCAAGGCTATTTTCCGGCTGACCGGAAGCATCAGTGTAGATCTTGATCTGTGGTTGACTACCATCAATCTCTATTATAAAGAGTGGGTGCTGGCAGAAGGTTCTGCAGACCTGAGCGGCCTGGCGCTGAAGGTTAACTTCCCGATTAAGTTCGATGAAGAAGGTAACCTGATCCGGCCTGACTTTGACAAACTGAATATAGAAAAACCTGATTTCTCCGGCGAACAGGGTAAAGCGGCACTGGACGGAGGAATCAACGGAGACGCACAGAAAGAACGCAAGCTGGCTAAAGACAAGCTGCGCGCAGATATTGCGCGTGATATGAAAGCCTCCGTCAATGACGAAGATTTCTCTCCGACAAAATATGCTAACGGGCTGAAGGAAAAATATGCAGAGGATGCAGAAATGCAGGCATTTATCATGGATTCCGTAGAGGAAGAAGTGAAGATCAGAGAGTATGAAGAGTTTGAAGCCAAGAAGACTGAATTACGGAAGTCAGAAGCCTCCCTGGATAGTAAAATGCAGGACGCCTTTTTCTTCAAGATGTGGCGCGCCCGCATCAGTCAGGGTGATTTTCAGGCCTTCATCCAGGAATTGCAGGCAGAAGAACAGAAAAAACACGAAGCAGGGCAGCAGCAGCAATCACAGGACCAGCCGGCAGACCAGCCAGCATGATTTTTAAACACTATTAATCAGTCACACTATGCGGACAAGAAATATTCGCAGACGCAAACGTTCATCGATCCAGAAAAAACAACCTTTCTTCGGAAAGGCTGATGGGCACGAAAAGCCGTTCTTCAGCAGCGGTAGTCTGCAGCGCGAAGCCAGCGAAAAGAAAGATGATAAAGCAGCGCAGAAGGCAGAGAAGAAGGAAGATGATAAAGCAGCGCAGAAGGCAGAGAAGAAGGAAGATGATAAAGCAGCGCAGAAGGCAGAGAAGAAGGAAGATGATAAAGCAGCACAGAAGGCGGAGAAGAAGGAAGATGATAAGGCCGTGCAGAAAGCAGGTAAGGAAGAAGAAGGCGCGGCCCAGGCGAAGCGCTTTGACAGCAGCCATACGCCGGATACTGCCCCGCGGAGTTAATACATTTTACCGATAGTATGATATGTTAATTTATGCATCAATCGCAGCAACAGAAAGGTACTTACAGCTATAACTGGGATTATTATTTTCATACCCTGGCGTCACTGATAACCAGGCGTATACAGGCGTGTTTCAGCGATGACAGCAGGATGATTGCCCTGTTACCCCCGCTGGACCGCGGCAGTGGTCCTATGGCCGATTTTGTGGCAGAAAATAAACTCACCCTCCAGGATCATTACATGCTGCTCATTGCGCTGGCGCCGCATCTGCGACCGGGGTTCTTCGATGAGGTGATACAGGCAGCCCTGCCGCAACCGGGCGATTTTCCACAGATCGGCGGGGTAAGAGGGCGCCAGTTCCGGGGCTTCCTGCCAACCGCAGAAACGGCACTTTTCCTCCTGGCCGGTGATAACTGGAAGGAAAGACATGAACTGTTCCAGGATACTTTCGGCCCGGACCATTTCTTCTCACAGAAAAATATATTGCAGCTCGAAACTCCGCCTGACGGCGAACCGCTTATCAGTGGTAAACTGCTGCTCAGCCAGTCCATGGTGACCTGGTTTACCACCGGCCGTGAATACCTGCCGATGTATACGTCGCAGTTCCCTGCGAGGGAGCTGAAAACTGCGCTCACCTGGAAAGACGTTATCCTTAATCCGCAAACCCTGCACCAGCTGCAGGACCTGCGCGCATGGCACCATCATAGTAAAAAACTATTTGAAGATATGGGCCTGGGAAAGAAAGTAGGGCCAGGTTACCGCGCATTGTTCTATGGTCCGCCGGGAACCGGAAAAACTATTTCTACTGCGATACTTGGCAAGGAATTCGGTAAAACAGTATTCCGTATTGATCTTTCCAGCCTGGTATCCAAATATATCGGTGAAACAGAAAAGAACCTGGCCAGGGTATTTGAAGAAGCCGGTTACCGCAACTGGATCCTGTTCTTCGACGAAGCAGATGCGCTGTTCGGAAAACGTACGCAGGTAAAGGATGCGCACGACCGCTATGCAAACCAGGAAGTGTCTTACCTGATGCAGCGTATTGAAACATTTGACGGAATGGTGATTCTGGCGAGTAACCTGAAAGGTAATATGGACGATGCCTTTGTCCGCCGCTTTCAGTCCATCATCTATTTTCCATATCCCACGCCGGATGAACAGGTACAGATCTGGCGAAAGGCTTTTCCTGCCCGGCTGCAACCTGCACCGGATATAGATCTGCAGCAGATAGCACAGCGGCATAAACTGTCAGGCGCCAACATCATGAACATTGTACAGTACTGCTGCCTGGCTGCCATGGCAGCGAAAGAGAAGAAAGTCAGCGGAGAACTCCTGCTGCAGGGTATTCAACGCGAGCTGTCAAAAGAAGGCAAAACATTTTAACCGCCTGATTTTCCTGCAGGAGGGCTTATGTATTTAACCAGGCAGCGATGTACTACATCACTGCCTGGTTATGAAAGGAATGCAGGTATTATTTACTTTTTGATGCCAGGTGTTGCCAGCTGCGGGCCATAATGAGAGCGTGCAGGTCGCTCAGGTGCATAATGGAAGGCTCCGGATCAGGACATACCGGGGCTGTAACAATAGGCACATCCGTACGGGGTGTATTCAGATGAAGGATCTGTTCAAAGGTAGGAGCCTGGTTAACGCGTTCACCCAGATTCCATTTGGAGCGGTCAATCTGAAACCAGTTCAGTACCGTGGCAATTACTGATGTATGATCGAAGGGTATTTGACCTTCAGGCATGCGGAATACGCTGCCTGCAGGAATCCAGGGGGAAACGAATATGGCAGGCACACGAACCCCGAATGTATTGAAGCCAAAACCATATTCACCGGGATCACTGGTAGGAGGAGCCGCATTCAGCGCAATGGGTACATGATCATAAGTACCGCCGTGTTCATCAAAGGTAATGATGAACAATGTTTCTTTCCAGGCAGGACTCTGTGAGAGAGCATCATATACCTGTTTAACAAAAGTTTCGCCCGGACAGACATTTGCAAGCGGATGATAATCAGATCCGTTTAAACCAAGTTTCCAGTACATCAGTCCCCAGTCTGGTTCCAGGAAGCTGTAAGCAGGAAGCGTACCTGTGATGGCCTGATTGTAGAACTCCTGTATCGGAGAGAAGTGAGGATCAAATGCGCTGCTCCCCAGGTTGTCCTTAAAAAGGTCGCGGGTCAGGCAATAGTCGTGCGCCCACCACAGCTGACTGTAATAGATCATCCAGTCCTGCGGGCTATCTTTTCCGTTTTCAGACAATACATTCCAATGGGTTGGTAAAGTAAAATCTACCATGAAGGAATTATCTACCCAGCCTTGTGTGGTGCCTGTCAGCCAGTGCCGGCCTACGGAGTTACCTGCAGCTGCAAAAGCGCGGTTGCAGAAGGTTTGGGAAGGAACAGAAGCATACCACTTATCACATACCGCAAAATTTCTGGCTAATCCGTTTAATACCGGGAGATCTGCCGGTGAGAAGGCCATCAAGATATCATCCGGACTGTCAAACCGGGATGCATAGTCCAGATAGAATCCGCCCATCTGCGGGGTATTACCAGGTGCACCGCCTTGTAAAGGGGTGTAACATTGGGTGTGCACATGCTTAAACACTTCATGGGGGTCAAACGGTGGAACTGTTAGATTACCAGGCGGCGCAACAGTGACATAGTGTTTGTTGCCGTTCTTGTCAACATTATACAACGCTGCGGTGAGGCCGTTGTATACAGGAGGATACTGTACATCAAGGAGATTGACTGCAGGTTGGTTGCCGGTGTCTGCATACAGCCAGCCTAATATGTTGTCTAAGGACCGGTTTTCGAGCATGAGATGTACTACATGCTTAATCTGGGGCATTGTCTGAGACATATAGGATAGTTTTAGAAGTGTTATTTACATCATTTTGTTTACATGGGATCTCAGTGTTGTAAATATCCGCGGATACAATGGAAAGGGGATGGATGAGCGGTAAGGCAGATCCCCCCCGGAATGCTTACATTCGGAGTAAATTTTCCCGTATTTTCGTTAAACCTCCCTGCTATGCAATATTTCCGTTATGGTGGCATACTGATATGCCTGTTGGTAGTATGCTGTTTTAATACCGTATCAGATAATCCCTTCCATTATCCGTCACCGTTACCGGATACCGCCGCACTGCGTTTCCTGCCAGGAATGGTGTCTGCCGATTCACTGGATTTCAACTCAGCGTTTACACGGGATGGAAATACTTTCTATTTCGGACGTACTATCAACCGCAGGTGGCAGATCCTGCAATGTACCTGGGAAGGAGACCGCTGGTCAAAACCAGCACCCGCGCCATTTACCGAGCCACAGTATTCGCAGGCGGATCCTTTTGTGACAAAGGACGGCAGAATATTCTTTATCTCCACCCGCCCGCGGGATGTGCAGGATACATCACGGGATTACGATATCTGGTTTGTCCGTCCGCTGGGAAATGGAAAGTGGTCTGCCCCGGAAAATGTAACCGCAGTGAATTCCGACAGTACAGAATATTTTGTATCTCTGGCAGACAATGGGAATATGTATTTTTCTTCCTACAGGAAAGGGGGATATGGAGATGACGACCTGTATGTGAGCCGACTGGTAAACGGGAAATATACCACTCCTGAAAATCTCGGACCGGCAGTGAATTCAGCAGCGATGGAACATGATCCCTGTATTTCAGGCGATGAAAAGCTGCTCTTGTTTACGGCGGTAGACAGGCCCGGTGGTTACGGATCGGCAGATATATTCTACACGCGCCGGGGAAAAGACGGTAAATGGCTGCCGGCGCAGAATGCCGGCGGGCGTGTGAATAAGTCTACATACGAATATTGCTCCTACCTCACGCCGGATGGCAGGTATTACTTTTTCAGCAGTGAAGAAGATGTGAAGTGGATCAGTACAAAAGGCCTGTTCAGATAACCGGAGAAACAGGCATGGCGCTGTTCCGGAAAGGAACAGCGTACAGGCGTCAGCGGTATTTATACCAGGAACCGGAGTTAAATAACAGGGTAATAATATCTTCCGGTATCCAGTCTTTTTCAATCAGCTTCATCAGACCCATATACACAGCGCTGCCTTCAGGGGATAACAATGATCCCTGTGCTGCAGCAATTTCATTTGCGCCGGCTTCCATTTCTTCAGGTGTGATAGAGAGCCTGTTACCATCGCTCTGCTGCATCATATCCTGCATAATGTCTTTGTGTTCAGGTGTATTTGCCATATTGTAAATGTACCAAACAACCCATAACAAAATAGATACCGTTTGGTTATAACCTATCACGTTTGGTTATAACGATTCTTGTTCCCGCAATGAGTCCGGACGGAAGAAAATGGTTGATGGTAATGCTTTTGGAAGGATAAACATATTGCCCGTATACGCATTGTGTTTTTTGCACCTGATGAACAGGGTATGCCCGAAACTGCTGCCATACTGCAGAAGGTGTTGCTATTTACTGTAGATATCCCGCGCATAGCGGATCAGCTTTTTATTCAGTTCGCTGGTTTCCCCTTTGCGCTGAATAAAGTAAAAGCTCCGTTCAATATGCAGTCCTTCGAAATTTATTTCCGTCAGCTCTCCGTGCTTCAGTTCCTTGATAACGGACCGCTTCGGGAGAAACCCGATGCAGCCGGATTCTATCAGGTAGTTTTTCAGCGCCTCGGTACCGCCCAGTCTGGCTTTTACCTGGAGGTCGCTGATGCCGATTTTATTTTTCTGCAAGGCATATTTGAGTGCTTCCAGGGTACCGCTGCCTCTTTCCCGTAATGCTACGGGCATACGCAGTACTTCGCGCAAGGCATAATGCCGGTTCCTGGAAATGGCGCTTTTACGGCTGCAGACGGCTATCACCTGATCGTTGATAAACGGATGATATACAACATTGGTCAGCTTCTCACGGCCTTCTATAATGCCCAGGTTTATTTCCTGGTTCAGCAGTGCCTCCAGCACGATTTCCGCATTCCGGTTAAGGAGATTCACCTCTACCTGTGGATACTGTTCCTGGAAAACAGACAAAACTTTGGGCAGAATGTATAAGGCCACGGTAGTGCTGGCGCCCAGTTTGAGAATGCCTGTGGCCTGCTGCCGGTCCCGCAGGGAAGAGATCTCGAATTCCGTTTCTTCCTGTATATTCTTTACAGACAGCAAACGCTTCAGCAGCAGGTTGCCGGCGGGAGTCAGCGCAATCTGTATCCCTTTTCTTTCAAACAGTTTGGTCCGGTAATATTCTTCCAGGTGTTTGACATGCTTGCTGATGGCCGGCTGGGAAATGAACAGTACCTGGCTGGCTTTGGAAAAGCTTTTCTCTCTCGCTACTTCAATAAATACCAGGTGATGTGTGGAAAGCATAACAGCAATGTTAGTTGCTGTTAATTTAAACATTTATTTTGTCAACCTGCTTCTGAGGTAACGGTATATCTCATTTTCTTCCGTGGTGCCGGGCTTGTACAGCTGCATATAGCGCCGGTAGTATTTCATGGCCGCGGCTTCGTTGCTGAAAGCCGTTTCCTGAATTCTGCCAATGCTGTACTGGCGGAGCGGGCGGCGTGAGAGGTAATAGGAAGTATCGAGGTAGGCAATGGCTGTCTTATATTGTTTCAGGCTTTCATAATTGGCAGCGGCGCTGTTATAGTAGCTTTCCAGCGTAGCAGATCTGGCCATGCCGATGCAAAGGTGCAGCAGCTCGTTGCTTTGTGTATAACGCTGCAGCGCAGCGGCGCCCAGGGCAGCGTAATAGGTGATATGCTCTGAGGCTGCATTGTTTGCTTTGAGGTAATCGTAGAGGGCAATACAGTCTTCATATTGTTTCAGGATATAACTGGCAGTGCTGACATAGGCGAAGGTATTGGGGCTTATCACCTGCATCCGCTGTAATTGCTTGCCCAGTGCGGTAGTACGGTCGTAATTTTTTTTGAAGAAAGAAGTTTTTACGGCTGTCATCAGTACGTTGGTCTGCATGGAATCACGTACTATAAAGGCGCTGACCAGCGAATCTGCCTTGTCATACTGTTTCCTGTCCAGCCATTCTTCTGCCAGCCGGGCAGTCACTTTTGCATCTGCCGGATTCAGCCGCCAGGCCGTCTGCAGCCAGATGAAACCGGAATCAGTCTGCTGCGCAGCCAATGCGGCAAAGCTCAGTTGCTTCCAGGAGTAGGCGTGCTGCGGGCGCAGCTGCACCAGCCGTTTATATAATGCTGTTGCGGTGGTATATAACTCCTGCTGCAAACGTATATGCCCCAGGTATTGCAGGGCAGGGATGTAGTTGCTGTCCAGCGTGAGTACGCTGGTGTAAGTGTCTGCCGCTTCGCTGATTTTCCCTGCCTGCATATATGTATATGCCAGCAGTGCCAGCTGCCTGGCATCGCTCACGTTAACGGATGTACGCAGATAGCTGATGGCTTCTTCGTATTGTTGCTCCTGCAGGTACTCCATTACTTTTTTACTATCTGCAGATGATTGCCCGTTGCTGATGACCCATATCAGGGAGATGCTGATGATACCTGCCAGTTTTTTCATATAGACGTGCTGTTTAGTATAAAACTAAATAATTAGTTTTAAAACTAAAAATTTAGTTTTGTTGTTTAACGTCAGTCGTTTTACGATGTACGCCGGGGCAGCAGTCCGAAAATCTAACAGGGTATAATAACCGGACTGGTAATGAGGTTAGCAACAGGTAATAAGAGGCAGTGAAAAAATTTTCCCTATGCTGAATATTTTTTCCCGTATTGTCACTCGTTGTTGCAGATCCTAGCTTTGCACCATCACAAAAAAATAAAGACAAATGGAACAGAAGAAAGTAACAGTATTAGGGTTAGGATCAATGGGAGCCGCACTGGCAAAGGCATTCATCGCGAAAGGTTATACAGTAACCGTATGGAACAGGGACAGCGCCAAAAGCATTCCATTGGTAAAGGCCGGTGCAACCGCGGCCACAAGTGCGGCAGAGGCGATTCTTGCCAGTGAGATAACCATCATCTGCGTATCAGACTATAAAGTAACCAGGCGTATACTGGAAGACGATAAAACGGCTGCTGCCCTGAAAGGCCGTACCATTGTACAACTGAGCACCGGCACACCAAAAGAGGCGAGGGATCTGCACAAGTGGGCATTGCAACAGGGCGCGCAAACCATTAACGGCGCTATCCTGGCGTGGCCTAATCAGATCGGCGGAGAAGAAACGACCATCCTGGTTTCCGGCGAAACGGCGGTATATCAGCCATATGAACAGTTGTTAAAAGCGCTGGCGGGCAGGCTGACCTATATGGGGGAAGAGCCGGGTAGTTCTGCTGCCTTGTTCTCTGCAGTGCTGGCCTATCTTGCCGGCAGCTGGATCGGTATGACCCATGGCGCGCTGATCGCAGAAAATGAAGGACTGCGCCCGGATGAATTCGGCGCCTTGCTGGAATCCATCTCACCTATACTGGGCGCAGAATCCAGGCATATGGGAGAAGTGATCCAGCATAATAAATTCGCTGATCCCGAAAGCACGGTGAGAACAACCGGAGAAGATCTGCACATACTGGTGCAGCAGGCACATGAAGCAGGCATTAACGATGAATTGCCGCAGTTCGCTGCCAATATCTTCCAACGCGCTATTGATGCGGGTTTCGGACTGGAGGAACATGCGGCCATTATCAAAGTGCTGCGCGGAAAAAAGGCTTAATTCTCGCTCAGCTCCAGGGTGTTTTTCAGCACCTCTTCCCGGTTGTCGGTACCCCATTTCTCCAGCACATCCAGCACCGGTAACAGGCTCTCACCAGTAGGGGTAAACGAATACTCTACCCTGGCCGGAATCTCGGCATATATCTCCTTACGGATGATGCCGAGATCTTCCAGTTCTTTCAGCTGCATGCTGACGATACGCGGGTTAACTTCGGCCAGCTCCCGTTGCAGGGCACTGGGGCGTTTGATGCCACGCCGGATACAGTCCATGATCCAGGCTTTCCATTTTCCGCCTACTACCTTAACGGCTACACTGAGCCCACAGTCAAGCATTTCGGGTATTTTCCTTTCGTACATATTATAGCGTTTATATGTCAAAGGTAATATTCGGGCAAGAAAGAGGGGACAGGGAAAAATTTTTCCCTGTCCCCCTTGCTGATTTTATTACCTGCAACCGTGTAACCGGCAGTTATTATTTTACAGCATGTAAGTAACGCTGCAGGTGCCGTCAGGATCATCCCCTGATATTTTTGCTTTTATACTGATTCTTTCTTATGTTTAAGAAAATAGCTATCTGAAAGTTCAGTAAAAAGCATAGACATGAAAAAGATAACACCCTTCCTGTGGTTCAATGGTAAAGTAGAAGAGGCCATGAACTTTTATACTGCTGTTTTCCAGGATGCCAGCGTGCTGAACGTGATACGTGCCGGTGATCAGGTAGTATCCGCCACCTTCCGGCTGGAAGACCAGGAATTTATTGCACTGAACGGAGGCCCTGAGTTTTCCTTCACCCCGGCGGTATCATTTTTTGTAAACTGTATCACCCAGGAAGAAGTAGACCATTTATGGAATACCCTCTCCGCCGGCGGCCGACAGGATCGCTGTGGCTGGCTGGCAGATAAATACGGCCTGTCCTGGCAGATTGTCCCCACCATCCTGGGACAGCTCCTCAGTGACCCCGACCGGGGCAGAGCACAACGCGTGATGCAGGCCATGATGGGAATGACGAAGATTGATATAGCTGCGCTGCAACGCGCATATAATGGAGAATAATTGCAAATTACGAATTACAAATTACGAATTACGAATGTGGAAGCGAAGATTTAGGCGGATATTTAGATTTGAGATTTTTTTATTTGAAATTTTGTAGTCGTTCAGGATTTGCCTTTACACTTTCAGGTACAAGGGAAACAAGGATTGGATGCAAAATCTCAAATAAAAAAATCTCAAATCTAAATATCCGCCTAAATCTTCGCTTCCACATTCGCAATTCGTAATTTGTAATTCGTAATTTCACGTATTATGCAACTAAAAACCTATGCTCCGCATCCTGCGTTGCGGGATTTTGTAAGCAGTATTAAAATTCTGAAGACGGACTTTACCGCTGCTACCGGTCTTTCGAATATTTACAGGTTTGTACCTACCTACCAGCGGTATATGATGTTTTACATTGCTGACCCGATAAAGGTGTTGCGGGAGTATAACAACGAGTTCCAGACGAAGTCGGTTTCACTGACGGTAGGACCGCTGGAGCGCGCCGTTACGCTGGATCTGGGGCGGCAGCACATGGCGCTGGGAGTTGCATTCAAGCCTGGCGGGCTTTTCCGCCTGCTCAATATACACATGACGGAACTGCATGAACAGGATTTTGATACCAGCCTGCTGCTGGGCAGCGAAATCCATGAAATCAACGAGCAGCTCCAGGAAAATATGGAAGATTGGGATAAGATGGCCGGCATCCTGCAGCAATTCCTGCTGAAGAAACTAAACCGGCTGAAGCCCGTTACTTCCGTGGATAAGGTAATGGACACCCTGGTACAGCACAGTGGCAACCTGACGATAGAGCAGCTGGCAGCAGACTCCTGTGTGAGCCTGCGCCAGTTTGAAAGAAAATGCGTGGAACGCATGGGCATGTCTCCCAAACGTTATGCCCGCCTGATCCGTTTCTGCAGAGCCTATCACCTGAAGGAGCTGCACCCGGAGGCTACCTGGACGAAGATAGCTTACGAAAGCGGCTACTATGACCAGATGCATTTTATCCGCGACTTTAAAGAATTTGCAGGTGTGACCCCTTCCTTCCTGAATGAAGAAAAACTTATTGCCACTGTGAGATTTCACAGTATCATGGACTGAAAAATGTCGTATTTGTACTATGTCAGCTAATGGATACTTGATAATTTTGTCTGAACGGCATCATCCTGTTACCCTATAGCTGATCACGCTTGTTATTATATTCAGGCCCGGATTTTCAGCTGATGATCCGGGTTTTTTGTTTGCTTTCCTTCCGCCATGATGGAAATTTTCTCCAGGGTTTGTTCCCCAAAACCGGTCGGGTGTCTACCTGTACCTGTTGTATCAGACCGCCCGCATTCATCTTCCGCATCAGGGCACTTTCCGTAATTCTCCCCCTTTCAGTTCCTGTAGGATCACGAAACTACGGCATTACCGGCCGGGGTACGGCGCTTTAATATCAGGGCGCTGATCAGGGTAATCAGGAGGCCCAGTGGTAATATCTCCATATAGGTAAGGAGTACCACAAAAAGCGGATTCCTGTACATCTCGCTGTATCTGTTCATATCCGCCTGCGTGCGCAGCAGGGTAGCGGCATCAGCACCGTCTTTCCTGGCCTGGGTCATTATATGCGCGGAATACCGCTCCATAAAGTCGGGGATGAAAAAATAGTAGGAGATAAGCCATACTACCACATACATGGTAGAGGCGATCAGCGCAATGTACAGCCCGGTGAGAAAGGCTTTGCCGAAAGTGATTACCCCGCCGTTATATTTATCACGGTAGTTTTTTATCCCGATAAATATGAAGGAGAAGGCCAGGAGCATGGCGGTATAACCTATCACCATGCTTCCCCGGAAATCCGGGTCCTTGTAACAGAGGATAACAGATACCAGCATCATGGCGGTGACAATAGCGCCGGAAATGAGCCCGAAAACAATTACATTTTTTTTCATCTGTCAGCAGTTTTTTGATATGCCCAAAAATGAGTTTTTACTGTCTGATTGTCTTCATACTTTAGGGTGATTTTAGAAAGATCCGCTACTATAGCCCTTTTAGGCGAGGCTCCCGCTAAGGTATGATCCGTAGTTTCCTCGCCATATCCACCGCCTGAGTACGGCGTTTCACATCCATTTTAATAAAGAGATTGGAAGAATGCGTTTTGATGGTATTGAGAGAAACAAACAGGCGCGCGGCAATTTCCTGGTTACTTAACCCTGCGGCCATCAGCTGCAGGACTTCCAGTTCCCGGTTGCTGAGTCCCAGCTTCTCTAATTCGCGGTGGTTGATAGTAAAAGGATCTCCGGAATCAGGCACTTTTTTTTCTATCACAACGGTTGTTACTTTTGGTCGGGCAAGTTTTAAGGCCAGCCATATGCCCAGGCAGGTGAAGATAAGTGCAATGGCGCCGATATAAATTTCCAGCGCATGATGGAATATCAGCAACTGCCACTCCAGCCACTTCAACAGCAGCAACAGCACTGCCAGGGAAATGCCATACAGGATCGTCTGTTTATGTTTTGTCAGAAAATGCAGTTTCATGGGTTGCCGGTTGCTGAATAAAAATACAGGATTCTCTGTAAATGGACATCCCTTATATAAGAGCGTAAGATAATTAACGGGTTGCTTGTCAGCTCTTTTAATATCCGTTCTTTTCCGCTATCAGTATACCTTTTATGCCATCGCAATTCAGGATTTTTTATATAAATTGCAGATACAAAACAACTGTTTACCTGCCGTCTCTTGACTGTACTGTCATCACACGGGTTTATTATCCCTCTAACGTAATTTGATACCTATGGCAACATTGCTGGAAGACATTCAAACCCACACTCAATGGATTGTTGACGCATTTAAAGCAGATAACCTGCAATTAGATTACACAATTTACAGCTTTATTCAGATCGACAGATTTTTCGAAATGCATTCTTCTAAAGGACATGCCGTTAAACACGGGAGGCTGGAAGAGAATCTTGGGCCTGTTTTATTTTCAATAGGCGCCTACGTCGGTGAAACGCTCATCCGGTGCCTGCCCGGAGCTGTATGGGAAACCGATGACAATGATCCGCATGGAGAAATCACCATAGCGGTGGTATTGATAGACGGTACCCGTATCTGGCCGGTGCAGCGGGTAATGAAAAGATTTTCCAACGGATCTGATGATTCTCTGTATCCCTATGGATATGAGCTGACGAAGGAATTATCCGGCGAGCCTTTTGAAAGTTCTTTCTGGGAAGTGATTTCCGCACCGAAAGAAGAAGGCCGCAAGTACTGGTGGAAGTTCTGGTAGCCCCATATCGGATTTGCCCCCTTAAATTGTCGTAGTAGCACCCTTTTAAGTTGGTTTTTGGATGCTACTTTTATACTGTGATGAAAATGACCTCATCTGTATAAATAGTAGCATTTATGAGAAAACATCGTTTCAGAAGAACAGTGGCCATACTGGCCGGATTGATTACCATCGTTCTCCTTACCATACTCACAGATGTACTGTTGCAACAGTCCGGTATTTTCCCTGTACCGCCGCATTCATTCAACAACTGGTGGATGATACTGCTCGCGGTGGCTTACCGTACGCTTTTCAGCGTGGCAGGCAGTTTTGTAACTGCAGCGCTGGTGCCGGCCAAACATATGTACCATGCTATGCTGACTGGCATCATCTGTGTAGTGCTCAATGTGGCCGGTGGTATTATCATGCGGAACCAGGCGCCGCTTATCTATCCGTTAGCGCTCACGCTGCTGGCATTGCCGGCTGCCTGGATGGGCGGTAAACTGGAGCGCCTGCGCCGTTACCAGGAGAGAACATTTCCTGTCCGTATACATTTTCTGTAAACGTTTTCTTAACTTATAAAATCACTGATTATGGAAAAGCATCAGTTTTCAATTGCTATCAACGCACCCCGTGAAAAAGTATGGAATGTTCTCTGGGACAATGATTCCTATCAGCAATGGACCAGCGTTTTCAGCGAAGGTTCCCGTGTGGAAACAGACTGGAAAAAGGGAAGCAAAGCCCTGTTTCTGAACGCAGACCGCGATGGTATGCTGGCTATTATTGACGAAAATATTCCCAATGAATTCATGTCTTTCCGCCATGTGGGAGAAGTGAAGAAAGGTGTGGAGGAAAATGCGTCGCAGGACTGGGTTAATTCGCATGAAAACTACCGCCTGACAGACAACAATGGTAAAACAACCCTGCTGGTGGAGATGGATATTACGGCAGAATGGAAGGAGTATTTTGATAAAACATTTCCACAGGCACTGGCAAAAGTAAAGGAGCTGGCGGAAGCCTGAGTGTCAGCTTTTCTCAATAGCTGCAATGGCTCGCTGTTCATGCGCCAGCAGTTGCGCCATCTCTTCGGCGGAAACGCCGGAAGGCGCCGGCCAGAACAGGGTACGGGGATACCCGGTGTATTTGTTGTGCAGCAACCGCGCACGTGGAATATGAAAATCAGAAGTAACAACTATCAGCACTTCCGGCTGTAAGGTATGTATGTGTGGCGCTGATAACCGGAAATCTTCCGCTGTATTGGCGGAGTCGACGGTAAAAGTAAATGCGGCTGCCGGTATCTCCTGTTGGAGGAGATACCGGTGCGCGTAAATATAATGCGGCAGTGCCGTATTATTGAAATGAATTCCTTTGCCGCCGGTACAGGCTATCTGCAGGTCTGGGTTGCTGCGGTATATGGCGGCAACGGTCTGCAGCCTGTCCAGCGCCTGCCGGCTCAGGTTGCCGGCATCGTCATTAGGTGCGCCGAGGCAAAGAATAATACCTTTCATCTGTAATTATAATGTTGTACGTTCTACCGGGGTAGAAGTATTGATAAAGAATAACCCGTCGAGGATACCAGGCCACCCTGATTTCAGGTAAGTGAAATCAAACAGGGACGCCACCTGTGGGTCGCGGAAATATTTACCGGCCTGTTTGTAGTCTACAAAAATATACGGATGGCCGGTAGCGGAAAGGCTGCTTTCTATACTGCCTGCTGCCGGCGCGGGTACCGTTTTGATTTTATTATCGTTGTAGTCTACATAAGTGCCCTGCGCACCGGAAAAGCCGAGTATATAGGCATCTTTGCCGAAATGCGCCTTCACCGTAGTACCCATCGGCGTGAGGGATTCAAAAAACGGTATAGGCGTACCCGTTAGAGGGGCCAGCAAGGCGCCGGTATTTTTGGCAATGTGAATGTTGTGCGCCCACACGATGATCTTCTTCCCCGGAAATGCTTTCTCCGCCAGCCAGATCAGGTTTTGAGCCATCTGCAGGTCACGTACGGAAAGTTCATTGCTTTTGACCAGATCCCAGTAGCGGCTAGCCTGGGATTCAATGCTGGTAGTTACCTGATACCAGAATCCGGGTGAGCTACTGATATGTCCATCATCCGGAGTGGTTTTGGCAGCCAGTAATTTTTTCAGCTCCTCCAGCTTTTGGAAAAACAACGCTCTTTCAGCGTCCTCCGGACGGTATGCCCTGGAGTTGAAAGTGGCTACAGCTATACGTTTAAAGAGGTTCCAGTTACTATCCAGTACAGCCGCATGGTCTTTTCTCAGGAAAGTCTCGAAATCAGGAAATAACAGCCTGATGGCGTTTCTGCCTGAGTGCTGACTCTCAAAACCCGCTACTGTCAATGGCCGGGGGCTTTTTACTTTGGCCTGTATATACTGGAACAGTGGCATCATCTGTTTGCTGGTGGCATACATGAAAAACAGGCTGCCTGTTACTTCATCCGCAAGGTTGCCGCCATTACGCGTATTTTCCCAGATGCGGGCGCAGTCATACAGACCGCTTTCGAATGCCAGCACTTCAAACCCCATTTTTTCATAAAGGAATTTTATCAGCCTTGTCTTAGCTTCAAAGGTGGTGGCTTCTCCGTGGGTTTGTTCTCCCAGCATAACTATACGGGCGTTTCCAACAGCTTTCCGGAACCCAGCCAAGTCGGCATAGGCGGTATCTGCAGGATCAACCGACCGGATGATGCTAAGGTCCCTGGCGTTCATGGCAGATTGTCCGCAGGCGGCGGTAACAGTTCCTGTCAGCAGGATGGAAAGTGCATATCTGCGTATAGCGGTAAACGTTAGATGGCATCTCTTTTTCATAATCGGCGTTGCTTTGGGCAATGATGTCGGGCAACTATGCCCCAGGTACTATACATCATGCAGATTCAGGCGACGGAACAGGGCTGTTTTGTAGGAACCGCCGAGCGGAATTACCACCGGTCCCACTTCCAGTGTGTTACCCTGTATGGCGGTGATGGCGGAGAGGGCCACCATATACGACCGGTGCACCCGCATAAATTGCCGGCCGGGCAACATATCTTCCATCAGTTTGAGGTGATGCCCCACCAGCATACTGCCTGTTTTCAGATGTATACGGGAGAAGTCTTTCAGGGCTTCTACATATAGTATATCTCCCAGCAGGACTTTCACCAGTTTGCTATCCTGTTTGATGAAAATATAGTCCGTTTCTACGGCCGGCAGCAGCCCGTTATTACCGGCAATCAGTCGTTCCATTTTATCTGTGGCCTCGCGGAAACGTTCTTCTGTAATAGGTTTCAGGAGATAATCTACTGCGCGCAGGTCAAAGGCATTGACGGCATACTCGGGGTATGCTGTAGTAAAAATTACTGCCGGCGGATGCTTGAGCGAACGCAGGAAATCGATCCCGGAGATAACGGGCATGCGTATATCAAGAAAAATCACATCCGGGTGGTGATGCAGCAGCGCTTCATAAGCTACGGTGGCTTGCTGGCATGTAGCCAGCAGCTGCCATCCCTGGGTTCTGCCTATATAGGTCGTCAGCAGTTCCCGGGCCAGTGGTTCATCATCTATTACAATACAGGTAATCTCTTTCATGCTATCTTAAAACTTACGGTGAGCGAGTAGTTATACTCTTTCACGGCTACAATATAAGCATAAGCATCCCTGAAATGAAATTTCAGCCTTTTTTGAAGATTGGTCAGGCCAATACCGCCTGTACCTGTAATTTTACCGGGATCAAAACTATTTTCCAGCAGGCACCGGAAAAAGCCGTTTTCCACCTGGATCTGTATCCGAATATAGCTGCTGTCGGTATTATCATCTACATACTTAAAGGCATTTTCTACCGCCGGCATCAGTAGCAGCGGCGGGATATGGTAATCTCCCTGGTCACTGTCAAAACGGAAGTCCACAACGGTCTGGTTCAGCCGTATTTTTTCCAGCGCTATATAGTCCTGCAGAAGCTGTATCTCCCTGGCGAGCGGGATGGCATCGGAATCGCTCTCATACAGCGTATATCGCATGAAATCTGACAGGCGGGCAATAGTAGTGGTGGCCTGTTTCTTTTTATCGTTTTCTACCAGCGAGTAAATATTGTTCAATGTGTTAAACAGGAAATGCGGGTTTACCTGTGATTTCAGAAAATTAAACTCCAGCTGCAGGTTATTTCTGGAAAGCTCCAGCTGCCGGATAGTCTGGCGGAAATAGCTCCGGGCCAGCTTCAGTGATACCGGCAGACAAATAGTAATCATCAGCGCATACAGCACTCCGAAATTCGTCAGTCTTGCTTTCATCATCTCTAAAGCAGGCGTGCGCAGAAGGTCGTAGTATTCAATACTGGCAATTTTATAATGCGCCATACAGGCGGCACAGCGCAGCATCACCACCTGCTCGAAGTAGCTGTCTATCCAGGTGTGGAGCAGGAACAGCAGTAAGGCGCCGCCAGCTGCCGCCAGGTACTTTTTCCGGAGCAGCCAGCGGGGAACAATAAAATACATGAGCGGGTAGAAGAAGACGACCAGCGCCAGCGTGTTTTTAGCTACAATCAGGAGGGCGGTACCGGTATCCTGGTAGTTATAGAGCGAAATAGTGCTGAAATAAAATGCGCTCAGGCCGATGGCCGTCCAGAAAAGCAAGTGAAGTAATATCCGTTTGATTTTGTTACTGTAGGTCAGTTCCATGAATTGTGTCAGCGTCATACCCAAATTTCAGTATTTCCCGGCTGACAAAATAATATTACCGATAAAAAGCAGTAGGCAGACAATGAAGCGGCTGTTTATGTCAATAAAAATCTCCGTTGCTGAAAATGGGGGCTGTATCGGAGTATAGATGATCTTCGTCGGTTTCTTTTGGAGATATTCCGGTATCTTATTCTCTTTGAGCCGGAAACTATGAATGATACTGAAAAGATGTGATGTGATGTTTTACGTTGTCATGGCGGAGGGAGCGGATACAGATCCGTATAGTTACCACAAATATTATTGTAGCGATCCTGTAGATGCTGATGTATATGCCGGACGAAAATGTACGACAGCAACCCGGTTGCCTGACGATACCGGCGGACATGATTCCGGTCAGGCATATGTTTTTGTCACCGGGCTGCGACGTAAAAAGCAGACTTATTTCTCCCTGATAAGCCAGGTAGCAGGCAGCGCCAGTTCCTCCGTAGGAGGCGCTCCATCAAGCAGGCGGAATCCCATGTTTAAAAAGAATGGCAGCATGGGCGCAGCATTGTGGGTATGGATCCAGATGGCGTTGCCGGCATTTCCGGCCAGCAGGCACTTTTCAAAAAGTGACTGCAGTACCTCCGGGCGGTTATATTCCAGGAGCACTCCGAAATCAGCCAGCCTGAGTGCTCTTTTACCTTCCAGTTCCGCTGGTCGTTTACCCGCAGACGTTAGCCGGGCATAACCTGCCGGCACATCGCCGGCGTAAACGATCAGCCACTGGTTGGAAAAACTGTTTACCGCATTAATCAGCTGCTGCGTCTGAAAGCGGGTGGCTATATAGTCATTGAGTTGCTCCTCCGGCGCCAGGCCGGTATATTGCTCCCGTGCCAGCTTTGTTCCCAGCTCCTGTAATTGAGGAAGTGTGGTATTGTTGACAATCGCAAACTTCGTAATAATCTTCTTCTCCATAATATTTTCATTTACTACACAAAAATATCCCGGTTTGTACTTTCATACAGATACAGAAGATGAATAAATAACCGGTACAGATTTTCAACGAAGGTTTTGTCCTGCCAGTCTTAATGCCTGTTTTCTTCTGGCGGTATATTTATCAGCAAAAACGATCCTGAAGAAACGCTGGTAATCATTACCATAGGAGAAAGAAGCGCCCGGCGTAAACTGCACGCCTATTTTATCGCATTGTACATAAAAGCGGCTGATGTCTGTTCTGGCCGGCAGCTGTACCCATAAGCTGTATCCTCCCTGCGGGGTGGTATAGCGGATACCTGCGGGGAAGGAGGTCGTCAGCAGGTTGATCGTCATAAAGGCATTTCTGGCCAGTTGTAACCTGAAAGCCCGTACGTGGCGGTCGTACTGACGACTCTGTAACAGTTTTGCTACCGTTTCCTGGTAAACCGGGGCTACGCTGCTGCCCAGAGAGAATTTCAATTGTTCCGCACGGGAGAAAAATTTACCGGCATACAGCCAGCCTACGCGGATACCCGGCGCCAGGGACTTGGACCAGGAAGCGCAGGTCATCACCAGACCGCTGTCGTCCATAGATAAAATATTCTCCGGCCTTTCCGCCCCAAAATGCAGATCCCCGTAAATATCATTTTCAATCAACGGAATATTGTGGTACTGCGCCACGGTAAGCAACTGTTTTTTCTGCGCGGTTGTCATCAGCAGGCCGGTAGGATTATGGAAGTTGGGCGTTACCACAATAGCTTTAACCGGCACATGGATACAGCTTTTTTTGAGAAAGTCGATATCGAAACCATCGCTGCTGCAGGGAATCTCCACTACGCGCAGCCGCAGCATACTGATTACTTCCAGCACGGAAAATACGCAGGGGCTTTCCACGGCAATAACATCTCCGGGCACACAAACCGCTGCCAGCGCAATATACAGGGCCTGTAACGCACCATCGGTAATCAGCATATTTTCAGGCTGCATCAGGGTATTGTATCCGGCAGCCCTTTTTACAATATGTTCTTTCAGCAGGGGAGAGCCGTCCGGTGGGTAATACCGGAGCAGTGCAGCCCCGGATTCACGTATCACCTGTTGCATGGTGCGCAGCAGCAGTTTCTGCGGCATCAGCAGATCGCCGGGCGCCGCAGCATGGAAAGCAGCGGTGCTGTGTGGTTTACCTTCCCCGGTAGTCTGCTGCAGGCGATGGCGGAATACAGCGTCGCGCACGGCCGGTGGCCGGGAAACAGCCTTGATATGCCCGGCAGGAAAGGGCTGCCGGCTTACATAATAGCCTGACTTAGGCACGCTTTCCACCAGACCCTTTATCATCAGGTATTCATACCCGTTTTGTATGGTGCTGATGCTGGTTTTATATTTTTCTTTCAACACCCTCACGGAAGGCAGCTTATGCCCTGGTTTATAAGTGCCCGCTGCAATATGCCGCTCTATATCGGAGGTAAAGACTTCATACCGGTAAGCTGTCATATCTGTACTGGTTAAATGTGGGAAATGAAGAGCTGTATCAAAGGTATTGTATTTATATATCTTGAGACTTCGTAAATTGAGTGGCGGTAATTATAAAAGCGCACTATCTATGAAGTATCTGACCGGCATTATCCTCCTGCTTATTTGTTGTACCGGCGTACAGGCCCAGCTGAAGAACGGTGACAGGGTTACACAGATCACTATCCGGGATGCCCGTAACCAGCCTATGATATTGCCCTGGTGGGGCGAAAAATGCTACCTGATATTTTACCCCGATCCGGACCATGCCTCACAGAACAAGGAGTTTATAGACTGGCTGAAAGCCCATCCCATCAACAGTCCTAATATATTTGCCTTTGGGGTGGTGAACCTGCGCGACGCACCCTTTCTGCCCAATGCCATCATCCGCATGATGGTCAGAAGGGAGGTAAGACAAACCGGCGCCAATATCTATACAGATGTTAATAATACCCTCAGCGGCGCCTGGAACATGGGAGATGTGAATAATAAATTCTGTATCATTTTTATTAACCGCCACGCGGAAGTGGAATTCTATCACGCGGGAGAGATGAACCTTTCCGAGCAGCGCGCCTTACTGGATGTAATTGCAAAGAATAAATAATTGACGCATTACGCCCGCTATATTGTCGTCTTCACACACGAATAAATGTTTTTATTACTGCTAATTTTGTTTCATCAACCGGATAAAAAAAACACACCGATATGGCAAAAATGATTTTTGTAAACGTAGCAGTAAAAGACCTTCAGCGTTCTATCGCTTTCTTTAACGCCCTGGGTTATAATTTCAATCCGCAGTTCACAGACGATAAAGCCGGCTGTCTGGTTATCTCTGATACCATTTATGCGATGCTCCTTGTTGAACCGTTCTTCCAGTCTTTCCTCCCGGAACAGATACAGCTCTGTGATACCGGCAAAAGCACCGAAGCACTCATCTGCCTCTCTGCCGACTCCCGCGCAGAAGTAGACGACATCGTTGAAAAAGCTATCAAAGCCGGCGCCACCACACCTAAAGAAACACAGGACATGGGCTTTATGTACAGCCGCAGCTTCCGCGACCTGGACGGGCATCATTGGGAGTATATGTGGATGGATGAAAGTGCAATGCAATAAATAGTAAATAATTACGAATTACGAATTGCGAATTACGAATGTAGAAGCGAAGATTAAAACGAAGATCAAAGGTGATATTTTATAGATATCCCTAATAATCTTCGTTTTAATCTTCGCTTCTACATTCGTAATTCGCAATTTGTAATTCGTAATTATTTATTATTTTGTACCATGATCTACCACATCTCCAATCCTCCTCCGGTAGCCTTACAGGCATAATTCCGGTGCAAACGCTGCCAGGCATTCGTTGTTTCTTCTCAGAACCAGCAGCATAGTTGTTTTTATCTGTGTCAACGGACACTGATTGCACGGTTATGTCCTGTATTCCAATGGGCCATGATTTTATTGTTTTACGCAATCAGTTAAATAAAAATGACCAGATATACATTGATGGTTTTTGCCGGGGCATGCAGCTTTGGTATCTTATCTACTTTTGTTAAATTATCTTACGGAGAAGGCTATACGGCGGCAGAGATATCTTTGTCACAGGCATTTTGCGGGATGTTATGTTTGTGGGCGTTGTGGGGAGCTACCAGCAGAACAGGAAGCAGGACCAGCGTTAAACTGCCCTGGCGGGAGCGTTGGGGGTTGTTGCTGACAGGCGTCACCATCGGGCTGACAACCTTCGTATACTACGTTTCCGTAAAATATATACCCGCTTCAGTGGCAATTGTGATATTGATGCAGTTCACCTGGATGGGGGTATTGCTGGACTGGATTTTTTTCGGGAAGAAGCCGGGAGTGGCAGAAGGGGTGATTATACTGCTGATACTGGTGGGTGCTGTGTTATCCGGCGGGTGGATGAAAGCAGGAGAATGGCGTATATCCGTGACCGGTATCCTGTTTGCCTTGCTGGCGGCGTTGCTGTATGCCATATATATTGTGGCCAACAGCCGGGTAGGTAAGGAGGTGTCTCCATTGCAGAAGAGCGTGGTTATTATGACCGGCTCCACGTTGGGGATATTACTGGTGAATGTGCCGGTGCTGACGGCCGCACACCTGGATGCTGGCTTATTAAAGTGGGCTTTGTTCCTGGCCTTGTTCGGTACAATTATACCGCCGGTATTATTTGCGAAAGGTATTCCCCGGATAGGGGCCACTATGAGCGCCATTGTGATGACTGCTGAATTACCCGTAGCCATCCTTTGTTCCCATTTTGTTCTGCACGAACAACTAAGCACCTGGCAATGTATGGGCATCCTGATCATGCTGTTGTCCATCGCAGGACTTCAACTCAGGAATAAAATTTAGTTATTTTATTATTTGAGATTTGGTTATTTGAAATGCAGCGAAGGCTAAAGCGAAATATTTAATTTGTCAATCCGCTTTCATCTTCGCTGCATTTCAAATAACCAAATCTCAAATAATTAAATAACAAAATCCCCCTGTTTAGCTTACCATTTCTGTTTCCCGGTTGTATTTGTTTCTGTATTGTACGGGAGACAGGCCGGTGATGCGTTTGAAGGTTATACGGAAGGCTTTGGGATCGGTGTAGCCGACATTGTACATGACTTCGTTCACGTTTTCGCGGGAGGATTCAAGGCTCATTTTGGCGGCTTCAATTTTCACGCGTTGGATGTATTCCACTACCGTGTTGGAAGTAGCTTTTTTGAACCTGCGTTCCAGGTTTCTGCGTCCGAGCGAGAACATGCTGGCCAGCTGGTCTACGGTAATACGTTCCGTGAAATTCTGTTCAATGTATTCCTGTGCCTGTTTGATGGAAAGGTCTTCATGATCTTTCTGGCCGCGGAAAACGGTGAAGGGCGACTGGCTGTCGCGCTGAATATCTATCTGGAATGCTTTGGAACAGAAGACTGCTACCTGGCGGCCACAGTACTTTTCAATCAGGTAGAGGATCAGGTTCAGATAGGAGAAGGCGCCGCCACTGGAATAGATGCCATGTTCATCCGTAATGATTTTGTCTTCCACCAGGTTTACTGCCGGGAACATTTTCCGGAAATCGTTGGCGGCCATCCAGTGGGTTGCACATTTTTTGCCGTCGATCAGTCCGGTAGAAGCCAGCAGGAATGCGCCGATACACAAGCTGGCTACTTCAGCGCCCGCTTTGTAGTGATCGATGATCCATGGAATAAAAGGTTTACTGTTCTCCAGGTTGTTGATCATATCGCCATCCAGCGCAGGGATGATGATCAGGTCTGTCCTGGGCACCTCACTGATAACAGCATCCGCAGTCACCTTGTACATACCGTTGTACACAGGTATCTCGCGGGTTAACCCAACGAGCTGCACATTGAAGAGTGCTGGGTGCCCGTTGTTCTTCAGTATTTTGTTTACTTCCGTCAATACTTGACGCGGGCCCTCAACGCTGCCTAAGATGGCCCCTTTGGGAACGAGGATGGATATGTGTTTCATAGCTTAAAGATAAGATAAGTCGTTGTCGCAACCAACCCCTCAGTTTGGCGCATTTGACCCTTCGTAGCTATGCACTGCCAATTTAATAGAGGTGTCATTTTTATGGTTTTCATGTTGATGCTATATAACGAAGTCAAACCTGAAATGTACTATCCGCTAAAAGAAAAAATCTGAAAATTATTGACCGGAAACATGTTCCGCAGGCGCTATCTCCCTACAGTAGCGGAATTACAGCGTAATAGTTGCCTTTTCCCCTAATTCTGGCTATATTTGCCCGATAAGATAGAGGGTCCTTCTTGAGCCGGGAGGGATTTAGTGATTTTGGAATTTTGGAATTTTGAGATTTTATATAAATGCAGCGATTGCTCTTCGCGAAGAACTTCGCTGCATTTATATAAATTCCTAAATTTCAAAATTCCAAAATCACTAAATCCCTCCCGGCTCAAGAAGGACCAATTAAAAAGATCGGCATGAGTTTTTTAAGTGTATCGAATATCAGCAAACAACAGCTGGGCGCGCCTGTACTGAAGAATGTCAGTTTTACGGTAGATAAATTTCAGAAGGTCGCCATTGCAGGCGAAACAGGTTCGGGCAAAAGTACCCTGCTGAAGATTGCCGGTGGATACGGACAGGCGGATGAAGGACTGGTTACCTTTGAAGGTAAAAGAGTAAAGGGCGTACTGGAAGTATTGCTGCCGGGGCATCCTGGCATCGCATACCTGTCGCAGCACTTTGAGCTGCGCAACAATTACCGGGTTGAAGAAATTCTTTCCTATAATAATAAATTAACAGAAGCATCCTCCATAGAACTGTTTGAAGTCTGCCGTATCACACACCTGCTGAAACGGAAGACTGACCAGCTTTCCGGCGGAGAAAAACAACGGATTGCACTGGCCAGGCTGCTGGTAACTTCCCCGCAGGTATTGCTGCTCGACGAACCCTATTCTAACCTGGACCTGATTCATAAAAATATTTTAAAGGACGTTATCCGCGATGTGTCTGAGAAACTGGCCATCACCTGTGTACTGATCTCCCACGATCCGCAGGACATCCTCTCCTGGGCGGATGAAGTACTCATCATGAGAAACGGAGAAATAGTGCAGCAGGGCTCACCGGAACAGGTGTACCGGCAGCCGGTGAGTGAATATGCTGCCAGTCTCCTGGGGCCTTTCAATCTTATCAGCCCGGATAAAGTAAAATCTTTTACCGCATTACCCGGTATCAAGGATAATGGCAGCAGCCTGTTCCTGCGTCCGGAGAGCTTCCTGATTACAGCAGCGGATAATGATACACTGAAGGGAAAGGTGGAAAACATCACCTTCTATGGTAGCTTTTATGAGGTTACGGTAAAACTGCAGCACGTAACGGTTACGGTCAGGACAGCCAACTGTCAGGCGAAAAAAGGTGATACTATCCGTATTGCTGTGAACCCTGACCATGTATGGTATCTGTAACCGGGGCCGTGTCAACTAAAGCCAAACAACAAAAGATTAACAAATAGAAGCCACTCCCTGCCGGAGTGGCTTTTTTATAGTGCCGGCCTGTGTTTTAGCCTGTTTATTATACTTGTTTCCTGCAGATGCCCCCGCTGCCAGTTGATTTGTTTCATGTTTTTTTATTATTTTAGACACTTGTGTGAAAGTCCGATTAAAGACCTGATAATAATTCGAGAGACCACAGATTATTATTGCAGAAAAACCAATATCCAAAAAGACCAGAATAACCGTTCGTTCCCCCTTTCATATCAGTTCATGTGTGTTTATTGATTGTTCATTAACTAATTCGTACTATGCGTCGTTCATTACCTGTCTTTATTATTTGCTTGTCGCTGGCCTTTGTTGCATTGGCGGCATTTTTTATTTACGGCTACCGGGAACACCGCCAGAGCGCAGGCGCATTATTACAGGCAGCAGATACCCTGTCAAAGGACGAACCGGGGTTAAGAATGATGGACGACGCCCTGCTGGCATTAAATGATGCGGAAGGTAATTTCCGTATGTTCACGGTAACATATGAAAAACGTTATCTGCAGACGTTCTCCTCCGAACTGGGGCAGGTCCTCAATATGGTGGATACCATCAGCGGTATGCTGACCGGCATGGAGAAAAATACGGAGTTCAATGAGCTGATCAGCCGTAAGTCGGCCGTATCAGAAAAGATTGGAGAGCTGAAAAAGTCCACGGATTCAATGCTGACGCAATCAATCAGTGACGACCGTATCGATAAACTGCTGAATGGTATTCCGGCCTATAAGGTAACCCAGGTGAAAAAGGATGAGGTTACCATGGATACCGTAAGTAACGTACAGCAGTCGCAGAAGAAAAACAACTTCCTGAAACGCGTATTCTCCAACAAAAAAGATACGGTAAAAGCCCAGATGGCAGTGATGGTACGCACCAAAAGCGGTAGGGTAATAGATAAGGAAACCTATGACAAACAAAGGCTCCAGGATATTATTACTGATGTAAACGGCTACTACAAAAAGGTATTGAAAACGCAGCTGGTCAACAGAATGAAGATCAACTCCCAGGAACAGGCGCTTGCGGGCACCAACATGGCCATGCTGGATGAACTGAAGGATATTATCATCGCATTGAAGGAAAAGTCTTTCGCCGCTGTATCCAAACAAAAGGAACAGGCCAGCGGTATTGTACATAACAGCCTCGGCCAGCTGAAATTTATCTCTCTGAGCGGACTTATTGTGTTACTGGCCTGCCTCTGTATCATCACGCTGGCCGTATGTTTATACCGGATGTTTGTAAACCGCCTGGAAACAAGCCGCTCAGATGCACACGAGCAGGCCCGTATCCGGACCAACTTCCTCGCCAATATGAGCCACGAGATCCGTACACCGCTGAACTCTATTGTCGGTTTCAGCGAACAGCTTTCTTTTACGGATCTGAAACCCGGGCAGCGCGACCTGCTGGGCTCCGTGGAGGTGGCGTCCGAAATGCTCATGCAGGTGGTAAACGATGTACTGGATTTCTCCAAGCTGGAAAAGGAATACATCTCTATTCAGCAGGAGCCTTTCCTGCTGTTCCGTGCTTTCGATGAAGTGGTCAGCATCATGCGGATACAGGCCAAGCAAAAGAACCTCAATTTCAATGTCAGCTTCGAAGGGAACAAGAGCTGGGAAGTGCGCGGAGACAGGTTCCGGCTGAAGCAGATATTACTGAACCTGATCAGCAACGCCATTAAATACACCCCCAGAGGCAGTGTAACGATAACGGCTAAACTGGAAAAGGAAACCGAGGAAAAATCCCTGTTTCTCTTTACCATTACAGATACCGGGGAAGGCATCAGCCAGGAAGCGCAGATACATCTTTTTGAAAGATTCTACCAGGCTACCCCTTCCCGTACCACTATAAAGGGCACCGGTCTGGGACTTGCTATCACCAAGCGTCTGGTGGAGCTGCAGGGCGGAAATATTTCTTTCACCAGCGAACTGCATGTAGGTACCCAGTTTATCTGCTATATTCCGTTTGAAATTGTTTCCGCACCGATGATGGTAGCGATCACCCAGAAAGATCTGGAGGAAGAAACGCCGAGTGCATTGATGGAAGGACGCTACGTACTGGTAGCAGAAGATCAGGAGATGAACCTGCTGCTGATGAAGATGATGCTTACACGCTGGAAATGCCGTTTCGATATGGCGAAAGACGGAGAACTGGCGCTCCAGCTGTTTGATCAGAACGACTATGACCTCGTTTTACTGGATCTCCATATGCCGAAGTTAAGCGGTATTGATGTGGTGGAAAGAATACGTGAACACAAGGACCCGGAGAAGGCAAAGGTGGTATGCCTCGCTTTAACCGCTGATATTTCCGATGATGAAGAGCGTGATTTCCGCAAAGCAGGATTCAATGCCTGGCTCATGAAACCTTTCCGGGAAAAGGATATCTACGAGGTGGTACGCAAACACCTGCTTTCCGGGGAAGACATGGCCGCCAACAGCTGATTATTTGCCTGTCAGTTTCTTCATTACCTTTTCTACCCGTTTCTTTTTGCTGTCCTTTTCAATATCCGGCAGCCGCTTACGCAATGTGTCCAGCAATTGCGGAGCATCCGCCGGTTTTATTACCGCTGCAGCCTGTTCGGCATACATCGGCAGCTGATTAGCCGGACTTGCCTGCAATTGTTCCAGCAGCAGGGTAAACACATCTGCTGCATAGGCTGGCAGCAGGTATAGTTTCAGCAGGATGGCAATAAAATTATCTTTTGTGATGACAGAGCCCTTATCCGCGCTGGCTGCGAGCTTTCCCAGGGCTTTGTATACTTCGCCTGATTTTTCTGTTGTGATAGTCCTGATGGCTGCCATCCCTCCCCATTGCATCCGGTTATCGCGGCTTTGCAGCAGCGCTATGAAGTCGGACAGATAAGGGGCCAGCAGCGCCGGCGCCAGTTCACCGGTTTCATACAACACCTTGATACAATCATGCTGAATATCTTTTGATTTATCTGTCAGATGCGTCATCAGCTCCTTAACAGCAGCGTTGTCCTTCCGGGCAGCGATGGACTGTGCCAGTTCCTGATTGGGTATCTCATCCCTGCGTTGTTGTGCAGAGGCTAGTAAGGGGAGTACTGTCATGCCAAATAATTGTAAAACGGAAGGTACGAATTGAAATCAGTTTTGCGGTATATCTGTCGGCTGAAAATAACTTTTTGCTGTATACAACATACCGGTACTGCCTGTGAAGCCGGTACCGGTACGCTATAACAGTATTATCTGGGTTGCTGCTGGGTGACGCAGTGCACCATGCCGCCGTTGGCGAACAGGTTGCGGCAATCAATGCCAACCACCTTTTTATCAGGATAGAGCTGCTGAATAATATTCATGGCTACAATATCGTTAGGATCGTTGTAGTTAGGTACCAGCACGCTTTTATTGGCAATGTAGTAATTGATGTAAGAGGCTTTGCCCAGGTTTTTCCCGTAGGTAGTAACTACCTCCTGCTGTGTGAGCGGTACTTTCACAAGTTTATAGGCGCCACCTGCTTTGTTCGTAGCGGCATACAGGGTTTGGATATCCTGCTGCGGCACCTGCCAGTAGTCCAGATCCTGCTCATTCATCGTGATGATGGTAGAGGAGTTGGCAAACCGGGCAAACCCGTCTATATGCATATCAGTAATATCCAGGCCGGCCTTGCCTTCCAGCCAGATAAATTTAGTGATGCCCAGGTACCTGCTGAAGATGGCTTCCGCTTCCTGCTGCGTCATACCCGGATTCCTGTTTTCATTGAGGATGGAACTTTTGCAGGCCATCAGTACGCCTTTTCCGTCGATTTCAACACTGCCGCCTTCATTGACCATTACTGTATTGAGATTTATTTTAGGGGTGTGCTGATCTGCAGCTACCCTGGAAGGCACAGCATTACAGTTATCATAGGCAGCCTTTCTTCCCCAGCCGTTGAATCCCCAGTCCTGGATAACCAGTCTGCCATTAGTATCCTTTACATAGATAGGGCCGTTATCTCTTACCCATACATCATCAGTAGGATAGATTTTAAAGTCTACATTGCCCAGGGGAACGCCTTCCGTTTCCAGCAGCGCGGTAATGCGTTCCTGCTCCGTTTGATCGTAGGCTACCAGGTGTACTTTTTCTCCTTTCACCAGCTCTTTGGTCATGGCAATCCAGGTGGCATCCAGCCTGTTGCGGTAGGATTTGCCATATTGATACTGATGAGGCCATTGCAGCCAGGTGCCTTCATGCGGAGCCGATTCTTCGGGCATAACATAAGTGATGGCGGTATCGCCGGGAGGCGTAACAGGCGCCTCTTTTTTGTCGCATGACAATAACAGTGTAGATAAAACCAGGAGTAAATTTTCCATTTTTCGCATGATTAAATATGTATGCTGTGTTTAACAATACAGCAAAACTAGATGGATACGAAAGTGAAATGTTGTCCGGAATTGACAATCTTACAGCAGGGGTAATAATATAGCCGTTACCTGGTCTGCTTCAGCGCTGGTGTTATCCGCATGCCTGATATATTTTTCAATCACCGGCGTATGAGCAAACTCCAGGGCCGATTCCAGCATCCAGCCGGAGTAGATATGCTTATATGTTTCCTCTATTGTTTCATATGTACCTGTATGCATGAACTGCGCGTACCGGGCTCCCAGTATCATCTTCGATGGCAATTCCCGGCCCCGGGCCTGTACGGAGGAGCACGCATCATACCTGCAGTTCAGTTCCTGTGTTATCAGCGGCTCATCTGCAATGACGCCATAATAGGTGATGTCTTTACCTGAAAATCCATTCCGCATAAACCGTTGCCACAGCTTTTCTATGCCTCCGTTATCATATGACAGAAAAGCGCTTTCATAATATACGTTTACAGCGGGCAGATAGATGATTTCCGGTTGCAGTACCACACCGGATTCCACGGGAGTAATATCCGCCTCGCTGAATAAGCGTGTTTTATTCGATTTTGCTTCTTTGGGAGAGCAGTTGAAATGTTGCTTAAAAGCTTTGGAGAAAGAAGCCAGGTTGGCAAATCCGACAGTCAGCGCAATAGAGGTGATGCTTTCCCGGGTATACAGCATCAGTTTATATGCGTTCTCCACCCTGAGCCGCTGCTGATACGCGCCGATCGTTTCTCCGCAGGTATATTTAAATATCCGCTGAATATTCCTGTAAGAATAATGGGATACTTCTTCCAGTTGCTTTACAGCAATCGGCTGATCGTAATGGTCTGCGATAAAACTAAGCGTATTATAAACACAATTCAGATTGGGTGAGCTGTTGCTGTTCATCTGCTGCTTTTGTCGGGGTAAATGTCGTAAAATAATGAACAGCATGAGCACCAGCAGGTTAACTTTCTGTACTTTTCATGAAAATCAACTGCCGGGAAATTGCATACGGGCGGAATAACTTCCCTTATTAAATCCCTTAAACTGTAGTTATGAAAAAAGTTAAACTGGAGAAAAAAAGCTCCCTTTCGCTGTACAGGCTCCCCATCGCTTCCCTGAACAAAGTACCCGGCGGCCGCAACCTGAACCAGGATACCGTACCGGCAACTGAAACCGGTACATGGACAGAGCATATAACGCGTATTGCGCTGTGTCCGGTACCAACGCAGATAGAAAATTGCTTTTAATTACGAATTACGAATTGCGAATTACGAATGTAGAAGCGAAGATTAAAACGAAGATTTAAGGAGATAACTATTAGATATCTCTTTTAATCTTCGTTTTAATCTTCGCTTCTACATTCGTAATTCGCAATTCGTAATTCGTAATTAATTTATCACTTCTTTTATCGGCTTCCCTACACAACCATTAGGCATCTGAATATGGAGCATAGCGGCGAGGGTTGCAGCGATATCGGTCATATGAACGGTTTCGTTGCTGGCTCCGTGCCTGATGTGCCAGCCCATGAATACCAGTGGAATATGGATGTCATAGAGATTCCAGTTGCCGTGTGTGGTGCCTTTATCGGAGCCCTGAAACCATCCTGGCTCGGGAATAATCATGACGCCGCCGGTGCGTTTAGGGTTGTAACCGTTGCTGACCATACTTTTGATAGGCTCAGGCAACGGGCTGTTGCCGATGTTGTCTATATCTGCGGCGAACTGGATACCGGGTTGCTGCTGGAGGAACTGTACGGTTACTTTTTTGATGGCGTCGTAGTCCAGTTTGTTGCTGTTGATTTTAGCCATATCGTAGTTCACGTGGTAGTTCTGACCGGAGCGTACCAGGCCTTTCACGCCGAAACGTGCTTCCAGCAGGTCGTCGAGGGTGGCCATCAGTTGTTTGTCTTTTACCAGTCCGGCGGGTATGTTGTGTTCGTTCATGAAGCCGATGGAATGAGCGGCGCCATGGTCGGCAGTCAGGAATACGAGGTAGTTGCCTTTGCCGACGCGTTTGTCGAGATAGCTGAAGAAACCTGCCAGGTCTTTATCCAGTCGCAGGTAGGTATCTTCTACTTCGATGGAGTTCGGGCCGTATTTATGCCCTACATAATCAGTGGAGGCGCAGTTGATGGTGAGGAAGTCTGTTTCCGGACCGTTGCCCAGGTTATATCCTTCGATGGCGGCCATGGCAAAATCCAGGGTGAGGGTATTGCCGGAAGGAGTGGAACGGAGACTGCCCGGATCTTTCTTGTATACTTCCTGCATGTTATGCGGGAATACCGGTGCTTTTTCTCCGCTGAAAGTGCCTTCCCAGCCTACGTTGTCGGCGGTGCTCTGAAGGTATGTGTTTTCAGCATATAAGGGAGTCCAGGGTCTGGACATCAGCTGGGCCGGTGTTTTCTTTGCGTTGTAACGCTGTACCCATTCCGGCAGTTCTTTCATGTAATAGGTGCTGGTGATGAAGTTGCCGCTGGCATCGTCCAGCCAGAAAGCGCCATTGGGCGTGTGTCCTGCCGGGAGAATGGAGGCGCGGTCTTTCAGGGAAACACCTACCACTTTAGAGCGGAAGTTGGTGGCTAACCGCAGTTCATCTGTGATAGTAGAGGCGAGGAGGTTGCGGGGCGACATCTGACCTGCTCTGGTAACGGCTCCTACAGATTGCGCGACAGTATCTTCTGTGCAATACCATTTTCTGCCTGTCTGCTGATCGATCCAGTCGTTGCCCGTGATACCGTGAATAGCAGGTACAGAGCCGGTATATACGGTACTGTGGCCTACAGCGGTGAAAGACGGCAGGTGGCTGATGAGGGTGTTCTCGCAGGAGAATCCTTCTCCCAGCAGTCGTTTAAAGCCATCGGATTCGTATCGGTTGTAGTAGCGGTAAAGATAATCCCATCGCATCTGGTCGGCTACAATGCCCACAATCAGTTTGGGTCTTTCATTGGGTTGAATCGCCTGTGCATATACCGGCTGTTCCGGTGCAAGCGTTACCGTGCCTGCCAGTGCCAGGACTGGTAACAGATTTCGTAAGCTGATCATATTAATATAGATTTCTGATTCGTATAAAGCCAAACGGTTCTGATCAAAGACCAGAACCGCTAATTTTATCCTGTTTGCGCAAAAAAGCACAAATTAATGTATAAACGGGCATATAATCGGATAAGCATCACAAACCCGCCTGCTGCAGGCGGTTGGGATAATCCGTGATGATGCCGTCAACGCCCGTCGCTTTCAGCTTTTTCATTTCTTCTGTTTCCTGTACTGTCCATGGTACAATCAGTATATTTTTCGCATGGCATTTACTCACCAGTTCAGGCGTTACCAGGTTGTAGGACGGATTATAGAACAGTGGTATAAAGCCCAGCTGCTCCAGGTGTTGCTCAAAGGTGGCGTGTTTGTCGCCGGTGAGGAAGCCCAGTTTTATTTTCGGATATTTCTTATGCAGTACCTGCAGCGGGCGCATATCGAAAGATTGTATCAGCAAACGTTTTCCCAGCGGACGTAATTGCTTTACGGCCATCAGTTGCTGAATGTATGCTTCCGGAGCTGGTTGTTCCGTGCCATCTGTTTTTTCTGAAGATTTTATTTCCAGCAGATAGTAAGGTGCAGGCAGATGATGTGCTTTGGCATATTGTTCTACCGAGTCAATCATTTCTCCCAGCAGCGGCGCATAGGAGCGGAGTCTTTCCTGCTCCGGAAAGGCAGGGTAAGGTTTTTCCCCGATGATAAACGGACGAATGTCCGCGTAGTTCATCTGATAGAAAGTATATTTCGCACGGTCGGCAGCCGGAATATCAGTGCCATCCGGCATGGTGGTATAGGACGGTGTAAAGGAGGCGTCATGGTAAACCACTACCTGTCCGTCTTTGGTGATGTGCACATCAAATTCTATTGTATTGGCGCCGGTTTCCAGTCCCTTATACATGGCCGGGATAGTATTTTCCGGCATCAGCCCCCTGGTACCACGATGACCAACCTTAAAGAATGAAGGCAGATTTTTCTGCTGCGCCGTTGCTGCAGCAGCGGTGAAAACAGTGCCTGCCGCGGCAATGGCGTAAATCAATTTTCGCATGCTAATACGTTTTATTGGAGATGTAGTTATTTGAGATTTGGTTATTTGAGATGTTGCAGCCGGTCAAGGTATTCTTTTGTACCTGTAAGTACAAGGGAAATAAGGCGTGGATGCAACATCTCAGATAACCAACTATTAAATGAGCAGCAGGTAAAGGCCGGCGGCGAGTGCAGCGCCGGCTACCGGGCCGAGTACCGGTATCCAGGCGTAGTTCCAGTCGCTGCCTCCTTTTCCATTGATGGGCAGGAGGGCGTGCATGATTCTGGGGCCCAGGTCCCTGGCCGGGTTGATGGCGTAGCCCGTAGTGCCTCCGAGCGACAGCCCGATGGCCCATACCAGCAAAGCGACCGGCAGCGCTCCCAGAGAGCCCATACCTATTGGTGTTTTATCTTTTCCCAGCTCTGCGCCGGTAAAATAGAAAATGGTGAACAGGAGTACGAAGGTACCGGTTACTTCGCAGAGGAAGTTCCTGGTGTATTTTCGTATAGCCGGTTCCGTGCAGAAGGTAGCCCGTTGTAAGCCGGTGTCTGCGGTAGCGTCCAGGTGGTCTTTGTAATTGTACCATACCAGGGTGGTGCCGGCCATAGCTCCCAGCAGCTGGGCGGCAATATAGAGCGGCGCCTTTGCCCAGGCAAATTTTCCGGTAAGGGCCAGGGCCAGCGTAACGGCGGGATTCAGGTGAGCGCCGCTGTAAGGGCCGGCTACCACTACACCTACATAAACAGCCAGTGCCCAACCGGTGGTGATGACTATCCATCCGCCGTTGTTACCTTTTGTTTTATTTAATACCACGTTTGCCACCACACCATTGCCCAGCAGTATCAGGAGGGCAGTACCTATGAATTCAGCTAAAGCAGGAGACATCATATTTCAGATTTAGATATTTGGGTTATTGGTTGTTTTGCAGTTGCGCCCAATGCCTGGCGGCGGCTATGGCTTTATTCCAGCCGCTGATCCAGGTATCGCGGTGTGCGGCCTGCGCGGGATCGGGAGTAAAGCACTTTTCCATCTGCCATTGCTTGCTGATTTCTTCCAGGTTGTTCCAGTAGCCGGTGGCAAGTCCTGCCAGGTAAGCCGCACCCAGGGCAGTTGTTTCGGTGATACCGGGGCGTACTACGTTGGTACCCAGTATATCGGCCTGGAACTGCATAAGCAGGTTGTTTTTAGTGGCGCCGCCGTCTACCCGCAACTCGGTGATGCTGATACCGGCATCGGCTTCCATGGCTTTCAGTACTTCCATTGTCTGGTATGCGATGCTTTCCAGGGCAGCTCTGGCAATGTGCGCAGAACCGGTGCCACGGGTCATGCCTACCAGGGTGCCGCGGGCGTGCTGATCCCAGTGGGGTGCGCCCAGCCCTGCGAAGGCGGGCACCAGGTATACGCCGTCATTCTGCGTTACGCTGGCGGCCAGGGCTTCCACTTCCGCCGAAGAGCGGATAATGCCCAATCCGTCGCGCAGCCATTGCACAATAGCGCCGGCAATGAAGATACTACCTTCCAGTGCATATTGTATCTGTCCGTTTACTTTCCAGGCTACGGTGGTCAGCAGATTGTTTTTACTGATGATAGGCTGTTCCCCGATGTTCATCAGCATGAAGCATCCGGTGCCATAGGTGTTTTTAACCATGCCGGGAGCGATGCACATCTGACCGAAGAGGGCTGCGTGCTGATCGCCGGCAATACCGGCAATGGGTATCTGTGCCGCGAAGATGCCGGGAGCCGTGAGGCCGCATACCTGGCTGGATTCCTGTACTGCCGGCAGTATGGAAGCAGGTATATCCAGCAATTGCAGTAACGTTGTATCCCATTGCTGGGTATGTATGTTGAACAACATGGTGCGGGAGGCGTTGGTCACATCTGTCGTGTGTACGTTGCCGTGAGTAAGGTTCCATATCAGCCAGGAGTCGATGGTGCCGAAGGCCAGCCTGCCCTGTTCTGCGCGTTCGCGTGCGCCTGGCACATGATCCAGTATCCATTTGATTTTGGAGCCGGAGAAGTAAGCATCTATTACCAGTCCTGTTTTCTGACGGATCATATCTTCATGGCCGGCAGCTTTGAGGCTGTCGCACCAGCCGGCAGTACGGCGGTCCTGCCACACGATGGCATTGTACACAGGCTTGCCGGTTTCCCGGTCCCACACTACAGTAGTTTCCCTTTGGTTGGTGATACCGATGGCGTGGATGTCGCCGCCTTCCAGTCCTACTTTGGCCATTGCTTCGGTGGCCACGCCTATCTGGCTGCTCCAGATTTCTGCCGGGTCATGTTCTACCTGACCGGGAGAGGGAAAGTGTTGTGTAAATTCCTTTTGTGCAACGGAGATGACAGCGCCTGATCTGTCGAAAATAATGGCCCTGGAGCTGGTAGTACCCTGGTCCAGCGCGAGAATGTATTTACTCATTGTCAGTGTTTTCTACGTGGATATGTATGTTGACTAAAGTTGACGGATATAAGAATTAATCGGCCAGCAGATACTGCTGCGCGATGTCGGTGAAGGAGCGTACCTGCTGTTCCTGCCAGTGTTCGTCTCTTCCCAGTTCGGCGGCCATCAGCGCGGCTACCTGCGGCGCCATGTCGATGGCGGCCTGCGCATCGAGGAACAGTGCACGCAGCCGGCGTGCCAGTGTATCTTCTACGGTGCGTGCCATCTCATGTTTCACCGCCCAGATAACCTGTGCTTTGATATAAGGCAGGCGCGGATGTAACCTTTCGCCGAGGGCGGGTTGCAGGGAAACGATGGACTGCAGCAGGGTGGCATCGCTGCCATAAACATCCAGAGGCGCTTTGGCCATCGGTTGTTTCTGATAGCCATGCAGGTGCATGCCTTTGGTTTTGCAGGCGGCAGGAGATAGCTTACCCTGGCGGATGGCTTCTTCCACGGTATCTTCTGCCATCCGGCGGTAAGTGGTCCATTTACCGCCGGTAATAGTAATCAGCCCTGAAGGCGCTACGATGATTTTATGACTGCGGGATATTTCCTTGGTGCTGCCTGTATCTTTCTGCGGTGCTGCCAGCGGGCGCAGGCCGGCGAATACACTGAGTACATCCTTGCGCGCCGGTGGTTTAGCCAGGTATTGTGCAGCTGTCTGCAGGATGAAATTAATTTCCTTCTCCAGCGCTACCGGCTCCATGCGGTGTTCATCCAGTGGTGTGTCGGTGGTACCCAGCAATACTTTATTATGCCAGGGCACCGCGAAAAGTACGCGCCCATCGGATGTTTTTGGAATCATAATAGCGCTGCTGCCCTGGAGAAATGACGCGTCCAGTACGAGGTGAACACCCTGGCTGGGCCGCACCATGGGCCTGGCGCCAGGATTATCCAGCTGCAGTATTTCATCTACAAACACACCGGTGGCATTGATAACGGTACGTGCGGCCAGCTGAAAGCTTTCGCCGGTTTCAAGGTCGGTGGCAGTAACGCCGCTGACCCGGCCGTCGGCCTGTTTGAGCAAACCATTCACTTTAAAGTAGTTGAGCAGTACAGCGCCGTTTTCTGCGGCTGTCTGCGCCATGTTGATAGCAAGACGGGCATCATCGAACTGTCCGTCATGATATACAATTCCACCTTTCAGTCCCTTGGGCTGTATGTTGGGCAACCTGCTGAGTACCTCCTTTTTACTGATATGGGAAGAGCTGCCCAGGCTCAGACGGCCGGAGAGCAGGTCATAGATTTTTAAACCGATTGTATAGAAGGGGCCCTGCCACCAATTGTAATGTGGAATGATAAACTGCTGATTATGAGCCAGGTGAGGGGCATTGTTTAATAATAGTCCCCTTTCATATAATGCTTCTCTTACCAGCGCTATATCCCCCTGGGCGAGGTATCGTACCCCGCCATGTACCAGTTTGGTGCTGCGGCTGGAAGTGCCTTTGGCGAAATCCGCCTGTTCAAGCAAAAGGGTTTTATAACCCCTGGAAGCTGCGTCTATGGCTATTCCCAGGCCAGTGGCGCCGCCTCCGGTGATAATGATGTCCCATTGTTTTGCCGGTGCTGATTTCATGCTTTTAATGAATTCCGTCCTGTTCATGATCTCGCTTTTGAATACTTTCGAATGCTTTTATTTCGATGTAAAATAAAAGAAAAGAAAACATTTTGAAATCAAAATAGAAAATAAAATGAAAATTTTAAGTAATTTTTTACCGGATAACATTAAAAGAGATAATTAACTGAAATTATTTTCCTGCATCTTTGCAGGATACTGCAACCTAACTCGTGTGATATGTCTATGATCAATATTGCTGAACGGCATAAATTTATTCTGGATAAACTGGCGGAGAAAGGATATGTGAACGTGATAGATCTCTGCAGGGAACTGGATGTATCCGGAGTAACCATTCGGAAGGATCTGAAACTGCTGGAAGATAAATCCCTGCTGTTCAGGTCCCATGGCGGCGCTACCATCAATAATCCTTACACGAATGATAAACCTGTCAATGAAAAGGAGAAAATACGCTGGCAGGAGAAATATAATATCGGACAGGCTGCCGCTGCACTGATTGCCCCCAACGATGCTGTAATCATCGCTTCCGGTACCTCTGTACTGGCACTGGCAAAAAATATACACCCGAAAGGACATCTGACTGTAATCACCGGCGCCCTCAATGTGGCACTGGAACTGCTCCGCTGGCCGGAGATAGAGGTCATACAGCTCGGTGGACAGCTCCGCAGCAGCTCATCTTCTGTGACAGGTCCTTATGCCGAAAAAATACTGGAAGACTTCTCCTGCAGTAAGCTGTTCCTCGGCGTGGATGGCATAGACCTGGAATTCGGACTCACCACCTCCAATATCAATGAAGCACACCTGAATCAGAAAATGATTGCCACCGTTCAGAAAATTATAGTACTGGCGGATTCCAGCAAATTCGGCAAACGGGGCTTCGGCAGAATATGCGGTCTGGAAGATATCGATGAAATCATCACAGACAACGGCATCTCCGCCCACACCGTCAAAGCCCTGGAAGATACCGGTATTAAGGTCACCATCGTTTAATCTACCAGTAACTGCTGTATAGTTATCTTAATCTACTTATTTTTTATTTATGATTATTGACACGCTCGCCAATGCCCACCTGTACTATGGTCTGGGGCCACAATTTGTAAAAGCCTTCGGATACCTCGCAACAACCGATTTCTCTACCCTCGAAAAGGGGAAATATGAAATTGACGGCGATAACATCTTCGCTATTGTGAATGAATACGATACTGTACCCGCTTCCGGAGAACAGATGGAAGCGCATAAAAAGCACATCGATGTGCAATATATTGTAACAGGAGCAGAGCTGATCGGCCACGATTTCCTGCAGCAACAGGTTCCGTCAAAAGCCTACAGCGAAACAGAAGATTATATGCTCTTCGCGGAAAAACCTTCCTTCTTCACCAAACTGGCAGCAGCACATTTCGCCATTTTCTTCCCCACCGATCTGCACATGCCCAATCTTCTAATAGACACACCGCAGCGTGTGAAAAAGGTCGTTATTAAAATCAGAATAGCTTAAATAATTACGAATTACGAATTGCGAATTACGAATGAGGAGCGAAGACATAAGCGTAGCCATTATTTGACTTACGCTTATATCTTCGCTCCTCATTCGTAATTCGCAATTCGTAATTCTATAGTGTCCGGTTAAAATAACCCAAAGGATAAATAAAAGGAGGCCGATGTGGCCTCCTTTTTTAGTAAGTTTAAGTTACCACACTAAAACTACTATTATG
>NZ_JAABOK010000002.1 GCF_009928525.1 Chitinophaga solisilvae | reverse complement strand
GTTATTAAAGCGATATCATAATTTTTTACCGGACAGCCGAATCTCAAAAAGACAATCAAAACTTTATCTTTTTGATTCAACCACAATTACTTTGTTTCAGGACATATTAAAGGGGGCTGGTAAATCCGGCGCCGATGGTAAACGGAAAGGAGGCATTAAAGTACATACACTGGTGCGTAGTGATCAGGATGTGCCTTGTATGATTAGATTTAGTAGTGCTGCGGGGGCGGACGTGTCTTTTCTTAAAAAGGTGATATTGCCACCTGGATCAATAATAGTGTTTGATAAAGGATATCGGGATTATAGCACTTATAACCTTTTAAATGAAAAGAAAATTACCTGGATTACCCGTAACAGTGATACTTCTATCTACAAGATCATAAAGCACTATCCTATAAATGAATATCAGGTGAAAAAAGGTGTTTTGGCTGACCGCCAGGTAGAGTTAGGTCATAACCATAATAAGAAAGCCATAAAGGTCAATGCCAGAATTATTACTTATAAGGATAAAGAAAGTGGGGCTACTTTTGAGTTTTTAACTAATAACTTGTCTCTGGCTGCAGCCACTATCGCTGATTGTTATCATAAAAGATGGCAGATAGAATTGCTCTTTAAGCGGTTGAAACAAAACTATCAACTTAAATACTTCCTGGGTGATAGCCCTAATGCCATTAAAATACAAATTTGGTGTACCCTCATTGCTGACCTCATTCTTAAGGTTATTGCTAACAATTATAAGTGTAAATGGGCATTTACTAATCTGGTAGGCATGGTCCGGTTGCACATGATGACTTACCTGAATCTAAAATCCTTTATAGCATCCCCTGAAAAAACTTTGCTTCAGAGATTTTATCATTACAAGTTAAAATATATACCGCCGTCTCTTTTTGACACATAGAGGCTTGGAAATGAGAAAACAATGATTTTTTATCATTGGTGTCCCAATAATCTTACGCTTTAACCAAAGCCTGGATTTTTACCGGACACCAATGATTCGTAATTCGTAATTAAAACCCAAATTCCCACCATCCTTATTTCCCTCCCAAAATCCCAATCCCAACTGCGCATTGCAGGCATTTTTTCTCATCGCAATATTGTTGTTTCAGCTGCAGGAGCGCCTGCGATTCCAGGGCATTGTCTCCGGTAATACCTATCTGTGCCCACTGCCGGGTGATATGGTTGTGTTCCGGCGGCAGCTGCTGTAAGAGGTGCAGGGCCAGCTGCTGGTAATAGCGGGCATTTTTCTGCCGGCCATAGAGATATATCAGGGGCAGTACGGTGTTAATCAGTACTGCCTGAACGGCCTGTTTGCCGGGCATACGAACGGTGGCGGCGGGTTGTCCGAAGCGGTAGTGCTGCTTCCAGTACGGTGACGGCTGTATGAAAAACAGGTGCTCCAGCGCAGCAAGGTCCTTTGCTTCCAGGATGCGGGAAAACAGGTGAGTGGATTGCCGCAGCAGCGCGGCAAAGACAGCTATACGCAAGGAAGGGAAGGCAGAAGGCCGCATCCGCAGCCAGTTCCAGTGGTGAGCGCTCATGGGCGTCAGCTGGTGTTTATGGCGCAGGAAACGGTATTCTTCCTGTAACTGTAAGGCATATACGTCAGTAACATGTTCTTCCAGCATGCCCGCCTGACCAAACAACAGGGCCTCCATATGCAGGGGCAGGTGGCGGTAACGCTGCAGCAGCGGGAAAGGCAGGGATTGCGCCAGCCGGAGAAAAGGCATAGCGTTGACAGGCATACCATAGCTTTGCGCCAGTGCCCAGTAACATACCTCTTCCCAGTTGAAATGATTACAGGTGAGCCAGGCCTGCATATCGGCCATACGACGCTCCCAGCGTTCGGCCAGCAGGCGCTCTTTCCAGCTCAGCCAGGTGAGCTGCGGCACATGACGCGCATGAAAGGCGCAGGGAACAAAGCCGGCAGCATGCCGCAGCAGGGCATAACGCTGCAGCAGCACCTTGGAAACGGAAGACTGCAGCTCCAGGCAGGGCGCCTGCCCGGGAGGCCGGTCCGGCATATCGTCTGTAAAAACCACGTGCAGGATAATACGGCTGTACTGCGCATTATGCTGATGCCCGTGCCGGTACCAGTCCGAACTGCGGAGATGCAGCTCCACCTGTCCTACCCATAATGTATTGTCTATTTTTATCCGGGCAGCTGTAAAATCAGGCCCGCCATGATGGTTGTGCATACCCGGATACAATACCTGCACCCGCCCGCCGGCAGTGGTTTTCAGGTTATCCTGGCTAAACAGACGGCACTTCCATATATGCTGAAAAAGCTCTTCGGAGAGCTGGGGGTTAACATGCATAAAAAGATATGGCTGGTTGTTCAGATTATATCTTTTAAAGATACGAAAACAGCCGCGGAGTAAAAATATTTTTCAATACAATTTGGAAAATTGATAAAACTGCTGTTACCTTTGCACCCAGTTCTTAACATCACTTATCCAGAAAGGCGGAGGGACTTGGCCCTGCGATGCCTTAGCAACCTTTCCAGATCAGCATTGATCGGGAAAAAGGTGCTAATTCCTGCCCCGGTAATACCGGGGAAAGATAAGTTGGCAGAGATTATTCTTCACTGATTATATTATTATAAAGAGCTCTTCCAACAAACGGAAGAGCTTTTTTTTTGCCCGCTCCCGTCCACTTCCTGGAAAAAGGTTGTTTAAGTTGATTTTTAATGATAAAGTTGCACTGACACTGTGCACTTCGAACATCATTAAAATATTAATAACATGAAAACAGCTACACAACTGATTCATAGCATACCTGTAGATGAACTGACCGGCGCCATTTCCGTGCCGATCTACCAGACATCCACATTTGTGCAGGAATCACCGGGCATCAACAAGGGTTTTGAATTTTCGCGGGCCAACAATCCCACGCGCAAAGTGCTGGAAGAGCTGATCTGCAACCTGGAAGAGGGTTACGCAGGTTTCGCTTTCGCCAGCGGCATGTCCGCAATTGATGCAGTGCTCAAGCTGTTGAAATCAGGCGACGAAATCATGGCGGTAGAAGATACCTATGGCGGTATCTTCCAGATCTTCAACCACATGTTTGAACGCTTCGGTATCAAAGTAAACTTTGTGGATACCAGCAATCTTGATAAAGTACTGGCGGCCATCACACCCAATACCAGGATCATCTGGCTGGAATCCCCTACCAATCCTACATTGCGCATCTCTGATATTAAATCTATCAGCAAAATCGCGAAACAGCACAACATCCTGCTGGCGGTAGACAATACCTTCAGCACCCCGCTGCTGCAGCAACCACTCACCCTGGGCGCTGATATCGTGATCCACAGCGCATCCAAATACCTGGCCGGCCATTGCGATGTCATTGCCGGACTGGTAGTAGTCAACGCTAAAGCCCTCGCCGATCAGATCAGGTACAACCAGAATATTTCCGGTAGTATCCTCAGCCCGTTCGACGCCTGGCTTACCATCCGCGGTATTGAAACCCTGTACCTGCGGCTGGAAAAACAATGCAGCAACGCCAGCGCCATCGCCAACTGGCTGGCAGCTCACCCGGCAGTAGATAAAGTATACTACCCCGGACTGGCTACGCATAAAAATCATCACATTGCCCGCAAACAGCAGAAGAACTACGGCGCTCTCGTCAGCTTCTCGCTCAAAGCAGACAATATCAAAAATGCCATCCGCATCGTCAACGCCACCAAACTGTTCAAACTGGCGGAAAGCTTCGGCGGCGTGAAAAGCATGCTCGCCCACCCGGCTACCATGACTCATCGCACCATACCGGAAGAATTCCGCAGGAAAACAGGCCTGCAGGACTCCTGTATACGCCTGTCAGTAGGCATCGAAGATGCGGAAGACCTGATCAATGACCTGAAACAGGCGCTGGATAAACTAAACCATCCGGCGGGCAAGCAAATCACTGTTTTACAATAGCTGCGGCTTTCCGATAATTGCTGGCAGCGCTAATTTGAAGTTAAAGTATGGAGAACAAAATCATCAACCTGGGTATTTTCGGATTCGGCGTCGTAGGACAAGGTCTTTACGAAGTATTGAACAGAACCAAAGGTATTAACGCGCGCATCAAAAAAATCTGTATCAAGGACCCTAACAAATCAAGGCCCATTGACAGCAGCTACTTCACTACCGATAAAAATGAGATCCTGGAAGATCCTACCATCGATGTTGTAGTAGAACTCATCAACGAAACAGATGCCGCTTTTGATATTGTCAGCACTGCCCTCCGCAACGGAAAAGCTGTGGTAAGCGCCAGTAAACGCATGATCGCAGAAAACCTGCCTGCGCTGTATCAGCTGCAGTCAGACAATAAAGTACCTTTCCTCTACGAAGCATCCAGCTGCGCCAGTATTCCCATTATCCGTAACCTGGAGGAATACTACGACAACGACCTGCTCAACGCCGTGGAAGGTATCTGTAACGGATCTACCAACTATATCCTCACTAAAATATTTGAAGAAAACCTGAGCTTCGAAACCGCCCTGCAACAGGCGCAGGAACTGGGTTTTGCAGAAACTGACCCGACGCTCGACATCGAAGGATACGATCCGAAATTCAAACTCGTCATCCTCCTCCTCCACGCATTCGGCACTTTCGTAAAACCTGAAGATGTATACAACTTCGGTATCCATCACCTCAATGATTTCGATATCCAGTTCGCCAAACAACGCAACTGTACCGTGAAACTGATTGCGCAATGCCGCCGCCAGAACGGTAACGTGTTCGCCTACGTGCTGCCGCACCTCATCAAGGAACATAACCTGCTCTATGATGTGTACAACGAATACAATGGTATCCTGCTGGAAAGCGCCTTCACAGACAAACAGTTCTTTGTGGGCAAAGGAGCCGGCGGTACCGCTACCGGCAGCGCCGTGCTGTCAGACATCTCCGCACTGCTGTACAACTATCGCTACGAATACAAAAAAATCAAGCAGAACAATCAGCCTTCCTTCACCAATGATGTGAAACTGAAAGTATACCTGCGCTATAAAACGCCCGATCAGGTTGACCTGACAGAGTTCTTCAACATATCAGAAAAGTATGAATCGCCTGAGTGGAGATATGTGGTGGGCACCATCAATCTGCAGAAATTAAGAGATGCCGGCTGGTTGAAAAATAAAGACGTAAACCTGCTGGTACTGGAATAACAAGCAAAAACCAACCCAATTCATTTGTGCCCCCGATGGCACAACCAACCATGTTGTACGGCGCAGTTTCCTGCGCCGTTATTTTTTACTGCAATGCTTCCAGCCGGGTTACTACCTTGCTGATGGGCAACCCCATCACATTATAGAAACAGCCGTTGATACTGTCTATACCCACCGCGCCTATCCATTCCTGGATGGCATAGGCCCCTGCCTTATCGAACGGCCGGTAATGATCCACATAATAGCTGATCTGCTCTGCTGTCAGCGGTTTAAAATGTACGGCCGTCACATCTGAAAACGACGACTCTTCTCCGTTACGGCGCATGACCACTCCGGTAATAACCTGGTGTTCCCGCCCGCTCAGCGCGGTCAGTATCCGGATGGCATCTTCCCGGTCCTTCGGTTTGCCGATGATCGTTTTATCCAGCACTACTACCGTATCCGCCGCTATAACGATTTCTCCGGGCGCACATTGCGCCATCACTGCCGCCGCCTTCTGCCGCGCTATATGCACCGGTATTGCAGGAATATCCAGTTCCGGCGGCCAGGTTTCCGCCGTTTCAATTACCCTCACCTCGAAAGGGATACCCGCCTGTTCCAGCAGCTGTTTCCTGCGGGGCGACTGAGAAGCCAGTACCACCGGTGCTCCGTTATACATCTATAGAAAAAGTTTAAAAAATATCATGGATAAAATACCTGTCAGCATCACCAGCTTCACCATAGCGCTCACCTTATGATAATGCTCGGGCAGGTGTGCTTTCTTCAGCAACAGATAAACGTATATGCATGGCAGTTGTACCAGCAGCAGCAGGTAAGCGATAGCCACGTACCAACCCAGGATAAACACCCGCACCTCTACCAGTACAATAGTTACCTGTAACAGCAGCAGCAGCGCATTACACAGCCGCTTGGCCGGCAGTACGCCCCAGATAATGGGAATAGTACGGCATCCGTCTTTGCTGTCGCCGATCATATCTTCCAGGTCCTTCACTATTTCCCGCACCATAGAGATAACAAAGGCAAACAACGCATACACGCCGATAATCTGTATCAGCTTCCTCCCTACGGGCGACATAATAGCCTCAAAGCTCTCGTAGATCTGCTTTTCATAAAAGCCTACCACTACCACAGACAAGGCTGTGAGCAGTGAAATGATCACATTACCAATCAGCACCTGCCTCTTATAGGAAGTGGAATAGAACCAGAGTAACAGCGAACAGATCACCTGTGTAAAGCCCAGGTATATCTGGCCGGTTTTCCAGGCCACTATAAAACCCAGCGAAACACCGGCCATATTAAATATGGTATGCCAGGCCATAGCCCAGCGGCGGCTGATAACCTTATCCAGCACCATCTTGTCCGGCTTGTTGATAATATCGATGTTAATATCAAAATAGTCGTTGATGATATAGCCGGCAGCAGCCACCAGTACGGTAGATAAACTCAGTAATATAAATTGCGCTACAGAAAGCGACGGCTCTTCGCCGGCGCTGTGCAATACAGGTTCTACCACACAATACTGCAGTAAAAACTGGGTAAGGGCAATATATATCAGGTTGGGATATCTGATCAGCTTAAAAAATGCGCCCCAGAGCTTCATAGTTTAGTATTTATTATTTCGATGCAATGCCTTCGTCCATCAGCCAGTGACCATTAAGTTTCAGCACCTTCTCCATCACTTCACGCACACACCCGTGGCCGCCCGGTACCGGCGATATATAGCGGGAAATACTTTTTATCTCGGCAGCAGCATCCGCCGGACACACCGGCAATGCCACCAGCTGCATTACCTGGTAGTCGGGAATATCATCTCCCATAAACAGTATTTCTTCCCAGGAAAGATTATGTTCAAATACATAATCCTGCAATTTCTCTTTTTTATCGTGAACGCCGGTATAAATATCTGTAATCCCCAGCCCTTGTAACCTGCTCACCACACTCTCTGATTTCCCTCCGGAGATAATAACCACCCGGTACCCTTTCTTCACTGCCAGCTGCAACGCATAACCGTCCTTGATATTCATCCTGCGGGACAATTCGCCGCCTGGCAACAGCTGCAGGGTGCCATCGGTTAATACGCCGTCAACGTCGAGTACGAAAGTGGTAATGGGTTTGAATAATGATAATATGTTCATGGTGCCAAAAATAAACAATTACGAATTACGAATTGCGAATTACGAATGCAGAAGCGAAGATCAAAACGAAGATTATTAGGGATATCTATTAAATATCATCTTTAATCTTCGTTTTGATCTTCGCTTCTGCATTCGCAATTCGCAATTCGTAATTCGTAATTATCCATGATGGAGTTTATAAATCGAATCCGACATCACCTGGTACAGCAGCTGCAAATATTCATTTTCTGCCAGCAATTCACGGTGGCGGCTCATGGTAGCTTCATCGCCGCGGAGGGCAGGGCCTGTCTGCACGCTTTCCGGCGGAAATTTTTCCAGGCGGTCAAAGGTTTCCTTGATAATGGGTTGCAGCAGGGTGAAATCCAGGTGTTCCTTATCGCAGTAGGCTTTTGCCTGAGCGATGAGGTGGTTGGTGAAGTTATTGCATAATACGGCGGTGAGGTGGTATTTCAGGCGTTGTTCGGAAGTAGCTGTTTCTATGCGGGAGGAGATGCTTTGCGCCAGCGACTGCAGGCGTTTGAGCACATCGTCGTTACCGGCTTCCAGCATGATGGGGATGGGCGGATAGGTTTTTATTTCCTTGCGGATGGATTGCAGGGGATAGAGTACACCGGTATTCACTGATATTTTGGAGATGGCGCTCAGGGGTACTGCTCCGGCAGTATGCGCCACGATGCGTTTACCCAGGCGCAGCTGGTCGTTCAGTTCCGGGATGGCCGTATCGCTGACCGCCATCAGGTATACGTCGGCCTCCATGTTTATATCCAGCACGTCATCTGTGAAGGGTGCGTGCAACATTTCCGCCAGTTCCTGTGCATGTTGCCGGTTACGGCTCACCACCTGTTTGATCTGATGGCCATGCAGCTTCAGCAGATGCCCGAAACAGTGCGCTACATTTCCGGTCCCGATTATAACTATATCCATATTGGTAAATTTTCAATTTAATGACGAATTACGAATGGCGAATTACGAATGTAAAGCGAAGATCATGGAGAATGATCATATGACGAGTATTATTATATTACAAATAATCAAATATTCATTTCATGACATTTAAAAGCATATTATGACAATTTCACAGGGAATACTGATGGTAAATGTCTGCTTAAATGATCAGAAATCCGGCACCGGCACTCCTGTTACAGTATAATAATTTATAATTTATAGCGGCTGTTTTATTGATTTCATGACATTAAACAGGCAATTATGACAATTCATTCCTCTTCCCACTATTCCGCGCTGATCTTCACTCCTCATTCGCAATTCGCCATTCGTAATTCGTAATTTTTATTTTCACTGTTCTTTTATGTATACTTGCAGAAATCCTATGGATATTAAGTTTACGATTTTTTACGTATCTAGCAGCACATTAAAGAAGCATACATGGCAAAAAATTTAGTTATAGTTGAGTCCCCGGCAAAGGCCAAGACCATTGAAAAAATTCTGGGCAAGGACTTTGAAGTCAAATCCTGCTTCGGTCACATCCGTGATCTGGAGAAGGACGACATGGGGATAGACATTGAAAATAACTTCAAGCCTAAATATGTAATACCGGAAGATAAAGAAAAGGTAGTAAAAGACCTGAAGAAGCTGGCGAAGGAAACCGACGAGGTTTGGCTGGCAACGGATGAGGACCGTGAGGGGGAAGCCATTTCGTGGCATTTGTGCGAGGTATTGGGCCTCGATCCGAAAAGCACCAAACGTATCGTATTCCATGAAATCACCAAGCCTGCCATCGAAAACGCCGTACAACACCCGCGCAAGCTGGATATGGACCGCGTAAATGCGCAGCAGGCGCGTCGTATACTGGACAGAATCGTAGGTTTTGAATTATCCCCTGTGCTGTGGCGTAAAATGAGTATGCGCAACTCGCTGTCTGCCGGCCGTGTGCAGTCAGTGGCTGTAAGACTCATTGTAGAAAGGGAAAGGGAAATCAACGGCTTCACTGCTGTGAGCACCTTTAAAGTAGAAGCCTGGTTCACCGGGAAGGATATCAACGGCAAAAGCATATCCTTCAAGGCAGAAGGACCCAATAAGTTCAAAACAGCTGAAGATGCGGAGAAATTCCTCCAGCAATGCGTCAGCGCCGCCTATACGGTAAAGGACATACAGGTGAAACCGGGTAAAAAATCGCCGGCAGCCCCCTTTACCACTTCCACCCTGCAACAGGAAGCCAGCCGCAAGCTCGGCTACAGCGTTTCCAAAACCATGTTGCTGGCACAGAAACTCTATGAAAGCGGTAATATCACCTACATGCGTACGGACTCCGTCAACCTGTCCGATACCGCAGTGGCTGAAATCGAGAAAGCGATCAAAACCAGCTTCGGCGACCGCTATCATCAGCACCGCAAATTCAAAAACAAAAACGAATCCGCACAGGAAGCGCACGAAGCCATCCGCCCGACCTACATGGAAAATACCACGGTGGATGACAGCGATACCCGCAAACTGTACGAACTCATATGGAAACGTACCATCGCCAGCCAGATGGCAGATGCGGAACTGGAAAAAACCATCGCTAAAATCGATATCTCCACTAATCACGAAGAGCTGACCGCCAGCGGGGAAGTGCTGAAATTCGACGGCTTTCTGAAAGTATACATGGAAAGTCATGATGATGAAGATATCAGCGATGAAGACAACCAGGAAGGTTCCTTACCACCGCTGGCAGTAAAACAGTCGCTGGACCTGAAAGAAATGAAGGCCACCGAACGTTTCTCCCGCCCGGCGCCACGCTACACGGAAGCCAGCCTGGTAAAGAAACTGGAAGAACTGGGCATCGGCCGCCCGTCTACCTACGCTCCTACCATCACTACCATCCAGAAACGCGGATATGTGGAGAAAAGAGACAAGGAAGGCGTGAAAAGAGACTTCCGCATTCTCCTGCTGAAGGCGGACATAATCACTAAACAAACAGACACAGAGAATACCGGCGCAGAAAAATCGAAACTGTTCCCTACCGACCTGGGCATGATCGTAACGGATTTCCTCAACCAATACTTCAACTCCGTTATGGACTATGGCTTCACCGCCAAAATTGAAGAGGAATTCGATGAAATCGCCAACGGTAAAAAGGTATGGAATAAAATGCTGAAGGAGTTCTACAATCCTTTCCATAAGGATGTGGAAAACACGCTGGAAAAAGCGGAACGCGTAAAAGGCGAACGCCCGCTGGGTGTAGATGCCGCCTCCGGCAAGCCCATTGTGGCCCGTATGGGACGTTACGGCCCTATGATCCAGATAGGCAGCGTAGAAGATGAGGAAAAGCCGCGCTTCGCCAAACTGAAGGCTACGCAGAGCATCGAAACCATCTCCCTGGAAGAGGCAATGGAACTGTTCCGCCTGCCGCGTACCCTGGGCCAGTTCGAAGATAGTGATGTAGTCATCAACATAGGCCGCTTTGGTCCGTATGCACAGCATGATAAAAAGTTCTATTCCCTCAAAAAGGAAATGGACCCGTATACAGTAGAACTGGACGAAATAGCGCCGTTAATCGTGGAAAAACGTACTGCGAAAGATGAACGTACCATCCAGATCTTCGAAAAGGAAAAGATACAGGTACTCAAAGGCCCCTATGGCCCCTATATTAAACAGGGCCTCAAAAATTATAAGATACCGAAGGAAAAAATTGATAATGCTGCCACTCTGACGGTAGAGGAAGCCAAAGCTATTATTGAAGAAGCCAAAGCCAATCCACCTAAAAAGAAAGCGCCGCCCAGGAAGAAGAAAGCGGAATAGATATGCATGAAAACAAAGAAATAAATGCTTTATTCCACCTGTTGGATGATCCCGACCAGGAGGTGTTTGATACCGTTGCCAGCAAAATCCTGCTGTACGGTAAGGATATCATCCCCAATCTGGAGAATTTATGGGAGAATACCATCGATGAATCCATACAGGAAAGAATAGAACTGCTCATTCACCGGGTACATTACCAGGATCTGCAGGCAGCATTACGTGCATGGAGTCTTTCAGACATGCAGGACCTGATGGAAGGCGCCATACTGGCCGCCAGATACCAGTTCCCTGACCTTATTCCCGGTCAGATCATGGCCGAAATAGACCGTATCAAAAGAAATATCTGGCTGGAACTCAACAACTACCTCACGCCCCTGGAAAAGATCAATGTGCTCAACAGCATGATCTATAACTACTTCGGGCTCAAAGGCGAAGAAGTCTCCTATCAGCGCAAAAACCAGTTCTTCATCAACCAGGTGATAGAATCCAAAAAAGGTAACCCCGTTACCAACGGCATCATCTATCAGAGCCTCTGCACCATGCTCGACCTGCCCGTTTACGCTGTCAACATCCCCCGCCAGTTTATTCTCGCCTACTTCGATACCTTCATCGACTTCGGCGAACCCATAGACCCGGAAGACCAGCGCATCCTCTTCTTCATTGACCCCATCCAGGGCCAGATCTACACCCAGCAGGACGTAGATACCTACCTGAAAAGAGTATCCGTTCCGTCCGTTCCGTCCTATTTCAAACCGCAATCCAACAAACGCATCATACAATTCCTCCTCGAAGAACTCGCCAAATGCTTCCGCGACGACAAAGACGCGTACAGACATGATGAGTTGACGAACTTGTCCCTGCTGCTGGAAGAATAAAAATAATCAATTACGAATTGCGAATTACGAATGAGAGCGAAGATTTAAGCGAAAAGTATGTTTTATTCGCTTAAATCTTCGCTCTCATTCGTAATTCGCAATTCGTAATTCGTAATTGATTTCGATAATATCATTCTTGCAAGAAATAAAAAAGCCGATTGCTAAGCAATCGGCTTTTTTATTTCTTGCAAGAATGATATTATCGAAATAATAATCTCTTACTTAGCAGCTGGAGCAGCAGCAGCAGAATCAGCAACTGGAGCAGCAGCAGAATCTACGTGAGCAGCAGAATCAGCAACTGGAGCAGCAGCTGGTTCAGTAGCAGGAGCAGCGTTCATAGTGTCTACAGTTGTAGCAGTAGAATCAGCAGCAGGAGTGCTACCACCGTTACAAGCTACGAAAAACATACCAGCAGCGATTGCAAATACAAATACTTTTTTCATGTTGTGTTTTGTTTTAATTTTAAAACCGGCGCAAAGGTATAGAAAATTTTCAGATTACAAAATATTCTATACTTTTTCAGCATTTATTTTTTACGGAAGAAGATCTTAATCGGTACCCCTTTAAAATCAAAGTGAGTACGGATTTGATTCTCCAGGTAATTCCTGTAGGGAGCCTTCACATCATCCGGCAGGTTACAGAAAAATGCAAAAGCCGGCGTATGAGTTGGCAGCTGCGTTACATACTTGATACGGATAGGAATACCTCTTACCACCGGCGGATGGTAGGCTTCTATCGCCTTCAGCATGATCTCGTTCAGTTTGGAGGTCTGTACTTTACGCTGACGGTTTTCGTATACTTCCAGGGCTGCTTCAATAGCTTTGAAAATACGCTGTTTCTCCTTCACGGAGGTGAAGATGATAGGCACATCAGAAAACGGCGCCAGGCGGCTTTTCAGCTCCTTTTCATAGTCTCTCGCAGTGTTGGTTGCCTTTTCCATCAGGTCCCACTTATTCACCAGCACTACAACACCTTTACCTTTACGCGCTGCCAGGCTGAAGATGCTAAGGTCCTGCGCTGTAATGCCTTTTTCAGCATCCAGCAGCAGCATCACCACATCAGATTCATCTACTGCCTTGATGGCACGGATAACGGAATAGAATTCCAGGTCTTCATTCACTTTCTGCTTACGTCTGATACCGGCGGTATCGATCAGCATGAAGTCTTTCTGGTACATGTTATACCTGGTGTGAATGGTATCGCGGGTAGTACCGGCTATATCAGAAACGATGTTTCTTTCGGTACCTACCAGCGCATTCAGCAGGGAAGACTTACCTACGTTAGGTTGCCCGATGATGGCAATTTTGGGAATATCAACTTCCATAGTGGCGTCTTCCATATCATCGGTTATATTGGACACCACGTCATCGAGCAATTCTCCGGTACCGCTGCCGGTCATGGAGGACAGGAAAAAAGTTTTATCGAAACCAAGACTGTAAAACTCGGTCGCATCCAGCTGACGCTGTTGGTTATCTACTTTATTCACTACCAGGTAAACCGGTTTGGAAGTACGGCGCAGCAGGTCTGCCACATCCGCGTCCAGATCGGTAATGCCAGTAGTTACATCCGTCATGAATATCAGCACATTCGCCTCATCCATGGCTACTTTCGCCTGCTTACGGATCTCTTTTTCAAATACATCATCGCTGTTAGATACAAACCCACCGGTATCAATCACGTTGAATGTTTTGCCGTTCCAGTCCGCAATACCATACTGACGATCACGCGTTACACCGCTCTGATCATCCACGATAGCTCTACGCTGTTCCAGCAAACGGTTGAACAACGTTGATTTGCCCACATTCGGGCGGCCCACAATAGCTACTGTAAATCCAGCCATTTTAGTTTCTTATTACTTATTAGTATAAAATCTTGAATTACGAATTACGAATGATGAATGATGAGTTAAAATGCAGCGAAGATTTTTGTGAAGATATTCGCTGCATTTTAACTCATCATTCATCATTCGTAATTCATCATTCCTAATATCCGTATTCCTTCAGGAACAAATCATTATCCCTCCATTTATTCCGCACTTTCACAAACAGTTCCAGGAATACCTTGCGTTCAATGAATTTCTCTATTTCCAGACGGGCCAGTGTTCCCAGCTCCCGTATAGATTTGCCTTTTTCGCCGAGGATGATACCTTTCTGGGTATCCCTTGTGACGATGATTTCAGCTGTTATTTTGGTGAGGGTTTCCTTCTCCTGGTATTGTGTAACAATTACCGTAGTATGGTAAGGAATTTCCTCTTCGAACAGCTGGAAGATTTTTTCGCGGATCATTTCCGCCACGAGGAAGCGTGTAGACTTATCCGTGAGGGTGTCGTCCGGGTAGAAGGCGTTGGCTTCCGGCAGCAGGGCAACGATCTCAGTCATGAGTTCTTTCAGTCCTTTCTGCTGACGGGCGGAGATGGGAACTACCGCTTTCGCCTTTCCCCATTCGTTTACACGGGCCAGGAGCGCGTCCATTTCCTCTTTGGTGAGGTTATCCATTTTGTTGAGGATAAGAATGGACGGCACTTTCAGCTTCAGGGCCTCGAACAGCTGAAGGTTTTCCTCCAGGTTGTCTCTGCAGTCCATAATCAGCAGCGCTACGTCAGCATCTTCCAGGGCGGACTTTACCGCGCCCATCATTTTTTCATGCAGCTTGTATTTGGGATCAATGATACCGGGGGTATCAGAAAACACAATCTGGTAGCCAGGCTCCGTCAGCACACCAGTGATACGGTGTCTGGTGGTTTGTACCTTAGGGGAAATAATAGCCAGCTTCTCGCCGATGATAGCGTTCAACAGCGTACTTTTACCCGCGTTGGGCTTACCGAAAATGTTTACAAAACCTGCTTTATGCATGATGATAGTATGACCTGTAGATGTTGCATTCGCAACTCAAACTTACGGAAATAAAAAAAGCCGAATTACTTCGGCTCTTTCTTTGTTTCTTTTGCAGCGCCGTAGCGCCATTTTGTAGCGAGGAGCGGATTCGAACCACTGACCTTCGGGTTATGAGCCCGACGAGCTACCTCTGCTCTACCTCGCAATGAGGGTGCAAAGATAGGACTATTTTTCTTCCCACCAAATAAAATTCTAAAAAAAACAAAAAAAGCCAACCATAACAGGTTGGCTTTCATATTAGAATGCACAAGTTAAACTCAGGTTTAATTAAAAGGGAAGGTCGTCTGCCGGCTGTTCTTCTACAGGCTCTGCCTCCGGAACAACGGGTACATCCGTAACAGCGGCACGGCGTTTTTCATCATCCTTACGGCTTAGTAACTGCAGGTGGCTCACCCTGAGTCTGACAGCCCCTGTCAATGCACCGGTCTGATGGCTTACATAGGCGTCCACTCTCGGAGAGCCTTCCACATATACCATCACGCCCTGGTTAAGGTAGGGGGCCACATTTTCCTTGCCCCACAGGGAACAGTCTACCCAGGTAGTACGCTCCTGCAACACACCCAGGGCATTTTTGAACCGCTCATTCACCGCTACCGGAAAACTGAATACGGACACGCCATTGATCTCTTTTTTGATCACATCCCGGCCTAAATGTCCGATTAACTGAAGCTTGATCATCTGCAATAAAGATTTAATGATTAAAAGTTTATAAAAGATGATTGAGAGAAGCGTACATGGAAATTAAACAAAATTTTACCTACCGGGAAATAATATTATACCTTTGTGCTACAGATCGCGCGCAGCGTGGATCCTCATGGGGTGCCTTACTTTCAGGCTGAGATCACACCCACGGAACCTGGACCAGGTAATGCTGGTTAGGAAGTAGAAAACAGAAAACAGACATATTTAAGATGAAACAATTCATGTTGTTGATGCTGCTCTGTATGGCAGGCATCGCACAGGCACAATCGCTGGTTACCGGCAGGGTTACCAGCAAAAGCAGCGGACAACCGCTGGAAGGCGTTACTATCTCCGTCAACCAGACGGGTGCACTCACCAACAAGCAGGGACAATACACCATCCAGCTCCCTAAAAAGGGCGCCTATACCTTACATGCCAGCTTCATTGGCTTTAAGACCTTCTCTGCCACTATACAGGCGGATGGCAAAACACCTGTAACAGATATTGCGCTGGAAGAAACCGGCCTGTTTGTAAAACCGGTAGAGATCAGCAGTCTGCGGGCGGGAAAGAACTCACCATTTGTCAACAGCACCATTACTGCCGCAGAAATCAGGAAAGAAAACCTGGGACAGGATCTTCCGATGTTGCTGAATCAGCAGCCCGGCGTAGTTACCAGCTCGGATGCCGGTATGGGCATCGGTTACACCGGCATGCGCGTGCGCGGCTCCGACCTCACCCGTATCAATGTGACCGTAAACGGTATTCCCGTGAACGATGCTGAATCGCAGGGGACCTTCTTTGTCAATATGCCCGATTTTGCTTCTTCTGTGAACAGCATTGAACTGCAGCGCGGCGTGGGCACCTCTACCAACGGAGCAGGTGCATTCGGCGCCACACTCAACCTCAGCACCAACGAATTCCGGGAACAGGCATATGGTGAAATCAGCAATAGCTACGGCTCCTTCAACAGCTGGAAACATACGGTGAAAGCGGGCTCCGGACTGATCAACAATCACTTCACCATCGATGCGCGCCTGTCCAAAATATCTTCCGACGGATATATTGACCGCGCCACCTCCGACCTCCGCTCTTTCTATACATCCGCTGCATACATCTCACACAAAACAGCTATCCGCCTGAATGTCTTCTCCGGCAAGGAAAAAACATACCAGGCATGGAACGGCGTACCGGAAGACAAGCTGAAAACCAACAGGACCTATAACTCCGCCGGTACCCAAAAACCAGGTACTCCCTACGACAATGAAACAGATAACTACCAGCAGGATCACTACCAGCTGTTCCTGAACCAGGAAATCAACAAACAGCTCAACTTCACCGTAGCCCTGCATATGACCCGCGGCCGCGGCTATTTTGAACTGTACAAAGCCAATCAGGCGCTGTCCGCGTACGGGCTGGAAGCCTACGATTATAAAGGCGCCCGCATAGATACCACCGATCTGGTAAATCAGCTGTGGCTGAGCAACTATTTCTACGGCGGCGTCTTCTCTGTTAACCGTACCGGTGAAAAGCTGAACTGGAGCCTCGGTGGCGGATGGAACAGATATACCGGCGATCACTACGGCAAAATCATCTGGGCTAAAGCAGGCATCGACAAAGACTATGAATACTATCGCTATCCCGCAGATAAAAATGATTTCAATATCTACTGGAAAGGAGAATTCAAAATCACGGAAAACCTGCACCTCTTCGCAGATATGCAATACCGCAACATCACCTATAACATGAACGGATTTGAAGCGGCGCCCGCATACAAACCACATGTAACCTATAACTTCTTCAATCCGAAAGCAGGTATCTCCTACGCGCTTAACGCCGCCAGCCGTGTGTTTGCCTCCGTTGCAGTGGCGCATAAGGAACCTAACCGCGTAGACTTCGAGTCCAACTACGGCGTGTCAGCTCCCAAACCGGAAGAACTGCGGGATATTGAAGCCGGCTACAACTGGAGCAACAGCATCGCAGCCATTCAGGCCAACATATACTACATGTACTATAAAAACCAGCTTGTACAAACCGGTATGCTCACCGATGTTGGCGCCTACGTACGCACCAATATTCCCAAAAGCTACCGTACAGGGGTTGAAGTCAGCGGTAACGTAAAGCTGGGCAGTATCTTCACCATCGCGGCCAACGCTGCCCTCAGCCAGAACAAGGTACTGGACTACAACGCTGTCACCTACGATGAGGAGAAAAAAGCCCACACACAGCACTTCAGTAAAACCGATATCTCCTTCTCTCCTTCTTTCGTGGGTGGATACACGCTCACTGCCAGGCCCTTCAAAGGCTTTACAGCAGACCTGCTGGGCAGATATGTAAGCCGCCAGTACCTGGACAATACCTCCAATGCCATTGCCAGCCTCGACCCCTATTTCGTCAGTAACCTGCGCTTCAACTACGTTGTACCGCAACCGTTATTCCGCGATCTGAGCCTGCAACTCATGCTCAACAACATCTTCAATAAAAAATATGAACCCAGCGGCTCCACCTGGAGCTACTTCGATACGGAGAACAACAAAGTAGGATATAGTAATTACTATTATCCTATGGCAGGGTTTAATTTCTTTGTGGGAGTTAATATTGGGTTTTAAGTTAAATTACGAATTACGAATTGCGAATTACGAATGTAGAAGCGAAGAGCTAAACGGAGATTAAAGGTGATAACTAAAAAATATCTTCCTTTAATCTCCGTTTAGCTCTTCGCTTCTACATTCGTAATTCGCAATTCGTAATTCGTAATTGTTTAACTCAAAAGTAGTTCCTCCACAGCCTTCTCTACTTTTTCAAACGGGAACCCCTTTATAACACGCTCCATCTGGTCTGCTATCTGTGCGGTGCAGAGGTTACCGATGCTGCCGGCGTGGGTATGCGCGACGGTTCTGGATGGGGAGAAAGTGCCGTTTTCAATGTCCATACCTACCTGTTTGTAGGCTTCCCGGAACGGGGTGCCCTGGAGTACCAGGTTGTTTACAACCTCTACGCTGAACAGGTACTGATATTTTTCATCATCGAGGATATTCTCTCTGATGCGGATGTTTTCCAGCATGAGGCGGCTCATATTGATGCAGTCTTTCAACGTACTGAAAGCAGGGAAAAGATTTTCTTTCAACAGCTGCAGATCGCGGTGGTAGCCGGATGGCAGGTTGGTGATCATCATGGCGATTTCATTGGGTAATGCCTGCAGCTTGTTCCCGTGAGAACGGATCAGTTCCCATACATCCGGATTCTTTTTGTGCGGCATGATGCTGGAACCGGTTGTCAGTTCATCAGGGAAGCTGATGAAGCCGAAGTTCTGGTTCATGAACAAACAGGCGTCCATGGCCATTTTAGCGATGGTGGCAGCGATGCCGGCCAGGGCAAAGGATACAATCTTTTCTGTTTTACCACGCCCCATCTGTGCGTATACCACGTTATAGTTCAGGGTATCAAATCCGAGTAAACGGGTGGTCAGCTCACGGTCAAGGGGGAACGAAGATCCGTATCCTGCGGCAGAGCCAAGCGGGTTTTTATTAACCACGTGATAAGCGCCCTGTAATACGGTGAGGTCGTCTACCAGGCTCTCTGCGTAAGCGCCAAACCATAACCCGAAAGAGGAGGGCATGGCTATCTGCAGATGTGTATAACCGGGGATCAGGTGATTTTTATAGGCTTCACTTTTCTGTTGCAGCAGGTCGAATAACGCTTTTACTGCAAATACCATTTCCTGCAATTCGTGACGCAGGAACAGTTTCAGATCCACCAGCACCTGATCGTTACGGGAACGGCCACTGTGAATTTTCTTGCCTACTTCACCAAGACGGCGGGTGAGCAACAGTTCTACCTGAGAGTGGATATCTTCCACACCATCTTCCAGCACAAAATCACCGGCCTGGATCTCCTGATAGATATTTTTCAGCTCCTGCTTTAATACCTTCAGTTCGGCTGCTTCCAGAAGACCAATACTTTGCAGCATGGTGATATGCGCCATAGAGCCGAGCACGTCGAAAGGCGCGAGGAATGCGTCCATTTCACGGTCTTTTCCAACGGTGAACTTTTCTACCGCATCCAGCGATGCCTTATCTTTTTGCCACAGTTTCATAATAATATAGTTTTTCCGCAGGGCAGCTGCACGCTGCGAAATTAAAAATCATATTTACCGAATATCCGCTGCTTCACTTCCGGCCATTCTTCTTTCAGCATGCTGAAGTATACGGTATTCCGCACTCTTCCCTGGCTGGTAATCATATGACGACGCAAAATGCCTTCCTGTGTACAACCTATGCTCAGAATAGCATTGCGTGACTGCATATTGAGTTCGTCTGTCTTAAACTCCACCCGGTTCAGGTCCATGACCTCAAAGGCGTATTGCAGCATGGCATACTTCATGGCCTTATTCAGACCGGAACCTTGCAGCTCCGGGTTGATCCAGGTGTAACCTATCTCTGTTCGTTTATGCGGCAACGTTAGCCCGGCATAGCGGGTGCTGCCGGCAATCTGTTGTACCTGCCTATCATAGATCACAAAGGGGATGGCTGTTCCTGCATTACGCTCGGCGATGGCCGCACGGATATACTTTTCCAGGTCTTCCCGGCTGGCAATATGATTAGCCCCAACCGTCCACAGGGACGGCTCCAGCGCCAGCGGCAGCAGCACTTCCAGGTGGTCTTCCTGCAACGGCTCTAATCGTACACGTTTGTTTTCTATGACGGGTGAGAAGTTCATCTTACTGAATCATTTCAAGTAACCGGATATAACTGTCTATGCCATTCCTGATTTCTTCCAGGAAAATATATTCATCTGCAGTATGAGAGCGGGCAGAATCGCCGGGCCCCATCTTCACGGACGTGGCCGGAATCAGCGCCTGATCGGAGGTGGTAGGTGAACCGTAAGTGGTTTTACCTGCTGCCAGTCCGGCCTGTACAAAAGGATGCTCCATCGGGATAAATGACGGGCGCATGCGCATCGAGCGGGGCTTCACCTCGCAGCCCACATGGGTGCTGATGGTTTCCAGCAGCTCTTCCAGCGTATACTGGTCTGTAGCCCGTACATCCACCACAAAGGTGCAGTCTGCCGGTACTACGTTGTGCGCTTTGTTGGAAGTATTGATAACTGTGACACTCATCTTCACCGGACCTAATGTTTCCGATACTTTAGGGAAACGGTAGTCCCGGAACCAGGTGAGGTCAGGCAATGCCTTATACAGCGCATTTTCACCTTCTTCTCTGGCGGCATGGCCTGCTTTCCCTGTGCTGGTACAATCCAGCACCATCAGTCCTTTTTCGGCAATGGCCAGCTGCGTCTGCGTAGGCTCTCCCACAATGGCAAAATCAATCTGCGGCAGGCGGGACAGGATGCTTTCCACGCCGTTCACTCCGCTGATTTCTTCTTCTGCAGTAGCACTCAGAATGATGTTGTAAGACAGGTCCGTACGGTGATAAAAATGCAGGAAGGTAGCGATCAGGCTGACCAGACAGCCGCCGGCATCGTTGCTGCCAAGGCCGAACAGCTTTCCGTCTTCTACATCCGGACTAAACGGATCACGGGTGTATTGCGGATTAGGCTTTACGGTATCATGGTGGGAATTGAGCAGGATATTGCGTTTCGCGGGATTGTAGTGTTTGTTGAGCACCCATATATTGTTAAGGTGGCGTTCATGCGGGATGTCCATCGCAGTCAGGAAATCACCGATTACCTGCGCAGTGCCGTCTTCTTCGCGGCTGAGCGATGGCGTGGCTATCAGCTGTTTCAACAGCGCTACGGCCACATCATATAGTTTCTCGTTCCACATAGCTAGCATATTAAGGTGCCTGCTACGGTGCCGGTGGTATTACTCAATACATCGTCTGCATGGCCTATCAGCACTTCTTTCACCCCATTACCGATAGCTCCGAACGCATTCTGCAGTTTAGGCAGAATACCGTCGGACAACACTTTATTTTCCAGCAGTTGCTGGTAAATTTCTTTATTAATCAGATTAATAACGGCATTATCATCATTGGGATCGCTGAGTACGCCTTTCTTTTCGAAGCAGTAGATCAGTCGTACCTGGTAGCGGTCGGATAATGCAATAGCCAGGGAGGAGGCAATGGTATCTGCATTGGTGTTCAGCATCTGTCCGTTGCCATCGTGTGTAAGCGGCGCAAACACCGGTGTTACACCAGCTTCCAGCAATGCTTTCAGCGGGCCGGTCTGCAGCATGTCCGGCTGTACATCTCCCACAAAACCGTAATCAATTTCCTTTACCGGGCGTTTCTCTGCCGGAATAATGTTGGCATCCGCGCCGGTCAGGCCGATAGCATTACAGCTTCTGGCCTGCAGTTGCGCTACCAGCTGTTTATTTACCAGGCCGCCGTAGACCATGGTTACCAGATCAATCGTGGCCGCATCCGTAATACGGCGGCCATCTACATAATTCGATTTGATACCCAGCTGATCACCAATACGGGTAGCAATTTTACCGCCGCCGTGTATCAGTATCTTCTTACCGGGAATGGCTGCGAATTTATCTAAAAATGTCTGCAGCAATTCCGGATTATCGATAACGTTTCCGCCTACTTTGATGATAAAAAGATCTATCATAATTATCCTTTCAAGATTTCGCTCAATACTGCCTGTGCTGCCCATACACGGTTGCCTGCTTCCTGTATTACGATGGACTGCGGCCCGTCAAGTACTTCATCTGCTATCACGACATTTCTTCTTACAGGCAGACAGTGCATTATTTTGGCAGCATTGGTATGCTTCAGTTTTTCGTTGGTCACCATCCAGCTGCTGTCAGTATTAAGGATTTTTCCGTAATCGCGGTAGGAGGACCAGTTTTTTACGTATACGAAGTCAGCACCTTCCAGTGCTTTATCCTGATCGTATTCTATACGTGCGTTGCCGGAAAATTTCTCATCCAGCTCATAACCTTCCGGATGTGTAATGACAAAATCTGCTTCTCCCCAGGCATTCATCCATTGTGCGAAGGAGTTGGGAACAGCCTGCGGGAGTGCTCTTACATGCGGCGCCCAGGTCATCACCACCTTCGGCTTGCGCGGCTGCTGCCAGTTTTCCTTAATGGTGATAACATCTGTGAGGCTCTGCAAAGGATGCAGGGTAGCGCTTTCCAGGCTCACCACCGGAACTCCGGCGTACTTAATGAACTGGTTAATATATTTCTCTGTATAATCTTCTTCTTTATTTTTCAACCCCGGAAACGTACGGATGGCCAGTATATCGAAGTACTGTCCCATTACCGCGGCAGCTTCCTTCACATGTTCGCTGGTATTGCCATTCATCACTACGCCATCATTCATTTCCAGCTGCCATCCTTCCTTGTCGATGTTAAATACTACAGCCTCCATACCCAGGTTCTTCGCTGCCACCTGTGTACTCAGGCGTGTACGTAAACTGGGATTCAGAAATATCATACCCACGGTTTTGTGCTGTCCCAACGTATTATCCCTGAACGGATCTTTCTTGTAGTTTAATGCAATGTCCACCAACCGCGGGACACTAGGCACATCGTCTGTTGAAATAAATTGCTTCATTTTGATCGTTTTGAATTACGAATTACGAATTGCGAATTACGAATACTGTGCGAAGACGCTTCTTCATTCGCTCCTCATTCGTAATTCGCAATTCGTAATTCGTAATTATTTTTATTTTACTTCTTTTCCAAAAGCCTCCAAAAACCTGTCTGCATCTGCTTTTGTCAGCGCCAGGGAAGGCAGTAGGCGAATAACGTTTGGTTTTGCTTCACCGGTGAAGATGCGATGTTTTGCCAGCAGATTCTTCCTTACCTCCGCCAGTTCTTCCGGCATTTCGATACCGATCATCAGGCCACGGCCTCTTACCTCTTTCACCTGGCTGAATTTACGCAGTTCTTCCATGAGATAGGCCCCGATGGTGGCGGCGTTGCTGATAAGGTTTTCGCTTTGAATCACTTCCAGTACAGAAAGGGCTGCTACGCAGGCGAGATGGTTACCGCCGAAAGTGGTGCCCAACATACCATATACGGCCTGGAACTTTGGTGCGATGATGATACCACCGATCGGGAAACCATTACCCATACCTTTTGCCATGGTGTATATGTCAGCATTTACACCTGCAAAATCATGGGAGAAGAATTTACCGCTGCGGCCATAGCCACACTGCACGGAGTCAGCGATGAATACGGCATTATGCGCATCGCAGAGGCTCCTGATTTTCTGCAGGAAAGACTCCGGCGCCACGTTGATACCACCTACGCCCTGTATGCCTTCAATGATAACAGCAGACACTTCGTATTGTTTGAATGCAGCTTCCAGCGCGGCTTCATCGTTCCAGGGAAGAAATACTACGTTGTCTGTTTCATTTACCGGCGCTACAATTTTCGGATTGTCGGTAGCTGCTACTGCGAGAGATGTTCTGCCATGAAAAGCCTTGCGGAAAGCGATAATCTTTTTTCTTCCGTTGTAGAAAGAAGCGAGCTTCAATGCATTTTCATTGGCTTCCGCACCGGAGTTGCACAGGAACAGCTGATAGTCTTCCTTGCCGGAAACCTTGCCCAGCAAGGCAGCCAGCTCCTCCTGCAAAGGCATCTTTACGGAGTTGGAATAGAATCCGATCTTATGCAGCTGGTCAGTTAAACGCTTTACATAATGCGGATGGGTATGACCAATAGAGATCACGGCATGACCGCCGTAGAGATCCAGGTATTCCGTGCCTTTTTCGTCCCATACGGTAGAACCGGCAGCTTTATCTATAATGATGTCGTTTACGGGATAAACGTCAAAAAGTTTCATGTTGTCAGCGTAAATTAAAAATGATAAGAACAGTTAGAATACGATAGACTTCAGTCTGAGTCCGGCTGTTTCCTCCAGTCCGCACAGGAGGTTCATATTCTGTACGGCCTGTCCGGATGCGCCTTTCAGCAGGTTATCCTCAATACTGTGAATAATCAGTTTATCACCTGCTTTCTCCAGTTGAATCAGCACCTTATTGGTGTTGACCACCTGTTTGAGGTCTATCTGCCTGTCGCTCACATGTGTGAAGGGATGACCGGCGTAGTAATCTTTATACAGCTGTACAGCAGCTTCCAGCGACAAATCGCTCTGCAGATAGGAAGTTACCCATATGCCTCTGGGGAAATCTCCGCGTACCGGAACGAAGTTCACAGGCGCTGAAAAGCCCGGCTGCAGCAGCTGCAGGCTTCGTCGGATTTCCTTCAGGTGCTGGTGGTTCAGCACTTTATAGGTAGATATGTTGCTGGCTCTCCAGGTAAAATGAGAGGTAGCCTGCAGACTCTGACCGGCGCCGGTAGATCCGGTGATGCCGGTAGTATGCACTTCCTGCAGCAGGCCGGCTTTCGCCAGTGGCAGGAGCCCTAACTGAATAGCGGTAGCAAAGCAGCCGGGGTTGGCAATGTTCCTGGCTTCCCGGATCAGTTCCCGCTGCATTTCAGGCAGGCCATACACAAAAGTCCTGTCCTTAACGGTTTCGCCTAAACGAAAATCCTGACTCAGGTCTATCACCTTTACATGTGACGCTACCTCGGAGGCTTCCAGGAATTTCCTGGATTCGCCGTGTCCCAGGCAGAGGAACATGACATCTATATCGTTACTCAGTTCGCCGGTAAACAACAGGTCTGTTTCTCCCAACAGATCGGCATGTACGGCATGTAACGGGTTACCCGCGTTACTACGGCTATGCACAAACGAAATTGTTACATCGGGATGATTCAGCAGCAGCCGTATCATCTCTCCGCCGGTATAGCCGGCCCCGCCCACGATTCCTGCCTTTATCCTTTTAACATCTGCCATTGCGTATGCTGATTTGTTTAGATAGAATTTTTTACCTGGTGCCAGATCATTGTCTGGTTACCGAAAATTTTGCTGAAGCCTCTTACATCTTCTCCTGACCAGCCACTGTTCATTTCGCCGTATTTGCCGAATTTGCTGCTCATCAGGTCGTAAGGGGATTGAATACCTGTTACCTGGAAACGGTAAGGCATCAGGGTAACAAATACTTCTCCGGAAACATTTTCCTGGGTATGCTGCAGGAAGGCTTCAATGTCGCGCATAACAGGGTCCATGATCTGGCCTTCATGCATCCAGTTGCCGTAGAACTGCGCCAGCTGCTCTTTCCAGCTCAGCTGCCATTTGGTGAGCACATGTTTTTCCAATGCATGATGCGCTTTCAGAATAACCATCGGAGCGGCTGCTTCGAAGCCTACACGGCCTTTGATGCCGATGATGGTATCGCCTACGTGAATATCGCGGCCGATAGCATAAGCGCCGGCGATGGTCTGTAAATACTGGATGGCTTCTGTAGGATGACTGAATTTATTGTCATTCACCCCTATCAGTTCACCTTTTTCAAACGTCAGTTTCACCTGCTCCTCCCCCTGCCTGGTGAGCTGGGTAGGCCATGCTGCTTCAGGAAGCATGCCATTGGAAGTCAGTGTTTCCTTACCACCTACGGAAGTGCCCCACAGTCCTTTGTTGATGGAGTACATCGCTTTCTCGAAGTTTATTTCCACACCTTTTGACTGCAGGTAGGAAATTTCTTCTTCACGGCTCAGTTTCATATCACGGATCGGGGTGATGATTTCCACACCGGGGATCATAATATGGAAAACCATATCGAAACGCACCTGGTCGTTACCTGCGCCGGTGCTGCCGTGTGCTACTGCGTCAGCGCCTGTTTCCTTCACATATTCAGCGATGGCCAGCGCCTGGCTCATACGCTCTGCGCTTACGCTCAGCGGGTAGGTATTATTCTTCAGTACGTTACCGAAGATGAGATATTTGATAACGCCGTCATAATAAGAACGTATTGCATTAACTGTCTTGTGACTTTTAACGCCCAGGTTATAAGCGCGTTTCTCAATTTCCTGCAGTTCTTCTTCAGAAAAACCACCTGTGTTTACAATCACCGAATGTACTTCATAGCCTTTTTCTTCGGTCAGATATTTAACGCAGTAGGAAGTATCAAGTCCTCCGCTGAATCCCAGTACTACTTTTTTCATTTTATGACATCGTTTTTTATATTTCCAGAAACATTATGTAAGATCAGAACAGGAAGAAAAATTTCTTTTTCTGCCCGGTGGCGCCGCCTTCCTTTTTGCTGTTATTCAGCAAAACAAATCTTTTAAATCGCAGCCAGCGCTCATAGAGTTTTATATTTCCTTTAAATCTGCGGCGTTTCCTTTCGTGCTGGATGTTACCGGTAGCAGATACAGACAGCTGGTTGGCGATCTCCGCCAGTTCTTCTTCCTGTCTGGCTTTGTCTGCAGCAGCTTTGGCTTCTGCTTCCTTCAGCTTCTCTACAGGATCGTAGAGCATGGCAGTACAAAGGCAGTTTTTCCGTTGTTTGGAGGTAAGAATATCAAAGTTCACGCAGCTTCTGCAGCCCTTCCAAAATTCTTCATCGTCTGTCAGTTCAGAATAGGTCACAGGTTCATATCCCAGTTCGGAGTTAATTTTCATAACAGCGAGGCCGGTGGTCAGACCAAATATTTTTGAGTCGGGATATTTCTCCCTCGACAATTCGAATATCTTCTTCTTAATCGATTTAGCAACGCCGTGTCCTCTGAATGCCGGGTTAACGATCAGACCAGAGTTGGCAACAAATTTATCGTGGCCCCATGCCTCAATGTAGCAAAAGCCAACCCATTCGCCTTTATCCGTAACGGCAATTACCGCTTTTCCTTCCTGCATCTTCAGCTCCACATAGGCCGGGGAACGTTTGGCAATACCGGTTCCACGAGCCTTTGCAGACGATTCCATCTCATCAGTGATGGTATTTGAATAGTGTATATCGTCAGGAGTGGCTACCCTAACGATGATATGATGATTTTCCAACTTTTTAAATTGAAATCGTGAATCAATAAACTACATTGAATTTTTCCATACGGAAACTGTCACCGGAGGATTGGGGAATCACGGTGCGATAGCGGTTGTATGACAAGGCGCTATCAAATCCTGGGTCGTCGGGAAAGGAATCTAAAGACATTGAACCCAACAGAATATACCCCTTTGTATAAAGCGGGATGATATGCAGAGATGTTGGTATGAGTTGCGGTTTTTTCCAACTTCAGTTCAGCGTTAAATTGTTATAAATATTGTCTTTAGTTTAGAATATCCGCAAAGTTATAACAATATCTTTTTAATTAATCGAATTTTTTTTGGGGGATGTCATTTTTTTTCAAACCGTTAACAAAAAGGCGGCTGCGCCCAACATTTCGGGACACAGCCGCTTTATACGTTAGATAATTTCTTACTATCTGGTGATGATACCCAGCTCGGCAATTCCTGCCTTGTTATCTTTTTCGTATGCCGGCGCGGTAGCCACAAAACGGATATACCTGGCCTTCACCGGAGAGAATGTCACTTTCTGCAGTATTGGATTATTTTTAATATTTCCGAAGCTGCCGGAAGCGGCGGCCTTTCCCCAGTTCTTACCATCTGTGCTGACGTAAAGGGCATATCCGTAGATTACGCCGCCGGCGCCTGCCACAGGCAGATAGGTAAAGCCGCGTAGTGTCAGCTCTTCGCCGAGGTCTGCCACCAGCTCATGCGGATAGGCAGCGCTGCTGTTCTTATCGGTAATATAGAATGAATCCGGATTTCCGTCAATCGCTTTCTCCGCTGCATGATCCCTGGCTGCAGCCGGAGCGCTTACCACGGTCCACTTCGCCGGCGCTACATCAAAGTCTGCCACCACAGTCGGACCTGCGGTATTGGTTTTATGCAGGAATGCTTTTGCTTTCACGGTGCCACCTTTCGGCAGGTTAATGTCTCGGATAATTTTTCCGTCTTTCGCACCACGGATAACAGTCACCATATTATCTGAGGATTCCTGTGGTTGCAGATAAACCGGAGAAGCAGCAGTTGGTTCACTGCCATCAAGGGTTACGTGCACTACCTGGTCATCGGAGGCAGACCGGATGGTAACAGCTCCGTTCCTGTCTCTGCTGATTACCGGCGTAGCCAGTACGCCCGGTGCTTCAAACAGCTGCACTTCGCTGATGACCGGAGCAGCTTTTGCATCGGTTATATTAATATATACCTCGGTGGTGGTGTAGTCCGGCAAACGCAGGATACGCTTATGTCCTATGGTTGTTTCGCTGGCAATCTCCTTCTTCCTTCCGTTTTCGAGTATCTCTACGGTAAATGCCTTCACGCGTTGTCCCAGCGCGATGTATTCCTGCAGTACGAGGCGGTTGAAGGTCACCGGCTTTTTAAAGGACAGCGTGATGGCAGCTTTCGTTGCCTTATCGGTAGTTGCCCAGTAAGTAGCATTGGCGCCGTCGTTGAGATGCTTCACTTTCACAGCAGCGTTACCGGTACGTGTATCCGTTGCCGTTATTACGGCGTTTTTAGCAAGATTATTTTTGAAAGAAGCATCCAGCACTTTACGCAGTTCCATCAGGCGGGTGGAATCATTGGGATGGATAACGCCGTCGCGGTCGATGGGCACATTGAGAATGAGGTTCCCGTTGCGGCCCACGGAGCCGTAGTAGATGTCCAGCAGCTGGTTCACTGTTTTCACCTTATCATCGGTATCCGGACTGTAGAACCATCCTGGCCGGATAGAGACGTCGCACTCTGCCGGAATCCATTTCTCGCCGTCTTCATTTCCTTCGTTGAGGGATTTGGCAGGCGGGCCTGCTTCACCCGGCGCGAAGCCTGTAACGTTCAGTGTGCTCCAGTTGGTGGTGCCGGCAATACCGTTTTCATTGCCCACCCAGCGGCAGCCGGGGCCAACGTCACTGAAGATCACGGCGTTGGGCTGATTTTTATACACGACACTATGAAACAGGTTCCAGTCGTACGGCTGCTTTACATTGCCGCCGTTGGCGCCATCGAACCACTGTTCAAATACAGGGCCGTAGTTGGATAATACTTCATTCAGCGTATTGGCAAACACCTGGTTATAGGTAGGCGTGCCATACTCAGGATGGTTGCGGTCCCAGGGCGAGAGGTACACGCCGAATTTCAGGCCGTATTCCTTACAGGCGGAAGAGAGTTCGGCCAGCACATCGCCTTTACCGTTCTTCCATGCACTCTCCCGTACCGTGTGGGTGCTGTATTTGCTCGGCCACAGGCAAAAACCATCGTGATGCTTGGCAGTGATCACAATACCTTTCATACCGGCCAGCTTCGCGGTGCGCGCCCATTGCCGTGCGTCGAGGCGGGTTGGATTAAATACTTTCGGATCTTCGTCGCCATGGCCCCATTCCTTGTTGGTAAAAGTGTTCGGGCCGAAGTGAATGAACATGTAATACTCCATGTCATTCCAGGCCACCTGGGCTTTTGACGGCAATGCGCCGTAAGGCTTTATTGATTGTGCGAACGCCATATTGCCGCAGAGCAAACCGGCGAGGAGCAGATGTGTTCTTTTCATTTCACTGGAATAATAAGTCTTCCGGCGAAGATAACCATCTCCGGCTATCAGGGGTAATCGGGGATTATCATTTCATAATTGAATCTTCACTTTCCGTCAACATATTGTCTTCCAATTCTTTGCCGTTTATCATAAAAATGTAAGAAAACAGGCGTATATATTGGTTTTCACCCGTCATTTTTTATAAATTTAAACCCTTCATAACGTATCTTAATACGCGATTAAACAACTGAACAATGAATAAACAACCACTACATCGCAGAAGTTTTCTCAAAAACACGGCAGCCGCGGGGATCGGTCTTTCTATGCTGGGTTCCTCTGCCAAACTGTTTGCCAATGAAAAAAAGCCTAAGGTAAGAGTAGGCCTGATCGGCGTGGGAGCACGCGGCCTGGGCCACCTGAGCCTCTGCCTGCATCGGGAAGATGTGGACGTCATCGCTTTTGCAGATCCTGATACAGCTTACACGGTGCCAAAGGCAAGAGACATGATAACCAAGGTATACGGCGGCAAAAGAAAAGTAGCTGAATATACCAATGGTCCGGAAGATTTCCGCAATATGCTGAAGCGTGATGATATTGATGCGGTGATTATCGCTACACCATGGGAATGGCATTCCATCATGGCCGTTGCTGCCATGAAAGCCGGAAAAACCCCTGCTGTAGAGGTTTGTGGCGCATCCGACATCCAGGAGTGCTGGGAACTGGTGAACACCAGCGAAGCTACCGGCGTACCTGTATTTGGTATGGAAAACGTGTGCTACCGCAGAGATGTAATGGCAGTACTGAATATGGCCCGCCAGGGATTGTTCGGTGAAATCATTCACCTGCAGGGCGGCTACCAGCACGATCTGCGCGGCGTTAAATTCAACAACGGCAAGCAATATTACGGCGGTGGTGTAGAATTCGGCGAAAACGCCTTATCCGAAGCCAAATGGAGAACCAACCACTCCGTTCACCGCAATGGCGACCTGTATCCTTCACACGGCCTGGGACCTATCGGCAACGTTATCAACATGAACCGCGGAAACCGCCTGCTGTCCATCACTTCCGTGGCTACCAAATCCCGTGGTCTGCATAAATATATTGTGGATAACAGCAGCGAAAGCCATCCTAATGCGAAAGTAGAATTCAAACTGGGTGACATCGTTTCTTCCCTGATCAAAACCAACAACGGAGAAACTATCATGTTATCGCATGATACCAACTCCCCCCGTCCCTACTCCCTGAACTTCCGCGTACAGGGTACAAACGGCCTCTGGATGGATGATCAGGATTCCATATATGTAGAAAAGAAAAGTCCGCATGACCAGTGGGAATCTACCGGTAAGTTCGAAGATCCGAACACCTACTTCGGTAAATACGACCACCCGCTCTGGAAACGCTACGCCAACGACGCCAAAGGCGCAGGTCACGGTGGTATGGACTGGTACGTATTAAACTCCTTCATCGAAAGCATCAAGCGCGGCGCTCCATACGCCCTCGACGTTTACGATATGGCTACCTGGTACGCGATCACTCCTCTCAGCGAACAATCCGTTGCTGAAGGCGGCAGCGTACAATATATCCCTGATTTCACCCGCGGCCGCTGGATGAACAGGAAGCCGATATTTGCACTCGACGACCAATATTAACGGGAATTTCAAATTACGAATTGCGAATTACGAATGTAGTTCGAAGATAAAAGCGAAGACCGAAGCGATCATACTGTAAAGTATCCGCTTCGGTCTTCGCTTTTATCTTCGAACTACATTCGTAATTCGCAATTCGTAATTTGTAATTAACATTAATCTATCACACTAACTCCATCCTGAATCGTCGTCACATACACTTCCGGTTCCTTACCATACTGTTCCTGGTAGCGGGAACGGATAAACGAAATAAAATCATCTACCTGGTCCTGTTTTACGAGGTTGATGGTGCAGCCGCCGAAGCCACCGCCCATGACGCGTGCGCCGGCTACTTCAGGGCGTTCCTTTGCCAGGGAAACCAGGAAGTCCAGTTCAGGGCAGCTGACCTCGTAGAGGCGACTTAACCCTTCGTGGGTGGCGTACATCAGCTGACCAAACTGCTGCAGGTCGCCTTTCTTCAACAGGTGTGTGGCATCCTGTACGCGCTGAATTTCTTCAATGACGTATTTGCAGCGGTTGTAGACAATCTGCGATAACTGCGCGCGGACTTCCTCCAGCATAGCCGGAGTGGCGTCGCGGAGAGAGGCTACTTCCGGGTGCAGCGCGCTGATTGCGGCTACGCCCTCCTCGCATTGCTGACGGCGTACATTATATTCGGAGGATGCCAGCGAGTGATGTACCATGGAATTGCACAGCACGATCTTATATGCAGGGAAATTAAACGGAAAATATTCGTATTCCAGGCTGCGGCAGTCCAGCCGGATAACCTGGTCCTTTTTGCCGTGCAGGTTGGCAAACTGATCCATGATACCGCATTTAACACCGGGGAAGGTATGCTCAGCACGTTGTCCCAGCAGCGCCATATCCATGCGGGAAAGGTTATATCCGAAGATGCTGTCCAGCGCAGCTACCAACCCGCCTTCCACTGCCGCGGAAGAAGACAGTCCGGCGCCCACAGGAATATCGCCGGCTACCACACAGTCAAAACCCGTTACCGGGTGCCCGCCCTGCTGCAACTGATACACTACCCCCATGAGATAGTTGATCCATCCCGGCGTAGGCTGCACCTGACCGAGATCAAAAGACACGGTTTCGTTGGTGAAAACCGCATGCGCATTACATTGCTGCGTATTGTTTAATGCCACGGCATAAACAATTTTCTTATCGATGGCGGCAGGCAATACAAATCCGTTGTTGTAGTCCGTATGCTCGCCGATGAGATTGATTCTTCCCGGAGAGATGACCATCAAGGGCTCTTTTCCAAAAAGGGTGATGAATTTCTCCCTGGTTTGCTGTATCATTAAACGTAAAATTTACACCTAAAAATAGAGAAAAAAATTTACCGATACAGTTTTTTTGCGGGAATTACGAATTACAAATTGCGAATTACGAATGAAGCGAGAAGACCTGAGCGAAGAAGTAAAATCTTCTTCGCTCAGGTCTTCTCGCTTCATTCGTAATTCGCAATTTGTAATTCGTAATTATTCAGGCAGCCCTTTCTTATATCCCGCCGCAGCATAATAAAGGATATACAGATAACAGGGCACCATAATAACATAAGGTGTCTGGCGGCTGCCCCACAGATCGCAGAGTTTACCATATACCAGTGGCAGGATGGCGCCACCGGCGATGGCCATAATCAGGAAGGCAGAGCCGAGTTTGGTGTATTTGCCTAACTTGTTGATAGCAAGCGGCCAGATGCCGGGCCACATCAGGGAGTGGGCAAAGCTCAGCAGCACGATAAATGCCACAGATACTTTACCGCTGGTCGTGAGTGCGCCTACGGTGAATACAGCGCCCATTACTGCGCAGGTGATAAGTGCCTGACGCTGACCTATATATTTAGGTACCAGTACGATGCCCAGCAGGTAGCCTACAGTTAATGCGATGAGGCTGTAGATGCTCAGGTGCAGGGCAGCATTGGTATCAAAGCCGCTGGCAACGCCATAGAGCGCCAGGGAGTCGATGGCCAGTACTTCTACGCCTACATAAAGGAACAGGCAGAGGATACCGAGCATGAGGTAAGGAATGCCGAAGATGGAACGCTGGCCGCCAGCAGCAGTGTCGTCCTGTTTCTCTTCTTCAGGTTTTACTTCCGGCAGGTGCGCTTTACGTACCATAAGCGCCAGTCCGCCCAGTACTACCGCCATTACGATATAGGGGACAATTACACGGCCAGCCAGCAAGGTCAGCTCCGCTTCTTTTTCAGCGCCTGTCAGCCCTTCAATTTTCTTCGATAATTCAGCCGTATCGCTAAACAGCAGGGTGCTCAGCACAAAGATGCCGATCATAGCCGCCACTTTGTTACAGATGCCCATGATGCTCATACGCTGTGCTGCGCTTTCAATGGGCCCGATAATAGTAATATACGGGTTGGAGGCCGCCTGCAGCAGTGTCATGCCAGCGCCCTGCACAAACAGTCCCACCAGAAACAGCGGAAAAGAACGCGCCTGCGCCGCAGGAACAAATATCAGGGAGCCGATGGCCATCGTCAGCAATCCTACAGACATACCATTGGTAAATCCCACTTTACGCAGGATGGCGGAAGAAGGGATCGCCATCACGAAATAGGAAATATAAAACGCAAAGGTGACAAAGTATACCTGAAAATCAGATAACTCACAGGCCTGTTTCAAAAAAGGAATCAACACACTGTTTAACCAGGTGATAAATCCAAAAAGGAAAAAGAGCGTACCGATAACGGTCATAGCCCGTGCGTTGCTTTGCTGAGCAGGAGCAGCGGGAGCTTTCATTGTTGCTGTTTGGCTGGACATAAGCTGATGAATAAATTGATTTTAGATAAATGCGAACATAATGAATTGCTGTTATATTTTCTGTAATATTTCACAATCATATAAGCTAAAACGTTTTACTAACTAAAAAAAATGCAACACTTTATTGTCTTTTTTAGAAAATCCTAAAAAAATAATTATACATTTATCCGGCAAAATTTCATTGTAACTTAACACGTTTATGGCTCAGCAAACAAAGCAAGGCGCTCAAAGTACACATCCCTCGTTCTTTGTGCTTATTCTGGTGTTCTTTTTCTGGGGGTTTCTGGCTGCATCAAACAGTATATTTATCCCGTTCTGTAAATCGCATTTTAACCTTACCCAACTTGAATCTCAGCTGATTGACTTCTCCTTCTACAGCGCCTATTTCATAGGTTCCCTGATTCTGTATCTGGCTTCTGCTGCAAGAAAAGTAGATATCCTCAATAAGATAGGATATAAGAAGGGTATTATTTACGGTTTATTAATTTCCGTACTGGGATCTGCTATCATGATACCTTGCGTAAACAAGGAAAAAATTGTTCCCGTAAAGGAAACCCTGAGCGACATCAGTAGTTTCCAGGTAGAACAGCAGCTGCAGACTTCCGACAGACAGGTGAAAATACGCCGTGAAAAAGAAAAAGATGCTTATGTGCTGCTGATCTCTGACAACGAGGCTGCGCAGAAATATATCACACATCCGCAGCTGCTGGCAGAAATACCGCAGGGCTTTACCAAAGATGAAGAGCATCACCAGTATGCCGGCGCCTTTACCAAAGCCAGCGCTGAAAAGATCCTGAACGTACTGGACACAGACTTCAAACAAACGGTGACCTTCGGCTATTTCGCCCTGATACTGATGGCGTTATTCATTGTTGCACTGGGCTTCTCCCTGCAGCAGACTGCCGCCAATCCGTTCGCCATTCTCCTCGGTGACCCTGCCAAAGGCACGCACCGTCTCAATCTGGCCGGCGGTATCAACTCCTTCGGTACTACTATCGGTCCCATTATCGTGAGCATGCTGCTGTTCGGTAATATCAAAGGCGGCGATGTAAGTACAGACATCAGCAAAATCAACACTTTATACATCCTGCTGATTGTACTGTTCCTCATCGCAGCGGCCATCTTCGCTTTTGTAAAAATGCCTGAAAGCCAGGACAGCGAAGCATTTGAAACATCTCCCAAAGCTACAAAATCCATCCTGGGCATCTCGCTCATGTTTATACTGATACTGCTCGGACTGATCCTGAAGATAGAACTGCCTTTCTTCATCGCCGGCATTATTGGAATCATCGGTATTCTCTTCTTCACCAAAGTTGCTTCTGCCGGCAATCCTGACGGATGGGGCGCCATGAAATACCCGCAGCTCACACTTGGCATGCTGGCCATTTTCATCTATGTGGGTGTGGAAGTAACCATCGCCAGCAACCTCGGCGCACTGCTGAAAACACCGGGATTTCTGACACCCAGGGGACTGGCGGAATCTGAACTGGATCCGTATGTATCCCTGTTCTGGGGCAGTATGATGATTGGCCGCTGGACAGGCGCCATCAGCGTATTCAATGTGTCGAAAACCATGCGGAAAATACTGTGCGTGGTGGTTCCGTTTATCGCATACGGCGTTATCCTCGGCGCCAATGTTATCAAAGGCAACAACGTTACTGAATTATATCCTTACACTATCTGCATCGCCATTCAGATCATCGGTTTCTTCGCGGGCCAGGACAAACCTGCCAAAACCCTGATGGTATTTGGTTTGCTGGGTGTAGGTACTGTATTGATCGGATTATTTACTTCCGGTGCGCTGGCAACATTTGCCTTCATCAGCGGCGGCTTGTTCTGCTCTGTTATGTGGCCAAGCATCTTCGCATTATCTATCGCCGGTCTGGGTAAATATACCGGTCAGGGTTCTGCCTTCCTGGTAATGATGATCCTCGGAGGATCCCTGGTACCTCCTGTACAGGGTGGTCTGGCAGATATCCCCAGCATTGGTATCCACGCCTCCTATATTATCCCGGCGTTGTGCTTTGCATATCTGGCATTTTTTGCTTTTAGAGTTAAAAACATATTAAAATCTCAAGGAATCGATTATGAGTCAGCAATTAGCGGTGGGCATTGATATTGGGGGGACTAATACCAAATTCGGAATCGTAGATCGCAGAGGAAATATTTTGTGTGATGGTCGTATGTTAACGAATAAACATGAAGATGTAAACTGCTTTCTGGACGAACTTCACCAGCATATGTCTGTATTGATTGAGCAGGTGGGAGGATCCGAAAATATAAAAGGAATAGGCGTTGGCGCACCCAACGGGAATTTTTACAACGGTAATATCGAATATGCGCCAAATCTGCGCTGGAAAGGGGTTGTACCTTTAGCCAGCCTGCTGGAGAAAAAATTCAGTTTGCCGACTGTATTAACGAATGATGCCAATGCAGCGGCGTTGGGCGAACTGATCTATGGCGCAGCCAGGGGCATGAAAGACTTTATCGTGATTACACTGGGAACCGGTGTAGGCAGCGGTATTGTTGCCAACGGCCAGCTGATTTACGGTCATGATGGTTTTGCCGGCGAGCTGGGTCATATCATTGTGATCCCCGGTGGCAGACTGCATCCCGGAACCGGCGCCCATGGCTCTCTGGAAGCCTATGCTTCCGCTACCGGCGTAACTAATACCGCGATAGAATTTCTGTCTACCCGCCCTGAAGTGCCTTCCCTCATGCGGGAGCACAGCAAGGAGGAAATCAATTCCAAGCTGATTTATGAAGCAGCCATGAAAGGCGATCCGCTGGCGATGGAAGTATATGAATATACCGGCCAGATCCTCGGCGCAGCACTGGCTAACTTCGTGATGTTCTCCAGTCCGGAAGCCATCGTACTTTTCGGAGGCCTCACCCAGGCGGGGGATGTAATCATGAAACCGGTACGCGAGCATATGGAAAAAAATCTGCTGCCTATCTTCCGGAATAAAGTTAAATTGCTGTTCTCAGAACTGAAGGAAAGCGATGCTGCGATTCTGGGCGCCAGTGCACTGGCGTGGGAGATGAAAGACTGAAATATGTCAACGGTTAAAGTTAATGAATCGTATGAAAAATAGAAGAAATTTTCTGAAAACAGCGGCCCTCGGCGCCGCTGTTTTCTCTTTAGACGGTGTAACGGGAACGGCTGCACGTTCACAGAGTAAAAGCGGTATTGTCAAAGGCAAACCGATTGTAATTTCCACCTGGGACTTTGGCCGCGCCGCCAACGAGGCTGCCTGGGAAATCCTGAAGAAGGGCGGCCGCGCCCTCGACGCAGTGGAAGCCGGCGTACGTGTACCGGAAGCAGATCCCAACAACCACACAGTCGGCTATTCCGGCTTCCCGGACCGCGATGGCCGCGTTACCCTTGATGCCTGTATCATGGATGAAGCCGGCAACTGCGGATCAGTAGCCTCCCTTGAACATGTAACGCACGCCATCTCTGTTGCCCGCCTGGTCATGGAGAAAACACCGCACGTAATGCTCGTTGGCGACGGTGCGCTGCAATTCGCGCTGGCCAATGGTTTTCAGAAAGAAAACCTCCTCACGCCGGAAGCCGAAAAAGCCTGGAAAGAGTGGCTGAAAACATCTGAATACAAACCGGTTATCAACATAGAAAATAAATCCTACGCTCCTGCCAACGGCGCTACCGCATTCAATCCGCTGATGCTGCCAGGTAATGTGTACAATCACGATACCATCGGCATGGTAGCCATGGATGCTGCCGGCAATCTCTCCGGCGCCTGCACTACCAGCGGCATGGCCTTTAAACTCCATGGCCGCGTAGGCGACTCTCCTATCATCGGCGCAGGCCTCTACGTTGACAACGAAGTAGGCGCTGCCACCAGCACCGGCGTTGGTGAAGAAGTGATTAAAATAGTCGGCAGCCACCTCGTCGTAGAACTTATGCGCCAGGGATACCCACCGGAAAAAGCCTGCAAGGAAGCCGTAGACCGCATCGTGAAAAGAAGCCCTTCCAAAGCAAAAGAAATCCAGGTAGGTTTCCTCGCCCTCAACAAAAAAGGCCAGTACGGCGCATACTGCCTCCAGAAAGGCTTTAATTACGCCGTATACAGCAACGACGTAAAAAACGTGCTGATAGATGGCAAACACCACTTTTAACTGAAGAATTACGAATGAATAATTACGAATTACGAATGATGAATGGCGAGTTATTTTTTTATTTAGTTATTTGAGATTTTGTACCTGATCATTATTTTTTCTGGAACCTGTAAGCCCAGGGAGCATCACGATCAGGCACAAAATCTCAAATAACTAAATAAAAAAATAACTCGCCATTCGTAATTCGTAATTATTCATTCGTAATTAAAAACTAATTATATGGGTAACTTCAAACTCGAAATATGCGCTGGTTCCGTTGCTTCCTGCATTGCTGCCGAAGAAGGCGGAGCCGACAGGATTGAGCTTTGCGACAACCTGCTGGAAGGCGGTACCACACCCAGTTATGCTACTATTGCAGTGGCACGCGAAAAAGTAAAAATAGAACTCTACCCTATCATCAGGCCGCGTGGTGGCGATTTTCTCTATTCCGACCTCGAATTTGAGGTGATGAAAAAAGATATTGAACTGTGCAAACAGCTGGGCTGCAACGGTGTAGTGATAGGTATCCTCACTGCCGACGGCCGCGTAGACAAACAACGCTGTAAAGAACTGGTGGACCTCGCCTGGCCTATGGGCGTGACTTTTCACCGTGCCTTCGATATGACTGATAACCCTTTTGAAGCACTGGAAGATATTATAGCCATCGGATGCGAAAGAATTCTTACCTCCGGCGCCCGTAATACTGCCGTAGAAGGCGCTTCACTGCTGAAAGACCTCGTTATCCGCGCAGACAACCGCATCATCCTGATGGCTGGCTCCGGCGTGCGCGCCAGTAATATTGCAGCGCTCATCAAAGATACCGGCGTGACCGAATTCCACACCAGCGCCAAAGCCTATGAAGACAGCCACATGGTATACCGCAATCCGAACGTGAGCATGGGCGGCATTCCCGGCGTTCCCGAATATGGCATCTCCCAGACACAAAAATCAGAAGTATTACGAATACGTGAATTAGCTGCCCAGGCCTTGGAAGAAAACGGGCAGTAGCTTATTTTAGCTTCATCAACAACCACCAATACTAACCGTGGACGCCCTTGCGTCTTAAAAAGTGAACAACGGAATGAAAAAACTGATTATTGCAGCAGGACTCCTGCTGGGTGGCCTTTCCACGCAGGCGCAGGTCAAAGGCGTTAAACATGTAATCCTCATCGGAATGGATGGCTTCGGCGCCTATTGCTTCCCCAAAGTGGAAAACCCCAACATGAAACAGATGATGCAGGATGGTGCCTGGACACTGCAGGCACGCAGCGTGCTGCCCTCCTCCAGCGCCGTTAACTGGGCCTCTATGGTCATGGGCGCAGGCCCTGAAGTGCACGGCTATACGGAGTGGGACAGCAAAACACCGGAACTGCCTTCCCGCGAACTCGACCGCTACGGCATGTTCCCGTCCATCTACACCCTGCTGCGTGAACAGAAACCATCTTCCGAAATTGGCGTCATCTATAGCTGGCAAGGTATTGGATACCTCTTCCCGAAGGCAGCAGTAAACAAACAGGTGCCCACACATGATAATGACAGCCTGGCTACAGAGGAATCTATCGCCTACATCAAATCAAAAAAACCGGACTTCCTCTTCATCCACTTCGATGAACCAGATGGCGTCGGACATAATATCGGTCATAATATCCAGCCGTATTTTGACCAGGTGAAAAAGAATGATGTGCTGCTGGGGAAAATTTTACAGGCCGTGAAAGATGCAGGTATGTGGGATAATACCATCATCTTGCTCACCGCAGATCATGGCGGTATCAAAAAAGGACATGGCGGTAAAACCATGGAGGAAATGCAGATTCCGTGGATCATCCGCGGCCCTGGCGTTCAGGCAAACAAAGAGATCAGATCCAGCGTTGTTACGTACGATACAGCCGCTACCATTGCATGGATCTTCGGACTGAAAACACCGCAGGTGTGGACAGGAAGACCTGTAAAAGAAGCGTTTAAATAATATTTTGCATCATCAATAAAAAGCTGCTATGAAAAAAATGCTGCTCCTCGCCCTGGCGACATGTACCGGCCTTTCCCTCTTCGCACAAACGCAGAAAGTGAAAGTGCTCACGTATAATATCCACCATGGCGAAAATATGAAAGGAATACTGGACCTGCAGGGAATTGCCAACGTTATACTCGCCACCAACCCGGATCTGGTGGCACTGCAGGAGGTAGACAGCGTTACGCAACGCACTGGTAAAACCGATCAGTTAAAAGAGCTGGCAGCTATCACCGGCATGTATACCTATTTTGCCAAAGCCATGGACTATGGCGGCGGCGGCTATGGTACCGGCATACTCTCCCGCTACCCTATTGCCGGTGGTATCACCTTTTCATTGCCCACCATTACCAAAGGCAATGAACCCCGCGTTGCCGGTATTATTACCGTGAAACTGCCGGGCGACAGCCTCCTGCAATTTGCTTCCGCCCACCTGGACGCAGAAGATAAACCTGCCGACCGCATCGCACAGGCCAACGCACTGGTGGAATATTTCCGTATGACGCAGACGCCCGCCATCCTCGCCGGCGATTTCAACGCCATACCAACCGCTAAGGAAATCACCACCCTCAAACAACTGTTCACCGATGCTACCACCCAGATGGGCCCTACCTTCCCTGCAGACTCCCCGCGGGTAAAGCTGGATTACATCATGGTACATCCTAAACAACGCTGGAACGTTACCGGTGCCCGCATCATAGAAGAAGCCGTGGCCTCCGATCACAGACCGGTGCTGAGTGAACTGGAGCATAAATAATCGTTATTTGATTATTTGATTATTTGAGATTTGGTTATTTAAAATGCAGCGGAGATATACACGTATACATTCGCTGCATTTTAAATAACCAAATCTCAAATAATCAAATAATCAAATCTCAATAAAACCAAAAATAATAGTAAATGAAGCTTAGCGTTTTATCCTGCTTGCTCCTTTCCGTTGCACTCTGGGGCTGTTCAGGCCTGCAGTCGAAGGTAACGAAGGGAAAAGTGAGCATTGTTCCTATGCCGGCGAATATTACAGAGAAACCAGATTCCTTTCTGCTGAATAAACGCACTGTCATTGTTGCCGCTACTGAAGCGGATAAGAAAACAGCGGAGCTGTTCAACGAATGGTTGAAGATGCTCACAGACTACCAGCTGGATATTCAATCCACCGGCGATCATAATGCCATCATTCTGCACTCAGGCAGCGACACCACTAACGCTGAAGGCTACACGCTGGATGTAGCGCAGGATAAGATCACCATCAATGGTAACAGCGGCAGGGGCACCTTCTATGCTGTACAGACACTGATGCAGCTGCTGCCCTTCACCACTCATGCCAGGGAAATGTACGTGCCGGGCGTAAACATTACCGACGCGCCCCGATTTGCTTACCGTGGCATGCACCTGGATGTAGGCCGCCATATTTTTGATGCGGACTTCATCAAAAAATATATTGACCTGATGGCCATGTATAAGATGAACACCTTCCACTGGCACCTCACCGAAGACCAGGGATGGCGCATTGAAATCAAAAAATATCCGCGCCTGCAGGAGATCGCCTCCAAACGCAAAGAGACGATGGCCGGCGCCTACAACGATAATAAATACGATGGCACCCCTTACGGCGGCTACTATTCCCAGGCGATGATCAAAGAAATTGTGAAGTATGCGGCAGACCGCTTCATCACCATCGTGCCTGAAATAGAAATGCCCGGCCATGCCCTCGCAGCGCTGGCAGCGTACCCTAACCTGGGTTGCACCGGCGGCCCATACGAAGTAGGCACCCGCTGGGGCGTTTATGACGACGTTTTCTGCGCAGGTAACGACAGCGTATACACGTTCCTGGAAAATGTACTGGATGAAGTAACAGCACTGTTCCCCGGTAAATATATACATATCGGCGGAGACGAATGCCCCAAGGTACGCTGGGAGAAGTGTCCCAAATGCCAGGCCCGCATGAAACAGGAAGGACTGAAAGACGAACACGCACTGCAGAGCTATTTCATACAACGTATGGAGAAATACCTCAACAGCAGAGGCAAGCGTATCATCGGATGGGATGAAATTCTGGAAGGCGGCCTCGCCGCAGATGCTACCGTCATGAGCTGGAGAGGCATGGAAGGCGGCATTGCGGCAGCTAAACAAAAACATGATGTTATCATGACGCCCGGCGACTTCTGCTATTTTGATCACTACCAGTCTTTAAGTCCTGGTGAACCGCTGGCTATCGGTGGTTTCCTGCCTGTCAGCAAGGTATATTCCTTTGAACCGGTGCCTGCGGAACTGAATAAGGAGGAAGCCCGCTATATCAAAGGAGCGCAGGCCAATCTCTGGACAGAATACATTCCTAATTCCAGCTACCTCGAATATATGGCCTATCCGCGCGCCATCGCGCTGTCTGAAGTGTTATGGTCGCCTGCTGAAAAAAGGAACTATAACAACTTTGTGGACAGGCTCCGTAACAACCTTCCCATGCTGATCCTGAAAGGGGTAAATTATGCAAAACATGTATTTGAAGTAACCGGCGCCCTGCAGGAAAATAAAAAAGGCGGCCTGGAAGTAGCGCTGGATGCGAAACTGAATGCAGGCGTTATTACCTATACCCTGGACAGCTCCGCGCCTACCCCCTCTTCCGCCGTATACGCCGGCCCTATCCCGGTAGCAAAAACCGGTACTATCCGCGCGCAGCTCTTTCTCAATGACAGACGTTACGGCAACGAATATTTCCAGTATTTCATCTACCACAAAGGCCTGGGCAAAAAGGTAACCATGGCCGGAGAACCGGGTAAATCCTACAATCCCGGTAACACCGCCGCGCTGGTGAACGGTATCGAAGGCAATGCCTCCTATAATGACGGCCAGTGGTTCGGCTACAACGGTAAAGATGTGGAAGCCACCGTGGAGCTGGACAGCATCCAGGATATCCATCTCCTGGGCGCCAATACCATAAATGCTACCGATAACTGGATCTATCCGCCTAAACAGGTTACCTTCTCCGTATCAGATGACGGCAAATCCTACAGGGAAGTATATAAACAAACTTCCTTCACCGGTAAAGGCGTCAATAAAATACGCGGAAGTGTTAACAATGTGCGGGGCCGCTTTATCAGGCTTCAGATGAAAAACTACGGCACCATCCCGGCGGGCGCTCCCGGCGCGGGTAGCCCGGCCTGGCTTTTTGTAGACGAGTTTATAATAAATTAATGCATTTTCTTATTTGAGATTTGGTTATTTAAAATGCATCGGATACCTGCGCGTAAATCTCCGCCGCATTCCAAATAACCAAATCTCAAATAATCAAATAAAAAAATAAAACCGCCTTTGCTTTGCAGCAGGGCGGTTTCTCTTTTTATGACTCCTACACCAAAAAATATATTTCGCGGTAGCTGAAGTTGCTTTCTTTACGTATTAACGATAGCCAATATAAAAAGGTTCTTTTTAAGTTAAAATAAATTTAAATTAAATAAGAGCTAAATTTTAGCACAGATTAGCAGTATTTTTTTTAATTTTCCGGCTCGTTTTTAAACCGCATCTAATCAAAAACGTTTACAAATGACGATTAATCATCAGGAAATCGAACTGATTGACAGCTTTGAACAGATTGCTGTGGAAATACATCCTTCTGCCAAAGAGGGTTCCAAAGCAGTTGCCAAAGAAATTGCCGCGCTGATACGCGAAAAGCAGGCTGCCAATCAAAAATGTGTATTAGGAATGGCCACGGGCTCTACTCCTAAATATCTCTATGCCGAACTGGTTCGCCTCCACAAAGAGGAAGGGCTGAGCTTTAAAAATGTAATTACATTCAACCTCGATGAATATTACCCCATAGAGCCGGATGCTTTACAGAGCTACAACCGCTTTATGAAAGAACACCTGTTCAATCATATCGACATTCCGGAAGCACAGGTACATATTCCGGATGGCACTATTCCCAAAGATAAGATCAAACAATACTGCGCTGACTACGACAAACGCATTGACGAAGCCGGTGGTATTGACATCCAGATCCTGGGAATCGGTAATAACGGACATATCGGCTTTAACGAGCCTGGCGCCAACATCAACTCACATACCCGCCTGGTAACGCTGGATAACAGTACCCGTCTGGCTAACGCCTACGAGTTCCCGAATATGAGCCAGGTGCCTCGTCTGGCTATCACCATGGGCCTGAGCACCATCTTCAAAGCCAAACGCGTACTGCTGATGGCCTGGGGTTCTCATAAAGCGAAAATTGTATGCCGCTCTGTAGAAGGCCACAGCACCGAGCAGGTACCTGCTTCCCTGCTGCAGCAACATCCTAACTGCCAGTTCATCATCGACGAACAGGCTTCTGCTGAACTCACCCGCTTTAAAGAGCCATGGCTCACCGGTGATTGCGAATGGACTCCGGGTCTGATCCGTAAAGCCGTTACCAGCCTGGCCCTGAAGCTGAAGAAGCCCATCCTGATGCTGACAGACAAGGACTATAACGAAAACGGTCTGAATGACCTGATCGTTCAGTACGGTTCTGCCTATGAACTGAACATCAAGGAATTTAACGCTATCCGCGACACCATCACCGGCTGGCCCGGCGGTAAGCCTGGTCCGCAGCTGCCCAAGCATCCGGAGCGCTCTGAACCTGCCAAAAAACGCGCGCTCATCTTCTCTCCTCATCCGGATGATGATATCATCTCTATGGGCGGTACCTTTATCCGCCTGCATGAGCAGGGACACGACGTTCACGTGGCTTACCAGACTTCCGGCAACATCGCGGTGACAGACGAATTCGTGCTGCGCTTCATCGATTTCGCCGTAGGTTTTGAAGGTATGTTCGATATCGATAAAAGCAAAAGCTCCCAGATCCTGGATGAAGCAAAAGCCTTTATCAGAACTAAAAAACCAAGCCAGAAAGATACTCCCGAGATCCGCGCCATCAAAGGCCTGATCCGCCGCTGCGAAGCCAAGGCTACCTGCCGTTACGTAGGTATCCCGGAAGAAAACGCGCACTTCATGAACCTGCCTTTCTACGAAACCGGCCTGGTAGAGAAGAAACCAATGGGTGAAGAAGATGTACAGCTGACCGTTGACCTGCTGCGTAAACTGAAACCACAACAGATCTATTGCGCCGGCGACCTCGCCGATCCGCATGGTACGCACAAGGTATGCCTGGATATTATCTTCGCGGCACTGGACAGACTGAAGCACGAAGACTGGGCTAAAGACTGCTGGGTATGGCTGTACAAAGGCGCATGGCAGGAGTGGGAGATCCATGAAATTGAAATGGCTGTTCCGATGAGCCCTGACCAGGTATTACAGAAACGCCTGGGTATCTTTATCCACCAGAGCCAGAAAGACGTAGTGCCTTTCCAGGGTACTGACCTCCGCGAGTTCTGGCAGCGCGCTGAAGACCGTAACGCCAATACCGCAGGCCTGTACGATCAGCTGGGCCTCCAGCAATACGCTGCAATGGAAGCATTTGTACGCTACCATTTTATTTAATTTAAGATTTAGTCATTTGAGATTTAATTATTTTGTATAAATCAAGATGCCTTCCGGAATTCCTGGAAGGCATCTTGATTTATACAAAATAATTAAATCTCAAATGACTAAATCTTAAATGATTCCAGAATTATATTAAATTACGGCAGAAAACAGCATAGCCATCAATGGAAAACGATATCCTCATTGATTTCAGATTTGTAGCAAAAGATAAGCCCAGGTTCGGAGAATTATTTCTCATAACCGGTGAAGAGCACCCGAAGTTCCCTCCCAGGAACGACGCCTTTAAACACCTGGCCCCGTTGGGGTTTGAGCAACTTGACGACTTTTTCGGGATCCTCAATAGTGAAGAAACCGGCGACGATGTACTGATATGGCTTTTCCCCATGTTCAATGGTGAAGAGGTATTTCATAACAGCGGCCCGTTTGATGCCATCCGGCTCTCCTATAGCGCCCTGCGCAATGCTCCCGTCAATATTTCCCTGTTGCAGGAGTGTTTTGACGCTATCCGCGGCCTGCCTGAGGTAGAAGTATATTTCGAAGAAAATAAGATCAGTGATTTCACCACCGTACAGCAGAAAGCAGATGAAATCGTTGCCCACTGGCGCGGGAATAATATAGAACCCGGCTCAGAACAAAGCCTGCTGGTGGAAGAAGATGATGAGGACTGGGACGAAGATGAGGACTGGGACGAATCCGCTGAGTGGGAAGAAGATAACGGCAACAAGTAACACGAAATAATGATTTTATATAGAAGCAGGCTGGTGGCCTGCTTTTTTATTTGATTAATTTGTAATTTAGGTCGAAACCTACACCACCAATCTTGCCAACGGATCATGAACAAAAAAACCAGCTTTAAAGGCATCGCCGCATTAACGCTTGTCGCCTGTCTCATTATGGTATTGCTTATTTCCGGAATAGCCTCCGCACGCCGCATTACGCGTACTACCTGCAAGCCGGCCTCCGGCCAGGTACAGGATGTAAAGCAGGGCGCTCCCGGAATTGTGGTACATCTTAAAAATGATCCCAGAATTTACTTTATCAGATCCACAACTATCCCGGGCTCCAATGCAGCCACCCTCGAACGGGAACTCGCCGGAAAAGAAGTACAGCTTTATATTTCCGCCGACTGGGACCCGCTGGATCCGTTTTCCAGCATGAAAGAAATACGTCGTTTACAAACAGGCGATCACGTTATATTCTCCTCCTTCTGATCAATTTTTCCTTTTTCAGATAGCCGGTAACGTTATCTTCCTGTGTTTCAGTCGATAATTTTCCATAACTTACGATTTGTGTACCAAGTAATTATGAGAAAAATATTTTATCTGGCATTGGCGGTAACGCTGGTAGCCTGCGACCAGAAAGGCAGGAAAAGCCGCTTCGGCAACGAAGATGGTACCGCTACAGCCGACGCCCCTAAAAAAAACACTGACCATAAAACGGGAAAAACCACTGCCGGCGCTCCTGTTATTGGAGAAAGAGTAGCTGCCAACACCCAGGTACGCATAGCTCCCGACGGCGATATAGCCGCCACCCTGCTGGATTATATTCCGGTACATGCCGCGCCCCAGAAAAAGGGCTGGTATCCGGTGAGCATCGATATAGACATTACTCCGGAAGAATATACCAAACCTGTGTTCCGCAAAGGCCGCAAGCTGAAAGTGAACGGCCTCGCCGCCGGCGTGCTGGAACGCGATATGCGCCTGCCCGTAGCTACGAACGGCGAAAAGATGTGGGCTACCCTGAACGGCTACACGGAAAAGAAAAATATCCGCAACGGCACCATCATAGAAACCGCTCTCGTCAACTTCCTGAAACAACACAAAGGACGCAGTCTGGCTGACATACAACCTTTTATCCGCAATTTCCAGCTGGAGGAAGAAAAAAGCCTGAAGCCCTACACCCTCTTCTTTAACTACGAAAGCGGTATCGACGATCCCAGCCCGATGTACCGTGTTGCGCTGGTCTGCCAGGGCGATGAGCTGATCGGCGTAGTTCATTCCAGACCTATGCAGATAGAAGGCAGCACGCCTAAAAAGATGCAGCGCGATTTTACCGTGCATTTTATGAAAGATATTGACAAATCACTCCGGGAAGATTTCTGCAAAAAATTCAATCAGTTTATCCTGGCCGCCGACTAAAGGTCATAACTTAAAGTTATAGGTCATATAATTTATTCATTTGACTTCCGCCGCAACGGAACGGAACTTTGCATCTGTAGATCAAACAAGAACAACATATGCATCAGGAAAGAACAGCGGCGGCAGGAATCAGCGCAAACCTCCCTAAAATAATATTCATCGCGGCAGCAGCCTCCACACTGCTGCCGGCTATACAACCGCCCATAGCCTTGCTGCTGGGCCTCGCACTGGCACAAACCACCGGCAACCCTTTTGCTGCCGTTACTCCCAGAATAACGCACTGGCTGCTACAGCTTGCTGTCATAGGACTCGGCTTTGGCATGAACATGCATACTGCCATCAAAGCGGGCAGCGACGGCTTCCTGCTTACCATCGCCTCTATTGCCGGCACCCTGGTGCTCGGAACCCTGCTGGGTAAAATACTGGGCATTGAAAAAAATACTGCCCACCTCATTTCCTGCGGAACGGCCATCTGCGGCGGCAGCGCCATCGCAGCCATATCGCCCGTGATCCAGGCTACAGACAAGCAAATTTCCGTCGCACTGGGCATCATCTTCCTCCTCAACTCACTGGCATTATTCATTTTCCCGGTCATCGGCCACTGGCTTAACTTATCCCAGCAGCAATTCGGTATCTGGAGCGCCATCGCCATACACGACACCAGCTCTGTAGTGGGCGCAGCCAACAAATACGGAGAAGAAGCATTGCAGATAGCCACTACCGTTAAGCTCTCCCGCGCATTGTGGATTTTACCCGTAGCCTTTTTGTCTGCCTTCCTATTCAAAAACGGGCAGCATAAAATAAAAATCCCCTGGTTCATCGGTATATTCCTGCTGGTAGTAGTGCTGAACACCTGGATCCCCGCACTGGTCACAGCAGGCCCTTACCTGGTTTTCAGCGCTAAAACTGCTTTATCCCTCACCCTGTTCCTGATAGGTACCGGCCTTACGCGTCAGACATTCAGCAGCCTGGGCTGGCAGCCTTTACTGCAGGGCATCCTGCTATGGGTAGCCATCAGCGCCGGGGCATTGATGGCAGTCATCTCTCTGATAAAATAATTCAGCGGGTGATTTTCCCGGCACCAAAAATGATCGGTTATAAGTATATTTGACAACAGGAGTCATATCTGATACGACAGACAGACAGATTGTCGGGAAGTGAATTAAAATAACCATCATAACCATATTGTCCTCATGAACAGGGGAGCTGCAACCAAAACAGGAAGGCACATGGCTGTATTCCGTGCCCTTGAGAGTACCAAACCGGCCAATGAAAGACTTTTCTTCGATCCGTTTGCCGGCGCTTTCGCTTCGCGGTTCTACAGAACAATACTAGCTGCATGCTCGGTACCTTTTGTACGCAAAACTTTCGAAGCCTACATCCAGCTGCGCTGGCCGGGCACGTATACCGCCGCCGTAGCCAGAACCAGGCTGATAGATGACATGATTACAAAGGCCGTCCGGGAAGATGGTATCAACCAGATATTTATTCTCAACGCCACCCTGGACACACGTGCTCACCGGCTGGATATAGGCATGCCTGTTAGTTTCGTGGAGGTGAATCATCCGGATACCCAGAACTTCAAACAAAAGCAGATCTGGGGTATGCTCGGCAATGCCGAAATGCCCGCTGTTCACGTCGATTACGTCAAACTCGACATGAGCCGCCAGCAACTGGCCGACACCATCTCTCCCATTCTCCTCCAGAAAAGCCGCTACAAAACCCTGTTTCTCTGGGAAGCCCTCACCACCAGCATGGAAGCCGCGCAAGCCGAATCGCTCTTTGAATTCATCAAAAGCTATCCGCCCGGCACACAGGTCATCATCACCTACGCCGACAAGGACGTATTCGAAAATCCACGCGCCTACCCCGGCTTCTCCCGCATCTACAAAGCCCTCCGCCACGCCGGCGAAAACTGGGACTACGGCATGAATGCCGGCGATGTCACCGCGTTTATGCGTGAACGTAATATGCAACTCCTCTACGATGGCGGCGCCGACAAATACCGCGAACAGTACTTCGGCGAAAAAAGCAAATGCATGAAGGGATATGAGTATTTCAGGGTGATGAGAAGCGAGTTGAAATAAATAATTACGAATTACGAATTGCGAATTACGAATGTAGAAGCGAAGAGCTAATCGTAGATTAAAGGTGATATTTAATACTTATTCCTAATAATCTACGATTAGCTCTTCGCTTCTACATTCGTAATTCGCAATTCGTAATTCGTAATTACCTATTTATATTATCTTCGGCTAACCATTTCACCATCACCATGCACATTCACTATTTCCAACACGTCCCTTTTGAAGGACTGGCCGCTATTGCCGACTGGATAAACGACAAAGGACATACACTCAGCCAGACGATATGGTATGATGCCGCTCCGGAAATATCCGGACTGGCGGCGGCCGACTGGCTCATTATTATGGGAGGTACTATGGGCGTTTATGAACAGGACCGGTATCCCTGGATGCAGCAGGAAATTGAACTGATAAAAGCGGCAGTCAGCCAGGGTAAAAAGGTGCTGGGTATCTGCCTGGGTTCACAGCTGCTGGCCTATTCGCTGGGCGCGCAGGTGTATCCGCACACGCAGGTGGAGATAGGCTGGTACCCGATAGATATCACCTTCCAGGATCAGGCTGCACCACTGGAGCATGTATTGCCGCACCGGTTGCATGCCTTCCACTTTCACGGCGATACCTTTGACGTACCTCCCGGCGCTACCCGCTTCGCCGCTTCAGCCGCTACCAGCAACCAGGCTTTTATTTACGGCGACCGTGTCATCGGACTGCAATTCCATGCGGAACTGACACCCTCCGCCCTGCAGGGCATGCTCAACTTCGGCAAACCCTACATCGAAGCCGGCGGACCATTCATCCAAAGTATGGAAAAAATACATCAGCATACTAATTTACTCACCGAAAATAACCAGGCTATGTTCCGTCTGCTGGACTATATAGCCGCCTTATAAACTTACGCTTATGGCTGCTGCTTTTGATGTTCTGATAATAGGTGGAGGTCCGATAGGTATTGCCTGCGGACTGGCTGCGAAAAAAGCAGGACTGCAATATACAATTGTGGAGAAAGGATGTCTTGTAAACTCCCTGTATAATTACCCGCTGTATATGACCTTCTTTTCCACTTCAGAGAGGCTGGAAGTCGGCGGTATCCCTTTCGTATCCATCAACCCCAAGCCGGGAAGGCCGGAAGCACTGGAATACTACCGCCGGGTAGCTACCTCGGAAGACCTGCGGCTGCAGCTTTTTGAAGAAGTGCTGGAAATAACACCCAATGCCGGTCAGTATATCGTACAGACCAGCAGGAACACCTATCATACCCGCAACGTTATTATCGCCACCGGGTTCTATGATATTCCCAACCTGCTCGATGTTCCCGGTGAACATCTTCCCAAAGTGACCCACTACTACAAGGATCCCCATTACTATGCCACCCGTAAGGTGATAGTGATAGGCGCTCATAATTCCGCCGTAGACGCCGCCCTGGAAACCTACCGCCGCGGCGCACAGGTCACCATGGTCATCCGTGACAAAGAGATCGGTAACCGCGTCAAATACTGGGTAAAACCTGATATCGAAAACAGGATCAGAGAAGGCAGCATTACCGCCCATTTCAATTCAACGGTAACGGCTATACGGGAAAATGAAGCAGATATTGCCACCCCGGAAGGCAATATAACCATCGCCAACGATTTCGTTATCGCCATGACTGGCTACCAGCCCAACTTCCGGCTGCTGGAGAAAGCAGGCATTCTGCTTTCTGACGATGGCAAAAAAGTTCCTGCCTATCATCCCCTGACCATGGAAACCAATATGCCACACATCTACCTGGCCGGCGTTGTATGCGGCGGTATGAATACACATTTGTGGTTTATTGAAAACTCCAGGGAACACGCGGATAGGATAATAGGGGATATTATGCAGAACAGATAGGTTTTAAATTACGAATTGCGAATTACGAATTACGAATGTAGCAGCGAAGATTAAAACGAAGATTAAAGGAGATGTTTAATTGTTACCTCCTTTAATCTTCGTTTTAATCTTCGCTGCTACATTCGTAATTCGCAATTCGTAATTCGCAATTAAACAATATTTACTTCCCGTTCCAGCGCAACTCCAAACTTCTCCTGCACGCTGTCCAGTACATCCTGGGAGAGCTGATAGATTTCATGGCCGGTAGCGTTGCCGTAGTTGACCAGTACGAGTGCCTGGGAGGCATGTACGCCGGCATCGCCGTTACGGAATCCTTTCCAGCCACACTCTTCAATCAGCCAGCCGGCTGCCAGCTTATAACGGCCGTTCTCTAACGGATACGCCACTACGCCGGGGAAGGAGGCTCTCAGCGATTCATATTTTGCCAGGTCAACGGTAGGATTTTTAAAGAAACTGCCTGCATTGCCGATCTTCGCGGGGTCCGGCAGCTTGGACTGGCGGATATTAATCACCGCCTGACTGATAGCCTGGATAGACAGCTCTGTTACATGCATCCGCTCCAGCTCCTGATTGATGGCGCCGTAGCTGGTATTGAAGCTGGGCTGTTTGCAGAGCTTATAGGTGACGTTTAATATGGCAAACTGATCTTTATACTCTTTTTTGAAAACACTCTCTCGGTAACCGAATTTACAATCCGGGTTATTGAAGGTTACTACGCTGTGATCCTTCAGGTGTAAGGCTTCCAGCTGATGAAAGGTATCTTTTATTTCCATACCGTAGGCGCCTATATTCTGCATCGGACTCGCGCCGACATTACCTGGGATGAGAGAGAGATTTTCCAGTCCGGCCAGGTTCAGAGAGATACAATGCCGTACAAACCCGTGCCAGTTCTCGCCTGCGCCGGCTTTGACATATATAAATTCTTCATCTTCCCCTGTTATTTCAATTCCTTTGATATTATTTTTAAGTATCAGACCATTGTAATCCTGCGTGAACAGGATGTTACTGCCACCACCCAGGATCATCAGCGGTAATGTACTGCTACGGGTATCATGCAACAAAGCCTTCAACGCTTCCGTTCCGCTGAAGTCAGCAAAATAACGGGCTGTGGCAGCAATACCAAAAGTGTTATAGGGCTGAAGCAGTACATTTTCTGATATCATAATAGCTTAACTTTATAATCGGCAAATATAGCCATGTAATAGCTATTTTCTGTAACTGAATTTTTATGAATAAGACAGCTGTTGTAATAGGAGCTACGGGACTTACCGGCACTCACCTGGTGGCGGCATTGCTGCATGATGACTACTTCAGTAAGGTGAAAGTACTGGTACGCAACCCCTGGGTACATCCGAGGCCCGGCCTGGAAAGTATTATCGTTGATTTTGAAGATGAAGAAAGCCTGGCGGCCGCCATACAGGGCGATGTATTATTCTGCTGTATCGGTACCACCATCAGGAAAGCCGGCACACAGGAACGCTTCCGCGAGGTAGATTATGATATTCCGGTGAGATGCGCCCGTATTGCACACCGCCATCATATCCCGCAGTTCCTGATGATTTCTTCCATCGGCGCTAATCCTTCTTCCCGCAATTTTTACCTCCGCACAAAAGGACAGGTTGAAGAAACCGTACTGAAAACAGGGTTCGACGGCGTATATATTTTTCGTCCCTCCATCATTGTGGATCAACGCAATGAGTCACGCTGGAAAGAAGCAGCCGGCAAATATCTTATCCAGTTGTTTTACTTTTTACTACAGGGAAGATGGAAAAAATACAGGGGCATCAAAGCCGCCACTATAGCCAATGCTATGGTGAGAGTAGCCAAACAGTTTGACCCCGGCGTACATATTTTTGAATCCGATGCCATACAAAACTTAGGAATTTGATACTTTTAACCTGTATGAAACGATTTATATGCTCAATAATAGCCGCAGCCCTCACGCCCTTGTTTGCTGCTGCACAGATCAATACTTACTTTCCCGACACCTGGAAAGATAAGCCGCAACCCGAAACGGTCGGCCCGCAGCAGGCTCCTTACTTTATCACCGACTACAAAATAGTACGCGATTTCAACACCTCCGCCCGTGATAAGGCAGATGCTGTTTCTCACTACAGAAGCGTCTATAAAAAGGTACATATCAATACGCAGGCCGGCGCCGACAGCCTTACGCAGCTGGTGCTAACCCTGGAGACGGACGAAGCCCTGCGCGGATTCCGTATCCGTGTAATTGCACCGGACGGTTCCTCCGCCAACCTCACCGATCAGACACGTACCCTGAAACTCAACGACGGCCGCCAGGCTATTGTTGTCAACGGTTTCAGAACACAGGCCGGATTTGACCTGGAATATGAACTGAGTCTGAAAGTACAGTACAACTACGCCGGCTCTGAAATTACCCAGTCTGCCATTGCCACCGCCGCAGCGGATTTCATGCTGGTAGCGCCTAAAGACCTGCGCTTCCGTTTCAGCAGCGTGAACGGCGCTCCGGCAGTACATGACAGCATATCCGGCAACAGCCGTATACACCGCCTGCACAGTACGCAGATACCAGCCCTGCTGCCCAATGACCTGTTTTATTATCTGCCGCAGCTGCAGCGGGTGGATTTCTCCATGGAGTCAGCCATCAGCGGCAGAGATACCACCAGGCTCACCTGGCAGCGGTTTGCAGAAGAAAATTATATTCCCTTTGTGGCTGTCAGCAAAGCAGAATTCAAACAACTGGAAAAAGAACTGGACAGATGGCCCTTCCTGAAACAACGCAGGCAGGAATCCCAGCTGATCTATCTGATAGAACAATATATCAAGAGTAATTACAAACTGGTATCTCCGGCAGAATTTTTTGAGCAGCCGGATCTCACTACCATCATACGCAGAAAACAAACAGATAACGTGGGTATGGTACGCCTCATGAATGCGGTGTATTACATGCTGGGCATTCCGGTGAACATACTCTTCACCTCCACCCGTGATACCGTGCCGCTGAACGAAAACCTGGTGAATCAGGCAGCCGCCAAAAATGTACTGCTGTATTTCCCTACACAACAACAGGCGCTGGCGCCAACGGAGATGACTACACGCTATCCGTGTTACCCGGCACTGTGGACCAGTATTCCCGCACTCCGCTGCCGCGATACGCTGATCGGCACGGAGAACAAGGTACTGACTTCTTTTATCACCACGCCTGTACCGCCTTATACGCTCAGCAGCAGTACGCTGGAAGCTACGCTCGCTGATGTTACCAACCCTGTATGGCAGGTAACACAGTCCTACGGCGGTTATGCGGCTACCAATATCAAAAGTGCCTTTGGCAAAGCTACTACGGAAGAGCTGCGCTCCGGCATATTCAACGCGCTGCTGCCATTTGCGCCGGGTATGCGGAAACCGGTATCCGTACAGGCTCAGAATGAAACGTTCACCCCTGCACCACTGGATAAGCCGGTGGTTATCACCAGCACGCTGCAAACGCCTTCCGCCGTGGTGCAGGATGGCAATACCATCACCATAGAGACAGGGCCGCTGCTCACCGGTAAACAGGACTATCAGCTGGAAATGCCTGACAATCCCTATCCCGTAGAAATTGCTTTCCCTTACTACCAGGAAAGACGCCTCCATATCGATCTTCCGGCAGGTTATACATTAGCCAACAAAGCGGATTTTACGGTAGACATCAGCCGTACGGAAGGCGCCAAACCGGTAATGGGCCTGAAAATGAGAAGTGAGCAGGAAAATAACCGGTTGCATATCTATACCATTGAATGGTACAGCCAGCCGGTGTTTACTGGAGCCGCCAAAGAAACATTCGGGCAGATGCTGGAACAGCTGAAACGCTCGAAACAGTTGCGGCTGGTACTGAAGAAGCAATAACGGGAAAGACTATACGCAATCTACATCCGGCACAATCACCACTGAGCGGAATCTTTTTTCTGCCAGCAGGTGTACAAAAAACTCGCGGAGCACCTGTTTGATATGTGCTATCACACGTGCTTCGCGGGGTAATTTAATCAGCATCTCCTGCAGATAGTTGTTACGCACCCTGGCGACCAGCGGAGCGGCAGGCCCCACCAATTGTGCGCCCAGATGCGGCTGCAGCCATCCTGCCAGGATATGCGCCGCCTGCTCCACCACCTGCTGATTCTTATGTCGCAATGTTAATTTCAGTACTCTGAAGAAGGGAGGATACCCAAACTGCTGCCGTTCGGCTATCTCTGATTCGTACATGCTTTTGTAATCGTGGTCTGTCACATACTGTAATACCGGATGCCGGGTATTGCCTGCCTGTATCAGCACTTTCCCCATGCCGTGTTTACGGCCGGCACGGCCGCTTACCTGTTCCATCAGCTGGAAGGCGCGTTCATTCACGCGGAAATCCGGATAGCTGAGCAGGCTGTCGGCACTGAGGATGCCTACCAGATTTACATTCTCGAAGTCCAGCCCTTTCACCACCATTTGTGTACCTACCAGTATATCTATTGCCTGTTCTTCCAGCAGCCGTATCATTTTGTTGTGGCTGTCCTTATTCCTGATAGAGTCTACATCCATGCGGGCGATGCGTGCTTCCGGAAAGAGTAGCTGCAGGTCGTCTTCAATTTTTTCGGTACCGAAGCTGCGGGGCACCAGGGATTGCGAGCCGCAGGCTTCGCAGGTATATACGTATGGGTAGCGTGTACCGCAGTAGTGGCAGTGCAGTTTATCCTGGTTGCGGTGATAGGTCAGCGATACATCGCACTGCTTGCAATGCGGTATCCAGCCACAGGTAGTACAAAGCAGGAAGGGAGCGTATCCGCGCCTGTTCTGAAAAAGTATGACCTGTTTTTTTTCCTCCAGGCTTTGCGCGATAGCGGTTTTCAGCGCCTGTGTGAAGTTGCCGTCCATCGTTTTTTCCGCTGTCTCTTTCTTCACATCCACAATATCGATGGCGGGCATTTCAATACCGCCGTAGCGCTCTTTCAGCTCTACCAAACCGTATTTGCCCTGCTGTGCATTGTAATAGGATTCGAGCGACGGCGTGGCGGAGCCCAGCAGCACCTTTGCTTTAAAGAGACTGGCATAATAGATGGCCGCATCTCTGGCATGGTAGCGGGGAGCCGGGTCCTGTTGTTTATAGGAGGGATCGTGTTCTTCGTCGAGGATGATAAGCCCCAGGTCACGGAAAGGGAGCAGCAGGCTGGAACGCGCGCCCAGCACTATCTGTACTTCGCCGTTCTTTACCTTGTTCCAGATTTCCACACGTTCATTATTGCTGAAGCGGGAGTGGTATATGCTGATACTGCTGCCAAAATGTTTCTGCAGCCTGGTGATGATCTGTGCCGTGAGCGCTATCTCCGGCAGCAGGTAAAGGACCTGCCGGCCGCTGGCCAGGCATTCTTCCATCATCTTCACATACACCTGTGTTTTACCGCTGGAGGTGACACCATGCAGCAGGGTTACCTGCTTTTCTTCAAAGTGCCGGCGCACCGCCTGCAGGGCCACTTCCTGGGCCGGGCTGAGGTCAAAATCTATCTGTGTATCTACCTTACCGGTGCGGATACGGTCTACCACCCGCTTTTCCACCCAGAGGATATTTTTATCCACCAGCCCTTTCAGTTGTGCGGTGGTGGCGCCTGACTTTTTCAGCAGTTCATTCTGTAATACGCTGCCGGTAGTTTTCTGCAGGTGCAGGTAAGCCAGCAGTAGTTCCATCTGTTTGGGCGCGCGGCCCATATCGTTGAAAAGTGCCGCCAGCCGTTCTTCCTCGTGGTAGTCGGCATGCAGCTGCACATAATTTTCTGTCTTCTCTTTATAAACTTCTTTTAGTTCTTCATAAATCAGGCATACTTTTTTTTCTATCAGTTTTTTGATGACAGAATATACTTCTGATTTATCCAGAATCAGTTGTACTTCCTCAATACGCAACTCTTTACGGATCAGCAGGGCTTCTGCGATCATGTATTCATCATCGTCGAGGGAGGAGAAATCTTCTCCGTAAGCATCATTATATAACAGCAGCGTTTCGCTGGAAAGCTTGAGGTGTGCGGGCAGCGCCGCATTGAGTACTTCGCCTTCGCTGCACATGTAATAAGCGGCCACCCATGTCCAGAAGTCTAACTGTGTAGGATATACGACGGGATCCTTATCCAGCATATCCAGCAGGGGCTTGGTTTTATACAGGGGCGCCTGTTCATGGACAGCCTTTACGATGCCGGCATATTTTTTCTGTTTCCCCAGCTGTACAGCCACGCGGCACCCTGCCTGCAAAGCATGCTCCATGCTTTCAGGCACTGCATAAGTGTAATTTTTGGGTAACGCCAGCGGCAATATTACATCTGCGTATTTCATCCTACGTGTTGCAAGGTGGGATAATGGCGATGTTTCCGCAGTTCCTTATCCATGACTTCAAATACCTGTTGTTTCAGGGTGTTGATATCATCAAGGGTTAAGCCTTTTACCGGAATGTTCGGCAGGAACACCACACGGCATTTGCCGGGCGAGAGGTTCATGGGGCCGGTATGAGGCAGCCTGTCACCTGCATCGAGGTACAGTACCGGTTTGATAGGTATCTGCATTTCTATGGCCATACGGAATGCGCCGTTATGGAATGGGCGCAGCGGCTGATCGCTTTCGTTGGTAGTGCCTTCAGGAAACATGAGAATAGATATACCTGCTTTCAGGGCTGTCATCATCTCACGTACGCTTCTGGCGCGGGCGGGCGCATTGGAGCGGTCTACCGCCACTACAGAGTTTTTATAGATAAATCCGAAGAAGGGAATTTTAGACATTTCAATCTTACCGAGCGGGCGGAACGGCAGCCGCATCACTTTTACGGCAATAGCGGCATCCAGGTAAGAACGGTGATTCACTACATAAATACAGGGTTCATTATCTTTTTCACACTCATACCTGCGGGTAACACGCATCCCCACCATCGGAAACCAGACATGTGCCCAGAAACGCAGAAAATAAAAAATGATATTTCCGCCCTTCTCCTTACCCAGCAGGGAAGCCAGAAAGATAGGCGGCAATATCAGGAACATAATGCCCAGGAAAACGATAGCGGCGTACACTACATAGATTACACGCAACGGTTTCAATAAAAAATTCATAAACGCCAATGGGAGGTTTAAATTAAGGCGGAAAACTACGATTTTTAATTATGAATTGCGAATTACGAATTACGAATTACGAATGAGGAGCGAAGATTTAAGCGATAAAGAATTTACTTCTTCGCTTAAATCTTCGCTCCTCATTCGTAATTCGCAATTCGTAATTCGTAATTATTCACATGCGCAGCTCCAGTCTTTCTCCAGATCTATACACGTAATTACCTTCGCGTGTGCTGCATCGCAGGGGGCGAAGACTATACGCAGATGCTGTCCTTCGTGGGAATAGCCTTCCAGCGCGTAGGTTGGGCAGGGCCGGTCGTTCAGGTTGGATTTTCCGGCATTTATTTCTCCTTTGGCAAGAATTTCAGCTACTTCTTCTTTGGTCACGTGCCGGCAATCCATGCGGCAGAGGGCATGGCGGGTATATTCCAGAGAGGCGCTGCGGTTCAGTCCGGCCTCCGGAACGGCAACGGCGGTTCCGGGCTGCGGAACAACAACGGGCTTGGCAACAGGCGTTCCACGCCCGCTTTGTTTCCACCAGTTCTGTTTCCATCCGGCGATCAGTAATAAGGCTAAAAGCGCAACTGGCAGATATTTTTGCAGCGATCTCATATTCATGTAACGGCCTGTCTTTTGAAAAGCGCCGTAAATTACTTAAAATTCCTTACCAAACTATGACACAAAAAGTTGCTACCTTTGCCCTCCTTTATGGAACAGGTAAAAACAGTAGCATTTCATACACTCGGCTGTAAGCTGAATTTTTCAGAGACCTCCTCTTTGAGCAGGTTGCTGGAACAGGATGGGTTTGTAAAGACGGATTTCGATAATACAGCAGATGTATATGTTATCAACACCTGCTCTGTAACAGATAATGCCGACAAGGAATGCCGGCAGCTGGTACGCCGCATTCAGCGCCGCGCACCGGAAAGCATGGTAGTCATCACCGGCTGCTATGCGCAGCTGAAACCACAGGAAATTGCCTCCATCGAGGGCGTGGATCTCGTACTGGGCGCTGCCGAGAAGTTCAATATCGCGGAACACCTTAAAACGCTCACCAAGGGAGACAGTGCCAAAATCTGCTCCTGCGATATTGAAGAGGTCAATACCTTCCACTCTTCCTATTCCGTAAACGACCGCACCCGCACCTTCCTGAAAGTACAGGATGGCTGCGACTACGGCTGCACCTTCTGCACCATACCCATGGCCAGAGGTAAAAGCCGCAGCGACAGTGTTGAAAGCGTTGCAGCACATGCGCGCTCCCTGGCTGCCAACGGCGTAAAGGAAATAGTACTCACCGGCGTCAACCTGGGCGATTTCGGTAAAGGACTCCATGGCGGCAAAAAAAGAGAAGAATCATTCTATGAGCTGATACAGGTGCTGGATGAGGTAGACGGTATCGAACGTTACCGCATATCCTCCATAGAACCCAACCTGCTCAGCAACGAAATCATCACCTTTGTGGCCGGCAGCCGCAAGTTTATGCCCCACTTCCATATTCCGCTGCAAAGCGGCAATAATGAAATACTGGGCCTCATGCGCCGCCGCTACCGCCGGGAACTATACGCAGAGAAAGTAGCGCTCATCAAGGAAATTATGCCGCACTGCTCCATCGGCGTAGATGTGATCGTTGGCTTCCCCTCCGAAAGCGACGCACACTTCCAGGATACCTACGATTTCCTGCATCAGCTGGACGTTTCCTACCTGCACGTATTCACCTACTCAGAGCGCGCCAATACACCCGCACTGGAGATACAGCCGGTAGTACCCATAAATATCCGCCACGAACGCAACAAAATGCTGCGTAACCTCAGCCATAAAAAACAACAGTTCTTCCAGGAACAACACCTGAACCAGACCCGCAAAGTACTCTTCGAAGGGCAAAACAAGGAAGGCATGATGGAAGGCTACACAGATAACTACATCAGAATAGTAACTCCCCACCGCCAGGAATGGGTTAACCAGCTGGTAGATTGGGAGCTCCGCTAATCATTTTATTATTTTATTATTTGAGATTTAAATAAAGCGAAGACCTGAGCGGAATAATATCTGCTCAGGTCTTCGCTTTATTTAAATCTCAAATAATAAAATAACCAAATAATAAAATGAACCGGGTTTATTTCGGGAATCCCGCATCCCCTTTTACCTCATCAATTTGTTTGGTGTGGCGTACGGTGTGGGCGGCATCGAGCAGCAGGAGCTGATAAGCGTCCATGGGGCCGAAAGCGGGGTTGTCCATAACGTGGCCGCGCATGTCGTCTTTGGTATTGGATACATAGCCGATCAGCTGGTCACGTTGTTCTGTAAAGGCTTTGATGAGGTCTGCGGTGGAGGTGTAGGCATGTTTCGGTTGTCCGAATTCAGGCGCCTTAGCTTTATGGCTGCGGTCTTCCACACCTTTCAGCAGTTGATCATCGGTGATTTTGATCTCTTTTCTTTTTTCCGGGTTAGCGGGTTGTTCCATCATTTTCTTTTCTGCATCCATCATGAATTTTTCAACCATCATGATGTGTTCTATGCATTCAGCGATGGACCAGCGGTCTGCTGCCGGCTTGTATGCCAGCTGGGCATCGGACAGGCCGCTGATATGCGCCAGCAGGCTGTCTTTCGATTGTTGCAGCTGTTGTGCCAGGAAGGCGTTATCTTTTTCCTGCAGGGATTGCTGCGGTAATGTAAAGGCAGAGAAAACAGCCACTGCCAGCAATAGGATTATTTTTTTCATGGTGGTAAATTTTAGTGCGAAATTTTTTATCAGGAAAGCAATGAAAGTTATGAAAAATCGAGGAGCTGCAGAAATTCTTCCCGGCTGATAAATGTGGCTCCCAGGGAGGCCAGGTGCTCTGTTTCCACCTGGCAGTCGATCACCTTCAGTTCATGGGCATATGCCTGTACGAAGGTGATAAACGCGGCTTTGGAAGCATTGCTGACTTCAGCAAACATCGATTCACCGAAAAAGCAGTGGCCTATTTTTATTCCGTAGAGGCCCCCGACAAGGCGGTCGTCCTGCCAGCATTCTACAGACATGGCGTGGCCTGCCTGATGCAGACGTATATAGGCTGCTTTCATTTCTGCAGTGATCCAGGTACCGGTTTGTCCGGGTCGTGCAATACGGCTGCAGCGCGCAATTACCGCAGGAAAGTCTGCATTGTAGGTAATCCTGAATCTGCCGCTCTTCAATACCTGTTTCATACTGGAAGATACCCGCAGGTTTTGGGGAAACAGCACAAAGCGGGGGTCGGGGCTCCACCATAGAATAGGCGGCTCATCAAACCAGGGGAAGATACCGGAACGGTAGGCCAGCAACAGCCGGTCGGCCGACAGATCTCCACCCACCGCCAGCAGGCCGTCGGATTCTGACAGCTGAACAGGGGGAAACACCAGTTGTTTACTCAGACGGAAAACGGTCATCAATAATAAAACTAAGGCCTATTTGTCGGCCATTTCTTCGATAGTGGCAGTGATACCTCTTTCTACCAGGGCTTCCCACATAGGGCGCAGACGGGTATATTCCCCTTCCTTTACGGCGTATTTGCCGTTATGATGAATAATCAGGGCGCATTGCTCCGCCTGCTGGTGCGTGTGGCCACACACCTCTATCAGGGAGGATATCACCCAGTCAAATGTATTTACGTCATCATTCCACACCACCAGGCTGAAGGGAAACTGCTCATCTTCCGCTATCAGCACATCTACCAGCTCCTCAGTAAATACTTCCGTGTTTGTTCTTTCGCTCATTTTTTAAAAAAGCTTTACGCGAAATTACAAGGATTATTCGTTAATTTATCCATATTTGGCAAGCGATTTTTTATTTGAGATTTGGTTATTTGAGATTTGATGGGAGATTTACGGATTTTGGAATTTTGGAATTTTGAGATTTTATAATGCAGCGAAGATCTTTGCTGATTTACAAAATCTCAAAATTCCAAAATCCGTAAATCTCCCATCAAATCTCAAATAACCAAATAAAAAAATGTTTTATGAGTAATAGCCTGGTTTTATTGATGGATGTACGGTTACCGCTGAAGGATCCCATTCCTATTTTCTCCCTCGTATTGTTTATTATTCTGCTGGCCCCTATTCTGTTGCGCAAGCTGCGCATTCCCAGTATTATAGGGTTGATTATTGCCGGGATGCTGATCGGGGAAAACGGGTTCGGGCTGATAGAAAAGAACAGTATTGATCTGTTCGGGAAGGCCGGTTTACTGTATATTATGTTCCTGGCCGGGCTGGAACTGGACATGGCAGAGTTTTTCAAAAACCGCTACCGCAGCATGGTTTTCGGTGCACTCACATTTTTCATTCCCCTGTTGCTGGGGTATGTAATATGCACCTATGTGCTGCATTTCAATTTCAAGGCTACCATCCTGATCGCCAGCATGTTCGCTACCCACACGCTGGTGGCTTATCCGCTGGCCAGCCGTCTGGGCATTACCAAAAATGAGGCTGTGACGGTAGCCGTTGGCGGTACTATCATCACCGACACTGCGGTATTGCTGATACTGGCTATCATTACCGGCGCGCAGGCAGGCAATCTCAACACCTATTTCTGGATACGCCTGGGTATTTCCCTGGCCATTTTTGCCGCTATCATCCTCTGGCTGATGCCGATATTAGGCAGATGGTTTTTTAAGAAGATTAAAGACGATAAAACATCGCATTTCATATTTGTGCTGGCATTGGTATTTGCCTCCGCCTTCCTGGCCGAACTGGCAGGCGTGGAAGGCATAATCGGCGCCTTCCTGGCGGGGCTGGCCCTCAATCAGCTGATTCCGCATACTTCGCCGCTGATGAACAGGATTGAATTTGTCGGCAATGCCATCTTCATTCCCTTCTTCCTCATCAGCGTGGGCATGCTGGTAGATCTCCGCGTACTGCTGCAGGGCACGGAAGCCCTGATTATCGCAGGTACGCTTACCGCAATGGCGCTCAGCAGCAAGTGGCTGGCCGCCTTCTTCACCCAGCTGATTTTTAAATACAGCCCTACACAACGCAACATCATCTTCGGATTGAGCAGCGCCCACGCCGCAGCTACCATTGCCGTGATACTCATCGGCTTCAACCTGCACCTGGTAAACGAGGCGGTACTCAACGGCACTGTTATCCTCATTCTGATCACCTGCATGGTAGGCTCTTTTGTAACAGAAAGCGCCGGCCGTAAACTGGCAGTACAGGACGGAGATCATAAACCGGAACTGCCCGATCAGCCGGAACGCATACTGGTACCGGTTTCCAACCCGGATAAAATAGAATCGCTGCTCGACTTCGCCGTTATGATCAAGGATGCCCACGCCCCTACGCCCATCTATCCCCTCGCCGTTGTACAGGACAATGAAGAGGCCCGTGATAAAATACACCTGACGAACAAGATGATGGAAAAAGCGATTATCCACGCAGCCGCAACAGAAAGCGACCTGCAGGTAGTCACCCGCATTGACCTCAACGTGTCGGATGGTATTGCCCGCGCCGCCAAAGAACTCATGATCAGCGATGTGATCCTGGGATGGACCGACAAAACCAGTACTACCGACCGCTGGTTCGGCACTATCTTCGGCACCACCATGGACAACGTGCTGCAGAGCGTCTGGGAAACAGTATACGTCTGCAATTTCCTGCACCCGCTCAACACCACCAAGAAGATGGTGCTGGTGCTCCCACCCAATACCGAATACGAACTGGGCTTCCTCCACTACCTGCAGAAAATGCTGCTGCTGGCCAAACAGGCCGGCGCAAAACTGCTGGTCTTTTCAACAGAAAAAACCAGACAATTCACCGAAGCATATATTGTACAGACTAAAGTCAGCGCCGATATAACCTACAAACAGTTTGATACCATGGAAGATTTCCTCATCCTCTCCCGTGATATCACACGCGATGACCTGGTGGTGATCGTGACCGCACGCAAGGGTACACTCTCCTATCATGCATACATGGAAGGTATACCGGCTAAGGTAGGCCGTCACTTCAAGGATAACAACGTGATTCTCCTCTATCCGGAACAAACAGCAACCGACTATGTGGAAGCTGGTCTGCAACCGGACGATCTAACGCTGGCGCCTATACAGGAACAACTGGCTAACCTGAATAAACTGGGTAAAGCCGTTAAACGCATCTTCAAGGGACCTAAAAAATAAAGCCCATTGATTGCTCAATTTGTGTACACTTTTGCCTTGTCAATCACTGGTTGAAAAAATTTTCATCTACCTGAAACCCTTTATACTTAACAGTTTCAGGCAGATGCGATTATAATATTTGAAAAAATATTTGGTAGAATAAAAATAGTTTATACCTTTGCAATCCCATCGAACGAAAGGCTCGGTGGTCACGAAGAAAAATGGGAGCTTAGCTCAGCTGGTTCAGAGCATCTGCCTTACAAGCAGAGGGTCACTGGTTCGAATCCAGTAGCTCCCACCACTTCAAATTTATTTAAGGATCTTTTTTAGGGAGCTTAGCTCAGCTGGTTCAGAGCATCTGCCTTACAAGCAGAGGGTCACTGGTTCGAATCCAGTAGCTCCCACACTTCATCGTCTTTAAAGGATCCTTATCAGGGAGCTTAGCTCAGCTGGTTCAGAGCATCTGCCTTACAAGCAGAGGGTCACTGGTTCGAATCCAGTAGCTCCCACTTCGTACAATAAAAAAGCCTCGCAGTTTCACTGCGGGGCTTTTTTATTGTAATTGCGAATTACGAATTGCGAATTACGAATTGCGAATTACGAATGAGGAGCGAAGATTTAAGCGAAGAAGTAAATTCTTTATCCGCTTAAATCTTCGCTCCTCATTCGTAATTCGCAATTCGTAATTCGCAATTATTTTTTCTTCCTGCCAAAGCCTCCTTCAAAGAAACACTTAATTCCTCTGTATGCGCCGCAGCCACCTATTTCGCGGATGCTTACGCGGCCGGAAGAAAATTGGAAGGAGATGCCGCAGGAGGATTCCTTGTCTTTGAATTCACCCCGGTTGCCCGCAATGTAATGGCCTTTTCCGCTCAGTTCCCCTTTGCAGTTGCCGTTATCCTTGGAGAAGGTGATGAAGAACAGGAATGTTTTGGGATCGTCGCCATCGCGGATGGAAACGATGTTCATTTCACCGGAGGTATAGTCGCCGGAGAATTTATGCTTGCGGGGTAAGGTATCAATCGGATTGAAGATCTGGCCCGGATTCGTAGGGCCGTTGGAGTTAGTCATGATCAGCTGGGTGTTGCCATCCTTGCCAACTGCATAAAACTCCTCTTTCAGTGCAGTATTGCTGCCGCTCAGTTTCTTCTCCGTACTGATTTTGATCACATTCTTACTGTCGATATTGACCCCCATCACGGATCCATCGGCACTACCGGTGTTGGCTACACGAATACGGTTCAGGTATTTGCCTTTTTTGTCCAGGAAGCAGAGATAGCCGGTGGTCTGGCTTTTTCCTACCGCTTTCAGTACCATAAAATCCACTTCATTGCCAGGGATCAGCTGCAGCGGAAACAGTTTCACGCGTTCATTTTTCCCGTAATCTCCTTTGGTAAGTGTGTCAGTCAGGAAACGGTGCACATCGGCGGTATCCACAGAAAGGGAATCGGCAAGCGGCATCCGTAATGTGTCGGCAGTCAGTTTGTAGGGAAGTACTCCGGGCGTAAACAACGCCTTGAAGTCCTCGAATGTCATGGGCTCATCGGCGCCGCCTCCAGGCTTCTTCTTGGTTTTGCAGGCCGCTAAAACTCCAATTGTCAATAATAATAACAGGTAACGCTTCATTACAAAAATTGATTCTGGGCGAAAAGTTAGATATAATTTTTATATGTGCGCTGCTAAAATCAAAAAACATACCGGATACAGAAAAAGTTCAGATTAATTATTTAGATTTGTCTAAATAATAATTTAGACGAAATGAACTTATCAGTAGCAGAAGAGAATTATGTGAAGGCCATCTATAAACTCCAGGAAGGCGATAACGTTGTCAGTACCAACGCACTGGCCTATGAACTGGACACCAAACCGGCCTCTGTAACCGATATGGCCAAAAAACTGAAAGAGAAACAGGTCATCGACTATGAAAAATATAAAGGCATCACCCTCACCGCAGAAGGCAGGAAAACGGCCCTGCAGATCGTACGGCGCCATCGCCTGTGGGAGTGCTTCCTGGTAGAGAAATTATCCTTCAGCTGGGAAGAAGTCCATGAACTTGCCGAAGAACTGGAACACGTTCGCAGCGAAAAACTCACTAACCGCCTCAGCGAATACCTGGGCAACCCTCTCATAGATCCGCACGGAGACCCGATACCCGACGCCAACGGAAAAATAACCAAACCACGCCCGCAGACTTCCCTGGACCAGGCCAACGCCAAACGCCTCGTGGTTACCGCCGTCACGGACCAATCCGTTTCCCTGCTGGCATTCCTCAATGCCAAAAGCATCAAATTAGGCACCCAGCTGGAAATTATCGCCCACTACGAATACGATAATTCCATCGAAATCAAAATCAAAAATCAGCCCACCCTGACCATCAGTGAACAGGTGGCGAAACATATAATGGTAAGACCAGTTTAACATGAATTACGAATGACGAATTGCGAATTACGAATGCGGAAGCGAAGATCAAAACGTAGATTATTAGGGATATCTGTTAAATATCACCTTTAATCTACGTTTTGATCTTCGCTTCCGCATTCGTAATTCGCAATTCGTCATTCGTAATTATTATTCAGAGAATAATATGAATCATCATCCTCACACATCGCTCAGCGATGTACACCAGAGTATAGATACCAGCAAAAAATCAAGGTGGCGTAAGCTATTTGCCTTCTTTGGCCCCGCCTACCTTGTAAGCGTAGGATATATGGATCCCGGCAACTGGGCAACGGATCTTGCCGGCGGCAGCCAGTACGGGTACAAACTGTTATGGGTACTGCTGATGAGTAACATGATGGCGCTGCTGCTGCAGAGCCTCAGCGCCAGACTGGGAATCGTGCGCGGGCGCGATCTGGCACAGGCGAACCGTGAAACCTATCCCCGCGGAGTTAATTTCCTTCTGTATGTACTCGCGGAAATAGCCATCGCCGCCACAGACCTGGCCGAAGTACTCGGTATGGCCATCGGTATACAGCTGCTTACCGGCCTGCCGCTGATATGGGGGGTAAGTCTGACCATCCTCGATACCTTCCTGCTGCTCATATTGCAGCGTTACGGTATCCGCAAGATGGAAGCCTTCATCGTTTCGCTGGTGGCTATTGTGGGGATATCCTTCCTGATACAGCTTATAATGGCCAAACCGGAAATGCACGAAGTAGTGAAAGGCTTTGTGCCTTCTATCCCCGATAACAACGCCCTGTATATTGCCATTGGCATTATCGGCGCCACTGTAATGCCGCATAACCTGTACCTCCACTCCGCACTGGTACAAACGCGCAAAATCAAACGCACAGATGCCGGCATCCGGCAGGCACTGAAGCTCAACTTCATCGATAGCACCATCGCCCTCAACCTGGCCTTCCTCGTGAATGCCGCCATCCTCATACTCGCAGCTGCGGTATTCTATAAAACAGGCAGAACAGACGTGGCCGAAATACAGGACGCATACGAACTGCTGTCACAGCTGCTGAGCAGCAAACTGGCCCCTATACTCTTTGCAGTAGCGCTTATCGCAGCCGGACAAAGCAGCACCGTTACCGGTACGCTGGCCGGCCAGATCGTCATGGAAGGATACCTGCACCTGCGTATCAACCCCTGGCTGCGCCGCCTGCTTACCCGCCTGATCGCTATCATCCCCGCCTTGCTCGTTATCCTGATTGCCGGCGAAAAAAAGGTGGGCGAACTGCTGGTATTCAGCCAGGTACTGCTGAGTATGCAGCTGGGATTCGCCATCATCCCGCTGATACATTTTGTGAGCGACAAAAAAACAATGGGTAACTATGCTATCAAACCGGCGGTGAAAGTTGCCAGCTGGGCCATCACCGCATTGTTGGTATATTTGAATATGCGCATGGTATACACCGAAGCCATCGGTTATATCACCGGCTCCGGTAATATACTGGTAGACGGGGTGATTATTGCGGCAGGTATCGGCTTTGTCATCCTGCTGGTAACCACTATCATCTATCCTGTTACCAGCCGCTACCGGCAGGAAGCCTCCGGCGGCATTCATACGCCGCAGATTTCGCTGGGAGAGCTGGATAAGCCGGAATACAAACGTATTGCCATGGCGCTGGAATTCAGTAAAAAAGATGAACAGATTATCGCCAATGCCATCGGTCACGGTAACGAACATACGGAGTATGTCTTGATTCATATTGTGGAAAGCGCCTCTGCGAAATACTTCGGGAAAGAGTCGGACGACTTCGAAACGCGTAAGGACCAGGAACAGCTGGATACTTACCTGGCGCTGCTGAGAAGCCGCGGCATCAAAGCGCACGGTGTACTGGGTTTCCGACATCGTGCCAAGGAAATTGCCCGTATTGCCATAGATGAAAAAGCAGACTTCCTGGTACTGGGCGGCCACGGCCACAGAGGTATCAAAGACTGGATCTATGGCGAAACCGCCAACCAGGTAAGACATTTTGTAAAAATACCCGTACTGGTAGTTCAATAAACTTTCTATGCGATCCATATTTCAGCCGGGAGATGTAAAGACATTCGGGCGTATCGTCAGAACCGAAGACTGTGCTGCATTTGACAGCGGACAGGTACATCCGGTATACGCCACTTTTGCGCTGGCCCGCGATGCGGAATGGTGCTGCCGCCTGTTTGTACTCGAAATGAAAGAAGAAGGAGAAGAAGGAATAGGTACACAACTTTCGGTGGATCATGTATCACCGGCCCTGCAGGGCAGCGAGGTAGTATTTACCGCTACTATCACTGCCCTGCAGGGAAATGAAATTATCTGCCGCTATGAAGCCCGCTGTAATAACCGGCTGATAGCTACCGGCACACAATCGCAGAAAATTCTGAAGAAGGAAAAACTGGAACGGCTGTTCTCTTCATTATAAGCCCAATGCGGCTTTCAGCCGGGGGTAACCTGTTTTGCTCACCAGTACCTTTGCGCCGCTGCGCAGGATAGCCAGGTGATTTTCCTTTTCATAAGGATCAATACGCGTTACCTGGTTTACGTTCAGCATATACGAACGATGTACCCTCGTAAACTGCTGCGGATCGAGCGTCTGCTCAAAGAAGGCCATGGTTTTGTTTTTCAGGAAACTGCCTTCATGCGTAATAATTTTTACATAATCATCAGCCGCTTCCAGGTAATGAATATCCTGTACAGGGATGATCTTTATTTTTCCGTTGATTTTAATCACTACCCTGTTGCTTTGCAGCGGCGTAGCAGCAGCAGTTTCCAGCAGGGCTGCCGTAGCGCTCACGCTGCTGTTATGCTGGTCCAGCCATTTCTGCAGCGCTTTGTCAAACCGGTCCCTGGAAAAAGGTTTTAGCAGATAATCCACCGCATGCACCTCAAAAGCGCGCAGGGCATGTTCTTCAAAAGCAGTCGTGAAAATCACGGCCGGCATACTTTCTACCAGTTCCAGCATTTCAAAGCCGGTGATTTTGGGCATCTGGATATCAAGGAAAATAATATCCGGCTGGTGCTGCTGTATGGCTTTAAGCCCTTCAAAGCCATCGTTACACTCCTGTAACAGCTGTATCTGAGGGAAGTTAGCCAGATATTCCTTTACCACCTCCCGGGCCAGAGGCTCATCATCAATTATTACTGCTTTTATCATTGGTTTGTGGTACTTTAATCAAGGTTGTAAAAATGTTTTCCTGCGCTTTGGCTTCCAGCAGATCCTGCCGCGCAAACAACAGGTACAGGCGGCGTTCTATGGAGCTGAGTCCGAAACCGGTGCCCTTGTTGGGTTGTTGCCCTTCGTTATCAAACGGATTTGTTACTTCAATATACAACATCCCTTCTTCTGACCATGCCCGGATGCTGATGGTAATCTCTCCGATGGTATCATACAGCCCGAACTTAATGGCATTCTCCACTACCGGCTGCAGCAGCATAGGCGGCATGAGCAACTGTTCTGCAGCTTCATCGTGAATGATCCGGGTACTGAGGCGGTGCCCGAAGCGCACCTTTTCTATATCCAGGTATAACTGAAGATACTGCAGTTCTTCTTTCAGAGAAATCCAGTGATCATCTTCCCTTTTCAGCGATCCGCGCAGGAAGTCCGATAACTTCAGCACCATTTCCCTGGCTTCCTGCGGCCGCAGCATAATCAGCGCGTTGATGGAGTTCAGGCTGTTAAACAGAAAGTGTGGTTGTAATTGCTGACGCAGTTTAAATAATTCTGCTTCACGTACTATTTTTTCGGTGGCTTCCTTTCTGGCTCTTTCATCCTGCTGTTCTGCATCATCATACCATAACTGGCTCCTGTACCCGATTCCCGCTATCATCATACAGCCAACTATATAATGAATGGGAATCGCATTGTTCAGCCAGTGGATGTATTCATAATCTTCATCAAAGGCGCGTACCAGTATCCAGTGACAGAAGAAGACCCATAAGCAGGTCATCACAATACTCACGACGGTTACATATACAAACTTGTTGATACCCGCTCCGGGCCTGTAGTAGGCCAGGTTCCGGCTGATGAGTATACCGGCCACTCCCAGCAATACCACACGTACGGAGCTGTCTGTAACTGCTTTCCAGAAAGAAAAATCAAACCAGTAATATAACAGCGCACCGTATAATATCAGCCAGATCAGAAAAGAAGTAAAGAAACTCCACCAGGAGTTTCCTTTATATATTTGTTTTGCCAATAGAGCGGATTTAACGTTATACGTTTACTTCAAAGTATTGTTGTCCCTGCAGCTGCGCTGATTTCATCTGCAACCAGGCCAGGTAGGAATTGGGATCTCCCGGCTCTTCAATACGGGAATAGAGTTCCATACCGTCGGTCAGCTGATCCAGCGTATATACTTCCGGCACGTTGATGAACTTCCATTGTACCAGTTCCTGCTGCTGGTTTTTGAAAGCGTATTGCTCCTGTATACCTATCTCTCTTGCTTTATCACACGCATCTTTCTTGGTTACAGCGCTGATCAATCTTAACTGTTCGTCGAATTGCGGAGTATGACTTCCATTTCCGCAGATAATCTGGTAAACTACTTTAGCAACAAACCAATGCATACAATAAGATTTAAAAAGTTGGATGGATTCTTTTACAGATATGGTTTCCGTTTTTGTTATTTTCAGGCGTAGCTTTTAATTTCTACCCCACCGAAGATGCAGGAGCCTTTCACCAGCAGCACCTTGTCCTTGTTGCCGGACGACATCAGGGACATCGGTCTTTTATCTTCCACACCACCCATGATAGGCGTAATATCTACTTTCACGGTCCAGTTGGAGGGTACGATGATTTCACAGCCGCCAAAGATGGTCGTAACATCCAGTACTACTGTTCCGTTGATGTCTGCCTGCATGAAGTTCAGGTCCGATCCGCCGAAAATGGCTGACACATGGCCTCCCTGGAAGTTCTTGGAGGTAATGGTTTTATCTACTCCGCTGAACAGGGCGGTTAAATTGATGGTATCATCACCGGTAAAGCTGTGTTTTTCGCTCTGGTAGTGTGATTCCGCGCCGCCTGCATATTGCTCTGCATACATCTCCTTATATTTTTCCTTATATGTTTCTTTATATTTATCTATGTTATGACGGTCAAACTGCCGGTGGGTAATCACCCCGATACCCACTACAATCAGCACTACGGGCCAGATGAAGCGGGCGGTATTATAAGGCCAGTTCAGCACTTCTCCGGCGAGGAAAATACCACCAATGGAGATCATGATTAACCAGGCGCCACCTTTAAATTCATGCTTGAATCCCATCAGTACGCCTATAGCAATCAGAATCATCTGCCAGGAGAACAGCCAGTCAGGAAGGTCCAGGTCCAGGCGTTTCAGCAACAGCACCACACCTACTACGATCAGGATGATACCTCCTGTGGCGCGGCTCCTTTTTTTTGATTCGATAATATCTTCGTTTCTCATTGTTTTGATATTTACGATACAAAAATAGAATGCCGTGGTCTGCTACAAAAGTGAGTTTAGGCCAAGAAAACGCTTTTACCGGTAAAACGCAGGAAAATGCCGGCGAAAAAGTCAGGGAGAAATTCTACCGTTGCTTCCGGGAGGGTAAAATGGCGGCAGGCGCACAGGTAACATCTGCCGGCCATCTGGTATAAGTTATTATATCTCAATAGTAATCAGGTCTGCTTTACCGGTCAGTCCGCTCAGTATTTCTTTCAGTTGCTGTACCATAGGATCGGGGCCGCAGATATAGAAATGCTGGTTAAAATCGCTGATCTTTTCCCGGAGATAGGCGGCATCTATTTTCCGGTGATCGTATCCGGGTGCTTCCTCTTCCGTCAGGGTATTAATAAAGCGTTTGCCCAGCATCTGCTGAAATTCATCCTGTAAGATGATATCAGCAGAGGTTTTGTTGGAGAAGATGAGCGTGTTGTTTCCCAGCTGCCCTTTCTGCTGCAGGTCCCGGAAGATGGCAATAAACGGCGTTACGCCCGCCCCGCCGGCAATAAACACTCCTTCGCCCTTATAATGGATGGCGCCCCATACATCATGTAATGTCAGGGAGTCGCCCGGGGCCAGCTGATTCAGTTCAGCGGTTACGCTGTGATGATCTTCATAGATTTTGATGGTGAATTCCAGGTGGTCCCATTCATTCAGTCCTGTAAAGGTAAATGGCCGTCTTTCTTCTGCCCATCCTGGTTTATTAATGGATACCTCGGTGGCCTGGCCGGGAATGAAATGGTAGCCTGCCGGCTTTTCCACTTTAAATCTTCTGACATTGTGGGTTACCGGCGTGACAGACAATACTTTTACGATATGGCTTTCCATAGAGAAGGTTTTCTTAGATATGAAATTAGCGTATTTTTTACGTCAATGCAACGCCTGTTGCAACACTGACGACAGATCATTTGCCCAGCGGGCATAATCCTTTCCGGAAGGATGCAGGCCGTCGCCAGCTACCAGGGAGGCATCCTGTACAGCTTCCCGGGTATAATGTGTAATATCCAGCCAGGCGACATGCATACTGGCAGCAATAGCCTTTCCGGCGGCATTATAGGCATCTATTTCCTGCGCAATAGCGGCACGGTCGCGGCCTTCAGCGAAAGGAGTGACTCCCCAGTCGGGAATAGACAACACCACTACCCTTGTAGGGCGGTTGCCCGCAAAGGCCAGCGCCTGTTGCAGCAGTCCGGTAAATTCAGGGATGTAATTTTCCACAGAGCGGCCCCGGTACTGATTATTCACCCCTATCAGCAGGGTAACCAGGTCGTAAGTACCACGGATACCTGCAGCTTCAATACCTGCCTTCAGCTCGTCGGTAGTCCAGCCGGTGGTGGCTACAATCACAGGATCTTCCACCGGTATTCCCTTGCTGCGGAGCAGCCGGGTTGTCTGCACCGGAAAGCGTTCGGGCTCCGGCACACATTCTCCAATGGTATAACTATCGCCCAGGGCGAGATAAGAAACAGACTGCATGGTGGTATCGTTGATTTTGTTGTTGCTGCAAAAAAATGTGCAGCAAAATAACATTAATCCTAACATAAGCAAAAAGTTATATACCGGCTAAAATCAGGGAATAAAAGAAAGAAGTTAACCTCCCTTTAACCATAATTGCGTTACCTTTGCACCCGATTACACAATTACGTAACGCATAAAGAAACCGTTTTATGCCGGCAGAAAAAATATCGATGAACAATGGCCTGTTACAGGTCCCCGCACACCCAATCATACCATTTATTATAGGCGACGGAATTGGTCCGGATATCTGGAAAGCCAGTGTCCGCGTATTCGACGCAGCTATAGAAAAAGCCTATGGTGGTGAAAGGAAAATTGAATGGAAAGAAGTACTGGCTGGTGAGAAAGCCTTCCAGGAAACCAAAGAATGGCTGCCAGCAAGCACTCTGGACGCATTGAAAGAATACCTGGTGTCTATCAAGGGCCCATTGTCCACCCCGGTTGGTGGCGGTATCCGTTCCCTGAACGTGGCTATGCGCCAGGAACTGGATCTCTACGCCTGCGTAAGACCAGTACGCTGGTTCAACAAAGTACCTTCTCCCGTTAAACATCCGGAGAAAGTAGACATGGTCATCTTCCGCGAAAACACAGAAGATATCTATGCCGGCATCGAATATATGACAGGAACTCCGGAAGCAGACAAACTGCTCAACTTCCTGCAGAACGAAATGGGCGTTAAGAAAATCCGCTTCCCGTACACCTCTTCCCTGGGTATCAAACCGGTATCCATTGAAGGCACGGAAAGACTGGTACGTGCTGCCATCATCTACGCACTGGAGCACAAACGTACTTCCGTTACCATCGTTCACAAAGGCAACATCATGAAATTCACCGAAGGCGGCTTCAAAAACTGGGGCTACGCACTGGCGGAAAAAGAATTTGCTGATAAAGTATATACCTGGGAACGCTGGGAAAATACCAAGAAAGAACAAGGCGAAGATGCTGCCAATAAAGAACTGAAAGTAGCACAGGCAGAAGGTAAACTCATCATCAAGGATGTGATTGCGGATAACTTCCTGCAACAGATCCTGCTGGCGCCACAGGACTACTCCGTAGTGGCTACCCTCAACCTGAACGGCGACTACATCTCCGATGCACTCGCTGCCGCCGTAGGTGGTATCGGTATCGCTCCAGGCGCCAATATCAACTATATGACCGGCCACGCCGTATTCGAAGCTACCCACGGTACCGCTCCCCGCTTCGCCAACACCAACACCATGAACCCTTCCTCCGTTATCCTCAGCGGCGTAATGATGCTGGAATACATGGGCTGGAAAGAAGCTGCGGAAATTATCGTTCACGGCCTCAGCACCGCGATCGCCCGCAAACGCGTCACCATCGACTTCTACAACCTCATGGATGACGCCACACTGGTTAAAACCAGCGAGTTCGCGGATGAAGTAATTAAACAAATGCATTAGTCAGGAATTACGAATTGCGAATTGCGAATTACGAATTACGAATGTAGTTCGAAGATAAAAGCGAAGACCGAAGCGGATACTTAATAGTATTATCGCTTCGGTCTTCGCTTTTATCTTCGAACTACATTCGTAATTCGTAATTCGTAATTCATAATTCTTCCTTTTTGTGTCTTTGGTACATAAAATGTTTTGTTATTATCACAGCTATTCGTATTTTTCCGTGATGATCTCCTGAGAAGGGGACTTGCTTGAATAGTTGTTCGTTTTTTTATTGCATTTAATCTAATTTTTAAAAAAACCCGTAATGTCAAAAATTAAAGTAGCTAATCCAGTGGTAGAACTGGATGGAGACGAGATGACACGGATCATCTGGAAATTCATTAAGGATAAACTGATACTTCCATATCTGGATGTAGAAATCAAATATTTTGACCTGGGCATGGAACATCGCGATGCTACCAACGACCAGGTAACAATTGATGCGGCCAATGCCATCCGCGAAGTAGGCGTTGGTATCAAATGCGCTACTATTACGCCGGATGAAGAACGCGTAAAAGAGTTCAAACTGAAGCAAATGTGGAAATCACCGAACGGCACTATCCGTAATATCCTGGATGGTACTGTGTTCCGTGAGCCTATCGTGATGAAAAATGTGCCGCGCCTGGTGCCTAACTGGACTGCTCCTATCTGCATCGGCCGTCATGCTTTCGGCGATCAGTACCGCGCTACCGACTTCGTTACCAAAGGTAAAGGTAAACTGACCATCAAATTTGAAGGCGAAAACGGCGAAGTGATCGAACACGAAGTATATAACTTCAAAGGCGATGGCGTTGCCCTGGCGATGTACAATACGGACGAGTCTATCAAAGGCTTTGCCCGTGCATGTTTCAACCAGGCCCTGATGAAAAAATGGCCACTCTACCTGAGCACCAAAAATACCATCCTGAAAAAATATGATGGCCGCTTCAAAGATATCTTCGAAGAAATCTATCAGCAGGAATTCAAAGCTAAATTCCAGGAACTGGGCCTCACCTATGAGCACCGCCTCATCGATGACATGGTAGCCAGCGCACTGAAATGGAACGGTAACTTCGTATGGGCATGTAAAAACTATGACGGCGACGTACAGTCTGATACCGTTGCTCAAGGTTTCGGCTCACTCGGCCTCATGACCTCTACCCTGATCACTCCGGATGGTAAAACAATGGAAGCAGAAGCCGCTCATGGTACTGTAACCCGCCACTACCGCGATCATCAGGCAGGTAAACCTACCTCCACCAACCCTATCGCCTCCATCTTCGCATGGACACGCGGTCTGGAATTCCGTGGTAAACTGGATAACAACCAGGAACTGATCAACTTCTGCCACGCACTCGAACAGGTTTGTATCGAAGTAGTGGAAAGCGGTAAAATGACCAAAGACCTGGCCGTTTGTATCCACGGTAATAAAGTAGAACACGGTAAAGACTACCTGTATACAGAAGAATTCCTCCAGGAACTGGATACAGCCCTCAAAGCCAAACTTAAATAATTTGGTTATTTGATTATTTGATTATTTGAGATTTATATTCAAAAAGAGAAGCCTTCAGGACGGTCCTGAAGGCTTCTCTTTTTGAATATAAATCTCAAATAATCAAATAATCAAATAACTAAATTTTCATAAGGCGGCGGAGTACCTTGTCTTCTCCGTAGATATCGTCGTAGAAAATCAGGGTGCCGTTTTTTCCTTCTGCGGTGAAATACCTGAAGTAAATGGGGATACGCCGGGTGAGGTCTACCTGCCGCTTTTCTTCCCTGTCAATCCAAGCTCGGATACTGTCTATACGGTGATTGCTGGTATCCGGCGAACTTACCAGGTATTGCGCCAGGCTATCCCACTGCTGTACGCGCACGCAACCATGGCTCATAGCTCTCATGGAATTCTTGAACAGACCGCGGTTGTTGGTATCATGCAGGTATACGCTGTATTTGTTGCGGAAATTAAACTTCATGATACCGAGTGAGTTGTCCAGACCGTCCATCTGCCGGAGCACATAAGGGAAATGTCCTTTCGATAATTTGCTCCAGTCTATCGTTAACGGATCTACGGCATTGCCGGAGGCATCTATCACTTCCAGGTTTTTGGAGGCCAGGTAGTTCACATCTTTCTTGATAGCGGGCAGCATTTCTTTGAAGACAATGCTGTAAGGTACGCGCCAGTAAGGATATAACATGAAGTTGGTCATGTAGGAATTCAGCAGTGGCGTACGGGTACGCGGCGTACCTACAATTACGCGGGAAGCCACCTTTACCACGCCGCTGTCTACCACCTCCAGGTTATAGCCCGGCAGGTTTACCAGGATATACTGATTGGGGAAGGTATCCGGCATCTTGCGCCAGCGGTCCAGGTTAACGGCCGCCTGCATAACCCAGTCATGTACGGTTCTGTTGAGCGCCATCACTGTTCTTCTGCCGGCAACGCCATCCGGGTAAATGTTGAATTCCTTCTGGAATGCCCTGACCCCATCTTTTAATATAGCCGTATCCGTATCATGTCCGCCACTGGTATCCAGGTGGCCGCTTTGCGCCAGCCTGTTGATGAGCTGTAGCCTGAAAGCCATTGTATCCGTATAGCTGAGCGGCAGGGTATCCCAGTGGTAGGCGGCATATTTTTCCTTAAATCCGCGGATACCTTCTTTCAGCGCGAGATAACCGGCATGCGTGGGCTCCAGCTCCTGCAGCACCGGCGTTACATCCTTCTGATCCAGGCTGGTCCGCAGTTTGGTCAGCAGATCAGTGTCGGCGAAGAGGGAATCAGCTTTCAGGGTGATACTATCCCGCGGCGCTACGCCAAAGCGCAGATCCGACGCCATTCTCATAAAGGCGTCTGTCAGCAATACATCCATTCTGGCCCAGAGTGCAGCGTCCTTTTTGGCGGACGGGTCAACGGCCAGTTGCCTCCAGGCAGCGCTCAGCGCGGCTTCGTGGTAATGCGCCGGCAGCAATCCTTCGTCTTCCGCGCTGAAAATCAGTTTCAGCATGCTTTCTACAGCAGGACTGGCTTCTCCGTTGCGCGACCACTGGCCGGCATGGCTGTTCTGTTCATAAAATTCCTGGATGGCCTGGGGTCTGAAGGCGGGAAGACTGTCTTCCATCAATCCTTCATTGTCTTTCATTGCGGTCAGGCGTTCAACGATGGCTTCTTTCATCACATCGTCCAACTGCCTGATGTTGGCTACTATCTGTTTCTGTTTGGGGGCTGTGTACTTTTTTTTACTATGTCCACAAGCTAACAATAAACACATTCCGGATCCGCATAACAAACTAATAATAAAACACTTGTACTTCATCTGCAGTAAATCGAGAAAAAGTAAAGATAAAGATTATTTGAGATTTGGTTATTTGGTTATTTGAGATTTTGTTGCCTTGCATGGTGTTCTCAAAATTTCAGAAGACACCAGACATGGAAACAAATCTCAAATAACCAAATAACCAAATAACCAAATTTCAAATAATCCTTATCTGCAGCAATCCTTCTTCACAAAAAGGGATTGTATAAATTTCAGGATACCTATTGCTATTTTTTTCATGGCTGCTGAATTAAAAGAAGAGGCTGCGATCTGCAGCAGCCTCTCTTCAAACTAAAACTAAAACAACTAACTTCTGACAACTATAGTTTATCCAGCGGTATACGGCCGGGTGTTTTCAATTGTTTGTACTGGCTGGGCGTGAGTCCGGTCACCTTTTTGAATTGCCCGGAAAGATGCGCTACGCTGCTGTATCCCAGTTTGTAACTGATTTCACTCAGGCTTAATTCATTGTAATCCAGCAATTCCTTTACTCTTTCAATTTTTTGCTGAATAATATATTGCTCAATGGTGATGCCTTCCATTTCGGAAAACAGGCTGCTGAGATAATGATAATCCTTTTGCAGTTTACCGGCCAGCAGTGTAGAGAAATTTTCCTTCATCTCGTCCAGCTCAGAATAATGAACGGTTTCCACTACGATATTTTTAATGGCTGCCACCAGCTGTTGCTTTTTATCGTCGATCAGCAGGAAGCCTTCGGACTGCAAAGCAAGGCGAATTGCCTGCAACTGCTGCTCAGTGAGCTGCCCCTCTACAGTAGCCTTTCCCAGCTGAATATCCTTTACTTTAAGCGAAGCGCCTTCCAGTACCGCCGTAACCACTTTTATGCAGCGGGGACAAACCATATTTTTTATAAACAGATCTGTTTTTTGCACGCCGGTTATTTTTTAATGTTGAAAATATTATGCTCTATCCTCACCAGAAATGAGTTATAGGAGTTCCGCGGCATATCCCCTGCCACCTGCGCTCTGTACGACAGATCCAGCCGCGTGGTACTGTTGAAAATAAACTGTACTGCCGGTGCTATATCCAGGTAAGATCCTCTGCCTGCCGCATCTGTATTGGTTTTACCCAATAGTTCCACATACAGGTTCAGGTTAGTCTGGTTATAGTTTTTATAGGTTACCGGCAACAGCAGATAGCCGGCAGACAAGCTGTAATTCACTGAATTCCTGGAAAATTCATCCGGTATCTGATGCCTGATGTTGTTCATATAACGGTTATACCCCAACGTAGTAGACAGTGCCAGTTTATGCAGCAGCTGTGTAGCTATCACCCCGCCGGAAACACCGGAGGTAGCACCTTCCAGATCCAGTTCCCTGTTGGCATACGGCCGTTTGAAATCCGGCATGCCATGCCCGCCGGTAATAACGGGATAGTAGGGATTGTCTATCACCGAACCTTTTATATAGGCCGCCATGCGGAAATGTGCATGTTGCTGGTCCAGCGACAGGAAGCGGTATTTCGCATAGATGCTGCCGCCCTCTGCGCGGATCGAGTTCTGCATCATATTGGAGGCATATCCGATGGCATGTACCATCAGTTTTTTACTGATGCCCCACATAATTTCCGGTTCAAAGCGCATGCCTGCGTCGCCGGTATGTTCCATGGAAAAGAACCTGTTGCTAAGCCGTATTCCCAGCGAGTTAGCCGCCATATTGCTGGCCGGCTCGCTGTTCACATATAACTCCTGCGCTGAGGTTGTCAGCCCGGCAGCCAGTATCCCTGCTGCTAAAACTAAAACTTTCTTCATATGCCTCTCCGCTTAAATAGTCACGTGATAAATTCTTTTGGAAGCCGGCGCTGTAGCCGGTTTGCAGCAATCATTCATCACACCTGTCTTATAGCAGGGCATCGTTGTTTCACCGGAATATTTTTTGAACTGCTTCGCAGAAACGAAGTTTTTATCGATGACAGTAATATCTTTCTCTCCGTTTAACACCTGGTTTTTAACATCCATGAAATGGAGGGTGTTGCCGGCAAAATTGATGTGTGCGTCGTTCTCTACTTTGACATCGCTGAAATTAGCGGTAACCACCAGCTTTCCTACAGAAAAACCGGCATCTTCCACTTTCTGTTTGATATGATCTATACTCACTTCAGCTCCTGGTTTAAAGAACAGTATAAAGGTGGTATTGTTAAGATCAGTATCTATTTTATCTACAAATGATAATGTCTGCAGTGATTCCAGCGTTGCGCGGGAACACATGGCACAGGTAAGGCCGGTAGCCTGAAGACTTGCTTTCCTGTATTGCGCCTGTGCGCCGAAAGTTACTCCCAATACGAGTAACAGGGTAGTGATAATTCTCATGATCTGAATTTTTTGAAGATGAATATGACGGGTATACCATAGCTGTTCCCGTAACGGAACAGGACTTAGCGGCCCGTTATCAGATCAGGAAAGTACAATTGCGGAGAAAAATGGGGGTATTGAGAGGTTCCGGCGGATCGTGCGGATAGCCGCCCACCAGTATCTTTTGCGCAGAGAGCGCAGGTGTGGATAAAGTTATTACCGGCAGCTGCATGTCTGCAACAACTGTAAAGCTCTGCTGTATTGCTTTGGCTGCCTGATGTGTTTCAGTAACCTTGCAGAATTTGATTTCGTTCTTGCAACATTCTTTGCCTTTCACCGGTTTGCCACACTTGCCACACATATCTTCCGGCGCGGAATGCAACTTCACAGACGCCAGCTTGCCCATGCAATAATGCACATTCACCGTAAACCCGCTTGTCAGCAGGGTATACATTACAGCAAATAATATGGCAAAAAAACGTTTCATGACGAATCACAAAAATACGCAAAAATTTTTTTATTTGAGATTTGATTATTTGAGATTTCAATGCAGCGGTTTATAAAAGCGAAGAGCTGAGCATAAACATTTGCTCAGCTCTTCGCTTTTATAAAATCTCAAATAATAAAATAACCAAATAACTAATTGATAAACCACCATCTCAGGCCCAGCCTGAAGTCGAAGTCGTTTAGCGGATATAATGGCGCCACCATGTTATTGGTTGCAAAGAAGGTGTTCAGGTTTTCAGCCCTGACGAAGGCGGAGAAGGATTTAATGCGGAAATGCGCGAAGGCTGCGATGTCGGGCGCATTATACCTTACCTTATAGGCATTCTGATAAGTAAATTGCCCCAGCAGCGGAGAATAATCATCCGCAAAGTAGCTGGTATTATACTTCAGTTCTATACCTGTCATCAGATTCAGGTTGGTATACAGGCGCTTTTCAAAGGCAAAGCGGTGGCGCGTCCACAGGGCGGGCACATTCACGGGGCCGTTTCCGTGTACCTGCTGAAAAGCAAAATCCATGTACCAGGCAAAGGAAGCGACATTGATTTTTTTGCTGAGAATGACCTGCAGGAGATTGAATAAACCGGAAGCCTGTTTACTGTGATAGGCATCCTCGAAATAGGTGTAATTGGTATACAGCCAGTAATTCACTGCCAGGTTATACTTCAGTTTTTTATTTTCTGCCGCAAACTGCAGCTGGGTAATATTTTCCTTCTTCAGGTCGTAATTATACCAGGTGGTTTTATTACTGTTGAAGTACTTGTAAACATAGGATGGCTCCCTGTTTACGTTGTTTACCGTCAGCTTGATATCCCCGAGCAGGTCGTTCAGGTGACGGCGCAGCATACCTGAAATGCTGTAGTCACCGTTGTTCTGACCGGCCAGATAGAGTTCGCCGCGGGCCGAGAAATCCCATTGCTTGTTGCGGGTTTTATTCCGGTACTCTCCGTGCAGGGCCAGGTTGCTGAAATTAATATCCGCATCCAGGAAGGTGCCGCTGATGGTTTCGTAGCGGGCGCCCACATTAATAAAATGTCCCAGGTTACCTATTACCGGGAACTGTACTAATGATATGTCGTTGGAGAGCAGCTTCCATTTATGCTGCGCAGTTACGTTCTCTGCATTGGTAGCATCAAGTCCGTAACGGGTAATATAGAAGTCCTTTTCCGGACGGGTATCTATAAACTGGTAGTCGTTACTCTGGTAATTCAGCGTGTACTGTACGCGGAATACCGGATCGTACTTGTAGTAGTCCGTGGTATCATTGATATGGATGGAATCGCCCCTTCCCCAGTCGTACTGCTGCTGGAAGAGCAGGCCGGTTTCCTTGTACTGGGACTTAACGGGAATAGAAGTTCCGAAGAAGCCATATGTAGACACTTCCTTGTTACCCAGGTTTACCTCAATCGTTCTTTTCTGTTTAAAGGTAGGATTATTCAGGAAGGTGTCGCTTTTGATACCACCGTTTTCTCCGCCGTTGATTTTGTTATAATAAAAGCTCAGGTAGGAGTTGGCGCGTTTGTTTTTACTCTGGTAGCGCGCGGTGAAGCGATAGGTGTCGTGGTTGGTATTTTGCGTACGGTAGTAACCGGGAGCATTCACCTTTCTGTAGTCGAAGGCGAAGTTGAAGCGCTCCGTGCGGTTCTGCGTATGTGTGATCCCGATTACCTGTTCCTGTTTGCTGCCTACAAGGTAATTCATTTCTGAATAGGGCCTGTTGGTGTTATAGAAGCGTGCGGTGCTGTGGCTGTTGCCATACACATCATAGGCATGAAAACCGGCATCGAATCCGGGTTTCATGAGTGGTGTGAATATCAGGTTGCGCGCTGCGCTGCCGCTGTTGCCCAGCGTCATGTAGTTGGCAGGTACTTTCAGGAAGTCCAGGTTGAAATCTGCCACAGAAGAGTCTATGGTGAAATCGGTAGGCTCGCCGAGGTAACGGTAGGTCAGCGTGAGCGTATCCGGCTCATGATCGTGCTTGGAGGTATCACGCTGCATTTTGCTGGTACCACCTCCGCCGCCGCCCATGCTGCCGAAGCGTCCGGTGTTGAACTGAGCCAGTAATTGATTCCCGCCTAAAAACAGCAGGGCTGTGAGAATAAGAAGTTGCTTCATCCGAAAATGACAAAACGTTTATAGTTGCCGGATTAATTCACTGAAAATAAGCGTGAGCTTGGGTTCTGCAGCATTGGCCGCTTCCAGCACCTCTTCGTGCGTAATCACATTTTCTTCTTCCCTGATGCCGATGTCGGTAATAACGCTCATGGCGAACACTTTCAGCCCTGCATGCGCTGCTACTATCACTTCAGGAACAGTGCTCATGCCTACGGCATCGCCACCGATGATGTGCATGTATTTGTACTCTGCCCTGGTTTCGAAGGTGGGGCCCTGTACGCCTACATATACGCCGGTATGTAAAGATATATTGTTAGCTGCCGCAATATTGCCGGCTGCCGCTATCAGTGCTTTGGAATAGGGTTCGCTCATATCCGGGAAACGTGGTCCCAGGGTGTCCTCATTACGGCCGCGCAGCGGATGTTCCGGCTGCAGATTAATATGATCCCTGATAATCATCAGATCGCCTACCTTAAAGGCAGCGTTCATACCGCCGGCAGCATTGGAAATGAAGAGGGTGGCTATTCCCAGCTCCTTCATTACCCGCACCGGAAAGGTTACCTGGCGCATGCTGAAGCCTTCATAATAATGGAAACGGCCTGCCATGGCTACCACCGGCTTGCCTTTCATATATCCGAGAATCAGTTTGCCGGAATGCCCTTCTACAGTGGATTCCGGGAAATGAGGGATATCACGATAAGAAATTTCTACACTATTCTCTATTTCCTTCGCCAGGTTACCCAGTCCGCTCCCCAATATAATACCCGCTACCGGGATCTCCTGCCAGTATTTTCTGATGTAGTCCCCGGCTGCTTTAATCTGGTCCGTTAATTCACTCATTTGTTTATACTATTATTTAAAAGTCGGATTTAAAAATCAAACCGCGCAAAGTTATTTTTTAATTCACAAATGACTGCAGTTTTATATTTAAATCATAATAACCTATTTTAGCGCCAAATTTTATTGCGATGAACTTACACGAGTACCAGGCTAAAGAACTGTTGAAAAAATATAATGTACCGGTTCAGGAAGGCATTCCCGTAGATACGCCAGAAGCGGCGGCCGAAGCTTACAAACAACTGAAGGTGCAGTATGGTAACGAGTTTGCGGTTGTAAAAGCGCAAATTCATGCCGGTGGACGCGGTAAGGGTAAAATCCGTGGTACAGAGCAGAGAGGCGTGGCAGTAGGTAAAAATGCGGAAGATGTGAAAAACATCGCCGGTAATATCCTCGGAGGCACCCTGGTTACCATTCAGACCGGCGAAGCTGGTAAACTGGTTAACAAAGTACTGGTAGCACAGGATGTTTACTATCCCGGCGCCAACCCTGTAAAGGAATTTTACCTCTCCATCCTGCTGGACCGCGCTAAAAGTGAGAACGTAATCATGTACTCCACTGAAGGCGGTATGGATATCGAAGAAGTAGCACACAATACGCCAGAAAAAATATTCAAAGAGTGGGTAAAGCCAAACATGGCCCTGCAACCCTTCCAGGCCCGCAACATCGCCTTTAACCTGGGCCTGAGCGGCGAAGCGTTTAAAAACATGGTTAAATTTGTTACCAACCTGTACAACGCTTACGTAGGACTGGACTGCAGCATGCTGGAAATCAACCCGTTGTTCAAAACCAGCGACGATAAAATCATCGCTGTAGACGCTAAGGTTAACCTGGACGATAACGCACTGATGCGTCATCCTGACCTGGAAGCCCTCCGTGATATCACCGAAGAAGATCCTACTGAAGTAGAAGCAGGTAAATACAACCTCAACTTCGTAAAACTCGACGGTAACGTAGGCTGTATGGTAAATGGCGCCGGTCTGGCCATGGCTACCATGGATATGATCAAACTCAGCGGCGGTGAACCGGCCAACTTCCTGGACGTAGGCGGTACTGCCAACGCTCAGACCGTAGAAGCAGGCTTCCGTATCATCCTCAAAGATCCTAAAGTACAGGCCATCCTGATCAATATCTTCGGCGGTATCGTTCGTTGCGACAGGGTAGCACAAGGTGTTATCGATGCCTACAAATCCATCGGCAATATCAAAGTGCCTATCATCGTACGTTTACAAGGTACCAACGCTAAAGAAGCGAAAGATCTCATCGAAGCCAGCGGCCTGCAGGTACAATCAGCTACCCTGCTCAGCGAAGCGGCAGACCTCGTAAACAAAGCCATCAAAGCCTAGTTTATTTGATTATTTGATTATTTGAGATTTTATATAAAGCAAGAAGTCCTCTGAACAGTTCAGAGGACTTCTTGCTTTATATAAAATCTCAAATAATCAAATAACTAAATAATCAAATGGATAACTCCTGAAGGGACTTCTTTAAATTATCCGTATTCTGGCCAAAAGCGGTGGCTTTTTCCAGGGCCCAGGTGAAATATTTCTTTGCCTGTTCCTTATTGGCATCCTTACACATATAGGCCAGTGTCTGCAGCACTTCCAGGCTGGATTTCTTCGTCAGTACCGGCGCTGCCCACCTGATATACAGCTCCTTTAACGACGGGTCCCTGCTCAGATCCGGCCCCAGATAGAAGCTCATATAACGCACCCGGTTATCGTTGGTGTCCGGATGGGCAACGGCAAATTCCAGGAAAGTCTTTGCCTGCTTACATTTTCTGTACAGATAGTTTTCTGCATAATACATCCTGACGTAAGTCCAATCAGCAGTACTGTAGACCTGTTGCTGCTGCTGAAGAAAGTTATCAAAGACAGTTTTGTCATAAGTAGCAGACAACACCGTCAGATCCTTTGCCAGCAGCCTGTCCAGGATAGTATTACTCAGGTCTTCCCCGAAACGGTTCACATATTCCGCCCTGTTCCTGATGAAATACTCCCGGTATGCTGCAGGTAACTCCTTCGCTATCAGCATCACCTTGAATGTGGTTTCAGCTGTCATATCCTTTGTTTCCCCCAGGTAAGCAGCCACCGCAGCCTGATCGGTACCCTGACTGCCCTTGTCGAACAAGGCTTTATAGAAAGCCGGATCCTGCGACACCACGTCCGTACTGAAGCCTGACAGGTACTTACCGGCCTTGTTTCTGGCCACATTCTCCTGCAGGAATTCCAGGAATCTGTCAGGCTCCTGGTAACCTATTCCCCGGTTAATCAGCTCACCGTTTTCTGCAATAACCAGGTAAGTAGGGAATCCGCGCATATAATATTTCACACAGAGATCCATACCGAATTTCTCTTTGAACACATCAAAGCCGGTATTGACATAGTTTTCCTCCATGTACTGCTTTACTTCCGGACGCGGAAATACTTTTACTTCCATGTCTTTGCAGGCATGGCATCCTTCGAAATAAGTGTCAATGAAGATGGGCTTGTGTTCCTTCCGGGCCCTGGCGGTAATTTCTTCCCAGGAACCTTTGATGAACTGGGTTTTCTCCTGCGCCATAACGGCAACAGGCAATAACGCCGCTAACAGCAGCGCTTTGGCAACGTGTTTCATACTTGGTTTTTTAATGGTTTGGTTTCTGGGGCTGAAGCTATAAAATCCTGCTGAGATATTAATAAAAAAAGAAGACCGGAGCGTTGCTCCGGTCTTCTCCTTATGTTTAATTATCTTTTTTCGGTGATGGATATACTGCTTTGGGTGCAGCCGGATTGGTTGTAGCCGGTGTTTTACTGTCTTTCTCCGGTTTGGGCGCCGCAGGTTTTTCTTCCTTTGGCTTAGCTGCCGGTTCCGGTGTTTTATCTTCTCCCGGTGTATACATATTCTCGTCTGTTCCGGTATTATAATCAGACTCAGAGCCATTGCCGATGTCTTCAGCTTCAGCGCCGGGTTTTACATTGGTGTCGAAGTTGGAATATGTTTCATCCGTCATATTGGCCGGTACAATGAATTTATCGCTGCTGTTGATTTTCAGGGTATTATCTGCATACACTTTCTGCATGAACAATGCCCATATAGGCAGACCGGTGTTGGCGCCCTGCCCTACACGGGTGGTGGCGAAGTGGATAAAGTTGTTTTCGCAGCCTACCCAGGCGCCGGCCAGCAGTTTAGGGGTATATCCCATAAACCAGCCGTCGGTGTTGTCGTTGGTAGTACCTGTTTTACCGGCCATTTCACCCTGCATTTTATAGGCGCCGCGCATACGGGCGCCGGTGCCACCCGGCTGCAGTACGCCTTCCATCATCTTCACCATGGTGTAGGCTTCTTTCTCACTGATAACCTCCCGCTTAACAGGAGCAAATGTTTCCAGGATATTACCGTAACGGTCTTCTATACGGGTGATGTAAATCGGTTTGGTATTGATACCTCTGGCGGGGAACATGGTATATGCCTGCAACATTTCGTACAGCGATATTTCTGATACCCCCAGTGCGATGGAAGGATAAGGTTCAATTTTACTGGTAAAGCCGATCTTATTCTGGGCGAAGTCTGCAAACGCTTTCGCGCCGATCTGTTTGATCAGGTAAGCAGATACCAGGTTCAGGGAACGCGCCAGTGCGCCGGCCATGGAAATACTGCCGCCAACACTGCCTTCCGAGTTGCGCGATAAGGTCCAGTTCCCGATGGTCACCGGTTCATTCGGCAACATTGTATACGGAGACATGCCATTCATGATGGCAAAGCAGTACAGGAAAGGCTTAAAGGTAGAACCAACCTGACGGCGGGTTTTGGCTACGTGGTCATTTTTGAAATAGCGGAAATCAGGACCGCCTACCCAGGCTTTCACTTCCCCGCTTTCAGGATCCATTGCCATGAAGCCGGCCTGCAGTACCGCGCGCATGTATTTGATAGAATCCAATGGTGTCATTACCGTATCTATCTCATTTAAATCGGGCTCTGTGGAGCTTTTCCAGCTAAACACCTTCATACGGGTAGGCGTGTTAAAGGCTCTGGCAATAGCTGAATCCGATGCCTCATCTTCTTTCATTACCTTATAACGGTCAGATTCCTGCGTATATTTATCCAGGTATTTCGGCCATTTTTTCCATACACTGCCGGTTTTCACATCATTCTGTGCATAGAGGAACTTCTGAAGGGAAGACAGGTGTTTGGCTACCGCTTCTTCCGCATACAACTGCATACGCGGATTGATGGTAGTATAAATTTTCAGCCCGTCGCGGTAGATATTGTAGGGAGTGCCATCCGCCTTGTTATGTTCTTTACACCAGGCCTTCAGCTCATCCCGCAGCACTTCCCTGAAGTAAGGGGCCAGTCCTTTATTATGGTCTATTTTATTATAATGTAAGACGATAGGTTTGCTTTTCGCAGCGGCTGCTTCTGCCGGTGTGATAAAACCGGATTCCACCATGTTGTCTATCACCGTATTACGGCGGCTCAGCGCCAGCTGCGGATTACGACGGGGGTTATACATGGTGTTTCCTTTCAGCATGCCTACCAGGATGGCGGCTTCTTCTATGGATAAATGTCCGGCGTCTTTACTGAAAAAGGTGCGGGCGCCGTTTTCGATACCATAAACGTTATCACCGAAAGCAACGGTGTTCAGGTATAATGTCAGAATTTCCTGTTTGGTGAAGTTACGCTCAAGTTTCACGGCGATGATCCACTCCTGCAATTTCTGGAAGGCTCTGCTGACAGGGTTGCTGGCACGCTGCTTCCCCAGGTTGTCGGCTTGCAGGTTCAGCGCCAGCTGCTGTGTGATGGTACTGGAACCGCGTTTCTTACCTATCAGCAGGTAGAACGGAATGGCCAGCGTTCCTTTGGCATCAATACCGGAGTTATCGTAAAAACGGGTTTCTTCCGTAGCGATGAGTGCGTTGATCACATTTTTGGAGATTTCGTTATAGTCGCTGCTGGAACGGTCTACCTGGTAATATTTACCCAGAATAGTTCCATCATCGGCGATCACTTCGGAAGCCAGCGCTGCGCGCGGGTTCTCCAGCTCTTCCATAGAAGGCATATTGCCTATCACGCGGAAATTGATCAGAAGGACGAAGAGAACAAAAAATGCTAATACACCAAATGCCACTCGCCACAATATTTTCACCGATTTTTTCATGCGCTATATGATTTGTTTTTGGCCAAACCGTCTGTGATTATTTTTTTGGACAGTTGTAATGCTATCGTTGGCTGTAATAAATTATTCAATAAAGTGCCCAAACAGCAATAAACACGCCTGTTTACTAACAGTTTGACCCACAAATCTATTAAATATTTAGGTATTTGATTATTTAGTTATGTGGATATTTATCTGCTCCGGAAATTTTAACACTTTTCTGTTGCCTGTAAATGCTGACTATTGTGTTACGTAATTGTCTGTGAAGAACTTACGGTAGCCGGTCAGGTCTTTGGTACTGTTCAGCAGGATGAAATTATCTCTCGAAATGACGAACAGGGAATAATCCGCAGGGCGGATACGCGGAATGATGCTGAGGGCGGCTTCCTCCCTGATTTCATCGAAATAGGTCAGCGCTTTGTCTTCGTTGGCGAAAATGCGGAAAATGAGCATTGTTTCGGAAGGCGTCAGCACAAAACTGCCTACTTCTATTTTATCGGCCGCATGTTTGGTAGCATTGTAGCGGGTAAACTGGTTAATTCCCTCATCCATCAGTTCCTTGGACACACGCTGGAAGCACAATACCACAAAGTAAGGATTATCCGCTTTGAGAGCGTATGGCGTCATAGGCTTGACCGGTGCGATAGTGGCAATCTGCTTGTTAGGTAATGATCCGGCGATATTGGCAGCTACCTGCACTGAATCTTTCGGCGCTTTGGCTACATTCAGTTTATCGGTAAACACCGGCTGCGGATTCTGCCAGGGATAGTTCATGGAAATATTCTCATCTACCAGCGGGCCATCTCCATTGGATTTGCGTACTTCCAGTTTTGCCAGGTAATCTGTCAGCTCACCGCGGCGGTTGAGCGCATCCAGCAGGGCCTGTGCCTGCGCCTGAACGCCTTCGTCAGCAGGATATTTCTGCATCACAGCGGTTACGGCTTTCCGGGAAAGCTGCAGGGTATCGGTAGCAAAGAGGGTATCGTTTTTTATGGCGATCATGGCTTCCAGCAGGTCGAACTTAGGCTGCAGGTAGTTGACGCCAAAGGTAGAATCAGCCAGGTGCTTCATTGCCAGCGCGGCGTTATTATCACCGTTACGGAAAGCAGTGTAAGCCGAATCGTAGGCCGCGCCGATTGCTTTTTTCTTTCCCGCATCAATATCTCTCAGACCGCCGGCGCGGATGATGTCCGCAAAATTGGTATTACCGTACTGGTTCAGTACCAGTGCCTTGTAACGGGCGGCTTCGGCATTGTTGTTCAGTTTGCCATGCCACACGTACAGGGAATACAAAATTTCCGGTTTACGCGGGTGATCCGGATATTTCAGCAGCAGGGAATCATATGTTTCGATGGCGAGCTTAAAGCTCTCCAGTTTATCATGGTAAAGTTTACCCAGGTCAAACCAGGCATCCTGTTCCAGGGTGCGGGAAGCGGCCAGTTTCTCCGGTGTGAGGGGCAGCCCCTGCGACAGTTTTTCAGCGGTGATGCTGTCCGGTGACAGTGCTTCTGTGGCTGTCTCCGCCGGCCCGCCGGCTACATCTGCCGGAGCATTGTTATTATTATTGTTGACGATGACACCATTCTGGCTGCGGCGCCAGTTATCGGCCACCTGCCTGTTTCCCCATCTGCGTTTGAATTCCGAGAAACCGGAGGCTTTGCTGGAGGCGTTATAGAAATACCAGTCACCTTTCTCTTCCTTTGGCGTGTAGCCGTTATTGTTATTACCGAAAGCAGGATTGTCATATGGATTGGCGGCCTGCATGGCATCATTCTTTTTCTTTTCGGCGGCGGCATTCCTGATGCCGGCGGCCATTTTGGAGAGCAGCACATTCCGGTCGCTTTCCGGCATGAGGGCCAGCCGCTGCAGGCTGTCTTCCCGGTGCATAATGGCTACCTTGGCGGCCACTTCTGCCAGTACTTCCTTCCTGATGGTCACTATTTTCGCATCTACAAAGTCCGGTGTCATGACGCCGGCCGTACTGTCATAGTATTTTTTAGCTTCCAGGTACTGGCGCTGATCGTAATATATATCGGCGATGCCCTTGTAGGTGAGCATCCGCTGAACGGTGTTGGCGCTGGGCTGTTTCAGGGATTTCTGCATATATCCGAGGGCCGCTTCGGGATCTTTCGGATATTCCAGGGTACCCATGGTATAGAAGATAGCATCGCGGAAGTGGCTGAAGCGCTCTTTGCGGAGCATATGTTTCAGGCTTTCCATGCTTTTGGCAAGCCCTCCGTCCTGTTTGGCGTTGATTTTAGCTATCTGTATCCTGGACTGGAAATCCATCATGGGATCAGGCTTGAAGCTGATTACTTCCCGGAACTGCTCCATAGCGGAATCGGGATGGTTCAGCTGCAGGTATAACTGTCCGAGGATGAAAGACATACGTGTTTTAGACACGCGGTCCCGGCTCTTATCGATAGCTACTTTCAGGGGTTGTACCGTTTCCGGGTATCTGCCCTGGATATAGTTGCTGTAGGCCAGCACTTCCGCAAGTCCGCCATTGAGGCGGCGCGGGAAGTTGGGATCAGTATTGAGGATGTTCAGCAAGGCCTGTACTTCATCATATTCCTTTTGTTCCAGCAATGTTTTGGCACGCCAGAGGAACGCATCATTACGGGCGTAGGTATGCTTGAAGCGGCCGAAGAAGCCTTTTCTCTTTTCGCGGGAGGCGATGGAGATCTGGTCATTTTCGGTAGCGCCGACAACGGTTTTATATTCTGATTTCTTCTTGGGAGCAAATTTCAGGTTGATGTACTGGAATGTTTTATTGGCGTTTTCCAGGTCGCCTTCATAGAAGTAGGCGCGGCCCATGAGTAGGAAGCAGTCATCGATCCATTTACCGCGGGGGTCATGGAGCTGGATAGCCATATTGGTTTTTTCAATCACGGAGTCCAGTTCACTTTTGCTGTATCCCTGGCTTTGCAGGGTGGTAGGATAGAAAGGCAGTAATACGTTGTAATTGTCCTGGCCGTCGCGGTTAGCGGTTCTGAGTACTTTTTCCAGCTTCACGCGGGCATGAAAATAGTAGTTGAACCGGGTGGCCATGTTCTGGAAGAACTTACGCTTGAAGTTCCATCCCTTTTTTTCGAGCATGACTTCGGAAGGGGGACGACGATCCTGCACCCTGGATTCTCTGGGCTTGAATAACGGTTTATTGAGCAATGGTTTGGTCTGGGGTCGCTCCTGCTGTTGTGGTTGAGACAACGGCTGGGAGTTGTTCCGGGGTGCGTTCTGTGCCATAACCGCCGGTAATCCCATGCAAAACAATAATAAAATTAAAACCGGATAAGTTCGTAGCGATTTATAGCAATTCATGTATGCCAGGGTGTATAGGCTCCTATATATAACTGAAAGTTTGAAAAAATATTTTAAAGATAGGATAAAATAGTGGATTGATTTACCGGATTGATTAACTTTAGCCGCCTGAAAACGAATAAATTTCTAAGTATTACCAATAAACATGGCCAGGAAGGGGAAAAAAAACAACAGAAGAAACCTTGAAAAACTCAGTCATAAGTACCGTCTGGTGATTATGAATGATGATACGTATGAAGAAGTTACGTCCTTTAAGTTGTCGAGAATGAGCGTATATATCGCATTAAGTACCCTTTTTGTATTGCTGGTAGCCATTACAGTAGCTACCGTTGTATTTACACCATTACGTTATTACATTCCGGGTTACGGAGATCTGAAGCAGCGCAAGGAATTTATTCACCTGAAAATGCGTGCGGACTCCCTCGAAACAGCCATTAATGCCCGCGATCAGTACCTGAAAAATATAAAACAGGTAATTAACGGGGAATTTACCGGAAAACTTGACACCACGATGTTAAAAGTACCTAAAGTGGACAACAGTACTTATTGAGATGTGATTATTTAATTATTTGATTATTTAAAATGCTGCGGAGATGTAAGCGTTATCTCTGCTGCATTTATATAAATCCGTACATCAAAAAATTCCAAAAACCGGCAATCAAATAAATAAATCTCAAATAATCAAATCATAAAATATTATTATCTTACATCATTAAACCTGAAAAACCTGAAAACCTATGTTTAATAACAGTTCAAAATCAAAGGGGGACAGCAAAAGTGTGTTACCCAGCTCGACTATTAACATTATAGGCAGCGGCACATCTATCCAGGGCGATATTGTATGTGAAGGCGATATCCGGATCGACGGACAAGTAAATGGTCTGGTATCTACAAAAGCGAAGATTGTAGTAGGACCAGACGGGGATATTACGGGTGATTTAGTATGCCAGAGTGCAGACATTCTGGGAAAAGTGACCGGTATTATCAAAGTGGAAGAATTATTGTTCCTGAAAGCGAATGCGCTGGTAAAGGGCGATGTGTATACCGCTCATTTTGAAATGGAGCCTACTGCCAAATTCAATGGCCGTTGCTACATGGAAGATCAGCCGGCTCCGGAAAATGTAAAACATGGAAAATCCGTCCTCCAGGAAGAAAAAGCCTGATAACAGGCTGTTGCTGCGTTACGCGGGTCTGGCCTTTCAGATGATGGTCACGCTGGGAATCGGTGTGTTCGCTGGTTATAAACTTGACCAGTGGATAGGCTGGCGCTTCCCTGTATTGCTGATCATTTTTTCTTTACTGGCATTAGCCATACTTTTGTGGCAAATTATTAAAGACACCCGTAAATGAGTGACAGATTTTTTATCAGATTATTTGCCGTTTTTGGCATCCTGAACGGATTAATTATAGTGTTCAAACCCAGGTTACTGGAAATCGGCGCGCATCAATACGTGCTGATGGCCGGCAACCTGGCAATGGCATTAATTACCCTGGCATCCTACCTGATGAGTCGTAAAGGACTCGCTTCCTCCAATCACAACGCCTTTATCCGTGCCGTTTATGGCTCCACGCTCAGCAAACTGCTGCTCTGCGTAGCCGGCATTGCCATCTATGTACTGGCCTACCGGCCGGATGTGAGTAAACTCACTATCTTCATACTGTTAGCTTTATACCTGATTTATACAGTATTTGAAACGATAAGCCTTTTCCGGCTTACCAGGCTTAAAAAATAAACCGCGTGAAAAAAGAGGCGCCATTAATCACTTTAGCGTCCTATCTGCCCGAAGGTACCTATGACCAGGTAATGGATTTCATCTCCTACTTTAAAGTACACCTGACCATTACCCGCGAAAGGCAAAGCATCCTTGGCGATTACCGGCATCCTGACGGTAACGGCAAGGGACACCGGATCAGTATCAACGGATCACTGAATAAATACTCCTTTCTGCTGACTTTATTACATGAGATTGCTCACCTGGTTACATTCAACAAATACGGTAACCGGGTAGCATCGCACGGGAAAGAGTGGAAACAGGAGTTTTCGCTGATATTACGGGACTTTGTGGGTAAAAACCTGCTGCCCCCTGATATTGAACTGGCGGTGCGGCAAAGTATGCAGAACCCTGCTGCCAGCTCCTGCGCTGATGAAGACCTGATGCGGGTACTAAAAAGATACGATGCTAAAAAGGAAGCACACTACTTTATTGAGCAGCTGCCGCCCAACCAGCTGTTTAAAACCAAAGACGGACGCATTTTCCGGAAAGGAGAGAAAATAAGAAAACGCTACCGCTGTGAAGAGGTAGCGTCTCAGCGCATTTACCTGTTCAGCCCTGTGTATGAGGTAGAGCTGGCAGACTGATATTATTTTTCTGATGGCTGCACATACTGCAGCATCGGAAACTGCATCGCCCGGTTGATCAGCTGAATGCCCAGCTGCAGAATACCTGCCTCGGAAGCCGCCTGTAACTTCGGCGCATCATCCGTTGGTTTATGGTAATCATCGTGCCCTCCGGTATGGAAGAACATAACCGGCACGCCATTAACGTAGAAGTTATGGTGATCTGAAGCACCTTTGCCGGCTGCATCTGTAAAGTATTTAATTCCCGGCTGCTGTACCTCTCTGAATACTTCCGGCCATTCTGCCGCACTGCCGAATCCACCGATGCCCACTCCCCTTTCAGGGTTATATCTTCCTATCATATCCATGTTTAACATGAAATGCATTTTATCCAGGGGCATTACCGGGTTGGCAGTATAGTACCTTGAACCCTGCAGCCCCAGCTCTTCCCCGCCGAAGGCAATAAACAGGAAGTTGAAAGGCTCCTGGCGGCCGTTTTTCACGTAATACCGCGCCAGTTCGAGCAACCCCGCTACGCCGGAAGCGTTATCATCGGCGCCGTTATGTATTTCCCCGATGGGATATTTGCCATCAAATAATCCGGCGGTCCCCAGGTGATCGTAGTGGGCGCCGATGATGATTGTACGGGCGGCCCCGTTATCCAGAAAGCCGAGCACGTTACGGCTGGGAATATTTTTATGTGCGTTTCTGTCGAAGGTAAAATCCTGGAAATAGCTGCTGCCGTTGGCTGGCTTCAGCCCCAGCTTCTTAAATGCTTTTGCCACATAGTTGCTGGCGGTAATACTTCCCTTCTCTGCCGTACCGCGGCCTTTCAACTTATCGGAGGCGAGGTAATTAACTATCTGCTGAATCCTGCCGGCATCGGGCAGTGTGTCCTGTGCATGGGCGGAGTACATCCCTCCTGCCAGCACCAGTAATAACAGGCTTTTCTTCATACTACTATCGGTTATTTACGCAAAAGCCCCCGGCAATGCGGGGGCTTTCACTATGAAAAACATCAATGTTTTATTTCTTCTTATTCTGCTGTTGCTGCTGCATCGTCTGCTGGCGTTTCTGCACTTCTTCCAGCTTCTCCTGCCATTTTGATTTGGAGACAGGTTTCTTTTTATTCTCCTGTATCTGTGCAAGAATCTTATCATGGTTGATGATAAATTTCTGGATCACAAACTGCAGAAGTATACTGATCACGTTGGACAGGAAGTAGTAGAAGGTGAGGGCTGCCGCCATACGGTTGAAGATACCCAGGAACATGATAGGCATGAAATAAGGCATGTACTTCATGACCGGGTTGCTCTGATCGGTCATTCCACGGTTGTAGAATGCCAGCACCAGGCTCGTAATGGTCATCAGGATGGTGAACAGGCTCACGTGATTACCATAGAACGGAATGTTAAACGGCAGGTTCAGGATAGAATCGTAGGTAGACAGATCCTTTGCCCACAGGAAACTTTCCTGGCGCAGTTCGATGGAAGACGGGAAGAAGCTGTACATCGCCACCAGGATAGGCAGCTGGAGCAGGGCCGGTAAACAGCCACCCAGCGGGTTAACGCCGGCGCTCTTAAACAGTTTCATCTGCTCTACACCGAAAGTCTGCTGATCATCGCCGTGTTTGGCTCTCAGTTCATCAATTTCCGGTTTCAGCACTTTCATCTTAGCCTGAGACACATAGCTCTGGTAGGTGAAAGGTGCTATCAGCAAGCGGATGAAGATGGTCAGCAGGATGATGATGACACCATAGTTGCTGATAAATCCGCTCAGGAAGTTAAACACAGGGATGATGATCCATTTGTTCACATATTTCACGAAAGCGAAAATGCCGGATCCCAGCGGGATAATTTTTTCCAGTCCGAGGTCGAAAGACTTCAGCGTTTTATAATGGCTGGGGCCATAATAAATTTCTATCGGGAAGGAGAAATCGTTGGAGCGGTTATATGGCAGCTGGATGCTGGTGAATGTTTGTCCTACGATGTTTCCGCTCTGCGGCACCTTGGTATTTACATCCGCGCTGTTGAAGTCGCCGTTTTTAGCGATCAGCGTGGTGTTGAAGAACTGTTGTTTCACACTGATCCATTTCAGCTTGTTTTCCAGTTTTTCGTGGCTGGTGCGGGACAAGGTGAAATAATCGTGTTTATCGTTGCTGTACATGTAGTGCACCTGGTTGTTGAGGCGCTCGTTCTCCATGTCATGTTCCTGCTTGTCGTCCTGGGCATTCCACTGCAGGTTCAGGTAGTTCTGATTGCCCGGGAGGATGTTCTGGAAGCCAACTGCATGCACGTTGTAATCAACGAGGTAAGTACCGGGTTTAATGGTATAGCTGAACTCCAGGTAAGCGGCGGGATTGCTGGTATTAAGGCGGTAGCTGATGGATTGTGCGCCGTCGGCCAGTTTCTGAACCGTGCCGGCGGTGAAGAACAGATCAGCACTGTTGAGTACTTTATTAGGTCCGGCAGGCACTTCTACAGACAGGCGGTTGAAAGAACCCTGTACCAGCATGAGTGGCGCTCCGTCGGAGGTTTTGAATTTTTTCAGCTGTACGCCGGCGGGCTGGCCACCTTTATTGGTGAAGGTGATTTTCAGCTCATCATTCTCCAGTACAGTCGTCTGCAGGGGAGCTACAGCTGCGTTGGCGAAAATGCCGAATTCTCCGGCCAGCTGGGCCTGATGTGCCGAATCCAGCGGCGTTCCATTGGCGGCAGCGGCGAAAGCAGCGGTATCGTTAACAGGTGCTTTAGGCTTATTAAGATTAGCGATGGAATCTTGCCGGGCTTTCTCCTTACTGGCTTTTACCTGTTGCTTCTGGTTGAAGAAAATATATCCTACCAGCAGCACTCCGAGCAGTAAAAACCCAATGACCGAATTTCTATCCATGAAATGCAATTAAAATTTAGGACGCAAAGGTATGAAAAATAGCTTTCCCGTTCCAGCCTTTAGCTTTTATATAACAAATAAACGCTAAAGGCACGGAACTGAAAGCTAATATGATGATTAACAGAGATTACTGAGAGATTTTCTCTTCTGCCATTTTAGATTTGCCATTCTTGCTTTCCGCATATTGCTTGGCAGCTTTAATGAATGACACAAACAGCGGTGCAGGGCTTTCCACGGTACTTTTCAGCTCCGGATGGAATTGAGAACCTACGAAGAACGGATGTCCGGGGATTTCGATCATTTCTACCAGGCCGCTTTCCGGGTTTTTACCGGAAGGGATCATACCGGCCTTTTCGATGGCTTCCAGGTACTCGTTGTTGAACTCGTAACGGTGGCGGTGTCTTTCGCTGATAGCGGTTGCTCCGTAGATTTCAGCAGCTCTGGAACCCGCACGCAGTTCGCAGGCGTAAGCACCCAGACGCATGGTACCACCTTTGGCAGTCACCTTCTTCTGCTCTTCCATCAGGTTAATAACCGGATGTGCGGTATCAGGGTTCATTTCTACAGAGTGTGCATCTTTCCAGCCCAGTACGTTACGTGCAAATTCCACTACGCTCATCTGCATACCTAAACAGATACCAAAGAACGGCAGGTTGTTTTCACGGGCGTACTGAATAGCGGTGATTTTACCTTCAATACCGCGGTGACCGAAGCCCGGCGCTACCAGGAGGCCGTCGAGGTTCTTCAGTTTTTCGCAGACATTCTCCGGGGTGATATGTTCAGAATGGATATTCTGTACAATCACCTTGCACTCATTCAGGGAACCGGCATGTATAAATGATTCAAGAATAGATTTATAAGCATCCTGTAATTCCACATATTTACCAATCAGACCGATGGTCACCTTGGATTTCGGATATTTCAGCTTATCCAGGAATTCACGCCATTTTACCAGCTCCGGTTCTTTTTCAACGGGCAGGTTGAGTCTTTTCAGCACGGAAACATCCAGTTTCTCCCGCATCATTTCCAGCGGCACTTCATAGATGGTAGGTACGTCGTTGGCCTCAATCACGGCATCTACCTGTACATTACAGAACAGGGCGATTTTCTTTTTGAGGTCGCGGTACATCGGCTCTTCCGTACGGCACACGATGATGTCAGGATGAACGCCGTACTCGCTCAGCAGGCGTACAGAGTGTTGTGTGGGCTTGGTTTTCAGCTCTTTCGCCGCACGCAGGTACGGGATAAGTGTCAGGTGTACAACCAGGCAGTCTTCTTCACCCAGCTCCCACTGCAGCTGACGAACCGCCTCAATATAAGGGAGGGATTCAATATCACCCACAGTTCCACCCAGCTCTGTAATAACGATATCATATCTGCCATCTTTACCCAGCAGGAGAATACGACGCTTGATTTCGTCGGTAATGTGCGGGATTACCTGCACGGTTTTACCCAGGTAGGCGCCTTCTCTCTCCTTGTTGATAACGGTCTGATAGATACGTCCGGTAGTAACGTTGTTCGCCTGAGACGTAGGCGTATTCAGGAAACGCTCATAGTGTCCCAGATCGAGATCGGTTTCGGCGCCATCTTCTGTTACGTAACATTCCCCGTGCTCATAAGGGTTTAACGTTCCCGGATCCACATTGATATATGGATCAAACTTCTGAATAGTCACTCTAAAGCCGCGCGCCTGCAAAAGTTTTGCCAGCGAGGCAGCTATAATTCCTTTACCCAAAGAGGAAGTAACACCTCCCGTAACGAAGATATATTTTGCCATAAAAACTAAAATTCTGCTAAGAATACTTGACCTATATCGGGGGAAGTGCCGGATTGCATTTGGTGTATTACCTGTCAAGTAACTACTTCCGAAGGTCATGCAAAGTTACACAAATTTGCTTCGCTCCCAAGTTTTTTAGTCTGCCGCTTTATTTGTTCGTTAATTTTTACGGGTTTCTGTTCAGCTCTTATCATTGATCCACAGCGCGTTTTAAAGAATTTCAAAGTGAGGGAAATTATTTATTAAAAACCTTTATCCGGCCCATGGCCATTTTAAATGATAATAGCGCAATAGATATATAAGCTGTAAATTTGCGTCCGAAATACATAAAAGATGACTTTAACGCCTAAGAGAGCGCAGGACTCGCTCATACAGATGACTGAACTGGTTTTACCCAACGATACCAACACTTTCGGCAACCTCATGGGAGGTCGTCTTATGTATTGGATGGATATTGCAGCAGCCCTGGCCTGTATGAAACATTGCAGCGCGCCGGTAGTAACCGCCTCCGTAGATAATATCTCCTTCGAAAATCCCATCAAACTGGGAAATGTTGTTCATATCGAAGCCAAGGTGAGCCGCGCCTTCAACACCTCCATGGAAGTACATATGCGTGTATGGGGAGAAGATCCGGTACAGCAGTACCGCTACAAATCCAATGAAGCATTCATGACCTTCGTGGCACTCGACCCCAACGGCAACTCCCGCCCCGTTCCGGCCATTACCACCGACACAGAAGAAGAAAAAAGATTATATGACGGCGCGCTCCGCCGCAGACAACTCCGCCTTATACTCGGAGGGAAGATGAAACCGGAAGACGCGGATGAGCTGAAAGCACTGTTTTATAATCAATAATAATAATTGCGAATTACGAATTGCGAATTACGAATGAAGAGCGAAGATATAAGCGGATAAAGAATTTACTTCCCGCTTATATCTTCGCTCTTCATTCGTAATTCGTAATTCGTAATTAAAAGCTAAATATTTATTTCCTTATAGAATTGCCCCAGAAATCCTTCCATATACGTATGTCTTTCTTCCGCCATTTCCTTTCCGGTGGCAGTGTTCATGCGGTCTTTCAGGAGGAGGAGTTTTTCGTAGAAGTGATTGATGGTGGGAGCGGTGTTCTTTTTATATTCTTCCCGCGTCATTTGCAGATTGGGTTGTATGGCGGGGTCATAGATGGCCCTGTTTTTAAACCCGCCGTAGTTGAAGGCCCGCGCAATGCCAATAGCTCCGATGGCATCCAGGCGGTCTGCATCCTGTACAACGGCGAGTTCGGGAGAATGAAACACTTTTTCATTGTTACCTCCCTTGAAAGAAATATGCCTGATGATATTGACGATATGCGCGATCACTTCATCCGGCAGGCGGATCGACTGCATGAAGGCAGTAGCTTTTGCGGGGCCGATGTTTTCATCGCCGTCATGAAATTTGGAGTCAGCGATGTCATGTAAAAGAGCGCCCAGCTCTACAATGAGCATATCTGCTTTTTCCTTTGTCGCAATACTCCGGGCAGTATGCCATACTCTTTCTATATGCCACCAGTCGTGGCCTCCTTCTGCGTTCTGCAGCTCCTGCTTTACAAATGCTACAGTTGTATCAATGATTTCCTGATGGTTCATAGCCATAAAGATAATGTCTAAAACATTTTCAGCGCAGGAATCGTTATTGAATTATGATACAGATAAAACGTGTGTATGAAGATTATGCCACCGCCGATGGATACCGTATTCTGGTAGACCGGCTGTGGCCAAGGGGTATTTCAAGGGAGAAAGGCCGCATTGATGAGTGGATAAAAGAAATCGCACCCAGCAATGAACTGCGGAAGTGGTTTAATCATGATCCGGAAAAGTATCCGGCATTCGTAAAAAAATATAAAGCAGAGCTGGCAGATAAAGATGACATACTGGAGGCGTTGCGGAAGAAAGCAAAAAAAGAAAAGATTACGCTGCTGTATGGTTCCAGAGACCTTGTGCACAATCAGGCCAAAGTGCTGATGGACATGCTCAGGAGCTGAATCAGGCGCTCTTCTCATTCTCCCCTCTCACCAGCACGTCCGTAATGGTATTGAGTTGTTTTACCTTTGCGGTAAAATCACCTTTCAGTTTATCCCGGATAATATACAGTTTATTCAGCACCTCATCCAGCGTATCCGGAATGGCTTCCTGCAGTACCTGTTTCAGGCGTTTGGCCACCGTTGGGGATTTGCCGTTGGTGGAGATAGCTATTTTCAGATTTCCCTTCTGTACTACCGAGCCCAGGTAGAAATCGCACAGTTCCGGCGTATCGGCCACATTTATCAGCACCTTGCTGCCTTTCGCCTTTTCCCAGATGCAGTAATTCAGCGCACGGTCATTGGTGGCCGCTATGACCAGATCCTTTCCCAGCAAGTCTCCGCAGGAAAAAGGTTTCTGTACCAGCGTTACGTTGGGAAATTTCCGGGCAATGTCTTCCAGCTCCGGCAGAAAATGCAGCGCTACTACTGTAATATTGCCATCAGGGCAGTTCTGCAGCATGGCATTGGCTTTTTCCAGACCGATATTTCCACCGCCAACAACCAGTACGTGCAGGCGATGTAATTTGAAGAATACCGGGAATAACTGATTTTCCTGCATTATACAGCGATTTTAAGTTCTTCGGATATTTTCTGTTGTACAGCTGCGAAGGCTTCGTGAAAACGCACTACCTCTCCAATCACAATGATAGCGGGATTGCACAGCTGATGCCTGGCTGCAATGGCTGCCAGATCCGCCACATTTCCCAGTCCCATCTGCTGTGTAGGCAGCGTACCATTCTGTATGATGGCAGCAGGTGTATTTCCTTTGCCCTGTGCATTGAAGATGTCGGCTATCTCTCCCAGCTTACTCATCCCCATCAGGATCACCACAGTGGTATTGGCCTGTATGGCGAAGTGCAGATCCCTGGACAGGTTGCCGTTCTTCGTATTGCCGGTAATGACCCAGAATCCTTCGCTGACATTACGCGCGGTTACCGGAATTTTATTGATGCCGGGAACGGAGATGGCACTGGAAATACCGGGCACTACTTCCGCGGTAATACCGAACTGCTGCGCGAAGGCTATTTCCTCCTGCCCGCGGCCGAATACAAAGGAGTCGCCGCCTTTCAGGCGGACTACACTGCCGTAAGTCAGGGCATACTTTACAATCATGCGGTTGATTTCGTCCTGGGAGTAAACGTGCATGCCTGCACGCTTACCCACAAAACGACGAAGGCAATTGGCCGGTGCATATTCCAGCAGTTCGTTGTTGGAAAGGGCATCGTAGAGGATAACCCTTGCCTGCTGAATAGCTTTCAGTCCTTTGACGGTGATCAGTTCAGGGTCTCCGGGGCCAGCGCCTACCAGTGTAAGTTTCGGTTGTATATGCTGCATGAGTTGTAATGTTTAGGTAGATGAAAAAATTACGCCTGTACCAGTGCCGACTGCTGACGGAAGGCCTGCGCCTTTCCGTAAAAATCTGCCGCCTGCTCAAAATACTGACGGGCAAAGGTTTCAGAAGGCTCGTGCTCGTTGATCTGCAACACCAGTGTTTTGAAATCCTTTTCAAAGCTGAATTTGCCGGTAGCTACAAAATGTTTGTCAAAATCATTGATAACACCGGTCTGTGTATTACAGCTCACGCTTTCACCGAGCAGCAGCGCCTTGGCGCCCTGTACAAAAGAGGAGTACACATTGTAGATACCATCTGCAAAAGCGCCTTTGTCAAACGCTTCTGTAGCCAGTTGCAGCTTTTCTTCTGCTTCGAGCAGCAGGGTAGCTACGAGATCTATGACTACGCCCGCGCACTCACCCACACCGATGGCTGTTGCATACTGTGCAGCCTGTCCCCAGTCCACAAAATCTTCATCCTTCAGTGAAGCCAGGTCTGTCAATGGTTTCAGCAGTTCGTAAAAATATTTTTCACCCTGACGGTCGTAATAATCATTGAACAGTTCGTGCTGCTGACTATTTGTTTCATAGTTGTGCAGCAGGGTGCGCAATACATCCGGGCCGCGGCGGCTGGGAACTTTAATCACCTTGTCGGCTACACGGCCTTCGCCGTTTCCGATAATACCTCCGCCCAGTAATACCTGCAGGGCAGGCAGTACTTTACCGGCGCTTTTCAGGGAGGAGCCATGGAAGCCGATGCTGGCAATACCATGCTGGCCGCAGGAATTCATACATCCGCTGATTTTTATTTTGATATCGCGGTTGTAGATGAGATCCGGGAATTCGTCTCTGATCACGTTTTCCAGCGCGGCAGAAATACCGGTACTGCTGGAAATGGCGAGGTTACAGGTGTCTGTACCAGGGCAGGCAGTGATATCGCCTACACTGTCGAAACCCGGTTCGCCGTATCCGGCAGCTTCCAGTGCGCTGAACACATAAGGAAGATTTTCGGGAAGAATGTATTTGAGCAGCAGTCCCTGGTTGGCTGTAACCCTGATATCATCCGCGACGGCGGGGCGCAGCGCTTCAATGAGCTGGCGGCTGGTTACAGAACTGATGTTACCCAAAGGTACTTTCACGTAGGCGGCTATATATCCGGATTGTTTCTGTTCAAAGGTGTTGGTCTTTTTCCAGGCCTGGTATTTCTGCTGATCCTGAATAGTGTATTTCGGTAAAACGCCGGCTACCGGCGGTTCTTCAGAGGGCCATGCGGCAGCGTCCACATGTACCTGTTTTACTTTTACCGCTTTGTATTCTTCTTTCACGAGGCGCTCAAATTCTTCCATTCCTATTTTCTGGATGAGGAATTTCATGCGGGCCTTATGTCTGCTGGCTCTTTCACCGTGGCGGTCAAAAACGCGCAGTACATTCTCTATATATGGAATGAGCAGATCTTCTTCCAGGAATTCAAAAGCTGTTTTCGCCAGGAAGGGTTGTGCGCCCAGGCCGCCGCCTACCAGTACTTTGAAGCCACGGACAGTTTTACCGTTTACTTCTTTCACTTTGGGAATCATGCCGAAGTCGTGCATGAACGCCCAGGCAGTATCTTTATCGCTGGAGGAGAAAGCTATTTTAATTTTACGTCCCATATCCTGGCACACGGGGTTACGCAGGAAATAGCGGAAGGCTGCATCAGCATAGGGTGTAATATCGAATGGCTCTTCCGGATCGATACCGGCGCGGTCTGATGCGGTTATGTTACGTACGGTGTTGCCGCAGGCTTCGCGGATGGTGATATCGTCGAGTTCCAGTTTGGACCAGAGTTCGGGTGTTTTGTCGAGGCTGACGAAGTGAATCTGTACATCCTGGCGGGTGGTGAGATGCAGGTTGCCGGTGGAGTATTCGTCAGAGATGTCAGCGATGCGTTTCCACTGCTGCAGGGTCATTTTGCCGTAAGGCAGTTTTATGCGTACCATCTGCACACCAGGCTGGCGCTGGCCGTACACGCCTCTCGCCAGGCGGAGACTGCGGAATTTTTCATCCGGAATCTGACCTTCGCGGAACAGGCGGATCTTCTTCTCCAGTTCTATGATATCGCGTTCTACGATGGGATTTTCAAGTTCTGTTCTGAAGCTTTGCATAAAAAATATTTTCGGTGGTGGTAAAAATCTGCGTTAAATCCTGGTTGGCTCCTGCTTTGTTCACTAAAATCAAAAAGCCCCCGTTTGTCTGCGGAGGCTTCGTATAAAGGTGATTACATCAATCAGCTGAATTCATACTACACACTCCGCCGCTGTTTTACAACAGCAGCCATCATTACAGCGGTTATTCATCATCATCACGCTTGCCTCATTACCCATATTCCCTATAATTTTAGTAGAGTAATACAAAGATAGAAATGCCCTTCATCTTTCCAAAAAATATTTACGTGGGAGCAGAAAACCAGAAAAAATTAATTCCGGCGCGTATTTTATCAGAAAAAATTTTCAACCAACTGATAGATAACAACTTACAGAACACCCACTATAAAAAACCGGCATCAGGGTCATAACCTGTGATTATGCCATATAACATTTTATTATGGGAAAATGCGACCGGCCGGCAGCGGGGCGGCTGTGTTTATTATCTTTGCGGCGCAAACGGCGTATTATGATTAACACGGTAATATTTGATATGGATGGCCTGCTGGTAGATTCTGAACCTTTATGGGGCATAGCCATGCGGGAAGTATTTTCAACGGTAGGCGTTACTTTATCTCCTGAACTCACGCACCTCACTACGGGGCTGCGGACAAAAGAAGTAGTCAGCTACTGGCATAACTACTTTAAATGGGACAGCAAAAGTGCGGACCAGGTAACAGCAGAAATCATTGACAGTGTTACTGCCAAAATCATTGCTTCCGGTACGGCTATGGAAGGGCTGCATTATATCCTGGATTTCTTCGGGCAGCGCTCCTTTAAAACAGGGCTGGCATCTTCTTCCCCCCTGCGGCTGATTGAAGCGGTACTGCAGCACCTGCAGATCAGGGATAAATTCCAGGCCGTATATTCCGCTGAATTTGAAGATTACGGCAAACCGCATCCTGCCGTGTATCTTGCCTGTGCCACAGCGCTTAACAGCGATCCGCTGGACTGCCTCGCTTTTGAAGACTCTGTTACCGGCATGACGGCGGCCAAAGCTGCCCGCATGAAAACCATTGTGGTACCGGAACCGCATAACCGGCAGGACCCCCGTTATGCGCTGGCAGATATGAAGCTGGACTCGCTGCTGCAGTTCGGCGATCGGCAGCTGGAACTGCTGACAACCAAAAGATAAATCCGTCTTTTCATATGAAAATTGTTGATCTCTCCAAAACGATTGAGTACAACAGACAGGATCCCTGGTTTATGCGCGTTAAAATAAAACATAAGGCGCACCGGAAAAGCAAAATGCTGATCCGTTTTTTCCTGGGGCTTCCTGCCCGCCTGTTTCCCAAAGGCTTTGAAGGCTGGGCCGATGATAAAATCGTCAGCATGGGCGTTCATGCCACCACCCATATGGATGCCCCCTGGCATTACGCCCCTGTTGTTAACGGGCAACCTGCCAAAACCATCGATGAAATCCCGCTGGAATGGTGCTATGGCGACGGCGTAGTGATTGATATGACGCATAAAGCCGATTTCGAAGAGATCACGCTCACTGATATACAGGAAAACCTAGCCGCCACCGGCGCCATGATCCGTCCGGGTACCATTGTACTTATCCGTACCGGCCGCGATCAGTTTATCGGCACCAGCGAATATCCCATGCGCGGTACCGGCATGAGCGCAGCCGCCACCCACTGGCTGATAGATCAGGGCGTGAAAGTAATGGGTATCGATCAATGGGGCTGGGATCTGCCCCTGAAATACATGGTACAGCAGGCCAGAACCAGCGCACAGCAGGACTACTTCTGGCAGGCCCACCTCGTAGGCAGGGAAAAGGAATACTGCCACATGGAACAACTTGTAAACCTCGGCGCACTACCCCCCTACGGCTTTAAAGTAGCCGTATTCCCCCTGAAAATAAAAGGCGCCAGCGCGGCCCCGGCACGCGTGGTAGCCCTCTTTGAATAATTTTGTTATTTTATTATTTGGGATTTGGTTATTTAAAATGCAGCGAAGACCTAGACTTAGATCTTCGCTGCATTTTAAATAACCAAATCTCAAATAATAAAATAATAAAATGCACCAGTTCAAGTAACAAAAAAAGGCCGTTCCGAAGGAACAGCCTTTTTTGTTATTTGAACTGGTGCAGGTCTTACTGAGCGGATTTTTCTTCGCCGCCTTCAGACTGTTTCAGTTTTTCTCTCAGTTCAGCTAAAGCACCCAGGTCACCTAAAGTAGCTTTTTCTACTTTACCCTGAATGTTTTTCACTGCTTTACGGGTTTTGTCAGCTTCAGCTCTCTTCTCTTTAACAACAGCTTCTTTTTCTTCAGCCTGTGCTTTTTCCCATACTCTTGTGTGAGAAACCAGGATACGTTTTTCGCTGCGATCGAATTCGATGATCATGAATTCTTTCACGTCTTCAACGTTAATTGGTTTTTCGTCTTCCGTTCTCAGGTGACGTGCAGGAGCGTAAGCTTCCAGACCATACTGCAGTTGAACAGTAGCGCCTTTTTCATCTTTCTTCACAACGGTACCTTCGTGTACGGAGTTGATCGGGAAGATAGTTTCGAAAGTGTTCCATGGATCTTCTTCGATCTGTTTGTGACCCAGGCTCAGCTTACGGTTTTCTTTATCAATACCCAGGATAACTACATCTATTTCGTTACCTACTTTAGTGTATTCAGACGGGTGGTTGAAACGTTTGATCCAGCTCAGATCAGAGATGTGGATCATACCGCCGATACCGGTTTCCAGTTCTACGAACACGCCATAAGGAGTGATGTTTTTCACGATACCTTTGTGACGGCTTTCAACCGGGAATTTAGTTTCGATAGTAGACCATGGATCTTCTGTCAGTTGTTTGATAGACAGAGACATTTTACGCTCTTCTTTGCTCAGGGTAACTACCACTGCTTCGTATTCTTCGCCTAATTTGAAGAATTCCTTCGCGTTGATAGGAGTTGAAGCCCAGGAGATTTCAGAAACGTGTACCAGACCTTCTACGCCAGGCATGATTTCCAGGAAAGCACCGTAATCTTCGATGTTCACTACTTTACCTTTTACTTTAGCACCTTCGGTGATTGTAGCTGGTAAAGTATCCCACGGATGAGGAGTCAGTTGTTTGTAGCCCAGGCTTATGCGACGTTTTTCGTCATCGAAGTCAAGCACAACAACGTTGATTTTCTGATCCATCTGCAGTACTTCGCTTGGGTGGGAGATACGGCCCCAGCTGATATCGGTGATATACAGCAGACCGTCCAGACCGCCCAGGTCGATGAACGCACCGAAGTCGGTGATATTTTTGATAGTACCTTCCAGTACCTGGCCTTTTTCCAGTTTGGAGATAATATCCACTCTTTGTTGTTCGATATCGCTTTCGATCAGCGCTTTGTGAGAAACGACAGCGTTGCGGATGGTTTCGTTTACTTTCACCACCTTGAACTCCATAGTTTTGCCAACGAACTGGTCGTAATCGGTAACAGGTTTCACGTCGATCTGAGAACCTGGCAGGAATGTTTCCATACCGTAAACGTCTACGATCAAGCCGCCTTTGGTTTTGCTGGTAACGGTACCGGTAACCACTTCGCCTGTTTTGTAAACTTCCACGATTTTTTCCCATGCACGTTTCTGGCGAGCCTGTTTACGGCTCAGGTGCAGGTTACCATCGCGGTCTTCTTTTTCTACTACCAGCACTTCCACTTCGTCGCCGATTTTCAGACCGGGAACATCGCGGAATTCGTTCAGGGAAATCAAACCATCAGATTTGAAACCGATGTTGATTACCACGTCTGTGTTGGTGATACCTACTACAGTACCAGTCAGCAGACTGTTTTCTTCAAACACTTTGAAGGTGCTGTCGTAAGTCTGGTCGTACTTTTCTTTTTCAGCTTTGCTGTAAGAAGAAACGTTACGTTTGTCTACGCTCCAGTCGAAATCGTCGTGAGCGGTAGCTGCTACAGGAGCCTTTTGTGTCGCTGTTTCTGCCACAGGAGCTGTTGCCTGCGGAGCCTGTTGTTCAGCGTTTTGTTCGTTAGGAATGTTGTTTTCACTCATAAAAAAAATTGGTATTTTAATCCGGAATACCCGGACTCCCTGTTTTATGGGACGGCAAAAATACGACATTTTACCCGTTTTTCCCTATTTTTTGCGAAGAAAACCAGGCTCCCGCTGATATTTTAACGTGATTTTCAGATATTTTTAAAACATATAGCTGAAAAATATCTTGTGAGAATATTTTCTATTGTTAGTATTCCCTCCTGTTTTTGCTGCTGACACAACCGGAACACGAAAAAATTGTTAATAGAGGAAGATGTTCAAAACAGCATATCAACCAATGAAAAAACCTGGCGTAAAAAGCTCCGGCGCACCCTGACAGTTGCAGTTATCATGCAGCGGAAAGCTTTAAATTTCGTGTACTTAAATCCCGGATTTTTACTTTAATTTGTGTATATGAACGGGACTTCATTTCAATCGGATATTCGCTACTGGCTCAGACAAGGCAATACAGTTAATCATTTGCTGCTGTGGAATATTATTATTTTCCTCGGGATCAAAACACTGGAAGTAATACAAACATTTTCACCCGGTAATACTGCCTTTGCCTGGACCTTTGAGCAGCTGGCGCTTCACTCACATCCCGGCACTTTCCTGATTAAGCCCTGGGGGCTTATCACCTACATGTTTACCCATGTGGGCATCTTCCATATTTTCTTTAACATGCTTAACCTGTACTGGTTCGGTAATCTATTCCGGGGCTTCCTGGGCAACCGGCGGATATTGCCGCTATACCTGCTGGGCGGTATCGCCGGCGGCGTACTGTACCTGTTATGCTATAACCTTTTCCTGGGCAGCACCGATGCCGTGATGATCGGCGCTTCCGCCTCCGTGATGTGCATTCTGGTAGCCTGTGCCACCCTGATGCCAAACTACGAGATAGGCCTCCTGTTTCTGGGCTCCATCCGCCTGAAATGGCTGGCACTGGCCCTGATAGTACTGGGGCTGGTTTCCATCCCGCAGGGCAACCTGGGCGGCATCATTTCCCATATGGGAGGCGCGCTGCTGGGCTTCTTCTACATACGTATCCTGCAGAACGGCACTGACCTCTGCAAACCGCTCATATGGCTCTTCGACGCCGAAACCCGCGCGGAAAGCAAAAAAAGACAGGCCCGCTTCAAACCTAAAAAATCTCCGCTGAAAGTGGTGAAAAAGCCGGATGACAACAACCAGCTTAAACTGGATCAGCTGCTCGACAAAATCAATGAGAAAGGATATCACAGCCTCAGCGCAGAAGAAAAAGCATGGTTGGATAAAGTCAGCAAGGAAAACTGATTAACTTTGCCGCTCACTCTTTCGTTTTTTACACATGAAAACATTCAATGTTCCGGTGATATATCGCAGTCCGCTGATCAGCGCTATCAAAAACCAGCGCAAACAGCAGGACCGCATGAAGAAGGACTTTTCGCCCACCCTGCTTGACTTTGGCCCATTGAAAATACTGCTGGCGCGCCATTTCGGCTTTTGTTACGGTGTAGAAAATGCCATTGAAATAGCTTTCAGAACCGTAGAGGAAAACCCCGGTAAACGGATTTTCCTGCTCAGTGAAATGATCCATAACGCGCATGTAAACAATGACCTGCTGGACCGCGGCGTTCAGTTTATCATGGATACGGCGGGCAAACAGCTGATTCCCTGGGAAGACCTGCAGGAAGACGACATTGTAATTATACCGGCGTTTGGCACCACCCTGGAAATAGAAACACGACTGCACTCCCTCGGTATCGAACCGCTGAAATATAATACCACCTGCCCTTTCGTGGAACGGGTATGGAACAAGGCAGAACAGATAGGCAAGAAGAGCTATACGGTTATTGTGCACGGAAAGCCCGGACACGAAGAAACCAGGGCCACCTTCTCTCACAGCCGCTCCAATACACCTACCGTGGTGGTAAAGGACATGGCCGAAGCAGAGAAACTCGCCGCCTATATTAACGGCACTACGCCCGCAGAGAGCTTCTACACGGTTTTTAAAGATCAGTACTCCCCTGGTTTTGATGTGACCACAGACCTGCAACGTGTCGGCGTAGTTAACCAGACGACCATGCTGGCCACAGAAACGCAGGCAATAGCGGATTATATCCGCCAGGTTATAACAGCTCATTATCAGCTTACAGAGGCTACGGTAGGCGAAAGGTTTGCCGACACCCGCGATACGCTGTGCTACGCCACCAACGACAACCAGAGCGCTGTTACCGGCATGCTCCTGGAACCCGCCGACCTGGCCATTGTAGTGGGTGGTTATAACAGTTCCAATACTTCCCACCTGGTAGAACTCTGCGAAGAAAAGCTGCCGACCTATTTCATCAGCGCCCCTGAGCATATCCATTCTGCCGGCGAAATAGACCACTACGATTTCCATCATAAACAGGTAATCCACAGTGATACTTTTTTACCAGAAAAGGAGCGGGTGACAGTACTGTTAACCAGCGGCGCTTCCTGCCCGGATGCCCTGGTCGAAGGAGTGATCCGCCGGCTGCTGTCTTTTTACGGCCTGGAACATAAAGCCGATGAAATGGCTACAGCTGATTGATTTCCGCTATTTATAATCATCTTACATATAATTATTGCACAACAAAAAAGACACCTTCCGGTGTCTTTTTTCTTTGGGGCTAATCGCGCTAGTAATGCAGAGAATAAAATCTTTATATAGTATTTAAATTGAAATCGTAATTCAAATGTAGTTCTTCTCAAAAAGTGACACAACAACCATTTATTATCCGGTAGTTTATTGACAATAACTGGCATAAAATAGAATAAAATCGGAAACCGTTAAAACTGCATAGCTTTCTTGAGAAAGTCGGCTTTCCGTCTTCTGGAAACTTCCACCTGCGCGCCATCGCTCATGAGGGCAAACCCGCCTTCTCCCTGGATATAGGACTGCATTTGCTGCAGGTTAATCAGGTGAGAATTATGTACCCGGAAGAAATCCACATCTGTCAGTAACTCTTCAAACTCTTTGAGCGGCCGGGATACCATCAGGTTTTTCTTATCCGTGAAAAAGATGCGGGTGTAATTGCCTGTAGACTCGCACCGGACAATGTTCTGCACGGGCATAAACACCAGTCCGTTGATGGTAGGCAGCGCAATTTTTTTATGCGATTGCTGCAGTGTTTTCATATTCTGCAGAAAAACATCCATGGGAGAAACAGCCGTATCTTTCAGCCGTTGCTGTTTCTTCTCCCGGCATTTCTCCAGGGCGTCCTGCAATTCCTTTACACTGAAGGGTTTCAAAAGGTAATCGAGTGCATTGAATTTAATGGCCTTTAATGCATACTGTTCATAGGCTGTAGTAAAAATGACGTCAAAGGATACCTTATCAAAGAGTTTTAACAGCTCAAACCCGTTCTGGTGTGGCATTTCCACGTCCAGAAATACCAGGTCGGGATGTAACTCATCGAGTAGTTCCTTTGCTTCCCTTACTCCTTTCGCTGATCCAACCACTTCCACTCCGGGACACTTCTTTAACAACATAGTTTGCAGGGCATCGATACAATGTTGCTCATCATCAACGATGATAGCCTTAATGTCGCTCATGCTGCGTGATTTTTAGATATAGTTTTTAGCTGTCTGCTGATTAAAAAATAAATTCAGCCGGTAATATAATGGTTACTTTGGTGCCAGCCGGTTGTCCGGCAGTATCTTCCAGGTCGGTTACTATTACTCCTGCATCTTTGTTATTGATTTTACGGATGAGATCAATGCGGCCTTCCGTTACCTTCATGCCAACCGAATTGTGCATTTTCCCTTTCTTTTCCTTTATTTCCATGGCTTTTTTCCTGCCGATGCCGTTATCGGTAATAGTACATACGAGGCTGCGGGCTTTCAGGACGATTTCGATATGGAGCATGCCCTTATCCGCCTGTTTATGTACCAGTCCATGCCAGATAGCGTTTTCCACATATGGTTGCAGAATCATGGGCGGGATAAGGACTTCTTCATCATTTATGGCCGGATCAATATGGATATAATATTCAAAGATACCATTACATCTCAAGGATTCCAGATCGAGATACAGTTTTAATGATTCAATTTCCTTATTCAGCGCTACAAAGGTATGCTGGGTATTATCCAGTATCAGGCGCATGAGCCGGGAGAATTTGGTCAGGTAGTCCGACGCTTCCTCCTGGTTATTGCTCCAGATATAGCGGTGAATGGAGCTGAGGGAGTTGAAGATAAAATGCGGATTCATCTGGGAACGCAGGGAGTTCAGCTCCAGCAGGAGGGTTTGCTTGTTGGCCTCCAGGTTACGGTGGCGGATATAAAAGAAGCCGCCTACAATGGCCATGAGCAGGAAGCCAGCCAGCGCAAATGTAAAAACCACGTTGCGTTTGGTGCGTAGCTCATTAACCATTTTATCATGTTCCAGCGTTTTGATCTGATTATCTTTTCTGTCTACCTCATAAATGGTCTGCATCTGCGTCAGCGCCATGGTCGATTTATCATTCAGGATACTGTCCTTGTACAGCAATGATTTATCTGCCGCATCCATAGAGCGTTTAAAATCCCCGCTGCTCCTGTAATCTGCTGCCAGTGCCTTATAGGCCTCCATGAGCATGGACTTGAAGCCCCAGAACGTACTCACGTCAACCGACTGCTGTATATACTTCCTGGCTTCGTCATGTTTTCCCTGTGCGCTGAGCAGCTTGCCGATGTTGAGGTAGCTTTCCGCGACATGAATTTTATCTGCTACCTTATCATTGACGGCCAGGGCTTTCTTCAGGTAATCCATGGCGGTGGCATAATCTTTCTTCTCTTTGTAGGCAGCACCGAGGGCATTATAACATATAGCCATGCCCGTAGGATTATCTATTTTCAGGTTAACAGCCAGGGAGCGGCGGTAATACTGCACTGCCAGGTCCAGTTTGCTTTGTCCCTGGTAGGCATACCCCAGATTTCCCAGGTTGATGGCCACGCCCAGGTCATTATTGCTGCTTTCTTCCAGTTGCAGGGCGCGGTCGAAATGCTTGATCGCGTCGTCATAATTTTCGGCGGTCAGCTGGATATTCCCGATGCTGTTGGTGGCTACACAGATATTGCGGACATCATTGACAGCTTCGGCTATTTTCAGGGCGTGCAGGTGGTAGTCGAACGCCTGCTGGAGTTTATCCTGCCGGCGGCAGTCTACCCCTGCATTATTGAAAGCATAGCTTATCAGCAGCGAGTCTCCGGCTTCTTCTGCATATTTAATGGCTTTTTCGTGCAGATCTTCCGCCACGATGTATTGCGACTTGTTCCTTTTGGAGGTGCCCAGTTCATTATATGCCAGGGCGAGGCCACGGGAATAGCGTAAACGCTGGGAGAGCTGCAGGGCTTCCTGCCAGAAGAGGTTATCTGGTTTAGCCGCATCGAAATACCGGGAAAACTGGCGTCCTGTTTTAATCAACAGGGAAACTTTGGTGGTATCGTTGGGTAATAGTCTGATGGAATCCAACGCCTTGTATATCCGCAGGGAATCCTGCGCCTGCGCGACCAAACCTGCTCCCAGGAGGAGCAGACACAAGAAACATACACCTTTTACAGACATGGGCGGGACAGTGTGACCACACAATTTAAACAAGAATTGTCAAATTAAGAATTATGAATTCAGGCCTTTGCCTGCATAAAAAGCGAAAGGGCGAAAGAATTCGCCCCTTCTTCCTATTAACCGAATACACCTACTGAAAACATGGAATGAACATGACATAGCATGCCACTCCACATTTCTCTTTATGCCGGGTTACAGCATAGCAGCTGTTTTCACGGCAAATGTTATTATTGTATGATTACGTTTCTATAGTCGGTTAATAGCAAAGGGTCATTGTGGATATAGTCAGGATAAGACTTTCATAAGGCAGCACATATATTGTACGCGACTTGCGCTCACAGGTTCTGTTTGTTGTCTTATTATTATATGTCAGGCGGCAGCAACACGGATTCATGCGCATAACAATATTCCACACAATACCTAAGCAGTGCTTTTCAGGAAGGATAAGGCTAATGATGTAAACCAGTCTGAACAGACATAGTAAACACACAAACAATTAATGCAGGAAATTCTTCAGGATGTGGAAAATTATTGAGATGGTATTCCTGATGGTTAACAGGAACCAAGCAAATGTATAAAAGACTTTTAACAAAAGAAAATAATATTTCAGGAAGAATGCTCCATGATGGCATCTTCCACCCATTGCATCACCAGTTCCAGCTGATTTTCGAGTGTTAACTGGCTGTTATCCAGAATAATAGCATCGTCGGCTTTGCGAAGGGGGCTTATTTCCCGGTTGGCATCAATATAGTCTCTGAGTTCCAGGTTTTGCTTTACTTCTTCTATGGTAATATTCTTGTTTTTGGCGTAGAGTTCTCTGAAGCGGCGTTCTACCCTGATAGCAATATCGGCAGTCATGAATATTTTCAGTTCCGCATGTGGAAATACGACTGTACCGATATCGCGGCCGTCCATTACGATGCCTTTGCGGGCGCCCATTTTTTTCTGCTGGGCTACGGCAAATTCGCGTACTTCTTTTACGGCAGCTACCTCGCTTACTTTTTCTGCGATGATCATTTCGCGGATGAGATGTTCTACATTTTCATCGTTGAGGAACATTTCGCTGGCGCCGGAGAGCGGGTTGCACATAAATTCCAGGTGAATGTCTGCCAGAGCGGCGTTCACGGCGGCGCTGGAGGTCCAGTCAACACGGTTCTGTAAAAAATACAGGGTAATTGCACGATACATGGCGCCGCTATCGATATACACATAGTCCAGCTTTTTAGCCAGCTGTTTTGCAAGCGTGCTTTTGCCACATGAAGAGTAGCCATCTATCGTGATGATTATTTTTTTCAAAACCTTAATTGTTGTTTATTGGATCTCCCGGAAGAAATGACCCTACAAAATTGAGGGAATTATATGAAAAAAGCAAACATTCTCTACTGCGTTACAATTACCTTGGTGGTGTATACCACTTTCTGCGTGTCTTTGTTGTAGATCACGAGGAAGTAGGCGCCGGAAGGCAGATCGCTGATATTGACATCCTTATCCCGTGCAATTTTCTCCTGGCGCATAATCTGGCTCCAGGTATCGAGAATTTGCAGGGTCAGGTCACCCCTTACGCCGCGGACGCGCACAGTAAACCTGCCGGCATTCGGGTTCGGGAATACGTCGATCTGTACAAAAGGCGGTACGGCTCTGATTTCAGAGTATACCACGCGGCCGCTGCGGGAAACGGCCTTAATGCGGTAGTAGGTCCAGTCATCGTAGTCATTCAGATCCTGGTACATATAGCTCAGCGGCACATTGCTGTTGCCGTTAAGTGCTTTGGTAGGTACGGAAGCTATAGTGGTGAAAGTTTCCTCTCTTTCGTATCTGCGTTCCACCTCGAAGCGCAGGTTATTTACTTCGCGGCTGGTGGTCCAGTCCAGCTGCACCATTACCGGCGCAATGCGGTAAGCCTCGAAGCTGAGGAAAATGGCTGGTTTCACCTTACTGATGAGTGTTGTTTTAGCGAAGTATTCGCTGCCGCCCAGGGCGGTGAATTCGCGCAGGTGCATGGTAGCCGGCGCGCCCATAGGGGTGGTCGTTAAAGTGCCTGCCTGTGGCTGGCGGATGATATAGGGCACATTATCCCATACCCCGCCGGTGAAGCGGGTAATGAAGCTGCTGTCGCGGGAGCCGGCATATGCCGGCAGCTCATCCGCATCCATATGCTGGAGGATAATGCCTGTTTCACCACCGGTATCATCGAGGCGGCGTACGTGCCAGGTTTTATTGACGAAGCTGTCCTTATAGGCGGTACCGCCTGCAGCAAAGGTATATACGCTGTCGTATGCACGGATACCAAAATAATCTGTCATGCCGGAGTGCTGAACAGCTACCGGGGAATAACTGTCGGGAGTGGAACCAACGGGGAACACCACTCTTCCGGCCGCATCGTTTATACCTGCCCGGTAGAGTGCGCCACCAGCAAAGCCGTTGCCATTCACGATAAAGCGGGTATTGCTGTAACCTGTGATGGAGCCGGCACTCTTCTCTCCTATCAGCAGATTCCATCCGTTGAGAAAAATATGTCCTTTCAGGAAGTGCAGGTTATTCCGGATTTTCAGGTCGCTGAGATCATCTAACAGCAGCCCTGCGCTGTTATCCACTGTGAGGTTGGGGAAGCTGGTTCCCTGGCGGGAAGCCAGGCTGTAGCTGCCGTATATGGTCTGCTGCCCTATGTTGCCATACAGCGGATTGGTCGCAGAAAACAGGAAGCGGCCGCCGGTACCGGAGATACCATCAGCGCTTTCATCCGGCAACGTAGCACCGTTGCCGTTAGTCCATTTTTTACTGAGGAAATATAGGGTAGCATTGGGATTGGAGCCCAGGATACCGTTGTTGGTCAGATCAGAGAATACGCCTACGCCGCCATCGCCGGGAATCCACACTGCGGATCCGGCAGGGATGTAAACGCCCTGCTGTGCGGATACGTAGAGATTCCGGCAGATGAGAAGGATAAATAGGAGGAGTAAACGTCTGATCAAAATATAAGTTTATTGGATGACTACGATGTTAAAAACGGTACCATTGGCCAGACTGGGACTACCAGTACCCTGGTTTACGATGGCTACTCTGATAGTACTATCGTCCAACACACGTGCCCAGGCTATCGTAGGTATTATAGTTGTTGAATTATCTGAAGAATTCATATCATTCAGCGGACTTACCATTACAGTAGCTGTGGCTGCATCCAGAGAAGTGGTGACGCTGCTCACATCAATATCAAAGAATATCATTCTTCTGCTGGTAAGTGTCTTACTACCGGAAGTAACTGCCCTGATCTTAATCATATTGTTGATCACGGTTCCACTCACCCCCAGTTTGAAATTCCCGCTCACATCCAGTCTTGCTACCGGGTTGTTGGTATTAACACCGATGTTTCCTCCCTGTTTCAAAAATAACCGGTAATCTCCCTGATCTGTTTCAACAAAGTTCAGTCCGTTACTTAACAGGTTCCAGTGCCATTTGGTGTTGCCGTCCTTATCCTGGAAGGCCATTACATCATTGCCGTTTGCGCGTACAATGAACGGATGCCCGTTGAAAGGAGATGCGCCGTTGAACAGAGATATGGCGTAGTTGGTGAAGCCGGCATTGACACCTTTTGTACCCCTGAACAGTTCTTTATTATTGTATTTAAGAATCATATCGTTGTCGGTAGTAGTACCGAGAAAACTGCCGGTTGCGGGATTGGCATTACCAGCGATCAGCCAGTTGGAGCCTGACGGGTTAACTGCCAGCACCACATCCCCGTTGTTATCAACAGTAAGCACCCTGGAGGGAACCGGGGCCAGATCAGCAATGGCAGTAACGGCAGCGAGGTTGCTGAGTCTTAATCCGGATAAATATTTAGGAGAAGTTGTCAGCGCAGATTTTATTTCCAGGCGGTTGCCCACTGCTCCTGTAGTAGCGCCAAAACCCAGTCCCAGACCGGATTTGGTATTATCCCAGAAGAAGTCGCCTATACTGGTACTTTGCGCCACATTCTTTGATGCATTGAGAAACAGCACACCATTGGGATTCAGCGCGCTTAAAGTAGCAGTACCGCCTACAGTAAGGTTGGTACCTACTCCCCAGGTAGATGTCACACTTCCGGAGGAGCCTTTGACAGCGCCGCCGGCAGTAACGTTACCGCCTACACGCGCATCCATACCGATATCGCCGTAGCCGCTGATATTGAAATCGGCTGACTGGAGCGTGGTACCATTTTTAATATAGCCGTTACCGGTAGCACCGGAAGCTGCTTTGGCCTCCCATTTGGTACCATTGTATGTCAGTACATCATTGAGTGCCGGCGTAAGATTGGACACATCAACGTTGAATAATTTATTGGCGTTCCATTGCGCAACACCGTTATCAGCAACGAGTTTGTTGCCGGTATTTATTTTGATGGTAGTATTATCAGGGGTGATGCCGGTAACATCACCGGAAGCAGCATTTTTACCGAGGATGCGGTCTGCAACAGTGGCGGCAGCATCATTGGTGAGGTTAAAAGTATTGGCTTTCAGCTGAGCATTGAAGGCTTTGTTGCCATCGAAGGATTGTGCAGCCGTATTTATAAAACCACGTGTGGTCAGACTGGCGTCGGGAATAGCGAGGGTGTGTACGCCGCCGCCGGGGTGAGAGAAGCCGAATGGCTTGCTGGTATTGTCAACGGTGAATGACTGGGCAGGTGTCTTATCATTATTGATAGTGGTAACCGCGTTATCGGGCACCAGTCTGGTCCAGTAGTTATTGGCGCGCACGCGGAATGTTTTATCTGATTCCAGGAAGATAATCATCCCGTCTACCGGGGAGGCAATCTGGTTGGTATCGATAATACGTGGCAGCAGCAGCGCCTGTTTTTTACTGTCCAGTTCCAGCAGCGCGGAAGGTCTGAGTGAAGTAGGATTGGCTCCCAGCTTCATTTGTTGGGCATTAACCAGGAGGGAACTGCATAAACAAAGGGAGCATACCAGTCCGTAACGCACTGTATCAATAAACTTCATAAGAAAATGATTGCATCAGAAAGGAAAGCTGACAGGAACGCCTGTCCGGCGTTCCTGTCAGTTCAATAAGATTACTTACGGATGATGTACCATGCGGAACCGCTGCTCTGCAGGGTTACAAAGGTCCAGTCATTATAGATCACGTAATCAGCAGCGGAACCTTCGATGTTGCTGCCGCCACCTTTGATGGTTACGGGCAGATCGATATCGCCGCTTATTTTCTTGATGGTATAGATACGTCCGAGGTTGGCAGCTGCTGCTTTAGGCAGGATGATAACTGCGTTACCTTCAGCAAGGATGGTATTGTCTTTATCGCCCAGTGTTTCAGTACCGGTTACTGTGCGGATGCTCATGGCAACGGAACCGGCTACATCGAGGGTAGAGGTAGTAGCGGTGAGTTTACCAACGGCCACGTTATCACGGAAATTTTTGGCGCCGGCGAAGGATTGTGCGCCGGTGCTTACCACCCCGCGTTTTTCAGCGCTGGCAGTAGCGTCTGCATCCGGGAGGTTGAAGGTAACGGAGTTGTTGCCGGTAGCGGCATCCAGGGCAATTTTAAAGTCGTTGCCTTTGTTATCGGTCAGGAATTTAATTTTTGATTCCTTTACGCTGGCGGTACCATCGGTGATTTCCTGGATAGCGCCGTCAAATGCAGCAGAGTTCAGTGTTTTCTTCTGTACGGTACCTGCGTTGGTGAGGAGTACATCATAAGAAGGCAGTACTGGTGCATCTGCAGGAGCGGTAGTGAATTTCAGCAGACCGCCCAGGGTTACATCGCCGGTGAGGTCGGAAGTACCGGATGCTTTCAGTGTTTCCAGGGAAGTTAAACCTTTAACAGTGGCTCCGTCAGCAGTGATGTTGATACCTTTTTCGAAGGTAGTCAGTGCTTTGAAAGTTTTAGCGCCGGCGAAGGATTGCGCATCTGTGGTTACGATACCTGCGTTGGTAGCGTCAGCGGCAATCATTTTCAGGCTATAGGTATTATTAACGTTATCGTACTCGAGTTTTGCACCTCTTTTAGCGTCGGCAGCAGCCACGCCGGTGATGAAGTCTTCTATTTTCAGTCCGTTCAGCGCCTGGATTTTTTTCCAGTCAGCCAGGGTCAGGAAACCGTATAACTGGCTGGCGCCGCCGTTCATGATAGGCAGGTTCAGGGTCTGGGTAGTACCGGCGGTAGTGATGTTGGCATCATTCTGACCGGTGCTTGCAGCGGTATTGAATACTACGTCGCCTGTCAGTCCGTTAAAGCTTTTCACCAGGTCGCCGAAGGCAGCGTTGTTAAGTTTTCTCTGACGGAGGGTACCATCTGTTCCCAGGATCACTACATCCAGTTCAGTAGCAGAGGCAGGGAATGAAGTTGTGCTAACCTTAAACTGGCCGCTGGCAGTCATTTCCAGGCGTTGTGCCCCATTGGTTTTGAAGATGAGGGGAGCGGGATTGGTGCTTCCTATAAAATCCGTCATAGGATCCACTTCGTTACCTTTCAGTCCCCAGCCGTTGGAGATGTTGGACCAGCCGCCGTCTTTACGTACGTACATGCCTCTGCCGGTAGGTGTGTTCAGGAAGATGATCATACCATCCGGAGGCGTAAGGCCGTTGATCGCTGAGGTGTCTGTCAGACGTGGCAGCAGGAGACCCTGGCGGGTGCTTTCCAGTTCCAGAACAGCGGATTTGTTCATTACAGTCGGGTTGTTACCAACCTTCAACTGAGCACTAGCCTGAGAGGCTACCAAAGTAACGCCGGCCATAACAGCAATGCGGGCAGCGGTTTGTAAAGCTTTATTCATAGTATAAGGATAAATAGTCAGCGCTATTCTTTTGCGCAAAGGGAACCCCACTTTTTGCTACGCAAAAAATAACAGGCTAAGTATAAGGATGATAAATAAGATTTTTCTGGTTATTCTTTTCTAAATGCCGAGGTGTACGTTCTCAACAAAATCGTTTTCGTACACAGAAAATAATAGAGGTTAAAATTTTATATATGCAAAAATAACATATAAAAATTCTTTAAAAAATGACATTATTATACCATATTTAATATTGAAAAATTATTCAGGGAGTAAATGTGCGGGGGGTACTTCTACCCTGTTGCTATCGATAGCAGGAGCTGCCATAACACGGAAAGTTCAGGCGGAACCGGTATTCGCGGGGAGTTGGTCTGTCAGGATGACTACTAACATGTTCATGTCAGGAAACCTGCCTTATTTAAGCAAAAAGCCCGTCAGGCTGTTACGCCTAACGGGCTTTGCAATATAATCAGCGTTGGTTACGCTTCTGATGATTTTTCTGATTTACTCTTGGAAGAGTTGTTTTTCAGGGTGAACACCAGTTTCTGGTTTTCTTTATCCAGATCAGCCACGAGGATATCTCCATCATGAATGTTCATGTTGAGGATTTCTTCTGCCAGCGGGTCTTCCAGATATTTCTGGATAGCTCTGTGCAGTGGTCTGGCGCCGAATTGCTGGTCGTAGCCTTTATCTGCCAGGAAGCCTTTGGCGTCGTCTGTCAGTTCCAGGCTGAAGCCCAGGGTATTCAGGCGTTTCAGCACGCTCTTCATGGTAATATCGATGATGGTGTAGATGTGTTCTTTATTCAGAGAATTAAAGATGATCACATCATCGATTCTGTTCAGGAACTCAGGAGAGAAGGTACGTTTCAGTGCTTTTTCGATCACTGATTTGGTATTCTCTTCTTCGTTTACCGCTCTGGCGCTGGTAGTGAACCCTACGCCGGCGCCGAAATCCTTCAGCTGGCGTGCTCCGATGTTGGAGGTCATGATGATGAGGGTATTTTTGAAGTCCACCTTACGGCCGAGACCGTCGGTAAGGATACCATCATCGAGTACCTGCAGCAGGAGGTTATAGATATCCGGATGTGCTTTTTCGATTTCATCCAGGAGGATAACAGAGTACGGTTTGCGGCGTACTTTTTCTGTCAGCTGACCACCTTCTTCATATCCTACATATCCCGGAGGCGCACCGATGAGTCTGCTTACAGAGAATTTCTCCATGTATTCGCTCATATCGATACGGATGAGGGCTTCATCGGAGTCGAACATGTAGCGGGCCAGTGATTTGGCCAGTTCTGTTTTACCAACCCCTGTAGGTCCGAGGAAGATGAAGGAGCCGATTGGTTTCTTCGGATCTTTCAGACCTACGCGGTTACGCTGGATGGCTTTGGTGACTTTGCTGATGGCATCGTCCTGGCCTACCACGGCGCCTTTGAGGTCTTCGCCCATGCGGCGCAGTTTCTCAGTTTCTGCCTGTACCATCCTTTTAACGGGGATACCGGTCATCATGCTGACAACTTCCGCGATGGCTTCTTCATCGATCGGGTAGCGTTTATGCTTCACTTCTTCTTCCCACATGGCTTTGGCGCGTTCCAGGTCTTCACCCAGTTTCTTTTCCGTATCGCGCAGCGCAGCGGCTTCTTCGAAGCGTTGGCTTTTTACTACTTTATTTTTTTCCTGTTTGATGTCTTCGATCTGTTTTTCCAGGTCGAGGATATTCTGCGGCACATTGATATTTTTCAGGTGTACTCTGGCCCCTACTTCGTCCAGCACGTCTATTGCCTTGTCGGGCAGCAGGCGGTCTGTCATGTAGCGGTCGCTGAGTTTCACGCAGGCGTCAATGGCAGCGTCTGTATAGCTCACGTTATGGTATTCTTCATAACGTGGTTTGATATTATTGAGGATCTGGATGGTTTCATCCACGCTGGGTGGTTCCACCATTACTTTCTGGAAGCGGCGGTCCAGGGCGCCGTCTTTCTCGATGTACATACGGTATTCATCGAGGGTGGAAGCGCCGATGCATTGGAGTTCGCCTCTGGCCAGGGCTGGTTTAAAGATATTGGAAGCGTCCAGGGAACCGGAAGCTCCGCCGGCGCCAACGATGGTATGTATTTCATCAATGAAGAGGATTACATCTCTGTTTTTCTCCAGTTCATTCATGATGGCTTTCATTCTTTCCTCGAACTGGCCGCGGTATTTGGTACCGGCCACCAGGGCTGCGAGGTCGAGGCTTACCACGCGTTTATCGAATAATACGCGGGACACCTTCCGCTGAACGATGCGCAGGGCGAGGCCTTCCACGATAGCTGTTTTACCCACGCCTGGCTCCCCTATGAGGATAGGGTTATTTTTCTTACGGCGGGACAGTATCTGGGAAACGCGTTCGATTTCCTGTTCACGGCCAACAATAGGGTCCAGGCTGCCGCTTTCGGCCAGCTTGGTAATGTCTCTACCAAAGTTATCCAGTACGGGTGTTTTGGATTTGGTATTGGTCTGTTTGGCTTTGGATGCGTAACTCTTCCTTTCGTCTTCAAACTCTTCTTCACCCGGATCGTCGAATTCGGATTTAGGGTCAGCGGATTTTACAAAGCCCAGTTCGTTTTTAAAAGTATCGTAGTCCACGTCGAATTGTTGTAGGATTTGTGTACAAACGTTTTCCTTGTTCTTCAGTATTGAGAGCATGAGGTGTTCAGTTTCCACGGTAGCACTTTTGAGTGCCTTTGCTTCGAGGACTGTTACACGGATTACCTTCTCTGCCTGTCTGGTAAGCGGAAGACTGTTGATATTAGCAATATTCTTCCCGGTCTTATCTTTAACAGCCAGTTCTACTTCTTTGCGTAATTCGTATAGGTCTACGTTCAAAGCCTGCAGAATCTTTACGGCCGTGCCTTCGCCTTCCCGGATAATACCCAGCAGCAGGTGTTCAGTACCGATGAAATCATTTCCCAGTCGTAAAGCTTCCTCTCTGCTGAAAGAAATGATCTCCTTAACTTGCGGTGAAAAATTCTGGTCCATTGTGAGAATATTAGATGATCAAAAACCCTTACGGGGGCTTGCTTATACAATAATAACGAATAATTCTGATTTAGATTATTGCGGTATTTCTTCAGAATGAAGTTATTCCTTTTTTACACTCAAACAACCTACACTTTAATAGTATAACAATTATTTTTGTGGAGAATAGGATCCGAACTTCTTTTAAAATACTTACGAGGAAAAAGCAGCTTTTGTTTAAACTCCTTCGTTTTAATTTTTTCAGGTGGGTTTTCCTCTTCGAAAGTGATTTTTTACTAAATGTATAAAACAACGTCCAACGCATGAAATTCAAAATTGATACCAAAGAAAAAATAGTGGTTTTTTGTCCAGAAGAAGTTGCTTTGGATGCTAATTTGTCAGACCAGTTTGTAAACACCATCATTGCGCTACCGGAACTGGACACCCGCAATCTCATACTGGATATAGGTTCCGTGGATACAATGGACCAACCGGGCATTCAAGCCATTTTAACAGTATACCAGTACCTGTATGACAACGGGCGCTCCTGTGCGATTACCGGCGTTAACAACACTTTAACGAGAGATCTGAAAGCAGCGGGCGGCGATATGCTGAATATTGCGCCTACCATGGCAGAGGCTATCGACCTTATTATGATGGAAGAGCTTGAAAGAGAGCTGCTGAACGGGGAATTATAAATAGCTATGGGCAGTTAGCCGCCTCCGGCTAACGTTTAATGGCTAAACGATATACATATGTTTGCAGTAACAATATTAGGCAATAATTCGGCTATTCCTACACTGGACAGGCACCCTACGGCACAGATAGTGACCTGTAATGATCAGTTACTGTTAGTAGACTGCGGAGAAGGAACCCAGATCCAGATTGCGAAATACCGCATCCGGCGAAGTAAAATCAGGTATATTTTTATCAGCCACCTGCATGGCGACCATTATTTCGGGCTGATCGGACTGCTGAATACCTTCAGTCTTATGGGGCGGACGGAGCCGCTGAGCGTATATGCGCCACCGGAACTGCAGGCTATCCTGCAGTTACAGCTGGATGCCGGCGGTACCCAGCTGAAGTATGAGCTGGCATTTATTCCGCTGACGGCGGGGTATAGCGGGGTAATACTGGAAGACAAGGACCTGGTAGTAAGTTGTTTTCCTACCCAGCACAGGATTTCCTGCTTTGGTTTTTCCATTGAGATGCAGAAGCGGAAACGGAAGCTGATACCGGAACAGGCGAAGGCATATGAGATTCCGGCAGCCTATTACAGCAAGTTGCAGGAAGGAGCAGATTATCTGCGGAAAGACGGAACGCTGGTGAAGAATGACTGGGTAACGCTGCCTCCGTGTAAGGGCAAGCGCTATGTGTACTGCGCGGATACGTTGTATGATGTGAGCCTGCTGCCCTGGCTGAGCGGCGCTGATATGATCTATCATGAAACCACCTACCTGCATGAGCTGGAAGCCCGCGCTGCGGAACGCTTTCACAGCACCACCGTTCAGGCTGCCTCCCTGGCGGCTTCTGCCAAAGCGCAACGGCTGCTTATAGGTCATTTTTCTTCCAAGTATACCGACCTGCAGCCATTCCTGGAGGAGACCAGGCCGATATTCCCTGAAACGTATATTGCAGAGGAAGGCACGACCTACATTATTTAAGATTTGATTATTTAATTATTTGAGATTTGTTTTTATGCAGGATGTATTGCTGAAAAATCAGCGGTGCATCTTGCATAAAAACAAATCTCAAATAATTAAATAATCAAATCCCAAATAATCAATATTTATTCAGGTAGACCTTAATCTGTTCCATCAGGCCGTCAGTAACGGGGAGTACCGGTAAGCGGAAATTGTTGCCGATAATACCTTTATGGGTCAGGAAAGCCTTGATACCGGCAGGATTGTTTTCTGAGAACATCAGATCGTAGCCTTGCAGCATTTTGGTATTCAGGGCGCGGGCAGCCGGATAATCGTTGATCAGTGCGGCGTGTACCATGGAGGAGAAATCGGCTGCGAAATAATTGGCAGCAACGGAGATAACACCATCCATACCACAGGCCAGCTGTGCGAGCGCGAGTGCGTCGTCGCCACTGACAACGAGGAAATCCTTTGGTTTATCGCGGATGATCTGCATACACTGCAGCATATCGCCGGAAGCCTCCTTCATGCCGATGATGTTTTCCACTTCGTGCGCCAGGCGCAGGGTGGTTTCAGCGGTCATATTGCGGCCGGTACGACCGGGCACATTGTAGAGGATGATTGGTTTGGGAGAAGCAGCGGCAATCGTTTTATAATGCTGATAAATGCCTTCCTGGGTAGGTTTACTGTAGTAAGGCGCCACACTGAGTACGGCCGCAGCTTCATCCAGCGGGCATTTTTCAAGTCTTTTTACTACATCTCCGGTATTATAATCGCCGATGCCAATAACCACCGGCACCCGCTTCGACACCTTTTCGAAAGTGAATTTCATCAAATCCAGCTTCTCATCTGCAGAAAGAGTGGGCGTTTCGCCGGTTGTGCCGAGAGACACAACATAATTCACGCCGCCATCAATCACATAATTGATCAGCTTTTCCAAAGCATTCCAGTCTATGCTTTCATCTGCTTTAAAGGGAGTAACCAGTGCAACCCCGGTGCCTTTTAGTTGTTCCATATTGTTTTTACGGGAGAAAAAAGAAAATTCGAATTCCGAAGGCCGAAATTCGAATTTTTTATTGTGATCTCTAAATTTTTTTTAGTGTTCTTCGTAAAAACCCATGCGGGAAAATTTCTCGATACGTTGTTCTATACGGGAATCTGGATCGATTTTCCTTAATTCTGCCAGTGTTTCCTTGATACGTTTTTTCAGTATATCCGCCATTTCATCCGGATTTACATGTGCGCCGCCAAGAGGTTCCTTCACCAGGCCGTCTACCAGTCCGAACTGGCTCATGTAATCTGATGTCAGTTTCAGTTCTTCTGCAGCCTTTTCCTTGAAGTTCCAGCTGCGCCAGAGGATGGTGGAACAGTTTTCCGGGGAGATAACCGTGTACCAGCTGTTTTCCAGCATCAGTACCCTGTCGCCGATGCCGATACCGAGGGCGCCGCCGGAAGCACCTTCCCCGATGATGATACAGATAACGGGAACACGCAGTTTCACCATTTCGAAGAGGTTACGGGCGATAGCTTCCGCCTGGCCTCTTTCTTCCGCTTCCAGGCCAGGATATGCACCGGGCGTATCAATCAGGGTAACAATAGGCTTGTTGAATCTTTCCGCCAGTTTCATGAGGCGGAGGGCTTTGCGGTAGCCTTCAGGATTGGCCATCCCGAAGTTTCTGAGCTGACGCATTTTTGTGTTGATACCTTTCTGCTGACCGATAAACATGACGGTTTCCCCGTCGAGGTCAGCAAAACCACCCACCATGGCTTTATCGTCTTTCACATTCCGATCACCGTGCAGTTCAACAAAGTTGGTGCACATTTTTTCGATATACGCCAGGGTATATGGCCTATCGGGGTGGCGGCTGAGTTGCACGCGTTGCCAGGCAGTCAGGTGGTCATAGATATTTTTGCGGGTGTCAACGATTTTCTGTTCGTATTCATTGACTGTAGCAGAAACATCCACGCCTGATTTAGCCCCATTCTCCTTCAGCTTTTCCAGCTGCTCATATAAGTCCGCGATAGGTTTCTCGAAATCCAGGAATTGCATAATTTGATTAAATTGGTTAAAGATCGGGTGTAAAGATAGTGCTGAAAATTTTTTTTAAAAAAGATTTGCTTAATTGGAAACTTTGTTGCTATCTTTGCAATCCCAAAACGGAGGTACACAACGAATTGGGAAACAAAAAGATAGCTATTTTTTAGTAATATTTTTGGAAGGATCAGTAGTTCAGTTGGTTAGAATGCCGCCCTGTCACGGCGGAGGTCGCGGGTTCGAGTCCCGTCTGGTCCGCAAAATCTCGAAGAAACCCGCGCTAGTCGCGGGTTTTTCTTTTATGGTCGATTAGTTAGTCGATTTTAGTTTAATTTTCCCTGGTCAGTTTATATTACTTTACTCAGGTTAACGTTCATTTACTAAGTTACGATTTAATCAAACGCTATAACTTAGTGAATATTCATTCAAGACTGCTCAAAACTAATATTAAGAACCTCATTACTCTGCGGATCAATTGGCAATTGAAATTTATTAACATCTATGGATTGATCAATCTTCTGTAAATAGTTATTCTTGAAGATATTAATACAATACTTAATCTTCATTGCTATACTGACATAAATATCCATAGTAACATCTATATCCGGTGGAAATACAAACCGTAGATAATTGTCTTCATCATGTAGGTCGCCAATACAACTCATTACAGCAGGGGTCCATCCCGGCATTAAATTTCCATGTGTCGTATTAAATGTATTTCTTTGGGAGGCCGCATGTAAATTAAAATTATCAAAAACGGCCAGATACGGATGAAACTCACCCGCCTTATCTTTTTCCACTTGCTCTTCTGAAAAAACATTTCCAAAAGGTCTGATTGGAATCGTAAGGCCATGTTTATATTGAATGTAAAAAAATTCATACTCTCGATAAAAGTCAAGTATCTCCCCAATAATTTCCTTCAACTTCATTTTACCTGCTTCGTATGCCTTCCTATCCTTGTCATTTGGGAATAATAGAACATGCGGATAATGAAATGCTTCTCCTAAGCTCTTATCATCGACTTTGAACCCTTTTATCAAATTAGTAATCTGTCCGGCTTGATAGGTAACAATATTCTTGATAAAATAGTCGGGATCTCTGGACGCCCGGATTAAAGCAAAAAGATCTTCTATGTATTGAATGCATTGTGCAATTGTATCATAATACAGTCCATGGGTTATCTCTTGAGCTATAGTAGCTTCGTGAGGTTCTTTATACAATTCTTCTGTGACACTCTGGTAAAAATCATATTTTGTCCTAAGTAATTTTTGAAGCGTAAGAACTTTTACATAGCGCCATTCGCTCCAGTAACTGTTCATATAATACCTAGTCATATCGGCGGAGGCTTGGCGCCTTAATGCAGGAGATAATCTTGAGGTTTTCTTTTTCATATCTTCGTTTTATATACCCAATTGTAATTGTAGATTTTTGAGGTCAATACTGCTTTTATTTAGACAGACGCCTCTCTCACCTCCGTCTTTTAGCCCTATCTGAAAAAATTGTCTTTTCAAATATTTCAAATATTATATCAACCGTTCCAAGAGCACTAAAAGAAAACTCTAAATTTTCTTTAGCGCTAAAATATTTTAGATAAAGAGTGGGCGTTCCTTTATAAAAGTCTAAAAAAAGATATTCAGTGTAATCATAAATACCTAAGTAGGCAAATTCATTTACAATAGCGAGATTGTGAAGCGTACACTGTCCTGGAAAACTTTCATAGCCGGACATTTCAAATCTGCGATGCTCCTTCTTCATCACTTCACTATCAATGTGCCTCAATTGCCCCAAAATAGCCCCTTCAAATGAAAGCTGTTTTCTTATAAAATCTAAAACATCTTCTTTGGATTTTTTTCTAAGCATTTCCACAGTCTCATTTCTGTTGAGAGTAGTTTCATATACAACAATCGCCAACTTTAACCAACGTGGAATTTCGTTATTGGGCTGTGTTGATGACTTTATACTATCAGCGGTATTACCTGTTATCTCCGCAATATCTGCATTGGTATAACCCAATCCTGCTTTCATTTCTTTAAATCTCTCGTGCCAGTTCATAAAAATGATTTTAAATAAATTCTTGACAAAAGTAACAATATAATTACCTTTATATCACAAAGGTAAATATATTATTACCTTTAAAAAGCATATTTAACAAAACATTAACCACAAAAAATAGAAAATTCATTTAATTTATTGGTATTAAAGCAATTATTATAAGAAGTTTGAAATTAAGGCAGTTGAAATCCTTTGCTACATTCGATTTACCTGTCAACTACCCGTATCTTTATTCCACTTTCCGAAATTCCCATGAATTATACCGAAGTTTGCAGGCCGCATAGCCAGCTACTGCTACGCACCGAAAATTGATTGGCAATTACTGGAGTAATGCGGCACTCCACTATTTATCAATTTCAATTTCTAGCATTCTTCTAGCAACCTTAATCTCCCCTATTCATGCTCTGAGCGTTATTTATTCTAGCACTTCGATGAGGTCTGACGTCACATTGTAAGCTCATGTTTACCTTCAACGCCATGACACAAGTATCAGAAAATCATTTAAATTTCATAAATTAATCAATCTGCATTTTTCTGACCTTCAACACCAGACAAGCATGAGACCTGTAACATTCGGATTGAATATTAGCCTGGATGGCTATTGTGATCATATGACCTTAAATCCCGGTGAGGAGCTTTATGACTATTTCACAAGTATGATGGATGACGTTGACCTGTACTTTTTCGGCCGCGTGATGTATCAGCTTATGTTTCCCTATTGGTCGGATATCGCGAAAGATCAATCCGGCACAGCAGGTGAAAACAGATTTGCCGAAAGATTTACCGCTATCGATAAAGTTGTTGTTTCCCGGACATTGGAAAGTGTGCAGGGGAATACCCGGATCGTTCGTGGCAATCCCGCAGCAGAGCTGCTGAAGCTAAAACAGCAACCCGGGAAAAAAATTGCGGTAGATAGTGTAAGCATGCTTCCGGAACTGATAACAGCGGGCCTGATTGATGAATTTAACCTGGTTGTCCACCCGGTGATGACAGGGCAAGGCCGGCGGTTACTGGATGCCGGCAGCCTTCATGAACAACTTAATTTACAACTGGCTGATACTATTGTTCTTAAATCCGGCGCCGTAGCACTCCATTACCGGAAACGGTAATGATTGGCTAATGTCCGGTGCAACGGGTACTTCCGGCTATGAGATGATATAAACAGGAGAGATGCAGTGCTCATCCGTATGTATTCCACTATTTAAAATACATACAGATGAGCACTGCATCTCCCCTCTTTACTTATCATATTTACCTCACAATCTTGAATCCGATGTGGCCGTTCCGGGTTGCGGTATATACACTCAGCCAGATGGGCAGCATCATTTCAGTAGAACGGGCATGTTCAATATTTCCGAGGTCGATAATATCTTTCCAGCCGAACTGCTGCAATATTTCAACAACGCTTGCTTTGGCGGCAGCATTATTTCCCGCCAGGAACATGGTTGCTTCTCCTCCGCTTCGGGCAGCGTTCACCATCACTTCACAGTTGACAATATTCAGTGATTTTACCACATGGGTATCGGGTAAAAAATGCTGAATAGCTTCTCCCAGCGAATGGGTATTACTCAGTTCCGGGATAAGCGCCGGCAGCTTACCAGGGACAAACAGCAGCGGATTGCTGACATCTATCAGTATTTTATTTTTGAGGTTCCCGGCGCCCGCCTGTTTCATTACTTCCAGTGAAATATCTCCCTGCGTACAGTTGAAAATGATTTCACCGAAAGCGGCAGCGGATGCAAATGTTCCTGCCGAAGCATGGCTGCCCTGTGCTTTTACCCATGCAAGGGCCTTTTCATTATCAGGAGTTCTTGACCCCATCATTACCTTATAACCCAGCTGAACAAGTTTCGTAGCAATGGTATTACCTACCATACCTGTTCCCAGTATACCTATCTGTTTCATATAAAAAAACGAAAAAAATTAATGTTGATGAATACCTGCCAGTTCCTTCCCTACGTTATCGGCTGAAAGTGCCACCATAAATTGGCAACCATAATCAGGGAATGCTGACAACATGATCTCTTCAAAATGTTTTCTGCTGTTATCATTAAAAATACCTGTTCCGCCGGTAGCTTTCAATACTTCTGAACAATAGCGGAGGAAGTATGCCCTTTGTTTTTCAAAATCCTTTATATCACATACAGGGCCATGTCCTACGTAGAAAGCAGCGTAATCTTTCATCGTTGGCGCCAGTACTTCCAGGTTGGATAACCAGCGGAGGATACCGCCGTCATTCATATAGGTATGATTGTTTTTGTACAACAGATCACCAATGAAAGCAGCGCGGTTGTCATCTTCCAGCAGCCAGACAGAATTGGCATCACAATCACCACCGGCGCCGATGTCAAGTACAGAAAAAGTCATATTTCCGATACGCACCTGGTCACCATGATTGACTAATTCTGTTGGATATGCCCATTGCGGAATCCACTCTTCGCCAAACATACCGGACCATTGCGCATGTTTTGCCTGTTCTGTGTCAAGCATTAATTGCTTTACGGCAGGTGTTGCAAACACCGGTATGTCCTGTTGCTGTTTAACATGATATGTACCCGCTACGTGATCCGGGTGACCATGGGTAAGAATGATGCCGGCAACGGGTTTGCCCAGTGCGTCGGCCTGTTGTTTCAGGGCAAGACTATCACTTTTTGTAAGGGTAGTATCTACTATTACCAGTTCATTGTCGCCTTCTGCAATAAAAGCATTTACTTTAAGCATCGGCTCCTGTGATGTATAAGTATGAATTTTTGTTTTCATTTTCTACTTTTGAATTATTATTGTGTATGTCAAAAGTAAATTCAATCTACCTCCTGCGCAATAACTGTCAATTCTGACAGGTACAAAAAAACGTTATGATTATTAAAGGAAAGAAAGTTGGTTTTAAACTTTACGGGAAAACCTACCATTGTGCCATGGATATTACGATGGATTATATCGGTGGAAAATGGAAAAGTTCTGGTACCTGCGGAATAATACGATGCGCTTTACTGAGCTGCGGCAGCGTATTCCGGATATCACAGAGAAGATGCTGAGCCTGCAACTGAAAGCGCTGGAAGCAGACGGACTGATTCAGCGGGCCTCATTTGGCGCCAAACCGCCGCTCCGGGTGGAGTATTCCTTAACCCCATTCGGGAAAACCCTTATCGATCCGCTGGAGAGCATCGCCCGGTGGGGCCGTCATCTGGGAGAAAGCGAAGGTACTATTGAAGAAATGGAATAATAATTATTTAATCTGCCGGAGCGCTCCGGATTTCCCGGCTGCCGTGGTGGAATATATGAGATATATTGGGTAACTTCAGATGAACTGTTGCGGTACTTACTCCCACACCTTTAAACAACGCTCATGCAACCCCGGCGAAAAAAAAGTTTTCTGCGCTCCCTGTTAAAAACAGTCATTATAATAGCCATTATCTCCTGTTATGCCAATTTCCTGCATCCTGTTCTTTTCTTCCGTAAACCTCCCCTGACGAATGTTGATAGCAGTGTGCTGCAACGGGGAATACCCGTAGCTTTCACTAGCAATGGATACCAGCTGAAAGGCAGACTTCTGGCTCCTCCCCGCCCCTCGTTCAAAATCCCTGCGATTATCTTCCGTCCGGGATCCGGCGCTACCTCTTCCTACGCTTCTTCCGGTTATCCCGGATTACTGAAGGCTATGCTGGAAGAACAGCTACCAATGGACAGTATGGCTGTTCTGTACATTGATAAAAGAGGCGTGGGCGCTTCTGAAGGACAATGGTACAACACCACCTTTGAAGAAAGCGCAGCAGATATGAAGGCCGCGGCCGATTACCTGTCCTCACTGCCCTATATAGATCCGCATAAAATAATTATCGCCGGGCACAGTGAGGGAGGATGGATTGTGGAAGTATGTCTGTCCAGATACCCGGAGACTTTTGCGGGCGGCCTCTCTCTGGCGGGGCCTACGCTGGATGTAAAGGAACAGATCATCCATGAGTTCGCGGGGACCGCTATCTGTGTGGATAAAAAGCCGCGGGAAGCCGCCCTCCGGAAAGCGCGTATATTCGTTAACGTTGCTACCGTAATGTCTGAACTCTTCCCGTTTACGCAGCAGTGGCGGCAGCTGGCGGTAACACACGGCTTTAAAGCCGCTCCGTACATACAATCTATCAAAAAGCCCGTACTGTTTATGTTTGGTGAAAATGACCGGACGGTATGGGCAGATGATTGTCTGCGGAAATTACAGCAGATATTTCCCGGCGGATACCCCGCGCATATAGATACCGTGGTGCTGAAAGGCACTAACCACCGTATACGGACAGCTCCTGCCTGTTACCGCGGCAGTAAGGTGTATCCTTTTTCTGATGAAGCCAGACTTCGGATAAATCAATGGATAAGAAAAGTCGCCTTTAGCCAGTTGTAAACCTTACTGCTTCAATGCAACAGGCGTCTGCCATACACAATATGACAGACGCCTGTTACTATGACCGTTACCAGGTTATTTCCTGAAAAATAATTTCTTCGGCGCTTCTGCTGTCAGTTCACAGCGGAGTGTAGCCCCATTCGTAATCAGTTTAGTGATTTCGCCTGCACCTTCCAGCACAGTGGCCACGCTGAAATGTTCATCTTCAATACGGGATATTACAACAGCGCCCACCGTTTTCTTCCTGGTAATTTTCTTACCATCTACACTGACTTCTACAGACTCGAACACTTTGAACTCATCGCCTTCTCTCAGGTCCACGGCTTTACCGGCGGATAACAGCACTTTAACCGCATCGCCATAGGGATTTTTTTCTTCGATGGAAGCGATGGTAGCTGTCAGCCTGAAATTATCCTTTACGAATTTGTCCAGGCGGCTGCCGGCTCCCTGCAGGGCATCATTGAAAGCATTTTTCCCCTTGCCGGTATTAGCGAAGTTGCCTGCTGCCACCAGTTCTCCGGAGTTAACATCCAGTACTTTCACATTGAAGATGATTTCTGTCTGCGGTGTTACTGACGTTCCGAATACCGGCAGTTTGGTTTGTTTCTGGTCTTCCATTACACTGACGATGTTACCTACCAGGAGGTACTGGGCTTTCAGCTCTTTCATGGCTGCCAGCTGCGCACTTTCTGCCGGCTGGCTCTTCACCTGGTCCAGTTCACCGCGTTCTACAAAATCAAACCTTTTGGTACGCAGGAAAGCATCTTCCACTGCATTCCTGACAGCATCCTGGTGACCGGTGCTGTCACTTCCCCTGAACACGATACCAATGAGCGGTTTGGTTTGAGCGAAGGCACAGGAAGCCAGCAACAATGCTACAGCAGTAATAATATTCTTCTTCATATCAGATCGGACCGGAGGTTTTATGACCATCCGGATTTGTTGGCAATAAGTTTTTCAGCACTAATTTAGCTCAAAAACGTATATACAACGCCGTTATTATGCCCGCTTCCGGAACAATGCATGGCAAATCTGAATTTTAACATGGCTTTAAGAAGAATGGTTATTTTATTGCAGGGTTCTCAGTTTGGCCAGGTCTTCATCTCTGCGGCTGCCATAGATGGTAAGGGAGGCCAGTGCTGTTTCCAGCGCTGTATATTCAGCGGTTGTCAGGGTTACCGCTGCTGCACCGAAATTTTCCGTTAGCCGGTCCCGTTTCCTGGAGCCGGGAATAGGTACGATAAAATCTTTTTTGTGCAGCATCCATGCCAGGGAAATTTGTGCCGGCGTAGCATTTTTCGCTGCCGCCAGTGCTGTAATCACCTGCAGCAACGGCTGATTGGCGATGATATTTTCTTTATTAAAACGGGAGATAACCCTTCTGGCATCTTTTCCGGTGTAGTGATCGTCCGCGCTGACTTTCCCCGACAGAAGACCGTTGGCCAGCGGAGAAAACGGTACAAATCCGATACCCAGTTCTTCGCACAGGGGAATCACCTCTTTTTCAAAACCGCGGGCCATGATGGAGTATTCACTCTGAATGGCTGTCAGCGGTGTAACGGCATGCGCTTTTCTGATTTCTTCCACCGTAGCCTGAGACTGGCCCCAGCCAAGGATTTTACCTGCCTTTATGAACTCGCCCATGCAAACGGCGATATCTTCTACCGGAATATCTTTCGTTACCCGGTGCTGGTAATACAGGTCTATATGATCTGTACCGAGCCGTTTCAGCGAGTTATCCAGGCGGTTGCTGAGTTCTTGTTTCAGCTGTGGGAGTGAATGATATCCGCTGTTTTCCGGGATCAGAAATTTGGTGGCTATCACGGTCTGCTGCCGGAAGGGCTTCAATGCTTCGCCCAGCAGTTGTTCATTGGCGCCCATAGCATACCCTTCGGCGGTATCAAAAAATGTACAGCCCAGCTCAAAGGCATGATGTATCAGGCGGATGGCTTCTTCTTTATCAGGCACAGGAATGTATCCCTGGCTCAGGCCCATACAGCCGTAACCGATAGCGGAGACTTCCAGTCCGTTCAGTTTTCTTTTGTTCATGGTACTTGTATTTATTCATACAAAGTTCCTGTTAACTATCTTCCGGATTAAAAGAGAATCAAACCAAAAAGTATGATTTTCAAACTTTTTCTTTCCGGAAAGATGTAGGTGTTTTACCGGTCACCCGTTTGAAGTAGTTATTAAAGTAGGTAGGATATTCGAATCCGAGGCTATAGGCGATGTCTGCAATGTTCCAGTCGCTGTGCTGCAGCAGGCTGACGGCTTCCGCGGCGATGCGTTCAGCAATATGCGCAGAGGTAGGTTTACCGGTTACTTTCCTGACAGACCGGTTGAGGTAGTTAACATGTACGGAGAGGGCGTTTGCAAAATCGTGCGGGTTTCTTAACCTGAGCGGATCTCCGGTATTGTCTACCGGAAACTGTTGTTCCAGCAGTTCCAGGAAGAGGTATGTGATCCTGGCGGCGGCATCTTTTTCTTTCCGGTTATCTTCCGCCGGCTGCAGGCGCATGGCTTCATGTATAATCAGCGCGATGCAGTTACGCAACATATCCTCCCGGTGTTCGTAATCGCTGCCGGAGGTATCGAGCATCTGCTGAAAAAGGCTGACCAGGAAGGCGGCTTGCGCGCCGCTGACAGGAATAACGGGAGATGCACCGATACGGAATAACGGAGAATGCTGCAGTAGTCCTTTCCGTTCCCTGCCGGCAATAAACGTTTCGGTAAACAGGCAGGCAAAGGCTTTATTCTTCCGGGACAGGTGTTCCACCGAATGCGGCAGATGCGGGTTGGCAAAAAACAGGAAGGTATCTTTACAGGTTACTGTCCGGCCGCTGTAACCGAGCAATACCTTACCGGTTACCAGCACTATTTTATAATAATCCCTTCCGCCGTGGGAATGCGACGGCTGCAGGTTTACAGGGACTTCATATATTTTAACGCCTTTCATCTTCCATATTTTTTAACACCAGCTATCTTTACAAAGTTAAGAAAATCAAACCTTGTTCATTTAGTTATTTGGTTATTTGAGATTTGTATCCAATCGGTATGCATACTATGCTTCCGTATGCATACCGATTGGATACAAATCTCAAATAACCAAATAACCGCATCTCAAATAATTAATTTATTTTCTTTTGGCTTTAAGCATGCGGCTGAAGAAGGCAGGGGTGACGCCGATGAAGGAGGCTATCTGTTGCTGGGTGAGGGAGGCAGCGATGCGGGCGTAGCGTTGCTGAAATTTTTCAAAGCGCTGGGCGGCGGTGAGGCTCAGGATATCAGTAACCCGTTCCTGGCTGACGGCAAATGCTCTTTCTGTAAGGGTTCTGAAGTAATGTTCAAAGGGAGGTATTTTTTTGAACAGGAGGTCCCGGTTTTCCTTTGTCAATATGAGGGCGGTGGTATCTTCAATGGCTTCTATGAATAATGTGCCGGGCTTTTCAAAAACAAAGCTCATATAGTCTACCACCCACCAGTCAGCCGGAGCGATGGTGAGAATATGTTCTTCTCCCTTCGGGTCCATGAGATAGCTTTTTACACAGCCGGAGGTGATAAAGGTAAAGTGGTTGCATGGGTTGCCTTCCCGCTGCAGGTAGGCTTTTTTACGATAGTTTTTTGTCTGCAGCAGTGAGAGAAAATATTCTTTTTCCTCTTCAGCAAGAGCAATATGTTTACTGACATTTTCAAGAATTAATGTCCGGCCATCCATTACATTGTTCGATTTAAGCCGGAAGTTAGCCAATCGCCGGATAATAGCAAATAATGCTTACTTTCAGGCTTTCGTCTAACAACAAACCTTATCCGCATATGGAAGATGTAAAAGCACTGAGCAGTGTAGCCGAGTTTCACAGTACCTTCAGGCATCCTATTGAGCAATCGCCGTTAATTCCCAGCCAGCAAAGATGTGAGCTGCGGGTATCGCTGATACAGGAGGAGCTGAATGAGCTGAAGGCAGCTATTGCCGGCAATAATTTAGTAGAGGTAGCAGATGCGCTTTGTGATCTGCAGTATGTATTATCCGGCGCTATACTGGAGTTCGGGCTGGGGGAGAAATTCAATGCGCTATTCAGCGAAGTACACAGGTCTAATATGAGTAAAGCGTGTAAGACTGAAGAAGAAGCGGAGCAAACGGTAGCGCATTATAATGAGCAGGAAAATACGGCCTGTTATTATACCAGGGTAGATGACCTGTATCTGGTATACCGGCAGTCGGATAATAAAACACTGAAGTCCGTGAATTATTCTGCCGCACAGTTAAAGCCGCTGCTGTAAAGGATTATATTTCATTTCTTTCCAATAAAAAAACCCGCTCAGTGAGCGGGTTACATCTCAAAAAAACAGTGCTCTGTTAGTGTTCCTGCCAGTAAAATCTTTCCCAGTCACCGATCCATGGTCTGTTGGCAATTAAAGGATCGTTACCTCCATTTTCAGCGCATACATAGCTGTTATTAACAAATGCCTGCAGGCTGACAGTACCATCAGCATTTTTGATCCAGCGGAATTTTTCCCAGAGGCCGATAGCGCTGCGGTTGGCAATAACGGGGGAAGCGCCTGCATTTTCAGCACAGGTATAGCTGTTGTTAGCCACTGCCTGTAAAGCAATAAGGCCATTACCGGCGTTGATCACCACAAATTTCTCCCACGGGCCTACTGCAGTACGGTTTGCAATGAGCGGAGAGGCGCCGCCATTTTCAGCACACACATATTTACCGTTGATAGCTGCACGCAGTGAAATTGTTTTTCCGATAGGTGCAGGATCGCCGGGGTAAGTACCAGGATAGGTAGTAATGAGCGCTATCTTATCATAGAAGGTAAACGGACGGTCTGTATTGCTGGAACATGCCAGCATCCAGGAATCCGGAGACGGGCCGGTAGGCGTACCCAGAACAGGATTGGCGCCTACGCCGGCAAGACCTTCATTACCGCCGATGCCGCAGCTGAATGCGCGGTTCATATAGTCGGTATGCCGGAAGCCGATAGCATGGCCTATTTCATGCGCTATTACCGTAATAGCATCCGCACGGTGTGAGGAGGCATTATAGTAATAGGTATTGAGGCGGATAGGGCTGGCAGGGTTTCCACCGGTGGGGAAGCCTGCGCTGTATCCCAGCACATTGCTGTTCTCATAGAAAGAGAAGATGCTGATATCTGCGCCAGCAGATGTAGCGTTACGCTGGAAAGACAGGCCCAGGTGTTCATTGTTATACCTGGCCAGGGCTGCATCAAAGGAAGTCTGCAGATAGGAATCGAAACCGGCATCCATAAACACTTTGATCACCCGGTTGGTACCGGATACCAGGTTGTTGGTGCTGTAATGTTCTGTCACCGGTTTTTTGGTGGTTTTGGCTTCCGCCAGCTCATTGATCTGTTTTTCTGTCAGAAAGATATCATATTCCACCAGGTAGCCATCCTTATACTTCATCACCCCTTCGCTGGTGTCAAAGCCGGCTGTCTTCAGTTTTGCAATAATATCTTCATTAATTTTCCCTGGCCCCTCACTCTGCTTACTGCAGGAGAACAGGAGTGCCAGGAACATAATGGACAGGTAACGAAACAAAATTTTCATACGCTGATTTTTGGGTTTATAAAGGGTTACATCAAACGGTATTAAGGGGCGACCCAAAACATCACAAGATAACGATACATACTACTGCCGCATGCGGGTTATTAACTTCAGATTGGTTGATAACAGGGATTAGAAACAGGGTTACAGATTACGGGCTACAGGTCATATTATTCTTCTGGAGCAAAAGTAAAGCAGGCGGAAGTAACTGGGTTGCAGTTGGTTTTTTATACAATTACGAATTACAAATTGCGAATTACGAATGTAATAGCGAAGATTTAAACGGAGATTAAAGGTGATAAGTATTGAATATCACCTTTAATCTCCGTTTAAATCTTCGCTATTACATTCGTAATTCGCAATTCGTAATTCGTAATTACCTCCCCTCATTCTTCCGCTTCCTCAGTTCCCTCGAACTGGCTCTGGCGAGCAGTATGAAGAAAAAGACAAAGCCGGTGAGCATGATGGAAACAAGGTAGGGAAGGCCGGCGGGATCCCTGAAGGAGCCTATCCAGCAGCCGATAACCAGGGGAAGCAGCAGCCATCCGACGAAGTATCCCAGGAAGCGGGTTACCTTGTGCTGCCAGTCGGGCGCGTTTTTCCATCCTGAATTACCGGATTGTGTTGCTGCATTTGTATGCGTATAGGTAGCGGTAAAGGTGTTGATGGTAGTATTTACTACCGGTTCCGGCCTGTAGGCGGGGTTGGAAATGGTGAACTGAGAACCGCAATATTCGCAGTCAACATTTACTTTCAGCTGATCTTTGGCGACCGGAGGTATAGAAAAAATAGTGGCGCCGCAATTGGGACATTTGTTCTGCTGCATACTCAGGCTGACATAATTTTAACGGGGCAAAATTATGCTTTTCCCGTCATTTCCCCAGATGCAGGTTTTTTCTCTATCTTCGGCCTCCATTAACATTCTCACATGTCAAAAGTTATTCTTGTCACCGGTGCATCTACCGGCCTTGGCGCTTCCATAGCCACGTACCTGACTTCCAGGGGATACACGGTTTATGGTGTTTCCCGGAATATACAACCGGAAGGCCATACCTTCCATACGCTGCAGATGGATGTGAGCCGGGAAGACAGCATCCGGCAGGCGGTACAGACTATTATTGATGAGCAGGGACGTATAGACGTACTGATTAACAATGCGGGCCTGGGACTGGCCGGGCCGGTGGAAAACCTTTCTCTGACAGATGTTTCCAGGGTTTTCGATACCAACGTAATGGGTCTGTTGCGTACCACGCAGGCGGTATTACCGTTTATGCGCCGGCAGCAATCGGGGCTGGTCATCAACATCAGTTCTATTGCCAGCGAAAACGGATTACCTTACCGGGCGGCCTACAGCGCCAGCAAAGCGGCCGTTGACCGGCTTACAGAAGCTATGCGCACGGAGCTGGCGCCTTATGGCGTACAGGCATGCTATGTGCAGCCCGGCGGATTTAATACGGATATTAACGCCAACCGCATCACCACCACCTTACCTGCCGGTTCTGTTTATAAAAACAGCTGGGAGCGGTGTATGCGTATTGTGCATGACAGCGTAAGCAAAGGCATGTCAACAGAGGTGTTTGCACCATTGATAGAGAAGATTATTCAGCAGCCGCGGGTAAAACGGATGTACCGCATCGGAAAGCCGCTGGAGAAGTTTTCTGTACTGCTGAAGAAGATATTACCTGCACGCACCTACGAAAAAATGGTCAGCAATCATTTTCAGATATAGTATTTATTTTTGCACGGCCCTGTTCTGCTGCTGCTTTTTCTCTAACAGCCGCACACATTCACCGGCTTCTTCCAGCAGTATCAGACCGGGGTCCAGCTCATCATTTTCGAAACGGTTATGCCCGGTAGTGATGTAATCATAAATTTTACCGGCCTGAAAATAATACATGCCTTCAAAGGCCCTGTCCGCGCGGCGGTAATTCAGGCCCTTCCCGGTACTGTCTGGCGGAAAAGCCCAGTACAGTTCATGTACATAGATTAACTGGTTATCTTTAAAATAATAATCAAAGCTCTCGTTACCGTGGTACATGCCAGTCCAGCGGTTGATCTTCACTATTTTATTTTTTTTATAGAATCCTGTTATTTTAACGCCTCCTTCTGTGACAGGCGGCGTCACCTCTTCGTTGCTAACGGTTACCCTGATAACGGCAGTGTCCCGGCTTATCCTGCCCACCTCCCTGCGGATGGCGGCTATAACTTTCGCCTGCGCATGCGATACCTGTGCCTGAAGAGGTTGCAGGAACAGTACTGTCAGCAGACAACTGCTGATATATCTGTATAGTAGGATCATGGTATAATATCTCTTCCTAAGATACGAAATTATGTGCACGAGCTGATAGCTGTAAACAGGCAGCCCTCCGCATCAGTGCGGTGAGTTGTTTCCGGCTCGCTGACATTGGACTTCAGCAATACGTTCCAAGTACGTTTAACCTTTACTGTTATCTTCTTCCTGACATTCCCGACGACGGCAAGGTGAGTAAACCGTCAACGGTTGTTCGGAGAAGAAAAGGGACTGGTTCATTGGTCAGCGCTGCTGACGCAGGGTACAGCTTAGATCTGGCGAGGATTACAGCCGTATCATTTCCAGTGGACGGTAGTGAATACGATGGAGCTATAATTATCTTTTTCATAGATCAGGCCTATCTTCTGCTTACCGGTAACAGTCATATCGGAGTAGGCAGCGTAACTGTAACGGGGATTTGTTTGTCCGCCGCCCTTATATATTACCTGACTGCGGGGCCAGGTACGGCCGTCGTCATAGCTGATGCGCAGGGTAAGATTATTTCTGCTGTGCGGGTCGGCAGCATTGCAGACGGCGAGAATATTCTTTCCTTTTCTTTTTCCGATAGTCAGTATACTTCCCTGGCATACAGCATCGGGCAGCTGGTGTTCGAACCAGGTGGTATCCCAGGTGGCGCCGCCATCGCTGCTGACGGAGACGATACGTTCACGCACATCACCTTTCTGATTACGGCTGTTCATCATCAGGCGGCTGCCGGATAATTCGGCGGCCATCGATTCGTTGCTGCCGCGGAAAGTGATGTTGTTGCCGAGGTGAAATGTTTTACCATGATCATCGGTATAATAACCATGCGCAACGTAATGTTCCGCATGTGGTACGGGTTCGCCGGCAGTATGATTGGCAGCCACAAAAATGCGTCCTTTATATTTTCCTTCCCGGAACTGCATCACATGCCCTGGCGTGTTGGCATAGTAGCGCCAGTCTTCCGCAAAATTAAATGCGGGGTCTTCCTGCGGTTGTCTGGGTTTATGTACCTGCAGGGTAATATCCACCGGCTTGCCCCAGGTATTTCCGCCGTCGGCCGAAACGATATACATGCAATGCTTTACACCGTTGCCTTTCAGCGTTTCCGTCTCATGATTGTTGCCCGTATTATAAAACAGGAATACCCTCCCTGCCGGGAAGGCGGGATCTGTAAGATCTACTACTGGTCCGGGATTGCTGAGCTGCAGATCACCATATTCTGCCACTACCTGTAATGGTGACCAGGTTTTTCCGTGGTCCCGGCTTTTTTTCATGACCAGATCGATGTTACCGAAATCACCCGCGCCGTTCACGCGCCCTTCCGCAAAAGCCAGCAGGCTGCCGTCAGGTAAACCTATCAATGCGGGAATACGGAATGATTTATATCCTTCGGTACCGGCTGTAAATACCGGTATTGTTTCCTGTTGCGCCAACGCATGTAAAGTGGCGGTAATGGTGATGATAACTGCAGCAATAAGGCGTTTCATAAGATGGCCGGTTGTAATAACTGTGGTAAGATAACTATTGAAAACCGCTCATGCAATATGCAGTTGATTGTCTTCCAATATTCTTAACAAAAAAATAAAAAAAATTTATATATATAGTTTAAAAATACATTATATTTATATAACATAAATAGACAGCTCCTGTATTTCAGCACCAGCAAGCGAATGGCAGAGCTGTCAGCAACCGGTTGCACCAGCTGAAAAATTAAACGTTTATCCCTGAAGAATGGCTAACTAAAAACACGGCATTACCCCGATCTGTCCGGTACTTGGATTCTATTTAAAAATATCAATATTTGCAAACACTGTTAGGAACCATACCCTGCAAAAAGTTTGCGCCATATAACAAGAAAGACCATGAAAAAGCACTACATCAACATGACATTGATCTCAATCGTCGCGGCTCTTTTTTTCACCCTGGAGAGCTGTAAGAAAGACCTTAATGAAATGGTTACGCCGCCGCCTGTGAACCCTGACACCAGCGTAGTTATCACGCCCCCGGTAAAAGGAAAGGAATACACACTGGCGCCGGACAGATACGGTCGTCTGGTTATAGAGAAAACCAACATCTACAAGCCCGGCGATGTAATCAATCTAAAAGGAGACTTTACCGCTATCTACATCGAAAATCTCATCGGTAAGCCCGGTGCTCCCATTACCGTACGCAATCTCAAAGGCACGGTAACAACTATAGGAAATACTGAATGGGACAGCGGCTCATGGGCTACAGCACTGGCATTCAACAACTGCAGGTATATCCGTGTGGGCAGTGAAAATTCAAAATCAGAGTTTATCATCAACGGCTCCGTGAAGCCAGGCAGGCAGGCCTATATGGATCTGACCATCGGCCGGAAGTCAGATAACTTTGAAGTGCGCAACATGACCATCAAAAACGGCGGTACCGGCATATGGGCCAAAACAGATCCTGTAAAAGGAGATCCCAGCACCTACTACCCCAATGCCCGCATCGAAAATCTCTACATCCACGATGTACTGATAGACGGCACCTGGAATGAAGGGATGTATATCGGCCACACCGCCACCTACTTCAACCTGAGCACCAACCTCTCCTATTACGGAGATCCGTCTACCTTCACACCCGGGCAGGAATACACGCAACCCATTCTCTGGTACAATGTAAAAATATATAACAACATCGTACAGAACGGTGGTGCTGACGGCATACAGACATCCGCCATCGATAAACTGGAAGTATATAACAATACCGTTACCAACTGGGGTAACCAGAAAAATCCGTCGCACTGCGGCGGCATCCTCATCGGCGGACGCACGCTCAATACCAATGTGCACGACAACATTGTTCAGAAAGGATGGGGAGAACTGATTCAGTTCTACGGTTCCGGCGAAAACGGCGCTACCCACATCATCAACAACAACCTGCTCTCGGACAATATTGATCATGACGGCATCAGCATGCGCGGCACAGCGGGCGCCAATGTACAGATCACCAACAATACCATTGCGCGGCTTTCCGGCGTAGCCATCCGGCTCAACGGCTACCGCGGCATGACCAAACCTGTTGTCATCAGCGGCAATGCCCTCATTGCACCCCGCATTACCGGCGGCGCACTTGTACCCTCCGCCTACATCTACACGGAAGGCGGCGGCGTATTCACCGAAGGCGCCAACGCCAAAATGCCCAACCTTGAAGCTGCCGGCGTAGATCCGAATAATTATTATCAGCCGATGGCGGGTTCGGCGATCGGAAATAATGGTTATAGGAAGAGATAATTACGAATTACGAATTGCGAATTACGAATGTAGCCCGAAGATAAAAGCGAAGACCGAAGCGATATACTTCTAAGTAATTGCTTCGGTATTCGCTTTTATCTTCGGGCTACATTCGTAATTCGCAATTCGCAATTCGTAATTCCTGAACAATCAGTATTCTGCAAACGTCCCGTCCTTATAGCACCAAAGCCACTGTTCGCCGGGTTCGGCGGAGGATACCACCGGATGGTCGGTAGCATGATAGTGCTGCGTCATGTGTCTGGAGGGCGAGTCGTCGCAGCAGAGTGTTGCGCCGCAGGTCTGGCAGGTACGCAGGTGTAGCCAGGTACCGTTCTGTTTTACGCATTCTTCACAAACGTATGCTTTTGCCTCTTTTATTGCAGTGATGGCCTGCAGGTGGGTACATAATGCCATAGAGAATATATTTAGAGTTCAGCAAGATATTTATGCACGAGGCTGATGCTCATGGAGCCTTCTCCAACGGCGGAGGCTACACGGCTCATAGCGCCGGAGCGCACGTCGCCGGCGGCAAATATGCCGGGGCAGCTGGTTTCCAGCAGGTATGGTTCGCGTTGCAGTTTCCAGAGCTTACCGAAATTTTCCATGCTGCTCATCTCACGGCCGGTCTGCACAAAGCCTTTACTATCTTTCAGGATAAGATCTCCCAGCCAGTCTGTATACGGGCGGGCGCCGATGAAGATATACAGGGCATCTGCCGGTACTTCCCGGATGTTGCCGGTGTTCATATCCTGGATCTTCATGGCTTCCAGGCGGTCGTTACCGGAGGCTTCCACGATTTCACTCCGGCTTATCAGCGAGATGTTGGAGGTACCCTTGATCTGGTCTATCAGGTAGGCAGACATGGTAGCGGTGAGGTCTTCCTTGCGGATGATGATAAACACTTCCTTTGCAAATTTGGAGAGATACATGGCTGCCTGTCCGGCGGAATTGCCGCCACCCAGCACATACACATGTTTATCCTTACAGGAGGCTGCTTCGGTATTGGCGGCGCCGTAGTAGATGCCCGCACCGGTGAACTGTTCTATCCCGGCGGTTTCCAGGCGACGATAGTCAACGCCGGTAGTCACTACCACTGCGCGGGTATTTATCTCAGTACCATTTTCCAGGCAAACAATTTTATAGCTGGCTTTCAGTTTTATTTCCTTCACTGCATGCGGAGAGAGGAACTCTGTGCCGAAGCGGGTAGCCTGTGCGATGGCCCGGCGCGTCAGTTCTGCGCCGCTCAGTCCTGTCGGGAAGCCGAGATAATTTTCGATGCGGGAGCTGGTACCTGCCTGGCCGCCGGGAGCATATCTTTCGATCAGCAGCGTACGCAGTCCTTCTGATGCGCCGTATACAGCCGCTGCCAGTCCGGCGGGCCCTGCGCCGATAATCACGACATCATAGATATCGTTTTTCACTGTCGGATTCAATCCTATGCGCGCGGCAATATCAATGATAGCAGGGATCTTCACCAGATCGCCGTTTTCAAAGATCACCGCCGGCAGGTCGGCAGGTGTCAGCTGGTTATTATGCATCAGCTGTTTTCCTTCTTCAGACTCAGCTTCTACCGACTGGTAGGGCACCAGGTTGCTGGCCAGGAATTCCTTGATCTGGTGCGACTTTGAAGAGAAACTGTATCCGAGCACCTTAATACCGGTGAAGTCAGGATGATATTTATTCTGGAACTCGTTGAGCAGTTCATTCAGCACCGGGTAGAGTTTTTCTTCCGGCGGGTCCCAGGGTTTCATGAGGTAGTAGTCGAGGCTGATTTCATTGATAGCCTTAATAGCAGCGTTGGTATCTGAATAGGCAGTCAGCAATACCCGTTTTGCATCAGGATAAATTTCCATGGCCTGCTGCAGGAAGTCAACGCCTTCCATTTCGGGCATGCGCTGATCGGAGATGAAGGCCGCAACCATTTCTCCCTTGTTCTTCAGTGTTATCAGGCTTTTCAGCGCTTCGTCTGCGGATATGGTACTGAGTACCCGGTACTCTTTCCTGTAATAGGATTTGAGGTCCTGGGTAATGGCATTCAACACCTGTCGGTCGTCGTCAATAGTAAAAATGATGGGCAGCGCCATTTCTGAAAATTATAATGATGAATTGTCTATACTGTTTTGTTATTACTTTTCGGGAGAAGTCAATGCCGGTTCTTCTTTATGAAAAGAGATGCGGAACGATGTTTTCCCTGGCTCAGAGGTGAATTTCACCGATCCGTTATGGCGGCGTACTATCTGCATCACCATATCCAGTCCTAATCCGGTGCCTTTGCCGATTTCCTTTGTCGTAAAAAACGGTTCAAAGATACGGGAACGGATTTCTTCCGGGATACCCGGTCCGTCGTCTGTAATGCTGATGTGAATACATTGCCTGTCCTGTGTTGTTTCGATGGTGATGTTTCCTTTTTTATTTACTTCCGTCGCATCGATAGCATTATCGAGGATGTTGGTCCATATCTGGTTCAGCTCACCGGGCAGGGCTTTCAGGCGGGGCAGTGTATCATCGAAGCGTTTTTCGATGCGGATATTTCCCTTTCTCACTTTGTAATCCAGCATGGTGAGCGTATTGAGGATACCCTGATGAATGTCCACCATCTGCTTGTCTGACGCCTGATCCATGTAAGTAAAATTTTTCACGGCGTTGACCAGTCCGGATATTCTTTTGGCGGCGACCTGTATGTCGTTCACCATGCGATCGGCTACCAGTGCGCTTTGCAACCAGTTGAAGATAACGGGTAGTTCATCGGCAGGAAGGCCGGTACTGAAGGTTTCCATATCGCCGGTGTTGAGGCCGCATTCTGCCAGTACTTCTGCTGTTTCGGGATGGTCAATATCTTTTGCTTCCATCCAGTCAAGAATTTCAGTTTCCCTGTCAGACAGCTCCAGGAGGCCCAGCGGCTGCTGTGGTCTGCTTTCCCGGATGGCGTGCAGCTTCTGCACAATCAGCTCTGCCTGTACAGTAGTCAGCTGCAGCGAGGCCATCTGCCGGAATACTTCCGGTACATTCTGAATATTTTCATTCAGCGTGGCAGCGCTTCTGACGATGGCCGCCACGGGATTGTTCAACTCGTGTGCCAGGCCGGCAGACAGTTTTCCGAGTGCGCGCATCTTTTCATTCTGCTGTTCCTGGGAAGTCACCTCCCGGATGCGCGCAGACATCACATGTACCAGTGCGGCTGTCAGCTCATAATACTTCCCGATGACGCTGTTGATGGTTTCCTTCGGACAGGAAAGCACGCGGGTATCGCCCATGCAGACACCGTTGCCGATAGCTGTTTTAATACGGGAGAAAGGCAGATAGCCCGTGAGGTTGTTATCTGTCATCTCCATCACTTCCACATACTGTCCGTTCTGGCTGCGGAATACGCGGACCTTTCCGCTCAGGATGATAATCATAGCCACCACGGGCTGTCCCATGGAAAACAGGTTTTCCCCGTCGGGCACGATGCGGTCTTCCGAATGATCTATCAGCCATTGCAACTGTTCATCGGGCACTTCCGCGAGCGGCGGAATATTTTTCAATCTTGCTACTGTAACGGGTTCCATATGTGTGATCAAATGTATTAAAGATAAAGATGATGGCGGCTACTGAAAGGAAAAAGTCATCTCAAATATACGTCATTCATCAAAGTTCTTTTGATTAATATTACGTTTCAAAACTTACCGCCTATGATTACCGAAGCTGCCGCCATCGCGCTTCAACAGGAGTTGCGCCACCAGGTGATCACTACAGATATGCTGCCTGCGGATATCCGCATCATTGCCGGTACTGATGTAGAATATGATAAGGACACGGACCTGATATGCGGCAGTATAGTACTGCTGGATTATCATACACGGGAGGTACTGGAAGTATCTTCCCACACCACGCAGGTAACGTTTCCGTATATACCGGGGCTGTTTTCCTTCCGGGAGATGCCGCCGCTGCTGGCAGCGTACGGGCAGCTCCGCCGCGAGCCGGATCTCATTATCTGCGACGGGCAGGGGCTCGCGCATCAGCGGCGTTTCGGGCTGGCGTGTCATTTCGGCGTAACGATCGACAAACCGGTGATCGGTTGCGGTAAGACGAGGTTATGCGGCTCCTATGATGAGCTGCCCGCAGCCAGAGGCAGCGTAGCACCCTTGTATGAAGGCGGGGAACATATAGGCAACGCCCTGCGTACACAGACAGGCATCAACCCGGTGTTTGTGTCCTGCGGGCATAAGGTTTCGCTGCCGACGGCCACGGATATAGTGCTGGCAATGGCCACGCAATACCGCCTGCCGGAGACAACGCGGCTGGCAGATCACTATGCACGGATAGCATTGCTGGAATACAAATCAGCCCAAAACACGCCACCATCAAGCATTTAGATAAATATTTGTTTTTTTCAGTACATTTTTTTGGTGGAATGGAATAAATAATTCTATATTTGCAACCCCAAACGGGGGCAACGGAAGGGCTGAAAAGCCCATCAGTAGCGAGGATCAGTAGTTCAGTTGGTTAGAATGCCGCCCTGTCACGGCGGAGGTCGCGGGTTCGAGTCCCGTCTGGTCCGCAAAAAGGGACAAATCATCACAAGTATGATTTGTCCCTTTTTCGTTTTCGGGCGAATTGCCAGATAGGCGGGGAGAAAGCTCCTGCCGGCGCAGAACTGCTGACGCCGTTCATCATCGATTAATACGTTGATCATTTATCACTGTATGACCAGATACAGCGCTTTGAGAGAGTCGTGTGAAACTACCTGTTCCACATTAATCGATTGAGTAAACGGAATCAGCAACCTGATCACCTCTTTACACTTGAAGCGACTTAAATTTATTTGACGAAGGAATTATTTTCAATATTGCTATTGTTTGAATTATCATTTATTTTGATGACACTCTATTCATTCCATAGTGGATAATCAGTATAACCTTGTTTCCCGCCGCCATATATTGTTGCCCTGTCCGGCTCACTAAGCGCAACATCTTTTTCAAACCTTTCTGGCAGGTCAGGATTTGCGATGTATAACTTGCCAAAGGAAATAAGCTCAGCAATGCCTTTTTCAAGTTCTGCCTCGCCAGAAGCCTTGTCGTACCCTGCATTAGCGATAACTGTCTGGCGAATTTTTCTGCCAAAGAATTCAATCTCGTTATCAGCGGCATAATGTTCAGGCGAAGGGAAAAATGGGCTGCGCCTCATGAGTTCTACATGGGCAAATTCCAGCTTGTTGAATTCTTCAATGAGGTAGGTATAAGTGGCAGAAGGATTATCAAGTATTACATCACCATAAGGATGGAAAGGAGATATTTTAATACCTACTTTTTCACTTCCTACCGCACTGATTAATTCCTCCATCACCTCCAGTACAAAGCGGGTGTTGTTAGGGATGTTGCCGCCGTAAGCATCTGTTCTTTGGTTGGCACTTTCAGCTAAGAACTGGTTGGGCAGACAACCATTGGCAGCGTGTAGCTGTACCCCGTCAAAGCCTGCGGCTACGGCGTTTTTTGCGGCCTGGCCAAAGTCCATTATAGTTTGTTTGATTTCCGGGATTGTCATTTCCTTTGGTATCTCGTAATCCTTCTTACCCTGAGAGGTAAAATGCTGCATTCCACGGATAGGCAAGGGTGACGGCGCAAAAGGGAGCTTGCCATTTCTGTCTACAGAATGACCCATGCGGCCGGAGTGCCAAAGCTGAGCTATAATAACACCGCCTTTATCGTGTACCGCTGCTGTAACCTTCTTCCATGCTTCTATTTGTTGACCCGTGAAAATGCCCGGAGTGAGTGGACTCCCGGTAGCATCTTCACTAATCCTGATAGCTTCAGTAAACAGCAAACCTGCGCCTGCTCTTTGGGTATAGTATTCTATGGCCATATCACCCACTAAGCCATTTATATCTGTACGACCTCTGGTCATCGCTGCCATAGCGATTCTATTCTTCAGGTTGACACCGCCTAACTGTGTTTTTTCAAAAAGTTTCATATTGCCATTTTCATAAGTATCATGTTGGTCAAAGACCGGCAGATAAACATCATTGTTGATGCACACCATCATCGCCCGCTGCGGAAGATCTTTTTTACGAAATTTATCAACCTAAGCTATTGTTGTAAAAATTATACTTCTTTTCGTCTGGCCATACCCTGAGCGATGATGCTGGCGGCAATCAATTGCAAGGCATGGTAAAGCATGAGTGGTAACAATACGATGCCGGTAATGGTACTGTGTTGAAAGAGCACTTTTGACATGACGGTTCCGTGTACCAATGACTTTTTAGATCCACAGAATAAGACAGTAATACGATCTTCATCTGAAAAGCCCAACAATCGACTGAGTAGTCCGACACAAAAGAATACAGCAAAAAATAAGGCCATCATCCCTGCGGCGAGTCCGGCAAGTTCAAGGGCGGTGAAGCCTTCAAAAAGATGTTGAGAGAATGACTTACAAAACGACGTGTAAATGATGGTGAGAATGATTGCCTGATCGAAATACTTGAGCTGTTTCTTATATTTTTCGGCAATGGCGCCCAAACGGGAGTTGAGGCTGATGCCGATGATGACAGGCAGCAAGACTTGAAGCGTCAACTTTATGACGATATCAGTGACATCAAAATCGCCTGTTGCAGAAGCGATGAATAGTCCAACCCAGAGCGGCGTAACCACTACTCCGATCAAACTGGAAATGCTTGCATTGAAAATGGCAGCGGGAATGTTGCCCTTGGCGATGGAAACCATGACCACGGAAGAAGAGACTGTGGAAGGTAAAGCCGCCAGAAAAAACATACCCAACCAAAGCAACTCTAAGCTGGTGTTGACGAACAGGGGACGAGATGCCAAAACAATGAGCGGAAAAAACAAAAAAGTCGTTAATTGGACGATAATGTGCATTTTCCAGTTGGCAAGCCCGGACTTTAGTTTCTCAACGCTCAGTCGCAAGCCATAGAAAAAGAAAATTAACGACACGCCTGCATTGGCAATCTCCTCCAGCGAAACAGGTTCCTTGATCATGCCTGGTTGAGGTAAAAAATAGGCCAGCATAATCATGGCGCCTATCATTAACAGGAAACCATCGAAACCTGCTTTCTTTAATACTGCTAATAACTTATTCAAAGTGCTCTTACTATAATTTCCGGTGATCAAAAATTATTTACCAATTATAACTAAATCGCAAATTCTTTACGTATAATTTCAGCTCCTGCGCTTAAAGCACTTAACTTACCTCTTGCCACGTTTCGGGACAAAGGAGCCATACCACAGTTTGTACTGGGGTAAAGATTTTCGATATCTATAAACTCAAGCGCTTTACGTAGCGTATTAGCTACTTCTTCAGGTGTTTCAATAGTATTGGTGGCCACATCAATTGCACCAACCATTACTTTTTTACCCCGAACAAGTTCAATTAAATTTAAAGGCACATTTGAGTTGTGGCATTCTAATGACACCACATCAATTTTAGATTTTTGAATTTTAGGGAATATTTCTTCATATTGACGCCATTCTGAACCTAATGTTTTTTTCCAATCGTTATTGGCTTGTATGCCGTAACCATAGCAAATATGTACTGCAGTTTCGCAGTGCAAACCTTCAATGGCTCTTTCTAACGCTGCCATTCCCCAATCGTTAACTTCATCAAAGAACACATTAAATGCAGGTTCATCAAACTGGATAATATCTACCCCTGCATCTTGCAGTTCTCTTGCTTCTTCATTGAGTGCTTTCGCAAATTCCCACGCTAATTTTTCCCGGCTTTTGTAATGGTCATCGTATAAGGTATCTACCATGGTAAGCGGTCCGGGTAATGCCCATTTTATAGGCATATTAGTCTGTTTACGTAAAAATTTAGCATCTTCAACAAAAACTGCTTTTTGACGTGCAACATCACCTATAACCACTGGGACACTCGCATCATAACGGTTACGAATTCTCACAGTTTTGCGATTTTCAAAATCTACACCACTTAAATGTTCGATAAAAGTGGTTACAAAATGCTGGCGCGTTTGCTCACCATCACAAACGATATCTAACCCAGCCAATTGCTGTTCCTGCAAAGAAATGCGCAAAGCATCCTGTTTTCCTTCCAATAACTGATCTCCTTCTAATTTCCAGGGCGACCAAAGTTTCTCAGGTGGTGCAAGCCAGGCTGGTTTGGGTAAACTCCCAACAATTGAGGTTGGTAATAGTTTTTTCATTGTTATTTCTTATTGTTTTTGATTTATTAACTAGCGAATTTAGCAGCCCACTGCTCAAGAATATTCTGATAAGGTTTGATGAAATGCTCTTCAGCATATTTACCCTGTTCAACCGCCAATCGGCTGCGCTCTTCGCGGTCATAAACCACGCGGGTCAGTGAATAATCTTCGTGTTTAAGACTAGGTTGATAAATTTTCCCAGCCACTGAATTTGCATTGTAAATTTCAGGGCGATAAATCTTCTGGAAAGTCTCCATCGTGCTGATTGAACTGATCAGTCCAAGATCAGTATAATCAGCAAGCAGATCTCCGGAATGATAAAAAGCCATCGGCGCCACACTGTTCGGAGGCATGAAAAAACGAACTTTTAAACCCATTTTAGAGAAATATTCATCCGTGATAGAATACTGATCCTGCAGATACTCAAAACCCAGAACCGGATGCTGATACTCAGTGCGAGTATAAGTTTTGTTGCTCGATACACTTAGACAAATGATCGGTGGCATCTTAAAGTGCTCTTTATAAGTGGCTGAACTCACAAAGCACTTATAAAGTTTTCCGTGTAAATCACCGAAATTTTCAGGGATACAAAAATCAGATTTATTCTTATTGTGCTCGATCAATAAAATACTGAAATCATAATCACGAACATAAGAAGAAAAATTATTTCCGGCAATACCTTCTATATGCTGGCTGGTCTTACGGTCAAAAATATTCGTTTTTAAAACTTCAATCAACGGCAGATTGTTAATACCGTTCTTATCATCAGTACTCATCGTTACTGTGATGATTTCAAGTTCTACAAGGTAACGATCCGCTTTAGGATTATTCAAATGAGCCAATGCATTAAATCGGTTGTTAATCATATTTAAGGCATTACGTAAGTTTTGCTGGCGATTATCTCCTCTAGCCAGGTTTGCAAAATTGGTTGTCAGACGCGTTTGACTTGAGGGGTGATAGTTTTCATTTAAACAAGTACTCTTTAGCGTGAACACAAAATCATCCTTGATGGTATTCTGAATATTTTCCATGTATTTTTGTTCGTTTACTTTGGAATTTTCCGATGTGATCGCTTCCATTAGTTGTTACAATTATTTTATTTTCAAAAAACAATTATTCTATAGCTAACTTAATTATCAATTAAACAGTGCGACCGCTAAAGAAAGGACCTAAGAGAGAGATATGTACACGAAGAGGCGGGATCAACCCTTGACGGGCTTAAAACTTGTACAATCTGACCAATGACCTCTTTACGCGGAAGCATCGACCAATACAGCAAAGGCAGGTATCCTGACTTGTAACAGCTTTTACCAGCCTTCCCGCTTTCGCAGTGACCATTATTGATAAAGCCCTGTTGTGTTACTTACAGTTGCGCGACAGCTCGTGATTTGCACACGATTCCCTTTTTAATTCACCGCTAAGTAAAACCTTTCCTGATTGTTGAAATATGCAAAGAACAGAAGTATTAATTGCTGTCAAAGTTATATATTCACCTATAAAAAGGTATCAAATAGCAGAAAATAAGTAAAAAATGCTGTTCTAAAACCCTCCTTCAGCTATTTATGCTGTATTATTTTTATTTTTATACCCATTAAAGTTATTTATGCTATGGAGCAACTGGATGAGATCGATCTGAAACTATTAAAGCTATTGACGAATGATTCGAGCCGGACGATTAAAGAGCTGGCCGAGGAAGTTAATCTGTCATCCTCGCCTGTCGTCGCACGGGTCAAACGACTGGAAAACAATGGCTACATCAAAAAATATATTGCACTGCTCAACCCGGAAAAATTCAACCAGGGATTCATTGTATTTTGCAATATCAAGCTAAAACAACATGACCGGAAAATCGGACATAGTTTTGTGGCGGATATTCTCAAGATTGACGAGGTAGTTGAATGCTATAATATCTCTGGAGATTATGATTTTTTTCTAAAAGTGTTTGCCCGTGACATGAAGCATTACCAGGATTTCGTATTCAATAAACTAGGCTCAGTAGAAAGCATTGGCAGCACGCACAGTACCTTCGTTATGTCGGAGATCAAGAATTCGCATAATTTCTGCTTTTAATAGCGGCGGAGGATTGGTTTAAGGGGTACAATAAATTTTGAAAATTTAAGATTTACTCATTATTATTAACCAGATCCGATCGAGAAATTGATTTCTTTAAATCACAATTTATTTAAATAATCCAGCGGACCAACAAGGAATCTTCTTCAGGTCTACGACAGATCAGGTTCGAACATTGGCCTGTCCACCTGCAAAGCGGGATACAATATTCATTAATGAATATTGTATCCCGCTTTTGTTTTAGATATAATCTATCATTTATTCAGGGCCCACAACTACTCAATCGGAAACTCATCTTCACCATCCGGACAATCGTTTTTACCGTCGTTTATCAGCGATGGCGAAATGCAACTACCATCGTTACATTCGAATTCAGTGATAGGACATTTGCGGTTGCGGCTGATTCCGCCGGTGATAGTTCTCATATTTTCTGCAGACAGTGGTTGAATGCCTGAAGCATCTAAGTTTTTCAGTGTTATTTTTTTCATAATGGTGAAATTGAAAGAAAGAAAAGATATTAGCAGTATGGAATATGCTGCCGGTCATACTGCTTCTAATATTTTGAGATAAAACCGGCATACGCCGGACTTTATGATGTATACCGGAGCATTTCTAACTGCGTGAATTTACAGGATCGTCAATTACAGCGTTTCATCATCGCCGTCCGGACAATCTTTTTTGCCGTCGTTTACCAGTATTACGGAAATGCAGCTACCATCCATGCATGTCCATTCGAGGAAAGGATCACATCCTCTTTTTCCGCCGGTGATAGTCCTCATATTTTCTACAGACAGTGGTTGAATGCCTGAAGCATCTAAGTTTTTCAGTGTTATTTTTTTCATAATGGTGAAATTGAGTTTATTATCTGATACCCACCTGCTCCGGGATATCGTCGGAGAGCCTTTTACAGGGAGCCTTCTGTTGCCGGGATCGTTTGCAACCGTCTCCGGCTATTTTTCCAGAAAAATGCTTTAGTTTATTGATATGCTCACCATCTGGTAGCGGATGTATCGGGCAACAGAACGCCTGAAAGGCATTTTAAATGTCTCATCGCCATGCCGCCATTTTCTGTGGCTGCAGGTGCAATACTGTATCCGTAAATCACGTCCTGAAAGGAAAATAATGAAGGATAATCTATCTGGTTTTCTATAGCTTCCGGCAATCCGTTATCTGTAAAGTTGGCATGTTGATTTTTGCGTAAATAATAATAGTTATCAAAATATTGTTCACCCTTTTATTAAGCAACATATTACAGGTGCAAAATATTTTTTGTAAGATAGAAAACTTTCCAACTTTTAGTTCTATTTACTTAATAAATAAATAACATGAAAATTTGCTTCATCACATTCTCCCACAATTTGCTACTGTACAACATTTGATGAGATACTACCCATGAAGATCAATGAAAAAATCATGCGGGGATATGCTGTTTATAGCGTTCCATAAAAATCATCTTTCCATGATGTAAAAAAGATGACCGGATAGTTTTAACAGCAGGAGTATCGCTGTTATGACAATAACAATAACAGGGCGTTTCCGCATAAATGCAGAAACGCCCTGTTATCATTTAATACAATATTATTTGCAGAAAATAATCTCTCTGCCATTGGTATCATCATTTAATTCGCCGTTGGTGAGCTTCCGCCGGGAAACCAGTGTGAGCTTGTAGGCGCAGGACGGCCAGGTGCTGAAGGCGGGAGTAACCGTACCAGGTGTAGCAAAGTCAATCACATTATTTACACCACGCGGTACAGTACCTGAAGCACCGGTAATGGTGATGCCTCCGGGGACAGCAGCACTGGCAATACCCAATGCCCACTCAGCTATCAGTTCATGGTCTGCAGTATAACGTACATGCGCATGGGTAGTAATAGGCGTACAGCCGCTTAAACCGGTACTGAGTTCATCGAGTTGTAACAGCCTTACTTCTTCCCAGTTATTGATATAGATCACTCCTTTGGTGGCCTGCTCTCTGAAATGCGGAGAGGCAGGGTTAGCAGGATCATCGGTTGTCTGATAAGCGAAGAATACGCGTCTGCCGTTCTTAGGGCTGGCCGGAGCATTGCCTGGCGCATCTCCCGGCGTTTCAGCATTTCCACCGGGAACAAGCACGTTGGTATTTACCCACAACAAAGGGCCGATAAAGCCGTTATCTATTCCGCGCTGATCTACTCTTACCCAGCCATTGGCATCCTGATGCAATACATGATCCGGAATATCGCCGGGTGCGCCATCCGGCGGAATGCTATCGGGTACGGAGGCCGGCTGATTCGGATCAATCACAATATCCTGATCTGCCAGCACGCCATTCCAGATAATTCTGCGCAATCCTACCACCAGTCTTCGCTGATCTGTTTGCGCCAGTGTTACAGGATTCCAGGTAGCGCCGTCATACGAATAGGTGAATCGGTAAAACAGGGGCCTGGTAGTATCTGTCGGCACTTTCTTGGTAGCATAGCCTACCAGTTTCACCGAACCGTAAAAACCAAAGCCAATACCGCTGGCAAAGGAGCGGTTAATGGCAGTAAGACCGCCGGCATTAATATCTCCACTGATTTTGTATGCACCGAAACGGGTGAACAATGGATCATCAGCCGTATAAATTTCGCCGTCGGGAACACAGAGTTTTACACAGAAACAGTTGTGTGCATTTGTGCGGGCACTCGTATGCCCCATGCTCCGCGGTTCTGCCAGCAGTACACTGCCGGAACCTGATTCCACGCGGAAATACAGATCCGGTCCTGCAGGCCATTCTACATTCAGCCAGCTTAACAGTGTTTTGGAGAAATCAGCGGAGGAGTAAACAATTCTGAAATGACCGGATGCATCTGTAAAATCGCTGCCCAGAGGGTCATCCTGGATGAGGTCTACATCATACGCAAAAACGCGCAGGCCATTCAGTGGTTTGCCGGTCTGGCAATCCACTACTTTTCCGCAGATCACCCAGCGGTCCAGCATCTTCAGAATCTGGCACCACCACTTGGATGCGATACAATATTCCCAGCCAAAGAAATAATCTCCCTGGTTGGCTGCATTCCTTTCCCGCCATTGTGGCTGCAAGGTTGTCAGGTGAAACTGGAAGTTCGTTATTTTCTTCGGCGGTACCGGTTTACCAAAGCCGGTTCCGCAGTAGAAGTCAATATCAAATGCTTCTCCTTTGTAATTTTCTTTTTCTCCGAGATTAAAAACAAATTCACCATTTTCATCAGCGGTGGTTTCTGCCAGGAGCAGTTTACTTTTTACATTAACGGCTTCTTCACTTACCTGGTGAAAAGTCTGGCTGGTATCTGCGACTGCCATTACAGCGAGTGCTTCCCTGTTATCGGTGCGGTACAGCCTTACTTTGACTCCTGCCAATGGCTCTCTGCAATCATCATTACACAAGATACCGCATAACTTTCCTTTAAAAACGTAGTTCATAACAATTGGTGTTTGGGGCGCCTACTCATATTTCCCTTTTCGGCTAACGGGCGCCTACTCTTTCACGGATTTTCGGCTTGCTCCGGAATAATATGCTATCTGAACAGGATCCCGATGGTGAAATGCAGGAAGGTGGATTTGTTATCAACGAATACCTGGGGATTAACAGGGTATATCCTCAATTCCTGCAGCCGGCAATCATTTATGCCTTTACCTGCCCGGGGGATCCGGGTGTTGCTCCCCCCTGTTTAATTAGTCGGGAAAGGATAGAAAAAGGTAAACAACCGCTGAAAATCAGGGTTAGGGGAAGACAGCAGGAAGCGATAAGAAATAATTACCCGGCCGTTGAACGACATATAAATAAAAAAGGTTTCGATTGTATCGAAACCTTTTATTCTAAAACTTTTCACAGGAAAAGGATACTGTCATATCCGGCCCATCCTTTACAACGCTACCTCCTGCACCGGCGAATAAATCATATCTTCCACACCGGCTATCTTCAGCCCTACCCGCGCAAAAACCGTCTTCTGCTCCGGCACCAGTGCCGGTACATCTACCTGCAGACTGATACCCGCAGGATCTGTTATTGCTGCTCCGCTCATATCTTTTGTAGCCACGCTGTTACGTCCATCTACGAACTGTGTCTTACAGATGTACAATGATACCCGCTCAATGTCTTTTGCGGCAGCATCCTTAATAATCTGCTCTGCAGCAAAAGTAGCAGTCACCTTCCTGCCGGCTGCTGTAAACTTTGCCTGACGGATCATGTAATACGGCAACACCTCTATGTCACGCGTGAGGTTACCTGACAACTGCAGCAGGATCGTATCCGAGTTGGTGGTTTTATCTGTTAAGGAGCGGAATGGCCCCTGCGCTGCAGGAATTACCAGTTTATAGGAGGCATCGAACAACAGCGCCGAGAAAGAGCCATCCTGGGAAACGTTCACCACAATGGGCGTACTTTTCCCCCACCCTGGTTCCCATAGCTCAAAATACACCTCGTTATAGCTGACGTTAACCGGCTGTCCCTGGTATACCAGCCGTCCGCTGAATGCGCCGGATGGCGCTTTGTAATTATCTTTCTTACAGGAAACAGATAATATGCCCCAGGCAATCAATATAGCATACTGAATATTAGCTTTCATAATACATTGCTTTACTGGTTAGGATTCTTCACAATTTTCGGATTATTGTTCCTGATATCATCATTGATGGCAGCGTAGTAATTGCCCAGCCGGAAGCCGTGCGCTGACGTTACCGCGCCTGGCAGCACCTGTTTAAAGATATACTTGCCGTTGTTGGGGCTGCCGGGGTCATATACCTTGTAAGGCCACAACGCAAACACACGGGTGCTGGGTTCGTCGCTTTTTCCGGGATTGGTGGTCAGCGCAGTTCGTACGCCATTCCAGACTTTATGCGCCAGCCGCCAGCGTTTCATATCCCAGAATTCATGGCCTTCAAATGCCAGCTCTACTTTCCTTTCATGTACGATACGGTCGAAAGTCATATCTGCCGCTGTAAGCGGGATTTTAAACCCGGCCCTCTCCCTTACCTGGTTGATATAGCCTGCTGCCACATCCCGCTGTCCCAGCTCAAAAGCCGCTTCCGCCGCATTGAGCAGTACTTCGGCATAACGGTAGCGGATCCACCATACTTCACTCTGCGTACCAATACGCCCGGAACCGACAGTAGGGTCCATGTACTTCCGGATGATAAAACCTGACTGCGCACTGAACTCCAGATTATTCACCGGCCCGTCATAGCCCACGACCTGCACTTCCGGCCCGTTCGGCTCCAGCCGGGATTTGGCGCCGAAGTTATCTCCCGTAACTATATCCCCGTTCCTGCGGATATAACCGGCCCATATATCCACCTTTTTATCTTTAAATTCAGATCCCGGCAAGATAACGGTGGCGGCTAAACGAGGGTCCCTGTTTGCGAACAGATCCAGCGGATCATTGTAGTATACGTATCCGCCGCCGGGTGCATTGATATTTAACGGCGCGAAGGTGTTGTCCAGCAGTTCGAATGACTGCACCAGGTTCAGCGACGGGTTCAGCCGGCCACCCTGCTGCTCTTCCGCATTGGAGCGGGGCTGGCTCCATAACGTCCACGGCTGTACTCTTCCGCTCTGCAGTTTAAAATCCTTGGCGAAGATCACTTCCGGATTAGCGCCTTTATCGATAAACAGGCTGATGAAATTCTGTGTGAAGTTATCTGCGTTCTTTTTGTAGAGTGCGTAACTGCCGCTGTTAATCAGCTCTTTCGCAGCATTCAGGGCAATGGTATAATAGTCATTGGCTTTGGCTACCGGTATACCTGCTTCACCACCCGGTAAAGATACCTGCGGCGTGGTAACGCCATGCCGGGCTATTGATCCGGCATACAAAGCCGCCCTTGTTTTTGTTGCCAGCGCAAGGCCTGCCGTGGCGCGGGTTTTACTGACTGCGCCTGCAGGCAGGTATTTTCTTACGGTATCCATTTCGCTGATAACGAAATCATATATTTCTGATTCCTTTGCGCGCGCATGCTGCAGATATGCCGGATCGCCCTTGTAGTCGTAGGTCATCGGCTGCAGTATCAGGGGAACGCCGCCTACTCTTTTTACTTCTTCAAAATATACGACCGCTCTCAGGTATCTGGCTTCTGCAATGAAGCGGTTTTTCACTTCCTGCTTCAGTTTGGTGGAGGTGCCGCATTTATCAATGAAGATATTCAGTTCGCGTATATACGCATAGTCCCAATAGGTTACTTCTCCGGCGCCCTTTACAATCATACCCGGAAACACATAAGGGTAATCGCTGGCGCCATGCCGCCAGTACTGGCCGTTCTCTGAGGCGAAGGCTTCATCGAAGCGCGCAAACTCGCCCCAGTTATCGATGGTTTGTACAACCATAGAAGGAATGGGAGAATTGTTTACATCAGTCTGACGATCCGGATAGCGGTCGTAAAGGTCTGCCAGAACAGAGAGAATCAGCCCTTCATCATTCCAGAGCTGATCGTTCTGCAACACATCGGAAGGCTTTACATTCAGGAAGTCCTTATCGTTACAACCCACATTACAAGCGAGTATAACCAGGCATATATATAACCAGTGCTTTTTCATAACGAGTGTTATTTATTACTTAGAAAGTAAGATTTACGCCAACATTCACCAGTTTATTCTGCGGATACTGCAGGCCGTTTTCATCTGCTATCTCCGGTTCTATTCCCAGGTCTTTTACATTATCGATGGAAAACAGGTTATAGGTATTGATATAGATCCTGGCTTTCTTAAACTTCACCCTGTCCAGTAAATGCTGCGGAATGGAATATCCCAGTTCCATGGTGCGTAACCGTACATAGTGCACATTATGCAGCCAGAAAGTGGAAGGCTTGTTATAGTTACTGTGATCACCCTTATTGAAGCGTAACGGCGGGTTTTTACCGGGTATCCATTTGCTGTTTACATCAAAGGGATCTTCGCGGTGCCAGCGGTCATCATAGAACTGTTTTAACAGGTTGCCACCGTTCTGAAAGGGCCATCTCATCTCCCAGTTCTGATTGTAGGAATACATGGAACCACCCGAAAAATCGGCGGCAAAGTCAAATCCGTTCCACCTCACGCCGAGGTTAAAGCCAAAGTTCACGGTCGGGTTACCGGTAGTCTGGTAACCGATCGGTCGCATGTCTCTGTCGTCGATGACATTATCGCCATTCATATCTTTATAGATGATATCTCCGGGGAGCAGTGTTTTATTTCCTTTCCCGTCTACATTAACGGGGTACTTGTTAATTTCTTCCTGTGACTGGAACTGCCCGATAGCTTCATAACCCCAGTAGATATTATTCCAGCGGTTTTCAATGGAGTTCCGGTAATGATCCCAGGAGTTGCCCCATATAGGTTTGTAGGATTCCAGGAATCTGCTTCTGGAGTAGGAGACGTTACCACCTGCTACAAAATTCACTTTACCTATCTGCGTGGTATAGGCAGCAGAAAATTCGCCTCCTTTCTGCGCATCGCTGTTGACATTTTCATCCGGCAGCCCGTATCCTATTTCACCGGGCACGAGTACATCGTATTTCCTGCCACGCAGGCCGGAACGCTTGCGGTTAAAGAAATCCAGTGAACCATATACTTTACCGTTCCATAACTGGTAATCCAGGCCTATATCTGCAATTTTGCTGACAAACCAGGACAGGCGGTCATTCGGCACTCCTTTATCGCGGGAGCCTCTGATGACGGTACCATCCAGGATCACGGTAGAAGTGCCGTAGGTATAGCCTGATAAATAATCATAGGCGCCGATGCCGATGTCGTCGTCACCCAGCTCTCCGTAAGAGCCGCGGAGTTTTAATTCCGTGAGTATGCTGTTGCCGCCCAGCCATTTTTTAAAGAAGGGTTCTTCTGTTAAGCGCCATCCGGCGGAAACAGAGGGGAAGAAGCCCCATCTTTTATCTGGTGCAAATTTCCAGGAGCCATCGTAACGGCCGGCTATTTCCAGGAAATACCTATCGCCGAAACTGTAGTTGAAACGGCCGATATAGCCGGCTCTTGCCTCTGTCCAGTCGGCATCGTTATAGGTATCCATATCTGAGAACTGGATCAGTGGCAGCTCGTTGCTTTTGGGTACTGCGTGTACCCATACGTCCAGCTCCCGGCGTTTGATTCTTTCTGAAACGAAAGTACCTCCTATGGTATGCCTGCCGAACGTATTGTTGTAGTTGACCTGCCCCTGCAGCACATTCTCCAGTACCTTGTGCGTTCCGCGTTCCCTCCATGGGTTGGAGCTTCCGCCTGTTCTCACATAGGTATCGTTTTCCGGATGATAGGTGTAGGTATCATACGTATATTCGTGCCCGTTCATCAGCTTGTCTGCATAGTAAAACGAATACATACCTTTCAGCGTGAGTCCTTTGATGGGTGTTTCATAGGTTCCGTTGAAATTGGTTTGCAGTACTCTCCAGTTTTCTGTCCAGTAACCGGAAATTTTCTTGCTCTGCACCGCCCAGTTTTCTGTGTTATGCCCGATGTCATTCGGGTACAGCGGGTTATCGTTGGCATATGGCCGCTCTGTGGGGCGGTTGCGGAATAACGCGAAGCGCGGCGCCCAGTAATCATCTCCGCCGGGTACGCCGGGGTTATCCCGTTCTTCAATACGGCCGTTGATCTGCACGCCTACTTTCAGCCGTTTGGCTATCCTGGCATCCACATTACTCTGGATATTGGTACGGTTAAAATCAAATTCTCTTCCCAGTACTGACTTTTGATCCAGGCGGGTCACGGAGAGGTAGTAGTTGATATTTTCTGATCCGCCGGTAGCGTTTACATTAACAGAATGTTGCGGAGCATTTTTTTTGATGATGAAATCGTACCAGTCAAAACTCTGATAACCTTTCTCCGTACCGGCTTTCCATTTCTCCAGTTCGGCCCTGGTAATGTCTGTGCGGGGATCTTCCGCATTCATTTCCGCATCTGCCTTTCCCAGCATCCATTCGTAGGCATTTACGGTTTTGGGGAACCTGGACCAGTTCTGCCATCCCGTATAGGCGTCTACGTTAATGGTGCTGCCGCTGCCCGGTTTACCTCTTTTGGTGGTAACCACGACTACCCCGTTGGCTGCCCGCACGCCGTAAATAGCGGCAGAGGCGTCTTTCAGTACGGTGATACTTTCAATATCGTTGGGGGAAATATTATTGAACTGGCCGGCATCTTTCTGGATCCCGTCAATTACATAGAGGGCATTGCCGAAGTTACGGATCTGTATGGTGGCGCTGGCGCCCGGGCGGCCATCGGGCATACGGAAGGAAACGCCGGGTATTTTACCGGCCAGTGTAGCGCTGACGGTAGAGGCATGTACCCTTTCCAGCTCTTTGCTGGTTACTCCGGAGATAGCGCCGGTAACGGATTCCTTCTTCTGCGTACCGTAACCGACTACTATCACTTCTCCCAGCCCTTTGCTGTCTGTCTGCAGTTTTACATTAATTTCCTTCTGGTCGCCAACGGTGATTTCCTGTTTTACATATCCTACGAATGAAAACACCAGTACGGCATTTCTGTCGGCCACGGTGATATGGTAAGTACCGTTTCCATTTGTGGAAGCGCCTCTGGAAGTACCTTTAACTGCAATGGTGACGCCGGGCAGACCAGCGCCCTGCTCATCGGTCACCTTACCGGTAATGGAAATATCTGTGGGTGCTGCCTGTGCAGACAGTGAGCAAAACAGCCACCATACCGCTATATGCAGGCACAGGCCGGCCACCCGGATGCTATCCGGTATACGTAATCGTTTTTTCATAACCTGGGTTTTGTGAGGTCTTTTTAAATGTCAGTTCTCATAACTGTTGTTTTGGCTGATGTTCTGCTATCGGTTTATTTCACTACGGGGAATGCTACGATTCTGACCTTGGTACAGCCATAAGGTACCAGGGTAATTACATCTTCCTGCTGATTTACCTTGCCTTTGTAAAGGCCGTGCCTGTCGGTTATGGGCTGTGGCGCTACATCTTCGGTCACTTTCCATTCCTCAATTTTTTTGCCTGTGGTGGTGATGGTAACAGGCGCATGGTCCAGGTTCCATACGAAATCTGCGGTCACAGGTTTTACGGCTGTTACCTGCAGGTACCGGGCCGGCGCCTGTATAACCTTTTCGGGGATACCATAATTCCAGTCGCCTTTGGGGTACACGTTGAAATAATCGCCTTCTGCCGCATCCTGTTCTTTCTCCCAGCGCTCACCTAACTTTAACGCATATACGATGGGACCTCTTTCAATGGTGCGGGAATTACCTCCCCAGTTGGAGGTGGTTACCTGCATGGGTAGCTGCAGCGTGAGCTGATCCCTGTTGTGCCAGGTACGGTTAACGGTAATCAGCTGGCCGCCGCCGGCTGTGCGGAGTTTTTCACCGTTTAATATTACAGTTGCCTCCGCGCACCAGGCGGGTATACGTAACTCCAGGGGGAAGGCAGCCGGTTGTGGCATGTCCAGGTTAAAAACCACCTGTTCGTCAAAAGGATAGGCGGTTACTTCCCTGATGGTAATCTGTGTATTGTTTTTACCTACCCTGGCAGTTACTTCACCGGGGCTGTAGGTGAATGCTGCCAGGCCATTGCCGGCGGTGGCGTACCAGAGATGGGACGCGAATTTTGTCCAGCCCTGGTGCATGTTGGCAAGACAACAGGTATACCCGCTGCGCATCCCTAATACGTTGGTCATTCCGCGGTCGAAGGGCAGCGAGAAGTTGAATACGCCGCGTTTGATGTGTACCTGGTTGGCTATCTGGAAATACTGTTTATTGTTGTAGTCATCGGTTGTTTGTGTGGGCAGGGCGTTGAAGGTCATCCGTTCCAGGGCGTCCATATATGCCGGATCACCGGTGATACCGATGATTTCTTCCAGGGAAAACATAGACTCAACGATGGCGCACAGTTCTGTTCCCTGCGTAGGTGCGTTACCGTGAAGGTCTTCATCTGCTGAAAAAACGCCCATAGGCAGCCCGTGCAGGTTCATGATGTCGGTGAAGCCGGTGTGCAGATCCTGCAGGTATTTTTTATTGCCGGTACGCTGGTAGTTCAGTGCCGGGGCTTTCAGTCCCATGCCTACGTTCACACCGTGGCGGCGCATCCAGTGTTGCTCGTTCTGCCGCGCAGCTGCGCCTATTACCCAGTTGCGGTTACCCAACCAGTTGCTCCATGTAAAAGCCTGCGATTCCAGCAGGGAAGCCAGTTCCAGTAGTTTTTTATCTTTCGTGATACTGTACAGCCACTGGGCAATCATGATATTTTCTGACCCGCGGGAAGCGGCCCATTCCGTCCATTTACCCAGGGGACAGGCTTTCAGGGTCTGCAGCTGATAATTAAAGTACTTTGTCATGAAAGGTATTACACGGGCATCGTTGGTAGCTGTATAGTACTGCTGCAATACTTTCAGCATAATCATTTTCGGCCACCAGTCTTCCCCATCAGCGGCGTTACTAACGCCAACGGGTATATTATTTTCCCGTTCTGATTTTGTCAGCGGACCGAAATAGCCGGAAGGCCGCTGGTGCTGCAGGGTCCAGTTGATATAGCGCAATACTTTTTCCTGTAAATTTTTATCATCCAGCAGGTAAGCCAGGGGAACGGCGCCATCCAGCCAGTAGGGGGTTTCTTCCCAGCCATCGCCTTTTCCGCCCAGCCAGCCGTTATCTTTTTTTACTTTGTCATATACTTCATCGAGATGTCCGGTAGTACCGTCACGCATAATTTCCAGCTGGTGCTTCAGCCAGCCCTGCGGCTTTACTGCGCCCAATGGCAGTGGTTTGTAAACCGGGGCTACATAGGTAGTTGCATCAGCCCTGGTACCCGGCGGATGCTGCGCATCCGCCGGTATAAGACCAGCCAAAAAAGTGGAAAGAACGAGTGAGCCAAACTTCTTTCTCCTTTTCATGATTTATGGTTTTATGGTGACCAAAGCCGGGTTATATAACTTCTGATGAACGGCCTTCAATTTATCTAACGGCACCTTTTGTACTTTACGGTCGTAGGTCATCAGGCCGTTTGTTTCTACTTCCACATCAGTGGTCTGTGTGTATACGGCGGCTGATAAACCCTGCCTGATGAACGTTTCCAGCCTGTCGGTAAAGCCGCTGTAACGTTTAAACAGGTCTTCTGCATTTTTAAAGCTCTGGTAGCCCCAGTTATCTTTCTGTTGCCATACGTGTCCGTTAACCGGCAGTCCCAGTCCGCCGAACTCCCCTAATACGATCGCGCGTTTATCGCCATAAATAGCCGGGTCCGGCATGGCGGGTTCGGGGTAGTTATGCAGGTCAATGATATGTCCTATCGGGTAGAAGTTACCGCCGCTGGCAGTATTCACCAGTCGGGACGGATCTTTTTCCATAGTCCACTTAGCGATATCCATAGTTTTAAACTGGCCCCAGGCTTCGTTGAAGGGCGTCCATACTACAATAGAAGGGTAGTTGTACAGATGATCGATGATGACATTCCACTCTTTCCGGTAGTAGCCTTCCGATTCGGCGGAGCGTTGCTTATCGGAGGCGTGACTGATGATGCCGGGGCGGGATTCCCATCCGTTGCCGAGGTCGCCGCTGGGCATATCCTGCCATACCATGATGCCTAACTGATCGCAATAGTAATACCAGCGTGCCGGTTCTACCTTGATATGCTTACGGATCATATTAAAGCCCATGGCTTTGGTCTGGGCGATGTCAAATTTCAGGGCTTCATCGGTCGGCGCGGTATACAATCCGTCAGGCCACCAGCCCTGATCGAGCGGCCCGTACTGGAATACAAAACGATTATTCAGCAGCATGCGTTCAATTCCATTGGCATCTTTCCCGATGGAAGATTTACGCATGGCAAAATAGCTTTTCACTTCATCAATTACTTTGCCTTTACGGGTAACTGTCAGCTTCAGGTCGTACAGGAACGGTGATTCCGGTGACCATAACTTCGGAGCGGTAATTTTCAGCACGGTATTTTCACCATTGATAACACCTTCCGCTACTTTGGTGCTGCCGTCAAAAGCGGTGGCTGTTACCACATCGCCGGCTTTCAGATTTTTCACATCGGCAGTAATGGTCAGGCTTTCCTGGTCTATATCCGGTGTTTGTTTTGTACCGGCGATATAGGTATCGGCTACGCCTTCTACCCATACTGTCTGCCAGATACCTGTTACCGGCGTATACCAGATCCCTTCCGGTTTCTTCACCTGTTTACCGCGTGGCTGCACGCCTTCATCGGTAGGATCCCATACTTTTACTACAATATCCTGTTTGCCTTTCTTTATGAGTGCAGTGATATCGAGGGTGAACGGATCGAAGCCGCCCTCATGCGTACCTGCTTCCTGCCCGTTAACGTATACGGTTGTACGCCAGTCTACAGCCCCGAAATGCAGCAATATTTTTTTGCCCTGCATGGAAGCAGGTAATGCAACGGTTGTATTATACCAGAGGATGTTATCTTTTCCTACATTACGGCCTACGCCTGACAGCGCTGATTCTACGGCAAAAGGCACCAGTATTTTCCCGTCCCAGCTGGCAGGTTTATCTTCATCCTTCGGCTTGACAGCATAGTTCCACAAGCCGTTCAGATTTTTCCAGTTGCCGCGTACCAGCTGTGGGCGCGGGTATTCCGGCAAGGTAGCGGCAGGTGTTACCTGTTCACTCCAGGAAGTGGTAATTTTCCCAGTTACAATTTTCCAGTCCTGCTGCTGGGCCTTTGCGGTATTCCAGCCAAGTCCGAGCGCCAGCGCAAAAATTAGGTACGTCTTTTTCATATGTTTATTTAATCTTAAAAAGTGGTGTTATTCTCCTGAAGGGTTTTTAACGGGTGTATTTATTTTCACCGGTTCTCCCAAAACGGGGCTGCCGTCAGTATTCCAGCCTATCCGCTGCATCCGCGGGTTTCTTTGTGGTCCGCAGCCCTGTGCTGCCTTTGAATTAGCGTGATAAATGATCCAGTCTTCCTTTCTGTCGGGCGATTTAAAAAAGCCGTTATGTCCGGGGGCATAGGCGCCGTTTTCAGGCTTTGATGTCAGCACGGGCTCCGGCGATTTCACCCAGCTGCCGGCCTGTAGGGGATCGGTTCCGTGGCGGAGGCGCATAATCCCCAGCGCGTAATTATCTGTCCAGCATCCTGAGGCAGAAAACACCAGGAAAACGTCTCCTCTTGCATTCCGCAGTATTTCAGGTCCTTCGTTGATGCCGTTGTGTTCCCACGGATATTGCGGAGCAGCTATTTCGACGCGTGGCGAAACCAGCTCCCACGGGCTTTTCATACGGGCGATGTATAACCGTTGTACTACGTCCTTTCCGTTATGGCCACTCCAGATAAAATAGTTTTTCCCCTGGTGCCGGAATACGGTGCCATCTATCGCAAAAAAATCGGCGGCAGTATCCCTGATCTGCCCCCTGCTGGTCCAGGTACCGGTGGCAGGGTCTGCAGCGCTGTTTTCCAGCACAAAGGTGTGTTGCGGATGTATGCTGTCTGACGAGCCGGCGCTGTAATACAGGTACCATTTATTGTTAAGGCGGTGCAGTTCAGGCGCCCAGATGTCTCTGGCATCGGGGCCTTTGGCAGGTGGTGTCCATATCACCACTTCCTTTGCCCTGCTGAGGTCCGACATCTTTTCTGTTTTACGAATAACAAGATGATGACCGGTGGTATGCATATAATAATACATTCCCTTATGCCGTATCACCCAGGGATCAGGACCACTACCCAGTAAAGGGTTGGTAAAAATGCCGGTGGTATCGGCTTTCATAGCGCTGCCAACGCTGCTTACCAGCAGTAAGCATATCAGCGAAAGTAGTTGGCTACCTTTCATAACATGGATTTAGAAAATGGTCTTATTTAAGCGTAAAAACCACGCTTAACATACTTTCTCAAAGAAAGGATTTCCTTTTCTTACGTGGTTGCTTATTCATATCAATTTTTATCGTTTTTGTATCATTCTGCTTTTAGATAATGTTTTATTAGCTTTAATCTTCAGCCACGGTATTGCATGATTCAGGTCCGACACTATATATTTTTACTGTTGCTGCTGTGGACGCAAACACTTTACAGCCAGTCCGTTAATTTCGTTCACTACCAGGTAGAGAACGGATTATCGCATAATGCAGTGCTCTGTACCTTACAGGACCAGCAGGGGTTTATGTGGTTCGGTACCGTATACGGGCTCAATCGTTTCGACGGATATACCTTCCGGGTATTCCGTAATACGGGGCAGCCCGGCAGCCTGGGAGGCAATACCATTATCAGCCTCTTCCAGGATGATAACGGGCTGTTATATACCGGCACAGATAAGGGAGCCTATATCTATAATCCCCGGACTGAACAGTTCCGCATCTTACATAAAACTATTACGGCAGAAGTACGCGCCATTCACAAAGACGGGCAGGGCAATATCTGGATTGCTTCCGGCGGCCGCCTGTTCCGATACCGGGCTGCGGCAGACAGTCTTTATGAACACACAGGATTTCCGGAAGCCTCCGCCATGTGTACCGGCAGTGATGGCCTCCTGTGGGTGGCCTCTTCCGAAGGAAGGATGGCAGTATATGATCCGCAGCAGGACGCCTTCCGCAGTTATTCACTTTTTGATCATTCGCGGCCAACCAGCTCCCGCGGCATACAAAAAATAGTGGCTGCCGGCCGGGATTCCATCTGGGTTTGTACCAATGCACAGGGATTGAAGCTGTTTGATCTGCGCACACGTACCTATAAGGACATGCTTACGGATGCGGCAGATCATACAGAGATATATGCGCGCGATGTGATCCGCCGCAGCAGTGGTGAATACTGGCTTGCATCAGAATCAGGTATCTACATTTATTATCCGGAAAGTGGCTCAGTCATCAACCTGAAAAAAAAATACAACGATCCTTACTCCATATCGGACAATGCCGTATACAGCTTCTGCAAGGACAGGGAAGGCGGCATATGGGCAGGTACCTACTTTGGTGGCATCAATTATTTTCCGCAGCAGTATACGGCCTTTGAAAAATTCTTTCCTAAAACAGGCGCAGCATCTCTCGGCGGCAATGCAGTACGGGAAATACATCCGGATAAATACGGACATCTGTGGATAGGCACGGAAGATGGCGGGTTGAATAAATTCACGCCTGCCACCGGCGATTTCATGAACATCCGGCCAGCGCTGCCACCGCAAACAGGTCTGTCGCACTACAATATCCACGGACTGCTTGTTACCGGCGACTCCCTGTGGATCGGCACTTTCGAACATGGCCTCGACATCATGCACATCCGCACCGGGAAATTTATCCGCCACTATAAAGCCGGCAGCGGCCCTCATGATCTGCACAGCAATTTTATCTATGCCATGCTGCAGACACGTACCGGCGAAATACTGATTGCCACCACCCGCGGATTATTTCAGTATAACCATGACCGTGATGATTTTGACACCGTAACAGAGGCCCCCGACTATATATTCTATACCACAGTATTTGAAGACAGCGAAGGCACCATCTGGCTGGGCACTATCAGAGACGGGCTTTATTATTACAACCGGCGCACCGGGAAAAAAGGACGGTACCGGCATGATACAGCTACTCCCGGCAGTCTGGCTGACAACCGCGTGAACAGGATATTTGAAGACAGCAGCAAGCGGCTATGGCTGGCCACCGACGATGGTCTGTGTCTGTTTCATCCGCAGCAGCAAACCTTTACCACCTACGGCACCCGGCATGGTTTTCTCAGCAGCCTGATTTTCAGCATCCTGGAAGACAGCCACCGGCAGCTATGGGTAACTACCTCCAAAGGGATTGCCTGCTTTTCTCCGGCCACCGGAAAAGCAGCCGTATTTACCACTGCCAACGGTCTGTTAAATGACCAGTTTAACTATAATGCGGTTTATAAAGACAGCAGCGGCAATATGTACTTCGGCAGCGTGAAGGGCATGATCCGTTTTAATCCCGATCACTTTCTGCGCAACAGTTTCCAGCCACCGGTATATATCACCGGTTTCCAGGTATTCGGCAAAGAGGCGCAGGTAGGAGATATATTACAGCAGTCGGTTTCGTTTACAGATACCATCGTACTGTCACACGATCAGTCATCGTTCAGCATTGACTTCGCCGCCCTCAGTTATACTTCACCGGCCATGACCGCCTATGCGTATAAGATGGAAGGGCTGGACCAGGACTGGACCTACCTGGAAAGCAACCGCAAAGCCTATTTTACAAAATTATCTCCCGGCGCCTACCGCTTCCTCGTAAGAGCAGCTAACAGCAGCGGTAACTGGAGCGTATCGCCACGGGTACTGCATATAGAAATACTGCCGCCGTTCTGGGCCAGCTACGGCGCATATACCTTTTACCTGTTATTACTCGGCAGTATTATCTATGGTATCATCAGCTGGTATCATCAGCGTGCCTTGCAAAAACAAAAGCGGCAACTGGAATTGCTGGCACATGAAAAAGAGAAGGAAGTATATCAGGCGAAAATTGAATTCTTCACGCACCTCGCACATGAAATACGGACACCACTTACACTGATTAAAGGACCGATGGAAAATGTGATCCGCAAATCAGCAGAGGTACCGCAGATACAGAAAAACCTGCGTATCATGGAGCGCAATACCGATCGCCTGCTTGACCTCACCAATCAGTTGCTCGACTTCCGCAAAACAGAAATCAATGGTTTCAGCCTGAATTTTGTAAACACCGATATCCCGGAGTTACTGAAAGAAAACCACCTGCGTTTTACACCAGCAGCAGAACAAAAAAACATCCGCTTCAAAATAGAGTTGTCATGTCTTCATTTCTTTGCCTATACCGATACAGAGGCATTACATAAAATAGTAGGCAACCTGCTGAACAATGCCATCAAATATGCCGGCACCAAGGCATCTGTGCATTTGTTACCGGTAGCGGAAGGTGATACTACTTTTACTATATTGGTAAAAAATGACGGGCCTGTTATTCCTCCGGAGATGAAAGAGAAAATATTTGAACCATTTTTCCGGGCGAAAGCAACGGAGGGACAATCAGGCACAGGTATCGGCCTGTCATTATCGAGATCCCTGACACTGCTGCATAAAGGCAGCCTGGAGCTGATAACCACCGAGCCCGGCCTTAATGTTTTTTCTCTTACCTTACCTATTCACCAGGAAATAGAATTTAATCTGAGTACATGGAAAATAAACCGCTGATACTGCTGGTAGATGATAATGAAGAAATATGTTCCTTCATCGCCAGTGATCTGGAAGAAAAATACCGGGTAATAACTGCCCCCAATGGTGCAGCGGCGCTGGAAGTATTGCAGGAGCAACCCGTACAGCTGGTCATCAGCGATGTGATGATGCCGGTAATGGATGGCTTTGAGTTATGCCGTATCATTAAATCCGGTTTTGAATCCAGTCATATTCCCGTCATTCTGCTCACGGCCCGTAATACGCTGCAGGCAAAAATAGAAGGGCTGGAACTGGGGGCAGATGCATACATAGAAAAACCATTTTCACCGGAATTCCTGCAGGCGCAAATTGCCAGCTTACTCAGCAACCGTCATAAAATAAAATCGTATTATGCCAGCACACCGCTGGTACATCTGCGCAGTATGGCGCATACCAGTGCAGACGAACAATTCCTGGAAAAGCTGCAGGACCTGATTCATCAGCACCTCACCAACATCGACCTGGATGTGGAACAACTGGCAGACCTCATGAATATGAGCCGGCCGACTTTTTACAGGAAGATAAAAGCTATTTCAGATTTAACACCGCATGAACTGATTAATATTACCCGCCTTAAAAAAGCAGCTTCGCTATTATCAACCGGCGCGTATAAAATAAATGAGGTAGCGGATCTTTGCGGCTTTGCTTCGCTGACCAACTTCGGAAAGAATTTCCAGAAACAGTTTGGGATACTGCCTTCGAGGTATGTGGCGCAGATACAGGGAGGAAAAGGAGGCTGAATCAAGTCTTATTCAGTAAAGATTTTTCATCTTTTGGTAACGGGGATAATATCATCTAATACATGTACTAATTGGATCTCTGGTTTTTTACGCTTCCATTTATATGAAATACAGTTAATATTTAACCTTTCCAAATCTTTATGTATTTCTTCAACGTATTCTTCTTCGATTAGCAGATAACGTTTTGCTCTTGGGTAATTAAGTCCATAAATTAATAATTGCCCAATTCCGGTATAAAGAGATTGTGTTGTAAGTTTACATTTCACCTCAAAAATATGTGTACAAACTCCTTGTTTATTAATGATGAAAGTATCCATAAATCTGTTCCGGTAGGCTGAAACCTTATGCACTCTAAGTTGGTTAAGTAATTCGTTAACTACAATTGCATGATTAACGCCCCTGAAAACGATCCTTTCTGGCATAGTATATGGAGATCTGAGTAAAGACTCTCCGGCTTCCAACATATTCAATTCATTCTGCACATCAGTTGGGTCACCTTCTTTAAACTCATAAACTTTCTCAATGAAAAAATTCAATTGTTCAATAAAATTCGGAGAAGTCAATTCTCCTACTACGTAAAATAATTCTACCTGTTCATCATAAATTATTTCTTCTCTTGTATCTGAGTACCATCTTACAAAGCCAGACCTACTTATTCCTAACATACCGCCACCAACGCCACCATTATGTAATAAATATACATTCCCATTACTATCCTTTGCAAATCCTCCCCTTATTTGTTTGCTAAAACCTCTAACAGGCACATTAATCTGACACCTACCTCTATTGGTTTTATTCTTATGTGGTTTTCCCCTACCAAAAATATTCCAGTATTTATTACCTCTTTTCTCTATACTCCACCAAAGATTATGCTTTCTTGAAAAATTCGCAATCAGTTCTGGCCTTGTATTAGCACGTGAAGAATACATAATGGGAATCTGGACATCTGCATAGTGAGTCATGATGCTCTTAAAGCTTGAAATACATGCTGCTATTTCATCAGGGTTCGTAATGCCTATTAACATTGAATGAAGTTATACAATTAATGATAATTCAAAACCCAACCATACTATTCTAAATTGCCAGTTTATACCAATACTTATACCTACAATATAAATAATTATTTCATCATTCAAAGAATAGCATACCCAGCATTCAAGTCCTTCAAATATCCATGCTTCCTGCTTGCATCTTACTCTGCAAATCCTTATCTTTACCCCTTCGCCAACCGGTAATTAACCAGCCATTAAAAGTAATCCACGCATGCATCAGAGCAATACTAATCCGGCTATACATAAACCGACACACACCCGGCCCTCCTTCAGAGAAGCCATGCAATTCTGGTTTAAACTGGGCTGGATCAGTTTCGGCGGCACCACCGGGCATATTGCCATTATGCACGACTACCTCGTGGAAAAAAGAAAATGGATCAGCAACAGCAAATTCATCCATGCCCTCAATCATTGCATGATATTACCCGGTCCTGAAGCGCAGCAGCTGGCTATCTATATCGGGTGGAAATTACATGGCAGGAAAGGCGGTATTCTGGCAGGTACATTTTTCGTACTGCCGTCTATGTTAATACTGCTGGCGCTGAGCATTATCTATGTATGTTATGGTAACAGCCCCTGGCTACTGGCGATGTTCGACGGTCTGAAACCTGCGGTGCTGGCAATTATTCTGGTGGCTACCCAGAAAGTAGGCAGTAAAGCATTACTGCAGCCGGTTCATTTCCTGGTAGCTGGCGCCGCCTTTTTCTGCACGTACGTACTGCATACACCCATGCCCTGGATTATTGTTGCTGTGCTGGCGCTGGCTGTGGTGCTGCGTTTCATTGCGCCATCGGTATTACATCTCAAAAAGAAAGAAACCACCGGTGACCAGCAGGAACAGGATTATTACCTGAACATGGCACAACCGGCGCATCGTTCCTTTAAAGGCTCCACTGCATTAAAGCTATTACTCTCCTTTTTATTGCTATGGCTGATACCGTTTATCATGTTGCTGACGCTGGGCGGAGATAAAGGCTTCTGGAAACAGCTGTCCTGCTTCTTTACAGAAACTGCTTTTATTACCATCGGCGGTTCCTACACCGTTATTCCGTATGTGGCGCAGACGGTTGTCGGTAAGCTCTTCTGGCTGAATAAGACCCAGATGATAGACGGGTTCGCGCTGGCGGAAACAACACCCGGACCACTCATCATTGTTCTCTCCTATGTCGGGTTCATGGCAGGCTACAATCATTTCAACGGCTCCCTGCTGATGGGCGCTATCGGACTGCTGGCCACTACCTACTTCACTTTTGTCCCTAATTTCCTGTTCATCTTTATGGGCGCGCCGCTGATAGAACGCTCCCAGGGCAGTATCACCATTCAGAGCATGTTATCGCTGGTAACAGCCACTGTCGTGGGTGTTATCCTGAACCTCACCTTCTTCCTGGGAAAAGATATCCTGTTTCCTGCGGAAGTATCTCCCGGCAGTATCGATTACCTCGCGCTGGGCTGGGTACTGGTAGCGCTGCTGCTGCAGTTGAAGTTCCGCATCAATGTGCTGCACCTGGTTATACTGAGCCTGCTGTACGGACTCCTGCGCTACTGGCTGCTGTAAGACTACTTTGTTGCCAGATAGTAACAGAAGGTGCCGATACCGGTGTTGATAAAATCTGATTCACAGACATCTTTAAACCCCGCCCGGCTGATAAATGCAGGCATACGTCCCTTTACATTATCGTGAGTTGTTTTGAATCCGTCTACCAGCTGTACCAGGTAAAAGGCGCATCGCATCCATATGGAAGCAGGGCGGCCCCAGTCGCCGATAACAAGCCGGCCTCCGGGTTTTAATACCCGGTAAATTTCCTGCAGACAGGCATGCTTCGTTTCGCTGTCCAGCTGATGAAAAACCAGTGAGCTGAATACTTTATCAAAGGAATGATCTGCGTAAGGGAAGGTTGCTCCGTCATACAGATCCAGTTGCAGGCGGAAACCATGTTTAGCTATTTTCCGGGCGGCAATGGCGTTGACTTTAGGATCAATATCAACACCAGTAAGACGGATCTGATTATTTCTTTGCTGCAGGGCTATCAGGTTCTGTCCTGTGCCTGCGCCGAACTCCAGGATAGTTTCTCCGCTATGTGGCGCAACTGCATCGATAAGCCGTTTCCTGAATTCCTTCTCCGGCATGGTCAGTCTTACTATCAGGTCATAGTACCCTGTGAGCTGGTCATAACCCAATGCGGGGATATACTTCTTTTTTCCCTGTACTATTGTTGCCATATCTGCGATTGATTACAGGGCAAAGCTCCCTAAATAACAGCGGTAAAAATTGTACAAAGCTGCTAACTTTTAAGGGCAAAGAAGGGCTTGATACCAAACATCCTGTAAAATACCCGGTTGAAATGGGAAGAATCTGTAAAACCAACGTAATGCGCACAGGCAGTGAGGGAATGCCCTTCTCTTGACAGCCGCACAGCCAGCAACATTTTCTTCCACAGCATATACTGATGCACGGAGATGCCCGTTTCCCCCTTGAACAGGTGGGAAAGCCTGCCTTCCGAGAGGCACACCGCTGCCGATAATTCCGCCAGTGGGATATTATCGCCTGTCAGCCGCGCATCTATCATTTCCATACAGTGAAGAATTCTGCTGTCCATACCGGGGGTATTGTTCATATCCGGCAACACCTGTTTTTCCTCCCGGTACAGCGGTATCAGGCCGGGAACATTCACCAGCACATCTTTCAGCGTGTCTAACTGGTACAGCTGTACGAAATATCTGCCTGCGGCCGACAACGGATCTAAAAATACCAGCTGACAGGTGGCGTTTAAACAACTGAAACGATGTGGCAGATTAGATGGGATGATTACATTCTCCAGCTGGTGATATTCCCCGTGCCGGGTGCTTATACTGAAAACGCCTGTGGCAGCATATACGATCTCTATAGCGTAATGGGCATGTCTGCGGGTTTCGTAATCACTTTCCGTGAATACGGCATATCCCTGACCGATATTGAATAGTTCTAAAGACATACTTCCTTGCCTGTATAACGGTAACGGTTATATTAAATACTATCGCTCTTCCAGCCAGCTCAGGAATGCTGCTGTTTTATCTTTCCCGATCAGCAGCTTTTCCGGCGTGGCCACCTGCAGGCGCACATGTAATTTCCTGGCAAAATAATGTTCCACTTCCTTTACAGCGGAGAAACTGATGAGGTACTGCCGGTTCAGCCGGAAGAACTGCCTGGCGGATAACTGCTGCTGTATCTGGTCCAGGGACTGGTTCAGGGAATACTCTTCCCCGCTGAGCGTCACTATCGCCGGAGAAGTATATTTGATATAGATAAAGGCTATCTGATCGGTGGGTACGGTCATGTACTTCTGGTTCTTAAACACCAGGAAACTCGTCTTCCCTTCATCTGCGCTGATCTTACGGATTACATCCTGCAGCCCGTTACCGGTATGCTGCTGAAAGAAGTTCTTAAAACTTTCCACTCTTTCGAAAGCATTTTTCAGATCATCTTCCGAAAATGGTTTCAGCAGATAATCCACACCATTGGCTTTGATAGCTTCCAGCGTATATTCCCCGTAGGCAGTACAGAAGATCACCGGGCAGGTAATGGTCACTGACTTAAAGATATCAAAACAAAGTCCGTCCGACAGCTGAATGTCCATAAATATCAGCTCCGGCATTTCCTGATGAGACAGGTAGTCAATTGCCGCTTCCACACTTTGCAGCTTAGCCAGTATACGGACGGATGGACGCAATTTCAGTATCAGGTTCTCCAGCGACCGGGCTGCTTTAATTTCATCCTCAATGATGATCGCGTTCATATATGATGGGTAATTTAATGGTAAACTTATCGGCAGTAACGTCAATAATAATTTCTTTATCCAGCAGATGCTGATAACGCTGGTTAATATTCTCCAATCCTATACCGGTAGAGGCTTCCGGCACCCGTTTCAGCTGTATGTTATTCTCCGTTACAATGTATCCTCCGGCTGTATAAAGATGTATATGCAATGGCTTATCCAGTGAAACAATATTGTGCTTGATACAATTCTCTATAAGCAGCTGCAGGGTAAACGGCGGTATCAGCGAGGCTGTCACCGTTTCATCCAGACGCACCGACAGATCTATACCATTTTCAAAACGGGCTTTCAGCAGATACATATAGGCATTCAGTATTTCCAGCTCTTCAGACAGCTGTATCAGCTGCTGCTTACGGCTTTCCAGCGTGAACCGGTAAAAATCAGATAGCTTCAGAATAAAATCAACCGCCTGTCTGTCGCCGCTTTCCACCATATATTTCAGCGTATTGAGGCTATTGAAAAGAAAGTGCGGATTCACCTGCTGTTTCAGCAGTTCGTATTGCGCCCACAGGCTTGCGTTGGTAGTACGTTCCAGCTCCAGGGATACCTGCTGGTTGAGATAACTCTGGTGCAGCAGGTGGATAAACATATAGAAGGTCAGGTTAATCAGGATACCTCTGACTTCAAACATCAGCATGACCGGCCCGAAATTCAGGTGAGATAAAAGATACTGCTGGATACAGGATAACAGGAACATCAGCACCAAACCTACCAGCAGGCCTTTCAGCAGCCGCCTGGTACCAAATCCTGCGCCGGTCTTTCCTGCCGTATAAGCCGGCAGGGCGTACAGGTTATAGTACCATATCAGCAGGGAAAAAAGCGAGGTAACACCTGCATCCACGAGCGCCTCATATAATACGAAGTGATGATCGGCTATTTTAGGTATGGCTGTTAAGATACCCAGGGAAACGGAGCTTAGCCATATGATCCGGTTGGATATGGTAAATGCCGGTTGCTGTTTTGTACTCATTCTTTTCTCATTACAATATTATGATGCGTCTTCCTGATGGCAGCGCTGTACAAATGTATGCACTGTGCCGTTAAACCACGTGATCCGGTTGCTGAAGCCGGCATAACAGACGCTGAAGCCGGCTATTCCGGACCTGAATCCGGCAGATGACTGCGCCGGCATATCCGGTGGTTACAATCAGCTAAAATCCGCCATGGCTGCTATTGTCCGGTTCAACCATCAAAATGCCGGCTTCATCTGATCCGTACTATGCTTTTGTACCGGTTTGGTTTCTCTTTGTACTGTATTAACGCTGAACACAGCATCACAAAATATCAAATTAATACATAAGCAAGATGAAAAATATACTGATGACAGGCGCACTGCTGATGATGATTTCGCTGGCTGGCAGCAGCTACGGACAATCGCTGCCACCTGTTACCTGGAGTTTCAGTGCGGAAAAAACAGCTGCCCGTGCAGCTACGCTGCTTATCAAAGCCACCATACAGGATGGCTGGCATATATATGCACTAAACAATCCTGCGAACAGCCCCGTGCGGATGGCTGTCAGCTTTCTCCGGCAGGCATCCTGGCGGCCCGAAGGCAAAGTAATACAGCCGGAGCCGCTCACCAGGTTTGAAAAACTCTTCGGACTAAATATCTCCTATTTCGAAAAGGAAGTGGTATTCCGGCAGCAGGTGACCTTAACACAGCCTGCTGCCACTGTAAGCGGTACGGTTGAATTTACGGCCTGCAGTGAGCAGCAATGTTTACCACCACAAACCATCTCATTTACTATTCACCTTAACAGATAACATTAAAACCTACCTATTATGAACAATAACATGCAGACAACTATCGTATTGGAAAAAGTATTGTATACAGCCAGAACCCGCACCACAGGCGGCAGGGAGGGAAGTTCCAGGAGTGACGACGGCAGACTGGACATTGCGCTTTCAACGCCGGGCGCTCAAGGCGCAGGTACTAATCCCGAACAGCTTTTCGCAGCCGGATGGTCGGCATGTTTCATCGGTGCGCTGGGACTGGCCGCCAGAAAACTGCAGACTGTTTTACCCAAAGACACCTATGTAGATGCAGCAGTAGACCTGGGTACCACGGACGGCGCCTATTTTCTGCAGGCACGCCTCGATATTTCCCTGCCGGGCACAGACCCGGAACTGGCACAGCAACTGGCCGCACTTGCGCATCAGACCTGTCCCTACTCCAAAGCTGTCAGCGGAAACATCAACATCTCCATCAACATCCTTTAAGCGTATTCATGAAAGGACAACCATGCTCATCAAACAATCTCCAATAATCAAATCACCACATAAAATGAAGCCGTTTAAAGAAATCGCCCTGTTCATAGGTCTGCCGTTGTTATTCATCGCTATGGCAGCATTCAGCCATATCAACCGGCAGCAGATGGTCAGCAGGATACAGCAGGATAGTACAACCCGGGGATTTGCCGTGGTGGAGCTCTTTACCTCGGAAGGATGCTGGAGCTGTCCGCCGGCAGATGCCCTCATTGAAAAGCTGCAGCGTGATAACAACAACAGGCAGTTGTACATCCTGGCTTTTCATGTGGACTACTGGGACCATCAGGGATGGAAAGACAGGTTCAGTAAATCAGCGTTTACAGACCGGCAAAAGCAGTATGCCGCCTGGTTGCGGCTCAGCACCATCTATACGCCGCAGGTAGTGATTAACGGGCAAACAGAGATGGTAGGTTCCGATGAAAGCAGTGTGCTGAGTGGCATCCGGTCTGCGCTGCAGGAGACATCTGCCAGTGGTTTAACTATCCGCGCCACCGTTACCGGCAAAGAGGCGGTTATCTCCTATACCGGTATAGCAGCCGATGCATCCGCACATATACTCGTAGCGCTGGTGCAGAAAAATGCCAGCTCACAGGTAGCGGCCGGAGAGAATGCCGGTAAACAGCTGACGCACGTACAGATTGTGAGGGCGCTGGAACAGCAGCCACTGCAGGCACAGGGCCAGGTATCTGCAGGACTCCCGCGTGATTTCCGCCCTGGTGCCTGGGAAGTGGTCGCCTTTGTACAGCAGTCTGCTACCGGCAAAATAACCCAGGCAGCCAAAGCGGATCTATGACCTGTTTATTCGCGCCCGGAAATTCCGGTTCCGGCAGCTAAAATGTCCGGTTCCCCGGTTTCAACTTCTTCTCCGGCCTGCGGGCATCTAATTTTGATGACAGATCAACACTGATAAAACATCTATCATGGAAGCAACTAAAAAATCTATCCGCATCAGACGCATCTATCTCGTGCTGGCCGCAGCAGTGGCGGTACTGGCAGGGTTGCAGTTCTTCACAGCCCCATTGGCCTCACGGCCTGTGACCGGCCATATCACCACTGCGCCGAAAGAAGTGATGGCTATCCTCGAACGCTCCTGCTACGATTGTCATTCCAACGAGCAGCAGTTAAGCTGGTTTGACCACCTGGCGCCCGCTTCCTGGCTGGTGAAGAAAGATATTGACAAAGCCCGCGAAGTATTGAACTTCTCCGAATGGGACAAAGTTTCACCGGCAGCCCATACCGGAAATATGTATGCCATACTGAATATGCTGCAGGCAGGAAAGATGCCGCTGCCGCCATATGCGCTGCTGCATCCGGGCGCAAAGGTATCTGCTGCAGAAATTGACATCATTAAAAAATATACTTTATCGCTGACCAGTAAAAGTAAGGAAGCTACTACCGCCAGCGAGCATCCTGCCGTGGCCGGGAGCATACCCGAAAAATTTCCGGTATCTCCCAACGGCGTAAAATATACCAATGCATTTATGCAATGGACCGTCATCAGTATGAGTACCCTTTTCGATAATTCCATCCGGGTGATATATGGTAATGACATTGCAGCGAAGGCAGTACGCGAAGAAAATTTTCATCCCTGGCCTGATGGCAGCGTTGTCGTAAAAGCCGTGTGGAAGCAGGAATTATCACCGGAAGGAGAAATAAGGCCCGGCGAATTTATTAATGCGCAGTTCATGGAAAAAAATGCGCAGCAATACAAAAGCACGGAAGGCTGGGGATTTGCCAAATTCAGCGGCCCCTCTCTTGAGCCTACCGGGAAAACCCCCATGTTTGCCGAGCAGTCATGTATCAGCTGTCACCGGCAGCTGGCGGAATCTACCGGCTACCTCTTTGACGTACCGCTGAAAATAAACCCTGATAGTATCATCGCTAAAATCCGTTAATCATGAAATACCTCTTCTGCTTACTACTGACAGGCATTACCATACTTACTTCCTGTACAGGGAAACGACCACAGGATGAACACGTCAGGGTAGTATTTGACGCCGGGAAGCTGAAATTCATCGCGTCATCGCTGCATCCCGGACAGGAAACCATATCTGCCTTATACGGCAATGAAGCGGCTTACCGGTTATTGTCTGCCGGCGATAAACAGGCCACAGGCGCAGAGATAAAGCTCGTAACATGGCGCTTTCATGATAATCCGCAATATACCGGCAGCAGGATCAACGGAGCATTACTACGCGTTGAAACCGTTCATACAGTCACACCGGATTCCATCACTTATCATCTCGAAGGAAATCCGCTACCAGACAAAGCTACAGCCGCAACAAGAATTCAATACATTCTGGGATACAAACCTGTTCAGTTTCCCGGTCAACAGATCTTTTCACATCATTAATGCATTAAAAATATACAGTCATGATAAAACGGAGCACATACAAAAGCATGATCGCAACTTTCCTTTTCAGCGTTCTTGCCATACCACAACTGTTTGCAGCGCAGGCACAGCCAGACTCTCTTTTCTACGATAATATTAAACAGGTAAAAGCAGGCGTGCTGAATATCGGCTATGCAGAAGCCGGGCCTGATGGTGGCCGGCCTGTTATTCTCCTGCACGGATGGCCTTATGATATTCACAGTTATGCCGGTGTGACGGCTATACTGGCAGCAAAGGGCTATCATGTCTTTGTTCCTTACCTGCGCGGGTATGGCACCACCACGTTTCTGTCGCCCGCCACAATGCGGAACGGGCAGCAGTCAGCACTGGCCGCCGATATCATTGCATTCATGGATGCGCTGAAAATAGATAGGGCCATCATCGGCGGATACGACTGGGGCGCACGCACAGCGGACATCATGGCCGCCTTATGGCCCGAACGTGTCAGCGCGCTGGTATCTGTCAGCGGTTACCTGATCGGCAGCCAGCAGGCTAATAAAGCGCCGCTGCCTCCCCGGGCCGAGCTGGCATGGTGGTACCAGTATTATTTCGCTACACCCCGCGGAGAAGCCGGCTACGCTGCCAATACCCGCGCCTTTGCAAAACTCATCTGGCAAACCGCCTCCCCGCAGTGGCATTTCACTGACAGCACCTTCAACCGCGCTGCCGCCGCTTTTGACAATCCGGATCATGTAGCGGTTGTAATACATAACTATCGCTGGAGACTCGGACTCGCCACCGGTGAAAAGCAATATGATGCCCTGGAAGAAAAACTGGCCCGCAGTCCGGTTATTACAGTGCCCACCGTTACACTCGAAGGAGACGCCAACGGCGCGCCTCATCCCGACCCGGCTGCCTATGCCACAAAATTCACCGGCAAATATGTACATCATACCATTACAGGAGGCATCGGGCATAACCTGCCGGAAGAGGCGCCACAGGCTTTTGCAGACGCTATTACAGAAGCAGGCAGCTTAGGCAGATAATCACCCATCTTAAAAATCAACAAAAAAAACTTATGAAAACGAACAAAACAAACATCATCTATTGGGCAGGAACAATATTTATGAGCCTTTGGTTTGGCGCCAGCGGTTTCTTTGAACTGACAAAAAACCCTGTCGTATGGGAGATCACGCAGCAGCTGGGCTATCCTCCGCACTTTATCTACCTGCTGGGAGTGTTTAAAATCGCAGGCATCATAACCCTGCTGATTCCCGGAAAGCTGCTCCGGTTAAAGGAATGGGTATTTGCCGGAATGTTCTTTGATATCATCTTTGCCTTCTTCTCCAAAATAAGTGTGCTGGGATTTCCCGCTACCGCAGATGCTATTGTTGCGTTTAGCGTATTATCGGTGACATATGTGATGTTCAGGAGGCTGTATCCGGTGAGTTATGCACCTCGTCTGATGCAACTGTAGTATAAAGAGATATCATCTGAAGTTGCTGTCTGAAAAGGTGGCTTCAGATGATATCGTCAATTTCATCCCGCTTTTCCTCCTGTTTATCCCACATTCCTTCTCCCCTGTCCCATTTCCGTTACAAACAATTCTCCTATCCCGATATTGCGGATCAAATAACCCTGTATATCATGAATTTATCAAAGTCCGTCTATGCGTTATTATTATCTGCTCTCCTCCTTATTCCCGGCGCCGTGCTTTCTGCACAAAGCCTCGGGAGCCGCATAGATAGCCTCATTCTGGCTACCTTCAAGGATAAAAATGGCCCCGGCGGCGTTTTCATGGTGGCGCAAAAAGGCAGGGTCATCTATCACAACGCCTTCGGTAAAGCTAATCTGGAGCTGGATGTGAACATGACGCCCGACAATGTATTCCAGATAGGTTCCATGACCAAGCAGTTTACTGCGGTAGCCATACTGATGCTGGAACAGCAGGGCAAATTAAAGGTACAGGACCCTGTTTCCAGGTTTATTCCGGATTATCCGGGGGGAGATAAAATAACGCTGCACCACCTGCTGACCCATACTTCCGGCATCAAAGATTTTACTGCCATGAAAACACTTGCAGATATTGCTCAGAAGGAAATGACGCCCGAAATGATGGTCAACTTTTTTAAAAATGAACCGGTTGATTTCGCACCGGGAGAAAAGTTTGCCTACAACAATTCGGGATACCTGCTGCTGGGATATATAATTGAACTGGTATCCGGGCAGACATACAGGGATTTTATTCAGCAGCATATCTTCGATAAGGCAGGTATGCAGCATTCCCGCTACGCCAGCGACCGGGAAGTGATCCGCAAAAGGGCATACGGGTATCATCTGAAATCATCCGGATATGTAAATAAAACCATTATCAATTTCAGTGTTCCGTTTGCATCCGGTGCGCTGATGTCTACCACGGACGATATGCTGAAATGGCAGCAGGCACTGAATCAGCATCTGTTACTTAATCCGGAGGAAACCGCCAAAGCCTTCCGGACCTACCAGCTGAACAACGGAGAAACTTTCACCTATGGGTATGGCTGGCATATAAAAACGCTGAACGGCACACCGGACAGGGAACACGGTGGCAGTGTATTCGGCTTCAAATCCATGGGAATATATATTCCTTCTGAAGATATTTATGTGGTGGGATTCAGTAATTGCGATTGTAACTCCCCTACTAAAGTCACTACTGATATTGCAGCGCTGGTATTAGCAACCTTGAAAAAAAGATAATCGGTACAAGGGTCTGTTATTGATGCCGGCCCTTTTCCATTTTTGCTTTTTGTTTCAGTTGTTTCTTTTTCAGACGCTTATATTTATTATAATGTTCACTATCTGAAACGACTCTCATCGTTATGGTACCATTATTACTTGTCCAGCCATAAAAGGGAATCGCTGCTTCAAATATTTTTCTTTTATCTGTATATCCGGTAATGATATTCAGTTGTTCGATAAATGCTGCAATAAGATTTGCTTCCCTGAAATTACCCTGCACTGACGGCGTCCAGTAGCGTTTGAAGGAGTAAACTGTACCGGTTCTGCTTTCCAGACAATAGGTTACGCCGTCGAATCCCCGGTGCCACTGGCGGATATACTTATCACTGGGTATGCTGTCTATCATCAGGGTGTCAATAAGATGGCAGATATGTTGTACCTGATTTTCTGTCAGGGGAAATGTTTGTACAAAACAATCATCTGTCAGTATTTTATCCCAGATTTCATCTGCCTTAAAAACAACCTTGCCTGTCTGCGTCCCTGAAATTTCTATACAACCACCGGGCAAAATAACACGGTAGAAATCCGTATTTCCTTTTGGGTGCAACAGTTCCAGTTGCTCAACATAGCGGAGATGGTAATTACTCCAGAAAATAGTATCGCTGTCGGCCGACAACCGGAATGCTGCAGTATCCTGTCCCTGAACATTTCCTGCCGCCCACAGTAAAACGGCTATCAGTAAGTATTTCATCAGATATAAGATTACAGCCTTAAAATTACTTATTTCTCTGCTGCACTTTTCTTTCAGCAGGGAATATCTCCGGCAAGATAAAAATTTCCTTTTGCGTAAATCAATTTCCCGATTGGCATAACCGTGCCCGTTGGTTGCAGCTACTTTTGCAGCTGCTAATGCGATACTAAGTATTTCTCACCGGGAATAAGGAGGATTTAAGTTTGAACAGAAGAATATACCTGTCTGTAGTGTGTTTATTGTTATCATTTATTGCCAACGCTCAACAGGACCCAACTATTTTACGCGGCCGGGTAATAGACGAATCCCGCAAACCTATTGTATTTGCTTCCGTATGGCTGGAAGAGCTGGAACTTGCTGCCTGGACGGATACAGCAGGATATTTTGTTTTCCGCGCCAACCTGGAAAAAGCTACCCCGCTTTCCCTGAGAATATCATTTGTGGGTAAGAAAACAATTAACAGGAAGGTGACACCTGCCACTTTTGTGAACGGACAAGTGTTCCAGATGCAGGACCTCAGTCTTAGCCTGGATGATGTGGAAGTCAGCGCACGCCGCCTGCAGGCATCCTCCAATTCTTCCATCATATTCGGACGTGAAGCTATTGAACAGCTGCAGGCTTTCAGTCTGGCAGAGATACTGAATCAGCTGCCGGGTAAAACCGCTACGCCGCCTATGCTACAGAATCCGCAGCAGATCACGCTGCGTACCCAGGCCGACGGCAACTACGCCCTCGCCAACTCGCTGGGCACTGCTATTTATATTGACGGTATCCGGCAGTCCAATGATGCCAACATGCAGAACCGCAGCCTCTCCGCCAGGGGCATGTCCGGCTCTGTCCTTGGCAGCCGCTCCGATGGCGCTTTCGACGTGCCTTTCGGCGGCCTCGACCTCCGCGATATTCCCGTAGACAACATCGAAAGCGTGGAAGTAGTCACCGGCGTAGCTTCCGCGCAATACGGAGAACTGACAGACGGCGCCATCATCATTAACCGCCAGGCAGGTAAAACACCGTATCAGCTTAATACCCGCATCAATGGCGGGTCTACAGATGTATCACTATCTAAGGGCTTTAAACTTAACAACCGCCTCGGCGCACTCAATATCAGCCTGGGATATCTCCGCAGCAACAAAGACCCCCGCGATAAAATCAAGAGCTTCGACCGCGTATCGCTGGGCATGATGTGGACTACCTACCTTTTCAAAGGCGTTAAAAACACCTTCTCGTTCGACTACAACACCCGCCTGGATGACGTAAAACAGGATCCCGATGACGACACGGAGAAAATGACCTATGCCAAAGGACGCAACCTGAGCATCACCAATCGTATATCCATAGACGTTAAGTCGCCTTTTCTCAGGAACATTTCCCTGAATGCAGGCTTCAGCACCGGCTACCAGGATACCTACAGCCAGTGGCTACTGAATGGTATGCCTAAAGGGCTGGCAGACAAAGACACGACTGGCATCTATGAAGGCCGCTTCATTCCCGGTAACTACCTGGCAGAAGAAAGAATCATCGGTAAACCCATTACCTTCGACGGCAATCTGAAAATGACTGCCAGCTACCGTACCGGCAGCATCGTACACGGATTAAACTATGGTATGTCCATGTCCGTTTCTGCCAACAACGGCGAAGGCATTGTTTTGCAACCGGACAAGCCGAGATGGGTAGGCACCGGCAATCAGAACGTACGCCCCTATAACTTTGATAAACTGGTTCCCGCGCTCGTGAGCTACGGTTTCTATGCACAGGATAATTTCACTATGAAGGTTGCCGGCAAACGCCTGGTCACCGGTATCGGGCTGCGATACGACCTGCAGAACGGGTGGGGCAGTATTCAGCCGCGTATTAATACCCGCTATATCCTGGATAAACACTGGGAAGTTACCCTCGCCTACGGCGTGGCGTCCAAATCGCCCACGCTGGCGCACCGGTACCCCGCACCGGCATGGCTCGATATTCCACTGCTCTCCGTATACACCGGCTACGAAAACAGCAGCCTGTTTCTCGTGTATACCCATAAGCAGGAAACTGATAACAGCCGCCTGAAACCATCCAAATCCTCGCAGGTGGAGCTGGGCGTTAAATACAACAACAGATTCCTGAACTCTTCCCTGTTCCTGTACAGCAAACGCAACATGAACGGATTCAACAGTTACAGCGAATTCCTGCCGCTCACCTTACCGGAATACGGTTACAACTATACGCCGGGACAGAAGCCCTCCTATTTCCCTACCGGAAATTACATCCTGTATGCCGACGTTAAACGCTTTGTGGTAACCAACGGCCTCAGAACAGAAAACTACGGCGCCGAATGGATACTGTCTACCCGCAAGATACCGGAGATCAACACCTCCTTTACGCTCAGCACCGCTTTCTCCCTCAGCAAATACTACAATAGCAATGACCGGCGGATGTATATGATGGATACTGCAAAGATCCCTAAAACAGGAAAAGCGCTGTTCGGCGTATACAGCAGGGAGGAAAGACAAAACTGGTCACTCGTATCACGCATCTCCAGCGATACGCATATACCTGCGCTGGGATTTGTGGTAAGCCTTGCTGCTGACATCTTCTGGGCCAACGAAAGAAAAGTGCTGGGGAGAGGATACCGCCCGACAGGTTATCTCGACCGGATGTTCAGGTATCATGAAATCATCAGCTTTGATCCGCAAAATCCTGATTACGGCTACCTGCCGCCGGACCCGGATGCCAAAGAAGTCAATGAAGACGGCGTCATTATTACGGAGAGCATGAACAGCGGACAGCCATTGATTTACGCCATCATGAGCATGCGTATCGCGAAAGAGATAAAAAAGAAAATACGGATCTCCATCAGCGCCTATAATGTGCTGAATAAACGCCCGTCAAAATTCAACGAAAAAACACAGAAAACGGATATCTACGGTTCGCCGCTGAGCGTGACCGCCGGCATTTCCCTGAAGTTCTGATTATTTGAAAATATTAAATCAACAGATATGAAAAGATTACTAGCCGCACTTTCAGGGCTTACCCTGCTGGTGGCATCCTGCTCCAAAGATAAAACCGGAGGCGAACTGACCGCCCGCCCTGTAGCGCTGACCGTGACTGCTGAATACAGTGCAGCCACCGGCATTACCGGTCTTCCGAAAGAAGGCGTGACGGTAAAAATCGTCAACCTCTCCAACGGGCAGACCAACCAAACCACTACCAACGCCAGCGGCGCGGCTGTATTCAGCAGTATTACGCCCGGTAAATATACCATTACCGCTACCGTAACTATTCCGGCAGCGCTCTACTCATCACTGAGCCAGACAAAAGTAGAAACGGATGTGGTCTTCAACGGTAACCTCACAGCCGTGAACATTACAGAAGAAAACAACAACCTGAAGACAGAACTGACCGCCGGCAGATTAGGCAACTGGGTTATCAAGCAGATATATTACGCCGGCTCCAATACCAGCAGAGGCGCAGCTTTCAGGGATCAGTTCCTGGAAATCTACAATAACTCCAACGAAGTAATGTATGCCGACAGTTTGTATATAGGCCAGGTACACGGCGTGAATAACGTTTCCAACAACGCCTCCAAGCCAGGGTATCTTCCTACTAATCAATATGACTGGAGCGTGGCTTTTGGTATGAAGGATAAAACCAACGCCAATACCGGTTACGTATACCTCAAATCCATGTTCATGGTGCCGGGCACCGGAAAGGAGCATCCCGTAAAGCCCGGTGAAAGCATTGTATTTGCACAGACCGGCTTAAACCATGCCGCACCGTATGTAATGGCCGACGGCGTAGTACAGGGTATTACGGATCCTTCTCTCACCATTGACCTGAGCAGATCTGATTTTGAATGCTACCTCGTGGATTATGACAGGATGAGATCTCTGGCCGCCGGTAAGCCTTTCAGCGCCTACAAATGGGACATTGACAATCCTGCAGTGCCGAATATAAAGGTGGTATTCCACTTACAGGGTAATGACTTTGTACTGGACAACAGAGGGTATGATGCGCTGGTACTTTTCCAACCGCAGGGCGAGAACCCGGCACAGTGGCCTGCCTACCAGATTCCGACGATACAGTCACAGGGTGATGTATACAGCAGCTGCCCGCAGGTACCGCTTAAACATATTATTGATGCAATAGAACTGCAACACCTGAACACCGTATCCAGAGTGCCTAAACGCCTGCCTAACAGCCTGGATGCTGGTCCGGTTAACGTTACCAGCGGCGCTTATACCGGCGAATCGCTGGTGCGTAAAACAGTGCGCGTCACTGGTGGCCGCAGGGTATTACAGGATACCAACAACTCCGCCAATGATTTCGTCACTAAAGCAAAGGCGGATCCGTCAAAATCTGCTACATCCTTTATCAACTGATATGAAACGCATCCTCATCACCTGCTGCTGCCTGTTCCTGGCCACAGCGCTACAGGCGCAGCAGAAGGGCGTGTCTGACAGTCTTTATATGTATGCGCAGCAGCAGCATGAAATGCGTATGATACATGGCAGCGCCACTCAGCTGTCTACACTCACGCTGCAAAGCACGGGCATGGCCACGCTGGGATTTTCGTATACAGGTGGCCGTTACCGCCTGGCACAGGAAGCGGAAAAAACGCGTCTGGCCAGTTTCTATACCGAAGGCACCGCCAGGCTGGGCCGGTTCAATATCGCCGGTACTTTCAGCTTTCACCGGCAATGGGACGACAGCCTGGCGTATACCCTGAAAGGAGAAGACGACGGCTTCTCTCCCTATTACTATTTTGTAAAACGGAAAGGCGCGTACACCCGGCAGCAGTATTATATGCATACGATATTATCTTACCAGCTGCTGAAAGAAAAACTGTTTATCTCCACCGGCATCGATTACAATTATCACTGGACCACCCGCTCCGTTGATCCCCGCCCCGATGTGAACAGCTTCCGGCTGGTACTCAACCCTGAAATTACCTGGCGCCTGAAGCGGCATACACTGGGAGCCGGCATCATATGGGGTTACGGACAGGAGAAGACAGGCATCGTTTACAAAAATAAAATGATGCAGAATAATAATAAAGATTCTTCCTGGGTGGTATTTCTGAACAGCGGCTATGGCAGCTTTCATAATATGCGGCAGCAATGGAACCGGGACAGAAAATATCACGGCTTCAACGCCAGCTACGCCGGCGCCTGGAGCAACTGGCAGCTGCGGGCAACAGCCGTCTGGAACTACCTCGAAGAAAAAAATACCATTAACCTGAATGCCAATAATGAACAGGATTACCAGCCTTTCAGCAACTGGTTCAAAAGCAACTGGCGGGCAGACCTGCTGTTACAGCAGCAGACGGCAGCGCGGCGGCAGCAGTTTAGACTGAGCTGGCAGGCAATCCGTGGGAAAGATGAGGATCTGTATATCACCTTTCGCAGCAACTACCTCTACAGGCAGCAATATATAGATGCCGGCTGGTTGTTACTGCAGCATCCGCAGCAACGCCTGAGCATAGAATGGGGCGCACGCCTGATATACAACGACCGCCGGCAGACAGATGCCTTTGCAGCGCATACGCTGCACTACCGGCAGCTGCAGCCTGGTATCAGTGGCACGGTATACCTTACGCCGGACAAGCGCAACCGCTTTCATGCCAGTATCAGCCCGTCGGTACGCATTCCCCTGCAAACGGATTTTACCGCACCGGACACCCAGGAAAATATTTTCACCAATGGCGTTGCCTACCCCGATTATCATTACTGGTCTGCCACCACGCTTTCCACTTCCCTGGAGGCCGGATGGATTTCCGGTGCTATCTTCCGGGAAATGAAATTCGGTATAACGGCCAGGGCTACACTGGATAATAAGCTGGCTATGCCGGCAGTGAAAACCAGCGCCTATTTTATACCCGGCGGCCATCGTGTCAATGCCGGGCTTTCTGTGAATTTGTATTTTTAATAGCAAGATGATAAGGATAGCTGGAATATTAAGTATAGTCGTCACCGTGATGCTGATGTCTGCATTGACCATCCCGGAACATGCACAGGTAAATGCGGCCGACAGCCTGAGAATATTATACGCGCGGCCAGCCGCAGCATGGCCTGCACCGGTCATAGACAGCGGCGTGCAGTGGCAGGAGCTGGCAGCCCTCCCTGCAGATACTGCCAGCGTTAACGCCTGGGCCAGCGACCCGAAAGTGCAGCTGGGCAAACTACTGTTCTTTGATCCGCGGCTGTCATCTTCCAACCAGATTTCCTGCAGCAGCTGCCATGACCCCGACCTCGCCTGGGGCGATGGCCGCAAAGTATCCCTGGGCACCGATCACCTGCAGGGCACCCGCAATACCCCTTCCCTGCTGAATGTATGGATGCAGCGCAATCTCTTCTGGGATGGCCGTGTAGACGGACTCGAAAGCCAGGCTATCAATCCTATTGCCACCCATCATGAAATGAATATGGAACCGCCGCTGCTGCCGGCTAAAATAGCAGCCATCCCCGGCTATCGGCCTCTCTTCCGGAACGCCTTCGGCGAAGAACGTATTACGCTGGACAGAATCACCACTGCCATCGCCGCCTTTGAACGCACCATCCGCAGCCGCGACAGCCGCTTCGATGAATTCATGAAAGGCAGATACCATAAAATGTCCGACCTGGAAATAAAAGGACTGCACCTGTTCCGCACCAAAGCCCGCTGCATGAACTGCCACAACGGGCAATACCTCACCGACGGCGCCTTTCACAATATCGGACTCACCTACTACGGACGTAAATACCAGGACCTCGGCCTGTATAATATCAGCCGGGATACCGCCGATGTTGGTCGCTTCCGCACCCCCTCCCTCCGCGATGTGATGCTCACCCGCCCCTGGATGCATAACGGCCTTTTTGATGATATGGAAGGCATACTGAACATCTACAACAGCGGCATGCCCATGAAACCCAAACCCGGACAGGAAAATGACGCACTCTTTCCCCGGACTGACAAGCTGATAAAGCCACTGGGACTGACAAAAGAAGATAAGGAAGCCCTCATGGCATTTCTGCAGGCCCTCACGGGCAAACCTTACAAAATGCCGCGGCCGGAAACATTACCACAATAGTTATATTATATTTGTAATAACCTGTATAAACTGAAAATAAATGAAACGCATCCTCTTTTTACTGCTCCTGATAAGCGGCATCGCCGCCAAAGCCCAGCCTCCCAAAGGAACTGCTGCCAAAGGAACCGTTTACGGCGCCGGCGCCAATGCCAACGGCGCAATAGAAGCCGTACAACTCCCCACCCTGCTGAAAAGCGATACCGCTAAAATGCAGGTTAAAGTAAAAGCCAAAGTACTGGACGTATGCCCTAAAAAAGGCTGCTGGATGAAACTCCAGGTAAACGATAGCACCACCGCATTTGTAAAAATGAAAAACTACGGCTTCTTCGTACCACTGGATATCAAAGGGAAAACCATTGTTCTGGACGGACTGGCCTATAACCACATTACCTCTGTAGCTGAACTGCAGCATTATGCAGAAGATGCCAAAAAATCACCCGAAGAAATAAATGCCATCACCCAACCCAAAAAGGAAATACGCTTTACCGCGGATGGTATTGTAGTGGTGGAATAATACGCTATGCTTTAATTACGAATTACGAATTGCGAATTACGAATGAGGAGCGGAGATATAAGCGGATCAGTAAATTCTAAATCCGCTTATATCTCCGCTCCTCATTCGTAATTCGCAATTCGTAATTAAAAAATTAATCTGTCTTAATAAAATGTGCTTCCGCAAAATTATCCACCTCATACCCATATTTGTCCATGTTCTTCTTTTTATTTCCATGGTAGCTTTGTGCAACAAAAATAAAAAGATCGGATATGAATATTTATCAACCGGAGAAAAATCGCTACCACAGCAGGAATACCAATTACGTATATGCGTTGGCGGGAAATGCTGACAAATCAACTACTTACTTTCCTTTGTTATCCTTTATCACACAACGGTTTAAAGTTATCATTCTTTTGCTGGCAGGCATTTTATTTACAGCCTTCCTGTATGCGCAACCTAAGCGGCAGCTGCAATGGATAGGCGGGCCTACGTATGTATTGCAGCTGGGTAGTTTTAAAGTACTGACGGATCCTATGCTGAGTCCGCAGAGTGATACCGCTTTCATTATTAAGAAGCATCCGGGTACGGGTGCGCTGAACGCCTGGATAAAACGGTATATAGCGCCGGCAGCATTTGATACGGCGCATACGGATGTATTGCTGATAAGTCACCCGCATGCAGATCATTTTGACCGGGAGGCGGCGGCCTTTCTCAGCAAGGACTTACCGGTAATTGTGCCGCCCGCAGGCGTAGCTACCGTACAGGCCCGCGGTTTCAGGCAGGTGAAAGGGTTGAAGCAGCAGGACACTATTACCCTGAAAAAAGGAGCAGAAACCCTGCAGATCATCGCTGTATATGCCATGCATGCAGAGGAAGAGCCGTTGAAAACCGAGCTGGGAGAAGTCAATGGCTATATCATCACGCATCGCTACAGGAACAATGTATACAGGATATACTGGACCGGCGATACCGTATGGTTTGATGATATACAACAGTATGCGCGCTTCGGAAAGCCGGATCTGCTCATACCTGATATGGGAGCAGTAGGAACAGATGGTACACTGGGAAGAAGAGGGCTGAATGCGGAAGACTGCCTGAAGATCATCGAAGCCCTGCATCCGGCGAAGATTATACCGGTACATCACTCCACCTTTTCCCTGTATGTGGAGCCTGTTTCACACTTACAGCAGCTGCTGGATAAAACGCCGTATAGCCGTCAACTGCAGGTAATCCCCGCAGGAGCTACCGTAAAATTATAAATGCTCAGATGCGGGAAGGGCAGCTTCGAAATGAAGCTACCCTTCCCGCATGATGATATGATGTTGCTAAAATGGCTGAATAGCCAGCGCTTTGTACAATTTCGCGGGGTCGTAGATTACACCGTCCTTTATGACCAGCCGGGTGCGTCTTACATCGCTGATGTTGACAGCCGGGTCGCCGCCAATCAATACCATATCCGCCACCTTGCCTGCCGCGATGCTGCCCAGCTCCCGGCTTTTCCCGGTATATACCGCCGTACCGTAAGTGGCCAGCTGTAATACCTTAGCAGGTGGTATACCAGCTTTTACATAGAGTTCCAGCTCCCGGTACATGTCAAATCCAGGTGTGCCGTCGGTCCCAGCCACAATGCGGATGCCGTTATCATACAGCAGTTTGGTGAACTGCAGAAATACGCCGAATGCCTGGCGGTAGAGCGTGTCCTTACCGGGAGGCACCGGCAGGCCGCCGCCGCCTGCGCGCAGCTGGCGCTGTATCTGTACGGGCATATGCGCAACAATATGTTCGTTTTTCTCTTCCAGCTTGCCATCCCTTGCAGTGTACATAGGTTCAAAGGCGACCAGTGTCGGATCAGAAGCGATGTTGCGTGTTTTCATCAGCTGGAGTAAATCCTTTACTTCCTGGCTGTTAAGATCCAGTGTGGTAGCTTTTTCCGCCAGTATCAGAAAGCGTTGGGGCGTGCGCGTGTCCACCGTATCTCCGAAGAAATTCAGCAGCAGCATATTCATATGGGTAATCTCATCATATCCGGCTGCGATGGCCTGAGAGGCGGTCATATAAGCCGGGATATGACCACATACGCGCAGATGATACTTCCGGGCTTCCGCTATCAGCGGCTTTACCCACTCCGGTTTCATGGAGCTGTATAGTTTAATCTGCTGATAACCTTTATCTGCAAACATCTTCACCGCTTTCTTTCCTTCTTCCGGATTGTTGATCAGGGCGCCGGTAGGTGCAGACAGCGGGCCGGCCCTGTCTATCAGTCCGCTGAGTACTTCGATGCGCGGGCCTATCAGTTGTCCCCGGTTGATCTGATTCCTGAAAGTCAGCAGGCTGGTATCGTTTCCCATATCACGCACATGCGTTACGCCGGCGGCCAGGTGCAGCAGGCCGTCTATACCCTCGCTGAAATGCACATGCATATCCCACAGGCCCGGTATCAGGGTATGTCCCCTGCCGTCAATGATACGGGCAGCCGGAGCGGTAATGGGCTTCCCGGATGATACCTCCAGGATACGTCCCTTGCTGATAAGCACATCTGTATGCGGTAACGTTTGCGCCTGTACGGCGTCGAAGAGCGTAACATCCTTTATCAGGATATTACCGTTTACCTTTTCCGGCAGCTCTCTGGCAAGCCGGTAATTGCGGCTGTCTTCTATTTTCTGCTGTACCTTAATCAGCTCCGGCACATACTTTTCATATCCTTTGGGAACAATGGAAAACCATTCGCCGGTAATGCCGAAGATATTATGTTGCGCATCAGCCCAGTAATAATCAGGAACAGAGTTGAGGCCGGAAACACTGCACAGCCGCAGCTTACGGGCAGCAGATCCCGTGCCGACCGTATGTTCATTCACTATTTCCATGGTAGCTTCCCCGAAAGGGAGGAGCTGTATCTTATTGTTGTTCGACGCCAGTGCTTTAATAATGTTTCCACCGTTGGTCAGCAGCGATATATAAAATGCTTTCCCGTTTACTTTCCGGGTTTCCTGTTCTGCACTGTTTTTCCATTGTGCGTTACCGTTATCCAGGGAGAAATCTTCTGCCACCTCCTTCTTGAAATAATCTTTTCCTTCCACATGCAGGTAAACCGGAAATCCTTCTTCGTCTTCCCGGTAAATACTATGCAGGCTATCGCCACGGCCGCGGTCATTGTACTGATACCAGCGCTCATAACTTCCCGGGCCTTTCTGTACAATTTTCACCGAGCCTTTGTTATAGCCGGTCATGATGATGGAATAAAAGGAGGTATCATGCTGTTGGGAGTAACAGGGGATAAATCTCAGCAAGAGGAGCACCAGCAGGGCGCCCAGGGTTTTGTTTCCGGGTAACATGGGAGGTATTTTGGATTATGCATTAAATATAAGCATACTTCCTCAGCTGTTATGTTTTTCATGTCACAAGACAATTATCCCTGTCAGTGTGCAGACATTTTAGAGAAGATATTAATGACAAGTACGCCTGCTACAATCAGCGCCATACCTATTACCGCCGGCAGATCCACCCGCTGTTTGAATAACAGCGCACCGACTGCAGTAATGATAACGATGCCCACGCCGGACCAGATGGCATAGGCGATGCCTACAGGAATATATTTCAACGACTGACTTAACATATAAAAGGCAAGGCCATAACCTACCGCCACCACCACGGATGGCCATAATTTGGTGAAACCGGCAGACTGCTTCAGGGCGCTGGTGGCAATGACTTCCGCGATAATGGCCACAGCCAGGTACAGATACTTCATATAACGTTGTTTATCAACAAATTTAATCTTTCCCGGTATTCATCTCCGGCTCATTTACCAGCACAATTTTCCCGATATGGCGGCTGCTTTCCATCAGGCGGTGCGCTTCCGGCGCCTGCGTAAAAGGAAAAACCGCATATACAGCCGGCTTGAATTTACCGGCATGAATCAGCGGCCATACCTTTTGCAGCATATCTGCCGCCAGCATCTTTTTGAAGCTGTATTCCCGGCTACGCAGCGTACTACCGGTAACGGTTAAACGCTTTGTCATGACCGTAAAAATATTTATTGGCGGCGTATTCCCTTCCATAGCATTGATGTAAACCAGGCGGCCTTCCGGTTTCATGATGTGCAGGTTCTTGCCCAGGTATTCTCCGCCCACCATATCCAGTATTACATCTACTCCTTCATCAGCCAGCACGGCTTCAAAATCCTGTGTTTTGTAATTGATGTAAGCGTCAGCCCCCCACTGCATACAGGCGTTTCCTTTCTCTTCAGATCCTACAGTGACTATTACCGTTGCGCCCATTGCCTTCCCCAACTGAATAGCCGTGATGCCTATACCGCTGCTACCGCCGTGTACCAGCAGGCGTTCCCCGGCTTTAAGTCCGGCCCGCTGAAAAACATTACTCCACACGGTGAATACCGTTTCCGGGATGCTGGCGGCCTCCGCAAAGGTCCAGCCATCGGGCACCGGCAGGCATTGTCCTTCTTTCACCGTTACGTATTCAGCATATCCGCCACCTGCCAGCAGCGCGCATACTTTATCACCGGGCTTCCACATGGTAACAGCTGCGCCGCATTGTACCACTTCGCCGGCGGCTTCCAGGCCGGGAATATCGGCAGGCACGCCGGGAGGAGCAGGATAGTTGCCCTTACGCTGGGAAACATCCGCCCGGTTGACGCCTGCTGCTTTCACGGCAATCAGTACTTCATCAGGGCCTGGCTGCGGCGTGAGGTAGTCCTTTAACTGCAATACTTCCGGTTCGCCCGCACGGGTGATGACAATCGCTTTCATGGTAGTTATTTTAGAAGAAAATAAAAAGAGTATATGCTGTTGCAAAGGTGGGTAATTCCTGAGAAAATATGTGGTACAGCACGGCAGGTAATCTTCAGAAACAGCAAAGGTTTTCTCAACCACCCACCACCAGCGGCTTCCGCACTTCCGCCAACCTCACATAAGGCGTATAAAACGCCGACAGATTCAAAATAATCAGCAGCGCTGAAAAGAAAAACAACCCCATAAAAAACGCAATGAACACATGCAAGGCAATAATTCCGCAAAGCCAGTACATCCGCGTGGCGCGCATATTCATGAACAGCCCGTATCCCATTTCAAGTACAATGGTTGCCCATCCGGACACGACAAAGAAAGGGGTGTTCGCCAGCATATCCAGGTTCAGCAGGCTGTAGTAATTATGGCTATGCAATGCCTTCCACAGTGCTTCTCCGTTACGCCAGGTGACGCCTATCACCTTATCGAAGCCGGAGAAAAAATAGGCAATACCCATATGTACCTGTAACAGGAAAAGGTACGGACGATGATCCGGCAGCTGGTATCGTTTGCGCCGCCGGTTGTCCAGCGAATAAACCCGGCCTACCGGGAATATGCAGCAATAAAACAGGGCGAAGGTGGTGTAGCCATCAATACCGTATTCATACAGGTGTATAGATTTTATCAGCAGCAGCTGGAAGAAGAGCGCCACCATGGCGCTGATGCGGGTAAACAGTCCGGCCATCAGCAGGAGCAGCGCCAGCGGATAAGCCAGGCGGCAGCACAGTAATAAGGTATCATAGGCTATCGGCAGGTGCAGGTGATGCAGAAATGCCTGCATACTCACCAGTGTGGGGCTGACATTATCCGTTGTGGTATCCATAATGTCCGGGTAAATATATCCCTTGTAGGAATACAGATCTGCAAAATCAGGCTGTATAGCCAGGAAATGCAGCAAGGCAAATCCGGCGATGTTTACACGGAAGAAAAACAACCAGCCGGGATAAACGGAGCCGGACTTTTTACTGTTGAGCGTGGTCATATGTATGCAGACTATAACGGACCGAAATAATTTTCATGAGCTGATAGCTGGCAGGCGCGCCGGCACGGACTTCCGCCAGCGTCGGAAAATCCAGGAGGTTGTAACTCAGCGATACGGAAGTATCCTGGCAATGGTGATGCTGGAACAGCGTCACTGCAATATTTTTGAATACAAGCTGATTGAGGTCATTCATGATATCCGCGCCTTTGCCGGCAGGCAGACTGTCCTGCATATGAGGCTTAATAAAATCATCGGTAAGGGCGTTGCCCATAGAGAAGAAACGCAGTGTGGTTTCATAGGATCTGAAATCAGCTGTGATGCCTTCTCCGGCACACTCTCCCATCAGCAGGCCGTTGGAACGCACGTTGATGCCAAAGAAACCGTAGCCGGTTTCAGCCCCGGTATAACGGCCATAGTAACGGCATGGAGCAGCGTTCAGTATTTTTTCCGCGGCGAGGGCTGCCCGGTTATTATTTACTTCCTGATGAAATTCCTTGTAGGAGCTGTTTACCGTTACTGCATTCACCAGAAAAATAAACAGCAGGTGCAGGTATATCCAGGGATATAATAAAAACCGCCTGCATACAACGATGGCTGATTGTTTAACAACCAGCCATCGTGCAGCCAACTTATTTACCTGCGGTAGCATACCGGGTCATAATTTCATTAGCTTTGATTACTTCCTGGGGCAGATCCCTGATAGTTTTCCAGAAGATAAAACGGGTAGATACCCAGTCTTTGTAAACAGAGGTTTCAAAAATACCTCCTGACTTCCGGTTACGGGGATCATTAGCGGCGATAACGATTTCCTTACGTTCAAAATCTTTGATACCGTAATGCTCCGCTATCACTTTCCTGATTTCTTCCTGCTCGGCTGCAGGTACATTTTTTACAGCTGTTCTCGATACGGTGTACAGGTTTTTACTGATTCTTTTTACACCGGTTGCTCTTTCCTGTCTGAGGGTGAATGAAAATAGTAAGAAGATGGGGACGCATAATGTTAACCACATTAGCTTTTTCATAACATAAACATTTGGGGGTTACTCCTACTCTTTTTTGAGGCATTTTCGGAATCCTGCCTACCCCTCAAGTTACAGCTTTAATTCCGGTAAACAACAATAAAGTTTTCTAGTTGCCACACATTTTATTGATTAACAAAACCACTCCCGGGCCTTGCTGCCATTGGGCTCTATAGCCTCCGGGCGACGTCATCATCATAGGATAACTACCCAGAGCAATGTCGCAATCGCCATCACCGTCTATATCTGCGGCATCCATTACCAGCCAGCGCCCGACATTACCAAGATGATTACTGTATAGCTGATAGGCACTTCCGGTTTTTATATATAACCGGAATTCATCCTGCGGAGAAGCGGTGGTATCCGGGAAATAGGAAATACAGGCGATGTCTGTCTGTCCGTCGTTATTAAAGTCCCTTGCCAGGGCTTTATAAGCGCCATTCTGCGGCAGAAATACCTGTTGGGTATATGTTCCGTTACCATTGTTATGATAGATATAAATGCCATGCCAGGGCTTCATAACGGGAGAAAAATCCGCATTATCCCCGCAGGTATAGATGATATCTGTCAGTCCGTCGTCATCCATATCTGCGGTATCAAACCCTGAAGAGCCGTATACCGGCGGAAATCGCAGCAATGTATGCGGGGTAAATTCCAGCTTTCCCAGGTTTTCAAACCATTGCAGCAGCTCATTACCCTGACTGCTCAGCGCCAGTATATCAGGTCTTCCGTCCCTGTTCATATCCGTTACTGCCATATGCACGGTCCCTGGTAAAGCATAGATCACATTTTCCGTATAACCGTTACGGTTAGCCTTTGCATGGATGCTCAGTTTACCTTCATCGACGCCGAATTCGGCGGTCAGCAGCTCCGGAATACCATCTGCATCCAGATCTGCGGAAAGCGTCTGCACCGGCCGGTACAACTGCTGCAACACGGTAGTACCGGGCTTATCATCATACAGCTGCCGGTATTGCACAGCGCCGTTCTTCGCGGTAGTCAGGTTCAGGGAAGTGCCGATCACCGTTTCCAGCACCTGCCTGCCGCTTACCTGCATATCGGTTATCACGGCGTCTCCGGTACGACGGGCATGTGTAGCTATGCCTTCCGCATTCACATACCAGCACAGGTGATTCACAGCATCGGCTGCATACAGCTCCCGTTGCACCGGATTGATACGGATACAGGAGATATTGGCCGCCCGCTCTCCCGGCAGCCGTACATGCCGGATCTCAAACAGCACGCCGATATTGGCTACCGGCTCCGGTATCACATCAGACTGCAGCTTTGCCGGCGCCTGCGACAGGTAATAATGACGGATAGCTTTCCATTCTGCCTCACTGATGAGCGGCTGTAACGGCCGCAGCTTCTCCTGCTCCGCAGACAACGGCCCGCCATTCCAGCCAGACATCACACCCATGCGCAGCGCCATCTGCGGCAACACCTGCTTATCCCAGCAGGCCGCCGGCAACAGGGAAGGATCCGGAAAAAGATGACAGCTCCCGCATACCCTATGCGCTGCCTGCGCCTCTTCCCGGCTTCCCCCTGCCTTACAGGCTGTTAATAACAGCAACAGATATATACAGATCCTTCTGCCTATTGCCTGATAAATTTCCTTTGCCATATCTTCCCTCCACTGCTGACTTCCAGTACATAAACACCCGCCGGTAATACACTGGCGGACAGGTTTATTTTATTGTTTCCCTTTACCAGCCGCTTTTCCATACTGTACATTTTAGCGCCGGACATGTTATAGATGCGTATCTGCGCCAGGTTTGCCGACGGCAAGGTAATATCCGCCTGAAAATTATTACCAGGCACCGGATTTGGATATACCGTAATGCCGGTTGCTGCTATCTCCGTTTTTACAGGCTGCTCCATCGCCTGACGGCTTAATTCGCCGGCAACATTTATCTGCATAAAAAAATCCTGTGTGGTGGTGTAATCCGCCTGCCCGCAAGGTCCCGGATCATTATTCCAGGCATCATAGCACCGTACGCGCAGCCGCACTTTACCCGTTACAGCTGCTGCCGGCACAGTAATACTACGGCTGATGTTCAGCACAGTGCCGCTGTTATCCTGCCTGGCACTGCCAACGGAAAACAATAATTCTCCGCTGTCAGTAAAGCTGCCGTTATTGTTCCAGTCGGCATACACATTCACCCTGGCCCATCTGGTATTGGTGCTGTTAAGTATGTTCAGCGTAAAGGAAGAATCTCTCTTCACAACAACAGAATCAGCGGTATAAACGCCATAACCACCGGCAGGATATGCGTTGCCGGTAAAGCTGATATTATGTGATGCACCGGCAGTACTGAGCGAAGTGATATAACGGTCCTGTGCATTTGCACCGCCACCTGCCGTACAGGGCGCGGGCGAACCGCCGTTGCCACCTCCGGCAATCGTCATATCATCTACAGTGATAGTACCGGTACCGGTGTTGGTGAGCGTCAGTTTCACCGTAGTCATATGCCCGGTATATTCCGCCGTAGTGGTAAAGTCAATGGACGATTCGCTGAAAGCTGCAGCTGCATTACTGTTCAGCAGATACTGATTTTTTACGACGCCGCTTACCTGTGTGGTATTTTCTATTTTGGCCTGCAGACTGCCACTGCCCTTTAACCAGTATTTCAACTGGTATGGCTGACTGTTATTCAGAAAAATATATTGTACCACTGACTGACCTGCTGCAAGCGACAGCGCTTTGCTGCCACTGCGCGGTGAGGTGGTCGTCAGTGTACCATTACCGCTCCAGGGATACAACGTAGTATATTCAAAACCATTGTCCGGCAGTTCATTAGCCGGAGATACCGGCCACTGATAGCCGCGGATATAATCCACTTCCATCATAGCGGTGCTGGTCATACCGGCAGACCAGCCGTAATAATTTCCCAGCAGTATATTCATAAAATGGTTGGGAGCCATGTTCTGCTGCGGATTGCTCCACTCCTTGGCCAGCGCGCCGTTGATATAGTATTTAATACCGGCGGCCGTCCATAGCAAACCATGCGTGGTCCAGTTGTTTTGTCCGCTCAGCGATGCATTGTAAGTGGTCAGGTTACCCTGGAAGGTGCCGTCTGCAGCCACATTCCCGTGCATGGTAAAAGGCGTGGTACCGGTGGTGGTGGCATTGCCGCTCTGCTCAAACACATCTATTTCAAATGCCTGTCCGCGGGGCCTTACGCCGGCTACGCCGTTATACGTAGTTCCCTGTTCCATGTAGTATTTCAGGTCAGGTCCCGGCGAATCCAGCCAGTAGGCGACATTCAGTCCGGTGGTGGCGTTGGTGGTATTACTGCGCCGGCATCTTATTTCGAAATAGCCTCCGCGGCTGTTATCCACATACCGTTCATCGGAGCGCCAGTCATAGGTTTGAATAGACGACAGCTTCCTGGTAGGCCAGTAGGATTTTGCCGGCATGGTATCATTGGTAATCAGCTGTATGGTGCTGCCGGTCATGATGATACCGGGTTGCGGCAGCGTATCGTTCTGCATGGCAGAGAGGTTGGTGCCTGACTTGAAATCGATGGTGGAATAATAATTCGTAGACCATTTGTTCCGGTTCAGCAGCAGGTCATTAAACTCATCGTGCCAGTACAGCTGCATCCCTGCAGGCACTGCGGCAGAACTGGGGACAGACAGATTATTCACTTCTGCCGAATCCAGCGTCCATTGTTTTGTAGTGACAACTGATGTATTCAGTGCGGCAGAAGTGCCGCTGCTGTTATAGGCTTCCACCCATACGTAATAGGTGGTAGCGGCGGTGAGACTGTTGATATAATACCGGTTGCTGTTAGCGCCAATAACTGCGCCTGCGGCGGCAGGCTTCACAGCGGTGGTGTTCCAGTAAATTTTATATCCCTGTTCATTGCTGGCAGCATCCTGCCAGGAGAGGCGGATCCAGCTGCGGGTACCCAGGGTTTTCAACTGTTGCGGAGCTGCCGGCAGCTGCGCCATGGCAGCGGCTGACAACCCCAGGGCTGCTGCCAGGACAGCGGCGGAGCGTAATACATTTTTCATGGAGCTACAGATAGTTTTGATGGTAAAGGAAAACGCAAAAGTCCTGCTTAATTATCGTATAGTCATCTCTGTTAGTATATTAATTCCGTATTGCTGTTGTTCATCGGTAAACCAGGTAATATTACCGTTGGCGCAGCGCAGGGCATAGGCGGAATTGTATTTCAGTACCGGCGTACCGTCAGGCAGCCAGAGGCCCAGCCGGTAGGTGCCGGGGGCAATGTGCTGCTCTGCCCGCACCGTAGCAGTGATATGGTGTACCAATGGCCGGCATAGCGTATCACCCGGCTGATAAGGCTGCCAGCTGTCCGGCAGGGTGCTGGCGGGAATCACATACGCGACTTTCCCGTCAGCATTGAGCAGTACAAAAAAGGCCTCCCTGGCGTTGTGAGGTGCAGAAAAACCCCGGTTGATCAGGGACAGCTGCAGTGTAAAATTCTCTTTTGCAGATGCGCTAACGGGAAGGGTTAAACGCTGTAGCTCTATCCGGTATCCCAGGTGATCGCGGATATATTCAAAAGCAGTTCTTTTTACCGGCAGGTGGCGGGCATCGCGGAAATAGCCCTCGGAAACAGGCAGGTGCGCAGCGGATATCATGGCCTCCGTCAGCGGATATGTTCTCCAGTATCTGATATTGCTGCTGTCATTTTCCAGGTTGTTATGCACAATACTCAGGCTGGTATAATGATGATCCCGCAACCGCCGGATACCGTTCACCACCTGAAAACGATGATTAAGGCCCCAGCCGTCGCAGTCGCAACTATAAGGCAGCTCTCCGTCTATCAGCAGCCAGGGCGACTCATCTGATGCCTGCTGATATTCCGGCGTTCCCCTGACATAATCATTTCCTTTGGCACGGGCGTGTTCATCTGCACAGAAATAATCATTGTGAAACCCGATACGCGCCTTCCATGCTGCGGGCAGCACGGCTTCCTGCTTACGGTAAGGCATGCGCACCATCAGCTGACGCTCTGCCGGGATATGCTGAAAAAGCGCGGTGAGTACCATTTGCAGACTATCTGCACTGCCGGCAATGGGCGAACTGTGCCACTCGCCCCAGGCGCCTACAAGTCCTGCCTGCATGGCATGAATACTTCCGCTATATGCTTTCATTACCGGCTCCAGCTGTGTCAGGTGGCGTTGTATATCAGCTACGGTAACGTTGGTAAGGCCGGGATCATAATCATAGGCAAAACGTAGCAATGCCTTGTATCCCTTACGGGCAAAGCTTTGCATGGTAAGGGCTATGTTATCCAGTCCCTGTGTGGTTATATCCTTTCCCACATAGGGAGTCAGGTAGATATACAACTGGGAAAGCGTGAGACTGTCGCCGGCGCCGTAGCGGGTTTCCAGGAAACCCAGCAAGCTGTCTACCGTAGTGGGATTAGCGCCGTAAGTATGTCCGTCGCCGGATTTCGCATAGGGCGATTGCAGGTTATCGGCCAGCACAAAGGCTTCGTAACGGAATCCCCGCTCCGGGTTGCGCAGGGGTGCACGGCCGTTTTTATCATCAGGACGTATTCCCCGGAAGGTAACAACCCGTTGGGCATCTGCATAAAAACAAATACAACAGTACAGGCAGATAAAATATAAAGAGCGCATATGGTAACAGGTTTAAAAGCATGACGGGAACTCCGGAAGCTGCTGCTGCCGGATGTTCCCGTCATTCACATTAATTATATCAGTATCCCTGGTTTTGCTTTATCAGGCCGCCGCTTTCATCGATGGCCGGGCGCGGGATAGGATAGAATATTTTAGTGGTATCGGCGAAAGGAGAGCCTTCTGCTCTGGCACGCTGTACGTATAGTCCCCACCGTATGAGGTCATCGCGGCGGGAGCCTTCTGTCCACAGTTCAAAAAGACGTTCGTCCTGCAGCTTGCTGCGGAGTGCCGGCTGGCTGAGGCTTCCGTGGGTGAATACCGGCAGAACGGCACGTGTGCGAATGCGGTTGAGCAGATCTATGGCTTCATCAGTAGGACCAGACGATTCATTGATTGCTTCGCTGAGCAGCAGGATTACATCTGCATACCGCCAGATAATCATATCTGTACCCTGTGATTCTCCGCTGGCAGCAGGATCCGGACCGTATTTCACCGGCAGTGCACCTGGCAGGCCGGCAGTCTTCGCATCTTTATAAATCAGTGCGCCTCCCGCATCGCGGCCTACCGGATAATTTCTCAGCAGCACAGAGAGGCGGTCGTCTTTCGGATCAAATTTATCATAGGTCTTCCAGGGCATTTTATATCCGCCCCAGGCGGTGAGCGCTTGTCCGGCAGGATCGAAGTAGTCTCCCTGCAATACGTGCGCCAGCCACATGTTAGTCTGATCCGCATCATTGCGGCAGGGTACTGCCATAATGATTTCCTTGTTGCCTTCGTTGGTGATCTTAAAGATATCCGCGTAGCGGCCCTGCAGGTTATAGACGCCCTGTTCGTCACCGAGCTTCAGCAGCTGGCGACCGGTACTAACGGCGTCGGCCCAACGTTTTTTCTGCATATAGAGTTTCATCAGGCCGGTGAGTGCGCCACCCTGTGTAAAACGGCCATAGTCGGTGTTACCATAGGCGACCGGCAGTGCGGCGGCGGCATCCTTGTAGTCTTTCTCTATCTGTTTAACCATCCAGTCGTCTGCAGGGCGTGGCACAGCAGGGGCCAGCGGGTTCTGGGCAGTTCCTGCATCTACCACAATGGGAACAGGTCCGTAAAAACTATAGAGTATCTGGCTGTAGTGCGCACGCAGGGCCAGGGCTTCCGCTATATACCTGGATTTCAGTGCGGCGTCCATCGTTACGCCTGCAGCCTTATCCATAAAGATGGTACATTCAGATACCTTCCTGATGAGCGTAGTATAATGTCCGGTGATCTCGCCGAAGTTATCTGCAAAGTTGAGGTCATTCATTTTTTTCCATCCGTCCCAGCCCCAGGAGCATACCAGTTCATCGGTGGTCATGCTGTTCTGCACGTGCCAGGAGCCGTTGCCACTGCCCCACCCGGCATATCCGCCGGTCATCAGGCCGTTGTAGATGGCCGTCAGCGCTGCTTTCACATCGTTGCCATCTTTATAGAAGGTGGCAGGGGTAAACTGATCGTATACATCCGGCTGCAGGTCTTTTTCACAGGCGGTAAAAGTGGTGAGGCCCAGCAAAAGCAGCCCTCCGCATATAATTGATGATGTTAGCTTCATGTTCATTGTTGTTTAGATTAGAAAGAAACATTCAGACCGATGATCCAGGAACGCTGGATGGGATAGGCCGCAAAGCTCTCCAGTTCAGGATCTATGCCGCTGTACGGCGATATCACAAACAGGTTCTGTGCATCCAGGTAGAGGCGTACGGACGAGATAATATGTTGTTTCTTCAGGAGCGAAGCCGGCGCGGTATATCCCAGCGTGATATTGCGGCAGCGGATGAACCAGGCATTTTCCCGGAAGTAGTTGCCGGTGTACGAGCCGTAAGGATTATTCAATCCGCTGGGGCGGTCGCTGTTCTGGTTATCAGAAGCCCAGCGGTCTTTCACCAGGCTCAGGGCATTCCAGCCAAACTGCGCCAGCGTTGATTCCAGGTCGTAGGCGGTAGCGAGGTCCGTGTTCAGTTTAGTGCGTTGCAGCTGGCCATAGAAAAAGATATTCAGGTCAAACTGTTTATAGGCGAATGCGTTGTTGAATCCGAAAGAGTAACCGGGATCCTGTGTACCGATATACACCTGATCGGCGGAGTTCAGCTTCCCGTCAGGTTTTCCGGTGAGGTTACCGTTATCGTCGTAACCGTTGAGGTCTTTCACTTTCACCATACCGGGCATCAGGCCGGGCATATGATCCGGTACTTTTTCACCCACCTTCAGGATACCATCGGTCTGATAGCTGTAGATAGCACGGATAGGGTCGTGCAGGCCGATATACTTAGCCAGTGTTTTCACCACCAGCGGATCGCGTTCTTTCCAGGTATCGCGGTAGCGCGCGATATTGAAATCAGTGTTCCATACAAAGTTGGTGGTAGTGATGTTATTGGAGCGGAGCGTGAATTCAAATCCGCGGCTCTGTGTTTTCCCGATGTTGGCAGACATGGAGCCGACTATAAAATAGCTGGGGAGCGGTCTTGAGCTGAGCAGGTTGCTGATGGTTTTGTTGAAGAATTCGAAGGTACCGCTGATACGATCTTTGAACAGGCTGAAATCCAGTCCGATATTCACCTCGCGGGCGGTTTCCCAGGTGAGGTCAGGGTTGGCCACCTGGCTCAGGTAAACGCCGGTATTCTGTGTGTTACCGAATACATAGCTTTTGCCGGGGCTGTAATAGGAGAAGGCGTTGCCGCCGATATTGCTGTTACCGGTAGAACCGAAGCTGGCACGTAATTTCAGGAAAGAAATAACATTACTGTAGCGCAGGAATTCTTCGTTAGACACTTTCCAGGCGCCGGAAACAGAGGGGAACCAGCCATACTTTTTGTTCTCTGCAAATTTAGAGGAGCCATCGCGGCGGAGGGAGGCCATCAGCAGGTATTTATCTCTGAAATCAAAGGTCACGCGCGCAAAGTAGGAGGCCCATCTTTCGCGGACCTTAAACGATCCCACACCTGGCCTGGCGAATTCGCCCATGCCCAGGTTGTTGAAAACAAAGTTGTCGGTAATAAATTTCTGGTTACTGGCATTGAAGCCTTCCTGCTGCAGCACCTGGTAGGAATAACCACCTACGGCCGTCAGCGAGCTGTTATCCTTAAATGTTTTCCGGTAGTTGAGCAGGTATTCCAGCAGGCCGATGTTGGCCGTATTTTCGAGGATGTTGGCTTGTCCGCCGGTACGTGCGCCATAGAGGAACGACTTGGGCAGATAGTTGCTTCTTTTATTATTGGATTGGTCGAAGCTGAAATTAGCTTTGGCGCTCAGCTCTTTGGTAATGTCCCAGGTAGCGCTGGCGGCGCCGAGCAGGCGGGTGCCTACCGTCTGATCCGTTATTTCCAGGAATGATGCAGGATTGGGTGCATTGGAATAATCGGGGTTGAGCGGATAGGTGCCGTCAGCATTCCGTAAAGGCACTGTAGGCGGGTGATAGAAAGATGCCACAATGATACCGGAGTTCTCGAACAGGCCGCCACCGATAGCGGGGTTGCTGCTGACAGAACGGGAGCCGTTTACATTGACAGAGAGCTTGATCTTATTACCGACGAGCTGGTCGAGGTTCATGCGGCCGGTATATCTTTTATAACCGGAAGTTTTGATTACGCCTTCCTGGTTCAGGTAATTACCGGACACGTAGAATTTTGTTTTATCGTTACCACCGGAAACGGAGAGGTTATGCTGATCCATATAACCGGACTGTGTTACCGCGTCGATAGCGCTTTGCGCAGGGCCGGCCGTGTCTATTTCAGTCTGGGAGTAGCGTGGTTTGAAGGGATCTACCGCTGACGGATCTACGTTGCCGTAAGGTGCAATTTTATTGGTGCGCAGCCAGCGTTCATGCAGGATGCGGTTACGTTCCGTCATGTAGTCGTGTTTGTTCATGATGTCGTAGAACCTGGCCGGCTCCTGGAATGCATGGCTGAAAGTGTATCCCACGCGGGCTTTCCCTTCCTTACCTCTTTTGGTGGTGATGAGAATAACGCCGGCGCCTGCCCTTGCGCCGTATATGGCTGCAGAGCTGGCATCTTTCAGCACTTCGATAGATTCAATATCATCGGGGTTAAGGAAATTCAGCGGCGAGCGGTTGATGCCGCCATAACGGTTACCAGAGCCGGGTTCATCGGCAGCGCCGTTAACAGGCACACCATCTACCACATATAAAACGCCGGCAGAAGCAAAGGAGGCGTTACCCCTGATCTGCATGGTAACACCGGCGCCAGGCTGGCCGGTAGGCTGCGTGGCCATCAGGCCGGCAGCCCTTCCGCTCAGCGCCTGATCAATGGATGTATTGGCCGATTTGGGAATATCCGTTGCTTTTACAGAAGAGATAGCGCCGGTAATATCCTTTCTTTTCACACTGCCATAGCCTATTACCACTACTTCTTCCAGCCCCTGGGAAGAGATACCGAGTGTAATGGCAATATTATGATTACCGGCATGTGCCGCCGTTTCTTTCTTTTCGTAACCTACCAATGTCAGTACCAGGGTTACATCTCCCTTTACATTCAGTTTGAAATGTCCGTTAACATCAGTGATGGTACCGTTGGTAGTGCCTTTTACCAGCACCGTAACACCAGGCAGCGGGGTGCCGTCATCTCCCTTTACTATCCCGGCAATTGTTTTTTCCTCCTGCCTGGAGATGCCATCGGGGAATGCCTCCTGCAGGGCAAATGGTTGTTTACTGGCGGCATAGGACAGCACAATTTGTTTATTCACTGCTTCAAAGCCCACGCCGGTGCCTGCCAGCAATGATGCTAACACATCGCGCAAAGGCTGACCGGTGGCGGTGATGGTAACATCTCTTTTCACATTGATCACCTCGCTGCTGTAAATAAACTGTACATCCGCCTGCTTTTCCAACGCCAGCAGCGCCGTTTTCAGCGATTGGCCCTGAACGGTAATGCTGACCTTATTATCCAGCAGGGATTGTGATTTACCTTCCATGGCATAACACATGCCGGTAAGGGTGAATAGCAGCAGTAACTGTACAACTGAAATGCGCATAAGCTTTTTTACTAGCTGATGGTGATTAATACGATAATTCCACATAATTTTGGTTGTTTACGGTTCTGTAATAGAAATAGACCTCCCTTACCGCAGCAAGCTGCAGTACAGGTTTTATGGAGCCGGAACGACTCCGGGGGTTGATAATGTAGCCGCATTATCAGCTCCCTTTTTCATATTGATATAGGATCAGTTAAAACATAGACATTACAGGTTGTTAATGGTGAAACGATAGTTTTCAGATTTGCCGGTATGGTTGATATTACCGGGTTGTAATGGTGAATGATGCATGATACATTGCATGTGCCGGGCAAGGTGCCGGGCGGGCAGGATCATTTTCATTGTTCATACGTGCGTTGCATTTTTCCTGCTTAATTGTGCAGGCAGCCTTTTCCGTTAATCATCAGCTGGCCTTCTGTTTCCTGGTAACTCAGGCCGATGGCCTTACAGATGAGATCCAGCTTATCATAAAAACCTTCTTTGTTCAGATTGGCCGTGATAGTGCATGACCGGATAGCGGCCGTATCATACAATATCCTGATGGCATATACTTTTTCCAGTTTATCAAAAACAGTAGTCACCGGCGTATCGGTGAACATAAAATCTTCCTGGTGTTTTACGGCTACCTGTGCCAGCGGCGCTGCTATCAGGCCCTTGCTCAGCTGCCCGCTACCGGTTTCATAGCTGGCTTCCTGGTTGGGCAGTAATATCATGCCGGCGGTTTGCCGGTTGCTTTGCTGCACCTTTACTTTTCCGTGCTGCACAGCTACGCGCACCTTCCCGTATTCCGGTTTGCTTTCTACCGTAAAAACAGTTCCCAGCACCGTTGTTTCAATATCTCCGCTCATCACTACAAAGGGATTGTCTGCCAGTTGCTTCACATCAAACTGTACCGTTCCTTCCATGCGCACGCGGCGTTCCTGCGTGCCCCAGTCGGTATTATACTGAATGCGGGCGCCGGGTAACAGTGTAATTCCTGATCCGTCTTTCATGGTTACGGTTACCGGCGTTGTACCGGTATTGTTGCTTTCTGCAAAGCCATTTGCTGCTTTCGTCCATTGTCCGGCAGAAGGGCGGTTCTGACGCAGAAACAGCCAGCCCATACCGGCCAGCAGTATAATGCCTGCCACAGCGGCCGCGGCGCGCCAGCCGTATCCGCGGCCGGTTTTCACCGGCAGCTGCTGTATGGTATTGCAAACGTGTTGCTGAATTTCTTCGTTGGAAAGCGGATGCTCCTTCACATGTATGGCGAGCAGCAGTTGCCTGGCTTCCTGCAGCAGCGTTGCCTGGGCGGGATTATCCGCCAGCCACTGTTCCCAGTAGCGGGCAGCCTCGCGGTCATTGCCCAGCGTCCAGTCCAGGAAGGATGCTTCCTGCCAGAAATCTTCTATACGATGGAATTGTTTCTCAATCATTGTTCACGTGAAATAAAAACTGCTTCGCTATATCTCTTTAAGACATGCAGTCATCAAATCTCACCAATGAAAATGAAAAATTTTTAAAAAAATTTGGAGAGAAGGGATATTATGAGGGCTACCACCAGGCCCCAATGGGATTTCAGCCTTTTTATGGCGGCAGATAAAAGGTTATAAACAGCTTCTTTCTGCAACTTCATAATAACGGCTACCTGTTCGTGATCCATATTCTGGTAGTAGCGCAGGTAGATGATTTCCTGCTGCCGGGGGCTGAGGGACTGCAGGCTTTCGTGCAGCCGTTGCCGCTGTTCCCTTGCCGCCTCATTATCTATTATGGAGGTTTCTACAGAAAATTCCGCATCGAAGTGCGGATCTGTCTTCCACCATTGTATAATATGCTGGGCCTGTAGCTGCCGGCGGCGCAGCTGGCGCATCATATCATGCCGCAGGCTTTTGAACAGGTAGCTTTTAACATGCACCTCCCTGCTCAGCCGCTCACGGCGGCTCCACAGGTGCGTAGCCATATCCTGGATACAGTCCTGCACAAATGCTTTGTCAGCATGCATCTTCATACCATATTGGAAAAGTGCAGCATAGTAAAAGGAGATCAGCCGGCCGAAAGCTTCGCGTTCACCGTCCAGAAATTGCTGCCAGCAAATTAACAGTTGTTCTTCATTAAGATGATATTTGTTCACTACACTGGTTTGCATGCATCTTTCCCCCCTCAGGCTGTGGTAATAATGACCTTTATTGGTCCCAGGGGCAAGTTAGTAAAGTTATCATATTGTTGAGAGAGAAAAATACAACTACCATCCTGCCAGCAGACAGCCCGTGATGGCCAGGGCCACCGTCAGCACCGCGCAAACCGTACGCACCGTATTATAGCGGTTCCACCTGCCCTCAAAAGCAGCACGGTGTCCTGCCAGCTCCTCCGGCGATGCCTGCAGGCTCACTTTGTCCAACGCATTATTCAGCGGTACATTCACCACCGCCGTCACACCAAAGACACCAATAATATACATCACCGTAGCTGCCAGAAACAACCAGCCCCCCACCTCCGTACCATAGCGGAACTGCAGCCAGGTACTTACCGGCAACAGCACCACCGATCCCATAAAAGAAGCGAAAAATACCGGATTCAGAATCGCCCGGTTAATAGACTGCATCGCCGCCATATAACCGGCATCAGACAAACGCCCCAGCCCCGGATTCACCGAACAGGAATAAGCATAGAACAGGCCAGCCATTAAGGCAGCGCTGACAGTTGTAATAACGAGGAACATTTTGATGAAGAGAAAAAACATGGTAGTAGTTTGGGAATCAATTACGAATTACGAATTGCGAATTACGAATGAAGAGCGAAGATATGAGCGGATAAGTAAATTTTTTATCCGCTTATATCTTCGCTCTTCATTCGTAATTCGCAATTCGTAATTCGTAATTCATCCAGTTCAATTTGTACCAAATTTACCGCAGTCCCTGCAAATATTATAATACTATTTATCGCCGGCCAGCAGCAACGGCATCATCACCAGCAAAAATATGAGCAGATATACAATAAGATGTGTGATTCTGTAGATGCGCTTATCGATCCGGTCGGTATTCTGTGGCCACACCACATCCAGCAGAAACGCAATAAACTGCACCGGCACTATTACAATAAAGGGAATCAGCCATATTACCACAGAGGAGATGGAACGCAGGATGGAACCATGATTCAGATAGATATACAGGAGCAGGGTGAGGTAATAGATGAGATAGATGACGAGGAGTTCAGGGAGGCGCTTTTTCATTAAAGAAAGATAAGGAAAATAATTGCGAATTACGAATTGCGAATTACGAATGTAACCCGAAGATAAAAGCAAAGACCGAAGCGGATACCTGGTAGTATTATCGCTTCCGTCTTTGCTTTTATCTTCGGGTTACATTCGTAATTCGCAATTCGTAATTCGCAATTATACTAAAACCGGTACATCACAGTCACCACTCCCTTCCCTGGTACCTGGGGCGCACCATACACGTCCCAGTATTTTATATTGCCTATATTTTCGTAGCCGGCAGAGATACGGAACTTGCGGTGGTTATAGAAGATGTTGGTATTGAATAGGGTATAGCCGGGGATGGTGAGGGTGTTATCGTCGGTGGCGAAGAAGTCATCGGTGTAGAGGACGCCCACGCCTATACCCAGACCTTTCAGCGGGGAGTGCTGCAGGGTGTAGCTGATCCAGCCGTTGGCGGTGCTGGCAGGGGTGCCGAAGGGGCGTTTGCCGCTTTTGGAGGCGTCGCCCCGGGCGAACTGGCTGTCGTTATAGCCGTAGCCGGTAACGATGTTCAGTCCTTTTACGGGGGTAGCCATGATTTCGATGTCGACGCCGCGGCTTTGCTGCGAGCCGTCCTGTATGGAGGCATTACGGTTCTCCGGGTTGGGGCGTACCTTATCTTTCACGAGTATGTCATAATAGCTGATGGTGGAAGTTAGTCTGCCGTCGGCCAGGTCTATTTTTACGCCGCCTTCTGTCTGCCGCGCTCTTTCCGGTTTAAAGACATGGCCTTCCATATCTGGGGCTACGTAGTTGATGCCTTGCATGTAGTTGGCGAACAATACGATGCGGTCTTTCAGCAACTGGTAGGTGGCGCCCAGTTTGGGAGCTACGGAGCCGGCATCCGGACCGCTAACCGGGTCGGTGCTGTTGCGGTATTTGTAACCGCCATCCTTGTAATGGTCGTAGCGCAGACTGAGCATAACGTTCAGCCTCTCCCCGATGCCGATAACATCTGTGATATAGGCGGCATAGGTTTTCTGTTTGAAGTCGGCCTCCCAGAAGGCGTCCTTATAGGCTTGTGAGGCGCGGACCCGCTGAATCGGGAAGGGCGGATAAGGTGCTGTCAGGCTGATGGTATCCTGCTGCCCTACCGAATACCCGGAAGCATAGGTCTGCATCCGCTGGATGTCCAGGCCTACCAGCAGTTTATTTTTAATGGCGCCGATACGGAATTCCCCAGTGAGGTTGGGTTGTATTTCTATACTTCTGAATGTCCAGTAGAAATCGTAGATGTCGCGCCCTACCTTATTTCTTCCTCCTGCCGTTGCGGGGTCGAGCAATGTCAGGCCGATGGTACCGCTGTTATAATTAAAGTGCGCCATAGCAATATTGGTGCTGATCTTCCATTTGTTATTCAGCTTGTAGTTCACCTGTGCAAAGATATTATAGGTGCTGCTGGGCGGATAGTCCGCCTGGCGGTTGCCATAGGTAGCGTAATAGTCCAGCGGTATCTGGTCATAGCGGGTATAGTCATGAGTGCCGGCGCTGTAGCCGGGCCAGGAGGTGATGGCGGGTTTGGAATTCCAGTTCAGCTCTGCATCCACCAGGATACTGAGTTTTTCATTCAACTGGAAGGAGAAGGAAGGCGCTGCTAAAAAAGCACGCTGGAAGTCAGTATCCAGGAAGCTCTGCTGCCAGGTAGCGGCTGTATTTATCCGCATCAGTGCGGTCTTCTTTGCATTGAGGGGTGTATTCACATCAGCAGTAACACGTTTGTAATCATAGCTGCCGGCACTTACGCCTACTTCTCCCATAAACTGCTGCAACGGCTTTTTCGTCACCTTGTTGATTAAACCGCCATAGCTTACGCCCTGAGAGCCATACAAAGTACCTGCAGGTCCTTTCACCGCTTCCAGCCGTTCTATGTTCTGCGGATCTCCCGCCATCAGGTTGTTGAAATAAATACCGTTACGGATATACGGATTAATAGCAAAGCCCCGCATAAAGGTGACGGAACTACCCTGATAATCGTTGGTACTCAGCACTATTCCGGGAATCGCTTTCACGGCCGACTGGTAATCCATCACATTTTTCTCCAGCAGCAGTTCCTTCGAAGCCACACTATACACCTGCGGGTTACGCAGGTTATCCAGCTCCATACGGGATACATATTCAGAACGTTTGTCCGCTACCTTGTTATGATGATCTGCAATGATGACTTCTTTCAGCTCTGTACTGGATATTTTCAGCTGTATTTCAACATGGGCGTTAGTCCCCTGCAGCACCGTCACCTCTTTCACCACCGCCTCGTACCCCATCAGGGATACCTTCACCTGGTGCTGTCCGGCGGTTATATTTCTCACAATAAAATTTCCGTCATTATCTGTTACTACAATACGCTTGTTACCATCTATCATGACCACAACAGCAGCGGCCGGCTCTCCGCCTGAAGTGATGACCCTTCCGGAAAGGACTTCTCCGGTTTCGGCCGCAAATAAACTATTACAGATCATGCCCAGCAGGCATAGCAGCGCAACAAAATAAGTTCTCATGAATATTCATTTTAGCGACGGTTGAATAATCGCTTACGTTTTTTTTTAGTGGCGCTAAGTTCGGAAGGAAAGAGAGGATAGGGTTATGGATATTGGAAAAGTTTTTACGATATAGGGAAAAGTTTGAATTACGAATTACGAATTGCGAATTACGAATGTAGAAGCGAAGAGCTAAACGTAGATGAAAAGAGATAACTATTGTATATCACCTTTCATCTACGTTTAGCTCTTCGCTTCTACATTCGTAATTCGCAATTCGTAATTCGTAATTCGTAATTATATAAGCTCAGGTTCTGGTTTTCTCTTCAACCCCAATCTCTGCCGGTTCATCATCCATCCGTACCATAGGGCCACCTGCGGATAATTCACTATCGGCTACCTTAGATTTAAACAGGGGCCAGAGAAACTGCGCGTACCATTCATCCCGCTCATAGTGAGAGATGCCGTAGGCGCCGGGATATTTACGGGTAATGATACCTGTACCAAAGATGATATCCCATAGGAAAAACATATTGCCGAAATTCCCTTTGTAGTATCCTATGCCGTCATCGCTGGTGACGGCGTGGTGGGCGTGATGAGTGGCCGGCGTGGAAATAAATCTTTCCAGCACCCATGCCACAGGATGTAACCATTTGTTGCGGTATAACGGCTTATCCCATAGAATACTGGAGTGTGCCGCCGATACAATCAATGCTTTCATACCGGCTACAAACAGCGCAGGGTATCCCAGGCCCAGGTACACTAACGTTACTACCAGGTATACCTGGGAGAACAACAGAACATGTATCAGGTTATTGCGGAAATATACGGCCACCCCCATATAGGGAGCTGAGTGGTGAGTCCGGTGAAAACGCCACAGAAAAGGTACCTGGTGATGCAACCGGTGATTCCAGTACTGCGTCAGGTCATCTGCTACCGCAATAATTACTACACCCCAGAAAAATGGCACCCAGGAAAAAACACCCTGCATACCAGGCAGTAATACCGGTAATAACCGTAGACTGAAATAGGCGAGCACAGGACGGAATAAAATTTTCGGTATCGCAAAACTCATCAGATCGATCATAAACTCATTTCTGTCGGCCTGCTTGTTGTACAGACCAAACAGGAATTCAATAATACCTACGATCAGCAACAATACCGGTAACCCCCATGAATTCAGGTGCTGAAATACAGCTTCTGCCAGTTTTATCATAACAACTATTTATTTTTTAGTGGCAATAACGGATGAATGACCCTGCTGTTCTTTCCAGGGCCGCTCGCCCCGGATATAGAAATACAGGAACATCAGGATTACCGGCAGGGCATACAGGAAAAGTGAAATGATACCATCTCTGAGGAGCTTCCGTGCCACCGTCTTTTCTAATTTCATATATATGCTTTTCAGATTAATAATAGATAAACATGCCGGGCAACTATGTTACCCATAGTGTTTCAGCAACCAAAGACCGGAGAAAAATATCAGGAAGGGGATCAGCACCAGCAACAGTCCGATCACGATCTTCTTTAATAATACCAGTACATCTGTAAAAGACATCAGAACAAGTTTAATACAAACAATAAATGACTATATCCGTATGCGTTTCCAGGTTCCCTTCCGGAAAATAATCAGGCACCCTGCGGCCAGCACCACTTCCGAAAACAATATGGCGCCAAAAATACCTTTGGAGCCCCATCCCATGGTAACGCCCAGCAGATATGCCAGCGGCAGCTGCACGATGTAGAACATGAGCACATACAGCCAGGTTACCACCCGCACCTGCCCTGCAGCATTCAACGACCGGGAGATGACCATCGTATATCCGAAGAAAAAGAAGGCGATGGTCATGCAACGCAGGTACAATACCGCCTGTTCCGCCACCGCTGCCTCACTGGTAAACAATCCTACTATCTTTCCGGTAAACAGCATCATCACCAGCGAAACAGACCCCAGAAAACACATATTGAAGAAGCCGGTTTTCCATACTGATTGCTCCGCCCGCTCTGGCTGTCCGGCGCCCAGATTCTGACCGGTAAGTACCCCTGCCGCATTGGCGATGCCCCAGGCAGGCAATGTGGCACAGATAATAATGCGGTCTGCAATAATGTAACCCGTTAATGTTGCTTCTCCCAGCTGTGCCACAATGGTAATCATGAGCAACCAGCTGGAAGCGGGTATCAGGTATTGTAACGTACCTGCCGACCCGAGTTGCAGCAGCCGCTTCATGATGGCGGGTACAATCATCAGTTCCCGCCGGCCGATGACCAGCACATTACGTTTGCTGCCCAGGTACCAGAACTGGTAACATACCGCCGCCAGGTTACCAATTCCGTTACCGATGGCTGCCCCTACCAGCCCCATAGCCGGCACAGGGCCGAAACCGAAAATGAATATACCTCCTGCCACTGCATTCACGATAAAGGCAAGCAGGAATGCCCGCATCGCCATCGCGGCATCGCCGGAGCCACGGAAGATACCATTCAGCAACACCCGCAGCATCAGAAATATGATACACCCGAAACGTATCTTTGAATAAAGATCCCCTTCCGTTGCCAACCGCTCAGATGCGCCGATCGCATAGAATAATTGCCTGTTGAAGATGATCGCCAGCACACCAAATAACACGGCTGCTATTATACCGGTGTAGATAGACTGCACCGCTGTGAGGCCTGCCGCCCTGGGTTTCCGCTCTCCTATCCGTCTGGCAATCAGAGCGCTGGCGGCTATATTTAATCCTACCGGTATAGAATAGATCACCAGCACCACCGTACCGATCATACCGGCAATGGTAATAGCGCTGTCTCCAAGCCGGCTCACATACAACAGATCTACTACAACAAACATCGACTCTATCAGCAGCTCTATCATAGCGGGGAGAGACAACAGAAAAGCAGCCCTGGCAACACTGCTGGAAGTGAAATTCTTTTCCTTCCCCAGCATGGCGATCTTAAAAAGATTTAAAACGGAACGGGTCCTGACAAACAGCGTCATCATAATACCTTATCTTTCTTTAATGGTTAATAACTCATTGCAGCCGCCGGCGCCGGTACAACGGCGCTCCCAAAATGCTGGTAGGCGACTTCTTCTTCCAGCGTATAAACTTCACGGCCACTGATGGTATTGATGATCCAGGAATTACGATAGGCTCCCAGACTGAGATCCGGTGCAGTAAAGCCATGGGTCTGCGTTTCCGCATTCTGTATGAATATCTCGTTGTGGTTGATATCAATGGCGTAATTACGGGAGGCATTGTAAGACCCGTCTGCATGACGGCTGATGCGACCGGCAATACCGTTCAGACATGCCGGCTGGTGATAGCGGTAACCCGTTGCCAGCAATAACGGTCCTGCCTGATGGGTAAAGTCCTGCTGCTGCTGTACCTGCGTAAAATGCAGCGCATATCCTCCTCCCGCTGCGGGAACAATAGTGTTCAGTTCACAATTGGATCGCAGCAATACGTTTACCCGCTCACCACCAACGGTCATCTCATACAGCAGGTCATAGATCTGATCTATAAGGCTGTAGTTGATTCCCTTGGAAAGTGTTGCCTGCGTTCTCAGTATTTTCGCGCGCTGCTGCGGAGCAAGATCATAGAAGTAGTCCACATAGTTGTGTGAACTGATTTCCAGCGTAAGTTTGGAATGTTCCATCGGAAAGAACCTGTCGGAACGGGTGAACCAGTTCAGCCGGAAACCGTTCCTGGCTTCAGGTAACAGGTCATAAAAAATTTCTGCGGCACTTTGTCCGGAGCCGACGATTGTCAGTTCGCCTTCTCTCAATATGCTTTCCTTATGCGCCAGGTATTCCGATGAATGCATCACACCGGGTGTCGCGGTTTTGTCTACAAAAGGCGGCAGATAAGGTTGTGTACCGGTACCCAGCACCAATTTCTCTGCATGGTATACGGCTGTTTCACCTGTAAGTTTATTCAGCACTGTTACAGCATATAATCCTTCCTGGTAAGTTACAGCAGTTACCTTATGGGAGAAGCGGCAACTGCTGAGCTGCGCTGCTACCCATTGACAATAAGCATTGTATTCCCGGCGAAGCATGTAAAAATCATGACGGATAAAGAACCGGTATAACCGGCCTGTATGCTTCAGGAAATTGAGAAAGCTGTACTTGCTGGTGGGATCTGCCATAGTTACCAGGTCGGTACCCATGAACGGGTCCTGCAGGGTAGTATTCTGGAGCATTAAACCTGCATGCCAGTTGAACATGTCTGTCTGGTCAAAAAACAATGCGGAGATCTCTTCCACTGGTTGTAATAAAGCGGCCAGGCCCAGGTTAAAAGGGCCTATTCCGATACCAATAATTGTATATACTGGTTTTGTATCCATTTTTTCTGATTGTACGGTTAAAACTTAAATGCCATCTGTCACCGGCATTGCCGGAATAAAGATTATCTGACCCATTGCATCTGCAACTGCTGGAATACAAAACTCCACACGTCTGCAGCTTCCGCTATCTGTTTTGTTGTCGGCTTACCTGGCCCGTGTCCTGAATTCCGGTCTATCCGTATCAGCACGGGGTTATCGCCGCCCTGCTTTTCCTGCAGGGTGGCCGCATACTTGAAGGAGTGAGCCGGAACAACGGTATCATCATGATCTGCTGTCAGTATCAGCGTAGCAGGATAATGAGTGCCTGCTTTTATATTATGCAGCGGAGAATATTTTATCAGGTAGGCAAACTGCTCCGGGTTATCGCTGGTGCCGTATTCTTCGGCCCAGGTGCTGCCAATGGTGAACTTATGATACCGCAGCATGTCCATCGCTCCTACCACCGGAACAGCCACTTTAAACAGTTCAGGGTGCTGGTTGATACATGCCGCCACCATGATGGCGCCTGTAGATACGCCCGTGACGGCAATCTTTGAAGGATTGGTATACCCTTCTCTGATCAGGTATTGCGTGGCTGCTGTAAAATCATCAAATACATGCTGCTTGTTTGCCAGCATGCCTCCCTTGTGCCAGGCTTCTCCATATTCATTACCACCACGCAGATTGGGCTGCGCATAGATGCCGCCCCGTTCCAGGAACATCATCCTGGCAACACTGAAAAAAGGAGTCAGGTTACGCTTAAAACCGCCATGGCCCTGCATGAACACAGGACGATTACCATCAGGTTTAATACCGGCTTTATGAACAATGAACATAGGCACGCGGGTGCCATCCTTTGAGGTAACGAACACCTGTTTTGTTACATATCCCTCTGTACTGCCGGTGAATGCCGGCTTTCTGTACAACGAGGATTTACCACTGCTGATGTTATACCGGTAGATGGTGACCGGAGTGGTAAAATTTGTGAACGAATAGTATACCTCCTTATCCTGCCGTCCTGCGCTGAAGCTGCTGGCAACGCCGATCGCCGGCAACGGTACTTCCCGGATCATGCGTCCCTGGTAATCGTATTGCCGCACCAGCGTACTGGCATTTTTCAGGTAAAATGCCCAGAGATAACCGCCGCCCAGGTCAATATTATCCAGCGATTCCGGCCGTTCCGCAATCAGTGATGTCCAGTTCTTCTCTTCAGGATGACGCGGATCTATCAGCACTACCCGGTTGTTCAATGCACCACGGTCCGTCTGTAGCAATAGTTTTTCACCCACATTATCTACAATAATATTGTGATGATTATATCCTTCTACAAGCGGCATGATGCGGCTGCCCTGCTGATGAAGATCCTGATAGTACAGGGCATTACCGGTGGATGTGGTCAGCTTGAAACCCAGAAATGAACCCGGCAGCACGGAAAGGATCAGGAAACGTTCATCTTCCGTTACGAATGCTGCTACGCTGAGCCGGGGGTTACGCCGGTCTTCAAATATCAGGCTGTCCTGCGACTGCGCATCGCCTATGCGATGATAATATACCTGGTTCAGGGTGTTGCCGGCAGACAGTGCAGCGTGTTGTTCCGTGGCCGGATAGCGGCTATAGTAAAAGCCATCGCCTTTCCAGGCGGCACGCGGGAACTTCACCCACCGGAGGCTATCCTTCAGCAGCTGACGTGTTGTAAGATCCATTACCTGAATGGTATTCCAGTCGGACCCCGACTCGGCAACGGCAAAGGCGAGGTAACGTCCGTTCCCGGAAAAGCTCAGTACCGTTGCTGCGGTTGTGCCGCTGGCAGACAGCCTGTTGGGGTTCAGCAATTCGATCTCCTTCCCTTCAGGCCCCTCTTTCAGATACCAGACGGCCTGATTCTGTACACCATTGTTACGGGTGAAGAAATAGCAGGCGCCTGCCTTTACAGGCTGCGTTTCTTTCGCATAGTTCCAGGTGGCAGACAGGTATTCCTGCATCTCTCCGCGATATGGTATCTGCTCCAGGTAATTGTTTGTCAGTTTTTCCTGCGCCGCTATCCATTGCGGAATGCGGCCGGTGGTATCGTTTTCCAGCCAGCGGTACGGGTCGGCGACCATCGTTCCGAAATAATTATCGGTTGTATTTTCCCTGACTGTCCGGGGATAATGCAATGGTTCACCGCCTCCCTCCGCAGATTGTGCGTGTGCAGCACCGGCGGTGATATGCATGGCTATACCGGCCAGCATCGTCATAAATAATATCCGGATCTGCATAATCATTTATTTCTGTATGCTGTAATAGGGTTCTGCACCTCGCCGATGGAAGGCACGTCGAAAGGGTTGGCCCTGTCACGCAACTTCCGGCTGTTAAGTATCTGCATTTTGTTCAGTGCATCCGGTGCAATCACTTCAGCGAACAGATCATCCTGCGTAAACCGGTGAGCCAGTGCCGGATGCTGTTCCTGGTATTCACGCACACAGGCGCCCACCAGCTGCCAGAATTCCTGTTCACCGAGAACATTTTCTTCCACCAGTATGGCGGCGATAAAGCGGAAAATGCCATCGAAAAGCTGGGTAAACATGGGCTTTGTCCGGAAGGATGCCGGTACGTCTACCTGTATCCGCTGTGCGAGTGCAGGCAGCGTTACAGCAGTATCCATCAGCGTTACTTCTTCCCCGATGTCTTTCATAATGGCATTAACAGGCACGTGATTTTCCAGTACCAGCACAATGTTTTCGCCATGAGGCATAAATACCAGCTGGTATTGGTAGAAGCAATGGAGCAGGGGCCTTAAATAACAATGCAGGTATTGTTGTATCCATGCGGAGGCAGACAGCCCGGAAGTACGTATCAGCGCGGGTAACAGGGCATAGCCGTTTGTATCGGTATGCAACAGTGCCGCCATTGTCATGATACGTTGTCCGGGACGCAGCCGGGACACAGGGCTTTCCCGCCAGAGGGAAGCAAGCATTTTCTTGTATGGGCTATCTCCCTGCAAAGCGGCTTCGTAATACTGATTCGTATATCCTACCGCCGCCAGCTCCCGTAATACCCGGAATCCGTTTTCCTGCAGGTACGGATCCTTTTCTGCTATATCATATACCCACTCATTGATAGCAGGTGTTGTCCGCATAAAGTAAGGAGAAAGAATCCGCACATATCCCATATTAAGAATGCCCAGCGCAGTTTTTACATAACACCTGGCAGGATTGCTACTGTTAAAGAAAGTACGGATAGATTGCTGCGGCAGATATTTATCTTCACTGTAACCCAGACATACCAGCCGGTTACCGGCAATGTCCGGCGCAAATACATTCAGCAGTTTGTTATACCACTGCCATGGATGTACCGGCATAAAGAAATACTGATCCGGGTCAAGCCCTTTTCCTGTCAGTACACTGCGGAAGGCATCATAGTCTGAAGCACTGAGTTCCTGCCTGATGAATTGTTCCCAGTGAAGCCCTTCAATAGCCGTAAATTCTGCGTGGCTTTTATGACCGGCAATCCAGATAAGTGAAAGCGGCACAGCTGCCTCCGGAGCATACTGCCGGTAATCCGTCATATCAAAGCCCACCCTTCCGTTATTGGTAATAAACCGGGGGTGGCCTGTCATGGATCTTTCTATCTCCTGATAATCTGCGGTGGCCAGATATTCAGCAGAAAGCGTATTATGCGTATGTATGTAAGCGCTGCCATACAAGGTGCCAGCCACTTCTTCCATATAGTCGGGTAATGCTTCGGGCGCAATACCAATCTGATCGTTAAGATCTGTAATAAAACTGATGGCCTCCGGTGCTGCAACGTCGCCTCCGGCGATCTTCTCTATAGAATCAGGATTTACACACCAGTGATTAAGGCGGAGCACACGGGCGGAGAAGCGGTAGATGACATCGTGTTTGCCGGATCGTAACAGGTAATTACCCCATCCGTTTTTTTCTGACTGCAACTCCGGATGAAGTATGCCTTCATGCGCCAGTTCGGCAATTATTTTTCTGATAAACAACCGTGTTACCTTACGCCATATTTCCGGTTGAATATGATTGATAGCCTGTGGCTGAAATATACTATGAGTTGTTTCCATTTGTCTGTTGTTAAACGTTTCAAAAAAGCATTATGCCTGTCCGGCTAAAGGCGCTGTCAATACCGGCTGCGGCTTATAGGCTGCCATGGGGTTCTTCAGCGTACCGGCAAACTGCTGGCTTTTGAATGGATTGTACATGTGGTCCACCATTTTGCGGTTATTGCGTATCTGCAAACGGTTCAGGCATGTCTTTACGATTTCCGGGGCAAACAGGTCAATCCGGTCGTACTTATCCTGCAGGTCCGGATGCTGCTCCTGGTACTTTCCTATACAGCCTGCAGCCAGCTGCCAGAACTGCTCTTCCGGGAAGTCCGCATGTTCTACCAGCAACGCCGAAAGGAAACGGAAGAAGCAATCAAAAGCCTGGGTAAAAATGGACAGGATCCTTAATTCAGGGGCGACCTTCATATAGATCTGTTTCACATTATCAGGCATGGGTATTTCCTCGTTCAGCACGGCAATTTCTTCTCCGATATCTTTCATAATTGCACCTACGGGTATATGATCTTCCAGTATCAGGATCAGGTTTTCACCATGTGGCATAAACCGCATATCGTGTGTGTAGTAGCAATGTAATAACGGACTGAGATAAGCATCCAGGTAGCGTTCTATCCACTTGTGGGTAGTAAGTCCGGAGGCTTTGATGAGTTCGGGCAATAACGCATTGCCATAGCTGTCTACGTGCAGCAGCGCAGCCATGGTCATCATCCGCTGACCGGGGCGTAATTTTGTAACAGGGCTTTCCCGCCACAAAACAGAGAGCATCCCGTTATAGGAAGCGTTATCATCTTTAATAATGGCTGCATAGTGCGGATTGGTGTATCCTGCAGCGGCTACTTCTTCCAGCAGTACAAATCCTTTTTCACGGAGATAATCGTCTGCCTGCACCACACCGTTTACCCATTCACTGATAGGAGGCGAGGTAACGACAAAGCTGGCGTGTAACCCTCTCATAAAGCCCATATTCAGGATAGAGAGGGAGGTTTTGGTATACCGGCGATGCGGAGAAGTAATGTTATAAAAGGTACGGATAGACTGCTGCGGCAGGTAGTAGTCATTGCCATAGCCAAGGTATACGAGCTGCTGTTCGGCAATATCTGTAGCAAATAAATTAACCAGTTTATTAAACCACTGCCAGGGATGCAGGGGTATAAAATAATAATCATCCGGATGCAGTCCTTTACCGGTCAGCTGCTGTTTAAATGCTGCCAGTACTTCCGCACCCAGTTCATCAGCGATCAGTGTATCATAGTCAAGACCAGTTACGCCGGCATAGCCGGAACGGCTGCGGTGTGCCGCCACCCAGATCAGCGCCAGCGGATCTGCTGCCTCAGGCGCATACTGCCGGTAATCTGCGGAATCAAAACCTATACGTCCGTTGTTGGCGATAAAGCACGGGTGTCCGGCCATCATGGCCTGTTCTATCACCTGGTAGTCGCTTACCGCCAGTTCTTTTGCGGTGAGTTTATTATAGGTATGCATATAGGCACTGCCGCAAAGCGTGCTGTTGATCTCTTCCAGGTATACCGGTATCACCGTTTCGCTGAGTCCCATTGTTTCACGGAATTCAATGATAAAGCTCAGGGATTCCAGCGGTGCAGTTTCCTGGCCGATATATTTAGAGAGGGAAGCAGTATCTATATACCAGTGATCCAGACTCAGTACCCTGGCCCGGAAGCGGTATTCAATATCAGGAAAGTCTGTGCGGAGTACATAATATCCCCATCCGTTTTCACTATACTGCAGTTGTGGAGCAATAATAAGTTCATGTGCAAATTCACAGATGATCTTACGGATATGCAGCCGGTTCACCAGGCTCCATACGTCGGGGTGCAGGTGAGCGACCGATTGCTCCGGGGTAACATTTACAGGAGGTTTCATTTGCTTGGCATTTTTAAATACTGAATTTATTTGCAGACGCTGTTGCTTTCAGCAACGATATCGTCCATGCAGGTATATCTTCTGTTGGTGATGATGAATAAGGTCACTTTTCCACGGCATCTGTCAGCGTTACGGTATTCACCGGCAGATTGGTCTGATGTGCATATTGCGCCCTGGTGCAGAACGCCAGATACGCCATCTTTTGCGGCAGCAGTACTTCTTGCTGGTATTCAAATCCTACCCGCCTGGTGAGTATATGCATCTTTTCATTTCTTACATCCGGCTCTACGATCAGTCTTTCCACTGCCGGATCAATCAGCATATAGTCGATGATGGTCCGCAGTATATGATAGGTAAACCCATGAATAGCGTGTTCCACCGGTGCCACCAGCAGGTGCAGGCCATAGTCTCCGTTCTGCACATCATAATATCTGCCTATCGGGTCTTTCACAGCCCAGTAGCTTTCCCAGAGGAAGGCTGGCTGGTCATTGTAAAATCCCATATAGGCGTGTGAGTGGGAAGCCTGTGTAATGGTTGTATAGGCCGTTTTCACCTGATCCGGGCTGGTATGTTGCATCTGCCAGTATTGTGCATAGGGGCGGTTTACCCAGTCATGTACCAGTGGAATATCCTGTGATATTTCCAGTGAACGGAAAGCAAAACGTCCCAGTCCGGGTACTTCCTGTTCATAGGTATAGGCTGTGTGCGCCGCTGCTTTCGCTGCGTTGTACTGTTCCCTGGTACAGAATGCCAGGTACGCCTGTTTATGTGGCAGGTCAATGATTTTCTGATATTCGAAACCGGCTCTCTTGTTGAGTACGTGTATCTTATCATTCCGCACGTCCGGCTCTACCACCAGCCGTTCTACAGCCGGATCGGAAAGCATGAAATCGATGATCACCGTAAAGATGTTCCAGGTAAAATTGGCAATCCGTTTATCGGGTGGCGCTACCAGGATATGGAAGCCATGATCTCCGGGGCGCACCTCATAGTACTCGCCCAGCGGGTCATTCATTACCCAGTAGCATTCCAGCAGGAATGCCGGTTCGTTGTTATAGAAGCCCATGTACACCCTGGAATCCTTGGCCTGCGTAATACTGGTGTAAACAGCCCTGACTTCTTCGAGGGTGGTATCCTGCATTTGCCAGTAACGGGCATATTCCCGGTTCACCCAGTTATGGATCACCGGAATATCTTCATCCATCAGCAGCGGGCGCAGGGTAAACGGGGCGCTGACTGACGGCCTTTTTACCGGTTCACTGCCGGTGAGCATCTTTTCCATGAACTTTGATAGCCGTTAAAATGTTCTGAATATCCGTGATGGTGGTTAACGGATTAAGTATGGTAAACTTCAGGTAGAAGTGCCCGTTCACGCGGGTGCTGGCGAGCAGCACTTCTCCGCTGAAGAACAGGGATTTTTTGATAGCCTGGTTAAATGTGTCATAGTCACGGGAATGCACATACGAAGGTTTATGACGGAACACCAGCACGCCGAGGTCGGAGTGGCTGAGCAGTTCAAGTTCCGGATCAGCTTCTATCAGGCAGGCCGCCTGTTCGGCTGTATCGATGATCACTTCTGTATATTCACCCAGTTTCTCCTTGCCCATCAGGCGCAGGGTGAACCAGAGTTTCAGCGCATCAAAGCGGCGGGTGCTCTGGGTAACTGTTTTATTGATCTGTGCGGGCAGTTCGTCGTAGTCCTGTTCTTCGGGGTTGAGATAGTCCGCATGGTGGCGGATAATATCCAGGGAGGCTTTATGTTTTACGATGAAGGCGCTGCTGCTGATTGGCTGGAAGAAAGATTTGTGATAGTCAACGGTGATGGAGTCAGAGAGCTCTGCTCCGTTCAGCAGATAGCGGTATTTTTCCGTGAGCAGCAGTCCGCAGCCGTAGGCGGCATCGATATGGTACCAGAGGCCGTATTGTGCGGCGAGGCGTCCTATGGCCAGCAGCGGGTCGAGGTTACCGAAGTCGGTGGTGCCTGCGGTAGCTACCACTGCGATGGGGATATTTCCTTGTTCCAGTTCTTTTTTGATGGCGGCTTCCAGCAGTGTGGCGTCCATGCGGAAACGTTCATCAGCGGGGATAGATACCAGCGCCTGTTCGCCTAGCCCCAGCAGGGAGGCATTTTTCTGGTTGCTGAAATGTGCTTTTTCTGATACAAAGATGCGGTACCTGCCGGCATCTTCCGGAAGGCCCAGCAGCTTTATATTGTGGCTGCGGTGTTTCATGGCATAATGATCCCTGGCGAGCAGGAGGCCCATCAGGTTGCTCTGGGAGCCGCCGGCGGTGAATACACCGTCGCAGTCCGCACTATAGCCTATCTCCCGGCCGGTCCAGTCAATGATTTTACATTCCATCAGTGTGCCGCCGGCGCTCTGGTCGTAGGTATCCTGGGAGGAGTTGATAGCGCTGACCAGCACTTCTGCTGCGAGTGCAGGAATGACTACCGGGCAGTTGAGGTGTGCAATGTATTGCGGCAGGTGGAAGGCAGTAGCATGGTTAACATACAGCTGCTCTACTTCCTTCAGCAGACTTTTATAATCCGGCAGCGGCGTATCGAAATCGATGGTGCTGAAGAGCTGCGCCAGCTGATCGGGCTTAATGCCGCTGAAAGGTTTCTTTGTACGTTGCAGAAATCCGGTCACAACCTTCAATGCGCCCTGAATGGCGGTATTGTAGGCCTCAGCGGAGCCGGCATAAAATATATCCCCGTAGGGATCGGCGGATAGTACCGGCGCTTCTTCCAATACTTCAACGGATGCGGTTTTCATCATTTTTGTTTACAATGATTTGGTGAATGTATAAATCAGGTTAACCAGGTTATCTTTTGCTCTGCCGGGGTTCTTTTCTTGCGGGGCACTGTGTGCGATACATCCGGATAGCCCATGAAAAAAATTCCCAGTGACTGTTCATTGGCAGCCAGTCCCTGCGAGGCGACATATGCCACCGAAGCGGCGCCGCTATCCCAGTAGGAACCGATGCCACGGGAAGTACAGCTGAGCGCCATATTCTGCACTGCGGAAGCAATGGCGGCTATTTCCTCCCATTCCGGAAGAGATGCCTGTTCGCTTTTCACCAGCACGATCCCTATCATACAGGCTGCTTTGAGCGGGTATTGCAGCAGGTAATGTTGTTTCTCTGCAAATGCTTCCGCACTCATTCGCTGCTGGTAGTAATCACGGTACCAGGCTTCCAGGTAACTGCCGAAGGCGGCGCGTTGCGCTCCCATCATTACCACGAAGCGCCAGGGCTCCGTCATCTTGTGCGTAGGCGCCCAGGTAGCGTTGATCAGTATTTCTTCCAGCAGCGCAGCCGGTATTTCTTCTCCGGTATAGGCATCTGCATAAATACTCCTTCTCCCCCGGATCAGGTGTGTCATCATATCGCCGGTTTCCGGCAATGTATCTATAGCCTGCATCATAATACGCACGGATTAAACAAGGTTAGGCTTCATATACTTTACCATAATGTTCTTCCATGACGAGATAAGGATTAGCCGGATGCGCTACAGACTGAATATGAATCAGGCTGGTCTTACTCATCATACGTAGCATAAGTCTGCGTTCACAGGGCACCAGGCTGCCGTTTTCATTTCTGAAACCTGCCAGAAAAGCATTGCGGCCATGAGCACACAGGTGATTGTTCACGAAGATCATATCGCCGGCTTCCGGTATGAAGCTGCTGTAAATAAGCTGTCTGGCTTCCTGCCAGAAAGCCTTGAGGTTTTCCAGCGCTTCCGGTGATTGTCCTGCTTCTTTATTATATATCTGTTCTGCGGCGTCGAAACGAATGAAAGGCGCGTCCCTGTTACCATACAGTACAGAAGTGTGTACGCCTTCTCCGATGGCTTCATCTGTCGCGTAATTCGCATCTTTGGGGCATTTATACACCGGCTCAAACAAGGCTTTCAATACCGGATCATCCTTATGATGCGAGCGGATAGAATACAGCATGGAAGGCACCTGTTCTTCATTGCGCAGATAGAGGAAGCTGAGGAAGTCTGCAGCATTGAAGAGGAAAGCATCTTCCGTATGTACAAACAACTCTGTTTTAGAGCCTGCGCCCGTCTGTGACCAGGCCATATCCTGCTCCGGGATAATAGCGTGCAGGAGTCCTCCGCCTTTACGCTGCGCGAAATATTCCACCGGCTTGGAAGGCACGGCGCCATGCAGGAGCGAAGAAATAAATCCGTATTCCATCATGCGTTCCTGTTCCATTTCCCGCCAGCTGGGCGGTGTAGGCCCCAGCGCATCCTGATCTACAGATACCAGCCCTTTCAGCACGAGCGCGCCGTATTGATTGGAAGAGAAATCTGTTCCCAGCAAACTCAGCTCGCTGGCTATACGCTCCGGTAATATTCTGTAGGCATTCAGATGCAGCATGGAGATATATTTCGGGTTCTCATAGCTGCCATATATATTTTTCAGCGCTTTTCCGATGCGCGTTATTTCTGCCCGTTCATCGCTGGTGATGGTAATAACTGCGGGCTCCATTGGTGGCTGGTAAACAATGTTATTATGGGTTTCCGGGTTAATCGTTGCTGTCAGTAATTGAGTTTCCATTAATCATCATTTGTTAAGTGTTTTGAATAGGATTCCTGGCATAGAGGCAGCGGGTGCTACGCTATGGCAATAAATATCCTGCCGGGTAGCTGTTGCATTTTTTTACAACGGCTGCCGGAGCAGGCAAGTAGAAAGTTATCACTGAAACCACCAGTGAAACAGGGTCATGTGGGCACAAACACTTTCACCGGCGGAGTTGACAAAAGTATTTATCCTTTCAGAACAGTAACAAAACTATCCGAAAAAAGGAAAGGGCATTAATCAAAACGGGAAATTAGTTTACGCAAAACGAAAAACGAAGTAACAAATCGCTGTCTATATTTTTACCACCTCCACAAAACACCCTATCAGCAAGGTTGTAAGGCATCCATACTTCTTTTTATCTCACTGCTGTTTTACCGCAACGTCAGTATGACAGCCGGTATCCGTCATGAAAAATAAAAAACTGATATTATCTTTTTATAAAGAAGTATCCGCTGCTATGTAATAGCAGACGACATCATTAAGGGGTAGCGCATGTGAGATAAACTGTGGTATTTTTATGAATGATGCACACCGGCATCGGGTCTGCATGTAAAATTCTATTCGTTTAAATGATTGCCGGTTTGTATTGTGCGAATATTATATTAGTTGCGTGAAGATCATTAAGAGATAATGATGTATTAATATATAGGTTGCGTGAGAACCGGCGTGTAGCCGTGTCCGTGTAAGGGCTGCCTGTTCCTTGCTGGGGGCGCCGGCCCGCCTCCCGGCTTCCTGCATAACGCAGCAGCATTACCGGGGGAGGCGGGGCTGCGGCAGCTCCCGGCCTGTGCGATGGCGGAAAAACACAGGCAGATAAAGAATAAGGTCTCTCATAAGCAAAAACAGGCTTCAGCGATATAGATACAGGTAAAGGGATAAATAAAAGGATGCCGCCGGAGCCGTTTGGTAAACGGTCCCGGCGGCATCTTCGTATAGCCATGCCGGTATGTAACCGGGCTGGCGGCGATCCGGTATTACCGGCATAAAGTGGCTGACATAGTTATACATGACGCGCGGTTTCATCTCCAGGTATTGCATCCGTTACAAAGGAAACAGATAATACCTTGCGCTGTTATCCCTACTTTGGGGGATACCTATTCTTCCGCGTGGATGGCTACCGTATTGCCCTCCGTATCTGAGAATACGGCGATATACCCGGCAGGGATCTGCGTTCTGGGCTGCAGCAGCTTACCGCCGGCGGGTTCTATTTTATCAATTACAGTCTGAAGCCTGGGGTAGGCATTCAGGTATACCCTGATACCATCAGCAGCAGGATGCTGCCGGTCATTCTTTACCAGCGCCCCGGAAACACGGCCGGAAGTGGCCTGAATCACGCCCGGTTCTGCCGGGAAGAAAGTCAGCTCTTCATTCGTTTCCTCAAAATGCTGGGTTCTCATTTCTATGTCCAGAATGGTTTCATAGAACTTTTTTGCCCTGGCGGTATCTGTCACCGGAATTTCAAACCAGGTGATCACATTGGAAGTCTTGCTTATTTTCTGTATCATCTTTATTGTTTTTTTAGTTTGATAATACAAAGCTAGTTTTCTCTCAGGGTGGATAATTGAATAAATCCGCCGTTTTTGTTGGCGGCTATTTCTTTGGGCGTTATGCCGGAATATTTCCTCACCTCCCTGATAAAATGTGCCTGATCAGCGTAAGGTTGCTCCGGGTAAAGGTTTCCCTGCTTCAGCTGCTCAAAGGAGGCGCGGTAACGTAGTATATTACTGAATGCCTTAAAGGACATTCCAAAATGGCCGGCGAAATACCGGTTAATCTGCCGCGTGCTCCAGTAGCAGGTTTCCGCAGCCTCTTCCACGGAAATATTGCCGTTACTGCCGTACAGCAGGCGGAACAACTGTTGCTTGCGCGGGTCAGTGGGTTTTGTTATCTGCTGTTGCAGCAGCGTCATGATCCTGGCGGCATACAGGGAGAAGTCGAACGGCAATGCTGCCACGTCCTTCCAGAAGCCTGCCGGCAAAGGTTCTTCCCTATCTGTTATGTCTCCTATTTTTCTCTTCCAGATATATTCTGCCGCAGGCAGTCTGAAGCTGACACCGAAGATGAGGGAGGCAGGCGGCACAACACAGGAAAATTCTTTTGTGAAGATGCCCGACAATACGGCTGTAAACGGCGATCCGTTGCGGGAACGGAAGAGCAGATCAAAATGTCCGTCCGGAAAAATGGTAAAGTGATGTTCCTTTTCACCCGGGTTATGCACATACCAGCAATACTTGACGAAGTCCGCCAGCCCCTGTGGTGGCTGGCTTTCCCGGAATATGTAATCGTCTTCCCGTATCATATCTGAAAATATTAACTTTTGTTTGTCAAAGTTAGCCGATTCATACACTATATTTGTTTTGCATGAAACTATTACTGATAGAAGATGAACCTGCTGTAGTATCCGTTATTACCCGCGGATTGTCGGAAGCCGGCTATGAAGTGAGCGTAGCGCTGGATGGCGCCAGTGGCTTGCGTATGGCGCTGGACAATCCTTCCTTTCTGCTGATTATCCTGGATGTAATGCTTCCCGGCATGAACGGCATCGAAGTGTGCAGAGCGCTGCGTAAAGAGCAGCTGGCAACACCCATACTCATGCTGACCGCCCTGGGCACCACCGAAAATATTGTGATGGGCCTTGACAGCGGTGCAGACGACTACCTCGTCAAACCCTTCAAGCTGGCTGAGCTGGAAGCCCGCATCCGTAGCCTGCTCAGGAGGAAAAGCAGCGCCATTCCCCCGCAACAGGAGTCTACTTCCCTCTTGCAATTGGCGGACCTGGAACTGAACACTGACACCAAATCCGCCAGCAGACAGGGAAAAAACATTCAGCTGACAGCCACAGAATACCGGCTGCTGGAATTTCTGTTGAAAAATCCCCGCAAAGTGTTGTCACGTATGGAAATACTGGAACATGTATGGGGCATCGACTTCAATATGAATACCAAAGTAGTGGATGTATATATTAATTATCTCCGCAAAAAAATAAACAAACACAGTCAGCAGGAACTCATACAAACCGTAACCGGACTGGGTTACATGCTGCGTGAAAATAACGCTGATGAAAATACGCACTAAAATACTGATGATATTTGCAGGGCTGACCATCTCCACCATTATGGTGATGAGTATCCTGGTGTATTATTTTGCCAATCAGCATTCCTTCGAGGACTTCTACAAACGGCTCGAAATCCGCGCCTACCTTACTGCCAGGGCCAACCTCCCCTACTATGAATCTGATTCCGTTATCTATAATGAAATCAGGGATGAACACCTGGAGAAACTGCCCGCAGAAAAGGAATACCTGCTGCCTATTACAGACGGCGCCGTTAAAACAGACAGCACCCTGAACCTGCCCACGGTTTTTTACCAGGAAGTGATGTCACAGCAAAAGGCCACCTACCGCGATGGCAACCGGTTTTATGAAGGCGTATTATATAAAAGCAAGAAGGGATTATACATTGTGATCGTATCCGCCGTGAACCAGTACAGCAGCGAATATATGGGGTGGCTCCGGAAACTGCTGCTGATCTGCTTTGTTATATCATCAGGTATCCTGATTACCGCCGGCATCTTCTTTTCCCGGTTCATCCTGCAGCCGATACGTCATTTGATGACACAGGTAAAAAGTATCAGCTCCCGTAACCTGCATCTGCGGCTGAATGTAAAGCAGAGCCAGGACGAGATCAACGAACTGGCGACCACCTTTAATAATATGCTGGACCGCCTGGAAACCGCTTTTGAAACGCAGAATAACTTTGTCAGCAACGCTTCCCATGAACTGAGTACCCCGCTCACCGCCATCATCGGGGAAACGGAGCTGGCGCTCAGCAAAGACCGCTCCCAGGAAAATTACCAGCTGGCCCTCCGCAATATCCTGTCAGAAGCCGGCCGCCTGGAACATATTACCAAAAGCCTGCTGCACCTGGCGCAGACAGGATTCGACGGCAAGAAACAGGAATGGGGCATTGTACGTACCGACGAATTATTGTTTACCGTTAAGAATACCATCGATAAAATCAACCCCGGCTGCCATGTGGAAATAGATTACAGCCTGTTTCCGGAAGAAGAAGAAAAACTGGCGATTCCCGGCAATGCGCAGCTGCTGGAACTGGCGCTCAGCAACATTGTGATGAATGCCTGCAAATACTCCAACAACCAGCCCGTATACACGGCGCTGGCGGCTACAGACAAGAAAATTATCATTATGGTAAAGGACCAGGGTATCGGCATTCCTCCGGAAGACCTGCCCTATATTTTTTCCCCGTTCTTCCGCGCTTCCAATACCGGCCATTTTAAAGGCTACGGCATCGGGTTACCGCTGGCCATGAACATCATCAGAATGCACAAGGGAGACATTATCGTTAACAGTCAGGTAAACGCCGGAACCGAGATCAGGGTTGAGTTGCCACTGTAGCGCTCCCTTTCTTACCGGATTCTTACCACATTCTTACAACCTTTTAACCGTACTCTTACCGCGTCCTAATATCGCGTTCATAGTTTTGCTGTATTAAAAGTAAGAGCTATGAAAAATATTCTGATTCCTACCGATTTCTCCATACGTTCACTCGGATACGTTCACAGCGTAGCTGCGCACTATCCACACGAAACTGTTAATATCATATTCATGCATGCCCTGAACATGCCTGACTCTTTATTCGACCTTATTACCTACACCCGCAACAGCAGACACATTGATCTCATAACCGCTGATTTCAAGGACGGTTGTGAGATCATCCGCAACAAGTACGCATCTTCCGTTCACCAGCTGAAGGTGGAATTCTTCCACGGCAATACCCGTGCGGCATTCCGCAATTTCTGTCTGGCACAGAACATCGATGTGATTGTATCTCCGATGGATCATGAATATCATCTTCCTTCCAAAAGAAGCTACAACCCATCCAAACTGATTGCATCTTCCAAGTATCCATTGCTGAAAACGCCATTGCTGAGTACCCGGAAAGTAGTTGCCAAATCTACTATCTCCGCTCTGCTGCTGGCTTCTGAATAACTTTAAAAAACGGGAGTTATGTTACTTAGAAAAAATATCCCATTCAAATATGTCTTCGGAAAAATCAAGTACGAAATACTGATGGTAGCAGCATACACCATGCTCATCAACCTGCTGTACTACCGGTTTGATTTTACTGAAATAAGCATTCCCATAGCCGTACCCATGGTACTGGGAACCGTTTTGTCCTTACTGCTCGCTTTCCGTTCCAACCAGGCGTACGACCGCTGGTGGGAAGCCAGGAGTATATGGGGCGCCATTGTAAATGATTCCCGCTCGCTGACCAGGCAGATATTAACGCTGACAGACAGCCCGTATCAGGCAGAAGAGCTGGAGCATTTCAGAGAAAGATTTGTAAAGCGACAGGCAGCCTGGTGCTATAGCCTCGGTCAATCGCTGAGGAAGACTGATCCAATCAAGGGTTTGGACAGATTGCTGACAAGGAGGGAGCTTAATTATGTGGCCAGATTTGATAATGTGCCGGCTGGCCTGTTGCTATTACATGGAAAGGATCTGAAACATGCGCTGGAAAACGGCTGGATCAATCAATACCAGCAGGTGAGCATAGACGCCACCCTGTCGCGCCTCTGCGATGCGATGGGTAAATGTGAAAGGATCAAGAATACCGTGTTCCCTGCAACATATAGTTTGTATACGCATTTCACGGTGATCTTCTTCATTCTCCTGCTGCCGTTTGCCCTCATAGATTCCCTGGGCTTCATGGAGATACCGCTGGTAGTAGCCATTGCGGCGTCCTTCCTGCTGATAGAGCGGATGGGTATCAATCTCCAGGATCCGTTTGAAAACAAACCTACCGATACGCCGATGACGACCATCGCCACGAATATCGAGAAAGACCTGCGGCAGATGCTCAACGAGCAGTACGAGCCACAGGTAGAGGTAAGACAGGAAGCAAGATATTATCTTCTTTAATATTGAACACTGGCTTTATTAGAGAGAGGCAGCAGAGCAATCTGCTGCTTTTTTTATTTCAGGGAGCGGCATCCTGCTGTGCAGTCAGCAGGCCGGAAGCTGTATCTGCCCTGTGCAGGCCGGATTCCTGTGCAAACAATTCCTGCATGCAGGGATGCCGCCGTATACCGGCCGCCCATATACTGTCTGCTGGTATTTCCGGATGCGTTACCATACGCAGGTATTTTAAAGCCGTAGCCGTATCTCTTTTACGGAGGTAATGATGAGCGCAGGTACTGATGGCATCCAGGAAACGGGATTGTCCGAGACTGTCTTCTTCACCGCGCTCAACGCCTTGTCCTACAGTGGAGACAGCCTCCAGCAACAGGAAGGTTTCATTCAGCAACTCTTCACTTTTACGGACACGGACAGGCGGAAGTTCCGGGTTATAGAAAACATCCAGAAGCGGTTTCTCTACAGACTGAGTGGGAGAAGTTATAACATAATAAGATTGATTTCGCTTTTCCTGAGAGGAATTTCTCATGTAGAAATTAACCATATTATTCAAGAATATGCAAAAAATAAATATAAGACCAGCATAAATAATTCCTTTAAAATTATTTACAGCGGCTGATTCAAGAAAACCCTTCCTTATTTCATTTTCAAAAACCGGGTCTATGGCCTGGTACTGCCTATTCCGGGCAATTATAAACTGGGAGGCATCTCCCTGGGACAGCTTATCCGGTACCGGTCTTTTCAATCTTGTCAATTCTTCCTTTACCAGCATAAAAACCGTTTCCATATTCAGGTATTCCGCTCCGTTATCGCAGCCGGTATGAATGACATGCAGCAGGCCTGCGGTAAAATGCGTAGGTACGTGAGCGTTATCCACATCAAAGGAGGCGGGGGTATAATTTTTGGCAGCGCTTAAAATATAGCTGCCCTTCATATCGCTGAAATAGCTGCCGGGGTTTGCGGGAATGCCGGCAGACATATGCCTGATCAGCTGTCCGGAGTAGCAGGAGTCCACAATAAATATTTTCTGTGAGGCATTGCTCTCCCTGATTATATTCTTTATTACCAGCCCGTTGATACCGGTTACCATGATATTGTGGGCGCAGCTGTCGGTGCCGGTAAGATATACCTGTTCGGGGTTTCTGTGATTTAAGGCGCCATGTCCGGCATAATAAATAATCAGCCGGCCGGCCGCCAGGTCTTCCTCGCAAACGTTATATATCTCCATCATAATTTCCCGGCTGGTTTTATCGGGTAGTTCGATGATGGTGGTATTACAGGCATGATATCCCAGGGATTCGTCTGTGAACAACTGTTTCAGCTCCTGCAGGTTGACGGTTATATTGGGGATACATTCAAATCCGCTGCCGGCGGAATACTTTCCTGTTCCTATCAGGAGGATAATAGTTCTAAGCGATAACATCTGCAGTTTCCTTCATCTTTTCCAATACAGATAATACCAGTGTTTCCAGTTCTTCCGGGCGGCTGCTCCTGATCACCACCGACTGGTCGCCTTTCCGGATGGTGATATCGCAGCGCGTATTCCTTAGCCAGGTGACCATACAGGTGGCCAGTGCCCTGATAGTCAGGCCGGCCGGTACTGTAACCGCCAGTATGGGAAAAAATTCGCCGGCCCCCATTTGTCCGGATGCGGCCGGCGAGATCATAAAATCTGCCATATCAGTACCGGCGGACTGCAATAATTCTTTGAGGAAAAGTATTTGCCGGATGGATGTTTGTCCGGGGAACGAAAAATACAGGTGCATGGATGAGTAATTTTTAAACAGTTATAAAATAACCTACAGGAATCCATAAATATGTTAGCGCCGGTTAATTTTATAAAGATTAACAAATGGGGCAGGGTTCTTTCAATTCAATAAAATCAAGTATCTTGTACACCTACAACTACAACTACAACCAAATCTCAGCACACACTACATGGCTAAAAGCGACTCATTTCTCAACGAGTTATACAACGAGGACCTTTCAGGTGTTGCATATAAGAACCTGCAGCTTAAAAAGAGTATCCTTTCATGGTTTGCCAACCAGGGTAACACCACTATCGCTGATCTTAGCAAGATGCTGAATATCAGCTCCCCAAAAATTGCCGAACTGATAAATGAACTGATAAATGCGGGACTGGTAAAGGATTTCGGCAAAACAGAATCCACCGTAGGACGGCGGCCCAACCTGTACGGACTGGAGGCTAACTCCCTGTTTTTCCTGGGGGTGGAAGTAAAAAACAACCATATCAATATCGGATTACTGAATTTTCAGAAGGAACTGGTACGATTTCAGGAACAGATCCCTTTTGAGCTGAGTAATACAGCGGCCTCGCTGGATGAGTTGTGTACGCTCATTAATCATTTTACCAAAGAGCTGAAAGGCACTGCCAGAAAGATTTCGGGGTTATGTGTGAATCTTTCGGGCCGCATTAACTATAAAACAGGTTACAGCTACAGCTATTTCCATTTCAATGACGAGCCGCTCACCAAAATACTGGAACGCCGGCTGGGCATTAAAACCTACATCGAAAACGATTCCCGGTCAATGGCTTACGGAGAGTTCTGCAGTGGCATTGTGCAGGATGAGAAGGATGTGATATTCATCAACGCCGATTACGGTATAGCCCTGGGCGTTATGATTAACGGGGAGCTGTATTACGGCAAGTCCGGTTTCGCGGGGGAATTCGGGCATATCCCGTTCTTCGACAATGAAATCCTTTGTCATTGTGGCAAGAAAGGCTGCCTGGAAACCGAAACATCCGGACAGGCACTGATCCGTGAATTTAAACGCCGCCTGGAGAACGGCGCCACATCCGTAGTTACGCGCAAAGTGCCGGACATCCGGCAGATAACGTTAGCGGATATACTGGAAGCGGCTAACCAGGATGATACCCTGGCGATAGAACTGATTGCCGACATCGGAGAGAAGCTGGGCAAAGGGGTGGCGATACTGATTAACCTGTACAACCCGGAACTGATTATACTGGGCGGAGCACTTTCCGCTACGGGAGAAAGTATTTTCCTGCCGTTACGCAGCGCCATCAATAAATATTCGTTAAGCCTGGTGAACAATGATACCCGCTACAAGCTATCTCAACTCGGCAAAAAAGCAGGTGTTATCGGGGCTTCGCTGCTGGCCCGCAACAAGCTGTTTGATATATGACCGAAAAAAAATTTTACAGATAATTTGTAAATATGAATAAAATCTGTTTACATTTGCACTCGCTGAAATAAAACGGATCAGTAGTTCAGTTGGTTAGAATGCCGCCCTGTCACGGCGGAGGTCGCGGGTTCGAGTCCCGTCTGGTCCGCAAAAGACTAAAGGAATAGACCGATGTCTATTCCTTTTTTTTACAACATTTGAAATAGTGAGGGCAGGTTCCAGAGCGGCCAAACGGGGCGGACTGTAAATCCGCTGTCTTTCGACTTCATAGGTTCGAATCCTATCCTGCCCACTTCTTTACGGTTACCCCTATACGTGGCTGATGCCTGCAACTAATTGTTCCCCGCCTTCGCTGATTAATACAGTATTAAACTATCATCAATTGAATTTTATTTATCATCTGCATAAGATATGCTTTCTGATTATTTTATCTGAAGAATAAAGTATTAAAGGATCAAGTTGAAAAGTTGGGGGATAGCATAAAAAGTCAAGCATATAATTTTGTTAATCGGTATAGAAAAAAATTCTATATCCCGTACACCTCTTAGGGCATTCCTGAAGGTTTTCATTTTGGCATTAAAGGCCTCTGTAGCAGCATTTGTCGCTCTGTTATTGAAGAAGTTGAGGATGCCCAGATAATGAGTTCTGATTGTCCTGGCAACGGTTTTGAAGGATAATATGAAATATCCCTGCTTCCTCTACGTCATTATACCACAAAGCCCGTTTCTTAAACGTCTCTTCTTTACACTTACACTGCCTGTAAATCTCACCCAAACGCGGGGATAGTTGATAAGATTTATGAAAGAGGGGATAGTGACTGAATAGTAATTCCGTCCTCAGCTGTTGTTCTCTGGTCCATGGTCTGAGATGTTTAAACAGCAAATATCTGCTCTGGCTAATAGCTGCTTAGCGGTGTCGCCATTAGGTAGCCTGACAGGTTCATACTTTATTGCTGCCCGTTTTGCTTATTCATATTCCAGATTTTCCTGTTCCAGGGCCTCCCAACGATGTTCAATTCTTATTTCACGCACTGCGTCAAAAGCCAGGTGTTGTACACGGAAGCAATCTATCACCTTATGGGCGTTGGTGAAGCGGGCTTTAACTGAGTTATTGAGGCTGCCAGATATATCGATCGTAACTTCCTGTACTCTCTGGCGTAAGCGTTTAGGGATTTTAAATAGTATTTCTTTGAGAAATTCAAACTGAGTACCCTTGATCATAGCCACTATTGAGCTTTTACGCCCTTTAGCCAGCCTGTTGGTGACGATTGTATACAATTCCCCGCTGGAAAAAGCCATTTCATCTATACTTAATGCGGGGCCAATGTTTTTATAATTAAATGTAGACATCTGGTAAGTAGGGTACTCATTTTACCTAACGACATTTCTACCTTAGGCATTTAAGGTTAAGCCCTACGGCGCTGTCCTAACTTTTGGGAGTACTTCATAAAAAAGAAAAAATACTATCAAAAAATGTTAGAAATTAAAAAAATCGGAGTTCTATGAACTCCGATTTTTTTAGTTTCTAACATTACAGACAATGAAACCAGAATGCTAATTCTGACTACTAGTCAGTACTGCAACAATTGCTGGATTCAGTGTTTGAAGATAATCACTCAATGCAGTAGCTTTGTCTGAGTCAGCTTTCATGAGTTCAAACTTAGGAGCTTTCCCTTCAATTCCAGACTTATTAATAAACTCAAGGTTAAAATCAGTTAGGGATAGACTAATCTCCATATCGGTATGGCGCCCACTTAAAACAAAATTGTTTTTAGACCATTTCCCTTTGGAGAAATAGTCAGGAAGATAAAAGGTGGTAGGCTTCCCTTTATAAATCAATAAAGATTTCAATAGTTCTCCGCTCTTTTCTATCTCTAAATAAACATTAAAATGTCTCATCAAAGGGTGAACAATAACATTTGCTTTGAGTAACTCATTCTTTGGGGATATGAAACTTTTATAGTTAATAGGGATATTAAAATTGTTGGAAAGTATTTCAGCTTTAATAGAATTCAGCACTTCAACATCCAATCGGTTATCCCTAGCAGCAAGAAAGAGTAAAGCAGTATGTACAACATCAACAAAGAAAAGTTGTTTTTTATAGTCATCCTTCAACGAGAAATCTTCTCCGTCATCATACGTTAGTTTAATGTTAATGTCTTTTCCTTGTGGAAGGATTAAATTCTGATCTTTCTCACATGTTTGGATTATTTGTATGTGATTATAAAAAGTAATTCCATTTTTTTTAAGCATCTCAGCATATATATATGAAATACCCTCTCCATATAGGTTAATTTCAACAATTCCAAGTGATACTAATCTTAACATTTTATAAAATTTGACATTAATCAATCTAAGGTCTTTTCTGTTCAATAGGCCTATATCCCCATACATCAATGTGTACATTTACGGCATTCCTTTCAACATCCAGGGCGGTTTCTCTATTAGGAGTGAAAACTAACGCTCTCCAATTTACAGAGGCCCCATATAAAGCTCTGAAAGCCGCGACCTGTAACTCCGGCCTATCAAAATCAAAAGTTCCTGGGTACATGGAAGCAATTCCATATTTCAAGGTAGGCGAAAAGCCCGCCGGAGGATTATAGGTAAAGGTATAAACTAAATGGGGATTGGTATTAGATTTTTTGTTTGCGTGCCCAACAAAAGGAACAGAGTATGGGAGCTGTGTAGTAGGTTCTGTGCGAGAGATTGCCTTAACTGGAGCTGCCGCAAATACCGGTAATCCAGCAATTTTATTGTATAGTTGCTTAGCATAATATACCGCTTTACCTCCACCTTCAACAAAAACAAACTTTGATTTAAGATCACTTACCCCTGCAGCCCATGCATCACTTGTCGGAAAAGAATAAAAAGTGGATGAAGCCATTACGCCATATAAGTAAGCCGCCCCTTCCGCAGCAATTGGTAAAAGACCAACAAAAGCGTTATTCGTCTGAGATTGATTTTGGGTTTGTGTCTGGAGCTGAGTCTTATTTCCACCCTTAGAATTCTTCTCATCTCCCAGCCATGGTCCAGAAATAGAAAACGTCAACTCTCCGGTGTAAGGATCTATTTCTACTTTAACCTTTATCTCATCTTTATATTTACCAGGATCAAATTCAGGGTTATTACTACCTGATTCTGATACCGGATGCGCTGCCATACCATCAGGATCAGTAAATTTCATTGGATTATTATAGACATACGCATAGGGGCTCCATCTTCTGGATGTTTCACTTAATGGATCTGGTGTATGCCATCTTCCAATTTGTGGATCATAGAAGCGTGCTCCAAAATCATACATTTCCAAGCCAGTACCATCGGAAAATTCATTCTTCTGCATTTCTTTGCCAGTAAACTTAAAGTTATTAGGTTGATAACCGGGTCCTCTCAAAGCACTATAACTAATCCCTTCCATTGTTAACCCAAATGGATAGTAATGGGTTTCTTCCAGCACCGGCCCTGGAATATCCATTACAACTACATCATCAAAATATACATCCTGCGGACTTTCATTGCTGGTATAAACATACAGGAACCCACTTTTCTTAATGGCCATTCTGTCCTGTGTTAATACTTGCAGTTGCTCTGGCTCCCCCTTAACTTGTTTTACACCACTATTTTCATCTACAAGTTTGAACTGATCATCGAACAAGACATAATTCAGGTAAGCCCTGGGCTTATCTGATTGATACTGGCCTGGTTCCTTCTCTTTCAGGCGTTGGTAATCATTATTATAAAAACTAGCGTTGAACGGTGTTTGTTGATTCAAGGCATTACCACCATGCGTTTGATCTGAAGGAAAATTACCTCCAAACGCCTGAATTAAATCCGGGAGGAGGTTCTCGGCGGGGAATCCCGATTTTTTCTCCTGAGGGCCACTGGATTTATAAAATGCCTTAGCACCTATTTGTATCGTATCTCCTGCCATTACACGCAATACAATAGAAGGTCCTATTTTCTTTCCTCCTTCTTTTGCTACCAGTTTTGCGACAAATTCATTCTTATCCGTGTTTCCATCATTGGGAAATCCTACTGGCTTGGGTACACGGGTGCTTTCAATATTACTGAATAAGGCATTCTCTTTGGCAGCTACCGCCGTTTCCATACTCGCTCTATAAAACAGTGATTCCTTATTATCAGTCAGTATAAGCCTGGTGTTATTAAGCAAATCTTTTACGAAGAAATCATATGCAAAGGAAACAGGAGCATTTACCTTATACAATGCTCTGATACGGCCTTCCTGATGGCTGATAATTTGTAGGCTATCATTTCTGTATATAAACCCATCAATATAATCAGTCATAGTGCTGACAGCAGGTGTTACCGACTTGTCTGTCACTATCTTCCTGATTTTTGTTCCATTAGCATCATATTGATATTGAATAAGTGATTGGTTGGCAAAAGTGATACGCTCAGGTAATCCCAGATAATTATACCTGATATCACTAATCTTTCTGTTGAGATCTTTAATTATATTTCCACTACTATCGTAAGCATAATCGTCACCTGAAGTATTACCGTCTTTAAAATCCCCCAACAGATTGGGTACAGTACTTGTATCCTTTACAGCAAGTAACCTGTTACTAAATGCTTCGTATGTATATTTTAATCTGTCAATACTACTTATCTGGTTATCCACTAATCCGTTTTGCCGCATTGAAAGAATATTGCCATTAGCATCATAGGAAACCCCTTCAACGGAAAAATCTTTTACATCTTTGAGCCAATTTCCGCCGGTCGTATTCTGTTGCGAGAAATTAGCCGCTGTCATTCTGCTAGAATTATCGTACTGATATCCATAGGCTCTCGATGTTTTATCATTCCATCCTTTCCATCGGATACCAGCTACATTATTGTTGTATTGATTCTCCTGAAACCCAAAATCGTAGTTATATTCCTGGCCAAAATGGGAAGAATCATCTATGTTATTCAGGTAATTTCTTCCAATAGTTTTCAACAGCCCCCTGACGTTATAATCATACGTTATACGTTCCAGTTGTTGTGCCCCAATACCCCCCAAACGTTTCGCTTTCAATTGTCCCAGTTCATCATACTCCATTAAGGAGATTACTTTTTCCGCAGCCGCATTATCATTCAACCTGTCTTTCACAGATGATAATCTGGAAGCAGCATCGTAGGTAAGTGTTTGTAAGCGCGTAACTTCAGGAATAATACTTTTCTGATTTCTATGTCGCAAATAATGTGCTAACGGCTGTCCATTAAAATTATAGATGGTAGTTACTATATCCCTGCCACCTGAAACATTATCCTTAATGCTTTGAATTTTCTGCCCCTGATCATTATAATAAATAGTAGTTGTCTGCCATTGGTCAGTATTAATAATTCTAACTTTAGAACCAGTTGCAAGCCCCCGTGTCATTGCACTAACTCCACTAATGGCTACAGGGTGCTGATCACTTGAGATACTGAATTTATTGAAGTCCCCTGTAAGTGGCTGAACAGCTCCAGTAAAATTGTAACTATCGTAAAAGATATAACTCAATGGAGTCAGATCTGCATTATTAATCTGAGGAAGTGAATTATTCACTTTTATATTAGTCGTTCCATAATCCAGGTTAGGGTTTATATCCGCTAAAAAATCTGCATCCAGTCCTGAATCAAATCCATTCTCCATTGTAACACTGGATTTGGCCTGATACAAGGAACTACCGTTATGTGAAGCTAATACCAGATCATTGATCCCAGGAAAGGCATAGGACAATTCCTGATAACCAGAGGCTGCATCCATTCCTGATTGCAATAACGACCGGGAAGCCGCAGCATTTGTGTACAAGGCTGTCATTACTAACCTATTCTGATTATCATAACCATTAAACATCCATTGTCCCTTACTTCTAAGATTACCATCTTTTGTAAAAACGAGCCTATCACGGGTATCGTATACGAACTCAGTTGAATCAGCACCTGGTATTTTCCTCATTATCTGCCTTCTTCTTTCATCATATTTGTATATATAACAAAGCCCATTGGCAACTTTACTTGGGTCCCATGAAGAAGTAATTTTTTCTGTTGCAAGTGGTGGAATAACAAATCTCAGTTTATCGAAATCGTCATACACATAATAGGTACATAACCATCCCATATGAGCAGTGCCTGGAGTTTGGTTCAGTTGTACTTTTTTTAGTATTACCTGTTTATCCTTATTTACAAAAACAACAAGCTGATTACCATTCTCATCAATGGCTATATTCTTTTGTAATACACCAGTTGGATAAATACCAGTGGAAACAGGGATATTACTGCCCGAAGAAATACTCCAGATACGCACCGAATCAGCCGGAGAGTTTAACTGATACAATTGTGTCTGTGGACGGTTACCACCTGTCTTTGCCCAACTATTACCCTGACTGTAGGTTTTGGTTACCCTGTTTAACGGTGAGGGCTCATATTCAACTTGTGAATAAAAAATTTTATCCTCCCCAATCCCAGGATTCAATTGGTTGTTTTCATAGAAAGCTTTCTGACTGTTGAAAGGGTCCGATTTAAATAATCCGTCATTCACATTACCAGTCTGCTGTACATAAGGCAAATACTTAAACTGCTCTCTACCGCATGAATCATATACAATAGGAGAAACAATGTCTCTTCCGTATTGGCCACTTCCACCTTTAACAACCGTCTGGAGGGTTCTGCCAATACCATCGATATATATAGTGCTTCTCTTTACCTCCTGATCTCCTGCATTAATGATAGTCATAGGATCAGTGATCGGTGTAAAGGGTTCATAGGTTCTGACGTAGTTAACAAGCCGGTTCTGGGGAGCTGAAGGCATAGGAGCAGGAACAGCTACCGGTACCGTGGTATTTTTAGAAGGTATATTCTGCCCACTACTTTCTATATGAAATAAAGTAATAATAGCAATAAGTGCAATCCATTTTAAATATAGTATAGGATAACCCATATAGTTAGCTTAATGAAGTTGATAGATTCAACAGTAATATAGAAATTTATTAAACTGGTATTATCAGACATTAATATTGTCCGTTATCTTCAGGTTGACCATTGTGATTATAATGGATAAGCTTTCGTATATTTCCATCCAGATCCTTAATCATTCTCAGCCTCCCAAGATCATCATATACATAATAAGTGATTAGCCCTTTGAAATCACATTCACTGGTTACACCTATCATTGGAGAATAACTAAATGTCCTGATCTGGGCATCTTCCGGATATAATCTCACTTCATCAACAAAACCATTTCCAGCTACAGAAATTTCAGATACTCCACTCACTTTATGTTCAAAATAGGTCCATCCATTTTTACTGCGTACTTTTACCGCGAGTCCCTGCGTTCCGCTAATGCCATAAGGCTGCGTATTCTTAGTCCAGTAAGAAACTACGTACTTTGACGCAGCTGACAAACCGCTTTTGACCATCCCTCCTGATCCAAGATTGTAACATTTATCTCCGGTAGGAGCGGTATTATCATTTACAACGGTTCCAGAAAAAAACCAGTAGCCTCCACCATCCGCCTCAAAAGAAGTATAGGCAATCTGATCACTCGGAGCATTGGTTACAATTGCCACAGGCAGAGTATTATTATAGTCAAATATGTATGACTTTATAATTCCATCTTTACCTAATGTTTGCACCTGATTTCCTTTATCATATTTGACCACCATTTCTTCCTGATATCTGCTATCCTTTGTAATACTATTTCCATTAATGGCTGTTTCTGTAAACGTAGCAGATAGAGATGACAGGTTAAGCATCATTAGTTTTTCAGGCACAACATTCCATGTGGGGTTCAAAGCAAATCCATACTTATTAAAAGCCGATTTTAATATTTTCCCATTTTTATACGTAGTAACCTCCAGTGCTGCATTCTTATACTGTTGCTGCATCTTCAGAATAGGTTTAAGATATACATCTGCATTATTGATACTGTTCTGCAGACAACTACCAAACGCATTACCCGGATCTGTAAAATTTGTTCTACGGCAATTAACGTATCCTACACGCGATTGTGAAAGGCATTTTTGATATTTCAAATATGCATTGGTTCTGCAAAGCGATGTTCCACAAGCACCTAGTTCTGCTACATAGGTATTCTGGCAACTATTATTTGCTGTCGCATAGGCAGACTTACAATCGGCAATAGCATCACATGACGTTCTGAAATCAAAAGCATACTTACTTTTCAGAATGAACTCGTCCCCCGTAGAATTAAGTGTTTTTGAACTGGTTATTTCATGATGTGATGTACTTAGATAATCATTCGTAGTAGTGCTCGACATAGAAATGCCATTTGTCCGATCCGAATTATTTTCTGTAATAATTGTTTGAATCTTTTTTGCCGTGGATAGAGAATAGTTTGTGCCTAAAATAATATTCCCAAATGATGTTTTGTAATAAGCAGCAATAAACGCATAAGTATTTACTACTGGAGTAGAAAATGTGTAGTTATATATCCGTTCATTCAACAACTTTCCATCTTCTCTGAAATGCAGTTCATTTGCCAGCTCACCACGAATATATACATAAGGGAGTGGCGCAGGAGGGAAATTAGGTGCCTGGGCATCGCAACTTGCAGTACTCACTTCCAGGTTTGCCACATTATCGGTAACATATCCATAAGGCAGACCAGTATTATAACGATAAACACTGTATCCATTGCCGGGCTGCCTGATAGTTACCTCACTATATCCTATGTGATACCCTTGAGTAGATGCCATAGGCCTTATGCTACTCGGAGATTTGTAATATGGAAAAACAGTACAGGTAATACAACCCTGTGGGCTACAGCTTTGCTCATATCCTGTGGCTGGATTCCAATACCCAAGATCTCTGATTAGATCATTGCGTAATGTTTGTACATATGTAGGACGCCCGAACAAAATCCCAGAAGAATTATTTCCGGCCTTATAAGTATAGGAAGTAACTTTATCATTTCCCGTGACATGATCATGTGCAGTGATCTTTTTTATGCGCAGCCCTCCTATTATGGTATCTACAACATAGGAACTTGGTACACTTTGCATAACAGAACCGGAAGCACCAACTCCAGTTGTTCCATAGGTTTCTTTTGACAACGTCAGTTGATACGTTCCGCCATAACAGTATACTACTTTCTCTCTTGTACCGTCAGAAGGATTGGTTGAAGAAGCCGTCATTGCTGCCACAGTGATATTATTAGTAATATCCTGTACTGTAAAGCTGGCATTAGATCCACCTGAACTGGTAGACACGGTTATTGTATAAGTACCTGGTTTTAAAGTGATCGTTCGTGTTATAGTTCTTGGATTACTCCCATCATATCCGATATTAAGTGTTGCCAGGTTCGTCCAGATATCTCTGGAATATGAAACATTTGTTCTATGGGCTTCAAATTCGAAATCTGTTGATCCTCCTGTAGGGTATACAATTTTTCTCAGGGCTCCACCTCTCATATCTGGCCAGGTCGCGTCTCTGTTTGCACCAGGTATATTTGTTCCATCTACCTTAATTGCTGGAATCAGGCTTTGATTGTTCCGGCCATTGCTATATCCCCAATGGTCAAAACTAAATGATAGTCTGCGGGGTACTCTCTCTGTATAATAATCAAACTTATAAGGTGGTAAAACAATAGCTGCATTACAGGACTTCTCCTGAATACTGTCAAGTTTTAACTTCTTTCGGTCTGTTTCAATATTCATCGTTCCATCTGGAAGAGTACCGATATTGTCTTCAAAATAATTATAAAAGAATTGCCATTTTTTGCAGAAATTTTTATCATTGGTTATATTGATTGCTCCCAATGTTGTGGCACTTGTATTCATATCATCCGTAAAATCATGCATAGTTCCCCCTAAATCTGCTCTGACAGCTCCGGGTATAAAGTCTATATGACCATTGGGAAATGCAATCTTATCAAGTCTCACTCCATTCTGAAACATTTTTACAAGACTATACTCCTTCTTTGTAGTCTGGTCCTGGCTTGAAATAGGGAATAAAGACCATGTAAAATAGCTATATGTTTCCTGTTGATAGGTTAAATTAATAGCAAACATGCCATCTTCTGATTCTATCTTATTCAAATACCAACTCGAAATAGTAGAACTTGCATTATATCCGTTACCCATATTCATCGGAGCCGTAGTTTCTACCGGATCTACATCATTTGCAGCAGCTGTCGCACCAAAATAATACCTCGTACCATCAGGTGTTGTAATAATAAAGCTGGATATGCTCCCAGAACCTGAGTAGCTATACTCAATTTTCAGGTCCTGTTCTGGTATCAATACGGGAAGACGATCATCAGAAAAGTAAAATTTTCCAGAGTAACCGTTAAAATTATAGAAGAATAAATCAGGTTCGCCATCTTTTTGTCCTGATGCAAAAGCTTGCCAATCTTGCATATCCCCGGAATACAGATAACTGTGATATCCATAATCACTGAAGTATCCATACTGGCTGCCCGCGCTGCTGGTATTTCTTTCATCTGGAGCCCCCATTACAGTCCTGGAAATAACACCTCCTGCGTTAAGCGCCCAGCCTGCCCCTACCCATCCGGCAGGATCGAGGACTTTTAATCCCGAAGAGTGATAGCTAAGGCTAACAGGAAGTTTAAGAGGCCCTGATTCAATTTCATAAATAGGTATATTTATCTGTGGGTTACCAGTATGATTGTTTACCGGAATATCGCCGAACTTACCTAGAGATGCTGCTGTAGGAGACGCAATGGTAACATCTCCGAAAAGACTCCGTTGAGCCTTCGCCGATAAAATATTCAACAACAATAAAACAAGCAACAAGCATTTGTTGCCTGTTGATGAAAATTTATAATGATCCATAAAAGGTTAATATAAATTGGGAAAATAAATGTTCTCACCTGGGATAGCCATCATGATAGGTATAAGACATCACAATAACAATGGTAAAAATTTTCTGGAATAAGTTGAAGTTGCATTTCTCGAAGATTCATACAGGTATAACAAAAGGGATTACGCGCTTTCATAAATATTAATTATTATTAACCTATGTCGGCAAATCGCTAACATCTTTCAATATCATCTCACAATAATAGTAATTTTCTTACTATTAAGATAACTATAGAAAGATTTGAGGACTGCTCTCACTTCCCATAATTAATTGGATTCAAATAAAAGTGCTAGTCACGTCAAAATAGGTAGAATTCTGGATGCTCGTGGCAAGTGCGGGCATCTTCCCGAGGCTGCTCAAATGCCTGACGATCTAAAAATACCTCTTAAAGAGAGGGTACACTACCACTATTTTTTATTGTAGAAGGTATAATGAATCTCAAAGTAGTTGATACTTATCCAAAAAATGCTTTCTTGCCAGACAAAGGATGAAAACCCTCTTCGCAGCCCAATACCTAACCTTTAAAAGTCAGGTTATAATCGTTGATTCTCAATAAGTCTTCAATAAAAAAGTTCGAAACTTGTCCCCTGTAGTCCGCAAAAGACTAAAGGAATAGACCGATGTCTATTCCTTTTTTTTACAACATTTGAAATAGTGAGGGCAGGTTCCAGAGCGGCCAAACGGGGCGGACTGTAAATCCGCTGTCTTTCGACTTCATAGGTTCGAATCCTATCCTGCCCACTTCTTTACGGTTACCCCTATACGTGGCTGATGCCTGCAACTAATTGTTCCCCGCCTTCGCTGATTAATACAGTATTAAACTATCATCAATTGAATTTCCTTTATCATCTTCATAAATGATATACTTTCCGATTATTTTATCTGAAGAATAAAGTATTAAACATATTTCCAGGGTATATCCAGGCGAAAACGGAATTTACTTTTTCGGTTCGAAGATTTGACTTTACTTTTTTCCTACCGTAATCATTGCGGCTATTGATGTGTTCAACACCTTCCGAAGCATGTTTCTCATAGTCCAGATGTTTATCCATCTCTGCTTTGAGCATCTCCTAGATATCCATACGGTACATTTCATGGAAAAGATCGGAGAGCTCTTTACTGGATTTGATTTTACCGTTCTTTAAACGGTTGGCCACATCCGAGAATCTTCTACAGGTAAATGAGTATCGTGAGCATAAGAGGGTGGCTCTCACTGCCTGTACTTAATTGGATTCAAATAGAAGTGGCTCACTCACTTTACCTAGAATACCAAGAGCCACGTCCAGCACCATGTTGTTGTAAATGCTTAGTAGAAACGAGACTTTCCAGGTGTTTTTTTATAGTATTCCTATTGGCTTTTGTTAAAACAACTATTTCACTGATTGTTATACGGCCTCTGGATTTTACCAGTTCAAGTATCTTTATAGATAATTCTGGTAACTGTCCTAAAAGAAGCTTTTCCCGTTCAAGTTTAATTTCCAACCGGGCTTTCTGTTGCTGAAGGGCGTGTAAAAAAAATAATATCCAGGGCATCCAGTCTGGATTTTCAGCTTTTAATGTGCCTTGTGTTCTTCTTAATGCAAGGTAATACCCTTCTTTACTCTGCTCAATAACGGCTTCCAGAGAGCTATATGGCACGTATGCATACCCTGCCCGTAATAGAAGAACTGTTGTTAGAATGCGCGATAATCGCCCATTACCATCCTGGAATGGATGGATAGCAAGAAAAACTACGATAAAAATACATATAATTAAAAGCGGATGAAGCTCCTTCGTTTCAATAGCATTAACTGTCCAGCTAACAAGTTCCTGCATGCGTAATTGTGTATCAAAAGGGCTGGCGGTCTCGAATACAATACCCAGGCTTTTACCATCCTGATCAAAAGCTTCAACGTGATTCGATGATTTTTTGTAATTCCCCCGATGCCAATTGTCTTTGGAACCATGCTTTAATAATTCCCGGTGAAGTTGCTGAATGTAGCCTTCAGTGAGCGGGATATATGTGTAATTCTCAAAAATAAGGTTCATTACATCTGCATATCCCGCGACTTCTTCTTCATCACGAGATGTAAATTGCTTTATAGCTAAGTTCCCAAGGAATTTTTCTACTTGTTGATCGGTTAATTTCGCTCCTTCAATACGAGTTGATGACCCTATGCTTTCAATTGTAGCAACCCGCTTTAATGAAGTGAGATGCTCTGGTGCTAGTTGCCCTAAGGCGCGCCATGCACCTTTAAATTCGTCAATTTCTGAAATCAGGGAGAGCACCTCGGCGGTGATATTTATGGTTGTAGTCTTTATCATATATACCCACAAAATTACCCAATTATACCCAATTCATAAAAATGCAGAAAATCTGATTTAATTACTGTACTTTATAATGATTCCACGGGCACCTTGTTAACGGCAACAGGCAGGCATTCCTGTCTGACAGATATTTTGATAACCCGCCGGCGTGACAGATCGCGACCTTTTAATCCTTCATGCAGATACTTATTCTATGATTAAATTTTAATTACCATGATCCACAAATTCCCCGTTATGCGTGTACTGCTGCCTTTCCTGCTATGGCTGCTGACAACCGCCACAGCTACCGCCCAGATAAACTGGCCTGCCGGTCAGCTACTGCCTTCATTTCCGGCTACGGCCAGCCAGCTGGATTTATTTTACAACAACGGCGCCTCTCTGCCCGCGCAGCAATCCTGGCAATGGGAAGCGGAAGGGCCTTCCCTCAGTCATAAAACAGGCCGCCTGGAAACAGACGGATGGCTATGCCAGGTGGGCATCGATGCCGCCAATCAGCATATGATTTACGGCCCTTATGATAACAGCGTTACAGCCGGATTCAACATCGCTGAATTCAGGATGAAAATTGATAATAACACTGCCAATAACGATGCTGTAGCAGATATAGATGTCCGGGACGCCACTACCGGCGCAACCCTGGCAGCTAAAACAATTACCCGCCAGGAATTCCCGATAGCGTCGGACTACACCAGCTTCAAACTACCCTTCACGATGCCGGCCGATAATCACAACATCGAACTGCGTGTATTCTGGAAGGGAGCCGCTTACATCAAGGTGGACCGGGTAGGCGTTCAACAGGACAATGCCACCGCCGAAACCTATTTATTCAGTTCCCTGAAAGGTATTGTCAACAGTACCCGGCCGCGGCTCTTCTCCTATGAAGGTGATGCCTTTGCAGAAGGCCCCTATACCTGGATGCAGTCTTTAGGTTTAACCTGGACGGAACATACAGACAGATGGGCCCTCATCACGAAATACCGCAGCGAAGTATCCGGTCTGATCGTGTATGACCCCGCCTGTACCGCCACTGTTAACCTCGCAACGATGCTCGCAAAAAACAGGAAAGCACTGATTGCCTCCCCGTCTTTAGTAGCGCGGCTAACGGCCGCTCCCTACAACCTGCCGGTATTGCTGGATCTGCGCGGGCAATATACCAGTAATCTGCAGGTATACCAGGCGTTGTATAATACCTGGTGGCCTGCGCTGGATCACCGCCTGTTAATAGGGTTAAGTCCGGAAGCGCATCAGGGCTCCCTGCGCGAATATGCGACCGCCCTGGGTGCTGCAGTAATATGGCTGGATCCCAGGGTAACAGGTGAAAGTGAACTGCTGAACCGGTTCCTGTCTTCCATGCCGGCCGGGGCTACCTATATGGGCTGGTGGCCGGAAGAAGCCTCCGGCATCACCAGAGCGTCCGGCTATGGAATAGCCACCGTTGCCAGCGATTATGCCACCAATTTAACTGTGCATAGCGGTATGCCCAGAGCCATACACATAAAGCCTGTTCCTCCCAGGCCGCTCCTGAAAAATAAAATTTATGTCGCGTTTATACTAAGCGATGGCGACAACCTCCAGTTTGTGGAACACCTGATGCGCAAGCTGTGGAATAATCCTGACCGCGGGTCAGTGCCAATCGGATGGACCTTATCTCCCGCGATGGTGGACGCTATGCCGGGAGCATTGAACTTTTATCATCAGTCGGCCACCAGTAATGACAACCTCATTTCAGGGCCTTCCGGATACGGTTATGTATATCCGAATTATTTCCCCGATCAGCAGACCTTAAATCAATTTGTTGCCAGAACGGAAGCGTATAACAAAAAGGCAGGATTTAAAATTATCACCATCTGGAACACCATTACCGGCGGCATCAACCAGAACGTCGGGGAGAGTTTTGCCACCTATGCTCCGTCATTACTGGGTCTTACAGCGCAGAATACAGGCGGTCCGCTGAGTATATATCATCAGCAACTGCCGGGGATGCCGCTATCCTGCAACTATTGCACCGGCGAACAGGCCATGAAAGATGCCATCGCCACCGCTTCCGCAGGCTGGAACGGCGCCTCGCCGAGGTTTATCATCATACAGGCGCAACCCTGGCAGGATGTGAAGCCAACCAATTTCAGGAACGTAATGAATTCGCTCGATACCAATCATATCGTGGTACGCCCCGACCACCTGTTTCAGCTGCTGCGTGAAAAAAACGGCCTTCCGCCAGTCAGTACCGGCGACAGCCTGGGAACAGACATAACAGATCAGGGCGGCGTATTACACGCGCAATATGAAACCGGTTCGCCAGCCGGTGAGGAATATACCAACCTGACCGATAACAATCGTAATACCAAATACCTGACATTTAACGCTGCCGCCTGGATACAATACCAGGCATCCTCCGGCCGGACAGTGAAAAGCTATACGATCACTTCCGCCAATGATGCCCCGGAGCGGGATCCCATGACCTGGACACTGGAAGGCACTGCAGACGGCATCAACTGGCATACGCTTGACAGCCGCTCCGGGGAAGATTTCCCCTATCGTTTTCAGACAAGAACCTTCCACATCAGCAACAATACAGCATATACCCATTACCGGTTCAACTTGTCCAACAACAGCGGAACAATCCTGCAGCTGGCAGAAATTGAATTGTTTGGAAAGCCGTCAGCCCCAGGCATGCAGCGTGTACCCGTCAGCGTTATAAACAACAGGCAGCAGCAGACAGCACAGCAGAAAGGTATTTCACTGTACCCCAATCCGGTTGAGAGCAGGCTTTATGTACGCGGATTAAATAGTAGTGCGCAGCTTGAAGTGTATAACAACAACGGGCAGCGTATGAAGTTAACATCAGGAACATTTGTGGATGTAGGAGAGCTGGCGCCGGGTACTTATTTTCTGAATGTCAGGACAGGAGGGATGAGTAAGACTTATCAATTTATTAAGAACTAACATTTTCCGGCAGCTGGAGAAAGGGGTGGATCATGGAAGATATGATCCGCCCCTTTTTAGTTGTTGCATGTATTGGAGCCGGATGTAATACCTGATTGTTGACGGGTTCTTTTTTTCATTGAACAAACTTTTGAATACGCTTTTAACCAAATTTTCATTTATTAAGAATTTAACGTATCTTAATACCATCTGTCGATTCCACTGAAAGAGAGCTGTTACCTTAAAATGATTCCATGAATAATGAAAAAGCCATTGACCCAACGCACAATGCATCACCACTAACAGCTCAGCAACAACCATAAGATTTACTGAAGCCCAGGTAAACCAGGATTGTGAACAAACCGCCGGATGCCTAAGTAAATCGTTTAAGCAAAGGAGTCATCGATAGTATATCCGTTATGCTGCACGCCATGATGCGATGCGGAACTACCTCCCTGTTCCCATGATTTTTCTGCTGGCATTATTGTTCACCATAAAATTCATTACAATGAAAAAATGCGTATCATTCAGATTAATCCCGGCATTGATTATACTGTTATCAGTTATCAGCTGCTCCAAAGAATTAAAACAGGCGGATGTATTACCCCTCCATGAAACTGCTGCCACCACCACTGAATCGCTGGACAGCCTCCTCGCCTACAAAAGCCGTCCCCATGAAATCTATGCCGCCTTTTACCGGCTGGAAGGCCCCTGCTACGGCCCGGCGCCATTCAACACCAACTTTTCCCAGGTACCGGACAGCCTGGACATTCTCATCCTCTTCTGCTTCTCTCCGACCTCACCTGTGGCCGCCCAGGTACCCGCATGGATTAACGCGCTGCATACCAAAGGCACTAAAGTAATCCTTACAGGTGGTCTGGACCTCGCTCCGGGAGCCACACACGATTCGGCCGGTTACGCTATCACCGCCAAACGCATCATGGACAGTGTCGTGAATAAATATGGTTTCGATGGTTACGATATCGACATAGAAAGTAATCCTTCCGGCCAGACACTCACCGATATGGCAGGTGTATATAAAGCGCTCTCCAGCTACCTGGGACCTAAATCAGGCACCGGAAAACTGCTGACTTTCGATACCAACCAGAGCGGTAGCAACAGCCTTTTTCAGAAGGTATATACCATGGTCGACTATGTATGGCTGCAGGCCTACGGACGCGGCGCCAGCACCTTACAATCTACCTGGAATTCCTTCTCTCCCTACATCTCCTCCTCCCGGTTTGTACCCGGATTCTCCTTCTATGAAGAAAGAGGATACCCTTCAAACGTATGGTATGATGTGACCTATCCGGTGAACGGTACCGGACGCGCTTATGACTACGCCCGATGGGAACCCTCCGGCGGTAAAAAAGGCGGCGTGTTCAGCTATGCCATAGACAGAGACGCACCACTCACATCTTCTACTGATAATAACGCCTACGCACCTACGTATATCGTCAGCAAACAGCTGATACAGATCATGAACCCCGCAGGTGGCGGCAGCGGTACCACCGGTGTGGTATTTTACCAGGATGCCGGCTACGGAGGCACTGCCTCCCAGCCCATTGCAAAAGGCAATTATACCTTATCGCAACTACAGGCCAGAGGTGTAGTGAACGACTGGGCCTCCTCCGTGAAAATCCCCGCCGGATGGAAAATCATTATGTACGCGGATGATAATTTCTCCGGCACCTCCTGGACACTCACCGCTGACAACAGCTGGTTCGGCGCTTTATCTCCCAACGCAAATGATAAAATGAGCTCCGTGAAAATCCAGTAACGGCCACTCCTCCGGCAACATAAAAAAACCCCGCCTTATTAAGCGGGGTTCCATTTCATTTATGACGTGAATTACACTGTAATAATCGGGCACATAATGCATATGTCCGGAGAAATATACGATTCGCAGGTTTCCAGCCTTGTAGGCGGAATAGCAGCGCCTCCTTTCAGGAAGGCACGTTGTTGTGGTGTAAGGTCTGCAATGACCAGTTTCTGCATCACCAGCTTTTGTAGGGTTACTTTCTTTTTTTTCATGGTATATATTTAAGTGAATACGTCGGGGGAGCAGGCAATCCGGGGAATACGTGCAAACAGATACAGGCATCAGGCATTTACTTAATACAGATTGGAACAGCATACTGCATGAAACTACAGGCAGATGAATTATCTGCCTGTAGTTTAAACTACCGTTACAAATGTGGCATATTCCTATGCAGCAACATTGCAGTGAACGTGCTACCTATCAGTCAGGGCATTTCAGGCAGCGCGTTGGCGCTACATAAGTTTCACAGGTTTCAAACCTTGTAGTGGTAGCAATACCGCCTATTACCTGCGATTGCTCCAGCTTATTCAGGTCTGCAACTATGAACTTATGCATGACCAGTTTTTTCTTCAGAGACAGTTTCTTCTTCATACGTTTACTTTTCTATAGTGAAATTAGTGGTACAATTAAGCTGCCGGGTATCGGTCGGATCAAAGCAGCAAAGACAGTTATTGGGATTAGGAAGGGTATGCGCCGTCAGATATCTTGTCTGCGGAGCGCCCCCGTTAACGTGATACTGCTGCGCATCCGTCAGGCTGGCAACAATCTCCTTCTGCAGGATCATCTTTTTGTTGAGAATGATTTTCTTTTTCATACGTTGGGTTTTATGTTGGAAAATCCGGGCAGACAGGTATCTGCCCGGCATTACAGGTTAAACGCGCAGCTTCTTCAAAAGAATAGTCAGGTGCTATGAGGGTTGCATAATTATTTTCAGACTACCGGGTTTATACATGCAACTGAAGTTAACAGGGGGCAATAAGTTTACCCGATAAAGTTCATCAATGGCAGGAAAATCTTTACTAACGGTAGGGCAACTGCTGTATTATAGCGGTAACTACAAAAGCAGCAATGCGAAAATACCGCTCTAAGTAGTACTACGTAATTATAAAATTCAGTACCACAATTATTTGGCGGGAATAAAATTCTGCTTAGTTTTGTTTCACAATCAACAGTCAGTACCCCGGCATTCCAGTCAACGAAACAGCAAGGAAGATTTTAAAGCATTACAACGCCTTACAGATGCCTACAAGCAGCTACTGAGCAGTATTGCAGCCTGGTAAGAAGTTAATCTGCTGGTAAGCCCCATACCGGAGAAAGTTATCTTCTTCCGGTTCTGGAGCGAGAAGCAGTATGTAAAAGCCAATGAAGATATTTTTACCATTGTGCCAGACAGCCAGGATAGTGTAGTAGGGAAAGCCGAAATCATTACAGAGAACAGAAGTATCTTCAACCGTATCTTTGAAAAAGTAATGAACAGGATCAACCGCAGACAGGCAGGCGTGTAATATTTACAATTCGTCAATCACATCCTTATACCCTCTTCCGATGGGAATGGATATACCTTTTATCTCCACCGCCTCCGCGGTATAGGCATCAATCTGGTTCACGGACACGATGAAAGAGCGGTGTATACGCTTGAAAATATGTTGCGGCAGCAGTTCTTCTATTTCGTTGGTACTCATTTTAGACAGATACTCACCTTTGGTGGTAACAATCCGGATATATTCACGCTGACTTTCGATATACAGCATATCCGAAAAAAGTATCTTCACCTTCCGTTTCTGCACATTCACAAAAATAAAATCCCTGATCTCTCCGGCGGCGCTCCTGCGATGGTCCGCATATACTTTGTTCACTGCCGTCAGGAATCTTTCCAGCTCAAAGGGTTTCAGCAGGTAGTCGGTAACATTCAGGCTGTAACCTTCTACCGCATACTGATGATAGGCCGTGGTAACAATCACTGATGGCGGATTGGCCAGCGTTTTGAGAAATGCCATCCCCTTCAGCCGTGGCAGATGTATATCCAGGAAGATCAGATCCGTTTCATTGGATAACAGGAATTCAGATGCCAGGATTGCATCTTTAAACACCTGCTGCAGCTCCAGGAACGGTACCGATGCAATGTAATCCTTCAGCACCTTTGCTGCCAGCGGTTCATCTTCTATGACAATACATTTTATTTTAGACATGACTGGCAAGATTTATTCTTAATGAAGCGATGAAGATAAAATCTCCCGGCTGCACCTCCAGACTGTAATCCGTGTATAACAGCTGCAGCTGCCGGCGCAGATTGGACAGCCCTATATTTTCCTTCACGGCATTACCGGCGGCCGGTTCCCCGGTTGAATTCTTTACGGTAAAAAGCAGTATCCTGTTCTTCACCTCCAGGCGGATATCTACAAAGGGCTGGTCCCTGGTTTCCGATACGCCATGCTTGAAAGCATTTTCCACCAACGGAATCAGCAACAGCGGCGGCAGGCCCTGTTTCCTGTCTTCCAGGTCATGATTGAAATTAATACGCAGTGTATCGTCGTAACGCAGCTTCTCCAATGCAATATAGTCGTCGATAATTTTCAGGTCCTGCTCAATAGCGGTATACGGTGAACTGGTTTCGTACAGCATATAACGCAGAATTTTAGACAGGCGTAGAATAGATTCCGGCGCCAGGTCCGACTTATCCCGTGCCAGGGAATAAATATTATTGAGGGTATTGAATAAGAAATGCGGATTGGTCTGCGATTTAAGATAGTTCAACTCTGCCTGCTGACTTTCGATGCGCAGCTGCTGTGCCGATTGCTTCAACTTTATATAGTTGACAATATGCCTGATAACGCCAAAGATCACTACAGACGAGATACTATAGCCGGTCAGCGCACCTATTTTATCCGGTATGGTAGCCGTATGATTCAGCACTGTAAAAATATGCAGCGTTACGCCCAGCTCTCTCCAGCAATAAAAGCCCAGGGAATAAATAAATATGTACAGAAGCAGCACCAGGAAAGAACGGAAGAACCGCTTCCAGCTCAGCGCAGGTAAGCTATGCTCAAACAGCCGGTAGTTGGCGGCTGACAGATAACACACCAGCCAGGCTTCATTAACCGCTCTGGCAGGAAATCCACCCTTGCCTTCTACCACGGCTCCCAGCACATTCAACAGGAAAAATACGGGCACCAGCCACAGGTATAGCTTATACTTTTTTATGCCGGATAATCGCTTCATAAGGATGTTTGGTGAGGTAAATGTCGATAAAATATTTTTCATTTTCAGCGTCATAGCGGTGATTGACGCGATTCTGCCGTTTGTTTACCGGAATCCGTTGTTCGTTGACCCGGCAGTCCGGCAATGAAGCAGCTGTTCTAATCTTGCATTGTCGACAAACCCGAAACCAGATATTTACAACCAATATTCATCAAATCATGAACAAGCTGATACAATTCGGAGAAACCGTAGCAGGATATGAGATCCCGGTCCTCAATGAAAGAGAAATCAGGGCCGCCGCCGGCATCCTGTTTCTGGCCACCTATACCTCCCTGCTCTTTATCCTGTTCAACGGCAATTTTATCCCTGTAAAATATGTGCTCACCTTCTTCCTGCTCGATCTGCTGATACGTGTATGCATCAACCCACGCTTTTCGCCTGCACTGATAGCCGGCAGGCTGATAGTCCGCAACCAGCAGCCGGAATACGTAGGCGCTCCGCAGAAACGCTTTGCCTGGAGCATCGGTATTATCTTATCCGCCACCATGTTCTATTTCTTTATCATTGTGAATGCCTACAGCATTATTACCGGCCTGATATGCCTGGTATGTCTGCTGTTCCTCTTCTTTGAAGCCGCCTTTGGTATCTGCCTGGGTTGCCTGGCTTACCCTTTATTCAACCGCAAAAAGGTACAGCACTGCCCCGGAGAGGTATGCGATACCGCATCCAGGCAGGCCATACAGCGGGTATCCGTTGCGCAGTTAGTCATACTGCTGGCATTTGCTGCGCTGATGTTCCTTGCTTCCCGCGTATTGCATCAGCACTACAGCCAAAGCCCGCATGATCTGTTCAGACCTTCCGTTACCGTAAAACCCAGATAGTCATGTTACCATCAGCCATACGTACGGAGAGCGGACTGGAAAATTACTTCTCCTTCTACAGGCAGCACATTATTGGTCAGCAGCAGCATTTTGAATCGCCCTTTGGTATCAGGCGTATCATTTATGCCGACTGGACAGCGAGCGGCAGGGCTTATCAGCCGATAGAAGATTATCTGCAGCAGGAAATACTGCCGTTCACCGGCAATACCCATACCGCCACCACCGTTACCGGCAGCCTGATGTCTGCCGCCTACGACGAAGCTAAAGCCATTATCAAAAAACATGTGCACGCGCAGGACGACGACATATTACTTTTCTGCGGCAGCGGTATGACCGCTGCTGTCAACAAGCTGCAACGCCTGCTGGGACTACGCAGACAGAACATCGGCAGCATTGACAAAAAACGGCAGCCGGTTGTTTTTGTAACGCACATGGAACACCACAGCAATCATATCAGCTGGCTGGAAACCAATGCCACCGTAGAAATAATAGGTAGCGATGAAAACGGGAATACCGACCTGGCGCACCTGCAGTTTTTACTGGAACAGTACAAACACCGGGAATACAAGATAGCTGCCGTTACCGCCTGCTCCAACGTTACCGGCATCTGCACCCCTTATCATGAAATTGCAACACTCATGCATGCCTGTAACGGCGTATGTTTCGTTGACTTTGCCTGTGCAGCGCCATATACCACTATTAATATGCACCCGGCAGAAGAAGAGGCCCGGCTGGATGCCATTTATTTTTCAGGACATAAATTCCTCGGCGGCCCGGGAACACCCGGCGTGCTGATCTTCAACAAACAGCTTTATCATAACAAGGTGCCGGATCAACCGGGCGGCGGAACAGTCGTGTACACCAACCCCTGGGGCATGCATGTTTACACGGAAGATATTGCACAGCGGGAAGACGGTGGTACGCCGCCATTTATCCAGGGCATCAAGGCAGCCATGTGCATCCGGCTGAAAGAAGAGATGGGTATTGCCCGGATGCAGAAGCGGGAAGAAGAATTGCTGGCGCTTATTTTTCCGGGATTGTCGGCCATCAAACGGGTACATATACTGGAAGCTGCTGTGACAAAGCGGTTGGGCGTCATTTCCTTCATTGTGGAGGGAGTGCATTACAACCTGGTAGTCAGGTTACTCAACGACAGGTTTGGTATCCAGGCAAGAGGAGGCTGTTCCTGTGCGGGCACCTATGGTCATCTGCTACTGCAAGTTGAACAGCCGGCGTCTTATGCGATACTGAACAGCATTCTTGCCGGTGACCTCGCCTGCAAGCCGGGATGGATAAGGTTATCCGTACATCCTACCATGACATCTGCTGAAATTAATTTTATACTGGATGCCATTGACATGACCGTAGCAAACATAGCAATGTGGGCAAAAGATTACGCTTACGATTCCCGTTCCAATGAATACTATTTTACGGGAGAAATCAACCGGGAACTCCACAGGATAGGAGACTGGTTCGATGCGGCACGGTGGACAGCAGGATAAATCCGCAGCAGTTCCAACCGGTGAAGTCCACCATTCCGGAGGGTTTCACCGGTTTATTCATCATGTGATTTATAGCGGGGTTTAACAGTTGTGGCTACGGTCTGCCAGGCAGTGCTGTTATCTGCTACTTCCACCCTGCCGCGTTCATTCACGGGTTTCACGCGGAGTGCGTTGATGATAAAGCTGCTGCCGGCTTCTGCTTCCGCGCCGAAATACACTTTTCCGTCTCCGAAAATATTGCTGGTATCTTCCAGTGATCCTGCAAAAATATTATTCACATACCATTCAATTTTATTCCCTGTTTTTTTTACTGCCAGCTGCGCTTTTTCTACGTGCCCGATGTCCGCGGAGGCTTTAGCCGTAGCGGTAGTTCCGTCGTGCACAATCAGTTGCAGTAGCTGCTGCCGGATACCTATCGCTACAGCCTTCCCTGTCTGCTGCCATCCGTCGCACATATCAGGCAGCTTACCAAAAAAATAGACCAATGCGCTCTTCTCCGATTGTGGTGTGATGGTGGCCACCAGCAGGAAATCGCCCTGTACTTTCAGGTATGGCCCCCGAAGATTATAAGGCAGTTCCTCCTGCTCATCTTCTTCCGGTGCGTTAATCTGCACCCCTTCCGGCTTCACTGCCACCCCCGAAAACCGTTGCCAGCGGCCGCCCTTAATAATATCAATAAATGGAATCCTATCCTCTGCATCCTCACGATAGGCATCCCATAAAATCTTCCTGTTACATCCGAAAGAAACCGCCAGCAGCAACATCCCTGTCAGCAACAGCGATTTCAGGTTTACAATAGAAAACATGCTCAACATACACAGTACAGATTAAATCGCATATAGGTAGATACAAGCTCCATCCGGCGCTCCTACCTTTACAACGAAGAAATCCCCACACCCCTTCCCCCCGGTATATAGTATTAACAGATCCTTAACTGTATTTAAGATTTGGTTATTTAATTATTTGAGATTTGATTGGAGATTTACGGATTTTGGAATTTTGGGATTTTGAGATTTGAAAATGCAGCGAAGGTTTACGCAAATATCTTCGCTGCATTTTCAAATCTCAAAATCCCAAAATTCCAAAATCCGTAAATTCTCAAGCATGCAACTCCTCCGGATCAGGAGAACTATGAAAACGTATGAGGCCAATCATTTTCTGTTCTTCCGGCAATATAACAGCTCTTGCAGACCAGGGGAGATATAGGGGATCCTTTTCCATCTGCCGCAGGTTAAAACGCAGGCTGCTGCTACTTTCCAGCAGATCGTCCGGTATTGTTGCGCCCAGCAGCCGTTCTGCTTCCGCAAAATCACCTGCTATACAGGAAGTCACTACGGCCTTACTCATCAGTCGCAATACCAGCCGGGAGGTTACAATATCATCGGGCATAGAATTTTTTTTATAAATATCTGTTATCTCCCGTAAATACTTACTTTTAAAACAAGACTGATTTTTGCCTATGCCTTCCACTATGCCACTGCCAACTATAATTACAGGTTTTCTGCTGCTTATCCTGATTCCCGGTATTTTCTCCGCCTGCAACAACCGGGAAAAAGATACGTTCATCCGTTCGCAGTCAGCATATTTTAAAGCGGCCGTGAAGCAGGATGTACCACTGGGTCCCCCGCAGGAAGGAGAATGGCTGTTTACACATCAGGAAAAAGGGCAGACATTTGAAGCATATAAAGCGGCTCATCCGGTAAAACCTACCGCGGCACAGGCAGTCATATACCTGCTGCCGGTAGGCGAATTCACTCCGCTGCAGCTGGAGATACTACAGGCGGTAACAGCATACAACACCAGCTTCTTTCAGCTCAGCACCATATTACTGCCATCACTGCCTGATACAGGTGTGCCCGCATCTGCCATGCGGCAGCAGACAGACGGCAACATACAACTGCTGGCTCCTTATCTGCTCGACAGCCTGCTGCGGGGAAAGTTGCCTGACGATGGCATCGCACTGCTGGCTATCAGCGCCAAAGACCTCTATCCCAAAAATAACTGGAACTATGTATTCGGACTCGCATCCTATGTGAACAGGGTAGGAATATCTTCTATCTACAGACTGCAAAACAAACAGCTGGATACCTCCAGCTATCAGCTATGCCTGAGCAGATTAATGAAAATTACCACGCACGAAATCGGGCATATGTTTACGCTTCACCACTGTATTTCTGCGAGATGCGTGATGAACGGCACCAACAGCCTCGCAGAAACTGACCGTACCCCCATCCGCCTGTGCACAACATGCCAGAAGAAACTATGCTGGAACTTTCAGTTCGACAGCAAAAAACGATTGGAACAACTTATTCACTTCTGCCGTCAACACAACCTGGAAGCAGAACGCATGTTGCTACAGGCCGACACCCAATAAAGGCATTTAATTATTTTTTTATTTTATTATTTGAGATTTAAAATGCAGCGGATACTAACGCGAAAATCTCCGCTGCATTTTAAATCTCAAATAATAAAATAAAAAAATAACTAAATGACTAACAGATCGCTGTCGGAGGGCACCCGCAATACGTGTGATCCAGCAGTGTACATGGAGTGGAAGTACCGGTTACTTTAACTTTCTGTCCGGGCTGACTGAGTGTAGCCACTTTAATCAGGGACAAATGCATCTTTTTTGATGTTACTTTTTTCATATGTGGAGTTTTAGGTTATCAGAACAATATTATCATTATCGCGGTTAGTAAGAGAAGTAAGGCTGCGGCCCCGAACATGTATCTAAAATAACATTTACCACTGCCATATGCCTGCAGTAATACCATACTTAACTATGATATAATTGCGGAAGATATAATCGCCGTCTGCCGCAGATATTAAAAGTCTACTAAATTTGTAGATTATTAATTTTCCCGTATATTAGCTGATCACCATTTGAAAAAATCCCATGGCCCTGATTAGCCCCCTGCCCGAAACCCAGGCTCCTGCTGCCGTACAGGCTGCCTTTGACAAACACAGAACGCAATACAATGCGCGTATTACCAATATGAAGGCCACGCTTGCCCACTCGTTGCCGGCCTTTGAAATATATATGGAATGGTACCGCCTGTATGAAGCTATCACAGCGATCCTGGGCGAGCGGCTCGCCTACCTGTATGCCTACAGTATTTCCAGGGGCAGCGGCTGCCCGCTCTGTACTACTTTTTTCCGCAAAATAATTATTGACAACGGCGAACAACCGGAGAACATCCGCTTTACGGAAGAAGAAGAACTGCTGATGGAATTCGGCAGCACCATGGCCCTGCATCAGGGAAAAACAGACCATACCCTGTTCAGCAGGATACGCAGCCGGTATACCGTTCCGCAGATGGTGGAACTCATTGCCTTCGCCGGGCAGATGATTGCTACCAATGTATTTGCCAACGCTACCGAAACAGATATAGACGAATACCTCCAACCCTATCTTCCGTTTAAAAAATAAATACCTTATGGCCAACGACCTTACCGGTAAAACTGCTTTCATCACCGGCGCTGCCCACGGGCAAGGAAAAGCCACCGCGCTTGCCCTGGCGGCAGAAGGTGTACACATTGCCGCCTTCGACATTGCCCGTGCGCTGACCTATCCCGGCTATACGCTGGGCAATGAAGATGAACTGCAGCAACTGCAGCATTCCTGTGAAGCGCTGGGTGTGAAATGCCTCACCTTCACCGGCGACGTACGCGACGATGCCGCCATCAGCCGCGCTGTGAACGAGGTGCACAGCGCCTGGGGACGTATCGACATCCTCTTCAACAATGCCGGCATCTGCGCATATGGCATCACCCATGAAATGCCGGAAGAAGAATGGGACGCCATGATTGATATTAACCTCAAGGGCGCATGGATGGTAGGCCGCCGCATTATTCCGCTGATGATAGCACAACAGTCTGGCGTTATCATCAATAACTCTTCCATCGCCGGATTACGGGGTATGAACCGCCTCAGTCATTATGCCGCTTCCAAGTGGGGACTCACCGGGCTCACCAAATCCTGGGCTATTGAACTGGCGCCCTATAATATCCGCGCTATCTCCATTCACCCTACCGGTGTCAACACCCCGATGAACGACGGCCTGGCGGCGCTGGAAGGCGCTACGCCGCAGGAAATTGCGGAACGCTCTGCCGGCAACCTCATTGACGTGCCCTGGGTGGAAACATCCGATGTAGCCAACGCCGTGGTGTTCCTCGTTTCCGATAAGGCACGCTATGTTACAGGTTCTTCTTTTGTACTGGATGCCGGCCTCTTAACCCGTTGATATGAAAAACTACGCCGGTATATTGTACCTGCTCTGCGGCATTGCAGCAGGAAGCCTGCTGGGGCTGTTCTTTCCGGCCTATGTGCCGTATGTAAAACCGCTGGGTGATATCTTCCTTAACCTGTTGTTTACGGCCGTTGTGCCGCTGGTATTTTTTGCCATCGCTTCGGTCATCGCTCACCTCAGTATCTCCAGGGAAACCGGAAAGCTGATCGGTATCATGAGTCTTGTATTTACTGGCTCTGTGCTGCTGGCAACCGTTTTCACGCTGCTGGCCTGTTACCTCTTCCCCGTAAACCTGACAGTAACGGCCACGGCTATACTGCCTGCCTCCGCTGCTCCGGATGCCGGCGATCAGCTGGTACAGCTGCTGACAGTCAGCGATTTTTATGCGCTGCTCTCACGCAAAAGTATGCTGGCGCTTATGATATTCGCAGGCCTTACCGGCGCTGCGGCCAGGCGGTCAGGCGCTGCAGGAGAGGCATTCCGGGCCTTCCTGCTGGCAGGCAATGCCGTCATGAAAAATGTGATCTATTACATCATGCTGCTGGGACCGGTCGGGCTGGGAGCATATTTTGCCTTCCAGATTACAGCTACCGGCATGCAGGTAATCGGCGTATATGCGCAACTGTTAGTAAATGCCCACTGGATTTCTCTGGCATACTATTTCCTTGGCTTCAGCGCCTATGCATTCCTGGCAGGAGGTATCCCTGCCGTAAAAAGCTACTGGCGGTATAATATCACGCCATCGGTAACAGCGCTGGCCACCTGCAGCAGCATTGCCACCATACCCGCTAACCTGGAAGCTGCGGAAAGGATGCGCGTTCCGCAACGTACAGGCGATGTAGTTATACCGCTGGGAGCAGCGCTGCATAAGGAAGGATCTGCCATTGCCGCTGTTATCAAGGTAGTGGTGGCGCTGGCAATGGTACATCAGACCATCAATGGCTGGCACGATGTGCTGCTTGCAGTCTTCATTGCATTGCTGGTCAGCGTTATTGAAGGCGGCATCCCCAACGGCGGATACATTGGGCAGCTGCTGATCGTTTCTGCCTATCACCTGCCGGCAGAGGTACTGCCTGTTATCATCATCATCGGTACGCTGCTGGACCCTGCAGCCACCTTGCTCAATGCTACCGGCGATACCGCCGCGGCGCTGCTGATTGCCCGGCTCACCCGTTCCCCCTGACATCTTTCACTGCTACCCCATTCAAAAAAAAGCCCCGGATGATATCCGGGGCTTTCAGCTGTGGTGAACGTCCTTACTGATTATCAATTCTTGTCTCCAGGCTATCCTGCAATGACGGCCGTAAGGCGGAAAGCAGGTTGTAACCCGTCGCTGATTCTATACTTCTAACAGTAGTCCTGTATTGGGTCCAGTCGGAATCAATATCGTTGGTATTCGGTGTGTTGACTGCTATCACGCGGGTATTGCCGCTGATCCTGCTGAGGTCATTGCTGCCGGCAGGGATAACCACTATTACTTTCCAGACGTTGGAAGGTACGGTAACATTACCGTTGTTGATGGTATTGGTTACACCGCCCTGGGAGCCGCTACCACCCTGCCCGTAAGAGCCGGCGATGACATATACTTCATTGCCGCTGTTAACAAGGCTGCGGGTATAGTTTTCCAGGTTGGCCCAGGTCCGCTGGTTGTTATTCGGCGCCTGCGGAATCATATTGGTCATGAGAAAAGTGGCGGAATTCGCTTCTGTGGTGGAGGTTCTGTCAGCAGAAGGACAGTTATGGCCGCGGTCAAATCCTGATCCGCTGTAGCTGCTGTTCTGTACCTGATACCATCCGGAGGGCAGGGTATTATCTGCGCGGAAATCGTTGGTACGGGAAATGCTGCCCAGGTCGCTGGATTGAATATGCCAGCTCACCCAGTTGGGCGTACCACGGCTACGGCTGTACGATAATGTGAAATACGTTTTCACCATCAGGTAATTATTTTCTGCGGAAACATTGGCAGCGGCATTGCTGGGATTACCCAGCAGCATGTTGTCGTTATCGCCGGGGTTACCGGGGTTGGTGGTGCCGCCATCGGCGGTGATGCTTACATCATCGATGTTGATTCTGGAAGAACCGCCGGAAGTTTTTCTGATGGAGATGCGCAGGGTGGCGCTGGCGGGGAAGGTGAAAACAGCGCTCTGGAGCGAACCGGAAGTAGTAATGGTATTACCTTGCTGCTGCCAGGTAGCGCCATTGTCTGCCGATGTCCACAGCTGCCAGCTGCTGTTACTGTCGCTGCCATAGGTGCCGTGCTGCACGGTTACGGTGATGGTGCCGGTGGCATTCAGGCTGAAGTTGGTGGTAATACTACCGGTGTTGCGGATACGCACTGATTTGGCGCCGTTCTTCAGATCTGCTGCCAGCGTACCGATCAGCGCTTCGTCCAGTGTCCAGCTACCGCTGGATAAGGTAACTGTACCGGCAGCGTAGGCGGCTTTAGTGCCTGATTCAAAATTTTCCGAGAGCAGTGTGGTCAGCTCTGTTTGCGGACGCGCGACAGGATTGGGTGCTGCAGGATTGATGGGCGCTTCTTTTTTACAGGAAGCGAATAGCAGTCCACCCAGGCATATAACAAGGAGATGCCTGATGAAAGGTTTCATGTTGCAGGATTTAAGGGTTACGGGAATATCGGTCTGATTATCTAAGATTCTATCGCTGTGGTAGTAAGGGCTATGCAGGTGCCGTCTTCCAGATGGCCGGTGATATAAACGGGAATGCTGGTACCTGTTTCCACACGGGTTATACGAACATCGGCCAGGTTACTTTTCAGCCATTGCTGCAGCGCCTGGAAACGTTGTGCGTTTTCCACAATGACACGATCGCCGGGGTCTGCGGCGGTGATAATATTACGGAAAAACGTTTCTTCGGGAACATCTTTCAGCAGATCTGCGGATACACTGTTCAGGGCGGCGATGCGTGCTGTCAGTTCGCCTGCGGGTACTACGCCCCAGTCTTCAACTGTAAGCGGATATTCGGATTCACTGAAATACAAAACACCTTTTGTTTTTTCAGTTAGCTGTGCTAACAAACTATCTTTTTGCATATACTGAAGATAGAAATTCTATCCGGTAACTTTTTACGGGCAGATGATTGGTAACAATAGATTAATAATACAAAAAACGGATGCGCTCCGTTCGCAGCAGGGGTAGCCATAGCCAGGATACGGCGCCGCAACATTTTTATTATTATATTTACAGGCTGAAAAATCTGTAGCTATGCAATACGAAAGGAAAACACCTCAGGATCTGGATTGTGGCATCACCGTTTTTATGAAAGTGCTGGGCGCCAAGTGGAAGCCCTGTATTATGGATCTTATCCACCGGGGATACAAACGCCCCAGTGAAATTCACCGTCAGCTGACTACCGCCACGCCGCGCGTAGTGGACATGCAGCTGAGTGAACTGGAACAGTACGGTCTGGTGACCAAAACAATACATCCGGGATTCCCGTTGCGGGCAGATTATACCCTGACAGAAATGGGGCTGAGCATATTGCCTGTCATCAATGCCATGGACAGATGGGGCATTACCTATGCGGGCAAGGTGAAAAACGTGGCCCAGCCCATACCGAATAATTTTTCGGTGACCGAATAATTTTACGGTTATTGACTTCGGGCATATACATACGGACTTTTGTGTCCTGATAATTAGTATGTATATGTTTAAGACGCTACTTGCCGGCAAAAAGCTGGAATTACCCGACTATCTGAAGATATTATTATGGATAGGCATTGTATTTATCACCTGGACATTCATGCATGGTGCTGATCATTACCTGAAGATGACCAAGGAAGTGCTGGGAAAATATTACAATGTCCGGTTTTTCCTGATCCATCATATTACCGCCGGCGGAGGCGCCCTGATACTGGGGCCGCTGCAATTCTGGGACCGTATCCGCAACATGGGCTGGAAGCTGCACCGTATTATCGGCTACCTGTACCTGCTGGCCATCCTGAGCAGCAGCATCTGCGCCGTAGTACTGGCATCTACCAGCGCCTACGCCGTTAACTGGGCCTACGCCTTTTCCCTGCAGGTATGGGCAACCATATGGATCACCGCTACTTTCATTGCCTGGTGGGCTGCAGTAAAAGGTAAATTCAAACTGCACAAGGAATGGATGGTCAGAAGCTACCTGATAACACTCGCCTTTGTGGTTTCCGGCCTTCTGCTCAAAACCCCGATGGTACAAAGCCTGGGTAACTTTGCAGATATCTCCCCCACCTTCTTCTGGCTGGGATGGTCCATTCCGCTTTACCTCTATGAAGTCGTTCTCTCTGTAAAAAGGCGTGCCTGATCACGCCTTTTTTTTCCGCGCTGTTCTGCTTAATTTTGGCTATGAACCTGTCCGAAAAAACCAAACAACAAGTACAGCAGCTGCTGCAACAGCGCCAGAAACTGATGGCCATCAAACTCGTGTACGATGAAGGTGGTTGCGACCTGCAGGAAGCCAAGGAATATGTAGACAACCTGGAGGCTGCTGCATCGCGCCCCCCGAACAAACATGATGATCCTGACAGCATCATTCTCAGCTATCTCGCTGCCGGCAAAAAAATAGAAGCTGTAAAATATTATAAAGATATCAGCGGCCAGTCACTTGCAGAAAGCCTGTCCTATGTAGATGCCCTGGCTAAAGGGATCAAGGCCGGCGCCCACACCATGTCCCATAACACACAGATAGACCGTATCGTCCGGGAACAGCAATTCTCCCGCCGGTCCGGCAAACCACGCACGGCCACCCTCATCAGCATCATTATCGTTCTGCTGATAGCCGCCCTCTTTGTATACGCTTTCTTTCTCCATTAATTCTCCAACTTATCTGCTCTGTAAAAAATACGGGCAGATATCATACTTTAGCTATATTAGATATTTACGGATTTCCTGATTTCCTGATTTCCTGATTTTGGAATTTAACGAATGCAGCAAAGATCTATACGGACTTTCGCCACATTCATTAAATTTCAAAATCAGGAAATCCGTAAATCATCATTAAGTATCTAAACTCCACATTTATGAAAAAAGTATCCCTGTTCCTGGCGGCCATCGTTATGGCATGCAGTACCCTTCCATTACAAGCCAACAGTCATGCATCCACCTCTTTCGGCACACGGTCCGTGTCCCGCATTAACCTGACAGGCCCTTCTTCTGTGAAACTCGGAGGCGTGGGTTATGTCTTCAGCATCAAAATACTCCCTGATCCCTTTCCGGCAGATGCCCGCTGGGTCATATACAAAGACGGCGTTCTTGTCAACACCATCAATGCCAACGGCTCAGGCACCATCTCCCTCGACGGCAGCGACTTCGGCAGCACCGGCGGTTTCAGCGTAGAACTCATCAGTACAGAAAGCGGAATGGGATATGTGATAGGGGCTAAATCTGTGATGGTGAAGATTTCATTCTAATTACGAATTACGAATTGCGAATTACGAATGAATAGCGAAGACCTAAGCGGATAAAGAATTTATTTATCCGCTTAGGTCTTCGCTATTCATTCGCAATTCGCAATTCGTAATTCGTAATTAAATACTCATTTGCTCCTGTGCTGCTTCCGTCAGATACGGATAGAACATCATGGCAAAAATTTTACTGTAGTGCCGGATGGCTTTGCTGCCTCTCAGGCGGAGGGTGAGTTCGTTGTTGGACAACCAAAAGTCTCCTGCAATAAATATCTGTGTAATGAGGGCCTGTAAAACGCTTTGTGGCAGGTCAGTACGGAGGATACCGTTCCTTTGCAGCTGTTCAAAGATAAACAGGAATTCCTTTTCCCGGCGTTGGGTAAGTTTATAGTAGTCTTTTCTGATGGAGGGTATACGGAGGCATATCTCTACAAAGTGTAAAAATATAAAGCGGTATTTATAGGCCAGTTCCAGTGAACGGATGGTGAATTTCCCCAGAGCGTCCAGCTCGAAAGTATCTCTTTTTTCCATATCGGAAACGAGCCCGTCGAAAGAGGCTGCCAGCTGATCGTAGAGGGTGGTAATGATTTCGTCGGTATGTTTGAAATGATAGTGCAGGTTGCCTGCGCTGATACCCATTTTTGCCGCAATGTGCCTGCTGGTCACAGTATGGACGCCCTGGCTGTTATACAGTTCCAGCGCAGTTTTGAGAATCTGTAGTTTGGTACTCATGGCTCAAAATTAGGGTAATCAACCGGAAGAATAAAAATTAATTTAGTACAAATGTTCTAATTTATTTAGTACATTTGTTCTAAATTAGGATATTATGAATCATGAACCATATGATCCTGCCAAAGCGGAAGAAGAAGACAAGGAACCGATACTGAAACGGTTAAGAGAAAGCATTTTCCCCATACAGCCGACCGACAGCCTGCCGGTGCGGATGCTGAAAAACAGCGGGTTCTACCTGTTTGCCATCATGTTCGGACTGGTATCGCTGGCACTGGTCAGCGCCATTATGTTTGTATTGTAATGAGAAAGCTATTTGATCCTTTTTTTACGGGGTATTGCCTGTTATGGGTGATCATTCATGTGTGCCGGCGCCTGCATTATCCGGTACCGCTGCTGAACGGCCACCTGACCGACTTCACCGCCATACCCGCCATTGCCCACCTCGCCGTGACCATCACCCGTATATACATAGTAAAGGATAACCATTACAGTTATCCTTTGCGCTATTTAATATTTATGGCAGCCTATATTTCAGTGGTGTTCGAGTGGGTAATCCCCCGCTTCTCTTCCCGGTATACCGGCGACGTATGGGATGTAGCTGCCTACTTCGCAGGCAGCCTGTTCTACTTCTTTGTACATGCACGCAGCGGTAAACAGCCGGCCGGTGTTACCAGGTAAATTTAGCCAGACTTACCGTTCCGGACATGTTCAGGTTTGTCAGGCGGTGCGGAGGAGAACAATCCAATTCCCTCAGCTTTCTCAATCCTTTTATCTTCAGCTCTTGCAGAAACTCGTTATTATAAATCCATACCCATTCCAGGTTCTTGCAGCTGGTTAAATCCACCTTAGACAGGTAGTTGTAGGTAATTTGCAGTCTTTTCAGCGCCAGGTTATTGACACAGCTGAACTCAGTGATTACATTATTCTGCACCTCAATCACTTCCAGCCGCGGATAATTGTTCAACTCCAGCTTACGCAGCGCATTATGATCCATCTTCACCTCCACCAGGTTCTTACAGGTGGAAAGATCAACGTTAGTCAGCTTATTATAGGACAGGTATATATTTTCCAGGTTGGTCATGCCACGCAGATTCGCGTTGATCAGCTTATTGTTGAAGGCATAGATCGCACGCACGGTTTTCATACCCGCCATATCCAGCACTTTCAGGTCGTTATCATAACACCCGAACTCTTCCAGGTTAACAAAGCTCTTGATACCTGCCAGCGAAGTGATGGAGGCCTTATCAACATACAACTTGGTTACCACTTTCGCCTCAGACAGCTGCACTTCTCCGTCTCCGTTGGTATCCACCCCCTGTGCCAGCACGGCCTGTTTAAAATTATCGTCCTCGAACTTAACATTCTGCGCACCGGCATCCATCCGGAATACGATGACCAGCATAAACGCTGCGCAGGTGGTATATAATATCTTCTTCATAATTGTTAATCTAAATTACTGATAATAGCTTCTACCACTTCTCCGTCCTTTTGCACTTCTACAAAACCGCCCACCACCATATCTTCCTTATACCGGTATATAAAATTGCCGTATACCGGTTCGGAGCCGATAACGCCGGTATAGAAATTAATAGACCATTGCTTGCCCGTTTCCAGCCTCACCCGCTTCTTTTTCTCATACGGAATCCAGGTCATGATATAATACTTACCGGGCTTCAGATTTTTGAATTCAAATGTGCCGATATTATCCAGGAATTTCCCCTGAATTCGATAGCTGAAAGCGGCATTCTCCATAGAAGCCTCTTTTTTACCCCCTTCCGGATACTTCTTTCTCAGTGCAAAAAACTCATCATAATAAGCATTGGAGGGGAATAACAGGATACTGCTTCCGGCTTCGGCCATACTCAGCTTTCCTTTCTTTGTCACCACCGCCGATCCGCGGACAACAGACGTACCGGGGTCCATCTGTTTGTCAGTCGCAGCTTCATCAAAGGTGGCCTTCGGATAAATGTATTCCGGTTTTTTCTGGGCAAAAGCATCTCCTGCAGCGGCTATCAGACTGCCGCCAAGGAATACTGCCAGTAACAATTTCTTACGCATACAATGATATTTTGGATAAGTAAGAGGATAACAACAACATGCCTCGTACAGGTTTCCGGTGTCAAATAAACGCATAAATACTCAGACCGGCAATACCGGTTTCCCGGTAGTTTTACTTATGAATGACGAGTTATTTTTTTATTTAGTTATTTGAGATTTTGACACTAATACTGGTCTCCGTCTGCGCCTGTAAGTACAAAAGCAGACCAGAATTAGTGTCAAAATCTCAAATAAAAAAATAATAAAATAACCCGTCATTCGTCGTAATTCACCCACACATTGCCGTTATTACACCCGTTACATTCCGGAATGCTGACGTAAGTTTGCATTATCAACATCGGAATAACATAAACACAAACACAAACTATTTAAAACGTATAATCATGACAACCGCAAATCAGACAACCATCACCGTAGCAGCTATCGTTAATGCACCTGTAGAAAAAGTTTGGCAGTACTGGACATTACCTGAACATATCACACAATGGTGCCAGGCATCTCCTGACTGGCATGCCCCACACGCGGAGAGCGACCTGCGCCCCGGTGGAAAATTTGTAACCACCATGGCGGCAAAAGACGGCAGCGTGAGCTTCGACTTCCAGGGCACCTACACAGAAGTACAGGCGCCGAATGTACTGGCCTATAACATCGTTGATGGCAGACGCGTACACATCACCTTCGAAAGCAAAGGCGATACTACCGAAATCACCGAAACATTTGATCCGGAAGGTACCAACCCCCTGGAAATGCAACGCGGCGGATGGCAGGCTATCCTTGACAACTTCAAGCAATACGCAGAATCCCTCTGATGTCCGCTTCCGGACAAATTGTGTCCGCATACGAACAGGAATACAATGGTATAATGCCATGTCTGCCGCGCCCCATCAGGTGCGGCAGACATGGCAGTTTTTTTGCACAGGGGTCCTCCAAACGGGAATGATATGCTTTCAACCAACACTAAAACCGCCTGGAGGGCACTGAAAAAGAACAGGTTCTATACCATCATCAATGTGATGGGCCTGGCCATTGCCACCGCCGCGTTCCTGCTTATCATCAACTATGTACGGTTCGAATACAGCTACGAAAATTTTTACCGCAATGCAGATAATATCTACCGTATTACGCTGGACCGATACAAAGGCGCGGAATATGTAGTCACCGATTGCGAAACACATCCACCTCTCGGACCACTGCTCAAAAAAGACATTCCCGACGTGGTGGACTACGTACGCATCCAGCAGATCGATGATGCCGCCGAAATAAAATACCGGCAAAAGGTTTTTGTTACCAGCCGCATGTATGCATCCGACCCTTCTATCTTCACCATCTTCAACTACGATTTTAAAGAAGGCTCACCGGCAAATGCGCTCAACGAACCTTTCCAGGCAGTGCTGACAGCTTCCACCGCCCAAAAAATGTTCGGCGATAAACCCGCCAAAGGAGAAGTCATTCAGTTCATGGATAAATCCTATACCATTACCGGCGTTATCCAGGACCTGCCACCCAATACCCACCTGAAGATAAATATGCTCATCTCGCTGTCGACCCTGCCTCAACTGGGTTTCCAGCTTAACAGCTGGAACGGTAACAACAACTACACCTACGTACAGCTCCGCCCTCATACCAGCCTCACCGCATTTGACAGTAAGATGCGCACCCTTACCAAAGGCTTTATCCGCGATAATATCTACAGAACAGAACCCGTAAAGGATATTCATCTCTTCTCCCATAAAACCTTTGAACCTGAAATAAACGGGAATATTAAAACCGTTCGCTTCCTGCTGATAACAGCGTTTATGATTCTGCTGGTAGGCTCGGTAAATTATATCAACCTTACTACCGCACGTACCACGGAAAGAACGAAGGAAGTAGGTATGCGCAAAGCCCTGGGGGCTTCCCGCGGCAGCCTGGTCAGGCAGTTCATGATGGAAACCCTGCTGATTAACCTTTTTGCCATGGCGATAGCGCTGCTGCTGGTAAAACTGGCGCTGCCCTTTTACCTGGTGCTGGCAGACAGGGTGGCGGTTAACAGCTTCTTTACCTCACCCGTCTTCTGGCTGATCTGTCTGGCGCTGTTTGTACTGAATTCACTGCTCTCCGGTATTTATCCTGCAATGGTATTATCTGCCGTTAAACCGGTGAGTATTACGGTGAAAAGCTTTACCGCCTCCATTGGCAGCGCCCTGTTCCGTAAAACGCTGGTGGTAGGACAGTTTACAGCGGCCCTGGTGATACTTTCGGCCTCCTTCATTGTATACAGGCAGCTGGCCTTTCTAAGAAGCCAGGATCTGGGGCTGAACCCTGCCGAGCTGCTGGTGATAAAAGCAACATCCGGCGAAGATGACGCCGTACTGGAAAAAGAACAACCTGCCTTCCGGCAGGCATTGCAGCAGTTGCCGGCTATACAGCAGGCCTCCATTTCACAGTCACTGCCGGGCGTGCCGCTGAACCAGCTCAGTACCACCACGGGCATCAGCCGCTACGGCGCTACTGACGGCAAAGGATATAACTTCTACATGTATGGCATCGATTCCCGCCTGCTGGATATTACGGGTATTAAACTTGTAGCGGGACATAATTTCCGGGATGGATTTCCCAATAAAGACGAGGTCATCATCAGCCGCGAAGCCTCCCGCCTGCTGGGTTTCCGGACGCCGGAAACAGCCGTGGGACAACGCATTTCATTGACGCTTTCCGATAGCGCCAAATTCTCTACCATCGTTGGTGTAACGGAAGACTATCACCAGCTGTCCATGAAAGAATCCCTCCTGCCCATGCTGCACTGGTATCAGCAGATAGGCAAATACTATGTGCTGAAAGTCAGCACCGCTGAAATGCCTGCAACCATTGCACAAATCAAAAGCCTGTGGGAGCAGCATTTTCCGGGTCATACCTTCGAATACCAGTTCATGGATCAGCTATTTGACCAGCAATATAAAGCGGATGACCAGTTCGGGAAAGTGGTGAAAATATTTTCTGCCTTAACCCTCTTTATCACCTGCCTGGGTATACTGGGGCTCACAGCCTATAACATCACCCGGCGCACCAAGGAAATAGGTATCCGCAAAGTACTGGGCGCATCGGTAGGCAGTATCGTAGGGTTACTCTCCAAAGACTTTGTGAAGCTGGCGATGCTGGCGATGATCATTGCTACGCCGCTCTCCTGGTATATCATGCAGCAGTGGCTGCAGAACTTCGCTTACCATATGCATATCCGGTGGTGGATGTTTGCCTGGTCGGGCCTCCTCACCGCAGGCATTGCCTTCGTCACCGCCTGCCTGCAATCTGTCAGGGCTGCGCTGATGGACCCGGTGAAATCACTCAAAACGGAATAATTTTTTTATTTGGTTATTTGAGATTTTATATAAATCAGTAAGCCCCCTGGAATATTTTGGGATTTTCAAATTTTGAGATTTAAAAAAAAATGCAGCGGAGATATGAAAGTCTTCGCTGCATTTTTTAAAATCTCAAAATTTGAAAATCCCAAAATATTCCAGGGGGCTTACTGATTTATATAAAATCTCAAATAATTAAATAAGAAAATGAATGCTTATTGTTTTTGCATAATGAATTTCTTCGTGTGTCCTCTGCCGGCGGCGATAATATAAATACCGTCTTTCAGGGCAGCAGGCATTACTACTTCCAGTCTGTTATAACCGGCAACGATGCGGTGTTGCTGGTTGTATACGATCTTACCGCTCATATCTGTTACGGTGATAACCTGTAACCTGTTTTCGTGGCTGTTGATTTCCACGAATACGCGGTCTTTCACCGGTACGGGATAGATGCGGAAGTCTTTACCTGATTTACCTTCTTCTATATCCTGCTTATCTGATTTGGCAGCCGGAGATGCTACTTTCGGCGTGCTGCTGATGTTGGCAGTAAGCTGATAGCATTGTGAGGCACTGAAGGCGCCGCTGTAACCGTATACCTGTACGGAGTAAGTGCCGGGAGCGCCGTTGTTGTAAACAATTCTTTCGCTGGTAGTGCTGCCATTCTGAGAGATACCTATCTGTGTACCTGCGGGGTTGTAGAGTTTCACGTCATAATCGCCGGGCAGGTTGGCCAGCAGTATTTCAATATGCGGCTGTGCTGCGGTGGTGGTAAATTTATAATAGTCAACATCCGTAGAGGTGGCGATGAGTGCGCGTATATTCGTTCCCGTAGCAATGGCAGCTGCGGTGGCCAGGGTGTTGTTAGGCTCCAGAATGTCGGTGCAGGCTACTATTATCGGCGTGACGGTAGTGATAAGGCGGTAGCAGGTAGAATCGTATACAGCGCCGTTTTTACCATATACCTGCACATAATAGGTAGCAGCAGGGCCATTATAGGAAATGGAATCTGCCTGTGTACCTGTTTTCTGGGAGATGGCCAGCTGGGCACCGGTGGATGACAGCAGGCGTACATCGAAGTTAGCGCCGAGGTTATCCAGTACGATAGTGATTTTGCTGGTATCTGCTATCACAATTTTGAAATAGTCGCTGTCGCTGGCAGTGTTGATATTACCACGTACATCTACACCGGAAGAAATGGTAGCGGCGGTAGCGAGGGTGTTGTTAGGTTCATACGGATCTGTACACTTCTGCGGACCGGTAGTGTCATTGCAGGGGTAGTTGGAACCGTTGAGAGACAGTACGCCGGTATTATCCGGATCCAGCCAGGGTTTCAGCTGATGCAGCGCATCGCTGCCCATGGATGTCCAGCTGCGGTCCATTTTACCGTAGTAGTCAAATTTGTTGGCAGCGGTAGCATTACAGCTGGATGGGCCTCCGGAGAGCTGACCTACGATCTGGCCGTTGTTGTTGAACAGCGGGGAGCCGGAAGATCCGCCTTCTGTTACGCTCCAGTTAGTGGTGGTCTGCACCCAGATGGCTTTCCAGTGGGTATACGGCGCAGACCCGCCACCGCCGTAGTTGGTAGCTGTCAGCGGAGCGCTGTAGGCAGAGATTTTCTTGATGTCACCGGCAGGATGGTGAATGCACACACCGCTGGGACTGGCTGCTGCGTTGGCATTCCAGCCTGCATAATACACATTGTAGGAAGAGGGAACTGACTGGTTGAATTCCAGCAGCTGGAAGTCGGAACCATCTACGCTACCGGCATCGCCTGACCGGGCGCGTTGTACGCAACCGGTGATGGTATTGCTTACCGGTTCGCCGCTGGGGTTAGTACAACCCGGCGCTTCATAGTTGAAATAGAAAATCCACTGGTTGAAATCTGCTGCAGAAGCATTAGAACCACAGTGGTTGGCTGTCAGGAAGTAAGGCTTGCAGTTTTTGCGGGCATTGTTCACCAGCGAGCCTGTACACAGGTAGCTGCTGCTGCCGTTCTTGAAGATAATTTTTGCCACTGCACGTTTCTGGTTCTGCCAGTTAGCGCCTTCAGGGCAGTTTACGTTTACGTTACAGCTGCCGGAAGCACCAACGGTTTTGTCCATCGATGATTTGGACTCCGGAATTTTGTTGCTGTAGATGTTGTTCACCCCGGTGATGGTAAACCGTCCCTGGCCTTTCACAGCTTTGGGTTCGTAGTATTCCAGCACGGTGGTGCTGCCTTTCAGGATTTCAGTAGCGAACAATCCTGTTTCGGCGTTGTTGGCATCGGAATAGCTGCCGATTACCTGAGAATGATCTCCGTTGTACACGTACAGCCTGGAGCCTGCGGGCAGGCGGAAGTTGTCGTAATACAGGGAGGTCGCCAGTGCGCCATCCACCTGGATGTTCAGCCGCCAGATACGGTCGCCGTTACGCAGGGTGGTCCAGGTACCGGAATTGGACAGGGAATAGGACGCAGGCACGATCATGCCTATACGAAGCGGAAGCCCTTGTTTCAGGTTGGCCTCATCTTCTTCCCGCAGCTTGGCGATAGGCAGCGCGCCGACTTTTTTGGTGTCTACCTCTTCAGGCAGGGCAGCCGCAAAGGAGTAGGGTCTTCCTCCATTGCTGATCTGGGCTTTCAGGGAAAGGCTGAGAAACAGGATTCCCAGCAAAGTGAATAGTGTTTTTTGCATAATTCAGATTTTGGGTTTACATATAGTTGGGTTTAAAAAAACAAACGTGCATACCACTGTCAATGAAGACAGTGCTTTAACAAGAGACAGTACAATCGGATCACATATTCGCTTAACGATACCAGTAAGAGGGTGCATCAATACTTATGCGGGGGGAGGCTCGGCTGCAACAGATTTGATTATAACGGTTTTCACATAAGAAATGATTCCACCTGATTAAAAGTAGCATATGTTACTGCAGTCCCTTTACAAGGGAGTTTCGTCACATTTTTCTTCCGGTCTGTCACAATTTGTTTTCCGCCCTGCCACGGCCGGCTATCTTCGGGCAACAAAAAAAACAACCCTGTGATGAAAAAAATTTTTGCGCTCTTATTATCATGCTGCGGATATTTATCCGCCAGCAGTCAGGATAGCTTGTCTGCATTCAAATCCTATTTCGGTAATTATCAAAGCAGCAACGGCAGACTGTTTTCTGTAGGCCGCACTGACAACAACCTGTTCCTGATGGACTATGGCCAGTCTGCCTGCAGGTATTTATCTCCCGCAGGTAAACAGACTTTTACCGTTGGTAAAACAGGTGATAAAATTATGCTGCAGGATGATCATACCCTGCTCTTTATCAGCGGACAAAGGAAAGATACCGCATGGAAAGTGAAGCCTGCAGATACAGAAGACATGCTGGTGAAAGCCGACGGCGCCACCCTGGGAGGTACGCTCTGGAAGCCCCGCGGAAAAAACACCTTTCCGGTCATCATCCTCGTACACGGCGCCGGCTATGAAACCCGCCACAACATGCGCTACCTGCCCTACCTCTTCAATGCCTGGGGCTACGGCGTATTCACCTACGACAAAAGAGGCTGCGGCGTATCCACCGGCAGCTACCAGCCATGGGATGCAGGTATCCGCGTGCTGGCCGGCGATGTGGAACACATCTATCATCATCTGGAAACCAGGAAGGAAATATCCGCCATCAGCATGATGGGCATCAGCAACGGCGCCTGGGTTGTCAGCGATGCCGCCTCCAGACTGCCGCATACCGCATTCATCATCCCGGTTGTCGGCGGATTTGTACCTGTCTACAAACAGGAACTCTATCGCATACACGAAGCTGGTAAAAAAGCAGCCCTGACGCCACAAGACGTAGCAGAAATGGACAGTGTGATGGCAGCTATCTACAACGATCAATTCTTTCAGCAGCCACCGGCTGTCGCTATTCCTAAACTGCAGCAGCTGATGAGCTTCAGCGCCTCCAGGCCCTGGTTCTCCTCCATGCCGCTGAAGGATTTTCAACAGGTGCCCACCGAAACACTGTTTACAATGGGTAAGGCCGCCTGGGAAAATGAATTATCCTACAAACCGGAAAAATATCCTGCCTGCGAAATTTATGCTCTCCTGGGTGAAGCAGATAAAATATCGCCTGCCAGTCAGATTGCCGGCGTTGTCAACACCCTGCCAAAGGCATCCGCTACCGTGATTCCCCGCGCTACGCATTTTATGGTGGAAGAAGGTACAGACATTATCCCGGAACTATATCTCAAAACCCTGAAGAAAATATTGAAAGAAAAGAGACCTCTTTAATCGCGCCAGCAGTGCAGGCAATACCTGCACTGCTGCGCCTGAGGTGTACGGGCCAGCCGGCCGCATTGCGGACAGTTGTTAAAATAAACCTGCTCCGGAAATTCCCGCACGAGCCTTTCGGCAGTCCGCATACGGAAAATGGCGGGTCCGTCTTTCAGCAACTCCTGCACCTCCGGCTGGTTGCTAAGTACCTGCTTCTCCGCAGCTACTTCCATTAATGTCAGGAAATGATGATAATGCCTGAAAATATAATCGATCTCTTCCTGTTTCATTTTATTATCTGAGATGTAATCATTTGAAATACTGTTTCTGCAGGTCCTTTAATTTACCCGGACACCACGAATGCCTTCAAATCTCAAATAAAAAAATAACAAAATAACCACATACACAAGGGGTACGATAATTGAGGCTGTTCCACCATGCCTTCGTCTGTGATCCGAAAATATGATTATGATCCGGAGAATGCCGTGTTGCGGATTCTGTTCGTTTCGGGAGCCATTTATGACTACCTGGATGTACCGGAATCAGTGTATAAGTCAATGAAGCAGACGATATCCAAAGGAGTATTTTTCAATCAGGAAATAAAGGATAAATATACTTTCAGGAAGATAAAATAAAGGCCGTGCAACATCAAGCTGCACGGCCTTTATATGTAAATGGGTTAAGTAATTGTCACTAGAAAGAAAAAGCAAAAAGGTACATACTTAAAGTTAAGTCAAATACAGTAGAATGCCATATTAATCTTTCAACAACCACATGATTCCGTTCACGTCGTCGCTGGCGCCATACTGTCTCTTGATAGCTTCCACCAGGTTCTCGTTGTTATAGCTCAGTTCATCTCCGGGATACATCCATCTTACAGGAAATTTAGTACCGGGAACATTGAGATTGGATCCGGAATTCAGCACGAAGGCAGGATAACCTGTACGGCGCTGCTCATACCAGGCTACATATTTGCTGCCCTGCAGGAAACCTGCCAGGTATTTCTGCAGGATAATCTGTGACAGCTGATTTTCTGTACTGCCAGTCAGTGTATTGGCCGTTACATAAGACTGTATGTAAGCGTCGTCGATTTTCATGTTGTGATGGTAATCAGCTGCATCAGGCGTAAAGGCAGCGGTGAATTTCATGGCGCTGGTAATACCTGCGGCGAAATACGTTTGTGCCGGCGCCGTATTTATCCAGCCGCGGAGGGCAGCCTCTGCCAGGATGAATTGCAGTTCCTGATAACTGAAAACGCTCACCGGTTCGGCATTCACGAGATTTACGTACCGGTTGTTGATATCTGCATAATCCTTATCCACACGTATCGTCTGCAGGTCAGGGAAAGGCAGGGAAGGTTCTGCCCCGACGTATGCCTCCCAGTCGGAAGGCAGCTTGCCGGCGGCCAGCCGTACCGGCGATGGTTTCGCATAATAAAACAGGCGGCGGTCCTGCAAGGTCTTGAGCGGATTAATGAGCGTGGTGCTCAGCATGGTATAGTTCGACTTCACAAAAGAGTTGCCGGAACCTGCCGGCACATCGGACCACGGATAGTTTTGTCCGGCAATATTGTTATAGGTAACAGCAAAGTTATCACTATAGTCACGCATCAGCGGCCGGTTGGCAACAATATTCCGGAAACGTTCCACCACTTTCAGATCGGCATCGGAAGTCTTGCGGTACAGGTTCATCAGTACATGCAGTTCAAAACTGTTCACCAGTCTGCGCCAGTTATCTACTTTCCCGTTATATATCGGATCGCCGCCGAAGTCGGCGCCTTTGGCCAGGAAGGCATCTGCCTGATCCAGCTCCTGCAGGATACCCAGGAATACCTGTTTCTGCGTATCATATTTCGGCTGTACAATATTTTCCGTTTCACCTTTGATAGAGGCGGAATACGGGATATCGCCCACCTGCATGGTAGTCATAAAAAACTGCCATGCCCGGATGAAGGAACCCAGCCCGGTATACGCGTTACGCTGTCCTTCGTCTGTCGCGAAATTAATCATGGGCTGCACATTGCGCAGCAGCGACAAACGGGAATAGGTACCCCTTTCCAGCCTGTTGTATTGCAGATATTCCTGCCCTTCGCCCCAGGTGAGGTATTTACCCAGCAGGAACGGCTGCATAAAGGATTTGGTGCTGCTGATTTCTGATCTGGTTACCCCCAGGATCATGTTGGTGGCCAGGTTAGCGGAGCTGACAGTGGCGGGTTTATTCGGATTGGTATTGATGCTGTCAAATTTGGAACAGCCGCCTGCCAGTATCATGGCGGATGTCAGCATCAGTATATTTTTACAGGAGATCGTTTTCATGTTGTTTACTTTCTTGTGAGATGATCGCATTAGAAGCCTACCCTGATGTTTAAACCTACCATCCGCTGTGAAGGAGAATTCAGGTTTTCATTGTCTACATCCGGATCAGAGTATTTGAAATTGGTGAAGAGGAAGAGGTTCTGTGCTGTCAGCGATACAGAGGCGTTTTTGATACCTGATTTCGCCAGCATGGCAGCCGGGAAACGATAGCCCAGCGATACTTCCCTCACTTTCACAAATGTTTTATTCTGCACGCCACGGTCACCGCCACGGAATGATTGCGCATACGCCTGATAGGAAATGCCTTTGTCGTTCGGCGCATACTGACGTGTATCTGATATGATGTTTCCGAAATTATCGAACGCCACTTCGCCACTGATAACTTTCACACCATTACCTACATAATTCTTTTTACCGTTCACTACTTCATCATAACGGAACTCATTGTCTGATTCCGGGTTGGTACCGCTGTCCCACATCTTGTCATAGATGTAGTTGTACATTACGCCTCCTACACGGCCGTCGATATTGATACCGGCGGTGAAGTTGCCGAAGATGAAAGTGTTGATGAAGCCGAAGCTGAATTTAGGATCGGTATAGCCGAACACCTGTTCATAATTACTCAGTACCGGCATACCATTGTTGTGAATGATGTTGCCGGAGCCGTCTCTCAGCCAGTAGTTATCAGTATATATATCATTCCTTGCTCCCGGTTGTACCCAGGGTTTTTTAGGAGAATAAACCGGATCCAGGTCTTTGTAATACACGTGCTGGGTAGACCAGTTGACAGCAGATATCCACTCAAAGCCTTTCTGTTTGATGATGCTGCCGCTCAGGGATACTTCCACCCCTTTACGTACAGTTGTTTCACCGGTGTTGATATAGGTGGAGTCGAAGCCGGAAGCGCTGGAGATAGCCACTCTCTTCTGCTGGTTATAGTAATATTTGTTGAAGTAGGCCACATCCACACTCAGGCGCTTTTTGAAGAGATAGGCTGCTGTTCCCACCTCCCAGGTGCGCATAGAGCTGGGTAATATGTCCGGTGAGCCGAGCATGGTTCTGGGATAGCTGGCGGAGTTGAGCGTGTTCCAGGCAGAAGCGGTGGTATTATACAGGCGGTTAAGGGTATAAACGCCGGCCGGAGTTTTAAAGGTAGCCCAGGAGCCGCGCAGTTTCCACATGTCAACAAATGCGGGCATCTTCATAAATTCAGACATCACCACGCTGGTACCTACGGAAGGGTAGAAATAATCGCGCTGTTTTTTAGACTGTGCGGAGTTCCAGTCATTACGTCCTGTAACATCCAGGAACACGGCATTCTTCCAGCCGATGGCAGCGCGGCCGTACAGGCTGTTTACCTGCCTGCTGGAATATCCGGGCTGAACAATGGCGGGGTCAACAGAAGCATAGATGGAATAAAAAGTAGGAGAGGTTAAACCGTTCTTGGTGGAAGCATAAAGAGATTCGTCCACATAATAGTAAAGAGTGGCGCCGGCCATCGCATCAAAGGACCAGTCGCGCACCTTTTTGTTGTAGCTGAGCATCACATCGTTGTTGGTGCTCCAGCCGAAGGCATCGCTGATGCTGTACAGTCCTCTGGCGTTCCAGCCACCGCGGGTAGAGTAGATATTGGCAGTAGGGTTGCGTTTTGTTTCCTTGTTATTGTAAACATCATAACCCAGGCGGATAAGGAGGCTCAGGTCGGAAGTGAATTTATAGTTGGCGGTGAGGCTGGCATTCACGGTACTTTCCTGGATGCCGTTCAGTTTTTCATAGGCAATCAGGTAAGGATTGTCGTACCAGTTGGTATACATCCAGTTCTGCGTCTGGTTAGGTGTTTTCCAGTAGTCGCGGTACTGCCGGATATCATATTCCGGGCCTGTCCACATGGTCAGCTGGTAAATGTAGCCCTGGTTGCCGTAACCGGTTCCCCATATCTGCGGCGCTGTTCTTCTGCTCACGCCCATATGTCCTTCCAGGGTAAATTTATCGCTGGCTTTCAGTTCTCCTCCCAGGGTGAAGTTAAACATGTTCAGTTTCGTATTCGGAAACTGCCCCTTGTTGAAAATATGATTCAGGGAAGCACGGAAGCTGCCGTACTTACCGCTTTGCGATACGTTGATGTTGTTGTTGGTGATGAGCCCCATCTGCATAAAATTCTTCAGGTTGTTCTTACCTACGGAATTCAGCGGGCGGTTGTTTTCAAACTGTTTGGTTTCAGGATTCCAGTCTCTGGCAGTGTTGCCGGCATCCAGTTTAGGTCCCCATACATAATCGTTGTCTATCTTTCCGTTCTGGCCACGGGCGTAGGAAGACTGTACCTTTGGCAGTGACAGGAATCCGCTCTGCACCATGGTGTTGCTGTTGATGTTAACAGCCAGTCCTTCACCGCTGCCTTTCTTGGTTGTGATGAGGATAACGCCGCCGGAAGCGCGGGAGCCGTACAGGGCAGAGGCGGTGGGTCCTTTGAGTACATCGATGCTTTCAATATCATCGGAAGGTACGTCGCGCAGGGTCATGTTACCATAGGGTACTCCGTCTATTACCAGCAGGGCGCCTTCACCTCTCAGCTCAATAGTAGGTTTGGCGTTGAACTCGGTAGAGTTCTTAATTACCAGACCAGCCACCTGCCCGGTGAGGGAGGTAGCCATATCCACGCCTTTAACGGTTTGCACCGCGCTGCCCTTCACACGTTGAACGGCATAGCCGAGTGCTTTCTCCGCACGTTTCACACCGAGAGCGGTCACCACCACCTGATCCAGGGCGGTAGACAATTCGCGCATCACCACCTGGAAAAACTGTTGTCCGCTGATGGTGTATTCTACCGGGCCATAACCAATGAGAGAGAAGATGAGCACATCTCCGTCGTTGACATTTTCCATGGAGAAGTTCCCGTCCTTATCGCTGACAGCCGCCCTGGAGGCTCCTTTCAGACGAACGGTCACACCGGGCAAAACGTGCCCGGCGCTGTCTTTCACCGTACCTTTCACGCCTTGTTGTACTACAGGTAACGGGGATACAGCTGCAATTTTCATTTCACTGCCGGTAGCATTTTCTGATTTCACTACGAAGAACTTCTCTCCGATTTTCTTGCAGACAAGCCCCAGCGGGGAGATGTAGTGATTCATAACCGTTTCAATATTGCCGGCTTTGAACGTAGTGGAATTTTTCAGGGTGATGGTTTTACCTTCCAGGAGGTGCGTGTTGTAGTTAAAACGTACATCAAACTTCCCTTCCAGTTCACTGATCAGCGAGATCAGCGGCATAGCCTGTGTTCCGCCATCGCGGGCGGATACGGCGGCATGCGCCAGGGTAAACGGCAGTTGCATACAGGCATACAATGCCATTATCATTATCAGCCTGCAGCTGATTGATCTAATTTTTTTCATAGTAAAGTGTAGTTGTTATCCTAAAAGGAGCACTATTGTTTGTTCACTTGAATTACTTTGTCCTTTACATTAAATCTGACCGGGAATGTTTCTTCTAGCGTGCCTAATGCCTGTTGCAGGTTGCAGGAAGACAGGTATCCGGTGAAGGTATAATCTGCCAGTCGGGAATCTTTGAATACGACGTCAAATTCATAGTATTCCTGTAACCGGCGCATTACCTCCTTCAGCGGTTGTCCCCTGAAAGCTACCAGGTTGTATTTCCATGAAGTATAAAACAGCGTGTCTGCCTGCCGGGTCGTCAGCTGCCGCGATGTTTTGCTGAAGCCGGCCATTTCGCCGGGACGCAGCACAACCGCGCTGGCGGCAGCGGCAACTTTTACACTGCCGGTATTCAGTACTACCGTAGCCGTTTCTCCGGCGGTGCTTACATTGAACGCAGTACCCAGCACCTGTACCTCCAGCATGTCTGCTGCATGTACGGTGAACGCTTTGGTGGCCGGCTGTACAGAGAAGAAGGCTTCGCCTTCCAGCCATACTTCACGCGCCGGCTGATGCATAAAGCGGCGGCTGACGCCCATCCGGGAATTCCTGTTCAGACGCACGGTGGTGCCGTCTTCCAGGCTGATGGTCTGTACCTCGCGGGTGTTGTTCACATAATAACGGCGCTGCATATGCTGCTGCCACCACCACAGGGATGCTCCTATACCGATGACGGGAATCAGTACGGCAGCGGCACGCCACCAGGCTATTCTTCGTACAGGCCTTGCCGTTACTTCCGGCTGACGGGATACGATACGCTGAAAAATGTTGTCAGCAGCTGTTTCCGGCATTGAAACAGACAGGCCGGCCGGGGATATGTCTTCCGGCAATGGCAGCCACTCCGCTTCGGGGTGCTGTTCCAGCCAGTTCAATATCTCCTGACGCTCTTCCGGATTGCTGCTTCCTGCTGCAAACCGTATCAGCAATGCCTTTATCCTGTTTTGTTCCTCCATGCCAGACAGTTGGTGTAATAGTAATACGATTGTGAAAAGAGAAAAGACGACGCGAAGTAAAAATTTTTTTTAGTCCGTGATGACAGTAGTAAAAATGGCGAGTAAAACAGCCAGGTCGGCGTTCTCAGACAGGTAATGCCGGACATAGCGGGAAGCCTTTACCAGCTGATCTCTGACGGTATTGACAGAAATACCCAGGCGGTCCGCAATCTCCTGATTGGAACATCCGTCCACCTTGCTCATCCGGTAAATAAGCTGCCGCTGGGATGGAAGCCGGGAAACGGCATTCATCCTTATTTCTTCCAGTTGCTTGGTATACAATACATGGCAGGCATCTCCCACTGTATTTTCTTCATAAGCCTGCAGGAAATACGCACGGAATTTTTCATCGTGCACCGCCTTCTTCAGGTAGTCAAAAATATAGTTTCTGGCGCTGCGGTACAGGTACGCTTTCAGTGACAGTGACGGATCAAGTGACTCATGCCTGATCCAGATTTTCATGAACACCTCCTGGACAGCGTCCAGTGCAACTTCCGTGGAACCGCATAATTTCAGCGCATACGCGTAAATCTGGTTCCTGTATCTATTATATAATATCCGGAAGGCCGGCTCATCTTTTTCAATAATCTTTTTGCACAGCGCTTCATCTGTTGCATTCAACATGGCAACAATTTTAGTGACACAGTGGAGCAAAATAGAAATAATTATTTAAGTCAGGCATAGCAAGCTAAAAAAATCACATAAAAATCATACTGGCAACCATGATATATGTATAACATTTTCCTTATAAAAAAAGGCCGCTCCAAAAATAGAGCGGCCTTTTTTCACATCAACATGATGTTTATTCAGCTTTGGCTTGTTTACTTCATATCCCACCAGATACGGCCCCTGGTATCCAGCCTGTCAACGCCGTAGTCCGCATCCTTTGCCTGCATAGCTTTCACCGCATTGCCGATGTTGCCCAGCATTTCGGTAGCTGAAACAGGTATTACCGCCCTGCGGGGTATCAGCAGGTTCTGCGAACCGGTGTACAATGATTCCAGGTATGCAATACCGGAACCATCGCCGATTTTATTGACGCCGCCGGGAACATACGTCGAAAACTGCGGATAGCCGGTACGCTTCCACATAGCCCACGCCTCTTCCGGCTGGGTAAGGAAGTTCACCCATGCCTGGGAATACACGCTTTCCAGTCCTTTGTAAGGATAGCGGGTCAGGAAATCGCCCAGCTGCGCATCAGCGGCACGCGGTGTTCCCTGCTCTATACCTTTCTGTTTGTAATCATTAAAGGAAGCAGTCACCCCCTCATCATACCACTGCGCTGCAGATTTACCCAGGCTGTTGCCGCCTTTGGCTGCAATTTCCGCCATCATAAAGCAGGTTTCTGCATAGCTCAGCAGGGAAGTACGCATTTTGATGGTGTTACCATCCACAATTTTCTCATCATCATGCATTACGTTGGCATCTACATCCCTGAAGCCACCATTTTTAACAAACAGGCGACCCTGTATCAGCGAGATGAAATTCAGCGTGGCGGTAGCAGTACCGCTACCGGAAGTATAGGTGAACGAATGCGTTTTGGCCTGTCCCCACCAGTCGTAAGCCGAGCCGGAAGATGCCGAGAACACGTGCTTACCCATAAAACGGGATGTATTCCTGGAAGGCTCATTCAGCTCTGTTTTGGAAGCAGGTATACCAAAATCCCTCACACTCGTATAGGGCTTATAGTTAGTGCCCCAGTCGTTCTCCCTTACCATCAGCGGCAGACGCGGATCGCGGGTGGATTTCAGGAATTCAACAAAAGGAAACGCTGATACATATACGTTCTGGATAGCATTGATATCATTCACATCATTATTCCAGTCCTGCAGGTTGTTATATCCGAAAGATTCCGCATTGGAGGAAATAATCTGACTGCCGTAGTTACCGGCAATGTCTGTCAGCACACCCGCCAGATGCGCGGCATTTCTCTTCTCATAACGCTGCGCTATTTTAATACGCAGGGTGTTGGCAAATTTAATCCAGGAATCTGTTTTACCACCGTAGAAGAAATCCTGTTTGGAGATATCCTTCTGATCTTTGCTCTTCGCTTTCAGCACATCTGCTGATGCTTTCAGCTCCTGATCGAACTGCAGATACAGGGTCCAGTTGAAATCAAAATCAGGAACGGCATACTCCGTTGGCCTGAACGCCTGTGAATAAGGCAGCGCACCGTACATATCAGCTACTCTCCACGCATCGTATACCCGCATAATAGTACAGATGGCCTTCAGATCTGTATACGCATTTCTCAGCAGCGGACTTTCTGTATTGTTGATCTTGTCTATAATTTTGCTCATATCCCGTCCTACACCGTTGAAGTGGTCGGAGTAAAGCGTACCGTCGCTACCTGGATCAGGGAAATTCACTTTTCCGGGATCGCAGTAAGGCGCTTCCATAGCATCCTTATCAGCATTATCGCCAACGATATACTGCATATAACGCAGTGAAGTGCTGTATTTATTCAGCAGCTGTGTTCTGCCGGGCAGCGTATAGCTTTTGGTGGCATCCGTGAACAGGAATTCCGGGCGGGTATCGTATAATAAGTTAGGATCGGTATTGGTGTCCTGCATTTTCTTCATGCAGGATTGCGTCAGGGCAGCTACAGCCAGTAACCCAAGCGCTATTTTATGGAACTGTTTCATGTTGCTCAATGGTTGTAACGGTTAGAGACTAATGTTTAAGGTAACGGCATAGTTACGGGAGAATGGCACTGCGCCGTTAATGATCGGTTTGAACGGATCATTGCTTTGCAGGGATTCAGGATTCTGCCCGCCGGTCAGGCCGTTATACAGGTACGCAATGTTACGTGCGGTAAAGCGCAGTCCGGCGCTTTTCAGCCTGATCGTATTCAGCCACTGTTGCGGTATCTGGTAACCCAGCGATACTTCGCGCAGCATCAGCCAGGATAATTTTGTCACGGAGCCATTGTCCAGGTTAGTGCTGAAACCGTAGGTATTGATATAATAGGAACCTGCTTTCCAGGGTTCTACCAACCCTTTGTCATACGCCTGGCGGAAAGTCATACCACCAATGTTTTCACCGGTTTTCGGGCTTTTCTCGCCTGCTGCAAAAACGGCATCAGGAACAGCGCCGTCGTATACTTTCTGACCGGTATAGGAATCAATACGCTCTACACCACCATGCTCAGCATCCCGATACTGCAGTGTATTGGCCAGCGCACCACGGAACATGCCGTAGTTGTACGCGCCGGAATAGGCCAGACCACCAAAGCGGCCGTCCAGCTGGGCAAACAGGGTGAACTGCTTCCAGCGGATATTGGCATTGAATCCACCGATCCAATCCGGCTCAATACGTCCGATATTGGTTCTCGGATTTTTCTCATTATATCTCACCTGTGACCAGGTATATTCCTGGAAGTCATACTTTCTGTCAGGGCTCGCATTGGTAGCACGCGCACCTACCTTGATAATGGGCAGTCCGGTAGCAGGATCGTATTCCCTGTAGCTTCTGTCTGTGGTCAGGATACCCAGCGGGCCGCCAGGGTAAGCATATACGCTTGCGCCTTCATAGTTACCCATCATCTCGTATTCCATCATACCGTCGTTCAGGGATTTCAGCGTACCCCTGTTACGGGTGAAGTTCACACCGAGATCCACCTTGAGATCTTTTTTACGTACAGGCGTTACGTTTAACTGTACCTCAATACCTTCATTCTGAATGTTACCGGCATTGATACGTTTGAAACCATAGCCTGTTTCGTATGAATTCCTGATTTTGAGAATCTGGTTGGTACTGTTGGTTCTGTACCAGGCCAGGTCCAGGTTGATGAAGTCATCCAGGAAAGACAGGTTGGTACCTAACTCATAGGAACGCTGCAGTTCCGGCTTGTAATCGTAGTTAGGCAGAATATCCTTGTCTTTCTCATAGGAAGTGTTGACAGAATTGCCGTTGATATCGCGGACAGTAGTCAGCAGGTAACCGATGTTGGTATAATATGGTTCTGTACCGTTACCTACCCAGGCGGCGGATGCTCTCAGCTTACCGAAAGTAAACCAGCGGGGTATCTGTTCGCGCCAGGTGTCGGTAAAGGACCAGGAGAGATTTACAGAAGGATAGAATACGGAATAGTTGTTAGCGCCGCCTTTTACAATCAGCGGATAAGTCAGGGAAGATACCCAGTCATTACGGCCGGTGATTTCCAGGTTCAGGTAATCCTTGTAGCTCAGGTTCACGATGGCGCCGGCGCCGATTACGCGGTTGTTCTGCGGCGTAATTTTATAGGCTCTGTTATCTCTGATATCTTCCAGTGAGTTGGATAAGGTAAATACATCCGGAACAATCAGGCCGCCGCGTGTGGAGGCGCTGTATTCTTCCTGTCTGCCGTTACCATAGTATTCGTTAATCAGCCTGACATCCAGTTCCATATCCTTATTCAGTTTACGTGCGCCGTGCAGCATAAACAGGTAGTTGTAGGAAGAACTGTAGTTGCCGCCTACACCGTAGGAACCGCCTGCGCCAAATGCGCCGCCACCGCCTTCCTTGTTTTCATAGAAAGTGCGCCAGTCGTTCATATTGGCTTTGGCGCTTGCATCCAGCCAGTCGTTGATCTGGGCTTTCAGTAACACGGTTGCCAGCAGGGATCTTTCAGAGCGTTTCTTATTGGTTTTATCGAAGCGGTTAAATGCCTGTTGCACTACATCATCATAAAGGCTGTAACCGGTTTTCCGCATAGAGCCGTCGCTGTTGCGGTAATCGGATTTCCAGTCGCCCAGGTCAGTATTTCTGGGAACAGCATAATAGGTCAGGAAGCCCAGATTGGTACCGGAAGGCCACTCCCAGCGGCCCTGGTTATAGGCATTCAGCGCGTCTGTCATGGCATAGCTTATACCTGCTTCTACGGAGAAGATATTGTTGATCTTACCGGTAGTACGGAAATCGAAGTTGTTACGGTTTACTTCGTTGTTGGGCAGTGTACCTCTGTTCTGCAGATTGGAATAGGAGAAGCGATAGGTTACACGCTCATTGCCACCGCTTAGGGAGATGTTGTTATTGATATATTTTCCGTTCTGGAAGAATGTTTTCCAGTTATCCGGCTGTGCGCTGTAAGGCACCATTTTACCCGCATTATAGATTGCGGGATGCAGGCTGCCGTCCATCTTCGGACCATAGCTGTAGGAGGTATTTACCTGTGTACCATCCGGTTTGAAATTACCTTCACGGTAATAGGGAGTACCGCTACCGTACAGGTTCTGCAGAGGTAAGCCGTTATCATATATCACCTGTGTCTGGTAGGTGGAACTAACGGAAACGCCTATACCACTTCCTGCTTTTCCTTTTTTGGTGGTGATAACAATAGCGCCGTTACCGCCGCGGGAACCATACAGGGAGGTAGCCGCAGCGCCTTTCAGCACGGTGATGGATTCGTAATCATCCGGGTTCAGGTTTTTCAGCTGGGAGCCGTTGTCCAGTTCATCCGGTGTAACGCGGTTGTTTTCTATAACCATACCATCAATAACGAAGATGGGAGACGCATTTTTGGTGAGAGATTTGGCGCCGCGTATCAGGATGCTGGGAGATGCCTGTGCACCTGCCGCTCCGGAGAGGTTGATGTTTACACCGGCTACTTTACCCTGCAGGGCAGCGATAGGCGAAACGTTGTTGGCGCTCTGTACTTCGTCCACATTTACTTTGGTGATGGCATAGCCCAGCTTGCGGTCCTTCTTGGTGATACCGAGCGCGGTAACTACCACATTGCCCAGCTCATTGCTGGCCAGCTGCATCACAATGCTGAGGGTGGTGGATTGTCCTACCACTACTTCTTTCTGCTGATAACCGATAAAAGAGAATATAAGCACATCACCGGGTTCTGCCTGCAGGCTGAATTCGCCGGTTCCGGTGCTGGTGGTACCTTTGGTTGTGCCTTTGATACGGATGGAAACGCCTGCCAGCGGCACCTGCGATTCATCCCGGATAATACCTTTGATAACAGCAGGCGGCGGGGTGTTGGCTGCCACCACTCTGTCTGCTGCTGTTTCCCGTTGTTTGACCACAATGGTATTACCAACGATGGAATAAGTCAGCGGTTGATTTTTGAAACAGATGTCCAGCGCTTTTTCCAGGGTGGCATCCTGTACATTAATGGTTACTGCTGCTGCCTGGCGCATCCAGGACTCATCAAAAAAGAAGGCATAGCCGGTTTGCTGCTTGATTGCCCGGAAAACCTTTCCCAGCCTGGCATTTTTCTCCGCCAGCGTGACCCGCTGGGAATAGCCCTTGGCACTTATCTGCATGCAGCAGACGGTTAGGAGGATGGCTGTTAACTTCATAAACAGGAATGTTTTTGGAAGTACCCGATGGCTGAAATACCAGGCGGTACGTAGAATTTTTTCCATACTTTAGTAGTGGTTTTGGTTGAGTAAATAGCAATCTGTCCCAACAATTGTTATAATTAGTATTCACCGGAACTGCCGGCCGCGCTGACTCTCACCTCAGAGCGGCTTTTTATTACGGTAATACGACGATTCTCTTTTCTTCTATCCTGAAATGAATTTTGCTTTCTTCCAGTATCTTCAGTACTTCTGATACTTTGGTATTACGGGATATTTCACCGCCAAACCGGCGATCAGGTACAGGTCCTTCATATTTGATGTCTACATCGTACCAACGGGAAATCTGGCGCATCACTGCGGGCAGGTCCGTCTGATCAAATGAGAAATAGCCGTTTTTCCAGGCTGTTACTGCTTCTGTATCTACATTTTTATAAATGGTCAGCTTGTCTGACGGGTCCAGCTGTGCACGTTCTCCGGGCTTCAGCAGCTGGCGGCTGTTACCTTTTGCAATCAGTACGCTGCCTTCCAGCAGGGTGGTGTTTACGCTGTTTTCGTCCGTATAGGCGTTGACGTTAAAGTGTGTGCCCAGTACCTGAATATCCATGTTGCTGACATGTACGGTAAAAGGCACTTTGCGGCCTTTATGGCTGACGGCGGCCACTTCAAAATAGGCTTCGCCGGTAACTTCCACCCGCCTTTCCTCATGAGAGAAGGCAGCCGGGAAACGTACGGATGATGCGGCATTGAGCCATACCCTGGTACCATCGGCCAGCACCAGCTGAAACTGTTTGCTTCTGGGCGTGGTAATGGTGTTGAATAGCCGGGTGGCATCTTCGCCGGAAGCGTTACTGTAGGTGATACGCCCCTGGCGGTTAATAACTTTGGTTGATCCCTGAACAGCCAGCACCCCGTTGCCGGCACTGTCCAGCTGTATCTGTTCTCCATTGGCCAGTATCAGCACGCCGCCATTGGTACCGGGCAGACGGTCATAATTCCTGTTTATGCTTATGGGCGCCGGTACTTCCGGTGATTTTTTTAAAAAGATAAAATAACTGCCGATACCCAGCAGCAGCGCCAGGCCCGCCGCGGCAGCCAGACGGGCAGCCGGCCGGAAATACCGGCGACGCGGCAGCTCCGGCGTGGCAGCTATCATGGCAGCAAACTTTTCATCCCAGTTACGGTCAGCTGTTTCTTCTCCGGCAGCTATGGCAGCAGCATTCCAACGGGCCTGCAGCACTGCGGTGAGCGCCTCCATATCTTCCTCCCTTTCTGCCTTTTCCAACAGCAGCGCCAGCTCCTCCCGGCTGATCCGGTTGGCCAGATACTGTGCTACCAGGTACTCCCACGAATTGGTATCTCTGTTGTCCATAAGTTTATTTGCGTGGAGAAATCACTGCCAGCTATCCAGTAAGACGGATAAAAAAAGAGAGATAACTAATCGCCGGCAAAATTTTTTTTCAAATATTTCCGATCAGCAGGAAAACGATGGCCAGGTCTATCTCCCGGGCCAGATGATTTCTGATAAACCGCTGCGCCAGTACAATATGGTTGTTGACCGTAGCCCTGGAAATATTCAGCTGCCGGGCTATCTGATCGTGCGTAAGCTCCTGCTCCCTGGAAAGGGTATACACCTTTTTGCTCTGCGGCGGCAACAGCGCCACTGCGTGTCTTACTTTAGCTTCGTACTCCCGTGCCATCATGACCGCATCCGGGCGGTCCGCGGCGGCCGCCTGTATCTCTTCCAGCAACAGGCCGGACAACTGCTGATCTCTGGCCGCAGCCCGCAGAAAATCGATGGATTTGTTGTGCGCTACCCGGAACAGGAAAGCGTCAAAATGCTGAATACGGGTAATCAGCTCCCTGCCGGTCCATATTTTCATAAATACGTCCAGCACCAGCTCTTCGGCGACCTGCTCTGATTTGATGAAACGGCTGATATAGTAGAACAACCGTCCGCGATACTGCTCAAATAAGGCTTTAAAGGCCTTTTCGCTGCCTGCAGCCACCTCCTGCAGGTTCACTTGTTCTTGAATTGTTGGTTGCTGCACTGTTGTAAAGAATAACAGGTATATGATATAATTCTTTCTGCCTATCCTCAGATAGTATAAAATCTCGTGCAAATTATCTTTCCATCCTTATGGCACTGGTGTGTACATGACTTCTTCTTCAGTTGACTGTTTGGCTGATATATGGTAAAACGTTTTAGTTGTTACATGTCAAACGTAGAATAAAAAAATTAATCCTCCAAATCGGGAATTATGAATTATCAATGATGAAAGATGAGTTATAACCGAAGATTTATGCGGATCTTTACTTACACGTCCGCTTATATCTCCGCTTATAACTCATCTTTCATCATTGATAATTCATAATTCCCAATGGATATTACCGGTAAACACCTCAGAACCCAGATCCCCCGCTCCTCCCAGGGTATCCTGCAGCTTTCGCCCAAACGGCCGTCGGTGGTAAATGCCATCAAAGCCTCCAACCACGACCGCCTTAAACACCTGATACCCATCCGGCACGCCCGTATGAGCGCCTCCCCCTTCGCCTTTTACCGCGGTACTGCCGGCATTATGGCGCAGGACCTCGCCTGCCAGCCCCATACTGAAATTAAAGTGCAGGCCATCGGCGACTGCCACCTGATGAACTTCGGCGGATTTGCCACCCCGGAACGCACACTTATCTTCGATGCCAACGACTTCGATGAAACCCTTCCCGCCTCCTGGGAATGGGATGTAAAAAGACTGGCAACCAGCTTCGTACTCGCCGGCCGCAACAACCAGCTCCGCGAAGCCGACGCCCGCGAACTGGCCGTTAAAGTAAGTACCTACTACCGTCAAAGTATATACGAATACTCACAGATGAATACCCTTGACCTCTGGTACATGAAATTTGAGGCACACCGCCTCCTGGACAACACCACCAGCGAAAAGCTGAAAAATGTACTCCGCAACGCTATCAACAAAGCAGAAAAAGCCACCCAGCAGCAGGTATTCTATAAAATCACCCAAAGCGTGCTCGGCTCCTTCGAAATCGCCGATCAGCATCCGCTCATCTACCATCCGGTGGACCTGGAAAAAGAAAAAAACGCGATCCTCTCCTTTATGAAAGATTATGAACGCACCCTGCAGGCAGACAGGCGCGTACTCCTGGGCAAATTCAGGGTGGTAGATATCGCCCTTAAAGTAGTAGGCGTAGGCAGCGTGGGCACCCGCTGCTATGTGGTATTGCTGATGAATGAAAAAGATGAACCGCTGTTCCTCCAGGCCAAAGAAGCCAGGAACAGCGTACTGGAAGGGTATACCGCCAAAAGCAGCTACAAACATCAGGGAGAACGCATCGTACAGGGGCAGCGCCTCGTGCAGGCAGCCAGCGATATCTTCCTCGGCTGGAGCACCGGCTATGAAGGCCGCCACTTCTACCTCCGCCAGCTGCGCGACCGCAAAATAGCCCCCGACATAGATACCTTCGATAAAGATATCCTCATGGCCTACGCCGGCCTCTGCGGCCGTATGCTGGCCCGCGCACACGCCAAAACCGGCAACAGCAACACCATCAGCAACTATATGGGTAAAAGCGACGCCATCGACGAAGCCATCGGCAAATTCGCCGTTACCTACGCCAACCAGACTGAAAAAGATTACGCTGAATTCACTAAAGCTATTAAGTCAGGGAGGCTTAAGGTAACGAAGGAATGAGGAATGGAGGTTAATTACGAATTACGAATTGCGAATTACGAATGAAGAGCGAAGATCTGAGCAGATAAGTAAATGCTTTATCCGCTCAGATCTTCGCTCTTTATTCGCAATTCGTAATTCGCAATTCGTAATTCTTTATCCCCTCAGATCTTCGCTCTTTATTCGTAATTCGCAATTCGTAATTCGTAATTAACTTAAAAATCTACCTTAAACTTCTTCTCACTGCTCTTCTTCCGGTTTTTGAACTTTGGTTTTCTTGGCGGAAGTTTCGGCGCGTCCGGAGTAGCATTATGGGCATCTATCAGGGCGGCTTCTTCAAACGGGTGGCTTACTGCCGGTATCTGTTGCTTGGTGAGTTTGTTGATGCTGTTCAGGAAGGGGCGTTCTTCTGCCGCGCAGAAGGAAAGTGCGTATCCTGTAGCGCCTGCCCTGCCGGTACGGCCTATACGGTGTACGTAGGTTTCTGAAACGTTGGGCAGGTCGAAGTTGATCACGTGTTCCAGCGCATCCACATCAATACCTCTGGCGGCGATGTCAGTGGCTACCAGCACGCGCAGGCGTCCATTTTTGAAGTTACTGAGGGTAAGCTGACGGGAAGCCTGGGATTTGTCGCCATGCAGCGCGTCCGCGTTGATGTTCCGTTTTCTCAGGTTTTTGGCAATCCTGTCTGCTCCGTGTTTCGTTTGAGTGAACACAATGGTGCGTTCAATACGTTTATCTTTCAGGAGCAGGTCCAGTAATGACTGTTTATCCTTCTTCTTGACAAAATATACGCTCTGTTCTACCCTTTCGGCGGTAGTAGACACCGGAGTGATTTCTACCTTTTCCGGTTTATAGAGCAGGGAATTGGCCAGTTTGGAGATATTGGGCGGCATGGTAGCAGAAAAGAAGAGGGTCTGGCGCTGTTGCGGCAGCTCCCGGATCACTTTCTTGATATCATTGATAAAGCCCATATCCAGCATACGGTCAGCTTCGTCCAGTACAAATATTTCCAGGTGGCTGAGGTATACGTAGCCCTGGTTCATGAGGTCCAGCAGGCGGCCAGGCGTGGCGATCAGGATGTCTGTACCGTTACGCAGCGCGATGGTCTGCCGGTGTTGCGGTACCCCGCCGAAGATCACATCATGCTTCAGACCGGTATACTTGCCATAGGCGGCAAAGCTCTCATCGATCTGCATGGCCAGTTCGCGGGTAGGCGTCAGGATCAGCGTCCGGATATGCTTATATCCCTCGCTGGCAGACCTGGTCTTATACAATTGCTGTAAAATCGGGATAGCGAAGGCGGCCGTTTTACCAGTGCCTGTCTGGGCGCATCCCAGCAGGTCTTTACCTTCCAGCACAATGGGTATAGACTGTACTTGTATCGGTGTAGGCGTAGTATAACCTTCGTTCTTAATTGCTTTTAAAATGGGCTCAATAAGCCCTAATTGCTCGAATAACATATTGTTATATCTGTTCAGTAATTAAATATGAGCGCTTCTTCATCGACAGCGCTTCAGCATTGAGGTGAGCAGTAAAGAAAAGATTTTCCGGGCAGGAGAGATGAATATTTCAGTGCTTTATGCTTTTATCTCAACATATAACCGTAAAGATACGACTTTTTGGCAACCCGGTGACAGTTAATTACGAATGATGAATGGCGGGTTATTTTTTTATTTAGTTATTTGAGATTTTGCGCCTGATCGTGATGCTCCCTGGGCTTACAGGTTCCAGAGAAAATCATGATCAGGCACAAAATCTCAAATAACTAAATAAAAAAATAACCCGCCATTCGTAATTCATAATTAACAAGCCTATTTGGCTTCTTCCGGCTTTGTCTTCGGCTCCTCATTACCATGATGGCAGGAATAGCACGTAACAGCCATTACTTCCCGGCCTTTGAAGAATTTCCTGTTAATGCGGCTGGTCATCTTCATCATAGCGCGGGCTACATCTTTGTGCTGGTTATCATCACTGGCGAAATCCAACTTTTTAGGATCGTCTTTCTGGGGAGCATGGCAAAAGTTACATTTTACGCCCAGCGCAGTGTTAAAGCTCCGCATAGTGCCTATCAACTCATCATGACTGATATTTTTAGGCAGGACTTTCAGGTTTTTTGGTTTCTCCGGCTCCTGCGGCAGGGCAAGTGAACAAAGTGTGACTGCCGTTAACAGCGCACCGGCTGCCACGAGTGTTTTTTTCATTTTCATGACCATGGGTTTAGTAAATGTGTAATGCTTCCTTCCTTTAATCTACAAAAAAATTGATATGTATGTGGGTTTTTCTTCCCTGTGGGAAAAGAATTACGAATTACGAATGGCGGGTTATTTTTTTATTTAGTTATTTGAGATTTTGTGCCTGATGGTGATGCTCCCTGGGCTTACAGGTTCCAGGGAAAATCATGATCAGGCACAAAATCTCAAATAACTAAATAAAAAAATAACCCGTAATTCTTTTCGCAATAATCGGGTTTCCTCCCCCCTCTCCTTCCCGTAATTTTGTCTTAAATTCATTAGTCATGAACAATTATGATAAAATTGCAACGGCAATAGCGTATATCAATGATAATTTCAGGGAACAGCCTGATCTGGCAGAGATGGCGGCATCAGTGCATATGAGCCCGTTTCATTTTCAGCGGGTGTTCAGTGAGTGGGCGGGTGTTACGCCCAAGAAGTTCCTGCAGTATCTTACATTGCATCATGCAAAAAGTGTATTGAAACAGGAGAAGGCCACCGTGTACGATGCGGCTTTTGAAACCGGATTATCCGGTACCGGCCGGCTGCACGACCTTTTCATCAACATAGAGAGTATGACGCCGGGAGAATATAAAAACGGCGGAAAATCCCTGCATATCAATTACAGCTTTGCAGAAAGCCCGTTCGGGAATATGCTGGTAGCCTCTACCAGTAAGGGGATTTGCTTCATGGCTTTTGCAGATAACCACGAAGAAGCCCTGCAGCAACTGATGGGCGCCTTTCCGAACGCGCAGTTCACCCAGATGGTGGATCTCATCCAGCAGAATGCCCTGTACATTTTCACACGGGAGCAGCACCGGCTGTCAGAGATAAAGCTGCACCTCAAAGGCAGCGCCTTCCAGCTGAAAGTGTGGGAAGCATTACTCAAGATCCCGATGGGACAACTCACTACTTACGGTCAGCTGGCGCACGCAGTAGAAAGCCCCGGCGCTTCCAGGGCCGTAGGTACCGCAGTCGGGCAAAATCCCATCGCCTTCCTCATTCCCTGCCACCGCGTGATTAAATCCACCGGAGAACTGGGGCACTATCACTGGGGCGATAACCGCAAATCAGCCATGATAGGCTGGGAAGCCGCTAAAACAGACCCGCAGCACGGATGCCGGGAGTAATACTCACAACTGTTAAAAAGACAAAGGCAGCGAAGACTCGCTGCCTTTTTTAACTTCTTAAATGAGGGCTGCCCACTCGTGAAGGACAGCCCCATATTTGCTTATGAAAGAGGACTAGCACTGGAAAGCGCTGGCCAATATATACAAGGATGAAAAGTTAAGTGAACAACTACAGGTTATCCACACATAATTTATTGTAGACCAGTTCATCAGCTGAAATGGGCCAGATGTATTTGTTGGAAGCAGCAGGTACAGTTGCTATACCGCCGGCTTTGGCAGGGAAAGGAATACCCAGGCGGGTGATCTCCATGCCTCGCATACCTTCTCCGATGAATTCAATATGTTTTTCTTTGGCAATAGCTGCCAGCAGTGCAGGACCGTCAGCAAAGCTACCCGTTGTATAGGTAACGGTAGCGTCTGAACGATTTCTTACTGCATTCAGCAGCGCTACTGCCTGCGCGTCTACACCGGAGATCCGTGCTTTTGCTTCTGCAAGGTTCAGCAATATCTCTGCATAGCGGATAACAGGCACCCAGTCTGTATATGGACTGCCGGTAGAAAATTTATTCCAGAAATACAGCTTGGTACCATCTGCTTTCCGGATAAACTTACGGCGGGCATCTGTATCCACTTTCCAGGAAGCATCACTGTAAATACCGATACCGGTAGTATCCATCATGAATTCTGCATTGAAATACTGCCCCAGCTGGGTCTGTGTTTCAGGAAAATCGCCCGGATTGGAGGTGAACGGGAAAGAGAAAATAGATTCTTTCGTTACGCTCTTGGCATCTACAGCAAACACTTTGGTAACATCAGCATTCAGCTGATACCCCTGGGGAGATACAAATGGCGCAGCGGCGGAAACTATTTTATTGGCTTCTTCTATCACCTTCGGATAATTCCCCATATACAGATATACCCTTGTTTTCAGTGCAACAGCTGCAGAAGCGGTAGCATGCGTAATGCTGGCCGGCGCGCCGGCTACTGCGGCAGGCAGTGCTGCCTCTGCCTCATTCAGATCTTTCAGTATCTGTGCATATGTTTCAGCTACTGTGCTGCGGGCTCTGTTATAATCGCCCAGGGAAGTATGCCCTTCGGTATAGATCACCAGTCCCAGCTTTTTACCGTTATCATCCCAGTAAGGACGGGCATATAACTGCAACAGGTAAAAATAGCTGAGTGCCCGGATGAACTTTGCTTCTGCAATGAATTTTTTACCGTTGGCTTCTCCTACTACCTGGCTGCCCTTGGCGGTCATACCATCGATGAACACGTTGGCATTGTTGATGGCGCGGTATCCGCGGGACCATGTTTCCAGCACTTCCTGGGAAGTACCGTTGGAGGTCATTCTCCAGGCCAGGTTCAGGGTTACGCTGTTGGAGGTGATGTTGGTAAAATCCTCTCCGCGCACATCATTTGCCACCAGCATTTTTCCACCAAGGAAAGCACCGCCTTTGGCTATTGAATACACCCCGTTCAGCAGGTTGCCCACACGTTCAGGGTTATCAAAAATTTTAAAATCAGGAATATGGGTAGCAGGTGCAGGTGTCAGTTTATCTTTCTGGCAACTGCCTGTCATCAATGCCGCTAACGCTAATATATATACGCTGTATTTTTTCATCTTCAGTCAGTTTAGAAATTAATGTTAAGACCTAACGTATAGGAACGGCCATTTGCCAGGGTGTTACGATCAATACCTTGTCCTGATACGTTGTTACCATTACCGGATACTTCCGGATCCGGGCCGGGGTATTTGGTGATGACAGCCAGGTTGGAAGCCTTTGCATATATTTTAGCGCCACCGCTCAGATGAATACTGTTGGTAAATCTGGCAGGCAGGGTGTAGGTCAGCCCCACATTTCTAAGTTTGATAAAGTCGCCTTTGAATACATTGGAAGTAAGTACATAGGAAGTACCGTTGGAAACGTTATCACCGAATACTACTTTAGGAATATCGGTAACGTCGCCTGGTTTCTGCCACCTTCTCAGTACGTCTGTGGTATTGTTCCAGAAACGCTGATCCAGCATACCGGCGCGGCTGCCGTAGTAGATGGAGAATCCTGCCTGATAGGTCAGCAGTATATTCAGCTCAAAGGATTTATAACGGAAAGTGTTATCCCATCCGCCCAGTATTTTGGGGTTGGTATTTTTATACGGCTGCGCGTCGTTGATGCTTACACGTGGGGCCGGTTTACCATCTGCATAAAAATAGTTGGCCGTGGTCGCGTCGTAGTAAACAGTTTCGCCCTTACCGTTCACCAGCATCCTGCGGCCTGTCTGCGGATCAACACCTGCATCTTTTACCGCAAAGATCATACTGGTGGGGTATCCTACCTGGTTAACGCTGGTCAGCTCCAGATTGCCGGTTTTAAATGGTATCTGTGTGCTGGGCCCCAGGTCTGTCACTTCATTCTTGTTGTAAGCAATGTTGAATGCAGTATTCCAGGTGAAATCCTTTTTATTGATGGCAGCTACGTTAACAGAGAACTCAACGCCCCTGTTGTACATTCTGCCAATGTTGTAGGGAATGGTGGTAGGAACGCCGGCAGACGGAGGCGTGGTGATCTGCATGATCAATCCATCGATGTTATTGTAGTAGTAGGAGAACTCACCGGAAATTCTGTTGTTCAGCATTCCGAAGGAGAATCCGATATCTGTTCTTTTACTTTCTTCCCATCCCAGTTGCGGGTTACCGGCCTGATCGTAATACAGGGAACCGCCGCCGCCGTATAAGCTGGGCGTATACAGGGAGATAGCGTCGAACTCACCCAGACCGGCAGAGCTACCTACTTTACCGTAGCTTCCTCTCAGCTTAAAGCTGCTGAAAATTTTGCCCAGTCCGCCATCTGCCCAGAAGCTCTCTTTAGCAATTTCCCATCCGGCAGCAAAGCTGTAGAAAACGCCTTTCTTCTTGTCAGGGCCAAATGCAGAGTACTGGTCCTGTCTGAGGTTGGCAGTCAGGAAATATTTATCGTTGAAGTTATAGTTCAGACGGGAGAGCGCTGACAGCAGGTAGCTTTCGCGGCGCAGCATGGCGTTGCTGAGGTTCAGGCTCCATCCGCCCTGAATGGTGTTGAAGTATTTATCTGTCTGGCCGTTACGCTCAATACCGTAGCGCTGACGGGTATCGTATTGCTGTTCGCTACCCAGCAACAGGCTGAGGTTATGTTTGCCGAAGGATTTGTCGAACTGCGCGGTGTTGGTCCATACCCATCTTTTATTCTGCTGGGTGATACCAAAGGCTACGCCATTTTTCGTTTGTGCGTCACCGTGAATATTGTTCTGATAGATGTCGTTATCCAGCAGTGCATAGTCAACGCCATACTGTGTGCGCAGGGTTACCCATTCCCATGGTCTGACCTGCAGGTACAGGTTACCCTGTGTATGGTTGTTGGTGGTGAGGGAGTGATCCAGGTCCAGCAATACCTGCGGGTTATACAGGCCGGTACGCAGCGGGCTGCCATAGTTTGCAATATACTGCGAGCCGATGTTGTAGCTGCCGTCAGGATTGAAGGGAGAAACAATGGGCGAAGTCACGAAAGCCAGGCGGGCCAGACCACCGGAAGCAAATGCCTCACCTTCGAGTGAACCGGAGGCGCTGGAAATAGAGCTGGCTTCATTGGAGTAAGCCAGTTTTGCACCTACGGTAACGGCCTTGCCTATACGCTGATCTATGTTAAAGAGGATATTCTTACGGCCGAAATCATTTTTTCTCAGGATACCATCCTGTTTGGTGTAGCCGCCGGAGAAATAGTAGGAAGTACTTTCCGTACCACCGGAGATGGAGATGGTATGGCTGTGCGATAAAGCGCGCTGACGGTATACTACATCGCGCCAGTCGGTGTCAATGGTATCGCCGTTGGCGTCTACATTAAGTTTATAACGGTTTACGTTATCGCCGGAGTTGGCGAGCGCCTCGTTCTTCATCGTCACAAACTCACGTGCATTCAGCAGCTTAGGAAGGCGCATGGGGGTGGTCAGACCTACCCAGCCATCGTAGGAGATACGCATTCTGCCTGCCTTACCTCTTTTGGTGGTTACCAGTACCACGCCATTAGAGGCGCGGCTGCCATAGATAGCTGTGGCAGAAGCATCTTTCAGGACTTCAATAGATTCAATATCGGAAGGGTTGATACTACCCAGCGGATTCAGCGGAGCAGCGGTAGAGCCTACGTCGCCGGTGAAGGTAGGCACCCCGTCGATTACAATCAGCGGATAGCTGCTGGCCAGGGAGTTGGCGCCCCTGATACGGAATACCGGCGGGTTGTTTAACACGCCGTTGGGAATGGTGATCTGTACACCGGCAGCACGGCCACCCAGGCCGGCTTCAAAGCTCTGTACCGGCAATTGCGCTACGGAAGCTCCTTTTACAGTGGCGATCACACCGGTTACATCTTTTCTTTTCTGCGTACCATAACCTACTACCACCACTTCGGAGATAGCTTTGGTATCTGCTTTCAGGATAATACTGCCTATGTTGCTGCCGGATACAGGCAGCAGCTGTGTTTCATAGCCCACAAAAGAAATTTTCAATGCTTTCGCATCCTGTGGTATATTCAGGGAAAACCCGCCTTTCGTATCCGTTACAGTACCTGTTCTGCTGCCAGGAATAGAAACCGAAACGCCAGGTAAGGCATTCCCCGCTTCATCTGTAATTTTCCCGGTAACGTGACGATTTTGCGCCAGCAAGGAAGATGCTATCAATAGCATGCTGGCTACCACGAGTAGTAGTTTCCTCATTTAGATTCAGATTTTGGTTTTAATAAAAAATAAAAAAAAACTGTCAGATTTTGGTCATCGCGCCTATAAGTATAGTCATCAAGCAAAATATTAAAGGCTACAGATTTTGGTTGTCTCTCAGTTACTGATCCTCATCAATGTTGGCACTACTGCGCTGTTTCACTAAAGTTAATAAAAAACTTTTCCGGATGCATACAAATATGTTGTTTTTTTTTCACAAAATTCCAAATTTTTTTTGTGAGAAAAGAATATTCATATCAACCACCTAGATATCAGCCATGGACAAGAATATTTTTTATCTTGCCTGTAAAAAAATGAAAACCAGTGACAAAGCAGTTGGCCATACTTCTTCCCAGGGTTGGGAGATAGGGGTAAGACGCACTTTCCCCCTTACTGCTGACCAGGCATGGGAAATCATTTTTACGCAACCCGTACTCGGCGTATGGCTGGATAACAATGCAGCCCTCAGCTTCCGCAAAGACGATACCTACACCGCCGGCAACGGGGTAACCATTACCGTTACCAGCATTACCGATATAAAAGTAATCCGGATGAAATGGCAGGAAAAAAATCAGCCCGCCCCTTCCACCCTCCAGATAAGAGTGATCCCGGCCGGACAAAAAACCACCATCAGCTTTCATCACGAACGCCTCGCAGACAACAACGACCGCATAGCCAAACAACAGTTCTGGAGCCACGTATTAGATCAGATAGGGAAATAGTTTTCGTATAGTCTGCGGCGTTATTGAGGTTTCAATTACGAATTACGAATTGCGAATTACGAATGTAGAAGCGAAGATTAAAACGGAGATTAAAAGAGATAACTATGAAGTATCTCTTTTAATCTCCGTTTTAATCTTCGCTTCTACATTCGTAATTCATAATTCGTAATTCGTAATTATTTTCAAAGAAAATGTTAAATTGTAGTACCCTGAAACTCCCTATTTTTAAGGGAATTATAAGTTCGTCCTATCTCTGTACCCTGTAACTTTGATACTCCAAAGCACCACGAACAATACGGTAGCAATATATGAACGGATACAGTATAGTTATAGGCCCCCGACAACAGGAACTCCTGCAGCAGGAAACCCTGGCAGATATATTCAGATATACCGCCCGACAACATGCACAGCACACTGCCCTTGTTTTTCAACATCAGTCGTTCACGTACGCCACACTGGACCACTGGAGCGATGCAGTAGCCGCTATGTTGCAGGCACGCGGGATTGGCCCGGGCAGCGTGGTAGGCATATGGTGGCCCCGCGGGCCGGAACTGCATGCCGCCATTATAGGTATCGTGAAATCCGGCGCCGCCTATGTACCGCTCGATCGTGAAATGCCGGCAGAACGGGTGGAAGGCGTTCTTACCGAAGTGAAAGCCGCCGCATGCTTCAGCGAAACACCCCTGCAGATTCCGGCAGCCATCCTTACCGTACCGCCACTGCCGGATGCGAAGGAACAGTTCACACTGACCACCGCACCAGCTCCTGAAAATACAGCTTATGTACTCTATACCTCCGGCAGTACCGGTAAACCCAAAGGCATACCTATCAGCCACCGGCAGATATGTCACCTGGTCAGGGCCGAACAAACCGTACTGCATATAAATGCACAGGACAAAGTATATCAGGGCTTCTCCGTTTCATTTGATATGTGGTGTGAAGAAACCTGGGTCAGCTACTTCGCCGGCGCTACCCTCTGGGTGGCAGATGCTACTACCGCCAAAGCCATCGATGAACTGGGGCAAACCCTCCGCAACGAAAAAATTACCATCCTCCATGCCGTTCCCAGCCTGCTGGCGGTGATGGAAGACGATATACCTTCCCTCCGCCTTATCAACGCCGGAGGAGAAGCCTGTACCCCGCAGGTACTGGCCCGCTGGGGCGCACCACCCAGGATCTTCTATAACAGCTACGGACCTACGGAAACAACGGTCAGCGCCACCTTTGCCCGCCTGCAACCCGGCAATGACATCACCATCGGACATCCGCTGCCAAACTATAACATGGCGGTTGTAGACGAACAACTCAACATACTCCCGCTGGGAGAACGCGGAGAACTCGTCATTACCGGTCCCGGCGTAGGCAATGGATACATAGACCGCCCGGAGCTGTCGCGCGAGAAATTTGTGCCCAAACCAGCCTTGCTGGAAGCACTCCCCGGAGATATCATATACCGCACCGGCGACGCCGCTGTGATACTGCCGGATGGCAGCATCGATTTCCAGGGCCGTCTCGACGATCAGATCAAACTACGCGGTTACCGTATTGAACTGGGAGAAATTGAAAACCGGCTCAACGCCCTGCCCGGCATCATTGCCGCAGCAGTAGCCGTAAAAAAAGACAGCAATGAACAGGATCAGCTGGTAGGATATGTAGTGCAGGCAGCACAGCAGCCGTTTGATGAAACCATCCTGCGCGGGGAACTTGCCAGGGTGTTACCACCTTATATGGTACCAGGTATCATCATACCCCTGGGAGATATGCCCCGCCTGCCCAGCGGAAAGATCAACCGCAAGGCGCTGCCATTGCCGCCGTCCTTTGCACAGGCAGCCACCCAGGAAGCCATAGATGTTCATGCCCCGCTGCAGGACAGGGTTCTGGCTATCCTCGCAAAAATTTTCCCGGACAAGCCGGTCAACCTGCAACAGGATTTTTTCACTGACCTGGGTGGTCATTCATTGCTGGCCGCAGCCTTTGTTTCCCGCCTCCGCCGCGAAGCCGGCATACCGCAGGCTTCCCTGAAAGATATCTATATACACCGTCCCCTGCTGGCGCTGACGGAAGCCTGGAGCACTGCCCCGCAAAGCACCGCAGCACAGCACAGCTTCCGCCAGGTACCCTGGTGGCGGCACCTCGCCTGCTGGATCGCGCAAACCATCGCTTTACTGGTCATCTTCGGCCTGTTTGCCATGCAGATATTCTTCCCTTACCTGGGATATTATTATGTGGAACAGGCTACCAGTCACCTCGGCTACGCTATCATCACCGCGCTGGCAATGTTCTGCCTGCTGCCGCCTGTTTTCTCTGTACTTATCATCAGCCTCAAATGGCTCGTCATCGGTAAAATGAAAGCCGGTGATTACCCGCTCTGGGGCTCCTATTATTTCAGGTGGTGGCTGGTGAAAACCTCGCAGCGGCTCATGCCCGCCCAGTTCCTGAACGGCACACCACTATATCCGCTTTACCTCCGCGCCCTCGGCGTGAAAATAGCTTCCGATGCCCAGCTGGGCGCTGTCACCATCGGTGCGGAAGACCTGGTTACCATCGGCAGCGATGTTAGCATCAGCTCCCAGGCCGTTATCAACAATGCCTTTGTGGAAGACGGCCTGCTGAAACTACGTACCGTACACCTCGGCGATCATGCCTACATAGGCAGCAGTGCCATTGTTGCGGGCGACACTGTCATGGAAGCCTGGAGCGAACTCCAGGACCTCAGCTACCTCCCGCCGAAACAGACAATCGCCTCCGGGGAAGTATGGCAGGGCAGCCCCGCACAACTGAAAATAAAAAAGGATATCCTTGAATTACCGCACCCACTGCCGGTTTCAAAGGCTACCCGCAGGAAATATAATTTCATTTTCTCCCTGTCGCTGCTCGTCTTTCCCTTTACCATCCTGCTGCCGTTGCTGCCAACCATCATCATTCTCAACAGACTGGATAATGCTGCGCCGGATTATAACTTCAACTATATGGTCATCACCCCACTGCTGGCCCTGAGCTATATTCTGCTGTTTACCTTCCAGACCATCGCGCTCACACGCCTGCTGCAATGGAAGCTGAAACCCGGCACCTATCCCATCTACAGCCTGTTTTATGTGCGCAAATGGTTTGCAGATCAGCTCATGTCACTCACGCTAATTGTTATACATCCCATCTTTGCCACCGTATATATTTCCGCACTCTTCCGCGCACTGGGCGCACGTATCGGGAAGAATACGGAAGTATCTACCGCCAGCAGCGTTACCCATCCCCTGCTGGAAATCGGCGATGGCGCATTCATCGCGGATGCTGTTACGCTGGGAGAATCTGATGTGCGCGCACAACAGCTCACACTGGAAAAAACGGTGATTCATAACAACAGCTTCGTGGGCAACAGCGCACTGATTCCACAGGGTTATATATTGCCGGGAGATATGCTGATAGGCGTACTCTCCACACCACCTTCAAAGGAACAGCTGGCGGCAGACAAAGCCCGCGACTGGTTCGGCTCACCGGCTATTGCGCTGCCACGCCGCCAGGAAAGCCGCTTCTTTCCGCCGGAACTTACTACCCATCCATCGCCGCAAAGGAAGCTGGCCAGAGGTATTGCGGAATTCATCCGCATACTGATCCCGGAAACAATGGTTATCTGCTGCAGCATCCTGTTTATCGCATACGCACATGACCTGGTGACCGATAAACCACTCTGGTCCATCATACTGCAGTTTCCGCTGTACTATCTTTTCTTCCTGGGACTACCCGCCTTCTTCTTTACCGTCCTGATGAAATGGATACTGACAGGCAGTTACAAACCGGTACAAAGTCCAATGTGGACATCCAGGGTATGGCGCAGCGAAGGCACCACCTCTACCTACGAAGCACTGTCCGTTCCCTTCCTGCTGGATTTCCTCAGAGGTACCCCCTGGCTGCCGGTATTACTGCGGCTGCTCGGCGTAAAAACAGGCCGCCGTGTATGGCTCAATACAACCGACATTACAGAATTTGATATGGTGGCCATAGGAGATGATACCGCCCTGAATGAAGACAGCGGCCCGCAAACGCATCTCTTCGAAGACCGTGTCATGAAAATAGGCCCCATAAAAATCGGTAACCGTAGCAGCATCGGCGCAAGAACCATCATCCTGTACGACAGTGAAATCGGCGATGAGGTGAACCTCTCTCCCCTCTCACTTGTAATGAAAGGAGAAAAACTACAGTCCGGTACCAGCTGGACGGGTAGCCCTGTTAAACCGGAATAATGCCATATGATTACCATAACGCCCATCCATATACGCGAACACTATACACTCATGTCCGGCATGATGAAAGGCCTGCATGAATCGGAGCTGGACTACTTTCATCAGACCGCCCGATGGGAACACATCGCAGGTGATTATATGCAACATGTCATCAGTATGCAGGAAAGTAATAACGGCTCCTGTCTGCTGGCCTCCTGGAATGGCGAGCCCGCCGGATTCATCTTCGGCTACACGGAAGAACCCGACGAAAGCCGTATTGAAGCCTATACCGGCGACACCCTCTATGTGTCCGACGGCTACGTAGCGCCGGAGTTCCGCCGCCTTGGCATTTACCGGGCACTGAATGCGGAACTGGAAAAAATCTATATAGCACAGGGCATCCGCCGTATGGTAAGATATACGCTGAGCAACAATTACCGCATGCAACAGTTTCTTTCTTCACAGCAATATGAGCCGGTGAGAATAGTGTATGAAAAATGGCTCACTGCAGATGCAAAGGATCATGTAAAACTGTTCCCCGAAGGCTGGCGGCCCAATATCTCCCAATGAACCGTTTCCGGCGGAACTACGTATATGAAAACATGTTTCACCGGATTCTCCTGCATATCACCATATGGCTGAGCATAACACTGTCAGCGCAGACACAGGGCATCCCATGGATGCGATTTGGCCCGGAAGCCTTTGCCCTCGCTCAACAGCAGCACCAGCCCGTACTACTCGATCTCGGCGCCAGCTGGTGCCACTGGTGCCATGTCATGGACGATTCTACCTATACGCATCCGGATATAATTGCCTTCCTCAGCACCAATTATATCTGCATCCGCGAAAACCAGGATAAGCGCCCCGATCTTTTTGCCCGGTATAAAGATTACGGATGGCCCGCCACTATTATATTTCATGAAGACGGAAGAGAACTGGTAAAAGAAGCAGGATACTTTAATCCGGCTGCTTTCCTGGCACTGTTGCAAAAAACGTATACGGGTTACCGTTATACACCTCCGGAAAAGAAGCGTCAGATAACCACCCCGGTAAAAGGCGGATGGTCACCCCGCACTGCCGCCTACGTACGCGATAACTTCTTTCGCTACCTCGATACGATCAACGGTGGTTATGACATGCAGCAACGTTTCCTTGAATATGATGGCATTGCCTATGCCCTGCTGCACTATAAAACCAATGCTATCCTCCGCAAGTGGCTGCCGCTCACCATCCACAACTCCTATCTTATCAACGACAGCAGCTGGGGCGGCGTATATCAGTACTCCACACATGGCGACTGGCAACATCCGCACTTCGAAAAAATAGGGACCATACAGGCACGCTACCTTAAAATATATGCAGCCTACTACCAGGAAACCCACGACACTACTGCTTTACATCATGCAAAAAAAATCATCTCCTACCTCAACACCTTCCTGAAAAGCCCAACCGGATTATATTACAATTCACAGGACGCCGATCTTCATCCCGGAGAACCTGCCGGAGAATATTTCGCACTATCTTCTGCACATCGCTACCAACAAGGCATTCCGCTTATTGACAGCTCCTGTTACGCCAAAGAAAACGCACAACTTGCAGATGCTTTCTTCACTATCTTTGAGGCTACCGGAGACAATCATTATCTGCAAACTGCCACCACCATACTGAATCAGCTGATACGTTACTATAAACAACCGGATGGCGGCTATCTGCATGATACCGTTTTCACCGGCGCCATAGCCCTCGCAGACCAGCTCTATACCTGCCAGGCACTGCTTCACGGCTACAGGCTTACCCGCCACCATTCCTGGCAACAGGAAATGGTGAGCAGCGCCCATTACATCTTGCAACATTTTACTGGAAAAAACAATGCACTATACAGCTTCACCGGCAACCGGCTGATACCTCCGGAATATCTGCTCAGCGAAAACATCGATGCCTGCCATCTCTTAAACAGGCTATCGGAAGAAACAGGCAACAAACAATACAAACAGGCAGCAGCAGGCATTTTCCGCTACCTTACATCCGGGGCAGTACTTTCGGGGATTATAGCAGAACCGGGAATAATTATGGGGGAATAATTACGAATTGCGAATTACGAATTACGAATGAGGAGCGAAGATTTAAGCGGATATAGTAAATTTGACAACGATAAAATATTCTTTATCCGCTTGAATCTTCGCTCCTCATTCGTAATTCGCAATTCGTAATTCGTAATTCTTTAGCAACGCTATTTGCTCCACATTTTATACCGTAACAGTGCCTCCACAAAATAGTAATCCGCGTATGTCAGTGGCACGTCTACTTCGGAGTTGTGCGGCAGGGATCCTACGCTGTGCAGGAGGATGAAGTGGTTGTTTTCCCCTTCTTTGGCGAGGTAGGCGGGGCTGCAGAGGCTGGAGAGCATTTTCTCGGCGGCAGTCCAGTAACGTTGTGCTTCTGTTTTGCTGGTGAAGCGGCTCAGTTCCAGGAGGGCGGAGGCAGCTACAGCGCCGGCGGATACGTCGCGGAGGGCGTTTGGAATATCTGGTGCATTGTAATCCCAGTAGGGGATCAGGTCTGCAGGCATAGCCGGATTGTTCAGGATGTAGTCGGCGATGTGACGGGCCTGGTTGAGGTAGGCTTTATCTTTTGTTTCGCGGTACATCATGGTATAGCCATAGAGGCCCCATGCCTGACCTCTGGACCAGGCAGAGCTGTCGGCATATCCCTGGTGTGTTTTCTTCTGCAGTACAGCGCCGTTGGCCGGATCGTAGTCGATAACGTGATAGGAGCTGTAATCTTTGCGGAAATGATTTTTGATGGTCGTGTTGGCGTGTGTGCGGGCGATCTGTTCAAATTTTTTATCGCCGCTGGCGCGGGTGGCCCAGGTGAGCAGTTCCAGGTTCATCATGTTATCGATGATAACAGGAAATTTCCAGGTGCCGTGATCCCATGATTTGATGCATCCGATGGTAGCGTTGAAACGGGTAGATAAAGACTGTGCGCTGGTGAGCAGGATAGCCTTATACGCAGTGTCTCCGGTGATACGCAGTGCGTTGCCGAACGGACAGTACATCATGAATCCGAGGTCGTGGGTACGGGTGTTGTATTGTTCCTTTTTCACCAGTTCCATCCGTTTGAGGGCTTCCGCCTTGAAGGCCGGATCTTTCGTATACTCGTAGAGGTACCAGGTAGTGCCGGGGTAGAATCCGGATGTCCACCAGGTGGTGTTGGAGGTCATGAGACTACCGTCTTTGTTGGTGGAGCGTGGCAGTACAGCGTCAGGTACATGCGTCATCATGCCTTTATATTGACGGGCCGCCAGCTGCAGGGCTTCATCTGCCTTGCGTAGCAGCTCCCTGTTGGCTTTTCCCGCCTGTGCATACGTTTGCATACATATGGCGGGCAGTAACAGCATGGTAAAGAACAGGTTCTTTTTCATAATAAGTTGTTATAGGTTGAATTATTTCTTCTTTCCGGCGGGAACAGCGCTTGCAGTGGATTCCCGCGCGATCAGCTGAATAGGTATTATTTCCTGTGAATAACGTGGCGTAGTGGTTTGTTTGCTGGTGATCAGTTCAATCAGCGCAGCCACCACACGTTCGCCCATCATGGCAGGATACTGATCTACGCTGGTAACAGGTGGTGTTACAATTTCCGTGCGCGGGTCATTGGAATAGCCGACAATTTTCAGGTCTTCCGGCACGCGCAGGCCTATCTGCCGGCAATACTGCATAATAGTGATAGCAGTGGTATCGTTGGAGGCAAAGATGCCGTCCGGGTAGGGACGCTGTGCGAATATTTTCTCACAGGTAGCCCAGGCATTGTCGCGGGTCAGCTCATGATAAAAGACGCGAGATTTTTTGAAAGGCAGCTTGTTTTGCTGCAGTGCGCTTTTATATCCTGCAACACGCTCCAGGTAAAGATTACAGCTGAGCGGCCCGGAGATATGCACGATATCCCGGCAGCCTTTTTCGATCAGGTGAGACGTAGCGGTATGTCCTCCCAGGTAATCATCTCCCTTTATCACCTTCACATTATAATCTTTCGGTACGCGGTCAAAAAACACCAGCGGAATATGATTATCCTTGAAGACATCAAAATGGGAGAAGTCCGTGGTATACAGGGTGGTAGATACCACCAATCCGTCTACCCTGGCGGAATACAGCGTATTCACCAGCGCCACTTCCTGTTCATAGGAATCGTTGGACTGACAGATGATCAGGTTGTAGCCGTGTTCCTGTAATTTGTTCTGAATGATGGTGCTGATAGCAGCCGGAAAAAACATGGAGATACGCGGTACAATCAATCCGATGGTTTTGCTTTTGTTATTGCGTAAACCGGCAGCCAGCGCATTGGGCCGGTAGCCCAGCTTACGGGCCATCTTCTTCACCTTTTCCTTCGTACGTGCGCTGATGTTAGGATTGTCGTTCAGTGCGCGTGATACAGTAGATACCGATAATTTCAGTTCTTCTGCAATATCAACGATTGTTTTTTCTGTACGTTTGCTCATGTATTAGCAATTAGCTGTAAATATTCACTTTATCGACCCATCCAGCCGCCATCTACCGTAAGGATAGTGCCGTGCACGTAATCAGCTGCAGCGGAAGCCAGGAATATCACCGGACCTGCAAAGTCTTCCGGTTCACCCCAACGGCCGGCCGGAATTCTCTCAAGTATGGAACTGCTTCGTTTTTCATCTGCACGCAGGGCAGTAGTATTATCCGTGGCAATATAACCCGGCGCTATGGCATTCACGTTCACTCCCCTGGACGCCCACTCGTTGGCAAAAGCCTTTACCAGCGAGCCTACAGCTCCTTTGCTGGCGGCATATCCCGGTACGTTGATACCTCCCTGGAAGGTCAGTAATGATGCTGTAAATATAACCTTTCCCGCGCCTCTTTCAAGCATTCCCTTTCCGATTTCACGGGTCAGGATGAATTGCGCATTCAGATTGATGTTGATAACTTCGTCCCAATACCCGTCCGGATGCTCTGCTGCCGGCTTACGTAAAATGGTGCCGGCATTGTTCACCAGGATATCTATCACCGGCGTATCCTGCTCCACCTGACGGATGAAGGCATACAGCGATTCCCTGTCTGCAAAGTTGCACTGATACGCTTTAAAACGGCGTCCCAGGGCGGTAACCTCCTTTTCCACCTCGCTGCCGCTCAGCTCCAGGGAAGCAGATACCCCGATGATATCTGCCCCTGCAGATGCCAGCGCCACTGCCATCGCTTTTCCGATTCCCCGCTTACAACCTGTTACCAGTGCGGTTTTTCCTTTCAGTTGAAATAAGTCCATAAAAAATTATTGTATGGTTACAGTAAGTGGTTGCCTGATTTTTTGTGCAAAGGATTCCAGGTATTTAAACCATGCCTCCGCATCTGCAATACGTCCGCCTTTACTCCAGGCGGCTCCGGCGTAGTAAACATATGGCTGCTGACTGCCGGCTGTACCAGGGCTCAGCAAATGTATGGCATCTGTTTTCATGCCAGGTGTTTCGTTGGGAAATACGCAACCGGTTCCGATGGTGCCGTCTTCGCCATGTACCGGCTCCCAGTAGCCCATCACACCATTTTTCTCATCCAGCAATACGGCTCCTGGCTCTTTACGCCTTACGATACCGGTTACCACTGGTATGCTGCTGCCTTTAAAGCTGTACTGCATCTGCATTCTGTTCAGCTGAGAACCGGCATCCAGGGAGATGGTCTTGGTAACGGTAACGGGTATATTACCAGCCTGCCAGGTGTCATAGGTTAATGCAAACGTTGTACGCAGCGGACCATTATCCAGACGCTTCCAGCTACGGTAGTTCTTCGGATAATAAATGGAATCCTTTCCGAAAGGCGCGGTATCGCCTGCGCCCAGGGTCATGCCTACGCTGTAGAAATCAAGCCCCTGCCCGTTATCGTGATGATAATTATCTGTCTTGTACCAGTTATCTATCACCATGTCTGTGGTACGCTTCGCCCATACGTCAATACCGGTGGCCATTTCCTTCGGGAATTTCTCCAGTGCGCCGCCGTACATACGGAACGCGATGCGGTCATTCTCCCAGGCATAATCATCTTTCCGCTCAGGTACATAACGGCCGTAAGCCTTTGCTGGTATTGCTGCCGGCGTACCTTCCGCAATAGTCAGGTGCAGAGCGGAAACTGCCGGTACGCTTACCTGCAGTAATATTTTCACCGGCGTTTTACCACCTTCATAAATCAGCTGATAGGGTATTTCCTGTCCGCGTAACAGGTCGTTGATGCGGAAAGACTTCTTCCTGCCGGCTTTGGCGCTGAACTGCGTATAGGGGATTTCTACGATCTCGTCTTCCCTGCCGGTACCGGAATAGTTGGTGATAACAATATCCGGCACTGCCTGCCTGCGGAGGTCATATTTAATCAGTTCCGAACCGGCTAACAGAAACGCACCTACGCCGTATACTTCTGTATCATCGGCGGTGGCCTTTCCCGGTGCGGCGGCAATTACCTGCACAAATCCCAGTTTACCGTTTGGCTGAATACAGCCTGTGAGCGCCTCCCATCCTTTGGTGATGACCGGCATAAACTGCTGCTCCGGTATTAATCCGTTGTTTACGCCCCACGTTAACGCATATACGTAAAATCCGGTACCACTTGTTTCTTTGGCAGGATAGCTTTCAGGGTCAAGCAGGCTTGCATGCCAGGTACCATCTGCTGTCTGCAGCCGGGCAATGCGGTAAGCCATCTTCCTGTAAAGATCCTGCAACCGGGCTTTCTCCGGATGTCCGTCCGGCATAACGCTTAACAACCGTACCAGTCCGCCCATTACCCAGCCGTTTCCGCGGCTCCAGAATACTTTGGCGCCGTTCTTTTCTTTCTGCTCAAAGTAGCGTGCATCGCGGAAATAGAGACTGTCTGCCTTATCGAATAAAAAGTCAGTGGTTTTCCACCAGAGCTTTATAGCTGTTTCGAGGTAGCGGGGATCTTTTGTGGCAGCTGATAAATATCCGAGCGCGGGAGGTCCCATGAACAGGGCATCACACCAGGCCCATTCCCGGTGGTGAATACCGTTTACCCAGTCCAGCGGCTCTGTATGCGGGGCCGCGGCGATACTGTCTGCCAGCCGGCGGAATTTATCCACCATCACAGGATTTTTGTAATAGCTGTACAGCTGTGCATACAGCTGCCCTATACAATAATCATCCGCAAAGAAGCGGTCCGGTCCTGTATTCCAGCTGTTATCTTCTCCTACCTGGATAAGGCGTTGCACATAAAAGGGATTTGAAGTAACCTGACTGAGGGCAAACATACCGGCGTACATAGCGCCGTTTGTCCAGTCCGTCTGCGGGTTAGCCCAGCCCTTGTGCTGAATATTCCGCCACTGCCAGGAAGCGACCTTCTCCATTTCTGTACGCACGGAAGCGGCGGTAAAAGCGGCAGCAGGGTTGTCATGGCCGGCCATCGCCGGGGCTGCTGCATGCAGTAGCGCTGCGCTGAGCATCCCTCCTGCAATAATTTTTTTCATCTTCATGATAGCTGCTGTTATCGTGATTAACGTAAATCAGTGATCTTGCAATGGTCCATATCGCCGTAGTCAAGGTTTTCACCGGCCATTCCCCAGATAAAGGTATAGTTGCAGGTGCCGGCGCCGGAGTGAACAGACCAGGGCGGGGAAATCACCGCCTGCTCGTTCTGCATCCAGATATGACGCGTCTCCTGCGGTTGGCCCATAAAGTGGCATACAGACTGCCCCTCCGGTACTTCAAAATAGAAATATACTTCCATCCGCCGGTCATGCGTATGCGCCGGCATGGTATTCCAGACACTGCCAGGTTTCAGTTCTGTCATACCCATCTGCAACTGGCAGGTGGGCAGTACGGAGTTCACGAGCAGCTTGTTGATGGTGCGGTGATTGGAGGTTTCCAGGGCGCCCAGCGTCACTACTTCTGCTTCACTGCGGGCTACCTTGCGGGTAGGATAACTATGATGTGCCGGAGTGGAGTTGAGATAGAATTTAGCCGGCTGCGACGCGTCCTTACTGCGGAATACCACACGCTCCCTGCCTTTTCCGATATACAGGGCTTCCTTGAAAGCCAGTTCAAATGTTTCGCCATCTACTTCCACAATGCCATCGTTTCCGACATTGATGATACCCAGCTCGCGTCTTTCCAGGAAATATGCGGCTTTCAGGAGATCAATCGTTTCCAGTACCACAGCTGTTTTTACAGGCATCGCACCGCCTGTCAGATAACGGTCGTAATGCGTATGTACCCATGATATCCTATCTGCCTCAAATACTTTCTCTATCAGAAACGCCTGTCTCAGCTGTACGGTATCCATCTGTTTAACTTCTGCCGGACTGCCCGCGTATCTTGACTCATACGATGTCGTCATATAATAATCATTTTTGTAAGGGTGAAATGCTGTTATTTATTTTACGGGAGAAGACCTGTGCAGATGCCACCTGTATTTTTCTGCACGGGTACGCTGCTCCTGATTAATAGTTTACGTGATAATCCTTCTTAACCGGTTTGCCCGACCATACTTTCTGCGAGGTCCATTCTGCTGCGGGGTCTGACCAGAAAGGGTCTTCTGAGGGCAGGCCCAGCGCCAGGAATCCATTGGTACAGATGTACAGGCTTCCGGTAGAGGTGTATACATCGGCCACTTCCGGCTGGTGTCCGCAAATACCCAGCTGCAGCCAGCCCTGTTTATCGAAGGTGCCTTCCATTTCAAATATTCTCTTCATGACTGCTGTCATGGCGCAACGCACCTGCGCAGGATTGATGCCTTCAGGCAGGCGGTGTTCCAGTGCCAGCTGTACCAGCGGCTGGAAAGCAGCGGTGCGGTAGGTCATGGAGCGGCCAATAGCCGGATAGGTGCCATCCGGTGCAATCATACGTTCCTGCAGGAAAGCGTAGCGCTGCATACGTTTTACAGCCTGCTCATAATCTGCTTTAGGCGCCTGTTGCTTATCTGTCAGCACTTTCAGCATATCCGTGAGCATCGGGTGTATGACATAGCCATTATAATAATCAAAGGAGAACTCTGCACCGTCTGAATAGAAACCGTCGCCGGCATACCACTCCTGCATCTTTTTGGTAGCGACCATGGTGCGCAGTGGTTCCCACTCTTCTCCGACGGACAGGAGGAATGCTTCCACCATACCGGCAAAAAGCAGCCAGTTATTATAGGCCGGCCGTATTTTCCTCAGCGCTTTCAGTTCTTTTACCACATTGGCTTTGGTGGTATTGTCCAGTGGGTGCCAGAGTGCCTGTGGCGCGCGCATGAATGCCTGGCACAGATAGGCGGCATCTACCAATGGCTGTGACTCTACACGGAAATTGAGATAATCTGCCGAGGAGGGGTTCACTCCGTTTACGATCCCTTCCAGCACCTGTGCTCTCAGCTGCTTCCGCAATTTTCCTTCTGTAGTGGCATCGTCGGGCAGTGCCAGCCAGGGGGCCATGCCGGAAATACACCGGCCGAAGGCTTCCAGGTAGGTTACTTTCTCCGCTGCCAGCCCGTATCCGGGGCCTTTTTCCAGGGGCATGTTTTTCCGGAGGGTGCCTTTGCTCATATTGGTCACAACGGGCGCTGCGATGCGCTGCAGCAGGCTGACCTGATATTGCCTGTCTGCCGTTACAGGTGCGGCTGTATTGTTCACTGTGGTACCGGTGATGTCTGAAGCAAACATTTTTCCCGGTAACAGGGCGCCCGCCAATCCTGCCATAGGCGCCATCCTGATAAAATTCCTGCGTTTCAAATTGCTAACTTTTTGCGTATGTGAAACTGATCACTTCACGTGGCTAAAGCATCAGATAACACTCAAATTAATGCAAACGTTTGCAATTTGCAAACGTTTTGGTAAAAAAAGATGCTATCAGCAGCTGCAATAAGGTTTTTGCTGCATGTATGCTTCATGGCGCCAGCCTGTCAGACTCCCCTTTCGTGTTTACCTGACAATTATTTCCAGTTGCTTTTCCTGAAAAATACATCAGGTCCTGCATAAAAAATACCAGTAAAATCATCTCTTTATCATCTGCTGATAATTGCATATCAACAATTGCCGATTCATTCGTAACTTGCTACCATCAAACATTACAGCGGTTTTGGCAAATAGGCAAAATCTTATCAAGGATTAATATTTTAGTATTACCAGCCGGTAACGTTATTTACTACTTTAGCTTTTATGAACACTTACTTACAAATTCATCCTGATGATAATGTGCTGGTGGCCCTTCAAGATATACCTGCAGGTACGCACATTTCATTTAACGGTCAGGATATCCGGCTTCAGCAAAATATCTCTGCGAAACATAAATTCCTGATCAACGATATTAACAGCGACGCGCCCATCACCATGTATGGCGTACTGGTAGGCAAATCTGTCCGCCCGCTGCAAAAAGGAGAAACCATCACTGTTGAAAACATTGTACACGACGCCAACGCTTTTCATGAAAAAGATGCCAGCGCACAATGGCAGGCCCCGGATGTGAGCAAATGGGAAAACACCACTTTTATGGGTTATCAGCGGGAAGACGGACAGGTAGGCACGCGTAACTACTGGCTTGTTATTCCGCTCGTTTTCTGCGAAAACAGGAATGTAGGCGTTATCAAAACCGCCTTTGAAAAAGGACTGGGATTTGCGCCGGCAGAGGTTTATAATGAACAGGTACTGGATCTCGTTTCCCTTTATAAAAGTGGTAACCTGGAAGCTGTACGCAACTACGAAGCCGGTCAAATAACGGCAACGGATAAACGCAGTACGGTTTTCCCGAATATCGACGGTATCAAATTCCTGACACACGAAGGCGGCTGCGGCGGCACCCGGCAGGATTCTGACGCGCTCTGCGCACTGCTGGCGGGCTACATACACCACCCTAACGTGGCCGGCGCTACCATCCTCAGCCTCGGATGCCAGCACGCACAGGTATCCATCCTGCAGGAATCACTGAAAAAATTAAATCCGGGCTTTAACAAACCGGTACTCGTATACGAACAGCAGAAGAGCGCTTCTGAATTTGCCATGCTCTCCGCCGCCATCAAAGACACTTTCCTGGCACTGGTGGAAGCCAACAAACAGGCACGTACCCCCAGCCCGCTTTCCAAACTGGTAATCGGACTGGAATGCGGCGGCTCCGATGGCTTCTCCGGCATCTCTGCCAACCCGGCCGTTGGGCATACTTCCGATCTGCTGGTAGCGCTGGGAGGCACCTCTATCCTGTCAGAATTCCCGGAACTCTGCGGCGTGGAACAGGAACTCATCAACCGTTGCGAAACCACTGAAACAGCCGAAAAATTCATCCGCATCATGCGCGCGTATGAAAACCAGGCACAGTCCGTCGGTTCAGGCTTCTACATGAATCCTTCCCCCGGTAATATCAAGGACGGCCTCATCACCGACGCCATCAAATCTGCCGGCGCAGCCAAGAAAGGCGGTACCTCCCCCGTTACCGATGTGCTGGATTACACGGAATATGTAACCAAACCCGGTCTTAACCTGCTCTGCACACCCGGCAACGATGTGGAATCCACCTCTGCTGAAGTAGGCTCCGGCGCCAACATCGTACTCTTTACTACCGGCCTGGGTACCCCTACCGGCAATCCCATCGCCCCTGTAGTAAAACTGGCCACCAACACCCGGCTCGCCACCCGCATGTCCGATATCATCGACATCGACACCGGCACCATCATCAGCGGGCAGCATTCCATCGCTGAAATGGGCGAACAAATCCTCGAATACGTCATCAAAGCCGCCAGCGGCGAAATCCATACCAAGGCTGAAACCCTTAACCAGGATGATTTTATTCCATGGAAAAGGGGTGTGTCGTTGTAGGAATTACGAATTACGAATTGCGAATTACGAATGTCACCCGAAGATAAAAGCGAAGACCTCAGCAGATACTTAATAGTATTTTGCTGAGGTCTTCGCTTTTATCTTCGGGTGACATTCGTAATTCGCAATTCGTAATTCGTAATTCTAATCAAGCTTCACCTGTTCCATTTTCGGCGCAAACAAATGCATGACCAGCCAGGCCAGCAGGTAAGCTACGCCACACATAACGAAGAGGATGTTGTAGCCGGTGCCGATGTTGCCGATTACCTTGTAATGCTGCAGCATGGAGCCGATAACGATAGGGAATAAGGTACCGCCGATAGAGCCTGCCATGCCGCCGATGCCGACAACAGAGCTTACGGCGCGTTTGGGGAACATGTCAGAGGCGGTGGTGAAGATAGTGGCAGACCACGCCTGATGGGCCGCTGTAGCCAGGCTTATCAGGGCAATGGCGATCCACAGGTTGCTGGTATATTGTATGAGTACGATGGGCGCTACACAGAGCGCAAATATCAGCATGGATATTTTACGCGCCCTGAATATAGGCCAGCCGCTTTTGATGAGATGGGAAGAAAGCCAGCCGCCACCGATACTGCCGAAGCTGGTGACAGAATAGATGATGATGATAGGCAGGCCCAGATTAGCTTTCAGGTCTACGTGGTAAATAGATTCCAGGTAGCCCGGAAGCCAGAACAGGAAGAACCACCATACGGGGTCTGTCAGCAGCTTGCCGAATACAAAGGCCCACGTCTGCCGGATGCCAAGCAGCCTGGCCCATTTCACCGGTTGTGGTTTTTCTGCTTCTACTTCCTGGTCAGAATGTATGTGGTCAAATTCAGCTTTACTTACCTTTTTATGACGGGCCGGTATTTCATAATAAATCCACCACAGCAGCAGCCATATGAAGCCGATAGCGCCGGTCCAGAAGAAAGCATGCCGCCAGCCATGGTTACGGGCCAGCCAGTATACCATCACCGGACCTACTACTGCAGCTATATTGGCGCCGCTGTTAAAGATGCCGGTTGCCAGCGCTCTCTCCTTTTTAGGAAACCATTCGGCCGTAGCCTTGATGGCAGCCGGGAAGTTACCTGCTTCACTGAGCCCCAGTACGGACCGGACAACGCCGAATCCCAGCGTGGTGCGTACCAGCGCATGCCCCATGGCAGAAAGACTCCACACAATAATGGATATGCTGTAACCCACTTTGGAGCCGACTTTATCCACCAGGCCGCCGAAAAACAGCAGCCCTATAGAATAGGCCGCAGAAAAGAGCATTACCAGATTGCTGTAATCCTGTTCCGTCCAGTTAAATTCACGGGAAAGATCTCCTTTCAGTAAACCAAGCACCTGCCTGTCTATGTAGTTAATCGTGGTAGCTACAAATAAAAGCGCGCACACACGCCAGCGATAATTACCTAAAGTTGTGGAATTCATTTACGGCTTGATTTGGAATTTATAAGTTGGCTTTAAATTACGGCTTCCCTCCGAGAAATGCAAACGTTTGCATTATTTTCTCTCTCAGCGAAGACCAGTCGCGGCTATCGATGAGAGATTTGTTCAACAGATTGCTGCCCATACCAACACACACCACGCCGGCTTCGAACCAGGCATCCATACTTACCCGGGTAGGCTCCACACCGCCGGTAGGCATAAACTTCAGCTGCGGGAACAGCGGCTTGATGGCCTTTACAAAGCCAGGGCCCAGCACATTGCCGGGAAACAGCTTCACCAGCTGCGCACCGTTTTTCTCTGCTACGGAAATTTCAGTTGGCGTCATGCAACCTGGGATCCACAGGATTTGCTGCGATTTGCAGTAAGCGCCGGTTTCAGGATCTGTTACAGGCGCTACAATGAAATCCGCCCCCAGGGCTGTATACGCAGCAGCGTCAGTAGCATTCTTGATAGTGCCGATACCCAGGTATAAGTCCGGCATGGAAGCCTTTTTCTTTTCCAGCAGCCGGGCAAAATTCTGCTGCGCAGCGGCGCCCCTGCTGGTGAATTCAAATACCCGCAACCCACCGTCGTAGCAGGCCTGCAGCACTTCGCAGCAAACGTCTGCATCATCGTGATAAAATACCGGGATAATTCCGCTCTGTTCAAAAGCCGCTATAATAGTAGCTGGTTGTGGCGCCATACTCAGATCAGTTTTAATATGTCCTCCGCAGAGGTAGTGTTGAAATCTCCTTTTACAAAAAATTTGGAATAAGCGGCTGCCGCGGCAAAAGCAATGATATCTGCCTCATTTTTTCCCTGCAGCTGCGCATGTATCAGCCCGGCCATAAAACAATCGCCGCTGCCAACCCTGTCTACTACCTCCCGGGTATCATACTCCTTCGATACACTCACCTGTCCGTTATGATAATAGAAAGCATAATACTGGTTATGCGTGGCGGCTTTACTGAAACGGAAAGTGAATGCTACCCGCTTACAGCGTTTATACGTTTCCGTTATTTCACGGGCTACTTTCTCTGCTTCTTCCAGGTAAACGGCCTTTGTATCCGCTTCCAGCGCAGTGGTGTTCAGTGAAGTATCCAGCATGGTATGTGCAGCCCAGATATTTCCCATCACCACGTCGCAGTATTGTACCAGCTCCGGCATAATCTCAAAAGGTTTTTTGCCGTACTGCCATAATTTACTTCTGAAATTAAGATCGGTGGAAATCGTCATTCCCTTACGGGTAGCGGCTTCCAGCACTTCTTTACAGATAACTGCCGCCTGCGGATTCAGTGCCGGCGAGATGGCGCTCCAGTGGAACCAGGTAGCATCGCCCAGCAGCGCATCCCAGTCTGTAGTTCCCGGTTCTATGCTGCTGAAAGAAGAGTACTTGCGGTCATACACCACCTCTGCGTGTTTCAGGTCGCTGCCCTGCGCCAGGTAATAGATCCCGATGCGGTCGCCGCCCCATAACATGCGGTCGGTATGAATACCCCGCTGACTCAGCTGTTGCAGTACATCCCTGGACAGGCCGTTATCCGGCACTTTGCTGATATAGGCCACGGGCGTACCCCATTGCGCCAGCGCGGCGGCTACGTTGGCTTCTGCGCCGCCTACATACACTGCGGCGGTATGCTGCGCCAGTTCGGGCGAAAGACGCAGTAGTATCTCCCCGAACGTAATAACTTTTACGGATTTCATCTAAAAATCAAAATATGCTTTAGCGTTGTAGTAACAAATATCCTGTACCATCTTCCCCAGCCAGGGGATATCATTGGGCAGCTCCCCGTTTTCTACATCATTGCCAATGAGATTGCACAAAATACGACGAAAATATTCATGTCGGGGAAAAGATAAGAAACTCCTGGAATCGGTGAGCATCCCTACAAAACGGCTCAGCAGCCCCATATTGCTGAGGGTGTTCAGCTGCTTTTCCATGCCGTCTTTCTGATCCAGGAACCACCAGCCGGAACCAAACTGGATCTTACCGGGCACGGAGCCGTCCTGGAAATTCCCCGCCATCGTGGCAAATACTTCGTTGTAAGCAGGATTAAGATTATAGATGACTGTTTTGGCCAGTTTATCCTTTTTATCAAGTTCATTGAAGAACGCGCTCATGGCTGCCGCATTATTCCAGTCGCCAATGGAATCCACGCCGGCATCAGCGCCCAGACGCTGTAACAGACGGGAGTTGTTATTACGGATAGCGCCGGCATGAAACTGCTGCGCCCAGCCTCTTTCATGGTTCCATTCGCACACTGCCAGCAGTACAGCAGTTTTGAACTGCTCATTTTCAAACGGCGTAACCGCACCGTTACTGCGCACATGACGGAATATGGTGTCCAGCTCCCTGTCTGAAGCCGGCTGAAAATAAAAGGTATTGATACCATGGTCACTCAGCCTGCCGCCCATTTCATGGAACCAGGTATGACGCTGCTGCAGCGCCTCCAGCAGGTCGCGGAAATTTTCGATGCTCCGGTTGGTGACTGCCGACAGCTTATCCACAAAAGCGTTGAACATGGCCGGATTTTCTACTGCCATGGCCTTATCCGGCCGGAAGGTGGGTAATACCCGCACGCCAAACGGACGATTGGCGATCGCCTGATGATGTTCAAGTGAATCCGTCGGATCATCTGTGGTACACAGCGTTTCTACGTTGAAATGGTGCAGCAGCGCCTGGGTTGTCAGCTGCGGCAGCTGCGCATTACACGCCTGGTAGATCTTCTCTGCGGAAGATTCATTCAGCAGTGCTGTGATACCGAAGGGATTGCGCAGTTCCATGTGCGACCAGTGATAGAGCGGGTTGCGCATGGTGTAGGGGGCAGTAGCCGCCCAGTGACGGAATTTCGTATAGTCGTCGGCATTACCGGTGATAAACTCTTCAGCCACCCCGTTGGCCCGCATGGCCCGCCATTTATAATGATCTCCTTTCAGCCAGATAGCTGTCAGGCTCTCAAAGGCTTTGTTCTGCGCTATTTCGTCCGGCGGCAGATGATTGTGGTAATCTATCACCGGCATAGACTGCGCGTAGTCAAAATATAATCGTTTAGCCGTTTCCGTTTGTAATAAAAAATCTTCTGTCAGAAATCCCTTCATATGCTGTTGATTAATTTTTTTGTTGAGGAAGATGAACATACTGCTGTACACCATGCTGCAGCAGTCCTTCCAGGTGGGCTGTTACCGCAGCGGCAAAACCCGGAATGGTTGCCAGGTCGCTTTCCCACAGACGCTCATCGGCACATACCTGCTTCACCAGCTTCGCGGCAGTGGTAAACTGCTCCCAGTAGCCGGCAAAGATGGCGGCATTATCATCCGTGATGGCGTATTCTTCGGTGCCGCGAAGCCCGAAATATTTCCCGTTTTCTTCCCGCGCCGGCCGGAGGAACAGCAGCATGGCGGCAAAGCCCAGGCACATATACTCCGGCAGCGTTTTGAACCGCTCAAAATAACGGGTCAGCGTACGCACATTACGGGCATTCATCTTGGAACTTTCCTGGAACGTGATGCTAATCAGCTTATGCGCGATAAACGGATTGGCAAAACGATCCAGCACGTCCTGCGCAAAGGACGCAGCCTGCGGACAGGATGCTGCTATCGTAGGTAATATTTCATGCAGAATCACTTCCCGGAAGAAATGACGCATATAGTCATCCTGCATGCATTCGTATACGGTGTTGAGGCCCGACAGGAAAGCCAGCGGCACGGCGGCCGTGTGGCTCCCGTTCAGAATACGCAATTTCTGTTCCCGGAAAGGCGTAATGCTGGGTGCAATCAACATGCGGTCATCGGCAGCATAAAAGCTCAGTACCGCCCTGGTATGCGCATCTCCTTCTATGGCCCATAACAGGAACGGCTCTACGTCAATCCACAGCTTATCGGTATAACCCGCCTGCTGTTCCAGTTCCGTCAGGTTCCGGGGCTTCCCCGGTACAATACGGTCTACCAGCGAATTACAGAACTGGTTATCATTTTCAATCCATTGCATAAATGCGGCCGGCATGTCATTATATACCGCCAGCTTTAAAACGATTTCTTTCAGCAAACGCCCATTATCTACCACCAGTTCGGTAGGTACAATGACAAAGCCTGTGCTGGCACGGCCGCCGAAGAAATCATACCGCTCCTTCAGCACCGCCAGCAACTTTCCGGGAAAGGAAGCCGGGGCTGTTTCCCCTATTTTCTCCGCTACATATTGAATACCCACTTCCGTGGTATTGGATATGATGGTTTGCAACGCCGGCTGATGAACTGCCCTGAGCACTTCCCGCCACTCTGCATTCGATTGCAAAACCCGGCTAACAGAAGCGTTTATTACTACCTGATCCATCAGCTCTCCCTGGGTAATACCTGTAATATGGGTGGTATACAAATTGTCCTGCGCAGTAAATTCAGCAGTATCGCCGTCAGTCGATTTCACCACCACAATACGCCCTTCAAAAACGCCTTGCTTATTGGCTTTATCCACCAGGTAATCTACCAGACCGCGCAACAACACGCCGGTACCAAACTGCAGGATTTTCTCCGGAAACCGGAAGATTTTTTCATCAACGCCGGAATCAGGCTGATTTAATATAAATTCTTTATTTAATATCTGGAGCATCACTACTAATTTATGCTAATTAGGTACTTAATCCAATAAATATATAATCCCGGATTAACATTTTGTAGTATGTGGACAAATAATCGCTAAAAGTGGCTAAAATGATATTATACATAATTTCTATCCGCGCATTGTCACAATTGATACCTCACTTCAGCAGGTTGCCCGGAATTTCAGTAAATTTGCATCCTTAAACTTTTTTTAAATGAGCAAGCATGGTAAAGTGCTGGTAGCTATGAGTGGTGGTATTGACAGTACCGTTACAGCGCTGATGCTGCATGAACAGGGATACGAAGTGGTGGGTATCACCATGAAAACCTGGGATTATGCCGGAGCGGGGTCCAGTAAAAAGGAAACCGGCTGCTGTAATCTTGATTCATTCAACGATGCCCGCGCTGCAGCGGTGCATCACGGGTTCCCGCATTTTGTGCTGGACATCCGCGATGAATTCGGGGACTTTGTCATCAATAATTTTGTGGACGAATACATTGCCGGCCGCACGCCTAATCCGTGTGTGCTGTGCAATACACATATCAAATGGCGCGCACTGATGAAACGTGCAGACGCTATGGACTGTGAATTTATCGCCACCGGCCACTACGGACAGATACGCAGGCACGACAACGGAAGAATGGTCATCAGCAAAGGCGTTGACGAAACAAAAGATCAGAGCTACGTGCTGTGGGGCATCCAGCAGGATGTGCTCGCCCGCACCCTGCTCCCTCTCGGACAATACCGTAAAACCGCCATCAGGCAGATGGCTTTCGACTTCGGCTACCCCGAACTCGCTAAAAAGGCAGAAAGCTATGAAATATGCTTCGTGCCGGACAACGACTACCGCGGTTTCCTGAAAAGGAAAGTGGAAGGCCTGGAAGAAAGAGTGAACGGCGGTAACTTCGTACTGGCCGACGGTACTATCGTAGGACAGCACAAAGGCTACCCCTTCTACACCATCGGGCAACGCAAAGGACTGGATATTGCCCTCGGACGCCCGGTATTTGTTACCGAAATCATTCCCGAAACAAATACTATTGTGCTGGGTAATGAAGAGGAACTGAAGAAAAGCGAAATGGTAGTCAGCGGCCTCAATATGGGTAAATACGAGACTATCACCGACGGCATGGAAGCTGTCACCAAAATCCGCTATAAAGATCCCGGCGCGCTGAGCAACCTGCGCAACGAAAACGGACAGATCAAAGTGGATTTCTACGAGCAGGTAAAAGGTATCGCACCCGGCCAGTCAGCCGTTTTCTATGAAGGCGACGACGTCATCGGTGGTGGTATCATACAGCGCGCTCCCATCATGCTTTAATGCGATTTCATATATAGTACAAAAGGGCCGGGGAACATTTCCCGGCCTTTTTTGTATATTTAAAACAATCATCTGCCATGAATCAACTTCCGGATAAATTCCCTGATATAGCCACTTCCCGGCTCGCCCTCACAGCACTGAAACCAGCGCATGCCGGCAGACTGTTCCAGCTATTCACTGACAAACAGGTTATCCGGTATTATAATGTTTTACCACTGAAAGAAGAAAAGGACGCAGAGAAAGTAATTCATTATCTCCGCCAGCGCTTCATGGACAAACTGGGTATCCGCTGGGCCATCACACTCAAAGGCACCGATGAATTCATCGGCACCATCGGCTTCAACAATTTCCCGCAACCCCACCGGGGCGTTATCGTATATGCCATTGAACATCAGCACTGGGGCAAAGGCTTTATGACTGAAGCCATTCAGGCCCTGGTCAGATACGGCTTCCACGACCTGGAACTGATCCGTATTGAAGCAGAAGTACTGCCCGGCAATAGTGCCTCTGAAAGAGTACTCGCCAAAAACGGATTTAAACAGGAGGGCATGCTGCACAAATGGCTGGAATGGGGCGGCGATTTCTTTGATGTGAATATGTGGGCGCTGGTGAAAGCATAACACCATCTTCCCTGTGCAGCGCTTGCTGCACGCGCCCGTTCAGATTCTTCATTGCTGATTACGAAAACCTTACCGCAAACATCGTATCAGCGCCTTTATCGTATCCGGCAATAATGCCGCCTTCCTGACGGCGCAACCGGCTGTTAGCCTCTATAAATGCCACCACTTCTTCGTTCTCCTGCTTAAATACGGAACAGGTGATATAAATCAGTGAGCCACCGGGTTTCAGGAATGGTATAACGTTATGGGCTATACGTTTTTGTAACTGCTGGTATTTCAGTATTTCGTCGTGTTTAAAAAAGGTGAGACTTTCCGGTGTGCGGCCCCAGGTGCCGGAGCCACTGCAGGGTGCATCGAGGATGATACCGTCAAACTGCTGGCGGCCGATAGTACCGGCTGCATCAGGAGACGTCAGGTCCGCCACGCGCGCCTCGTAATTCTTAATTCCTGCGGCCTTAAAGCGCTGCTGCAGGTTTTCGAGGATAGACCTCCGCACATCGCTCACCAGCAGCTTTACATCGGGCTGCTGATCTTTCAGCAATATGGATTTTCCACCACTGGCAGCACAGCAGTCCCACCATGTTTCCTGCCTGGCAGGATGGAAGAAGGCGCCGGTCTGCTGGCTGGAGGCATCCTGCACTTCATACCAGCTTTTCTCCGGTACCAGCTCCTCTATTTTTGTACCGTTAGGCAGCGCTATGGTAGACTTGTTCTCAAATACCTCATACGTGATGTTCTTCTGTTGCAGCAGCTGCAAAACCTTGTCCAGTTTGTTATTACGGACACGGATAAACAACCGGGGCTGCCGGAGGAACGCATAGGAGAATGCACCTGCATTCACTTCTTCCGATAAATCAGCTGTAAAAGGAAAGATACCCTCCGGAGACAGTGGCTGTTCAAGTATCACCGCTTTTTCTGCGGCAGGCAGTTCCATCCTGGTATTCCAGTCGGGCTGCAGCGCCTGCAACAGATCGTTGGGCTGTGTTTCACAGAGAAAAGTGCCGGCGAGTATACGCGTTTGCAGCGGCAGGTTTTTTCCCCATGTTCCCAGCCGGTAGTAATGGTATACCAGCTGTGAAATCCAGCGGCGGTCGCGGCTTCCCATATAGGGATGCTCTTTGAAAAATGTTTTCAGAAAATGATGTAAAGGCAGGCTGCCCTTGTAGGCGCCGATAATTTTTTCTGCAGATGATACGTAATTTTCCCAGCGGGTCATGCGCAAAGATAATTAATTACGCTGCAGCAGGCGTTTGCAGCAGCCATAAAAAAAGGCAGCAGGAAATAATTCCTGCTGCCTTCAATATGATATATACGTTGCTGTTAGAGTTTCAGCAATGCTTTCAGCGGATCTTTACCGAACAGCAGCTGCTCAGGATTTTCCAGCATTTCCTTCACTCTTACGAGGAAGCTCACTGATTCGCGGCCGTCGATGATACGGTGATCGTAGCTCAGTGCCACGTACATCATCGGACGGATCACGACCTGGCCATCAATAGCCATCGGGCGTTCCTGGATTTTGTGCATACCCAGGATAGCGGATTGCGGGATATTGATGATCGGCGTGCTCATCAGGGAACCAAATACGCCACCGTTGGTGATGGTGAAGGTACCGCCGGTCATTTCAGGCACGGTTAATTTGTTGTCGCGTGCTTTGGTAGCCAGCTCCACCACTGCTTTTTCGATACCGGCCATATCCAGGCTTTCCGCATTTCGGATAACCGGTACTACCAGTCCTTTCGGAGCAGATACCGCGATAGAGATATCGCAGTAGTCGTGATATACCAGCTCTTCTCCGTCGATGTAGGCGTTTACAGAAGGGAACTCCTGTAAAGCGAAGCAGCATGCTTTGGTGAAGAAGCTCATAAAGCCGAGGTTAACCTCATGCTGTTTTTTGAATACTTCCTTGTATTTGGCACGCAGCGCCATGATGTTGGTCATATCCACCTCGTTGAAGGTGGTCAGCATAGCGGTGGTGTTTTTAGCTTCCACGAGGCGGCGGGAAACGGTTTTACGCAGGTTGCTCATTTTCTCCCTGCGTTCGCCGCGGCTGAACATTTCCTGACCGATGGCTACGCCCGGATTCTGCAGGGCAGCATATACATCGTCTTTCATGATTTTGCCATGAGCGCCTGAACCTTTGATAGTAGAAGCATCCACGTGCTTGTCAGCGATAACTGCTGCAGCCACCGGGGTGGTTTTAATATCATTGGGAATAGCGGTAACGGGCGCCTGCTGTGCCTGCGGAGCGGCGGCCTTTGCGGGCTGTGCTGCCGGAGCAGCTGCCGGTGCGGCTTTACCTGCTGGTCTTGGTGCGCTGGTATCTATTTTACAGGCTACGTCGCCTATTTTTAAAGTATCGCCTTCTTTCGCTACCTGGATCAGTACGCCGGCTTCTTCTGCATTGAGTTCGAAGGTAGCCTTCTCTGATTCCAGTTCGCAGATCACTTCATCGCGTTCTACGTAGTCGCCATCTTTCTTCGTCCATTTCACCAGTGTTACTTCGCTGATAGATTCACCGACAGTAGGCACTTTCATTTCGATGGTTCCTTTGTTAACAGCAGGTGCTGCCGGAGCGGCTGGTGCAGCTTCGGTGGCAGGTGTTGCAGGAGCGGCTGCCGGAGCTGCGGGAGCCGGAGCGCCTGCAGGCGGAGCTGCTGCGGTGTCAATGGTGCAGGCAACATCGCCTATTTTCAGGGTAGCGCCTTCCGCTGCAGCGATCTTCAGGATACCTGCTTTCTCTGCATTCAGCTCGAAGGTTGCTTTCTCTGACTCCATTTCACATAACACCTCGTCCTGTTGTACATAATCTCCGTCTTTCTTCAACCACTTTGCAATTGTTACCTCGCTAATAGATTCTCCTACCGTAGGGACTTTGATTTCGATAACCATATTTTATCAGTTGATGGCGATGATAATTTTCAGTTATTGGTTAACGTTGAAAACTACCAATCTGTTTATTGTTTGCTGTTTTTTTTGTTAGATGTTAAAAGCGGTATCAATGATCTGCTGTTGTTCACGGGCATGCACTTTGGCATAACCGGTGGCAGTGGATGCACTCGGATTACGGCTGATAACACCATAGTTGAGCTGCTTCAGGTTCATCTGCAGGTAAGCTGCAGCGCCCATATTCAGCGGTTCTTCCTGTACCCAGAAGAAGGTAGCCCCTTTATATTTCTGTGCGATGGCTTCCAGCTGTTTAACAGGCAGCGGGTACAGCTGTTCCAGACGTACGATGGCTACATCCTTACGTTCTTCCTTTATCTGTTTGTCGCTCAGGTCGAAATACATTTTACCGGTACACAGTAATACTTTCTTCACGACAGACGCATCCTCAATAAACGGATCGTCCAGTACTTCCTTAAATCCGCCGGTAGTGAATTCTTCCGTTTTGGAATAAGCGCCCGTATGACGCAGATTGGCTTTCGGAGAGAAGTTGATCAGCGGTTTACGGAACTGCCAGGTGAGCTGGCGGCGCAGCGCGTGGAAGAAGTTGGCAGCAGTGGTAATGTTGGTTATCACCATGTTTTCTTCTGCACACTGCTGCAGGAAACGTTCCGGACGTGCGTTGGAGTGGTCCGGTCCGCCACCTTCATAACCATGTGGCAGCAGCATAACCAGCCCGTTCTGCGTTGTCCATTTCTGTTCAGCGCTGCTGATATACTGATCAATTACTGTTTGCGCACCGTTCACGAAGTCGCCGTATTGCGCCTCCCACAGCACAAGGCTGTTAGGGTTAGCCATGGCATAGCCATATTCAAAGCCCAGTACGCCGTATTCGCTCAGCAGGGAGTTATAGATTCTGAATTTACCTTGTTTATCTGCCAGGTGAGCCAGGCGGTTGTAGGTATCGTTGGTGTTTTCATCAAACAATACCGCATGACGGTGGGAGAAAGTACCGCGTTTTACGTCTTCTCCGCTCATTCTTACGTCTTTTCCTTCAATCAGCAGGCTGGCATAGGCGAGCAGTTCGCCGGTAGCCCAGTCTACCTTTCCTTCTTCCTGATACAGTTTGATTTTATCCTGCAGCAGTTTGCTCACTTTGCGCAGCGGCACGAATGTTTCCGGCCATTTCATCAGCGCATCGAAGAGGCTTTTGAATTCATCTTCCCGGATAGCAGTTACCGGAGAAGATTCAAAGTCCTGCGGGGTAGCCTTGCGGAGAGCCTGCCACCACTCTTCCGGTTTCTGGTTGGCATAAGGCAGCGGATGTTGTTTCACTTCATCCAGGCGTGCCTGCAGGTCATCCCAGAATCCTTTTTCCATTTCTTTGGCCAGGGCCTGCGCATCGGGTTCACCGTTATTCAGCAGGTACTGGGTGTATACTTCACGCGGATTGGCATGTTTGTCAATCAGCGCATACAGACTAGGCTGCGTGAACTTAGGCTCATCACCTTCGTTATGTCCGTGTTTACGGTAGCACACCATGTCGATGTAAATATCTTCATTGAATTCCTGACGGTAACGGGCAGCCAGCTGGGATACTTTCACCACTGCTTCTGCATCATCGCCATTCACGTGGAATACCGGCGCCTGTACGATGGAAGCTACGCTGGTGCAGTAGTCGGAGGAGCGGGCATCATCAAAGTCGGTCGTGAAACCGATCTGGTTATTGATGACAAAGTGAATGGTACCACCGGTGTAGTAGCCTTTCAGTTTACTCATCTGGGCCACTTCATATACGATACCCTGGCCAGCTACCGCCGCATCCCCGTGAATGAGGATAGGCAGTATCTTGTCGTAGTCGCTGTCGTAGATAACATCTGCTTTACTGCGGGAGAAGCCTATAACGATAGGATCTACCACTTCCAGGTGGGAAGGGTTAGGCATCAGCTGCAGGTTAACTGCTTTTCCGCCGGTAGTGGTTACCTGGGAACGGAAGCCGAGGTGATACTTCACGTCGCCGCTTCCCATGGTCATATCCGGAACGGCCAGGCCTTCAAATTCATTGAAGATCTGTTCGTAGGTTTTTCCGAGGATGTTAGCCAGTACGTTAAGACGGCCGCGGTGTGCCATACCGATAACGGATTCCTGTACGCCGTATTCAGCAGCCACATTCAGCATGGCATCCAGCGCCGGAATGGTGGATTCACCGCCTTCCAGGCCGAAACGCTTCTGTCCTATATATTTGGTATGGAGGAATTTTTCGAAGATAACGCCCTGATTCAGTTTCTGCAGAATGCGGCGGCGTTGTTCCAGCGACAGGGGAGTGGTCATTACCGTTTCAAACTCCTTTTCCAGCCATTTAGCCTTGTCGCGGTCGTTGATGTAGGTATATTGAATACCCACGGAACCTGCATAGATTTTTTTCAGATAGGCCTCAATATTTTCGAGGGTGGCTTTTCCGAGTCCGATGGCAGTACCCGCGTAGAATTCTGTTTTGAGATCAGCATCGCTCAATCCGTAGCTTGCGAGGTCCAGGTTGGCCCTTCTGTCTTTTCTTTCACGGATGGGGTTTGTTTTAGCAATCAGGTGTCCTTTCTTGCGATAGGCCTGTATGAGGCGATATACGCCCAGTTCTTTTGCCATCTGATCACCACTCACCGGTAATGCGCTGCCGGTGGCTGCAGGAGCCGCACCTGCTGCTTTGCCATTGAGGTTGGATACCGCGAAATCAAATCCTTCAAAAAATTTCACCCAATCTGGGTCTACGGAATTGGGATCTTTGAGGAAATCCTGGTATAACGATTCAATGTAAGCAGGATGCGAGTTGGTGACGAATGAGAAGTCCTTCATTTACAACGAGTTTTGCTGATCTTCAGTTCAATTCTTTTCTGTTGATATCCCGATATATAATATACGGGATTGCAAATATCGCTCGTTTTTTGATACATAGAGCGGAAAAAATGAGAAAATATCATGTCTTTAAGACCGATTTAACTACCCCTCAATGGATTATATTTGTACCCGGCCGGAAAAACTACTTTTAGTTTGTTTTGTAAATGGATTATCCTTACCTTTGCCGTCCGAAACTTGAAATTTGAAAAATGGCAAACCATAAAGCAACGAAAAAAGACGTACGTCAAAGCAGAAAGCGTAATGAGCGTAACCGTTACTACGGTAAAACTACCCGTAATGCCATCCGTGACCTGAGAGCTATTACTGAGAAAGCGGCAGCGGAGAAAGAATTATCAGAAGTGGCATCTATGATCGACAAGCTGGCTAAACGTAACGTTATCCACAAAAACAAAGCAGCTAACCTGAAAAGCAAACTGGCTAAGAAAATCTCTACTTTAGCCTAGTTTCCTTTCGGTAACAAATATTTACAGCTCTTCCTCACAAAGGAAGGGCTTTTTGTTTTTCTACTCGTTTTTATATAGATAATTCTTCTTATGAGAAAGTTATTGAGTATCATAGCCTGTTTGCTGACACTCTCCACCTATGCACAGGACTTTACCACCCGTTTTGAAAAAAGTAACGGCAAGGAAACTGCCACCTACCAGGAAGTTATCAGCTACTACCGCCAGCTCACCCGCCGGTACCCGCAGATAAAAATGACCGAAACAGGCGCCACCGACGCCGGATTTCCCCTCCACCTCGTTGTTTACTCCCCCGATAAAGACTTTAATTTCAGCAGCCTCCGCAAGAAAAATAAACGTATCATCCTCATTAACAACGGTATACATCCCGGCGAACCCGATGGAATTGACGCTTCTATGATGCTGCTCAGAGACATTGCCCAGGGCAAAGCCTCCCTGCCAGATAATATCATCCTCGCCGTTATCCCCGTCTATAATATCGGAGGCGCCCTCAACCGCTCCTCCAATTACCGCGTTGATCAGAATGGCCCCGATGCCTTCGGCTCCCGCGGAAACGGTCAGAACCTGGACCTGAACCGCGATTTCATCAAAACCGATTCCAGAAATGCCCGCTCCTTCCAGCAAATCTATCACCTCACCGATCCGGACGTTTTTATCGACAACCACGTCAGCAACGGCGCAGACTACCAGCATATCATCACCCTCCTGAGCACCCAGTACAGTAAACTGGGCGGTCCTATGGGCGACTTTCTCCATAATACCTTCGAACCCGGGCTTTATTCCCTCATGAAAGCCAAAGGTTACGACCTCGTACCCTACGTCAATCACTTCGATGAAACACCAGACAGCGGCTGGGTAGAATTTTCCGACCTACCCCGCTACTCCTCCGGATATACCACCCTCTTCCATACTTTCGGCTTCGTCCCCGAAACACATATGCTGAAACCTTACCCGCAACGGGTAAAAGCTACCTACGCCCTTATGGAATCCTTCATCCGGTTCACCAGCGAACATAGCGAAACCATCAGGCAGCTGCGGGAACAAACCAAACAGGCTTCCCTTACCCAGCAACGCTTTCCGCTCTCCTGGGAAACAGATATGAGCAAATACAGCCTCATCACCTTCAAAGGCTTCGCCAGCGGACATAAACCCAGCGATGTTTCCGGCCTGCCCCGACTGTACTACGACCGCAGCAGACCATACGAAAAACAGGTGAAATTTTTCAACTACGCAGCACCCGATAAATATGCGGATAAACCCTCCGCCTATATCATCCCACAGGGATGGTGGGCCGTTATTGACCAGCTGAAAAACAACCAGGTGAAAATGCAACGCCTGCCCAAGGATACCACCATCTACGTGGAAACCTATCACATCGTTGACTACCAGACCTCCCCGCGGCCGTTCGAAAAACATTACCTGCACACCCATATTAAAGTAACCACCACCAAAGATAGTATCCGTTTCCGTCAGGGCGACTATTACATCCCCATGAATCAGACCGCTAACCGCTATCTCATGGAAACCCTGGAACCTGTCGCCGGCGACTCCTTCTTCGCCTGGAATTTCTTCGACGCCATACTCGGACAAAAAGAAGGCTACTCCGCTTACGTATTTGAAGACACCGGAGCCGCATTCCTGAAAGAACATCCCGAAATAGCCACCCAACTGCAGCAAAAAAAATCCGCCGACAGCAGCTTCGCCAACAACGCTGCCGCCCAGCTGAATTTCGTATACAAACATTCTCCGTATGCAGAACCAGGATATATGAGGTATCCGGTTTTCAGAATAATGAAATAGAAGTAATTACGAATTACGAATTGCGAATTACGAATGCAGAAGCGAAGATTAAATCGAAGATTTAAGAAGATAACTATTAAACATCTCCTTAAATCTTCATTTTAATCTTCGCTTCTGCATTCGTAATTCGCAATTCGTAATTCGCAATTATTTTCCTTTCGGTTCTTCACAGAAAAGTACTAAATTCAATATAGTCCTTACCCCTATCTCCTTTGCCAATTTAGCATTGACCCTCTAAAGCTGCGTGTATGCTGATAGCCAATAAACATTTAACTCCGGTAATCGGGCTGGATATTCATTTCGTCATATTATTCGGTTTCCCTGTTCCCCTGCCACACCCTTACATCGGATTTGTGATTGATCCTATGGATTACATTCCATTCATTGGCGCTACGACCAAAGTAAATCACGTGCCCCGAGGCAAAAGCGATACCAGCGGGTTAATCATCATTTTATTTCATATTCCCATGGGAGGGCCTTTTTTACTGGCTCCCATGATAGGCCATGACTCTGTTAACTTCTTCGGCAGTAAACGGGTAAAAGTAGAGAATAACCTCATGAGCCCATCCGGACATATGCTCATGACCTGTAACGATATTGGTATTCCTTTATCGCTGCAACCCGGTAAAAAATTCAAACCAATTCCGAGCCTTTACCTGCCAACTTCCTATTCCATTCCATTGTCGTTCGGAAAACCCGTACTTGTAGGCGGCCCCTATGTACCGGATTGGGCGGGAGTTGTACTGAATCTTATCATGTCTTTTGGATTTGGCGCGTTGATGAAAGGGCTGGGAAAACTGGGCAAAAAGGCGCTGACTAAATTCAATCATGCACTAAAGGCTAAATTAGGCAGTAATAAGCTGAGTAAATTGCTTTGTAAAAAAGGTTTCGAACCCGTTGATCTGATACAGGGAATTGTCATTAATGAAGCAACTGATTTTGAACTTGCCGGTCCGGTTCCGCTCAGATGGATACGCACCTGGAACAGTGACAGCCCTCACAAAGGGATACTGGGGCATGGCGTTCATTTCAGCTATGATCTGCGCGTACAGGAATTCATGCAACAGCAGGCAGTAGTTGTATTACTGGGAGATGGCCGCAGCGCTGTATTTGACTATTTAGCCAGTCCCGGCAGCCAGGATTACAACCGCCACGAAAAGCTCACGCTCAGCCGTACAGAAGATAATGACTACCTCCTTTTTAATCACAGTGAAAGACTCTTTTACCGCTTCCGGCTATTACATCCGCAGGATACGCAATACCGCCTGTATGCCATCCATAACGAGGCAGGCTTCTGTATCAGCTTTCATTATAATAACGGAGGAAACCTTGTTCAGATAACAGACAGCGCCAACCGGCAACTGGAAATAAAAAACGATGAAGCCGGGCATATTATCGCTGTAACGGCTTATCACAACGGCGCCAGCCGCACCATGATAAGCTATGCATATAGTGAGGACGGCGATCTGACAGGCATTACGGACGCCATCGGCCAATCTACCCATATTCAGTACAGCCGGCACCTGATGACCACCAAAACTGACAGGAACGGCCATTCCTTTCACTGGGAATATGATCGCCGGGGACGTTGTATCCATACCCGGGGAGATGGCGGTATCCTGGAAGGATGGATTGAATATCATCCGGAAGACGGATATAATCTGGTAACCAATGCTGCTGGGAATACTACTACCTATTACTATACACCTGACTTTGTAGTCACCCGCATTAAAGATCCCCTGGGCAATTCACAGCTTTTTGAATATACGGATGACCTGGAAATATATCGTGAAATTGATGAGGAAGCTAACGTTACCGGATATACGTACGACGACCGCGGCAACTGTACTTCCATCACACAGCCGGATGGCACTACCGCTACCTTTCTGTATGATAAGGAAGACAGGCTTATACTAAGCACCGATCCGGAAGGTAACTCCCGGACATACATTTATTATAACGAAGGCAGGCATACGGGTATGTTACACACACTCACCGTTGCAGACACCGGCATTACTTTCTTCAGATATGATTCCCGCAATCTGCTTGTTAAAATTGTAAGCGAACAGGAAAAGGAAATTTCATTTGAATACGACAAGGATTACAACCTGTCTGCTATCCAACTCCCTGACGGAGGCCGTTCTGTTTCACAGTATGATACCTGGGGCCAATGCATTCACACCATTAATCCCCTGCAGCAGGAATATTTTTTCCGCTATGATTCGCTGGGGCGCATCATAGGCGTACAGCTTCCTGACGGCGATCATATTAAACTGCAGTATAACGCTTACGAAGAAGTGCTGGAAGCAAGCGACAGGCACGGCCGCGTGCGTTTTGAATATACGCCGCTGGGCAGCCTCAGATCACGGGAACAGAACGGCGCCAAAGTACATTTCATTTATAACAGGGATGAACAGCTGACTGGTCTGATTAATGAACATGGAGAGAAATACAGTTTTCTTCGCAACGGCCGCGGAGATATTATCCAGGAAAATGGTTTTGATGGTATTACACGTCATTACGAACGGGATGCAACCGGTAAACTTATTAAAATACAACGCCCCGGAAAACGTTGGACGGAATTTGAATACGACGCCAACGGCCGCCTGACAAGGGCCGAACATAACGATGGCAGTTGGGAAACTTACAGCTATAACCGTAGCGGTCAGCTGATAGAAGCTGTCAACGAATTTAGTCACCTTAAATTCCAGCGGGATAAGCTGGGCCATATCCTCCGTGAATGGCAGAACGGCTGCACTGTTAACAGCGAATATGACCAGAGCGGCCGGCGAAAAAAACTGTATAGTAACCTGGGCGCGGATATTCATATTGAACGAAACGATACCGGCGATGTAACAAGTATGCAGGCTTTTACAACTGCTGAACCAGACCCCTGGTCCATGCATATTCAACGTAACCTCGCCGGACTTGAAATTGAACGGGTATTACCGGGCGGCATCAGCAGCAGCTGGACCTACAACCAGGCCGGGCTGGCTGAAAGCCACCAGGTGCAAAGCGGAGAACGGATTACACGGCTCAGGCAATACCATTGGGATGTAAGCGAGCAACTCAAACAGATCATCAATAAAATTCATCACGGCGCGGTGCAATTCGGATACGATGATTTCAATAATCTCGCCTGGGCACAATATGAAGATGGAAAATATGATTACCGGCTTCCCGACAAATCAGGCAACCTGTATCAGACACCTACCCGGCAGGACCGCAAATATGGCGCGGGGGGTACTTTACAGGAAACATCAACGGCAAGGTTCGTTTATGATGACGAAGGAAACCTGCAGCAGAAAATTTCAAACGCGGCGCCTGCCGGTCTGGCTGTATGGACATATGAATGGTACAGCAACGGTATGCTGAAAAAAGTGCATCGCCCTGATGGCAAATCAGCGGAATACTGGTATGATCCGCTGGGACGCCGCATAAAAAAACAGTTCAATGGCCAGGTTACCCGCTTTGTATGGGATGGTAATGTGCTGTTGCATGAATGGCATTACCCCGTTGCAGAACAACCTGTTACCATTGTTGATGAACTGGGAGAAATACGGTTAAGCCATCCTGAACCTGTTCCGTCTGAAACCCTGACTACATGGGTATTTGAAGAGGAGACCTTTATTCCCGCTGCCAAACTTATCAACGGACAAAAATTTTCCGTTATCCACGATCATCTGGGCACGCCCTGTGAAGCATATGACGAAGCCGGAAATAAGGTATGGTCATGCGAATTGGATATCTACGGGAAGATACGTAAGTTAGCCGGTGAACGCTCCCTCATACCATTCAGGTATCAGGGACAATATGAAGACACGGAAACGGGATTATACTACAACCGTTACCGCTATTACAGTCCGGATGAAGGCATTTACATCAGTCAGGACCCTGCAGGCTTAAAGGGCGGGCTGCAACTATACGGATATGTAAAAAATACCAACACCTGGATTGATGTATTCGGATTAAATGGTCTGGACGGATTGATTACATCCGAGAATTTCAAATCATTTAACCTGTTTGAAAAATGGCGGCCTGTCAGCCTGAACGGAAATCAGGAAGGTGTTGTATACGTGCTGAAAGATGCCGACACCGGAGAGTTACTGAAAGTAGGGAAAACAGAAGCCAGCACCATAACAGAGAGATTCAGAAAATATCAGACTGCTGGCAAGAAAACCGGCAGGAACCTGGTAGTGGATGCATTAACCATTGATAAAAGTAACAGCCATACTATTCAGGCTGTTGAGAAACAGGTGCGTAACTATTTCCTTGAACAGGGACATCCGTTACCATGGGATAATACCGATAACCGCCTTGGCAGGGATGGTCCCGGAGTGCCGTTTACCAGGTTAAGCCGGAAACACCGGGATGAGTATAAGTGGGATAAAAAGGGAAATCTCGTTCCAAAATGTAACAGTTAACAACATATAAAACAACCGTCATGGATAATGCATCAATCAAGCTGCCACCGGAATACAGCCACCTTACAGACTGGTTCTGGGATATTATCAGCAAAGCGCACGAAGATAAAGCCGCTCTCCGTGAAATTCTGCTGCCTATGGACAGGGATGATATCCTCCGATTTCAGGAACAATTCATAGATGCTGCCGTTGAGCTGCAGGACGAACCCTTTACGGATTATATGGAATCATCTGAAGATGGTATCGAAGATATTTCTCACTGGATTGTGAGCAAAGGGAAGGCGTATTATGCAGATATCATTAATCATCCGGAAAAGGTCCCCCATTCCGTTTTCGGAAATACCAAAACCATCCTCAATGGCGTCGCAGACGACGTTTTTGAAGAAAAGTACGGCGAGTCCACCGGCATTTATTAATTTGATTATTTGAGATTTGATTATTTAAAATGCAGCGGAGATTTCCGGACAGAAGAAAATATTATCTTCCCGGAAATCTCCGCTGCATTTTAAATAACCAAATCTCAAATAACCAAATAATAAAATATTTACGTTTTTTCGAGCACGATTACGGAGTGTTGTTCTCCGTAGAAGTGGTTGTATAATAATATGCGGTTAATCTGTGCAGGCAATTTTGTTCCGGAAGGGAACCATTGTGTTGGGATTTGCTGTGAGCGGAGCAGGTGTGCGGCCATCCATAAGCCGAATGCACCGGCAGTATCGTATTCACCGCAGAGATGTTTGAAGGGCAGTTGTGGAATACCTGTCAGTACTGTGTCTGCGGCCTGGTAATAATGTTCATGATTGCTGTCTCCGTTGCGCCCGTTGATGACCAGGTCCACGCCTTCGCGGTATTGCTGCAATATCGCTGTCAGCTTTGCTGCAGTGGGTTTATACAACATCCGGAAGCTGGTGATGGCGGCATAGCTTTTTGGAGTAGGCGTTGCCGTTAGTGCAAAGAATGTTGCGCCTTCGCCGGCAACGGAGCCCGGGGAAGAATGGCTGTACAGCGCGCTGCTGTCTGTGGGCGTTGTCTTCCAGAAGCCTATACGGCTTTTAATGTAAAAATGTTCTGCGGTCATCTCTTCAAAAGCGCCGGTCAGCGTATTCGCCGCCCCTTCTGCCAGCAGCATGATACTGTCCAGCAGCGCGTTCTCAAAGGAAAAACCACGATGTACAAAAGTATTGTTATAATCCGTGCATTTCAGCTGCAGGGCAATCAGACCGTTGACTGAATTGTAGGTAGACTGGATAAAGGGAGTTGGATTCAGGGCTGTTTCCTTGTACTGTTCTATTTCCCTGATAAACTTCTCTGTATCCTGCAGGCTGCCTTTGCCGGTGCCCGTAACAATAGGGCCAGGTGTTCCGAGGCCGCTGTCCTGCATACATTTCAGGGCGGTTGTCAGGCCCATTTTCAGTACCCGTGTCATACGGCGCAGGCTGTTGCCGGGAATGAACGGCTTGTAATCAGGTTCTATACAGGAAAGCAGGTTACTGTCTGTATGCACCAGCGGCGCAGAAAACATCTCCCCGTCAAAAGTATGTTGCGGGGAAATGGCCGCCATTCCTTGTATGTAACACTTAACCTTCATATTTGCTGATCACCAGGGAGGCGTTGTTTCCTCCGAAGCCGAATGAGTTTGAAATAACATTATTTACAGAAAAGTTTTCCATCAGGGTTGTCACCGGTGTGATGTTCAGCTCTTCCATTTTTTCTGAGAAATTGAGATTCGGGAATATCAATCCGTTGCGGATAGCGAGTACGGAATAGATAGCCTCGATAGCGCCTGCTGCCGCCAGGGTGTGTCCGGTGAAGGGTTTGGTGGAACTGAACAACGGTACGTTTTCGCCGAAGAGGCGTTCCAGTGCTTTGCCTTCAGAAACATCATTATTCAGGGTAGCAGTGCCGTGCACGTTGATGTAATCCACTTCTTCCAGGGTTCTCCCACTCATGGCCAGCGCGGCCTTCATGGCTTCGTAGGCCCCGTCTCCGTCCGGGGAAGGAGAGGTAGGGTGAAATGCTTCATTGGTATTACAGTATCCGCTGAGCTCTGCGAGTATCCGGCTGTTATTGGCGCGTGCAAATGATTCGCTTTCCAATACCAGGTAGGCTGCGCCTTCGCCGAGATTCAGGCCGGTGCGCTGTTGGTCAAAAGGCCGGCAGAACTGTTTGTCCACATTCTTCAGGGAGTTGAAACCGTTGAGGGTGAAGCGGGTGAGCGCTTCCGTGCCGCCGCATACCACGCGCTGCAGCATGCCCTGCTTAATCATGCGTGCGCCGTACATCAGCGCGTTGGCTGAAGAAGAGCAGGCGGTGCTGATAGTGGCAATATACTCGTTGAATCCTACGGTGTCGGCTATACGTTGTGTACAATCGGCGCAGTCCAGGGTATCTATATATTTTAAGAAAGTGCCTGTCTTCTCCGGATTGATAATATCGAAATATACTTTCTCGGTATCGCACATGCCGCCAACGGTGCTGGCGTTGACAAATCCTGTGGGCACGGACTGCACGTCCGTAATCCCGGCCTGCTGCAAAGCCTCCCGGAGGGCGGTAAGGCCCAGCAGGGTGGTACGTGTAAATCCTTCCTGCTGTGGAATATCTGCCAGTACAAACAGGGCATCGTTGGCATGCTTTACCTCTGCTACGGGTAGCACATCTTTATAGATGGTGCTGATATAGGAGGTATAGCCCAATCCGCTGCGCTGCAATTGCAACTGTTTCAGGTTTCCGGCCACATTATCACCTATGGCGGTGATCATTCCCATCCCTGTTATAAACACTCTTTCCGCCATATAGCTCTTTACCTATGCAGGCTGTTTGGATTGTATAAACTCAGCCATTGATTGAACAGACTGCAGGATTTTACGTCCTTCGCGGGGATCTTCCACTTTGATATGGTATTGTCTTTCGAGCAGTACCATCAGTTCCAGCGAATCGATACTATCCAGGCCCAGTCCTTCTCCGAACAGCGGCGCATTGTCATCAATGTCTTCCGGTTTAGTATCCTGCAGATTCAGTGCTTCAATGATCTGCTCTTTCAATTTCTTTTTTAATTCTTCCATAATTGTGTTGTAGGTTTATCGCCTGCTGCCAGCAACAGACGAATGCCCTTGCGGGGAGTAAAAATACAGTTTTACTATTGTTTTGAAAATATTTATCAGTTCATTCTTCTTTTTTCAACCCGGCCGGCTATCGCGAGCATGGCCAGTCCGGTGAGTACCAGTCTGCCGACATCCTTCCATACGAAGCTGATATTTCCGTTGCGCAGGTAAATATCGTTGATGGCGTCGAGTCCCCAGCTGAGCGGCGACAGGTGCCCTACTGCCTGCATCACGGGCGGCATGATCTCCAGCGGAATCCATATGCCGCCGATAGCGGAGAGGATAACGATGGAGATAGCGCCGAAATTCAGCGCCTGGTTAGGCGTTTTGAACAGGGTACCGATGAGGATACCATAGGCGGTAGCTGCCAGTCCGATACCGGCGGCCACCAGCAGGGTAGCTCCCTGGTCATGCCCCATCACCAGCCGCGGCAGATCCAGCAGCGGCAGGATATAAATACCCACCAGCATCATCAGGTAAAACTGCAGCATACAGATGCCGACAAAAAACAGCATCTTTCCGGCGAGGATAGCCAGATAGGATCCGGGTATCAGTTTCATCCGGAGCAGGCTGCCATCCTCCCTTTCGCGGATCATATTACCGGCAATGGGAATAACGATGAAGAACATGGCAAAAATGCTCCAGGCCGGTACGTTGTGCTGTACGGAGTTGGAAACCACATCCAGCTGTTTGCTGCTGCCGGTGGCATGTTCTTTCAGCCCCACGGCCTGCAGCCTGATCGGCAGCGTATCATTGGCGGCGGCGATGGTGGTATCTCGGCTGCGCAGCTGCATTTTGATCCTGTCCAGCAGCATATCTGTTTCCACCTGCGTGAGAAAGTTGTCAAGCGCCTGATGAATAGCGCCTTTGAAGGCTTTCTTGGCGGCGGGGTCAAAGTAAATGATAACGTCCGGGGAAATATTCTGCTGCTTAACAGGCAGACTAACGGTCATGCCCATACGTTTTGTAATGTCATTTACAATACGGTTGGCATTGCTCACGATAGCTGCTGTAGCGCCGCCGGGGATGATGATACTGATTTTGTACTTCCCGGTATTCACCAGCTCCTTCGCCTGTGCTTCCGTCACGGGGCGGCCTTCCAGTGAGTCAATGATATTGAATTGCCCGCCACTGGCCAGTCCTTCCCTGATATATCTTCCGAGCCGTCCGTGATCATTATCTACCGTAAGTATATCAAATTTTACTTCCTGGTAGTCTTTAAACGGCGCATCCTGAATTAACGCCATCACGGTAATGAGTACCACGGGCATTATAAACAGGAGTATCAGCCCCGTTTTATCACGTAACAGCAGCTGCCACTCTTTTCTTATGGTAGCCAATAATCTGAGCATAGCTTTTTTCACTTTTAATTAATCCCTCAATGCGTGACCGGTGTAATGCAGAAACACATCTTCCAGGCTGCGGCATTGCGGCAGTTGCGCAATCAGCTCCAGGGGCTTTCCCTGCACAATCAGGCTGCCTTCATCCATAATGGCTACTTCTTCACAGATGGATTGTGCTTCTTCCAGCAGATGGGAAGTATACAGGATGCTGGCGCCCTGCCGGTTGTATTCCGTCAGGAATTGCAGGATCATGCTGCGCGACTGAACATCCACACCAGCGGTAGGTTCGTCCAGTATTACCAGCCGGGGATCATGCAGGATGGCGGCAATTATATTTGCCCTTCTTTTCATCCCGCCTGAATATTTATGAATTTCCTTATGTGCACTTTTCTCCAGCCCGAACACTTCCAGGTAATGCATGATCTTTGAGAGCAATGACGGCCCTTTCAGTCCATACAGGTTACCGAAGTAAGTGAGGTTTTCCACAGCTGTTAATTGCGGATACAGCGCTATCTGCTGCGGCACTATTCCTATAATACGTTTGATGGCTTCGCGGTGAGCGGCGTCCTGATGCAGGCCATGGATGGTAACATCGCCTTTGTCTGCACTGACCAGACCGCACAGAATAGAGATGGTAGTAGTTTTTCCTGCACCGTTAGGCCCCAGCAGCCCCACAATTTTCCCTTCAGGGAAGGCAAACGACAATCCTTTCAGCGTTGGCGCTGCTGCTCCCCGGTAGGTTTTACACAATTCTTTTACAGCTATGCTGGTCATACTAAAATTTTACCTGCGCCAGTCTGCGGAAAAATGCTTCTTCTGCGGCAGCGCATTGCAGCAACATCTCACTCAGTTCCTTATATGATACATTGTCGGCAGCCCTGCTTTTGCAGACGCGGCCTGCTGAAAAGGCGAAGTTACGCCACAGATCTCCGGTTTGCGTCAGCTCCGCGGCCAGTTTACTCAGTTCGTCCTTCTTCAGCAGGGTGGCAGCTTCCTGGAGGAAGGCCGCATATACGAAGCGGAAGCCGGCGCCACCGGTACCGATTTCTTCCTGCATACGAATGACGTTGCCGAGATACAAAGCGGATTTACGCTCTCCGACTTTAGCGGGATAATCTTTCACGCGGTTGGCCAGGTAGCGGATACCTTTTACGCCAAACATCGGGAAGGGTATTTTCAGCATATAATGGCAGGCCTGCTGTATTCCTTCTTTGACAGGCTTTTCGAAAGAGGCTACATCGGGCACATGCACCGGGTAATACATTTTTCCTTTGGGGGCCGGAAACCCTTTGGCAAAGCGGGCCTGCGCCAGGCTCTCCGGATCTATTTCGGTAACGGTATCCATTACCGGATCACTCACCAGGTATTGTCCGTTTTGTTTTCCATAGACTACCAGGTTGTGCGCATTGAAATGGAAGCGGTAGGACGGCGGAAAATAAGGCAGGTAATAAACGCTGGAGAGCAATCCTACAGGGGTTCCTGTGGCAATTACAGTATCCAGTGCCGCCATTCCTTTTTCGGGAGAAGAAAATTTCGCTGTCTCCATTTTTACCCCAAGCCTGCTGCACACGCGCTGGAAGATAGCTCCCGGCCAGATACGGTAGGTAGTGCCGGGAACGCCATTTACTTTCACAAAGGGAAGATGCGCAAAAAAGATCCCGGCGCCGATACCGAAAGCCATCGGCTCGCTGATACGTAAGCCGTAATGCCCCAGCAGGTTAGAGATAACGCCACTTTCACAATGTGCAGTCTGCGTATGATGGAAGGGATGATTGTTCATAAAATTTGTTGATGTGCCTGCAAAGACGCAAAGCAGCAAAGCAGCAAGGATACATTTATCCTGTTATGGTTGCTGCTTTGCTGCTTTGCTGCTTTGCGTTTATGCGTGATTATTTTACCTGCAGTAAATCCTGCTTACTGATTTTAAAAGCATCTGCGTAACGTTGCAGCATTTTATCGCTGAGGCGTCTGAACACAGCGGGCTTCATATGCCGCTTTACCTGCCACTGGAATTTGCCAACATAGCTGGCCAGCAGGGCCAGGTCCATGATATTTTTTTCCATATAAAAGGCTACAGGGCTGATTTCTCCGGCCAGTACGCGTTTGCGTGCCTGTTCCACCCTGTCGTTTACTTCTTCCCAGGCCTGTGTCAGTGCAATATTTTCCGGTTCCCACCCGGCACTCTGCACCTGCACATAATTGCCGGAATTATCCACCGCGTACATAATCTGCTTGAATGTACCTTCATGCAGGTTATCTCCGTCCTGTGGTACTTCCTCTTTTTTCATGTCTGCAGTTTTTAGAAGTGAATATCTATACCACTGTTATCTGTGCGTAAGCATAAGAGAAGCGGGCGCTTTCCGGCACCATCATAATCACTTTCTGTCCTTTCTTAAAGCGTCCGGTGTTCATGAGTTCTTCCAGCATCAGGTAAGGAGAAGCGGTGCCAACGTTTCCTACATTGGCCAAGTTGGTGAACCACCTTTCCAGCGGAATAGGTACGCCGAGACGCGTAATTTCCTCATCTATCTTCAATCTGAAAAATTCTGATGACAGGTGTGGCAGGAAGAAATCAATTTCATCGAGGTTGATGTCATGACGTTCCACCAGTTCTTTCCACATTTGTGCTCCGGAAGGAACTATATTTTTTCCCAGCAGGCGGGTATCCTGTTTGAAAGAGAAAACGCTGTGCTGTGCCCATTCTTCGGGTGTCATATCAATCCAGCCTTTGGTGCTGCCGTCGGTATTTTTGATGGCGCCGGCATACATGCAGGTTTCCAGGTCGTTGGCATAAGACAGGATCTCTACCCAGTCTACACGCAGTGACAGCCCCTCTTCGTTGGGCTTGTCCTGGAACAGGGCCGCGCTGGCGCCGTCGGACAACATCCAGCGGAGGAAATCCTTTTCAAAGGCGATGATCGGATTTTCATCCAGACTCTTCAGGTTTTCTGCTTCCGGCTGAAACTTCTGCGCCAGCATCCAGGCAGAGAATTTTTCAGAACCGGTGCTTACAGCGTTGGAAGTATTACCACAACGGATAGACATCCACGCATATTTAAAGGCCTGCATACCTGCTGCACATGCGCCGGTAGCGGCAATGAGTTCAACGGGCTGGCATTTCAGCAGGCCGTGTACCATAGCAGCATGGTTGGGCAGCAGCTGATCCGGCGATGTGGTACCACATGCCAGTAACTGTAATTTGCTGATAGGAAATTTATCATCAAATAATTCCGCTACGGCTGTTGCCGTCATCTCTGCATTGGAATGCGTGGAATTACCTTCCTTATCCAGGGAATAGTAACGCGTTTTGATTTTGTTGTTGCCCAAAATCTTCAGTCTCGCGCGGGAAGCTTTTCCATCAACCATTCCGAGGATGCTCTCCATATCATCATTTTCAACAGGCTTATTCGGTAAAAATTTAGATAGCCTGGTAATATAAACTTCCTTCATTTGAAAATAATTCGTCTTTTTAAGGCTGCCATACCTGGGTCATAACTGCTTGTAGTCAGCCATGCCGCGGTGATAAACATGTTTAAATTATACGGTTTATATGGGCGTAAATATATAATTCTAATCGGAATTACAATTATCACGCCATGGGGCGCCGGCATAGTATCTTCCCGCAGACCCCTTAAAGATGCGGAAAAGGCATGTTAACGCAAGCCAATACCCTTGTAATATTCCACTTCGCGCTCCAGCTCACTCCTCTTCAGGTTTAACCTGATAAGGGATGATATTAATGTAATAGGTGTCAGCACAAATATGCCTACCAACAGCAGTCCTCTGTACATACTTACTCTTCCCTGACGGGAAGCCGCGCCAGGTCCGCCTTTGGCGCTGATGAACTTTGCCCAGAACCGGAAAGCCTTGATACCGTTGTTTTCCAGCAGTACCAGGTTAGGCAGCAGCTCTACTGAATTCAGTGAAAGCAGCTGCGGATGCAGGTCGTCCCATTTTTTTGCAGACAGCGCACTGCCTATCGGGGTCGCAAAACGGCCGGATGTCAGGATTTCATTCTCCTGAACGCCCGCCTGCGGCAGAAAGCGTGTTGCCTCTTTCTTTCCTTTGAATGCCCAGCGAAGGATGGTAATCAGGGAAACCAGGTTCGGTGATTTATCTACCAGTACAATATTACCTACCAGTTGTGCACCCGCTTTATGCAGATAGCCCTTCACTTTCTCCTGTGCGTTGAGCCACATGTTGCGGCTTCCCAGCAGGGTGATAACGGGCTTACCTTTCAGCAGCCTGGCTGCTGCCTCACTTTGCAGGAAGGCGGCTGTGGGCTGTGAAGGAGATAAAAACCAGGGCTGATAAGCCAGCAGTACCAGATCGAAATGCGTATTCACATCCACTTTCAATGGTTCAATCCCGCGTGGTGTTCCCTGCACTGTTTCCGGCATGGTATCATAAAATTCCTGCTTTCCCCATGGAAAAGGGAATGGTCTTACCGGAACCAGCTGCTCATAAGTTACATCCACATGGCCATTCAGCGGCGCCAACACATGATCTATGATCCTTTTTAATTGTCCTGTTTGTGTATAATACACAACCAGCACCTTCGGTCTTTCGTTCATAAAAGGAATAGGAGTTCAACAATTCAAACTGTAAACTTACAAAAAAGCACGATTATTTATATCATTTAATGATAATTTGACAGATCACAGGGAGAGAAAGGGGGTATTTACCGGGAGTCAGGTTACTTGTGCCCCAGCCAGATACTGCCTCAACCGGCTTTGTTGCATTGTGGCAGTATCTGGACAAAAGGACTTTGATCTTTTTCAAAACCAATCTATTAACAGCAAAAGTGTGCTTTATATGATATTGAAAATGTTAAAAATTTGTAAATATTGCTGGCTATATTTTACGCACTGAGCCAGAACCCGCTACAGAGCTGGATACCTGCGGAGTGCCCTTATATTTTATATCACCGGAACCGGCAATTTTTGCCTCCAGTTTTACACTGGCGTGTACGCTAGCGCTACCGCTGCCGGCTATAGTCACTTTTGCGTCCTCGGATAAGAGGCCTTCTCCTTCAAAATCACCGCTACCGGCTATAGAAACGCTCACATTCTTCGTTTCGCCATCCAGGAACATATCTCCGGAGCCGGCTATGGAAGCCTTTACAGCAGGAGCATTCACGCTGCCTTTCAAATTACCGGAACCGGATAATTTAATGGCCATATCTTCTCTGGAATTGAATTTATCCATCAGCTTTACATCGCCGGAACCTGCCAGCGCCACCTCGCTCACTTCAGGTGTTGTCAGGTAGATGTTTACCCCCTTATGCGTGTTGATACTGGTATTTCTCTTGAAACGTACTTTCAGCTTACCGTCTTCTTCCACAAATTCCACCAGCGGCGCAACATTGTCCTCCGCCTCAATCAAAGCCGCCTTTGCAGGACCCTGTGACAGATACAGGTTCATACTGCCTTCCACTTTGATACGGGTGAAGGAAGGGATATTTCTTTCTTCTTTAATTACATTACCACTGCCTTTAATACGATTTTGGCCGGTTACATTACAGGACTGGAGAAGCGCCAGCACAGCGACTACTACCAGGGTGCGGCACAGGAATGATTTTAGTTGCATAAAATATAGATTATGGCAGAAAGATACGACGAGATTTCTGATTTTATATTTTCAAAACCGAATTTTGACGGCAAGCCTTTATCTTTGCACCACCATGACAGAAAAGATACTTATCCTCGATTTCGGTTCCCAATACACACAGCTGATTGCACGCAGCATCCGTGAACTGAATGTTTATTGCGAAATTAAACCTTGTCTTCAGCCCATTCAGTGGGACGATACCATCAAGGGTGTTATTTTATCGGGCAGCCCGTTCTCTGTAAACGAAGAGAATGCGCCTTCCATCGACATCGCAGCCATTGCCGCAAAAGTGCCTGTACTGGGCATCTGCTACGGCGCACAGCTGATGGCCAAAAACTTTGGCGGCGAAGTTGCCAAGAGCAATATCCGCGAATACGGCCGCGCCTTTATGGAACACAATGACAGAGAGGAAAAATTATTATACGACATCTCCGCGAAAAGCCAGGTATGGATGAGCCACTCCGATACCATCAAACGCATTCCGGAAAGCTTTAATATTATTGCTACCACGGAAAATATCCCGGTAGCCGCTTTCAAAAGCACCACCATCGCTGCTAATCCTATCTTCGGTTTACAGTTCCACCCGGAAGTGACACACTCCCTGGAAGGTAAACAGATCATCCGCAACTTCCTGGTACACATCTGTAACTGCCAGCAGGACTGGACACCGGCTGCATTTGTACAGGAAACAGTAGAAAAAATCAAGGCACAGGTAGGCGACAAACGCGTGGTAATGGCCCTCAGCGGCGGCGTGGACTCCACCGTTGCAGCAGAGCTGATCCACAAAGCCATCGGCAAAAACCTCTTCTGCATCTTCGTAGATAACGGCCTGTTACGTAAAGACGAGTTCACAACCGTTCTCGAATCCTACAAACACATGGGCCTCAATGTGAAAGGTGTAAACGCCAAAGACATGTTCTACGGCCAGCTGGAAGGCGTTTCTGACCCTGAACAAAAACGTAAGATCATCGGCCGCCTGTTTATAGAAGTATTCCAGCAGGAAGCTACCCAGTTAACAGATATATCTTTCCTCGGACAAGGCACCATTTATCCGGATGTGATTGAATCCGTTTCTGTAAACGGCCCTTCTGTTACCATCAAATCGCATCACAATGTGGGCGGTCTGCCGGAAAAAATGAATATGCAGCTCGTTGAACCGCTGCGCTTCCTCTTTAAAGATGAAGTACGCCGCGTAGGCCGTGAAATAGGCATCAGCGAGATTTTCCTCGGACGTCATCCTTTCCCCGGACCAGGACTGGCTATCCGTATCCTCGGCGCCATCACCCCGGAAAAAGTAGCCATGCTCCAGGATGCAGACGCTATCTATACCGAAGGATTACGCGAATCAGGACTCTACGATAAAGTATGGCAGGCCGGTACCATCCTCCTGCCCGTACAGAGCGTAGGCGTAATGGGCGATGAACGTACCTACGAGTTTACCGTGGCACTCCGCGCCGTAACCTCCACCGATGGTATGACCGCCGACTGGGCCCATCTGCCTTACGAATTCCTCGCTAAAATGTCTAATGACATCATTAACAGGGTAAAAGGCATTAACCGCGTGGTATATGATATCAGTTCCAAGCCACCGGCAACGATAGAATGGGAATAAAGTAATTACGAATTACGAATTGCGAATTACGAATGTAAAAGCGAAGAGCTAAACGAAGATTATCAGGGATATTTATTAAACATCACCTTTAATCTACGTTTAGCTCTTCGCTTTTACATTCGTAATTCGCAATTCGTAATTCGTAATTACTTAGTAAATTAGCATCCATGAATCACGTAAAACTAGTACTAGCCGGATTAACTTTATCTGTATTGATGACTGCCTGTTCTTCCTCCCGGAAGTCTGCTGGGCGTGTTGACGGACCACCGCCCAAACTAACGCCGGCGCCGGAAAAGAAAACAGAAACAAAGAAGGAAGCAGCCAAAAATGCACCTTTCAATGTACCGGCTTTCGCCAAAGAAGTAAAAAAATCCAACTACAATGTGGCCATCTTCGCACCATTGTACCTCGATTCAGTATTTGCCAACTCCAACGATATTCCCGGCCGCACCATGCCCCGCTATGTGTTACCCGGACTTGAATTTTATGAAGGCGCACAACTGGCGCTCGACAGCCTGCAGCAACTGGGCTATAACCTGAAGGTGACCGTATATGACAGCAAAGGAAAACAAAGCGTTCAAACGCTCATCAACAACCGGTCCCTGGATGCCACCGACCTCATCATCGGCGCTGTCAGCAACCCGGAACTGAAAGAGCTGAGCGATTTTGCCAAAAATAAACAGATCAACCTGGTATCCGCTACATTCCCCAATGACGCAGGTATCACCGACAATCCTTTCCTGTTCATCTCCAACAGTACCCTCAAAACACACTGCGAAGCCCTGCACCAATATGTTCAGGATGCCTTCGCCAGCAAAAACATTGTGCTCTTCCGCAGGAATACTACCTTCGAAAGCCGCATGGCTGCTGACTTTAAAGCCTCCTACGATAAAATGGAGAGCAGCAAAAAATCAAGGATAAGGGAAGTCATCTGGAATGACGCCACCACACCGGAAGAGATTTCTAAATATCTCCTCGCCGACCGCCCCAACGTTATCATCGTGACGGCACTCGACGAAACCGGCGCCAAAAGCCTGTTACGTAAACTCAGCGTTTCTTCCGCCACCTATCCGCTGCAGATTTTCGGTATGCCTACCTGGGATGTATTTAAGCTGAAAGACCCTGAATTCAAGGGTTTACAGGTATACTACTCCTCTCCTTACTATAATGATAAAACAGATGTCTACAGCAGATATGTAAACGATTACTTCCGCAGAACCTACAGGGCCCGCCCGTCAGACATGGCCTACAAAGGCTTTGAACTGACCTGGTACTTCACGCGCCTGCTGCAGGCCAACGGTGTTTACTTCAACAGCAATGTAGCCAATGCACCTAAAGTAATGACACACTTTAACTTTCAGCCGGTATACATAAAAGATAATGAAGTCCCCGCCTATTTTGAAAACAAAAACATTTTCATCATACAAAAAGGAGATAGCGCGGATGTGAAGATGAACCAGTGAGTTTTTCAAATTACGAATTGCGAATTACGAATTACGAATGAGGAGCGAAGATATAAGCGGATAAGAATTTATTTCCGCTTAAATCTTCGCTCCTCATTCGTAATTCGTAATTCGCAATTCGTAATTATATACGAAAAAGGCCGTAGCAAACAGCTACGGCCTTTTTCGTATATTCATAACATGAACGTGCTTCAGTTTACTGATAAAGGCATCTGGTGCCCTGCCGGAGATTTTTACATAGATCCGTGGAAACCCGTACAGCGTGCAGTTATCACCCATGCGCATTCAGATCATGCCCGATGGGGAAGTGCGCATTATCTCTGTCAAAAGGAGACGGTACCATTGTTGCAATTGCGGCTGGGAGCGGACATAAGCGTACAGGGGATGGATTACGGGGAAATGCTCAGCATCAACGGCGTCAGGGTTTCCTTGCATCCTGCAGGACATATCATCGGTTCCGCACAGGTACGTGTAGAACAAAACGGCGAGGTGTGGGTCGCCAGTGGTGATTACAAGCTGGAGCAGGATGGCATATCCGCTCCTTTTGAACCGGTACGATGTCACACCTTCATTACTGAGTCTACCTTCGGACTGCCTGTTTACCGATGGCAGCCACAGCAGCAGATTATCACAGACATCAACCGATGGATATACGAAAATCAGCAGGCCGGCAAAGCCAGCGTGCTGCTGGCTTACAGCCTGGGAAAGGCGCAACGCCTGCTTCACTCGCTGCAGGATACCGTTCCGCATTTTCTGGCGCATGGCGCCATCGCCAATGTAAACGAGCTGCTGCGTAACAACGGTTATCCGTTACCGTTAGTAGAGAGAATTACGCCGGAAACACCTAAATCAGCCTTTAAAAATGCAGTTGTCATGGCCCCTCCTTCCGCCGATGATACGGTATGGATGCGCAGGTTCCAGCCTTACTCGCTGGGCGTCTGCAGCGGCTGGATGCAGGTGCGCGGCAACATGCGCCGCCGCAATGCAGACGCAGGCTTCGCACTGTCGGACCATGCCGACTGGAAAGGGCTGCTCTCCGCCGTTGATGCCACCGGAGCAGAACAGGTATACGCCACACATGGCTTCAGCAGCGTATTTGCGCGCTATCTCCAGGAAAAAGGAATCGCGGCAAAAGAAGTCACCACCGCCTACGGAGAAGAAGAAATAATTACTAACACTGAATCGTGAAGCCGTGCAACAATTTTCACAACTGGTAAAATTGCTGGGCAACAGCACTAAAACCAACGAAAAGCTGGAGGCTTTGAGTCAATACTTTGCCACCGCGCCGGCAAAGGATAAAACCTGGGTGCTGGCGCTGTTCTCCGGCCGCAGGCCTAAACGCACCGTTAACAGCACGCAGCTGAAAACATGGTGCCTGCAAGCCACCGGCCTGCAGGAATGGCTGTTTGATGAATGCTATCATACCGTTGGCGACCTTGCAGAAACCATTTCCCTGCTGCTGCCACCCCTTACCCAACCGATGGCAGCTCCGCTGCATTACTGGCTGGAACAGCTGCAGCAGCTGGAACAGGCTACAGAAGCCATCAAACAGCAGTTCATCCTCAACGCCTGGGATCAGCTGGACGACGGAGAACGGTTTGTTTTCAACAAACTGATTACCGGTGGATTTCGTATAGGCGTGTCTCAGAAAATGATGGTGAACGCACTCTCCAGAACTTACCAGATTCCACCAGCTACCCTGTCGCACATGATCAGCGGTAACTGGAACCCCGGCGCCGTCACCATTGAAGAGCTGCTGCACCAGAGCACTACCGGCGCCGACGCTTCCCGCCCCTACCCCTTCTTCCTCGCCTATGCCCTGGAAGACACACCCGCCGCACTGGGAGACATTGCCGGCTGGCAGGCAGAATGGAAATGGGATGGGATACGTGGACAGATCATCAAACGGGAAGACCAGCTGTTTGTATGGTCGCGCGGGGAAGAACTGATTACCGACAAGTTTCCGGAGTTCGCACCACTGCTCACTTCCCTGCCCAATGGCACTGTGATTGACGGAGAGATACTCACTTTCGCTAACGGTGCACCTCTTCCCTTTCAGACACTGCAGACCCGCATAGGCCGTAAAAATATTACCCGCAAGCAGCTGCAGGAAGCGCCGGTAGCCTTTCTCAGCTATGATCTCCTGGAATGGGAAGGAACAGATATACGCGAGCAACCGCTGGCAGAACGCCGGCAGCTGCTGGAAACCCTCGTCGCTGCGCAACAGCAGCCAGCATTGCTGCTATCTCCCGTTATTACCTGTCACACCTGGGAAGAGCTGACAGCCCTGCGTTTGCAGGCGCGCGAAAAAATGAGTGAAGGCATTATGCTGAAGAAACGCAGCGCAGTCTACCAGGTAGGCCGTAAGCGCGGCGACTGGTGGAAGTGGAAAATTGATCCCTATACTATTGATGCGGTCATGATCTATGCACAAAAGGGACACGGCCGGCGCTCCAACCTGTACACTGATTATACCTTTGCGGTGAAAGACGGAGATGCGCTGGTGCCCTTTACCAAAGCCTATTCCGGCCTGACCGACAAAGAAATTGCTGAACTGGATAACTGGATCAAACGTCATTCCCTGGAGAAATTCGGCCCCGTGCGCACCGTACAGGCATCACAGGTTTTTGAGATCGCCTTTGAAGGCATTGCCGCTTCCAACCGGCATAAGTCAGGCGTGGCACTGCGGTTCCCCCGTATCAGCCGCTGGCGGAAAGATAAGCCGGTAGCTGAAATCAATACCATCGAAGACCTGAAGGCATTACTACAGTTAAGTCAGCATCAGGATGGCAGCTCTGCATAAGCCGGCATAGCGGCCCGATGAGGACGGCGCAAAAAACGGTATAGCTGAAAAACAGCAGCCATAGCCACAATAGCCAGCACCGTCAGCCCTGCGCCATAACTGTTCCAATGATAGGTAGCTGCCAGCTGCATCATCAGCCCTGTCAGTGAAAGCCCCAGTCCTCCTCCCAGCGCATTGGCAGTGCCATTCACCCCTGAAGCAAGACCATGCTGTGTTTCCGGCACATGCTGAATAGCCAGGATTGTTACACAGGGGAAGGTGACAGCCATACCCAGCGCATTAATACTTAACACCGCGCAGAAAATAAAAATCAGCGGCCACGGCGTAAAATAACTCAGTACAAAAAACAAAATACCCGCCAGCATACAGCTGTTTCCGATAATACCAGTACGGGTTACCCCCCAGCGATGAAATAATTTAGGTAACACAAATTTGGATACTATGCCCGAAAGAATACTAAACGGAAATAATGCCAGCCCGGCCTGCCAGGAGCTGAAATGCAGCTCCTGCTGCAGATACAGCGTAAGCAGGAAAATATAGGGAAGAAAAACGCTGCCCAGTAACAAAGCGCCCACATTCCCGGTAATTACGCCCTGTACCCGGAAAAGGCGGAAGTCTACTAACGGTGACGCATGTACGCGTTCCCTTCTCACAAAATAAATCCCTGTTACGCTGAATATAAAAAGTAATCCTGTAAACAATGCAGGATGTTTCCCCACGTTCCCCAGGTCATGAATCAGCCATGCTGCCAGCAGCATCAGCGTAGTGATCAGTATGCCGCTCAGCAGGTTGTTACGTTGCGGATGCACTGCTTTTATATCTGCCGGAATATAGTACCATGCCAGCAGCAACACCATACCTATGACCGGCACGTTGATGAAGAATACCCACTGCCAGCCCCAGAGCGCGCTGATAAGTCCGCCGATAGCCAGTCCCGTGGCAAAGCCGATACCCGCCATCGCACCGAAAATGCCAAATGCCCGGTTCTTCTCAGCAGGGTCTGTAAAAGTATGACTGATAATAGCCATGGCTGCAGGAATAGCCAGTGCCACCCCTGCTCCCTGCAAGGCCCTGCAGGTTAGCAGCCAGCCGAAGGAAAGGGAAAATCCCGCACAAAGGGAAGACAATAAAAAGAGTGCAGCTCCCGTCATAAATATTTTCTTCCTGCCGGCAGTGTCGGACAAACGGCCGCCCAGCAGCACAAATCCCGCATACATCAGTACATACACCGTCTGCACCCATTGAATAGCGTCAGGCCCGAAATGAAAGTATTGCTCCATGGCCGGTAATGCCATGTTCAGCACGGATACATCCAATGCCTCAAAAAAAATGGCCAGACAAGCCACCGTCAGTATAATTCTATGCCGCATCAGTTGATATTTCTACGCCACAAACCTATAAATTTAGTACGTTTGCTATACAGTTCTGATAATTTTGGAACAAATGATAATTATATTTCTACAAATCAGAACAAAATTCTAAAATCATATTCAAATGAACAGCAAAAAAGAAAATACGCCGGAACTGCAAATATCCCTGGACGAAAAAGATATGGGCATTTTAAAGCTGTTGCAGAAAGATGCCAAGATGACTATCCGGGATATGGCCCGGCAGCTGAACCTCAGCACCACTCCCGTTTATGAACGCATCCGGAAAATGGAACAGGCAGGCGTCATCAAACAATATGCTGCCATCGTTGACCCGAAAAAAATTGACAAGGGACTCACCGTACTGTGCTATATCACCCTCAAGGAACACAACAAAAAATACGGACGGAAATTTATACAGGAAATCATTTCCTTCACGGAAGTAACTGAATGCCTGAACATCTCAGGTGAATTTGATTTCATGATTAAGGTACAGGTAAAAGATATGGATGAATACCGCGAATTTTATGTGAATAAACTCGGTGAACTGGATAATTTAAGTCATACACAGAGTATTTTTGTTATCTCTGTTATTAAAGCAACACATCAGGTTGTATATTAGTGCCGTATACTTATCTCTAAACCTATTAAATATCTATGTTCCGACTTTACCTGTGGTGTCTGGTATGTTCTGTATCAGTGGCTTTGTCAGCTGTAGCACAACCTAAAAGGTTTTCGCATGCGATAGGTGTTGGATTGTATAATTCACCTGCACATTTTGCCGGCGGCCTGGTATATGCTCCCCGTTTCCATGCCATCCGGTTTTCAGCGCGCGCTGCATTATCGCTGGGCACACAACTCGGACTGGGAGCGAGTTTTCACAACAACTACAACAGCGGCGGTGGCACACCCACCAGCATTTTCATGATGGACATGCCTTTACTGGTAACTTATAACTATGGCCATGCCGCTATGATGAACTCTTCTGCAGGCTGGGGCTTTTTTACAGGAGCCGGCTATGCTTTCCATCATGCCAACCGGAATACTAATGCAGAAGAGGAAGAAGAAACCGACACCAGGATACTGATATCAGGAGCGGTACTGACAGCCGGGTGCAGGTTTGCCATCGCCGGCGCATCGCTGGGGCTGCATATCTCCTGGCTTTTCAATAACAATCATTACAATACGGACATCCCCGGAATAGCCAGTGCCGGACTCTCCTGCAACATCATTCCACGCAGAAAGTAATTATAACGTTATCGCATACACGAATACCCTTCATTCATATCAACTTATCAATGACGTTAAAGAAAATTAAAAACAAGAATGTAAAGATTTCTTTAACACTTAGGCGGTTACTTTTACAACCGTAATGCATTACCATAATTATCTGTAGAAACATCATCTTTCAACTCTAATACACTGCACAATAATGAAGAAAATTCTATTGGCACTGCTGCTGGCTATCGCAGCGGTAACGGGAACTTTTGCTCAGAAAAGCGTACAATTCGGTGTAAAAGCCGGTGCTAACGTTTCCACCTTTAAGGAATATGGCGCTAAAATGAGACCGGGCTTCTATGCCGGCGGATACGCTGATTTCCGCATCAATAAAAGCCTGCACCTGCAACCGGAATTGTTGTATTCCACCTATGGTCAGACCAGATCTATTCCCTACGCTTTCTACAACAACACGAAGGTGCAATCACATTTTGTACACCTGCCTGTAATGATAAAATACTATCCGGTTGCCAGGTTATACCTGGAAGCTGGTCCCCAGTTCGGTTATAACTTCACCACTACCGTAAAGGATGAACCAACAGGTAAACGTAACCTCACACCTGCGGATAAATTCCATCTTGGCGTAAACGTTGGCGTAGGTTACTATCTCGGCAATGGCTTTAGCGCCACGCTGCGGCATACCTGGGGCATTGTTCCTTCCCGCGGATTTTATACCGGTGGCAGTATGAACAATGTGGTGCAGGCTGGTATCAGCTATTCCTTTTCCTCTCCTAAATAAGCACCGGCTTACATCCATTGCCATTCTATCAGCCAGCCACCGTGGAATAGTTCTATGGTGGCTGCGTTGTTAAATAATATATTAATTTTGGCTCATGCTACTGAAATTCCCAAAAGACCAGGACGATCAGCAAATCCTTAAAGCAGGCGCCACTCACTTTGCCATGCTGAAACAACGCAACCGGGTCAGCAATCGTACCGTATTTCTGAAAGAAAATACCCTCATCTTCGTTATTCACGGATATAAGCTGCTGCACTTTGATGACACTACCGTAAAAGTAGAAGCCGGCTCCCTGCTGATGCTGAAACGCGGATTTTATGTAATGTCAGATAATGTGCCCGATGGCCTGCAATTCAGAAGCCTGCTGTTGTATTTTTCAGATGAACAACTGCGCCGATTTCTGCATAAATCCGGCTATACCGAACCCGCGCAGGCGGCAGCCGGCCATCACCTGACAGTACCGCTTACGCCGCTGCTCGAAAGTTTCCGTAATCAATACACGGATTACTTTGCGCATATGCAGCAGCTGCCACCTGAAGTGCTGGCACTGAAATTATACGAACTGTTTCTGCTGCTCACAGCCACTCCGCAAAAGCAACAGGTACTGGCCTTTCTGCAGAGTATTGTACGGGCGCAGCCGGCAGATATCGCCTATATAGTCAGGGCCCATTTATTCCAACCGCTCTCTCTCGCTGAACTGGCCAAACTTTCCGGCCGCAGCCTCGCCTCTTTTAAACGTGATTTCCAGCAGTTGTTTCAGACATCTCCCAAAAAATGGATCAACGAACAACGGCTCGCCCACGCACATACCTTACTCCGCACCACTCCTGCACAGGTGGCTGAAATAGCAATGGAATGCGGCTTTGAGAACGTACCACATTTCATACACATCTTCAGACAACGTTACGGCATAACCCCCAACTCGATCCGGACCAAAAACGCAATTATCTGAGCCAATTCCGTTACCACCTCCCCTGCTGCCGGATGTACCTTTGCTGTTATAAAACATTTTATTATGCAGACAGTAGAGGAATTAAACAAATCAGTGGTACGCAGATTCAATGAAGCATTTATCATTAACGGCGATCTGCAGGCCTTTGAAGAAATAGTAGCACCGGATTTCATCAATGCCACCGCTCCTCCGGGATGGCCGGCTGACAAGGAAAGCACCAGAGATTTTATTCTCCTGGGCCTTCGCAAAGCCTTTGCGGATCTTACCCTGGAGATATTTGACATGGTGGCGGAAGACGATAAGGTATTCACACATAAGGCATTTACCGGCATACATGTAGAAGAGCTGCTGGGCGTTGCTCCCACCGGTAAAAAAACAACGCTGCGCATTATGGATCTCATCCAGCTGAAAGACGGGCAATACGTAAAACACTGGTCTGTCCGTGAGCTGAAAACTACCGTATAACCTCCCGATGTTTGCTGAATTATGCTTACTTTACGTATATGAACCGCAAACATTTTTTATCATCCCTCGTTACCGCCGGTGTAGGTATGCACTCCCTGAAAACGCTTGCCGCTATTGGCACTCCGGCTGACGTTACTCCCAGGAAGCCTGCAGTTCCTCCCTATCTGAAACCGGGCGATATTATCGGCATAACCTGCCCAGCAGGATATATCAGGAGAGAAGAGATCCAGGCGGCGGTGCGTATTATGGAAAGCTGGGGATTTAATATTCGTATAGGCAAGACCGTTGGCGCGCGTGACTATTCTTTCGGCGGTACCGATGCGGAGCGGCTGCAGGACCTGCAGGCGATGATGAATGATAAAAGTATCAAAGCGGTTATGTGCGGGCGGGGTGGTTATGGCACCGCGCGTATCATTGACCAGCTGGACTTTTCCAGGTTCCGGGAAAACCCGAAATGGATTATTGGCTTCAGTGATATTACAGCTTTACATTGTCATATCTCCCGTCATCTGGGAATAGCATCCCTGCATTCCAAAATGTGCAACAGCTTCCCGGATGATTTCAGCAAATCAGATCCGGTAGTACAGGATACGATTATGTCTATCTACCAGGCGCTGACCGGCAAAAGAATGCACTACAGCGCCTCACCTGACAGCAGTAACCGTAAAGGCGCCGCCAGAGGTATACTCACCGGGGGGAACCTCTCTGTTATACAAAGCCTTTCCGGTACGGATTCTGAAATCGATACCAACGGTAAAATCCTGTTTCTGGAAGAAGTAGGGGAATACCTGTATAGCCTTGACCGTATGCTGGGAACACTGCAGCGTTCCCACAAGCTGGATAACCTCGCCGGGCTTATCATCGGCGGGTTTAACAGAATCAAACCGGATGATCCCGGAGAAGAATTCGGAAGAACGGTATATGATATGGTCCGTGAAAGAGTAAAGGACTTTAGCTACCCGGTATGCTTTAATTTCCCGGTAGGGCACCAGCGGAATAACTATGCCCTCAAATGCGGCGTGATGCATTCCTTCAGCGTAACAGAGGAAGGCGTTACGCTGAAGGAAGAACAGTAATTATTTTACCAGGAAGGTAACGATAAACAATCCTGCCAGCAGATACATCACCGGGCTGATCTGTTTATATTGCCCGGTCAGTACTTTCAGTAATACATAGGATAACATGCCGAATACAATACCCTCAGCAATGCTGTATGTATAAGGCATCATAACAATTGCCAGAAACGCCGGGATGGCTTCTGTCACATCATTGAAATCTATCTTTGTTACCGCGCCCATCATCAGCATGCCTACTATTATCAACGCCGGTGCGGTAGCAGCCTGCGGGATCATGGCGAATATCGGTGCAAAGAAGAGTGACAGTAAAAACATGATGGCTACCGTGAAGGCTGTCAGTCCTGTTTTACCCCCCGCTGCAATACCGCTGGCACTTTCCACGTATGCCGTCACTACGCTGGTACCTAACAGGCCGGCGGCGGTAGTGCCTACTGCATCCGCCATCAGCGCCTGTTTGGCACGGGGCAGCTTACCGCTTTCGTCCATCAGTCCGGCTTTGTTTATCAGTCCTATCAGCGTACCTACGGTATCAAACAGGTTTACCATCAGCAGGGTGAATAATATCACCACCATGTCCAGTGTGAATATTTTGTCGAATTCCAGCTTGAAGGCAATGGGTGCGAGCGAAGGCGGCAGACTTATTAAATGTCCTTCCGGCAGATGTGTGATACCCAGCGGGATACCCACTACGGTAGCTGCCAGGATGCCTATCAGCAGGGCTGCGTTCACTTTACGGTACATCAGTACGGCGCTGACAATCAGTCCTATCAAAGCAATGAGCGGTCCTATGCTGGTGACGTTCCCCATTTTGAGAATAACGCCGTCCAGCTTACCTTCTCCCACATGCCGCATCCCTGTTTCGATAATACCGGCGTTAGCCATACCTATGAGCGCTATCAGCAGGCCGATACCCACGGAGATAGCATGTTTCAGGTTCTCCGGGATGCTGTCAATAATTGCTTCCCGTATCCGGAACAGGGATAGAAAAATAAAGATAATCCCTTCCAGGAAAACGGCCGTCAGCGCAAACTGCCAGCTATAGCCCATCGCAGACACGATCGTATACGCGAAGAATGCGTTCAGGCCCATACCTGGTGCAACTCCGATGGGCAGCCTGGCATATAAGGCCATCACCAGCGTGCCGATGGCGGCAGCCAGCGCAGTAGCGGTAATCAGTGCATGAAAGTCCATACCGGTTTTGGACAGGATACTGGGATTTACCGCCAGGATATATGCCATCGTTGAAAACGTTGTCAGTCCTGCCAGTACCTCCTTTTTTACAGTAGTGTTGTGTTCGGGAAGCCGGAAAAATTTTGCGAGCATGCTGCAAAAATAAGCGTTTCAGGATTTATCATTTTGTTCTAATTTCATTGCATGCAACAACAATCGCGTGGATGGGAAGTGATTACCGGGTGGCTGGCCGATAAGGAGCTGAAGCCTTTCAGATTCCAGGAAGATGCCTGGAAAGCCTATCAGCAGGGACATTCAGGGATCGTGAATGCACCTACCGGCTTTGGTAAAACTTTCTCCTTATTTCTGGGCGCGCTCATTGCCTGGATAGATGCACATCCTAAAGATTATCAGCGAAAACAAAAAAACGGACTACAGCTGCTGTGGGTAACGCCTTTGCGCGCCCTTGCCAAAGACCTGGGGCGCGCCATGGAAGAGGTGATCCTGGAGCTGGGTATCTCCTGGCAGGTAGGCATCCGCAGCGGAGATACGCCGCTGGCCGCCCGTGCAGCGCAAAAGAAACAGATGCCTGAAGTACTCATCATCACCCCGGAAAGCCTGCACCTGCTGCTCGCACAAAAGGAATATCCACAGGTTTTCAAGCACCTGCAGGCGGTGGTAGTTGATGAATGGCATGAGCTGATAGGCAGCAAACGCGGCGTCATGGTGGAACTGGCGCTGAGCCGCCTGCGTGGGTTGCTGACACAGGAAGGCCGCCCTCCGTTAAAGACATGGGGTATATCGGCTACTATCGGCAATCTCGACGAAGCCCTGGAAGTCTTGCTGGGACCATATCACAGCAATGGCATCATCATCCGTACCAACCTGAAAAAAAATATCCAGCTGCAAAGCGTGATCCCGCACGAAATGGAAAACTATCCGTGGGCGGGCCATCTGGGCACCAAAATGCTGCCGCAGGCATTACCGATTATAGAAGACAGCCAGACAACGCTCATCTTCACCAATACCCGCTCACAATCTGAAATATGGTACCAGTCGTTGCTCAGGGAAGAGCCCATGCTGGCAGGGGCGCTGGCGCTGCACCATGGTTCTATAGACATGGAGCTGAGGATCTGGGTGGAAGAAGCCTTGCACAACGGGATCCTGAAAGCGGTAGTATGTACGGCCAGCCTGGATCTGGGGGTAGACTTCAGACCGGTGAACAGCGTTATCCAGGTAGGGAGTCCCAAAGGCGTGGCCAGGCTTCTGCAGCGGGCCGGCCGTAGCGGCCATCAGCCGGGTGCTGTCAGCAAAATATTTTTTCTGCCTACCCACGCGCTCGAACTCGTGGAGGCCGCCGCCCTGAAAACCGCTATGGAAGAGGAAGTCATCGAAAGCCGGATGCCCGTACTCCTCGCCTACGATGTGTTGCTGCAATACCTGATGACACTGGCCGTATCAGACGGATTCCATGCGCCGCAGATATTTGAAGAAGTACGCCAGACTTACTGCTATCAGCATCTTACAGAAGAGGAATGGAAATGGATACTCTCCTTCCTGACTACCGGCGGCGATGCGCTGGCGGTATACGATGAATTTAAAAAACTGGAACGGCAGGGCGATTATTACTACTGCAAAAGCCGGATGCTGGCCATGCGCCACCGCCTGCACATAGGCACCATCGTGAGCGACGCCATGCTGAAAGTGAAATTTATGAGCGGCGGATACATCGGCGTAATTGAAGAAGGATTTATCTCCCGGCTGCAACCCGGCGACAGCTTTACACTTGCCGGCCGTAACCTGGAATTTGTACTGATAAAAGATATGACGGTACTGGTCCGGAAATCCAACGCCAAACGTACCATCGTACCCAGTTACCAGGGAGGCCGCATCCCGCTGTCTGCCAACCTGGGCCGCATGTTACGCCGCAAATTCAATGAAGCGCTTTCCCGTAAAACCAAAGATCCGGAACTGCTCGCATTACAGCCGCTGTTCCGCCTGCAGGAAGAATTATCGCACATACCGAAAGATGATGAACTGCTGATAGAAAAAATTGACACTAAAGATGGCTATCATCTTTTCGTATATCCGTTCGAAGGCCGGTTGGTACACCAGGTCATGGCCGCGCTGCTGGCCTACCGCCTCAGCCGGATACAGCCCATCACCTTCTCCATCGCTATGAATGACTATGGCTTTGAGCTGTTGTCAGATCAGCCGGTTCCGCTCACCACGGAAAATGCCAAAACACTTTTCTCTGCCGATAACCTGCTGACAGAGCTGCAAACCAGCGTGAATGCGACGGAGACTGCCCGCCGCAAATTCCGCGACATTGCCGTCATCGCAGGGCTCATCTTCCAGGGTTATCCCGGCAAACACAAGGCCAACCGGCACCTCCAGTCATCGTCTTCCCTGCTCTTCAATGTCTTCAGTGACTATGATCCGCAAAACCTGCTGCTGAAACAAGCCTTCAACGAAGCCTTCTTTTATGAGATGGAAGAAGTACGCCTGCGGGAAACCCTGGAACGTATTGCCCGTAGCAGCATCGTCATCACCCACCCGCAAAAGCTCACCCCCTTCTGCTTCCCGATAAAGGTAGACAGCCTGCGCGACACCATGACCAGCGAAAAACTCGAAGACAGGATAAGGAAACTGATCGCTGTCAATAGTTAGTTATTTTGTTATTTGATTATTTGAGATTTGGTATCCGATCATGGTACTCTCCTGAACCTGGCAGTGCAAAAGAATACCATGATCGGATACAAAATCTCAAATAACCAAATAACAAAATGTCACGTACTTTGCACATTATTTAAAAATGGATTACTGTGTCTGAGGTTTTTTATTTCCAGGAACAGCACTGGCATCTGTTGCCTGACCGGGCAATATTTTGGGAAGAGGAGCGGGCGCTGATCCTTTCTGATCTTCATCTGGGTAAGGCTACGCACTTCCGTAAGGCGGGTATTGCCGTGCCGGCGGGTATTACATCGGAAGATCTTTTCAGGCTGCAGCAGCTGATAACGCGTTATATGCCGGTGCGTATCATTATTGTGGGCGATATGTTTCATAGCCGCGAAAACAATGAAGTACAATATTTCAGGATCTGGCGCAACCAGTTCAGTCATATCAGCTTTGACCTGGTTAAGGGTAATCACGATATTATGCCGGAAGAGGTGTACGGGCAGCTGCAGATCAGCACGTGGCCATCGCTGACCATCAGGGGAATTCATTTTATCCATGAGCCCTGTGAAGAACACAACGGCTATCAGTATACGTTTTCTGGTCATCTGCACCCGGCTGTCATCATGGCGGGGCCTGCCAGACAACGGCTGCGTCTACCCTGTTTTTATTTTGGCCTGCATTGCGGCATTTTACCCGCTTTCGGGCACTTTACCGGTTCAGCCACCCTGGACCCCTCTCCGGACGAACCAGTGTTTGTAATCGCCGGAAAATCGATTATCCGAACCCAGTAACTTATGAAGATTGCCTACCACGACATATACACCCATCCCTTGCCGGCGGATCACCGTTTCCCGATGGTGAAATATGAGTTGATCCCTGCGCAGCTGCTGCGGGAAGGTGTTGTTACACCGCAGCACCTGTTTGAACCGGAGCCGGCAGCGGAAAAGGTCATCCTGCTCACGCATGAACAGGCATACTGGGAGCGGCTGCGCGATCAGCAGTTATCTCCGCGGGAACAGCGGCAGATCGGATTTCCGCAATCGCCGGCCCTCACCATGCGGGAAATCGTCATAGCACAGGGCACCATCGATATAGCGCTGCATGCGCTGGATCATGGCCTGGGGTTCAATGTTGCCGGAGGTACTCACCACGCCTTTGCCGCGCGGGGCGAAGGCTTCTGCTTGCTCAACGACTTCGGCATCGCCGCCGGCTATCTGCTGCAACAGAAAAAGGTTAAACAGATACTCATTATAGACCTCGATGTACATCAGGGCAACGGTACCGCCGCCCTGTTTGAAAATAAGCCGCAGGTCTTTACTTTCAGTATGCACGGCGCGCATAACTATCCCTTTCATAAGGAGTCCTCAGATGTAGACATTCCCCTGCCGGACGGCATGACTACCGGGCCCTACCTGCAGTTGCTGGAAGATACCCTGCCACGGCTGATTAACACGGTCAAACCTGATATCGCCTTCTATCTCTCCGGTGTAGATATTCTCGAAACGGATAAATTCGGTAAGCTGAAAGTCACTGCTGCAGGCTGCCGACAGCGGGATGAGATGGTTTTCCACGAATTATACAAACACAACATCCCCTGCGCCGTCGCCATGGGCGGCGGATATTCCCCCCACATCCGCGACATCGTCAACGCCCATTGCGAAACCTTTAAAGCGGGCCTCCAGATTTACGGCGACAACTAATAGATGTGATTATTTGATTATTTGAGATTTGGTTATTTAAAATGCAGCGGAGATGTGCGCGAATATTTTTGCAACGATCTCCGCTGCACTTTAAATAACCAAATCTCAAATAACCAAATAACCAAATAGCCACATCTCAAATAATTTTCCCGTCTTTCATGACGAGCTGACGGTTGCTGAGGGGGGCCAGTTCTTCGTTGTGGGTGACGATGATGAAGGTTTGCTGAAATTTATCGCGGAGTTCCAGGAAGAGGTTGTGGAGTTCTCTGGCGTTGCGGGAGTCCAGGTTACCGGTGGGCTCGTCTGCCATAACCACGTCAGGATTATTGATGAGGGCGCGGGCAACGGCCACCCGCTGCTGTTCGCCACCGGAGAGGGCGTTGGGCTTATGCTCGAGGCGGTCTTTCAGGCCAAGTGTTTCCAGGAGGAAAATGGCTTTTTCTTTCACCTGGCTCTTTTTTGTGCCGGCTATATAACCAGGAATGCATACATTTTCCAGGGCGCTGAACTCTGGCAGCAGGTGATGGAACTGGAAGATAAAGCCAATATGACGGTTCCTGAAATCAGCGAGGGCGTTGCCGCTCAAACCGGTCAGATTGACATTATTGAGCCAGACTTCCCCTGTGGTAGGCACATCCAGCGTTCCGAGTATATGCAGCAAAGTACTTTTACCGGCTCCTGAGGAACCGACAATGGTTACAATTTCACCTTTACTGACAGTAATGTCAACCCCCTTCAAGATGGGTAAGTTGGAATAATTTTTGGTAACATTGCGAGCGGTTAGCATAACTCAAAGAAAAGTAATTAACCAATAAAATAGTAAAAGTTGTTTATTTCAAATTAAATAATACTTTTGCGGAAAATTAAAAAAGTAAAAATTTTAATAAGATGTACTGGACATTAGAATTAGCTTCATACCTGGAGGACGCTCCATGGCCAGCTACTAAAGACGAACTTATTGATTACGCCATTCGTTCCGGTGCACCGATCGAAGTAATCGAGAACTTACAGGAGCTGGAAGATGAGGGAGAAATTTATGAAGGGATTGAGGACATCTGGTCTGATTACCCGTCACAAGACGACTTCTTCTTCAACGAAGACGAATATTAGACCGATCCTGTTATGATCGTACTGCCAGGCATCCTATGCCTGATAAAAAATTTAAGCCGTTACCTGCAAAGGCAACGGCTTTTCTATTTCTTTATTTGGTTATTTGAGATTTGACTATTTAAAATACAGCGAATGTATACGGGTATATCTCTGCTGTATTTTAAATAATCAAATCTCAAATAACCAAATCTCAAATAAACCTATTTCTCCATCTGGTCGATTACGCCCTGGGATACGCCCATGGAAGAGAAGCCGCCATCGTGGTAGAGGTTCTGCATGGTAACCATTTTGGTCAGGTCGGAGAACAGTGCAACTGCGTAGTTCGCACATTCGTCTGCAGTAGCATTACCCAGAGGGCTCATGCTTTCAGCGTATCCGATGAAGCCATCGAAGCCTTTCACACCGGCGCCGGCAGTAGTTCTTACAGGAGACTGAGAGATAGTGTTCACGCGGATTTTCTTGTGGATACCGTAGTGGTAACCAAAGCTGCGTGCAATAGACTCCAGCAGGGCTTTTGCGTCAGCCATTTCGCCGTAGTCAGGGAATACCCGCTGTGCTGCAATGTAAGACAGTGCAATCACTGATGCCCACTCGTTCAGTGCATCCAGCTTGTAGGCTGTCTGCAGCACACGGTGCAGGGACATAGCGGAGATATCAAAGGTTTTGTGATTGAAGTCGTAATCCAGGTCGGTGTACTTTCTGCCTTTACGGATGTTCATACCCATTGCCACAGAGTGCAGCACGAAGTCGATTTTACCGCCAAAATGCTCCATGGATTTGTTAAACAGGTTAGCCAGATCATCCATGTTGGTTACATCAGCTGGGATCACCGGCGCATTGCAGGTTTCCGCCAGTTTGTTGATTTCACCCATACGTAAGGCGATTGGTGCGTTGGTCAGCACAATCTCTGCGCCTTCCTCCACACAACGCAGTGCAGTTCTCCATGCAATAGACTTTTCATCCAGTGCGCCAAAGATGATACCTTTCTTCCCTTTTAATAAGTTATGAGCCATGTGGTCAAAATTAATTTCGGCAAAAATAGTCGTTATAGTTGAAAAAAAAAGCTATTATCTTACCATTTCTCGTGCATTCTCTAATGCGGCAGCAGTAGGCTTTTCACCGCTCAGCATCTGTGCTATTTTGTTAATCCGCTCTTCTTCAGACAGCAAACGTACACTGGTGGTAACTTTATCTGCCTTGGCATCTTTATATACAAAATAGTGGGCATCTGCCTTCCCGGCTATCTGCGGCTGGTGCGTGATACAGATAATCTGATGCGCCATAGCCAGGTTCTTCAGTATAACGCCGACCTGACGGGCCGCTTCCCCGGAGATACCGGTGTCGATCTCATCAAATATCAGGGTCGGCAGCGCCACCGACTGTGCCACCAGCGATTTGATACACAACATCAGGCGGCTTAGCTCACCACCGGAAGCCACTTTGCCCACCGGTGCAAACTGGTTGCTCTTGTTCGCATCAAACAGGAACTCGATATTATCCTGTCCGTACGGATTCAGTTCGCCGGGCACGATCTCTACCTTCAGGCGGGCATTGGGCATACCCACCTGTGCCAGCAGGGTATTCACTTTTTTCTCAAAGGGAGATGCCTGTTCCTGGCGGGCAGCTGTAATAACAGTGGCGGCCTTCAGCAGCTTATCATGCAGCTGCTGTTGTTCCTGTTCCAGTGCTGCCAGCTCTTCATCCAGATTCAGCACACTTTCCACTTTCACTGTCAGCGCATTTTTTATAGTCAGCAGTTCATCCGTGGTTTGCACCGCATGCTTTTTAAACAGGCGGTAACCCAGCGCGATGCGGTCATTCACCGTTTCTATCCGCTGTGCATCGTACTGTACCTGGTCATTGATGCTCTCCACTTCTGAGGCAATATCCTGCAGTTCCACGTAGGCAGACAACAGGCGTTCGGAGAGCGCAGGCACATCTTTATGGAAAGAAGATAAAGACTGCAGGGAAGATTGTAGCTGCTTCAGCTGTTGCAGGATGGGCTGTTCATCTTCCTTCAGCTGAAAGAAAATGCGGTTCAGCGTATTCTTGATTTCTTCCGCGTGTGTGAGCAACTGTAGTTCATTATCCAGCTCTTCTATTTCGTTCGGGCTGAAATCCGCTTCCAGCAATTCATCCAGCAGGAACTTGTTATAGTCGAGTTCCTTGTTGGCATGATCGCGGTTGTCCTGCAGCTGTTTATATTTTCGTTGTACCTGCTGGTATTGCAGGAACATGGTATGATATTGCTGTAAGGTGGCGGGGTAGTTTACCAGTGCGTCAATCACCTGCCGCTGAAAGTCGGAGTTGCCGAGTTCCAGTGTATCGAACTGCTGGTGCAGATCTACGAGGTAGCTGCTGAGTTCTGACAGCTGGGAGATATTCACAGGGGTATCGTTGACAAAAGCGCGGGACTTGCCGGCAGCGCTGATTTCACGACGGATGATGAGCAGGTCTTCGAGATCCAGTTCATGTTGCTGGAAGAAGACCGCCACCTGCGACTTCTTTACTTTGAAGACGCCTTCTATCACGCACTTTCCTGTTTTATCGAAAAGTACGCCGGGATCAGCCCTTTCGCCCAGTATCAGCGAGAGCGCGCCCAGGAGGATAGATTTACCGGCACCTGTTTCACCGGTAATAACATTGAGATTACCTGAGAAATCCACTTCCAGGTGATCAATGATAGCGTAATTCTTAATGATTAGTCGCTGTAACATAAGTCAGGAAATAACTTTTGAACACTCCTCTCAGCTGCCGTTCACACGTTGAATACCGGCTTTAGCCCGCTGGTCGAGGGAATTTTTATAATCGTGGCCTTTCATATCCAGGCATTGCTGGTAACATTGAATGGCTTTGTTTTTATCTTTTCTTTTCTCATAAATATAGCCCATTTGCAGGGAAGACCTGGCCGCATAATATTCCGGCCGGTTAGCGCCTACCTTAATGGTTACCTCATACATGGCGATGGCTTTATCATCCTGGCCGGTTTCATCATAGATACGACCGAGGCGGTAAGCGTATTCCAGTTTATCACTCATATCCGGAAAATCGGCGGCCTTTTTGGTGAGCAGCAGTTTCAACGCTTCGCTGAAGTAGCCGCCATCGCTCTGCAACCGTGCTTTCAGCAGGAAAGGATTGGGCCATTTGCCGCCTTCTGCTTCTTTCAGCGCCTGTTTATCCGCATCTGTTTCCACACCTCCCCTGGTCAGGATCATGTTGCGGTATTTATTGGCCGCCGCCTGATTACCTTCCAGGTAATAGAACCAGCTTAATCTTTGCAGGCATTCCTTTACATAAAACTTGCCTTTGAAGTTATTCACAAACCTTTCCAGGTACACATGCGCGTCGCTGTCCAGGCGGGTCAGTTTGAGCAATCCGAGTACATAATTATAATACTGAATATCGGCATACACGGAACTGTCGTGTTTTTCTTCCAGCACTCTCAGGCCCGTAGCAGCTTTCTGGTTGTTCAGGGACAGATTAGCCACCATCAGGGCAAAGAGATAATTATTCTTTGTGTCCAACTGTTTACGCTGCAGGAATTCCCAGGTATCTTCCGGTTTATTCACAATAAACAGCATCAGATAGCAATAGTAGTAATAGGACTCCTCCCTGAACAATTTCGCTTCGGGCGAATTACTTTCAATGAACGCATTTACATTCTCCATGCCTTGTCTGATACTTCCTTTCAGGCCCAGGATATTGGTAATCCATTTGTAGCCTTCCGGAATAGTGCCGAATACTGTTTGCATGGCGCCCAGCAATAGTCTGTTAGGCACAAAATCCGGAAACCGGCGCTGGTTTTCCTTCAGCAGCATGTAAGCTTTCCTGATCTCCCAGGTAGCATCCCACTTTTCATTGAACTTGATTTTAATCATAGCCCATTGAAATTTGATGGCCGCCTGTGTATAAAGATAAAAGGGAGAATCCGGAGAACCTTCAGCCATTTTATCCAATCTTACCGTACGCATGCTTCTTTTACGGGAGTATTCTGCCGGGTCTTCATTAAAGAAAAGCGGAAAGAAATCCACATAATTATCGAGGAAATACGGTACCAGGTTCTCGGGATTTTCTTTTTTTTCTGTTTCCAGTAATGCCTTACCGGTGTTTAGTTTCAGCTGCATGATGGCTTCATAGGCCTGTTCACACCGGCTGTTGAAGTCATACACTTTCTGTCTCGCATTCGTAGTCAATCCTATACCCAGCAGAAGGACCAGAGAAAAAATAATACGCATAAGGGCAAAGTTCCTGGAATAAAGCTCAAATCTCACATATCCGTTTCACAAATCCCAAATTAACAATTCACAATTTTTAAAGTTGCAAAGCTTCATCCAAATTCCTGCCACAAATTAAAAGAACTGCTGCGCAAACAACCTGCGTAAAGGCGTGCACAGCAAAGCTAATATATTTAGTAAAACAAAACTAAATATGTTAGTATATTTTTTCTCACGGACAGGCATAAACGAAAAAAGGACATCCGCAGATGTCCTTTTACGTAATTTTTATCTTGCTGTTACTTAGATTGTCACAGTAGCTTCGAGGTCGTTATCCACCAGGATACGGCCGCAATGTTCGCACACGATGATTTTCTTGTGCTGACGGATTTCCGCCTGACGCTGAGGAGGGATAGCATTGTAGCAACCGCCGCAGGAATCACGCTCTACAGTTACCACAGCCAGACCGTTACGGTAGTTCTTACGGATTTTTTCGTAAGCAGCCAGTAAACGTGGATCCACTTTAGCTTTGGCGTCTTCGCTTTCCTTGCGGAAGGCTTTTTCTTCCTTATCCGTTTCAGCAACGATTTTTTCCAGTTCGCCTTTTTTGTGCTTCAGGTTAGCTTCTTTATCAGAAACCGCCTTTTTAGCCACTTCCAGGGTACGGGTTTTGTCTTTTATTTCTTCGTTAGCATCCTTAATGTGCTTTTCAGCCAGCTTGATCTCCAGGGTCTGCATCTCCATCTCCTTGGTGATAGCTTCAAACTCACGGTTGTTTTTCACATTATCCTGCTGCTTCTCATACTTCTTGATCAGCGCTTCTGCATCCTTGATAGCAGTTTTCTTGCTGGCAACGAAGTCCTGGATACCTTTGATCTCATTCTCGATGTGAGACTGACGGGTGTTTAACCCTTCGATCTCATCTTCCAGGTCCTTTACTTCAATCGGCAACTCCCCTTTCAACACCTGGATTCCATCCAATTTGGAATCAATCTTCTGCAGCTTCAGTACAGACGCTAATTTTTCTTCAACGGAGTATTCTTTTACGGTAGCCATGTATTATAAATAATTTACCGGGTTTGTTTTAATCGTAGATTTAAGAGGCGCAAAATTACGGAATTTTTCAGTCAATATATGATAAAATAATTCCACTGTAAACTGCTCGCTCTCAAAATGTCCAATATCTGCTATAACTATTTGATTATCAGCATCAAAAAATTCATGGTATTTAAAATCAGCAGAAATGTAGGCATCCGCCCCGGCACTGATGGCCCGCTTTAGCAGGAAACTTCCCGAACCGCCGCATAAGGCCACTTTCTTCACCTGACGCCCCCGTAAAGGGGTATATCGCACGCATCCCGCCCGGAACTGCTCCTTCACAAACCGCAGAAAATCCATCTCGTCCATCATCTCCGGTAACAACCCTATCAGCCCTGAACCTACTTCCTGGTAAGCATTGTCCAGCGTTACCACATCAAAGGCGACTTCCTCATACGGATGGCTGTTACGCAAAGCCTGCAAAATACCGGATTCCAAATATACCGGAAAAATCACTTCCAACTTTATTTCTGCCTCAAAATGTCTTTCACCGGGTTTGCCCACATAGGGATGGGTATCTGCCCCTCCCCTGAAAGTGCCCTGTCCGGCGGCATTGAAGCTGCATTCGCTATACCGGCCGATATCCCCGGCTCCTGCTGCAAACAGGGCTGCCCTCACCTTTTCGGCATCTGCCTCCGGCACAAATGTGTATAACTTCTTCAGCAACCCGGTCTTGGGCTGCAATACCCTGCAGTCTGTCAATCCCAGCCTGGAAGCCATCTCAGCGCACACCCCGTTGCGTACATTATCCAGGTTGGTATGCGCGGCATACACAGCTATATCATGCCTGATAGCCTTGATAGCTACCCGCTCTACATATGTCTTCCCGGTAATTTTCTTCAGTCCGCCGAAAACAATAGGATGATGCGCTACCACCAGGTTACATCCCCTGGCTATTGCCTCATCGATCACTTCTTCTGTGGCGTCCAGCGTCAGCAGTACATTTGTCACCTCCCGGCCGGCATCGCCGAAGATAAGACCTGCATTGTCATAGCCTTCCTGGTACTGCAACGGCGCATATGCTTCGAGCGCCTGTATAATCTCTTTAATTTTCATATCGGAGAAGTTAATGGTTCAACCGGGTCTTACTTACATTTGCAAAAAAACAACCTTATGTCAGGAAGCAAATCTACAGCAGAACTATATACCGGTTACCAGTCAAAGATGCAAAAAATTGCGGATGTGAGAAACGCGATGGCTGTTTTAGGCTGGGATCAGGAAACCTACCTCCCCGCCAAAGGCGCCGCTTTCAGAGGACAGCAGCTGACGACCCTCAGCACCATTGCGCATGAACTGTTCACGGAAAAAGAACTGGGGGACCTGCTCGGCCAGCTGCGCCGGCACCCTGAACTGGATGCGGTACAGCAGAAAAACATCTCGCTGTCACTGGAAGATTACGAAAAGAATAAAAAATATCCGGCTGAATTTGTCGCGAAAATGTCGCAGACCACCAATGAGTGCTACCACGCCTGGATCAAAGCCCGCAAAGCCAACGACTTCCGCATCTTCGAACCGGTACTGGCCCGCATGGTTGACCTGAAAAAACAGGAAACCGACATCCTGGGATACGAAGGGCATCCCTATAACGCTCTCCTGAACGAATATGAGAAAGGCGCCACCACCACCATGCTTGATACCATCTTCCGGGATGTAAAACAGGCATTGTCCCCGCTGCTGGCACAAATTGAACAACAGCCGCCCGTAAACAAAGACTTCCTGCACCTCCACTATGACCGGAACAAGCAATGGGCACTGGGCATAGACCTCCTGAAACAAATGGGATACGACCTGGAAGCCGGCCGCCAGGATATTTCAGAGCACCCCTTCACCACCAGCTTCAACCCGCAGGACGTACGCGTAACCACCCGCATCGATGAAAATGATTTCGGCAACATGACCTGGAGCTGCATCCATGAAGGCGGCCATGCCCTCTACGAACAAGGTCTGCCTGCAGAACAATATGGGCTGCCCTGCGGCGAAGCCACCAGCCTGGGTATTCATGAATCGCAATCCCGGCTCTGGGAAAACAACGTCGGCCGCAGCCTGAACTTCTGGCAATATCATTACCCGCAGCTGCAGCAACGCTTCCCGGAAAACCTCGGTAACGTAAGTCTGCAGGACTTCTACCACGCCATCAACCTGGTAAAGCCCTCTCTCATCCGCACGGAAGCTGATGAGCTGACTTATCATTTCCACATCATGATCCGCTACGAAATTGAAAAAGGACTGATGGAAGGAACAATACAGACCAAAGACCTCCGCGAAGTATGGAATCACTACTATCAACAATACCTGCACGTTACGGTTCCTGACGATGTTCAGGGCGTATTGCAGGACATACACTGGTCGCACGGCAGCTTCGGCTACTTCCCCACCTATTCTCTGGGAAGCTTTTATGCCGCACAGTTCTTCACCGCCGCTCAGCAACAGGTTCCCGGCCTCGATGCCGCCATCATCGCCGGCAACTACCAGCCGCTCCTGGAATGGCTGCGCACCAGCATCCACCCATTCGGAAGATTCTACACTTCCAATGAACTCTGCAAAAAGGTAACCGGTAAGGAGCTTGAATTCAGCGCCTTCCTGCAGTATGCGAAGCAGAAATTCATGGTGGACTAAGATTAGTATGATAATTACGAATTACGAATTGCGAATTACGAATGAGGAGCGGAGACATCAGCGAAGAAGTAAATTCTTTATCCGCTGATGTCTCCGCTCCTCATTCGTAATTCGCAATTCGTAATTCGTAATTAACGTAAAGCCTTTTCCAATTCAGCTTCCGTTGCACCCCCCTGCTTCCGCCATACTTCTTTTCCGTCTTTATAGAGGATGAGCGTGGGGAGTCCTTTGGCGGAAATGGCTTTCATTACATTGGTGTCGTTGCCTCCGTCTACTTTTACGAGGGTAATGTTTTTACGGGCTGCCAGGAATTTTTCCAGGATCGGCTCCTGCTGCCGGCAGGGAGGGCACCAGGCAGCGCCTACGTCCGTAAGTACCCATCCTTTGGCAATGGAGGCCTGATAGGTATCTATCATCATTTGCGGACGGGGAGCGCCACCGCCGGTAAGTGGCTGGCCGGCATTCTTCCAGGCATTGATCCCCCCATCCAGTTCTACTACTTCCCGGAAACCATTGTCACGCATCCATTTGGCGGCAGCGTTGCTGCGGCCGCCGCTGAGACAGTAGATATAAACCGGACGTTGCCTGTCCAGGTACTTCACCCGTTCATTAAATTCTTCCTTCTTTGTATAATCCGCCTGCAGGGCGTTTGTAAGATGTCCGGTATTGAATTCCGCTGGTGTGCGTACGTCAAATACCTGTACACCGGGTTGTTGTATACCTTTGGAGAAAGTGGCTGGATCTACCGCCTGTGCCATGGCTGCGTTACCTGCGAGCAGCAGTGCTAAAGCCCAAATAAGTCTGCGCATAGTTTTTATATCGGAATAAAGTTAATAAACAGTTCTGTGCCCTGCCTTGCCGGATGTGAATTGTAGCATCTTTCCAGCGTTTTAAATGTAAACAGGGGAGCAAACAATTGCTCATATTCTTCTTTGCTGCCACCAAACGGAGGCCCTTCCTGCGTAAAGGTGCGGTCAAACAAAACACCCGCCAGGCGCCCGCCGGGCCTTATCAGCGTATGCATATGCCTCACGTAGGCTTCCCGCTGCGATGGCGGAATGGCGCAGAAGAAAGTCTGCTCCAGCACCAGGTCGTAAGTACCGGCATGCGTAAAAAAGTCCGCCTCCAGTACCTGTACGGCTGTACCGGCAAAGGTTTGCCGCAGCTGCGCTATCAGCGACGGTGCAATATCTATCACCGTTACATGGCGGAAACCCTGTTCCTGCAACCAGGCAGCTTCATAGCTGTTGCCGGCTCCGGGAATGAGTATACGTAAATTCCTGTCTTCCACCTGATCTATATATGCCTGCAACGGCGGCGATACCCGGCCCATGTCCCAGCCGGTGTCTCCTGTCAGATAGCGGTTATCCCAGTATGTAAGGTCTGTATTTTCCATTTGTTATCAGCTAAGTTACGGCGGCTCAATCACATAGATAAAAGCGGGCCTTTTACAAACATAATCACTATTTTTATACTTTGAATATACCTATGAACCAAACCCGAAAGGGTTATCCCATGCCAAATGAAAAGCCGTAACTTTTACACCAGGATTGTCCGCTGCATGCTGTTTACCTGCAGTCTGCTGCTCATGATATGCTGTACTTTCCTTGCACAGGCGCAGAAAGTATCCTTCACTGCGGATCAGACCAAAGGCTGTCCGCCTTTTACCGTCAACTTTAATGCCACGCTTGACCCGGGATATTCCAGCTATGAATGGAGTTTCGGTGTAGGCGCCAACGTTAGTAACAACCCGGCGCCGTCCAGGATATTCAATACGCCGAATACCTACCCGGTAACCCTCACCGCCGATTATGGCGGCCGTAAGGTTTCACATACCATGGATATTACCGTATTCCGCCTGCCGGTGGTAAACTTCACGGTAAGTAATACCCAGGGCTGCGCTCCGCTGAAGGTGGATTTCACGGACCGCTCCACACCAGGCGATGGCAGCATTGAAAGTATTACCTGGTCCTTCGGCGATGGCGGTGGTACTACTATTAAACCACCTGCCACCGGCGCTTCATATGAATTCGCCGGCGGCGGCGCTTTCAACGTTACCAGTATCGTCTACAACACACAAGGCTGTAAAACCACCAGCGACCCCATTACAATCAAAGTGCAGGAAGCTCCGCTGCCTTCATTTACAGCTGATAAAACGCAAAGCTGTACTACGCCGTTTACCGTCAACTTTTTCAACACTACGGTGAATAACTCTCCCGATCCGGTGACCTATGTCTGGGATTACGGAGATGGTACCACCGGAACGGCTAACACACACGTATATACGAAGGAAGGAAAATACAGCGTTACGCTGAAAGCCGTCACCTCCCTGGGCTGCAGCAAACCGCTGCTGAAGCAGGACTATATTGTGATACAGCAGATAAAACCCGCTTTCACTTTCACCCCCGCCTGCACGGGCGAAGCGGTGACGTTCAAAAATACCACCACCCCCGCACCGGATGCAGTTACCTGGTTTATGCCTAATGGTAGCCTGCAATCCTCCCCGGATGCGACTTATACTTTTAATACACCAGGAGATTACACCATCCGGATGCAGGCATCACTGGGCATCTGTACCCAGGAAGTAAGCCAGACGGTTCATGCGAATGGCGCGCCGGTTATCAACCCGGTGGCCACTCCGCAAACTTCCTGTAAAGCGCCGTTTACTACCACCTTCCAGGCTCAGTCTTCGGATGCTAACAAATGGCTGTGGGAATTCGGTGACGGCCAGACTTCCACCCAGGAAAACCCGGTGCATACCTACAATACACCAGGTATTTATTCCGTAACGCTGACGGCCACTAACGCCAACGGCTGTACTAAAAGGGTAAGGCTGCCGGATTATATACGGATCGTGAGGCCGGTATTAACCATCACCCCTTCTGCTATGATGGGCTGTACTCCTTTGCCGGTGGACTTTACCGCCGCTCTCGATATTACGGAACCGATTGTTTCCTGGAAATGGAATTTCGGCGACGGGGGCACCTCCACAGCAGAAAAACCACATCATGAATTCAAGGTACAGGGCGATTATACAGTTACCTTACAGGTGGTTACCGCCTCCGGATGTACCGCGGATGCTACCATTCCCATTCGCACAGGCAACCCGCCGGTAGTGGATTTCGATGCCAGACCCAAGGAGTCCTGTGCCAACACACCCATACAGTTTATCAATCTTACCCAACCCAAAGATCCCGGCATGACCTGGCAATGGATATGGCCTGACGATAATTTCAGCACCAGCCCGGAAGAAAATCCTAATCATCAGTTCGGGCACATCGGCTATCACGATGTAACGCTGATCGTCATCAACCGTGGCTGCCAGGTACAGCTGACAAAACCGGATTTCGTCAGAATACTGCCGCCTATAGCGGATTTCAACGTTATCATGAATTGCGCTACGCCTTATCACCGGGATTTCAGGGATATGTCTGACTTCGGCCCGCCGCCTGTCAGCCACCGGGAATGGTTCTGGGAATTCGGTGAAAACGGGGCCACATCAACCCTTCAGCACCCATCCTATGATTACAAAACCACCGGCAGTAAAACGGTGAAGCTGACAATTTTCAACGGTGTCTGTAAATCTGAATTCACCCGCACCATCAACATCATCGATGAAAAACCGGAAATGTTCCCGGAAAGCCCCTGGGTGTGCGTAGGCAAAGCCATTCACCTGGCACTCAGCAACATGACACCCGGTAATATCAATGAATATATTTTTGACTGGGGAGATGGCGCCATTGATGATATTCCCGGCTATGCACTGAATCCGCTGAATGGTATTAATCATATCTACCGCAGATCCGGCAGGTATACGGTCAGGTTTTCCATTGTGGATAAAAACGGGTGTACACGGGTAGCGCCGGATGTCATCATTGATGTGCACGGACCTGCTACAGACTTTGATTTCAGCGGACTTACCTGTAAAAATGCCCTTATCACCTTTACAGATAAATCAACCATAGATGCCGGTAATGACATTGTTTCCTGGAAGTGGGATTTCGGCGACGGCAGTACTCCGGTAGAAAAAACCGCCAGACCCGCTGACGCAACCCATACCTATACTAACCCCAACAGCTATACGATCAGCCTGCTGGCGACCGATAAATTCGGCTGCCAGGTAACTGCACAGAAGAATATCAGGTTTGAAGAAGTAAAAGCTGATTTTCTGCTGCCGGCAGTGATCGCCTGTAAGGATGTGGCGTTTACATTCGTGGATCAGTCGACCGGCACTATTGCAGATTATACCTGGGATTTCGGGAACGGTACAACGGGAACGGGCACACGTCCGCAGACTACCTACGACAAACCCGGTAAATATGATATTACGCTAAAGATTACTACCGTCAACGGCTGTACGGATCAGATCACCAAAACCCAGGCGGTGACGGTACCCGACCCGAAAGCCTCCTTTACCTTCCCGGCCAAACTGGAACTGTGCCCGCCGGTGAAAGTGCTGTTCACCAACACTTCCGGTGATTTTCTCACGTCCCGCTGGGATTTCGGGGATAACAGCTCCTCCACCAAAAACGATCCGGATGAACATATCTACGTACGCGCCGGAACATACAATGTAAAACTGACGGTATACTCGGCCGGAGGCTGCAGCAGCGAAACCACGCAGCCGGTAACCATTCAGGGACCTGACGGTACGCTGAACGCTACGCCTACCGAAGGCTGTATTCCTCTGGCAGTCAGCATTACCGCTACGGCAGACAAAGCCGTTACCTTCCAGTGGGATTTTGACGATGGTACAGTGCTGGAAAGCAAAACACCGGTATCTCCCCCGCATACCTATACGAAACCCGGGCTTTATACGCCGCGCGTTTCACTCATAGATGCGCAGGGATGCGCCGTGAAAGCAATCGGAAATGATGTGATTATGGCAGATAATGCAGTAGCAGATTTTACGGTAGACAATGCAGCAGCCTGCGGTGGCGGCATAATCACATTTACCAACAGGAGTAAAACAACCTCCAAAGACCTGCGCAACGAAAACTTCACCAATAGCTGGAACTTTGGCGTAACAGGAAATCCTGCCAATACTTCCACAACCGAAAACGGCTCCTTCAACTATCCCCGGCCCGGCTCCTATGATGTATCTCTGGAGATCACCAGCCGCTATGGCTGTAAGGATAAAAAAATACTGCCCGTAACAGTGCCGCCACAGCCGGAGCCGGTTATTGAACCTATTCCTGCGCTCTGTGTTTCCGGTAAAATTCAGCTCCGTGGCCACGATAATAAGAATTTACCCAATACCAGATGGCAGTGGCTGATTGGTTCCACACAACAGTACGATCAGCAGACACCTCCTGAAATAGAACTCAGGGACCTTGGTACTACGCCGGTTGCCTTAACCATTACTAATGCAGACGGCTCCTGCCCGGCCACCACCAATGCCGCAGCTGTTGTAAATCCGGCGCCGGCGCTGAACCCTACACCGCTGACAGCCAATATCTGCGCCGGTAAAGGATTACAGCTGCAAGCCAATACAGCGCCGGGAGTAACCGTCAGCTGGACTCCCTACAACATCTCTGATGCCACCAGCCCTTCACCAGTGGTTACACCGGCCAGAGATACGGAGTACAAAGTAGTGGCTACTAACAGCTTCGGCTGTACGAAAGAAGCCTCGGTGAAGCTGACAGTAACCCTGCCGTTTAAGATATATGCCCTGGATGCACAGATGTGCGCCGGTAAGAACGCACAGCTGCTGGCCGGAGGAGCACTCCGCTACAAATGGACACCTTCCGCCTGGCTGGACCGCCCGGATATGCCGGATCCAGTGGCTAACCCGGAAGAAAACATCACCTACCAGGTAGTAGGCTATGATGATAAAGGCTGCTTTACCGATACCGCCCGCGCCCGTGTTTTCGTTCATCCTTCACCGGTAGTAAATGCCGGCCCCGATATGGTCATTCCTGTCGGTTCGCCGGTAACTATCCCTGCCATCGGCAGCCCGGATATCATCAAAACCGAATGGACGCCACTGACAGGACTGAGCTGTACGGACTGCCTCACGCCACTGGTAACACCCAAAGCGGATACCCGCTACCGGGTAACTGTGATGAACCAGAATGGCTGTACTGCTACAGATGAAATACTCATTAAAACAGTATGTAATGAAGGCAATGTTTTCATTCCTAACTCCTTCTCTCCCAACGGAGACGGGCAGAACGACATATTCTATATCCGCGGCCGTGGGATGCAGACAGTTCGCGTATTCAGAATTTACAACCGGTGGGGACAACTGATCTTTGAGCGCGGCGGATTTACAGCCGACGACCCTGCATTCGGCTGGGATGGCCGTTTCAAGGGTACGCTGCTCAACCCCGATGTGTTTGTGTATTATACAGAGATCGTGTGCGATAAGGGAGAACCGGTAGTCATGAAAGGAAATATCACCCTCATCAGATAATCAGGGTGTTATCTCCTAAAAATCAAAAGTTAAAAAATCAAAAAAATAATATATATAGATTTTTCGTTAATTTGTGGTATGTATCCTATGAAATACCTACAGGCTAAGTGTCTGAGAGCCCTGGGGCTCCTGATATTCCTGGTGCAGGGCAACCTGCTGCTGGCTCAGAAGGCCGATTTCACCTATACTGCCGAACCAGCCACCATGTGTACTCCTGTTACACTCACTTTCAGAAATACTTCTACCGGTAATCCGGTTTCCTACTCCTGGGATTTCGGAGACGGCAGAACATCGCATGATCCCAATCCGCAGATTACCTATACCGCCTCCGGGCCTAAAAAAGTAACGCTGGAAGCCATTTATGCGAACGGCAGCTCTGCCTATTACCGTACCTTCGAAGTAGGCGCCACTCCCGCTGTAGCTTTCAGCGCTGATGTAGTCAGTAACTGTAAGCCCTATACAGCCAATTTCACTGATGCTACCCCCAACGCGGTCAGCCGCACCTGGGATTTCGGCGACGGCACCGCGCCGGTAGTTACCGGTAATGCCTTCGTTCCGCATAGCTATGGCAAAGCGGGCATATACGACGTAACCCTCACCGTGACTAACAGTAACGGCTGTACGGCCTCGCTGAAGAAAGCTGCCTATATCACCGTATCCCTGCCGGAAATTACGCTCAGCGCACCTGCTTCCGGTTGTGTGCCCTTTACTGCGGCTCTCACCGCCACCTCCGTCAATGGTATCAACGATCCGGTGAAGTCCTGGGACTGGTCATTCGGCGACGGACAGACAGCCGCCAATGCAGGCAGCAACGTCTCCCATGTTTATACACAGACAGGCACCTATCATATAGGCGTTACCGTTACTACCAACAGCGGTTGTCAGGTCGCCAGAACTTTCGATAAACATATACATACCGGCAATCCACCGTCCAACGTAGGATTCACCGTTTCCCCCACCAACGCCTGCGTAGGCGAACCTGTGCGCCTGCTGGCAAATGCCGGGTTCGCAGACAGCTACAGCTGGGACTTCGGCGACGGCGCCAAAGAAGAAGTATATACCAACGATATACGGCACGCCTTCACCGCCAACGGGACGCTGACAATTAACATGAAAGCCGGCAGCAACGGATGTTACACCGCCGCCCCACCCGCTACCATCAACGTTACCGGACCGGTATCAAAGTTTACTGTTACCCGCGACTGTAACAATAAAAACACATTTATCTTCACCAATACATCTGCAGGCACTAACGCCAATTCCACCTACCAGTGGGATTTCGGCGATAACTCACCAGTAGTCACTACAGCGGATGCCACGCATACCTATACAACGCCGGATAATTATACGGTAAGACTTACCGTCGGAGAAACAGGCAATAGCTGCAGCCATAGCAGCTTTCAGACAGTGTATTATTTCAGGGCCGATTTCACTACCGGCGTAAGCGCCATCTGCCGCGGCAGTAAAGCCAATTATCAGGTGCTCAATGTGCCTGTAAACCTGGTGGAAAGCTATACCTGGCAGTTTGGCGATGGCAGCTCTCATACTACCACAGACCAGAGCTACACCAAAACCTGGATGGCAGCTGGTGTGTACGATGACCGCCTGATCATAAAATATAAAGATCCTGCGTATTGCGATGATGTGGTAACTAAAACGGCTAATATCAGGATATTGGCGCCCGTAGCAGATTTCGGGCTGAACAGCGCTACCTGCGCAGGCCAGCCGGTTACGTTCCTCAATACCAGCCAGCCATCTCCCAATATCCCGATTGCCACCTGGCAATGGGACCTCGGCAACGGGCAAAAGTCCGCCGCACAGATACCTGCAGCCACAAAATATACTTCTTCCGGCGGGTATCCGGTGAAGCTGGTGATTACAGACGCCCGCAACTGCCAGGACTCCGTCACCAAAACCATTACCATCAACCCTACGCCATATATACGTGTTTCCTCTCCGCAACCTAAAATCTGCGAAGGCAACAGCATCACACTGCATGCGCAGTCTGACGGTAACGTACAATGGCTGTCCGGCGCCAGCCTCAGCTGCGTTTTCTGTACGGACCCGGTCGCCACTCCGGTAACGAATACACGCTATCTGGCAGAAGCGGCTAACGCTTACGGCTGCACGCTCCGCGACTCTGTAGATATAGCTGTGGTACCTAAAGTAAACCTGACCGTCAGCAATGATACCTTTGCCTGCTACGGCAGTTCCATCAGGCTGAAGGCCACCGGAGCCGCCATCTACGACTGGACACCGGTGACTGGCCTTACCAACAATACCATCGCAGACCCAATTACTACGCCGATAGAAGATATTACCTACCAGGTACGCGGTACCAATGATCCGCTCTGTCCGATGAGTGCGCCGCTGTCTGTAAAAGTTGCAGTGAAGGCAGTGCCCACTATCAATGCCGGCAATGACCAGACCGTCACCGCCGGCGATATAGTAAGGCTCATGGCTAACGGCAGCTCCGATATCGTAAAATGGCAATGGTCGCCTGCCGATTACCTGGATAATCCCGCTTCGCCGTTTACCACTGCCGCCGTGAGAAAATCCATGACGTACAGCATTACGGGCACTAACCAGTACGGATGTACGAAAAGTGACGTTATGTCTGTTGACCTGGTATGCAATACCGATGCGGTGTTCATTCCCAATACCTTCAGCCCCAATGGCGACGGGGTAAACGAGGTGTTTTATCCGCGGGGAAGAGGCGTGGCATTTATCAAATCATTCCGCATTTTCAACCGGCTGGGGCAGGAAGTTTTCCACCGGGAGAAAATCAACATAGACGATATCACTGCCGGCTGGGACGGCAATTTCAACGGGAAGCCACAGGCAGCCGATGTATACATTTATTTCATCGAAGCCTATTGCGACACCAATGACTTTTTCACCCTGAAAGGCAACGTAACATTACTCAGATAAAATTTCAACCTGGCCAGCATGAAAACCAGCAATCATATACTTCTGACTTTCCTCTGCCTGATTACTTGTCAGCAGTTGTTTGCACAGGATATACATCTTTCGCAGTTCTACGAAACGCCTATACTCCGCAATCCTGCGCTGATAGGCATTTTCAACGGAGATGTGCGTTTCCAGGCGGTATACCGCAACCAGTGGAACAGCATTACCGTTCCGTACCAGACAGGAACTGTCAGCGGAGAAATCAAATTTCCGGTAGGTAACAGTAACGACTATATTACAACGGGGCTGCAGCTGACATACGACCGGGCAGGCACCTCCCGGATGCAGTCCACACAAATATTCCCGGCTATCAACTACCACAAGTCACTGAATGAAGACAAGAGCAGTTTTCTGTCTCTCGGTTTTATGGGCGGCGTGGTACAACGGCAGTTTGATCAGAGCAATATGACATTCAACAACCAGTATACGGGGGGCCGTTTCGATCCTACTGCGCCTACCGGTGAAGAGGGCAAGCTGGCACTGAAAGGCTATACCTATCTGGATGCTGGTTTCGGGCTGAGTTACAACAGTGTGATCGGAGAAGATGTGAATTATTTTATCGGGGGCGCCTATTACCATTTCAACCGCGCGAAGATCTCCTTCTACAATGACAAAAACATTGAATTATCCCCCAAACTGTCCTTCAACGCCGGTATTACTATTCCGTTAGAAGAAAGGGTGAAGGTCATTGCGCATTACAATCAGCTGCATCAGGGTAATTATTCTGAATATATCGGGGGGGCACTGATTGGTTACGGGCTGATGAATGAGGGGCTGGAGTCTACGCGCGCCATTTACGGCGGGCTGTTCCTTCGCTGGAATGATGCGGTGATTCCTACGATCAAAATAGATATGGAGCGATATGAGATAGCGATGAGTTATGACACCAATATTTCCAAACTGAGGACTGCCAGTCAGACATTCGGGGGCTTTGAAATCTCCCTGGTGTTCAAAAGTTTCCTTAACAGCCGCAACAGTACGCTGGAAAGGTTGAATTGCCCCAGATTTTAATTAATTGATTTACAATATCTTATGATCCAAATTTAACAAGCGTTAAATTTTACATAAAAAAAACTGTTATGATAACAAAATGGCTTGTAGTTTGTTACTTTTATAAAGAAGATGTTGAGTAAAGTGGGGTTGATATTAACAAACGAAAATTAGAAAATATTTGAATAAATCTTTATCTTTATAATACTATGTGGAGAACCTCTACCCTCATTCTCATCACTATTTTCTGTTTTTTGCCTTTTGCGGGTAAAGCTCAGAGCGATAAAACCCTACCGGCCACGGAGGGGGGTAGCAAATTTGTCAAATTTTATCCCAATCCGGCTACCTCTATCATATACTTTGAAATTCAACAGCATAATAACGACCGCGTATATGACCTTATTGTGTACAATTTTCTCGGTAAGAAAATTGAGCAGATAAAGAATATTGGCGGAAGAACAACGGTTAACCTCGACAACTACTATAACGGCTTGTATATCTTTCAGTTACGCGATCAGCGCGGGAATCTGGTAGAATCCGGGAAGTTTAATGTAGTAAAATAGCTTTTAGCAGTCGTTCCCCAACCGCTAAAAGCCATCTTCTCTATTACGCGATCTCTACGATCAGGAATTTCAGGTAAGTTGTATTCTCAATATTTCTCAGGATCGGATGATCTTTTGCCTGGGTCTGGAAAGTAACCTGGCGCAGGCGTTTTTTGGCGTCTCTGGCAGCAGCGTCAATTGTTTCCAGGAACAGCGAAGGTGATACCAGATTGGTACAGGAAGCTGTTACGAGGAAACCGCCCTGGTTCAGCAGTTTCATGCCACGCAGGTTGATTTCCTTATAGCCTACCACGGCCTTCTGTATGTTTTCACGGCTTTTGGTAAATGCCGGCGGATCCAGTATTACCACATCAAATTTGCGGTCTTCCCGGGTATATTGTTTCAGTTGGTCGAAGGCATTCACTGCCTGGAACTGACAAACATCCTGCAGGTTGTTCAGCGCAGCATTTCTCTGGGCAGTGTGTACCGCATGTTCGGAAATATCCAGTCCCATTACACTTTTTGCGCCATAGTAGCCGGCATGACAGGAGAAGGTGCCGGTGTAGCAGAATGCTTCCAGTACATCCGCTCCCTTCACAATCTGCTGGATTTCCCGGCGATTGTCCTGCTGATCCAGGAAATAACCTGTTTTCTGGCCATTCACGATATCCACATGGAACTTCAGGCCGTTTTCATTGATGATGATATTGGTATCAAAAGGTGCGCTGAGGAAGCCTTTTTGCTGGGTCATTCCTTCCAGTTCCCTTACCGGCACATCATTTCTTTCATAAATTCCTTTGGGTGAAAAAATGCGGTTCAGCGCATCCACAATGGCATCTTTCCATCTTTCCATTCCCAGGGCCAGTGTCTGCAGTACAAAGTAATCGTTGAATTTATCGATCACCAGGGCCGGCATATCATCCGCTTCCCCGAACACCAGGCGGCAATTTTCAATATACCCCAGCTTCTGCCGGTATTCCCAGCATTTCAGCAGGCGGCGGTAGAAAAATTCCGGATTGATTTCCTCATTTTTATCACGTGTCAGCAGGCGCACCAGTATCTGCGACTGGGGATTGATATAACCCCTGCCCAGGAAAAACCCTTTGTGCGTATACACATCCACAATATCACCGGCTTGTACATCCCCCTTGATTTCCCCTACTTCATTCCCGAAAATCCAGGGATGCCCCAGTAATACCCTGTTCTGTATCTGCTTCTTTAAAAAAACTTTTGTCATTTATCGTATTTGGAGCTGCAAAGGTAATGAGAAGTAATTACGAATTACGAATTGCGAATTACGAATGAGGAACCCACACCTATCAGGAGGGAATTATGAATTAAGAATTATGAATTATGAGTTATAAGCGGAGACCTTAGTGATTACATAATATTATATCAACATATACCTAATCCGCTTCTATCTACGCTTTTAACTCATAACTCATAATTCTTAATTCCCTCCTGATAGGTGTGGGTTCCTCATTCGTAATTCGTAATTAGTAATTCGTAATTCAAAGTTCACCTGTCTTTTTGTCGCCAAATTCAGGGTTGGCAAAGTAATTGACAAACATGTTTTGCAGATAATCATTACAATTATGACAGAAAAAGACCAAGACATGCAGACAAACGGACAGGCAAATAATGCTGGAGAAAACGAAAAAAGCATGCCTGATTTGAATGCTGATAATAACATTAGCGATACTCCTCATATGAATAATGAGTTACAGGCAGAAGAAGGGGAAGAATTGCAGAAAAAAGAGCAGCAGCTGGGCGAGATGCGTGACAAGTTTCTTCGTCTGCAGGCGGAGTTTGACAATTTCCGCAAGCGTACTGCCAAAGAACGTATTGAATTGATGCAAACAGCCGGCAAGGAGGTTATCATATCTTTGCTGGATGTGCTGGATGATAGTGAAAGAGCTGCCAAACAGCTGGAAACGGCTACAGATGTGGCAGCTACGAAAGATGGTGTTTTGCTGGTGTTCAACAAACTGAAAAACACCCTCCAGGCTAAAGGGCTGAAGCCTATGGAAAGCTTACATACCACTTTTGACCCGGATCTGCACGACGCCATTACAGAAATTCCTGCTCCGACGCCGGATCTGCAAGGCAAAGTACTGGATGTTTTACAACAGGGCTACTACCTGAATGACAAATTGATCCGTCATGCCAAGGTAATAGTAGGTAAATAAGGTGACGATGTGGCATAATATGCAATCGCCTATGCTAATTGTTGAAGTAAAGCCAATTTTTTTACTGAATCAAATACCAGTGTTTAGTCGCTGGTAATAAGTAATTATTATAATGTCTACCAAGAGAGATTATTACGAAATACTGGTTGTTGCCAAATCCTCCACCCAGGATGAAATCAAAAAGGCGTACCGTAAGGTAGCGATGCAGTTTCACCCTGACCGCAACCCCAACAACAAAGAGGCTGAGGAAAAATTCAAGGAAGCAGCCGAAGCATACGAAGTATTGAGCGATCCTGATAAGAGGGCGCAATACGACCGTTTCGGCCATGCCGGTATGAATGGCAACCGTGGCGGATATGGAGGTGGTGGCATGAATATGGACGACATCTTCTCCAATTTCGGTGACATTTTCGGCAACGACGATATTTTCGGCAGCTTCTTCGGAGGCGGTGGCGGCCGTGGTGGTGGAAACCGCCGTGGACGCGGTACCCGTGGCTCTAACCTGCGTGTAAAAATCCGTCTTACCTATGAAGAAATAGCCAAAGGCGCCAACAAAAAAATCAAGGTCAAAAAATACGTTCCCTGTCAGCATTGCGGCGGCCTCGGTGCAAAAGACAAAAACGCATTCCAGTCCTGCAACACCTGCGGCGGCTCCGGCCAGGTAAGGAAGGTAACACAGACCTTCCTGGGCCAGATGCAGACCGTTACGACCTGCCCTACCTGCCATGGTGAAGGCCAGACCATCACCAGCAAATGCGGCCACTGTAAAGGTGAAGGGCGCATGTATGGCGAGGAAACCGTTAGCATTGACATACCGGCAGGCGTACAGGAAGGCATGCAGCTCAGCATGAGCGGCAAAGGTAACGCCGGCGAAAGAGGCGGCGCTCCCGGAGATCTCCTCATCCTCATCGAGGAAGAACCACATCCTGAACTGCAACGCGATGGCCTCAATGTAGCCTACGACCTTTATATCTCCTTCCCCGACGCGGTATACGGCACTTCCGTTGAAGTACCTACCATCGACGGTAAGGCGAAAATCAAAATACCTGCAGGCACCCAGAGCGGAAAAATCTTCCGACTGAAAGGCAAGGGCTTCCCTTCTGTCAATTCCTACGAAAAAGGCGACCAGCTCATTCACGTGAATGTCTGGACACCACAGCACGTCAGCTCAGAAGAAAAGGAAATGCTCGATAAACTGCAATCTTCCGATAACTTCAAACCCAACCCGGAAAAATCTGAAAAAGGTTTCTTCGAAAAGGTCAGAGACATATTCAGTTAACTATTATTTGATTATTTGGTTATTTGAGATTTGGTTATTTAAAATGCAGCGGAGATCTACACGTAATACATTCGCTGCATTTTAAATAACCAAATCTCAAATAACCAAGTAATCAAATGCTTTTTTATGGATTCCAAATTACAGATGTTCGAGAACCGGCTTACCAAGGTATACCGGCATATTTCCAAACTTGCGCGCCGTCAGCATATCACCTGTTACCGGGTGTATGATGACGATATCCCGGAGTTTCCGTTCAGCATTGAAATATATGAGGATCATGTATACATTGCTGAATATAACCGCCGGCACGGAATGGAGGATGAGGCGCATGAAGCCTGGCTCGACAACTGCCTGGAACTCATCAGCAAAGTGCTGGAAACAGCGCCGGAGAAGATCTGGGTGAAACAACGGCAACGCAAGGAAAACAGGCAGAGCCAGTATGAAAAACTCAGTACCGAAAGCCATGAAATGCAGGTTCAGGAAGGCGGACTGAAATTTAAAGTGAACCTGTCCGACTACCTCGATACGGGCCTTTTCCTGGACCACCGCACTACCCGCGGTATGGTCAGAGCAGAATCCCAGGGTAAAAAAGTGCTGAACCTCTTCTGTTATACCGGCTCCTTTTCCGTTTATGCCGCTGCAGGCGGCGCCAGCGAAGTAACGTCTGTGGACTTGTCAAAGACTTACCTGACCTGGGCGGAAGAGAATATGCATATCAACGGTTTTGATACGGCGCAACATAAATTTGTACACGCAGATGTGCTGCAATACCTCGATACCCTTAAAATAAATACTTACGATATTGTTATCATGGACCCGCCTACCTTCTCCAACAGCAAGCGGATGAAGGACTTCCTCGACATACAGCGGGATCATGTTACACTTCTCAACAAAGTGCTGCTTGCCACCAAAAAAGACGGCGTAGTGTATTTCAGTAACAACTACCGGCGGTTTATACTGGAGGAAGATAAGATAGAAGCGGCTACCATCAAGGATATTACTAATCAGACATTACCTTTCGATTTTCAGCAGAAGATGATACGCAAGTGCTACCGGTTTACGAAGTAGTGCTTAGCGTTGCATTTTCTTCACCATCTTCACCATTTTCAGGAACTCATGGCGGTAACCTTCCCGGTCGCGCCCAAGGGCGTTGCGCGCCAGCTGCAGCACCATATCCGTATTGCCGCAGCCACGGTAAGCGGAGTTACGCAGCACCATACCCAGCAGGGATACCGCGGCAGCAAAACGGTAATCGTCCGGGGCTTCTTCAAATGCGCCCGGAAGAGCCGGCACCGGGCGTTGCAGGGTACGCAGGGAGGTATCCGCAGGCGTCCTGTAGCGGATAGTTACTGCTGCCAGTGAGGTATCTGTTATCGTCTTTCCGGTCTGCGGCACAATTTCATACAGGGCCACCGAGCAATGCCCGCTGCCGATGATACCACCACCCGGTGTATCTTCTCCCGATGTATCTTTCTCAAATACCTTGTTTTCATATCCTATCAGCCGGTACGATTTCACCAGCTCCGGGTTAAACTGCACGATGGTACGCACATCGCGGGCAATGGTGAACAGGGTACTGCCGAATTCGCGGGCGAATATCTTGGTGGCCTCTTCCAGGTCGTCGATATAGGCGAAGTTACCATTGCCTTTGCTGGAGAGAGACTGTAGTTTGGAATCCTTATAATTCTTCATTCCTACTCCCAGGCAGGTAAGCAATACGCCACTCTCTTTCTTTTGCAGGATGAGTTCTTCCATTTCCGCATCGCTGGTTAGCCCTACGTTAAAATCGCCGTCTGTAGCCAGTATAACCCGGTTATTACCCCCCGGTATATAATTTTCGAGGGCGATATCGTAGGCCATTTTGATAGCGGCTTCACCGGCAGTAGCGCCGCCGGCAGAGAGGTTATCGATCGCGTTCAGGATCTTTTCTTTCTGATCGCCGGTGGTAGCGGGCAGCATTACACCGGGTGCGCCGGCATAGGCTACGATCGCTACTTTATCTGCCGGGCGGAGGTTATTGACCAGGATACGGAAGGCTGCCTGCAGCAGTGGCAATTTGTTGGGTGCGCCCATAGAGCCGGAAGCGTCTATCAGGAAAACGAGGTTACCGGGAGGCAGGCTGTCGGTTTCCAGCGCCTGTGCTCTCAGCGCAATCTGCAGCAGATGGTGTGCCGGCTCCCAGGGGCAGCTGGTATAATGGCTATAAAGCGCCATGATACTATCTTTCGGTGGTAAGGGATAACTATAATGAAAGTAGTTGACCATTTCTTCAATGCGGACAGCATCCACGGGCACCGGCTCTTTCAGCCGGAGGAAGCGGCGGATATTGCTGTAGGCGGCACGATCCACATCTACGGCAAAGGCAGATACGGGGTGAGCTGCCGCTCTTGTAAAGCTGTTTTCGTAGGTGGCTCCGTAAGTTTCATTGTAAAAGGTATGAATACCCATTCCCACATTTCCGTAATTGGGATTGGCGCCCTGCCGGGCACGGGCGCTGGCTTTGGCGGCAGCAATGCCGTCTGTTTGTTTACGTATAGGCGACAACGTTATCAACAGTCTGTCATTCGCCTTTACGGTTACCTGTTTTGGTTGATAGCCATTTTGTGTAAGCAGTAATTGCGCGGGACTGCCGGAGATCACTATTTTAAAAAGCCCGAAGGCATTGGTAACTGCCTTTGTTGTATCGCTGATAACGCTCACGGAAACACCGGAAAGCGGCCGGTGTGTAATACTGTCTTCTATTGCCCCGGATACCCATAACGTTTGTGCCTGTACGCCTCCACAAGATAGGGTTAGCCATAAGAGGAAGAGTCGCATAGTTTAAGGTAGCGCTTTTTTGGATAATTACGAATTGCGAATTACGAATTACGAATGTAAAAGCGAAGATGAAAACGAAGATTAAAGAGGATATTAATACTTATCATCTTTAATCTTCGTTTTCATCTTCGTTTTCATCTTCGCTTTTACATTCGTAATTCGCAATTCGCAATTCGTAATTTGCAATTTGCAACTACTCCACCAGCTGGTATATTTCCGGCAAATTCCTTCCCAGTCCGTCATAATCAAGGCCATAGCCTAACAGGAATTTGTTGGGAACGGAGAAGCCGAGGTAATCGATTTTAATGGGGTATACCATGGCTTCCGGTTTGGTCAGCAGGGAGGCTATCAGCAGCTTTTTGGGTTGCTGATGTTCCAGCTGGGGCAGGAACTGGCTCAGGGTTTTACCAGTGTCCACGATGTCTTCCAGAATGACTACGGTACGGCCGTAGAGGTCTTCATCCAGGCCAATCGCCTGCACTACGTTACCGGTAGATTTGGTTCCCTTGTAGGAAGCCAGTTTGATAAATGATATCTCAGCAGGAATGTTGAGATATTTGAATACATCTCCGGCAAACATAAAGGAGCCGTTCAGTATTACAATAAATAAAGGGCGTTCATCTTTCAGATCCCTGTTCATCTCTTCAGCAAGCTCTTTAATACGCTGCTGCAGCTCAATTGCACCAATATAGGGCTGGAATTGCTTGTCATGCACCTGAATCACTGACATAATACTATTTCATTTCCTTTTAACAAATGGCAAATGTAAAGGATTACACTCACTTACTCACCAAGAGACGCTGACCAATTTTAATATCGAAGCCCTCCAGATTATTCCATTCCTGTAACTGGGTCACGGACTTATTATACATTTTAGCAATACCATAGAGCGTTTCCTTGGGCTGCACATCGTGGTAGCGGGTACCTCCCTGCGGCGGATTAACGGGGGCCGGGGCCGGCTGATATACAGGCTGCTGCGTCCTGGGCGGTGGCAGGGTAGCCTTGGGCGCTGTGCCGCCGTTATTTACTTCGCCTACCTTTTTCAGGTCTTCCACCATTTCGGCGGGGATACCACCCTGCTGTGGCCTGGAGGCCGGCACAGAGGCTATTCCGCCCTGGGAAGGATTTTTGGCTATCTCTTCTTTCACCTTCTCTATTTCCTTACGGGGAGAGAAGTCTTCCGGCGGCTCCTGGTCTTCTTCCCGGATGATACGGGTATTTTTTGCCAGTCTGGGGGCTTCGCGGGAGAAGCCGTCCAGCGTAAGCCGCTGTCCTGCTGCAGGCTCTTCGCCCTCATGCAGTTTATTGCGGCGGCGCAGCCACCTCATACGGATACCTTCTGCCTGGGCGATGTCATGCAGGGATTCGCCGTTGGCCACCTGGTGGAACTCCCGGTTGCCGCGTTTTGCCTTCTTTTCCAGGAAGATGAACATATCCTTGCGGAGCGGGCCGTCGTCTTCCAGATCATTATAGCGTACCAGCCTGCTCAGGCGGATATCGCGCTGACTTGCCAGCTGAATGAGCGAGGTACCTGCGCGGGCAAATACTACCTTGCGGCCGTTGATTTCGAAAACGCCCTTAGGATAATTGCCTGCAATAGGTTTGTTATAGTTGTTGTGATTGTTTTTGGAAGATGATGGTCTGGAATCCGGCCTGCTGTTGTTACCGCTGCCGTTGCCGTTGCCGGCATATACCGGCGTATCCATGCCTGTTTCCGGGGCTGCTTTACCCATGGCTATCATCGTGTATGCCTGCAGGTTATTATCTTCAATGATTTTAATCAGCTGCTGCGGGTAGGTTTTATTGGTGGCGTAACCGGCCTGTTTGAGGCCGAAGGCCCATGACTTGTAATCATCGCCATCGAACTGAAAAAGGAAAGAATAACGGGGATTGTTACGCAGGAAATCCGAGTGGTCCCGGTAGGAATCGCGGGCATTATCATATACACGGAAGCATTCCTGAGCGGCATCATCGTCGTACCGGATGGTTTTACCAGTCCAGGTGTTCTTACATTTGATGCCGAAGTGATTATTGGATTGCTGGCAGAGCGAGCCGTTGCCGGACTGTGTTTCCAGGATACCCTGGGCCAGTTTGATTGCTGCTGGTACGCCGCTGCGGCGCATTTCCTCAATGGCTATGCTTTTATAGGTAGCAATGTACTGCTGTGTGGTGATGTTTTGTGCCTTCAGCAGGGGCACGCAGCCAATAAGAAAACTGACTACCAACAAGAATTTTCTTACTTGCATGTATTGTTGAATTTAATGGGCATTGTTGGTGGTGCCGGCTATTTTTTCCGGATCATCAGTACGCCGTCGCGGATGGTAAGTAATACCTGCTCTGCACGGTCATCTGCCAGCACTTTCTCACAAAATCTGACCATTGCTTTCGCCTGGCCCCCCTGTTCACTTTCAGGCTGTAATACCTGACCGTGATACAGTACATTATCGGCAAGGATAATGCCACCGGGCCTCAGTTTCTCCCACACGAGGTCATAATAATGAACGTATCCTGCTTTGTCTGCATCAATAAACACGAGGTCAAATACCTCATCCAGGTTCGTCAGTACCTCTGCTGCCTTTCCGATATGCATTTTTATGCGGTCAGCATATCCGGAGGCTTCAAAGTATTGCGTACAAAGCGTTTCCAGCTCTTCGTTGATATCTATGGTATGCAGCATACCGTCTTTTTCCAGACCTGCAGCCAGACAGATGGCAGCATAACCAGTGAAGGTTCCCAGCTCCAGGATGCGATGCGGCCGTATCATCTGGCTGATCATGCGCAGGAACTGGCCCTGTACATGTCCGCTCAGCATATGCGGCAGCTCCACTTTCAAATGCGTTTCACGGTTCAGTTTATACAATACCGTATCTTCAGGTGTTGTATATTTTTCTGCAAACGCCTCCACAGCTGCTGGTATAAGCTCCATATCAAAAATTTGAGCAAAGCTATGAAAAAAGCAGTTAGCTGCCTGCAATAGCGGCGCAACATATACTTTTTTTTGATAATAAAAAAAGATATGAAGACGCTAACCTATAACCATAAACGTTTTTCTTCCCGGATTTATTCTTCCGGGAAGAAGTACGTTTATCGTATATGCACTAGAAGTTGGGTCTTAATTTATTGGTGGTATAGAATACGCGGAAGTACTCCACTACTTCATCTGCAGTATCGAAAAGCTGCAACAGATCGAGGTCTGCCGGGTTAATATTGCTTTCCTTCTCCATCATAACGGTGCGGATCCATTCCAGCAGGCCACTCCAGTACTCGCGTCCAACGAGCACCATCGGCGTTTCTTCCATTTTTTTTGTCTGAATAAGCGTAGCCACTTCAAAGAATTCGTCCATTGTTCCGAAACCGCCCGGCATCATGACAAACCCCTGTGAATATTTGGTGAACATCACCTTTCTGACAAAAAAGTAATCGAAATTGAGGCGCTTGTCCGCATCGATGAAGTTATTGGGGTATTGTTCGTGCGGCAGCGTAATATTGGCGCCCACAGATTTACCGTTCGCAGACTGCGCTCCTTTATTGGCTGCTTCCATCACGCCCGGGCCTCCGCCGGTGATAATACCAAATCCTTCTTCTGCAAGCCGGTGCGCGATCTCCTGCGCCAGGTCATAATACCGGTTACCCGGCTTTGTACGGGCCGAACCAAAAATGGATATACATGGACCTATCTTTGCCAGTGACTCAAAGCCATCCACAAATTCCGCCATAATTTTGAATATCTGCCAGCTGGAATGCGCTCTCGTTTCGGTCCAGTCTCTTTCTTTAAGATTTTTTAAACTATCATTCATGCGATTGCTGTTTATATGCTATTCAACACGACTGTACTGATTTACAGACGCCCTGTAATTTATGGAATTTTGGCTTACAGCATATAATGCAACAAAGAAATAAAGCAGGTAACTCAAAAGAAACCTGCTTTACATTTAACACGTTATGAACATGCAGCCATGTTGAGTAACCTGGCTGCAGAAACGTTGCTAAAGCTGGATAATACGATTACCGGGAAATAAATACAGGAAAGTATAATCGTTTTGCGGCGATTGTTTTTCATAACGTTTCATCTGCATTTAATTTATTAATTATTTAAGCAAAAACCTAATATCATTTGAGCTTTTTCTAATCAGAATTTATGCTTTGCAATTACGAATTACGAATTGCGAATTACGAATGCAGAAGCGAAGAGCTAAGCAAAGACTGAAGCAGATATTTTATAGTTATCCTCTTCAGTCTTTGCTTAGCTCTTCGCTTCTGCATTCGTAATTCGCAATTCGTAATTCGTAATTCTTTTTTGTAATTCCTATCCAACCAGTTCTTCCGCCAGCCCGAACGACAACGTCATGCCTGCGCCGCTGAGGGCATTTACAATCGTTACGTCCTTTTCAGGGGTGAGGATAAGCTCTGTACCTCCGTTGGTGAGTTTAGGGTAAATGCCATGCCATTGTTCCTGGATGGTGCTGGTAGGCGCCGCCAGGAAGGTGTGCATATATTTCAGAATTAAATCGTTGATGAAGGCTTTATCAAATGGTTCGAAGTCCGGACCATATTCGTGGGAATCGCCGATTGTCAGCTCGCCGGCGCCGTTTTGTGAAATCAGGAGATGAATACCCCATTTTACATATTCCGGCATTTCCTGGCGGAAGCGTTCTTTCAGCGGTACCAGTGTTTCGCAGGTATTGAAAGCCGCATAGTGCGCCAGGGTGAGGCCGGCGCACAGTGCAGGTCCCAGCTGCCAGTTGTCCGGCTGCGGGATGGTGCGCATCATCTGCAGTTTGCATTTAGTCAGCGGTGCTGCTGCATAGGCTGCAGGGTATAATGTTTCGAAATCGGCGCCGCTGCAGACATACACCTGGTCTACCTTCCATTTTTCGTCTTTTGTTTCGATATATGGCAGGCTGATACCGTTAACGGCTGTATTAAAACGCACGGTTACGTTCATTTTCTCTTCCAGATGCCTGGCTATGGCAGCACTGGCCTGACGGGGATTAACCGTCATTTCAGTATTACTCCACAACGCGCCTTTCAGACCATCGGTTTTAATGGCTTTGGTGTAGTTGCCTATTTTATCGGGGGAAATCAGTTCACATGCGTAACCATTGCCGGGTGCGGCCTGCGCGAATTCTTCCAGCACTGCCAGCTCATCCTTTTCATATACCAGATGCAGCGACCCCGTTTCATTGCATTGCAGGCCCGTTTCCGCTGCCAGCTGTTTCCATACGGCGCGGCTGTGCATAGCGCGGTTATACATTTTGCCGGCAGACTGCCCGATAGGCCATACCAGTCCGAAGTTGCGGATAGAAGCGCTGATAGCCCTGCTGTTGCGTTCAAATAAAACTACTTTTTTCCCTTTGCCGGCCAGCTTATACGCCATGGCCAGTCCTACAATACCTGCGCCTATTACAGCTACATCAGCCTGTTGTTGTTGCATCATTAATATGAGATAGACAGATTAGAAAATAGAAAGTATTTCATCCAGAGAAGCCACCAGGTGGGTATGCGGACCTTTCTCCAGCTCTTCGCGGCTGTATGCGCCTGTAGTTACACCTATCACATAACGGCAGCCTGCATTGGTACCTTCTTCCAGGTCGGAAGTGGTATCGCCTATTTTCGCTACCGACTGTATGCTGCGAATTTCCAGCTCCTCCATAATGTTATAGATCATATACGGATAAGGACGGCCGTGCGGCACTTCATCGCTGGTCCATACTGCATCAATCAACCCTGACTTCTGCCAGCCGGTTCTGTCCAGAATAACATCGGTAATACCTCTGTCGAAACCTGTATCCAGCGCTACTTTAATACCTTTCTCCCTCAATGCGGCAAATACGCCGGAAACACCTTCTTTCTCCCTTACCACAGTGCTGGTCTCGTAATGTTCCTTCATACGCGTCACAAACAGCGTATGGAGTTCAGTAATATAATCTGCATCCTCAAAACGCGGATGCTGGTGCTGCTCCAGCAAATACCTGATCGCATAAGGTTTCGCATATCCCATTACCTCATTTACCTCCTCCAGCGTTACCTGCACACCTGCTGCTGCAATAGCCTGCTGCAATACCAGCGCTACATTGGATTCATCATGCAAAGTGGTGCCGGCAATATCAAAAACGGCTAACTTAATTCCCATCGCTTTAAAATTATTTTCTGGGTACAAAGATATAAATCTTGTAAAATAAAGTTTAGCCTTTATAAACTATTTAACACACAGATAACCTTTAGCAATTACGAATGATGAATTAAGAATTATGAGTTGGGGCGAAGATTAAAGCGGGTAAAATATTTATCATCCGCTTTAATCTTCGCCCCAACTCATAACTCATCATTCGTAATTCGTAATTCGTAATTGCTAAAAGCCTAAACCTGCGCCTACGCGGTAAATCACATTATTCCGGTAAGGTGAGCGGTTATCCTGAATGACATCGTACAGGATGGAAATGCCGATTCCTACCCTGCCGCCTACGCTTTGTGTGTAGCCGGCGCCGAGGAGGAGGCTTGGAACGGTGTAACTGGTGCTGAGGGTTTGTTTAGGATTTGTATAAAAAGTTGATTTCTGGGAGATATAATTGTATTCAGGCTGAATGTGGACAAACAGCATGGGTACAGGGTATACCCGCCCCCAGACGCCACCGCCGAAGATGGTGTATTTGTCGCGCTGTGCTACATCGCCATTGTAATTATAGGCTTTGAATTGTCCGTATTGTGCATTTATGTTGATACCTGCTGCGATATAATCATTAAAGCGATAGCCTACGAGGGGGGAAATATCAACATTGGTATAATCGCCGAACACCATACCCAGCGAGCCTCCCAGTATCAGGCGGGAAGGATCGAAGCCTTTGCGTATGCTGGTATCAGTTTTATAATACTGTGCATGCGCCAGCTGAGCGATAACCAGAAAGAAGATGCCTGTCAGTAAACGTTTCATACCTTGTATTTAAATTTTACAGTTGTAAGTGCAGGGGGTATTCCCGAAGCAAATGTGGGTTATTCGCCGCATGCATTCCATTACCGGCACCGGCTGCCCTTTAGAAGGAAGGGCAGATAGTGGATCTTTTAGCATTGTTGAAAGAGCGGTTGGAGTACAGACCGCTGTATACTATACCTATTTCATAAGCGCCCCGGCGGCTGTTGGAAGAAGATAAAGCTGATGTAGTTACATCATAACTGAACATCAGTTTTACATTGCTTAGCTGGTAGCCTACCATGAACACCGCTGCATCGCCCGCTCTGTAGTAGATACCGCCATAAGCCTGCTGCACACCGTCGCCGGAAAGGTTATAGGCAGCATTCAACCCGATCACCGTTTCATGCGATTTGGCCTGCTGCGCATAATAGGCGCTCGGATTGATGATTACCTGATCGCTCAGTTTGATACTCGCATTCAGGAATCCGATGTACCGGCGTGGAACGATGTTATCACCGTCATAAAAGGTTTCCCTCGGCTTGTTGACATGTTGTACAGCAAAGCCGGTATTAACATAAATATTATCCGTAGGAAAGTAAGCGTAGTTCATTCCTACATTCATATCAAAATAATTGACGCTGGACTGTGTAAACGGTTCTGCAGTAGGCATCTGCGAGTCAAAGAATTTACCATTCCACTGGTCGCCGAATGTCAGCTTGGTGATATCCACCCGTTTGTTGGCAGAACCGGCTTCGAAACCCAGCGACAACAGGCTGCTTTCGCCCAGCAGCTGGTGGTAAGCCACAGTAGCGTATCCTTTGGTGGAAGTAAGGTTTCCGCTGCCGGCCACATCGCGCAGAATCACGCCGCCAACGCCTACCCAGCCATATACCAGCTGATCGCGTAATAGCTGGAAGTCCCCGTATACCGACATGGTTTTATAAGGCACCGGTATGGAAGCCCACTGATTGCGGTAGTTGATTCCGATGCGGTAGTTACCGTCAGGAATAAACCCCGTGTTCGCCGGGTTGGTGGTTAACGGTGAATTGAAATACTGGGAGAAGTGCAGGTCCTGCGCAGTTCCGCTTCCGGCAGCACTTATCAGTATCAGTAATACTGTGGTAATTTTAACAATCTGCTTCTTCATGGCTCATCATCTTAACAAGGTTACACTTCCGGACCTGTTTGCTTTGGTGCCGTCTGTAAATTCAAGGTTCACCACATAGGCATATGCATCCATTGGCTGCACCGCCCCTTTGAAACGCCCATCCCATCCTATCCGCTGATCGCTGCTTTCAAATACCAGTTGTCCCCAGCGGTTGAATATTTTAAGATTGAATTTTGTTACGCCGAAGCCTTTCACATAGAAAACATCATTCATCCCGTCATTGTTGGGCGAGAAGGCAGAAGGTACGTCAAATAACGGCACCACGATAGCACTTACCATTTTACATTTGGTTTCCGTACAGCCTTCAGGGTTAGCGGCGGTCAGACATACGTTGTAGGTACCTGATCGCAGATACTGATGCTGCGGATTTACGGCTGAGGTAGTATCACCGTCACCGAAGTTCCAGAGATATTTGGTAGCGCCGATAGATAAATTAGTGAAGGTCAGCGGTGTATTTTCTACAGGCTTGAGCGGTGAGTAATCAAAATCTACCTGCGGCGGTTCTGCTACCAGCACCGTTTTGGTGATGCTGTCCTTTTTATTACAGGTATTCTCATCCAGCGCCAGCAGCTTGATCTTCCATCTGCCGGGCCGGTTGAAGGTATGCAGCGGATAGGGATCTGTGGTAGTGGTATTATCATCTTCAAATGTCCAGACAAAACTTTCTCCACCCAGGGTCGTATTCTCCATCTTCAGGGTGGTACCCACACATACGGTATCCGGCACATCGAACTGCGCAGTAACGTTAACGGCCACACGCAGTGGAACTGTTTCTGTTTGCGGGGCATTGCAGAAGTTGTTATCTACCAGGGTAAGACTTACATTATACACACCCGGCGCAGCAAACTTGTGCGTAATCGGGAACTGAGTTGTACCTACATTTATCGGCGGACTTCCGTCACCGAGGTCAAATATGAACGAATTATCCTTAAACTGTGCTTGGGGTTCTGACTCATTCAAGAAAATATAGGCCAGGTCTTCACAGGGTGGCTGGCGCCTTCCTTCAAATTTGAGTGTGGCCTTGTTATTGCCCAGTTTTACTTTTACATAAGCGGTATCTGAACCATTACAGCTTTTAGCATCAAATTTCACCATACGGATCGTGTATTCACCTACAGCGGTATAGGTGTGCGACATGGTATCTTTACCATTTACCAGTGGTGATCCGTCTCCGAAATCCCATTCCCATCTTTCTGCCGGCAGGCGGGTGGTATCAATGAAAGTAATGGTTTCCGGCACGCAGTAGTTCATGCGCCGGTCCAGGGTTTTCACACCTGCTTTCACGCCGTCCAGGTTGAAGGCTATTTTGAGCGCGCCGAAGTTACATCCCCGCGGAGGCGTGCTGGAATAGGCGCCGGGAGTTGTCGGGTAGCGGGGTTTAATACCGGAGTTGCTGACATTACACCAGGCGCAGATGCCCTGATAGATAACCCCGTTGCGGTCGAAACGGCTGGTACCACCGTCCACATGCTCATACAAACCATTTCCGCCGAAGTAGCTGCCGAAAAGGATACCGGCAGCATCCCGCTGTAATACGAAAAAGTAAAAGTCCATTCCATCGGTTGTTCCCAGCAGCGGGTTCTTCACCGGCATATTAAATGTGCCGGAATTGGGGTACTTCAGTTCCTGGTTAATACCGCCGCCCCATCCGGATACATACACATTCTCGCACCTGTCTACCAGGAACGCGGTGGGTGAAATAGCCGGTGTGCTGGCAATGCTGCGGCGTTTGCCGAACGTGGTGGAATATACGAATTCAGTAAGATTGGGCTTCAGTTTGGAGATGAACTGCAGGGAGTTATCATTGTAGTCGGTAGCAGGGTTGAGTAGTTTGATGGGCCAGGTTCCTTCTGTGGTGCCCATTACATACACAAATCCTTTTCTATCGAGCTGAATACCGTATATCTGGTCAGCCGCGGGATCATTGGCGCCGAGGTAGGTAGCTTCAATAATTCTCTTGCCGTCGTTGGTGATATGTGCAATGAAGCCATCGCATACGCCTCCGCGGAAGTCTTTATACAATGCGCCGGGCGTGGTAGGGAAGTCAATGCTGGCGGTACCACCGGCAACATACAGGGAGTTCAGGCCGTTCAGGGCAATAACATATGCCGCATCTTCCTGTGTGCCACCGATATAGCTGGCCCAGAGAATATCTTTACAGAGGGGATTGATTTTAATGACCACGCCATCCTGTCCTCCCCGGAATGCAGGCTGGAATACACCCTGCGTTGTAGGAAAGTCACTGGAGCGGGTACATCCGGCCACATAAATATATCCGGCATCATCTATTACCACTTCGCTGCGGGCATCGTCGCCGTAGTTGCGTAACAGCACCTGTGCGCCACCGGCGCGGGCTTCTCTGATATTCACGCCATCGTCTGCACTGCCGCCGATAACCAGGCTACCGATGATAGCGGTGCCGGTAGCATTCAGTTTCACAACTGCCATATCCCAGCCGCCGCCGGTGCCGATGCGTTTCAGTTCCGGGAAATCGCCGGAACTGGTTCTGCCTGAAATCACCAGATTACCGGCAGGATCTACAAACAAACTATGTGGCTGGTCCTGTCCGCCGCCGCCCAGATAGGTGGCGTACAGCAGCCGGGTACCGTTGGAAGAAAATTTAGAGATTGCCATATCGAAGTTACCACCGCCAAAAGCGCTGCGGACAGCGCCGGGCGTAACCGGGTAGCCATTGGCAAACACGATGCCGCCGCCGTAAAAACTGCCGGCATCATCGTAGGTGGCGGTAAAGCCCCAGTTATCCGCGCGTGCCCCCGAAACAGTGGAGAACACATACACCGGATCAATAATCAGGGGATAGGCAGGATTGTATTCTCCGGACACACGATATCCCAGGATATTGCCATTCAGCCGGTAACTAACCTTAACGGGCACACGCTGATTACCGATATACTGGTATGCATATGGAAGCTGTTCAATAACATCGCCTACAGAGGTATGTATCAGGAGCTGCCCTTTTTTTAATTCCAGGCCGGCAGCTCCTTCGTAGGACAATTGTATCTTTCCCGGATCGGCACCGGGTTGCAGGATAAGATCATATTTCAGCTGGGAGGCTTCAGAGTAGATATGTGCATCTACGCCGGGGTACAGTTCCCGGTAGGTGATACCCTGAAAAGATTTAACATTGGAGGCCCATTTCTTCGGATCTTTTCCGATGAAATAGTTGGCTATTGCTTCCTGCGGCTTTTCAGGCGCAATTTCTGCATTTTCATTTGCTCCGATAAAAGTAACGTTATAGGCGTGGCCTCTTACATCCGGAATGCGGCTGGGCCGTGGAGGCGGTTTCTCGCCGGCGCGCTGCTGTGCTGTGGCAGCTGCCTGCGGTTGACCGGCGCGCTTGTTCTGTAACTGTGCGCTGTTACGGGAAGTATCTGCCGCATGCGCATGTCCGTGTACATAATCATTCAGTTCAAACAGGTCATCATTATTCAGCACAAGAAAAGTAAAACCTGTTTTCTTCAGGAAAATGGCGGCATTGCCCAATTCCGTTTTATAGAGTACCTCCGGCTCCCACTGCCCTTTATTCTCCGTAAAATTCAATGGCGAAAAATTCACAGGTTGCTGCGCCAGAACAGTTTGTCCGGAAAACAACAGGAGGATAATCATTCCAATAAGGCCGGTCGGGAGGGTAAATTTCAACGGGATCAGATTTATTTTATTCTTAAAAATGAATATACCATTTATAAACGCAGAAGCCTATTAAATTGTTACGGGTGCACACATAAACCACTGCCATCAGGATGCGCTTCAGGGACTATACCATTAAATCAGACTGTATAATTTAATAAACGTTAAAAACGTCAGGAAATTTTACTCCATTGCGATTTCCCGCGCTGTACTGCCAAATATTCCTTTAAGCCCTGATTTTCAGGTAAGAGCAGGTCTGTATCTTCTGTGAGAATTTTTTCGGCGCTGACACGGGCGGCATCCAGGATGGGTTTGTCCTGCAGGATATCCGCCAGTTTGAAATCCAGTACGCCGCTCTGCCGGGTGCCTTCAATATCGCCGGGCCCCCGCAGTTCCATATCTTTCTCTGAAATGATAAATCCGTTATTCGTTTGTACCATTACGTTAATGCGTTCTTTAGACACCTGTCCCAGTTTATTGCCGGTCATGAGGATGCAGAACGACTGCTCGGCGCCGCGTCCTACGCGGCCGCGCAGCTGGTGCAGCTGGGAGAGGCCAAAGCGCTCCGTACTTTCTATTACCATCACAGAGGCATTGGGCACGTTCACACCAACTTCGATCACCGTGGTGGCCACCATGATACTGGTATCTCCGGAAACAAAGCGCTGCATATTGGTTTCGCGCATTTCCGCCGGCTGCCTGCCGTGTACCATGCTGATATAAAACTGTGGTTCCGGAAAAAACGCTTTCACTTCTTCATATCCTTTCATCAGGTTTTCATAATCCATCTTCTCACTGTCTTCAATCAACGGATATACGATGTAGGCCTGTCTTCCCTTCTTCACTTCCTCTTTGATAAAATCCATTACCTGCGGGCGCTGGAATTCCGTACGATGCACGGTGGTAATAGGTTTACGGCCGGGAGGCATTTCATCGATAACAGATACATCCAGGTCGCCGTAAATAGTCATGGCCAGGGTACGCGGTATAGGCGTAGCTGTCATGACCAGTATGTGTGGCGGAATATCATTTTTTTCCCATAGGCGTGCCCGTTGTGCCACACCAAAACGATGCTGTTCATCGGCAATGGCAAGGCCCAGATTTTTGAATACCACTTCTTTTTCCAGGAGGGCATGCGTGCCCACGAGGAAATCGATGGTGCCGTCTGCAATGCCCGCCAGTATCTGCTTACGGGCTTTCCCTTTTATGCTGCCGGTGAGCAGGGCTATTTTTACCTGCATAGGCTGCAGGAGTTCAGCCAGACCTTTAAAATGTTGCTGCGCAAGGATTTCCGTAGGCGCCATGAGGCATGCCTGAAAACCGTTGTCTTTTGCGAGGAGCATGGATAGCAGGGCTACCATGGTTTTCCCGCTGCCTACGTCGCCCTGTAACAGGCGGTTCATCTGCCGACCATGTATGGTATCCATACGTATTTCCTTCAGCACGCGTTTCTGCGCGCCTGTCAGTTCAAACGGCAGATGATGATTATAGAAGTCGTTGAATGAAGCGCCGACTGTGCCAAACACATATCCGTGCGATTGCTTATGCCGCTTGAGTTTCAGCCGGCAGATACGGATCTGGGCGATGAACAGTTCTTCGAATTTGAGACGGCGTTGCGCCTGGTGCGCTTCCTCTTCGCCGCCTGGCAGGTGAATCCTGAAATAAGCCATGGACCTGGGCATCAGGCGGTACTGCTTCAGAACGTCCAACGGAATATTTTCTCTTATTTCGTTGGGAGATAACTGTTCCAGCAGGTTCCTGGTGAGTTTTCCTATAGCCTTTGCCGTTAGTCCGCGCGCTTTTAACTTCTCCGTTGTATAATACACCGGTTCCAGGAACTGCTTGCCTGTGGCTGTTTCTTCGGTGAGCAGATCCATTTCGGGATGCGCCAGCTGCGCCACACCGTTGAATACGGAGATACGCCCAAACACCAGGTAGCTGACATTTTCCCGCAACGATTTCTGCATCCATTGCCAGCCCTGGAACCACACCAGGTCAATGACACCGCTTTCATCCCGGAAGGTAGCTACCAGCCGTTTTCCCCTGTTCTCTCCTACTATTTCCATCCGGATAATCCGCCCGCGTATCTGCACAAAATCTTCATATCCGCTGAGATCGGATATTTTATCAATCCGGGTACGGTCTACATACCGGAAAGGAAAATACTGCAGCAGGTCGCCGAAAGTATGCACATTGATTTCCTTACGGAGCAGTTCACCCTTCTGCGGCCCTACTCCCTTCAGGTATTCTATCGGATTGGATAATATGGCGGTAAATGTAGAAATAAGCTGTTTTTTAAGGCACGAAGATAAAATAATTACGAATTGCGAATTACGAATTACGAATGTAGAAGCGAAGAGCTAAACGGAGATTAAAGGTGATATTTAATACTTATCCCTTTAATCTCCGTTTAGCTCTTCGCTTCTACATTCGTAATTCGCAATTCGTAATTCGTAATTACATTATTTATTCAGTCACCGCTTCTACCTTACCTTCCACAAACTGTTTCATCCATTCGGTAGTAACAGATTTTGGTCTTTCCAGGGAGAGGCCCAGCGCTCTGTCCCAGCAGAGGGAAGCGAGTACGCCCAGTGCACGGGATACACCGAACAGTACAGTGTAGAATTCATATTCTACCATGCCGTAATGTACCAGTAATGCGCCGGAATGTGCGTCCACGTTAGGCCATGGGTTTTTCACCTTGCCCAGGTCCTGCAGGATTGGCGGAACGGTTTCGTATACAGTCCATACAATTTTCACCAGTTCATCATCCGGCAGATGTTTCTTGGCGAATTCCATCTGTGCGGTGAAGCGGGGATCAGTTTTACGCAGCACAGCGTGACCGTAGCCTGGTACTACTTTACCTTCTGATAAGGTTTTACGTACATAGGCTTCAATCTGCTCTTTGGTTGGCGTACCGCCACCCAGTTCTTCGCGCATGCTGAGAATCCATTTGATTACTTCCTGGTTAGCAAGACCGTGCAGGGGGCCTGCCAGGCCGTTCATACCGGCAGCGAAAGAGAGGTAGGCATCACTCAGGGCAGAACCTACCAGGTGCGTCGTGTGTGCGCTCACGTTACCACCTTCATGGTCAGCGTGAATCACCATGTACAGGCGCATCAGTTCTCTGAAACCTTCGTCGGAATAACCGAGCATATGGGCGAAGTTACCTGCCCAGTCCAGCATGCCGTTTGGCTGTATATGCTGGCCGCCTTTATACTTGCGGCGGTAAATGTAGGCAGCTATACGCGGCAGGCGCGCAATGAGGTTCATGGTATCCTCATAGGTATAGCTCCAGTAGTCTTTTTTATTGATACCCTCAGCATAGGCGTGTGCGAAAGAAGATTCTGTCTGCAACGCCATGATGCCTACGGTAAACATCGTCATCGGGTGAGTGGTGATAGGCAGCGCTTCAATAGCATCAAATACGTGGTTGGGTACATGAGAACGACGGCCCCACATGCTGGATAAATACTGTACATCTGCTTCAGTCGGCAATTCACCTATCAGCATCAGGTAAAATAATCCCTCTGGCAGCGGCTCTGCACCTCCAGGCGCTTTCGGCAGATGGTCCCTCAGTTCCGGAATGGAATATCCACGAAAGCGGATCCCCTCATTTGCATCCAGCAGAGACGTTTCAGTCACCAGACCGGTAATACCGCGCATACCTTGGTAAACCTGTGCGACAGTTACGTCCTCAATTTTCTTTGATCCGTGATTTTTTACCAGGTCCTTTACTTCAACGTTAAGATCATCTGCTTTAACCTTGAATTTTTCTTTTATGTACCCCATTTTACTGCTATTGTTTATATAAATGAAACAAAATCGATCAATTGTCAAAAGTAATGATTTGTTAACGAAGTTACCACCCTTTGATGGTATTTAATGTCAATTTAACAACCCCCTGATCAGGGTATCAGTCAGGAAATCATCTGGCAAAAATCATAATATATAATTCTATTTCAAATAATTAAACATTATAAAATAACAATAATTATCAGACGTTAAAGAAATGTAAATTTTTTCAGAATGAATTGAAAATATTGAAAGAAAAAGCCGCAAAATCTATCCGGAAAGCAGTGATACGGTTAAAAAATCAGAAATTCTCAAGGACGATGATGTCTCATAAAACGGATTGAAAAAAAGCGGGTATTTTTTTGGGAAGATGACAAAAAAAGAGACCGGATGACCGGTCTCTTTTTATACAAGATAATTTTAATACAGTGTCATTTGGGTGCCCGGCGGTACAGGTACAGTGCCAGTGCCCCGAACAGAAAATTAGGTATCCATACTGCCAGCAAGGGGTTCAGATCCGCTTTCACACTGAACACGGTGGTAAACTGCATCAGGATGATATAGCTGGCGCTGATAACAATCCCCACAGCCAGGTGAAGCCCGCTTCCGCCGCGTGTTTTCTTGGCGGCTATAATACCCCCGATCAGGGTCAGGATCACCACCGCTGCAGCTGCAGAGGTTCTGCGGTAATATTCTACCCAGTAGGTATTCAGTCCTTCCGAACCGCGGATAGACTCGCGTTTGATATACTTCCGCAGATCCGGCGTGGTCATGGCTTCCTGCAGGTTCTTTACTTCCAGCAGGTCTTTAGGTACCAGCGGAATTTTCAGCATGGAATCCTGGCGGCTGCTCCAGTTTTCCTTCAGGCCATTCATGGTGCGTACGGAAACATAATCCAGGCGCCACGCTTTTGCGGTTGAATCCCAGGTGATACGGTCCGCCTTCAGTTTCATGATAATCTGCTGCCCGTTAACCTTTTCCAGGCTGAAGTTACTGCCACTCTTATAGTTCGGATCGTAGGTACCGAAGGTAACATAGGTGAAGCTGTCTATACGGCTGGTGCGGTCATACTGCGACTGCTGATCGTCCGGGGTGCGGATTCTCGTATTCTCAAAAGTTGTACGGATACGGTTGGCGTTGGGTACCACCCAATAGTTGGCCAGCCAGAGGATCCCTCCGAAAAGAAAGGCGCCTACCCAGTAAGGACGCAGGAACCGGCGGAAGCTCACCCCGGAAGCCAGGATAGCAATAATTTCCGTCCGGTACGCCATCTTCGAGGTGAAGAATATAACAGAAATAAAAATAAACAGCGGAAACAGCAACGCAGCAATATGCGGGATGAAGCCAAAGTAGTAATCCACGATAACGTCGTGCAGGGATATACGATACTTTATGAAATCATCTACCTTCTCTGTGATATCGATCACCACAGAAATGACCAGCAATATCATCAGGGAATAAATAAAAGTTCCAATGAGCTTGCGTAAAATGTACCAATCTATTTTAGTCATATGACTCCAAAGATATTAGTTATAATTCTAATTACGAATTGCGAATTACGAATTACAAATGATGAGCGAAGATGAAAGCGGATAGGGCATTTACTTCTTCGCTTTTATCTTCGCTCATCATTTGTAATTCGTAATTCGCAATTCGTAATTAGAATTATAATCGTGTTTTTAATTGCTTCACCATGCTGGTTTTCCAGGTGGCGAAGGTACCTGCAAGGATTTGTTTGCGGGCTTCCTGGACCAGTTCCAGATAAAAAGCAAGGTTATGGATACTGGCTAATGTCATGCCTAAAATTTCGCCGGCCACGAAGAGGTGGCGCAGGTAGGCGCGGGAATAGTCGCGGGTGGCAAAGCATTCGCTGCTGGCGTCTACAGGGCTGAAATCGGATGCCCATTTTTTGTTGCGGATGTTGATAACTCCGTTCCAGGTGAAGAGCATGCCGTTGCGGCCGTTACGGGTAGGCATAACGCAGTCGAACATATCTACGCCGAGTGCAATGTTTTCAAGTATATTCCAGGGCGTACCCACCCCCATCAGGTAGCGTGGTTTTTCTTTCGGTAAGATATCACATACCAGTCCGCACATTTCGTACATATCTTCTTCCGGCTCGCCTACGCTTAATCCGCCGATAGCGTTGCCGGCGCAGTCCCTGGAGGCAATGAATTCTGCTGAAGCGGCGCGGAGATCCTTATAGGTGCTTCCCTGAACGATGGGGAACAGCGTCTGTTCATGGCCATAGGCAGGCTGGGTATCTTTCAGCCGCTGAATACAGCGGTTCAGCCAGCGGTGCGTCAGCTCCATGGATTTGCGCGCATACCGGTATTCGGAAGGGTATGGCGGGCATTCATCGAATGCCATGATAATATCCGCGCCGATCGTGCGCTGAATATCCATGACGTTCTCCGGTGTGAAAAGATGCTTAGATCCATCTATATGTGACTGAAATACAACGCCTTCCTCCTTAATTTTACGGTTGCCGGCGAGGGAAAATACCTGATAACCGCCACTATCTGTCAGAATAGGCTTATGCCAGCCGTTGAATTTATGCAGGCCGCCGGCGGCAGACAACACTTCCAGGCCCGGCCTCAGATACAGGTGATAGGTATTACCTAAAATAATCTGCGCCTTTACTGCATCACGCAGCTGTTCCTGCGTCACAGCCTTTACGCTGCCCACAGTGCCCACCGGCATGAAAATCGGCGTTTCTATTTCTCCGTGGGCGGTCGTGATCTTACCAGCCCTGGCATTACTGCCGCTATCTGTAGTAATCAGTTCAAAATTCACAGGTCATAATTTCAGCGTGCAAAGATACAGGAATTACGAATTGCGAATTACGAATTACGAATGAGGAACCCAGGCCAATCAAAGAAGGAATTTATTAAGTTAATTATGAATTATGAGTTACAGTGAAGATCTGAGCGGATATTATGTAATTAATTAATTTAATTTGTTCGCTCAGATCTTCACTGTAACTCATAATTCATAATTAACTTAATAAATTCCTTCTTTGATTGGCCTGGGTTCCTCATTCGTAATTCGCAATTCGTAATTCGTAATTAACTTAATAAATTCCTTCTTTGATCGGCCCGGGTTCCTCATTCGTAATTCGCAATTCGTAATTCGTAATTATTTTATTATTTTACAGATAATAAAAATATTATATTTTTGCCAGCATTATGCTTGATCATCTGGGTGAAATTGCCTTATACTTTTTTGCTGCCGTAGCAGGAATTCAGATAATATATTTCTTGTTTATCTTTTCCCGGGTAGCCTTTTATCGTCGGAAATTTGACCTGGATCAGGCTCCATCCGGGCCTTTTTCGGTTATCATATGCGCAAAGGACGAAGAGCTGAACCTGCAGCGGAATCTGCCGGGTATATTACAGCAGCGTTATCATGTGCATCACAAGCCGGAATACGAAGTGATTGTTGTCAATGACAATTCTGAAGACGATACCCGTTATTACCTGCGTTCCATAGAACCGGGCTATCCGCATTACCGCCATATTGAGATCAAGCAGGCGGCCAAATTTATTCCCGGCAAGAAATATCCTTTGTCTATAGGGCTGAAAGGCGCTCAGTTTGAGCATGTATTGCTCACAGACGCCGACTGCAAGCCCGGCAGTACCAACTGGTTATCATTGATGAGCCAGGGTTTTGATACCGAAAAGGAAATTGTACTGGGCTATGGTGCATACCATAAGAAACCGGGCTTCCTCAATAAAGTTATCCGCTACGAAACCTTTTTCAGCGCCCTGCAGCATCTGTCCTTTGCCATGAGCGGCATGCCTTATATGGGCGTGGGCCGTAACCTGGCGTATAAGCGGGAGCTGTTTTTCAGGCACAAGGGTTTTACCAGCCACCAGCATCTGGCCAGCGGAGATGATGACCTGTTTGTCAATGCCGCCGCCAACAGAAAGAATGTAGGCGTGGTGATCGACAAGCAGGCATTTACCTACTCTGAACCCAAAATCAGCTGGAACAGCTGGTTCCGGCAAAAAACTCGGCATATGTCTACCGGCAAGCATTACCGTTTCGGGCATAAGTTCGTACTGGGCCTGTTCTCCCTTACTCATTTTCTCTTCTATCCGGCATTTATACTCGCCCTGTTCTTCCCCCCGCCTATCCTGTGGTATGTGTTGGGCATCTTCGGGCTGAAAGTACTGGTACAATCCATCATCACGTTTGCGGCTATGCGTAAACTGGATGAAAGCGACCTTTTCAAATTCAGCTGGCTGATGGATATTTTCATGGTGCTGTACTATATTCTCTTTACGCCGGCCTTATTATTCCGTTCCAAAAACAGGTGGTAGACAGCGAAAAGCTATATTTTTGCGGCATGGATATTATTTTAAAGTATTTCAGCGACTTCACACCGGAGCAGCTGGAGCAGTTCAAAGCCCTGAAAGGTTTATACCAGGAATGGAATGAAAAGATCAATGTGATCTCCCGCAAGGATATAGATTCCTTATACGAAAAGCACGTATTACATTCGCTGAGCATAGCCGCTATTGCAGATTTCCAGGCGGGCACACAAATCCTGGACCTGGGTACCGGCGGCGGTTTTCCCGGTATTCCGCTGGCTATCTTCTTTCCTGAAGTACAGTTTCACCTGGTGGATTCCATCGGTAAAAAAATAAAGGTAGTGCAGGGTGTCAGCGAGGCGCTGGGCCTGAAAAACGTTACCAGTGCGCATAGCCGCGTGGAAGATATTAAAAACCGTAAATTCGATATCGTGGTTTCCAGGGCAGTAGCGCCGCTGGGCGACCTGTGGCGCTGGAGCAAGCCGGTGCTGAAGAAATCTGCCGTTCCCGGCAAACAATTTGAAAAAGGCCTGATATGCCTCAAAGGCGGCGACCTGGCGGAGGAAATCTCTCAAAGTGGTGTAAAACCCAGGCTGATAGATGTTTATGAGATTTTCCCGGAAGAAAGTTTCAAAGACAAATACATCTTGATGGCTAAAAGCTGATCCGGTGGCTGCCGCCGCGCTTGTTTAACCCCATTCCCATATTTTTTTTCTATCCTTAAAATATCCGCATCGTTGTTTCGTCCTCCTTATTACGATGAAACAATTGCTCCTCACAAACAGCATTATGGCCCAAGAGCAGAACGAGCGTATACAGGCTACCGTTAAGCAGGAACGCAAGCGGTTACTGCACTTCATCAGGCAGCGGGTAAATAATGCATCAGATGCGGAGGATATCTTACAGGACGTACTATATCAGTTTACAGAATACCTGCGGCTGGGCAGCCAGATAGATTCTATCACCGGCTGGCTCTTCGCAGTAACCCGGAACAGGATCACTGACTGGTTCCGGAAGAAAAAAGAAACACCCTTCGCCGAATATGTCCGCGAAGTGGAAGGAGAAGAAGTACTCTTCCTGCCGGAAATCCTTTCTGATGATGCCTTACAGGCCGACACGCCGATGATCAGGAAAATCATGTCAGAAACCATCATGCGCGCTATTGATGATCTGCCACCGGAACAGAAACAGGTTTTTCTGCAGCATGAACTTGAAGGGAAATCATTTAAAGAGATGAGCAAAGAAACGGGCATCAGCGTCAATACGCTGCTGTCCAGAAAAAGATATGCCGTGCTGTACCTGCGGGAACAACTGGCAGCACTGTATAAAGAAATTTCAGAAGATTAAAATCATTCATTAAATAATTACATCATTATGAGACATCGATTCAGCATAGGAAAGAAAATAGGACTGGGCTTTCTGGGCATCCTGTTCTTTGCACTGGTTATTTTTGTAACCCAGCAATTGTGGAACTGGCTGATACCTGAGCTCTTCCATGGTCCGGTAATTACCTACTGGCAGGCATTGGGCCTCCTTGTTCTTGGCAAACTGCTCTTTGGATGGAATGGCCACCGTGGCGGTGGCTGGGGCAAGCGCAGGCAGTGGGATGAAAGATTAAAGGAACGTATGGCCGGTATGACTCCTGAACAAAGAGAACGCATGAAAGAACACCTGCGCAACCATTGCCGTCCCGGACGCGGCCCCTGGCGCAGAGACTGGCGGCAGTACCCGGAAGATGAAACCTGGGATAACCCCGGTCAGCCGTCCGCTGAAAAGGATAAAGAACAAGATAAAGGTCAACGCTAAATCCGCCATGCCATGATAGGTATTTTCAAAACCAACATATCCAGCCCGCAGGAAAAACAGCAGATGATCCATGCCATTGAATCACAGTTCATTGTCGGCAGCTGTCATGTAGATATCGAGGATTGTGATAAGGTATTACGCATCGCCGGTCTTCAGGTAGAAGAAAATATTATCATCGATTTTGTTAAAAACCAGGGCTTTTTATGCGAAGTCCTGGAATAATCTGAAAAATTTTTACACATACACATATTTTGCGGTACCCACTGCCAACAAAAGCTAATATTATCTTTTTAAATATTCAATATTTTATTGGTTACCTCGTAAAACCGGCGTAACTTCAGAGAGAATGCAATGGCCCGGGTATACTGATTCAAAGCGCGAGGTTATGTGTTTTTCTGCACCCTTTAAATCATCTTCCTATGTACCTGAACCAGCATGAGATCCGCACTCACCTCAGCAAGAGCTTCGACGATTTCGTCGCCTTTATTCAGACACTTCCTGATCAAAGGTTTACAGCTACGCCATATGGGAAATGGTCTGCCGGTCAGCAGCTGCATCATCTGATAAAATGTGCCCGGCCGGTAGGAAATGCCATGTCGTACCCTAAACTGGTACTCCGGTATTTCGGCACCAGCCAGCAACCTTCCCGCTCCTATAACACCCTTGTGGAAGCATACCAGCATTTACTTGACAACGGCGCTACCGCCACCAGAGCCTATTGGCCCGGGATTGTCTACAATGCACAACGCCCCGTACTCATTCAGGCATTTCTGAAACAACGGGACAAACTTCAGGACCTGCTGTCCGGATGGTCGGAGCAGGACCTGGATAAATACCGCCTTCCCCACCCTATCCTGGGCAAAATAACCGTCAGGGAAATGCTGTATTTCACCACCTACCATAATGAACATCATCTGCAACAACTCCGGTATAATGAGCTGCAAAGCCATACGTGGGAGAATCAGCTGCAACAGCTTATATTTTAAATTACGAATTGCGAATTACGAATTGCGAATGTAAAAGCGAAGACCGAAGCGCATACTTAAAGTATGATCGCTTCGGTCTTCGCTTTTACATTCGCAATTCGTAATTCGTAATTCGTAATTTCCTTACAGTATTGCTTTATTATTCTTCCTGTCCATATCTGCCATCCGTTGGCTGGGGTCTATTTCCAGTTCTCTGATGTCTGATAATGGCAGGTCTATTTCCACATCGTAGGTGGGGTGTGTCCAGAACCAGGGAGTATTTACCACGCGTTTAATGGCGGGGGACTCGTCAGGCTTTTCACCGTACATGATGGAGAGCGGAATGTATTGCAGTACCTGACTGCCGTTTCTGGCAGTTACCATCAGGTCAACCGGCATGGGCATGTAGCCAACGCGGCGCAGGCGTACCGTGGTTTTATTTCCGTTACTGAAAACGCTGTCGATGCCGTAATCTATGTGCTTGGTGGTGTTGATAAAGTATTGTTTATACCAGTCCAGCTCAATGCCGCTTTGTTTTTCCATAACGCGGATGAAGTCATTGGCGTTGGGATGTTTGAAGCGCCATTCGTTGTAATAGCGTAACAGGCCGGCATCGCGGTTTTGCGCGCCGATCACATATCCCAGCTGTTCCAAGAATACTGCACCTTTGGAATAGGCCGTGCGGCTGTAGCCAACATTGGTATTGTAGTGGTCGGAATGCGTGGTAGCCGGTTCTTCAAACGGGCTTCTGGCAAGTCCGAAGTAGCTGTCATACGAGCCCTGATGCGGGTTACGGTTTTTCAGGGAATCGATAGTATAGTGGATGGTATTATCTTCAGCGAAGGTGGTGAAGCCTTCATCCATCCATGGATACAGGCTTTCGTTGGTAGCCAGCATGCCCTGGTACCAGCTGTGCATCCATTCGTGGATAGCTACGCCGTAGAGGCCATCGATTTTACCATTACCGAGGATAAGCGTACCCATAGGGTATTCCATACCGCCGTCGCCACCCTGGATAAAGGAGTATTGCTGGTACGGATAAGGTCCGTAATGCGTTTTGATGAAGGCATAGGCAGCAGGAATCATCTTAGCCAGCTGCGGCCACGTTTCGCGCGTATGCTCATTTTCTATATAGAAGAAGTGCGCGGTGAAATTATCTACCTTCTGGGTGATGTGTTTATAATCCGGGTCTGCGGCCCACATAAAGTCGTGCACATTCGGAGCAATGAAATGCCAGGTCAGTGTATTGCCGGCTGGGCGAGTTACCTTAGCGCCGGGAGCTTCATAGCCGTAACCGATCTGGTTGGGGTTCTGCAGGTAACCCGTACCACCCAGTACATATTTTTTATCGATGGTGATTTTCACATCATAGTCGCCCCAGACGCCGTAGAATTCGCGGGCGATATAAGGAGTAGCGTGCCATCCTTCGTAATCGTATTCACACATTTTGGGATACCACTGCGCCATGGAGAAGTCTACACCTTCTGCATTATTTCTGCCACTGCGGCGGATCTGCACTGGCACCTGTGATTCGAACTCCATATCGAATACAGCTTTGGAATGAGGCAGTACAGGTTTATCCAGCGTTACTTCCAGGATAGTTTCTATTACTTTGAAAGCCTGTGGTTTACCATCTCTTTTGAGGGAGATGATTTTCTGGTAGCCGGTTTCATTGGGGGTCAGCTGGGAAATGCGGTCACGGACACGGTTATCCCAGTCAGGACGGTTGTTACCTTTGCTGTCTCTTCCCACCACAATTTTTCCCAGTTCACGACTGCGTACATCCATCATACTGTTGGGCTGAAACGCGTTCCAGTAAAGGTGGTAGAAAACTTTCTTCAGCGTGTCCGGAGAGTTGTTAAAATACTCAAGATGCTGTTTTCCGGTGAACCTGTTGGCAGGGGCATCTACCGCAATATCCATTGTGTATTTTACCCTTTGCTGCCAGCGGTCTGACTGCGCCTGAGACTGTAACCAGCTGCCTGCCAGCATTGTGACAGCCAGACAGCTACCTAATACCCTGTACTTCATTCAATTTAATTTTGTTCAAAAAGCGAAAATACCAATAATAATTACGAATTACGAATTGCGAATTACGAATGAGGAAGCCAATCTGATCAGGCAGGAATTGGAATTAATTATGAATTAAGCATTATGAATTATGAGTTAAAGCGAAGATTATAGCGAATAACACATGTCGCTCTGATCTTCGCTTTAACTCATAATTCATAATGCTTAATTCATAATTAATTCCAATTCCTGCCTGATCAGATTGGCTTCCTCATTCGTAATTCGTAATTTGTAATTCGTAATTTAAAAAATCATACATCATGTCAACCCAAAAAATCATCGCAGGTTATCCCTTTATCAGTTATTCTCATGATACTTACGAAACGTCTGAAATGATAGCGCAGGCGGCCTCCTTTGAAGATTGGATGGAAAAAAGGAGGACGGTAAGGGACTTTTCAGACAAGGCCGTACCGAAGGAGGTGATAGAGCACATTATCCGTGCTGCCAACACAGCGCCATCGGGGGCTCATAAGCAGCCCTGGACCTTTTGTGTGGTGGGTGATCCGGCTATCAAGAAAGTGATCCGGACAGAGGCAGAGAAAGAGGAATACAGGAGCTATAACAGCCGTATGTCGCCGGAATGGCTGGAGGATCTGAAGCCACTGCAGACCGACTGGCATAAGCCCTTCCTGGAAGTTGCGCCCTGGCTGATTATTATGTTCAAGCGTATTTATGAGACTGATGACAACGGGAAGAAGAAAAACAATTACTATGTACAGGAAAGCCTGGGTATAGCGGCAGGTTTTCTGCTGACGGCTATTCACCACGCAGGGCTGGTAGCGCTGACGCATACGCCCAGTCCCATGAATTTCCTGGGAGAGATTCTGCAGCGTCCGGAAAATGAGAAGCCTTTTCTGCTGGTGCCGGTAGGCTATCCTGCAGATGAGTGCTGGGTTCCGGATATTCACCGGAAGCCGCTGGAAGATGTGGCTGTATTTTATTGAGATGATTATGCTGCGCCCTGTACGACTACTACAATTTCGCCTTTCACGCCCTTTTCCTTAAAGTAGTCATGTACTTCCTGCAGGGTGCCGCGCTTATTTTCCTCGAACATTTTGGTGAGTTCACGGCTCACACAGCATTGGCGGTCTGGTCCGAAATACTGGATCAGGTCCGCCAGTGTTCTTACCAGCCGCATCGGCGACTCGTAAAAAACGATGGTGCGTTCTTCCGTGCTTAACTGTGTAAACAGTGTATGGCGGCCTTTCTTCAGGGGGAGAAAGCCTTCAAAAGTGAAGCGGTTCATGGGTATGCCGCTGTTCACCAGCGCAGGAACAAATGCGGTGGCGCCAGGCAGGCATTCTACGGGCACGCCTGCACGAATGCACTCGCGTACCAGCAGAAATCCGGGGTCGGAAATACCGGGAGTACCGGCATCCGTGAGCATAGCCATAGTTTTGCCTGCCTGCAGCTGCTGCAGCAGGTGTTGCACAATCTTATGTTCGTTATGCTGATGGTAGGGGGTAACCGGTTTGTTGATCTGATAATGCTTCAGTAATACGCCGGAGGTACGGGTATCTTCTGCCAGCACCAGTTCCGCCTCTTCCAGCACTTTTACAGCCCGGTAGGTAATATCAGCAAGGTTGCCGATCGGAGACGGAATGAGATATAATTTCATAAGAATTATGAATTACGAATGATGAATCATGAGTTGAAGAGCGAAGATACGAGCGGAACTTAAACGATCATCCGCTAAAATCTTCGCTCTTCAACTCATCATTCATCATTCATAATTCCTGAATTATTATTGTATTTGTACTTCAAAATATTCCATTACCTGATTTGCCAGGAGCTTCTGGCAGGCATTTTCAGCAATCTGCTGCGCATCTTCTTTGCTGGCGGCTTCAATTTGCAGAGTAATGTGTTTTCCGATACGTACATCGTGAACCTGGCCCATGCCAAGGTTTTTGAGACCACCCATCACCGCTTTACCTTGCGGATCCAGTAATTCCTTCAGTGGCATCACATTGATATGTGCAGTAAAAGTCATTGTGCTAAAAATTTGCCGCAAACCTACGATAAAAATTACGAATTACGAATTGCGAATTACGAATGAGGAGCGAAGATATTAGCGGATAGTGATTACATTATCTGCTAATATCTTCGCTCCTCATTCGTAATTCGCAATTCGTAATTCGTAATCAGACTTTAGGCGGCACTACCAGCGACAGCACCACATAGCATATAAACACAAACGGCACCGTGGCGAAATTCAGTACAGGTATGCTTATCAGGGTGAGAACCACCAGTAGCAGCCTGGGCCAGTTATTCTTCAGGCTTTTATCTTTTATTTTCAGGCTGAGCATGGGAATTTCGGCCACCATGAGGTAGCAGAGGGCAGCTATGGTGCCATAGAGTACCCATACGTTCTGCAGCCATTGAGCCAGGTTATAGGGATTAAAGAGCAGGATCAGCGGGAAAGAGGCTACCAGCAAGCCTACAGCAGGAGTAGGCACCCCGATGAAGTTTTCGGATTGCCGGGTATCCAGGTTGAACTTAGCCAGGCGGTAAGCAGCAAAACAAGGCACCAGCAAGGCCGGAGCCAGGTTCACCATAGAAACGTCGAATACATCAGGTTGTCTGAAATAGGCGCTGCGCAAGAGTCTGTACAACATCATGCCCGGCACCACACCGAAGGTAACCACATCTGCCAGGGAATCCAGTTCCTTTCCCATAGGCGATTGTACCTTCAGTAACCTGGCAGTCATGCCGTCAAAGAAATCAAATATTGCCGCCAGCACCACCAGGGCGGAAGCCCAGTACACCGGTTCAGGACTGGTGATCGTATATTCATTACCGTTAAACTCCGCCCGGAACTCCGGAGCATGCAGCACGCAGATAATAGCCAACGCACCACAGAAAAGGTTACATAGGGTGATAATATTAGGAACTTGTTTCATTCACTTGATTTGAGGCCACAAATTAAACATAAATATGAATTATGAATTGCGAATTACGAATTGCGAATTACGAATGAGGAGCGAAGATGAAAGCGAAGAAGTAAATTCTTTATCCGCTTAAATCTTCGCTCCTCATTCGTAATTCGCAATTCGTAATTCGTAATTATTTCATCAGCCTTTCTATCTCATCAGCCGTAATCGGTATATTCTTCATCAGATCTACATTACCTTCGGCGGTGAGCCAGTAGTTGTTTTCAATGCGGATACCGATTTTTTCTTCTTCGATGTAGATGCCTGGTTCGATTGTCATAACAGCGCCTTCCGGAATAGGTTTATGGAAGGATGGACCCAGGTCATGCACGTCGATACCGAGGTGGTGAGAGATGCCGTGGTAGAGATATTTGCGGTATGCCGGTGTTTCCGGATCCTGGTTTTTGATGTCTTCTTCCGTGAGCAGACCCAGTTTCACGAATTCCTTGCCGGCCTCTACTCCTACCATTTCATGGTATTTGGCAATGGTAATACCCGGGCGGAGGATGGATTTGGCGTACATATGCAGGCGCAGACAGGCATCGTATACTTCGCGCTGGCGGGCAGAGAACTTACCGTTTACCGGTACCGTGCGGGTGAGGTCAGCATTATAGCCGCCGTATTCCGCGCCGAAGTCCATCAGTATCAGTTCACCATCGAGGCACTCCTGGTTATTGGACACATAGTGCAGGGTGCGTGCGCGGTCGCCGGAGGCTATGATAGAGCCGTAGGCTTCGCCGGCAGAGCGGTTGCGCAGGAACTCATGGATAATTTCCGCCTGTATTTCGTGTTCCCATACACCGGGTTTGATGAATGTCAGCACCCGACGGAAGGCTTTCTCTGTGATGTCCATAGCTACCTGCATAACGGCGATTTCTTCCGGTGTTTTCACCGCGCGCAGTTCTTTGAAGATAATGGCAGCGCGGAGATAGTTATGCAGCGGGTAACGCTCTTTCACTTCCTGGGCGTAGCGGTAGTCCTTTACGGGTACCAGGCTGGCCTTGCGGTTATTTTCATTGGAGTTGAGGTAGATGTTCTGTGCATCATTGATCCACTGCTGAAGCAGTGCATCGATGGAGTCGAGCCATACTACGGTATTCATGCCGGATATGGCGTAGGCTTCATCTTTACGCAGACGGTGGCCATCCCATTTTTCTTTCAGCTCGTTAGGACGCACCAGTACCAGTACTTCCCGGAATTTCGGATCCGGATTATCCGGATACAATACTACCATTGTATCTTCCTGGTCAATACCTGTAAGCCAGTACAGGTCTGAGTTCTGTTTAAATTTGTGCAACGCGTCGCCGTTCATCGGCAGTTCATCGTTGGAATTGATAATAGCAATAGAATTGGGCTGCATTTTAGCGACAAAACGCTGGCGATTCTTCACAAAAAGCTGTGAGTCCAGAGGCAGATTCTTCATATCTTCTTATTTTCAAAATGAGGCTTCAAACCTATGCAAAATTTCGGATTCGCGGCCGCGTTTATTTCGTCTTCGGGAAAATTCAGACTGATGGCAATGTCACTGCAGCAATAAAAGAGGTCACATTCTGCGCATATTGCGTCAAATTAGGTAAAACGCAATTTAAAGCGCCCGGTGCCGGCGGTTTTGCACTGATACTCCCTTGCGCATACTTAATGTTATATTCACACACTTATTCTTTGAAATTAATACAAGGAAATGCAGGCTTATTAAACAGATCGCAAAAATATGGCTTGGTACCATCGTGTTCTTCTAAATTTTCATGGTACAACATCGATAAAATTTGACGGTATCAAAAAATCGCTAGTTTTGCTTTTACACCAAAACAATCTTGCTTTTATGCAAATGAGTAGCGTAAGGAACCCTGTTGCTGACTTACGGGAACTGGGCATAGAGAATGTGTCGAATGTATATTACCAACTTTCTCCTGAGGAACTGGCAGAGCAGACTGTAGCCAGGAACCAGGGTGTTTTCTCAGACACAGGAGCACTCGCCGTTAATACCGGAACCTTTACCGGCCGTTCACCAAAAGACAAATTCATTGTAAAAGATGCGATCACCAGTGACACTGTTAACTGGAACGATTTTAACATCCCTATCTCTGAAGCTAATTTCGATCGCCTTTACAAAAAAATAACTGCCTATTTCACCGGCAAAGACGTTTGGGTGCGTGACTGTTATGCCTGTGCAGATGAAGACTACCGCGTAAATGTGAAAGTAGTGACTGAACTGCCATGGTCTAACCTGTTTGCCTATAATATGTTCCTCCGTCCTGCGGAAGATGAACTGGATTACATGCATACTGACTGGACCGTTATTCAGGCGCCCGGCTGCCTCGCAGATCCGGCTACTGATGGCACCCGTCAGCAGAACTTCTCTGTTGTCAACTTCACCAAAAAGGTCATCATTATTGGTGGCAGCGCCTATACCGGTGAAATTAAGAAAGGCATCTTCACCATTCTGAATTATGTATTACCGCATGATAAGCATGTGCTGAGCATGCACTGCTCTGCCAACCTGGGCAAAGACGGCGATACCGCTGTATTCTTTGGCCTGAGCGGCACCGGCAAAACCACGCTGAGCGCTGATCCTGCCCGTAAACTCATCGGAGATGACGAACATGGCTGGACATCCACCGGCGTCTTCAACTTTGAAGGCGGATGCTATGCAAAATGCATTGACCTGTCTGAAGAGAAGGAACCGCAGATTTTCCGCGCGGTACGTAAAGGTGCGCTGCTGGAGAATATCACCTTCTTCCCCGGTACCAAAACGGTTAATTATGCCGATGGCAGCATTACCGAAAACACCCGTGTATCCTATCCGCTGTCTTACATCGAAAATGCGCTGGAACCTTCTGTAGGAGGTATTCCCCGGAATATATTCTTCCTCACCTGCGATGCTTACGGTGTATTACCGCCAATCTCCAGATTATCTCCCGGCCAGGCGATGTACCAGTTCATTTCCGGTTATACTGCCAAAGTAGCGGGAACAGAGGCCGGCATCACTGAGCCTAAATCCACTTTCAGTGCCTGCTTCGGCGCGCCGTTCCTACCGCTGCACCCTGCGCAGTATGCGCAGATGCTGGGCGAAAGAATGCGCCAGTACCAGGTAAACGTATGGCTGATTAACACCGGCTGGACCGGCGGTGCTTACGGCACCGGTAACCGCATCAAACTGTCGTTCACCCGTGCCATGATTTCAGCGGCCCTGAAAGGCGAACTGGATAATGCTACCTTCCAGCCGCATCCGGTATTCGGTTTCGAAATGCCCACTGCCTGCCCCGGCGTTCCGGACAATATCCTGGACCCGCGCAATACCTGGGATGATAAAGCTGCCTACGACGAAAAAGCCAAAGACCTGGCCGGCCAGTTCGTACGCAATTTCGAAAAATATGCCGCTGCCGCAGATGCTGAAATACTCGCTGCCGCACCAAAAACTGCTTAAATACACTTGTGATCCGGGTACTGGCAGCTGCTCCTCAGGCAGCTGCCATACCAAGACTATATGCCTTCGTTGCCTTATAATTTCCACATTCCGGTATTCTGACAGGCGCAACGCCTGAGCAAAACAAGCATGTTTTATGATGTGCTTGTTTTGCTGAATACCGATGAGACATGAATTACGAATTACGAATGATGAATTGCGAATGAAGAGCGAAGATATAAGCGGACTTTACATTAAATTGTTCGCTTATGTCTTCGCTCTTCATTCGCAATTCATCATTCGTAATTCGTAATTACGCCAATGGCGTTTATTTCCTTACCTTTGCACATGCAAATTTTAGACGGTAAACTAGTTTCTGAGGCCATAAAGGCTCAATTAGCCGCTTCTGTGGCAGAATTAAAGGCTGCTGGCAAGAAAGTTCCTCACCTGGCGGCGATATTGGTAGGCAATAATCCTGCAAGCGAAACCTACGTAGCTTCCAAAGTGAAATCATGTGCAGAATGCGGATATAATTCCACCCTGCTTCGCTTTGATGCCCAGATTTCTGAAAAGCATCTGCTGGACCAGATCATTCTACTCAACGAGAATCCGGATGTAGACGGTATCCTGGTACAACTGCCGCTTCCCAAGCATATTAATGAAGAGCTGGTTATCAATACCATTGATCCCAGTAAAGATGTAGACGGTTTCCATCCCATGAATGTGGGTAAAATGGTGAGTGGTCTGCCTGCTTTCATTCCGGCTACTCCTTACGGCATCATGCTGCTGCTGGAGCATTATAACATTCCAACCAAAGGTAAACATGCCGTGGTGATAGGACGCAGCCATATTGTAGGCACGCCTGTGAGCATCCTGCTCAGCCGCAACACCAATCCCGGCAACTGCACCGTAACGCTTACACATTCGCATACACATAACCTGGCAGAAATCTGCCGCCAGGCGGATATCATCGTAGCCGCCATCGGCAGACCTGATTTCGTGACTGCCGACATGGTAAAAGAAGGCGCAGTAATAGTGGACGTAGGTATCAACCGTGTGGAAGATGCCAGCAAAAAGAGCGGTTTCCGTCTGAAAGGAGATGTCAAATTTGATGAAGTAGCACCTAAATGCAGCTATATCACTCCTGTGCCAGGTGGCGTAGGACCTATGACCATAGCCGCACTGCTTAAAAATACCTATCACGCAACGATTGGGCTGAAAGGAAGTATGAACTAAAAGCTCCGGTAAATTCCGGACCTTTGTGAGATAAAGTCATGTCTGTAACAACTACTAATATAATGACCAGCACCCTGCCGGTGATGGAGCGCTTCTACACTATACAGGGAGAAGGGCAGCATCAGGGCAGGGCTGCCTATTTCATCCGCCTGGGAGGTTGTGATGTAGGCTGCCATTGGTGTGATGTAAAAGAGAGCTGGGATGCCGATAAACACCCGCAGCTGACGATCGACAACATTGTACAGGAAGCCGCCTCCTACCCCGGCCGCCTGGCCGTCATTACCGGTGGTGAGCCGCTCATGCATCCGCTCGACGCACTGACCAGAGCGCTGCATAAACAAGGCTTCAGAACACATATCGAAACATCCGGCTCCTCCCCGCTCAGCGGCAGCTGGGACTGGATTACGCTGTCGCCCAAAAAATTCAAGGCCCCCCTGCCGGAAGTCTGCAAGGTAGCCAGCGAACTGAAAGTTGTCATCTACAACAAATCAGATTTCGCCTGGGCAGAAAAATATGCTGCCCTGGTTAACAAGCATTGCCGGTTATACCTCGCGCCCGAATGGAGCCGCAGCGCAGAAATGACTCCGCTCATCATTGACTATATCAAGAACAACCCGCAATGGACCCTCTCTTTGCAGGTACATAAGTATATTAATGTCCCCTAGGCATTTTATCATTTGAAATTTTGTTATTTGAGATTTTAAAGCTCATCAAGGTGCATACTGAAACAATAAGTACACCTTGATGAGCTATAAAATCTCAAATAACAAAATCTCAAATGATAAAATCTCAAATCCGTAAATTCGTGGATCAATAGATCCGTCAATGCTGAAAACTCTTCCCCTGTTATTGCTCCTTTTCTATGGCCTCACCCTGAAGGCGCAGGTTGTTACATATGAAACAGCCCCTAAAAAAGCCAAAGCCAGTTTTGATAAGGCGGTAGACGCCGTACGCATGTATAACACCAAGGAAGCCATCGGCTATCTGCAGGAAGCCCTGAAAACAGCGCCCGGCTTTACGGATGCCTACGGACAAATGGGCCTCTGCTATACAGAACTTAAAAATTACACACAGGCAGTGGCCGCCTTCCAGAAGCTCCAGCAACTGGATAGTAACGGCCTACGCCCGGTAACCATGGCTTACTCCAAAGCGCTGGCAGGAACCGGAAATTTCGTTGAGGCATTGAAGTTAGTAGACAAATACCTGGTTACCGCCCGTTCCAAAAATGCAACTGCCGAAAAACTGAGAGCCAACTACACCTTCGCCGTTAACAACAGCCAGCGCCAGGTACCCTTTCACCCGGTGAACCTCGGCGATCATATCAACAGCAGGGACCTGGAATATTTTCCATCCCTCACCATCGACAGCAGAACCCTCATCTATACCCGCCGTATCAACGGACGCAATGAAGATTTCTTCCTTTCGCGCCGCGATAGCAGCGGCTGGAGCCAGTCCGTGAATATGGGCGAACCGGTAAACAGCTCGTATAATGAAGGCGCACAGAACATATCGCAGGATGGTACCATGCTGATGTTCACCGGCTGCGAATTTCCCGATGGCAAAGGCAGCTGCGACATCTACTATTCTGAGCTGACACCCAACGGCTGGACAACCCCGCAAAATATAGGTGCGCCCGTTAATACCCGCGACTGGGAATCACAGCCCAGTCTTTCTGCAGATAAACAGACGCTGTATTTTGCCCGCGAAACCACCGACAACGCTACAGACATCTTCGTCAGCAAACGCCTCGCAAATGGCCGCTGGAGCGCGCCGGAGCGGTTAGGCCCCAACATCAACACCCCCGGCAGGGAAACAACTCCTTTTATCCATGCCGACGGGCAAACGCTGTATTTCTCTTCCAACGGGCATCCCGGCTATGGCGGACAGGATATTTTCTACTCCCGGCGGCAACCAGATGGCAGCTGGGGACCAGCCGTTAACCTGGGTTATCCGATCAATACCATCGATGAAGACGCATCTCTCATTGTTGATGCAAACGGCACCACCGGCTACTTCGCATCAGACAGGTCTGATACCCGCGGTGGCCTCGATATCTACAGCTTTGAGCTGTATCCGGAAGCCCGCCCGCTGCAGACATTATACGTAAAGGGATTTGTATACGACACGGTTACGCATACGCGCATTGCTGCCAATATCGACGTTATTGACCTGCAGGGAGGCTACCAGATCGCTGCCGTAAAAACCAATGACAACGGGGACTTCCTGGCTCCCCTGCCGGTAGGAAAAGATTATGCCTTCCACGTTAACAAGAAAGGTTATCTCTTCTACTCGGATAATTTCTCCCTGAAAGATCATAATCCCGGTGTTCCCTTTGAAAAAAACATTCCACTGCAGCCCCTCGCTGCCAATGCCAGCATCGTGCTACACAACATCTTTTTCAAAAGCAAACAGTTCAACCTGGAACCCGCTTCTGTTACAGAACTTGATAAACTCGTAAAACTCCTGCAGGAAAATCCGACGATCCGTATTGAAATCGCCGGCCACACCGATAACGTGGGCAGCGATAAAGACAACCTGCTGCTCTCCGACAACCGCGCCAAAGCCGTTGTAAAATACCTCGCAGAAAAAGGTATCCCCACCACCCGCATGACCGCCAAAGGTTATGGAGAAACCCAACCCATAGTTTCCAATGATACTGAAAGCGGCAGAGCCGAGAACAGGAGAACGGTGTTTAAAATAACGGGGTTATAATATAATTACGAATTGCGAATTACGAATTACGAATGTAGAAGCGAAGTTCAAAACGAAGATTAAAGGTGATATTTAATATTTATCCTCTCTAATCTTCGTTTTGAACTTCGCTTCTACATTCGTAATTCGCAATTCGTAATTCGTAATTGATAAAGCTAGTAGTTTTTCAACCTGCTCCTCATCACACTGTCTTTTGCCTGCGGGGTGAGTTTGTATTGAAAGTTGTACAGTGCACCTTCCCAGTCGCCGTACATGGGATTGGGCAGTACGATGTATCTGCTGCCGAAGCCGGGAGCGGATTGGAGGGTAGCGGCGTTTCTTTCGGCCATTGGTTTTTTATCGAAGATATCGGCGAAATCGCTGAGGTTATCACCACAGAGGAGGGCGATATCGTAGTGCTGTAACACTTGCCTGCGGCGGGGTTCTTTGCCGGAGGTGGTGGTTTTCAGCAGCAGGTGTTGTTCATCAGCATCCGGGAAGCCGTATTGCTGCAGGTTTTTCAGCGTAGCTGCTTTTTCTGTTTCCAGTCTGTTGGTGATGTAGAATATTTTTACGCCTTTGGATGCTGCGTATTTAAAAAAGTTCGGCGCACCGGGAACGGTGTCAGCAGCAGCTTTGGCGGTCCATGCTATCCAGCTTTGTTCATCGTAGCCCTTGCCGTTGAGTGCCTGATGAACAGAGTAGGGGCTGTTATCCAGTAGGGTTTCATCAATATCAGTGACGATGGCGAGGGGCTTGTCATGAGGCTGGGCCAGCAGCTGATCGAGGCGCCATGCGGCCAGCTGATATGCCTGCAGGCAGAGGGCTTTATATTCGCCGGATTGCTGCTGCCAGAGGGCTGCCCAGGCCGGACCGTAAGGAGTCAGTGAAGTATCTGAGGCAGCGGTGGTTGCCTGCCTGGTAGTTTTGCACGCGAACAAACCGAGTATCAGCACTCCTGCCCATAACCTTTTCATCATCATAAAAATATCTGTTGGTGTTTTACAAAAATAGTTCTCTCTGCAAAAATAATGATGCAGGAAAGTCGTAATTTAATTTGAAATTAAGTTTGTTATGCCCCAGGAATTAATGTACCAGATTGCATTAACCCGAATCCCGTTGATAGGCGATGTCATTATACGCAGGCTGCTGGAAACCTTTGGCAGTGCCGCTAATATCTTCAAGGCAAAGAAATATGAGCTGGAAAGAACAGCTACAATTGGTGCGGTAAGAGCTGCAGCCATCAGGGATTTCCGTGATTTTGCGCTGGTAGAAAAAGAGATAGCTTTTATAGAACGATATAAAATACAGGCGTTGTTCTGTACCGATCCTTTGTATCCGCAGCGGTTGCTTCAATGCTATGATGCGCCTTCCCTGCTGTATTACAAAGGACGTGCAGATCTCAATGCCGCGAGGATGGTGAGTATAGTAGGTACGCGGCATCCTTCTGCCTATGGCAGGAAGGTATGCGAGCAGCTGACGCAGGAGCTGGCCGCCGCCGATATTACGCTGGTGAGCGGGCTGGCTTATGGTATTGACATCCTGGCACATAAAACAGCACTGGCGCAGCAAATACCCACCATCGGGGTACTGGCACATGGGCTGGACCGTATCTATCCGCCGGCGCATAAGGAGGTGGCGGCCCGGATGCTGGAGCAGGGCGGCCTGCTGACGGATTACATGAGTTATACGCAGCCGGACCGGCAAAATTTCCCCCGCCGCAACCGGATAGTGGCGGGCCTCTGCGATGCCACCATCGTGGTGGAAAGCGGTCTGCAGGGAGGTTCGCTGATTACTGCCGACCTGGCCAACGGCTATAACCGTGATGTATTCTGTATTCCGGGGTCGGTATATGACCCGCATGCTGCCGGATGCCATCACCTGATAAAGAATAATAAAGCCATGCTGATTACCGGAGCAGCAGACATCCTGGAAACCATGGGCTGGTCGGAAACCGCTAAAATACCAGTATCCGGGCAGCAGGAATTGTTTTTACAATTAACCGACAATGAGCGGCAGATACTGGGAATGTTCCGGGAAAAGAGTGAAAGACGGCTGGAAGAATTATATATACAGAGCAGTTTATCCGGCAGTGAAGTGGCTGCCGCGGTGTTCAGCCTGGAGATGCAATTGCTGCTGAAAAGCCTGCCGGGACAACGTTACGGGCTGATAACAGCTGCAGACCGGCGATGAAATTCTTGCTTGTCATTCATCATATGACATTTACCTGGTTAACAGGCTCAGGCTATCTTTTAATCAACTGTAAGTAACATAATATTAACAATGGTAATCATGAGTCGGGGAGTGAATATTTTATTTATTGCCGAAATAGAACTACATTTGCGTGCAATTATTTTTTAACTGACAAATAGTTGCATCATGCCTGCGGGAAAATCTAAACCCAAATTTGTAGCTGACGGACTTACATTTGATGATGTGCTCCTGGTACCTGCCTACAGTGACGTTCTGCCTAAAGAAGTAAATATCTCTTCGCAATTAACAAAAAACATACGCCTGAACATACCGATGGTATCTGCAGCGATGGATACTGTTACAGAAGCCAATCTGGCTATTGCGTTGGCGAGAGAAGGCGGAATAGGTATTCTCCACAAAAACATGAGCATTGAAAGACAGGCCGAAATGGTGAGAAGGGTGAAACGTAGCGAAAGCGGTCTGATTATGGACCCCGTTACGCTGAAAGCCGACGCCACTATCGGACAGGCGCTGAAGCTCATGAAAGAAAACGGCATTGGCGGTATTCCCATTATAGACGACAACAATAAACTGGTTGGTATTCTGACTAACAGGGATCTGCGTTTCGAAAGAAACAAAAAGAGACTGGTAGCTGAAGTGATGACCAGCGAAAAGCTGATCACGGCGCCGGAAGGCACCGACCTGAAAAAGGCTGAAAAAATCCTTCAGCAATATAAAATTGAGAAATTACCGGTTGTTAATAAGCAGGGCAAGCTGGTAGGTCTGATCACTTACCGTGACATCCTGCAGCTGACCAGCTACCCGAACGCAGTAAAAGATGAGTTCGGCCGTTTGCTGGTAGGTGCGGCATTAGGTATTACCCCTGATGTACTGGACCGCGCACAGGCTCTCATCAACGTAGGCGTGGATGTAGTGTGCCTGGACAGCTCTCATGGTCATTCCATTGCGGTGCTCAACACCCTGAAGAAATTAAAGAAAGCATTCCCTAAACTGCAGGTGATTGCCGGTAACGTAGCCACCGCAGAAGGCGCACTGGCACTGGCACAAGCCGGCGCTGACGCAGTGAAGGTTGGTGTAGGCCCCGGTTCTATCTGTACTACCCGCATCGTAACAGGAGCAGGCTTCCCGCAGCTGTCTGCCGTACTGGAAGCAGCCGAAGCATTGAAAAAGCTGGGTATCCCGGTGATTGCTGACGGCGGTATCCGTTATACCGGCGATATGGTAAAAGCCCTCGCAGCAGGCGCCAGCACTATCATGGCAGGTTCCATCTTTGCAGGTGTGGAAGAAAGCCCCGGAGAAACAATCATCTACGAAGGCCGTAAGTTCAAATCCTACCGTGGTATGGGTTCTATCGAAGCGATGCAAGAAGGCAGCAAGGACCGCTACTTCCAGGATGAAGACGATATCAAGAAACTGGTACCGGAAGGTATCGTTGGCCGTGTACCATACAAAGGCAACCTGTCTGAAATCATCCAGCAGTTTGTAGGCGGCTTACGCGCCGGTATGGGCCTGACAGGCTCCAAGGATATCAAAACCTTACAGGCAGCACAGTTTGTAAAAATCACTGCCGCCACCGTAAAGGAAAACCATCCGCACGACGTAGTCATCACCAAGGAAGCACCTAACTACAGCAGATAGATTTCATTTAGTTATTTGATTATTTGAGATATTGAATAAAAAGAAGAAGCCCCCTGATATGCTCAGGGGGCTTCTTCTTTTTATTCAATATCTCAAATAATCAAATAACTAAATGAAATTACTTGGTGTCCCACCATACGCGGGTAGCAATGCTGGTGCTTTTGTGTTCCGGTTGCGGATTGGCTATTTCTTCGTTGGAAGGATAAGGCCACCTGCGCGGAATGTAGTTTACGAAGGCATTTTCAGCCAGGCTCAGTTTAGGGAAACCTGTGCGTCTCCAGTCGTTGTATGTTTCGATGGAGAGGAAGTTGGCTACGTATTTTTCGTAGATGATTTGTTCCAGTGCGTTAGCTGCGGTGAGGGCAGGTCTGCTGTTAATGTAAGCCTGAGCTGCTCCCGTAGCAACACCCAGCATATTCATGTGTGCTGCAATAGCTTCTTTATAAATTGGTTCTGCCGCTGCTGCACCAGACATAATGAAGGTAGCTTCTGCTTTGATAAAAAGTGCCTCGGCATAAGTTGTCAGATAAAGGGCGGAGCCTTCACTGCCATAGAAACTATTGATGCGGGAAAGTGTCATATAGTCACCTACGGTTTTTGCACCGTTCATTTTGCCGACATAATTCACTCCGCTGGCATCTGTGGTTGAGATGATTGGTAAACGTGGGTCAGCAGTAGCTTTCAGGAAGTTGATAAATGTTTGTCCCATAACAAGACCACCCTGTCCGGATTCAGCATTTTTAAACCAGGGGTTTTCCTTCTGAGCAGCGTTCTGATATTGTACAGATGCATTCTGACCGTTACTGGTAAAACCACCTTTAGCCAATGCTTTCAGGGCGCTGTCTGCCTGTAGGGCAGGTGTACGGCCAGGAGCATTGGAAAGACGGAGATAAAACCGTGCTTTCAGCGTATAAATGAAGCTCTTCCATTTAGCCATATCACCCTGATAGATCAGATCATCATTTCCGGGTTTAATACCACTGGCTGGTTTATCTAATGCTACCAATGCTTCATCCAGCAGTTGCTGTATATTACGGTAAATAGATTCCTGGCTGTCGTATTTAGGCTTGATATTCTCCGGTACCTTAAATGCTTCAGAATAGGGAACGCTTCCCCATACGTCCGTTAATATTGCCAGATTAAAAGCTGTCAGGGTCTTACCAATGGCTACATATTCATTATGGCCTACACTGGCAGCCTGGTCCATCATAACCTGAAGGTTCTTCAGCGCATTAGGATAGATAAAAAATGTCCAGGTATTATCGACATCATTGGAAACTATCCTGTAGGACTCCAGGTGCGGAGCCTCCTGGTTAAGTGACAACTGTTGCGTCCAAAAAGCAGCAACGGTACCATTATACCCGCCAACTACCTGCGTTGTTGTAGTAAGAATAACAGGAGGCAGTATGAGTTTCTCAGAGACGCTAATCGGGTTGTTGGGATCCGTATTCACATCCAGGAATTTTTTACATCCTGTAACGCCCAATAGCGCAGTGCAAATTAATGATGCGGCTATATATAATCTTCTCATGATAATTTCTTTTTGTTTCTACTAGAAGGTTGCTTTTAATCCAATGATAATGTTATGATTGGATGGCACCATGAAGTTGCCGAATCCCTGACCATTTCCGCTACCATTCAGGCTCACTTCAGGATCAGATCCGGTGTAGTTTTTATGCAGGATAAAATTGGTACCGGTTACATTCAGTACAAGTGATTTGAATGGTGTGTTTTTTACCATCGTTCCGAAGTTATAACCTAATGACACCTGTCTTAACTTCAGATAAGAGCCATCTTCAATAGAACTTTCATCAACAGCTGAATAAATATTTCTATAGTAGTTTTCATCCAGCACAACTGCTTTATCATTTACTTTCTGTGTGCTTTCGATAATACCTTCAAAAACTTTGGTACTACCTCTGTTTTCAGTTGCTTTTGGCGTACCGTAAGTATACAGGTAGTAATTGTCCAGGTTCAGGATATCGCCACCGTTTTTATGATCGATAGTAAAACTGAAAGTAAGTGCTTTGTATGTGAGTGTGCTGGTAACACCTCCCAGCCAATTTGGTGTTACGTTACCAATGGGAATAGATTTATCGCCTACCTGTGGATAACCATCATCATCCAGTAACAATTGACCTTGCTCATTACGGATATAGCTGGTTCCAAGTATTACGCCATACGGCTGATTAGCAAATGCATAAATACCTGGGTGCGTAAACCCGGCAAAAAACAGGGAGTTCAGGTTATTACCCAGAAAAGTAACTTCATTCTTAATTCTGGTATAATTCACGTTGATATCCCATGTAAGGTTCCTGGTTTTAATCGGAGTTACACCTAAAACCACTTCCACACCCTTATTGGTCATATTACCGGCATTAAGCGTGGCGGAAGCAAAACCTGTAGCACCGGAAATCGGAGTACCGGTTGTCAGCAGGTCTTTACTTTTCTTATCAAAATAGCTGACATCCAGTGATGCCCTGTTCTGAAAGAATTTTGTTTCCAGGCCTACCTCAAACTCAGTTACCTTTTCGTTACGTAATGGATATGCATAGTTAGTAGTTAACTGGAAACCATTAGCGCCGTTAAACGGTAATTGAATATTCCCGATGGCATTGTGAACATAAGGATTGTTCAGTGAATACGAAGCCACATTGTCATTACCTACTGATGCATATGACGCACGGATTTTACCGAAATTGAGGATCTTGTTGGAAGACATTCCAAGCGCTTCCGTAAATACAAATCCACCGCTGATAGAACCGTAAGGATAGAACTGCTCATCTTTTGATAACACAGAAGATCCGTCATAACGCCCTGTCAACGCTAAAGTCAACATTTTCCTGAACTCTACGTTAGCCTGAGCATAAAACCCAACTTTGCGCTTCTTATAGTAGTCATAGTCTGCGCTTATGCTGTTGGTATTGGAAATGGTATACAGGCCTGGTGTCAGTAACTCTACTCCCTGTTGATAAGCAGTGTTGCTGTAATTGCTCAGTATATTGTTACCCAGTACGATATCTGTAGACCAATCTTCACCAAAATTCTTTCTGGCCTGGATCATCAGGTCATTATTGAACTGCTGGAATTGATTTTGTCTTGTCCATAATTTACCACCTTCATTGGTAGATCCGATTACACCAGTATTTTCATGATAGTCCAGATTATTCACATACATATCCGCACCGAGTCTTTCAGTAATCGTCAACCACGGGAGCGGATTATAGCTCAGGTTAATCACAGGAATAATACGGTTTGTTCTATCCCGCAATCCGACATTTTCTACTGCCCAATAAGGATTGTTACGGGAAGCACGGAATACACGCTGTGTACCATCAGGATTAGTGATAGGAAACGGATCCCAGGAAATAGGCGCTGAGTATATTGTCCACAGCGGATTAGCCAGGGCATTACCTTCCGGTAAACGGTGGTTGTCAGAAGAAATAAAGCTAAACTGAGTTGTCAGCTGTAAGTTCTTCGTCAGTTTTGTAGTGTATTTAGTAAAGAGTGAATGCCTGGAATAATCTGTTGCAGGCATAGTACCATCTGTTTTCAGGAAAGAGTACGAAACAAGATAGTTGGAATTATCTGAATACCCACTTACAGATATGTTGTTATCTGTAGTGTGGCCTGTTTTGAAGAAATCCTTTACATTATTACGTTTCTGCACAGGTTTACCATTATCAGTCAGACCATCAATAGCCGGCCCCCAGGATAAAGAGGTTTTTTTATTCTCTCCGTTGTAATAAACACCACCTGTACCTTGCGCATACTTTTCCTGGAACTTAGGCAGGATAGGATTTTCGAAAGAGTAGCTGGAACTTACGGAAACGGTTGGTTTACCATTTTTATTACCGCCCAGACCATTTTTGGTGGTGATGATGATAGCGCCCCTTGCAGCAGCAGAACCGTATAAGGCAGTTGCGGCAGCACCTTTCAGTACGTTGATGCTTTCGATGATGTTAGGGTCAATATCACTGGCTCTGTTCACGGTACCGCCGGCACTCAGCGCACCATCCGGATTACCGGCTTCGGTATTATCCATAGGTACACCGTCGATTACCATCAGCGCCTGGTTCTCACCTGTCAGGGAAGTAGTACCGCGGATCACAATCCTGGCGGAGCTTCCGGGCATACCGCTGGAGTTGGTGATCTGCACACCGGCTACTTTACCAGCGAGGGCGTTCACCATGTTATTCTGCTTCGCTTCCACAATTGAAGCACCTTTCACTTCCTGGGTAGCGTAGGTCAGCGTGCGTTTATCACGTTTGATACCCAGCGCTGTTACCACCAGCTCGTTCAGGGATTTGTTACCGGATTGCAGCACCACGCTAATGGGGCCGTTGCCTTCCGGCGTTATGGTCTGATTGGTATAACCTACAAAAGAAAATACGAGTGTTCCACCACTGGGAACCTCGATTTTGAAGGTACCATCAGCACCGGCAATGGTGCCTTTGGAAGTACCTTTCAGCAACACGTTTACTCCGGGTAAAGGAGTACCGTCTTTAGCATCAGTCACTTTACCGGTAACAGTGCGCGACTGTGCAAAGGCTTGCACAACACTGATGGCCATGAACAGCCACAGGAATAATCCTTTTTTCATTGCGATTTCAGATTTTGTAAGAGATTCAGATTTTTAGTATGACGTTTCAAAAGTGTATTTCTGAAGAGAAGTACCCCATAAGCAATTCGTTGGCAAACACCTCTCCGGTTTCAGTCTGGTATGGGATATTACTCTTGCTGGACTACTGTTTTTCCGATCATAAGCTTGAAAGTGTTTTGTGTTAGTTTCAGTTGATTTCAGGCATAGCAATCCCTGTAACATCATTGCACGAGTCTGATGATACCTGAAATGTTATATATAAAAGTTCGGGAATCAGCCACCCATAAGCAAAAGCTGGCAAAATTGTTTCCCGTTAACGAGTAAAATTAATCCGGTGTGAACTATTTGGTGATATAGAATAACTGCTTCTAACCGGTTGGCATTGTTGTTTTAAACAAGAACTTCCCCTGGAACAGATTTAGATTTTAGATGTAATTTTTGATTTAGATGATGATATTGGCAATAAGTTTAATGATAATGATTATTTCCAAAAGATATTCTTACTGTTACTGATTTGTGGTATTACGAGCTATTGTTTTCAGGAAACCAAGTTATAAATAATTGTTAAACTTTCCAAAGAGTTTAAAAATATTAATTTACCGGAGAAGGCCGGCAGGCAGGCTGCGACTGTCTTACTATCCGGTTAACTCCTTAAAACGGCTGTAATGGCGAAGCTACTTTCCTTATCTTCGCTGCGTTTCAACGCATTGGCTCATTCGTAATCCATCTTACATGAAGAATTTACTTTTATGTGTACTCAGTAGTGTGCTGCTTTGGCTGGCATGGCCTACCATGCCTGTTACGCCGTTAATCTTCCTGGGATTTCTTCCGTTACTGTATATCACAGAAAAAGTACGTCACCGCACAAAATATTTCGGACTGGTTTTTCTTTCCCTGTTATTATGGAATGTGGCAACTACCTGGTGGGTAGGCAATACCACCCTTCCTGCCAGCGGCGTGTTTGCCAATTCATTCAACGCCCTGCTGATGAGCATTCCCTGGCTCGCCTATAAAAACACACGGAAAAGACTTCCTGAAATGATGTCTTACTTCGCGCTGATCGTTTACTGGCTGACGTTTGAATATATCCATCAGACCTGGGAACTCAGCTGGCCCTGGCTGGTGCTGGGCAATGCCTTTGCCGGCCGTCCCGGATGGATACAATGGTATGAATTTACCGGTGTAAGCGGTGGTACGTTATGGGTGCTGCTGGCCAATATCGCCATTTACCAGGTATGGAAACGGGCACGCATATACGATCTTTCCATTGCGCAGATCCTACGCTACGAAATATGGAAACCTGCAGCCATCATAGTCATCCCGCTACTGATTTCCGCTGTGCTGCGTCCTTCACCGGACAACCCGGCGCATCATACCGGCGTGGTCATTGTTCAGCCCAACATAGATCCCTACGATGAGAAATTCACGGATAATACCGCACAGCAGCAGCTCGGGAAATTTATCCGCCTAACCAACGAAAAAGCTGACAGCAATACCCGCTACATCATCTGGCCTGAAACCGCCCTGTTTCCTGCCGGCGCATGGGAATCTCAGCTCAACTACCAGCCGGAAATTATGGCTATCCGCGACATGTTGCGCCAATACCCAAAAGCACGGCTGATCACCGGCGCCGTTACCATGAAACAATACAATCCCACGGATGAAGTGCCAGCCTCCGCCCGCTACATGCAGGACGGCACTCCCTGGGAACCTTATAATACGGCCCTACAGATTGATACCTCACAGCATATTCAGATATACCATAAATATGAACTGGTACCCGGCGTAGAATTAACACCATATGTACGGTACTTTTCCTTTCTGAAAACACTGGCGCTGGATTTCGGCGGCATCAGCGGCAGCTATGGGCGCACCCCGGCTGCACGGCTGCTTACCAATCCGGCAGACAGTATCAATGTTTTTCCCACCATCTGCTATGAATCCGTTTTCAGCAACTATGTGGGAGCAGGTGTGAAAGAAGGCGCTAACCTGCTGGTTGTCATCACCAACGATGGCTGGTGGGGTAATACGGAAGGCCACCGTCAGCACCTGCAGTATGCCAGGATCCGTGCCATAGAAACGCGGCGGTGGGTGGCCCGCAGCGCCAACACCGGCATTTCCGCCGTGATTGATCCCGCCGGAAATGTTTACCAGCCGCTTCCCTACTGGAAAGAAGGCGTTATTAATGCCAATGTAACTCCCCGGTATAATTATACGTTCTATGTAAAAAATGGCGATCTCATTTCAAAGGGTGCTATAATATTTTGTATCTTGTTAATCGTACATGCTTTTGTTTCACGATTTATTCCCGGCGTAAGACATGCGGAAAACAATCAATAACGGAACCCATAGCTACTATGATGAAGGTACAGGCCCCGTGGCAGTGCTCATTCATGGTTTTGCAGAGAACGGTAGTATATGGGAAATACAACAGGCTTACCTCAAGGACCGATACAGAATCATCACCCCTGATCTGCCCGGTACCGCTGACGTTCCGCTGACAAGCCCTCCTACCATGGAGGAAATGGCAGACTACGTATACGCGATCCTGTTAGCAGAAGGTATCAGCAAGGCCGTTATCATTGGTCACTCCATGGGCGGTTATATAGCACTGGCACTGGCAGAAAAATATCCGCAGCTCCTGCAGGGACTTGGACTATTTCATTCCACCGCTACTGCAGACAGCGACGAGAAAAAAGAAGGACGTATCAAGTCCATTAAATTAATGCAGCAGTACGGCAGCGAAACATTCCTGCGGCAGACATTGCCCAGCATGTTCAGCCCGTCGTTCAAAACAGCGCAGCCAGATCGTGTAGACGCATACGTACAGCTGTGCCTCCCTTGCCCCACGCCTTCACTCATTGCCTGGTACGAAGCAATGATGGCCCGGCCCGACCGCAGGGAAATATTAAAAAGTGTCACCGTTCCGGTGTTGTTTATCGTAGGAAAAGACGATAATGCCGTTCCGCCGGAATTGATTATTCCACAGATTACGTTACCCCGTATCAGCAGCATTCATATATTCGATGGCGTTGGCCACATGGGTATGTGGGAAGTATATGAAGCCTCAAACGTAATACTGCAACAGTTTATAGCTTTTTGCCAGAAATAGGTTTGCCCGGTATATCAACCAAAACTGTCCATTGTGAGAAAATTACTTTTCATAGTAATATGCCTGGTGTTTTCCCTGCAGGCGCAGGGTAGTCACATTATAGGCGGACAAGTATTTTACCGTTTTCTCTCCAAAACCGGTAACACTGCCAGCTATCAGGTAACACTGAAGCTATACCGCATCTGCGAAAGCGGCGAACGCATCGCAGAAATGCCCCCTGCCATTTACCTTGCCTCCTTCGATAAAAAAGATAACAGCTTCGTTTCCAGCTACCTCATCAACCGCTCCGGCTTTGAAGTAAAAACCCTCGCACAGATTGATCCCTGCATCATCAACCCGCCAAGGGTATGCTTCCAGGTAGGCACCTACGAAACCATTATAAACCTGCCGGTTAACGCGGAAGGCTATACGATCTCCTTCCAGAGCTGCTGCCGCGACGCCTTCATGGTCAATATTCTCTCCGATCCTATTCCAGGCTCCAATGACCGGGGCACCGGCGCTACCTACTTTACCGAAATCCCCGGAACAAACGCCATTGCTACCGGCCACAACTCCAGCCCCGCCTTCAATAAAGAAGAAGCGACGCTGGTCTGCGCCGATAAAAAATTCACCTACGACTTCTCCGCCTCCGATCCGGACGCCGACAGTCTTTCCTATGAATTCTGCGATGCCTACAAAGGAGGTCAGCTTACCGACCAGTCAGGCATCCCCCCCGTATCCGTATCTCCGCCCTATAATTTTGTTTCCTACAATAACCCTTTCAACGGCCAGTCGCCGCTGGGACCCAAAGTGAAAATAGATCCCAGAACCGGCATCATCTCCGGCATCGCGCCGGCGGCAGGTAAATATGTGGTCACCGTATGCGTCAACGAATTCAGGAACGGCGTGAAGATAGGAACACTGCGGAAAGACTTCCATGTGAACGTTACCAGCTGCGTAAAACTGGTGAATGCCGCCATGCCGGAGAAGTATGCCGACTGCAGCAGTTTAACCATCACCTTCCTCAACACCAGTACCGATGGCAAACCCTACTTCTGGGATTTCGGCGATGGCACTACCCTGCTGACCAACAGCAAAGCGCCGCTGCAACATACCTATACCAGAGAAGGTACCTATAAGGTTATTCTGTACGTAGACAAAGACAGTAACTGCGGCGACAGCGCCATCGCTACCGCCTTCGTATATCCGAGGTTCGATCCGGAGTTTACATCTGCCGGCGCATGTATGCAAAGGCCCACCACGTTTATTCCGGATATAACACGGATTGACAGGGGCTCCGTCGAATATTACCACTGGGACTTCGGCAACGGTGATACGACCAATGTGAAGTCACCACAATACCAGTATAAAGCTCCCGGCACCTATAATGTACAGCTCTTCCTGCGCTCTACGGTAGGTTGCGAAAAAACAATCGCCCATCCGGTCACCATTTATGACAAGCCGCCCTTTCTCGCTATCGGAGATACGTTACTCTGCTTCCGGGACAGCCTGCAAATGTGGGCGCAGAGCAATCTGCCCGGCACTTTCAAATGGTCCCCCGACAATTACAGGATACTAAATCCCACTACTCCCAACCCGGTTGTTTTTCCGCGCCAGGATACCAGTTACACTGTCGTGTTTACTGACAGACAGCAATGTACAAATGAAAAAACGGTACACATTGATGTAAAGGATACTATCCTTGTGCATACGATCGACGACTCCACTGTCTGCACCGGCGATGAAATACATCTCCGCTCCCAGGCGGATGATAAATACGCCTTCCGCTGGAGGCATATCAGCAGTAATACAGTTATCAGCAATACGGCAGATGCCCTTGTTACACCCGCTCCCCCGCAGCAGTCCTATGAGATAAAAGCTACCCTGGGCAGATGTCAGTCTGCCGATACGGTTACGCTCCGGGTAGTGGATCCTCCCAGGCCTACTGCAGCACCTGACACAACTATCTGCTTCGGTACCCCGGTCACGCTGCGGGCCACCGGCGGCGCTTACTACCGATGGTCGCCGTCATTCTATATCGATCAGCCGTCTTCCGCTGTCACCATAGCGCATCCGCCGGATACCACGCTTTACACGGTAACGGTAACGGATACACTGGGATGCCCCAAACCGGTAACCGCCAGCGCATTGGTACGGGTAGTGCCCAAAGTTCCGGCCTTCGCCGGCAACGATACTATTGTAATGCTGCACCAGCCCTTCCAGCTGCAGGCCAGCGGCGGCATACGTTTCGACTGGACCCCCTCCGACGGCCTGAACAGAACAGATGTATTCAACCCCGTTACTACCGCCAACAAAGACATCACGTATACCGTTACCGCCTACACGAAAGAAGGCTGCTCCGGGAAAGACGATATCTTCGTCCGTTTTATCAAAGGCCCCGGCATCTATATACCCAACGCCTTCTCTCCCAATGGCGATGGCATGAACGACATATTCCGCCCCGTTCCGGTAGGTATCGTCAAAATTGATTACTTCCGGGTATACGACCGCTGGGGAAAACTCATGTACTCCACCACCTCCTACATGAAGGGCTGGGACGGTTATATCAACGGCCTTCCCGCCAATCTCGGTACCTACGTATGGGTAGTGCAGGGCCAGGATATTAACAATCAAACCGTTCAGCAAAAAGGCACCGTCACCCTGGTCCGTTAGCATGTAGTTATTTTATTATTTGAGATTTGGTTATTTAAATGCAGTGAAGATTTTAGCGGAGATTTATCCGCAAATTTTCGCTGGGATCTTCGCTGCATTTAAATAACCAAATCTCAAATAATAAAATAACCAAATGAACTCTTTTTTTGTTAAATTCAGATAGCAGTTTCCCCAAATTATGAAGAGAGTCATACTACTGGTGTTGTGCTGCTGTTTGCTCCATCTGATAGCCGCAGGATACCATATCATAGGTGGCGAAATTTATTATAAGACATTAGGAATGAACGGAGATAATACACGCTACCGTTATCTCATTACCCTCAAATTATATCGCGACGCAGATTTCTCCTGCGGCGACAGGCAAGGTTGCATCGACAGGTTCGAAAATCCGGTTGTCGCAAATGTTTACAGACCCAATGGAGAGAAAGTACTGGCATCTGTTTACCTGTATATCAACCGCGTTGTTCCCCTCATAGATACGCTTAAAAATCCCTGCCTTTCTCCGCAGGCGCAACACCTGGATGTAGCTTTCTATAATGCTGTTATAGAGCTGGCGCCCGCTCCCGGCGGTTATTACGTTGCTTCGCAACGCTGCTGCCGCGGTGAAAAGCTCGCTAATATCTACGACTCTGAACATGAAGGCTCTACTTATTACACCGTTATTCCCGGTACAGAATCAAGACCCAATAATAACAGCGCCTACTTCAACAAGGATACTGCCATTGTTATCTGCAATAAAATTCCTTTCACCGTTGATTATGCCGCATTTGATGAAGATGGAGACAGCCTTACCTATAACCTCTGCTCTGCGCTGACAGACGGCACTATCGCCAATGAAACCAATTCTGCCACCCCGCCGCCGTACGATAAAACAGTGAGGTACATCCCTCCCTACTCCGGCAGTAATCCTATGGGGGGCAGTCCTGTTATTGCTGTTTCTGCAGCAGGGTTGATTACTTGTACACCTGACAGGCCGGGAAAGTATGTAATCACGGTTTGCGTGAATGAATATGATCGCGTCACGAAAAGACTACTGGGTACACACAGCAAGGATATTCTGCTGACTGTTTTTGATTGCCAGACAAAGATCGCTGCAGGATTCCCGCCGGTACTGAGCAATTGCTCGGAGTCACCTGAACTGCAGGTGGCTATGCCCAACTACAGTGTATCCGGATTTACGTCTACCTACTACTGGGATTTCGGCGATGGTACGGATACTACTACCGACAGTAAAAGCATCTTCTTTCATCAGTATCCGGATACAGGTGTGTATAAAGTGAAACTGGTGGTAAACCGTTATCTTACCTGCCGTGACAGCATCACCGGTGAAGTCCGCAACTATCCCGGGCTGCGGGCCGGCTTTACCAGCACCGGCATGTGTAAGGGAGATCCTATCAGCTTTGAAGATACTTCCACTTACCGGTACGGAAAAATTACCAGCCGGATCTGGGACCTTGGAATAAATAATTCCATACGGCTGACCGGGCGGAACGCCACCTACCGCTTTCCTAAAGGTGATGTATATACGATTTCGCTGACATTACAGACAGACAAACAATGTGAGAAAACGGTCACCAAAAATATACGGATATACGAAATCATCCCGTTCGCCGGTAATGATACCATCCTGGCCAGGGGGCAACTGATGACGATGAATGGCAGCGGCGGAGACATTTACTCCTGGCAGCCTTCCACCGGACTTAGCGATCCCACTATTGCCAACCCGGTGCTGAACTACAACCGGGATATTACCTTTACCCTCCGCGTTGCCAACCGGGAAGGGTGCTTCAGTTATGACAGCATCCGGGTGAAATACTACAAAGGTCCAGATATCTATATCCCTACTGCCTTTACACCTAACGGCGACGGACAGAACGACCGCTTCCGGTTTATTCCTGTTGGCATAGTATATTACAGGTACTTCCGGATTTTCAACCGCTGGGGACAGGAAATCTATTCTTCCACGGACTTCAGAAACGGATGGGACGGTACTGTCAAAGGTATGCCCGCCCCCGTGGATACCTACCTCTGGATACTGCAGGGTACCGACCTCTCCGGAAAGGATATCCAGAAAAAGGGTACGGTCACGCTTATACGATAAGATAGTTAATAAAGTACAACGCTATTTCCAATTAACCTGTTTAATTTTGCATCATTCCAAACTGCAGCCGGGTCTGTTTGCGCAGACTGGCGCACATAATCTTCTTCTCATGGGTATAGTTCTAATTACAGGCGCTACTGCCGGTTTTGGCCAGGCATGTGCAGAAACATTCGCCGCAAAAGGATTTGACGTTATTATCACCGGCCGCCGGAAAGACAGGCTGGAAGCGCTGCAGACACAGCTGACACAGGAATTTGGCGCCAATGTACTGCCACTTAATTTTGATGTAAGAGATGAAAAAGAGGTCGCCGCAGTGTTGGGTAACATTCCGGAAGAGTGGAAAGCCGTAGATATACTGGTTAATAATGCCGGACTGGCTGCCGGGTTAAGTACTATCGATGAAGGCAGTATCAGCGACTGGGATGCCATGATAGACACCAATGTAAAGGGGCTGCTATATGTTTCCCGCACCGTTATTCCCTGGATGCGCGCCCGCACTACCGGTCATATCATCAATATCGGTTCTACCGCCGCCAAACATGTATATGCCAAAGGGAATGTCTACTGTGCTTCCAAAGCCGCTGTAGATGCCATTTCCCAGGGTATGCGCATTGACCTGCTGCCCTACCGGATCAAAGTTACCGCCGTTCACCCCGGCGCTGCCGAAACGGAGTTTTCACTGGTACGCTTTAAGGGGGATGAACAAAAAGCCAAAGATGTATACAACGGATTCATTCCGCTCAGCGCCCAGGACGTAGCCGATGTAGTGTACTACTGCACCACCCTGCCGCCGCATGTATGTATCAACGACCTGGTAGTAACACCGCTGCAACAGGCCAACGCCTATTACATCGATAAAAATTAACACTTACATGTGACTGCATAGTTAAAGTTTTTATTCTATATTTGAAACCACTAATATGTTATTTTTTTGCCTAACGTTCCCTGTTATGCAGAAAAGTTTAAGAATGCCAATAGACTGAACTAAGACTGACTATCCATTTACTGAAAACCATATCCCTATGCTTACATTTTTAACTATGTACGTCTTGCGACTGTACTATCCCCGGTGGAAAGAACAGTGGCGCATTTATTTCGGCGGGTCCCGCAGAGGCAACTATGGCCGCTGGGCATCGCGTAAAGACTGGAGCAGCCAGGCGGGTTATTCTCTTGGCTACAGCTGAGTTACATTATTAATTGTGAATTAGGAATCAGGAATGATGAGTTAACACGAAGATCAAAGCGAAAAATGCATTTATTATCCACATTAATCCCCGCGATAACTCATCATTCCTAATTCTTAATTCATAATTTTTCAAAGATTTAGTTTCTTCACCACCACTTCTTCCCCTAACCTGTACCCTACTACCACCTGCTTTCCCGGAACAGTTCCTATTACCGGATAACCGGCATGTAAACTATCTGCCGTGATCCACCTGGTGGAGATCGTTTTTCCGTCGGGCGCCTTATGGCAAAGTCCTATTCTGCTGCCGAACTCGCCTTTCCATTTTACCGGCTCATCCCAGACAATAGCTATACCATCCTGCTGCGTGGTAACAATCTGCGGGTGCTTGGCCATGGGCGCCTTACTGAGAGATTCCTTCTGCGTATAGGTGTTGCCGTTATCAGCCGATGTAGCGTAAAAGACTCCCTGTCCGCCCCCCATGGTGAACCAGGCGGTATGAAGCCCATGGCTGTTGGCCGTGAGAGCCGGACCGGTATGCGGGCAGCCGTTAATGACCCAGTTGTCGGCACTGATACGCACAGGAACAGAAAAGGTGCTGCCTCTGTCGGTAGATAGCTGATGCACCATATCCCTGATGGAGTCATTGATAATATCCCGGTAAGCGAGGTGAATATCACCATTGGCTGCTACATACAAGCGCGTACGGCAGCACTGGCAAACCGTCTGCGCTACCGGCCGGGCTGACTGAAACCCTTTAGCGCCGGCCGTAGTGGCAAAATACAGCGTAGAGCCTTCTGCCCTGGTATCTTTACGGTTATCCAGCCAGATGGCTGCCGCCTCCCCGTCAGGAAGCAGCGCCATATCAAAATATCGCTGATCGTAACCAGCCGTATCTGTTACCAGCGGCTGCGCTGCCTCCCATGTACGGCCGTTATCCGGTGATAAGGCATACATTACTTTCCCGGCGTATTTATTCCGCGCGTCATGCTGCTCTACGCCAAACATCACTACCATGCTGCCGTCAGGTTTATAGAGCAGCTTAGGCAGGTTCTCCGCATGAGGATACACACCGGCCGTTACGGGAATTTTTACAGGATCCAAAAACGTATATCCGTCATCGTTAGATACCGCATAATACATTACACCGGTAGTTGCGGCACTGTCATTTTCCACCCAGCTCACGACTATATTCCCTTTAGTATCGCGGGTAATATAAGGACAGGAAGCTATCGCGCCGGGATGCGATAATACCAGTGCATCTTCCTTTGTCGTCTTCCTGTTAAGTCCGCAGGACAACAGTCCTGCTATCATCAGTAAAATTATTCCCTGCTTCATTCCTGTTATTTTTTTCCGGTGAATGTATATGCAACGCCTATATTAAAAGTTTGTCTGGGCCCAACACGGTAACTTTTTCCGTAAGCCGTCTTCTCTGCTGTGGTGGCATACAATCTGTCCCCTGCATTCATACAGTTTACCCAGCATTCCAGCCCTTTCCACTGATACCCTGCGCGTATATTGAACAGTTCATATCCTCCGTATTTCGCAGTGTTGGCGGCATCCATAAAATAGCTGCCTACATGCTGCCACTCCAGGCCCAGGCGCAAACCATTAAGCAACGCGGGTTTCCAGGTTACCTCAGTATTGGTAATCCAGCGGGGCGCCCCATTCATCTCATTGTTATCATATATTTTTCCATTCTCCGTATAGGCGTTGAAGATATGCCTGGCGAAAGTACCGCTGCTCCGGAAAAAGAGGCTGCGCCATGGCGTATACCGCCCATTCCATTCAATCCCCTGATGGGTGGTAGCGCCGGCATTACGGTTCTCGTAAGATCCGTCGGCATTACGCACACTTACTATTTCATTCGATCCTTTCATCTGATACACACTAACATCCAGGTAGCCTTTGTGTCGGGCAAATTCCAGCCAGCCGCCGGCTTCATAGTTATCATAGGTCGCCGGTTTCAGCACCGGTGTCTTCACCCCACGATATAACTCGGAGATATTGGGCGGCGCAAAACCTCTGCTGTAATTAACATACACCCCACGCTGCTGTCGCAGGTTATATGTCACACCCAGCTTGGGGGTCAATGCATTAAAATTATTCCGTTCGCTGGGAGCGCCTGTAAATGCAGAGGGAGGCAGGTGATTATCGAAATTATAATCCATACGGTCATAGCGCAATGCCGCTACCACCCGCATATCGGCTACCGGCGTAAAGGAAAACTGCGTATAGGCTGCTGTATTCATCAACCCTACGTTGTAGCTTGTCAGCACAGAATCAGTGGCGCGGTAACCTACATAATAACCGTCGGCATTCCTGTCTATATCAATAAAGTTGGAGAAATAGTCAGCCGGACTGTAATCTGCGCTGACACCAGCTATCAGTGATGACTGCAACCACCTGAACTGTTTTTTATGTTGTATAATTACACCATAACTATAAAATCCGTCACTATTGATTTCACCTTTTGCCTTCAGTGAGTTGGGGATATTTTTAATAGCATAGAAGGGATTCTGTCCGATAACACTATGACGGAAGAAGCCCGTAAAACTCGTATGGTTACTGCTATTCCACGTATGATCCCAGGTACTGCGTATGCGCAATGCCTTTACTTCCCTGTAGCTGAAGGTTTGAAAATTACTGTAGTCTTTGGCAAAAAAATGGGTACTGTCCAGCCCGCCGGTCTGATCTGTTTTATAATTTATCAGGGTGGCAGCAGTCGTCCATTTATTCTTTTCATTGAGCTGTAAGTCCAGCCGGGCAGTCAGCGCCAGCTTATGAAAATCGCTGTGATCCATGTAACCGTTCTGTTGACTGGCGTAATACCCACCGATGATAAATCCTGCTTTACCTTTGGTATCAGACACACTGAAATCAGTGCGTTTGTATCCCCAGTTGCTGGCTTCCAGTTGTACTTTGGCAGTAGGCACCAGTGTAGGCGTAGCCGTTATAAAATTCACCGCGCCGCCTACGGCTTCGCTGCCATACAGGGAAGAGGCCGGTCCACGGATCACCTCTATATTACGCAGTGCCGCCATATTGATTTCTATGAGCGCATTATGGTTAAAATCACCGGTAGTACGGATCGGAATCCCATCTTCCAGGTAGAGGAACAGGCTCTTGTATCCTATCGGCTGCCGGATGGCCATGGTATGCTGTTCATTGCCCAGATCCACCATATATACACCGCTTACCTTATTGAGTACTTTATCCAGCGTGGTAGCCTTGGTTTCCTGCAGTGTCTGCGGTGAAATAGTGCTGATAGCTACCGGCGCTTCCGTCCGGTATTGTTTATCCCTTGATGAAGAAACAATCACTTCATTCAGGTTGGTAGATACCGGTTGCAGGTAGATGACAGACAAGTGTTCTGCTTCGGTAACCGTCATCTTCCTGGTTACATATCCCATAAAGGATAACTGCAATGAATCTGCCTGCCGCCGGACAGGCAGGAAAAATTTCCCCTGCGCATTGGCTGTACAGCCACTTCCATCCGGTATCATCTTAATATTCACTCCTGGCAGAGCTTCCCGCGTTTGTGCATCGGCTATCCGTCCCTGTAGCTGTTGTGCATGACTCATCTGCACGACAATACAGGCAATGATGAGTAAACAACATTGTTTCATAATGTCATAAATAGTTACATGCCCGCCAGTGGCAGTGCACGTTGGTTTGTCAGTAAAATAAAGGAGGAGGGTCAGTATTTAGCAAACCTGCGGCTGTGGCGGATGGAAGATGGAATAAACAGGGGAAACAATAAGAGGATTGCAGTAAAAGCTGCTGTGCTGCAGCATTTCATCAGGAGCATCCAGCTGCAGTGTTGGTATGGCATTCACGAACATTACCTCAAAACGTTCTTTGCCCATGTTACTGTTTTTCTCCTGACGGGTATCCCGGTCCAGCTTCTTTTTCAGATAGCACTTACCATTACAATGCATTTCCGGCTTGCTCCTGTTCTCACAAAGTACCTTTGCAATATAGGACTGCTGCGCCTGAAACTGCATCACAATAAGGCTCTTGCTGAAGTTCTGCAGCAAAAGACCCAGGGAGATGCACATGACGAGGAAGTATTTCACGGAACAAACCTACGATATTAATTACGAATTACGAATGATGAATTGCGAATGGACAGCGAAGATTTAAGCGGATCAGGGGTAACTCTTTCGCTTAAATCTTCGCTGTCCACTCGCAATTCATCATTCGTAATTCATAATTAACAACCATATTCTTACTGCGACAACACAAACCTAAACGTTATCCCTCCTCTGGTATTCGTTATCGGGTATGCCGTAGAAATAACCGGTATGGTTTGTCTGCGGTCGTAGAAGAAGCGCAGATTCAGGCGGTTGTTTACAACATAATCTATGGAGGGGGCGATGCCTATTACTTTCTGGCCACTGGTGGGGATAACCAGATCGGCATCGAGCCTGTTGTTGGCGGTTTTGTCGTCACGGAAGCTCAGGTCCAGCCGGAAGTTCAGGTCGTTCTGCAGGCGCTTGCCTCCGTCTTTGCTGAAGGAGAAGGGCAGCTGCAGGCCGCGTACACGGTAACCTGCGCCCACTACTATTTCGCTGGAGCGTAATTCTGTCAGCTGGTAGTCGATCAGGCTGAGGCTGAGTGAACGGCTCTTCCTGAATTCGAAACGTGCATTCAGGCTGTTGGTAAATGTGAGGTCCATACCGAATAACGGCGAGAACTGCTCTGTGAGCGTGAGGTTCGGCACCAGGAAATATGGATAGTAGTTGCCGGACAACGTATCCCTGAAAGCCGGATAGCCAGCCAGGCGCGGATCTTCGTAATACATGGAAGTATTGTACGAGTTCATGCTCAATGAACCGATATAGGCATGTGTAATGGTGAAGTTGGTCAGGAACTTACGGAAAGGCTCCAGTTTGGTTAAACCATTATAGGTTACACGCCAGTTGGGTTTGGGAATGAAATTCCGGAACGGATTGCTCTTCACGCTGTTGGTAGCGCCTTCCATCAACCCTATCTTATCCGGGGCTTTGCCGGTGTAAGCCGCCAGGAAGGCTGGTATCAGCACATCCTGTGCATAACGGGTGTACCCGTAGGCATAGGACGGATCTTTCGGATCATTGGCCGGAACATTCGGATCCCTGTTATATGGATTGAGCGCACCCAGTCGCTTGGAAATGATGTTACGGTATGATTCAAAATTCCGGAAGGTCTGAGAGATGCCGTCGGTAGTATTGATCTTTCCGAACATCGTTTTAATGGCGATGTAGGTTATTTCAAATCCGCCGGCGTCGTATGGGCTGAGATGCTGGAAGTTCACAGGGTCTGTGAGGTTTTTGAACATCTCCGTATGTGTTCTGGTAAACGACTTGGTCATATTCAGATCAATACGCAGGTCATTGAATGGCTCCAGCTGTGCCTGTGCATCCCAGCGTTGGGTGAACTGCTGCTGATACTGAATATTGAATAAGGTATCCGGTGTTACCAGTCCTCTTTTTGCGAAATCGTCCAGCCATTTTTTATCTGGCTGCTTACCCAGTACAAAGCCCAGCCCCGGCGCCATAGACGCCCAGTTCATACCCAGTATCTTGGAGCTGTCTATATAACCTGGCAGACGGGTGCCTGCATTTTCGTTATAGTTGAAGCCGATACGTTTCAGCATCATCAGCGGTTTCAGCAGTCCTTTCACCCATGGTGAGATTTCAGGTGCTGCCTGTTGCTGCTGCGATTGCTGCTGTTTGGTGACTGCATTATTATTGTTCGGGTTGTTATTGTTATTGTTGTTCGCAGGTTGTTTGCGGGTGTTGATTTCCCGCAGGAATTTAGATTTGTTGTACAGATCTACGAACTTGAATTCTGCTGTCAGTGTTTTCTGCTGGGTGTTCTCGATGGCGTTACCAAGGTATATAGCCAGCCTCGAAGCCGCTATCCAGCGGTATTCCGTACTATAGCCGAAGTTGATGTTTGTCCAGCTCAGCGCCGGGAACTTCTGCGTAGGCAAGGTATACGTGAAGTTGGCATTGTGCATGTAGGTCGTATTACGGCCACCTCTGAAGAAGTTGGAGCGTACCGTATCTTTCTTCTGCGAAGTATTGATTCTACCTGCCGGTTCATCTATACGTGAGTTATTCACTGCATTGAATTCGATATTGATACTGCGGGTGATGTCCCATTTCAGCGTATAGTATCTGTCGAAGGTGAAGTACTTGTCGTATGTTTCAGGAAGCTGGTATTTCACATCGCCGCCAACATTACGGATACGCGCAGCGCCGAACTGGCGGGTAATATCCGCCCGGAAGCTGACGATAGCCGGTACATAATTGACATTGAAATCCCGTATCAGATCCAGCCAGCGCGTTTTGGCTTTAAGGAGTTTTTTGAACGGCTCCAGGTAATGTGGCTGTCCCGCATAGTTGTAGCCCAGTCCCCCGCGATGTTTAGTCAGCACGTCGCTCTGTATAAGCGGGTTATGCCTGTTTATCTGCGAGAAGGAATAGCTCACATCAAAATTCTCTATATCCCAGATATGCCGCTTACCCTGCCGCATATTGAGTTTGCGGACATTGGTAAAGTTCAGGCTGGTAATAGAGGTGAAGTCCTGCGCGGCCTTGCGTATAGAATCTTTTTCCGCGCGGCTCCTGGCCAGTGCCAGTTTATCTTTCAGTTTTATATCCAGATCATAGGGATCATATTCCGGATTGCTGGCAGATTGTGAATAGCCTGCATATACCGGGATAGACATGCCGGCATTTTTCGGTAATAATTTTCCGAGATCAAGGTTAGCGGCGGCATCGTACTGCAGGAAGTTATCACGGAAACGTTCATTCACGCGCTGGTCTATGTTTCCGAATCCGGAGGTATGCATATTACCCGACACCGAAATGGTTCCCAGGTCTGCCAGCTGTACGTCTACCCTTGCCAATGCGGCATAGCCACCTTTTTCATCAAAGTCGGACAGGCGTAATTCATTCAGCCATACTTCCGCACAGCGTGGCTGGCCATCATCTTTCGGGTTGAGAATACCGATCATCATGTTCCGCGCGTCGCCCAGGCTTGGGTTACCCACAATGGACATGAAGTTGCCGAATTCGTCAGCCACCGGAATTTTCGGATAGGCTTCCAGCGGAGAACAGGAATCGCACATGTTACGTTTCTGTTTCAGCTGGCTGAGGCGCTGCATAACGAGCTGCATGTTATTGCTTTCCGGCCAGATTTCTGTAGCGGACTTAGCATTCCAGGATGTTACCTTCAGCGGAATACGGTATTCGTAGTAGTTATTTACAAAGTCGCTTCCGATACGGATGACTGCATGTACCTGTCCGTCTTTCAGGGAGTTCACGTTCTGCACTGCTTCTGCGTGGAGGTACATTTCCATTTTCTTGTACTGGCGCAGATCCAGGTTCAGTGTTTTATACAGGGCGCGGATTTCGCCGTCTTTCAGGTTACACACCTGTACGGACAATGCCTGTTCGTTCAGCTGCAACGTGGTGTTGTTGGTGCTGATGGTATTCTGGCGTACCACGCCCGGAGGCATCACGTACGGAATGGGCGTACGGGATGAGTTTTCTTCGATATTTACGGCAGATGAGTTAAAAGTAGTTGTCTGATCTAACGGAACAGGATCGCCGGGCCGCAGCTCATACATGTACCTGCGCCACTGATTACGCACCAGTTCCAGTTTAGCGAAACGTACTACCACCGGATCATTGAAATTGGTGAGGAACATACGCATGAAGCGGATGGATTTGAAATCCGGTATATTGCCCACTTTGGTATCGAACTGGTTTACGGGTACTTTAAACTGATACCAGGTTTCTGTGGTTTTGGTGCCGTTAGGGAGATCTACTGCGGCGTCTATTTTATCCACGATGAAGTTGCTGCCCACAGCCATATTCGGCTTCAGGTCCACGCGGTACTGGAAATATTCTTCCGTTTCATTCATGGTATTATCCCTGTTCAGGTCTTCTGATTCCGGGATATTGGTCGCCGCATTGGAGAACTGTGATTTAGGATCAGATACCGGGGAGTTACCTTCCGGGTTGCTGTAATTTTTATAACGTCCAAGGATGTCTGTACGTGCAGCGTCATATTCTGCGTTGCGGTAATGTTTATAGTCATCGTTCGCAGGGTCCCTTCTTGCCAGGTCCATTACCGGGCTGCCGCCGAAGTTCATGTTCATGGAGTCCATGTAACTTTTGAAATAGTTGGCTTCGTCGGAAGACCTCAGACCATCATATCCTACGTCCTGGAAGGCGCGTATATTGGGATCGTTATCGAAAGCCTGGGTGATCTGCTGCTGGAACTTAGGCTGACGGCCCCATTTGGAGGTGTCAATTTTATTCGGGTCCACGTTGGGATCAGGCATACCGTTCTCAAAGAATTTCTTGGAGTCCTTGAGAATATCTTCAGAAACGTTACCGAGGTTGAAGTATAGTGATCCGCCGGTGCTGTTGGGCGATTTAATAAACGGATCCTGAATCCAGAATTCTATGAATTCAATGTTGGCGGTTTCGAAGTCACTGTTATCAATAGCGCGCATAATACCGCCCCATCTTGACTGCGGGCGGGCCAGGCGGCCGTTTCGGTCCATCTGGATCGGACTGCTGGTAAAGTTATAAGGTCCCCGCTCGGTCGGATAGTAGGCCAGGTCAAGGGTGCTGAGCTGGCTCTGTCCGAAGTCGGTAGAGCGGTTACGGAATACTTCCTTCTGATACACGAGCCTTACGCGGGGATCAGACTGATCGTCCACGGAGATGCCTGCAGGCAGGTTAGGCGATTTAGGTATCTGTAAGGTAGGTTCAATGATATACCATGCCAGTTTGGCCCTGTTTTTCCCATAGTCGAGCATGTTATTGAGGTCGGCCTCGGGGAACAGGATGCTGCCGTTGGGGGAGGTAGCGCCTTTCGGCGTAGATGCCAGCGCCCAGGCGGTTGCCGGGAATTTCAGGTCATAACCGCTTTTCACCCCTTCAAAGTCGTCGATGAAGGCTGTTCCCTGTTTGCTGCCGGGCTGGTTAATCAGTTTACTGTGGCCGGGGAAGAGGCGGGCCACTTCACCGGTGAACAGGATGCTGGAAGGAGCGGTAGTGCTGTAGTTAGGCAGCTTATCCAGGAATCGGGTCAGCCCTTTCCAGTCGGAGGCATAGTTTACGTCAAGGCCCACCATCGTGTTTTTGATGGGGTCTTCGCCGTAGTTCACCTTCTGATAGTAGGGGCGTTCGCTCATACGTACCACGGTACCGCCTATACTGAGTTTATCGTTGACCATATAATCCAGGCGGGTACCAAAATAGTTCCGGACCTGTTGCCCGAAGAGGGCGTTATTCTCAAACTGCACGTTGATGGGCACACCGGAGTTGAGCACACCGCTGTTGATGATTTTGAGTCTGCCCAAGTTATAGTCGATGATATAATCCACGTTTTCACGGAGCTGCTGTCCGCCGGCCGTTACCACCACGGATCCTGGCGGAATGGTGATACCGCCGCCGAGGTTGATTTCGGAGGAGTTGGCAGACTTATACGACCCACGTATCACATAGCGGTTCAGTTGCGGAAACTGCTGGGCTACCACCTTGATGGAGTCGTACAGTACCTTATACATATATTGTTTCTCCAGGGCCCCGTCTCCGCCGAAGGATTTGCGTAAGCCATCGGAGAAGGGTTCCAGCACCGGGAACATGATTTTTCCGGTGAGGGAATTTATCGTGTAGCCTTCTACGTAGTCGAAAACGCCGTCCGGCTGCGGATCGAGCTGGTTGTTCAGGCGGTCCAGGTTGAGTATGGTGATGATGGGTGCACCTGCATAATCGCCTTTGGCGTCAGGGATATATCGTTTGTCGCTGGGTGGTCTGCCTTCAGCGCCGGGGTCTTTATAAAATACATCCATACGGAAATCTTCCTTATTCACCTGGAAGGCGCCGGTAGCATAGATGTTTTTCATCATGAGGTCCCATATCGGGAGCGTTGGCCTTGCGGAGGTGGCCTTCAGTAATTTCAGGAACAGTACAGGCTGGTTGGCGCTGTTGTTCTGATCCGGCGGCACGTCCTGGGAGAATTCACCCACCTGGTATACGCGGCCGTTATACGTGTACTGGTAGGCAACTGCCAGCACTTCATCCGGCTGCAGCTGCTGATTGAGGGAGATGAAGCCCAGTTGTTTATTGACAATATACTCTGTGGAGTCCAGTTTGCGGGCGAAGGTCTTTTCAAACTCCGACACCGGTTTCAGTCCCAGGGCCAGGAGGCGGCTGACTACCGTACTGGTTCTCCGGCTGCCGGGATCGGATACCAGGTTGCTGTACAGGTTGTTGGTTCCTCTGTCCGGCAGTTTATTGCTGGTATTTACGATAATGCTGGTGGTATTCCAGGGTTTCTGTTCACCGAGGTCCATCAGACCAACGATATCACGGGTCTGCGTGGTGGCGCCGGTTTTATTGGTGACCCATACCTCTATCCTGGTGATGTTGGCCAGGGAGCGGATAATGGGGAGGTTAGACATCGCGTAGTTGAAGGTGTCCCGGAAATACTGTGCCAGGAGGAAGTGCCGGTTATCTTCGTATTCATCCGCCCGGATGTTGTAATCCTGTACCATGGTACCGCCTTTCAGCATCAGGTTCTGCTTCTGCGATTTCTGGTTAGACAGTACGCTGGTAACGGTAAGGCGGCCGAACTGCAGCTGGGTTTTCACCCCGAAGAGGGACTGAATACCGGAGATGAGCGAGCTGCGCAGCGGGAAGCTGACGTTACCGGCTTCTATTTTCTTGATAATTTCGTCCGGATAGCCGGTATATTCCAGTTTTACCTGGTTTTCAAAATCGAAGGTAGACTGGGTATTGTAGTTGGTGATGAGTTTAAGTTTATCCCCGATACGGCCTGTCACGTTCATGTTGATGCCCATATCGAAGTTAAACCCGCCGTTTTTGCGGGCCTGTTCCACCAGTACGGGGTTTTTGATATTCTGCCCCTGGTAACCGAAGGTAAGGTCCAGGCTTCCCTGCGGGCGTATATCTACCTTGCTGCCGCCGAATATGCGGTCAAACAGGTTATTCCCGTTATAGAGCTGGGGCCCTATACCTCGTTGATTGAGATTACCCAGTGCACTGGCTCTTTTCTGCCAGTAGTTCCTTTCGCTTTGGGCTGATTGGAGCTTATAGAACTCGTCGAAGTTCATATAAGTGGGGTTACGGTAATACTGGTTACCGATTTTCTCCTTAACGGTGTATTCTTTGGTAACAGGATTGTATTCTACAGTTTTGTTGATGTTTGCCGGGTCATTCAGGTCAATAACGCTCCTGGACGCGGGTTCCGAAATAGTGGGGCCGCGTCTGTCTTTCAGGGGGTATTTCAAGGTATCTTTTTTCCCGGTAGTATCGATTTTGGTATTACCAGTAGTTGTAGTGTCCGACTTCCAACTCTTCTTACTTACAAATTTTAAATTCCACGAACGATCCCTTGCGGCAGTGTCAACAATGATAAAAGATACAATTCCTATTACTGCAAAAGCACCATAGTAAGTCTTTCTTGCCAAGAAAAATAGGTTTTTATAGAGGTCTTATTTAATTATAAACTTTTCAAAGCCTTCTTTATCAGCTCTTCCAAGTTCTGCAATAGTGGTTCGTTCTTCATAACCCTTTGAATTGCCGTATCTGCCATATTACGGGCTATACCGAGAGTTACCAGTGCATTTAACGCGTCTTCATGAATAGTATTGTTTGAAGTTACAGATAAATGTAAACCGGAATCTTTTTGTTTACTGACTTTATCTTTCAGTTCCAGTATAATTCTTTTGGCTGTCTTGGCCCCTATACCTTTTACGCCTTCCAGCATTTTTTCATTTTCCATCATGATAGCCCGCTGGATATCATCCGGCTGCAGGGATGACAGCATCATTCTTGCAGTGCCGGCGCCTACACCGGAAACACTGATGAGCAAAAGAAACAGGCTTCTTTCTGCTTCTTCAAAAAAACCATATAAGGTATGGGCATCTTCCTTAATCTGGAGATAAGTTAACAATTTACAACTATCCAGGTCCTGTATCCTCGAATAGGTATTGAGGCTAATCTGTACTTCATATCCTACTCCATGTACCTCCATGTGAACAAGAGCCGGGGATTTATATGCCAATTTTCCATTCAAATACGCGATCATAGAAGGTAAAGGTTCGGTAAATTACTTAAACTTACGAAAAATGAATTAAAATGCATTTCAATTATCACAAGGGGGCAAAGATGCTAACTTTTAGCGGATTGACAATCTCCTGAATCAGATCATATGCGACTTTTTTAGGAAATATTCGTTTATATCGTATTTTTACGCCTCGATTTAAACACATATTTAGTTTATATGAATAAAATAACGGCCGCTATTACAGCGGTGGGCGGATATGTTCCGGACTACGTGCTTACCAATCAGGAACTGGAAAAATTAGTAGACACAACAAATGAGTGGATATTAACCCGCACCGGCATTTCCGAAAGAAGAATACTGAAAGGAGAAGGCAAAGGCACCTCTGACCTGTGTGTTCCGGTAGCACTGGAAATATGCAAAAAGAGAGGCATCACTCCGGCCGAAATAGATCTGTTGATTGTAGCGACTGTTACTCCCGACATGACCTTCCCCGCCACCGCCAACGTAGTGACCGATAAAATCGGCGCCACCAAAGCTTTTGGCTTTGATATCAGCGCTGCCTGCTCCGGCTTCCTCTACGCACTGGATACAGGCGCCCGCTTCATTGAAAGTGGCCGTTACAAAAAAGTAATGGTCATCGGGGCCGATAAAATGAGCTCTATCATTGATTATACCGACCGTACCACCTGCATCATCTTCGGCGACGGCGCCGGCGGCGTACTGCTGGAACCGGATACAGAAGGATACGGCCTTGTCGACAGCGTGCTGAGAAGCGACGGACATGGCCGCGAATACCTTCACATGAAGGCCGGCGGCTCCGTAAAACCAGCTACCCTCGAAACGGTAACTGCCCGTGAACACTTCGTTTACCAGGAAGGTAAAATGGTATTCAAATATGCCGTTTCCAACATGGCGGAAGCCGCTAAAGAGGTCATGCAACGCAATAACCTGACCTCCGACAGCATCGCATGGCTGGTACCGCACCAGGCCAACAAACGTATCATCGGCGCTACTTCCCAATACATTGAACTACCTGACGAAAAGGTAATGATGAATATTCACCGCTACGGTAATACCACAGCCGGCACCATTCCACTGTGCCTCTGGGATTACGAAAAGCAACTGAAGAAAGGTGACAACCTCATCATGGCAGCCTTCGGCGGTGGCTTCACCTGGGGCGCCAGCTACATTAAATGGGCTTACGACGGCGATAAAACCGGCAAATAATTTTATTATTTTTTTATTTGAGATTTTCTCTCTTATCATAGTGCTTTCCCATCTTCCGGATGACACCTTGATAAGAGAGAAAATCTCAAATAAAAAAATAATAAAATAGTAAATTCTTAGAGGCAGTATTCAAAAATCAGGTACTTCTCTACTTGTTCTTCCATGTGGAAAGTGCCATCCATTTTATGAATGAAGTCCCGGCTGATGACCAGCCCCAGGGCAAATGTATTCTCCTCCCATTGCTGCAGGACCAGTAACTTCTCTCCCACCCGTTCTCCTGCGTTGATAATGATGTTCACGATGGTTTTTTCATATTTTTTCTGAGATGAGATAATCAGGAGGCTGCCCGGCGCAGCAGTGATGATGGCTACCTGCAACAGCAGTACATTGACCACACGCAGCATTTCCTCATCCGCCGGCACTTCCAGACCTGCAGGGATACGGTTGATTACCGTCAGCCCTTTCTCCTGTATATCCGCTTTATGGATTTCCAATGCACTGATTACTGCCGCCGGCAGCAGGCAGGGAACAGCCTTGTAGGCGAAACCCGATAATTGCAGCCGGATCCATTTCAGGATGGTGTCAAATGCATCCAGGGTCTTGCGGGAAGCCCCCGCAATCTGCTTCAGCAGTGTGACCACCTCACTTTGTGCCAGCATGCCTGTTTTCAGCTGCGCGGCTACTTCCACGATATGGTGCAGCGGCGCCCGGAAATCATTTGCCAGTATGGTCAGCAGCTTATTCTTAAATTCATCGTTTTCCACCAGTGCCGCATTGGTGGCAGCGATAGCATCATAGCTTTTCTCCATGGCCCGTTCCTGCTGGCGCTTGCGGCGGTAATGCCAGTAATGGGACAGCAGCAGCAGGAGCAGCAACGCCGTTACGGTAAAGAGCCCTATTGTCAGCAGCCCCTTGTTCTTGTTTTCTGCCTGTGCCTTTTCCAGCAGCTGTTGCCGGACACTGTTTTTCATGGCCAGTGACTGCAATGCCTGCTCCTTCAGAAAGAAGCCGATGTAATTGATATCACGAGAGGCAGCCTGGTAGCGGCTTTGTGCCGCCAGCCGCATAATTTCGTTGCTGTAATATACTACCTTATCGGGCTGCCGGTGCTTGCGGTAGTAATCGTACAGCCGTGCCACCCAGTACAGATTCAGTTCAATGCTGCCTGTCTGGATGCCCAGCTGATAAGCTCTTTCCTGGTAACGGGTGGAGTCCGCAAAATATCCCAGCCGCTGAAAATCGTCCAGCTTACCGTACATATCCATGGCTACGTAAGGCATACCTCTCTGTAAGGCAATATCTGCCAGGTAATACATCTTCTCTTCTGCTTCCCTGCCCCTTCCCTGCCGCACCAGGTTATCTGCGTCATATGCTTCTACATAGAATATCTGTTTGTTAAACGGATATTTTTCAGCCACTCTTCTCCCTTCCTTTATCGCCCATTGCACAGAATCCGCCCGGGTGCTGTCTTTATAAAACCGCATGACGTAATTCACCAGCAGAATACCGTATACAGAATCCTGCTCCGGCGGCAACCTCGCCGCCAGGTGAAATGCCCGGTAGAAGTAATTATTAGCATCACCGGCCCTGCCCAGATTACGGTAAAAGAGATAAATGTTACTGAGCGTTTTGGCCATACGGGCAGAATCGCCCAGTTGCTGATGCAACTGTAACGCCTTATATCCGTAAATACCGGCGATGGTAAAATCCGTTTTCAGCGCATAGTAAAAGCTGATGAGGTCATTGGCATCTGCCAGCCCTTTGGCATTATGCTGCCGCATGGATATATCCCTTACCTGCAGAGAGTATTTAAAGCAGCTATCCAGGCTGATGACTGCATACAGCGCTGCTATCTTTCCCAATACAGCTACATATCCTGCGCTGTCCTGCTGCTGCGCCAGCTGCGCCTGCAACAGCGGCAGCTGTGGCGTACGCCTTATCTGGGCGGTAGTGTCCTGAAACACTAACAACCATGCCGTCAGGAAAACAGCTATATAACGTGTATGTATATACGCTTTTATCATGATACGATATTCTCTTCCTCACCGGGGGCTTCCGGCAGCCGGTAATAGAAAGTACTTCCCTTCACAGGATTATTGACCGCACCAATTTCTCCTTTCATCTTGTCTATAAAATCCTTGCAGATAATCAATGCCAGGCCGGCGCCTTTCCCGGTGCGCTTCTGCCGGTAGGAGTGGCTGTCGTAGGCAAACAGCCAGGGCAGCACTTCTGCCGGCACACCTGGCCCTTCATCTGAAAAAGAAATTTCTGTAAATGTATTTATTCGTATAGCCGTAATAGTTATAGTACTTCCGGCGGGCGAGAACTTAATGGCATTATGCAGGAAATTGCGGTGGATAAACTGCAGCATTTCGTAATCGCAGTGTACCTGCAGACCGGGAGGCAGCTGCTGAATAATCAGGAGCTGTTTATCTTTCACCAGGTGGTGCAGACTTTGTATCATCGCTGTCAGCATATTCTGCAGCAGGTAAGGCTTTGGGTAATACACGAAGCCGGAAAGCTGCGTACGCATCCAGCTGAGTATTTCTTCAAAAACAGTCAGCGTATTGGTAGCAGTACGTTCTACTTCTATCACCATTTCGGTGGCATCTTCAGGAGTAAGTACGGATTCATTGACAAAGCCGGTAATATCGATAATATTATGCAGGGGTGTTCTGAAATCGTGGGCAATCAGGGAGATCAGTTTATTCTTGAAATCATCGTTTACACGGAGTGTTTCATTGGAATCGCTGACTTCCTGCTGTAGCCTGCTGAGACGCTGCGCCCTGATACCGGAGGCATGATAGGAACGCAGGAATTTAAAGAACAGCAGCAGCACCAGCAGAATAACGACGATCATAAATACCAGCAGGTATTGCCAGAACCTTTGCTGCAGCCGGCTTTTCTGCAACGCACTCTCCTGTATCACCGCCTGCAGTTTCAGTGAATCCATTGTCTGATCCTGCATGGTATAGGCGATGTAATCCATTTCTCCTTTCTGCATATCATCCTGCTGCTGCTGCATAATACGCAGGGCAATGCGGCTGTATCTGGCCGCCTGCAGTGTATCTCCGCGGCGCTGGTAATGATTGTACAGGATAGTAACGGCCGGTAGTATTAAACCGATATACCCGCCGGCCATCGCATATTTCACTGATTTTTGCCGGTATTCCAGGGAATCGGCCTGCCGCAGCCATACCTTGTAGCCTGTCAGCTGCATACTGCCGTACATGGCCAGGTAGTTGAGTCCTGCGCGGGCGGCAGTATCGATGATATGTTTCAGGTCTGTTTCCGCCTGGCTGAACCGGCCGTTCATAAATGTTTCATTGGCCTGCAGCAGCTGTATAGTCAGGGAAGCCCTGACATCGCGGAACTGTTCTGCCAGGATGCCTGCCTGCAGCAAGGCTTTGGCGGCATATGGCTTCATGAGGGAATCAGCATAATATACGGTGTAATAATTCGCCAGTACCATAGCGCGCAGGGAATCGGCTTTCAGCTGCCAGGTAAGCAGAAGCGCCCGGTTAATCATACTTCTGGCATCTTTGGCGTTGCCGTTAAAGTTATAGTAGATGCCGATATTCATGAGCACCTGTGAAACATGACAGGAATCGCCGGCAGCACGGCTTTCATTCAGTGCATCATTGTAAAAGAGAAAGGAAAGATAGCGGTGCGGCCGGAACGCGTAATAGCTGCCCAGATTGCGTAGAGCATGCGCCCTGCCTTGCCGGTCATGGATACGGGTAGCCACATCGCGGGCCAGGGATGCATATTTACCGCAGCTGTCCAGCTGGCATGCCTGGTACGCAATCGCCAGCCGGTTGAGGGTAGTAACATACGCCACGCTGTCTGTAACCAGCGGCAGTTGTTTTTTCAGTTTTTCAATTCCGGAAGATTGTGCCCGGATAAATACAGGAAGCGCCAGCAGCCAGCAAAGGGCCAGCTTGCGCAGATATGGTAAATGGTCGGTCATAACGGACCCGGAAAATAAACAGAAACAGTGAATGACACGAACTGTTCAGCCTGTTCATTTTGTTCATTTTCCACCTGAAGGAAAGTCTATATTTCAAATACCAGCCCCTTGTGCATGAGCGCCTCGTAACGGGCAGGATCAAAACGGTAGAGATGCGCGCCTTTCTTGGAAGAGGTTTTGTCTTTCTCATCCAGCTTTTCCATTACATCCAGCGACAGAATTTTCTTACGGAAATTACGCTTGTCCAGCGGCTTGTTATAGATTTCTTCGTACAGGCTGCGCAACTGTGAGAGCGTGAATTTCTCCGGCAGCAGTTCAAATCCTATCGGATGAAAGTGCGCATTGTTGCGGAGCTGAACGAGCGCATCTTCTATCATACGTTTGTGGTCAAAAATCAATGGCGGTATTTCGTGCAGTTCCAGCCAGTGTGCGCCGTGTTCCTGTGCCAGCGGACGGTCGTGATCCTTGATACGGATAAGCGCGTAATAAGCCACGGAAATAACCCTGGCGCCGGTATCGCGGCCTACCTCACCATAACAGCGGAGTTGATCCATGTAAATATTTTCCAGTCCGGTGGTATGTTTGAGTACTCTGGCAGCGGCATCGTCCGTACTTTCGCCGGATTGTACGAAGCCTCCTACCAGCGACCATTCACCAGCCATAGGCGCCACTTTCCGCTTCATCACGAGCAGCTTTAATTTACCTTCATCAAAACCAAAAATGATGCAATCTACTGCCACCAGGTGTTTGGGGGCTTGTGCATAAAAAGAAGCAGCATTCATAAAAGGAGCATTTGCAGCATATATCCAGTAAAAATAATAAAATCAGCCTACTTTCTGGGCTTATAATGACGATAGTCCAGCGGAGGTATTTTTGTTGATACGCCCAGCATCCGGATCATATTCACCAGCTGACCACGGTGATAAGTGCTGTGGTTAAAAACATGCATCAGCGCATCGTGTACCGGCAGCTTCACCACACCGCTGCCGGAGGTGTTATAGGCCAGCGTATGTTCCAGCCTTACCGGCGTTGCATGCTTCACCCACTCCTGCAATGCCTGCGATTGCTGTTGCCATGCCCGGCAGGCAGCTTCAAAAGATCCCGTAAATCCGGTACTGGGGTCTACCGGTTTTTCTGTCAGCAACAAACGCTGATGCCAGATGCTCTCTGCAAACCACAAATGCAGCACCGTTTTCTTCAGCGAAGGAAAGCTGCCCCCCACCTCGGTTTCCGTCTGTGCTTCATCCAGCTTCAGCAGCACTGCGATTATCTGCTGATTGGCCCAGCAGTTATAAGATGCGTAATGCACCAGTAATTCTTTCATTTACAGCATTTATTAAATTGTCCGCATGTGAATCCTCAACAAATTACAATATTGTTTGACAATTTCCGATGTGTTTTCCCCCATCTGCCATTCATAATTTTTTATGCGGCAGATACGCTTCTATTTGATTACATTGCGAACGGCAGACAGGCAGTTCCCCCTGTATCTCCTCCGGGACAGCACAATACCCCGGAAATATAATACAGTAGCCCGTTTGATCCAAACCGTACCTGCTCAAAAATTAAATATGGAGACTATGCAAGATATAACGTTAAGGGTTGCACGAAAAGAAGATTGTCCCCGCATTATGGAACTGATCCGTGAACTGGCGGAATATGAAAACTCCGTACATGAAGTAACGGTAAGCCCTGCGGCATTTGAAGCCGCCGGATTTGGGCCTGATCCTGTATGGAAAGCATTTGTAGCCACCGTACCGGTACCGGACGGGGAACAGATCATCGGATTTGCCCTGTACTACATCCGTTACTCTACCTGGAAAGGTTGCCGCCTGTATCTGGAAGATATTGTTGTTACCTCTTCCTGGCGCGGCAAAGGTGTAGGCAAACTGTTATTCGATCAGCTGATTGCAGAAGCAAAGGAGAAACAGTTTTCCGGTATTACTTTCCAGGTGCTGGAGTGGAACGAACCGGCTATCAATTTCTACAAAAAGTATACAGACAAATTTGAACCGGAGTGGACAAATGTGCGGATAGAGTTATCATAATACGCCCGCTTATATAAATCTACTCCTGCATATGGTTAATCCTTCCTAATATTAATGAGATCTTAAGGTTATGACTTTTCTACATGATTTCCACGACCTGCGGGCTGCAACAACAGAGGTAATCAGTGAAACTTTCAATGAGGCATTCAGCGATTACATTGTTCCCCTGCATTTAACACCATCGATCCTTGAACAGAAGATGAAAGCTGAAAACCTGCAACGGCAGTGGTCTATCGGCGCCTTCAACCAGGACGAGCTGGGCGCTTTTATTCTTCATGGAACCGACAGCCAGGTAAAGCCGCAGGTACTCTACAATGGCGGTACCGGTGTAATACCCGCCTATCGCGGGCAACACCTTATTCAAAAAATGTATGAGCAGTTTATTCCTGTTTATAAGCGGCAGGGGATCAAAAAAATACTGCTGGAGGTCATTACCTCCAATCTGCCTGCCATCAAGGCTTATACCAACAGCGGCTTCAGCAAGGTGCGTCACTATCACTGCTATAAAGGCACAGTGGCTACCCACAAAACAGCGGAAAACATCTCCATAGAAAAAACAGCGGATCCCGACTGGCAGGTGCTCAGCACCTTTATGGATCAGGAGCCTTCATGGTCCAACACCATCGCCAGCATTACCCGTGAACATCCTTTCACGGCTACCTGGCAAGCCACGCTTGACGGACAGCCTGTAGGATTCATCAGCGTTCACAAGGAAAGCCGCCGCATCAGAAATATTGCCGTACATCCCGGCTTCCGCAGGCAGGGTATCGGCAGCAGCCTGCTGCAGCATGCCTCCGGGGCCCTGAATGGTCCCATGAGCATCATTAACATCGATGATAAATTCCCGGAGATTTCACGCTTCCTGGAACAGGCAGGGTTGGGGCATTATTTGTCGCAGTATGAAATGGCGATTATGCTTTGAATTGCGAATTACGAATTGCGAATTACGAATGTAGGCGAAGATTAAAACGAAGATTTAAGGAGATAACTATTAAACATCTACTTAAATCTTCGTTTTAATCTTCGCCTACATTCGTAATTCGTAATTCGCAATTCTAGTTTATCCCGTTCACCACCGTCTCCTTATTAATCTTCTGCACTAACCCTTGTAACACTTTACCAGGGCCTACTTCGGTGAATTCTTTTGCGCCGTCAGCGATCATGGCCTGAACGGATTGTGTCCATTTTACGGCGCCGGTCAGCTGATCGATGAGGTTTTGTTTGATCTGCGCAGGATCGGTAACAGCTGCTGCTACTACGTTCTGGTATACCGGGCAGGCGGGAGTATTGAAGGTAGCTTTTTCGATAGCGGCTTTCAGCTCTTCTCTGGCAGGCGCCATGAGGGGAGAGTGGAAAGCGCCACCTACCGGCAATACCATGGCTCTTTTAGCGCCGGCAGCCTTCATTTCTGCACAGGCAATATCGATGCCTTTCAGAGACCCGGAGATCACGAGTTGTCCCGGACAGTTGTAATTGGCCGGCACCACCACTTCGCCGGTTTCAGCGGCTACTTTGGCGCAGATCTCTTCTACCTTTGCATCCTCCAGGGCCAGTACAGCGGCCATGGTGGAAGGTTGCAGTTCACATGCTTTTTGCATGGCGTTGGCTCTGATTGCTACCAGGCGCAGCGCCTCTTCAAATGACAATACGCCATTGGCTACGAGTGCGGAAAATTCTCCGAGGGAGTGACCGGCTACCATTTCAGGTGTGGAATGTTCCGTGCAGAGGAACGCGATAACGGCATGCAGAAATACGGCAGGCTGGGTGACTTTGGTTTGTTTCAGATCTTCTTCAGTACCACCGAACATGACGTCGGAGATACGGAATCCTAAGATTTCATTAGCTTTCTCAAATAATTCTTTTGCTTTTGCATTGGTGTCATACAGGTTTTTACCCATGCCCGGAAACTGTGAGCCTTGTCCGGGGAATACGTATGCATGCTTCATGTGCTTATATAGTATTTAATTTCAAATGAAATATATTCCAAATATACAATCTATTAATTTATAGAAAAATCCGAATACAACTGCGCTAAAATTGCATTAAAAAACAGTTACCGGCAAAAATGGTTCAACCAGTAAACATTTGAGATTTATTTATTTGAGATTTGATTATTTAAACGCAGCGAAGTTATAGGCTTACATCTTCGCTGCGTTTAAATAATCAAATCTCAAATAAATAAATCTCAAATGTTTACTGGTTGAGCATTTTTCCGGATAACAGGAAAGTCCTATCTGCCGATAAGTTTCATGAATTCGCTGCGGGTAGCTACGTCACCAAACTGGCCGCTGTAAGCGGATGTGGTGGTCACCGAGTTTTGCTTTTGTACGCCGCGCATCATCATACAGAGGTGCTGTGCTTCAATCACCACTGCTACGCCTTCCGGCTGCAGTGTTTCCTGGATAGCGTCCAGGATCTGATGGGTCAGCCGCTCCTGTACCTGTAATCTGCGTGCGTAAACATCAACTACACGGGCAATCTTACTTAAACCGGTGATATAGCCGTTCGGAATATAAGCTACATGAGCTTTTCCGAAGAAAGGTAACATATGATGCTCACACATCGAATACAACTCTATATCTTTCACAATGACCATCTCACTGTATGATTCTGTGAATTTAGCACCATTCAGAATTTCTTTTGCGTCCAGCTGGTAGCCCTGTGTCAGGAACTGCATGGCTTTAGCCATGCGTTCAGGCGTTTTTTCCAGGCCTTCGCGCCGGGCATCTTCTCCCAGCAGCTCCAGGCATTCCTTATAATTCTTTACAAGACCGGACGTGATCTTTTCGTCGTAACTTTCAACCTTGTTATACGCCATTCTTATATGATTTTATCAATTCCAGATGCAGATCCGCACTAGCCAGACAACACCGGTATTACTTTCCACCGTAATACTCTACGTATATACGTGGTGTTTCATATAATTTGATACAATGCAGCTGCACTTCCGCAGGCAGATGTTTTGTCAGCTGATCCCAGATGGCAATAGCCAGATTTTCGGCAGAAGTAAACTTACCCGCCATAAAATCAACATCCAGGTTCAGATTACGATGATCCACCTTCTCCACCACATGATCCTTGATAATGGTACCCAACGTCTTGGCATTGAATACAAAACCAGTATCCGGATCAGGATTTCCCTTCACAGTTACATGTAATTCATAATTATGTCCATGCCAGTTATCATTGGCACATTTACCAAATACTTCCTCGTTTTTTTCCTTGCTCCAGCCCGGGTTAGACAACTTATGCGCTGCATTAAAGTTCTCTACACGCGTTAAATAGATCATTATTGCGAAAAATTTTTGCAAAAATACCACTATTCTCCGAGTCGATCCAATTATTCCTGATTACTGTCAATTGTTTTACACGGGCGATGTCATTTTTGGCGTAATTTTATCGGATGAAATTACTGGTTACAGCTGCCACCATACTGGAAATAAAGCCCTTTATCACCTTCCTGGACCATCAAAGCCAGCGTATATCCGATACGCAGTACCGGCTGGCCAATTGTTACATCGATGTTCTCATAGCCGGTATAGGCATGATGCATACTGCTTTCAGCCTCGGTACCCACCTGGCTGTCCGCAAGCCAGATATGGCACTCCAGGCCGGTATTGCAGGCTCTTTCCGCCGGGAATGGCAACTGGGCTCCCTTGTAATGGTAGACCGGGAATACCTGGCCGACCTTGGTGCGGAAGACAACGATCAGTTTAAAGATTTATTTGATATAAATCTCTGGCAACCTTCCCAGCCACCATTTACAGGCACTGCCCTGGTAAATACCTTTGCCGGACTACCCTGCCTGCCTGAGTTGCCCCGGGCAACCAGCGTCAGTGTAAACCTCGTCAGCGGCAGCGCACAAACCATCACCCGCCTGGAAACCAGGTATATGCCCGATGTGGAAAGCATGGAAGGCGCCGCTTTCCACTATGCCTGCCTCACTTCCGGCATCCCTTTCCTGCAGCTCCGCAGCATCTCCAACTATGTGGAAATACGCGATAAAAGCAAATGGAAAATACCACTGGCCATAAAAACATTAAATGATGAGCTGATCTCCATCGTACAGACGATCGCCGGCTTATCCTGACAGTTACTAAAATTTTGCTCGTATATGCACTTATCACTAGGATTTTCACCCTGCCCGAACGATACCTTTATCTTTGATGCACTGGTGAATAATAAGATCGATACGGAAGGATTTACTTTCGACACACAACTGGAAGATGTGGAAACCCTCAACCGATGGGCGCTTGAAGCCAGACTGCCTATTACCAAACTGAGCTTCGCCGTATTCCTGAAAGTAAGGGATCAGTACGAATTACTGAACAGCGGCAGCGCACTGGGTCGCGGATGCGGCCCCCTGCTCATCGCCAGGAAAGACATTCCTGCAGAGGACATAAAAAACCTGACGATTGCCATACCTGGCGAAAACACCACCGCCAACCTGCTCTTTTCTATCGCTTTCCCGGAAGCGAAGCACAAAAAAGTAATGCTTTTCTCAGAAATAGAAAATGCAGTACTCAACGGTGAAGTAGATGCCGGCGTTATCATTCATGAAAACCGCTTCACCTATCAGCTCAAGGGCCTGGTGAAACTCATGGATATGGGCGAATACTGGGAACAGACAACCGGCAGTCCTATTCCGCTGGGTGGCATCTTCATCAGAAAAGACATTCCCGCTCCCGTACGCGCACAGATAGATCAGTTAATCCACAAAAGCCTGCAGCACGCCTACACAGGCTATCCGCAGCTGTCTGATTACGTGAAATCCCACGCGCAGGAAATGGATGAACAGGTTATGCGGCAGCATATCGACCTGTATGTAAATGATTTCAGCCTCGACCTGGGCGTCGAAGGCAGAGCCGCCGTTGATGCATTGATGCAGGCGGCTGAAAAACGCTGATACCTCCGGCACTTGACAGCATCAGCTGTTAAGTGCCTTTTTATATACTTCTATAGCCCGCTTTCTCGCTTCTTCATGGGCCACCACCGGCTTCACGTAATCAAACGATTCAAATTCCGGTACCCACCGCCGGATATAGGCCAGGTCTTTGTCAAATTTCTGTGTCTGCAACGTTGGATTAAATACCCTGAAATACGGCGCGGCATCACAGCCGGATCCTGCCGCCCACTGCCATCCGCCATTATTGGCGGCGAGGTCATAGTCCAGCAACTTAGCAGCAAAATAGGCTTCTCCCCAGCGCCAGTCTATCAGCAGGTGCTTGGTTAAGAAACTGGCGGTAATCATACGTACGCGGTTGTGCATATACCCCGTGGCATTCAGTTCCCGCATTCCTGCATCCACAATGGGATAGCCGGTCTGCCCGTTACACCAGGCGGCAAACCCCTTCTCATCATTCCGCCACGGAATATTATCATATTCTCTTTTAAAGGCATGCCCGACCACATGTGGAAAATGAAACAGTATCATCTGATAAAACTCACGCCAGATAAGCTCTTTCACAAAGAGCTCATTCAGTTGCATAGCCCGCCGCATTACCTGACGAATGCTCACGGTACCGAAACGCAGATGCATACCCAGCCGCGAAGTCCCTTCCAGGGCAGGAAAATCGCGGGTTTTATCATAGTGCTTTATCAGCGCCTCCTCCAGTTGCTTCGCAGGAAAATGACGTTCCCCCGCTGTGAAACCCATTTCCTTCAACGTTGGCATATGCTGTGCCGGCTGCCGGTAAAAGCCCAGGCAGTACTTCTTTACGGGATAGGATTTTAACATGAAGGGCGTTATCGCAGCCAGCCACTTCTTACTGTAAGGTGTAAAAATCGTATATGGCTCACCGTTATCTTTCAATATTTCATTCCTGTCAAAAATCACCTGATCCTTATACGTATGAAAGGAAATGTTCTTTTCTTTCAACTGCTTTGCCACAGCGGTATCACGCTGTTTTGCATAAGGCTCGTAATCATGGTTCGCAAATACTTTCGCCACCTTGTATTTGCTTGTCCAATGTGCAAATGCTGCCTCCGGCGTACCATAGAAAACATCCAGCGAAGCACCCAGCTTTTGCAGCGCAGCATCCATCTCCTCCAGCACAGCATGAATAAACGTCACACGCCGGTCCTGCCTGTCTTCCAGGTCGTCGAGAATATGCGTATCAAACACAAACACGGGCACCACCGGATATTCATCACGCAATGCATGATACAATGCCGCCTGATCATCCAGCCGTAAATCACGGCGCAACCAGCAAAGACTAATCATTTGAGATGTGTTCATTTGAGATGTGGTTATTTAAAATGCAGCGAAGATTACGTTGTATACACATGAAGCTATACGCGAAGATCTTCGCTGCGTTTTAAATAACCAAATCTCAAATGAATAAATCTCAAATGATAGGTCTTAAATATCGAAGAGGGTTTCGTGTAATATGGCGGAGGTGGCATTGCCGTAGCTGCTGTCGCGGAAGGCACCTACCCACCTGATGCCCTGGATAGCGTTCGTTAAAAATATTTCATCAGCATTTTCCAGGTCTTCGATGGTAAGCGGCTGTTCTATAATACGGAAGGGAAGGTCAGATTTCAATAGATGCTTACGCATCACACCGCATACACCTCCTTCAGAAAGCGGCGGGGTATAGATGGTTTTCTGATGAACGATGAAAACGCTGGCGATAGTACTATCCGCTACGCGGCCATACTGATTCAGTAACAGCACTTCATTCAGCCGGTGTTGCCGGGCATACATGGCAGCCATTACATAGGGCAGGCAGTTATTGGATTTGATGGAAGAGAATTTATCAGAAGATTTTCTGGCATCCGGGAAGACATCCAGTAAAAGGCCAGTTTCATTCAGCTCCATCACGGATTTATTGAGATCCCATGTCTGGATCACATAGCAGGGCTGGTTATTAACAGGGTCGTACAGGCCGCCGTCTGCCCGGAATACTGTAAACCGTACCCTTGCCATTTCGGCCACCTGATTTTTATGGCAAAGGTCTAATATCTGTGTAAAGAAAAATGTCTTGGTAAAATGAGCAGGAACTTCAAAATGCAGGAGGTTCAGGCTGGCAAGCAGGCGCTCAAAGTGCAGGTCGCCCAGCACTACATTTCCCTGGTAAACCTTCAGGGTTTCAAAACATCCATCCCCGTAGCGGAATGAACGGTTATCGGCTGTTAAGATAGGATCACCGGTATGTACGTATTTACCGTTATAACAAAGGAAACCAACTTGCACCTCAAACATATTTAGCAAGTTGTAAGTTAGCCAATAATTCTGTGATTTGTCGAATTAGGATGGGATAAATAATTGCGAATTACGAATTGCGAATTACGAATGAGGAAGCGAAGATTTAAACGAAGATTAAAGGTGATATGTAATGGTTATCGCTTAAATCTTCGCTTCCTCATTCGTAATTCGCAATTCGTAATTCGCAATTAACTATAAAACCATTTCCGGCACCTCTCCTTCCACAATCAACTTACCTGCTGTTTTGGATTTGATCTCTTCTACGGTTACGCCGGGAGCGCGTTCCAGGAGTTTAAAGCCCTGCGGGGTGACGTCCAGTACGGCGAGTTCGGTGACTATTTTCTTTACGCAATTGACGCCGGTAAGGGGTAAGGTGCAGTCAGGGAGTAGTTTGCTCTCACCTTTGGGGTTGGTATGCATCATGGCAACGATGATGTTTTTGGCAGATGCTACCAGGTCCATGGCGCCGCCCATTCCCTTTACCATTTTACCGGGAATCTTCCAGTTGGCAATATCTCCGTTGTGGGATACTTCCATGGCGCCGAGAACGGTGAGGTCTACCTTGCCGGCCCGTATCATACCGAAGCTCTCGGCGGAATCAAAAAAGCTGCCGCCGGGTAGCAGGGTCACGGTTTCTTTTCCTGCATTAATGAGGTCCGCGTCGATGTCTGCTTCCAGCGGATAGGGGCCCATGCCGAGCATACCGTTTTCCGACTGCAGCATGATGGAAATGCCTGCAGGGATGTAGTTGGCGACCAGTGTAGGGATGCCGATACCCAGATTTACATACATACCATCCCGCAATTCCTGCGCAATTCTTTTGGCAATGCCATATTTATCAAGAGGCATAAAAAGCTGATTTAGAAATTAATAGATGCTGCTCAGATCTGGACAGTTTTACGTTCTATCCGTTTTTCATAGTCTGCGCCTCCGAAGATGCGGTGCACATAGATACCGGCAACGTGTATGTTGTCAGGATCCAGTTCTCCCGGCTGTACCAGGTGCTCTACTTCCGCAATGGTGATTTGTCCGGCTTTGGCCATGGAGGTACTGAAATTACGGGTAGTTTTACGGAACTGCAGGTTGCCCATGGTATCTCCTTTCCAGGCTTTTACAATGGCAAAATCGGCGTGCAGCGCCATTTCCATCAGGTAATGCTTACCGTTGAATTCGCGGGTTTCTTTTCCGGCAGCGATTTCAGTACCATAACCGGCGGGGGTAAAAAAGGCGGGGATGCCCATGCCGGCCATCTGAATACGGGTGGCCAATGTGCCTTGCGGAATCAGGTCTACTTCCAGCTCGCCGGCCAGAAGTTGTCTTTCAAATTCGGCGTTTTCTCCTACATAGGACGACATCATTTTTTTGATCTGGCGGGTTTTCAGCAACAGGCCCAGTCCGAAATCGTCAACGCCGGCATTGTTGGAAATACAGGTGAGTCCTTTGATACCTTTTCTTACCAGCGCAGCAATACTTTTTTCCGGGATACCACACAAACCAAATCCACCCAGCATTAACACCGCGCCATCCGGAATATCATGTATGGCCTCGTCTGCATTAGCTACTACTTTGTTCATGTTTTGGTGTTTTATTATATCTTATGGTTGCCGTTTCACGAAAGGCCGTACAGTGTCGGTATTCGTGGGAATGGCAATGGCTTTTTCTGCGTAGGGGAAAATAATTTTCAGCCGGTGCATCAGTGGGGCGCTTTCACTTCCCGGCTCTCCCAGTTTGGCTTTTCGCGCGGTGAGGTCTGCCTGCACCATTTCAAATACCTCTTTCATCCGGTCAGGATGATTTTCATAATACGTGTAGCTGGTCATAAACGTCTTCGCATCTATTTTATGCAGGTCCAGCACCTGTTTGTACAGCACTTTGACTTTTTCCTGCCGGATAGAATCCGGTACCCGCATATTATCCTGGGTAATATCATTTCCGTAGGCATCTGCCACCGACATATCCACCAGGATGGCGGTCATTTTCTGCTTATCGATATACTCCTTGGGTATCCGGTCTCCATCTCCACAGGCAGTGAGAAACCATATTATTACTGCCGCTAGCGCTGTTATGCTGTTCTTCATTTTTTCTGATTGGTCCTGTTAGCAGCTGTATAACGGCAAAGGCTATACGCTGACAGGTAGCTTATTTCATTTGTTGATACTTCTGTGCATTCGGTATATCCATCTGGGCCAGTAATTCCGCGGCCCTGCTTTTTTCCTGCGGCATGGCCTTGGAAAATATTTTCTGCAGTTCATCTGCCTTTGCCTGGTAGAAAGTCTGCATCAGCATGGAATTGGGTATATCCTGGTGAATAGCATAGAGCAGGTTGAGGCAATTCATAATGGCAGCGCGGCCTCTGGCTGCATCGTCATACATAATATCGAGGCCGTTGCGGTGGTATTGGTACATGACATCGTGGAAGTTCAGGAACTTCACATTGAGGAGGTTATCCTGCAGCCAGTAGCGGTTACGCTGACCTTCAAAGGCTTTCCAGCCGGTGATATCTTTTCCGTCGGGCGCGTTGTTGACGATATTGAGCGCTTTTTTGAAGTAGGCATCGCCGCCGCGCGGGGAAAAGGAATCGTAGTCCAGCCCCAGGATGACGTTTACATAATAGGCCATGACAGCCGTAAGATTAGAAGCCAGCGGGTCATTACCTACCACGCGGTTATCGTTGAATTCCAGCGGCTGGAATTCCGCGTACCGGAACAATACGTTATTGTCCTGGGTGTTGAGCAGGCTGGTCACATACCCGCTGTTATATACGGGCCGGGTAGCCTGTATGGTGAGCGAAGCCTTATAGGTGTTTTCACCGGCCACCCCGGTAATATTGAGCAGGAAATTACATTCAATCCTTTCCGCGGGCGTGAAGGCATCATCAGTCCAGTGGCGGTTATTGAGGAACTCCTTCAGGGCTGTCTGCAGGGTGGTAAACACTTTTCTGTCTACGCCCTGTACCTGGTTGGCGATCACGGTAACGTTGGCCCTGATCTCCTGTGCACGGGCAGTACGGCCGCAAAATAAAAAGAAGGCGCCTGCCAGCAGCAGGGTCAAAGGGAAACGGTTATGCATGTTGCAATTCGATTATAGCAGAAACAATATCCTTGGCAACTTCCTGTTTGGATTTCAGCGGCAGGCTGCGTTCTTTGCCGTGGTGGTCAAACAGGGTTACTTTGTTGGTGTCATAGTTGAATCCGGCTCCTGCGTCTGCGAGGGAGTTCATTACAATCATATCCAGGTTCTTATCCCGCAGTTTTTTGAGGGCGTATTCCCTTTCGTTGTTGGTTTCCAGGGAGAAGCCCACCAGCAGTTGCTGGGGCCCTTTGTTGTTACCCAGTGTTTTCAGGATATCATGGGTTTTCTCCAGGGCTATGCTGAGCTGTTCGTTGTCTTTCTTGATTTTCTTATCAGATGTCTGCGCCGGGCGGTAGTCAGCCACAGCGGCAGCGGCTACCACAATGTCCGATAGCGGGTAAACGGCAATGACGCTGCGGAACATTTCTTCGGCAGACTGTACATTGATGATATCGATACCGGGGTGATGGGTGGTGAGGTGGGTAGGGCCGAGTACCAGTTTCACGCGGGCGCCGGCATCGGCGAGGGCTTCCGCGATGGCGATACCCATTTTTCCGCTGGAGTGGTTGGTAATATACCTTACGGGGTCAATGTGTTCAATAGTGGGCCCGGCAGTTACTACGGCTACTTTACCATCCAATGGCTTGCGGGCATTGGATGCCTGGCTGAAGTGGCGGCGCAGCAGGGCGACCATGCTTTCAGGTTCCGCCATGCGGCCTTCTCCGAACAGGCCGCTGGCCAGTTCGCCGGAGTCCACGGGGATCTGCAGGTGGCCATACTGGCGGAGTTTGTCCAGGTTGGCCCTGGTGGCGGGATGACGCCACATGTCTTCATCCATGGCGGGGGCGAAGAGAACGGGGCAGGCGGCCGACAGGTAAATGGCCAGCAGCAGGTTATCGCAGAGGCCGTTGGCCATTTTGGCGAGGGTATTGGCAGAAGCAGGTGCTATGAGCATAACATCTGCCCAGCGGCCCAGCATGACGTGGTTATTCCAGCTGTTGTGGTCGCTGATATGGAGCGGTACTTCATTTTTGGAGAGGGTAGCCAGGGTGAGCGGGGTGATGAAATCTGCTGCTGCAGGGGTCATCACCACTTTTACGATGGCGCCTTCCTTTACGAGCAGGCGGGTGAGGGTAGCCGCCTTATAGGCCGCGATACTGCCGGAAACGCCCAGCAGAATCTTTTTTCCATGTAGAATTTTAATATCGTCCATAGATATAAAAACAAAAAAAAAGCGGCAGATATTATTCTGCCGCCATGAAATTAATATTTTTATTTTTCGCAATCACGCACCTCACAAAATAATGTGCGGCGGATTAGCTGAACAGATCGTCGTCGTTCTTGCGGAAATAAATTTTATTATCCAGGAACTCCTGAGTAGCCTGAATTGCAGGATTTGCCAGTCTTTCGTAAAAGCGGGAAATCTCAATCTGCTCCTTGTTTTCGTGTACTTCTTCGAGGTTGTCAGTATGACTGGCAAACTCTTCCAGCTTGGAATGGAGCTCCTCTTTCACGGAAATATTGATCTGATTGGCGCGTTTGGCTATCACGGCAATAGACTCATATAAGTTTCCGGTCCGGTTCTTAATGTCGGTAGTATTTTTGGTTTCTACCCAGGGATTAAGACTACTGGTTAGACTTCTCTTTATTTTGCTCATTTTCCAGTGATTTAATATTATTTTGTGCTAAGGTATAAAATTTTTCGGCTTCCGGCTTCAATTTACTGTTTGGATAGTGGTCGGCAAAGTCCATGTACTCACTCACAACTGTTTCGTAGCGTTCTTTTTGCTTTTCCTCTATACTGTTTTTAGCATAATTGAAATAGGCCCTGATAGCCATTATCTTGTAGCCGTCGCTTTTATCAGAGTCCGGGTAGTTGCGCATCAGGTTTTTGAAGGCGATACCGGCAGCTTTATAAAAGCCGAGGTTGTAATACAGTTCGGCGGCTGAATATTCTTTTTTCTCCAGTTTGCGGCGGCAGAGTTCAATCACCAGGTTGGCTTCCGCCACCTTATCCGCGGTGGGATAGTTGTTGATGAAGGTCTGCATCTGTGCCATGGCCTTCATGGTGTTGGTCTGGTCCAGGGAAACCTTGGGAGACTGTTTATAGTAGCAATAAGCCTGCATGTAGTCTATTTCCACAGCTCTGGGGCTGTTGGGAAACACATCCAGATAATTTTTAAAGTGAAATGCTGCCTGCACATAGTCCTTTACATAGTAGGAGCAGTATGCATAGTTATAGTACAGCGCTTCGAATTTTTCAGTTCCCTTGTACACCGTTAACAGGTCCTGGTAGAGCGTTTGCGCCGTATTGTATTTTTTCTTCTGGAACAATTTATCCGCATACGCGAGCTTCTTCTCGAAGTTGTTGCTTTTTTCGATTCTTCTCAGCTCCGTATTACAGGAAGTGGATACTATCAGCGCAAGGATAGTGGTGTACAATAAAAATTTCCGCATAAAAGAGTGGCAAAATTAAGAATTAAATGTAAATGTAAGGCAGAGAGATTTTCATTGCTGTTAAAATTTTGCAAAAGGGGTAATTAAATCGCTGAAACAGCGTCTTTTCCATCCGGAAATTAAATTTTACCACCTGTTCCCACCGAAAATAAAAAAAGGGGGGCAGAAAGTCAAAAAAAGCCGGTAAAAAAATTTTATCAAAGGGGTTACAGATACGCTTTTCAGAAGATATGAACACATAATTCACATTAATTAACACGTTATACACATACATACACACATAATGCACAGCTACGGTGCATAAAGGCGTGTGAAACCCTGTATATTGGCCTTTCTGTTCCTGTGGAAAAAATTTATAAAGTATTTTTTCGTTAAAAAGTGGGAAAAAGTGTTATTTTGTGTTAGAAAATGGATTTTTGAAATACTTTGCCCCATGGTATGACAGGTTTTCTTGGCGAATATGAAGCAACGCTGGACGCAAAGGGCCGCTTTTTACTGCCTGCTGGATTCAAAAAGCAGCTGTCAGAAAGCGCCGGTGGACAGTTTGTGATTAACCGCGGCTTTGAGAAGTGCCTGTCGTTGTATCCCATGAACGAGTGGCAACCCATTTTCGAACGTATCAGCAAGCTGAACGATTTTGACCCGAAAGTAAGGGAATTTAGGCGCTACTTCCTGAACGGGGCTACCATACTGGAGTTAGATAGCGCGGGAAGACTGCTGGTACCGAAAAACCTGCTGTCATACGCTAATCTGGAAAAAGATATTGTGCTGGCAGCAGCATCCAATAAAATCGAGATCTGGGATAAAGGTAAATACCAGGAGTTCTTTGAAAATTTCTCACCAGGAGCCTTCAGTGATCTGGCTCAACAGGTTATGGGAGGAGGAGACAATAATATTTCAATTTAAACTGGAGCATATGGGCGAACAACAATATCACCTACCCGTTCTGCTGCAGGAAACAACAACGCTTCTACAGATTAATCCCGAGGGAACTTATGTAGATGCTACGTTTGGAGGCGGAGGACACTCAAGAGCCATACTGGAGAAACTGGGCGAAAAAGGACGACTGATAGTATTTGATCAGGATGAAGATGCTTACCGCAACAGGATTATAGATGAACGTGTAACATTTGTACAACAAAATTTCCGGCACCTGCAACGCTTCCTGAAATTACATAAGGCGGAACAGGTAGACGGCGTGCTGGCGGATCTGGGTGTGTCTTCACACCAGTTCGATACGGCAGAAAGAGGTTTCAGCATCCGGTTCAACGGAGACCTGGACATGCGAATGGATACGAGAACAACGCTCACGGCAGCACAAATACTGGCTACCTGGGGCGAAGCAAGGTTACAACTGATTTTCCAGGATTACGGAGAAGTGACGAATGCCAAAACGCTGGCACAAACCATTGTCAGGCTACGAAAAACACACCCCATGCGTACTATCACAGAATTCAAATCTGTGATCCAGCCCATCGTAAAAGGCAACCCGCAAAAATATCTGGCCCAGGTTTTCCAGGCCCTGCGTATAGCCGTTAACGATGAACTGGGCGCTTTAAAAGATTTACTGACACAATCTGCCAACGTGTTAAAACCAGGAGGCAGATTGGCCATCATCACCTTCCACTCGCTGGAGGACAGGCTGGTAAAAAATTTTATGAAGACAGGCAGTTTCGAGGAAGCACCGGAAGATCCGTTTGGAAAGGAAACACCCCCCAAATTGTTCAGATTAATCACAAAAAAACCGGTTACCGCCAGCGATGCAGAACTGAAGCTTAACAGCAGATCCAGAAGCGCAAAGCTGAGAGTAGCCGAAAAAACATCGTGATACGGCATTTCGCCGGCTCACAAGATCCTATCCTATCCTATACACATCTGTTGTGATTTGCTTTCATTTTATATTGTCAATCTGTTAAAAAGGCATAAAGCGTGTTGCAGGAAGAAGTTATAGAAAAAAACCAGGATACACCCGAGACAGTTACTGAAACTGCCTCCAGGGATACCAAACGGGAATGGCGTCTGCGCATCAATTACAGAGCGCTGGTGCAAAACATGCCCTTTATCGGTTTCCTGTCTGTTCTGGCATTGATCTATATCGCCAACAGTCATCTCGCTGAAAAAAAAATCCGCCGCATTAATCAGCTTGGCAAAGAAATTAAAGAGCTCAAGTGGGAATACATCAACGTGAAAAGTGAGCTCATGTTTCGCAGTAAAATGAGTGAAGTCAGCAAGTCGGTAGAGCCGCTGGGCCTTAAAGAACTCAGCTCCCCTCCACAAAAGATTGTGCTGAAAAAAGATACTGAAAAATGATTTAATCATTGGTACCTGATGCTGCCCGCCTGATAATCAGGACGGGGATGCTGGTAATCAAAATTGGCAAGCATCTCATATAAAAAAAGCAGCCAGTGTCAGGTACCTCCCTTAATAGCCGTTAGCTGTTAGGCATTAGCATTCCGCTAAGCCCTAACAGCTAAAAGCATAAAGTTAATATTACGAAAGTGGATGTAAAAAAGGACATATTGTGGCGTGTGTATCTGTGCCTGATCGGCATGGCACTCTTCGGTGTGGCCATCCTGGTTAAGGTTTTCTACATCCAGAACATTAAAGGCGACTACTGGCGGAATATGGCTGACAGCCTCCATACCGGATATGTAGCCCTCGATGCGGAAAGAGGAACCATCTACTCTGAAGAAGGCAGAATGCTGTCTACCTCCATTCCCTACTTCGATATACGCATCGATTTCGCCGCCGACGGCCTCCGCGATAAAAACGGCAAAGTGTTCAAGGAAAACCTCGACTCCTTATCCCTGGCACTTTCCCAGACTTTCGGCGACCGCACCAGAGCAGGATACAAACAACTCCTGCAGGAAGGCTACAAATCAAAGGACCGCTACTTTCTCCTGAAAAGAGATGTGCCCTTTAACCAATACCAGCAGCTACGCTCCTTCCCCATGTTCCGGCTGGGGAAAAATAAAGGCGGTATGATCGCGGAAAGCAAAAGCAAACGTATCAACCCCTTTAAACTCCTGGCCAACAGAACCATCGGACTGGCCAGAGAAAACTCCCAGAGCGTGGGCCTGGAAAGAACCTATAACGATTACCTGAAAGGGGTAACCGGAAAAAGACTGATGCGCCGCATCGCAGGCGGTACCTACGTACCCGTGGAAGGCTATGATATCGAACCGGAAAACGGCCGCGATATTATCACCACCCTCGATGTTAACATGCAGGACATCGTGGAAACCGCCCTCATGAATATGATGGTTTCCAATGAAGCAGATCACGGCACCTGTATCCTCATGGAAGTTAAAACCGGCAAAATCAAAGCTATCGCCAATCTGGGCCGGCAACCCGATGGCAGCTACTGGGAAAATATGAACTATGCACTGCAGGTAGGCGAACCCGGTTCCACCTTTAAACTGGCTACCGTCATCTCTGTGCTGGAAGATAAATACGCGACCATGAACTCCATGGTCAATATGGAAAATGGACGCTGGCAGGTAGGCCGCAGAACCGTATTCGATTCTGAACCCCACCCCGGCCCCCAGAATGTAACCATCAAACACGCATTTGAACTCAGTTCCAATGTAGGAATGGCTAAACTGGCCGTTCAGTTTTATGGCAGACAACCCAACAAATTTGTATCTAATCTCAAAAGACTGAGACTGGATCAGAGTACGGGTATAGACCTGGTCGGTGAAGGCAGACCGGTGGTTAAAACCACCGCCTCCAAAACATGGAGCAATACCTCACTGCCCTGGATGGCATTCGGTTACGAAGTGCTGATAAGCCCGCTGCAAACGTGCATGCTGTACAATGCAGTGGCCAACAACGGTAAAATGATGAAGCCCTACCTCGTCAATTCTGTGATGGAATTTGGCCAGGTAGTTAAACAGTTTGAGCCTACCGTACTGCTGGACAGCATCTGCTCCAACCGGACACTCAGACAGGTACAGGCCATGCTGGAAGGTGTTGCTGTAGACGGTACTGCGAAAAGATTACGCAGCCCCTACTACAACTTCGCCGCCAAAACCGGTACCGCCCTCGTCGCCAACGGCAGCAGAGGTTACGCTGATAAAATCTACCAGTCCTCATTCGCCGGATATTTCCCGGTCAATGATCCGCAGTACACCTGCGTGGTAGTCATCAAAAACAAAGCGCACGCACTGCGCTTCTACGGCGCCAATGTAGCAGGCCCCGTATTCCGCGAGGTAGCTGACAAACTGTATGCTATCGCCGTGGAAAAACAAAAGCCCATGCAGGCCACCCTTCAGCTGGATTCAACACTGGCAATGAAAAACGGGAAAGGCGCTGAATGGAAAGAAATACTAGGAACACTCCGGCTGCCCGCCAGTAGCTCCGTCAGCAACAACAGCTGGGTAAGCGCAAAGGTCAGCAACCGGAAAATTGCCTTTGAATCACTGACGCAAGCCAAAGGCGCCGTACCCGACGTAACAGGAATGGGCCTTAAAGACGCGCTGTACCTGCTGGAAAATGCCGGGCTGCGGGTAGTGGTGAAAGGAGCCGGAAAAGTGAGAACACAATCTCTCCCCGGCGGAACAAGAATAGGAACTGAACAGACAATCGTAATAGAACTGAGTTAGATGAAGACGCTGCGCGACATATTGTATAATGCAGGCATCAGAGCCGTTCATGGTAATACCGACATTACCGTGAACGCATTGTGTATCGATTCCAGGGCCATACGCCCCGGAGATGCTTTCATTGCGGTGAAAGGAGTACATGTAGACGGCCATCAGTACATTGATAAAGCCATAGAACAAGGCGCTGCCGCCATCATTTGTGAAACATTGCCGGAACAACTTTCCGGCAACACCGTTTTTGTACAGGTAGAAAACAGTGCGCAGGCCAGCGGTGTCATCGCAGGAAACTTCTATGACAACCCATCCCATAAACTGCAGCTGGTAGGCGTAACCGGTACCAACGGAAAAACCACCATCGCTACCCTGTTATTCCGCCTGTTCACCAGGCTGGGCTATCATTGCGGGTTATTGTCTACCGTACAGAATCAGATCGGCGATAACGTGATACCTTCCACGCATACCACGCCGGACCCTGTCAGCCTCAACGCCCTGCTGGCCAGAATGGCGGACGAAGGCTGCCTGTACGCCTTTATGGAAGTAAGCTCCCACGCAATTCACCAGCAGCGTATCGCCGGACTGAAATTCGCGGGAGGCATCTTCAGTAATATTACCCATGATCACCTGGACTATCATAAAACATTTGATGAATACATCCGGGTAAAGAAAGCATTCTTTGACCAGCTGCCGGCAACGGCTTTTGCTCTCACCAACCTCGATGATAAAAGAGGGATGGTCATGCTGCAGAATACCAGAGCAAAAAAGGCGACCTACAGCCTGCGCACCCTGGCGGATTTCAAAGGTAAAATACTGGAAAATAACCTCACCGGACTGATTATGCAGATCAATGAAACGGAGGTACACTTCCGTCTCATCGGTGAATTCAATGCCTATAACCTGCTGGCAGTATATGGCGCAGCCATACTGCTGGGCAGCGATAAAGCAGCCGTACTCCGCGCCCTCAGCGATATTCAGGGTGCAGAAGGCAGGTTCGATTATATCGTTTCTGCACACGACCAGATCATCGCTATTGTGGATTATGCACACACGCCGGATGCATTGAAAAATGTACTGGCCACGATCAAAAACCTGCGCAAAGGACACGAACAGGTAATTACCGTAGTAGGCTGCGGCGGTGACAGAGATACGGCTAAAAGACCTGTCATGGCCGATGTGGCGGCAGAACTGAGCGACCGGGTGATTCTGACATCCGATAATCCGCGCTCGGAAGATCCTGCAGCCATCATCCACGAAATGGAAGCCGGCGTACCGGTGCATCTGAAGAAAAGAGTGCTCTCCATTACCGACAGGAAAGAAGCTATCAAAACAGCTGTTTCCCTCGCCGGTAAGGAAGACATCATCCTCGTTGCCGGAAAAGGCCATGAAAAATACCAGGAAATAAAAGGAGTGAAACATCCCTTTGACGATAAACAGGTGCTGCAGGATGTGATGAAACTGATGGACAAATAAAACTAAAAGAGGAACCAAGAACTTAATAATCCAATGCTTAACAGCCGGCAATCCGCTGAGGAAGCCGACTACGACTAAAACATATGTTATATTATTTTTTAAATTACCTGAAAACAGAATTTAAGATCAGCGTCATCGGCGGTGGTATGTTTCAGTTTATCACCTTCCGTGTAACGATGGCTCTCCTGCTGTCGCTGGTCATCTCTTTGTTATTGGGTAAACGTATTATTAAGTTCCTGCAACGCAAACAGATCGGCGAAACCATCCGTGAACTGGGCCTCCAGGGTGAAAACACCAAAAAAGGCACCCCTACCATGGGCGGCCTGATTATTCTCGCAGCTATTATCATCCCTACCCTGCTCTTTGCACAGGTAGCCAATGTATATATCTGGCTCATACTGTTATGTACCGTATGGCTGGGACTCATCGGATTTGTAGATGATTATATCAAGGTATTTAAAAAGAATAAGGAAGGACTGGCCGGCAAATTCAAGATCCTGGGCCAGGTAGGACTCGGCCTCATTGTAGGTACCACCCTCTACTTCAATACGGATGTAGTGGTATCACGTGAAGTAATGGGCGCTAAAAAACTGGCCCCTTATGAAAGGCAGATGACCAACCATCCGGAAAGGGTTACCCGCGACGGACACCGGTTTGTGGATGTAAAAACACCCATTACCACTATCCCGTTCGTTAAAAACCATGAGTTCAATTATTCCAAACTGATCTCCTGGATTCCGGGAGCAGAAAAATATACGTTCGTCATCTACATACTGATCGTCATCTTTATCATTACCGCCGTATCCAACGGCGCTAATATAACGGACGGACTGGATGGCCTGGCAACAGGAGTGTCGGGCATTATAGGAATAGGGCTCGGCATTTTTGCTTATGTATCCGGCAACATCCAGTTTGCGGAATACCTCAACATTATGTACATCCCCAACCTCGGTGAGCTGTCTATTTTCATCGCGGCCTTTGTGGGTGCATGTGTTGGGTTCCTCTGGTATAATGCATACCCCGCACAGGTTTTCATGGGCGACACCGGAAGCCTGGCTTTGGGAGGAATTATCGCCGCACTGGCATTCATTGTACGCAAAGAGCTGCTGATTCCTATCTTCTGCGGCGTATTCCTGGTAGAACTGTTATCTGTCATGTTACAGGTATCCTACTTCAAATACACCAAGAAGAAATACGGAGAAGGCAGACGTATACTGAAAATGTCGCCGCTGCATCACCACTACCAGAAACTGGGATACCACGAAAGCAAAATATCCGTGCGTTTCTGGATCGTAACCGTGATGTGCGTAGTGTTTGCCATCGCAACATTTAAAATGAGATAATAAATTAACAGACTAACATAGAAGACTAAACGAAATGGAACATAAACTCATCATATTAGGAGCCGGTGAAAGCGGAATAGGTGCAGCCTTGCTGGGAAAACAGCAGGGATATGATGTTTTTGTATCTGACGGAAGTATCATAAAAGATAACTATAAACAGGAACTGGCGGTAAACCATATCTCTTTCGAAGAAGGACATCATTCCTGGGATATCATACTCGGCGCAGACGAAATCGTTAAAAGCCCCGGTATCCCTGAAAAATCGGAACTGATGAAAAAGGTACGCGAAAAAGGCATACCTGTCATCTCCGAGATAGAGCTGGCCTACCGTTTCTCGACAGGTAAAAAGATAATTGCCATCACCGGCAGCAACGGCAAAAGCACCACTACTGCCCTCACCTACCACGTCTTTAAAACTGCAGGACTGGATGTGGCTATGGTAGGAAATATTGGTGTCAGCTATGCCAGGCAGGTGGCGACCGCCCCGGCGGAGTATTATGTGATTGAAATCAGCAGCTTCCAGCTGGATGACATTAAGGAATTCAAACCCAACGTGGCCATCCTGCTGAACATTACGCCTGATCACCTGGACCGGTACGACTACAAAATGGAAAATTATGTAGCGTCCAAGTTCAGAATCGCGATGAACCAGACAAAAGAAGATTATTTCATCTATTGTATGGATGATCCGGAGATCATGCATCATTTGGCGCAGCAACCCATTTATTCAACATCAATACCTTTTACCATCATGAAACCACTGAAAGAAGGCGGCTTTATTGCCAACGAGCAGTTGCAAATACTGGTTGACGGAGAACCGGTTATCATGTCCATGTACGACCTGGCACTAAAAGGGAAACACAATCTGTATAATTCGATGGCAGCAGCAATTGCAGGCAGAACCATGGATATAAGAAAGGAAAAAATCCGCGAAAGCCTGGCTTCCTTCAAAAGCCTGGAACATAGAATGGAATATGTGACTACTGTCCGCGGTGTGGATTTTATCAATGACAGCAAGGCTACCAACGTAAACTCCGTCTGGTTTGCCCTCGAAAGCATTGAGAAACCTATTGTACTGATTATGGGAGGTGTGGATAAAGGCAATGACTACAGTGCCATCCGCGACCTCGTAAAAGAAAAAGTAAAAGCTATCATCTGCCTCGGTGTAGATAACGCCCCCATCGTGGACGCATTATCCAAAGACACACCGGTCATGATCAGCACCGGCAGTATGCCGGAAGCCGTACGCGCAGCCTTTGACCAGGCAACAAAAGGAGACGTGGTCATGCTCTCTCCCGCCTGCGCCAGCTTCGACCTCTTCAAAAACTATGAAGACCGCGGCCGCAAATTCAAAGAAGCCGTAAAAGAACTGTAACGGAAAAGGAAAAAGATTGAATAAAGGGCTTCCTGAACAAAACACAATCAATAAAACACAATCAACATAACACAATCAACATAACATAATCAACATAACATAAAACAACAAAACACAATAAAATCTCAAATAACAAAATAAAAAAATAATCTGATACCATATGATGGGGTTGCTACATAGAACAAAAGGCGATAAGGTTATCTGGACGATAGTAATATTTCTATCGCTGGTGAGCCTGCTGGCTGTATATAGCGCAACCGGCTCCCTCGCCTACCGTGAGCGGGGCGGTCATACGGAATATTATCTGCTGAAACAGCTCACTGTGCTGGTGATGGGTATTGTGATTATCTATTTCGCGCACCGGGTAAACTACACCATTTACTCCCGGGTGGCGCAGGTAGGTTTCCTCATATCCATACCGCTGCTGATCTACACACTGGCCTTCGGATCGCATATCAACGATGCCAGCAGATGGATCCGGCTCCCGATTATCAACCTGACGTTCCAGACATCGGATGTGGCCAAACTCGCCATCTTCATGTATGTGAGCCGGCAGTTGTCCAGACGGCAGCATGTGATCAACGATTTCAAAAAGGGATTTCTGCCCATTATCATACCGGTAGGCATCATCTGCGTATTGATTATGCCGGCCAATATGAGTACGGCCCTGCTGCTGGGCGCCAGCTGCATGCTGCTCTGCTTTATAGGCCGCGTACCGGTAAGGTTCCTGGCTTCCATGGTGGCAGGCGGACTGGTACTGGTGCTGCTCCTGTTCTTTGTGGCCAAGCTCACCAACATGGAAATGCGTACCAAAACCTGGGAAAAGCGTATTGACAGCTTTCTGCATGACGATCATACAGAGATTCCGTACCAGGTACAGCAGGCCAACATCGCCATCGCCGGCGGGGGCATACTGGGCAAAGGACCGGGTAACAGCACGCAGCGCAACTTTTTACCACATGCGTATTCCGATTATATCTATGCAACGATCATTGAAGAATACGGTATGTTCGGCGCATTCCTGATACTGGCGGCTTACATGCTGCTGCTGCTGCGGTGTATCAGGATATATAAAAAATGCCCCTACGCTTTCGGAGCATTCCTGGCAGTAGGGCTCAGTGTTACGCTGGTGATACAGGCGCTGACCAATATGGCTGTTAACGTACAGCTGTTCCCGGTGACAGGAGTTACCCTGCCGTTGGTGAGCATGGGCGGTTCCTCTGTATTATTTACCAGCATGGCCATTGGCATCATCCTTAGTGTGGCGCGCAACGTGGAAGAGATGGAAGGTAAACAGGCCGAAAGAGAAAGACTGGAAAGAGTAATGGCGAACGCAGATAATACTGCCGTTGCCTGATAATATAAAACGTAAAACGATAAAGCAGACTGAATTCATGCAACGCAAAGTGATCATAGCAGGTGGAGGCACCGGAGGACATATCTTCCCGGCGATAGCGATTGCCAATGCGTTGAAAAAAATCCATCCGGATACCGACATCCTCTTTGTAGGCGCCATCGGTAAAATGGAAATGGAGAAAGTACCCGAAGCAGGCTATCCCATCAAAGGGCTGGAAATTGCAGGGTTCAACCGCAGCAACATCTTCAAAAATATATTGCTGCCCTTTAAAATCTGGAAAAGCCTGCGTCAGGCTAAAGCAATCCTGGCAGACTTTCAGCCGGATGCTGTAGTGGGTGTTGGCGGTTATGCCAGCTTCCCCATGCTGAGAAGGGCACAGAAAAATAATATTCCGACGCTGATACAGGAACAGAATTCCTTTGCCGGCAAAACGAATAAGATTTTAGGTAAAAAAGCGAAGAAGATATGTGTGGCGTACGATGGTATGGAGAAATTTTTTCCGGCAGATAAAATTGTTATTACCGGCAATCCGGTGAGAAACAATATCACACAATCTGCCGCCACCCGGGAAGATGCCATGCAGCATTTCGGGCTGAATCCGGAAAAGCAGACCATCTTCGCCGTTGGCGGAAGCCTCGGCGCCAAATCCATCAACGAAGCCCTGGTGCCTTTGCTGGAAAAAATGGTGCAGCAGGATATACAGCTGATATGGCAGACCGGCAAGCCCTTTTATGAAACAGCCAAAGCGGCAGCTGCCCCGTATGCTGAGCATATCAAGGTGCATCAGTTCATCAACGTGATGGACCTTGCCTACAAGGCAGCAGATGTGGTACTGTCCCGCGCCGGCGCCCTCGCCATCGCAGAACTCTGCGTGGTAAAGAAACCGGTAATATTCGTGCCTTATCCCTTTGCTGCGGAAGATCATCAGACTTCCAACGCCATGAGCCTGGTGAATAAGAAAGCCGGCCTCATTATCAGCGACAGCGAAGTCAGGACGCAACTGGACAACGTACTTTTCAGCCTCCTCCAAAACAGGGCGCTGATGGAACAACTGGAACAAAATATCGGCAAACTGGGGAATCCCAACGCCGATATGGTGATTGCAAAAGAAGTACTGTCGGTTATTTGAGATTTGGTTATTTGATTATTTGATTATTTGAGATTTGATTATCTGGGATTAGAGATATATGGATTTGAACAACATACATAAGGTTTATTTCATCGGCATCGGTGGTATCGGCATGAGTGCCATTGCACGCTTTTTCAACGAGAAAGGCGTTAAAGTGAGCGGCTACGACCGTACTGCTACTCCGCTTACCAGACAACTGGAAGCAGAAGGTATGCAAATCCATTACACAGATGATGTAAATGCTATTGACAAGGATACTAACCTTGTCGTATATACGCCGGCCATTCCGGCTACACATACGGAACTGCAATGGTATCGCGATAATGGCTATGAAGTGGTAAAACGCAGTGATGTATTGCAGGAAATTACCCGTACCCTGTTTGCCATTACAGTGGCAGGCACCCATGGCAAAACAACCGTTTCTACCATGATTGCCCACCTGCTCACAGACAGCGGCTACGGCTGTAACGCTTTCCTGGGCGGTATCAGCGTGAACTACAACAAAAATTTCTGGAGCAGCGATAAACAGGTTGCCGTTATTGAAGCAGATGAATATGACCGCTCCTTCCTGAAATTAAGTCCGGATATAGCTGTGCTTACTGCCATGGATGCAGATCACCTGGACATTTACGGTACGCCGGAAGCCATGGAAGAAGCATTTATTCAGTATACGCACAACATCAAGCCCAATGGCACGCTGATTGCTAGGTTCGGCCTGCATCGCGGCAGTGAGCTGAAAGCAGACAACAAGCTGCTCTACAGTTTACAGAACGATGCTGCCAACGCTTACGCTGCCAACATCCGCATGATTAACGGCGGATACGAGTTTGATGTAATGCAGCAGGACTGGATGATTGATAACCTGCACCTGCAGATCGGCGGTATGCATAATGTGGAAAATGTTGTAGCAGCCATTACCGTAGCACACCTGTTAGGTATCAGCGCAGATAAAATCAGGGCTGCAGTAGCCAGTTTCAAAGGTATCAAACGCAGGTTTGAATATGTGATCAAGAACGATCATCAGGTATATATAGATGATTATGCACATCACCCGGAAGAGTTGCGGGCACTGATTACCAGCGCCAGAGCACTATTTCCCGGCAGACAATGCACGGTTATTTTTCAACCGCACCTGTTCAGCCGTACACGCGACTTCGCGGAGGGTTTTGCAGCAAGTCTTTCGCTGGCAGATGAAGTGATTTTATTACCCATCTATCCCGCCCGTGAACTGCCGATTGCCGGCGTCACCAGCGAGATACTGGCAGCCCGGATTACCGTACCTGTAAAAATTATGCAGAAAGAAGAAGTGCTGGAATGGCTGAAAAAAACACCTGTTCCGCTCCTGATTACTGCCGGCGCCGGCGATATCGATCAGTTAAAAGAACCGATCAGCCATTTGCTTAATTAAGATTTTATCGCAAATAAAATCCGTAAATCAGAAAATTTCATAAATCCGTAAATATTAACATCCGTGTCTAAAACCAGAACAGTATTCAAAAAGCTTGGTGCGCTTCTCCTCTGGGGAGCAGCACTGACCGGTTTTGTGGTACTGCTGGCAGCAGCCAACCAGGATAAGGATGCCGGTAAATGCAAAAGCATCCGGGTATCCTTCGAAGGAAAAGATGATAACTTCTTCATAGAATCAAAGGATATAAAATCACTGATAACGAAAGATAAAAACCTGAATCCGATAGGCAAAACAGTAGGCGAAATCAATATCGCACAACTGGAAGCCATTGTAGACCAGGATCCGTGGGTAAAAAATTCAGAGCTGTACTTCGACAACAGGCATAACCTGCATATCAAGGTAACACAGCGGGAGCCGATAGCCAGGGTATTTACCTTTTCCGGCAACAGCTACTACCTGGATGAAGCGGCAGAACGTATTCCGGTTTCCGCGCGCTATGCAGCCAGGGTACCGGTTTTCACAGACTTCCCTACGGATGCGGAAAAGCTGCAGCAGCCGGATAGCCTGCTTACCGCACAGATCGTGTCGCTTGGCAGTTATATCCTGAACGATCCCTTCTGGATGGCGCAGGTAGAACAACTGATGGTAACGCCTGAACGCAGATTTGAATTCGTGCCGAAAATGGGAGATCAGGTAATTGTATTCGGAGATGGAAATGATATTGAAAAGAAGTTCACCAAACTGCTGGCTTTTTACAAGGAAGGTTTAAACAAAGTAGGCTGGAACAATTATACGCGCATCAACATCGCATTTGAAAACGAAGTAGTGTGCACCCGTAAAGATGGAGTAGCTCCGCTGCAACCGCCAATACCGAAGGATAGCCTGAAACTGGCTATAGCAGACGAGCCGCCGATTGCAGACAGCGAAGACTCAACGGAGAAGGCCCCGGAAGTAAAAAAACCGGAACCAGCTCCGCCCGCTGCCAGACCGGTAGAGAAAAAACCGGCAGCAGCAAAAGCAAAGGCCAGAGCGCCGGAGAAAAAAGTGAAGAAAGAAAAAGCAGCAGCGCCGCCCAAGCAACAACCCAAAGCAGTGTATAAGCCAGGGAATAAATCTGTTAACACATCAAAAAAACAAAAAACGCCATGAATCAGGAAGCTCCCATCATTGTAGGCCTCGACATAGGAACTACGAAGATTGCTGCCATTGCAGGACGGAAGAATGAATACGGGAAACTGGAAATCCTGGGATTCGGTAAAGCTACATCGTTTGGTGTGCAGCACGGTATGGTGCTGAATATCGACCAGACGATCAAAGCTATCAGGCAAGCCCTGGAAAACTGTTATGCCTCCAGCCCCAATCTGGAAATCAACGAAGTGTACGTTGGCATCGCAGGGCACCATATCAAAAGTTTGCAGACCCGTGGCGATATCGTCCGCAACGACACTGATGCGGAAATATCCCAGAAAGATATTGATCAGCTTATCAACGATCAGTACAAAACTGTTATCCCTGCCAGCGATCAGATTATTGATGTAATCCCACAGCAATATATTGTGGACAGTCTGCAGAATATCACCTACCCCATTGGTATGTCGGGGGTGAAGGTGGGTGCAAACTTCCATATCATTACCGGTGATAAAAATGCTATCCGCAACATTAACCGCAGCGTGGAGAAATCCGGTCTGAAAATCCGTGACCTGGTACTCCAACCCCTGGCTTCTGCTGCAGCTGTAATGTGCGATATGGACTTCGAAGCCGGCGTTGCCATCGTGGACATCGGCGGTGGAACCACCGACCTGGCAGTGTTCTACGAAGGTATACTGAAACATACAGCAGTTATTCCTTACGGCGGTGAAAATATTACCAACGATATTAAAAACGGCCTGGGCGTACTGAAAACACAGGCTGAACAGATGAAGGTTCAATTCGGTTATGCACTGGCCGATGAAGCGAAAAGTAATGCCTACATTACTATTCCGGGTTTACGCGGACAAAGCCCCAAAGAGATTTCCGTGAAAAACCTGGCGCATATCATCCAGGCGCGTATGAGTGAAATACTCGATTTCGTGGTATATCATCTCAAACAGATCGGTATGGACAATAAAATGCTGAACGGCGGTATAATCCTTACCGGTGGCGGATCCCAACTCAAGCATCTGATTCAGCTGACAGAGTACACAACCGGCGCCAGCGCTCGCATCGGCTTCCCGAACGAGCATCTCGCCAGCGGTATGTTCGACGATGAGCTGACCAAACCCATGTATGCTACCTGCGTAGGCCTGATACTGAAAGGTTACAATGATTATGAGAATGACCGTAAGTCGCTCGAAGAAAATTATGTAAAAATTAATACCAGCTATCTGGCAAAAGAACAGGCCGCACAAACTTTCTCCCAACCGGAAGAATGGGAAGAAGAAGCAACGCCGTCAACGCAGGAAATCCAGGACAGGAAAGCAAAAGAAAGGAATGCCTCCCTGAAGAATTTTCTGGATAAAATGAAAACGAAGATCATTGATATGTTTACAGAAGAAGAAGATGCAAAACTGTAAACTGTAAATGGAACAATTGTTGTGAACAGCAAACGTTTAATATATAAGAATTAAGAACGATAATTAATAATGACAGGAATATGAACCATAATAATAACGGCAAAGCATACACGCACTTAATTCTTAATCAGTTCATTATTAATTATTCGTACTAACCCATAAAAGTATAGAGTCATGATACATTTTGATCTTCCTAAGGAAAAATCTTCTATCATCAAAGTCATCGGAATTGGTGGCGGTGGAAGTAATGCGGTGAATCATATGTATAGCCAGCGCATTGAAGGGGTGAATTTTATTATCTGCAATACCGATGCTCAGGCTATTGCCAACAGCCCTGTGCCCAACAAAATCCAGTTGGGACCGCACCTCACACAGGGGTTGGGAGCCGGCGCCAATCCCGAAATCGGGAAGCAGGCTACAGAAGAATCCTTTGAAGAAATCAAAAAAATACTGGAGGTTAATACCAAAATGGCCTTCATAACTGCCGGCATGGGCGGTGGTACCGGTACCGGTGGCGCCCCTATCATCGCGCGGATATGTAAGGAACTGGGTATCCTGACCGTAGGTATTGTTACTACCCCATTTTCTTATGAAGGAAAGAAAAGAATGCTGCAGGCAGATGAAGGCGTTCAACGCCTGAAAGAGTATGTAGATACCCTGCTGATCATCTCCAATGATAAATTAAGACAGAAATTCGGTGACCTGAAATTCAAGGCCGCCTTCGAAAAAGCGGATAACGTACTCGCTACCGCCGCCAAATGTATCACCGATGTGATCAACTCTACCGGTCAGATCAACGTGGACTTTGCGGATGTTTGCACCGTTATGCGTAACGGCGGCGTGGCTATCCTCGGCGCTTCCATCGCGGAAGGTGAAAACCGTGCGCAGCGCGCCATCGAAGATGCACTGACATCTCCGCTGCTGAATGATAACGATATCCGCGGCGCTAAATGGATCCTTATCAATATCTCCTCTTCTGAAGGTGAATTTGAACATACACTGGATGAAATGGATATTATCCAGGCTTACGTACAAAGCCAGGCCGGCGAGGATTGCGATGTGATCCTTGGTGTAGGCTACGATCAGACCCTGGACCGCAAGCTGGGTGTTACCATCATCGCTACAGGCTTCGAACAGAAACCTATCCAGCAGATGAAACTGACGCCTTCCAGCCCGGAACGCACAGAGCCTAAAATCGTCATGCAGCTCGGAAAAGACGGCGACGAAAAAAAAATGAACATGCAACAGTCCCAGGGACTGCTGTTCCAGGAACCACAGGACCTGATGGCGCCACGCCTCATGGAACCGGTGATCACACATCCTGAACCGGTAATGGCCTACACGCCACCGCAACCTGCTCCGCAACAGGCGCCTATAGCGCCTGCACGGCAGAACTATGTACTCAATGTGCAGCAGGTACCGGTGCAGCCGCAACCTCAGCCGCAACAGCTGACTCCTGAGCAACAATATCAGCAGCAGCTGCAGCAGCAACAACTGCAGCAACAGCAGCAAATGCAACAGCAGATGCAGCAACAGCAACAGATGCAGCAGCCGCCCGTACAGCCCAATGTGAATGTTATTCAGCCACAATCAGGCAGCAGCGCCGGCGGATACCTGAACAGACCCGCTCATATCTACGTGGAGCCCGGCAACACGCCGCCACCGGAAATGAAAATGGTATACAAGGAAGAAGAAGAAATCAATACGCCCATGCCGCCGGATGTGCCTATGCAGCACTCCTACGAAGAGCTGGAAGAACAAAAACGCAAACAGGCCGAAAGAGTGGCCAAACTGCGCAGTATCAGCTTCAACGTAAAAAACATGGACAATAATGCAGAGATTGAAAACGTACCGGCTTATCTGCGCCGTAACGTAACGCTGGACAACGGTGCAGGATCTGCAGAACATTTCTACTCCAATTACACCGTGAGTGGAGATCCGTCTCAGAATAATCATCCTGAGATAAACACTATCAATACATTTTTAGATGGGAAAAAGCCCGATTGATGAACATAAATAATCCATTCGGACAAATTTGATTGTTTTTTAGTTGTGTTAAAAGAAAATCCTCCGGTTCCCCGGAGGATTTTTCTTTTATAATGTGTTCAGCACTGCCCGGGCATCTTTCAGCAAATCTGCCGCCGGTATGGTTTTCAGCGCATTGATATCTTTAAACGGTTGCAGCAGTGTTTCCAGCTTAGCAGCTGTACCTGCAGTATTCTCTGCGCTCAGTATCCGCATCTTCTCATAATCCTGAATACCTTCTACCAGCCTTTCGAAACGGATGGAAGATCTCGGTCCCGGATATACGAAATAAGTATCACCGGCAGCCCAGGCACGGAAACGGGAATCCTGCAACGGGCGCTTTACCCAGCAGTTATAGGCCCAGCGCAGGTAACCGGTATAGCCTTTCGCAGCGGCATGCCACCCCATATACGCCGCTTCTGCGGAAGGTGAAAAGGTAAAGGTATTCGGGAACCCTTCTGTGCAGCAGGTATAAAAAGTAGTAGGTAACCCTTTGGCTACACGCGCTTTCAGCACTTCGTCAGGAAACGGTTCCTTGGAAGCCACGCAGAAATCATACAGCTCCGGCTCAATCGGCGCATGATAACTGCCGGCAAGCGATACCTTGAAATCCTTGTCTGCCTTACGTATCAGCGTCAGCGCCTCTTGCATATCTGCCATAGGTCTTTCATCCATAGCAATAGTAGTCTTGTTGAACCAGCCCTTTGCTTTCAGGTGTTTTACAAAATCAACCAGCATGGGCTGCCAGTGCGCTGTATATTCCGGAGAACCAGGTTTGGCAATCAGCAATGTATCCTTTCCGCTGGCTTCATCATAGTAATAGAATTTCAGGTTCCAGGGAATCATGCTGTAGCAGTTGATTTCCTTGCTGATACCCAGATCCGTCATGAACTGCACCCATTTATCGAAAATGCTGTAGTCATAAGCCCAGCTGCCATCTTTTTTCTTTGTCCATTTCACCATACTGCCGTAAACATCTTCTGTCTGGCTGTTCCACGGATCATAGATGATGGTGGTGGTAATACATTTCTGTCCGGCATCCGCGAGCATTTTCATATAGGGCTTCATCGCCGCGAAATGTGCTGCGCTCCAGGGTTTTACGTTATACATGCGGGCAACGGCATCCGGACTTTGCCACAGATCCAGGTGAAATTTCCAGTCTTTGGCTGCCGGCAGCGTATGGTTTACCACTTCTATTTCATAAGGCAGACTGGTTGTTTCCTTACCTGTCTTTACTATAACAGCACCTTTATACAGACCTGCAGGGGTGCCTTGAGGTACCTGGATGCTGAGCCATACCGGCTGGGTGGTATTGGCCGCAATATCTCTTTTATTGATGATGTCAATACCGTCTGCTACCAGTGAGGAGTCAAAATTCTCCGGCTTGCGGTAGCCGCAGCCGCTGCCGTCTTTATTCAGTTCGTCGGTCATGACATAGCGCACAAATCCGGTTGTGACTGCGCTGGCTGGAATACTGGCATTACCGGCGCCTTTCAGCGGCCCGTTGATAATGTTTACAGCCGTCAGCGGCCTGGTAGTCCAGATAACTACCTGGGTATGTACCCGTTCCCCTTTCCATGCTTTTGTACGCCACGTTTGTGCGAGAGCGTTATAATCCGGCGCGTTCCGTTTTTCATAACGTATATCAACCGAACCGAAAGCGGCATGAAGCCGGGAGTCTTTCACCGGGTCCCAGGAGGCTTTATTGACAGGACGTGGATCAGGGAGTTCCTGATAATCGGCGGAGGGAATGCTTTGCGCCCATACGTTTTGTTGCAATGCCAGTAGTACCAGCATGCCAAAAAATTTGTTCACCATCTGAATCAGCTGTTTTGCTATTAACAATCCGGGCATTTCATCCCCCGGAAATTTCATCGATGCTCAATATCTATAAAATTTCCGGCTTATGAAATGCCCGGGTAATAATAAATGCTGAATAGCTAAAATCAGTGTATGATACGGCGGAGCTGCAGATTTGTTACCGGAGCCACCACCAGCGGATACTTCTCAATGGTAACATAACTGGAATCCAGCCCGAAGCCCCGTTCTTCCGACAAACTGATCTTCTTCAGGAAGAAATACATCTTCATGATCATTCTTTCATATAATGGCAGATCGTTGTCGTGCGACAGGAATTTTTCCATGACGATAAACTGGAAATCACCTACCACATTGTTTTTGCTGAGTGATTCGTAGCGGCTGGTAATATTCACTTCCTTGTTACGTACCATATCTTCCACCACCATTCTGAACATCAGGTTGATACGCTGTTCCACTTTGAAACCGAGGCGGAATTCCACCCGTATTACCTCATTGGGAATAATGGTTTGCACAGAATATTCGCTCAGATAAGGTTCATCCACCACATCAACGTGTACAAACCAGTAAATATCGGCCCGTTTGGGCTTTTTATTGAGAATGGAATAGATGATCTTATGTTCGATTTCCTTCGGATTATCGGCACTGCTCATATAAACCAGGTGGGTAGCGTATTTCGGGATAGAAGTATCGTTACTCAGCTCCTGTATGATAGGGAGATAATCTTCCAGCCTTACAAATTCCACGTACCTGTTCTTGATCTTCCTGGATTTAAACCATACAATCATGACCAGGAATAATGCGCCTGCAACGATGACAGTAACATAACCGCCGTGCATGAATTTCACGAGGTTGGCAAAGAGGAAGGAGAATTCTATGGAGAAGTAAACGACAAGATAGAGCAATATCCAGCCTATCCAGACTCTTTTCGTATAGAGATAGAAGGCAAAAAGACAGGATGTCATGAGCATACAGATAGTGATGGAAAGGCCGTAAGCCGCCTCCATATGCGATGATTCCTGGAATATCAGTACGATAGCCGCACAACCTACAAACAGCATGGTATTGATGCCGGGGATGTACAGTTGTCCGCGCATTTCAGTCGGATAATTCACCCTCATTTTAGGCCAGAGGTTCAGTCTCATAGCTTCCGCGATCAGGGTAAAGGAGCCTGAAATGAGTGCCTGGCTGGCGATAATGGATGCCAGTGTAGCAATTAATACCCCGAAGATGATAAACCATTCCGGCATGATGGTAAAGAACGGGTTCTGATCTTTCGGGATGATCTGTCCTTTCTGGGTGAGGAGCCATGCGCCCTGGCCGAGGTAGTTGAGTATCAGGCAGGATTTCACGAAAATCCAGGATACGCGGATATTTCCCTTACCGCAGTGCCCCAGGTCGGAGTATAATGCTTCCGCCCCGGTAGTACAGAGGAATACGGCGCCCAGGATCAGGAATCCTTTGGGATAGGTAGTGAGTAACTCTATAGCATAATGAGGACTGAAGGCTTTGAAGATGCTGAGGTCATCCGCGATATGGGAGATACCGAGGATACCGAGCATGGAGAACCAGAGTACCATAATAGGGCCGAACATGCGTCCGATGGAGACGGTTCCGAACTGTTGCATAATGAACAGGCCGGTGATGATGGTCAGTACTATTTTTACGATGGTGAGCTGGCTCAGGTCCTTAAATACTTCCAGTGTCCGGAGCCCTTCTATGGCGGAGGTGACAGTGATGGGTGGTGTGATGATACCATCTGCGAGGAGGGCGGCGCCTCCGATCATGCCGAATATTACAGTCCATTTGGCATGTCGGCGTACCAGTGCATACAGGGAGAAGATACCTCCTTCTCCTTTATTATCTGCCCGCAGGGTAAGAATAACGTATTTAACGGTGGTTTGCAGGGTCAGTGTCCAGATGATACAGGATATACCTCCGATAACGAGGAGGTCACTGATGGGGTTGCCGCCAACAATAGCTTTGAAAACGTAGAGCGGAGAGGTTCCGATGTCGCCGTAGATGATGCCCAGCGCTACTACTAAACCTGCCAGGGATACCCTGTTAATGTTTATTCCCACGTGAATAAAAAGTTGGTTAAAAAAGCCATCAAAATTAGGGGTAAATATTGATTCCAGCAATAAAACGTGTAACAGCTGTTATACCCGCAAAAAAAATCCTCTCCCGGCAGTAGCACGGGAGAGGACTTTATTATCTTCTCAATGAGAGAGGTATTGATTAGTTAGCTGGAGCTAAGTCAACAGTACCGGACTCACCAGGAGTGTTTTGTTTGATGAAGCGACCACGGTCGATTCCTTGTTTGTCAGCCAGGTAGTCGATTACAGAATCAACGCGGCGGCTGGACAGGTCAACACCACCTTTTTTACCTTTAGCACCTGCGTGACCGGTAACCAGTACGTTGCAGGAAGGATTAGCTTTCAGGGTAGCTGCAACAGAAGACAGGATAGCTGCCTGCTCGTTACCTACTTTAGTAGAGCTGCCTTTGAAAGATACGCTTGGCAGAACCAGGCTAGCGCAGGAAGTCTCGGCTGGTCTGTTTTTGCAGCACTCAGGATCCGGGCATTTACCAACGCCATCAGCATCAACTGGCTGGCAGTAAGTAGGAGTGATCAGTTGTTTGTCTTTGTAGTCAGGAACACCATCACCATCAGTATCTTTAGCTACACCGTGAACATCAACAGGAGCGCCTGCTGGTGTGTTAGGCTCGCGGTCGAACTGGTCAGTAACACCGTCTCCGTCAGCATCAGGCAGAACAGGAGTAGGCAGTTTCATGTGACGTGGGTTGCTCAGCTCGCTGTAAGCGTATTCCAGTGGGTTGATCCACCATAATGGCTGTACGCGTTTAGCAGGGTTACCCAGATTGAAGTTCAGACGAACGCTGGTGTAAGAATAGAAATCCTTAGAAGCGCCGTATGGGTTGGAATAACCATCTAACCATGCATCGAATGGCATAGTGATTTTCTCTTCAATACCGATGTTGAAACGTTTAGATACTTTGAACGCTACGCCGGTACCGAGGTCCAGAGCGTGACGGAGCAGTTGGTTATCATCTTTACGACCGATAGTAACCCTGTTACCCTGAGAAGGAGCATTTTGCTCATACTTCTTATCTCTCAGGTTGTTCAGTTGTTTTCTGATATCGCTGCGTTTAGCATTGAAGTTGATACCAGAGTAGTTGTAGCCGTTACCGTTTGCATCCAGTGCGTCAACGTCAACGTCTGCCAGTACGATGGAGTAACCACCTAACAGGTACCAGTTAACTTTAGGTTCTGCTTTGTAGAACAGGATGTTGCTCAGGGAAGCGATCACATCCAATGACAGCTGATGGTTCTGAGATTTGTAGTTTGGTACAATCATACCACCATTCAGTGCTGCAGTCTTAGCCCATGGGTTACCGTTGTAGGCAACAGTAGGACGCAGTCTGTAGTCTTGGCCTTTATCGATAGATCCGATATACTCAGCTCTTAAGGAGAAGGTATGACCCAGTGATTTTCTCAGAGAGATACCACCGCCAAAACCTGGTTGAGGAGGAATAGTTCCGCTGATCAGGTGCAAACCACCGCTGAAACCCAGTTCCCACATATCCCTTGGTTTAGCAGGGAAATTAGACTGGTGGTTCAGGAAGTTATTTTGTTGTACCAACCGCTTGCCCGACACTTTGGAAGAATCCAGCGCATCGTAGCCGGTAGGTTGAACCTGTGCAAAACTAGTAGATGCTGCCAGTAAACTCACAGCGCCTGCCAGTAATAAGTACTTTTTGCTTGCCATAATTGTGTTTTATTTAAAAACTGTTAAAAATTTACTAATAACCCGTTTTTTACCTAGCAAAGGTAAATATCATAAATGAATAATCAAATTTTTCTTGCAATATTATTTTCATTGATAAGTCCCTCAAAATTAGAGCTTAACCGAAACTATTTATATACCTTATTTAGGACCAGGTTAAAGTAATGTCAGGAGCTTGTTAACATAAACCTTAATCCTTGTTAAAGGAATGTTATACTTCATATACAAATTAGAGGCCAAAATGTTAAAATATCCCATATAAAACATAGCTTAGCAATCCTTTTTATTTTATACATGGACGATATTAAGCACCTGATAGGTAAGGAATTACAGGATTTTGAAAATAAATTCGCGGATTCAGTAAAAAGTCACGTACCGCTACTGGACCGCATTATGCATTACATTGTCAAGCGGAAAGGCAAGCAGATCAGACCCATGTTTGTACTGCTTTCTGCCCGGCTTTTCAGTGATAATATCCAGGAAGGCACCTACCGGGCCGCCGCCCTGGTTGAACTGCTGCACACCGCCACCCTTGTGCACGATGATGTGGTAGACGACGCCAACCAGCGCCGGGGATTATTCTCTATCAATGCCTTATGGAAAAATAAAATTGCTGTTCTCGTAGGCGATTATCTGCTCTCCAAAGGGCTGCTGCTGTCCCTTAACAATAATGATTTCAGATCTTTGCAGATATTATCCGAAGCCGTTAAGGAAATGAGCGAAGGAGAACTGTTACAGATTGAAAAAACCCGTAAACTCAACATTAAGGAAGATATTTATTTCGAAATCATCCGCAGGAAAACAGCTTCCCTGCTGGCCTCTGCCTGTGCCGCAGGCGCCTGGAGCACCACTGCCGATGACCATACCACCGAACAGATGCGTCTCTTCGGCGAAAAGGTAGGTATTGCCTTCCAGATCAAAGACGACCTGTTCGATTACGGCTCCGCCAAAATAGGAAAGCCTACCGGCATAGATATCCGGGAGAAAAAAATGACGCTCCCCCTTATCTATACACTGGAACACGCTTCCCCGGAAACCCGCCGGAAAATTATCAACATCGTTAAAAACCATAACACGGAGAAAGACCGCGTAGAAGAAGTCATCCAGCTGGTAAAAGCCTCCGGCGGCATCGACTATACCAGACAAAAAATGCTGCAATACCGCGATGAAGCACTCGCTATCCTGAACCGCTTCCCTGAAAATGATATCAGAAACGGCCTCGAATCTTTAGTCAGGTTTACCACAGACAGGGCTTTTTAGAAGAAAAAAAGTAAAATGTAAAATAATAAATGTAAAATGTAAAAGTAAAATGCATCTGCTGCATCCCTGCTTTTACATTTTACACCGGTTTCTGTTACATTTTTATTTTTAATCTGTTTCTCCTTACCTGAACATAATGCAAAAACGTTGGACAGTAAAAGCATATCAGCCGAATCAGGAAAAATCTCTTCAAGCCTCACTACGCGTACATCCGCTGTTATGCAGATTGCTGGTGCAACGCCAGGTTCACACCTTTGAAGCCGCCCGGCAGTTCTTCCGCCCGTCGCTGGATGACCTGCACGATCCCTGGATGATGAAAGACATGGACAAAGCCATTTCCCGCATTGAACTGGCTTTCTTCCGGCACGAAAAAATACTGATCTACGGCGATTACGATGTAGACGGGACCACAGCTGTGGCTACTGTGTACGCTTTTCTCCACAACCTGTACAATAACATTGAATTCTATATTCCGCACCGCTACCGCGAAGGCTACGGCATCTCGGAACAGGGTATCGCCTATGCGAAGGAAAATGACTTCGGCCTTGTCATTGCCCTAGACTGCGGCATTAAATCAGTAGCCTATATCCGGCACGCCAAAGAGGCAGGCATCGATTTTATTATCTGCGATCATCACCTGCCGGATGCCGAACTGCCACCTGCCGTGGCTATCCTCAATCCAAAACAGTACGACTGCCCTTACCCTTATAAGGAACTGAGCGGATGCGGCATCGGATATAAACTTATTTCCGCCTTCGCCCAGAAGAGAGGACTGCCGGCATCTGCCGCCAACCGCTACCTGGACCTGGTGGCCACCAGCATCGCGGCCGACATTGTTCCCATGACCGGCGAAAACAGGATACTGGCTTTTCACGGGCTTAAAAAAGTAAATGAAGATCCCCTGCCGGGTATCAAGGCCCTCATACAACTGAGTGAACTGAAAGAACAGCTCACCATCTCCAATCTGGTATTTGTGATTGCGCCCCGCGTTAATGCGGCAGGCCGCATGGACGATGCGCGGAAAGCCGTAAACCTGTTCATTGAAGACGATGTTGTAAAAGCCGCTGACATCGCGGCCGTTTTACATGCGGATAATTTCGACAGAAAGGAAATCGACAATACCATCACCCAGGAGGCCCTGGTACTTTTACAGAATGATGCCGGCATCAGTGAAAAAAAATCTACCGTGCTGTATCAGGCACACTGGCATAAAGGCGTGGTAGGCATCGTGGCCTCCAGGCTGATTGATAAATATTATTACCGCCCCACCATCATTCTCACCCAGTCCAATGATAAGGTGGCCGGCTCCGCCAGGTCTGTCATGGGCTTCAATGTGTACGAAGCCATCCATCAGTGCAAGGATCTCCTGGAAAATTACGGCGGGCATTTTTACGCGGCCGGCATGACGCTCAAACCGGAAAATGTAGCCGCCTTCCAGCAGCGCTTTGAGGAAGTGGTAGCCAGCACGATACGTCCGGACCAGCTTACGCCTGAAATCATTATTGATACAGAAATTTTTTTTACCGATATCACCACTGCCTTCAATAATATTCTCAAACAGTTTGAACCACTTGGCCCGGAAAACCTCCGGCCTGTTTTCCTTGCCAGAAATCTTACGGATACCGGTTATTCAAAACTGGTGAAAGAAGAACATATCAGGTTTTCTGTCAGACAGGGCAGATCCAATACTACCCTTACCGGCATTGGTTTTTATATGGCGGAGAAATTCCCGGTAGTCACCGGCAGGCAGCCATTCGATATGGTATTTAATATAGATGAAAATGAATGGAACGGGCAGACTACCCTGCAATTAAAAGTAATTGACATCAGGCCTTCCGGCAAATGATTACGGTTTCCGCTGCTGTAACATCCAGGTATATAATTCTTCGGTAGCATAAGCGCGCGTCCAGGAGTCATGGCCTCCGTCCGGATACTCGGTGTATTTTACATTTCCGCCGATTGCTTTCAGCGCATTTACCATGTCGCGGGAACCTGCCACACTTACGGTAGGGTCATTGGCGGCATGGAAAGCCCAGACGGGCATGGTCTTTATTTTATCCACCTGCTTCGTGTCGCCTCTGCCCGCAATGGGAATCACTGCTGCAAAGTGTTCGGGATTCGCTTCCGCCCAGGCCCATGACTGAATACCGCCCATACTTAACCCGGTGAGATAAATTCTCTTCGGGTCTATATGATACCTGGCTACCACGAATTTGTAAAACGCTTCCAGCGCGGCAGCATTCCACCAGATACGGCGGCATTGCGGCGCTACCATTACAAAAGGTTTTCCTTTTACGGCTTTGGGCAGACCGGTTACTTTTACCTTATTCACATCTGTGCCCATCTCGCCGGTGCCATGCAGGAATATTACCAGCGGCCATTTTTCCTGTCTTTCATTATACCCATCCGGGATATACAGGAGATAATCCGTGATGTTGGAATTTTCATCTCTGGTAAATGACTGATTCGTCATTCCCGGGGTCTGCCGGGTAAAGGTATCCGTTACCGGAGTTGGTACGGATGTACCTTCCGGCATTACACGAGCTGATTTGGAACAGGAGATCAGCACCAGTGCAGTAAGCACGAAGACATGGTTAATAATTTTAATTAAGGTTTTTTTCATATAACTGTATAAAACTAAAAAGTCCTCCGGCGTAACGCCGGAGGACCAGTTCAAGAATATTTTTCCCCTGTTTTGCTGATACAGGGCAGATTTTCCATCTGCAAAGAAAATTAAAAACGGGAATAAATATATTTTATTTTATAGCTATACTATTTCTTTCCGTTTGTCAGCAGTTCTACGCTCCTGTTCACGAATGCAGTAAGGTCTGCACCTGTCAGCAGGTTCTGGGACAACAACGCGAGGTCTGCCAGATTTCTGATCTGTTTCTGTTGCAGCTCATTATCTTTTTCTTCCAGGATATTCAGGTAAACAGGGTGGTTAGCGTTTACGGTCATATTGATTTCATCCGGCATGGAAGCGTACCAGTTCATGCCGCCACCGCCCATGGAAGCCATATCTTTCATACGGCGCATGAATTCGGGGCGTGTAACGATTACCGGCTGTGATTCTCCGCTCAGGCCTTTCAGTTCCACTTTGATGTTAGGCTGTGTAATCTGTGCGGTGAAGATATCTTTCAGGGCGCCTTCCTGTTCTTCAGACAAAACAGTAGTTCCGTTTTCATCCTTATCGATCAGGTGGTCAGCGATATCTGCATCTACGCGGGTGAACTGAACATTCTCCCATTTGGATTCGATGTTGTTGATGAAGGCCGCATCTACCAGTGTTTCCATTTTCACTACGATATAGCCTTTGTTTTTCGCAGCCTGTACGTAGCTGTCCTGTTGTACCGGGTTGGTAGCATACAGTACCACCAGCTTGCCTTCCTTGTTGGTTTGCAGGGCAGCGGCAGCCGTACGGTATTCTTCCTGTGTATAGAAGGTGCCGCCTTCCACGTTTTCCAGCAGCAGGAATTTGTTGGCCTTGTCCATGAACTTGTCGTCTGTCATCATGCCATACTTCACAAACAGTCCGATGGAATCCCATTTCTCTTCAAATCCTTTGCGGTCGTTGCGGAACATTTCATCCAGTTTGTCCGCCACTTTTTTAGTGATGTGCGCGTTGATTTTCTTTACGTTCGGATCGCCCTGGAGGTAGCTACGGCTTACGTTCAGCGGGATATCCGGACTGTCTATCACACCATGCAGCAGCATCAGGAATTCAGGAACAATATCTTTTACTTCATCCGTAACATATACCTGGTTGGAGTAAAGATTAATTTTATCTTTCTGGATTTCGTAGCTCTTGGTAATTTTCGGGAAGTACAGGATACCGGTGAGGTTGAACGGATAATCCACGTTGAGGTGGATCCAGAACAAAGGTGCTTCTGCGAAAGGATATAATTCCTTGTAGAAGTTCTGATAATCTTCCGTAGTGAGTTCACTTGGTTTTTTAGTCCAGGCCGGCGAGGTATTGTTGATCTGTACACCTTCAAATTTTACCGGAACGGGCAGGAATTTACAGAATTTGGTAAGGATAGCACGGATACGGCTTTCATCGAGGAATTCTTCACTTTCTTCGTTGATGTGCATCACTATTTCGGTACCTCTTTCTTCCTTGGTGGTTTCTTCCAGCTCGTATTCCGGGCTGCCGTCGCATTCCCAGCGAACAGCCGGGGCATCTTTCCAGGATTTGGTAAAGATTTCCACTTTACTGCTCACCATGAAAGATGAGTAGAAGCCCAGACCGAAATGTCCGATAATATTGGTACCGCTTTCCTGTCCTTTGTATTTCTTCAGAAATTCTTCTGCGCCGGAAAACGCCACCTGGTTAATGTATTTATCTACTTCTTCAGCAGTCATACCAATGCCGTGGTCAGCTATGGTAATTGTTTTTTTCTCTTTGTCGAGTTTAACTTCAATGTCAATGTTGCCAATGTCACCTTTAAATTCACCTACGCTGGCGAGGGTTTTCAGCTTCTGGGTGGCGTCTACCGCGTTACTTACCAGTTCGCGGATAAAGATTTCATGGTCTGAATACAGAAATTTTTTGATGATGGGGAAAATGTTCTCTGTCTGAACACGTATTGCGCCTTTTTGCATCGGTTATCTGATTTTTTTCAAAACACTTTTTTCAAAGTATGTGCCAGCCGGGTACCGGCTGACAAGATGACAACCTTTTTAACATGCTGAAAATTCACATATAAAAAATCTGCGCAGACAGACCCAATAACATTTATTTTATTTCTAATATTAATAATCTCAACAAATTAACATTTAAATCATATTAAACGCTCCGGGAACCGCTTCAATTTAGTAGATTTAGTATAGCAGATAATAAATAATTGTACCCCACCCTAATCTCTAAATCTTATCTATGGTTAAACCTTTACGCTATTATCTTTTATTGCTGGGTATCCTGAGCCGGACGATGGTTACGGCCCAGAGTGATCCTGCGGCGCAGTCTTTACCTTACACCCAGAATTTTGACGCATTGCCTGCATCCGCAACGGTTTACCCCGATGGCTGGCAAGGCTGGACGCTGCCGGGTTCGCCGTCAGGGAATTTCAACATCTCTGCTGCGTCAGCCGACAAGCCACTCAGCGCCAATGGGAGTGCTTCTTCCACCGCCAACGGCGTTTACAATTACAGTGGTAAGCTGGGTTTTCTGAACAGCGGCAGCGTGGATAACAGCCTGGTGCTGGCGGTTAATGCCGGCGGGCAGGTAAATATTACGGTCAGTTTTGACGTGATGACACTCAGGAATCCTTACGATGGCAGCGCCAATACCCGTATTAATGAGGCCGGGTTGCAATATCGTATAGGCAATACCGGTAGCTTCACCAATATCAGCGGAACAGCCTATCAGAATAATACTTCTTTGCAAACCGGCTCTGGTATTACCTTGCCGCAGAACCTGGCAAACATATCCATTGTGTTGCCGGCAGCATGTAATAATCAGCCGCTGGTACAGCTGAGATGGGTGAACCGGCAGATCGGCGGGGCGGGTTCCCGGCCTTCGTTTGCCATCGACAACATTCAGATCAGCGGATCGGGAGGCGACTTCACGCCTCCGGCCATCAGCAGCCTGATCCCGGCCAATGCTGCCACCGGCGTATCTCCTGTAACCCAGATCAGCGCCTTCTTCACAGAAAATATCCAGGCGGGCAGCGGTAATATTTATCTGCATAACATCAATGCCGGCACAACTGACACATTTGCCATTCATCATCCGGCAGTTACTGTCAGCAATAATATACTGACCCTGAACAAGGTGTTGCTGCCCAATAAAAGTTATTATCTCCTGCTGGACAGCGGGCTGGTGAAGGATTTGTCCGGCAACGGTTTTGCGGGGATAGCAGATAGTGCGCAATGGCAGTTCAGTACCGGCAGCCAGGAGCTGAATTATAACTTCAACGCCTGTACGCCGTCGGGCAGTAGTACGCTCACAGGCGGTTTCCGTCAATACAGTGTCAGCGGTGCGCAGGTATGGGCCTGTACCACTTTTGGCCAGAATAGCAGCAATGGTGTGCAGATCAATGGTTTCAGCGGAAGCGCCATAGAGAATGAAGACTGGCTGATTTCACCGGTTTTTGATTTCAGCGGCTTCCAGGTGCCGTTACTGCATTTCAGCAGCCGCACAGCCTTTAACGGTCCATCGCTCAGTTTGCGCGTATCTACAGATTACAGCGGCAGCGGCGATCCCCGGCTGGCTACCTGGCATACGGTGAACGGCCGTTTCCCGGCAGCAGGCAGTGATGTATGGACATTATCCGACGGCATCAGCCTGTATAACTTCCGGCAATCCAACGTATATATTGCATTTGTATATACTTCTTCTCCGTCATTGCAGGCCGCCCGCTGGACAATTGACGATTTCGGTATCAGAGATACCAGTGCGGTACCTGCGCCTACGATGAACAGCAGTCCGGCTGCACTTGATTTCGATTATGTAAAAGCTGGTCAGCAATCCGCACCGCTGGCCGTCAGCTTCTGGGGCAATGATTTCACCGGCAACCTGCAGGTCAGCGCACCGTCGGGCTTCCTGGTATCCAGTGACAGCAGCAGTTTCAGCAGTCAGTTGACTATTCCGCTGGCAGTTATTAATGCCGGTCCGCAACAGGTATGGGTAAAATTTGCGCCGGGTGTTGCCAATCAGGCTTACAGCGGCGTGTTAACCTTCAGTGCGCCGGGCTTTACGGATAATCATATTACCCTGTCGGGCACCTCGCTGCGTTCCCTGAAAGTGGTGAACTGGAATATTGAGTGGTTTGGCAGTCCTGTGCAGAATCCTGCCAATGACAGTTTGCAGCAGGCCAATGTAACAACGATCCTGCAAAGGCTGGATGCAGATATTTATGCGCTCGCCGAAGTGGTGGATACAGCGCGCTTCCGGGCGGTTGCCAGTCAGCTGCCGGGCTACAGCTATGTTATATCGGATTTCGGTTCTTATGCGGACAGTATTAAAGATGTGGATTATGCCGCTGCGCAGAAGCTGGCATTTTTGTATAAAACATCGGTGATCCGTAAGATCCGTACATATGGTGTATTGAGACAGGGCGGCAGTAATACTGCGTATTATAACTGGTCTTCAGGCCGTTTCCCTTATCTGATGGAAGCTACCGCCAGGCTGGGGAACGACTCCGCGCGTATTAACTTTGTGCTGCTGCATGCCAAAGCCAATACGGGTACCAGGGCCGAAAAACTGGAAGGCTGGAATAGACGGAAGAATGGAGTGAAAGAGCTGAAAGATACGCTGGATGCACAATATCCATATAGTAATCTGCTTATAGCGGGAGATTTCAATGACGATCTTTCCAAGACCATTACAACGGAAAGGGCGCCGGATACGACTACTTCCTATATAGATATAGTGGCAGATACGGTTAACTACAAACCGCTTACGCTGCCGTTAAGTCTGGCCGGGCAGCGGTCTACCGTAAGTTTCTCTTCTGTGATAGATAACGTCGTTTCTTCCAATGAAACAGGTGTAGCCTACATTCCCGGTTCTGCGCGGATTTTGACGCAGGTGCAGCAGTGGGTCAGCAGTTACAGCAGCACTACTACCGATCACTATCCGGTATTGAGCCGGTATAGCCTGCTGGTACTGGCTAATCCGCAGCCATTATCGGGTTTTGATGCCAAACCTGATGGCAGCAAGGTGCAGTTTACCTGGAATACACCGTATGAGATTAACAGTGGCAGCTTTGTGATAGAGCGTTCCCGTAATTTCCGCACATTTGACCCGATAGATACGATTGCGGCGAAAGGCAGTACGGCGGCAGCGAGCAGTTACCTGGCCTATGACAACAATCCATGGCCGGGCTTTGTGCAATACCGGCTGCGGCTGAACGGACTGGATGGCAGTACCAGGTATAGTGTGGTGAAAACTGTCTTTTTAACAGACAGGGATCTGTGGCTGAAGTTGTTATGGTCCATTCTGGGCCACCAGCTGCAGTATTGGATAGACTGGTCTAAGAATGGCCCTGCCAGCGTGCAGCTGATAGATTTACAGGGGCGTATCCGTTACCAGGGCAGAACGGAGCTGAACAAGGGCAGAAATTACCGTACATTGGATATCAATCACTTACCATCTGGTATTTACTTCCTGCGGGTACAATCCGGGGAGCAGGTGCAGGTGAGTAAGATTGTGGTAAGTCAGTAATGATCAAACAAGTATTCAGACAGGCCCTTCCGGTATACCGGAAGGGCTTTTTTTTGCTGGAATATCATTATATAATCGAATCATTTACAGCACATTATACATAAAAGCACAGAAAAGTCAAGATATTTGCTGTTTTGGGGGTGGCGGGAGAGCGGAAATTGTGAATAGTTCTGTATCTTTGCGATCCAATTTTTTTTATCAAACTTTTAAAACAGGGAATTATGAACTACGAATTGATGGTGATCTTTACCCCTGTGCTTTCTGAAGACGATTACAAAGCGGCTCAGAAAAAATTCGCTGATATCATTAAAGATAACGGCGGAGAAATTACGCACGAAAATCCCTGGGGATTAAGATCACTGGCGTATCCTATCCGGAAAAAAACTACAGGAATGTATGTTGTTCTGGAGTACACTGCGCCATCCGACCTCAATGAGAAGCTGAAAATCCAGCTTAACCGTGATGAAAATGTATTACGCCACATGATCACTGCGCTCGACAAATACGCTGTTGAGTATAACGGTCGCAAGAGACATGGTGTAAATGCTGAATCTAAAACCACTGAAGCTTAAAAATTATGGCAGTTAAACCAAAAAAACAGGAAATCAAGTACTTAACAGCCGTAAAAACCGAGAAACGTCAGAAGAAATACTGCCGTTTCAAGAAAATGGGCATCAAGTACGTAGATTACAAAGACGGTGAGTTTTTAAAGAAATTTTTGAACGACCAGGGTAAAATGTTACCACGTCGTATTACAGGTAACTCCCTGAAATTTCAGCGTAAAGTAGCCCAGGCTATTAAGAAAGCTCGTCAAATGGCTTTATTGCCTTATGTTACTGACCTTTTAAAGTAAGAAGTTATGCAAATTATCTTAATACAAGACGTAGATAACCTGGGTCAGAAGAATGAACTGGTTAACGTAAAAAATGGTTACGCCAGAAACTTCCTGATTCCTCAGAAGTTTGCGGTAGAGGCTAGCCCTTCCAACATGAAGCAACTGCAGGAGCGCCTGAAAGTGCAGAAAGTGAAAGAAGAGAAACTGCTGGCTGAAATTGCGAAAGTAGTGGAAGTGCTGAAAGCATCTCCTGTTAAGATCGGCGCTAAAACCGGTACTTCCGGTAAAATCTTCGGTAGCGTTACCGGTGTTCAGATTGCCCGTGCAATTAAAGAGCAGAAAGGTTACGAAATTGACCGTCGCCGTATCCACATCATTGATGATGTAAAAGAATTAGGTACTTACAAAGCACGCCTGGATTTCGGTAAAGGCAACGAAACCGAAATGGAGTTCGAAGTAGTATCTGAATAATATTTCCAACGTTGTTGGAATAAAGAATTTCCCGGGCTGTTATGCAGTCCGGGATTTTTTTTGTGCGTTAAGAAGTAATTAACAAGCGGGGATATCAGAATAGGTAATTTTAGGATATATTTGTAATGTATCTGAAATGAAAACAACAAAAAACATATCAAAGCCTGATCCTAAGATTGTCAATATCTTAAAAAAGATGATTGAGGATAAGAAATTGATTCATGATTACATTACGAACGGTCGTGATTTATCTGAATTAAAATCTAAAGGCATTAAGTTTGTTCAACCCTTATAAACTCACAGAACTCAAGACGGGCGTTTATCAATTTACAACGGATTTTAGCGTTGTATATTCCGTGTATTTTGGTGATGGTCAGAATTACTTCTATGACTATCCCGAATTTGCCGGAGAAGTACTGACTTTTGGATTTGACCGCCTGAGCAGTCATGACCAAAACTATTTTGATATTAAGGTAAGGTATACCATTATCCACCTTATTATTCAGTATTTAGAAACCCATCAGGATAAGATTTTGTTCTTCGTTTGTGATAGTGCAGATAGCAAGGGCACCGGCAGAATGAGAATATTTCAGCACTGGTACCGGCAGTTGCAAGTAGCTGATCTTGAAAAACACGATGAAACTATTGATACCGGAGACATGCTTATCCATTGCTCCATTATTCTCCATTCCAATAACAATATGCGTAATCATATCCTCTCCTCCTTCCGGCACCTCAGCCATTCTACTGCTCAAAAACTCAAATCTTATTAGTATTTTCATACCAGAATACATCCTGTATGAAAAAATACCTTTATTGTCTGTTGATTCCTGTGCTTATCACAGCATGCAGTTCTAACAAGAATAAATACCGTACCATATTACGGCTGTCGTCTATTGGCATTAAAGGCGATTCTATCCCGCAGTATACTTTCCGGTATGACCAGGAAGGCCACCTGGTAGAACTGGTTAAGTATCACCAGTTCAATGACACCAACAATACTACTTTTACATATGACAGTTCCAACCGCCTTTGCAGTATGACTGCTGTCCGCCAGCACAATAATTCCCGGCAGGTACAGCAACATGCACGCGTAAACGCCTGGGATAAAGATGGTAATATCCGTGAGATTGCGTACTTCGATCCGGCGCAGCAGCTTATCAGAACCGCCACCATCACCTGGAAACACGGGTTGCCTGCAGCCCTGAAATATTCCGACTCCACACAGGCTGTCAAATGGGAAAATGATAACGGCAATCCTGACTGGAAAAATATCTGCAGTGATTCCCTGCCGGAAGAAAAGAAAGAAGGCAACCTGCTTGTACGTAATACACAACATGAATGGGATCAGAACTACAATCCCTTGCGGCCGCTCGTAAACCAGCTGCTGCTCAGCGGTTGTATACCGTTACCGGCACAGACCAGGCCTGTTCCCGATTTCGCCAGCCTGCTGCTGCCAATCAGTACCAACAATCCTACCCTCATCAAAATGGAGGAAAAAGAGAAAACAGCATATTCCAATACTTCCATGGAATGCCAGCGCCAGACTACCCTGCAGTTCGATTATACCTATAACTGGAACGGCTACCCGCAGAGCGCCTGGGTGCATTTTCATACAGAAGGATTTACCCGCCTGAGCGGCGACTCTCAGCTCATTATCGACTATCAGTACCAGTAGCCGCACGGCACTTCGGGAATTATCCGTAACTTTTGATATATGGATACACTTACCCGTATGAAGACGATGCCCGTCACGCTCCTGCTCATCGCGGTGAATGTAATCGTATATCTGCTCACCGTACTAATGGGTATGGATATATGGCAGGGCAACGGCGAAAAGCTACTGCACTGGGGCGCCAACTACTGGCCCATGACCATGCAGGGGCAATACTGGCGGCTGCTGACCAGCATGTTTCTGCATGCAGGACTCTGGCATCTATTCACCAATATGCTGGGGCTGCTGATTGCCGGCATGTTCCTGGAGCCTGTCATACGCAGCTTCCGGTTTGCAGCAGCGTATATCCTGACGGGTATCATCGCGGATTTTGTCAGTATCTGGTATCACAGAACTACTGTAGGTGTAGGCGCTTCCGGTGCTGTTTTTGGCATTTACGGCGTATTCCTGGCACTGCTCACCACTCCCCTCTTCCGGCCTTCTGCCCGCTACGGTTTTCTGATTTATGTCAGCATGTTCGTTATACTGAATTTTATTGTAGCGCTTTTCGCGGAAGGCATCGATAATGCTGCACATCTCGCCGGCTTCTGCAGCGGCTTTATTACCGGTTATCTCTACTTCTTCACACTCAGCAAACAGGACGGCGACCGGCTGCCGCAATAGATATATACAAGTTTGATTACATTTGTATTCCTAAAAAACTGTACGCTATGAGGAAACCTATATTGCTACTTGTTCTATCATCCCTGCTGATCTGGGGCTGCGAATCGTCCCGGCAGAAAGGCGGAATGGCAGATTCGCTGCTGGTAACAGATACGATTGTTCCTGAACAGGATATTTACGCTAAACCGGATATTCCGGCTGGCAAACCCTTTGACTCTGTAAAAGCCGGCGATAAAAAATTCCTGCTGTACTACATCGAAAAATCTGAATTCGATAAATATCCCTACACTGTTCCGGACAGCAGCGAAACCATTGCCCTGAAAAAAGATCCTGCCGTCAGGAGAAAGGGCGACAGCCTGTTCATCCGCCTGGAAAACGGGCGTGAAACTGTACGCGTGAATAATACACTGGATGACGGAGATGATTATGTACGCTATAAATATGTGAGCGACCTGGCAGTCATCGGTAAAAAAGGCCTGGACCTCACCTTCTATGAGGCTGATGCCTATCAGCTGACTGATATCAAAACCGGCGACAGCATCTTCCTGTGGACACCTCCTGTTATCTCTCCTGACAAAAAATACTTCATCTGCTCCAGCTGTGACCTGATGGCAGGCTTTAATTCCAACGGTTTTCAGCTGTATGAAATCAATAACGGCCACCTCAAGGAAGTGGCAGAAGTAAACCTGGAGAAATGGGGACTGGAAAGAGTACAATGGATTAACAACAATACCCTTATCGCGGAATACCATACGATGGCCGGAGAAGAACAGAACTATTTCCGGTATGTAAAGCTCATCATGCAGTAAACGTAATTTTATTACGGCTATTTAGTATATTTAGATAGCCGTAATAAATCGCATCTGCGTATGAAAAAACTGATCACATTGTTGCTGGCAGCGCTCTGCTGCTTTGCATATATTGCCAGAAGCCAGGCCCCCACTATCAATATAGAAGGCACCGCCGCCTCTATCGTCAGTAAACTCGACAAATCGCTTTTTCTTACCGACAGGCAAAAGCCCAGAATGCTCACTATTGTGACGGGTTACCTGCAGCAGAAAAACAATATCAGACCATTGCAGCTGAGCAATGAAAAGGCTTATCATACCAAATTAAACAGTATGCAGAACGGACTGCATACCCGGCTCAAGCCCCTGCTGACACTCACGCAGTATACAGAATTCCTGGCCTTGAAACCTAAAGCCTTTGATGAAACCAATGTGCTCTCACAATTATATTATTGAGTAGGAAAGCCGCATATCTTTGCTATGTTTGCGTGAAAAGATTATTAATTGGAGCATTTGTCAGATAAGGCGTTGATGCAGGCATTGCAGGAGAACAGGGAAGACGCTTTCCGCGTGCTTTATGAGCGACATTGGGATATGCTTTACAGCCGTGCTTTCCGGAAGATAAGCGCCACTGATGATATTGCTGACATACTCCAGGAAATCTTTATCTATCTATGGAAAAACCGCCACACCATTCAGCTCCAGTCAACGCTGAGCAACTATCTCCTTACAGCGCTGGACTATAAAATCATTGACTACTACCGCGCAAAAGCCGTACGCATCAATTACTACCGCCAGTTCCTGGAAACCGCATCCGATATTCATTTCGGGGTAACAGAAACTATACAGTTCCGTGAACTGGAAACCCTGATTGCCGGCGAAGTTACCGCCATGCCTTCCCGGATGCAACAGGTATTTGTACTGAGCCGGGACAAAGGAATGAGCGCGGCGGCCATCGCCACTCACCTCTCCATGTCTGAACAAACCGTCAGAAACCAGATCAGCATTGCCCTCCGGCGTATCCGGGAGCGGCTGGCGAACACCTATTCCTTCTCCCGAAAAAAATAATTTCTCCCAAACCGGTATATCCGTTTCCATAAACCGACTCTTTAATAACTGAGTTATGGAAAACGGGAATATCAACAACGATCAGCTGCTGGCGCTGCTGGAAAAATACAGCCGCCATGAATGCACCGAATCAGAACTTCAATGGATCAGGCAATGGTATGAACAACTGGATGTATCCGGCCAGCAGCCGCATGCGCAGCCGGGAACACCCGCTGCTGCCGCGTTGAAGGCACAGGGCTGGGAAACGGTGCTGGATGCCGCACGCGTTCGCCGTAAGCCTGTTTATCTCCGTACCTGGTTCAGGGCCGCCGCTGCAGTACTCCTCATAGGAGGCTGCTCACTGCTGGTATGGCTCCGCTACCAGCCGGCCGCCAACATCATCCAGGCCGGTTCTGCCATTGTTCAGCAACAGTTGCCGGATGGCACCCGCATCTGGCTCAACAGAAAAAGCCGGCTCACCTGCTATCCGAATGATAACCGTACCGTTTCACTGGAAGGGGAAGCATTTTTCGATGTAGCACAGAATGCCGCCAAACCCTTTGTCATACATACTTCCAGGATGGATATCCGCGTACTCGGCACGTCTTTTAACGTAAAGGCATATACGGAAGATATTTCCAGCGAAACGTTGCTGGTTACCGGCGCAGTGGAAATTACGCTGAAAAACAACCAGCAGAAACTACGGTTACGGCCCAACGAAAAAATTGTACTTAAATCAGCCAACACAGGCAGCTATCAGATAAAAACCAACACTGTGAACAATGATAGTACCTATAATGACATCCTCTGGCGGGATAATAAACTCGTATTCAATCACGAAACTTTTGAAGAAATAGCTGCGAAGATGGAACGCTGGTATGGTGTACGTATTCATATACAGGATGCCTCTCTTAAAAACCTGCTGTTCACAGCCATCTTTGAACAGGAAACAATTGACCAGACGCTGACAGCACTGCAGCTCTCAGCACCTTTTCATTATCAGATAAACCAACATGACATTTTTATCACTAAGTAAAATCCACTTATGACCTGATTGTATCCACAGTGAACAACAATTAAAAAGGGAAATGCTGTCACATTTCCCTTAGCTCTGATCAACAGTTGCAGGATTCCCGGTTTGAGAACAGGAGCCTGTCACTTTTTTATTGACCAAAAGTTTCCTAAATGTATGAAAAAATCAAGGAGTTTTTTTCATGAAGGAGCGTCGTATCCCTTCATGATCCTTAAAGCGATTCTTCTTATGAAATTATCGTTCTTTCTTACGCTGATCACCTGTTTACAGGTATCGGCCACCGCCTACTCACAGCGCTCCCGCATTACCGTTAATGTATCGGAAGTGAAGCTGATGAAATTTCTGAAACTGGTGGAGAAAAAATCCAATTGCCGGTTTGTATATAATGATAATGCCATAGCTCCTGATCTTACAGTATCCCTGCAGGTAAATGACGCCGCTGTGGAAGATGTACTGACAACTGCGCTGGCCAATACCGGCCTGCATTTCACGCTGCTGAAAAATGACCTGATTGTGATTGCACCGGAGCATATGGTCATCCAGGATGTTATCATCCAGGGTAAGGTAACTGATAAAAACGGTACTCCCCTGCCTGGCGTAAGCATCAAAGTGGATAAAACCGGGAAAGGCACTATTACCAACGAACGCGGGGAATTCAAGCTGGAAGCACCTGGCGCTGCCAACCTGATATTTACCTATATCGGTTACCAGCAGCTGACCATGCCGGTTAACAACCGCACTGTCATAGAAGCTGTGCTGGCAGATGATACCAAAGGATTGAGCGAAGTGATTGTGGTAGGTTACGGCGTGCAGAAGAAAGCGAGTCTGACCGGCTCTGTGGCTACTGTCAGCGGTAAGGACGTCCGCGCCATGCCCGTTGCCAACCTCTCTAACAGCCTCATTGGCCGAGCTCCGGGCCTCATTGCCCGCCAGAACTCCGGTGAACCGGGCAACGACGGCGCATCGCTGAGTATCCGTGGTAAAAGTACCTTCGGCTACAGCGGCATGCTCGTTATTGTGGATGGTATCCAGCGCTCCTTCGCGGAGCTGAACCCTGCCGATATTGAAACCATCAGCATACTGAAAGATGCATCCTCTGCTGCCATCTATGGTTCGCGTGCAGCCAACGGTGTTATGCTCATCACTACCAAACGCGGCAGCACCGGCATTCCTACCATCTCCTACAACGGTTATGTGGGTTTCCAGCAGCCCACCCGTATTCCTAAACAGCTGAACAGCCTGCAATACATGCAGATGTACAACGACGGTCTGAAATCCAACGGACAGGCGCCCAGGTATTCTGAAGACGATATCAACACTGTACGTAACAATCCCGATCCGCTCCGTGGCCTTGCCAATACCGACTGGTGGAAAAGTACCATGAACAACACCGCCATGCAGACACAGCATGACCTCAGCGTAAGAGGCGGCAGCGATAAAGCCCGCTATTACATTTCCATCGGCTACCTGGATCAGAATTCTCTCTATAAATCCACCAACTACAAACGATATAACATCCGCTCCAACGTGGACGCGAATATTGGCAAACATCTCGTGGCATCCGTTGACCTGGCGGCCCGCCTGGAACGCAGAACTGGCCCCGGTGTAAATGCCACCACTATTTTCAACTCCATTATCCGCGCGGTGCCACTGGATGCTGACTATTATCCCAACGGCCTGCCTGCCGGCACCACCGGCGGCCGCAGCCCGCTCCTGGACGCCACCGAAAGCGGCAACCGCAAACAGGACTGGAATACCTTCCAGAGCAACTTCTCCCTGAAATATGATGTTCCCGGCGTAAAGGGCCTGTCATTAAAGGGTGTGGCGGCATATGACAAAAGGATGCAGTACGAAAAACAGTTCGCTATTCCTTACTCCTACTACAGCTACAATGCTTCGTCCAAAACATATGATAAAATTACCCGCGCCGGTAGTATTAACCTGACACAGAACTCCGAACAGCAGGCTGGTATTACAACACAGGCTATCGTGAATTATATCCGCTCCTTTGGCAAACATGATGTTGACGGTACCCTGCTATATGAAACCTACAATTACCGGATGGATAAAATGAATGCCTACCGTGAACAGTTTGACAGTCCGCTTATTCCGGAACTCTTTGCCGGCAGTGGTAACGGACTTAAAAACGATGGTACCGCAGATATCTATACCCGTGCAGGGGTAGCAGGCCGTTTCAACTACGCCTACAGCCACAAATACCTGCTCACCGCCACTTTCAGGTATGATGGCTCTCTTAGCTTCGCGAGTGACAAACGGTGGGGCTTCTTCCCTGGTGTATCTGCAGGATGGGTAATCTCTGAAGAAAATTTCTTCAAAGACAACGTACGCGCTGTTAATTACCTGAAGTTTAAAGCATCCTACGGCCAGCTGGGAAATGATAGTGTACGTGCATTCCAGTACCTGCCTACCTATTACGCCGGTACAGGCAATGGCACTACTTCTGTTTACATCATCGACGGAAAACCTTATAACGGTATTTTCTCTTCCGGTTATCCTAACAGCGACATCGGCTGGGAAGTGGCTACCACTACAGACTTCGGCTTTGAAGCCTCCCTCTGGAACCGAATGCTTACCATCGATGCAGGCTACTTCTACAAACGTACCAGCAAAATTTTGCGCCCGCGTACGGCTTCTGTACCCGGTACCTTCGGTGAAACATTGCCCTACCAGAACGTAGGTATTGTGGATAACCAGGGCTTCGAACTGGAACTGGGCCATGAGAACAGATTCGGACAGGTTGATTTTAATGCAAAAGGCACCTTCACCTACGCGCGCAACAAAGTGATTTATATGGACGAACCTGCGAATGTGCAGGCACCTTTAAGGCAGACAGGACGGCCGTTTGACCAATATTCCGGACTGGTGGCCATAGGAATTTTCCAGGATGAAGAAGAAATTAAGTATGCACCTAAGCAATACAATTTCAATCCTAAACCAGGCGATATCAGGTATGCAGATATTAACGGTGATGGGATTATCAACGATGATGACCGCACTATCATTGGCCGCAGCAAGGTTCCTGAAATTGTATACGGACTTAACCTCGGCGCCTCCTGGAAAAATTTTGACATCAGCATGTTATGGCAGGGAGCTGCCAATTTCAACACCTATCTGGCCAATGAACTGGCGTATCCATTCTTCAACGTATCCAATCCCATGACCTACATGATGGATTACTGGACACCGGAGAACCGTGATGCTGCCTTCCCGCGGCCGGTGGCAGGTGGTAACGCCAATAACCTGAAACAGTCATCCTTCTGGCTGCGCGATGCCAGTTACATTAAACTGCGCAGCCTGAATATCGGTTACTCACTGCCCGCTTCCATGCTGAAAAAATACAAGGTGCAACAGTTACGCCTATACGTAGCTGCGGCTAACCTGCTCACCATTTCAAAGCTGAAAGGACTGGATCCTGAAGTACCTTCTGAAACGCGCGGTTATTATCCGCAGCAGCGCAGTGTGAATTTCGGTGTGAATCTGACTTTATAATCTCTCTCCGTAAACAGAAAAATGATGAAAAAAATCTCCATATATATTCCGGTTATTATTACCTGCCTGCTTGCCTGGAGTGCCTGCAGCAAAATTGACCAGTCGCCGGTAAATAGTCTTTCTGATGAAACCGTATGGAAAGATCCCAGGCTTGTGCAATTATATGTAGCCGACATCTACGCCAACCTGCCTATCGGATTTGATGTAACCACAGATGGCACCGCCAACCTGTCCTGCATTACCGACGAAGCCCGCGGCAGCTATGCCTGGCTGGGAGCCAACATCCTGCAGATTAACGGCAAATACACTTCCAGCAATGCGCCGCTCGACATCTGGAGCAGTGCCTATAAAAATATCCGTAAAACAAATGTTTTCTTTCAGCAGATAGAAAAAGTAAATAACATGCCGGAAGAAGATAAAAAGAATTTAACCGGACAGGTAAAATTCCTGCGGGCATTTTATTACTTCGAACTGGTGAAACGTTATGGCGGCGTACCATTAATTACGACGCCGCAAACACTGACAGACGACCTGATGGTAAAACGCGATGATACCACTACCGTGTATAATTTCATTTCCACAGAACTGGATGCAGCAGCAGCCTTACTGCCTGCCACCGCCCGCGCCGGGCTGGCTAACAGGTGGACGGCACTCGCGCTGAAAAGCAGGGCTATGCTCTATGCACGCCGCTGGAACGATGCAGCCAAAGCATCACTGGAAATCATCGAAAAAGGTGGTTATGCACTGGTGAATAACTACAGCGATATTTTCAGCACCAAACAGCGTGCATCCACTGAAAGCATCTTTGAAATTCAATACCTCGACCCCAGCAGGGTACATAATTATGACGCCATGAACGTTCCCTATTATGATAACCCCGGCGACTATACGAGTTTAACGCAGCCAACACAGGAAATGACAGATGCCTACGAAATGCAGGCTACCGGCAAAGCCATTACAGATCCGGCTTCCGGCTATGATGCACAGCAGCCGTACAAGGGCCGCGATCCCAGGTTCTATGCCACCATCCTGTATGAAGGTGCACGCTGGAAAGGCCGCACCATCGAAACACGAGTAGGTGGCACCGATGGTATCGTTGGCCGCAATACCACCAATGACAACACAAAAACAGGTTACTACATCCGTAAATACCTGGATGAAACATTGCCACTGGAAAAAATCTGGAACAGCACGCAAAGCTGGGTAGAATTCCGTCTGGGTGAAATCTTCCTGAACTACGCGGAAGCCACCAACAACCTGAACGATCCTGCTACCGCAAAAAAATACGTGGACCTTATCCGCGCACGTGCACAGATGCCCGCTTTACAGGCAGGCATGAACACCACTGCCATGAGTGAAGCCATCATGCATGAACGGAAAATAGAACTGGCCTTCGAAAACCACCGCTACTGGGACCTTCGCCGCTGGCGTACTGCCGTGAAAGTATTAAACAACAAAACCTTCCACGGCATGCAGATCACCCTGGTTAACGGCGCCTACAAATACGAAGTGATAGAAGCCGATCTCGGCGCTTCTTCTCCCAGAGTATTTACAGAAGATTATTATCTGTTACCCATTCCTAAAACAGAACTGGAAAAGAACAAACAGCTTACGCAAAACGTACCGTGGTAATACGTTATCTTTAATTGCGAATTACGAATTGCGAATTACGAATGTAGAAGCGGAGATTAAAGCGAATGATTACATTTTATCAATCGCTTTAATCTCCGCTTTAACTCATCATTCATCATTCGTAATTCATAATTATTCAAAAAGTGAACACATGAAATACACAACTGCTCTATTTTTCTGCGGGCTGCTTACTGCTATGTCTGCTGCAGCGCAGCAGCTGCCTGATTCTGCTGTATTTGCACAGGCGGCCGCGGCTGTAACTTACAAGGCGGCTATCACCGGAGATATGCGCGCCATTACTATGCCGGCGGCTCCGGAAGGCTACCGGCTGCTGTTACGGGGTACAGACAGGCTGCCGGTTATTGATGCCAATGGGAATATTCATACGCCGCTGGTATCGTCCGTTGTAAAACTGTACTTTGTATTACAGCGGCTGAAAGACAGCGCTACACTGGATGTTCCTAATCTGACTGTTACCGTACCCGGCAAATATGAATCGGGCAGTGGTAATACTGCTCCGGGCGTTATCCCTGCATTACGGGAATGGTATGGCGGTAAAGGCAGCTATCAGCTGGCAGCCGGAACATCGCTGGTAATTGACCCCGTATATGCGGCAGCGTTATTACCGGGCGTAACCGCCTTTCAGCAGGACCTGCAGCTACTCACCGGCGGCACACGCTATCAGGTCAGGAAAGGGAAGCCGGGCAAAGGCGATATCTATTTTACCTTATCTTCCCCTGATACATCTGTCGGCGAAGAAGGTTACCTGATGCAGATTACCGACCGTATCACCATTCAGGCCCCTCATCATAAAGGCGCTTTCTGGGCAACCAGAACCATCCTGCAGATATTGGAACAGGATGCGCAGCACCGTCATATTCCGCAGGGTATTACGCGGGACTATCCCAAATATGCCGTGCGCAGCTTTGTACTGGATGCAGGCAGAAAATTTTTCAGCATAGACTTCCTCCGGCATTATGTGAAGTTCATGTCTTACTACAAGATGAACGATTTCCATATTCATCTCAATGACAATGGCTTCGCCAAATTCTTCGGCGACAACTGGGACAGTACCTACGCTGCATTCAGATTGGAGAACACCACCTATCCGGGTCTGACCGCGAAAGACGGGGCGTACAGCAAGCGGGAATTTATAGCCCTGCAGGCGCTGGCAGACAGCTTTGCCGTGAATATTATTCCGGAGATAGATGTGCCTGCACACTCCCTCGCCTTCACCAGGGTAGAGCCGCAGACAGCCAGTCTTACCTACGGCCGGGACCACCTGAACCTTGACAGCGCTTCCTACCGGATGATAGATAACGTATTCCGGGAATACCTGCAAGGGCCGGAACCGGTGTTTAAAGGCGCTGAAGTGCATATCGGCACAGATGAATACGCCAAGAAGGAAGCCGAGAAATTCAGGGCGTTTACAGACCATTACATACGTTTTGTGGAGAGCTTCGGCAAAAAGGTAAGAATGTGGGGATCTCTCACGCATGCCCGGGGCAATACGCCTGTAAAATCCGACGGTGTAACCATGAATGCCTGGTACAATGGTTATGCCGCACCGCGCGATATGATCCGGCAGGGATATGATCTTATCAGCACACCGGACGGATGGCTCTATATTGTACCCGCCGCCGGTTACTACTACGATTACCTCGACGTACAACGACTGTATAATAAATGGGAACCCAACATGATCGGAGATGTAACTTTTCCGATGGGGCATCCGCAGATTAAAGGCGGTGCATTTGCTGTCTGGAACGACCATCCCGGCAACGGTATTACCGCCCGCGATGTACATGACCGCGTCTTCCCCGCCATGCAGGTGCTGGCGGAAAAAATGTGGAACGGCCATACTGAAAGGAGCAGCTACAATACCTTCCGGCCCGTTGCCCTGCAACTGGGCGAAGGTCCGGGTCTGAATATGCGCGCGAAAGTTACCGGTAAAACCACCGAAGTACTCGCCTATGATTTTGCTTCTGCAGCAGATAACAGCGGCAATAACAGAAACATGCAGGAGATGCACCAGGCTTTGCTGACACCGGATAAAACCCTGCTGTTAAAAGGCGGGCGCAGCTTTGTACAAACACCGCTTACGGAAATCGGGTATAATTATACCGTACAGTTTGAGATCAAACCGGCAGCTGGCAACAAACCCAATGCCGTCATCTTCTCCTCACCGGATGCTGCTGTAACCTTGCTGCAGCAGGAAACGGGCAAACTGGGATTCACCAGGGAAGGCTATCATTACTATTTTAATTATCGTGTACCCGTTAACGTTTGGACAACCATTAAAATAACAGGTAATAATAAAGGCACCAGCCTGTACGTAAACGGCAAACTGGCAGAAAGACTGGAAGGCGCTACCATTGCCTTCTCCAACACGAAGGATAAAATTGCTAAAGTACAGACATTAGTTTTTCCGCTGGCATACATCGGTGATAAAACCAACAGCTTTGCAGGAGAAATAAAAAATCTGAAGGTGTTGAATACAGTAGAAGACTGATGATGATATTATAATTTTAAAAGGCCGCGCTGCATCAGCAGGTGCGGCCTTTTTCTATGGCATGCCAGGTGTTGAAAGCGATAGGCAGTTGCTGAAATCCTACTGCAATTCCACTCTCCGAAGGTTGCAGCAATACGCCGGGTTGCAGGTGGATATGTCTCATCCTCCGTAAAATTTCCTCCAGCGCAATACGGACTTCCGTTCTGGCCAGTGTATCTCCTACGCAGTAATGAAGGCCATATCCGAAAGAGAGTACATTTCCCCGGAGATGATTTCTGTATAAATCAAAATTATGCGGATCCGGAAATACTTCCGGGTCGCGGTTCGCGGCGGCTATCCATCCGTTCAGCAGGTCGTCTTTACGAATCAGCTGGCCATCCAGGTACACATCATGCCTGGCCCTGCGGTACATACTCACCGGCGAAGGCCGCAGCCGCAGTACTTCCCAGATAGCCCGGGGAATCAGTTCCGGATTATACATCAGTATTTCCTGTAATTCCGGATACTCAATAAATATCTGTACGGCATTGGTCAGCAGTGAAGCCGTTGTTTCATAGCCACCGATAAGAATTGTCATACAGGTGGCTATCTTCACTGACAGCAGCACTTCTTCGTCTCCTATTTTTGCTAAGGATAGTTTGGTAATCAGGTCATCTTCCGGCTGTTGTTTACGCAGCGCCATCATATGGGTGAAGAATGCGGTCATCTCTTCCTGCGCTTTGGCGGCGGTTTCAGGGCCGCCTTCCACGTAACCGGCATTAACAATAGTTTTTGCCCAGTAGTTTACTTTCGGCAGTGCGCTGGACGGAATACCCAGTATGCTGCCGATAACGCCGGCAGACAATGGCAGGGCAAAGTCGCGCACAAACTCCATTTCATGGTGCTGTATATTTTCTTCCAGGAGAGATATACATAGGGCACGGATATGCTCTTCCTGTTTAGCTACGGCACTGCGGCTGAAAGGAGGCGCAATCAATGCGCGGAACAGACCATGCAGCGGAGGGTCCAGCTGATTGAAATTGCTACCGATAATGTAATCATCCCGCCTCGGCAGAAAAGCATTGCTGAATGTTTCATAGTCCATGAAGATCCTTTGTACATCAGCGTGGCGATACACCTGCCAGGCGCCTTTACCACCAAACATAAGGCGGTGATCCTGATCAAAGTGAACAGGACGGATGTCAACCGGATGAAAGAAAGGCTGGGAAATGACCGGCATAACAGATTAATCTTTTATCAAGTTATCATATTTCACTGCGGTCAGACGGGCGGTCGGAACAACCGGTTATTCCTACACAATAATCTGCCTGTCTCTTGCTATTACTTTCCAGTTGCCGGTAACCTCATTGGCTGCCGCCACGTACGCTTTTTCGTACAGGGCTATGGTCGGACAAATATGCAATGGCACCCCATAGAACACAGTACCCACGGGATATGCAGTCGTATCTCCCACTTTCAGCACCAGGTGTTCTTCGCTTTGCGAAACAGGTTGCGCTTCCGGCGCATTCAGGAAATGTACGCGTGGCTGCGGGTTTTCTGCTGCAACAGATTTATGCCCGAGGTCCAGGCAAAGCAGCTGTTCATCAATAACAGATACCACCCTGGTAACAACGAGTGCTGCCCATTGAAAGGGCTGTTCCGGCAGATTGCGTGCATATCCCCAGTCCCAGAATACAAAGGTACCCGGACTGCATTGGATATGTTCTCTGGCGGCATGAATGGGAAAGGTAGGCGAGCCACCGGCAACGATGACCGGCTGCGGCAGGCCACTGTCTGTTATCTGCTGCTGCAACGCTGCTACCGGTGCATATGCTTCATCGCAACGTTTTTTTCGTATATCCATGTCCGTATCATGCAGGTGCCCGTCGTATGCGTGCAGCCCCTGCGGGATCAGTCCGGGTAAGGTATGCAGGTAGCGATACAGTTCCAGCGCGGCGGCATCCGGGCGGATACCTGTGCGGTTCATGCCTACATTCAGATCAATATATACAGCGATCCTGCGCTGGGTGCTAAATACAGCATGGATAGCATCTGCTGATGCCTTGCTGTCTACCAGGCAGGAGAAAACCGTATCCGGATATTTCTGTGTCAGTTCCAGCAGGCGGGTGATCTTGGGCCCTACCGGCTGATAGGCCAGCAGCACATCTTTTGCACCGGCGATACCCAGCATTTCTGCTTCTGCAATGGTAGCGCATTTAAAACGTTGTATTCCTGCCTTCAGTAACAGCTGTGTCACCTCCAGCATTTTATTCGTTTTTACGTGTGGGCGTAACCGTTGTATGTCATCGATCATTGTCTTTAACAGGCTGACATTAGCCTCTATCCTGTCTTTATAAACTACTGCCGCGGGAGAATCTATCTGCCCGATATTCTTCAGTTGATACCAGTCCATGTTTTCTTTTATTAAACGTGTAATTCAAATAAGGCTTCTATTTCTACGGGGATATTATCGGGCAGTGAACCGAAACCAACGGCACTGCGTACGCCCACGCCATTGTCAGGACCCCATACTTTTGCAAACAGCTCGCTGCATCCGTTAATTACATACGGATGCCGTTCAAATTCGGGTACACAGTTCACCATGCCCAGCACTTTAATTACCCGTTTAATTTTATCGAGGCTGCCGAGGTTATCAATCAGGGTGGCGAGAATGGCCAGCCCTACCTGCTGCGCAGCCAGCTTACCTTCTTCCATACTCAGGTCCTGCCCGATGCGGCCGATGATCAGGCTTCTGTCTTCCTTCACTGTTCCATGCCCTGATACATATACATGTTTTCCGTCTATCAGCAGTGGCTTATATACTCCCAGCGGTGTGGGCGGCGGGGGAAGTACGAGGCCCAGCGCCTTGAAATTTTCTGTGGGTGTCATTTCCGTTTATGCGTTTACGTTATACGATCATATTTAAGATAAGGCAACCGATCAGACCGGCTACTGAAACGATTGTTTCCATTACCGACCAGGTTTTGATGGTATCTTTTACAGACAAGTTAAAGTATTCCCGGAACATCCAGAAACCGGCATCGTTCACATGGGAAAACATGAGACTGCCGGCGCCGGTGGCCAGCACCATCAGGTTGGGATTTACGCCGGAAGAAGCGACCAGCGGCGCTACAATACCTGCGGTTGTTAAACCGGCTACCGTAGCCGATCCTATACATACGCGGATAATAGCCGCAATACCCCAGGCCAGCAGCAGCGGATGCAGGTGCATGTTGCGCAGCGAGGCCGCTATATAATCACTCACCCTGCTATCGTGCAGCAGCTGGGTGAGCGCACCGGAACCGGCTATTACCAGGATGATGACGGCCACGTCGCGCACGGCGTCATCCATCAGCGTCATGATTTTCTTTGAAGGCATTCCCCGTTGTACGCCCAGCAGCAGGATACCGTTCAGCACTGCCAGCAGCATTACAATGAGGGGTTCTCCCAGCCAGGTAGCCACGTGATAGAGCACATGTTCCTGCGGCAGCCATAACCTGGACAATGCAGTTACCGCCAGCAGCAATACCGGCAGCATGGCGGCAAAGAGGCTGGCGCCCATTCCCGGCAGTTCTTCTTCCGGCATGGGCGGCGCTACAAACATCTTTCCGGGTGCTGACCTATAGTTTTTAAGAAAACGGGAGAAGACAGGCCCGGCCAGAATAATGGCCGGAATCGCTACCAGGATGCCGTATAACAGCGTCAATCCCATATTGGCATGGAACTGTGCCACCAGCGCAGTAGGCGACGGATGCGGCGGTAAATATCCATGTGTAACAGACAGGGAAGCCAGCATCGGAATACCCAGATATACCACCGGTAGTCCGGTCTGCGCCGCTACCGTGAATATGAGAGGTACCATCAGTACAAACCCGATATTATAGAACAGCGGAATACCTACGATGAAGCCGGTCAGCATGAGCGACCACTGAATATACCCAGGACCAAAGAGTTTCATTAATCCGCCTGCGATCTTTTGTCCGGCGCCGCTTTCCGCCACCAGTTTTCCCAGCATACTACCGAAAACAATGACTACAATCAGTGATCCCAGGGTTTTTCCGATACCTGTCTGTATCGACTGGGTGATCTCCGTCACAGGCATATGCAGGGCGAGGCCCATCAGCAGGGATACAATGAGGAAGGACAGGAAAGTATTAAGGCGCAGCCAGGTAACCAGGAGTACCAGGAGCAGGATAGCAGCAGTTACAATCAATAAGGGCATGTCTTGTTATTTTGAACAAGAACAAGATAATAAATAGGAACTGGATTTACTATTCGTAACGCAGGGCAATAATCGGGTCCAGTTTAGACGCCTTCACAGCGGGATAAATGCCGGAAATGAGTCCTACTGCGGCGCACAGGCTTACGCCGATGAGTATCCACAACCAGGGTATGATAAAGGGGGATTTCAGCAGGGCAGATACAATATTACCCAGCAACATACCCATGAATACACCGATCAGTCCACCCATCACACTGATAATGATGGCTTCATACAGGAACTGCCGGCGGATGGTAAGGCCGGTAGCGCCCAGCGCTTTGGTAACGCCTATTTCGCGGGTTCTTTCAGCCACAGACACCAGCATGATATTCATCAGCCCGATGGCAGAGCCGAAAAGGGTGATGAAGGCGATAGCCACGGCGAACAGGTTCACCTGGCTCAGGCTCTTGAACAGCATCTCTGCGATACTGTCGCTCTTACTGATCTGGAAGTTATCTTCTTCATTGAGGGCCAGTCCGCGGATAATGCGGAAAACGCCGGTAGCCTCTCCCTGCGCGGCTTCCATCAGTTTAATATCTTTCACTGCCACACTTACCTGGTAGGAAGAAGAGGGCTTGTTAAATATTCTTCGTGTATTGTTTACCGTTGTAATCACCACATTATCAGCACTCATCAGATTACTGCTTCCCTTGGAGGCCAGTACGCCGATAACGCGGTAGCGGATATCGCCCACGCGCACAGAGTTGTTGATAACGTTCTTCATTTTCTTGCCAAACAGCTTCTCGGCCACATCCTTACCCAGGATAGCCACATTACGGCCGGATTCCACGTCAAGCGTATTAAAATTCCTGCCCTGCGCTACTGTATAGCTGGAAATATCCAGGTAGTTCTCATCTCCCCCGATCATATTCACATTCGGGTTTGTCTTCTTATCATCCTTATAAACGGTAGCGATACCGCTGGCGCGGAAGGAGATGCTCACTGTAGCCGGGAATTTATAACGTTCCTTGAACAACACCGCCTCCTGGTACCTGATCGGCTTGTTGCTGTTGGATTTTTTAACCTTCTTCTTCTGATTTTTATTTCCTTTGGAAGCCTTATCTCCGCCGTCATCCCCGAAGTTCACCTGCATGTCGCGGTTACGCAGTGAGAAACTGTTGGCGCCCATACTGGCAAAGCTGGTATAGATGCTGTTTTTCATACTGTCGATAGCAGTGAGAATACCCACCAGTACAGTAATACCTACTGCAATAATAGCTACAGTAAGACCTGTCCGCAATTTATTGCCAGTTACAGAACGATAAGCCAATGAAAATATATCCCGGGATTGCATAGATTAACCAATTAGGATAAAGTTAATGTAAATACATGGGGAAAACCATTCTATTTGGGATAAACGGCTTGGGGAAAATTACGAATTACGAATTGCGAATTACGAATGAGAGCGAAGATGTAAGCGGATATTCGCTTTCATCTTCGCTCTCATTCGTAATTCGCAATTCGTAATTCGTAATTCTTTTTATAAAAAAGATATCAGGAGATTCGGGAACAGGCCGAGTAAAATTACCAGTGCGATCACAGCAATCAGGGTAATTTTAAAGCCGCCGGACACTTCTTCTACTTCAGGGTCGCCCTGTTTGAAATACATGGCGATGATTACGCGGAAGTAGTAGTAAACGCTGATAGCAGCGCAGAGTACCCCAATGATAACGAGCCACAGCAGGTGACCGTGCTGGATGGCTGCCGCGAGCACAAAATACTTGGCGAAGAACCCTGCTGAAACAGGAATACCGGCCAGGGAGAAAAGGAATATTGTTACTGCCAGCGCCAGCAACGGTTGTTTGCGGGCAAGACCGTTAAAGCCTTCGAAGGTATAATCCTTCAGCTTCAGCAGTACGGCGAAAATACCGATGGTAGCGATGCTGTAGGCAGCGGCATACAGGATGATACCCTGTGTAGCCAGGGTGTTCATCGCCACTACTGCAAACAGCATGAAGCCGGCCTGCGCAATACTGGAGTACGCCAGCATACGCTTTACGCTCTGCTGAAATACTGCGCTGAAGTTACCGATAATCAGGGTAGCAGCGGTGATAATAGAGAGAATCAGTGTCCAGTGGCCGCTGATGGCGCCGCCGGCAAAGCTCACATGGAACATGCGCAGGAAAGCCACAAACGCACCGGCTTTCACAACGGTAGCCATGAACGCTGTAAATACGGTAGGTGAACCATCGTATACGTCCGGTGTCCAGAAGTGGAAAGGCACAGCAGATACTTTAAAGGAAAACGCGAACACCATCAGGATGATACCGCATAACGCCAGCGGATGAACGGGGTCAGTACCCAATCCGAGTTCCGCTATGTTGAAAGTACCGGCTGCTCCGTATATCAGGGTAATACCCATCAGCAGGATACCGGTGGAAAAAGATCCCATCAGGAAATATTTCAGGGATGCTTCATTGCTTTTCAGGCTTTTTCTGTCGGCGCCCGCGAGGATATACTGCGGGATAGACATAATTTCTATTGACAGGAACAGCATCAGCAGGTTACTGAAAGATGATGCCAGGGATATACCTGCCAGGATAAAAAATATCAGTGCGTAGTAGTCGCCGACATGTTCCCCCACCTTTACCATTTCACGGCCGGATAACAGGAAGTACAGCAAGGTTGCGCCTAATGCTACGGCATTGAACAGCACACTGAATTTAGATACTTCAATCATGCCATACATCGTAAAGCTGCCCAGCGCTACAGATGGATACTGCGCCAGGTTAGCAATAAATGCTATAATGATGGCCGCTATGGCAAAAAATTTAATATGCTGCTTATTACGTACAAGTAATCCAACAAACATCAGAACAACGCCCGATAAAGCAGTAGAAATTAGTGCATTCATATTTTTGCGTTACAAAACCCGTTTAAAATTTTTCATTTGAAATTTTGTCATTTGGTTATTTACATCTCAAATAACTAAATAAAAAAATCTCAGAATGTTTTGCTTACCAGATCCAACATAGGCTGAGGATAAACGCCCAGCACCAGAATCAGGATCACTATCAGGCTCAGTGCCACGGCTTCGCCAGGCTGTAAGTCGGTAGTTTTATCAGTGAGTTCATTGCCTTCACCGAAGATCACTTTCTGGATCATATTCAGTGTGTATACGGCAGAAAGGATAATACCCAATCCGGCGAATGCCATGAACCAGTGATTATATTGGAACAAGCCGCTGAACATCAGGAACTCACCGATAAATCCGTTGGTAAGCGGTAACCCGATATTAGCCAGGCTGATGATAACCAGGAAGATGGCCATGCGGGGCGCCTTGCGGGCAATACCTCCGAGCTGGTCCATATTTTTCACGCCCAGGCGGTTCTGGATGATCTCCACGATGATCCACAATCCGATGATGTTGATACCGTGGTTGAACATCTGCAGGAGTACGCCCTGGGTGCTTTGTTCGTTATGTGCAAAAATAGCGGCACACATCAGGCCGATGTGAGCGATGGAAGAATAGGCGATCAGCCTTTTGATATCGCTTTGTACCATCGCGATGCAGGAGGCATAGATGATACCGATCAGCGACAGCACAATGGCTACATCTCCCCACATGGCAACGCCCTGCGGCAGTACCGGCATGAGCCAGCGAAGTACGCCGAACAGCCCCATTTTCACCATTACCCCGGAGAGGATCATGGTTACGGGAGTAGGCGACTGCTCGTAAGTATCCGGCTGCCAGGTATGAAACGGGAACACCGGCATCTTGATGGCGAAAGCCACGAAGAACAGCCAGAAGAGCCATTTCTGGTCACCCAGGCTCAGCGGCAGGCTGGTAAAGGCTGTCCAGCTGAAAGAGTGGTCCGGCGTCTGGAAATACAGGTAGATAATACCTACCAGCATCAGCAGGGAGCCGAGGAAAGTGTATACAAAGAATTTAAAGGTAACGGCTATACGTTTTTCACCGCCCCACAGGGAGCAGAGGAAATATACAGGTATCAGCGCCAGTTCCCAGAATATGTAAAACTGCAGTGCATCGTAAGCGGTGAATACACCGGTTAACCCTGCCTGCGATAACAACATCAGTCCGTAGAAGCTGTTGGGTTTTTCATAACTGCGGTTCCAGATGGTGATAAATACCAGCAGGAAAGCCGCAGCAGTGAGTAAGCACAACATAACGCCCATGCCATCCATTCCCACGCGGAACTGACTTCCCAGTTGAGGTATCCAGTCTGCCACCAACGATAATTTTGCAGGCGAGGCATGAAACGTGCATGCTGCTGCTATTGCCGCCACCAGCGTTGCCAGGGATGAAATCATGCCCAGCACTTTAGGCCCGGACCCTTTCAGGCCAAATGCAATCAGGCCCGCAACGAAAGGAATCAATATTAATAAAACTGTCAACATAATTTATCTGCGCTTGTAACTTCCGCTATTGGTTTATAATAAGAATCCGATCACAAATAACACGATCATACCGATCACCATGGCAAAGATGTAGAATCCAACCTGACCGTTCTGTACGAGGCGGATCTGCTGACTGCCCCATTGTACGCTGCGGCCGATGCCATTTACCAGCCTGTCGATACCTGCCTTTTCAACTGTATCGCGGAAGAAGCGGGACAGTTCATACAGTGGTTTTACAATGACAGCTTCATACAGCTCATCGATATACCATTTGTTTTCCAGCACTTTGGCCAGTCCGGTATTTTCTTTACCTGTATCCGTATAATTCGCGAATTTTCCACGGGCAATGAGAATGAACACAATTACCAGCGCACTGCTCAGTCCCATCAGCATCCATTCAGTGGAATGTGACAGGTGGTGCGCAGTGGCAAACGGCGCAGATGGTGCAAACACCGGCGCAAGGTATTCTGCCAGCAGGTTCTTCACACCAAATACTTCCGGTAATCCTACATAACCACCGAAAATGGATAATACCGCCAGGATCATCAGTGGAATGGTGATGGCAGCAGGGCTTTCATGCAGGTGGTGTTCCTGTTCATGTGTACCACGGAAGCTTCCGGAGAAGGTAATGTAGTACAGGCGGAACATATAGAAAGCGGTCATCAGCGCGCCCGCCAGGCCCAGTACATATAATACGGGGTTGTTGGCAAACGCCTGCGCCAGAATTTCATCCTTGGAGAAGAAACCGGAGAAGCCCGGTATACCGGCAATAGCAAGACATCCGACCAGGAATGTCCAGTTGGTGGTAGGCATGAATTTCTTCAGGCCGCCCATTTTGCGGATATCCTGTTCACCGCCCATGGCATGAATTACAGAGCCGGAACCCAGGAACAGCAGCGCTTTGAAGAAAGCGTGCGTCATTACGTGGAATACCGCGGCCGTGTAAGCGCCAACGCCCAGTGCCAGGAACATATAACCCAGCTGGCTCACGGTGGAATAAGCCAGTACTTTTTTAATATCGTTTTGTTTCAGTGCAATAGAAGCGGCGAACAGGGCGGTAGCCAGGCCAATCACTGCTATCACCATCTGAATGCATGGCGCCAGCGTATAAATCACGTTGCTGCGGGCAATCATATAAATCCCGGCAGTCACCATCGTAGCGGCGTGGATCAGCGCTGATACAGGAGTAGGACCCGCCATCGCATCCGGCAGCCAGGTGTACAGCGGAATCTGGGCTGATTTACCCATAGCGCCCACAAACATCAGCATGGCGATAGCTACCAGTACCGGGCTGTTCATGCCCAGCGGCGCTGCTTTCGCAAATACTTCAGGGAAAGTTACTGTACCAAACTGCATAATCATGAAGAAGATGCCCAGCAGGAAGCCGAGGTCACCGATACGGTTCATGATGAACGCTTTCTTGGCAGCATTGTTATAGCTGGTATTTTTAAACCAGAAGCCAATGAGCAGGTAAGAGCAGAGCCCAACGCCTTCCCATCCGATGAACATCATCACATAGTTGGCTCCCAGTACCAGTATCAGCATGGAGAATACGAAGAGGTTGAGATAGGCGAAATACCTGGCAAAGCTCTCATCGCTTTCATCATGCATGTAGGAAGTGGAGTAAATGTGGATCAGGGTACCCACGCCGGTAATAACGAGCAGGAACAGGGCGCTCAGCTGATCTACCTGGAATGCAAAAGGAATATGCAGGTTACCTACGGAAATGAAGTTGAACAGGTGTACTACCTGCGCCTGAAATCCGGGGGCTTTCACCTCAAAAAATATCAATAAGCTCACCACAAAGGAAGCCAATACAGAACCGCTTCCAATAAACCCTACCAGGGACTTGGATAAAAATCTGCGTCCCAATCCATTTACCAGAAATCCGAGTAACGGTAAAAATGGTACCAGCCAAACTAGATTAATCATTTATCAATTCTATTTACGACGACAACTAATAATTACAAAAGGCGAATTATTAATTTTTCAGCCTGTTAAGAATGTTTATATCAACTGAGTGTGTATTTCTGTAAACCATGGTAATGATGGCCAGTCCTACAGCTACTTCCGCTGCGGCAACCACCATAATAAAGAATACAAACAACTGCGCTGATCCGGCATCTACTTTTCCTGCATCTGCCCACATTTTGGAGAATGCTACCATCAGGAGGTTTACGGCATTCAGCATCAGCTCTATGCACATGAAGATGATGATCGCATTACGGCGCATCAATACCCCCATCACACCGATGCAGAACAGGGCGATACTCAGGAATATGTAATATTGAACAGGCATAATATTTTTAATTATGAATTATCAATGATGAATGATGTTAGTCCTTTTTACCGATTACTACGGCGCCTACCATGGCGCTGAGGAAGAGGATACTGCTCACCTCAAACGGCACCACGTATTGTTTGAACAATAATTTACCCAGGTTGCCGATCAGACCGATTTCTGTTGACTCCGTTCCCAGTGCCGGCATACTGGCGTCGCGCAGGGCGGCAACAAGTACTACCAGTAATGCGCCGCCGCTGATGGCGCCGGCATATTTCAGCCAGTTGCGTTTCTGCGGTTCCAGTTCAGCATTCAGGTTCATCAACATCATCACATAAAGGAACAACACCATGATAGCACCTGCATATACGATGATATGCACCACGGCCAGGAACTGTGCATTCAGCATCACATAATGTCCGGCTATGGTAAAGAAGGTAACGATCAGGCACAATACACTCGTCACGGGATTCTTGCTAAGCACTACGCCCAGCGCTGATACCAGCGCCACAAACGAAAGTACCATGAAAATTATTTGTTGGATACTCATTCCCATCTCTGCTATGTTTGACTATTGTATTTTTTAGCTAATGTGCGCTGTGAAAAAATTATTTACCTGTTTTAGGATCAGGAATCAGCAGATCATCTTTTCCATAGATGAAGCCTTTACGCTGATAGTTGGATGGCGCAAAGGTTTCAGACATGTAGATGGCATCTTTGGGGCAGGCTTCTTCACAAAATCCGCAGAAGATGCAACGCAGCATGTTGATTTCATACCTGGCTGCATATTTTTCTTCGCGGTACAGGTTTTCTTCACCTGTTTTTCTTTCTGCCGCTTCCATGGTGATCGCTTCTGCGGGGCAGGCTACTGCGCACAGTCCGCATGCAGTGCATCTTTCACGTCCTTCTTCATCACGGTTCAGTACATGTAACCCACGGAATACCGGGCTGAAATCACGTTTCTTCTCCGGGAAACTAACGGTAGCCTTGCGCTGGAAAAGGTGCTTCAGGGTGATACCCATACCTTTTGCAATAGCAGGTACGTATAATTTTTCCATGAATGTCATCGGCCTGCGGTCTACCGGCTTAGCTCTGTTTGTAAGTGCTTGCATAGTAAATGCTTTATTTAGTCCGCACCCTGCGGTGCGTATAAAGTAATAGTTTTTAGTGTTGACGTAACAATACCACGCCACCGGTAATCAGCATATTGGCCAGTGCCAGCGGAATCAGAACTTTCCAGCCCAGGCGCATCAGCTGATCGTAACGGAATCTGGGGATTGTCCAGCGAACCCACATAAAGAAGAATATGAACAGCAGTGTTTTGATAAACAGTGCTGCAAATCCCAGCAGGGAGATCATATTCGGGCTCAGGCCGAGGCTGTCCATATACGGGAAGGCATAGCCGCCGAAATACATGGTAGCCATCAGCGCGGAGCTGATAAACATGTTGATATATTCTGCGAACAGGAAGAAGCCGAGTTTCATGGAAGAATATTCCAGGTGGTAACCACCATTCAGCTCATTCTCTGCTTCGGGTAAGTCAAACGGTGTACGGTTACATTCTGCAAAAGCACAGATCAGGAAGATGAAGAAGCCCAGCGGCTGATATACTACGTTCCACAGGTCATGGCGCTGTTGCTCCACGATTTCTTTCAGGCTGAGGGTACCTGTGAGCATGAGTAATGCTATCAGGGCCAGTCCCATAGGCAGTTCGTAGGAGATAATCTGGGAAGCGGCACGTACAGAGGCCAGCAGCGAGTATTTGTTGTTGGAAGCCCAGCCGCCCACCATGATACCGTAAACGCCCATACTTACTACTCCGAAGATGAAGAGGATACCGATGTTCACATCAGCCACCTGCAGGGAGATGGTTCTTCCGGCAATGGTGAGGGTATCTCCCCAGGGGATTACGGCACTGGTCATACAGGCCACCACCATGGCGATGGAAGGACCGAGTATAAAGAGGAACGGATTGGAGTTGGTGGGAATAATTTCTTCCTTGAAGAAGAGTTTACCACCATCAGCCAGCGGCTGTAACAATCCCATAGGGCCCGCGCGGTTAGGACCGAGACGGTCCTGGATCCAGGCGGCCACTTTTCTTTCTCCCCAGGTAGAGTACATGGCTACTACCAGCGACAGCACCAATACAGCTGATATCAGCAGTATTTTTTCAATGATAAAAAACCAGTCTATGCTTAATAACGTCATTTCCAGTTACGAATTACGAATTACGAATTACGGTGATTAAAGTCATCCGAGTGAGCCGGGCCGTCGATCTTGGACAGATCTATATCCGGTCTGTTCACCTGGCTAGTGGTATGGATATCGAACAGCAGTTTCGGCTGTCTTCCGTCCAGCACTTCTACCAGCGGATCTTTCGGTTTAACGGTATTCACGTAGTGCCCCTGAGAGATAACGCTGTGGCGGTCTATCTTACGGGGTCCTTCGATGATCCAGTCTTTCGCTTCTTTCTTATCAAAGCGGCAGGTATCGCAGATGAAATTTTCCACTTCGCCGTACTGGTCTTTGCGGGCAGTAACGCGGAATACTTCGTCGCCGCGCATCCACAGTACGGTTTTGCCGCAGCATTTGGGATCTTCGCAGTGACGGTGGGCATCAACCGGTTTGAGGAACCAGACGCGGTTTTTGAAGCGGAAAGTTTTATCAGTGAGTGCGCCAACGGGGCATACATCGATGACGTTGCCGATAAAGTTGTTGTCGAGGGATTGGTGGATATAGGTGCTGATTTCAGAAGCGTCGCCGCGGCCGAGAATACCGTGTTCACGTTTCTCTGTGAGCTGGTCGGCAGTGAATACGCAGCGGTAACAAAGGATACAGCGGGTCATGTGCAGCTGTATCTTGTCGCCTATATCTATCTTGTCAAAAGTTCTGCGTTTGAATTCGTAGCGGGTAGCTTCAGCGCCATGTTCGTAGCTGAGGTTCTGCAGGTCGCATTCGCCGGCCTGATCGCAAACAGGGCAATCCAGCGGATGATTGAGCAGCAGGAATTCCACTACGCCTTTGCGGGCTTCCTGTACTTCCGGGGAAGTGATGTTGGCTACTTCCATACCATCCATTACGGTAGTACGGCAGCTGGCCACCAGTTTAGGCATCGGGCGCGGATCGGCATCGGAGCCTTTGGATACTTTTACCAGGCAGGTACGGCATTTACCGCCACTACCCTGTAATTTAGAGTAGTAGCACATTGCCGGCGGCACTATATCCCCTCCTATCTTCCGCGCCGCGTTCAGTATCGTTGTGCCAGGCTCGACCTCCACGGAGATGTTATCGATCTTAACCTTGAATAATTTTTTTTCCTCCGCCATCTTGATATATTTTTTGCGCTGCGGATCTTTCAGCAAGACATCGGGCGCAAAGTTTATAGTTTATAAGTTAATTTCCAGTCTTATATAATTACACAGTTGCTGCCGGCTCCGGTACAGGAATCGGGTCAGCGTAGTGCGCCAGTCCGAAGTTGCGGGTCAGCGCTTCATCCGGGTTCTTCACGTGCCATTCAAATTCATCACGGAAGTGGCGGATAGCCGCTGCTACCGGCCATGCGGCAGCGTCTCCGAGCGGGCAGATAGTGTTACCTTCTATCTTACGCTGGATATCCCACAGCAGGTCAATATCACTCATTTTACCTTTACCGTATTCGATATTGTGCAGTACTTTCTTCATCCAGCCGGTACCTTCGCGGCAGGGGCTGCACTGGCCGCAGCTTTCGTGGTGGTAGAAACGGGCGAAGGTGAGCGTATTGCGTACAATGCACTGGTCTTCGTCCATCACGATAAAGCCACCGGAGCCTAACATGGAGCCGGTTGCGAAACCGCCGTCGTTAAGGCTTTCGTAGGTCATCATGCGGGTTTCGCCTTTAGCTGTTTTCAGCAGCAGGTTAGCCGGCAGTACCGGAACGGAAGATCCGCCGGGGATGCAGGCTTTCAGGCGTTTGCCGTTTTTGATGCCTCCGCAGTATTCGTCAGAATAAATAAATTCTTCTACAGAGATGTTCATTTCGATCTCATAAACGCCGGGTTTGTTGATATTACCGCAGGCAGAGATCAGTTTGGTACCGGTAGATTTACCGATGCCGTATTTGATATATTCATCGCCGCCGATGTTCACGATAGGCACTACGGCTGCGAGGGTTTCCACATTGTTTACCACGGTTGGGCATCCCCAGAGCCCTTTTACTGCCGGGAACGGAGGCTTGATACGTGGGTTGCCGCGTTTACCTTCGAGAGATTCCAGCAGGGCTGTTTCCTCGCCGCAGATATAGGCGCCGGCGCCGCGTTGTACATATATTTCCAGATCAAAGCCGGTGCCCAGGATGTTTTTACCCAGCCAGCCCTTGTTCTTAGCTTCAGCGATGGCCTGTTCCAGAATATCCGGAATCCAGGCGTATTCGCCGCGGATGTAGATATAAGCTGCATTTGCGCCCAGTGTAAAGCTGGAAATCAGCAACCCTTCGATCAGGAGGTGCGGGATAAATTCCATCAGGTAGCGGTCTTTGAACGTACCTGGTTCAGATTCATCCGCATTGCAGACGAGGTAACGGGGAACGCCTTCAGGTTTGGCGATGAAGCTCCATTTCATACCGGTAGGGAAACCCGCACCACCACGGCCTCTGAGACCGCTCTTCTTCACTTCTTCCAGTACGCCTTCCGGGCCCATGCTTTTCAGCGCTTTCTCCGCTGCCGCATATCCGCCGTTGCTCCGGTAAGTATCATAGTACCGGATACCTTCTATATGTGCTTTTTCTAACAGTAATTTGCGTCCCATTTTCTTCCTTATGGTTTAATGGCGGGTAAATAAATACAGCACCATCAACAGATTTGTGATATATCTTTTATGCCTTACGTATCTGATGTTGCGAAATGCGATCGCCGAGTCTGTAAAACAGCAGGCCGGCGCTGATTCCGCAAACAAAGGAGATGTAGCTGTTTTCCACGCGCCAGATTACGGTAAGTAATCCCATCAGCAGCGCGGCTTCGAGCATGGTCAGTGTATGACGCTGGATAAACTCCCTGATACGCATAGCTATATTGTTTTTCTGATGCATCAGTTTGCTTTTGCCCTGCATTCTGCAATGATCTCATCTACCCTTGCCGGTGTCAGGTGTTCCCTGAAGTGTTTGCCCAGCTGCATCATCGGCGCATAGCCGCAGGCGCCGAGGCATTCCACTGTTTTCAGGGTGAACATACCGTCTGGCGTAGTTTCGCCTACACCAATGCCAAGTTTATTCTTTATATAGTCAATGATCTGATCAGAACCGCTCACCATGCACGGACCTGTCTGGCACACCTCGAAGAGGAATTTACCGACCGGTTTCAGGTTGAACATGCTGTAAAAGGTGGCTACTTCGTACACTTCAATAGGTTTCAGTTGCAACAGGGACGCAACATAATCCATAGTGTCTGAGCTAAGCCATCCGTCAAATTCTTCCTGCGCCAGGTGCAGCACCGGTATCAGTGCGCTTTTCTGCTTTCCTTCCGGATAGCGGGCGACGATTTCTTTTACTTTATTCAGTTTCTCTTCAGAAAATTGAATTGCAGCCATTATTTTAATCAGCTTTAATCTTCAAAAATTATGCATCCAGTTCACCTGCAATCAGGTTCAGACTACTCATACACACGATAGCATCACTCAGCATAGCGCCCTTTACCATTTCAGCGTATGCCTGGTAGTAAATGAAGCATGGACGGCGGAAGTGCAGGCGGTAAGGGCTGCGGCCACCATCGCTGATGAGGTAAAAGCCCAGTTCACCGTTCGCACCTTCTACAGCGTTGTACACTTCACCAGGTAAAATATCTGATTCACCCATCACAATTTTGAAGTGATAGATGAGTGCTTCCATTTTCGTATATACATCCTTTTTGTCCGGGAGATAGTAGGCAGGTACATCTGCGTGATACACATCATCAGGCAGGCTTTTCAGCTTTTCCATTGCCTGACGGATGATGCTGATGCTTTCCCACATTTCCGCGTTGCGCACCAGGTAACGGTCGTAGCAATCGCCGGTAGTACCTACGGGCACGCTAAAGTCGAAGTCCTGGTAGGAAGAGTAAGGATTAGCCACGCGCACATCGTAGTCAACGCCGGCGGCTCTTAAATTCGGGCCGGTGAAACCGTAGCTGAGGGCTTTTTCCGCGCTGATGCCGCCAACACCCTGGGTACGTTCCATGAAGATGCGGTTACGTGTCAGCAGGGTTTCAAATTCTTTCAGTACAGCAGGATATTCCGCGAGGAACTTTTCTATTTTCGCGAAGGCGGCAGGGGTGAAATTTCTTTCAAACCCGCCGATACGGCCGATGTTGGTCGTCAGTCGGGAGCCGCAGATTTCTTCGTAGATTTCGTATATGAGTTCGCGGTAGGTCATCAGGTAAACGAAACCTGTTAACGCACCGGTATCCACGCCCATTACCGCGTTACAGATCAGGTGATCTGCAATACGGGCCAGCTCCATGATGATAACGCGGAGATAGTCTACGCGTTTGGGTATTTCGAGGCCCAGGAGTTTTTCTACGGTCATGATCCAGCCCATGTTATTGATGGGGGCAGAACAGTAGTTGAGGCGGTCGGTGAGTGGAGTGATCTGGTAGTAGGGGCGGCGTTCAGCGATTTTCTCAAAAGCGCGGTGTATATACCCTACGGTAGAAACAGCGCTGACGATTCTTTCCCCGTCAATTTCCAGGATATTCTGAAATACGCCGTGTGTGGCCGGGTGGGTAGGCCCCAGGTTCAGCGTGGTGGTGGTCTTTTCGATAGAGCCTTCCGGCAGTTTTATATGTTGTTTCTGATCTGACATATCCTAAGTTGTTAAATGTTACCCCCGCGACCAAACATTTCGTCGTCTTTATCAATACGCATGGCATCTTCCAGCGGGAACTCCTTGCGCATGGGGAAATAGGTCATTTCGTCCACATTCAGGATACGGATCAGGTTGGGATGTCCAACGAAATCGATCCCGAAGAAATCGTATGTTTCACGTTCCATCCAGTTGGCAGATTCGTAGAGGCTGGTGGCGGTAAAGACTTGAGGAGCTGCAACCGGTGCGAATACCTTGAGGCGGAGCCTTACGTTATCCACGAGGTTATGCAGGTGGTATACTACTGCCAGTTCTTCGTTTTTTCTTTCCGGATAGTGCACGGCTGTGATATCTGTCAGAAAACGAAAACGCAATTCCTCATCATCAAACAGGAATTGCATTATTTTCAGGTTATGATCTTTCTGTGCAGTGAAAGTGAGCAGTCCAAACGGCTCTTCAAAGCCGGTGAGCACATCTCCAAACTTCTCCGTCAGGCGTTGCTGTATGCGTTCGTTTGTTAAAGACATTAACAATAAGAGATTTACGAGTTACAATTTACCATTCCCCTTCACTATTTGATACCGTAGGACTCCATCAGTTCCTTATATCTGTCGGAATTACGGCGGCGGAGGCTTTCCTGGCCTACCAGTTCCTGTATTTTCATGAAGCCGTCGATGATACCTTCAGGTCTTGGCGGGCAGCCGGGAACGTATACGTCTACCGGGATAACCTGGTCAATACCCTGTAATACAGAATAGGTATCGAAGATACCGCCGCTGGAGGCGCAGGCGCCAACAGCCATTACCCAACGGGGTTCGGCCATTTGCAGATAAACCTGACGTACGATAGGGCCCATTTTTTTGGAAATGGTACCCATTACCATCAGCAGGTCGCACTGGCGTGGCGTAAATGCCATACGTTCAGCGCCGAAGCGTGCGAGGTCATAGGTAGCCGCCATGGTAGCCATGAACTCAATACCGCAGCAGGAAGTTGCAAATGGCAGGGGCCAGATGGAGTTCTTGCGCGCCAAACCAATCGCCTTATCAAAAGAGGTGGCATAGAATCCTTCACCGGAATATCCCTCCGGGATTTCCACCGTCTTCACTTTATTGTTATATTGAACCGGACGAGCCATTGCTTAAAATTTAAAGTTTTTAGATTAGTCTTCCCATTTGAGGGCGCCCTTCTTGATAATATAGATAAAACCACACAAAAAGAAGCCCACAAACATCAGCACAGCAGTGAACCCTTCCCAGCCCAGCTCTTTAAAATTAACAGCATAGGGGTAAAAAAAGATCACTTCCACGTCAAACAGCACGAAAAGAATAGCTGTCAGAAAGTACTTGATAGCTACCGGCTGACGGGCATTTCCCCGCTGTTCAATTCCGCTTTCAAAGTTAATCAGCTTATCGCTTGTTTTACGCTTGGGTCCCAGGAAGTGGGTGGCGAGCATGGTGATCCCAACAAAACCTAGAGCAGCAATTAATTGCAGTACTATAGGGAAATAGCTAAAAGGAGTAGTCGTTGCTGACAAAAATACAGTGTCTGTATACATAAGCTTCCCGATAAAACATTGTCCGAATGCGCAAAAATACTGTAAGTAAACCAAATATCAAATCTATTAGGATTTAAAATATTATCTTTTTTTGCCAGACGGAAACCTTAGAAACCGGTCTGTTCTACCCTGGTTTATCCTCCTGTTTTCCGGCTTATTGTTGTTTTTACACACTAAATGCCGCGGCAGCGCGGCATCGGGAGGAGCGGGCATTTCAAATAATCAGGAGATTACCGCTCATAAAAAAGCTCCGGGTAAAAAATACCCGGAGCTTTTTTTTATGTATAGCAAGAAAATTATTTCCTGTTCTGCGCTGGTTTGGCAGCAGGCTTAGCAGCCTGTTTTGACATGGAGGCCTGAGCATCCTTGATCTGCTGTACGGTAGAGTTGTTAGGTTCGATAGACAATACCTTATCTATATAGATTTGCAGGTTAGCCTTATCTTCCTTGTTGTAGTAGTAGATCATCAGGTACTGATACGGGAACATTAACAGGCGCGGAGTAATTTTCGCTTTCTCCGGACCGCCGATTTCAAAGAATTTCTGGAAGTAGGGAACTGCCAGGCCTAATTTGGCGTCAGCATCCTTGGCCATGTTGGCACGACCTCTCCAGTATAATCCGAAAGATTCCTGTTCAGGGAATTTGCTGATGAAAGTACCGTAGGTAGAATCGGCAGCATCGTAGTTACGGCCGTACATTTCCATGGTACCTTTCCAGAAATAGTCGGTTACTTTGCCTGTATTTGCTTTCTCGTCAAAATCGTTTACGAGTTTACCGTACCATTCAGCAGCACGTTTGTAATCGCGCAGTTTTTTGAATGACTCTGCTACGCTTCTGTAGGTATCCACATCTTTGGTCGTATCGGAAGAAGCATATCTTTCCAGATACAGGGAAGCCAGAGAGTCATTGATAGCAGCCTGTGCAGAGTCAGCGATTCTTACGCGGCCGTATACTTCACTTAACTGTTTATAATCCAGTGCTTCCAGCTTGCTTTCGCCTACGCTTTTCACGTATTCATCCATCACCTGCTTAGCGTTGAGGGAGTCACCGCTCTGGAGGTATGCATCGCTGACGAGGCGGCTGAATTTGCCTTTGTATACTGCGTCTGCTCCTGGCAGTGCAGCTTTACCCTTGCTTACAGCGTTTGCGTAATCTTTCTTGAAGAAGGAGATAGAGGCAGAATAGTAGTCATTTTTCAGTTTATCTGCCGGATCAGCCACTTTCATGTATTTTTCCAGGTATTCAGCGGCTTTATCCCATGACAGCTGGTCTTTCCTTGGTGTGGTGTAGAACAGGAACAGTTCATGGAAAGCAGGAGCATAGTTAGGATCCATGTTGGTAGCTTTGGTCCAGTCAGCTACAGCTTCCGCTTTCAGGCGGGCGTTGTAGTTAACAAGTCCTTCTTTCATCACGGCTTCTGCATTATTAGGATCCAGTTCCAGTGCTTTTTCGTAGGCAGTAATGGCTTTACCACCGTTTTCACCACCGAGGTAGCGGTAAGCATCGCCCAGTTCGATCTGGTCGGCAGCGGTAGCTGTATATTGTTCTTTCTTTTTACGTCCTTCGTTGTTGAGGAGTTTCTCCATGATAGTCAGGGCGTAACCGCGGTCGCCGCCTTTGATTTCGGAGTTAGCGTCAGCGATAGCGCGTGCTACCTCGCCATCACGACCCTGAGTAGCTGCACTGGCAGCTTCAAATTTGGCTTTTGCAGCAGCAGCATCTCCTTTTATCAGGTCAATGCGTCCCATACCAGCTTGCAGTAATGCAGAGGTTGGAACGGCCTGCAGTCCTTTCTGAAAAGTAGCAGTAGCGCCTGCCACATCTTCCAGTGCGAGCTGAGCTATACCCATGTAGTAATAAGCCTTGTCATCTGTAGGTTTCGCAGCAATTACCTTTTCAAAATTCTGTTTTGCTGACAGATTCTTACCATAATACAGGTCTTTCAATCCATCCTCCACAGATTGAGCCATCACGCTGCCGGAAGCGGCGCACAGCAATGCTACGAGTAAACTTTTCCGTCTGTTCATTTGCAATCTGGTTTTAGTTTTAGTTGTGTGTTTTTTTTCTATTTAAGATTGGCTTCCCTGAAAACCACATTCAACCTGGCTGGGAATAACCGGAACTGCTTGATAACAAGCTGTCCTTCGTAACTGCCCAGGAAGGTTGCAAATCCTGTGCCTAAGCCATGGTATGGCTCTTTCAGGCAGTAGAAGAAGCCCCTTTTCAGCGGATATGTACCAATGCCGATATAGGCCTGATAAGGTAGAACAAAATCCGAACCATAGTCGGCGCGTAATTTTACAACAGTTACCTTATTGGTGAAGGCCATTGCGAGCGAGTCACTTTCATCAGAGATCCAGCTGACGCCGATGACACCGATAGCATCCTTGTTTTTGGATACATAATCGATTACCTCGGGATTGGTTTTGGCGGCCATGGTGCCGGCCGGCAAAGGTTTACCTTTATTGATGGAATCCTGGATGTATCTCACGGTGCTTGAGTTGGCATTATCAAACACCAGTTGCCATTTCCTGTCTTTGTTGGTGCCGTCCATAATCCCGCGGACCTGATCCATGGTGAGGATGGAGTCCGGGTTGCTGTGGTTGACTACCAGGGCGAGGGCGTCCCAGGCCAGCATCAGGCTGTTTGGAACGATCTTGATTTTTTTGAAGTAGTCTCTTTCAGCCGTATTGAAATCGCGTGTCACGATTACCAGACGGGCACTATCGTTTAAAAGATCTTTAAAACATTCTGCTTCCGGTTTATAGGAAGGAATGATATGCGCTTTCGGATACAGTGATTCGAAAACTTTTATTTCTGAATCTATCAGCGGCTTGTAGGTTTCATCCACACTGATGCGGATAGTTCCTTCAGTTGCCGTATCCAGCTTTTTTGCGTTGTTGGGTCCGCAGGCGGACATCAGCATGGCCAGCGCTGCTAAATATACAGCATTGTTCTTAAAACTGAAAAACATATCATTCTCTTTAGTGCCTGTTAAAAAAAAGTTTCCGTATACCATTATACGCTCTGAAAGCGCCGTATAATATTAATACTGCTCCGATGACAGTCATCCATTGTTGAGATAGACGGAACTCTCCCAATCCCAGCTTCTGCGCAAAAATTGCGAAAAGACCAAAGAGAATAAAGAATATGCCTCTGATAAGTTCACCCATTGGCCTGTATTTATTTTCCAGCCGCCTGTTTGTTTGTTCTTCCAGTTTTTCCATGTTGTGAATTACAATTATACAAAAAAATATTTTTTAATCTGGTATCAGGAATTTTAGAAGAATGTTAAAAAAAAGTGCCAAAACCATGTTCCGACCCTCATCAGGGCGCAATTTGAGGCATTTTTTCAACATGTTGCAAATTTTTGATTTAAAAATTCAACATTTTCTGCCGCTTATAATTAAGGAGTCATTTTATTTTATAATTGGCAGTTTTTGCAAAAAATCCCTGCTTTTTACGGATTAAGATGCAAATGGATAAACATTTCCATAATATCTTGTAGGTTTGCGGGCTGATTTACAATTATATTAACAATGAAGATATTGATGGTTTGTCTGGGCAATATCTGCCGTTCACCGCTGGCCGAGGGTATAATGCGACATCTCGCCGCCGGCAGGGGTCTTGACTGGGAAATAGACTCTGCCGGCACCGGTAGCTGGCATATTGGCGATCCGCCCGATCCCCGTTCCGTAAAAGAAGCGCGGAATCAAGGGGTAGATATTGCCGGTCTGCGCGGCCGACAGTTCCAGACAACTGATTTCGACGCATTTGACCGCATATATGTGATGGATAAGAACAATTACAGGGATGTACTGCGCAAAGCCCGTAACGAAGCTGATAAGGCCAAAGTACATTTCCTTTTGCCGGAAGAACAGGAAGTACCGGATCCCTGGTACGATGATGCGTTGTTCGCACCTGTTTACAAATTAATATATGATGCCTGTAAATGCATCACAGACAAAGCATAATAGCAACTTTAATAACTTTTTGAAATGATAAAACCCAGTATACCATCAGGTACCCGCGATTTTGGCCCCGTAGTCGTAAGAAAACGGAATTACATCTTCCAGACCATCCGCAGCACCTTTGAGGTTTACGGCTTCCAGCCGCTGGAAACTCCCGCCATGGAGAACTTATCCACCCTCACCGGCAAATACGGAGAGGAAGGCGATAAACTCATGTTCCGCATATTATCCAACAACGATGATAAACTGGCTGCTGCCAAAGCCGCTGCCAGCAATAAAGAAATGTCGTCCATACTGAGCGACAAAGCCCTCCGGTATGACCTCACCATCCCGTTTGCCCGTTACGTAGTCATGAATCAGCAGGAACTGACCCTGCCCTTCAAGCGCTACCAGATGCAACCCGTATGGCGGGGTGACAGGCCGCAGAAAGGCCGCTACCGCGAGTTCTATCAGTGCGACGCCGACGTGGTGGGCAGTAACTCCCTGCTCAACGAAGTGGAACTGCTCCTGATCTATGATACCGTACTCACCAGACTCGGACTACAGGGATATGAACTGCGCGTCAACAACCGCAAAATATTAAGCGGCCTCGCAGAAGTAATCGGTAAACAGGACCTCCTCACCGACATCACCATCTCCATAGACAAACTCGATAAGATTGGTGCAGAAGGTGTGAGAAAAGAACTGGCAGCCCGTGGCCTGACCGATGCTGACATTACCACCATCGAGCAATTCCTCGCCATCAGCGGTACCAGCGAAGAAAAACTGGCCCAGCTCAAAACACTGCTGGCCGCTTCCGAAACCGCGCAGAAAGGCATCGAAGAGTTGTCTTTCGTCATCAACTCCGGCTACGCCCCATTCAACACCGCACCTATCATAGACGTCACCCTCGCCCGCGGCCTCAACTACTACACCGGCATGATCGTAGAAGTGAAAGCACCAGCCACCGTGAAAATGGGCAGCATCGGCGGAGGCGGCCGCTACGACGACCTCACCGGCATGTTCGGCATGAAAGGCACGTCCGGCGTTGGTATCTCCTTCGGCGTAGACCGTATCTATGACGTACTCGAAGAACTAAAGCTGTTCCCCGAAGCGACGCAGCAATCCACCAAAGTGCTGTTCCTCAACCTCGGTGAAGCCAGCGCACGCGCAGCCTTCAGCTATATGATGCAGCTACGCGCCAGAGGCATCGCCGCAGAACTGTTTCACGAGAGCGCCAAAATGGATAAACAGATGAAATATGCAGATAAAAGAGGCATACCGTATGTAGTAATCCTCGGAGAATCTGAACTGCAGGAAAATCTGCTCAGTGTGAAGAATTTAGTGAGCGGGCAGCAGGAGAAAGTGAGTGCAGCAGCTTTTGCGGAGATGACGTTTTGATTTATAGCTTTTTTATAAATGAGAACTCCCGGTTACTGAGGTAGCCGGGAGTTTTTGGTTATAGTGTTTAATAGAAAGATTATTTTACTAACTCCGTTTTGAAATTTATACTGTTAATAAAAACGGGGGTCTGCCTTAACTGTATCTATAATACTTCATTAACATTAAAATGTTTCATTCTCTCTAAATTATCATTAATTAATGTTATAGAAAAAAAGTCAGTGATCTTATCTTTAATTACATTGACATCAAGAGTTTTTACTGGTTTCGCTTTCAAAAAATACCTAAAATCAGTGTATTCATTTAAGATTACTTTATCAAAGTAGTAAAATCCACGTGATGCCATAAAATATAGATCTTTCAAGTAATTCTCCTTTCCCTTGTCACTAAAGTTACCTATCTTCTGTAAAACATCTTCTTCAAGTATTATATCATTTGATAAAACCGGAAGAGAACGAAAAAAGCTTATCATCTTCTTTAACTTTTCCATATCAGCAGAGACAGACTCTGGGAGCAACCCACCAGCAGAAGCAACTACAGCTATATGACCATAATTATCAAGAAAAAACCAATCAGTATCTATTACATATTCTAAAGCCATTTTCTCATTTATCCTTTTTTCTGAATACATTTTACTCGATTTTAAACATTGCTTTACAATTGTTGCATGGTACTATTATTTCCATTGTACGTGGCACACACACAATTTTAAATACTGATTATTCCCAATTTCCGCTTCTGCTCCGTTGAAATGCTTAATAAAATCAATATAGTCTACCACAGGCGTAAAATAAATTTGTGACAAAAAAGCGGCTAATACATTTGGATCTACAGGAGTATTCTTTTCTAATAACTTAATATATTCTTGCATAACTACATTCCATGCCATTGTCAACCCAAACGGATAATTATAATTTCTCTTATAGCACTGTATTTTTATCTAACGCGATATAATGCTATTAATCACGCTTGCGTGGGCTAAGGTACTTTCAACAAAGTATACCGTTTGTAGAGGAAGTTCTGATTTAAAATTCGTAACAATAACATCACCAGAATTACACCCTCTCCCCATAGATATTTTATCTGTTTTTTTAAATAGTGTCGCAATTTTTAAAGGTCGTTGCCATTCCTGTATTTTAATCCACTTATCAATATAGTAGCGATATGAAATAATATTTGTCCGGCTTCCATTAAAACATATCAGATAATTAACCAATCGCTTGATTTCTCCATTTTTCACGACCTCAATAACAGCCCATTTCTTACCTTTGCAGTTAAAATCAGTGGTGATTTTCTCCAGGAAAAGCAATCTTATAGATTTATAGTTTATACTGTCAATCCCTTCCCATACTCCCGGCATCGATTCCAATCTATTCTGATACAGTTCTCGTTCTTCCCCTGCAATTGTTGACATTGCTTTTTCTTCCAATGCAGACAAACTTACTTTATTCCAGCGTTGAAGTAAATTATCAATACCAGGGTTCTCAATACTATTTAATATACCCAAAAAACTGACACAGAGGCATGTTAGTATTTTCATAAACTTCAATTATTATGGAAATTTAATTTTAAAATCTATCTTATAATCTATTGGCTTTACCTTGGGTGGAATGGGTGCAAATGGCTGTAATCGGGACTTTGCACCTTGCTCTTTCCGTATCCATGAGTCTTTCTGCCGAACTTTGACTTCTTCCCTTGATATTTCCGAGAATGGCTTTGGCAGTCTACCAGCATGGTACTGGACAAAAAACTACTTAAACGAATAGAAGATATTGAAGCCTTACCAGAGGAGGAAAAAGAAAAAATTTATTACTTCATTGATATGGCTATTACTTATAACAAAACTAAAAAAGCGTATTCACGATAAACAGAAAAGCCGCAGGCGTTCGCCTGCGGCTTTTCTGTTTATCATTTTCGGGAATGAATCTTACAAAAACTAACATGAACGAGGTTTTATGCTAATTTACCCTCATAAAATATTGGCCTTACATTAGTATTACTCCATAAGTTTATAACTCCCATCATTCAAAAAATAATCTTCAATATTGTCCATTTTGCGCACTTCTTTAAGTACATCATGTTCAATATAAATATCAAATTCATCCTCCAAATTAATTTGATTGCAAACAGGGCATATATCTGTTTCTAAGATGCCATATACCTTTACGCAGGGCCATCCAGGAACACCAATGTCATTCCCTCCCCACTTTAACTTATCTCCCAACCGATATTGCAACTGCCAGGTATCCCCATATTTGAATTGAATTTTGGCTTCATAAGTATTCTTGCAATTAGGACATTGCACATTTACTATAAGCAAATTATAAGCTCCCATTTAAAAATTTTTAACTGGCAAACCAATTGCCCGCATGAATTTTACCATCTGTTTATCATTCGAAATTATGGTAGCATTGTTATTCGTTGCACCCGCAATAATACTTGCATCGTTTGTTCCAACTTTCCTTCCCATACTTTCTGCTGTTTGCTGTAACGCTTTGACTTGAGAGGAAGACCCTCCTTTTGTACTAACAGTAGCACCTATTTCTTTCATATAACTCCTTAAAGCATCTTTATCTCCTTTAACTAAAAATTCCTTAATTGCTGTAATTGAAACGATTGGTTTGTCATTACCAATGGCAGCCTTTACTGCATCCTTTGAATTTCCTTCAATAGCATGAACTAACGCATTATTATCTAAACTAACTACTGATCTTTCTGCCACTTTAGCAGCACCCATTTCCGCTTTCCCTCCTGGAATTAAGGATACAGCTACCTCAACACCAGACACTACTCTTGATTTATCTTCTGAAAAACCGCTTTCATAACTCTTACCTACTACTAATTCTGCAGCGGGAACCAAGGGGTTCACGTATCTATTTGCCGCCTCTACTCCTTCGTTTATAATTCCTCCCACATATTGCGCTGCAAACTTAAGCGCAGAACCTACTCCTGTCGGTGCAGTCAATGTATATTCCCTGCCAGTAACAAGTCCTACCCGTTTAATAGGATCTCCTGGCCCGCTTGGCTCATCACCTAAAAAGTCATTGTACTTAATGGGATTGTCATAGTTAGATACATACGGAGACCATGCTTCCATGTTCTCGATCTTCGGATCTATCTGATTCCATCTTCCTATCTGCGGATCAAGATTCCTAAACTGCGCATCATATATATCAAGATCCAGATCGCTCGTATATTCTATACCGTTATATTTCTTCCTGTTTTCAGGATAATTCGACCCCTTCAACGCATTCGAACTAATCCCCGCCATCGTCAACCCAAACGGATAATAATGCGTCTCTTCCAGCATCCTCCCTGCATTCTGCACTACTACCAGGTTATCAAAGAACACATCCTGCGGAGTCTCATTGCTGGTGTATACATACAGGAAGCCGCTCTTCGCTACCGTCATCTTCTCTGTGCCTAACTGCTGCAGTTCATCAGGAGTGGCTTTCACCTGTTTCACCCCACTGTTCACTTCTACTAATTTAAACTGATCGTCGAATAAAACAAAATTCAGGTACGCCTTCGGTTTATCTGCCTGTGGCTGGTCCTGGTTTTTCTCCTGTAATTTCCGGTAATCATTGTTGTAGAAGTTGGTATTGAATGGTGTTGTTCCGGTTGCATCTGTAATACCGTGGGCGCTGTTATCAGTACCGGGACTGCTGAAGGCCCGCGCCAGATCGGCAACCATGTCTTCTGCCAGTGGGGATTTATTGTTCTGCTGAGGACTGGTGGATTTATAAAAAGCCTGTGTGTTGATGGAAACAGTATCCCCTGCCATTACGCGGAGTACCAGAGAGGGACCTATTTTCTGACCACCGGATTTTGCGTTGAGCTTAGCTACAAATTCATTAGGTTCGGATGACTGATCTGTCGGGTAGCCTACCGGCTTGTTGAAACGGGTGTTGTCTACATTGCTGAACAATGCATTTTCTACACGTGCAGCAGCGGTTTCCATGGAAGCCCTGTAAATACTGGTATCCTGCTGTTCGGTTAACACCATCCGCACGTTACCCAGGTGATCTTTCACGAAGTAATCATAGAAGTAGGCCACTGGCTGATTCGCCTTCGCAAAGGCACGGATCCGGCCCTCTTCATGCGGAATGAATTGCAACGTATCATTCTGATACACCAGACTACTGATGTAATCTGTTACCGTCACTTTGGGTATCGAAGAAGTACTGTCTGTAACTGTTTTGCGCAACTTGTTGCCGGCAGCATCATACTGATAGACGATAGTACCTTTTCCCCTGATAGCTACCTGCCTGGGCAGATTCAGGTGGTTGTAACTGATCCCGCCTGCTTTGATGTTCTTGTTATCATCCTGCGTGAGGTTGCCGTTGTCGTCGTAATTGTAGTCATTGCTACCCTGACCATTGATTTCTTTAAAATCTCCCAATGCAGAGGAAGGATCATTTGCATTGTCAATTACTCCCTGCAGTTTGTTGCTGTTGGGTAGATAGGTATAACTCAATCTGTCTATATCAGCACTACTGGTACCTTTCCTCCCCTTCTGCGCCATGGCGAGGATGTTACCATTGGCATCATAGGCAGATGTAGCCATAGTCCCATCTCCCATGGTAACGGTAAAATCATAGCCGGCACTGGTGTTCCAGCCACTGTTGTTCTGGGTGAAATCTGCTTTCAGCAGGCGGTTGGCCGCATCGTAGCGGTAGCCATAGGAACGCCACTGCTGGTCGCTTTTACTTCTCCAGGTAATGCCGGAGATGTTGCCGTTGAACTGCGATTGCGTGTAGCCGTAATCGTAATGCAATTCCGTACCGAAGAAATGCCCCTGTCCGCCGGCCTTTGCAAACTCCTTGTTGATCCCTTTCAGCCACCCGCGGATGTTATAATCATAATCCAGTGATTCTATATTACTCAGTGTCTTTGTCTTTAACTGCCCCAGATCATCGTAGCTGTTCTGCACCATGTCCTTTAGCGGGGTGCCATTCAGGGATTTGCGGATACCGGTCACCCTGCCCATCGCATCGTAGTCCGTTACGGTCAGCAGGCTGGTGACAGCCGCCACCTTGCTTTTCGGATTGTTGACGTACTGATAGGTACTAAGCGTCTTTCCGTTAAAATCATACAGCGTGGAAACAACTTCCTTACCGGTATTCATTTTATCGGAGACAAGCTGTATAGTGCGGCCTTTATCATCGTAATAAATACTGGTCGTCAGCCAGATGTCTGTATTCAGCACACGTACCTTATTGCCGGTAACCAGTCCTGTAGTGGCGCTGCTCACCGCGCTTACCGGTTCTGCATACGGATTATTACCTGCCTGCAGCTTCGTAAAATCAGCTGTCACCGCAGGAAGCGCCCCGGTATAATTATACTTGTCGTAAAAAGTATAGGTCAGCGGCGTAAGTTGGGAAGGGTTAATGCCTGGCAGCGCATTGGTGGCGGCAATAGTAGTACTGCCGGCATTGGCCGCAGGCGCCGTAAACACATCGGTAGTTCCGGAAGCACCGGTATCAAAGCCATCTTCCAGATTTACGCTGTTGGTGGCCTTGTATTCCGGGCTGCCATCATGCTGATTGAGATATAAATCTGCAGTTCCGGGAAAAGTATATGCCACCTGCTGTGTGCCGGTGCTGCCGCTCATGCTGGTTTGCAGCGCGTCGCGGGTAACTGCGGAGTTATACAGCGCCGTCATTACCGGTCGGTTCAGGTTATCATAGAAAGTAGCCAGCCATTGCGGTTGCTGCTGCGTCCGGAGATTGGCATCACGGGTAAATACCAGGCGGTCACGCAGGTCATATACCATCTCTGTGGCGTAGCGGGTGCCGGGAACGCTTTTAGTAATCATTCTCCTGCGGCCGTCATACTGATACTGAAAACACAGTTCATCAGCGATCTGCTGGGAAACAACCCAGTTAGACTTGATCAGCTCCACGGCTTTAGGTGGAATCACAAAACGCAGTAGGTTTAAGTCGTCATACACATAATAAGTACAGAGCCAGCCATTATGCCCATCCGCGGAGCCGGACAGGAGTTCCACCTTCTTCAGTATTACCTGCCCTTCTTTATCCTTGAACTCAACTACCCGGTTGCCGGTTTCATCTGCCGTGATATTTTTAAACAGTTGTCCTGCTGCATACACGCCCGATTTAACAGGAATAATACCATTGGCAGGTACCGACCAGATGACAACTGCATCTGCCGTTGTATTAATCTGATAGTCGCTGGAAACGCCGCGTCCTGCGCCGGCCCAGCTGTTACCCGGAGCCATGGTTTTCAACACCCGGTTCAGCGGGGAAGCCTCAAATACCGTTTCTGAGTAAAATATTTTCTCTCCCGGATATTGATTGCCGGCAAAAGTATTCAGTTCGGTAAAAGGCTGCTGTTTGAATTTTCCATCTGCAGCGGAAGAAACATAAGGCAGGTATTTATACCGTTCCCGCCCCAGGCTGTCATAGACTACCGGTGTCACCAGGTCACGCGGTGTACTGCCGCCACTGGCGCCCTTATTCACCGTCTGTATCAGACGACCCAGTCCATCAAAATACTGTGTGGTTTGCTTCACAGCCTTCACATCAGTAGCAGCGGAAACTGCCGCCGGATCGGCTGCAGGCATCGATGGCTCATATATGCGGATGTAGTTTATCTGCGGTGAATTATAGCCTGCAGGCAATGGCACTGCGGTAGCCGCAGGAATGCTACTGCCATCAGGTTTGAGCTGTGCTGAAATATGCAGCGCGGTAAAAGCGCTGAAGGTTAACAGTATACTTTTTTTTATATAGGGATGGATAATCATTCTATGGTAATTACAAAGGATCTTTTAATTTATTGTGCTGCCGGGGCCTGGTAATTATAGGAAATCATCTTCAATATCTTTCCTTTGGTATCACGGACTAATGACAACCTGCCAAAGCCGTCATACTCGTAATAGATAGTCTGACCGGAAGGATCAGTTGCACTTGTCATTCCCAGCAAAGGCCGGAAGGTATAGGTATTCACCAGTACACCAGCTGTATTCCTCAGCGCAGCTAACCGGTTCCTGATCTCGGTATCATCATAACTGGAACTGACGATACCTGCGTTCACTATACCATCCGCCACAGCATAGGTCATTCCTTTTACGGCGGCTACCGGATACCTGTTTCCATATGCCCAGATAAAAGACTCCGTCATATCATTGGCTTTATGTTGCTGCAATACATTTCCCAGGTTATCATACAAATCAAATACGATAACCGGTTCATACCTGCTATCTTTCGTCACAGCGCCTCCTGCAACGGCAGATGGAGTGAAATTATTCACTGGTGTATTGAGCATCAGTTTATACACCGTTTCGGGATAGGGCCGGTCTGTTTTAAATGATACAAACCTGCCGGCAGTAACTCCGGAATCAGCCCCGGTACTATAAGAAGTCCAGGATTCAATTACCGGCGCTAAAATATGCAGCTGCTGCAGGTTCCGGATTCCGGCAGATATATTATCAGTGGCGGTTGCCTTGTAATTAAGCGGATATCTGAAACGTTCTGTTATTGTTTTCTGACTGGATGTCCGGGTAACTACACCGGGGTTCAGGGAAGTAGTATCGTAGGTATAGGCAGTCACGGTCAGCAGTGAATCACGCATACCGCGGCTATAGGTAATAACAGAGTCACTTATCAATGGCATCCAGTCTGTTTTATGACTGAAATACTCTGTATTGTACTGGGTTTCCATATACTTACCATTCACTATGGCCGACCCGACGCAGAAAGAACGTTGCTGCACCTTGAAATTTTGTACGGAGTAAGAGAAGTCAGGCATAATCGCATACTTCTTTTTCTCCCATAGCAGCAGTTCATTACCGGCACCATAGGTTAATTTATGGGTGAGCAATCCTCTGCGCCAATCGAAGCTGATAGCGGGCGGAAAGGGAGGCGCCTGAATAGTCCAGTCCGGATAGTTATAGGCGGAAGTGAAATAGCTGACTGTTCTGATGGTAGAATCTTTGGTATTCAGCAACTCCGTTACTCTTCTGTAGCCTACCACTCCGCCTTGAGAAGATCCCGGAGCCATCTGGGAGAAAGAAGTATAACAGTTATAAGTGTATCTTTTGCCGCACATAGCAGAATGGCCATCATCTCCCAGTTGAGTATAGGAATAATGATACTGTGGCAGTCCCATTATTACACCGCTGCTGTAAGATTTATCTGCCATGGTGTATTCATATCGTTTGATGACATCATTGCTATGGCTGATACCATCGTAGCTGGTTATTTTAGCAACCCTGGCGCCTCCTGTCAGTCGCTTACGGGTGATAACGCTGTCAGTGAACAATTTATATCCAACCATTCCGCGGAGATAATCGTAAGGGTTGACAACATTTACATCAATTGAATAAGTACCTGGGTCCAGTGTTTTAAAAACCTGCCCTTCTGTGGACCGATCCAGTTCTGTGGCATAATAATGAAGAATAAGTATTTTCTGTGTGCCCTGAATCCTGTAAAGTGCTACTACCCCTTCTGATGGCAGATTATTATAGGAGGTACAGGGTACATTGTCATTACAATTAGTGATATAATAACTAATGCTTACTTCCTGCTTTTGCTGTATCTGAAAAGTGTCTGATTTTGCCCCGGGCACACCAAGGGTATTATACCTCAATCTTGCCCCTGCAGACATACTTTTTTCATAATATTCGGGCGCTGCTTCACCATTCTTTATCCAGCCATAATCATTTCCCTGATACTCAAAGGTGGAATAACCACCTGTCGGATAGTCTATCTTATTTAAAATACCATTTAAAAGATATGTAGTATCTGTTTCCCTGTCTGCCAGCTTTTCTTCCCGGCCGAGGCGGTTAACAATGTAAGGAATCAGTGTATTATTCTGCTTACCATTATAAAATCCCCAATGATCCTGAGAAAGAGAAGTTAAACGGGGTACACTGTTTGGATTCAGGTAACTGAATTTATAAGCAGGCAGGCTTTGCGTACCACTTCCATATTCTATAACCGAATCTAATCTTAACTTCTCTGCACCAGAGAAATAACTATAATTCAGCAAGAATTTCTTCATCCGGTTGCCTTTGCCATCCAGATAAACAATAGAATCTATCTTCTTATCAGTAGCATCTGTTCTGGCAGAATAATAAAATTTCACCTGAAAACCCGTACCTGTTACAGACTTCAGCAAACTGCCTGAAATCATCTGCGAGCTTTCAGTTTTTTCATCCACGGTTGCCGGATAATCTCCTGTTGTAAAATCATACAGGATTTTTTTTGTTTCCTGCTCCTGACGGGTAGACACCGAATAGGAAAAATCTTCATACGTCAGGATAATGGAATCCTTTTTATCAGGAGAAAATATCCTGCTCAGATACCAGGCCTGCGGCGCATTGATAAATGATTCAGATACATTTGAACTGGTAGATGAACTTTCTGCATCTCTAAACTCATACCTGAAACCATTCTCATCTACAATATACTTTTTGAAATTATCCAGATCACCAATATGTAACTTAGAATAAGGCAGGGTTCTGTAAGCAGAATCAAAGAACATGAATTTGCCTGAGCGCTGGTTGTAATTATAATAATACACATCAGATTCAGTATCCTCCAGACCGCTGCCTAAACGCATCAGATAGGAATCTGCATAATCCGTAACGCCATATCCCTGTTTCAGGCCGCCTCGGTCCTTGATGGAATTAAATCCATTCCCCTGCTCATCCGGAAGTCCCATAATAGTTCTGGTAATACAGCCACCCGCATTCAGCGACCAGCCAAGCCCTGCGCGGGATGCTACTTCACCAACCCTGATGCCGCCAGCATGATAAGTTAAAGAAACAGGAAACTGTAATTGTCCGCTCTGCGCAGTGAACATCGGAATTTCAATGGAGGGTATCCCGGAATACAGACTCACCGGAATTTCTCCGTAACGCGCCAGTGCAGCTGCATTCGGAGGGGGAGCAATAGAATAGGTATTGATCTGGGAAGTATTGATCTGGGCACTTACATGTACAAAGTCCAGACAGACAGCCAACAGCATTAACAAACGCTTCATAAGGTATAGTAGAAATTATCTTAAAAACTATGGTAAGATACAAACAAAAATCTGCATCAGTTTTTTATTCCGGGGCAACCCTGTATGCTCAATTCCCACTGCCTCCGCAACACACCTCATTCACCAGCTGAAATATTCTTTCACAAAATGCTGATGTCTCCCGTTGTGCAGGCAATACCAGCGTAATCTGTCTTTCCGTTTCTGCATACAATGCATCAAAAATGATATAGAAAGGCCCTTCGTGATGGCCATTCAGAAAGAAGCCCTGCTGTTCCATTTCTTCAAATGTAATCTTGTCTGCCGCGTAAAAAACGTTGTACACATCCTCTTCAAAATCTGATTCCTTGTAAAATTCCTTCCAGATATCTTTCAGCTTTAATTCAAACGCGTCAAAAAAATCCAGCAGATCTTTTTTTGTGTATAAGATATAGTCTACTCCCGATATTCTCATGGCTACTCCTTTTCTTAAATATACTGAAATATCGCTCCAATAAAAAAAGTCCGGTAATTGCTTACCGGACTTTTTAAGATGAATATGGTAGTGATTATTTTCCCTGGCGTTTTGCAAATTCTGCCTTGGCACTTTCCAGGTATTGAATAAATGCATCGGCATCTTCCTTAGGATCGTAGCCATAACCTTTATTCACGAGTGCTTTACCTTCCAGGTCAACCGGGATATAATAAGGCTGTGAATTACGTTTGAAGTGCGTAGCTTCCAGGTCCAGGTTTTTCTGGCCGATGTTGGTCACTTTGCTACCATCAAATTTGGAAGTATACTGCTCTGCGTCCGGTAAGGATGTTTTTTCGTCGGTGTAGAGAGATGCTACCACGAAATCGTTGCGCATAATTTTCATTACACGCGGATCGGACAATACCGATTTTTCAAACTTACGGCAGTTCACGCAGGTATGACCGGTGAAGTCGAGCATCAGCGGCTTGTTGGCTGCTTTGGCTGCTGCCAGCGCTTCTTCATAATCAAAGAAGAGGTTGTCCACACCGGGAATTTCAGAATGCAGGATATCCACCAGTTTCTTCGGTTTAACAACGGCTGTAGTACCGGAAGAAGTATTTCCGCCGCCGCCGCCACTTTCAAGCGATACCCTGATATCTGTCAGGGATTTATTCAGGTTGAAATCCTGTGATCCTTCATGTGGTAAAAATCCGCTGATACCTTTCAGCGGCGCTCCCCACATACCCGGAATCATATATATCACAAAGGAGAAAGTCACCAGTGCGAAACTCAGACGGGTAACAGAAAGGAACGGAACATCGCTGTCATGGCTGAATTTCAGCTTACCGATCAGGTAAAGTGTTAACAGTCCGAAGATAGCGATCCACAGCGCCAGGAATATTTCCCTGTCCAGCAGGTTCCAGTGGTACGCCATATCTACGTTGGAGAAGAATTTCAGCGCGAGGGCCAGTTCCACAAAACCCAGCGTTACTTTCACCGCGTTCAGCCAGCCACCGGATTTACCGATTTTATTCAGCAGGCTGGGGAACAATGCAAACAGTGAGAAGGGAATAGCCAATGCCAGCGAGAAACCAAACATACCTACCAGCGGGCCCGTATTCCCCCCCTTGGCAGCCAGTACCAGCAGGTTACCCAGAATAGGACCGGTGCAGGAGAAGGAAACGATGGCCAGTGTAAGCGCCATGAAGAATATCCCCAGCATACTGCCCATACCTGCTTTGGAATCTGATACGTTTGCCCATGAGCTGGGCAGCGATATTTCAAAGGCCCCCAGGAAAGAGAAGGCAAACAGCAGGAAGATCACAAAAAAGATCATGTTGGCAATACCGTTGCTGGCCAGTGAGTTCAGCGCGCTGGCGCCGAATATCTTCGTTATCAGGAAGCCCAGGAAGGTATAGATGATGATGATAGACAAGGAGTAGGTAAATGCATTTTTAATACCTTCTGCTCTCGTTTTACTGCGTTTGGTAAAGAAGCTCACGGTAATCGGGATCATGGAGAATACGCACGGCGTAATCAGCGCAATGAAGCCACCGCCGAAGCTGGCGATAAATATCCACCACAGGGATTTGTTGGAGGCATCATCTTCTGCCACATCACCGGAAGCCGTTTCTGTTGCGGCTGGTTCTGCGGTAGCAGTAGCCTGGCCATTGCCCACTGCGATATCGAATTTCTCTTCTTCCGGCAGCACTTCCTCTCCTTTCAGCACCATGTAGCTAACGGTACCTTTCAGTTTGGTTAAAGGCGCATCTGCATTAACGGCCACGTCGAAGGTGGCTTCCTGCTCAAAGTATTTAATATCGATATTGTCAAACAGCGGCTCTTTACGGTTTTCCAGTTTACCCTGTTCTGTTATACCGCCAACTGTTCCTTTGATGGAACTGTCCAGCGCTATCCTGGTATTGGGATCATCATTGCCCATGGTGGTGGAAAACAGCAGCCAGCCTTTGTCTATGCTGCTTTTCGCGTGAAGTATGTATTCCTTGTCGCTTTTCTTCTCGACAGAGAACTGCCATTTCACAGGCTTCGGGCTTTGTTCCTGCGCGCTGGCCTGCAGGCCGAACATCGCAAAAAGAGGTATCAGAAATGAAAGCAATTGCTTCATATAATCAATAGGCTTTAAATACTATAAAGTGGATTAAACAACAACGAGTTCCTTTTTTGGAGGAACTCGTTTGTCTTTATAACGTATAGCGGTTATAGTGCGCAAGTTATTTTCCTCCTACACTAACAGAGAATTCAATTTCTTTAGGCGGCAGACACTGATGATCGTCGCATACCATGAATTCCACAGAACCTTTCACCTTGGTGGCAGCTTTACCTTTTACGGTAACTTTCTGTACAAAGTCAACGGTGTTTTCGTAGTATTTCAGCTCGGAGTTGAAGTTTTTGTCGAAAGATTTATGCAGCTTGCCTGCTTCTGTTACTTTACCCGTAGCTACTGCCAGCGGATTTTTGGCAAACTTGAAAGTGGTAGGAACAGGGCCCTCGCCGGCTTCCTGTGCATAAAGGTGCCAGCCAGACTCGATGGTAGCGGTAGCATGCACTTCATACGTGGTAGCATTTACTTTCTTGGCAGAAAAATTCCATTTAACCGGATTCTCGATCTGAGCGCTTGCCAGAATAGGCAAGGCAAACAAAGCCAGTGCTGTTAATAATTTTTTCATGCTTTTCTTTTTAAGTGGTTGGTGGTGATTGATTAGTTATTATTGATCAGACTCTGGAGAATCAGCTGTCCGTCAGTGTTACCCAGTGCAAGACTGGTAGCTCTTTCCGGATGTGGCATCATCCCAAAAACGTTTCTTTCTTTATTGCAGATACCTGCGATATTACGGATAGCGCCGTTGTGGTTGGCAGATTCAAGAATATTGCCAAACTCATCGCAATAGCGGAACAGGATCTGGTTATTTTTCTCCAGCTCGTCCAGCGTAGCGTCGTCAGCATAGTAGCGGCCTTCTCCGTGGGCAATAGGAATCATCAGCGGTCTGCCGGTTACATCTTTGGTGATGGAGGCTACCGTGTTCTCACTTTTCAGGAAAATATTCTTGCAGATGAACTGCTGGGATTGGTTACGCAGCAGCGCTCCCGGTAACAGGCCGGCTTCACACAGTACCTGGAACCCGTTACAAACGCCGATTACACGACCACCCTTGTTGGCAAACTCAATCACACTCTGCATCATAGGACTGAACCTGGCGATGGCACCGCAACGCAGGTAATCTCCGTAGGAAAATCCGCCCGGCAGTACGATACAATCTTCTGTGCTAAATGCGCTCAGGTCTTTATCCTTATGCCACAATTCTATTACTTCCTGCCCCAGATCATTGCGCAGGGAATCAATCATGTCATGATCACAGTTAGAACCCGGAAAGGTGACAACACCAAATTTCATCTGAAAATGTTTTGTGTTTTATATATAAATAATGCTTTAAAAACTGATTTCCCCTCCCTCCATATTGAATTTATTATTCATACTATGGCTTCCGGGAAAGAACAAAATTACTTCTCCTGCGGCAATTTTCCATTGCCGCTTATCCCGATTTAACAAAATACTGGTAATCAGCTGCTTAAAATTGGCTTTCTAGCTGAAATACTGCATGACAATGACGTAAGCCAGCGTAATGAAGTGGATAATGTTGGCAAATGTTTCATTGGTCACCGACCAGTAAACATTGGCGGCAAAGATGGAAACCGGCAATACCGCCAGCACCCAGTAAGCAGGAGAAAAATGAACATTGAAGAACGGTACCAGCATGGCTACGAGTACATATATTATCAGCGCGGCCCATATCTTCCGGCCCTGTATCAGCATTTTCTTTAACGGACGCTGCAATAACAGCCAGCCCAGTATAAAAAACAACGTACAGGCCACCATGGCGCCCCATACCTTATAATCACTGATCATCGGCAACGACAACCCTATATTCGGAATCTTCCGCAGCAGGGCCATCTGCCCGGTCAGGAACAGGTAGGTGCCCATCAGGTATAACGGACAAATCAGCCCCAGAATGGCAATTATCCACTCTGCCAGCCGGAAGGCACGCATAATCAGCATACTCACCAGCAGCAGCAGACAGAATATAATGGCCGGGAAATAGAACAAACCCGCTATCCCCAGGGCAAAACCAATGTTAAATACCACATCGCGGGCCGAAGTACGTGTATACAGCTCCGTTATGCTGGAAAATACCCACAGCATAATCAGGTTCACCAGCAATGCCGGAGAAAAAGTGTTCCAGCTCTGCAACATGGAAGTAAACAGCAGGAAACACATGGCCGGCAGATAGGTGGCCTTCGGAAATAAACGGTGATGATTGATGATCTTGGTAAATAACAGCGACTGCAGCAGTAACAGCAGAATAGCCAGTCCTGTATACAGGAAAGGACTATCGCCCGTCAGCCGGTGCATCCATTGCACCAGCAACTGGTACAACAGGCCCTCCGACCCGTCGGCCACATATGCGACCGGGTGCAGCAGATAGTAAAACTTAACCAGCAAGGTGTATATCAGCAACAGCAATACCGTAAGCGGATTGCCTGAACGGAAAAATCTTATCACAGTACAAAGGTGTGATTAAAAGTCAATTTTAGCAAAGCAAATATAATTCCTGTAAATACATGGTACCAATACCGTACGGCCACTGATCTGCTTTCCGTAACGCGGCATCCAGGTGAAACCCTTGTCCAGGTTACGTAAGGTAGGCATGCGGTTCAATTTCCCGCCGGGAGCCAGACTCACGTCTGTCAGCATATAACTGCGCCGGTCCAGCTCATTGTACAGAAAACGCAGCTCGCTGCCGATATTCACCATCAGGTAAGATAAATACAGATCGGCATTATCATCAAACTGGCTCTTACGCACAAAGTTGTTCCATTGCATATTGCCTTCTTCATCAAAAGATAATACCGCAATGTTATCATAATGATACCTCACTCCCTGGGAATTATTCCAGTACCACGGGTTGTAATATAAAGGAGAATAAGGAGAGTAATAATAGGGAGAATACATGCCATACGGACTGCCATACATATAGTTCCAGCGGTTCCAGGGCTGGTAGCGGGAAGAAGTATAGAAGGATTCTGCCGTCAGCAGAAATCCACCGTTGGAAGTATTAATGATCTTACGGATGAAGTAATCGTTGAAAGCACTGCTGGTATTGGATTCGCCCCGCGCATTCATTTTCAGTTCATTGGAAAACACCGTTGTTTTCTCATAAACCGGCTTATTACCGGCATAATCAAATTTATACAGGTACATCCCTTCTACATTCCCTCTTTTCTGTTTATAATAGAAGGCGGTTACCAGCGCGGTATGACGGCTGTTATCCAGCTTCATCTTCACTTCATCCAGCAACATGGTTTTGAAACCCATAGGATTCACCTCAAAACTGTCGACCAGGGAACGCTTCATCACCATGCTGCCGCTTATCACATAATCGCGGTTGGACGTGCGTTCCAGCTTATTGAAAATAAAATCCCCTTCGTTGGTGAGATTGAAATTACTGAGGAACTGCTTCTTTCCTTCCATGGGAAGGGACAGCCGGCTGTTGTTCACCAGGCTCATAGTGCTGTCATACAGGAAAGTATAGAACACATTGTTATCTTCCTTATCCTGGTTGATCTTATACACCATGATACGGTTCTTATCTTCCGAAATCTCCACAGAATATACCTTGTTCTCTTTGGAATACATGCCTATCCGGGTAGAGTCAATCAGTATCGGAGCGTCATTGAATTTCGCATCCGGCGTCATCGCAGCACAGAAACTGTATACAGCGTCCTTACGTTGAAACTGGTAAATCATCAGCACTTTATCGGGATAGGCCACGAAATCCATGCTGATAACTTTCCTGGGCAGAAAATCCAGCTTCACGCGGTCTTTCAGCTGCATGTCCGCATCGTATACAGAAACCGCATAGTCGCCCCGGTCTGTTTTATAGACGAGAATATTCCCGGACACCTTTCCAATGATTTCAAACTCAGTACTTTTGTAATCATCCTTTTCCGGTTCGGAATAGGAAATTTTCTGGGCCATTGCTGCATTGCCGGCAAAAAACAGCAACAGGAACAGTTGAATGCGGTATAGCGTGTGCATGCTGTAGATATGTTTCAGATACTGTGTGATAAGTCAGAGATGTGCTAGTGCGCATCCTGTTCAAACTTACATCAAAAATCAGAAATTAATGCGCCTATTTCACAGAAGCGATCGTCGCCTTTACTTTAATACCAAAAGGCCCGATTTATTGTGTATTTTTAATAAATTTTTTTAAAAGCAGATAAACTTAATGGAGACCGTTATTATAACCGGTGGAACAGGATTGATAGGTACGGCGTTAACCCGCCTGCTGCTGGAGCGTGGATACAAGGTGATTATTTATACCAGGGATCCCGCCAAAGGCACAAACAAATCTGTTACCTATGCAGCATGGGATATAAATAACCAGACACTGGACGTTACTGCCCTGCAGGCAGCTGATTATGTTGTTCACCTCGCAGGCGCCAACGTAGGCGAAAAACGCTGGACGGCCGCCCGCAAACAGGAAATCATCGACAGCCGCACCAAAAGCAGCGACCTGCTTTTTAAAATGATGCGCAGTCATCCCAATAAAATCAAAAAGGTTATCAGCGCATCCGCAACCGGCTTCTATGGAGAATACACCGATCATATTTTCAGGGAAACAGATCCGCCGGCTACCGACTACCTCGGCAGCACCACCCTGGCCTGGGAGAAAAGTATTTTACCCGTTACCACCCTCAATAAAAAACTCGTCATCTTCCGCACCGGCATCTGTCTCAGTAAAGATGGCGGTGCCCTGAAAGAATTCTATAAACCACTGAAATTCGGCTTTGCCACCGTACTCGGCTCCGGTGATCAGTTCATCAGCTGGATACACCTGCAGGACCTCGTACGCCTTTATTTCAACGCTATCGTCAACGACCGGCTGGAAGGTATCTACAATGCCGTAGCGCCCAACCCTGTCACCCATAAGGAACTGGTACTCGCCATGGCCCACGCTGCCAAAGGCAACAGCTTCATCACCAGCTATGTTCCCGCTTTCGCCCTCAAGCTCGCCCTCGGCGAAATGAGCGTAGAAGTACTCAAAAGTGTGAAAGCATCTTCCCAGAAAATCCAGGATACCGGGTTTCAGTTCTCCTATCCGACGGTGAAGGAGGCGATGGAACAAATATTTAAGGCTTGAATTACGAATTACGAATTGCGAATTACGAATGTAGAAGCGAATTTTAAAACGAAGATTAAAGAGGATATTTAATACTTATCACCTTTAATCTTCGTTTTAAAATTCGCTTCTACATTCGTAATTCGCAATTCGTAATTCGTAATTAATTATCTGTTCAGTACTTTCTTCATCGCGTCTGCCTTCAGCAAACACTCTTCCCATTCTTTTACCGGGTCACTGTAGAAGGTAACAGCGGAGCCGGTCTGGAAGGAAAGGTATTTATTGGCTGCATTGTACAGCATGCTGCGGATGACAACGTTGAAATCGAAGTTCCCTTCGGGAGTGAAGTAGCCTACGGCGCCGGAGTAAAGGCCGCGGCGGGTTTGTTCATATTGCTCTATCAGCTGCATGACGCGTATTTTGGGTGCGCCGGTCATGGAACCCATTGGGAAGGCGTGCCGGATAACGGCTGTAAGCGGCAGTTCCGGCGGCAGTTCCGCGGAAATGGTTGAAATCATCTGATGCACCTGTGCGAAGGTGTAGATACCGCAAAGTTCCGTCACCTGCACACTCCCGCGCACGGCAGTATGTGAAAGATCATTTCTTACCAGGTCTACCACCATAATGTTTTCAGCGCGCTCCTTCGGATTACGCTGCAGTTCCTGCCGCAGACGCTGATCCGTAGCCGGATCGGCATCCTTTCTGCTGGTACCTTTGATAGGCTGGGAGATAACCGTGTTGCCTGTCTTCTGCATGAAGCGTTCCGGGCTGGAGCTGATCAGGTAACGGTGCCTCCATTTGTAGAAAGCGGCAAAAGGTGCGGGCGACAACGCATTCAGCTGTGCAAATAACGCCGGCGGATACACGCTGGCATCTTCCATATAATTTTCCCGGCAGAAATTCACTTCATAGCAATCACCGCGCAGGATATGCGCCTGCAGGGCTTTTACTGCACTGATGTAGCGGTCATGGTCAAGCCGTGCCTGAAGCGGCCCTTTTATAAGCGCTGCGGGCGGAGTAACGTTGACGGGCATACGCTGCACATCCCGTAAAACTGCCAGCGCATCTTCTTCAGAAAAGCTGATGCCGCCGATATGCACTTTTCCCCGCTGCAACTGTATTACTACACGTGGCCGGAAAAAACACAGGTCATCCAGCCCGATACCGTCGTAGTTGTCCGACTGCAGACCGGGTACAGTTTCATTCTTCAGGTCGTAAGCAAGGTGTCCGAAAAGCCAGTCCCGGTGAGTGGAATGGAACTGGTCCAGGGATTCAAAAGCGTTGCCGGCATTGAGTTCCAGCGTTTGCAGCGCATCAGCGCCTAGTAAGACTTCGAAATGATGATAGCCGGAGGCATAGTTGTTATTGTCCAATAAACAACAAATGTTGAACTGGTTGCCCCAATTCAACATTTGTTGTTTAAATATTTTGTGATCATCAATCGGAAAAGTGTGGAATATCCTGATAACAATCGCTTTTAGTGCTTAAAAATCGTCGTCGTCGTCATCGAAGCGGTCGTTGAACAGATCCATGTCCTTGAAATCGTCATCGAGGCCCAGATCGTCATCATCGTCAGCGCCTTTTTTAGTGGTGCCACCAGGGCGGCCGCGCTTACCTTTAGACTTAGGCATATCGAATTCTTCGAAGTCAGGATCATAGTCATCATCTTCTCCCTTCTCCCATGCGTCATCCATATCATCATCGCTATCGTCATCTCCGTCTTCATCATCCTCGTCGTCATCGCTTTTACGTTTGGATTTAGAAGCTGGCTTATCTGATTTCTTTGAGGTCTTTTTTGAAGCTGTTTCTTCTTCATCTTCGTCCTCATCATCATCATCCTCCACCTCTTTCTTAGGCTTAGCAGCTTTAGGAGCGTCTTTGGCAGTCTTAGGAGAAGTAGTTTTCTTCGTCTCTTTCTCTTTATCAGATTTTGATTTCATAATAGGTTTACTTATTTCTTTGCCGTAAAGTTTTAATAGTTTTTTTTATTAGCCAAATTTTTTTTGCCGTTTTTTTTCCTTAATTTTTTGTCATTTATCTCTCCAGGATCTGATCGCGTCCGGGCCCGTTGGAAACGTATTTCACGGGAACGCCCAGATACTTATCTACTGATGAAACAAATGCTTTCATTTCAGCCGGTAACTCGTTGAATTGCTTACAAGTAGCAGTTTTTTCTGTCCAGCCACCGAAGGTTTCATACACTGGTTTTATTTCCAGTCCGTTCAGCTGGAAAGGCAGTTGTTTGGTTTGACGGCCGTCGATTTCATAGGCGGTGCAGGCCAGTACTTCATCAAATTCATCCAATACATCACTTTTGGTCATCACCAGTTGGGTAACGCCGCTCAGCATGCAGGTATAGTTCAGTGCAACCAGGTCAATCCAGCCACAGCGGCGGGGGCGACCAGTAACAGCGCCGAACTCATGACCGGCAGCACGCAGCTTTTCGCCAGTAGCATCGTGCAGTTCAGTAGGGAAAGGTCCGCTACCCACACGGGTGCAGTACGCTTTGGTCACACCAATCACTTCTTTAATCCACTGCGGTGCAATACCCAGTCCGGTACAAACGCCCGCAGAAATAGTATTGGAAGAAGTCACGAACGGATAAGTACCGAAGTCCACATCCAGCATGCTTCCCTGAGCGCCTTCCGCCAGTACTTTCTGACCGGCTTTCAGTTTTTCATTCAGGAAATATTCACCGCTCACGATATTCATTTTTTTCAGGAAAGGAATAGCTTCGAAGAATTCAGCTTCCCATGCGGCAATATCTGCATCCAGGCCTTCTACCTGGTATTGTGACAGCATCTGCAGATGCTTCTGCTTCAGCTTTTCATACAGCTCTTTAAAATCAGGAGAAACAACATCTCCTACCCTTAAACCGTTACGGCCGGTTTTATCCATATACGCAGGTCCGATCCCTTTCAGGGTAGAACCGATTTTTTCGTGTCCTTTGGATAATTCAGAAGCCTTGTCCAGCGCACGGTGCGTAGGAACAATGATATGCGTTTTTTCTGCAATAAACAGATTTTTTGTCAGGTCAATGCCCAGGGCAGCAATATCTTCGCTCTCTTTCTTGAAAGCTACCGGGTCCAGCACCACGCCGTTTCCGATAAGGTTAATGGTTTTTTCGTGGAATACTCCGGAAGGAATAGTGCGTAACACCACTTTTTGTCCGTTTACATACAGCGTATGTCCGGCATTCGGACCACCCTGAAAACGGGCAATCACGTCGTACTTGCCGGCAAAATAGTCCACAATTTTACCTTTGCCTTCGTCGCCCCATTGCAGGCCTAACAAAACGTCTACCATAATGATTTAATTAATTATCGGAGGTTGTTGCTTTTAAAAGAAGACGCAAAATTAAGCTGAATTACAACAAAATCAAATTATTTGAGATTTGGTTATTTAAGATTTGGTTATTTAAAATGCAGCGGGGATATAAGCGAATACAATCAGCTATGATCTTCGCTGCATTTTAAATAACCAAATCTCAAATAACCAAATTTCAAATGAATCAGGATTCTTCCAGGCGCTGTACAGATTGAATGCCATCCAGCCTTTTGAGCCTGTCTACCAGTTCGTCCAGCTCTTCTTTATCGTGCACGTAGACTTTGATAAGGCCCTCGAACAGGCCTTCCTTGGACTCAATACTGAGGGCGGAGATATTCACTTTCAGTTCGCCGGAGATGATATTGGTGATTTTGTGAATGACGCCTACATCGTCCATACCAATGATCCGTAATCCCGTGAGGAAGGAGATTTCACGGTTTTTCACCCATTTCGTTTTCACTACGCGGTGGCCATAGTTAGCCAGCAGCTGTGCGGCATTCGGACAGTTGGTACGGTGAATTTTAAGGCCTTCGCTGGCAGTAATGAACCCGAAAACGTCGTCGCCGGGGATGGGGCGGCAGCAGTTAGCCAGCTTATAGGCAATCTTGTCGGAGCTTTCGCCGAAGATAATCAGTTCCGCATCCTTTTTGGAAGGCAGCTGATGTTTGACATGCTCTTCAGGCACGTGTTCCGGTATTTTCACCGGTTTGGGCGGCTCCAGTTTGTCGCCCAGCACCGAGAACTGTTTCAGTTCCTTGAGGTCAATATTTTTCACCGCAATCTGATAGTACAGATCCAGCGGGGAAGGTTGTTTATAGAATTGCACCAGCTCATTGATGTTATGCTGGCTGGCGGCGATCTTCATATGGTCCAGCTTGCGTTCCAGCGCAGCTTTCCCGTCCATGGCCACTTTACGTTTTTCTTCCTTCAGCGCATCCTTGATTTTGGATTTTGCCTTGGCTGTCAGCACAAAGTTAAGCCAGTCTTCCGACGGTTTCTGTTTATTGGAGGTGATGATCTCCACCTGATCTCCGCTGCGCAGCTTATGGCTGAGCGGCACCAGTTTATAGTTCACTTTGGCCCCGATACACTTGTTACCGACGGCACTGTGAATAGAATAGGCGAAATCCAGTGCGGTAGAGTTTACCGGCAGTATTTTCAGGTCGCCTTTAGGGGTATACACGTAAATTTCTTCGGTGAAGAGGTTGCTCTTGAAATCGGCCAGGAAGTCCAGGGTATTGGAATCCGGGTTACTCAGGATTTCGCGGATCTGGGTAAACCACTGATCGAATTTGGATTCCTGCTGCGGGTTCTGTGCGCCTTCCTTATAGCGCCAGTGCGCCGCCACGCCTTTTTCCGCGTAGTCATTCATACGCTTGGAGCGGATCTGTACTTCCACCCATTTACCCTGCGGCCCCATTACAGTTACATGCAAGGCCTCGTAGCCGTTGGATTTGGGATTACTGAGCCAGTCGCGGGTACGTTCCGGGCTGGGATGGTAAAAGTCGGTAATAATGGAATATACCTTCCAGCAATCAGCCTTTTCCTTGTCCAGTGCGGAATCCAGGATGATACGGATAGCGAAGAGGTCGTATACTTCTTCAAAGGCGACGCCTTTGGTTTTGATTTTGTTGTGAATAGAATGGATAGACTTCGGGCGCCCGTAAATCTCGAAGTTAAAGCCTTCTTCCTGGAGTACTTCCTTGATAGGCTTGATAAATTCATTGATATAGCGGGTACGTTCACGTTTCGTTTCCTTGAGTCTTTTAGCGATTTCACGGTAGGTCTGCTGTTCCGTGTATTTCATCGCCAGGTCTTCCATCTCCGATTTGATGTTATACAGCCCCAGGCGATGCGCCAGCGGTGCATATATAAATACGGTTTCGGAAGCTATTTTCAGCTGTTTCTCCCGGCTCATGCTATCCAGGGTGCGCATGTTATGCAACCTGTCTGCCAGCTTGATAAGTATTACCCTGGGATCGTCTGCCAGCGTCAGCAGTATTTTTTTGAAGTTCTCTGCCTGTGCGGTGCTGGTGCTGGAATCTATTACGGTGGATATTTTAGTCAGCCCGTCAACGATATGCGCGATTTCAATTCCGAATTCCCGGGATACGTCTTCCAGCGTCACTTCCGTATCTTCCACGGTATCGTGCAGCAATGCACAGATGGCGGAGCGTACGCCCAGCCCGATTTCTTCCACGCATATCTGCGCCACTGCCAGCGGATGCAGGATATAAGGCTCACCGGATTTCCGGCGCATTTCCTTATGCGCATCTGCCGCCATTTCAAAAGCAGTACGTACCAGCTCCCTGTCGCCTTTTTTCAGACGGGGTTTCAGCGCTCTCAGCAGGGCGCGGTAATGCCGGACGATTTCTTTCTTCTCCTGCTCTTCGTCTAAGTTGTATTTTTGAACTGCCACTGTTTCCATTGGCCTTAAAGTTACGATTTAATATAATCTTTGAGATGTGGTTATTTAGTTATTTGATTATTTGAGATTTTGAATAAATCAGGGAGCCCCGTTGAGTATTTACGGATTTTGGAATTTTGGAATGTTGAGATTTTATAATGCAGCGAAGACATTCACTGTGTTTCTGCCATTTATAAAATCTCAACATTCCAAAATTCCAAAATCCGTAAATACTCAACGGGGCTCCCCGATTTATTCAAAATCTCAAATAATCAAATAATAAAATATTATTGAAGTTTATTCTGCAAGGGGATAGTGATCTTTTCCGGCAGGAGGTCTTCCGGGACGTTCAGGCGCAGGCCTACATTGAAAATGGTTTCCAGGGTTACCCGCGGCTCAATCCTCAGCTGCTTGCGGATTTTCCCTACAAACACATCCATACTGCGGCTGGCGTGGAAATCGTCCTTACCCCAGATTTTCATCAGCAGTTCATCCTTCTTGATGATGATATTGGGACGGCTGAAGAAGTACCTGATAATTTTGGCTTCTGTGGGAGAAAAAGTAGCGATGGCCTCTCCCATATTATTATTCTTATAGACTTTGAGTTTGCGGTAGTTGTAGGTATAATCCCCGAATACATGCCCTACGAGCAGTTCGGATTTTACGGGGCGGGTCCATTTCAGGAAGGCTTTGATACGGCGCTGCAGCTCCAGCAGGCTGAAAGGCTTAACGATGTAGCCGTCTGCCCCCAGTTCAAAGCCACGGAGCCGATCGGCATCCATTGTTTTTTCTGCAGAAAGAAAGAAAATAGGGATGAGAGAATTACGTACCCGTACGGCCTGTGCCAGTTCAAAACCGTTTTTCTTCGGCATCATAATGTCCACCAGCAGCAGATCATAACGTTTTCGCTGAAATTCTTCCCATGCCTCATGTCCGTTACAGCAATGCTCCACCTGATACCCTACACTCTCGAGGTTACGTTTAACTATATCACCCCAGGCCTTATCATCTTCTGCCAGCAGTATTCTATGGGGCTTGGTCACGGCAGTGTTCATAGTAAGTTCCATATCAGTTCCTCCGGATTATGGTTAAAAGAGATATTTTTTACTAACGCTCGTGTTCATACTATCGTTAATAATTCCACTATATAACAAAAAAGAGGAGCCGGCGGGTTATCCGGTTCCTCTTTTTTATTTCACGTTCTTCTAACAGGAAACTCACATCTTTTCCACACTACCCAAACGAATAGCAACAGCATGCTTAAACCCTTTACTACGTAATACCTCAGGCAACTTCACCTCTACTCCGTTTCCGGTAGTTTTCCACACTAATTTTCCGGACACCCCTAACATATTCACACTTCCTCCCTTTTTGGGACGGATACCTTTAAAGGAAATAACAGCCGGCAGGGACTCATTTTCATCCAGCAGGCAGATGGCGTACACTGTGCCGTCTTTTTTCTGCGTAAAACATACCTTGCCATCCTTGTAAGGCGCTATGGCACGCGTACCATAAATAGCCTCTCCGTTGACATGCATCCAGTCGCCGATACCTTTCATAGTTGTATAGGCGGCATCATGCAGCTCCCCGTCAGGGCCCGGGCCTACATTCAACAGGTAGTTACCGCCCTTCGCTACTATATCCACCAGGTTATGTACCAGGGTATTGACGGATTTGTACTTGTCATTGGGTGCATAAGACCAGGAACCGCCCATCGTCATACAGGTCTCCCATGGGTAGCTCAGCGGCTTGTCAGGGATCTGCTGCTCCGGTGTACGGTAGTTCTCATAAGGCCCGTGCACGCTGCGGTCTACCACTATCAGTCCGGGCTGATGGCTCCGGGCCATGGCAGTGATCTTTCCCATATCAATGTCCTGATCCTGCGGCGGCGTCTTGCTCCAGGAGAGCGATTCCTGCGTCTGCTGCTTCAGCGGCCTTACCCAGCCGCCGTCCAGCCACAGTATCTCCAGCTTGCCGTAACCGGTCATCAGTTCTTCTATCTGATTATAGGTATACTGTTTAAACTGATTCCATCTTTCAGGATACTTCTTCAGGTCATAATTCACATTCCGGTCGTGCGGCGGGAAATAATTCCACCAATAGGAATCCACATGCCAGTCGGGCTTGGAGAAATAGGCGCCGGCATGCACACCTTCCTGGCGGAATGCCTCAAATACCTCTTTGGCGATATTTGCGCGCGGGTTCTTGCTGAAAGCCACGTCTGGCGCAGTTACGCGGTAATCGCTCTGTTTTGTATCAAACATGGCATAGCCATCGTGATGCTTGGTTGTAAACACCACATACTTCATCCCTGCGTTGGCAGCGGCTTTAGCCCATTTCTCCGGCGCAAAGCGGGTAGGATTAAACGATTTACCCAACGCTTCATATCTTTTCACATATTCGAAGTAGGAATATTTCGGATCATGCTGTGTCCATCCTTCATCTTCCGGGCAGATACTCCAGGACTCCACCACTCCCCACTGGGAGTACGGTCCCCAGTGAATAATCATTCCAAATTTCCAGTCCTGCCACTCTTCCAGCTTCTGCAGCACCGCTTTGTCTGTTTCAGGCACATAAGGCGGTTCTCCGCTCTGTGCATTGGCTGCGTGCAGGCTTAACCATACACAACCTAATGCCATCCATAATTTTCGCATAGTCAACGTTTATAAGAATCTACCAAAGATGTTACTTTCAGCGCGGCTTTGACTGCTACCGGATTACGGGTGGTAAACACCCTGATAGTGCGGGTTTCACCCGGCAGCAGGTCGAAATAATTCTCCTCGAATCTTTCTTCCGGAGATGATCCTTCCAGCTCCAGCGATACATTTCTGGCCAGTTTATCAGCGTGCACAGTCATATACAGATAGTCACCACCAGACTGCTGCTTACCGAAAGTCACTGATATTTCCGGCTGCGGCAGCTGCATATCCTTCGCAGGTACAAAATAAAAGATATTACGCTTTACGGGCTTATTGTCTATTCGCAGTTGTGCATACCATATTACCATGGCAGGGTTCTTTCCTTTCAATATTTCGGCTGTATCTACTGCAAATACCTTACGACTGGCATTGGCAGCGATGTTGATCTGCTTCAGGGTCTGCTGCCAGAGTACCTTTCCATCCAGGTCTGTAGCCGTCAGTTCCAGGTCTGCCCGGCGGTCCTTCAGCTCATCGGATACAACATATGTCGCCAGCTGCCTGCCTTCGATCACATTGGACACCAGCAGCGGGGTAAAGGCATCTTTCACATAGTACTGCAGGGCTTTCCAGCGGCCATAGTAATCACGTCCCGACCAGGAAGGACCCGGCCAGCAGTCATTCAGCTGCCAGTAAAGTGTGCCCATGCAATACGGCATCGCCCGGCGATGCGCTTCTATAGCCATTTTCATACCTTCTGCCTGCACTACCTGACTTAAATAAACAAAGGATGGAAAATCTTTCGGCGCCTGATAGTAATGGAGCATATAGGTTTTAATAGCGGTATTGCCTTTAGCCGGACTTTTCTGATGTGACTGCATCACATTGGAGAAAATATCGTAATCCTGCGGAGCGGCAAATGTGCGGATGGTTTCCATGCCGGGGAACGACTGAAAACCATATTCACTCATAAACCTTGGGATATGCGTATTGAAGGCTTCAAACCATTCCATACCGTGCCATACGCCCCAGTAATGATTATCGCCTTTAGTAAAGTCTTCCTTAGTGCCCCAGTTACTGATCGGGGAAGAGTGGAAGTAAAACCGGCCCGGATCATGTTCCTGCACCAGCTGCGGCAGCAGGGATTTAAACAGTTTGTCGTAGCCCGTCTGCAGCTCCTTCCACTGCTGATCCGTATAGGCGTAACCGTTCTGCCAGCCCCAGTTTTTAATAGCTACCGCCACTTCATTATTGCCGCACCACAGGGCCATAGACGGGTGGTTGCGCAACCTTTTCACATTATAAATCACTTCCTGTTTTACATTCTCCAGGAAAGCATCATCAGACGGATACAGCGTACAGGCAAACATAAAATCCTGCCATACCAGTATTCCTTTTTCATCTGCCAGGTTATAGAAATGGTCGTTTTCATAAATGCCGCCGCCCCAGATACGCACCATATTAAAGCCGGAGGTCTGCATATCTTCAAAGAGTCGGTTGTATTGCTGCGTGGTAACGCGGGGCAGGAAATTATCCTGCGGTATGTAGTTGGCGCCTTTCATGAACACTGGTATGCCATTCACTTTCACATAAAAGCTCTCTCCCAGGCTGTCCGGTTTATTCACCACCTCTACGGTCCGCAGCCCTATCTGCCGGGTATCTGCAGACAATACCTCTTTTTCCTGCAGCAGCCTGGCCTCGAAGGTATAACGCGTCTGCGCACCAAGGCCGGCAGGCCACCAGCGCTGCGGACGGGAGATGATTACAGGTATGTTGATGGTGTTTTCACCTTTCTTTAAGGTCACCTTTTTTACGGCAGACCACTGCTTTTTTCCATCCAGGACCGCCTGCAACTGCAGGCTGTAATCTCCTTCCGTCACTGCTTCTACTGCAACCGCAGCGTTTATTTCCGCTCCTTTTGCCTGCAGTGATTGCTGCTGATACCATACTTCACGGATCGCAGCCCTGTTCCACATCTTCACCGTCACCGGGCGCCAGATACCGGATGTAACCAGCCGCGGGCCCCAATCCCAGCCATAATGATAAGGCGCCTTACGGGCATAGATGCTTAGCGGAATATCGCTCGCATCATTACCCGCCGGATAGATAATATTATCCCGCAGAAACTGCGGCATATCTGTTTTAACGGGACTTTTAAACAGGATACGCAACTCGTTGTCTCCCGCCTGCAGCCAGGGTTTTGCATTCACCCGCTGTGCTACAAACATATTACGGGAGGTCAGTACCCGCTGGTTATTGATAAATACTTCCGCATAAGTATCGAGCCCTTCGAATTCCAGTTCTATCACATCATGCAGGAGGTCCGCCGCTGTTATCATCCAGGTTCTGCGATATTGCCAGTCCTTTTTATCCACCCACTGCACCGCTTTTTCGTTGGTGCCTGCAAACGGATCCGGAATGAGGTGCTGCGCCATCAGATCGGTATGTACGGTACCAGGCACCGTTGCCGGCCGCCATATACCTTCATCCGTCCGGGAAAACTCCCATCCTGACGACATTTCCTGCGCATAAATCGTTTTAGTAAAACTGGCTAAAAAAAAGATCGTGACCAACAGCCGACCCCATGCTATCATTTTCATATCCGTAAATTTCAGGTGCTTCAAAAATAGCATTGATTTACGATCTTTGGAACATGAAAAGCATCTGGCAGCAAATATTACGATACTTCTATATAGGAAAAAAAGACCCCAATGCACCTAAAACCCGCTATGTGGCAATGATGCATGGCATGAACAGAATATCGATACTGTTGTTTCTGATAGCACTGGTAGTGCTGGTGGTAAGGCTTTTGCGAAAACAGAACTAATTATAAATAATTGCGAATTACGAATTGCGAATTACGAATGTAGAAGCGAAGATTAAAACGTAGACCAAGGGAGTGTTTAATTGTTATCTCCTTTAATCTACGTTTTAATCTTCGCTTCTACATTCGTAATTCGCAATTCGTAATTCGCAATTGTTTACACCTTCTTCCCGTAATCATATATTACTTCCGCCGCTCTCTTACTCGCGTCCTTTTCGCCCAGTTTATGCCACAGGGCGGCATAGTCTTCACTCAGGCGGCGACGGGAGTCCTGATCTTTCAGCAGGATGGTGAGGTCTTTCAGCAGATTTTCTTCGGTGAGGTCGTGCTGAATAAGTTCTTTTACCACCAATTTATCCATTACGAGGTTAACGAGGGAGATGTATTTTACTTTTATGAGTCTTTTCGCGAAGAAGTAGGAAATGGGGTTGCCTTTATAGCAGACAACCTCCGGAACGCCGAACAGGGCGGTTTCCAGGGTGGCGGTACCGGAAGTTACCAGCGCGGCTTTGGCCTGGCGCAGGAGCTTGTAGGTTTGCCCTTTCACCATGGATACGTTGGGATGCTGGCCGGTAAGTGATTGCAGGAATTCGTCATCCAGGCTGGGGGCCTGTGCTACGATGAACTGGTATTCCGGAAAATGCCGGGCCATTGTGAGCATGATGGGCAGCTTTACGCTTACTTCCTGTTTACGGCTGCCGGGTAGTATGGCGATAATGGGTTTATCGGCCAGCGGCGGATCAGCGGGCTGATCTTTGGCCGCCTTAATTACTTCTACCAGCGGATGACCTACATATTCCACTTCATAATTCCATTTGTGATAGAATTCCTTTTCGAAGGGAAGTATGCACAGCATTTTATCTACACTGGCTTTGAGTTTCTTTACACGGTTTTCCTTCCAGGCCCATACCTGCGGGGAAATATAGTATACTGTTTTAAATCCCTGCTGTCTGGCCCATTCAGCGATGCGCATGTTGAAGCCGGGATAATCTACCAGCACCAGTACATCGGGCTGAAAGGCGGCTATATCCTTCTTACATAAATCCAGATTACGGAAAATAGTGCGGAGATTCATCACCACTTCCACAAATCCCATGAATGCCAGTTCCCGGTAATGCTTTACCACTTTGGCTCCGGCTTCTTCCATCAGGTCGCCGCCCCAGCTGCGTATATCCGCGGCCGTATCCAGCTTCCTCAGCTGTTTGATGAGGTTGCTGCCGTGCAGATCACCTGATGCTTCTCCCGCAATAATGTAATATTTCAATATGTTGTTTATTAGAAATTATCTGATCAGTTTGAGCAGCAATATGCCGATGGCATAGAGCATGGTCACCAGGAATATGCCTTTCGCGGTTACATCTTTCCGGGTTCTTGTATACAGAAAAAAGACCAATCCGTTTACCAGGAGACAGATACTCACAATTTTAGGAATCATCTGCCGGTTACCTTTCAGGATAGCAAAAAACTGTCCCAGGCCAATATTATTATGTGGCCTGATAACAAAAAAATAGTACAGGAAAAAGGCCAGCAGGGGAGTTAAAAGCCCCAGCACAATGCCTAAAGGAAGATTGTCTTTTTTCAACATACGGTTATAATATAGGCGATATGACGATTGCAGCTGCTTCTCACAAATCCGTCCATTCTTCTTCCAACTTCTTTTTCAGCTTATAGTTGGTAAGGTCAAACTGTACCGGCACCAGCGAAGCGTAATTGTTTTCGAGGGCCCATACATCTGTATCTGTTCCGGTATCCCGGTTTTTGAATTCTCCGGTCAGCCAGTAATATTTTTTCCCATGCGGGTCGCGGCGTTCATCAAATTCTTCTACCCATTTGGCATCTGCCTGCCGGCAGATACGCAGTCCTTTAAAGTCCTTTTCTTCCGCGATGGGAATATTCACATTAAACAGGGTGCCTGCGGGCAGATCTGCCTCCAGCATACGCTGTGTTACTTCCCGCGCTACCTTTGCCGGCAGGGAGAAGTCCGCATCATAGCTATACTCCAGAAAAGAGAAACCTACGGAAGGAATACCTTCGATAGCGGCTTCCATGGCGGCAGACATCGTTCCGGAATAGATAACATTGATGGAATGATTGGCTCCGTGATTGATACCGCTTACACAGATGTCTGGTTTGCGGTGCAATATCTTGTCCCTGGCCAGTTTCACGCAATCAACCGGGGTGCCGGAACATTGCCATGCTTCTATATCGCCGAAAATATCCACCTGATTCAGACGCAACGGCACGCCGATGGTGATGGCGTGTCCCTTGCCAGACTGCGGGCTGTCCGGCGCTACCACCACTACTTTTCCCAGCGGCTTTACCGCTTCAATCAATGCGCGTATACCCGGCGCCGTTATACCATCGTCATTCGTTACCAAAATGATCCGCTCCTGTTTATCCATAATACACATTTTAACTTTGCACAACAAATTTAAGCTCTATTGGAAACATTTCGCTTTAAAAGAATGTGAAATATATAGATATTTTTAAAGATCCGACCGCAATATTTTCCTGAAAACCAGGTAGATGACAACAGCGATATATAACAGCAGGCCAAACAGGTAAATGCTGTCGTCGTATCTGTCTGCGCTGCTGATCATTTTGCCTACCACCGGAAACGGCAGCAGCTCGTCAGCTGTCTGCAAAGGGAGCAGTCCGCCGATACGGCCAACAGAACGTTTCAGCATAAATACCAGGGTTTGTTCCAGCATCATGGTGTATCCCAGGAACAATACGATGGCGAAGCCCGCCCGTTTCACCCAGACGCTGAGCAGCAGGGCGATGCATAACGTCAGCACCACCTGCAGCCAGTAATAGATCAGGTAAATGAAATTCTCTGTGCTGAAAGGCTTGTCACCGTACACGAATCCATAGGTGCAGGCGGTGAGCGCTGACAGCAAAAAGGCCATCAGCGATAATGCCACCACCCAGAACAGCTTCGCATATACGAACTCTTTCCGGTCCCAGCCATCAATAATATTTTGCCGGTTAGTACGGAAGGTATATTCATTGGTTACCAGGATGACCATCAGTAAACCAAAGAGGGTAGTCACATAGCTGCTGATATTGGCGACGGTCTGCCATACTACCGGAAAGCTGAAAGGGGCTTGTCCCAGCATTTTGGCGGCATCCTTCAGTTGCCGTGTGTATATTTCCGCAGGCACATAGCTTCCTGCCGGAATCATAATGGCAGCGATGACTAGTATCACCCAGAAAACGCGGTAATTTTTAACTTTAAGCCATTCGGTATAGATGATCCGTTTCATAATTACAGGACGTTGGTGATTTCCAGGAATGTTTTTTCAAGACTCTTTTTGCGCAACAGCAGCTGCTGCAGCCAGATACCTTTTTCTGCCAGGTAAGCGTTTACGGCGGCCGCATCGGGGGTGGCGCTGAATATGGCGATGACGGTGGCGCCGTTGATTTCAGCGCTGGTGCAGCCAGGATATTGCAGCATGGCGGCTTTTAGCGCACCGTTGTCGGCGGCGGACAATTCCAGGTAATCATTACGGCTGATTACTTCGTTTACAGCGCCGGATAACAGCAGCTGTCCTGTTTTCAGAATGGCTACATGCGTACATACTTTTTCCACTTCATCCAGCAGGTGGCTGGCGAGGATAATGGTTTTGCCGGTATCTGCGAGGCGGCGGATAAGGTCGCGTACCTCTGCGATGCCGGCGGGGTCCAGCCCATTGGTAGGCTCGTCGAGAATCAGTACTTCAGGATCTCCCAGCAGTACTGCTGCCAGCGCCAGCCGCTGCTTCATTCCCAGGGAATAGGTTTTAAAGGCAGAATGCTGCCGTGCGGTAAGTCCGCAGATCTCCAGCACCCGCGCAATGTCTGCTTCGCTGCGTTGTTTGACAGCAGCAGATATGCGTAGATTTTTATACCCGCTCAGGTAATGATAGAAATTGGGCGTTTCCAGCAAGGTGCCTATCTGTCTGCGTTCCGCCGCGGTGGCGGTACGGTCAAATAAAGTATAGGTACCGCTGTCTGCTTTCAGCACATCGGTAACAATACCCAGCAACGTCGTTTTGCCGCTGCCGTTAGGGCCCAGCACCCCGAAGATGGCGCCGCGGGGTACGTCGAAGGTCACGCCGGACAAGGCCTGCAAGGCGCCGTAACGTTTTGAAACATTCTGTAAGGATAATACAGGCACAGGAAAGTTCTTTTAAGCATCAATAAAAAAAGGAAATGCAGCGAATGATCTTATGGCTAATCTTCACTACATTTCCCTTTAAGATATAAAAAGTAATTAATTACGTACAGGTTTGCCTGTTTTGATGACGCTTTGGAGGCGTTCCAGTGTTTTGCGTTCTCCACACAGGCTGAGGAAGGCTTCCCTTTCCAGATCCAGCAGGTATTGTTCACTTACGAAAGACGGCTCTGTAAGGTCGCCGCCACACATAACATAGGCCAGCTTATTAGCTACTTTCTGGTCATGCTCTGAAATATAATTACCGAATCTCATGGCGTAAACGCCTGCGAGCAAGGCTCCCAGAGCGCTGCGGCCCATCACTTTGATATCGGTTCTTTCTACAGGGCGGGTGTAGCCTTCATCGGCGAGGGCTATCACACTACGTTTGGCATCCGCTATCAGGCGGCTGGCATTCATGGTTATTTCATCGTGTCCCTTGCGGAGTACGCCCATATCAAAGCCTTCAAAGCCTGATGTGGCTACTTTGGCAGTGGCTACGGTCATAAAATAATCTTTCAGCGGTTCTTCCTCAATACGTCCTTCTTTGAATTCCAGGCTGGCGCGCAGGGTCATTTCTTTGGTACCACCACCGCCGGGAATGAGGCCTACACCGAGTTCCACGAGGCCGATATATGTTTCTGCCGCTGCCTGTACCTTATCGGCGTGCAGCGCCATCTCACAGCCGCCACCCAGGGTGAGCGCATGCGGGGCTACTACTACCGGTATGGAAGAATAACGCAGTCGCATGGTGGAGCGCTGAAACAAGCGTACAGCCATATCCAGTTCATCATACTCCTGCTCTGCCGCCAGCATAAAGATCATACCTACGTTTGCGCCGGCGGAGAAATTAGTACCGTCGTTACCTACTACCAGGCCACGGAAATCTTTCTCAGCACGGTCTACCGCCTTATTCAATCCTTCCAGCACTTCGCCTCCGATAGTATTCATCTTTGTTTTCCAGTCGAAGCACACAACGCCGTCACCGATATCTATCAGGTTGCAGGCACTGTTTTTCCACACAATATTATTGGAGTAGTTTTCCAGGATGATGAACTCGCCTTCGCCCGGAACAGCCTTGTAGGCCTGGGATGCGAGGTCGTAATAGAATTTCTTGCCGTTGTCTGCCTTATAAAAGGTTTTGATACCTTTTGCGAGCATCTCTTTCACCCAGGGGGCTACGGTAAGCCCTTTCTCTTCTATCAGTTTCACGGAGTTTTCCACACCGAGGAGATCCCATGATTCAAACGGACCTATCTCCCAGCCGAAACCGGCTTTCATGGCATCGTCTACCTTGTAGATATCATCTGCTATTTCAGGAATGCGGTGGGACACATAGGAAAACAGGTGGGCATGGAACTGCTGATAGAACTGACCAGCCTTATCAGTAGCGGCTGCCAGTGTGCGGAGACGCTGTTTCAGATCTTCAATAGGTTTGGCAGCTTCTATACTACCGAATTTCGGACGCTGCTTAGGCCCGTATTCCATCGTTTGCAGGTTCAGCGTCAGGATTTCCTTTCCGCCTTCTCCCTTTGTTTTTTTATAGAATCCCTGTCCTGTCTTATCTCCCAGCCAGTTATTCTCCACTACTTTCTGCAGGAACGGAGGTATCTCAAAAATGGCGGCGGCCTCATCATCCGGACAGTTATCCTTCACCCCTTTGGCCACTTTCACCAGCGTGTCAATGCCCACTACATCCGCTGTGCGGAAGGTAGCAGATTTAGGTCTGCCTATTACCGGCCCGGTGAGGGCATCTATCTCATCAATACCCAATCCCATCTCCTGCATGATATGGAAGATAGCCATAATAGAAAACACGCCTACCCTGTTGGCAATAAATGCCGGTGTATCTTTACAGAGTACGGTGGTTTTGCCCAGGTACAGGTCCCCGTAATGCATGAGGAAACTGATTACATCCGGGTCAGTATGAGGAGTGGGAATTATTTCAAGCAGGCGGAGGTAACGCGGTGGGTTAAAGAAGTGGGTACCGCAGAAATGTTGCTGAAAGTCTTCGCTGCGGCCTTCTGTCATCAGGTGGATAGGAATGCCGGAAGTATTGGAAGTAATCAGGGTACCGGGTTTGCGGTATTTCTCCACTTCCGTGAAAACAGATTTTTTAACATCCAGGTTTTCCACCACCACTTCAATGATCCAGTCAACATCCGCAATGCGTTTCATATCATCCGTGAAGTTGCCGGTTTTGATACGTTTCACCACATCTTTGGTATATACCGGGGAGGGATTTGATTTGATGGCGGCCTGCAGTGCATCATTCACGATCCGGTTCTTCACGGCAGGGCTGTCCAGGGTTAAATTTTTCTTTTTTTCACCGTCGTTCAATTCCTTCGGGGCTATATCCAGCAGTAACACCTGCACGCCAATGCCCGCGAAATGACAGGCAATCCTTGATCCCATTACTCCTGAGCCCAGTACGGCTACTTTGTTGATGTGTCTTTGCATAGCTTTTGGCTTTAACTGTTAGCTGTCAGTCTTTAGTGTAGCTTCCAGCGATTGTGACTTATTTTCCGATTTTCCGATCCCTGAATTTAGTGTTTTTTGTTCTTCAAACCGTTGAGCTTATATGAATTCTTTTATGCGGGAAAGGATATTTGGGAAGATGTTAACAGTTAAACCTTTTATATAATACTGGTTTTCATCCTGTGCCGCAAGGCGGCGGGGATGAAAACCAGCGGGGTTAATATTCAGTAGCGGGCCTCAGGTACCGGTGTTTAATAGTTCAGGGGGCCTGGATGTACCAGCGTTGATTATCATTACCGAACCAAATCCATTGTTGTATTTTAGCGCCATCGCTGCCAATCCTGATAGCATCCACATCCAGCGTCTTACCACTTGCCCTGTTGATAAGGGAATAAGTTCCATCTGCTTCAGGTTTTACCACCCAATGTTGGTTGGCACCATCCAGCCAGCCCCATTGTTGCACCTTGGCACCGTTTCCGCCAATGTAGTTATAGTCAACATCCAGTACTTTGCCGCTGGCAACACTGGAAATCTGGTAATAACCATTTCCCAGGTAAACAAATCTCCATTTCTGATTATTGGTATTAGACCAGACCCATTGCTGCACCTGTGCCCCATCGCTGTTGATACGGTTAAGATCGACATCCACAGCTTTACCGCTCGCAACACTTATAATTTTATAAGTTCCGTTGGGTATGGAATAGGTACCATGCTGATCACCATATAAATATCTCAATGCTACCTGGTCATTGGCATTGAACGGACGGCTCACACCGGAGCCTACACAGGCCAGCATCCAGCTGTTGGGATCTGCGGCTGTCGGCGTACCGGGAATGTTCACAGCGCCTATACCGGCATCTCCTTCGTTGATACTACTGCCTCCGCAGCTGTAAGCCCTGTTGAAATAGTCAGTATGACGTAAGCCGATCGTGTGGCCTATTTCATGTGCTATAATAGTAGCCATGTAAGCCTGATTAGGTGTACTCCCTATATAGCCGGCATTAAGCCTGATCGGGCTGGGCGGGTTACCCTGCGCATCCGGGAAGCCGGCAGACTGACCCAATACTCCCCAGCCGAGGTTGGCATTGATGATATCCACTTCTCCTCCGCTGGCAACACGACGGAAGGTAAGACGCAGACCCAGCGCATTATAGCGGGCAATAGCCTCATCTGCCGCCGCGACATAGGCAGCCGGAAGATTCGTAACAGAAACCGTAATCTCACGGGTACCGGGAATAGCAATCAGGTTATTGGTCTGATACTGCTCTGTTTTGGCTATCAGCAGCTTCTGTCTGTCAGACTGCCCGCTTAAAGATTCGTCAGACAGAAAAATATCTCCTTCTACCACATAACCATTTTCTACTCTCCTGATATCTTTCGTACTAAATCCCTGGGATTTAATCTGACTGATAACATCCGCAGTGATTTCCTTCCGGGGTTCTTGCTTTACCTGCTGGTCTTTCTGGCAGGATGTGAAAATAAGACCTGATACAAGCAGGCATGCACATGCTTTCAATAAATGCTTCATGTAAATTAATTTTCAGATTTTGGGATCTGGGTTAAAAAATATTCCCTGGTAATGAGGCCCGGAATTGCTTTCCGGCAGGGGGTATTTGATTGACTGATGATGGTTTAATCGTTTTTCAATAATATATTTCAGTATAGTGACACGAATTTCAGACATCTGACATGCATTGATACTTCAGTGGAAAAGCACTGCAATTAATCCAGTAGTCCTAACTAAAAAAATAAATACGTAAAAACACGTAGAAATAATTCAGTCAGGCGACACCCTCAATTAATCAAATAGTATAAAAAAGTCTTCTTTTTTACTTAAATTCGCTAGACTTAATAACACAGGAATATTATGGACTACAGGGATTACATAGAATCAAACATCAATATAATGCTAGGCAAACCCGTTATCAAAGGAACCCGCATTTCTGTTGCCCTGGTTCTGCAGCGATTATCTGAAGGAGCAACTATACCTGATCTGCTTAATGCTTATCCAACTTTAACCCCTGCTGCTATCAATGCCGTATTAGCCTATGCATCAGACGTGATTAATAACGAAAGTATTATAGCAGTTGCATGATCCTGGCAGATGAAAACATACATACTTACATCATTAAATCCTTGCGGGAAGCTGGTTTTGAGGTAACCTCAATAACAGAATTAAATAAGGGTATTAAAGATGAAGAAGTAATTGAATGGACATTAAAAAATGACTATCTGTTGCTGACGGAAGACAAAGATTTTGGAGAATGGGTATTTGCCCATCATATAAAGGATCTTAGCGTACTTTTCCTCCGATATGCTTTTTATGAATACAAAGAAATTACGCAATCCGTCATCTACTTACTAACTACACAGGAATTGCAACGGCCTGTTTTTGTCACGCTTACTCCGAAGAAAATAAGAATCCGACAATTATAACCTTTTCAATATTAAAGCGGAAAGCCGGCGCTCAATGCACCGGCTTTCCGCTTTAAATATATCATAAACACTTAGCTGATCGCGCTTCCCGGAGGGGTTGCCTCTGCAGGGTTTACAAATATCAGCTTGCCGTTATGTTCTGCCATCAGGATCATACCCTGGCTTTCAATTCCACGCATTTTGCGGGGCGCCAGGTTGGCCACCAGGGTTACCTGTTTGCCTACAATCTCTTCCGGTGTGAAGTGCATGGCTATACCGGAAACGACTGTACGTTTTTCTGTTCCGATGTCTACCTGCAGCTTCAATAATTTATCTGCCTTCTCTACCTTCTCTGCCTGAATGATGGTACCTACACGCAGATCCAGTTTAGCGAAGTCGTCATACTGAATTTCTGGTTTCGGCGGCGCTGCAGGCGTGGCTGTTTCAGCAGGTGCAGGCGCATTTTCCGCGGCCGATTTTTTCAGTCCTGCATGCAGTTTTTCTATCTGCGCAGTCACCTGTTCATCCTCTACTTTCTTGAACAGCAGTTCAGGGGCACGCAGGCTGTAACCAACGCTCAGCAGTTTGTCGCTGCCGGCATTTTCCCAATCCAGCATACGATCCACCACTTTCAGCATATGGCATATTTTCCTGGCGGTAAAAGGCAGGAAAGGATTAATGAGGATAGACAGGTTAGCGGTCAGCTGCAGGCATACATGCAGGCAGTTCTCGATTTTCGCCTGTAATGCAGGAATATCAGCCTGTGTGTATCCGGCTACTTCCTCTCCGGCATTCAGTTTTTCTATGGTTCTGGAATAGATCCACGGTTCGCTTTTCTGCAGATACTGATTGCCTTTGCGGGAGAGTTCGATCACTTCACCGAGCGCTTCCCGGAAGCGGTAGTTCTCGATGCTGTTTTCCACTTTTTCTTTTGCAGCAGCAAATTCGCTTAACAGCTGGCGGTCTGCTTCATCGGCAGTATCCTGGTGCAATGGCGGCACTTTGCCTCCGCAGAGTTTATGCATGAGTACCATGGTACGGTTAATGAAATTACCGAAGATGCTCACCAGCTCATTGTTATTGCGGTCCTGGAAATCTTTCCAGGTGAAGTCGTTGTCTTTTGTTTCCGGCGCGGTGCTGCAAAGTACGTACCGCAGTACATCCTGCTGATCGGGGAAGTCTTTGATATATTCATGTACCCAAACCGCCCAGTTACGGGAAGTAGATACCTTCTCTCCTTCAATATTCAGGAATTCGTTGGCCGGCACGTTCTCCGGGAATACGTATCCGCCGTGTGCCTTCAGCATTGCCGGGAAGATAATGCAGTGGAATACGATATTATCCTTACCGATAAAATGTACCAGCTTGGTATCTTCCTTACACCAGTAGTCAGCCCATTCGGGGGTGAGTTCTTTGGTAGCGGAGATATATCCGATAGGTGCATCGAACCATACGTAGAGTACTTTACCATCAGCATCCGGCAGCGGCACTTTGATACCCCAGTTGCTGTCGCGGGTCATGGCGCGGCTTTGCAGGCCGTTATCGATCCAGCTTTTGCACTGTCCGTATACGTTGTTCTTCCATTCCTTATGTCCTTCCAGCAGCCATTCCCTGAGCCAGGGTTCGTAGTTCTGCAGCGGCATGTACCAGTGTTTGGTCAGCTTTTTCACAGGTACCGCATCGCTGAGTGCAGAGTGTGGGTTGATGAGTTCATCCGGGCTTAATGTTCTGCCGCAGCGTTCGCACTGATCGCCATAGGCTTTATCGTTGCCGCAGTTAGGGCAGGTGCCGACAATATATCTGTCTGCCAGAAATACTTTTTTCTCCGGATCGTAATACTGTTCTGATTCTTTTTCTTCGAACAGGCCATCATTATACATCTTCAGGAAAAATTCCGAAGCGGTTTCATGATGAACGGGATCGCTGGTGCGGGCAAAGATATCGAAGGAAATACCCATCGCTGCAAAGCTGTCGCCGATGATCCTGTGGTATTTATCCACTACATCCTGTGGGGTGATGTTTTCCTTCATGGCCTTGATGGTAATAGGAACGCCATGTTCATCGGTGCCACATACAAATTTTACGTCAGCCTTTTTTGCACGCAGGTATCTTACGTAAATATCTGCGGGCAGATAGCATCCGGCCAGGTGTCCGATATGTACCGGGCCGTTGGCATACGGTAATGCCGCAGTTATTAGATATCTATTAAATTTTCCCATACTATCTTAAAGAATGCTTAAATAAATTTTAAATCGGTTTTTTGTCTTTGGAATCACCAAACAATTCACCACCTTAGTTGCGAATAGTAAATGTATTCACTAATCTGCAAAGGTAAACAAAAGTACAATGGTAAAAATTCCGCCATATCTGAAAAAAGGCGATCTGATAGGAGTTACCTGCTCCAGCAGCAAAATGGAGCTGCAGGCAGCAGAATATGCAGCCGGTGTGCTGTCATCGTGGGGGTACCGGGTTCACCTGGGAATCACTGTAGGCACCAGTTTCCACAATTTTTCCGCGCCGGATGAACTCAGGCTGGAAGAACTGCAGGATATGCTGGATGATCCGGAAATAAAAGCCATCGTATTCGGCCGCGGCGGATACGGGATGGTCTGTATACTTGATAAGCTCGATTTCACCCGCTTCCGCAAGCATCCCAAGTGGTTATGCGGCTACAGCGATATTACCGTGCTGCATGCACATATACATCAGCGTTATGGCATTGCTACCATGCACTCGATGATGTGCAGCGGCATTACGCCTGAAACCATTGACAACGAATATGTGCAGAGTCTTGAAAATGTGCTGAAGGGTAAAAGCTACAAATATTCCGCGCCCGCCCATCCGTTCAACCGCGAAGGGAAGGCAACCGGGCAGCTGGTAGGCGGCAATCTGTCCCTGCTGGCCAATATCTCTGGCAGCAAATCACAAATCAAAACAAAAGGCAAAATACTACTGCTGGAAGACATCGGGGAATACCGGTATAATATTGACCGCATGATGTATAACCTGAAACGCGCAGGCTGGCTGGATGAACTGGCCGGACTGGTGGTAGGCGCCTTCACTGACGGAAAAGAAACCACTACCCCTTTCGGGCAAACCGAATACGAAATTATCCACAACCTGGTAAAAGACTATGGCTACCCGGTCTTCTTTGGCTTTCCCAGCGGCCACCAGCCCGAAAACTACACCCTCCAGCTAGGCATAAAACACCAGCTGAAAGTCGGGGAAAAATTTAGTTATTTAGCTATTTAGCTATTTGAGATTTTATTATTTGATTGACGGATTTTGGAATTTTTTGATTTTGAGATTTTGAGATTTTTTGAATGCAGCAAAGACTTTCGCGTATATGTCCGCTGCATTTAAAAATTCCAAAATCAAAAAATTCCAAAATCCGTCAATCAAATAATAAAATCTCAAATAATAAAATAATAAAATACTCTAGTCTTCTACGTCGGGAACTATCTCCAGGCCGTATTCTTCGGCGGTCAGGATGCCGTTGGCGATAGCAGATGCTATGATGGCTTTGTCGGCCGTTAGTTCATGTACCTGCGTGTGGTTATGCAGGTAGTCCATACCGTAAAGTTTGCCGGCGAGGCCGCCGGGTACTTCAATCAGATATTTCAGCACTTCACAGACGATATGCATGCCGGTAGCGCCATGGGTGATACCGAGGGCGCCTGCGTCAAAATTACGGTACTCTTCTGTCAGCGGCAATGCGCAGCGGTAGGTGGCAGTACGGGTGCCATCGGGCAGGGGCATATTAAAACCTCCGAACCAGGACAGCCAGTTGTGTACTTCTCCGATAACGAAGGGAACGTTATGTTTCAGGCAGGCATCGTTCACTACCAGGTGCGTAGGGTGGTGCTGGGAGCAATCTATTACCAGGTCGAAACCGGGCAGCAGCAGGGCTACGTTGGCAGGCTTTACCTGTACCAGCATGGGATAATGCTTGGTAAACGGATTCACCGCCCAGAGGCGGCTGGCAGCCATTTTTGCCTTATGCTTGCGTATGTCCTGCATCTGATAGATGGGCTGGCGATGCATATCTTCATCGTTGATAACGCCATAGTCGGCAATACCGATCACCCCTACGCCGCTGGCGCTGAGGTATTGCAGTACCGGGCTTCCCAGGCCTCCTGCGCCTACTACCAGTACACGCGCCTGCTTTAATTTATCCTGCATATCTACGCCTATGCCCGGAACGGCGATAGGGTGCTTAAAATGCTGTAGTTCTTTTTCACTTAATGTCATTGCCTGATCCTTTATCTATTCCTGCAGAAATTCCAGGGTAAACTTACTTCCTTTACCGAGGGTACTTTCCACTTTAATTTTTCCCTTGTGCGCGTCCACGATGGCTTTTACATAGGTGAGGCCCAGTCCGAACCCTTTTACATTATGCACATTACCGGTGTGGGCGCGGTAAAATTTCTCAAAGATACGTGAAATAGTATCCCGGCTCATGCCGATGCCATTGTCTGTGATAACGAGCACCAGGCTTTTGCGGGTATTATAGGTCTGGATTCTTATCTCCAGGTTCTCGTTGGAATATTTGATAGCGTTATCCAGCAGGTTGAAGATAACGTTGGAGAAATGCACATCATCCGCCATGATAACGGGGTTGATGGCATCCAGCTGCAGGTCTACCACACCGTTCCTGGAGGCCAGCTGCAGCTGCAGGTTATCGGTGGTATTGCGGATAACGTTATGTACATCGGTAGCCTGCAGTTTGAGGCCGATTTCGTCTTTCTCCAGCAGGGCGGACTGCAGGATGCTTTCCACCTGCTTGTTCATCCGTTTGTTTTCTTCCTTGATGATGCCGGAGAAGTACTGGATTTTATCGGGTTTACTGAGCACCTTTTCATTGCCAATAGCATCGATGGCCAGGGAGATGGTGGCCAGTGGTGTTTTCAGCTCATGGGTCATGTTATTGATGAAGTCCGATTTGATTTCGGAGAGTTTCTTCTGGTTCAGCAGGGTGCGGATGGTCAGGGCAAAAGCTGTTACGATGATCATGGTAAACAGGATACCGCCGGTAATCATGATACCCAGCTGTTTGGCGATAGAATCGTCCGTAGGCATGATCACCATGAGAGATTCAGTATCCGGCCCTATGTTCATGGCGTCTTCCAGGGGTACGATCTGTATCTGGTATTTCCGGTGGTTGGTAGCATCCAGGCTGTCCTTTTCGTTTTCCTGCAGCATTTTCACAAATCCGGGGGATTTCAGTTGCAGGTCGGCGCCCAGGGACGTCTGGGGCACAATGATGGCAAATTCAAAATTGGAGGTGTCGAGGTGATTTTTCCTCATGTTGGTAGCAATCAGGTTCCTCAGTTCCTGTAATTTGAAGAATTTACGCACGGGAGGGAGCGGCTGATTGATGGGCAGTCCTTCCAGGGAAAATGCCGGGTTTGTTCTGTCAAAGGCGTTGGGATCGTTGAGTTTGAACGTTATGACAGTTTGCCGGGTATACAGCATGTCATTTTGTACATCTCTGATCATATTGACACTTCTTTCGGCTATCTGTTCCCTTTTAATGGCAATAGCACTGCGGATCCAGTTTACCTGGATGTAGATAATGCCTAATAATGATAAGGTAATCAGTACAACAATGACAGGAAATATTTTCTTTAGTGGTATCATGCAATTTTAGGTCAGGCCTTAAATATACTTAACCTGAGATATTAATAAGTGTTAAAAAAGATATTTGCTATAGCAACCTTGATACAAAATTAAATAGTTAGGCTTGCTACCAGGGCTGTTAACATCAATACAATATTACTTTAACGTAATTTTAACTGGCGATTGCTGATTTTTTTAATGCTACTTTTCTTACCTTTGTCTCACAAGATTGGTACTAAATTTGATTAGTAACAATCATAACAAAGTAATTAAACTTTCTACATACATCGACGTGGATTCGTTCCATAAGCGATTTAGATTTTGGTTGATAAAATGGTAAGGAGGTTTTCTAGCCTCCTTTTTTTATTTCCTTTATTTTCCCCCATTTATATTTTCTGCTTCATTTTCAGCTTTTTAGATTTCAGGTACTTTGTATCAATCATTTATTTTAAATTTGGTCAAGCGATCAAAATTGTATGCATATGGTAACCTTGTCGCCCGGTATGTTGTTAATAGCTGACCCATTTCTTAAAGATCCCAATTTTTCCCGCACCGTCATATTGTTATGTGAGCACGAAGAAAAGGGGAGTTTTGGTTTTGTGATCAACCGTTTATTTGATCAGCAGCTGGATGCGCTGATTCCGGATGTGCTGAGAACAAATATTCCTGTGTATTACGGAGGCCCTGTACAGGTAGATACGATTCATTTTGTGCACCAGCAGCCGGAGCTGATCCGGGGTGGTGTGGAAATCATTCCGGGTATTTACTGGGGCGGTGAGTTTGACAATGTGGTGGAATTACTGAATAACGGCACCCTGGATCTGAATAAGATTAAGTTTTTCATTGGATATTCCGGCTGGACTACCGGTCAGCTGGAAGAGGAGCTGAAGGAGAAATCCTGGATACCTTCCAGCAGTTCTCCGTCGCTTGTATTTGAGCCACAGGAGCAGCAGATATGGCAGTTATCGCTGAAGCATCTGGGTAGTAACTTCGCTATGATGGCAAATTTCCCGATTGATCCTTCTCTCAATTAAATTGTAATATTCTGAAAGAGAAGGACATGCACACTCATATATTCATATGATAAAAAATGAATAAAAATGAATGGTGTTTTTTGAAACAAATTAAATATCTTGCTAAAGCAACAGATACGAAACGAATAAAAATAACCCGTTAATATCAGGTAAGGAACAACCGATTAGATACACCTATGAAGGCAAAACCTATGAAAAACATTTGCTCCTTCAGTAGACCGAAGCCGAATTTACCTGATCAACGATAGATAATATCATTAAAGGCATTATTCATTAGGTAATATACACAGCCTGAGAAGGCTGTTCATTGATGTACGTGTATGACTGCGGTTATTCCATATAACCGTGAGGTTCATGTATTGTACTGAGATGAATAATAGCGGAAATCCCGACAGGTATTCTTACTGTATTGACGGGTCTTCTAAGATTGGAATAGTTAGGACAAAACGAAGGCCGGGTAATCTTACCCGGCCTGTTTTATTTCCTTTATACTGGTAATATGTTATTTCTCTATTGCTACAGCACCTTCTACGAGCACAGTAGCCTTATTGCGCAACACTTCTACAAATCCGCCGCTGATAGTGAAAAACTCAGTATGGTTTTTATCTTTCAGCACTTTCATTTTACCATTTCCGAGCGCTGCGATTAATGGCGCATGTTTATCCAGTATTTCAAAAGAACCGTCAATGCCGGGCAGTTGTACGCCGTACACTTCGCCTGCATATAATTTTCTTTCTGGTGTTAATACTTCTAATAGCATGTTATGATCGTGAATGGTGAATGGAAAACGATCCCGGCGCGCCGGGATCATTTTAATTAGTTATTGGCTGCTTCCAGTAATTTCTTACCTTTTTCAATAGCTGCCTCGATGTTACCAACGAGGTTGAAAGCTGCTTCCGGATACTCATCCACTTCACCGTCCATGATCATGTTGAAACCACGGATTGTTTCTTCGATCGGAACGAGTACGCCTTTCAGACCGGTAAACTGTTCTGCCACGTGGAAAGGCTGTGACAGGAAACGTTGTACACGGCGTGCACGGGATACAGTCTGTTTATCTTCGTCGCTCAACTCATCCAGACCCAGGATGGCGATGATATCCTGTAACTCTTTATAGCGCTGCAGGATAGCTTTTACACGTTGTGCGCAGTTGTAGTGAGCTTCACCTACGATAGCAGGTGTTAAGATACGGGAAGTAGAGTCCAGCGGGCTCACAGCAGGGTAGATACCAAGGTCGGAGATCTTACGATCCAGTACCGTGGTAGCATCCAGGTGGGAGAACGTGGTGGCCGGAGCCGGATCCGTCAAGTCATCCGCAGGTACGTAAACCGCCTGTACGGAAGTGATGGAACCATTTTTAGTGGAAGTGATACGCTCCTGCATCAGACCCATCTCAGTGGCCAGGGTTGGCTGGTAACCTACCGCAGATGGCATACGGCCTAACAGCGCGGATACCTCAGAACCTGCCTGGGTGAAACGGAAGATGTTATCAACGAAGAACAGGATATCACGGCCACCACCTGCAGTACCATCTCCGTCACGGAAATATTCTGCCAGGGTCAGACCGGACAGTGCCACACGGGCACGTGCTCCAGGAGGTTCGTTCATCTGACCGAACACAAACGTAGCCTGTGATTGTTTCAGTAATTCTTTATCTACTGAAGTCACGTCCCAATCGCCGTGCTCCATGGATTCTTTAAACTTGTCACCGTATTTTACGATGTTCGCCTCAATCATCTCACGCATCAGATCGTTCCCTTCACGGGTACGCTCACCTACACCGGCGAATACGGACAAACCTTCGTAACCTTTCGCGATATTGTTGATCAGCTCCTGGATCAATACGGTTTTACCTACACCCGCACCACCAAACAAACCGATTTTACCACCTTTTGCATATGGCTCGATCAGGTCGATTACCTTAATACCGGTAAACAGTACTTCCGTGTCAGTTGCCAGATCCTCAAATTTAGGCGGCTGGCGGTGAATAGGATAACCGTTGTCGGTTGCGATATCGCCCAGACCGTCAATAGCCTCACCTACCACATTGAACAAACGTCCTTTAACCTGGTCTCCAATTGGCATTTTAATAGGCGCGCCTTTATCCACTACGGCCATTCCGCGAACCATACCGTCGGTGGAGTCCATTGCCACGCAACGTACGCTGTCTTCACCCAGGTGCTGTTGTACTTCTAATACTACTTTCTGACCATTTTCGCGGGTTAATTCCAATGCGTTGTAGATTTCGGGCAATTTGTCCTCAAAGTGCACGTCCACCACGGGACCGATAATTTGTTTGATCTTACCTGTGTTAGGCATATTTTTAAAGAGGTTTATAAAATACTAAAAAGTTATTTCCTCAAAAATCATCAGACTCCTGACAATTTCTAAAATTTGCCGCAAAGGTAATAGTTAATGGGTGAAAATCAAAAAGCGATTACGGAAAAAAATCCTTTTTCCACCCCATTTTTTACCCTGATATCCGTTATATCACCTGTCGCTACCCCCAATTTAAAGCAGCGCCTGTCAAATATACTTTTTATTCTATCTATAACTATCTGCCTGCAACCCACCCTCCATTCATGTAAAAATAACACCGCTTTCCCATCCCGATCACTATTTTTAACCCCAATCGTTATATATGCAATAATATAATATGAAAAAACACAACAGTGAACTATCCCGCCGCTCTTTCATCGGCAACCTGTCCAAAGCAGGACTGCTGGGCGTAGCCGGACTGGCCCCCGTAGCCGCCAAAGCCAGCGCCCTCAGCACCAGCACCGCCCGCACAGCAGACAACACCCACTCCTTCCTCTGTAAACCTTACCTGCAGTACCCCGCACCGGATACCATATCCGTTATGTGGCTCACCGCACGCCCCTGCTACAGCTGGGTGGAATACGGAACAGACGGACAGCTCAATCTGAAAGCACACCATGTGACCAGCGGGCTCGTGGACGCCAACAACCGCCTCCACCGTATAGACCTGCCACACCTGCAGCCCGGTAAACAATACAGCTACAAGGTGTTCTCCAAAGATATCGTGGAATTTCAGCCGTATAAACTCACCTACGGCGAAACCATCTCCAGCGATACCTACACCTTCACCGCGCCGGACCCGCACGCCAAAGAGGTGTCCTGGCTCATGATAAACGACATTCATGACCGCCCGGAATCTATCCCCCACCTCGTTGGGCTCCACGGGCAAAATCCGTATGACTTCGTATTCTTCAATGGTGACGTATTCGACTACCAGGCTGATGAAAAACAAATCATCGACCACATGCTCACCCCCTGCGGCAATACCTTCTCTACCCAAAAGCCCTTCATGTACGTACGCGGCAACCACGAAACCCGTGGTAAATATGCCCGCGAATGGCACCAGTATTTCGATAACCCCGGCCACGGCAGCTACTTCGCCTTCACCTGGGGCCCCGTGCACGCTATCGTACTGGATACCGGAGAAGATAAGGAAGATACCCATCCCGTATACGCCGGCATCGTAGACTTCGATAACTACCGCATCCAACAGGCCCAATGGCTGGAACAGCAACTGCAAAGCCCCGCCTACCGGAAAGCCAAACATAAAGTTGTCATGATGCACATCCCGCACTACCACGGCGGCGACTGGCACGGCACCGTTCACTGCCGCAACCTGTTCGGCCCCCTCTTCAATAAATACAAAATTGACATCCTCATCTGCGGCCATACCCATACCTACGGCGTTCATGCCCCGGTACCCGGCCAGCACAACTACCCGCTGATCATCGGCGGCGGCCCGAAAGACGGCAAACGCACCCTCATCAGCCTCAAAGCCAACCAGCAGGAACTGGTACTGACGATGCTGAAAGACGATGGTAGTGTGGTAGGGGAATATAAAGTTTAGTTTAATTACGAATTACGAATTGCGAATTACGAATGTAAACGCGAAGAGCTAAACGAAGATTAAAGGTGATAAGTATTAAATATCACTTTTAATCTTCGTTTAGCTCTTCGCGTTTACATTCGTAATTCGCAATTCGTAATTCGTAATTATTATCGTTTACCCATTAACGTTAGTAACCCCATCCCCCGTCTTACCATACGCCCTCACCCACCCCACAAGCCCCATAGTGGCTATTATCAGCAGAATAAAGTATTCTACACCGAGGAACATCACTCCCTTTTTGAAATAGATAATGGTGGCTACAGCATCTACCAGTACCCACAGCAGCCAGTTTTCCCAGATACGTTTCGCCAGCAGGATATTGGCTACCACGCTGCAAACCGCCACCAGCGAATCTGTATAAGGATATGCCGCCGGATGTACAAATACCGAAGGCCACCAGATATGCAACCGGCTGATAACCCATCCGGTGCAGGCGGACAGTAACAGGGTAATGATACCCAACACCCACCTGTGGCTGTTTGCCAGCGCATACACCGGCTCGTTCTCCGGCTTTTTGTGGTACCAGAAAATCCATCCGTATACACCTGTGGCAAAGAAATATATCTGCAGAAACATATCTGCGTATAACTGCAGCTGCCAGAACAGCAGGAAGAAACAACTCACATTAATCAGCCCTGCCGGCCACGTCAGTATATGATCGCGGGCAGCCAGCCAGACACATATCAAACCTGTCACCGTTCCGATAAATTCTATATAGCTGACCGGATACCCCAGTGCCGTAAAAAAGTGATTATTAACATGGAAAAAATCTATCATAACACAATAATACACGTTTTCATGAAACATTCTGCCAGCAAAGGTTACAGCGGGTTATTTTTTTTGGAACGCAATTTGTTTTATAGTAGTTGTAACGCCGGAACTGCAGCATAAGCGTTATAAAATTTTTAACATTTTTCTTTAACATTTTTCAGCAATTTCTGCTTTAGACCGCGTTAAAACCACCATTTAAACATCAGTAGCAGATACCGGAATAATCAGAGAGGAATTACTCACCAGCCATTATATCTCCACAAAGTCTAATAAACAGGAAAACAAGAAAAGACTAAAAATCAGGAGTATGAACAGAATATTAAAAATATCAGGATTATCTCTTTTACTTATATCCTTCCTTGCCAGTTGTGCTACCACCTATGCACCATATGACGGCGGCTACGGCTCCGGATCCTACGGTTCCTACGGTTCAGGTTCACAATTTCAGGTAGGGGCCTCTATATCTTTTTATGATGAACTGAGTCCCTATGGCCGGTGGACAAATTACGGCAGTTATGGCAACGTGTGGATACCCAATGTAGGACGTGATTTCAGACCGTATTACAGTGGAGGTCACTGGATGTATACGGATTATGGCTGGACATGGATGTCCGACTACTCATGGGGCTGGGCTCCCTTCCACTACGGACGCTGGATATTTGACAACTTCAGCGGATGGATGTGGATACCGGGCAATCAGTGGGGACCAGGATGGGTAGACTGGAGAAGTGGAGGAGACTACTACGGATGGGCGCCTATGGGTCCCGGCGGATATGCTGTTCCGGTTAACAGCTGGGCATTTATCCCGAGACAATATATCGGCAACAGGTATATCAACAATTATTACATCAATAACAGCAGAAATACCTACATCTACAACAATACCACTGTGCTTAACAGAACAGTCAGAGGCGGTTCAAGCGACAGAGTGATGAGCGGCCCTACCGCCCGTGAGGTGGAACGCTACACTGGCAGCGCTGTACGCCCGGTACGCGTCACTAACCTTGACAGGCCAGGTACAGGCAGAGTGGAAAGCAACCAGGTACGTATGTACCGCCCGGATGCTGCCGCCATAGACAGAGGTAACCGCACCGGTACAACCGGTAACAACGGCCGCCCGTCAAGAGTAATGGACGGCGGTAACAGCAACAACGGCGTGGGCACAGGCACAGGCCGCCCATCCAGGGTAATGGATAATAATAACAATAACGGTACCTGGCAGCCCAATAACAATAACAATAACAATAACAATAATAACAGCGGAAGAATTTCCAGGGATCAGTTCCCGGCAAACAACGGTAATAACAATACCAGCCAGCCTGTTAACAATGGCCGTCCGTCAAGGGTTGCAGACCAATGGCAGCAGGACCAGCAACGGATCCAGCAGCAACAACAACAACAGCAACAACAGCAACGGATTCAGCGTGAACAGCAATGGCAGCAACAACAACAGCAGCAACAGCAACAAAGAGTTCAGCAGGAACAGCAACAACAGCGGATCCAGCGCGAACAGCAATGGCAGCAACAACAGCAGCAGCAACAGCAACAAAGAATGCAGCAGGAACAACAGCAGAGAATGCAGCGTGAGCAGCAACAACAACAACAACAACAACAAAGGCAGCAGATGGAACAACAGCAGCGGGTCCAGCGTGAACAGCAGCAAAGACAACAACAGCAATACCAGCAACAGCAACAACAACGTCCGTCAAGGGTTGCTGAACCAGCCGGTGGTGGCGGAAGCGGAAGAGTAAAAAGGGATTAAGGCTGTTTGTACACGTATTTATATAGTTGATTTTTTACTTGCAGAAAGGTTTCACCAGGTGTGAGACCTTTCTGCATTAAACGCAGTTCCAATGGCGGAAATCCTTTGTGATGGGGCGGTTGATGATATACCTCCGGAAAGGCCTGATAACCCAGCCTTTCATAAAAAGCAATACGCCTGACTGCCTGCGCTGTGAGTGGTGGTTCTACTTCCAGCACGATGCCGCCCGTCTGCTCTTCCAGCAGCCGCATAACATGACTGCCGGTGCCACCACCTCTCATATCCGGATGTACCGCGAAATACTCAATAAAGAAATAATCCGGCAGCTGCCAGTAAAACAGAAAACCGCCGAAAACGCCTTCCTTATCCAGCGTCAGCAACCGTAGCCGGTCATGTTTCAGCAATTCAGACAAACTATCCCAGGGCCGCTTCTCCTCCAGGGGAAACGATGCTTCATACAATTCTCTTACTGCTTCTTCAGGTGTTACGGTCGGAACTAAACGGATCATGCCTGCAAATTACTGATTATTACGGGGTGAGGGCACACATTCGTAGGGATCCGGATTACCGGGAGGAGCAACTTTGCCGGCAGACCAGCAGAAATTCATAGCCTGACTGGTGATGCCCAGCAGCTTAATGTTTACTTTGGAGCCTTTACGGCTATTCGAAGCATTTACAGTGCCGGTGCCTTTTTCCGCGATATGTTGGATGGTATATTCTTCTGTCTTGAAAACTTCATTGTTATTACGCATATACTGCACCATCACCACGACGTTGTCCAGCGGGTATTCTGTCTGATTACGGACTATAACGCTGAGGTTCCGGATACCTCCCAGCAAACCGGTGCGGTAATCGCTGGCAGCAACAGTGATAAACTGTTGCCAGTTGCGGCGATAATAGGCGCGCCTTTCAATGAACTGCCCGGCTACGCGCTGCTGTACATCCCGTCGGTCATCGATTTGCCGGCTAACGTGGTTATATTCCTCCAGGCTTTTGCGCAGATCACGGTTTTCATTCCAGAGGCGCTGATTTTCAGACAGGATCCTGCGGGTATGCCTTTGCTCCCGGCAGTAGCCCAGGAACAGGATTACAATGAGGGTGAGCGATATAATGAGATAAATTTTACTACGGGTCATGAAAGTCTGCACAGAAAAAAATGTGCCAATGACTTTTTTTTTACATTTGTACAATAGCTTCAAATTGTCTCATGGAATTGATAATAGTAAATGATGCAATGCGTGCGGCGGATTTTTTAGCTGTGCACATCGCATTGAATAAGGAAGTACCTGGTTGGATAAGGCCATTGGATAAGGATATCGAGGGAGTATTTGACCCGGAAAAGAATAAGGCCTTCCGTCATGGTGAATGTATAAGATGGATTATGAAAGATGCAAAGGGCAATCTCACGGGGAGAATTGCCGCTTTTGTAAACAAAAAATATAAAAACAAGGGAGATACCTGTTCCGTTGGAGGTATAGGCTTTTTCGACTGTATAGATGATCAGGCGGCCGCCAACCTGCTGTTTGATACTGCCAAAGCGTGGCTGCAGGAAAGAGGAATGGGCGCCATGGACGGCCCTATCAACTTCGGCGAGCGGAATAACTGGTGGGGCCTGCTCACAGAGGGTTTTCACGAACCCCTATACGGCATGAACTTCAACCCGCAGTATTATATCCGGCTCTTCGAGCACTACGGTTTCAGATTATTCTTTAATCAGATATGCTACGGCATGCTGGTCAGTGAACGCTTACAGGATAAGTTTTATCAGCGTCATGCTATCATCAGCGAAGATCCTGCTTTTAAGGCGGTGCATATCCGTAAAAACCAGCTGGAAAAATTTGCGGAAGATTTCAGTATCGTCTACAATAAAGCATGGGCCAAGCATGCCGGCGGTAAAGATATGCCCAAAGCACAGGCCCTGGCGCTTTTCAAACAGATGAAACCTTTGCTGGATGAAAAGATCGCCTGGTTCGCCTATTACAATGATGAACCTATTGCCATCTGGCTGAACCTGCCGGACCTCAACCAGTACGTGAAGCACATGAACGGCAAAATGGATCTCATCGGTAAACTGAAATTCCTGTGGATGAAAATGACCGGCAGCTGTAAAAAGATGGTAGGCATTATCTTCGGGGTAATCCCGGAGTTCCAGAGCAAAGGCGTGGACGCCTATCTTATTGTGGAAGGCGCCAGGCTTATTCAGCAGTCCCGTATTTTTGTTGATTATGAAATGCAGTGGATCGGCGATTTCAACCCCCGGATGATGAATGTGGCGCAGAGCCTCGGCGCCACCCCTTCCCGGCAGCTGACCACCTACCGCTATATATTTGACCGCAACGCTCCATACGAGCGCCACCCCATAATCGAGTAAGAAAATTTGGTTATTTGATTATTTGATTATTTGAGATTCTGCGCCTGTTCATGATTTTCTCCGGAACCGATAAGTATCAAGGAGAATCATGAACAGGCACAAAATCTCAAATAACCAAATAATCAAATAACCAAGTCTTTCTTCTTTGTCACACTAACGTACTTTTACCATGCATGACGATTTAAAATATAGGTCGTCAAAACTCTTTAAAACGTCGGTTAACAGCCTCTTTCCGGTCTTCCTGCATTTTCCTGGTAACAGTTGCTTAGCAAATTAATCACTGAATTATCTCTATATTTAAATCCCTTTTGCGGCGACCAACGTATTTAACCTGATGTTTTGTTATGACCAACTTATATCCTGAAAGTCCGGGACCCCTTTATTCCGGTCTTTTGGAGTCCACAACGGTATTTAGGTTACAGCTAGTCAAGGTGATTGGTTTTATAGCGATATTCTTTCTGTTATATGTGGTAGTGCTGTTGACTGCTGTAACACTGGCGACTGCGTTCATTGTCGGGGGCATTGTGCTGATCGCTTATTATCATAATATTTACACTGTCATCCTGGGGCTGGCCCTCTCGGTGCTGGGCGGAATGGTATTGTTTTTCCTGATCCGGTTTCTTTTCAACAAGAATACGCCTGTTAACCCATACCGTACGGAGATACACGCCGGCAGCCATCCGCAGCTGTTTGATTTCATTGCCCGGCTGGTCGGCGAAACCAGGATTACTTTTCCGCAGAAGATATTTGTAGTGCCTGAAGTCAGTGCCAACGTTTTTTACAAAACCACTTTTTTAAGTCTGCTCTGGCCGGCGCGTAAAAACCTGGAAATAGGGCTGGGCCTGGTCAACAGCCTGAACATCAGTGAGTTTAAAATGGTGCTGGCCCGCGAGTTTGCCCACTTTTCCCGGCGCAGTATGAAGCTGGGCAGCTATGTATACACCCTTAATAAGGTGTTGTATAATATGTTGTATGAAAATCACAGCTGGAATGAGATGATGATCCGGTGGAGCGGGAACGGGAGTCTGCCGGGCTTTTTTGCGCATATCACCACCCTGATTGTAAATGGCATGCAATACCTGTTGCGGAAATTATATCACCTGATTAACCGGCAATATATGGAACTGAGCAGGGAGATGGAATTCCGGGCAGATGCGCTGGCAGTATCCCTGGCGGGCACCGCAGCTGCTATCAGCAGCATCCGCCGCATGGAGATGAGCAGCTATTGTATGGACAGCTGCATGCATAAATTGCAGGAGCTGGCAGAATGCGGCCAGCGTTTCAGCAATGTATTTTCCGTACAGCGCGCGCTGATAACGTATTACGCCGGGCAGAACAACATACAGCTTGATGCCCAGGAACTGCCGCTGTTGACAGACAGCTACTTTCATACTTTCCTTAAAAGCCGTGTGCAACTGCGGGAACAGTGGGCCAGTCATCCTACCCGGGAAGACCGCGAAGCGCGTTACCGGCAGGCCAATATCCTCTCTGAGCCGGCAACAGGCAGCGCATGGCAGTTGTTCAGTCAGCCTGAAACCTTGCAGCAGCAAAGCACACAGCAGTTATATGATCTGCTGGAACCTGATGAAGGCGGTTATGATCTGATAGAAACAGCAACATTTGTCAACAGCATTACCCAACGTCACCGGCTATACGAATATCCGAAAGCGTTCAATGACTATTACGACAACCGCTCTTTCGCTCCCATGCCGGAAGATACCTTTCTGCCGTATACTACGGCAGCAGAGGAGAGCATCTCCATGCAGGAAATCTATCATCCGGAGGTGATCCGGCGGATGCGCCGTTTTTACCGCGACCAGCAGGATGTGGAAACCCTGCAGGCCATTGCTCTCGGTCAGTTCCAGACCCGCTTCTTTGAATTTGACGGCCGTAAATACCGGGCGGCAGAGGCGCGGATACTTGCCCGCAAACTGGCCATGCATGTAGAACAGGAGCAACGCTGGCTGGCATCGCAGGACCGCCTGGCGATCCGGTATCATTACAACCGGGCGCTGCATCATGGCCCCGAAGCAGCTGCACAGCTGCAGGAAAAGTACCGGTACATCCTGATGCACCAGGCATTTGCCAACCGGCTGAACGACCAGGTGGTCCACATCATCCATCATATCAGCCAGCTGTTCAATATCGGCGCGGGTAATATAGATCAGGTGTGGCCCTGTGTGGATGAACTGACAAAAGAATGCTGGAACTTCCGGAGGCTGCTGCACGAGGTGATGAACTCTAAAGGATATAGCGGTTGTTTGACGGAGGAATTGTATAACCGGGTCATGCAGTTCCGGCAGCAGGATTGTGTGTTTGTCAATGACCATGTTCCGGACTACGCCGCCATACAGGAACTGCACGAGATTACATCTTCCGTAATGGAACAATACAACAACAGTAATATATTATATAAAAAATTATTCCTGGAGTTCTTACTGCGTTCAGAACCAGTTGGATAATATTCCCCTGAAACCGGCGCTGACACTACGTATTTTTCTCTTACTGAATTTGTGCGTATTTTCGGCCCTCGCGAAAGCGTTTGCAGTCATATGGAGAATTTTATCGTTTCAGCCCGTAAATACCGTCCACAGAACTTTTCAACAGTAGTAGGACAGGCGCATATTACCACCACTCTGAAGAATGCCATCCGCAACAGCCAGCTGGCCCACGCCTTTTTGTTTTGCGGGCCGCGCGGAGTTGGTAAAACCACCTGCGCCCGTATCCTGGCGAAGACCATCAACTGCGAAAACCTGCAGCCCGATGGGGAAGCCTGTAATGAATGTCATTCCTGCAAATCGTTCAATGAGGGCAGCTCCTTCAATATTCATGAGCTGGATGCCGCCTCCAACAACTCTGTAGATGATATACGTACGCTGGTAGAGCAGGTGCGCTTTGCGCCACAGGCCGGGAAATACAAGATCTATATTATAGACGAGGTGCATATGCTCAGTTCCTCGGCCTTCAACGCCTTTCTGAAAACCCTGGAAGAACCGCCTTCCTACGCTATCTTCATCCTGGCGACTACAGAAAAGCATAAGATATTGCCTACTATCCTGAGCCGGTGTCAGATCTTCGATTTCAAGCGCATCACCATCCAGGATACCGTAGACCACCTGAAGGAAATCTGTGAGAAGGAACAAATTCAGGCTGATGCCGACGCCCTGCACCTGGTAGCCCAGAAAACCGACGGCTGTATGCGCGACTCGCTCAGTACCCTGGATAAAATTGTGAGCTTCACCAGCGGGCATCTCACGTATCAGAATACCCTCGAACACCTGAATATCCTGGATTATGATTATTTCTTCAAGATCATGGATACTGTGCTGCAGCAGGATATAGCCAATGCCCTGCTGATATTTGATGAGATTTTACAGAAAGGTTTTGAGGGAGACAATTTCCTGAACGGCTGGGCAGAATTTCTGCGCAACCTGTTACTCAGCAAAGATGACAAGGCCCTTCACCTAGTAGAAGTATCAGGCAACCTGAAGGAAAGATATAAACAGCTGTCCGGTCAACTCAGTCCGGCTTACCTGATTACCGCGCTGCACCTGCTGAATGAAACGGAGATCAACTATCGCCTGGCGCGCAACAAGCGCCTGCATGTGGAGATGGCGCTGATCAAACTCTGTTTTCTGCAACAGGCAGTGACGCTGGTCAGCGATGACAGCACCGGGGAAGTATCAAAAAAAAAACTGGTAGCTGACGGTACGCCCGCACAGAAACTGCGCGCTCCCGGCGCTCAGCCGGTAACGGCCAGGACGCTGACAGACAAACCTGCTACCACCGCCAGTATAGCGGCTACGCAGCCGGAAGCCGCCAGGCTGACCGTAGAAACACCGGAAGTTAAACCGGCGCCGGCAGCAACTGCGCCTGCACCAGCTCCAGCTCCGGCTCCGGCAGCAATACCAACACCCGCTCCGGCCGCGACAGCGCCGGTGCCTCCACCCGTAGCAGCACCGGCTCCTTCCATAGCGCCGGCAGCACCTGTACCTGCCACCACGGCCACACCGCCGGTCAGCACACCGGTGCAGGCGCCTAAACCTGCAGCAGCGGGGGGCGGTAAGCTCACCGGACTGGCAGCCATGAAAGAAGCGCTGGCAGCCAAACAGCAGGACCACAACGTAGTACAGGCCATCCCGCTTACTTCCGGCGCACTGCACGTATACTGGGAAGAGTTCATCGATAAATTCAGGCAGGCCAATAAAATGACCGTGGTGAGCAACCTGCAGCTGGCGGTACTGAAACTGCTGGACACCGCCGAAATCGGTATTGTGAGCCGTAACATCGTACAGTTCCGGTTCATGGAAGAAGAGAAGCTCGAGATCTCCGAGTTCTTCAAACAGAAATTCAACAATCCGGCTATCATCCTGACCCTGCAGCTGGATGAAAGCCAGCAGGCACAGGATATAGGCCCGGCGCCGCTCTCCAGCCGTGAACAATTCCAGCAGATGGCAGATAAATATCCGCTGGTAAAAGAACTGAAGGACAGACTCAATATGGAACTTGATTTTTAATCAGGATTCTATTGTTATATATTAACTATCATTGGACTTTTTTAAACAGTTTACAATACCTTCTTTGCGTTTTTGCGCAAAAACATGTAGGTTTGAACAAAATTTTGAATAAACACTATGGCAGAAGTTATCAGAATGCCCCTCCTGAGTGATACGATGACGGAAGGGGTGATTGCGGAATGGCATAAAAAGGTGGGCGATCAAGTAAAGGCAGACGATGTTATTGCTGAAGTGGAGACCGACAAGGCTACAATGGAAGTGATGGGTTATGTGGAAGGAACCTTATTGTATATCGGTGTGGAGAAGGGAAAAGCAGCAAAGGTAAATGGAATCATTGCCATTGTGGGGAAACCCGGGGAAGACTACAAACCACTTCTCGATAAAGAATCCGGCGCTCCGGCCGCAGCTCCTGCTCAACCAGCCGCTGCCGCACCGGCACCACAGGCCGCGCCAGCCGCTGCCCCTGCTGCTGATGATGCTGCATTGAAAGAAGCACTGAAAAATGCTACTGTTATCCGTATGCCGCTCCTGAGCGATACCATGACAGAAGGTAAAATAGTTGCCTGGAACAAGAAAGTAGGCGACGTAGTAAAAAGCGATGATGTACTGGCAGAAGTAGAAACTGATAAAGCCACCATGGAAGTTATTGGTTATGCTGACGGTACCTTATTATATGTAGGTGTTAAAGAAGGAGAAGCTGCAAAAGTAAACGGTATTATTGCCATTGTTGGTAAAGCCGGCACCAATGTAGATCCTATCCTGGCTGCTGAAAATGCGGCTCCTGCCGCTACTGCCGGCGCTGCTGCACCTGCTGCCAATGGAACGCCTGCTCCCGCAGCTGCTGTTGCCGAAGCTCCTGCTGCCGCTGCCAACACTGCTGACGGCCGCGTAAAAGCGTCTCCGCTGGCTAAAAAACTGGCTGCTGAAAAAGGTATAGATATTAACCAGGTAGCCGGTACCGGCGACAATGGCCGTATCGTGAAGAAAGACGTGGATAACTTTGTTCCGTCTGCCGCTCCTGCAGCTGCCAAACCTGCTGCCGGCGCACCAGCAGCTTCAGCATTTGTACCTGCCGGTCAGGAAGGTTACACTGATACACCGCTCTCCCAGATGCGTAAAGTGATTGCAAAACGCCTCAGCGAAAGCAAATTCACCGCGCCTCACTTCTATCTGAAAATAGATGTGAACATGGACAAAGCGATGGAAGCCCGCAAAGCGATCAACGAAATTTCTCCTGCCAAGATCTCCTTTAATGATATGGTGATTAAAGCCTGTGCATTGGCGCTGCGTCAGCATCCTGATGTAAACAGCAGCTGGATGGGCGATTTCATCCGTCATAACCACCATGTGCATATTGGTTCTGCCGTAGCTATCGAAGATGGCCTGATTGTTCCGGTGATCCGTTTTGCAGATCAGAAAACACTGAGCCAGATAGCCACTGAGGCAAAAAGCCTGTACGATAAAGCTAAAAACAAGAAACTGCAGCCACAGGATTTCAGCGGTAATACCTTCACCGTTTCCAACCTGGGTATGCTGGGCATCGACGAGTTCACCGCTATCATCAACCCGCCGGATTCAGCCATCCTGGCTGTAGGTGGTATCAAGGAAACTGCCGTTATTGAAAACGGTCAGGTGAAAATAGCCAACATCATGAAACTGACCCTCAGCTGCGACCACAGAAGCGTGGATGGCGCTGTAGGCGCACGTTTCCTGGCTACCCTGAAAACTTACCTGGAGAACCCGGTGACAATGCTGGTTTAATTTTATCATTTTATTATTTGGTTATTTGAGATTTAACCTTAGCGAATAGAAAAATGCAGCGGAGAATATCTGCTGCATTTTTTTTATCCGCTCAGGTCAAATCTCAAATAACCAAATAATAAAAATCTCAAATAATCTTTGTTTTCATAAAGTTTTGAAAGTTCAAAAACTTGGCTTACTTTTGATTCATAAACAAATACATTCATGAATTTAGCGGAGGCAAAAGCACAGTTTGTTCAGACCTGGGGTTCCCTGGGAGCGCAATGGGGCATTAACCGTACGATGGCCCAGATACATGCGTTACTGCTGGTGATGCCTGATCCGCTCAGTGCAGATGATATTATGGCGGAGCTGAATATCTCCCGTGGTAATACCAATATGAATGTAAGGGAACTGATTAACTGGGGCCTGGTAGAAAGAGTGCTGATTCCGGGTGAGAGGAAGGAATTTTTTGTGGCAGAAAAGGATATCTGGAAGGTGGCCACCTATATTGCCCGCGAGAGAAAGAAGCGCGAGCTGGACCCCATTATGAAAGTACTGCAGCAACTCCAGCAGGCAGAAGGCGATCCGCGGGATAAAGAGCTGAAAGCCTTTAAAGACTCCATTTCCAATATCAACAAGTTTGCGTCGCAGACGGATAAGACGATCAGCGCATTCATTAAATCAGAAGAAAACTGGTTCTACAGCAGCCTGCTCAAACTCATTAAATAAATTTTTTTCCGCCATTCTTTCAATATTTTCAGAAACTTCCAAACAATAGAAAAGAAATGAAAAACAAAAATACCTTCTCCCTCCCTGCTCATCCGGACGATATTCCCGTTCCGGAGAATAAACGCATTGTCATCGCCGGCGGCAGCGGTTTCATAGGAAGCGGGCTGGCAGAACATTTCGGGCAGCATAACGATATTATCATCCTTACACGCAGGCCACAGGCCCCGCAAGGGCGGGTGCAGTACCTGGCCTGGGATGGCCGCACCCGCGGGGAATGGGCCTCCGCACTGGAAAACACTGACCTGCTCATCAACCTCACCGGCAAAAGCGTGAACTGCCGTTATACCGCCGCTAACCGCCAGGCAATCTTTGACAGCAGAACCAACGCCACCCGCATACTGGGAGAGGTCATTCAAACGCTGCAATCGCCGCCCCGCCTGTGGATCAACGCTGCCAGCGCCACCATATACCGGCATGCCACCGACCGCCCCATGGATGAAGCAGGCGGAGAAATAGAAAACGATTTCTCCGTACAGGTATGTAAGCAATGGGAGCAGACTTTCCAGGATATAACGCTGCCCCATACACGAAAAGCCATTCTTCGTATAGGCGTAACCATTGGCTGGCAGAACGGCGGCGTCATACATCCTTACCTCAACCTCGTGAAGTTTGGTCTGGGTGGCCACCAGGGCAACGGCCGCCAGATGTTCACCTGGATACATATTACCGACGTATGCCGTATGATGGCCTGGCTGCTGCACCGGCAGGACCTGTCCGGAATATTTAACTGCACCTCCCCCCATCCCGTTACCAATAAGCTATTCATGCGCCGGCTGCGCGAAAGTACCGGCCATACTTTTGGTCTGCCGGCGCCGGCGGCCCTCCTGGAACTAGGTGCAGCCATTATCGGCACAGAAACAGAACTGCTGCTGAAAAGCAGATGGGTGCTGCCTTCAAGGGCATTGCAGGAAGGGTTTACCTTTCAGTTTCCCCACCTTCCGGACGCCTTCGGGGATATCATCGCCCACCTGCCGCGGACCGCTTACCACTTGTTTTGAATTTCGTACCTTAGAAATATGGAAACCACCAACAATACAAAACGCACGGTAGTATTAGGCGCATCGCCTAACCCGGAAAGATACAGCTTCATGGCTGTTAACCGGCTCAAATCGAAAGGACATCCGGTAGTAGCCATCGGCAGCAGGGCCGCAGACATCGGCGATACGCCCATTATCACCACACCTCCGGCAGTGGAAGACGTAGATACGGTAACACTTTACCTGAATCCGGCACGGCAGCAGCAGTACTATGATTATATACTGCAGCTGAAGCCCAGAAGAATTATTTTCAATCCGGGCGCTGAAAATACTGAGCTGGAAAACATCGCCCGTAAAAACAACATCGAGCCGGTGAATGCCTGCACCCTTGTATTACTGAGCACCGGCCAGTTCTAGCGCCTCCGCCTTACTTTCTTCCGGAAATAATATTTAAATCACCTGTTGGTTACCAAATAACTGACAGGTTTTCGTATATTCGATAAATATATATCAGTTGCTTAACCCTATAGACGCATTCCATCCTGTTAACCCGAAATAGCTTGGCATTACTTCATCTGGCTGGCATTAGTATGTACAACATTGCACACGTTCACCCTTTAATATATATTTTATGCAATGGAGACGATTTAATGGAGAGGCCATCCACCTTCCAATCAAGGAAGAAGTACGGGAGGCCATTATCCGGGAAAGCGCACGGGGTTACCGCCTCAAAGTATGCATCGGCACGGATTCCCAGGTAAAAGGCCTGGATACCGAATTTGCTACGGTCATTGTATTCCTGCGGGAAGGCCACGGCGGATTTATGTTTATCCACAATGAAAAAACGAAGGACTGCTACTCCATCAAGGAGCGTATGCTCGTGGAGGTAGCCAAGAGTATTGAAATCGCTTATGAGCTGTGCGACCTGTTTACAGCATATGATGTGGACATGGAAGTACACGCGGACATCAATACCAATCCTCAGTTTAAAAGTAACCTGGCCCTGCGTGAAGCCATGGGTTACATCCTGGGAATGGGCTTTGCCTTTAAAGCCAAGCCGGAAGCCTTTGCCAGCAGCAGCTGCGCCAATAAGGTAGTTAATTAAGCCCCGGCCACGCACCTGTTTGTTGTACCTCTCTCATTTAATTTTATGACGTGCTGCCACGTCAGGTAAACTCCTCTCCCCTTTTCAGCCCTGATTTCCGGACATAAAAAAACTAACGCTTATGGTTAAACGTTAGCCTTTCCTGTGTATAATATGTTTATCAGGCGATAGCCCTGAATTGTGCATTCAGCTCTTCGATATAGCCCAGGATAGCATCCCTGCCGGATTTTTTCACCGTTGAAGTCACAAAATTAGGCGGCAGAAACTGCCAGGTTTCCCGCATCTTGTTCAGAAACGCCTTTACGTTGCGGCTTACTTCCGCCTGCGTGCTCTTGTCTGCTTTGGTGAAAACAAGGCTGAAAGGAATCTGCCACTCGCCCAGCTGATTGATAAAATCAATATCTATTTTCTGGGGATTATGGCGGCTGTCGATCAGCACAAACACATTCACCAGATTAGTTCTTTTACGCAGATAGTTCTCAATCATCTGTTCCCACTGGCGGCGCTGGGACATGCTCCTTTTAGCAAAGCCATATCCGGGCAGATCCACCAGGTACCAGTCTTTATTCATCAGAAAATGGTTGATCAGCGTGGTTTTACCTGGTGTACCCGAAGTTTTGGCCAGCTTCTCATTATTCGCCAGAATATTGATCAGGGAAGATTTCCCCACATTGGAACGCCCGATAAAAGCGTATTCCGGCAGGTTGGGTGTCGGACATTTATCCCATGAAGGGCTACTGATCAGGTACTCTGCAGATTTGATAATCATAATAATGCACTGTTTAATTAATACTGTCCTCTGTAAGGCGTCATTTGAGATTTACGGATTTTTTGATTTTCTGATGTTGGAATTTATACCATACAGCAAAGATCCGCACAAATTTTTTCGCTGCATTTATACATTCCGATATCAAGAAATTCCAAAATCCGTAAATCTCAAATAAATAAATTAGTTCACAACTTTCGTAACTTGCGCCCTATGTCAAATGTTCAGAAGATTGTTCCCTTTGAAGGGTCAAAATTAAGCAAGAAGGAGCAGATAGCGTCCATGTTTGATGATATTGCTCACCGGTATGACTTTCTTAACCATTTTATGTCACTTGGTATAGATGTCATCTGGCGCAAAAAGGCGCTTTCTTACCTGAAATCCCTTCAGCCCAAAAAGATGCTGGATATTGCTACCGGCACGGGAGATTTCGCGGTAATGGCGGAAAAGCGGCTGCAACCTGACAGTATTATGGGCATAGACATCTCTGAAGGCATGCTGGCCATTGGAAGGGAAAAAATCAAAAAACGGGGCCTGGAGCACAAAATAACCCTGCAGCAGGGCGATAGTGAAACAATATCTTTTCCGGATGCAGCGTTTGATGCCATAACGGTAGCCTTTGGTGTGAGAAATTTTGAAAACCTGGAGAAAGGGCTGTCTGAAATGAGACGGGTATTGAGACCTGGCGGAAAATTAGTGATCCTGGAATTTTCAAACCCAACTGTTTTTCCCATTAAACAATTATATAATTCGTATTTTCGTTATATAGTTCCCCTGTTCGGGAAATGGATAGCCAAAAGCCAGGCGGCCTACAGTTATCTGCCTGAATCTGTGAAAGCGTTTCCGCAGGGAGAAGCAATGCGAACAATATTAACTAACACAGGTTTCCAGGCCGTTACATGCAAAACGCTTACATTCGGCATATGTTCTATCTACTGCGCTACGCGCTGATATTCCTGTTAGCTCTGACCGTGCTTCCGGCAAAGGCACAGACTAACCTGAATATGGAAGATCATGATGCAAAACCCTATTACTTCGGCATTACATTGGCTGCTAATCAGTCATTCTTTAAACTGTATCATGCCCCTGCCTTCCTGTCGGACGATTCCATCATGGTAGCAGAACCTTTGAAAACAATGGGCTTCAACCTGGGGTTGCTGGCCAATGCCCGTCTCAGCGAGCATTTTGACCTTCGTTTCAATCCGCAGCTGCTCTTTGCTTCCAAAAACCTCTATTACCGGGATACCTATCCCAAGCCGCAGGATACGGAAAAGAAGATAGAATCCATTCTGCTCAGCTTCCCGCTGCAGCTGAAGTTTAAATCCGACCGTATCGGCAATATGCGCGTTTACGTGATCGGCGGCCTCAAATACGATTATGACCTGGCCTCCAATGCGCGGGCCCGAAAAGCAGAAAATCTCATCAAAATAAAGACCAGCGACTATGGATACGAGTTCGGAGCCGGCTTCGAATTCTATTTCGAGAGCTTTATCTTCTCCCCTGAATTCAAAATCAGCAACGGCATTGGCAATGTACTGGTCAAAGACCCTAATTTGCGGTACTCCAATGTGATAGAAAAGCTGCAATCGAGGATGATAGTGTTTTCGATACACCTGGAAGGATAATTACGAATTACGAATTATGAATTACGAATGACAGGCGGAGATATTAGCGAAGATAACAGCAATAACCTTTTTGGAACTGTTTCCATCTTCGCTAACATCTCCGCCTGTCACTCGTAATTCATAATTCGTAATTCGTAATTATCTTTGCTCCTATGCAAAATTATCTCATCAAAAACATAGCTGTAGTAAACGAAGGTAGTACTACTGTTCAGGACATATATATCAGGGAGGGCCGTATTGAAAAGATGGCTCCGCAGATCAGTATCAGCGGTAATTACGTTGAAATTGACGGTACCGGCAAGCATTTGCTGCCGGGGGTGATTGATGACCAGGTGCATTTCAGGGAGCCGGGACTGACAGAAAAGGCTACTATCTATACGGAAGCCAGGGCAGCGGTAGCGGGCGGTACCACCAGTTTTATGGAGATGCCCAATACTAAGCCGGCGGCGCTGACGCAGGAGTTGCTGGAAGATAAATATGCTATCGGGAAACAGCATTCACTGGCCAATTACTCCTTTTTTATGGGGGCTTCCAATGATAATGTGGAAGAAATCCTGAAAACCAATGCCAAAAAGGATATTGTCTGTGGTGTGAAGGTGTTTATGGGATCTTCCACCGGTAATATGCTGGTAGATAATTATCTCACGCTGGAGAAGATTTTTTCTTCTACTGAGTTGCTGGTAGCCACCCATTGCGAAGATGAGAAAATCGTCCGGCATAATGCGGAGCTGTTCAAACAGGAGAAGGGGGATCAGCTCACCGCAGCGGATCATCCGCTGATACGCAGTGTGGAGGCTTGTTTCGAATCATCCTGGACGGCCATACAGTTTGCCAAAAAACATGATGCCCGTTTACATATCCTGCATATTTCCACCGCCAAGGAATTACAGCTGTTTACCAATATGATGCCGCTGGCTGATAAGCGCATTACTGCCGAAGTTTGTGTGCACCACCTGCATTTTACAGCAGATGATTATGCACAATACGGCAACCTGATTAAATGCAATCCTGCCATTAAATCGGCCGACAATAAGGCTGCGCTGTGGGAAGGGCTGCTGGACGACAGGCTGGATATCATTGCCACAGATCATGCGCCGCATACCTGGGCCGAAAAGCAGCAGCCTTATCAGCAGGCGCCGTCCGGCGTACCGCTGGTACAGCATAGCCTGCTGCTCATGCTCCAGTATGTGAAGGAAGGCAGGATTTCCATAGAAAAAGTAGCAGAGAAAATGAGCCATGCACCGGCCATCTGCTTCCGTATAAAAGAAAGAGGCTTTATCAGGGAAGGCTATTTTGCAGATCTCGTGATCGCAGACCTGCAGGGCAATACCGGCGTAAATAAGGAAAACATCTACTACAAATGCGGCTGGAGCCCGTTTGAAGGCCATACCTTCCCTGCCGCCATTACCCACACCTTCGTCAGCGGCCACCTCGCATACGAAAACGGCCAGTTCAACGAAAACGTGAAAGGCCACAGACTGACATTTAATATTTAGTTATTTGGTTATTTGAGATTTGAGATTTGGCCTGCAGGGTAGATTTTTTTGTGAAGATCTTCGTTGCAGGCCAAATCTCAAATAAAAAAATAATCAAATAATTAAATGGTTATGGAATTTCCAGGGTGGTGCATCTTCCACTTTATATTAACCAAAATGATGTTGCATGCAACTGGACAAAACATCCTATTACGACTTATCGATCTTTAACAGAGACGAAGAGTATTCCCTGTTTCACCGGCTTGATTTCACGACTACTGCGGGCGGAAGAGATTATCTGCGCCAGCTGTTCAGTACTCCATTGCAGGACATCGCTGCCATAACGCACCGGCAGAAAGCGCTGCAATATATACTGGACAGGGAAAGCAACTGGCCTTCCATTATCTCCAATGGCACTATAGTGGTGGTGGAAAATTATATGGAGGCGCAGATAGAGCCTATTTCCAATACCGAGGGGGTGGCCCTGCGTATACAGGCCGTTATCAATAAGACATTGTATGCGCCTGACTTTGGTTACATCAAGTTTTCCTTTACGCAGCTGGTGAATCTGCTGCGTGGTTTCCGCACATTTGTAGAAGTGTTTAACGGCGACGATGCCCCGAAAGTGCTGAAAGTCTTGCTGGACAGGGCACAATCGTTACTGCACCGGAATGAGTTCAATGATATACTGGAGATAGAAGCGGCAGGCAGACTGAATTACGTCGAGATCCTGCGTTATGATAATTATGTCAGAAAGCGGCATAAGAAAGTGGTAGAGGAGCTGATTACACTGTATCATCAGCTGGATGCGTTTTATGCGATGGCGAAGGCGGTGAAGCATTTCGACCTGCATTTTCCGGTGTTCACCGGCAGTACGCGGCCGGTGGTGAAGGCCAGGCAGCTGTATCATATCATATTACCTACGCCGGTGGCGTACGATATAGTGCTGAACGAGCAGCAGCATTTTATGTTTCTGACGGGGGCCAATATGGCCGGGAAAACTACGTTTATCCGTGCCGTGGGTATAGCGGTGTTTATGGCGCATATCGGGATGGGCGTACCGGCGGCGGAGATGGAGCTGAGTTTCTTCCATGGCATTTTCAGCAATATCCAGGTACAGGACAACATTTTCAAGGGGGAAAGTTATTTCTACAGTGAGGTACTGCGCATCAAGCATACCATTCAGCAGATCAACAACGGAAAGAACTGGCTGGTGCTGATAGACGAGATGTTTAAGGGTACCAATGTGGAAGATGCCAGGAACTGTTCCCTGGCGGTTATCCGGGGATTGCTGAACAGTTCGGACTGTTTGTTTATTTTATCTACCCACCTGTATGAGATAGCAGATGAACTGCGGGATGAGCCGAGGATATTATTTAAATATTTTGAGTCGGAGGTGATAGATGACAACCTGCATTTTACTTATCTGTTGAAAGATGGTATAGCAAAGGAGAAGATCGGGTATCTGATACTGAAGCGGGAGAAGGTGCTGGATTTATTAAAAGAGATAAAATAGGAAAGGCGGAGAAAATTTCTCCGCCTTTTTTGTGCCCTTTCCCCATTTTTCATCTTCGCTTCATCTTCCCCCGCTACCTTCGTTTAAATACTTGTTAACCCGTATCCATATGATTGTAAAGACCTTTGGCAGCGCTATACAGGGCGTACATGCCATTACTATTACCATAGAAGTGAATGTTGCATCACAGGGAAACAGGTTATTCATTGTCGGATTGCCGGATAATGCCGTAAAAGAGAGTGAGCGCCGTATAGAATCTACGATTAACAGCATAGGATTTCAGATGCCGAGGACGAGAACGGTGGTGAATATGGCGCCGGCGGATATACGAAAGGGAGGAGCGGCTTATGATTTACCGATTGCGCTGGGCATACTGGGCGCATCGGGGAAGGTGGTAACCACGGCCTTTTCCGGCTATCTGATGATGGGAGAATTATCGCTGGACGGCATGGTGCTGCCTATGCGGGGAGCGCTGTCTATGGCGATGCAGGCGAAGCAGGAGGGTTTCCGGGGCTTCATACTTCCTGCGCAGAATGCTTCGGAGGCCGCGATGGTAAATGGATTAGAGATATACGGGATCAGGCATATCAGCGAAGTGACCGCTATTTTCAACAAACCGGGCACGGTACAACCGCTGGATATTTCCGGGGAGCCGGATTTTTTCCAGGCGCAGTCAGCATTTGATGTGGATTTCAGCGATGTGAAGGGACAACACCATATAAAACGGGCGCTGGAAATAGCTGCGGCAGGTGGCCATAATGCCATACTGATTGGCCCGCCGGGGGCCGGCAAGACCATGCTGGCAAAGCGGCTCCCGACCATACTACCACCGCTTACGCTGCAGGAGGCACTGGAAACCACCAGGATATATTCTGTTGCAGGCAGACTGCCGCAACATGCCTCTCTTATTTCACGGCGCCCTTTCCGATCTCCGCACCATACTACCAGCGACACCGCGCTGGTGGGCGGCGGCGGTATTCCGCAACCGGGAGAAATATCGCTGGCGCACCATGGCGTGCTGTTCCTGGACGAATTACCGGAATTCAAAAGGAAGGTGCTGGAGGTGATGCGGCAGCCGATGGAAGAGCGGATGGTAACTATCTCCAGGGCGCGGCTGGCGGTAGAATTCCCGGCCAGCTTCATGCTGCTGGCTTCGATGAACCCTTGTCCCTGTGGCTATTTCAATCATCCGGAGAAATCATGCACGTGTGTACCCGGAGCGGTTCAGAAATACCTTAACAGGGTATCGGGACCGTTGCTGGACCGGATAGACCTGCACGTGGAAGTAACACCGGTACCTTTATCCGCCCTGGCTTCAGATGCGGAAGAAGAGCAAAGTACGTATATCCGTCACCGTGTGATAGCTGCGCGGCGGGTACAGGAGCAGCGGTTCAGCGGGGAGGCGGGCATTTACTGTAATGCGCAGATGAACAGCCAGCTGCTGAAAACGGTGTGCACGGTGAGTCCGGGTTGCAGGCAGCTGCTCAAGCAGGCGATGACACGGCTGAAACTCTCTGCCAGGGCATATGACAGGATATTGAAAGTAAGCCGCACCATTGCCGACCTGGCGCAGAGTGAGGCAGTAGAGGTGCCGCATATGGCGGAGGCGATACAATACAGGAGTCTGGACCGCGAGGGTTGGGGAAACTGATTATACGGTTTCCTCCTTTGTATATTCCTCGCTCAGCTTTTTCTGTATCTCGGGGGGTACGGGAGCATATTCGGCAAACTGTGATTTAACTTTAGCCTTCCCCTGGGTAACGTTGCGGAGGGCGGCGAAGAGCTTATCCAGTTCAGCCTGTGGCGTACGGGCTTTGATTACCTGGTAGCCATTCAGTGTATCCATTCCCGTTATGATGCTGCGGCGGCTTTGCAGCTCGCTCATGATATCGCCCATCATTACGTCGGGAGCGGTGGCTTCCAGATCAAAAACGGGTTCCAGCAGCTGAGGTGCAGCCTGATGGAAGGCATCCCGGAAAGCCATCATACCGGCGATTTTGAAGGAGATATCGTTGCTGTCCACCGGATGCATTTTGCCATCGTATACGCTTACCCGTATGTCGCGCACATAGGAACCGGTAAGCGGGCCTTCCTGCATTTTTTCCATTACCCCCTTGAGGATGGAGGGCAGGAAGCGGCTATCGATGGCGCCGCCTACGATACAGTTATTGAAAACGAGCTTGCCTCCCCATTGCAGTGGTACTTCTTCTGTATCGCGAACGGTGTATTCTTTCAGGGGAGGCATACCCTCAAACCAGGGTTCTATCTTCAGAAACACCTCTCCGAACTGGCCGGCGCCACCGGATTGTTTCTTATGGCGGTACGAAGCGAGGGCCGGTTTGCGGATAGTTTCGCGGTAGGGTATTTTGGCCGGGTAAAAGGTGACCGGCATTTTATAGATATTTTCCAGCCGCCACCTGGTTACCAGCAGGTGCAGGTCGCCCTGTCCATGCAGGATCACCTGTTTCAGTTCCCGGTTGAATTCTACCAGGAGGGTGGGATCTTCCATATGGATTTCAGACAATACCTCGCTGAGTTTTTCATCATCAGCCTTGTTATTGGCTTCAATGGCTACTCTGACCTTGGGCGTAGGAAAAACAACGGGGGCGATGGGTGCATTAAAGGATTTATCTGCCAGGGTGTGATTGGTGAAGGTATTTTTCAGTTTCAGTGTACAGCCGATATCTCCGGCACGGAGAGATTCCACATTGTTACGGTTCTTTCCGTCGGCGATGAATAACTGGCTGATACGCTCCGTAGTATTGCCGGTTTCGTTGAGGAGTTCCATACCGGGTCTGATTTCACCGGAGATAACCTTAAAAAAGGAGAGGCGGCCGATATGTGGCTCCTGCAGCGTTTTAAAGATAAAGAGGCAGGGAGGGCCGGCAGGGTCGCAGGGAACAGTAGTGCCTTCGGTGGTGGTTTCGGGCGGCATTTCGGCGGCTGATGGCGCTACATTGTCAATAAACCCCATCAGGCGGCCGCTGCCCATATTATTCCGCGCGGAAAGGCAGAATACCGGGAAAACCTGGTGTTTCAGCATGCCTATTTTGATACCCAGGCGTAGTTCATCTTCATCGAGATTACCTTTTTCAAAGTATTGCTCCATAAGGGTATCATCATTTTCGGCTGCCTTTTCTACCAGTGCATTATGCAGTTCTTCCGCCCTTTCCCTTTCATTGTCAGGGATAGGTAGTTTTTCGGGCTTACCACCGTTTTCCGGGAACCGGTACATGGTCATCTTCAGCAGATCGATGATAGCATTAAAGCCGGCGCCCTGGTTAACCGGATATTGCATAACGGTGACAGCATGGCCCAGCACGCGGACGGCGTCCTCAACGGCTTTATTAAAATTGGCCTGTTCCGTATCAAGCTGATTGACAGCGAGGATGGTGGGTTTCCGGTACTTATCCACATAATCCCAGATGAGTTCCGTACCTACTTCCACCCCGTGCTGTGCATTCAGCAGCAGCACTGCGGTATCGCATACGCGGATGGAGGAAATTACTTCGCCGATGAAATCTTCCAGGCCCGGTGTATCTATAATATTGATTTTGTAATCCTTCCATTCTGTGTGCAGGGTGGTGGCATAAACGGAGTTACTGCGTTCATGCTCTATTTCGTGATAGTCAGAGATGGTATTTCTTTCTTCTACTGTACCGCGCTTGCTGATAATTCCGGCTTCAAAGAGCATAGTTTCAGAGAGGGTAGTTTTGCCACTTTTAGGAGCGCCTAACAGTACGATGTTTTTGATATGCTTTTCATCATACGTCTTCATATGGTGGAGATTTAAGAGGGTAAATCATTATCACAGAACCTGGAAAGAACTTAATATTAAGTTAACGAATTTTGGCCAAAATATGACCGCAGTTTTACACTGTAATATGTTGTAACATGCAGTAACTTTGAGGCTCGAAATCTGATATATGAAATTATTACTACGTTACTTACAGAACTATAAAGGACTAATAGCACTGGCCTTGTTGCTTGCTGCAGTGAATCAATTGTTCTCACTGCTGGATCCGTACATTTTCGGAAAAATCATCGATCAGTTTGCCTCACACCCGCATGTGACGGTGAAGGGGAGCGGATCGCCGCGCAGCGAAGGCTCCTATCTCAACGGGGTACTCCTGCTACTGCTGGCTGCCATCGGTGTGGCCATGATATCCAGGATAGCCAAGGCATTCCAGGATTATTTTGTGAATGTAATTGTACAGAAGTTTGGCGCACAGGTATATACAGACGGGCTGAAACATTCCTTGCGCCTGCCTTATCAGCAGTTTGAGGACCAGCGCAGCGGAGAAACGCTGGCTATTCTGCAGAAAGTGAGAACTGACTGCGAAAAATTCATCACCTCTTTTGTCAATGTATTATTTGTGGCGCTGATCGGCGTCATCTTCGTCATGGTATATGCCATCAGTGTTCATTGGACCCTGGTACTGGTTTACCTGGGCGGTTCTGTATTACTCAGTTTACTGATGAATGTACTCAGTAAAAAAATCAAGGTGATACAGAAAACGATTGTGAAGGAAACCACGGCGCTTGCGGGTTCCACTACAGAATCGCTGCGTAATATTGAGCTGGTGAAAAGTCTGGGGCTCACCCAGCAGGAAGTACGCCGGTTAAATTCCACCACGCTGAAAATCCTGATGCTGGAATTAAAGAAGGTGCGGAGCATCCGCAGCATCAGCTTTGTGCAGGGAACCTTTGTTAACCTGATGCGGCAGGCCATATTATTCCTGTTATTGTTCTACATCTACCGGGATATTGTATCCATTGGCCAGCTGATGACCTTACAGCTGTATTCCTTCTTCATTTTCGGGCCTTTACAGGAGCTGGGCAATATCATCCTGAACTACAGGGAGGCGCAGGTATCGCTGCTGAACTTCCAGAGCATACTGAATACACCCGTAGAGCAGATGCCTGCCAATCCTATACGGATCAACAAAATAGATCACCTGGATTTCCGCCAGGTTGGATTTAAACACCTTACAGCCACCACAAAGGCGCTGGACCAGGTGAATTTCTCTGTACAGGTAGGAGAAACCATTGCCTTTGTAGGCCCGTCGGGCTCAGGTAAAACCACACTGGTGAAATTATTGGTAGGCTTGTACAAGCCGAATGAAGGACATATCCTATACAACGGCACTGATGCCAACGAGGTAGACATGGAAGAACTGCGCCACCAGGTAGGCTTTGTAACGCAGGATACACAACTGTTTGCCGGTACTATCAAAGAAAACCTGCTCTTTGTAAATCCGGGTGCAACAGATGCCGAGATCATGGAAGCGCTGAATAAGGCATCCTGCTATTCGTTGCTGGCACGTGCGGACAAAGGACTGGAAACGGTGATCGGGGAAGGTGGTATCAAGATTTCCGGTGGGGAGAAGCAACGTTTATCCATTGCGCGGGCGCTGTTACGCAAACCGCGGCTGCTGGTATTTGACGAGGCAACATCTGCACTGGACTCTATAACAGAAGAGGAGATTACCAAAACCGTAAGACAGGTAACCGCCTCTAAGCAGCATATTACTGTGATGATTGCCCACCGTTTGAGCACCATTATGCATGCAGACCGTATTTACGTGCTTGAAAAAGGGCGTATAGTCGAAACCGGCAGACACCAGGAATTACTGGAAGAGAAAGGTCTTTATTACGCCATGTGGCGTCAGCAGATCGGGGAACGCAAGCTGGAAACAGTCTAGTAAATTAAAAGGCTTACTTTTGTAGCGAATCACTGATCCAATAGTATGAAGCATAAGCGTCCGAATTATTTATGGAGTCTGTTGACCATGAGATGTCCGAAATGTCGCAGAGGAGATATGTTCAAAGACAAAAATCCATTTCATGTTAAATTCTCGAAGATCTTTAACATGTATGACAACTGCCCGGTATGCGGTCAGAAGTATGAACTGGAGACCGGTTTCTGGTTTGGAACGGGGTATGTGAGTTATGCTTTATCTGTTGCTTTCAGCGTATTTAACCTTATCTGGTATGCAGTATTTTTCGGCATAACCTGGAGAGACAACAGTATTTTCATCTGGCTTGGTGTAAACGGCGTATTGCTGGTATTGATACAGCCATGGCTGATGCGTATTTCCAGGGTGATTTATCTGTATTTCTTTGTTTACTATGATGAAGATGCAGTAGAGGAAGCCGGAAAGAATAAATAATTTTCCTTGAATGGTTTAAAAAAACAGGGGGCTGTAAAAACAGCCCCTTTCTTTTTCAACCAAAATCTGAACCAATGGTGGTCAGAAAAAATTTATAAGCAAAACCAGTGAATAATTAAGTGGGAAAACTGTTTAACGGACGTGGCGGGACAATCAACCACACGACTAAAAAGTAGCGCTAAGCTACAAAATCTAATAATATCACCCTTACTAATTTATATAAGTGGTAATAAATCTATACCATTTTTAAAAAAAACCGGTAATTTATCATGCTGTAAAAGGATTTATTTGTAAATTCAATTACCAATGAAAACCATGATCGTTCTATTATAAAAGCGATACGCCGGATACGGCAATTGTCTGTGAAAATCAGCCCCAGTCTTCATCTTACATATCCTGTTGATTAATAAAATATCAAATCAGCAGTATTATGTCTTTTAAAGCAATTTTTACAATAGAGGGAGAAGAAATGAACGTGCTGGAATGTCATTTTACTTTTCTGCAAATGATGGATGAGTGCGGGAAGCCTTCTGCACGGCCCTGTGGCGGCACTATACATATTATTATCGAGTCTGGCGGCAACACGCGTTTGTTTGACTGGATGATTTCTGATACGCAAACAAAAAATGGTGTTATAACTTTCTTACGGAGAGATACGATTTCCCGCTTGAAGGAACTCCGTTTTACGGATGCGTATTGCGTAAAGTACAGCGAGCATTTCAGCGCCAGCGGAGAGCATCCTATGCAGGTCAGGTTGCAGTTATCGGCGCGGGAACTGGCGCTGAATCAGTCTGTATTCCGCAATCCCTGGCCGGCATAAAGCGCACAAAAACATATATCCATATCTGTTATCCTCAAAATTAAATTGTTATGCCCCTGAATACAATAACCCTCATTTATATAGACAGGAAGGAATTCCGGCATTACCGGCAATTGCTTATCCGGCAGGATATGCATGGCCATCATACCTTTGAATTACAGATTCACAGCGGATGGCTCAGGCAGCAGGAAGGTAGTTTGTTCAGCAGTACGCGCAGCCTGCTGGGTAAACCGCTGAATGTTCATATTGCAGCGCGGGAGCCGTTACCACAGCTGAAACCGCTCAGCTTCACCGGCATCATTACTGCTGTTCATGCTGGTAAAGAAGGTGACAGCTCCGGCGGTTTCTGTACGTTGAAAGGAGAAAGTCCGGATATACTGCTAGATGGCGACCCACATATGCAGGTGTATGAAGAACAGTCTCTATCCGCTATTGTAACCGGTTGCAGTAAAGATGTTACACCATACATTAATACCCGCGTTACACCAGCTAATCAATCTGTTCATCCCTATCTGGTACAATACCGGGAAAGTAACTATGCCTTCCTGCGAAGGCTGGCGGCACGTTTCGGGGAATGGTTCTTTTATGACGGCCAGCGGCTGATCTTCGGGAATTATACTCCGCGGAAAATAACACTGACGCATCCCTCCGACCTGGCAGACTTTGATTTGTCCTTACGTATAAAATCCAACAACAGCAATATCGGCGTTTATGATTATCTGCACCATCACTGGATAGCCGCAGATACAGCCAATGCATTACAACGCAGCTGCAATGAACACAACCATCATGCACTGCAGGTAAGTAACCGGTTGTTTCCATCAAAATCCGCAGGCAAGCTGCAGATATATCAGGGTAATGATCTCCGGGAGCAGCTATCGGCGCAGCAGCAGCGGTATACAGCCTGTCATCTGTCAACGCTGGTACAGTTAAACGGTAGCAGCAGGAATCCTGGCATACGGATAGGTGATACTATCCGGGCCCGCGAAATGCCACTTGTTCGTATAGCCGGTTCCGTTATCAAGGAAGAAAAAGTACCGTCGCCAGAACTGGAAGGAGATTTTACCATTACCCAGATCACGCACCACTGCAACGGCGACGGCGCCTACAACAATACATTCAGCGCCATACCTACAGACTGCTGCAAACCATCACCGGCGCCATTCGCAGCCCCCCGCTGTGAAGCACAGAGCGCTGTTGTAACAGATAACCATGACCCTGCCGGGTTGGGCCGTATCCGTATAAAATTCAGGTGGCAGCAGCAGGGCAACTCGCCCTGGGTCAGAATAGTATCTCCGCATAGCGGCGATGGCAAAGGATTTTACTTCCTCCCTGAGAAAGGAGAAGAGGTATGGGCAGACTTTGAAGGTGGTAATCCGGAACTGCCTTTTATACTGGGCAGCATGTATAACGGCAAGGACCATACGCAATTCGGAGATGCCGGCAATAACCTGAAGGTTATTAAAACACGCAGTGGACATACTATCCGGCTGGACGATACCAGCGGAGCAGAACAGCTGCACATCAGGGATAAAAGCGGTAACTCCGTCATCCTGGATACAGCCCGCGGGAATATCACCATCACCTCTCCGGGCCGGTTGCTGCTAAATGCGCGGGAAATAAGCCTGCAGGCTACAGATAACATTGATATACATGCCGGAGAGAATATCACACAGGGAGCGGGAGAAAGTCACAGTACCTATGCCGGTACGCATGCGACCACACTGGCGGCGCATATCACGCAGCAGGCATGGGAAAACTTCACACGTACTTCCGCCAGACTGGAAGAGCAGGCCGATCATATCCGGATCAGCAGCCTGAAAGAAAACATCACGCTCTCCTCTTCCAAAACAGTTGTTATCAAAGGTGCAGAAAAAGTAAAACTATCATGATTAAATGAGAACCCCATGTTGAATTCATCCAAGGAAACCCCTGTACACCTGGTATGTGAAGGAGCTGTCTGCAGCTGTGATAAATCAGTTGTACCGGCTATTATACAGGTCACTTCCCATCACAAATATTATATCAATGACAGCAAAGGATCAGAGAAACTGATTGCCACCACACAGGATAACAGCATCCGTTCCATTAACTTCCGGACCTGTGTGGCAACGGGTAAACCTGAACCCTGCACTGCGCAGTTGCAATGGCAGGCAACATCTGCTGTACTTCATCTTAGCGAAGCAGGTAATGCACCACCCTTAACAGATGACAGCTCCGCCACCTGTCTTTCGCGGGGTGGCCGTATCCGGATTATTTCACATGGACAGGCTACAGGCAGCCAGACCGATAACCAGCAGCCAGAACATGCGGAGAAGCAGGAAGCTGTATGCCAGCAGCACGACGGGAATACGGATCATAACAATGACCGCCATGCGCAGCAACACAAAGCGGCAGCCACAAGTGGCTTTTCCATAGAAGGGCCAGCCACCCTAAGCTGCGGGCAATCAGGCTGCTACAACGCATTACCATCATCAGCAGCAGGCACGGATCCGGTCATTCTGCGCTGGTATTTATCAGATACCGACGGCTGTCTTATTTCCATGGCATCGGGAGAAAGCTGCTTTGAATACCGGTTCGACATAGCGGGAAGTTATATACTACGGCTTTTCAGCGGAGAAGATGGAACCGATATGACCGCGAAGAATATCACCGTTACAGATAACCAGCCGTTCACCATAAAATCCACGGCAACGACTATACGTCCTGATCAGCGGGTAACGTTTACGCTTTCAGGATGTACAACTGCAACGAATATCTCCTGGCGGCAGGAAGATGCTGCCGGCAACGGGATCGTACTGGAAAGCGCTCCGGCGGCCACCAGCATTACGCAGACATTTCCGGCCACCGGCTGGTACACCATCTCTGTTACTACGGAAACCAGTTATGCATACACCTTTATTACCGTGAGTAATAATGCTGTAAGGGCCATCAGCAGCAATAAACGGCCGCATACCGGTATTCCTGTTACCTTCTCTGTATCAGAGATGATATTCCCGGTATTCAGCGAAAAAGAAGTGCATAAACTGAAATGGCAGCTCGATGGCCCTGAAAGTACTACTGCCAGCGGCATACAGGATTTCAGCCATACCTTCAGCCATCATGGAAAATATACGCTGTATGCTTATCTCTATGATAAAACCTGCGAAGGGCGCCTGGAATTCCAGGTAATCACCCCTGCAGTACATAGCGGCAAATGGGCGGACAGCGATGGAAACATTATCCGTAAGGCAGGTTACGGCCAGGATATCTGTATTTACTTTGAGCAGGCTGGGCTGGAAGAAGAAACTGTTTTACTGGAAGTTTTTGCCAGACAAACCATGCGGGAACAGTTGCTGCTTTCCCAACAGATAAAACTTCCTGCAACAGCCGGCGTTTATTACACCATGCATACCGATGATAACATCAGGCAGAAAATCAACTCCGGATGGAATCAGCCATCAGCCACACTTTACTTTAAAATAAAACCAACAGGCAGCCTGAAAATACAAGGAAACGGTCAACCGTTTCCCGTGAATCCGGCAGATTACCTGCAGCTCAATGAAGAAAGAAAAATCAGGCAGGCATATTTTACAGACGCGCAGGATCGCAGAGAATATTTTGTCATCAGTATCAAACAGGCAACCATACTCAAAATATATGCGACCAACCTGATTGGCAGGCAACTGGATATTACCTTCCTGCTTGCCCGCAAACCCACCCCCCTCAATAAACCCCTTACTTTATACCCGGCAGCGGATATACATTCCTTAACAAAAGATGATACCATCCTTTATCGCTGTAAAGGAATCATCGATAAAAAAGGGGAGCTGCCGGTCACCGCAGATCTGAAAAACCTGCCGGTAAATATGCATCTATACCTCGTATATGCGGTCATTCAACTACCGGATCACAACGCTGTATACACAAAGCTATTAATGGTTTACAGGAATGATAAAATACAGCTGTCGCCCGCCACCCGGAGCAGGTCTGCAGCAGTGATTGAACGTGTCAATATTCAGCAACGAAGCGAGGGTTGTGATTCACTGGTATGGGGAGCTAAAGTAAGCTGTGCCTTCCGGATGAAAGTACGTGAGATAGCCAGGAAGCTGAAAGCAGATCCCAATCACCTCATGACATGTATGGCATTTGAAACAGGCGGTGGCTTTTTACCTTATCAGTTAAGTGGATATAGCAGGGTGAATATGCCGCTGCCGGAGAAGCTGACGGATGGGCTGTTGGAGAGACATGCGGTAGGGTTGGTGCAGTTTACCAAGGATGCAGTTGATGAAATAAACCGAAAGTTCAAAATGCATCTTACAAAACGAAAACTCGCCAATATGGATCAGATAGAGCAATTGGACTATGTATATCATTATCTTAAAAGATTTAAAGGCCAGCTTAATTCTTTAGATGAATTTTACATGGCTATATTAAACCCCTCCTTAATAGGAAAAGCTCCTGATCATGAAGTTTTCAGTTTAGATGCTGACATAAGGGACAACAAACTTTTCTACACTAAGAATAAAGGATTAGATACAAACAAAGATGCTATAGTTACTAAAAAAGAAGTCGGAGCTATTCTACATTCTAAATATGCTCAAGGGATCAGTTTAAAAAATGACTGTAAGAATGATTGTATGCTACGAGATGCAAATGAGAAGAAAAATGTCTGCCTTCAATGGCATCATCCTACTGACAATCTTCAATTAAGGGGGTGGTATGCTACATGGAATCCAGCCATGAGTAAATTTGGGATTATTGAAGCAAGAAAAAGTGGTAAACATCAGGGTATGGACTTTTATGCTCCAGTTGGATCAAAGGTATATGCTTGCGTCAGTGGCAATATTTACGCTACCTACTTTTCTAATTCATATGGCCATGTTATTATTTTAAATGGTGATTATGGAGATACCAACTATTATTTCATGTATGCTCATTTAGAAAACCAGGGATTATACAAACCTGGTGACCTTGTTACTGCAGGTACCATAATAGGCTATACTGGTAAGACTGGTAACGCATCGTCATTAAAAACCAAACAGGAGCATTTACATTTTGAAATAAGAACTCAAAGTAATGTAGGGAGAGGATTTGAGGGAAGAGTTGACCCACTTAGCATTATTCAGGAATTTAATAATGAGAAAATTCTTAATCCAAATGAAAACCAACAACATGCTTAGGCCGCTATTCATTATTACATTATTCATTTCTATCACAGCGTGTAAATCTCAAACGTCAAATTCAAAAGTTTCAAACAGGTTCAGACACAATTGGGATAATACTTATACACTCCATACTGAATCAGGTGAAACACTAAATGGATTTGATGTATTTTATGACTATACATTAATTATTCACACAGACAGCGCAACATTCTCTCTGATAGGTATACAAGCAGGATTTCGTGACAAATGTTTTCTTAGCGAAAAAGATGATACCCTTTTAGGAAATTTTGCCTACGATTTAGACGGATATGAAACATCACATGATCAATTTCATCCTTTATTCAAAATCTTTAAAAAAGATAATGCATACTATATCATTTCTCCCATCATCGCCCCAATGGATTCAAACAAAATCTGGCATTTAAAAACATCCCTGCCCCCCGGCACAACAACAACCCAAAAAAATCAATAGCTTTATACCCAACTAACGTGACAACCGTGTATAAATCCATTATCCTATTATCAATTTGTACCTGCTGTTTTTTTGCGTGTCAGCAGACCGCAGAGAAAACAGACGAAGCAAAGCCGTCTGCAGCCAGCGCTGCAGACGCCAAAGCCTTTAAGCTGACAGGTGGCAGTAAAGACAGTGCCCGTGCAACGTTTACCCTGTCCGGAATCAGCGTGGCCTTCAGCAATAATAACGATTCCCTCCCGGTACAAACTATCAGTATACGGCAGGGCAACAAACGACTCGTCAATTATATCCGGGCGATTGATTCCTCAGAAAAAATATTACCAACACCTTATCTCTCTGTACAGGGAAAAGATACCCTCATATCTTTCTCCGTGAAGAAAGCACAGCAACAGCAGGACTTCAGCTTCAAAATCAGAGACGGTAAAGCCACTCACAGTAAAACGACATATAACACACAACTATAAAACAAAAGGGCCGGCCATATGGCCAGCCCTTCTTCGTAACTATTGTAACAAAAAATCAGCTGCTCCTATTTAAAATCAATAGGTATCGCCAGCTTAACACTAAAATTCCGACCTATATTGTATACACCGGAGCGGCCTGTCACCTCATTTACCGGTGCATATTTCAATCTGCTCAGGTGATTCTGATACGCTACATCTGTAAAGTTATTCACTGCAAAATGCAGAGAGAACAACGTTCTGCTTTTCCTGTTCACGAAATCCGTACCCAAACCGGCATTGAATAATGTATAACTGCCGGTTGCCGTTTCTGTATTATACGCAGTGAATACATTATTCTGCGCGAAGTTCATATTCATCTGCACACCGATGTAGGCATTCTGCAACGGTCCGCCTACTTTGCGGAACTTACCTTTTAATTCAGACAACCACCTGCCCGCCGGAATATTGGGGAGATACCTGGTGGAATCCGTACCATTCGCCAGCCGCCCTTTTACATAAGACAACGTGTTCTCAAAATGCAGCCAGTCGATCGGATGCGGGTGAATATCCAGCATCAGCTCACCTCCGTAAAGGTTGGCAGTACCCTGCTGGTATTTGAAAGCGGCATATCCTTCTTCATTATTCTCTGCAGGGATAGAATCCGTACCGGCTGCATTGAACAGCTTGCGGGCAAAGATGAAGTTGTTGATATGATTATAAAACAGGCTGGCAGTGAGGGACACGTGCTGCGTGTTGAAATCAATACCGGCATCCACCTGTGTGCTTACCTCCGGTTTCAGGTCCTGGTTGCCCAGCTCATACTTGATAGTACCTTCATGTACTCCGTTGGCCGACAGTTCTGCAATATTCGGAGCGCGGAAACCACGGGCGGCGTTCACCTTCAGCACAACACGGTCGCTGGCTTCATAGCTCAGTCCTACGCTGGCGGAGATATTGCTGAAATTTTTGCTGAAGGAGGCGAAACGTACATCTCCATCCGGAGATGGCTTGCCATCCGCATCCAGCAGTAATGCATTGGAACGGAGCGAGCGGTTATCGAAACGCAGACCACCGCTGAGTGTCAGCTTATTGAATGTCTTGCTGGTAACGGCAAAACCACCGATATCGAAGAGATCATAAGCCGGGATCAGGAATTCATCTCCTTTATTTTCATTCCGCTGCTGCATACCGTTCACGCCTACTGTGGTCTGCCAGCCGCTCATTTCAGGCAGATAATATTTCAGGGCGTAGTTGAACGTTTTCAGCTTCAGGTATAATTCAGGTTCATTGGGTTGCAGCACATTACCATATTCCCGGCGCTGGTTCAGCTGATAACCCAGCGTTAATCCCAGGCGTCCGCCATTGTGCAGGTACAGGTTGTTATCCCATACTATTTTCTGGTGATTGATCTGTTGCTTGGGCACTTCCATGCTGTAGGAAGTATTATCACCTCCGGTTACAGGCGCTTCTCCGGCTTCGCCGTTAATATTGACAGGCTTGATGAAGCGGCCCTGTTCATCGCGTTCTCCTTCTACCAATCCCAGGTGCTGATTGAAGGAGGTGAAAGTCAGACGGGAATATCCCCATTGTTTATTGATACCGATGTTAGCGCCGAAGTTGGTATTATTGAAACGGGAGTTAAATACGTAATCATCGTATTTATTCTTATAGTCATGCGCCTGTTTCTGTGTAACAAATGCGCCCCAGCTGAAACCGTTGGTATTACCGGCAATATCGGCATGATAAGCCATCAGTCCGTTGTTGGACTGGTAGTTAGCTTCCACATTCCCTTTAATTTTCCCCAGCGGCAATGGCGGTGGCGGCACAATATTCACCACACCGGCAAGCGCATCAGAGCCATACACCAGGGAGGCAGGGCCTTTCAGCACTTCTATGCGGCTCACGTTGTAGTCATCTATTTCAATACCATGTTCATCACCCCATTGCTGGCCTTCCTGGCGGATGCCGTCCCCTACTACCACCACACGGTTGTAACCAAGCCCACGGATAAACGGTTTGGAAATAGCCGGTCCGGTAGACAGCTGGCTGACACCCGGAACTTTGGAAATTGCATCGATGATGTTGGTAGAGATGTTATCAGTCAGGTAATCGCGACGAATAACATTGATCGGAGTCGGCGTTTTTTTCATGGAAGTAGCCAGGTTGGCGCCGGTGATGACTACCTCATTTTTTTCTATCAGTGTTTCTGACAGCTCAAAATCCTTAGTGGCAGTACCATTGATGGTAACAATTTCCGAATAGGCGGAGTAACCGATATAGTGTACATCCACCACGTATTTTCCTTTTGGCAGATTTTTGATGATATAATTTCCCTGGGCATCTGTAGCAGCGCCGACGTGAAGATCTGGCAGGTAAACAGTAGCGCCGGGAAGCGGCTGCTTCGAAATTTTATCAGTGACCTTACCGGTGAGCACATTGGAAAGCGCGCCATCGCCCGGGTTAGCAGCGGCATAAGTTGTAGGGCTGCCTATAAATAATATACCCAGCAGGCCGAGTATAAATACACGCAAATAATGCATATCTGAGAGATAAGTATTCAGTAAATAATAACCATGAAGATGCCTGACGGCATAATAACAATAATGGCCCGCCTATGTTGGCAGGTAGTAGCTCAAATCAGGAAAGGAAAGCCGGAGGCGCCCGGGGCGACAGGTCGCAGTAAGGAGAATGGGTGGTTTCCGGTAACTCCAGCGGATTAAATATCCATATCAGTTTTCTGACAGGAGAAAAATAAGTATTGGTCTGCTGCTCATAGGGAGCATTGGCAATCTGCAGGAAATCGCAGTGCCGGTGCTCACCGGATACCGTAGCACCGGGATGTGTCCAGTGCTGGTCCTGTGTATCCTCATGGCCGGCAAAAAGGTGTATAAATTCCCGTGGGACAGTGTTTAAGGTAAACACTCCCAGCAGGATCACTGCTACAATTCTTTGTATGTAGTTTTTATACACAGCTGCAAAGGTAACAAACTTTAACTATTTGCAACAAAGATGCATAATTTATTCCTACCTCACTTTGAGCATGGGGCGCACCTGTTGTACGGAGCCATTCTGAAAGCGGGCGTAGTAAATGCCGTTGGGCAGATATTCCGCGTCAAAAGTGGTGGTATAGGTGCCTGCAGTATGCACTTTATTGACAGGTACACTCACCAGCCGGCCCATCGTATCAAAAATCTGAATCATCGTATTACCATTTCCGGTTATATAAGTAATGGTAGTAGCATTCGTAAACGGATTCGGACTATTGGTGATATGTATCTTTTCTTCTGTAATAATATCAGGTAATCCTGTAATGACACCGCAGGCTACACCACTGATAAGTGGCAGCCGCTGATAATCTTTCTGTAATATCTTGTTCAGCTGTGTCTGATCCACGCAGAACCACTGTTCCAGGATAGAAGCATATACAGAGCGGAAATCGTATTGCATCGGGATATTATCGATGACAGATGAATTATCCGGCAGTGCGGGAGAATTGCCCAACACGCCCTGCATCACATAATCCCCGAAGACAATCATGGGCGCCGCAGCTCCGTGATCCGTACCCATACTGAAGTTGGATTTGATACGGCGGCCAAATTCGGAGAAAGTCATACCTACTACCCTGCGGGAAGCCTTCAGCCCTTTCAGGTCATTCATGAATGCCTGAATGGCTGCTGACACCCCTTCCAGCAATTTGGCATGTCCGCCTTTGGTGGTATCACCGGCTTCGGCCTGGCTCGCATGTGTATCAAAACCGCCGGTGCTCACCATGTACAGCCTGGTTTTCAATCCGCCGGCTACCAGCCTGGCAACAATTTTCAGCTGGTCAGCCAGACTGTTATTAGCAGGGTACTGGCCCTGGGAGGTTATTTTAGCGGCAGCTGTTTTGATGCGCTTTTCATAGCTGTTGGTCTGCCGCGCAATTGTTCTGATATATTCCAGCTCCTTCCCTGCTTTGGTGGCAGGAACCGGGTCTATAACGCCGTCAATGAGGTTATAGAAATCCGTGGCGCTGGTGATAGCCATCCCTCTGGTGCCTTCTGCGCCCTGGAAGGCCGGAGACACGATAGAGCCAATCTGGATAGCCAGCGGGTCAGGGTTATCTGTATTGGGAAAGCTATCCGGCGGACCGGGGAACTGCGTATCCAGGTAACGCCCGCCCCATCCGGTAGTCAGTACTTCGTTGGAATCCGAACCGGTGAGCCATATATCGGTAGCACGAAAATGCGAGAAGTTGGGAGAAGGGTATCCGACGCTTTGTATGATGCTTACCTTGCCTTCGTTGTATAATTCCTGGATGCCCTTCATGGAAGGGTGCAGCCCGGCTTTGAGGTAATTATCCAACCGCAGCACTTTGCCTTCCGGTATGGCGATATTGGTACGGGCAGCCTGGTACTTGCTGTATACATCCAGCGGGATGACCATGTTCAGGCCATCATTGCCACCGGTGAGCTGAATCATCACCAGTACGTGATCATTGTCAGCAGCGGCGCCGCTGAGGGCTGTCAGCATAGGTGAGGAGGCAAATGCCTTGATGGAAAACCCGTTGATAACAGTTGGCAGGATAGCAGCGGGGGCTGTATATTTCAGGAAATCTCTTCTTTTCATAGTAAGGTTTTTCAGCAATCAGGATAATTGATACTCCGAAAGGTCCATAATGTACTTATACAGCGCCTGCAGATGCCCGATTACATCATTGGTATTCGCCATATCGGAAGGAGTGGATTTATAACGGTTCCAGGCATTGGTCCAATAGGCGTTCGTATTCTGACCGGCAAGGAGGATATTATCTTTCAGGAATGTCTTCAGGGTATCGGAAACGTCTATACGATATAATACCGCGAGGGAATCATTCACCAGCGTAACCGGGTTTCCCGGGTCAGACATTTTATCGGCGAAGGCCAGCGGATCGATGCGCAGGTTATTAATACCGTTGCCGATGAGGCCATCACTGAACTGGTTCCGTTTCGGCAGGGTATCGGTGTTTATCCACAATTCATGAAAGGAAGGTTCCTGATAGTAGGCATCCCAGCCTGCCACCAGTGGCGGATCGCCGAGATTCTGCAGCATGAGTGCCATCACCCGGTGAATAGCACCCCATTTTTCATATTGTGTCGGGTAATCTGCCGGGAACTTCACATTAAATTCGCGCAGCAGGCCTATGCAGAAGTCTGCCGGACTTTTAATCAGGCAGGCCATATTAAGCGGATCGAAGAAATGTTCGCTGGTTAACAGCGCCCTGAGTACCACGGTAATATCGTATCCGCTGTTACGGAAGATATCCGCCAGCGGGGTGATTACATTATCTTCCGTGGCCTGATCGATTTCATAGTAAACAAAGAAACGGTATAATTTTCTGCAGATGAATTTAGCGACTTCAGGTTGCAGGAAGATGATTTTCAACAGTTCATCCAGTTCCTGCGCACCATCCGGACCGGTTTGACCGGATATCACCTTATTGCCGTAGAAACCGGAGAAGGCTTTATTGGTCAGATCGTGCTGCGTAGTATTGAAAGTGCTGACAATGTTGGTTCTATCTACCCGGAAGCCTGTCAGCACGCGGGCGGTGGCTCTCACATCATCTTCTGTATAGCGGGAATCCGGTCCTTTGCCGACGGTGAACAGTTCATGCAATTCGCGCGCATAGTTTTCATCGGCAGCGCCTTTGGAGTTGAGGTATCCATTGAGATATACCAGCATAGCCGGGTCCAGGGTAACAGCCTTTGTGAGGGCTTTGAAATTACCCAATGCATGATGCCTGAGCGTGAGGTTATACTGGTAGATGAACCTGCTGTCATTCACCATAGTGGTTTCTGTCACGAAATGATTATGCCAGAAGAGCACCATTTTTTCGTGTATGCCTGCCTGTTGGTTGATCATTTGTCCTACCCACCAGGCTTTATACGATCCTATTCGTTTCCTTTCCAGCTCTTCGCTGCCGAGGGCGGCTCTTACCCAGACAGCACCCGGTGCTACGCCTCCGTCATCAACACCGTAGTTATTGACCGGCGGGGCGGGATCAGGCTGCGGGGTGAGGAGGGCGTCTACCACCTGTTGCATGGTCATGCCGGAGAAGGCATTGATATGATCCGGGGAAGCCCCGAAGGTAGTACGTTTCAGCAGGTGAATGAGCTGCAATTTTCCCCAGCTGCCGGTATAGGGCGTCATACCTGAGGCGGTACGGGCAAGTGCATTACGCGTCTGCTTGGCGCGGCCAGGAGATAAGGTAAGGAATTGTCTGCGATCCATAAAGCGATATGGTTGTGTTGGCGGGAGCCGATTTAATACACCAAATTAATAAAAATTTTAATTCATCAGGATTAAAGTTTTTTTAATTACGAATGACGAATGATGAATTGCGAATGTAAGCGAAGATAGTAGCGTATATAAAAGCGAAGAACCCGTCTGATTTTCATACCAGACGGGTTCTTCGCTTTTATATACGCTACTATCTTCGCTTACATTCGCAATTCATCATTCGTCATTATCTAACTAATATTTTCGATCACGCCTGCTATTCCTTGTCCGCCGCCTACGCAGGCAGTAACGATACCATACTTTTTGTTGAGGCGTTTGAGATCGCCCAGCAGTTGTACGGTCAGTTTAGCGCCGGTACAACCCAGCGGGTGTCCCAGTGCGATAGCGCCACCGTTGATGTTTACGATATCGGGGTTGATACCCAGTTCTCTGATAACGGCTATGGACTGTGAGGCGAATGCTTCGTTCAGTTCCACGAGGTCGATATCACTGAGTGTTTTGCCGGCGCGCTGTAATGCTTTAGGGATGGCAGCTACGGGGCCTATGCCCATGATGCGGGGGTGTACGCCTGCCGATACGCAGGATACCAGGCGGCCGATAGGTTTAAGTCCCAGTTCGTTCACCATTTTCTCACTCATCACGATCACGAAGGCGGCGCCGTCGGAGGTCTGGGAGGAGTTACCGGCAGTAACGGAGCCACCGGCGGCGAATACAGGCTTCAGTTTACCCAGGGCTTCCAGGGATGTGTCTGCGCGTGGACCTTCATCGGTGTCCACTACGTAAGAGCGTTTTTGTTTTTTGCCTTTTTCATCCACGTATACTTCCTCGATGTTGACAGGGAGGATACCTGGTTTGAAATAACCTTCCTTGATAGCACGGAGCGCTTTCTGGTGGGAGTTATAAGAGAACTCATCCTGGTCCTGGCGGCTTACTTTAAATTCGTTGGCCACTGCTTCAGCGGTGAGTCCCATTCCGATATAATAATCAGGTGTAGCGCTGGCAACGGTGTAGTTAGGCACTGTTTTCCAACCGGCAACGGGTACGAGGCTCATGCTCTCGGTACCTCCGGCGATGATACAGTCGGCCATGCCGGATTGTATTTTCGCGGTAGCGATGGCAATGGTTTCCAGTCCGGATGCGCAATAGCGGTTCACGGTCATCCCCGGCACATCGATGCCCAGGGCGCGTACGGAGATCATTCTTCCTATCTGCAGGCCCTGTTCAGCTTCCGGTACGGCGTTTCCGACGATCAGGTCGTCCACGCGTGCGGGATCCAGCTGCGGTACGGACTGCAGCAACCCGGTAATAACATCTACGGCCAGATCATCCGGTCTGTAAAAACGAAAACCTCCTCTTTTAGACTTACCTACCGCAGTGCGGTAACCGGCAACGATATACGCTTCTTGCATGAATCTAAGATTTATAATGAGCTAACATTTACATTATCAATGTAATGGATATTTATCCACATTTCAGCATTTCTACCAAATTTAATTAAATTAACTACATAAATATTGCCCGGAAGCGTTAAATTTGCCGTCACTGTTTTAACAGTTTTGCAAGACTCTGTAGCTCAGTTGGTAGAGCAGCTGACTCTTAATCAGCGGGTCTAGGGTTCGAGTCCCTACAGGGTCACTTTAGTGATAAAGGGTTTCAGCTTTTTATAGGTTGGAACCCTTTAAAATTTGCAAACAATTTGTAAACATGGTGGCTGAGGTTTGTAGTAGCTGCGGAGCGTTTAAAAGTGTTTGTGAAGAAGAAGGTGATTTATCACTTTGCATAAAAAATTAAAAAATTTCCCTGGGCTGATCACGGCCTTTTATTTATCTCTCCTATGATTAGAGAAAGATTTGTAAAGCTCCTCCCGTTAATAGTTGTCGTTTTAACAGCGATCTATCTGTTGTTTTCTGTCTGGCAAAATAGAATTGTACTACAGAAACCACATATTGCGGGGTTGGTAGCCTTAAATATTGTAATCATCGTTCAGATAATCAATGAGAAGGCGGGGTATTATCTTACGCTTTTTATGCTGGCTTTAGGAACCCTTTCTGCTATCGCCTTTACTCCTACTATTTTTACTTTTTATATAGGGCTGTTCAGTCTGGATTTGTTCTGTTTACCAGTACTATTGATCTTTTTAGTAATTCATAGAAGGCTGGTAGCTGATATTTTCAGGGAGCCAAAGAAGTAATCTCCAATTAATTCTGAATACTTAATGATCCAGGGCTGCTAACGCCGTGCTTCCGAAGCCCACGGCGGGGGTTTTCAAACAACCAAAAAGGGAAAATCAGCGGCACAAAAACAATGAAAATAAGTCTCAAAATCACAAAGATTGCCAACCTATCATCCAGTGAAAAAGCCAGAATTTTAGGCGGAAGTACCACACTCACTGTCACCTGGTCAAATGTAATTTGTGAATCAGGTAAGAAACCATGTCAGACAAAGAATGGCTGTGGATTTTTCTAAGAAGATAAATCACTGCATGTAATAAAAAAGGCTGAAAGGAAATTAATCCCTTTTCACCTGATATGTAATAGTTCTGAATTGATCTGACAGTCAGATCAATTCAGAACTATACAGGCGTAATCTTTTATAGCGGATTAACTTCAAACAAAGGGAAAAAAGAATTTACTTTACCGGCTCCAAAGTCCTTAAACAACTGCGGGATTTCTTCCCAGCCATACACATATTCACCTTCTACCTCCGGCATCCAGTTGTTCTCCACTGCATAACGGATGGCATCCTGCATTTCATTGTAGGTGATATAATGCGTGTTTACATGGATATGCCTGTTAATACTTTCCAATGCTCTCATGTGACTGATCTTCATTCCCTCCTTCCAGCCGCAGGTAGCGATAACTCCTTGTCTTGACAAAGCCTTGAGTGTGGCCCTGTATACCGGCAGGCCGATATTATCAATGAATATGGCTGCATTCCGTCCGTTGGTGATGGCATCTATTATCTCCAGAAATGTTTTTTCTGATTTCAGGTAACACTGTCTGTATTCCTTATCTGTTGCATAGCGATCTTCCATATAGTTGAGATCAGGAAACAGATTCCTGTCAATCGCCTGTATATCATACTTCTGCAGTTCACTGATCCTGTTGTTCATAGAGGATATCATGGCCACCTTAAATCCTTCCTGCCTTGCCAGCAGGATTTCACCCAAACCAACACCGCCTCCCCAGGAGATTACAGTTTCTTCTTCTCTCTTAACGTGCCCCATCTGTACTTTCCAGCAATTATAAGCTACCTTCCAGTTACTCCATGCCGAAGGATATCTTATAGAAAAAGCAGCCCATTGTTTCGGGGAGAAATGAGAATTATCAGGAAGAGGTATGAAATTATCCTTGTGCAATGCAAGTTTCTTTGCCAGAAAGCCAACGGTTCCAGGAGCGTCGTAGGCGAATATTTTTATAGGGTATCCTTCTCGGTCGGTTGGAGTGGCTGCATATACTATACCCAGGGTGCCCGGTTTAAGGTGAGATGCATTTGAACCGGATTCCAATATCCTTACCACACCGGCATTTCCCAATACTATCTTCTCCTCTTTCCTTTGATGACAAATATCAACAGGGTCACGCATTACAGCATGATACATATTTCCTTCCAGAGAACAATAAACTGGTTCCACCAGTACTTCATCCTTTTCATCAAAGGTAATTTCTATCATTTCCTCAATAAGCTCACCTGGAATACAAATGCCATTGTTGGTGTGCAATGCCCAGGCCTTAGTTAATACTTTCTTCATTTAAATGTTTTTTACATGTGTAACAAATGCTAAATAAGCTCATAATGATTAGCTCATTCGTACCTTTAATCGCAGCATATGCATGCCGGATGAGTGATATTATCATTCCCTTTACGGGAAGCAATCATGCAAAAAGTAAATTATATAAGGTAGAAAAGAAGATAATGAATTAACCTAACCCTGAGTAAGTACAAACTTTATCATTACCGCCGCTAAACTAGTCACAGCACCTGCATTATTTTCTCAGTCAACAGAATAAATAAAAATATTAATCACACATTGTTTTCTATCCAAATTTTAGTGAAGTAGTATTACACTTCCTGTGTATTACTTTAGCATCATAAAATGCTAATGTAAATTCAAAATAACCAGTATTGTTGTTAACCAGGATATTTCAGAAAGCCCTTACTATTTCTATTCACCACCACTCATGTACCCTTCATCACTATCTGTGTTTATCCATTTTTTTATTATTCACTTAACCTTTTATGTATGAAAATCTCCAACCTTTTCCTTGCCTTAACAGTAGCAACAGCATTCCTGATGACCAGCTGCCGCAAAGATCTAGCAACAGACACCAATCTGCAGCAGCAGGATCAAGCCCTCAATGCCTCCGTAAAAGACGGGCAGAAAACTATTATCTTCGGCGGCGGCTATGACAAAGCCGGCGCTCAGGAAGATGCACACGTCTACAGCAAACCTGATTGGGCCAACGGTAACTTTAGTGCCTTCGAGGACTTTCTCACTTCTTCCTGGACTTACCAGGGTACTCCCGGTACGGCCCGTCAATTCTTAAAATTCAATGGCCTCAGCAGCCTCCCGTCAGGTACTGTCATTACCTCTGCTACCCTTACCTTAACCGGTATAAGCAGCAGTGCGGCCGCCCCACAGGGCAACTCCTACTATCCCGGCTCCCCGTACAACTCCTTCGGCACCAACCCCGCCTGGATAAAACGTGTAACAGGACCGTGGACAGCAAGTACTATTACCTGGAATAACCAGCCTACTACCACCACTACCAATGCAGCTCCCATTGCACCTTCTACCTCACAGTGGAATTACAGTGTAACCGTTAACGTTACTGCGCTGGTACAGGACATCATCAACAGCGGGCAGAATTATGGCTTCAGCCTGCAGCTGCAGACAGAAGCATACTACCGCAGCCTGATCTTCACCGGCCCCCGCAATGCTGATGTCAGCAAACGTCCGAAACTGATAGTTACATACGAGATATAGCTCATACAAACCAGCCATATATTGTATAAAGCAGATAACCTGTCTGACTGTATTCACTCCGGTTATTTCAGAGGCGCTGTCTCAGATAGTATGAGACAGCGCCTTCACATATACTCCTGTGATAGTATTTCCGTAGTCTATTATCAAATGCAACGTTGTTGCATTTGATTTTTTACATTATTTTTGATGAAAACAACGGAATATGAAAAAACAGATCAGTATACTGACAGGAATTATCATGTTGCTGGCGCTTGCAATCTCCGGCTGCAAACAGGAAACTCCTAAAGCCGGCACAGCAGCAGTTGAAACGGCCACTGCAGAAAAACCAGCGTACTTTCTGCTACGCCCCGAACTGGAAAAAATGTATGGCTATACGCAGGCGGTAAAAGTGGGCAACATCGTCAAAATAGGCGGCGTAATCAGCATCAACGATAAAGGGAATCTGACAGGTAAAGATGATTATCCGCAACAGATGAAAAATTGCTATGCCAGCCTGGAAAAAGTATTGAAACATTATGGCTGTACTTTTGAAGATGTTTTTCTGGAGAACATTTATACTACCAGTATGGCTGCACTACAACAGAATGCTTCCTACCGGCATAAAATATACACCGGTCATTTTCCCACCGGCAGCTGGATCGGCGTAAACGAACTAGGGCTGCCCGGAGCCATGATCGAAATAGAAATGGAGGCGCTCATTCCGCAGCATTAATCATCACTTACCCTGCATCTGCTGAATGGCTTTCTATTCTTCCGGTGTGGATTACGACTAAATAACAACGGGCTGGTTACAGGTAATTCCTGTAACCAGCCCGTTGTATTCTCTTCAAAAAATTAATTCAGGTACTGCGTCAGCTCCAGTCCTTCAATGCCAGTAAACCTATCCATCTGGTCTGCTATTTCCTTTATCATCATCAGATAGCCTCTGTCAGGTTTGGGCGAATTCAATGTTATGATGTAACTCGCTGCATCCGGGGTATATCTCTCAGAAGGGCTGTCAGCCTTCACCAGGCTGCATGTAATGTACTGATAACCGGCAGGGAAAGTCATGTCCACAAAAACAGTAGCATCTTCATTAAAAGTATACCGCTTTATGATAGTAGGCTGTCCTCTTCTCTTGGCTGCTACCTCTACTCCGATATTCTTTGCGGCCACCTTACTGTATTTTCTTTCGGGAAAACTCAGGAGTATGCCTACATTCCCTGCTGCCGGCTTTGGAATGTCAGGTAATTTATCGGTAATGGTGGCGCCATCATAATAGAACTTGATAAGATTTGAAACAGCAGCCCCATCAATTTTTCTTTCTAACAGCAGCTCTCCCTTGCTGTTCAATACGGCGAAACTGGTAGCGCCATTGGCAACCCACCTGGTACTTACGGAACCGCCAAAGTAGGGAGACGCCGCTTCGGGATAAGGCTTCAGGATATTTCCGCCCAGCCTGAACTGCAGCGAATCCTGTGCGATGTATGCTTTCACATCTATATCAACAACATTATTCTCAGGATAAAACTCCTGCTGTGATTTGGAACAGGAAAACAGGGAGATACCTGTTAATACTATGGCCAGCTGCCTGGATATTTTATGTAAGCTCTTCATGTTTTACTTTTATCAGAATTTATAATTCACACTCAGCGAAAACCGGCGTCCGGTCTGCGATTTATAGGTTATCTGGTCGCCTTTGTCATAGTTCCGGGATTTACCGGACTTCAGCACAACATGTTTCGTATAGAAAACCGGGTTACTTAAACGGGGATCCATCGTGTTGTTACCATTCTTTACTTCTGCATCATACTCATAACTGTCGGCATTATTGTAATACAGGATACTTTCGTTAAACAGGTTGGAAATATTGAGTACCACTTCCAGTCTTTCCTGTTTCAGGCATTTGTAGCTAAGCTGTATATCCACTTTTCCGAAAGGGTTCTGCATTTCGGAGTGGAGTAAGGAAGTACCTACCAGTGTATACTTTCTACCGGTTTTATTATACAGTACATTGATGCCGTAGCGATTGGAAACATAAGCCAGTCCGATATTGTAACTGTAGGGCGCCTGACCGTATAACGGACGTGTGTCGCGGTACACTATTTCTTTGGAAACCGGTTTTCCTTCACTGTCCAGCTCCAGGGGATTACCTTCTTCGTCAATAGTGGTAGTAGCGTAAGCATCTACCACACTATTATTCAAAGCCAGGTTAGCAGTGAAACGGAGATTCCGTAACGCGTCATGAATGAAGCCCAGATTTTTCTGCATATCCATCTCAAATCCATACACCTGTGCTTTTTTGGAATTTCTCAGGGAGAATTCGCTTTTATTGGTGGCCGTCAGTGCATTGTACATTTCTATCGGATCGGCGATATCCCTGTAGTACAGGCCGCCCGACAATACATCACCGGGTTCAGGATACCATTCTGCTTTAAAATCATAGCCATTTGTGACAGAAGATACTACCGGAGAATTCCAGATGTAAGCCGAGTACGTAGGATCATAGTAGGAGAAACGGTTTCTTTCTGCGAACTGTGGTCTTGATACTGTTTTGGCATAGGCCAGGCGGAAGTTGAAATTACTCCAGGGGCTATACGTAAAATTAGCCGAGGGCAGGTACTGCCATTTTTTCTCTTCCGGCAGCGGTGCATCCGGCGGGCCAAAGCGGCCATCATTAGGATTCTGTCGTTCTTCATACTGATAGTATTCAGCGCGCACACCCCATACCAGCCTGAACTTGCCAAAATGGTTATCCAGCATGGCAAAAGGCGCATGCTGATACACATCTCCTTCATACCTTGAATTACCGCCAATAGTCGGCAGCCAGGCAAACCCGTTGCTGTGGAAGTTTGCAGGGTTTTGCAATGCTCCTGCAGAGATGTACTGATACTCCCTGGGCAGCACATTGGATAAATTATACAATCCTGCTTCAAAATAATCCTGTGCGCCGCTTCTGTTGGCGCCAAAGTATCCTGCCTTGAAAATCTGTTTTGCAGAAGATATATGGAAAGGAATGGAAACCGCTGCATTCCAGTTCAGATCTTTTCCTGTATAGGCGTAAGTACCGCGACTGAATGGGAAACGGCTGGTAGTAGACATGACATTGGTTACCGGGAAATAAATAATCTCATTATTTATCCTCGCACTGGAATATCCCAGGTAAGTCACATCTTTCTGATTCCTTTGCACCACTGTGCTGGCCAGCCCCCAGTCTATCCGGATCCGCCCCAGCTGATGCTGTCCTTCCAGCTTATGCTGGAAAAAGTCAGTAAACAGTGGCCTGTTCACTTCTTCAATAACAGGAATATCATTCTCAAAATCTGTCTGATCCTTGTTCCAGCCTTTAATCTGTGTAAAATCCTGATTGAAGATGTGAGAGTAAATATTACGGAAGGTCAGTTTACTTTTAGCTGTATGGAATCCCATGTTTAACAGGCCGCCCCAGGTAGTATTGATATTGTAGGTATTTCCGGTGTTAAAATAGCGGCTGTTCTGATGATCATTTTCCAGGTTGAGGCCCAGGGCGTTCTGCCAGCCACCTCTGCTGATGAAATCAATATTTTCTGTTTCCTGTGTATTTTTGAAGGAGAGGGAAGCGATGACGCCAAATTTATTGGCGCGTGTTTTACCTACCCGGAAAACGCGGCCACCGGCCAGTTTCATGTTCAGGCCCAGCGGTGTCTGGCTGGAGTAGGTAGTGAAATTATCGTGGGTGAATAATTTTGACTGCTCATGCAGCGCCGGATTTTTCCGTATATCACCTTTAACTTCCTTTTCCAGCTCCAGTGCTGTTTTCACCTGATCCCGCTGCGGCATTGATCTGCGGCCGTCATCAAATCCCAGGTAGTCATACTTCCCGGACTGGCGGCCGAGTTGCTGGCGGAATGTACTCTGATCATTGTAAGAGACACCTGCTGATACCGTCATAAAATTTTCTTCCGGAATATCCCTGGTATTCACCTGTACGTATCCGCCGGTAAAACTGGCATTCATATCCGGCGTAGGGGTTTTGCTGACAATGATGTTATCGATAAGGCTGGCCGGTATCAGGTCAAAGGAGAAGGATTTTTTGAGCGGCTCCGTACTGGGTTGTGTGATACCGTCTATAGCAGTTTCATTCCAGCGTTCGCCCATCCCGCGTACCACTACATATTTTTTATCGATAGTTGTTAACCCGGTAATACGGCCCAAAGCATCTGCTGCATTGTTATCCGGGCTTCGGGAAATCTGTTCTGCCGAAATACCGTCGGATAGTTCTGCTGCATTTTTCTGTTTTGCCAGCAGGCCGGAAACGCTAGCTTTTTTATAACCGGATGTTATCACTACCTGATCCAGGTTGCTGGCTTTAGCCTTCATGGCTATTGTAAGTGAAGTAGCGCTGCTTTCCTTTACTATTACATCCGTTATGCGCTGCGCCTGGAAAGAGATGTAGCTGACCTCCACCGTATATGCACCTGGTTGAACGCTGAGCATATAACTGCCGTCGGCGGCTGACTGTGTAGCTTCGTTGCTGCCGCTGATGCGGATGGAAGCGCCGATGAGTGGTTCTCCTCTGTCACTGATGATCTTACCGGTGATACGGCCGTTTTGTTTTCTTTGTTCTTTCTGTGCTGTTCCTGTGCTGCCGGCGGGCTTCTCATCAATCAGGATATGATAGTTGCGTTGGGTATAACGCAGGTTGGTATTCTTCAGTACCTGTTCTATAGCGTGCTTTATGGTAATATTGTTAGCATTCAGGGATACTTTCACTGACGTATATCTGTTGATATCGCTGCCGTATACAAATTTGAAACTGCTCTGTTGCTGAATGGCGGCCAGCGCTTCCCTGACTGTGCGGTCAGACAGCTGCAGGCTGATCTTCTGCCCGTCCAGCTGCTGGCTGCGGGCCGTCAGCGGCATTATCAGATACAGCAGGAATAACGTTACAAGGGAAAGGCTGTACCGCATTCCCGATCGGAGGATAATTGCCGGCACTCCTGGTAAGGATGTGTTTTTTTGCATATTATTGTAATTGTTTACTGAGTAATTGGTAAATCCGGGAATTCCCGGTGTAGCTGTAAAGTCATTCGGACCGTCAAATCGTAGGACTTTTGCAGTTGCAGGGTGTCCCGCCACTGGTGGGACATTTTTTTTAACGGGTAGTATTACGGTACATATGTATTGTTTTTGCTGTTAAAGAATTTATTTGATGAAATATGTTTTGCCGTCTGCCGACAGGCGGTAACTGAATTTACCTACGAAGGCCAGCATATCCACTATGGCCGGCAGGGAGTCTGCAGCGGAGAAGGATCCGCTTACCACGTGTCTGGCGGCGCCTGCATTGTCAAAATGGAAAGCGATACCGTACCTGCGTTCCAGCGCTATGGCCACGTTGTGCATCGGCATTTCTGTAAACAGGAGTCCGCCTGCCTTCCACTGCTCTATGCTGCTGATGTCTGCCGCTCCGGGCACTGCTTTTCCCGTCTCCGGATCATACGTAATTTTGCGTCCGGGCGTCAGCATTCCCAGCTCCGTTATTTTCGCTGCGGCCACTGTGCTGATGCTGACTTTGCCGGTAGCTACGGCGACTTCCTGCTGCTGTCCTTCCCACGCGGTTATTCTGAAAGAGGTGCCCAGTACGCGCGTCAGGATCATTCCCGACCGGATGGTAAAGGGATGTACTTCATCCCGGGACACATCGAAAAATGCTTCGCCCTGTAATTCAATATCACGGCCTGTCTGCGGGTAGGTATCCGGATATTTAAGACGGCTGCCGGCCGCCAGGTACACAACGGTACTGTCGGGCAGCAGGTAGCGTTCGGGGGCGCCCTTTGGATTAACTTTTTCTATATAACGTATAGTCGTATCAGTTACCCGTTGCTTACGCAGTTCCCGTATTGTCAGGCCGGACAGCAGAATCAGACCTACCCATACAGCGGCATACCGGAATATTTTTCCCAGGTTGATGATGCGGCCCACAGGGGGCTGTTCCCTGTTTTCATTATCCTGTATGCGCTGTTGCATTTCCGCCTGTTTGCGGCGAATAACTTCCTGCATGGCGACATTGTGTGCCGGCGGGTTGTTCCAGGCTGCTGCTTCGCGGCGATGCAGCAGTTCGTCCAGCATCGTGCGGCCTGCTTCGGTGTCCAGCAATATCTTTACCTGTTGTAATTCTTCTTCTGTACAACGGTTATCAATAAAATTGTATAGTAAATTTTCTGTTTCTCCCATTGCTGAAATTTATGCGGATGAAAAACCGGAGATCCCTTATTGCAAAAGACTTTATACGTCCTTCTGATTACAAGGACGCAAAACAACCGCCGGCACCACCTATGCCGTAATATTTTTTTCAGAAAAAAAGAGAAGAAGACATCATCATCACCTGCGCTATGAAAGTCGCAGCGGGATAGCATTTCAGTTACAACAACGTGTTGGTAAAATCGCTGAGGAGCAGCAGGGGAATAACAGCGGAGGGAACTTTTTCCTTCAGATTTTTCCGCAGGCAGCTCAAAGCGGCTACCATATAGTTTTCCACGGTATTTACGGAAAGGTTCATCCGGCGGGCTATTTCCGGATAAGTCAGGTTTTCTTCCCGGCTGAGCATAAATACCTGCCGGCGTTGTGGACTCAGTTCATTCAGCACCTGGCGGTAGGCATGTTCGGCCTCCCTGGATAACAGGCGGTAGTCTGAAGACCGGTCCAGCTGCGCATCTTCCTGTAGTTCATCAAGATCTGCCATCACCGGGATATTCCGGCGCATTTCACTGATGATACGATTACGTACAGAACGGAAAAGGTAACCTGAAAAACTGGTGGCAATAGTAATTTCAGCGCGTTTCACCCAGAGGTGGAATAACTGATCCATACACAGCTCTTCTGCACTCATGGCATCACGGACATAACGGCGGGCAAGCTGTAACATACGGGGATAATACCTGCTGAACAGCTCATTGTAAGCGTGCATATCATCCTGCTGACAGCATTGCCACAGATCATTGTCAGACGCCTGTTTATAATCCATCGGAAAAATAAATTACCGATGCAAAAATGCAGGTTTAAATATTACCTGTGTATTAAGTTTTTGTAACCTGCCTGCAGGAGATAATTATACAACTAAAATAATCAGGGCACAGATGGCATAAAAAAGCCCGCCCTTTAACGGGCGGGCCTGCATAAATCTTCACTTACCACAATCTGTCCGGATTATGGAATAATCTGATTCTTTCCAGATCAAATCTACCCTGCGCAATAAAATAAGCCTGCACCAGACCAGCGTCTCCCTCTATCGGGAAACTGAGTCCGAACGTAGAGAACTTACTTCTGCCTTCTGTTTCTTCAAATGCCCACTGATCCACCGTACCTGATTTGGTAAAATAAATGCTGGCTCCACTCAGGATGTTTTTGCTGTTGAATGCGGCGGAAGGAGTGTAGTCAACATTTATCCATGTACCGGGTTTTACGTTTTTAGCAAGATATTCTCTGAATTCCTGTCCGGTTGTATTATCCATTCTGTAGAGAAACATATCAAAAGGCGCGTCACTGGCTGTATGATGAACATAGAAAATCAGTTTGGAAACAGCAGGATTTGCCGCAGGAGCAGGTACGTCCAGTATTTTTCCATCTAAATAAACAAAGTTATAATATGCCAGGGTACCCGTGGCAGGTAAAGGCTTAGTGAAAATTACCTTACCGCTGGCAGGTTCTTTAATGGTCACATCAGCATTAAGCTGTGCTGCCCGGTATGTATATACCACATTAAAACCGGCCATAGCTGATGGTTTCATCAGGAATTTCCCACCTAAAGCTGTTTTATCATACCTGGTAGTATCAATATTCACCTCCAGCTCATCCGCGCCGCCATTGTAGCCATTGATAACCACCTGTATGGCTTTTTCACGGAATTCGTCTTCCTTGTTACAGGCGGTAAATGTCAGCAGCAGCAATACAGACAGCAGCGGTATCTTTATGTAATGTATCATTGATTTCATGGTAATACTTTTTATAACTCCACAGTTTTATTAAATCTCATTGTCTGTCCGGCAGCACTTTCGCTGAAAATATACAGTTTGGAAGTTGCTGTTGCTGCCGGCGGCTTGGGTGCACTGGAAGAAATAGGGCTTGAAGTGTATTCTGTTCCTTCCGTATAAAACTCATTGGTACCGGCTTTATAGACGTATATATTAAACTGTACGGCAGTAGGCTGTCCGTTGTACTGCTGATTGGCAGTAGGGAAAGTAGCGAGTGTTACCGGTTCTGTGAATGTATACGGTTTTACGTTTTTTATCCGGGTGATTTCCTCGAACACTTTTGGTGTTACAAAATATTTTCCCAGTACAATATCTACCGGCTCCGTGTAGTTGGTAACGGTAGGCATGAACATGTAGATCAGTTTGAGCTTTTTATCTTCTACATCAGGCTTTACCGGCATATCCGACACTTTTCCGTTCAGGTAAAGGAAATTGATGGTAGTATGTACATCTTCCCGGTTGATTACCTTTTCCATCACTGCTTTGGAAGTATTGCGTTCTGTAATTTTCAGCTTTACGCTTTGCTGATTGTCCGGGAACAGATACCCCTGATTGAGCAGGAATGCACCATTCTGCAATTCGTATTTGCAGGTATCTAATGTCACATCCAGCACATCGCCGCTGCCATTATAGCCTTTGAGTGAAACGGCCAGCATTTTCTGCTTGTAATAATAATCTTCTTCGTTCTTGCTGCAGGCAGCCAGCGCCAGCAGTAAAACTGCCGACAGTATTGTGGATAATATATTTGTTGTCTTCATGATTTATAATTTATATCAGACTGAAAAGAATCAGAACGAATAAGAAAGAGACAGACTGAACGCGACACCTGTCTTACGGATGAAGGTTTCTTTATCGCCTACTCTGGTCTTTGTTTTACCATCAGAAGATGTTTCGAGATGACCTTCTTCATACTTTTGTGAGAACCCTGGCTTCCATTCATAGATCTCGCTCCATTCTTCAGCAGTGATACCGCTGTCGATCACACCCTCCCATTTGGCCAGTTTTTTATAGGTATCGAGGCCGTTGATATAGAAGCGGTGCGGCGTATTCAGGATGTTGCTGATGCTCAGGCGGGCCTTTAATCTTTTATCTTTTAAAAAGTTATAGCTCAGCTGCGCATCCAGCTGGTCACGCGGGCGTTCATATTCCACAATATGCGGTGTCAGACCGGTAGTAAAGGTTTTGTAGCCCATGTGGTTAAAGGCAACGTTAGCGCCTAAACGATTACCGGTGTACTGCAACGCTACATTGTACAGTACAGGCACCTGACCGTACAGTGGTCTTTTTTCCTTCTGATTTACCTTGGTACGGTATTGATAATTCTTTCCGTATTTATCTTCTGTCATGGCTTTACCGACAAACGTGCTGGCTTGTACTTCAGATGTTTGCAATGTCAGGTTAGCGCTTACGAAGATATTATCCAGGAACTTCCAGTCAGACCGGAGAAAGCCGAGGCCTTTGCGCAGGTCTACTTCCAGCCCGTCTACCTTTGCCCAGTCAGAGTTCTGTACATTCAGGTAAATGCGGGCGGTAGCATCAGGTTGTGTGCGGTATAATTCCACGGGTTTATCAAAATATTTGTGGAAGTAGCCGACAGAAATTACTTCACCGGGATTGGGATACCATTCCATGCGGAAGTCGTAATGGTCTATCAGGGTAGACAATACTCCTTCATTCTTGCGGTATGCAGCAATTAAAGGGTCATAGCGGATCATGCGGGAGTTCTCAATCAGCGCAGGTCTTACGACAGACTGAGAATAGGCAGCCCTGATATTGAAATCCTTTAACGGTGTTGCAGTAAGGCTGGCAGAGGGCAGATAACGCCAGGTTTTTTCTTCCGTTGTAGGATCAGCAAATGGTGCTACTATATTTCCGGATGCCGGATCTACATACTTGAGTTTTTCACCCTGTTCAATCAGCGAGTTGATGGCCAGGTCATTTGCGCCGCTCTTCATTCTTTCATATTTATAGTATTCTGCGCGAACACCCCATACCAGTCGCAGCCAGTTGGTGAAGCGGTTGTCGAGCATACCATAAACAGCCTGATTGGTATTTTTACCTTCATATCCGTTCTGGGAAAAGCCGGCCGGATAGTAGAACAGGTCTTTTGCAGGATCTTTGAACTCGAGGTATTTACCCCATTCCTGCACAGGTATATAGGGGTAGATGTTACCGGTTGGTTCCACCGTACCGATCGGCAGGAGTGTCCAGTCGTAGGTACCGTGGCGCTGCATGTACTGGTAGCCGGATTTAACGATCTGTTGTTTTCCGAGCACATTGAACCGGTAGCTCAGTGAGCCTTCCGCTATTTTGTTGGTTTCTTCGTAAATATATTTCGCCCGGTTGAATGTTCCTCCGCCGGGGTTGCTCACGCCGCTGGGCATAATATTATATACGGTGCCATTGAGCATGGTGGAAGGGGCCAGCCAGGCTTCCACGGCATCTTTTTCCAGGTTAACGAGTTTATTACGCGCCACGTTCCATTCCAGGCGGAAGGCGCCGAAATTATGTTCCCCGTTGATACGGTTCTGCAGCAGGTCTACAAACCTGGGGCGGTCGTATTCCCTGATGGCCGCATGTTCTCCGTATCCGATGTCATTACCCCATCCTACGATGCGGGAGAACTGGTTGTTGAATACCCGTGAATAAAAATTGCGGACAGTGATCTTATGATTTTTTGAGCTCCATCCCATATTCAGCAGCGCTCCCCAGGTAGTATTGAAGTTATACTGTGTAGAGTAGGTAGGATCTACTTCTTCTCCGGTGTCTGCCTTATAGACGCGGTTACTCAGTTTTTCCCAGTTTCCTCTTCCAAAGTGGGAGATATCATCAATTGACTGTTCATTACGATAGCTGAGCGATCCTACGAAACCGAAGTGGTTATTACGATAGGTGTAGCTGCGTCCCATGCTGAACTGGTAGTTTTGTCCGGGTGCGGCTTTATAGGTACGGGTACCTATTCTTTCCAGGCCGCCGATTTTCCTGTTATTTTCCGCAATCATGGCCGGCGTAATTCCTGGGATATTGGGATTGGGCCTGGTGTTGGGATTTTTAGGATCGTAGTTCTGACCGTTAAAGATCAGCATCTCTTTCGGAAAATGTTCTCTGCCGCCGTCATCGAAGCCCAGATAGTCCTGCTTACCGCGGGCATATCCCAGAAAGTCTTTTCCGGTGCTGCCATCTGTATATTTTGTGCCGATGCTGAAGGTGTTGAAATTTTCGTTGGGGATAGCGAAGGTATTGATCTGAATCAGTCCGCCGCCGAAGCCGAAGCTCATATCCGGTGTAGCGGTTTTGGAAACCACCACATTGTCGATCAGGTTGCTGGGTACGATGTCGAATTCAAAATCGCGTACCTGCACATCGGTGCTGGGCAGTACGGCGCCGTCCATCATGGCCAGGTTGTAGCGTTCTGCTATACCTCTCACGACTACACGACGATTATCGTTGGTGCTGACACCGGAAATACGTTTCAGTGTTTCGCCCACATTCTTATCGGGCAGGGCGGCAATCTGTTCCCTGCTGATACCGTTGGAGATACCGGCTTCATTCTTCTGACGGAGGTACAAGGCATTAACACTTTCCTTTCTGGCAGAAGATCTCACAACAACGCCAGTCAGCGTATTTCTTGTTTTTTTAAGAGAGATATTCAGATCAAACAGCTGATCATCTTTTATGATGATGTCTGATACTATTTTTTTGCTATAGCCGATAGAAGTTATTTCTGCTTCGTACCTGCCTGCCGGCAGCGCAAACATAAACCCTCCATTAGCAGCGCTGGTAGCGCCTTTAGTGCCAATGCGGATGGTAACGCCGGGCAGGGCTTCTCCTGTTTCTTCATCTATAATTCTTCCGCTAAACCGGCCGGGCCCTTTTGCAGGCGGGGTGCTGTTTGCGGGAGGAGTTGCCGGATCCTTTACCAGCAGTATGCTCTTACCTTGTTGTACCAGGCGAACAGCAGTGCCATTCAGCAGTTTCCGCAGGACTTTCTGCACAGGTTCGTCCGTAGCCCGGATGCTGACCAGCTGATCCTTGTTGATAACATCATGCCGGTATTCGATTGTCAGGCCTGATTTCTGTTCAATTTCTCTGAATACTGCAGACAGGGGCTGTTGCTGCACCTGTAAAGAAATTTTAGTAGTAGCTGCATCCTGCGCCTGACCGGGGTTGGCGAACAGCAGCCAACAAATGAGCGTCAAAATACAATAGAGTGGTTTGGTCAGTCGGGGGTATTTCTTTCGGTCCCCGGGCATAGTTGCACTTAATTCCATAAATTCGTGTTGCTTTTAGTCATTAATGAATATTGATGGCGTCCCGGCCATTCCGGCTCCAAACGGAATGGCCTTTTTATTTACAGGTAATCAGGGAATGCAGGGTGTGCCGCTGATGGTGATGGTGCTGTCTTTCCGGGAAAAGTGCAGGTTACCCAGCAGGGATAATTTATCCATTGCCTGCTGCAGCGTTAGTCCATCGAAGCGGGTAGAATACTGGCAGTGCAGCAGCGCAGGAGTAGCCGGTGTAAACCGTACTCCATATTTTCTTTCCAGCGCCAGGCAGATTTCTTCCAGGGATGTATTTTCAAATACCAGCAGGTTATTTTTCCAGCTACCGGCATTTTCAGGAGAGATGTCTGATACTGCCAGCTTATGTTGCAGACCGGTGTAAACCGCCTGCATGCCGGGCGACAGCTTTACGGCTTCCATCCTTTCTCCGGTAGTATTTTTTACCGTTACTAGTACCTGTCCCGTTTTTACGGATACGGTAACAGCCGTAGCATCTCTGCCGGCAATGATATTAAAAGAGGTACCCAGTACAGTGGTGGCTACATTGCCCGTCTGTACAATAAACGGCTGGGCGCTGGCGGAGCGGATTTCAAAGAAAGCCTCTCCATGCAGGCGGACCATACGTTGTCTGCCCTCAAACTTTCCGGGGAAATGCATACTGCTTCCACCATTCAGGTGTACTACAGAACCATCTGCCAGCCTGATCATCTTTTGTTCTCCGGGAGCTGTGCTGACAACCAGTAAGGTATTTTCCTTCACAGTAGTATGCAGCAACCGGTAACCGGCTATTACCATTAATAATACAGCCGCAGCTGCTGCCGGCAGCCAGCGCAGGCGGGCAGATATTTTGCGGGCAGCCTTGTCAGGGCGTGCATCTCCTTCCAGCACATAACGCAGGGTATTCTGCTGCAGGCGTTCCGTCAGCGAACCTTTGGCGGATGTCTGCTGCCAGTCTTCATACGGGAACAGCTGCTCCGGATCACGGCGCAAGGCATCTTCCTCCCACAGCTGATGCAGTTCTTTCCTGTCAGCAGCGGTAGCAGTCCGGTTCAGCAGTTTCCGGAAAAGGTTATTAAAACGGAGATCATTCATGACAATGTATATTATAGAGGAGCATCCTCAACTATAAGTACACATAAAAAGAAGGGAACCACAGTGAAAGTATGTTAACTTAATATGAACAACTACCGGAACAGGAAAAGTACCAGCAGGATATAGCTGTCTTTCAGCTCGGTGCGCAGCAGTTTGAGCATGCCGGAGATATAAAATTCCACCGTACGTACGGAGATATTGAGTTGTGCAGCAATCTGCCGGTGAGACAGGCCTTCTTCCCTGCTAAGGCGGAAAGCCTCGCGGCGCTTATCATCCACACCTTTGAGCACCTGCAGGTATTGCTGATAGACCTCCATATACCCCATCCGGTGTATATCCCAGGCCGCATACGCCGGAGCGGTTTCCTCCAGGTTGCCCGAAGCCGTCAGCTCATAGCCTATCTGCTTCCGGACAAAATTCAGGAGTGCATTGCGGGTGATCGTAAACAGGAAGGCTTCAAAATTGGTGGAGAGATCCAGGTTTTCCCGGAACTGCCATAGCTTGATAAATACATCCTGCAGCAGCTCTTCCGCATCAGATACGCCAATGCCCTGCTTTTTGCAGTAGTTGAGCAGCTTGGGGCCATAAAGCTCCAGGATTTTCTTCAAAGCGGATTCATTACCCGCTTTCAGATCAGCCAGTAAAGAAGTAGTGATATGTATGACAGGAACAGCCACGGTTGATTATTGCGCGAAGATAGGGGGTTAGTATTATCGTAATGTTAAGGATAGGGAGGGAAGGGGAAATCCATCGTGGTGCGATTAAAACCAGACCTGCCATAACCAGCTGGCCCGGATATACTTCTACTTCAAGTCTACTTTGGTACAATTAAAATACCAACAGCTGAAAGGACTGGCGCAGGCCCTCGTATTTCAATTCCGCCTTGGTACGATTACGCCGTTAAATGGGAGGACGCAGCACAGGCGTTTTTATTTCAATTCCACTTTGGTACGATTAAAACTATTCCCTGCAATAAAATCCGGTGGTCCACCAACGTAATTTCAATTCCAATTTGGTATGATTAAAACAAATGAAGCAGAGGACGCCATATTGACAATACTCAAATTTCAATTCCACTTTGGTACGATTAAAACCTAGACTTTTCGCAGACGGCGTACAGCCAGGGCCTATTTCAATTCCTATTTGGTACGATTAAAATGAACAGCAAGTATACGCAATTCGCTGGCTTAATTTGATTTCAATTCCACTTTGGTACGATTAAAACCGATAAGCTCCTGGTTAAATAAAGCATAAGTACCTAATTTCAATTCCACTTTGGTACGATTAGAACGAGCTTAAATCTTGCTGCCCGTATCATTTAGTATCATTTCAATTCCACTTTGGTACGATTAAAACATTTGCATTAATGGACCAACTTACGAAGAAGATCAAATTTCAATTCCACTTTGGTACGATTAAAACCATGTATATTATTTAGGCCGGGGCACAACCCGATAAGATTTCAATTCCACTTTGATACGATTAAAACAAAGGATGGGGTCAGAGTACTCCATCATCTGCATAATTTCAATTCCACTTTGGTACTATTAAAACTGGTGGCGCTGCTACTCCTATCGTTGCTACTTCCTAATTTCAATTCCACTTTGGTACGATTAAAACCCTGCGGAACCTTACCTTGGTAGTCATTTGGCAGCGTATTTCAATTCCACTTTGGTACGATTAAAACCCAATGTTGCCAAGCGTTCGCTGAATACAGCCTACAATTTCAATTCCACTTTGGTACGATTAAAACCATGACCGAAAAGGTACTACAGGTATATTTTAAGCAATTTCAATTCCACTTTGGTACGATTAAAACCGGTAAAGTTCTTTTTCGCCTGGTCGTACTCCTCATATTTCAACTCCACTTTGGTACGATTAAAACCGTACCTGAATTCGTTGTTAAATGTGGTCGGTAAAATTTCAATTCCACTTTGGTACGATTAAAACCTAAAATGTGCCTCATTTGATCCGTTTTATTTTGACGATTTCAATTCCACTTTGGTACGATTAAAACCAGACCAGGATGGTAATATACTTGAAACGGGGAAGAATTTCAATTCCACTTTGGTACGATTAAAACGCCTATCATCTGTAGCAACACCGGCCCATACCGGGAATTTCAATTCCACTTTGGTACGATTAAAACCAAATAAGGCATTGTTCCCTGGTGTGCCGGGAATGGATTTCAATTCCACTTTGGTACGATTAAAACAGGTCAAGGCGGCGGCGGCGCGACTGTTATTTTCCCATTTCAATTCCACTTTGGTACGATTAAAACCTGCCTGGTAGATGGGAATTTATCCGTTCTTTCTGAATTTCAATTCCACTTTGGTACGATTAAAACGGTCTGTGATTCATCATCACCAGTGACATATCTGGATATTTCAATTCCACTTTGGTACGATTAAAACAATTTCGGGCCGGTCCATTCTCAATAACTATGTCTTATTTCAATTCCACTTTGGTACGATTAAAACCACAACGGGCCGCAGATGCCGCAAAAATCGTTAAACATTTCAATTCCACTTTGGTACGATTAAAACTACGCAGGAACTCAGCTTTACCTGGACCAAAACTATATTTCAATTCCACTTTGGTACGATTAAAACGGCCGCGTCGCTCATGCCGCCTATGTCGTCGTTGTATTTCAATTCCACTTTGGTACGATTAAAACCGCCATCGGTACCGGCAGACAAGGACCCTAAAACCCATTTCAATTCCACTTTGGTACGATTAAAACTGGGTTTAGCCATTCCTACAGCCTGACTGTAGAAGAATTTCAATTCCACTTTGGTACGATTAAAACTTGTCCAATACCTGGGATAGTATCCCATGATACCTCATTTCAATTCCACTTTGGTACGATTAAAACTTTCGTAGCACACCGGCACTGGATTACTTCTACAGATTTCAATTCCACTTTGGTACGATTAAAACATTAACAGGTCAGTATTGTCAGTTACAGGAACTGCAGATTTCAATTCCACTTTGGTACGATTAAAACGAAATACCGAATGGGAGCGTCCTACGTTGCCCGCTGCATTTCAATTCCACTTTGGTACGATTAAAACATTGAAAATCGTATCAGGTGTCGGGACGCCATCCAAATTTCAATTCCACTTTGGTACGATTAAAACACAATTAGTTTTTCTTGCTCAGCAGTTGCCTGCTTTATTTCAATTCCACTTTGGTACGATTAAAACTCCCTCCGGATACGGCCGATTTAACGCCGCTATCATATTTCAATTCCACTTTGGTACGATTAAAACCGTCATTCACGTCGTCATGTGGAGCGTTAGGAAAATATTTCAATTCCACTTTGGTACGATTAAAACAGCTATCTGAGCTGCATACGCAGGCGAACAAAACATATTTCAATTCCACTTTGGTACGATTAAAACTTTTCGGAGTGGTAAACAGGGGAGATTCAGTACGTAATTTCAATTCCACTTTGGTACGATTAAAACTGGTCGCTCATTGTACTATGCTTTTTATAAGTGATATTTCAATTCCACTTTGGTACGATTAAAACCTTTCTTACACATGAGGATGTCATCGTCCTTGCCCATTTCAATTCCACTTTGGTACGATTAAAACTCCACCGTTACCGTTCCACCGGGACAACGGCCACTGAATTTCAATTCCACTTTGGTACGATTAAAACCACAACTTTGTCAAGTTGGTATGCTAGAAATGCCTTATTTCAATTCCACTTTGGTACGATTAAAACAAGGCTTTAAAGGTTTCTTTAAATCGCTTTTCAGAGATTTCAATTCCACTTTGGTACGATTAAAACCACTGTCAGCGCTATTTTTGTCAACCCCTTTGAGGTATTTCAATTCCACTTTGGTACGATTAAAACTTTATTTTGCGCTTCCAGTGCCTCGTTTACGGCCTATTTCAATTCCACTTTGGTACGATTAAAACTGGGATTAGGCAGTCAGGATAGCGCCCAACAGCGATATTTCAATTCCACTTTGGTACGATTAAAACCCGGCACAACATAGTTCCAGAACTCCGTAACAAAAATTTCAATTCCACTTTGGTACGATTAAAACTCCGGAAGAATGGGATCCCGGCAACATTAAGCAACCTATTTCAATTCCACTTTGGTACGATTAAAACATCCACCCGCATTTATACTCCCGGCATGATTGTAACATTTCAATTCCACTTTGGTACGATTAAAACCCATACACGCTCATCCTTATTAAATTCGTAAGTTCCATTTCAATTCCACTTTGGTACGATTAAAACTGTTGCCAGTCAGAAAGCACTTCAGGCTAAAATAAAATTTCAATTCCACTTTGGTACGATTAAAACGGCGTCCCAAGTGAGCCAGATTACACTTTCTTCTTATTTCAATTCCACTTTGGTACGATTAAAACCCCTCACCTGACTCAGCATTTCTACACCATCAAAATATTTCAATTCCACTTTGGTACGATTAAAACCCTATATTAATTGGGAAAGGGGCACTACGAAGAGAAGATTTCAATTCCACTTTGGTACGATTAAAACACGGCGAAAATATGGCGAACAATATTTGTAAATAATATTTCAATTCCACTTTGGTACGATTAAAACGGACTACGACCATGATAATCTTTATCACTACATCATATTTCAATTCCACTTTGGTACGATTAAAACTGTACATAGTCTTTATCAGTATTGCGCTGCCACAAGAATTTCAATTCCACTTTGGTACGATTAAAACAGATATGTACCAGGACGATAATGTTTCCGCCGCGATATTTCAATTCCACTTTGGTACGATTAAAACACCTTATCGTCTCCTGTATAGGCGGCGGTATCAGTATTTCAATTCCACTTTGGTACGATTAAAACGTACAGGAGGGGTTACTCATGGCCCACAACTTGACAATTTCAATTCCACTTTGGTACGATTAAAACCGGGCTGGCCAACCAGGATACCGCGATTTACTGGAAATTTCAATTCCACTTTGGTACGATTAAAACGCTACAAACATGGGGCGTATACAGGCAGCCATCGAATATTTCAATTCCACTTTGGTACGATTAAAACTTGAAACCATTGACCTATACGAAATGCTTTATTAAAAAATTTCAATTCCACTTTGGTACGATTAAAACCTTTATCAGGCTATCTATTTTAATATTTATAGTCACATTTCAATTCCACTTTGGTACGATTAAAACCATAACACTTATTAGCTTGGAAAGGCTTTCAACAACATTTCAATTCCACTTTGGTACGATTAAAACTCTTTTTTCGCAGCCTGGATGATGGATGACTTGATCATTTCAATTCCACTTTGGTACGATTAAAACCTTCGACTGGGATCATGTTTCTGTATCTATACCCACATTTCAATTCCACTTTGGTACGATTAAAACTCTTTACGAAGTCCCAAACGCGCGGATAATTAGCTCATTTCAATTCCACTTTGGTACGATTAAAACGTTTATCACCCATAAAGGCGGCGCTAATGGATATTCAATTTCAATTCCACTTTGGTACGATTAAAACTATTTGTGTCGATGGCTGCGGCTTCCAGTTCAAGGCTATTTCAATTCCACTTTGGTACGATTAAAACGGTGTTTGATATAGTAACTATTCCCGTATCAAGCAAATTTCAATTCCACTTTGGTACGATTAAAACGGGAAACTGTTCAAACATTCGGGAACAGTCTGATTGCATTTCAATTCCACTTTGGTACGATTAAAACGGCAGGACATGAAAGATATGGCCACCAAACAGGATCATTTCAATTCCACTTTGGTACGATTAAAACCCGCCTAACCGGCGGTGAAAAAAGGCCATTTTACTGGCCTGTAGCTCCTGAATCCCCACTAAAATACTCCAAAAAAATCGTCGACCTATAAAAGTAAAATTTCACCCGGCTATCGACGACTTTCAAATACATTAATTATCAACACATTACAATTCCTTAATTTTAAAGTTCGTGATAAAAACCACTTAAATCCTCACACCGACGACTACAAAAGATTGTCTAGATCATTCTTTTCCAGACCAATCACCTGTTTATCAAGCCATTTCTCATCCCTGCTGCTAAAAATAATAATACTATCCTTCCTGGTGTTCATAAATGCTTTTGCTTCTATTATCAATTCCTTCAATTTCACTTCTGTAATCTCTCCTTCAAACACGCTGTTTTGTATCCAGTTCAAATAGCGACGACACAGCTTCAGCATTTTCGTCACCTTTTCCTGCTCCATATCATATACCAGAATAACGTACATTTACCACCAGGCTTTAAATGGCTTATAATCTTCCATGCCAAGAATATGCTTTACCAGCTTATAACATTCTAATCTGACAAGATGTCTATAACTCACTTTTCGCTTTAATGACCGATGTTGAATAGTCTCTGACAATCGTTCATCCCAGGCACGAACCACTTTTTTCCTGCCGCCATCTTTCAATAAACAGCTATTCAATTGATAATCGAAGTCACTTTTCCCTATTATTCGTTTGTTTAATAACGCAAACACGAGTCTATCAGACAATAATGGCTTGAATATCTCTGCAAGGTCCAGTGCCAGCGAATATCTCCGGGCGCCCGGCTGATGCAGATAACTGATAGTGGGATTAAGTTGCGTATGATGAATCATATCCAGACAAAGTGTATAACACATCATATTAATAAAAGAACAGAGCGCATTTACTTCATTTGAGGGAGGGCGCTTGGTACGACACCCCATCTCAAAATCATTTATTATAATATCAAAGGCCTGATAGTAAGTATTCCGTATATTGCCTTCTATCCCCATTAGCATATCAACCGCTGTCATCACAGGAATCTGTTCCATCAATAATTCAATATGACTAATCTGCTCTGATGTATCCTTCTCCCTGCTATTATAATAACGTAGATTCCTAAGCATATTGAATGCAGCCCCTTCCACAAACCGGGAGGCAAGCACTAGTCGTTTGCGGGGATTACTGTAATTTTCTGTCTGAGCAATAAGGGTTTTTCCGCTCAGTAAATAATCTCTGGACATAAAACTGCCGGTATAGTGTTCATAATAATCGAAAAAATGAACACTGATTTGCTGTTGCCCAAGAAAATTGAACAAGGCACTGTTAGCATCCAATGCGCCAAAAGCATATAAGTTATCAACACTTTCAACCGGTATATATCTTGCAGGGCCCTCTATGCCATTTTCATCCAGTGATGTGAACTTCAGGGTATGATCCTTTCGACTCATCCGACCAGAGTTAAATAAGTAATAGCTTTTCCGCATAAAAATCATTTTTAGCTTTCATTCTCCTCAACATAACACAGATCGTAATATGAACAACTCCCACATATTTTCTTATTCAACCTGGAAGGACATATATTTTTTCTCAACATAACTGTAATCTGCGAAACTACATCCTTCAAATAGCTTCTGTCCTGTTCTGTAATCCACACCTCATGCCGCTGACGCAGCCGGGGATACTCCAGCACTGCATGTACATCAAAAATATTATTCAGTTCGAATAACCAGATATAAAACTTACTCTGCCACTCATGGGCAGACGCCACTTTATCACTCCGTTTGGTTTCATGGATAACCTTCTGATGCACATCGTAGAAATCAATCTTCCCGCTTAGGGAAACTCCATCCGGAAACTGAAATCCCAATTCTATTTCTGTATATTTTTCTGCCCTTTGAGGGTAACTACTTTCATGTAACAACTTACCATCGTAAACTACATCAGAGGTATGTTCCATGCGAATGCCACTGGCATGCAGCCAACATTCCCGTGGACAAACATGATACAGATTCACAAGTGTTGCATTAATTACCATTATCTAAAAAAATCTGGTTTCATCAATATCATCAAGCCCCCTGACATCCAGCCCACCCTTCACGGAATAAATACGCTCCCATCGCTCCACATATTCATATCCATACTGCGACTTTTCCACATCGACAAAGTGTACCAGCTGATTCTTCAGCCTGGGAGTAGAAAAGATAGAGAAGATATATCTGGACAAGATACGCTGTAGTGAGAGCATTTGAATTTTTGCCTCTGTAAAGCCGATCTTATTCTGTAAAGAACGGAGATACAGGCCGAATACTTCCTCACCGCTGATTTCATTATCCGCATTGGGATATACGCCATTACTCTCCAGGAACTTCAGCTCCATTTTACTAAAAACCGGTTCTTCTTCATTTACGACCAAAGGTATCTTCAGCGGTATAAAGCAGGTTATCTGCTGTTGATCAATAAGTTTAAATTCTTTATGTACAGCACTGAATTTAAGGTGAGTTATTGTTTGTTCATAGGCAGACAGGTTTATCACCATTTCATTTTTGTTCAGGATATTCCGCTGAGCTAATACCTTGTTGTATATAGCATCAAAATTCTTCCGTTGCAATATTTCCTTATACTCGTCAATACCCATACTATGTGCTACTTCCCACCGTTTATCCCTTCCATAAATTACTGATTCCCTGTTATAGCTAAACAGATACAGCACACAATGCTGTTTATTCACATTCCGGTTAATACGGCCCGCCAGCTGTTCATCAGCATCAATTAGGGAACGATCCTTAAAACCGATGTCCATATCTATATCCACACCGGCTTCCACTACCTGGGTGGTTATTAAAATTATCCTTTTACTTCTGTTGACAGGATTCTTTAAATAACTGACAATCTCCTTTCTCCTGTGATCCAGAATGGTTCCTGACAACAAAAACACCTCGTCAAAAAAACCATATTGCTCAATAATGCTATAAAATGTTGCGGCGGTCTGCTTATAAATAAATTCTACAATAGTATATACACTACCACGGGGCTTGGCAGCTCCGAATTCAAAATCTGTATACGCCCGGGATGCCGTAATAGTTTTATCTGCCAGCTCTTCCAGGGTAATTTTCCCCCGTTCAAGCAGAGAGGAATCAAATTTCACCCTTCCCGAAAAGTTAGGGTTATTGAAATATAAACGCTTGGCATCAGGAAGCAAATAGATAAAATGATCTGCCTGATCTTCTATTACCTGCAACCTGTCCAATTTGGGCAGTGTAGCAGACATCAGTATAAATTTTATATTAAATTTGTCTGCATACTTCCTGATAAAATAAATCACCTTATCCCAGTGATCAGGATTGTAAGATTGGAGTTCATCAATAACTACTATAGAATTGGCTAATCGATGCAACAGATAATTTGTTTCTTTCTCATCAGTTTTAAGTACATCGAAAAATTTAATATGGGAAAGCAGGCAAAACGGGTAATTACAGAATAAATAGTTGATATAGTTCAGTTTATCTTCTCCATACTGCCCATCTTCCACATCTTCTTTGCCTTTCAGCTCAGCTTTTGAGTGCAACGTTGTAATTTCATCATCGTCCAGTCCGAGCAGATTACGAATTGCAGCATAAGTCTGTGTAATCAACGTAGTAAAGGGAAAAACATAATACACCTTATTATAGCTGCCTTCATATATTTTTAGCAGTTCTATAACTGACAGGATTGATAAGTTAGTTTTACCCCCGCCGGTGGGAGCTTCAATATAAAACAGGTTATGTTGATGGTAAAGTCTTATATTCCTGATTACTTCAACTGCCATTTCCGTCCGCAGTATATTCAGGTTATATCCATTCTTCTCCCCTGGGTTTTCCAACCGGTAATTATCCAACTTTTCATAGATATCCTTGTTATAGTTTCTTTGTCCTTTTCGTTCATCTATCCATTCGTGTTCAGAAACATGCTGATACAGTTCATCTATTCGCTGTTTGGTTAATACACCCTGCGTAGCTATTCGTTGCCGGCTCATGTATTCGTTGGTAGCCTGATAATCTGCGGACGTCAGCAGAGAGAAGTTAAGCCGGCACAGTACATATAAATCGAATGAAAATGGTTTACCGTTCAGTAACTGTTCAGTAAACTTCGTATTCCCGATAAGGTTTATGATGGCAGGAGGTACTTCAAACCGGTAATATGAAAGGTAGTTTGCCATAAAGCGGCGTAACTCGTTTTCCTTACCTTTAGATCTGATAAACAATGCTGCAAAATCAATGGTATTTTTGCTGTCATCATCAAATCTATATCCATGATGTCTGAAGATAGAATAAGAAAAGTACAGACAGCAGGATATTACCAGAGGATTATTAGCGAACGGCTGCTGCGTGATTTCAGTCAGATGCCGGGTCAGATAAATGAACGCACTCAATAGAGAATGGGAAGTCCCCAACAGCCCCGTATTTCCGGCACCTGTGGTAAAATGTGTATTCTTCAGTCTGTAAATCTGAAAACACTCATTTACCTTTCCAAAATCGTGATACAGGGAAACATCCACAAACAATTTCTTGATATAATTTCCTGTTTCAATAGTTATATCCGGATGCAACCCTTGTATGAGTTTATCTATTACAGCATCTAGCCCATGGCTGACTACCAGTTCCTGAAAATAGTAATTTACCAGGTGCACATGTTCTTCCAGGGTTTCAGGCTCCATTCTGGAGTTTCCGGATGGCGGCCGATGGGCATGGTACCGGGCAGCGTTGACCAGATAAGTACCTAATGCCGGTAACTCATTTATTAATTCACTGACTGTTTTAAAACAACTGGACATAAGTATTCAGTTCTTTCAGCAGATACAGGTTTTGCATTCCGTCCGGATTTTTTATGTAATAATTGGAAAAAACGAACTCACCAATAGCATATTGCATTAAATCCAGATTGAAATCAAGTGGCAGCCTTTCAAAATAAATGAAGGGCTGTGGCTCATTACCGAAATTCAGCAAATCGATACCCGGACCTTCTATATTACTTTTCAGGGTACTATGCTTCTGAAAAACCGTTTGCAGCTGAATACTCCGGGTTGCCTTTTCGTATGGCAGAAAGCTATATTCCGTATAGGTTTCCGGCTCCCACCAGGCAGTGAATTCATTCTTGCCTAAATAAGGAATATAGGTAGCCATGCCCTTTACAAGATGCTCTGCCAGCGTAACATGCATTTTTATCTGCTCGTCCAGTAAAAGATAAATCCGGTATTCAGGTGCAACAAGGGTGAGTTCTTCTGTCAGGAAGTTAGCTCCTTTATTGGCGTAGCCTATAGTATTGCTGTACTTTATATTTGTTTTGCTGTAATTGCCCTTCTCGTGATTCAGCGGTTCAACCCCGATTCTGATGTCTTTCAAAACATCAAAATATTGTGGCAATTTTCCTTTTTCCTGGTAGCCATCCAATCCCAGGATAGCGCCTAAAACACCCAGTACAGCCGGCCGATGTATAATATTATACGACAGGTTGATAGTACCGTTGGTTTCAGGCTTTCTGAAGAAGGCAAAATCAGCCTTCAGATCAAAAGATATTAATTTCATGGGCCAACGGGTTTATAACGCTGAAATGATGGCGCCGGCAGGTTCATTCAATATTTTTGTATTCAACTTATTATAGTAAATTTCCACCTTCTCTACTTCCGATTTCACATAATCCTTTTCCAACAGCTCACTCACCCTGGACAGGTCTATCTCCCTTTCTTCATTAATATCAATCATACTCACAAAAGAAGGCAGCACTATTTTAGCGTCTGGTTTAAGTTGTATCCAAAGCAAAAGTTCATTTTCTGTTCCTGCTTTGGCAGCTGAATCATAATAGGTAACTCCTTTCTTCAGTCCTTCTTTCAGGTGGTTAATATCCTGCTGTGTTAACCCTTCTACACCTGTTCTTTCTACATCGTCGGCTATATTCTTCGGGTTGATGGAAAAATGATGAACATAATGACCTTCCTGCAAGCGGGACTGGGACCCTAAAGTTGTCATTTTGCTATCTGCCTTTGCATCATTTGAATTTCTGAAAGGAGACATAATCTGCTCGGTGTAAATCACATTATCGGGATACCTGTTAAGCCCTGGCGTAATCTGGCAGGTTCCATGGATGGATATGTTTGTTTTACCGGCATAGGTACCTCCAAACAATCTTACATCCAGGCATTGCAGCAGATTACTTAATACTTCTAGCCGCATTTTATTCTTATCCTTTTCTTTAGAATCTCCAAAATGGAAACTATACGTTTCATCCAGCGAGCGGGGTGACATATCTTCACTTAAAGATTTAAAATAGAATACTTTCTCATTCAACGCATCTCTCCAATAATTTCTTATGGAATATTTCAGCACTTTATCCGTAGCGTATACAGTACCACTAGGCAATTTCCGAGGCATGCCAGAGAAATCAGCATTATAATTGGAGTTCACGGATTTAATAATGGCAGCGCCATATACACGGTTATTGAAGCTATTCATTACTTTTTATTTTGAAGAAGATGAACTGAATAATTGATTTTTTGCAAATACACCTGAAAGAAACTGCGGCATTAATTTCCGGATATTGGAATCTGTTTCATAAGCGAGCACCAAAGCAGCAACATACTGATAACTCCTTGAAAATTCTTCATGTTTATAACGATTAAAATCGTTCACTATGGAGGCTTTAAACTCAGTATACTTAGACTGCTGCAGATATGGCTCCAATAATTTATAACTGGTATCTGCCGATTCACTTTTACTATGAAGATATTCTATTAGCTGTCCGGCGGCAAAAGCAACCTTTTCATCCGTAACTTCCATCGGAGACTCTCCTTTTATAACGGAAGTGACAAAATCCTGATATTCTTTCAATTTATTAATCATATCAATTGATTTATCATTATTAAAAAAATCATATAGGCTGTACCAAATATTCAGTTTCTCCTTCACTTCATATTTATTCCCTTTCTTCACATCATCCAGAATGGCATTAAAAGCCATTTCATCCCATATCCTGCCATCAATTACATTTCTTCTGGACTTATAGACATAGTCATAAATCATCTTCCGGTACTTGCAAAAAGAACTAAAGGTTAAATCATGACCTGTATATAATTCTTTCTCGAATTCACCGAAATAATCCAGCTTATGATACCTGTTCTGTAACAGTGGTTTAAACACCTGCTGTTCCATATCAAACGCATCTTTAATCAATGGGTATCTTTTGAGGGAGTTGTCATTTTTCCCCTTTAAGCCAAACAGATTCTGTATGGCCATCGCCTGGGGAAAGCTATACTCAAAACCTGACACATAGTCAAAATCACGAAAGACAATTCCATCAACAGTATTTTGCCAGAAAAGAAGATAATAATTGGGAGCATCCTGCTTATAATATTCTGCGATGCTGTCAATCATGTCTTTGTACCCTATCTTATTACCTCCTTCCCGGAAAACTGGTATCATTCTCTCTAACTCATCCTTATAGAGAAATATAGGCAAAGGATTAGGTAAGGTTTTATTAGGCAAAACATTCAACAGGTCATTCAGCAATCGGGCATCTCTGTTGGAAATGCGGCCGCTGATGTCGAAACTTGCTGTCTGATGCATCAGAAAAGGCATCTTATCATTAAAGGTATTCATGAAGTTATTGGTTCCATAAATAACACCCTGCTCATCTGGTACAGTATTATAATCCGCTTTATTAAAAAGTTTATCATCCAGGTATCTGGTATGCACCTGACGGTATGTTTCTAAAGGAACATCCACATAAAAAATGATGTAGTTACTATCTTCCAGGGGTTTTACTTTGAGCAGCTGCTGTTCGATTTCAGTTATAGATTCCTTTATTAATCCTTTTTGTATCTCATCAATGCTCTGTTTCAGCTCTTCTTTCTTTTCCTGCAGGCTAACTTCTAATGCTTCTCTGCGTACAATATTCTTTTCACCAATCTTTAGAAGAATACCATTAAATTCACCACTGGTGAATAACTGGCTGAAAACCTTATATGTTTCAGCTTCTTCAGGACTCTTAAACAGTTCAAATGCCCTGTTGAAATAGTCGCCAAAGCGTTCATTAATCTGCCTTTTGCTGCGCGCCTGATTTTCATTAAACTTTACCCCTCCTTCCAGATGTTCTCGCTTAAAACCTACTGCCAGCGGCGAACAGGTATGTATAGCCTTTGTGGGCAGATCGAAACATTTATTGGTATCAATACACCAAGCATTTTGATGGAATAGCTTACACTTATTTAAGAAGTCAGAAGGCGCCTCCTTTTGACTTTTATAAAACTGTTCATATTCAAAATGCTCCATATCTATACTTACCCGCTGATCTTCCTTTTTTATATGCAGCAACACATGTATTCCTTCTTTAGGAAGTGAGCCCAGCATTTTAAACTCTTCATCCAACGCAGCAGCAAAGTTTACAAGCTCTCTTATCATTATTGAAACAGGTTTTTAAAATAATTATAGGCTTCCGGACAGGAAAAGTCACTTTCACAAAAAGTGAATGCTTCTTTTATTAATCCTTCATAAAGAATGTAACTGATAAAACTTTCAGTATCCATTTCGCTTCCGTCACTCACTAGATAATAAAACTCTTCCATGAGATAATTTTCTACCAAGGTAGTAAAAAATCATCATAGTTATATCATGGTATAATAACCTGGATCGGAAATTTTTATTAATTTTACATTGTCAGTATTTCATACATTTTAATCGAACTTTAAAAGAATTGAAATTAGTTTTATCAAGGTATTGGGATACTGACACTTATACATATATTTTATGAAACATATCCCATTCCTTGCCCATTATATAATCCAACGCCTGAGTTAATTAATAAATCCACAAAACATTTCTGCCCCGATATCATCAACTCAAAATTCATCCACCCACGTATCTTAGTTTCTGCTAATGTATTAGCTTTTATTGTTATAAGTCTGGATTTAGGAGGCTTCTCGAACGGTGGACATATAATTGATACTGCTGCTTCTCTTGCAGCGCTTTCATCATAAGAGGAAGCTATTTTACTCCGCCAGTTATACATAAGCGTTGCATTGAACCTAGAATCATCCGGAGATAAAAAATTGTAGTACCCCCTTTCATCCTGCAGACCAGTAACCACAGGAGACAATGGTTTTACTTTTATTTCTACCACTTCCTTCTCTTGATAACTACTTAAAGAATCAGGCAAACGCTCTATTCTCTGAAAACGAAATTCTGCCCGTGATTTACGGTCAGCTATAACTAGAACTTCAGATTGAAACAATCCGGTAATAAAACTTTCAGCAGCTTGTGGAAGATGAAAGGATATAAAAAATGAAAGTTCCCGTCCCAGGATACGCAAACGATCCCCTTCTATGCGAAATGGACAATTAATCTGCGAAAAAGAAAATAGTTTGAACCCTTTTCCATAGCCTCTTTCATGAAGAAACTCAGCATATTCCTTATCACCATTCGCCAGAATTCGATAAATCGCAGCCGATAACGGATAAGAGTAGTTAATTGGTATAGTACAATTATCACTCACACTAAGGAGCCTCGCAGCAAATCTCATGAACAATTAAATTTTAAAACAGTAAGTGAGATGGGGTTCGCTTACTAAACAGGTATTTTAATCAAACAATTAAAGTAACGAAATTTTCGTTACCAGCAAAAACGGGAAACCGTACTTTTATTTGATTTAAAATTACATTAGTAGCAAAATTCACGCAGCAATTATTATCATGCAACACCTCCTCTCCACCCTACTCCTCTTCTCCTTCTTCTCTGCGCGTGCGCAAACCACCGCCCTATCCCTGCACGTTCCGTATCCGCCGCAGGCACAGACCATTAATAACACTCCTTCTATTTCCTATGAATTACAGCTCATCAACTACGCGCCATCGCCTGTACTGCTGACAGACATTCAGCTGCGGGATGCCGCCACCGGCCGCCTGCTGCTGCAACTGGATAAAACCACTATTCCGCAATGGATATACAGCGCCGACAAACATTCGGACTCCGGCAGAATGATGCCCGGCAGCACCGCTATATTATACCTGGAAGCTGCTGGCCAGCTGCCCGATACCATTATACATCATATTGCCGGAACTACCGGCAGTAAAGCGTTTAGTATATCCGGCGCTAAAACGGCACTGGTGAAACGCGCTCCTGTAGTCTTAGGCCCGCCGCTGGGTGCTGGCATATGGGCGGCTATCTACCACCCTATGTGGGCACGCGGCCACCGCAGGGTGATATTTGTAAAAGAGGGTACTCCCCGTATCCCGGGACGTTATGCGATAGACTTTATTCAGCTGGATAACAATGGTAAATATACTGATGGACGTAAGGAAGATTCCATCCGCAGCTGGATTGGTTACGGCGCTGAGGTGCTGGCCGTTGCCGATGGCGAGATTGCTGCAGTAAGAAATGATTTCGCGGAAAGCGCCACTCTCTCTTCACATCCTGCCTATGGCGCAGATGATGCCACCGGCAATTATATATCCCTGAAAATAGCTGACAATACCTATGTCTTCTATGAGCACCTGCAACCGGGAAGTATCCGTGTAAAACCCGGTCAGCGTATCAAAAAGGGAACGGTGATCGCCAGCCTGGGATTCACCGGGCAGTCTACCGGCCCGCACCTGCACCTGCATGTGGCTGACAGTAACAGCCCGCTGGGCGCGGAAGGTACCCCGTATGTATTTGATGCGTTCATAATAAAAGGGGTGTATCCTGACCTCAGCATACTGGGGAAATCGCTATGGCAAAGTGTTACAGAGAAGACCATCAAAAAAGAACATCCATCTCCCAACAGTGTTATTCGTTTCTTCGTAAAATAAAATCAGGCTCCGGTAAGAGCCTGATTCATCCATTCTTTATTTCCCGAATTTTACGGTGACACCAGCACTTAGCCTGCGGGGCATCATCTGGCCGACATAACTTCCCCAGTAAACTTCATTCGTTAAATTATCAATTTTCAGAGAGGCTTTATAAAAGGAGCGCTCATAGCTTACTGCCGTGTTAAATACGGTATAGGCGGGCATGTAAAACATACCTGCTGAGTGTGACTGATCAATATATGCCCTACCATTGGCATTACCGCCAACACCTATGCCCAGCCCCTGCAGCGGACCATGCAGAAAGTAATAGTTCAGCCACAGGTTGGCTGTCTGCGCCGGACCTGTCCATTGCCGCAGCCCATCTACATCAGGGTTGGTGTTGATGGTATAAATATCATTGTATGCATAACCGGCAATCAGGTTGAATCCGCTGAACGGGTTTGCAATTACCTCCACCTCAATACCCTTGCTCAACTGGCCACCATCCTGTATTCTGAAGCCTGTACGCCCCGGTGAACGGTCGTTGCGGATGACATCCTGTACCTTGATATGATAGTAACTGATGGTGCTGTTTAATTTTCCGTTGAACAGATCCATTTTCACACCTGCCTCCCACTGATTGGCCTGACTGGGTTTGAAGTTAATAACACTACCGTCCGGCTGACGGCCAGGGGCATTGTTACTAAACCCGTTCATGTAATTCCCGAATACGGACAGCTTTTGCGGAAGTAGCTGATACACCAATCCCAGCTTGGGAGACAAGGCAGTCTGACTGTATTTGTCTGTTACGGTATCTTTTACGAGATCCTTGCTGCCCTTGTTTATAAAATGGTCTACCCGCAGACTGGCCATCACCAATAGTTGCTTTGTGATGTTGATCACATCGGATACATAAGCGCCGTAAGTATGCTGGCCGGTTGAGGTTTCACTGAACGGAAATTTTTCCAGCGCTGCAGATAAAGTAGCTCCTGTCAGCCCGTAATACTGCGGATCATTTCCTTTGATGCCTACTTTATCAAAACCATAAATTTCGGCGGCAGTACTACGCTCCACTGTGGTAAAATAATCCAGACCTGCTACGATACGGTTACGCATACCTGCCAGTTTGAAATCTCCGTTGAAATTCTGCTGCACCTGCGTATAGTCGTAAATGTTATTGGCATATCCGGGATTACGTGATACACTGTCACCCATCAGTTCATTCCAGGTGTAGTATCCCTTCTGTATGGCATGGGTATAGGCAACGCTGGTCTGCGATTTCCAGGTATCCGATAGTTTATAATCCACGCGGCCATATACAGTGGCAGAAGGCTTGCGCTGATACAGGTCATTGCTGCCGTAAGACCGGCGCCAGTCTACCTCAAGATCGCGGGGATTGGTTTTAACAAAAGATGTTTGTGGGAACAGCCTGTTGAAATCGTTGGCTTTCTGTGCATAAAATTCTGCATCTACCAATATCGAAAGTCTTTCATTTGGTTTATATAACAGTGACGGTGCTACGAAAAACCGACGGGTGAAGCCCACATCCTGGAAACTGTTCTCACTATGAAAAGCCGCATTGGTACGCAGGTACAGCCCACGTTGCTGACTCAGCGGTGTATTCACATCCAGGGTTACGCGCTGCAGCCCAAAGCCTCCGGCCATATAGGACACTTCTCCCCTGAATTTATCAAAAGGCTGTTTGGATACACGGTTCAGCAGTCCGCCGAAAGATACCAGGCTGCTGCCAAACAGGGTAGCTGACGGTCCTTTCAGTACTTCAATCCTTTCTATATTCACGACCTCTATACTGTTGGTTTTAAAATCCTGCAAACCGTTACGCAGATAACTGGTGGTGAAAAATCCCCGCAGGTTGAAGGAATTGGAGCCGTTCACCAGCGCCTGACTCACGCCTGTTACATTTTTCAATACATCGTTATAGCTGATGATCACCTGGTCCTGCAGCAGCTCTTTGGGAATTACATTGTATACCTGCGGATTCTCCAGGTTCCTGATCGGCAGGCGGGCAACATCTTCTACCTCTTTACGGGCAAACTTGTTGTAACCTGCTGTCACCCTGATTTCCTGCAGCGCCTTCACATCTTTCTCCAATGTAAAATTTTCGGTCAGCTGCTGCCCGGTGGTGATGGTAATATCTTTCTGCTGTGGCAGTAGTCCTATATACCGGATCTGCAAGGTATAACTGCCGGGTGTAATGCCGGTTACTTCATACCAGCCTTTTTCGTTGGTAACGGCGCCTTTGAGTGTACCGGATAAAGTGACAGATACGAATGGCGCCGGCTGGCCGCCAGCCATGATGATACCGCGGATACTACCGGTGTTGCTCTGCCCCCGGCCTGTCAATACTGCTAATAATAAAAGGAACGCAATACTGATACTGCTGTAAACCCGTATCGGGAAAGTGATTTTCATAAATTGCAGGTGGTCATCCAGGAATGATTTTATGAAGATGGATGTCACCGCAAAATTGATGCATTCCCACAGGAGCAGTTAATCATATCGGAAAAAATCTTTACGGATTCGGGAAAATCCCTTTCTTCCAACATGATAATTTTATTGAAAAATACCTTCCCCTTTCACAGGGCGAAATCAGTGAATTATGCCACCTGTCAGCATCCTGCAGCCAAAGATTGTAAATTAAGATACCAAATCTGATATCTGCCACCTGTAACCGGACTCTCCTATACTTGCTATATTTTTTCTTTCAGGTCATAAACCCCTGTACCATGAAAGCATCACACATATTACTATGCCTGCTGGTATGCATGCAGACAGTTCATGCGCAAGGACCTTCCGCCCTGTATACCGCCGCTTCGCGGGCGGCACTCCGCGCAGTACAGATCACATCGCCCGCGCCGGAAGCCGCTGCGCTCGGCAAATACGTCAATATGCCGACCGGCCTTTATTCCGGTACGCCTGACATCAAAATACCCTTGTATGAATTAAAAGGCAACAGCCTCACACTCCCCGTGTCGCTTCGCTTTCATGCCGGTGGCTTCCGCCCGCAGGAAGCACCCGCCTGGACAGGACAGCACTGGTCGCTGCATGCAGGCGGTGTCATCACCAGATATGTGCGGGGCAAACCGGATGACGAACATTACAGAACGTCCGTACTACCATCCGGCGACAACTTCTTCGCACTGCAGGATACCCTGCGGCAGCTCAGGAACGGTGAACAGGAAATGGAGCCCGACCTGTACTGCTATAACTTCGGACCTTATTCCGGGAAATTTATTATCACTCCTGCCGGAGAAATTATCACGAAAGAAAAAAATATGCTGCGCATCAGCCGCTCCGGAGCTGAGATGAGTGTTACAGATGATAAAGGAAATATCTACCGTTTTGCTGATGTAGACTCCACCCTTATGGAGATACCGGCAGACACGCTGCCGGATGCTGCCACCGTACTCAGTTATAACTATATCTCCAGCTGGTATCTTACCAGCATCACATCAGCCAATGGACATGAAAAAATATTATTCAGCTATCAGCTTGCAGCAGCACATCCGCTGGATGCCCGGCATATCAACAACAGATCTGTATCCTGGATTTTCAATACTATCCTGCGGTACGACAGTACCGGCAGCAGCTCGGTTGTCAACACTATAGATACGGCGATCTACGCGCCGGCAGGCCCATTCACTTACAGTACCCGCAATTTTCCGCAGCAGATTTCGCTGGTACGCGATGACAGCCTCATAGCCTACATAACCCTCCATGCTTCCGGCAACCGCGAGGATACAGAGTTCTCCGATATTCCGAAGCTGGACTCGCTGTCAGTTTACAATGCCATTGGTGGCAATCACAGACTGGCAAAGCGCTTCCGCGCCGCCTACAGTTATTTCACCAATGCCGCGAATACCTTTATGCCCAAAAGGTTACGGCTGGACAGCCTGCAGGAAGTATCTCTCACTACCACTACTCCTGATCCGCCTCCTTACCGTTTTTATTACTATACGGATGCAGATATGCCGGAGCTGTTCACTACAGGCATCGACCACTGGGGATTCTATAATAAAGCCACGAACAGCACGCTGCTACCGGCGGTAAGCATTGCCCCTCCGGTGCTCGTCGAAGATACGCTCATAGGCGGTTACGCTAACCGGGAACCGGATCTCAACGGCTCTGCCTATGCACTGCTCCGTAAAATAGTGTACCCCACTAATGGATTTACTACCTATGACTATGCCCTGCATACTGCCCTGGATGAATATGATGATTCCACACATATACTGGGTGGCGTCAGAGTCACTGCTATTACAGATTATGCACTCGGTAACAAGCCAGCACGCACCCGCTTATATAATTATAACCAGGATAACGGTAAAACCAGCGGCCGCACGGATGCGCTGTTTCCCGGCTACCTGTATATCTCCTCTTACTGCAACCGGGATACAGATACGCACACCGGCGATTACCTGCAGGAAGCTGCCTGCTTTACTGTCAGCGCCGGTGAAAACTTTCCGGCAGCGGTATTCCAGGGTGGACACATCGGATACAGGCAGGTAACAGAAACCGTGACAGACAGCAGCCGGCTGCACACGTTGGGGAAAACGGTATATACGTACCGGACCGATACTCTTGACAGCAAAGACGAAAATATAGCCAACGGTACGCTGTCTGCCGTAAAGATATACAACCGCCAGGGCAAGCTGTTAAATGAACAGCAATATTACTATGCGGTACTAAAAGATACGGCAGTACCGGCAGTGCAGGTATGGCCGGAGATGTCGCAGACCAATGAAATACTATGGTGCCTGACAACAGGCACTTCCGGCGACACTATCTATAACGCCTACACGCCGGAGCAGGGGCTGCCTGCAGGATGTGCAGAGACCCGTACCTATCCGGTAATATGGATTCCGGGGGGATACTCATTTCTGTCACAACGAAAATATCTTACTACCAAAACAGAAAAAATATATGATCAGCAGACAACAGATTTTCTGTTAAACGGTACCCTCTACAGTTATGAAAATCCGCTGCATATATATCCGTCGGTGATCACCACCTTTACTAATAATTCCGAACAGCTGGTTACCCGGAAGAAGTATATCGCGGATTATGCCGCTTCGGCCGCAGGGCCCGATGATGCAGGCATTCCGCTGATGCTGTTTAAATATATCCCAGGCGCGGAAGTCGAATCCTATCAATACCGGCAGACGGTAACGGGAACGGATAAACGTATTATCAGCGGTGTTATCACGCGTTACGGCGCCGATCTGCTGCCCGTTCAGGTATCACGGATAGAAACAAAAACGCCGCTTATCAGCTACCAGGAGTCTGCGCTGACTGCAGGCGTATTCACCACCGACGCCTCCTACAAACCGTGGTGGTGGTTCACCTATAAAAACGGTGTACTGGCCTCCCGGCGGAAAGAGAAAGGGATACTGAGCACCTGGCTATGGGGATATAACAACAGTTATCCGGTGGCTGAAATCACCAACGGCAACAACCTCCCGGCAGGCTATGCAGGCTTTGAAGATGCAGGACTTTCGTGGTCAGGCGCGCAGCTCATCGGTTACACCATCAATGATACCATTGCCTATACCGGCAGTCATAGTGGGAACCTGTTTTTCAACAGCGTTATCCTGTTACCGGCAACTACCCTCAATGCCTCGCTGACACTATCTTTCTGGCTACGCACCGGAACAGTGGTAGTAAAACAAGGCACCACCGTTCATTCACCTGCTGTAACGGGGCCGGTCAGAAACGGCTGGACCTATTACCAGTATAACCTGATAGGCGCAGCGGCAGGCCATATTATACTTGCCGGCAGCAACGCCATTGCCGATGAGCTGCGGCTTGTTTCCGCCTATGCTGATATAACCACTTACACGTATCAGCCACTGGTGGGCGCTACCAGCAGCAATCCGCCGGACAACCGCACCCAAATATCTGAATACGACGGATTAAACAGGTTACTGAATATCCGCGACGGCGGCAATAACATCCGCAGAAATTTCCTGTACAATTATGGTCCGGGCATGCCTGTAGACGAGCCTGTACAGGCAGGTATCCTTTCATATTAAACCCAACGGTATGAAGTACTTACTACTTACTGTCAGCCTGATACTGGCCATAACTACCGCCAGCGGACAGGTAACCACTATCAGTAATTTCGTGGCGCAATCAGTTATCACCGCCAACGGCGTTACCACGCAGGCAGCCGTAAATGCACTCGTTCCGGAGCAACGCAAAAGAACAGTCATCTATCTCGATGGGCTGGGACGCCCGCTGCAGCATATTCGTGTACAAGCCAGCCCTGACGCATATGATATTATCACCCCGGTTTACTTTGATAATTTCGGAAGAAATACTACTACCTTTCTGCCCTTTGCCGATTGGAACGGCGGCACGGGATTCCTGCGCCCAACGGCATTTCACGACCAGGCATTCTTTTATGAACCCGCCTATTCCACGGTGCCGGATGTTCCCGACGACAGCTTCCCTATTATCCGGCAGGTACCGGAAGCCTCCCCGCTGAACAGGATGTCTGAGCAGGGTTATGCCGGCAGCTCCTGGCAGCCAGGCACCGGACATACCACCAAAACAGTATACGCTATAAATACCAATGCAGATAAAGTGCTGCGGTGGCTCATTACAGCCGACAGTGGCGCTGTTCCGCAGGCGGCGGTATATCTCCCCGGCGAACTGTATAAAATAGTCACCACAGATCCCGATGGCCGTCAGCACATTATCTTCAAAGACCAGGAAGAACGGCAGGTGCTGCAACGCCAGGTAACAGACAGCGCCTGGCTGGATACCTATTATGTGTATGATGATTTCAGCCGCCTCCGTTACATCATTCCGCCCAAAGCTACACAGGCGATTATCAACAACGATTATACCTTCAACAGCCTGCCATTTGTAAAAGATGAATTATGTTACATCAATGAATACGATGAACGCGGCCGCGTAATCAGGAAAAAGCTGCCCGGCACAGGCCTCCGGGAAATCACCTACGATGCCCGCGACCGCGTGGTTTTCAGCCGGGATGGCAATCTTACTGCCCGTAACAACTGGCTCTATCAGCTGTATGATTACCTGAGCCGCCCTTCCGGAACAGCCCTGCAGACTAAAAACGCCTCCCGCTACGCCATGCAGGCGCAGGTAAATAATTACTATGTAGACACCATTACCGGCATGCTCCTGCAACGGCTGCCTGATTTTACACCCACTATCGCTTTAAAAGGCGACATCTATACACAGTACAGTCCGGATCCCAATCTCTCCAAACCCTTCAACAGCACCGACATGGGATTTCTGCAATATGGTTACAGCATGACCCCGGATCCCGCCACCACTTACTCCCGGCATGTCAGCGGCCTGCTCACCTATGGTTATTCCAGGGTAATGGACACCACCACCCTGCTGTATACCACGTATTATTACGATGATAAAGGCCGGCTGATTCAAACCATCGCAGATAACATCAACCAGGGCACAGATACCAAAAGCACCCTGTACGATGTGGAAGGGAAAATACTGAGTACCTACCATCATTACACCAACCCGAAAAGTACTACCACACCGGACTTACGGATACTATCCGTATATCATTACGACCGGGGCGGTAACCTGCTCCGCATTTTAAAACAGCTGAATAATTCCGGGCTGCCTAAAACCCTGGTACACCTGCGCCGTAATCACCTCGGACAGATGGTATGTAAAACATTCGGCAGCAGCCTTGACAGTATGCAGTATGTCTACAACATCCGGGGATGGCTGAAAAGCGTAAATAAAGCATATGTCAGCACCGGCAACAGTTACTACTTCGGTTTCGATCTGGGCTACGACAGCACAACGCCGGTCATCACCGGCGCAGATTATACGCATCCGCAGTACAATGGCAATATCGCCGGCACCGTATGGCGTTCCGCCAATGATAATATTCCCCGTAAATATGATTTCAGTTATGATGAAGTAAACCGGCTCACTGCCGCCGCCTTCTCCCAGCAGAATACCGGCGGTTCCGCCTGGACCAATGACCAGGTAGATTATACCGTCAGCGGATTACGCTATGATCTTAACGGGAACATGCTTTCCATGAATCAGAAAGGGCTTTCCGGCACTACCTCCATATTAATTGACAGCCTGAAATATGACTACATCCTCAACAGCAACAAACTGTTTGCGGTTACTGACTATGTGAATAACCCGCTGAGTATACTCGGCGATTTTAAAGAGCTGAATACAGCGGGCGCACAGGATTATACCTATGACGACAATGGCAATCAGCTGGCAGATATGAACAGCCTGACAAGTATACTGCGTTACAACTGGCTGAACCTTCCGGATTCTTTCTACCTGTGGGGCAAAGGTTATATTACCAGCTCCTATGACGCACGGGGTAATAAACTCCGGAAAAAAGTGACTGATTATACCGGTACCGGCAGGGTAACCATTACAGATTATATAGACGGAGTGGAATTTGTAAACGATACGCTGCAGAGCATTCCGCATGAAGAAGGCCGCATCCGGTCGGTAGTAAAGGCTGGTCAGCCGGTCAGATATTTTTATGATTACTTTGAAAAAGATCATCTTGATAATACCAGAATAGTGCTGACAGAACAAACAGATACCACGGTATACCTGGCTTCCATGGAAACAGCGCAGGCCGCAAAAGAAGAATTGCTATTCAGCAACGTGGTATCAGCACGCAGTCCTAAGCCTGCAGGCTATCCGGCAGATGGCGCCAAGGTAAAAAATGAATTCATCGCGTTACTGCCGGCGAAGACAACGGAAAAGAAAACAGGGCCGTCGCTGGTATTACGGGTGATGGCGGGAGATACCGTACAGATCAGTGCCAGCGCATTTTACAAGAGTATAGCCGGGAAGAAGCAGGAGGCAATGACACCGCTGAGCGGTTTGCTGAATAGTGCCTTGCAGGCCCCTTCCCGGAGTGCCGCCACAGATATTCACCAGGTTACCGCCGCCGGCAATGCTGCTGCCATGGGTATCACACCTGCAGCATATGAAAGTATGAAGAGAAAGGAACAGGAGATGGCCCGTCCGCTGTACATCAAAGCAGGGCTGAATTTTGCGCTCTTCGATGACAGACTTAAAATGATAGATGAGGGCAGCGGCACACGACAGGTGAAGCGGATCCCCGATCAGCTGCAGGTATTGGGAACAGATAAGATGATTATCTCCCGGACAGGTTATCTGTATGTATATCCCGACAATGAAAGCGACCAGCCGGTATACTTCGACAATATTGCCGTACAGCTGCTTTCCGGTCCGCTGCTGGAGGTAACGCACTATTACCCGTTTGGCTTAACCATGGAAGGCATCAGCACCAATGCGCTGAAAGGCACCCGGTATCCTGAAAACAACAGAAAATTCAATAGCCTGGTATTCCAGCATGGCGAGTTTGCAGACAGTACAGGACTGCATCTCTATGAAGCGCAGTTAAGAATGATGGATCCGCAGACTGGGAGGTGGCATCAGCCGGTATTTCAGCAAGGCAGGGAGTTACAGAGCCCGTACCTCTTACATGGAAATAATCCGGTAAGATACTATGGCGGCTCCTCACAGGATGCTTCTCCAGGAGATATATTCAAACCGGAGCCGTTGCTATGGCGGAAACTGGATCCCTGATATTACACGCCCGGCATATGTTTCCGGCCCCAGACCCTCATAGCGTCGATGATAGGCAGAAGGCTGCCGCCGTACGCAGTTATTTTATATTCCACGCGGGGAGGTACTTCCGCAAAAACGATGCGTTCAATAACGCCGTCGGCTTCCAGCTCCCGCAGCTGGTTGGTGAGGGTCTGTTTACTGGCTTCCGGCATGGCTTTCAGCATCAGGCTGTATCTGTTGGTATTATTCCGGATCAGGTGTATAATGACCGGCTTCCATTTTCCTCCGATGATATTCATACAAAACGTCACCGCACAGTTGGTGGGATTAAAGTCTTTGTTCTTTCTAACACTTGTCTTTGCCATTGGTCTGAAATTATAGCCTGAGTCAAAAAGTATGGTCTGTCCTGTTAACCATACAGCAAAGGGGAACTTTGCGTAAAAATTATCAGGATATGATTATTCATTCAGCAGAAGCGCAACAGGCTTCCTTCTTCACTTATCATGGCGGCGCACGGAAGATACTCGTTGTAAATGACGGGGAAGTACCGTATGACAACGCATGCTTTGCACCTGGCGTTGCACGTTCCGCATTGTCAAATATACGCAACACGACGGAGCATTTCAGGCTGCCGCATAATATACTGGTGCTGCGTTCCGGTGACCGGACGGTGTTAATGGATGCCGGCAATGGCCATAACAGCGGTGGCCTGCTGACGGCCAACCTGCAGACAGCCGGTATTCAGCCGCAGGAGGTAACGGATATTGTGCTGACGCATGCGCACCCGGACCATATCTGCGGGCTGGTACAGGCAGATAGGCAGCTGGTGTTTCCTGCAGCAACGATTCATCTGTCCTGCGAGGAGTATACTTTCTGGCAATCGGCAGTGCCGGATTTTTCGCGGAGTAAGGAAGCAACGACAGTACTGTCTGCCATGCAGCAGGAGATCAGGACTATCCTTACAGCCACCGAAAGCAGGCTGCAGTTATTCAGCGGCAGCACTCCCCTGTTTGATTTTCTGAAACCGGTAGCAGCAGCAGGACATACGCCCGGACATTATATGTTTGAAATACAGTCGGAGGATAAAAGTTTTATGCACATGGGAGATATTTGTCATGATGACCAGGTACTATTCAGGCATCCGGACTGGGGAACCGTTTTTGATATTGATTTTATGCAGGCGGCGCAGGTACGCGTTGCTGTACTCCGGCAGATGGCGCTTTCCGGGCAGCTGGTATTCGGGTATCATTTGCCGTGGCCGGGGTTCGGGCGGGTAGTGGCAGACGGGGAGGCTTTCCGCTGGGTACCGGAAATAAATTGCTGATATAAGGGAGAAAAAACCAGGCGTCCGAAGGAATAAATCGAAATGTCTTATTTCTCTCAAACGCTTTACTGTAAATGATTTCAGCATTACAAAAAAATCCATCCGCCTGCAAATAGAACAGGCGGATGGATGAGTTAAACATAGAACGGTGGATAACTTCTTTAGGGGCTACTGCGGTGAGGCGTAGGAGAGGATGATGCGTAAATCCTTCAGGGTGGCGTCGTAGGTGAATTCTGGCCACTCATCGCTGTTATCCATATTAGTAACATATACCCCATTTTTATAAACCGCCAGCTTTACCGGGCGTTGGTTATCAAAAGATACCGCAGTTGCATCTTTCAGTAAAAACAGCCCTCTGCGTCCTATGTATGAATTAACAGCTCCTGATCTCTGCACTTCTATCTTATTGGAATAGCTGATGCTTTTCTGCGGAGGAACGACCTGCCCGTGGAAGTGTAGTGTATAATCATCTGTTTCATTGACCAGCTCAAAATGAGGTTTAATCAAGGTGTCCCGTGGCCGTTCAAGCGAGTCCCTGAGTCCAAATATAAGCCCCAGCTCATGTCTGAATCCACCAGCCTGTACATTCAGGGTATCGCCGAAGTAGATCTCCCTTTCTCCAATGTTATATCTTACAGAATTCTGTCTGAAATCCTCTGAAGAACCAGAGGACATAAAGGAGGGTTCCGTAAAAATGGTAGAAGGGAAGTTGGTATACTCAAAAAACAATACTGTTCCCGGGGTGCGGTTAATATAAGTACTGCTTATACTGAATGGTGGTTTTCCCTTCACCAGGATTCGGTTGCCTGCATATAGCTGCAGGGTAACAGGGGTGCTGATGCTATCCGCACTGATAATATTAAACTTTACGGAATCCCGGCGGTTAAAATCATAGGTTTCCCAAAAGCCGTTGTTGAAGATAGATTCCACCAAAATCTCTTCCTGCCTGGGCAGGTTGATAAATTTTGTATCGATATATGATTTCAGGGAAGCATCAGTAGCGATAGTATTTGTTGATGTGTTGTGCAGGCTATTATCATTATTAACAGCTTTAATCCATCGATCGCTCAGCCGCAGAGAATCTCTGACTGTCACCCGTGTGGCATTAACGGTACTTTGCGCATAGGAACGGGTTATTAACAATGCGTATAAAAGGCCGGAAAGTAAAAAAAATTTCTTCATAGCTAATATTGATTATTGAAGGCTACAGATTGGCAGACATGTTTTATATACTTATTCAGCAGGTTTGGACTCCTCTTCTTCAGGCATATAATCCAGTTCGATATACAGGTCCTTCCAGCTGGGATCAACAGACAGATCAGGTGGCCAGACTCTCCTGCCAGAGCCATAGGGATAAGGATGCGGTTCACCATTCTTATATGTTCTGAGCAATGTCCCTATTCTGCTTTCCATTCCGGTAATACCTCCGTTCTTCATCTTGGTCATATTCCATCTGTCAAACGGGCCAAAATTTGTATATCCTATTTTACTCATAGGGAATCTCATAAAATAGGAACAGGTTGTTTGTGCAGGCACTCTATTGCCCAATATTTCAAGAATGCTTTCTTCGGTAATATTTTTCAACGTTATATGCAGGCCAACCAGCGTATCAGCATCATTCATAGAGGATAACGAATCTGCTACCTTAAAAAACATATTCATATTACCCAATATACTCTCCGTTAACAACTGAAGGGTATCATGCAGGTACGCTTGTCTGCTGAACTGATTATATATTACATCAAAATTCTGCTCATAGATGCTGTTGATTCTGTAACCCAATACTGTTCCAGGTTTATTATTGATATACTGTCCTCGGATCTTGAATGGTGGCTTTCCTTCAGCAAAGATTTTATCAGCTGATTGCTGATAAATCTTTGCTGGTGTTACAATGCCTTCACTACTGACTATCTCAAATTTTATGGAATCCCGGTATCCGGGCGATGCATTTTCGAACCGGCATAATACGTGAATACCAGGTATATTTCTACCACTTACCTTATCTACATACTGCTTCAGCACCGCATCCGTTGACACGGTATTTCCGTTTGCCTGCAGCAGCCGGCCGTCATTATTCACACCTCTTATCCAGCGGTTGCCCAGCTGCAGGGAATCTCTGATGATCAGCCGATGTGAGGTCACGGTGCCCTGTGCCATTGCAAATGACACTAGAAACAATTGTAAAAATCCGGGCAGTAAAAATCGTTTATTCATATTCATTGTTAGTATCATTAAATTTTACGCATTAGTCTACGGGGACATAGGAAAAAACGACCAGCATATCTTTCCAGGTAGTATCCAGTTTCAGCGGCAGCCTCTCAGACGTACCGGAAGTATGCTCCCAGGCAGGAATACTATCCCCGTTCTTAAAAATCATTATTCTCACCTGGCGGTTATGCCACATATTAATAGCCACTCCATCTTCTGCCACATATAAACCCCGGAAAGAATAATAAGGATCCATCTCTATTCCAGTTGCCCTGGACATATGGACCGGCATTGTGTATACGAAAGATTTTCCGGGTGGCACATCATTCCAGAACAGAGAGAAGGCATTTCTGCTTGTATAATTTATCAGTTCTACATTTAATTTCACTAATGTATCCGCATCTCCCAGATTGTTTATCGAATCGTTGAGCATACAGTAGATATCAACCCCATACCGGAGGTCAGGATATAAAAGCTGCAGGGTATCATTTACATAGGCTGTTCTTGATATGGCACTGTAAGGAATACGAGCTGCATTACTAATATCACAAGACAGATTTACACCGGGTATATGACCAATATACCGGCCACGTATTGTATAGGGCGGCTTTCCGTAGGCATACAACCAGTCTGCCGTACGGTTCTGCATAGTAAAAGAAGTTACTATACTGTCTGCGCTGATAACTTCCAGTTGAAGAGAATCCCGGAAAAGAGGTCCCCATACAAACTGGTCAAAAAAATAGTTTATATAAAAACGATTCTCTTTCTTTCCGCTGGCAGCGTCATCTATATACTGTTTCAGTGCTGCATCCGTTGAAAGCGTATGCGTTGATGCATTCCGGAGATCACCTTCGTTATTAATGCCTGTGATCCAGCGACCGCGTAAGGACAGGGAGTCGCGGACAGTTACCCGGTTGGCCGTAACAACGCTCTGTGCGGAACAAACCATTACCAGTAGCAGGCTTAGTATCCAGGTTAACAAAAAACGTTTATTCATCATAGTTATGTTATCGGATTAATCATTCGGTTCGTAGACAGCTATTATTTTAAGCTCCTTCCAGGTAGGGTCAAGGTCTATGTAAAGCCAGTCTGAGCCGGACTGAAACTTAAACTCTTCGCCATTTTTGAAGACCTGGTACATGATGCGGTCGTTATTGCCCATGTACACAAAACGCCCGTCGGGCAGTACGGCTACGGGCACCCTGCTCATGGCGAATGGCAGCGGTTCCGAGCGGTGTAATACCATTTGCTTTTTGTACACAACGCCGTATCGTGGTGGCAGGATATTATCGACCGTCTGCACCAGGTCGTGCTCCGTTGCATTGATGATGTCAATGCTGAGGGTTACCAATGTATCGCTGGCGGGTACTGGCGGTTCATCTCTCATGGAGGCTTCTATTCTGAATCCGCCATACAGCAGGTAGGTATCCAGCTGTATGGTATCCTTGTACCGGGCAAAGCGCTGTGTAAAATTTGCAGGCTGCAGCTGTGACAGCTGTCCCAGATCGTCCTTAATCAGTATATCCACCACAGTACCCGGCGTGTTATTCACATAGCTGCCTGCAACGCTGAATGGCGGCCTGCCTTTGGGTTTAAACAGGTTGGCTTCCTGCATACGTAAAGTGATGGGAGTAACGATGCTGTCTTCACTGGTTACCGTCAGGTGAATGGTTCCCTGCAGGTATGGATTTGCGGTATATCTGCGGAACGTATGCAGCAGGGAAATCCTGTCAGGCTTATCTGCTGCGTTACTGATCTCCGTGCGGAGATAATTTTTCAGGGCGCCGTCAGTAGAAATGGTTTGCGGAGAGGCATAGCGCATATCGTTCTCGTTGTTTACGGCTTTGATCCAGCGGTTGCCCAGGAACAGGGAGTCCCTGACGGTGATGCGGCCTGCGGTGATAACATTCTGTGCCGGCGCATAGCCGGTACTCACCAGGTATAATGCGGCCAGCAGCAGCAATTGTTTACTCATCTTCCTCATATTATTAATCATTTGGCGCATGGCTGACAATTATTTTCACCTCTTTCCAGGTGGTATCAAATACTAAGGATGGCGGACTGGTGGCGGGTCCTCCTGTTTCTGTTCCATTCTTAAAGATGCGGATCTGACAATTGTTGTTGTTCATCATATTCATATAAGTATGATCTGACATTCCGGCCACCGGAAACAGGTTAATCGTTTCTGTCATACTACCGGTACGCATCAGGCTAAGCCGCTGCTTAAACTTAACGGCAGACATGGGAGGCACTATATTTGCAAAAACAGTTACCAGCCAGTCAGGAGTATTATTAACAATTTCAATACTCATAGCCACCAACGTGTCTTTCTTCGCTATCTGGGCAGAGTCTCTCCATGATGCGGTAATACTCATAGTACCGTAGTAGCCTTTAGCATTCAGCAGCAGTGTATCCCTGTAATAAACAAATCGTTGTGCCGTATTGTATGGCACAACGCCGATCAGGGTCATTGGCAGGAACATGACATTCAGGTCCATCACTGTACCTCGTTCCCGGTTAATGTAGGTACCGGTTATGCTGAACGGTGCTTTACCACTGGCTGTAAAGAGATCCGCGCTGCCTGTACGCAGGGTCACCGGCGTAACAATACTGTCTGCGCTGATAATTTTCAGGTTTATCTGATCGGTCAGGTAAGGATTAGTCGTGTTTCTTCGGAAAGCATGCAGCACGGTTATATCTTCCTCATTATTGCCTGTCTTGCTGGTCTTTTGCTTAATATATTTCTTCAGGGCGCCGTCTGTAGAAATAGTATGTGCTCCGGCATGTTCCAGCAGGCTGTCATTATTAACATCCCTGATCCAGTATCCGCGCAACGCCACCGAATCCCTTACCAGCAGACGATTGGCAGCAATAATATTTTGCGCTGCCAACCGGCATGTCAGTATCACCCCGCCGAGTATCAGCAGTAATAATCGTTTATTCATAAACGTTATATTAACTATCTTTTGTAAAAACGGATGGTGGTATTGGCTGTTATTCCACTGAAAAAAATCATTTTATCTGTCTGAGCTGCATAGACGTCTAATTGTATAACATTACCTGCGTTAGCTTCCAGGAGCAGATCAGACAGCAGATCTTTTCCACCGGCAGTGGTACCTATGCTGAGTGTTTGCGCAACCGGAGACACCACCGTAATTTTCTCCAGCATACTTCCGAGTATAATTCTGTAACTATTATTGGAAGTAAAGGTTAACTCCTCCACAGCACCTGCATTAATCATACGCTTCAATTGATATATGGCTGCGCTGGTGGCCAGTACCTGAGTATTATTCTCGTCGGTGGAACTGGATATAGCATTGGGCAGTTCTCCCAACCCAATCTGTGCTTTTGTAACCTTATGAGGATTAGCTTCATTCGCGAGATGCCCCTGCAACAATTCGTAATCCGCCTTTGCATTCAGCAAATCCCGGAGCCCGGTCACATTATTGATAGTGATGGTATCCTCCTGCTTATGAAAAAAACTGTCTATCAGATCCCAGAACTGCTGTTGTGTAGGATAATCACCTGTTTCAAACCAGCTTTTGAGTTTATTTCTTTCCTGAATTGGCATATTATTTTAATATTATTGCGTAGTCAAATGAAATACTCTGAACGTCGGTAGATACAGACCTGAGAAGTAATGTAAACACATAAGGAGCCAGGTCCTTGACAGACCATATGACGTCGTTATCATCATTATAATTCCAACCGTGGCTTATAAGAGATCCCACCACCATGTAATCACCATTAATTACCGGATTGAGTGAGATATAATAGTAGTTATCAACACCGACATCTCCTATCTTGAAATTCCCGGTACGTACCACCTTCAACATGTTACTGGTGGCCCTTGTCGTAGCCAGTACATTGGGATCATTAAGAGCAGGATCATTGGAGATGGCATTGGGCAGATTACCCAGTCCTACCTGCTGTTTGGTAACCGCATGCGGATTGGCAATATTGCCGGTATGCTGTAACAGGGTGGCATTCAGATTTGTCAGCGTAGTATTCAGTGTACTGATACCCTGCTTCATTGCGGCAATGCTATCCAGCCTGATCAGTTCTGAATAAGGTGCACCGCCGCTGCCGAACCTGGCATAACGCGTATAATATACCGTATGCGCTGTTCCATCTTCAAACAGTTCATCACTGTTCTCATCAATGATGATGTAGGTGCTTTGTTTCGGACCTGGCAGAAAAGGAAGCAGTTCCCCATTATGAATAATCCATCCGGCACTTACTGTGCCGTTGCTTTCCACCATGCCTGATACGATTACTTTATCCCCGCAGACACCTGCCAGTCCGGATATAGCATCACGATAGGAGGCCTGCATATATCCCAGCACATCCTGGGTAAGGGGAAAACCGCCCAGGTTGCTGAAATCCACTCTTTTATTACTCATGTCATTTGAATTTTATAGTCTTTACTGGCTAGCTTATAGCTATTAATAAATGCGCGCATTTCATCTTCTGTGTAACGCAGCCCGGCAGGAAGCATTACCAGAAAGTCCACGCTGATGTCGGTGGTTTCCTTGCGCGTATAAATGAACGGAGGTTGCCCGGCTGCTCTTCCGGCCACATAAAGCGGTTTAAGCGCTTCCCGGCGGAAAATATATTTCGGGTCGTGGAGAATATTTTCTCCTATGCGGATACGGCGGCTTACATAGTCATAGCGGTCATTCAACGCTTTCTGCAGATAACATACCTGCGGAGTAATACTCAGCCGGTACAGGTTATTCTTTCTGTTAGCCCGGAAATCGTTGTAAAGTAACTGCACCGCATATACAATCGAATTGAGCCAGGCCTGTAATACCGGTTTTCTTAATACCGGCGGTAACATCAGTGCAACCAGCCTTCTGTAATCGACATCGAAGATTTTCATCATAGGATACTGCTTTGAGGTATATATTCCACCAGAAGATCATGTTCTTCATCAAAGAAGCGCAGGTATCCGGCATCAGGCTGGTACATCACATCGAAGGATTTATACTGTTCTCCTCCCTGCCGGGCATCTGCACTTACAATCTGGGGTATTACCACGCCGTCAACCTGTTGCAGACGGTCTATCAGATAGGCAAGTACCAGTGCTCCGTTAAAAGGCAATTCTTCCAGGTACTTTTTCACTTCATTTCTTACAGGATTCGAATCAGTACCATCCAGCCGGGAGCCATTCTTCCCCAATACCAGTGGGTTGTAGTAGATGTTTATCTTCATCCGGAGACTATCCGGGTCAGTACTGCTCACTATCAGCCTTACTCCTGCATCCCGGATGGTATTCATGTAGGCAATAAATGACAGCCGCTGAATCTCCTCCAGTTTCCCCAGCACGTTATCCTTTTTAGTAGCTACTTTTACCCGCAGCGCTACTTCCTGCCTGCTGTCTACCTGTTCCACGATAGCACAGGAATGAATAATCCTGCTGGCTGCGATTACGTCCGGAGACACATTGGTATTATCATAGGTATCGCTTTCCGGCAGCAGATTAAATCCGTACTGAAACTGTTTTGCCTTCTCCGCATACCATTTCAGGCTATGAGGTTTCATCCTGCTGATAATGTCATTCACCTCCTGGCGATGCAGGTCAAATAGCTGTTCCAGCGACCACTGACATACCGCTATCACGTAAATGAATACACGATACACAGCTGTTTTGCTGACACTGTTCAGTGCCTGTAGTTCAGGTGTTACGCTTACCTTGTCCAGTATAAGCGACTGTATTTGTTCTATTGTTCTTGCCATGATTAACTGATCTTGAAGTCAATGCCAATACCCATGAATCCGATACCACCTTTCTGTGGTTCGTTAATCTGCCTGGTGATGAAAGTACCCGGATAGATATTTCGTTCCCGGTAGTAACCGGTAATACGTTGATTGATATCTTCGAATGCGGGTACCTCCAGTTGCTGACCGCCCTGCAGGTCATCTGTCAGGTTAATTCCGTTACGTACAGCCAGGTCCAGTGCGCTTGCAATGGAGCCGGATTCGCGTAGCGCAATATCAAAGAGGCACTGATGTGGTTTAACTGTTATTGCCATATGCTGCGTCAATGTTTAGCGTACCGGCTGCGTCCATCCTGATGAAATTGATTTTCATTCCGTCAGTTTCAAACTGTACTTTGATATCTGTCATGACAGCGGCAGGATCTTCATCTTTCAGATAGTTAAACAGGCCCACACCAACTACGGGGTATTCCCGCCAGTCGCCCATATTGGTAACGAGCAACAGCTGCTGATGCTGCCGGGTACTTTCACCAATAAGGAAGTCGCCGTCTGCAAATGAGAGATCATTCATTTCGTTAAGAAGCACGTCGGTCATTGTATTGTATAATTAAATATTCCGGATACGGGTCCTCCGCTGGTGCTGTTAAGTCCTGCGGTATAAGTTATTTTCAGTTGTCTGACTTCTGCTACAATAGCTTTTGCCAGTTTTTCCGCTATTCTGTCCATCGCTGCACCAGCATCATTTTTCTCCTCCGCTTCATTAAAGGCAGCTCTGATAGTGTTTCGAAGTCTGTTTTCATCAAGCATCTTTCAGTAATTTTTTAACGCGTTCTTTAATTTTTTCAAACTCCAGCCGGTTAATCAGCTCAATGGTAGGGCCATTCTGAGTTGTAAACCTCATCCTGGTAATCTCTGCCAGCAGGTCTTCCAGCACTTTGCGCAGCGACTCTCCCTGGCTCGATATGAAATAGCCGTTCTTATCAATATCCAGTACTGTTTTATCTACTTCATAATGGTACTTCCTGTCATCCATATCCAGCGTGGATGTTTCGATGACGTACAGTATACGGCTCACTTCATGCACAGATACGATGACATAGTCGTCGCTGTTTTCAATACGGGCTATCTGTACCGTACTTTCTGCTTTAGGTACCAGCAGTACTTTTCCACCGTTTTCAACGACGCTTTTCATCCTGACATCATCCAGCTCCAGACCGCTGCTCAGTACCACCTGAACGGTGTCATCGGCATTAATTTTCTTTACTACTGCCGGTATAATGGCGGCTGGTCCGTATCTGGCGGCAAAGCTGGCCATTGCTGAGGCGATATCGCTGATCTGTTTTGACATACTATTTCATCTTTGCGCCGATAGTAACAATACGACGGGCTCCTTTGGAACTATAGTTTACCTCTGTGGCCTGTACATAATACCTGCCATCTTTTTTGGGAGATTTTTTATCACGTATTTCCGCCTTGAAACCAGGTATACAGAATGGTTGCAAAAAGCAGGTAATCTTTCCTTCATATCCGTCGTAGCTAAGCTGGTCGTATTTCTTCTCTGCTATCTCCTTCAGGGTTTTCGGATCAGAAATGTTATTGACCTTTACCTCTACCTTCTGGCTGTCTTTTTTCTGGCTGCCTGTTTTACTGGTCAGGGATTTTCCGTTCTTTTGCGGGCAGGATGCGGTTACCGTCACGTTTGTCTTATCAGTGGTGCGTAATTTCAACGCATCGCTTTCAATGACATTCCATCCCATCTGATATTTCACGGTTCCTCCTTCATGTGGTTGCCGCAGGTTGGCATTCAGTACAGCACCTGTAAAAAAGAAGTCAATGAGATAGGCTTCTTTCAGTGCCAGCAATATTTCCGTCCCGTTTTTAGATTCGGCCACATACTTGTCGATTTTTACGTCCGGGAGATCCTTTGCCAGCTTAATATCTGTGCCTGTTGTGATGATGTTCAGAATATCCTTCAGCGATTTCACCTTCATTTTCTCATTGAAAGTTTTCTTTCTCAGCTGATAACTATATCCTTCACATTCCAGTTCTACTGTTGGCAGATCGTTTACACGCGTAACAAATCCTACAAACTCCTCTTTCAGCTTATCGTTGTATCCCAGGCTGATGCTGACCATATCTTCTTCATGGAATAAACGGGCTGTTTCCTGTTTATCCTTTGATACGCTTTTACCTTTGACCTCGTATGCCACAGCCGGGAGCTTAACTACGGCCTTGTCCACGAAATCAAAAATGCTTCGTGTCACCTTCACTTCCACGGGTTTGATGGAGGTATATTTACCGATGCTTATCTTGCTTTTCAGTTCAAACATATTCAGGTATTTCTAAAGTGTATTCAACATCGCTGACCAGCGTGATTTCATATGGCCTGGCATGCTGTACCCCATTAGTGACTGCCGGCAATTTAAGATCTGTGATAACCACTGTAGGCCGGCCTTTCAGGAACATATCCGTAATTATATTATGCAGTTCCACGGGAGTACCGGGTACAAACAACTCCTGCAACTTCGTCAGCTCCTCTTCGGGAAGATGATCGTCTGCGCTGACTGCCACTCCTCTCACTGAAATAACATAATCATCGGTACTGATCATTTCCTTTACTGTGCCGGATCTTTCGGGCAGGGAGGTAGATACAATTGTTTTCTTACAGGCGATATCAATAGTAGCGAATGGCAGCACGTAGTCATTCAGTTTTACGGGCAGATAGAATACTCTTCCGTAAAGGCCATTCGCATAATAAGGCTGCGAAAGGTTACTGGACTTGCCCTGCGGCAGCTTTTTCGGTTCCGCCTGTTCTTCCGGCATTTCAAATCCGAAAGCGCTCCGGAACATCTCCTTTATTTCAAAATCAGCCATGGCAAACGGTTTAATGTCCTGGTTTTGCATTTAAGTTATTCATCACCTTACGCATTTCTTCACGGATCAGGTGACTGATTTCTTCTGCACCTTCTTTTACGGTGGTGGTATGTACTTGCAGCGTTTCAATCTGTTTCCCGATGTTGATGGTAACGGAACGTTGACCGCCATCGTTAATACTGGCGGCCCTCGCCATCGGCCTGTCCTGGTCTGGCTTACCGATTTTGGAAGTATCCACCTGGGGCATCTTTCTTCCTTTCAGCTCAGGCCCCTTGCCGCCACTCATTTTCTCTACCTGCTCAACATTGAGGCCCTTATAGATATCGGGAGGCAGTGTCTCCATTCCCGGCGGTGGTTTAATCTGGCTTTCCAGCTGGTTCTTCTTGAATTCGGCCCGGCTTTTCTCTGCGGCGTCCTTTGCTGCTTCAGGCACCTTTTCCATGTCTTTGACCAGCTTATCGGTGCTGACAAGATTTGAAAAAGAATTACCTGCTTTCTTTGCTGCATCCCAGGCTTCACTCCATTTACCCTGGAAAAAGAGCATTACTGCTTCTCCCAGCGCGGCGAACCCATCCAGCAACGCACCGATTTTATCCAGCACATAATCCTTGATGATGCTGCCCAGTGCTTTAATACCTCCCCATACCGCATCTATAGCGGCTCTGAAGCCTTCAAAATGTTCATAGGCGTAAACTACGAGTCCTATCAGCATGCCCAGAACAGACACCACTACCATCAGGGGGTTAGCTTTCCAGGCGGCATTCAGCACTTCCGTAGCCAGCGCCAGGCCCTGGGTGACTGTTGTTCCCAGCACGCTCACGGCCAGATGCCATCCCAGTACGCCCGTCAGTAAAGCCAGGGAGCCTGCCAGTATCAGTGCGCCGGTGTCTCCGTCCAGTACGGCGTTGCCGAAGTCGAGCAACAGAGATGTGACTGGCTTGAAAGCATCTCCGACGGAGGTAAGCACTGAATTCATGGATTGATTCAGCTCTCCCCATTTCCCTCCAATGGTATTGGCATAGTCCTGCATACCGTTGGCGAACTGGCCGCCTTCGCCTGTGGCCATCTGAAAAGCGCCTTTGATCATTTCGGCAGAAATACTGCCTTCTCTCATCCGCTGCTCCAGCACATTCATCGCAATACTTGTCTTATCCGATATGGTCTGTAACGGGTCAAACCCCGCTGCTGTCAGCGCATCCATGGAAGTCTGCGTCAGTTTGCCTTCTTCTGTTATCTTACCGAAGGCCTCTGTCAGCTTGTCCAGTTTGTCGGCCTGCCCTCCGCTCACATCGCCGAGCATATACATGATCGGAATGATTTCCTTTGCAGCTACCCCGTAATTTTTCAGTGCAATTACATTGGGTGTCAACTGGGCTTCGTCAAACGGGGTGGCATCAGCCATTTTGGTAATCTTCTGTTGCTGGGCAACACCTTCGTCTTTACCGAAAGCTGTTTTCAGCGACAGAGAGCGTTGTTCCTTTTCGGCAGACAGCACCACTGCTTTCTTCAGCATTTCCCCGGCGCCGGACAGCACTTTACCGAAACCTTCCTTTATTTTATCTTTCAGATCATCGGCTTCATCTTCTGACTTTTTATTCTTCAGGGCTTCTGAAAACTTATCTGTATTTCCTTTCAGCGATTTGAAAGCAGACGATAGCTTGTCGCCCTGGTCAGCCGCTATATTTGCCAGTCTGGATAAATTAAGTCCCGCGCCTGTACCATGCCTGGTGATATCGGCCATGGCCGGCGCCATAGTGCCCATCAGCCGGGATAATCGTTCTAATTGTGGTTCAAGAGGGCTAGCCATTGTGGATAACATTTTTTTGAAAAGGCCCCCTCCGCTCAGCGGCTGAGGCCCAGTTGTTTTGCTTCATTTCTACGTATATCTTCCAGGATAGCCCAATGCTGTGCCCACTGATCATCGTCGAGCTGCGAAGGATCCAGACCGAAATGATAACGTAACTGGAGGTCGATGTAGAGAATAAAATTGCTCTGAAATTCGCCGTTGGCACTGGTTAGCACTCCCCCAGCTCACCTTTCTTCTTATTCATCAACTCTTCTACAAAATCACTGAGACCAAAGTAGTAACGGTCTTCTTTGCGGATCGCCTCATCGCCGCCCAGCCAGATACCGTTAATAACGGTTTCGTTGAACTTGGCAGGACTGGTGGATACCTTCGTAGCTGCGAGACTGTAAACATCTCTTGAAACGGTGCGGAGGTAACATACCCGGCCTTCAATGGTGTAGGAATAAACTTTACCGTGTTCATTTTTCCAGGCCTGGATCTGCTCTGCAGTAGCCTGGCCAATCAGTTGTTTTGACATTGCTTACTTTTTTGTTTTGATGAAATAAAAATTCCGGAGACACTTACTTGGCTTCTTTGGTGATGCGCAGGCAAACAAAATTGAGGGTTACCTCCTTGAATTTTTCACCTTGCTTCATCCCCTCTTCAAACTCTGTAAATTCTACATTGTTAATTTTGTCCGTAAGGATTTTCGCATCTCCCTTGGTGTAGCTGCAGACAATATTTATCAGGCTTCCGGGTACATCAACAATATCTTCATAACCCTTCTGCAAGGCAATCGCATTCAGCTGATCCAGCTCGCTTTTGAGCAGGGTGATGGTGCCTTCATATTTTTTGTTGCCGCGCTGTATAGCCAGCGGAAGATTACCGGCAGCATAGAGATGTTCCTTTTCCTGCGACTTTTTATAGGTGAGTCCACGCAGACCGGAAATTTCACGATCGAAGATGACCACCTTTACATCTGCCCATTCAAATTCCCTTGAATCAAATCCTGGCATATTTTTAATTTTTTAAGTGATAAGATGATAATTAAGCGGTAGTAAAGCCCAGGAATACATCGATGTATTTGAGCGCGCCTTTAGGTCTGATGCGTACAAAAATGTAGATGCGGTTGCTGGAAAGCACATTGAGGTTCGGGTTATCAATGTTTGCTGCGCTGTACAGGGATGCATATTGTGCAGGATCAGGATTCACCAGTGCTTCTACGGCTGCGGAGCCGTCTGTATTCTGACTGATCTCCCCGTTCATACGACGGCTTATTGCATCTTCAATACGCTGTTCCAGAGCTGCTTCGATAGCAGGACTGAGACGGCCACCGGCATCAACATTTACATCGTCCTTCAGCTCATTGTAATAGGTTTCATAGGCGATGCGTACTGCTTTATCGATAGTACGGCCGTTGCGCAGGTTGCTGAAATCGCTGGTGACAGCGCTGAGCATATTGTCATCACTGAACAGGTAACCAGGTGCGGCTTCGTTGCGTTCAAAAGTGATGTAGCGTTTGTTGTGCAGTGTTTCCAGGTCAACCACTTCTGTTTCTTCCACGGTTTTGGCGCCTATTTTCACCACTGCATTTTCTGCTATGGTGAGGCTGCCGCTTTTCACACGGCCGATGTTCCTTTGTACAGGCACTCTGGAAGCGCGTCCCAACGCCAGCAAGGCAGCAAGTGCGCTGTTGTCGTTTATGCTTCCCAGCACAATGCCTACATTATCTTTCACATCAGCGGTATAGTCTTTCAGGTCGCTGGCTTTTGTGTAGCCATATCCCTGAATCAGACAGCGGAATGGTTTACGCAGGTCAAACCATTTTCTGGCAAGTGTCTGTGCAGCTGCAGCAGCAGTGATTACGTCAGCATCCACACCTTCTGTTACTACCGGGGTATAACCAACGGCAGGGAATTTCGCGAGTGCCAGGAGGCTGATGTTACCGCCGGCGAAAGTCAGCAGTTTATCGGCATTGGCAGGCAGCAGCATATCTGCCAGGGTGGTAGTCTGCGCCAGGAACAGGCAGTACAGGCTGGTACCTTCTGCGGCTTCGGCAAAGAAGCCATCCAGGACAGCCAGCAATGCAGGCATATTGGAGGCATGTGTCAGCTGTGCAATGGCCTGTTTTTTACTTTTAATCAGCACGGGAGTGCCAAAACCGGCTGCGGGAGCCTGGGGAATAGCCATAATCAGCCCGGAAATGCCGTCCACATTGGGGGCCAGGCCACCCAGATTTCCATTTGTTGTGATGATATTTACTTTAGGTCTTGCCATTTCTCATAATTTGTAAATGGATGTATAGAATTGAAATCAAACTGTTTTTAATCAGGAAGTATAAATCCCTTGATGGTAGATAACAGCCGCCGGCGGGTACATACTTCATAGCCTTCCCTGCTGCCGTCGTCGTTGGTATTGCCTTCTACGGTGTAGATAAAGCGTTCATCGGCCTGTACCACAAATCCCGTATGTCCGAAACCGTTACCATAGTCCATGATGAAGATGGCGCCGGGCTTCACATAGCGGCTGCCGGTTACTTTACGCAGGCCGGTAGTACGCCACTGCAGCAATACGCCGCCGGTTTTTACCAGTCCGTTTTTTACCTGCAGGGCGTTGGCGGCTTCCTGTACACACCAGTATACAAAGGCCATGCACCAGGGTGCTCCGGGCCCCAGCCCTACACTTTTCAGGTATTGGTTTACCTCCGGACCGCTGTTGCTGCCTTTCGGATTTTCTGACACACCTTCCTGTGAAAGTGCTATCTCCAGTGCTTTTGCTGATAGGGTCATATGTTTTCGATGAGGTTAAAAACGAATCAGGTTGTATTGTATGCCGATGCCTGCACTCCAACGGAACTTTCCGCCGGCGTAGTGCCAGCCTATCTGTGGTCCTATGGAAACCCGCAGCAGTGCTGCCTGCCGGTCTGTACGGATAGCTTTCAGTCCGCTGATAACAGTATGCGGGTTGGCGCTGAAACCATCCATGTAGGCGACTTTCCGGAACAGGCCCGCCTTCCGGTGCCAGGTCACAAACCAGAGGCTGTCGCGCAGCTGATAGCTGATACGGAGCGAGTCCTTCATTTGTCCCAGGATACTGATCCATTTATCCTCATAATGAAAACGGAATCCCGTATCCGTCTGCTGCGGTGCTATGGCGGGTAATGTATCTGCAGTAACGGTGGTTGCAGTGGTATATTCCCGTATATTCTTCTCCGTTATACCTGACTGCCGCATGATCTTTTTGACCGGTGCCGGCGGCGAAGTATGTACCACCGGAGTTACAGCATGCTGCCGGCCGGCGGCATCGCGGTAACGCCTGATAGTATCGGCAGTGGCGGCACGTAGTGCAGTCAGTTGCCGTTCCTGGTAACAGCTGCGCCAGCAGGCTGCTGCGGCTGTCAGGATAAGGAGAAGAATGATGACTGTTCTCACGGGAATATATTTTTACTATTCGCCTTCCACAGCGGCGGCGGCTACTGCCACCATCACCGATCCGGCAATGAGTAAGGCTTTGGCTGCTTCCAGGAGTATCCCCGGCACAGGCATGGCGGCTGAAGGAGCCAGTATAGCGCCGGCTCCGGCCATCAATACTTTACCGGCGATCTTTATTTTTCTGAAGAAACTGGGTGTAGGAGATGATATTCTTTCCTTTGCTTCGTCAATAAATCGTTTCATATCCGTTTGTATTAGGTTAACTGTTGCAGCCCCCGCCGGTGGCCCCCGCCTTACAGGACGGGGAACAGAGGCGGTGATGTTCACGGTGTATATGTACAACTGATGCGCTGCTGAAACTGTTCCTGATCATTGTACGTTACCAGTTCCGTTCTTGTGATTACAAAGATGGGATGTTGTGAAAGCCTTACCAAATGGGCTTCTGCGCTTACTCTTTTTACAGCGGTATCATACTCCTCCGGGTAGCGCATCATGCCGGATAAAATTTTATGAAGCCTGCTGATACAGCAACTTTGCAGTAACAACATTATTTACCTCAAACAACAACACATGAGTAACGTATTCGGAGATTATTCAGCAAAGCTCATTCAGCGCATTAAACAGGCGGTTCCTGCACTTCAGTTCACCGGTGCGGACAGTGGACAGCTGGAGATATTTGACGCCACTGCAGGACTGCAAATAGCGCTGCCCTGCTCATTGATTGACTTCCGGGAACTGATCTGGGAAGATCTGACAGATAATACACAAAGAGGAGAAGGTTTTTTACAGATCAGGATTGGTATTGACCCTGCCGCTACGGATGCTGCCACTTTCCATGAGCTGCAGCAGAAAGTACACAAGGCGCTGCATGGCTTTACGGACGCGCCTTTCGGAAAATTGCTGAGAAGAAGGTCTGACACCGAACAACGGGAAAACAAATACTGTGTGCATGTTATCCGGTATGCACTGTCTGTAACAGATGTTACCACGGCGCCGGAATATACCAGCATACCGCGGCCCGTTCCGGTAGTTAACGGAGATGAAGCGCCATAGCTATTTCCACACCATCCACGGATACCGCCGGCGCAAGGCGGTCAGTCCCGGTTGCTGGGCAGTCAGCTGTTTCAGCAACCGGAAATTTTCTTCCAGCTGCAGCCGTTCGATAATGGTATAGGCAGAGAGATCAAATTCTTCCGATAATACCTGCAATATCTGATCATATCTTTTTTTGCAGAGACGGAGATAATAATAATGACGATACACGAGTCTTTCATCACGACGGGCAATCAATGTGCGGCTCCTGCCGGGAGTCCGGGCAGGCGTATCTTCCGGGGAGGAAGACAACAGCTGGGAGAATAATGTCTGTGCACCTTTCACAATGGCAAAAATAAAAAATGCTCCCCTTACGGGGAGCATTAAAATGTTGACACAGTACACTTATCGTTTGTAAATTTTTTCGAGTTGTTGTTCTTCCGGCAACATGGCCGACAACAGATCCAGCAAGCGTATATTGGCCTGTTTTACGCTTTCGGGCATTGTATCCGGATGTTCCAGATTATGCTTTACAACGAGGATAATTCCCTGCATCAATCCGATATGCACGCTTTCAGGCGTGAGCGTGGGGATATGTAATGATAAGCCTTCATTCTGATAATGCACGTTCTTCATAATTCATAGGTGTTAGCCAGACACCTGTCCATTCCCTGATGTAACTTGCCAGGTAATAGTTACCGTCTTTTTCTAATGCCATGGAGCAAAATAGGGTTCAACGGGCAGCTGCAGGACGATTAAAGATACAGGATTTAAATAAAGGTTGTACTACCTGTTTTCCACAGGTTATCTACGCGTTCAAAAACAGTTCATGGTTATTTATTTTAAGGACATCTGCTACGGGTTGGTGTTGTAATGCCGGTTGCGTGACTATGCGCCATTGCAGTAACACAGGTATCACCTTTGACCAGCAATGCATAAAAAGTTCGTCCTGAACTTTAACGTGCTTGGCTGCTTCGCCGAAGTTATAATGTACGGCGGGTCTGCTGCGGTGAATAACTTTACCTGTTGCTGCAAAACTGATGTCGGTAAATCTGCATAGCAGATAACAGATCACCTGTCTGGCACAAGCCACTTCTTTTGTGTTTTTTCCCGATAATAAGACTTCTATACGCAACTGAAGTGCGTGGCAGATTAAGCGCACCATATCCTGCGCCAGCTGCGGGTTTTCAGCTGATGAAAAAATAATATGCCGGTACAATATTCTTTTCATGATAAAGCAGTTTGTTTTCTTCTCTGCTTATGAACAGCGCGTTCTACGCGGCGGATGTCTCCTTCGCAGTCGTGAAAAATAGCGGCAGTATCTTCTGCGGAGCTGATACCGTTTGCCTGGCAGATGGCGGTCAGTTCTTTTTTGTTCACTCCTCTCAGCACAATGAAGCGGCGGCCGATACGGGAGTAGAGTTCTGCATATCCTTTTCTGTTAAGGCGCCGGCCCCTGTCTACCCGTTTCACCAGGTGACTGGTTGCGGTCATCACAATACCGCATCTGCCATGCAACAGGTTGTAGAGGGTGATGAAGAAGTATAGTACCTGATCGCTGAGTTTATCTGCTTCATCGAGTATGAGCAGCGGTTCGTGCAGCGTGCAGAGGGCATGCACTATATCTTCCATCATTTCGCCGGTGCTGTGGCCGCTGCGTTCGCATCCGATGGCCTGCAGCAGCTTTTCCAGGAACAGTTTCCGGTTCCAGTGCTCAGCACATTCCAGGTGAAATACAGCGGTATTGTTTGTGGCATACCAGGCGGCGGCAAAGGTTTTTCCGCTGCCTGCAGGCCCCGTGAGGGCAAACACATTACCGTAGGTCTGCGCATCGCGGAAATAGGTAATAAGGGTATGAAAATCCGTGGTTTCAACCAGCTGCCATTCATGCCGCTGGTGTTTCTTCTGAGGGTTCATAATAAGTCGGTTGATACGTTAATGAAGGAGTTACATGAGGTCCAGCGGGTCAAATGGCGTTGCGGGGTTACCGGAAGAAGCCCAGGATGCTTCTGCGGCCTGTCTGATTTCCTTGACCATTACACGGGCCTGTAATAATCCGGCCGCATCCAGCTGATGCTGTTCCAGGATGCTTTCTCTGTTTTTCTTGTTGCGGAGAATAGTGTCGATGTAGGCTTTCTTTCTGTGCAGCTGCCGGAAAAGTTTCTCCTGGTCGTCTGCCTGGTAATCGGCTCTGGCAGCGGGCAGCTTCTCATAGCTATGCGCTATGAAACGCAGCTGTTGCCCATCGGTGACGAGTATACGGGAAAAGTTATAGGGATCGTAATACGCCTGTATTTTTTTCCCGGCGAATCTGAGGTATTGTTCCGGTATTTCATATTCATGCACGTTCCCATCAATGGTCAGACGGATACCACCATTGGTAATGGTGTTGGAATAATCATGCAGGATACCGAAAAGAAAGAGGAACTGTTCTTCACTGATCTCCTTTTCCCTGGCCAGCTCACTGGCGTTAAAAGCGGCTTTCCATACCTCCTGGCGGGTCATGCCGGTACGGGGCTGCGGATCACGGCGCAATCCGTCTATAAAGGATTCCAGGATCTGGCAGCTGTCATCTTTGTGCGGATATAGTCTTTTGCTGCGTTCTACATGTTCGGGGTTGAGCCGGAATCCGGAAGTGATGTTATTGCCGGCGTAATTGGGAAAACGTCGTAAATGCTGATGCCAGCGGGTGCCGAAGGTACGCTCTATGTACTTTGACCGTGGCGCTTTGGCGGCTGCGGCAAAATAACCGGGGTCAATACGCTGGTAGAAGGGCAGCAGGGCCTTCTGATTCCAGCGGTCTGTCTGCAGCTGATGCGGCAGGTACCAGCCGCCTGTCAGCTCCCGGATATGGTACATGGCATCCAGGTAAGCCATCTTTACTACGTGCACGCTGAGGTTATCTGCATAAAAGAAGCCGAGGGGATAATCGTTGAAGGCATCACTGATGACCACTGCCCGGAAGCGGTGATAGTACTGCACGGATAACTGGTTACCTTTTCCGGTAGTTTCGTTTCTGAAATACAGGTCTATGTCGTTATCGTCTGAACCTACGAGCAGCAGCGGCGCTGAGGGCCGGAAGCGCTTGATATGCCGGCCGTAGCGGTTATACCAGGCGGCATTACCTTCCCGGAATAGCTGCAGCTGATAATTGTTGCTGCGCCGGTGCAGCCCTACGGTAGCAGCGGTGATGGCTGCATAGCCGTGCGCGGCCGCCCACCGGTTATATGCAGCAGCAATGATGGTATCGTCGTGCTGATTGGGGTGCGCGATCAGTTCCAGTAACATGGATTCGGACAGCTCATCTTTAATTTTGGCACTGTTGCGGTTACCGAAACGCCAGTCTATCAAGGCGGCATATCCTTCCTGGCGATAGCTTTTTATTCTCTCCGAGAGCCGTTTGTAGCTCTGCGGCAGCGCCACGCTACGGGCAGCTGTCAGCTCCGGTATCAGCTTCCAGAAATGTTCCATGGTGATGCCCAGCTGCTGCCGTACGAAACGTTTATCGTCCTGCATCCTGATGAGCATATTCAGCCAGGAAGCAGCGGTGACATACTTTTCTACCTGCGCGGGAGAAAGACATTTATCTGTGCCGTAACGGTATTCCAGGAAGAATTTTTCTGCCCGCGTATCTTTTACCACCAGTTCCAGCAGCGGCTGCCTGCTGGCATATTCATAGGGGTTGCCGAAGTGCGCAGTAATCATCTCCTTGTAGGCGGGAGGCAGGGATTCATAAACAATCAGCACGGTACGGCCATTGCCGCCCCGCTCCAATACTTCAATTCTGTTCCTGTTTTTCAGGGAATCATATGTACCTTTTGGTACCAGTCCGCCGGGATGTTGCGGTGTGCGTATAAATTCGTGTCCTTCAATACATAACCGGTGCTGCGGATCAAACTTCATAGGTAAAGAAGTGTTTAGGATGGGTCAATGGATACTATCTTTTAGGCAATTGATTTTTTTATCAATAATTTTATGTTCATTTGAACGATACAAAAATATAACTATTCTTATATTGTCAAAATCTTTTTTTATAACTATATCTATATTCAGCCAATGACCGAAGGACAACGCATATTATTTGTCAGGAAACTGATACAGAAGAGCCAGCAGGAATTTGCCCAGCTGCTTGCTGTATCTCAGGCGGCGCTGTCAGACATTGAAAACGAAAAAAACGGCATTTCCTACCCTGTATTTAAAAAACTGGTGGAAGAAATCGGTATCCATCCCTATTGGTTTCTATGGGGACAGGAACCCGTTTTCCGGGATATATCCTTTGCAATAAAATATAACATAGGTTATAATTATGCAAGCGCAACTGCAGGCGCAACTGCAAGCCCGGCACCTAAAAAGGCCACCATCAAGCACCTACCCACCCCCACAATGGAAGACGTTATGAAAGAATTGACCGCCCTCCGGGGAGAAGTGAATAAAATAAAGCGCAGCAGCAAAAAAGAACGATAATCAAAAAAAAGACGCCTGGATTTTCCGGTCTTATACCATTACAGGAGATGCCCTGCAGCTCCTGCAGCCCGTCATACCAATATCCTCCCGCCTTTAGCTGACACCCGCCTCCTGCACTTTCTCAACCCGCATTATTTTTTTATATTTAAAATATGAGAAAACAAACATGGTTACTGCTGACAACATTCCTTACCTGTTTCGGCGCCACTGCTCAGACCGCTGATCCCGCCGCCGCTATCAGCCGCATTCATCAACTGTTCCTGCAGGATTACAACTACCTTAAACCCATCGACTCCCTCAAGGGATCGGCGACAGCATACCGGCACAACGAAGACCTCCTTGGCATGTACTTCCAGGCACTCGCCACCTACGAATCCTTTACCGGCAACTACGCCGCCGCCATCAGCGCCTATAACAACATGTTCCCCCAAAATGACTATGATGCCGGTAACACCGAAAAAGCAAAACCTGCCTTTAACGGATACACGCCTGTTAACGCTGCTGAAAAAATTGGCGCCCTGGCAGCACAACACCGGGTCATCATGATAAACGAAAGCCATCACACGCCCTATCACCGCCTGTTTACAAAATCACTGCTACCGGCACTCTATAAAAAAGGATTCCGATACCTCGCACTGGAAACACTGGAGTATAAAGATGCAGCTCTCAACAAAAGAGGATATCCCATACAGGGCGATGGATTCTATTCTACGGAACCTTTGTTCGGAGACCTGATAAGAACTGCCATCAGCATAGGATTTAAGGTCATCTCCTATGAAGACACCACCGCCTGCCGGGAGGGCGACTGCTACCAGCAACGGGAAACAATGGAAGCCCGCAACCTGTGCAAAATACTCCGGGAAGATACTGCCGCCCGCATACTGGTGCACGCCGGATATGATCATATCTTTGAAAAAGAAAAATATAACTTAAGAAGAATGGCCATGTGCTTCCGCGAATGCAGCGGTATCAATCCGCTCACCATCAACCAGGAAAGCATGTGCGAAAAGGGTAACCCGGCAAATGAAAACTCCTATTATACGGCAGCTGCAACGCTTTACCACATCAGCGCGCCCACGGTATTCGAAAAAAAAGACAGCATATGGGTAGAGCCCCGTCTGGCCGGATACGTTGACATGGAAGTATTCCATCCACGGTTCACAGATAAATATAACAGGCCCGGATACTTCCTGCTTGACCCTACCCGGATACCTTCGCCGGTCAGCCTGAAAAAAGAATATACCAACATGCTTGTACAAGCCTATATGGACAACGAATCCGGCAACAGCATCCCCGTTGACCAGCAGGTATATTCCGGCACTTCACCACTGTATCTGATGCTGCCCAAAGGGAAATTTCGTATAGTCGTTAAAGATCATCTCAATAAAATAATATCCACAGCTGCCTACTCCAATTAAGCTGCATCACCTGAAATATCCGGAGTATTGCCTGGATTACTGCTTACAATGCCTGCTGATCTGCTGCTCATAAAACTGTATCCTGCCGGCTGCCTTAGTGGCTGCATCCTCAGGCCCCAGCGGCTTCACCGTTGCCTTCAATCCCTTGCTGCCGCCTATTTTCCGGATAAATGTCTCAAACGCGGCTGACGAAGTTTTTTTCACGGTCAATGTCAGATTATTATTGATCTGCGTGGTAAAGGCCGTATTGCCGAAATAGAAGGCTGCCCTTTCATGATCTTCCGCTACTGCAAAAATCCAGGCAGGTTGCTGCTGGGGCAGGTAAACAGTACCGTCTTTACCATAGAAACCATACGTTCTTCCGTCTTTCAGCAGCCCTCCGGGAGATAATATCCTGTCATGCGGAATTACCAGGAAAAGATGCATGGAGGGCGGCTTCGGGCCGTCTACAGTTACGCTCAGCTGAGATGCAGAGGCAGTCAGCATCTTCCGCGTTTCTTCATCCACATTCTTCCAGCCGAAGTTGTTAATTTTTACGATATAGGCCTGCGCCTTCCTGGTACTACCGTTTGTATCCAGACCAGCAGCCTCAATTTTTTCCGTACCCGGAACTGTATCTATTGTTCGTGTATCCGTTCGGGTTACAAAACCAGCCTGTTCTCCGTTGGCGTCATATGCCAGTTCTTCCTTCGCCTGCGCAAGCATCAGCCGGTAACATTCACAGCTGTCGCAGTTGGTACGGGAATAGGCTTCCGGCTTGCCCGGAAATTTACGGCCTTCCTGTTCTACATAGCTGTATAAAGCTGTCAGCTGCTGCTGTGTAAGCGATGGATAAGCCGGCATGCCGGTTTTATTGTATTTCAGGAAGAGACAGCCGGCACGGAAATTTCCGGCCGATATCTGCGCTGCCGCATTGCGGGTATAGGCAAATAACAACGCGGTATCATAATCCCAGCGGCTCACAGCGCCATACAGTGGTGGGCCTGTCAGCTCCTGGTTAACGGCATGACAACTGCTGCAGTTATCCTGAAAAAGCTGTTGCCCCCGCTTCCATATCGGAGGGGTTGAATCGGCCAGCGGGCGCGGATTAGCCCATGTCAGTTCACCAAATCCTTCCACACCGTCGTATAACTCCATGCCCGGTGAAATAAAATCAGCCGGCACCTGCACCGTTATTGGCTTCCTGATACTGATATCAGCACCTTCTGCCGGTTTTATCATGAACATCCCACCGCTGCTGAGCAAACCGCTGTCACCTACCGTTACCAGTCCGCCGCGGATCATATCTTCCAGCTTAAATGCTTCTTTTATTTCCAGCTGCGCAACACTGTCGGTCGTAACCAACGCACCTGCAGGTATAAATATTTCAAGTCCCTGCTCCATACGCAGCAACGTATCTCTTCCGGGATGAACGCTTACAAACTGGCTGGGAATACGGTCAGGCATATAAAAATATGAAGTTGCCGCTTCACAGGAAGTCAATGCCAGTATAACTATCAGGTATAGGATCCAACTTTTCATGGTAAAGGAATATACCTCAATATAAACCATTCGGAATTGCTATCTGACAATAATATCTGCCCGGTAATTTGTATGCTAGCGACTGAGACTGCCGAGATCATTCTTCTCCGCATATTTTCCCTTATCAGTAAACGTCGTATTCTTGCCGAAGGTATAGCTGAGAGACAGCCGGCAGTCAAAATTCCTGTAACGGTCTGCGGATAATGCGTAATATCCCTCTCCATTACTGCTGCTGCGCTGTTCCAGCCACGGCTGATGCAGGTTGCTGCCTGTTAAGCTGCACATCCATTTCCCTTTCGCATATACAGCATTGATATTGGAGGAAAAATAATCCGGTGAGGTATGCTGAAAACCAATACGTTTATCATAACTGCCTGATACCATCAGCCGCCATTGTGCATTAATCATGCAGGTAAGGGAAAGGCTTGCTCCTCTGGAGAATCCATTGGTATTATAATCCTGGCGCACATGATACCTGTAGTATTCCACCCATCCGGATATCCCGGCTTTTAACTTCCAGGCAAGCGGAATATCTGACAGCATACCTCTCGTGTAATAACCGTTTACGGCCTGCAGATTCCTGTAAGACACTACTGTTACGCTGTCGCGTGCATAGGTATATACACCGATATCGTTGCTGATACGTCTGTAGCTGGCATCAAGATTAAAGCGCAATTTTTTCCAGGGAACGGCATAACCGGCGTTAACAGAAAAGGTACCGGAAGGGCGGAGATCCGGGTTGCCTTCTTTTACAGCATATCCGTTATTGAAAATCATCGGCACATTCACCAATGCGTGAAGCGGCGGACGCTGCTGGGAATATTCCGATTCCAGACGCAGCGTGCCTTTGTTGGGTAACTGATAGTACAGAGAGAGGTAAGGAGATACGAAGAATGACCGGAAATACCGGTCAGGTAAATGCTTAAACCCATTGTAGTTATAATCGCCCTTCAATACTGCTCTTGCGGAAAAGCTACTGCCAAACTTCTTTTCCAGTGATGCCAGCAAAGCGCCGTAATGATACACTGCAGTAGATTGCAGCAGCTCAGGTTCCTGCGGATGCAAAGAAAAATCAGTCTCCTGCCTTTCTTCATACGTACGGTAAAAATACTTGGCAGCAATATCAAAAGCACCCACGCGCTTATTCTCATATGCATAGCACGCGTACGCATATACGTCCTTTTCCCGTTCTTTTTTCCGTTGCCGGTAGTTATCAGCCGGCACTTCTTTTCCTTGATCCACGGCTGACACTAATGAATTCTCCAGACCGGTACCTATAGATACGTATTCTGCTGAAATATCCAGCCGGCGGCGGGTACCAGGTATTTTAGCCGGTATCTTCCATATATATGCCAGCCGGGTGTTCAGATTATTATTATCTGCAAAGGGCATATCTGTTCTACGGGTAGCAGTAACAGATTTCAGGAGTACGTCCTGATGGCGGATACGGGTAACTGCCTCTTCATTCTTATGATCGTCGCTGGCATTCCAGCTGAATTCTGCATTCAGGAAGTGGCGGTCGTTGATGCGGTAATTATCTGATATACTGATAAAAGGTGTTATCCTGGCGGTTCCGGTAGTGCGGGTTTCTCTTGTCAGTACAATGGCGGAAGTATCATAATGCGTATTGCCAGTCATCACTTTTTCAGGGGTATATCGCCGGGAATATCCACCCATAGCGCTGATGGTATGCTTTCCTGTACGGGCAGTGATACTGCCATCGGCACCACCGGAAACAGTAGAAACATAAGTATTAATGTTTCCATAGATGCTTTTATCAGCAGGCAGCACCTGTTCAAAGTTGAGCGTTGGCTTTTCAGTTTTCAGGTCGTGCAGCTGCAGTGTAATGCCGGTATATTTCAAAGCTGGCTGCTGGTGAATATTATCTGACAACATTTTACTGAATACCACTGAGGTATATCCGTTATGCTTGAGGGCAACCGGTTTACCTGCATAGGTAATATTACCGTTTGCATCTACCTCTACGCCGGGAATATTTTTTAGTGCTGCAGCGATAGTCCAGAATCTGGCTTCCGGAATTTTAGTCAGGTCCATGGTTATTTTAGCAGCATCGCCTTTTGTATAGGTTGCGGCAGCTGTGATACTGACCTCCTTTAACTGCTGCGTACTTCCGGGAATAATGACAATCCGGGTTTCCGGCTTATCTGCTGCCACGGTGCAGTATCGGCAGGTAAAGGCAGTATCCTTCAGCTGCAGGGTTAGTGGTGCATGGATCGTATCCGGCAGCAGAAATCTGCCTGCAGTATCGGTAATACCTGCAATATTTTTCTTTCCGGGAGAAAGCATGACAAATGCTACAGCGCGCTGCGGCCTTTTAAAATTGTCCTCGAAAATGAGCACTCTTTTATCACCTTGTTGTGCAAAAGCATGCTGGCAAACGAACAGCAGCAGCAGGCAGGTCAGTATTTTCATATCATATCTTACAATTATACCGCACCGGAATAACAGGCGTTCCGGTGCGATGGTGCAGAGTTTCGTAATTACATGTAAATATGGATGCCGGTCAGTTTACCTGTCCGTTTATATAAAAGGGAGTCGGAGAGTTGACCGCATTTGAATACACCCGCATCATGCGTTTAAAGCTACCTGCCGATACACCGGACACCACTACTTTAATAGTTCCCTTCTCTCCCGGTGGCACAGCCACCTTGGTAAATTCACCTACTGTACAGGTACAGTCGGAAACTATGTTTTCCACCTTCAGCGGTTTCTTACCGGTATTTACAAATGTTATCGTGACTGAATCTTTTTTATTCAACGCAATGGGTTTCTGGAAACGTTGCTCAGCTCCGGGATCCATAATCGCTTCGTTCTGCTCATCATAATTGTTATTCACAATGTGGTGTGCATGCTTTTTCAGTGCCAGGTTCAGAATATCAGAAATTTTATCATCCACAGCAAGCGCCTTTTCTGCTGCCAGGCTGGCCTGCACAGTATCATTACGCTGCTTGTAATATTGCGCCAGCAGGAAGTTGTTGTAAAAGGTAGGCAGCACTGCGATGCTTGACTTCAGCAGCGGCGCTATGTCCTTCAAGTCTGCGCTGTCATGTGATTTACCGAATGTTTCCAACTGCAGCTGGGCCGTGAGTGATCCCTGCACAAATGCGCGGGTTTGTTCATCCGGTATACGCTGATGTTCAATAACATCAAATCTGTCTGCAGCAAATGCACCTTTCTTTTCCAGTGTGGCTAGTATCTGTCGCAGTCTTTCTTCCGGCATCTGTCCGAAGTAAATACCTTTCAGTTTCATGGCTGCATCTGTAAAAATAAAGCCGGGAGTGGCGCCGCTGTTCAATATGCGGGCCAGCCATTCATTACCGGCAATGGAGTGATCAATATATACTACCAGGTATTTATCGGTAACAGCTTTCTGCAATGCCTCATTTCTGAACAGCATCAGTTCAAACATATCACACGGACTGCAACCACCGGATTTATTTACCAGCAGTACATCTTTATGTTGTTCTTCCGCCATCTTGCTGATCTGCAGCAGATGCAGGTTATCAAATATTTTCTTCTGATCCGGAGAACAGGAATACATCACGACGCTAAAAAGAAGAATAAAAGGAAAAAATATTTTTTTAATCACAGGTTATAAATTGACAGGTATAAAAAAGGGCTTGTCCGTATATCACAGCAACGGCTATCCGAAAAGCACATTTATCACTCCGGAACGTTTATATTCCGGAGTGACAGCAATACTTTCCTGCATGAACAACATGCTTCGCTGATTCAATGCCGGAGTATTATTTACTCCGGCATTGCCGGGAAAGCTATTTGCAAGGGCATCCATCCGGTACAATGGAGGGATAGGTGCACATTTGTCTGATACAATCCCACTCCAGTCCGGGTCCGCAATGACGCTTCACCGGCACCAATGCCGCATCGCATTCATAATAAATAGTACAGTCCTTTGAGTCTGACAGGTATTGCCCCTGATTGGCACAGGTACCTACAACGCTGGCATGCGAAACATATGCGCCCATAGCCAGTACGGCGGCTAAAATTAGTCTCTTCACCATTCTTAATTTAATGATTAAACAATTGATTTGTCACATCGTATTACATATTGCAGGGGCATCCTGATACTTTTTCAGGATAGTCGCATACCTGTACAATGCAATTCCAGTGCAGCCCTGCGCCGCAGTCACGCCGCTGCGCCACCTTCATGGCATCGCATTCATAATAAATAGTGCAGTCTCTTCCGTCGGGCAATAACTGACCCGGATTTGAACATGGCCACCATACCTGACACATACCTGCCAGCGAAATGCATAGTAATGCACCAGCAAAGAAAACTTTCTTCATATAACTTATTTTTAAAGATGGAAAAACAATAGTGCGGATCTGATATTATTTTTTACAAGGGCAATTTCCTGGTACGCTATCAGGATAATTACAGATCTGTCTTATGCAATCATACTCCAGTCCTGGAGGGCAATCATGTCGCTGTGGTTTTTTCATCGCATCACACACATAAAAGATGGTGCAATCTTTCGAATCTGCCAGGTACTGTCCTTCGTTCGCGCAGTCACCTACTACTTCCGCATTAGAGATAACAGTACTTATCAACAGCACTGCTACAGTCATAATTTTCTTCATAATACTTTTTTTAAAGGGTTAATTAAAATCTCACCATAGTACAGGGACAAGCACTATTTACTTTCTCCCTGACATCACAAGTCTGTTCAACGCAATTCCAGTAGAGGCCTGCGCTGCAATAGTGTTTAACAGGGTTCAGGGCCTGGTCGCATTCATAATACACACGGCAATCCCAGCCATCCGGCAGAAGCTGGCCGGGATTCGTGCAGTTCCAGAAGGGCTGGCAAATGCCCGCCACGGAAGCGCATAGCAATGCACCAACGAAGATCAATTTCTTCATTTCATTAAATTTTAAAGTAAAAAAACAGCGGAGCAGTTATGCTGACCGCTCATATCAGAGATGCTGATAATACTGCTGAAAACGGGCAATACATAGCTGTCTGATACAAGGTATGTATCAGTCCGGGCACATAACACTACTACCGGTACTGCAACCTGCGGCACGGAAATACTGCTGTCCGGGGAAATGCACGGCTATATACAATGCATGAGCATAGACCGGTATAAAAGATATTGGTTCATGGCGGATTTTATTCGGTAATAAAAATGGTAACAGGTTTTTTATTCAGACGCAGTGTACTGCAAAATTTATTTCATGACTACGGGAAACAATAACTATTATCAAAGGCTTTTTAATGTTGGTTTATTAATGGTTATATTTTTCAAATATAGAATACGCAGTTATAAAATCAAAGTATATTTCTGAAAATATTTTCTACCTTCCTGCCATCAACACAACCATTATATAAAAAAGGAAATGATTAAATTTTTTTCTTTTCTTGTTACGATTTTTACAGTTTCTCTGATGTCATCTGCACAACAGATAAAGATATATTTCCCTTCGGGCAGCACTGTATTAAACGACCGGTCAAAGCAACTACTTAGCAGCATATCCGTTACCGGAGCGCGTATCATAGAAATAACCGGCCATACAGATACTATCGGCACAATAGCGTACAACAAAAAACTGGCTGCCGGCAGAATCAAATCAGTAACAACATATCTTGGCATCACCAATGTCCCCGCTTCCATCAATGTATACAACAAAGATGAATCACATCCGTTGCAACCTGGTCATGACTCTCTCAACCGATGCGTTGTAATCAGCCTGGTATGCAAGCCTGAAACAGACAGCACTACTGCGCGGCAGATATCTGCAGGAAGCCGGACCCGCACACTGATTAAACAGTTTACGATCAGGGACCTTCTTTTCCTGCCCGACAAAGCTGCGCTGGATCCCGCTACTGTTTCTGCGCTTAACGAAACAGCTGCATACCTGCTCCGGTTTAAAAATCATGCATTTGAAATCAGGGGGCATGTTAACTATCCGGCGGAACTGTTACTGGATACCGCCTCTGCACTGTTCCGGCTATCGGCCGACAGAGCATCACTGGTGAAAGACATGTTAACAGACTATGGCATTCCGGCCGCCAGTATTACCTGTAAGGGCATGGGTAACACAGAACTATTGTATCCGAAACCCGGCAATACCGATGAGAAAATGAAAAATATGCGGGTAGAAATTCTTATCTATCAGTTAAGCCAATAACGTATATGCATATACGTTGAAAATGATATTTCCTCATTTATTTACGACTATGAGGTAAACGGAAAAAATTCGGTAAATTAGAATACAATTGCTTAACTCCTGAAATAACCCCATATGGAAAATGATTATATCATTCTGCAGGCCATCACCCCTTCAGGCGTGAAGAGAGATGCCGGAAATAAGGATGTCGCCGAAATAAAAGCTGGCCCTCAGCCTGTTGAATACAAAGCCATTACAACCAGTTTAAGCGACAAAGCTGCAGCAGATACCGCCAGGGATCCAAGCACCTTAGCCATGAGCCCTAGCATGCCGCTGCAACTCATCACTCCTTTTGAAAGCAGTACCGCTGCTGCTCCTGCTTCCGGCGGCGTTACCTGGAATATTCAGTCTATCGGCGCCGATGCCTCAGACTTCACCGGGGAGAATACCCGGATCGCCATCCTGGACACCGGGATAGATGCTGATCATGAGGCATTCAAAGGCGTCAGCATCGTAACAAAAAATTTCACGGATGACAAGGAAGAGGGAGATGTATGCGGACATGGCACCCATTGCGCGGGTGTGATTTTCGGACGGGATGTAGCTGGGACCCGTATCGGTATTGCACGCGGTGTAACAAAAGCGTTGATAGGCAAAGTTATCAGTCCCCGCAGTACCAGCGGCGCGCTGACGAAAGGCATCAACTGGGCAGTAGAAAATGGCGCGCATATTATATCGATATCACTGGGACTCGACTTCCCGGCCTTTGTGCAACAGCTGGAAGAGCGCGACATGCCCCGCAATGCCGCCATATCAATGGCACTGGAAGCATACCGTAAAAACCTGCAGCTCTTCCAGACGCAACACAAATACCTTATGGCAAATGTGGAAAGTAATTACATCCAGCCGGTAATACTGATTGCAGCTACAGGCAACGAAAGCAGCAGGCCCCGGTATACCGTGGCGGTAGCCCCTCCGGCAGCAGCTGAAGGCATCCTCACGGTGGGTGCTGTTAAACAGGAAAACGACCGCCTGATTATTGCTCCATTCTCCAATACCGGCGCTACCTATCTGGCTCCCGGCGTAAATATCCTGTCTGCCAAAGCAGGTGGTGGCCTTATCAGTAAAGATGGTACCAGTATGGCCGCGCCGCATGTGGCGGGAGTTGCCGCCCTATGGGCCGGCAGAATGATTTCCGGCGGGAAACTTACCCGGGAACTGCTGATCGACCGGCTAAAACAAGAGGCGGATGGCAACTACGGACTGGAAGCACCACTGATAAAAGCACCGGCGCCGCTAAAGCCTTAACACCAGAAAAGATTCTGCCTCCCCCTCTTTCTTCCCGCACGCATATACGCTGTCAGCCACAGCCTGCAGATATAGATGCAGCAACATGTTATGCCCTGAAACTTTCGATTGTTATTTATTTTCTCTATCTTTTTATCCAGATATGTATGGAGAAGCCATACTTTTCCACGCGATGAATGATGAATACCTGCTGATTAAAAAACCGAAAAAACAAATCTGTCCGGCGACGCCTTCAATGTGAACTTTTAGTTACCAATTCCACGACCATATCACATTCCATCATTGCCATTATATTTTTACCACTTGAAAACTTTAATCATGAAACCTGTCTGTAAAACTGTCCTTCTCTGGCTGCTATGCTGCCTTTCTTCGTATTATGCATCTGCGCAGACAACGCAGGCATCCATTATCGGAACAATCACCGATGAAACCAAACAAACCATTCCCGGCGCCTCTGTAGTGGTACGTAACGAGTCCACCGGATTCAGCAGCCGTACCATCTCCAATGCCAAAGGGGAATTCACTATCAGGGAACTGCCGCTGGGCGGCCCTTACACCATCCACGTTACCTTTATCGGCTATCAGGAACAGAAACGTACCGGTTACACCCTCAACCAGGGCGACCTGGTGCGGGCCAACATCGAACTGAAAAGTGCGTCTGTCAGCATGGAAGAAATCAAAGTGGTAGCTTCCGCACTGAAGAACAAATCCGAGAACTTCGGCGCCGCTACTACTGTCACTGCCCGCGACATCGCCCGGCTACCCGTTAACGGCCGTAACTTCAACTCCCTGGTAGACCTCTCTCCGCTGAGCAGTGGTAACAACCTGTCAGGGCAGCTCGGCTCATCCACCAATATCACCATCGATGGTACCTCTGCTAAAAATCCTACGTCCAGCAGCGGCACCAACACCCGTATCGGTGGCCCCTATGCCATGTCCATGGAAGCTATCCGTGAATTCAAAGTGGTAACCAACCAGTACGATGTACTCTATGGACGCAGCGGTGGCGGTACCATCAGCACCGTAACCAAATCCGGTACCAACACCTTCTCCGGAAGCGCCTTCATGTTCATGCGCAACGATGCACTGTCCAGCCGCTTCGACGCACGCGGTAAAACACGTACCAATGAATTCTCTACCTATCAGTATGGATTCTCCGCCGGCGGCCCCATCATCAAAGATAAAGCGCATTTCTTCGTAGCCTGGGACCATCAGGCAGATGCCCGCCCGCTGATACTGGCAGATATTAAATCGCCACAGGATGAAGTTACCTTCAACGTAAAACAGACAGTACTCGATACTTTCCTGCAGATTGCACGCGGCTCCTACGGCGTAGCCAATACACCGCAGTTCGGTTCCTTCAACAAAAAAAGAGGTACGGATGCTGCCTTCGCCCGTATTGACTGGCAGCTGAATGAAAAAAATCTCCTCACCATCCGTAATAACTATGTGAATGACCGTGCTCCGCTTGGCCGTGATGATAACTCACTCATCAATCTGTATGAAGTATATGCCGATGCCAAGGCTATCAATAACAGCCTCCTGGCTACCCTGCGTACCGTAGTAAATCCGCGCGTCACCAACGAACTGAAAGTACAGCACCTCTACACCTTCGAGGAAAGCACACCAGGAAAAGAACTGCCGGCACAGAATATACCACGCGCCATTGTGGAACGCGTACAATCCAACTTCAACGGAACGCCTGCGTATACCACCATTCAGCTCGGCGGACAGCGATATTCTCCGGAACACTTCTATAACAATGTATTCCAGCTGGTAAACAACACTTATTACAATACCGATAAAGCGAATTACACCTTCGGGACCGATGTCATGTACAGCCACATGAACTCCCTCTACGGCAGTGAAATGAACGGCCGCTTCTATTTCAACACCATGGATAAATTCAAAAACCTCACGCCCTACCGCTATGCCCGTGAAGTAGCCCTGGAAGATGATCCCAGCGTTAAACAAAATATCTTCAGCGCTGCGCTCTACGCCCAGATACAAACCAAACTCTTCAAAGGATTCGAAATGATTGCCGGTCTGCGTGCAGATTATACCGCTTATCTCAACAAACCAAACTTCAATAAGACGGTATACGACGAACTGGGATTACGTACCGACAACTCCCTGAGAACCTTCCAGCTGCAACCGCGCCTGCAGTTCAACTGGGACATCAACGAAAAGCATACCGATTACCTGCGCTTCGGGGCAGCCATCTTCGGATCTGATATTAACAACTACGCCATGATCAACAATATGCTGTTCGATGGCACCAAGGTTTTATCTATTGATCTCGCCAACGTACCCACCGTTCCCCGTCCCAACTTCGTGGAATACCGCAAGAACCCGTCTTCCGCACCAGGCAGGGAACTCTTCGATCAGCTGAACCTCCCGCGTATAGGCACAATCAATATGAACGGCAAGGACGCCCGCATTCCTGTGGTGTATAAAGCCAATGTATCCTATAACCACCTGTTCTCTGACCGCCTGAAAATGGGGCTGACGTTCTTCACCACCATCGCCCGCAACAACTATATGTATGTGGACAGAAACATGGTGGATCAGCCGTTCTTCACCCTTCCCAACGAAGGCAACCGCGGCGTATATGTACCGGCGAAAAAGATTGATGCAGGAACAGGCAACGCCGACTGGCAGAATGGCCGCAAATCTACCAGCGTGGGCCGCGTGCTGGAACTGAACAGCGGCGGCAAGGTCAACCAGTTTGCATTTGTGTTGGACGGTACCTGGCGCTATTTTAAAGACGGCGAAATATCTTTCAGCTATACCTGGAACGATACCAAAGACAATACCTCCTATAACGGAGACGTAGCCAACACGGCCACCTTGTCCCTCATGGTAAAAGACGATCCCCGCAATCTTAATACCATGAGCTATTCCGACAACCAGTTCCGTCACAAAGTGGTGTTCTACGGTACGCTGCCCAGCTTCTGGGGTATCAATATAGGTATCCGCTACAGCGGCATCGGCGGTACCCGCTACTCCCTCTCTGCCGGCGGCAACGTAAACGGCGACTTTGTGGCATCCAACGATCTCGCCTATGTTTTCGACATCAACGACCCGAAAGTACCTGAAACAGTTCGTAACAACATCCACAAAATCCTGGATAATCCGCTTGCCAACGAAGGCTATAAGGATTACATCCGTCGCAGCATGGGCAAAGTAGCTGAAAGAAATGGCGGCATCAACGGCTTCTACGGCGTATGGGATATGCGTTTCACCAAAAAGTTCAGCTTCGCCAGAACCCAGAGTGTAGAACTTTCCTGCGACCTCTTCAACATCGTAAATATGTTTGACAGAAACCGCGGCGTATCCAAGTTGCTGGGCAAACAAAATATCTACTCCATCGGCGGATTTGATGAAAATACACTCAGCTACAAATACAACGTCAACACCAACTCCGGCGTTGTCACCCCCGGAGGCTCGCCCTGGCAGATCCAACTCGGCATCAGATACGGATTCTGATCATTTTGTTATTTTATTATTTTATTATTTGAGATTTGTATCTATAAAAAATGTCCTCCGGAGTTTCCGGAGGACATTTTTTATGGAATGCAGTGCGAAAATCTTCGTTCAGCTCTTCGCACTGCATTCGTAATTCGTAATTTGTAATTCGTAATTACCTTATCTAACCTCCGCTTCTGTTTGTTTGCAAAACCGCTTTGCTTCGTGGCTGAAGGCAAATCGCATCAGGAGTATGTTAGTGCTGATAAAAAGAACAATAGCTAATATGGCTGCTACTTTGGAGAGGCACGCCAATGCCGGTCTTTTAGAGAAGCCTCCGAAAATGTAGCCGATAATGAATACCATGCATACACCGAATAATATGCGGAGGAGAATAAGAAATGGGAAAATCATTGTTTTAAATTTTAAAGGTTCAACTATTTCAGCTTGTTCAGCAGTTCCTCATCTTCAGTTTTGCCCCAGTGAGGCGCCACACCTGTTGATCCGTTTTTCAGTCTGGAAAGGCTTTTTTCAGCCAGCTCCCTGGCCTGTTGTTTATCGCCGCCCCACATTCTGGGAGTGGCATATTTTACCCAGGCCTGTACATATAAGGCGCGTGGGTTCTGAGGGTCCAGCTGCAAAGCCTGTTTCATAAATTTATCTGACAGCGTGCCGTAACGGCGGCCATAAGTCATCGGGTTGATAAATACTTTAGTACGATATACCATGCTGTATACAGTATATACTTCTGCCAGTTCCTGCTTCTGCCGGATGGTGTCCAGCAGGGACTGTGCCTTTGCCAGCTGCTCTTCGCCCCTTACGCTATAGGGTTCTATTCTTTCGCCGTCTTCTTTATAAAGAAATCCGATTTTGGCATTACAGAAGGCAGCATAGTAATAAGGCAGCCAGGAAGATTTCTGAGAGGCTGCCAGTGTAATAAATTCTTTCTCCAGCGACTCATAATCTTTTACGCTGGCGGCCTTATCCAGCTTTGCCACAGCGCCCTGCAGGGCGGCGTCAGCACTTTGCGCGAAGCTGCCGGCAGTGATGAGCAGCAATAACAGCCATGTAATGGAAATCCTTTTCATAATGTAATGTTTATTTTATGATGAGTGAATGAATGAATACTTAATTTTCGTTTAATCATTTACGTTATATGACAATTACAGATTATCGAGTATATCACTGGTACGGTCTGTTCCCAGGCTTATGAATACGCCTATGAAATAAGTACGTGTAGCCGGCAGCGTGATAGCTACCTTATTAGCGCCACCGGCGCTGTAGTTATATCCGAATACCTGTGCAGTACCCAGGAGATTATTTACACCGCAGGCGACACCCGAAATATCCCTGTGTTGCCGGTTCTTAAAGAAAGAAGTGATATAGGCGACGTGAATATTGGCAACGCTGTAGGCTTTGGTAGTACCTTCGTCGTATGTTCGCCAGTGTCCGGCCGCCATATCATAACGCAGGTCATAATACGGCCGGCCGGCTGCCAGCGAATAAGAAAGGTTCACGTACAAAGACAGGTCCTGGAAAAATTTCTTGATGGCAATGGTAGTGGTATGCGGTGCGGCAAAGGTGGGGCGCATCTCATACGGATAGTTCATAAAATCCCGTTTTGTATCCAGGTAGGTATAGGTGATCCAGTAGTCCAGGTTGCGGAAGGTTTTCTTATCCCGGTAGAATAGCTCCACACCCTGCGCATAGCCGTTGCCGTTATTACCGGTTTGCGGAAAGGTTTTTATGAGCTGATCATATTTTTTATAGTAGGCCTCCAGCCGGAAGTAGCGGTTATTGGCCCTCCTGGTGTAATTGAGTACGTAGTGGGTAGCCTTTGTATAATCCAGGCCGGTATTGTGATACAGAAAAGTGTTCTGCGGCTCCTGGAAGAAGATGCCATAAGCCAGGTTGAGCTGTCCTTCTTCGTTCAGCCGCCAGGCTATGCCGGCACGCGGCGCTACCACCCCGCGCTGCAGCAGCGAACTGTATTCTGCGCGTACACCTGCCCGCAGCGAAACATTTGTTGCCAGCCGGATGTCGCCTTCAGCAAAGGCGGCAGACAACTGATCTGTCAGCCGGATGATGCTGTCACGCATCACACCATGGTCTTTACTATAGAAATGTTCTGCCCCGATACGTAATGCCTGTCCGCGTGGAAAGAAACGTGTTATCACCACCCTTGCCTGCGCGAAATCTGATTTCACCACATCATTACCATTTTTATAACGATAGGGATCGGTTGCCAGGATGACCGGTTTGCTTTCTGCATTGGTCAGGCTTCTCCGTGTATCATTATCGTTATAGCTGTAGGCAAGGCCCGCATCCAGCCGCCAGTCGCTGTTCCAGGTATTACGGTAGCTGAGGTTGCCGTAATAGTTTTTCCCTTTCACCTGGTAACCGGCAAGCAGGGTGGTACTGTCAATATCCGGGTTCCGTATGCCTACATCGCTGGAAGTCCACATGGTATAGTATTTCAGCATGCCTGTCCTACCTGTTTTAATTCTGAAATTGGCATTCCCTTCGAAGTACGAAGGGCCGCTGAAGTAATCGGGGTTATGTGGCACGATGGCGTTATACCATCCCTGGTGGCTATACGTCATGCCTACGCCGTAGCTGCTCCGCCCGTTTCTGGCCAGATGCTGGTAGCCCGCGCCCAGGTTGGACGGGAACACGCTGAAACTGGCGGAAGACTTATCAGGCAGATCAATGCTTTCCATGATTAAGGCGCTGCTCATTGCCTGACCATATAAGGCAGAATAGCCGCCAGCACTGAATAATATACCTTTGAACAGAAAGGGGTTGATGCGTGCAAACTGTTGTATGCCCGGCACAGCAGGATAGTTGGGATATTTCAGCAGGGTGCCGTCAATAAACTGTCTGGTTTCATCGCTGGTACCGCCACGAACAAAAAGCCCTTCCTGTTCGCCTATCTGCTGTGCGCCAGGCAGGGAGCGCAGCGCCTGTGTAATATCTGCATTGCTGCCAGCTACGGTAACGGCATCCATAGGTGTCAGCGAGGCGCCTTTGGCTTTATCGCTGGCATCAAAAGACCCGGCGCTGACAGTAACCTCCTTCAGCACGCGGTTGCTGCCGCGGCGCGCCGTGTCAGCAGGCAGACTGTCTTTTACCGGCTGCTGAGCTGCCACAGCAACACTCATCAGAAATACCGCCCATATGACAGATACTCGTTTCATTGCTGGTAATATTATTTACCTGCAAAACTATCGGGATGCAGCACTGAAAATCCGGAGAGTAGATGTCACGGGCAAGTGTTGCGACAACCGGCACAAGTGTGCACATGTCAGCTTTCGGGGTTCACAAGTCTGTTGATATTTTCCTTGTAGAAATCGCTTACAGGAATCTCCTTTTCACCGATGCATACCAGGTCGCGCCGGATGGCGGTGATCTTCTGCGCCGCCACCAGATAGGATTTATGGGTACGTACAAAAGCGGCAGCAGGTAGCTTTTCCGCTATTGCTTTCATCGTCATGCGGGTGAGTACAGGCTTGGGAAAAGATGATAAATGTATTTTGATATAATCTTTCAGTCCCTCAATATATTCGATGTCGGCCACCACTATCTTCACCTGGGTGTATTCCACATTCACAAAAAAATCAGTGATCTCACGGGTAGGCGCTGACAGCTTTTGCTGCATCCGGAACAGCTCATCGGCACGGTGACAGGCTTTCAGAAAGCGTTCAAAGCTGAACGGCTTCAGCAGGTAGTCTACCACCTGCAGGTTAAATCCTTCCAGCGCATATTGTTCATAGGCGGTCACCAGGATCACCAGCGGCGGGTTACGTAATGATTGTAAAAAGTGAAGGCCACTCAGCCGCGGCATCTGTATATCCAGGAAAATCAGGTCGATGGTTTCCTGCTGCAGTACTTCCATCGCTTCCAAAGCATTCCTGCAGGTTTTTACCAGCTGCAGAAAAGGTATCTGCCGGATATTATCTTCCAGCAGCTCACGTACCAGTTGTTCATCATCAACCGCAATACAGCGTAGCATATCATATTAGTGTTAACGTCAGGGAAATATTAAATTCATGACCGTTATCCATTATCTTCAGCTGATGTTTGTGACGGTAGAGCAGGTCCAGCCGGCTGCGCACATTGGCGAGCCCTATACCGGAACTTTCATCTTTGCTGCTATCGAGTATACGGTCATAGGCGTTATTCACTTCAAACACAAGCTCCTCCTGTTTTACATACAGACGTACGGTTATCACCGGCGATACCACGCCCGTTCCATGTTTGAAGGCGTTCTCCACAAACGGTATCAGCAGCATCGGTTCTATCAGCTGTGCGCCTGCATTTTCTTCCAGGTGTATACCGGCCTGAATATCCACATCCGTTCCGAAACGCAGCCGCTGCAGGGCGATATAACTCTCCAGGTAAGCCACCTCTTTGGTAACAGCCACCCTGGCTCCGCCGGCATCATAAATCATGTACCGCATCAGCTCCGATAGCATAATCAGGGAAGGCTCCAGCTGGTCAGACTTCTTCCTCGCCAGCGATACCAGGTTCGTCAGCACATTAAACAGAAAATGCGGGCTTATCTGTGAACGCAAAAACTTCAGCTCTGAAGAAAGCTGCTGCGCCTGCTTCTCCTTCTGCTCCTTCTCCACCCTTATCCGGTCCAGGATCTTACGGTATACCAGGCTGATGACAAATACGCCCACCGATGGCGAAAACACCGCCCTGTACGCCGGCCGGTCTTGCAACAGCTCCGGATACCACCACGCCATCATATGATACTTCAGCCAGAAAGAGCCTCCCAGCAGTGCTGCTGCCGCCACTATATACAGCCACCAGTAACGCCTGTTCAGCCACCGCGGACAAAGAAAAAACGCATTGACATAAAAAATAATCAGGTGAATGATCCCCGACAGCGTAAAGAACGTTCCCGGCAGCGGCCCCACCCGGTAATCATTCGCTTCCGTAGATACCAGGTATGGCAGCAACAGCACCATGCCCCAGATGAGCACGTGCAACACAATAATAATATTCCGGGATCGCAGCAACGCTTTCATTTATCAATGGTCAATACACTTCCATAAAGATACGCGAAGTAATGCAACGGGAGGGATTATACGACAAGACGGGGAATTGTGCAGACCAAATTGATTTTAATTACGAATTACGAATTGCGAATTACGAATGAGGAGCGAAGACATAAGCGAAGAAGTAATCTTCGTTTATGTCTTCGCTCCTCATTCGTAATTCGCAATTCGTAATTCGCAATTAAAACTCCGGGTCTTTCGGCGTATTCGGATTATCATTCCTTTCTACAAACGGATACGGGAAATACGTGCGTTTCCTTTCGCTGACAGGCCGGTTAAAGCGGCGGCTGTCTTCGAGTTCCTGGCCGCCCATATAGAGTTCTATGCGGCGGTGTTTATAGATGAGGGTCAGGAGTTCATCTTTATCGCTGGCGGATACCGCTGGCAGGTTGGCTGCCAGTTTGTAGGCATCTTTATCAGCGGTTTTGGTGACTACCTTGTTGAGTTCGGCGAGGCCCTGCGGGATCAGGCCGGTGCGGGCATAGCATTCAGCTTTTATCAGGGTGATTTCTCCGGGCAGGAACAGCGGAACCGTATCGTTGAGGCTTTTAAAGAAGCCGTTGATGATAAAGCGGGGCTTCGCCTGCCGTTTGATATAGAAAGGTACGCGGCCGTCTGCCTGGTCGGGCTGGATCTCTTTAGGTAATCCCATGGAGGAATCTACTACCTGGAAGATGTTGTTGGTAGCGGTGGCCAGCGTATAAACCGGATTGGTAATCAGGGAGGTGAATACCAGCGCACCCTTGCCTTTTTCGGAAAGGTCTACTTTGTCTGCTGCCGCAAGCGCACCGGCATAATCGCCGGCATACAGGCTATACCTGGCTTTCAGCGCATATAGGGTATTCTCAATGTTGATACCCTTTGGTATGTAACGGAGGAAATTATCGCTGACAGGAGCTGCGCTGATGGCATTCAGCGCATTATCAATAGTGCGTACGGCACGCAGGTAGCCCTGCCTGGCCGGAATGAATTTCACATCGTTGGTAATGCCGTCCGGCCTGCCAATGGTATCCGGCACCTGCTCCCAGAAGTTGGCCTGTATACCCAGGCTCAGGGCCTTAAATATAGACGTATAGCCAATCAGGCCGCTCGCGAAACCGGCATCTTTTACAATCATTTTCGTGCTGCGCAGGATGCTGTCAGACTCATACACTATTTTATTGGACACCGCCCACATACCGGTTACTACAACATTGACATTGAGCAGTGCTGCGCCACCGGTGCCCAGCTGCGCTTCATCTGCATTGCCGGGGTTGGTTACAAATGTTTCGCCGGTGAGCAGGCTGCCCGCCGTAACAGTAGTATAGAGCAGGCCGGTCCGGTCGCGGACATACCAGCTTTGCAGACCGGCCGCCACATCAGCCAGCACGATAGGCGTACTGAAAGCCTGATCAGAGGAAGGTCCGGAAGCATCCTGATAATCTTTCTTGCAGGCGGTGAAAGTACCCAGCAACAACGTAATCCCTGCAAAATATTTATAGATGTGATGATAACGTTTCATAATCATTGTTTTTGTGGATTAGAATTTAGCGCGGACAGAGAAGTTAAAGGTTCTGGGCACCGGTACTGCGCCGAAATCGATACCGCGCAAAATGGTGCTTTGCCCTGCTGCATTCACTTCCGGATCATATCCTTTGTAGTTATCCCAGGAGATGAGGTTACGGCCGCCGAGGCTTACACTCAGATCACTCAGTCCTTTCAGCTTACCGAAGTCATAGCTCAGCGCCAGTTCTCTCAGCTTCACAAAAGAGCCGTTATCAATTCTGAATTCATGAATATCATACACTGCTCTGAAATATCCTCTGGGCAATTGTCCCAGGTCTTCCTGCTCTGCCACCTTTCCGTTGTCGGTAGCCTGGCGCGTTCTGTAGTCTGCATTGAAAACATCTACGCCCTGAACGGCATCGAGCTGAATGTGCAATCCCAGTTTTTTATAACGCAGATCTGTTGTCAGCGTAGCAGTATAATCCGGGTTCGGGTTACCGATTATTTTATTCAGCGTAGCACCTGTGGGAAGCCCTGTGGCCGGATCACGCTGCGCCTGCCAGGTGGTGGGAGATGTTTGTACACCTTTCTCTGTGAGCGGAAGACCAGCAGCATTTTTCATGATGTTGCCGTTGGCATCCCTTGCATAGAACAGGCCATAGAAAAACCCGATAGGCTCCCCGTTGGCAATACCTACCGGCGCACCGCCTACAGTGCTGAGTAATACCAGCGACTGCCCAATGTCCAGCGCTTTGTTCCTGTTGCGGTTGAAGATAGCGGTAACATCCCAGGTGAAGTTGGTCGTTTTCACCGGCGTTACATTCAGCACCACTTCCAGCCCCTTGTTCTCCAGGCTGCCGATATTTTCCAGCACAAAGGAATAACCGTTTGTCGGCGCTACCGCCCGGCTTATCAGCAGGTCTTTTACCTTCTTTCTGTAGTAGTTAACGGATAGGCCTATACGATTATTCAGAAATGCCATATCTGTTCCTATTTCCAGTTCCTGCTGCCTTTCCGGCTTCACATCAGGATTGGTGTAGGTATTGGGCGACTGAAAAGCGGCGGCTCCGAGGAAAGGAGTAGCGCCATAGGTATTGAAACGGCCATAGGCCGGAATACCGGTGAGGTTACCTGATTCACCGTATGCAGCACGTATTTTCAGCAGATCCCACCATCCTGACACACCGGCATTAGCCCAGAAGTCGGTACCGGACAGCACATAGCTGCCGCTCAGCTTAGAGTACACCTGGTTACGTTCATTCTTCCCGAATACGGAAGAACCGTCCATACGTAAAGCGCCGGTAATAAAGAGTTGATTACGGTATTTGAAATTCTGCTGTATATACTGTCCGGAGATGGATAACTCCGTACGCTGATCCGCGCCGGGAATGAAAGTGATGGCCCTGTCTGCCGTTTGTACAAACGGCGGCATCCCTCTTCCCTGCAGTAACGTGAAATGTTGTTTCTGGTACTGTACAGAATAACCTACCTGTGTTACAGATTCCAGCTTATCATTGATATGCCAGTTATAGGTAGCATTCAGATCGTGGTTCAGCAGGAAGGAAGTATTGGAAGCCGAGCTGGCATATCCATTCTGTGTAGGATCCAGTTCCGGTCCGCCGCCATAAAAACCTGGATTGACAAAATAAGCGTAGGCGGGCATGAAAGTCGTACCATCCTGGTTATAGTTATCAATACCCAGGCGGTAATCAACAGTCAGATTTTTAATCGGATTCAGTTTAATTCCTGCGCCGGCAATCACACGGCCTACCTGCTGCTGCTGTTTAAAATCTTCTATCACCGATACCGGATTTACACGGCCTCTTTCTCCTACCTTCATCAGGTTACCGAGAGCATCCCGTTGCTGAATATCATAATAGTTGCCCAGGATGGTGATGGAGTTCATGGGAGAATAAAACGTATTCCCATCAGGCTTTTCATGACTGCGGCTGTATACGTAGTTCATGGTAGCATTGACGCTGATCCATTTATTGATTTCCTGATCCAGGTTGAGACGGAAGCTGTAACGGCTGAAGTCTGTATTTTTAATGATACCCTGATTATAGAAATAACTGGCAGATGCGTAATATTTCGTTTTATCTTTTCCGCCGGCAACCGATACATTGTTATCAGTACCTAATCCGGTACGGAAAATATAATCCTGGTAATCATAGCGGTTTACCTTTGTTTGCGAAACAATGCTGGGAGTAAGGATATCCTGGGTAGCATCATCCGGCGAACCTCCAAATTTTACGGGGGCCCTGTTTACATCCAGCTTCTTGCGCAGCTGGTTGACAGATATACCCGTAGAAAAATTTACGGTTGGTACGCCGCTGCTGCCGCGTTTGGTGAATATCTGCACAACGCCGGCATTGGCGCGGGAACCGTATATAGCTGCAGCCGCAGCACCATTCAGTACTTCTATCCTTTCAATGTCTGCCGGGTTAATATCCGCCATACGGTTCTGGCCTACGTTACCCACAAAGGTACCGCCGGCATAGTTAGGATCACTGTTGGTAACGCGGGTGGTAGAGTTATCTACAATGACGCCATCAATGATATAAAGCGGTTCTGTAGAGCCGGAAATGGTGCTGGTACCTCTCAGCTTTACGCTGATACCGCCGGCAGGATCGCCGGAGTTCTGCGAGATCTGCGCGCCGGCAGTTTTTCCCTGCAATGCGGACAGCACATTCCCGGTACCGCCCTTGTTGAGTTCATCCGCCTTTACGGTGCTGATATAGTTTCCCAGCTGCCTCCTGGTGGTTCCCTGTGAGGTACCGGTAACCACAATTTCATCCAGCTTGGATACAGCTGTAGCTACCCTGATATCATGCGTAATACTGCCGCTGCCGGTGAGCGTAACGGCGCTTTCTGTAGTGGTGAATCCTACGCCGGAAGCTACCAGGGTGTAATTGCCGGCAGGCAGGTTAACCGTGAGGTTGTACACACCATCTGCATTGGTGGCGGTACCCGATTTGGTATTCTTAATGGTAACGGTGATACCCGGTAATGCCGATCCTGTTTCGTCGGTCACCTTACCGGAAATTTTTACCTGCGCCTGAGCTGCAGCAGCCAGACAGGTCATCAGCAGTAGCAGCAACAGGCTGCAACGCCCTGTCAATCGCGTAATCTGACACATGAGCATAATGATTTAAATAGTTACACAGACTGATGGAATTGCGGTCAGTCCGGGATGAATTGGTTGGTAATCTGTTCCGGCATAGCCTGAAATGTTCGCTTAGCAATCGTTCTTACCGATGACCAATAGTTTTTCCTGTGAAATAATTTTTAGATAATAAAGCTGATAATTGAAATTGTTGAATACTGCTCCGGATGGCCGGAATGACGTACATAAAATCTGATACTATAAAATTCTGATGCCCTTATTACTGTAAGGCTGTAACTTTTTAGATTTAGCCGGTAACTCTGTTATTAATATATCAATGTCTTCCACATCGCATACTTTCAGGTGTTCGGCGGTATTGACCTTTTCCGAAATACATAAAGCCACCACCTTCCTGGAAGTACTGACCATGGCCTTTTTCACCTGTACCACTTCCCAGTCGTTATCAGTAAGCCCCGCATGCACATCGATGGCATTAACGCCCAGGAAGCAGAGGTCTGCACGGATATCCCTGATTCTGGCAATGGCTTCGCCGCCTACGGTGATTTTGGAATTTTTTGCCAGCTTGTCCCCGATCACAATCACATCTATATTCGGATGATTGGCATATTCAAAAGCAGCAGGCAGACTTACCGTAATAAACGTGGCCCGCAGCTCCGGCGGCAATATACGCGCCAGCTGCAGGATGGTGGTACCGCCGGTAGTCAGTACAAACATACCGTCAGTAATCAGGTCTACGGCTTTCAGCGCTATCAGCTGCTTCTTTTCCTGTGCATATACATCCTGCGATACAATGCCCTGATGAAAAGAATTGGATAACCCGCCTCCATGCACCTTGAGGATCTTCCCTTCCTGTGCCAGCGCCGCCAGATCGCGGCGGATAGTATCTTCCGATACCGCCATCTGCTCGCTCAGATGCGATGACAACACCTTATTATGCAGGTTTATCTGGTGCAGAATATATGCCTGTCTTTCCTTTTTTAACATTTTTCAAGTGGAATTCCGGGATAATTTCGGCAAAAAAACGCATACAAACAAGTAAAAAAAAGCATTTTCCTGCGGGAAAATGCTTTTTTTATAAATTACGAATTACGAATTGCGAATTACGAATGTAGAAGCGAAGATTAAAACAAAGATTGAATAGGATATTTAATAGCTATCCATGTTAATCTTTGTTTTAATCTTCGCTTCTACATTCGTAATTCGCAATTCGTAATTCGTAATTATTTAAGTAGTGTTTCCAGCCCCACCATCCTATACCCCTGATTCTTCAGCGCTGTTATCAGTTCGGGGAGGCGTTGATAGAACTTATCTTTTCTGCGGGGATCGGAGCCGATGTGCAGCAGCAGGAGGTAGCCGTTCAGGCCGCCGGGCTGCTGGCGGGCAGTGGTGATGATGGAATTGAATATTTCTTCGGAGGGGCGGTAACGTGCGCCCATGCCGGGGAAGGTGTAGTCGGCATTGGAGCGGGTACCGGGTGTAAAGCATATCAGCTGCCGGCCGGAGGCTTTGGTCCAGGCGGCGATACTGTCGTTATACCACTCATAGGCCGGCAGGAAATAGCGGGCTTTTGAACGGTCGATGCCCAGCAGGGCCATACGGTGATAATTGGCATTGAGATCCTTCTCGAAGTCCGCACGGGTAACCAGGAGGCTGTCCCGGTTGCTCCAGTCGCAATATTGCAGATGCTGATCGGAATGAGGGCCCAGGTAATGGCCGGCATCTTTCAGCTTTTTAATCAGCGCTTTGTTATCCGGGTTAGCATAGAATTTTCCGGTGAGGAAAAATGCTGCCGGCGTCTGCTGCTGCCGGAGGGCTTCATAGATGGCTTCGCCGCCATCGTTGAATTCATCGCCGGTGAAAACGAGCGTCAGCTCCCGGCGGGTACTGTCACCACGGATAATACCCCCATGCACATACGAAAATGCCTTCTTCCTGCTTTCATTATCCTTTGCGGCCAGCAGATATACCAGAGAAGCCGTGCCATCCATGGTAGGTTCGTTGGTGCTGTAGTCGCCGTTATCATCATGGTATACGGCCAGATCGCTCTGGAAGGGAGCATAGGTATCCGGCTTTGATAGTTTTATGCCGATAAGGTTTTTGTAGATGCTGGTATAAACGGGGCCATCCACCAATCCGCCATCAATGGGGTAATGCCCCAGGTGCGAGAAGGCAGAATGCGGGTCAGCAGGAGTATCGCCGGAATCCGGCAGCCCATATACCATACTGGTGCCCCAGGGATTGCAGCCGAAGAGCCAGTCGGTATTGGCCTGTTCCAGTTCTGCAAAGGCGGTATCGCCGGTTAGTTGCTGGTACCAGTAACACTGGATGGCAAAGGCAGTGGTGAGGTTATTGCTGCACCAGATAAAAGGTACGCCGCGGTAAAAGGCATTCTGTTTCGCTTTCTGCCAGACTTTGTCTATGCCTGTTTTATAGAATCCGGTGACTGCTTTTCGTTTCTCTCCGTCCAGCTGCCGGGCCAGGGCATAATGTCCCAGGTTGATGAAGGGGTACCACTGGTAATGACTGGCGGTATCTGTTCCCAGCCAGGGTGTAATCTTTTCCTGTTGTGCATATTCCCATGCCTGCTGCAGGTATTGTGGCTGGCGGAGCATATCGCTGAGGGTGGCGGCTGCCAGTTCCATATCGTCCGTCCAGTTTTCTTCGGCATAGATATAGGGAGATAATACGGAGGCTGTCTGGCATACTCCCGGCTGGCGCAGGCCCATGGCGTAGGCGGATAAGGCCCTGCTATACAGGCGGCGCGCATATGCGCTGTCCTGCTGCCTGAGTATAGTGTACCCCAGCGCAAAGGCGCTGGTGAACTTGCCGGCGGTAGAGGCTACGCCGGTAGATTTGTTCTTGTATTTACCGAGTCCCTGCGGAGCGCCGGTGCAGAAATATACGGGGCGTTCAAATCCTTTTCCATAGAAATCATCCATACCGGGCAGGCGCATCCCGTGGTGGTCGCGGTCGTCCGCGATCTGATTGAACATGATATTCTTTGCGGGATGCATTTTCAGCAGCCAGTCGAGCCCCCATCGCGCTTCGTCCAGTACGTCTTTCACGTGGTTGCTGCCTTCCAGTCCGTTAGCGGCGTAATGATCCCCGAAAGTGGCGGGGAAGTCGCGGTAAGCGGCCAGCAGGTGCCAGGCGGCATTGGCGGAGGTAGTGACATATTGCAGGTAGTCGCTGGCATCGTGCCAGCCACCGGCAACATCTATATAGGTGCTGTCGGGCATGGGGCCATACATTGTATAGCCGTCACGGGTATGACAGGAGTCTTTCAGGAAGGGATTGAATCCGCTGCGTTGCTGACGCATATAACGCAACGCTATATCTGCAGCGCCGGTATATACGCTGTCGCCTATACGAAAAACGGGCGACCGGGCCGGGCCGGCCTGGAGGTAATAAGTGCCTGCCTTTTTAAAGGAGGTGAAGTTGAGCCGGCAGGTTTGTGTAAACGGACCGTAGCTACCAAAAGCCTTACCGGTGCTGCCGGTGTAAACTACTTTATGATGTGAGGCTTCTATGAGTTGAAAGGAGGAAGGCATGGCGCCTGATTTTGCACCCCACACCGCTACTTTGATACCATCCGGCAGGTAGCCCAGCTGGTTGATCCGGATCCAGGCTGCAGGCTCCTCTGCGCTGCTGAAAGCCCAGAGGAGCGTGAGCAAAATGAGTAAGTAATGCTTTTTCATTACTTAAATCTAGTAAAAAATAACTGCCGGTAATAGCATCGGCTACTTATTCTCCACCCATACAACTTTCTGTTCAGAGGTATGCGCCTGCCCGATAATATCCCGGTAGAGATCCGGACGGCGTGCTTTGCGGTATCTGTGTCCGCCTGCCTGCTGCAGCTTTTCCGGCGTCAGGACGGCAATTGCGAAGTCGTTGCCCAGCTTGCGGCACTCCGCAATAACATCCCCGAAAGGATCCAATATCATGGAACAACCATTCTTTAACTGGTCATCATCCATACCAATCGGATTGGAAAATACCACGTAAATGCCATTATCATAGGCACGTGCCGGTAACCATTTCATCAGCCAGCTTCTGCCTTTCATGCCATCAAATTCCAGCCGCAGTGATGTAGGATCAGATTCCCGGTGATGCCACAGTGCCGGATCTGCGAAACCGGCGCCAGGGCGGGTAGACGGCGTCATCATGGTGACATGCGGCATGAAAATAATGTCGGCCCCCAACAGGGTGGTAGCTCGTACATTCTCCACCACATTGTTATCATAACAGATCAGGATGCCGCACTTCCATCCCAGCAGATCAAACACCACATATTCATTCCCCGGCGTAAGATGCGGATTGATAAACGGATGCAGCTTGCGGTATTTTGCTACCAGGCCATTCTTATCTACACATACATATGCTTTATACATTTTATCTGCTGCATCTTTTTCAAACAGTCCGGCCAGGATAACAATATTATGTTTCGCGGCAATGGCTGTCAGCGCACGGATGCTTTCTCCATCCGGTATCAGTTCCGACAGCTCCAGCATTTCTTCCCTGGAGAGATGGCGGGCAAAAGTATATCCTGTTATGGAACATTCATGAAAAGCAATGACCTGCGCACCTTCAGCGGCAGCCTTTCCGGCGAGGTGATCTATCTGCTGAAGATTATAGGATTTATCTCCGTTCCTGTTTTCAAACTGGGCAGTGGCAATCTGTAATTTTTCCATCGGGAGCATTTTTCGGGTGAGTAAACAAAGGTAAAGCCAATTATCGCTGCAAGTACCGGCACAGGAATATTTGATTTATTATTAACAAAACTTATCGCATCCGCTTGCCGGCAGCACTTTCTGCAATCAGCTTATCCAGCCGGGATTCCTGTGTGGCAGCCTGTTTCGCGCTCATCACCCAGTGTATGCTCACCTTTATGTAAGAGGGCGCCTGGCTTTCAAAAAATTCCCATGCTTTTTTGCTGGCCCTGAATTTTTGCTCGTAAGCAGGAGAAAGAGAGCGGGCTTCATTCTCGTGAGAATAGATGTTGGTGCGTGATTCATTCCGCTGCCGGAATACTGCCAGACCAGCAGGCATCATTAGCCCCTGAGCTGTCAGGTCTTCCACCTTCTTCAGGTTGATGGCGCTCCAGATGCTGTTGGGTTTACGCGGACAAAAACGGATATAGTAACTTTCCTCATCGATGGATTTCCGTACGGCGTCTATCCATCCGTAGCAAAGTGCCTGATCTACGGATTCAGACCATGTCATGCTTTTTCTGCCGCTGCTGGTTTTATAAAATCCTACTATCAGCTCTGCTGCTTTACTGTGGTTTTTATCCAGCCATTTGCGGAAATCTGCGGCTTTTTCAAAAAAGGTAGGTTTAATATCGTTAGACATGACGCTTTTTTTGCAGCTTAAAATTACACATTTACCACCTGATGCCAAACAAAAAAGCGATCTGTTTATCGGCAATACGTCGTGGAACGCTTTTCAGCAGCCGGTTGCGCAGCCAGGTAATAAAGCGTCCCTTCCGGTTGGTCAGCATCGCCAGACTCCAGGAGGTGTTCACAATTTTATGCGCCCTGGCGATACGCTTATCCTGGTATGCCTGAAAAGCCGTGGTAATACTGCTTTCTGTCGCAAGACAACCAGCGAGTACCCAGGCATCTTCCACAGCCTGACTGGCGCCCTGTCCCAGGTTAGGCGTGGTGGCATGTGCAGCATCTCCCAGCAACACAATACGGCCCCTGTACCAGGTGTGAACAGGTGCAATATCATACAGGTCGCTGCGGATCAGCTTTTCCACGGGAATATGACACACAACTGTCTGCATGTATCCTTTGAACGGCAACAAATCCCTGCGGATCATATCCAGTGCTTCCTGCGGTTCGAACGGCGTGCCTGCCGGCAGTTTCTTAGTATACCAGAAATACACCTGCTGCGGATCTACCTGCACAAAAGATGCCCGTAGTCCATTTCCCGGCCCCCATACTTCTGCGGTGGTATTAATTTCTTCCGGCGGTAAAGTCATAGGAACGATGGCGCGCCAGCAGATCTGTCCGGAGTAACGGTATTGTGCAGGTGCAATATATTTTTCGCGTACCAGAGAGCGGATGCCGTCTACCCCGATCAGCAGGTCCCCGGCAGCGCTGCTGCCGTCTTCAAAACGGGCAGTGACGCCATTTTCATGCTCCTCAATGGCTGCCAGTTTTTTCCCCCACTGCACAGGCTTCTTCAGCCCTTTAATCAGTTCATCCTGCACAGCGGCACGGTGTACGGCGTAGCTCCCGTTGCCATAACGGTCACGCACCTCCGTATTACTGATGTGTTGTAATATTTCTCCCTGGTAATCTTTTATGTAGATGCTCTCCGGGAAAACGGCGCGCTGCCGTAGCGGGGCCGCCATATCCAGTTTCTCCAGGACATTCATGGCGTTGGCGCCCATCAGCATACCGGCGCCCACCGGCAGATTCGCAGGTGCTGCGTCAAATATTTCATAGTCTATTCCATAATGCGCTAAAGCCAGTGCAGTAGTCAATCCGCCAATACCGGCGCCGATAATAACAGCTTTCATTGCGGGTTCATTTTTATCTGACAAAGATAGCTGCTTTTTTCAAATTAGGACATTTGACCTAATTTATTTTTTAAAGTTTTCAGGAAGACGGCATTTTACTAGCTTTGGGGGAGAACCAGCAAATATGAAAGATTTTAAAAAGCACTTCAGCGTACCGGCGCCGCCGGAAGAGGTATTTGCCGCACTCACGAACCCAGCCACCATTCAGCTGTGGACAGGAGAGCGCGCGGAAATGTCTACCGAACCCGGCACTGAATTCTCCCTCTGGGAAGACAGCATCGTAGGCAAGAACCTGGAATTTGAAGAAGGCAGGAAAATAGTGCAGCAATGGTATTTTGGTGAAGATGAGGAAGCTCCATCCATCGTTACCATCATCCTGCATCCCGGCAAAAAAGGTACCGACGCCGAACTCCGTCATACCAACATCCCGGATGAAGCATATGAAGATATAACGGCAGGATGGGTAGAGGAGTATTTTGGGGCGCTGATTGATTTCTACAAGGAATAAAGGAGATAAAATAATTACGAATTGCGAATTGCGAATTGCGAATTACGAATGTAGAAGCGAAGATTAAAACGAAGATTTAAGGTGATAACTATTAAACATCACCTTAAATCTTCGTTTTAATCTTCGCTTCTACATTCGTAATTCGCAATTCGTAATTCGTAATTGTTTCCAACTACAATTGGTATGGAAAACTATTATCCAGCCATTCAAAGTTGATGTTTGCTTCGAGGATACCATGTAATTCCTGTCCGGTAAGTACGCCTTTCTGGTAGGCGGTGGCCACTACCTGTTGCTGTTGTGGCGAGAGGTAGGGGGCGTGGGTACGCAGGAAGTGGTAGCTGTTTACTTTTATATCTCCGTCGGCGATGAGGCCGCGGTATTGAGGATCAGGGTTGGTGATGGCTTCCAGCAGCTGGGAGAAGATGAAGTCCTGCAGGTTCTTTGCGATGATGGTCGCTTCATTGGAATCGTGGTATACCAGTGCAACGGGTACATCGTCGCCCTGTTGCAGGTTATAGTAGAACGCGTACCAGTCGCCCGCGCCGGTGTAGCCAAAGGGAACGAAGCGGTGTTTTTTATCTGCATTGGGCAGCCCGTCTTCCATCTCGGCGGAGATGTCTGCTTCATCCATAATCTCAAAATCCGCCGCAAACATCAGGAAACGGGGAGTGGCTTTCAGGCCGGGATATACGTCCCTGATCCAGTCCGGGCTAAGTTCTCCCCAGGAGAGCATCCCGTCTTCCGAGAGTTGCTTGTACAGCGCGGGATAGGTAAAGTTATAATCCTGTTCAATGGCTTCTAGTGTAGTCATCGGTTAAATCTTTTCTTGCAGCAAGATACCCTTTATTTATGAGCTGCCCTACGGGCAAAGGTTTGCTCACCCTGTTTGGTATATGGATTCATGACAAAAGAAAGCATAGTACCATCGGCTTTCAGCTCTACTACGCGAAAGCCATGATAGGGTGTACCCCAGCTGCCGCCAACATGGCTGTCAAACAGGAAAGGAATTTTCTGATCCAGTATCTTCACGCCATCTTCATCATGGTCATGTCCGTTGAAAACGGCTCTCACATTCGGATACTTTTTTATGAGCGCCTGAAACTCCGGCGCATCGATGCCATGCTTCGTCCATTTCACCGGTGTAATATGCACAAAGATGAAAATGTTGGCCGCATCTTTATATTGTTCCAGCTTCTCTGTAAACCACGGCACATCCGGACTCACATACTTCCCTGTCTGCGTAGCCGTATCTCCCAGCAGTATTACCTGGTTATCTATCATCACATCATGGTTCAGCGGAAATCCCCATGCCTGCTGCCATGCCTCCGGTGTAACCATATCATGGTTCCCCCTGGTAGTAAACACCCGCGGATGCAGTTTCCTGAACATCGCTGCGGCAGGCGTCAGCAGTTGCGGATCATTATGAATCACATCTCCGTTCAGCACAAAAAAGGAACAGGGATACACTTTATCATATGCCTGAAACGCTTTTTCCAGATCCGCATAATATTGCTCATACGATGTGCCCGGTTCTCCGTAATGCCAGTCAGATCCGATAGCAAAACGGAAAATGGTCTTACCACCAAAATGCTCCGCAGTAGCCGCTTTTGCGATCCTGCCACAAGCTGAAATAACAATAGCAGCAGAAACGCCGCTGAGGAAGTTACGCCGGTTCATAATTGTTTTTCTTTAAAATTACGAATTGCGAATTACGAATTACGAATGTGAAGCGAAGATTTAAGCAAAGAAGTAAATTCTTTATCCGCTTAAATCTTCGCTCCACATTCGTAATTCGCAATTCGTAATTCGTAATTAATTCTTCTCAAAGAATTCCCTAATGCTTCCCGTTATATGCAAAACCTGTTCCTCCGTAAGTTCGTAAAACAGCGGCAGCCTTACCAGCCGGTCTGAATAATAGTCGGATTGCGGCAGGTTTCTTCCGTCATGTTTATCGTGATAGAAAGGTGATTTATGCAGGGAGAGGTAGTGGAAAACGGCGTATACATCGCGTTCTTTCAGCCAGGCGATCAGGGCTTGTCTTACTGCGATGTCCTGACACACGATATAGAACATGTGTGCGTTGTTGGTGGCGTACTCCGGTATAAAAGGCAGCGTGATACGGTCTTTCAGGCTGTTCAGTTCGCGGAGGTATATCTCCCACAGGTGCTTCCGCTGCTGCTGGATATCAGCGATATTTTCAATCTGTGCATAGAGGAAGGCAGCGATTACTTCGGAAGGCAGGAAGGAAGAGCCGATGTCTACCCAGCCGTATTTATCTATTTCACCACGGAAGAAGGCGGAGCGGTTGGTACCTTTCTCCCAGATGATTTCTGCTCTTTCCACAAAGCGGTCATCGTTGATGGCGAGCATACCGCCTTCGCCGGCGATGATGTTTTTTGTTTCATGGAAGGAGAAAGCTGCGAGATGCCCTATACTTCCCAGCGGGCGGCCGTTGAAAGAGGAATCGATGGCCTGTGCTGCATCTTCAATCACAAATAGTCCGTGTTTGTCTGCCAGCTGCATAATTTTTTCCATATCGCAGGCAATACCGGCATAGTGTACCGGTACGATGGCTTTTGTACGCGGGGTGATAAGCGATTCCAGCAATGCGGTATCTATATTGGGATTGCTGACGCCGCTGTCGGCAAATACGACGGTGGCGCCTCTTAATATAAAAGGGTTGGCGGTGGACACAAAGGTGTAGGAGGGAATGATGATTTCATCTCCCGGCTTTGTATCAATCAGTATGGCGGCCATTTCCAGCGCATCGGTGCAGCTGGTGGTCAGCAGGGTTTTCTTAAAGCCATATTTTGCTTCCAGCGCTGCCTGGCATTTTTTGGTAAAAATCCCGTTGCCGGACAGTTTGCCGGACAATGCTGCCTGGTACATGTAGTGCGCTTCTTTACCGGTGAGGTATGGCTTATTGAATGGTATCATGATATATGGCTTATTAAAATTGTTTGTTCAGGCCTGCGGCCAGAAATGGTAAAAGTACAGCGCTTCTTCCACGGTGCAGCCGCTTTTCTCATAGAGCATACATGCCGGCTTATTCAGGCCCTGTGTCACCACCTGCAGGGAAGTATGGCCCTGCGCGATGGCCCATTGTTCGGCGGCGGCCATGAGAGTGCGTCCTATGCCTTTTCCGCGGTGGTTTTCCGCTACTGCCAGCAGGCCGATGTCTGCCCGTTGGCGCTTCTCTCCTACTGTTACTACGCCTGCTATCTCCCCGCCCGTTTCATATATCAGCACATCGCGGGCAATGGTACGGTTCACGGAATTGCGCATCCAGATGGTATAGAGTGCTTCGAACCTGTCAGGCCCGATGCGCGGGTCCCTGCTAAAACGCGACCACACGCCACTCTGGATGGCCAGCTGCAGCAGCTGTTCATTGGGTGCATCCGCGGTATAGGAGATAATATTTGCCGGCATAGCGCCTTGCCGAAGCGCATGCTTTACATAGGTTGTTTTGATATCTGCTTCAAAACCCCGGAAACGTTGCAGCGACGGAGTTGTTACCGCTACGGGATACCGGGAGGGATAATAAATCAGTTGCGCAGTTGCCGGCATTTCCGCCAGCATTGCAGCCAGCGCTTCTTCGCCAGGCAGCTGCCGGTTGATACGGTATACTTCGTATCCGAGGAAATCACTGTCCCATGGTAATAATTCAAATGGTTCTTCCATGACAACTGCTTTTATGACAATATCTCCTGTAACACCTGCATCTTCCTGCTGATGTCAAAGATAGCGTCAGTGCGGGATACATTCTCTGCTGCTGCCGCCGACTGTATAGGCCGGCTGAACTCTTCGAAGCTCATATCGGCTGCTGTGGCGGCATCCCAGACATGTATCTGTTTTTCTTTCAGAAACTGATATACAGTACTGTTGTGATGCAGGAATACTTTCTTTCCGCGGTAGAGCAGCGCCAGCGTATTACCGGCGGCCTGTGTGCGGTAGTGGAACATAAAGGCAATATCCACTTCATCGAGCTGCCGGTAATAGTCTTCCCGGTTCATGAAGCCGCGGATGGCCTGCACTTTATCTTTCCCGAAGATGGAGATGGCCTGCTGTTCTATCATATCGCCATAACGCCTGTCGCCGTAGTTCAGCGGGATAATCAGCTTTATCGGCTCGTGACGGAACTTTGCCAGCACCTCCAGCGCTTCCTGGTGATTGTTGGAGGCGGTATCGGAATTACCCAGCAGAATGGTGGTAATACCCGAGGAACCCTGTGCGCCGCCACTGCGGAAGGTATCCGGCTCAGGCTTCGGGTTGAAGTTATAAAAGAAGAAGCCGAAGGCGGCATCTGTCTGAAAATGTTTTCTGATCCACTCAAAATCTATCTCGCTCCAGTTGAAGAAATAATTGAGTCTTTTGAAAAAACGTTCCCGGCGCTTTGCAATCTTACGCTGTTCTTTCGGGTAACGGATGTAACGGTTACGGAATGTTTTATAGGTCCGTACCGGCTTCAGCAGGTTCCATTCCACCATAGCCCGCTCTTCATACTTTTCAAAATACTGCAGGCTCTTCGGGCCGTATACAACCTGCTTAAAGCGGGTGAACGGTATTTCCACAATGTCGCCGCCCCAGAAAAACATGCTGACAATAATCTCCGCCGGCAGGGAAAGTACAAAGCTGATCGCGCTTTCCGAGGTCCAGTGAATAAATACCTTATCGCTGCCGGTCATATTTTTCGTCAGCTCCCGGAAGGCGGAGGTGTGATAAGGCGCAAATACTGCCAGCGGGTTCTTCACATGCCTGGCATTTTCCTGCAGCCCGTCAATAATATAGATATTATTTCCAGGTGCGGCTTTCTCTGCATCGCTAATAAAATCGTTGATAAACTTGTCGTCTACCATTAAATGGTAATTCATACTATATCTATAAAGTTCGTCCGGAAGGCTTTCCCATGCTGCGGAAAAAGAAGTGTCAAATATAAATAAAATATATGAATGCCTTTGGAAGGCAGGCAGGCAACAGTTGTTGCCGCTACAAGATAAGCGGATTAAAAAAATATCAGTTCACAATAATATACCATTATAACTATGATCTTCTTTTCTGTCTGCTGCACATATTTAAAAATCAGTTATACAAATTTATTCAAACGCTGTTCTATCAAAGGTTTCCACTGTTTTCAATTTTATTTTACGGGAGAAGAAATTGAATATCACTTCTTCAACTTTCAATTTATTCAGAAAGAATTGTAATCAGATTGTTAATATTAGTCTGAAAGATGCATTTTATTACCCCTGCAAAATTTTTTGATTGTAACTTTGCACCTCGAATAAAAATGGGGTTATGTTTAGAAGCAAGAGTACGTCTGAAACAGGTCCGGATGTGGTTTTAATAGGCGCGGGAATCATGAGCGCCACACTGGGAACGCTGCTCAAAGAGCTGCAACCCGAACTGACCATTACAATTTTTGAGCGACTGGATATGGCGGCAGCAGAGAGTTCCGACGCATGGAACAATGCCGGCACCGGCCACTCCGCATTCTGCGAGTTGAATTACACACCGCAGAAGCCGGATGGTTCAGTAGATATTAAGAAGGCGGTAAATATCGCAGAACAATTCGAAGTATCCCGTCAATTCTGGGCTTACCTGGTGGAGAATCATATTATCTCCAATCCCGGCGCCTTCATTCAAAGTATTCCGCATATGAGTTTTGTATGGGGAGAAGAGAATGTGGATTATCTCAAAAAGCGTTACAAGGCCCTGCAACAGTGCCATCTTTTCAAAAAGATGGAATACTCTGAAGACAAATCCCTGCTGCAAAACTGGATGCCGCTGATTATGGAAGGCCGCGACGCCTCTCAGAAAGTAGCCGCCACCCGCATGGAACTGGGAACCGACGTGAACTTCGGCGCACTCTCCCGTGCACTCTTCGATCATCTTGCATCCCTGGACGGCGTTAACATGCACTTCAACCATGATGTGCGCGACCTCAAAAAACAGGACGACGGCAGCTGGCTCATCAAAGTAAAAAACCGCGATACCCGCGAAAAACAAACCATCAGAACAAACTTCGTATTCATAGGCGCCGGCGGCGGCTCCCTGCCACTGCTGGAAAAATCTGATATACCGGAAGGTAAAGGCTTCGGCGGCTTCCCTGTAAGCGGACAATGGCTGCGTTGCACCAACCCGGACATCATCGCCCAACACCAGGCAAAGGTCTACGGCAAAGCCTCTGTAGGCGCGCCTCCTATGTCTGTGCCACACCTGGACACCCGCATGATCGATGGCGAAAGAGCCCTGCTCTTTGGCCCCTATGCAGGCTTCTCTACCAAATTCCTGAAAAACGGCTCCATATTCGACCTGCCACTCTCTATCAAAGTCAACAACATTCACCCCATGGTGTCTGCCGGCCTTGATAATATTCCGCTGACCAAATACCTCATTGCACAGGTACGCCAGAAGCCGGAAGACAGGCTGGAGGCGCTGCGCGAATATTTCCCCGAAGCGAAAATGGAAGACTGGCAGCTGGAAATCGCCGGCCAGCGCGTACAGGTCATTAAAAAAGATCCCGTACACGGCGGTATCCTCGAATTCGGTACGGAAGTGGTGAGTGCGGCAGACGGCTCCATCGCCGCCCTGCTGGGCGCTTCCCCAGGCGCTTCCACCGCTGTTTCCATCATGCTCAACCTACTGAAACGCTGCTTTAAGGATTACGTGGAAACCGAGGAATGGCAGATCAAACTCAAAAAAATGATCCCATCCTACGGCCAGTCCCTCCTCAACGACCCGGCTCTCTGCGACTCTCTCCGCAGCTGGACCAGAGAAGTCCTTGAATTAGGTGAAACCAGCCACCAGATGGCAGTGTAAAATTTGATTATTTAATTATTTGAGATTTTAAATAAAAAAAAGGTGTCCTCTGAACAGATCAGAGGACACCTTTTTTTATTTAAAATCTCAAATAACCAAATAATCAAATAACTACATTTTCTGGATTTTCTTCACGGTTACTTTCCCGCTGTGTACCAGTTTTACCAGGTAGGTGCCGGTGGGCAGCGTTGCGCCGGACAAACTACGGGTATGGCTACCCGCAGGAAGATTGCCTTCTACCAGGGTGGCCGCTACTTTGCCGGTCATATCGTACACAGCCAGTGTAGTAAAGCCGGCTGATTTCAGGGAGAAGCTGATCGTGAAATGTTCCGGTGAAGGGTTAGGATATACCTGCAGCACCGTCAGCTTTTCTGCCGGCTGATCTGCAACGGGTACAGCTGCCTGCCTGGCCAGCAGAGACGGCGCTGTAGCTGTCACTACCAGCTGCGGCGCGTTGCTGCCTGATTCAGCTGATTCAAAGTTCATCACCGGCGTACTGGCGCCATCGGCCTGCACCAGCAGGGAGATGATGTTGCGGCCGGCCGCTTTTTCTGCCTGTACGTATCCTGAAATATCCCAGGTATAGTAACGCGCGATGGAATCAGTCACCGTAGCGCTTTTCAGTGCTGCAGTGCCTGCCGCAGGCTTATTATTCCAGGTAATGCTGTTTTCCGTCCAGCTGGTATTTGCCACCGGATACACGCCCACCGGTATATTAGTGGAGCGGTTATCCGATAAACGCCCATAAATTTTCAGGGTGGCGTTACTAACGGTACCGGCTACACTGTTCAGATCAAAGGAGAGATATACCAGCCGGTCATTACCCGCAGTGGTAGTCGGATTTTTCTTCAGCACCAGCTTGGCAGAATCAGTCACACCATGTGCTATGTCTGCATAGGAGGCGCCATTGCGCACATAGGCGTCTGCCCTTGCCGGCAGTACTACCTGCGTGGAGGTGCCGCCGCCGGTTTTCACCACTACTTCCGCATAACTGTTCCAGGCATTGACATTATTACCATGCCCCACAATTCGTATATACTTTGCCGTTATTGGTGTGAATGTAAACGATTCCAGATTCAGCGAGGTACCGCTGCTCTGTAAACCACTGGCCACCGTTGTCCAGTTGATGCCATCGTTTCCTGCCAGCACATCGAAGAGCGAGCGGCGCTCATTGCCCTTGAAGAAGGCGATATCCACACCGCTTACGCTGGCAGCGGTACCCAGACAGAACTGTATCCACTCGTTATTGCCGGTAGCTGACCAGCGGGTATTCAGGTCATTATCGATGGCATTGGCGGGAACGTTACCATCATGGCTGCTGGCAGACACCGGCACACAGGCAGGCGTACTGGTATCTCCGGTAGGGAAATCGTCTGCAGGGCTCATGATTTTGCTGCGTATCCACACACCGGCTTCTTTCAGGTTGGCAACTGTCCACGGGCCATTGGCGCCTACGCTCTCTTTCCATACAGCGCCGGAACGCCAGTCGTTCGAATAGTTCCAGTTGACCCAGCTGATTTTCTTCTGCCGCATCATATCTATATATTTCTGCGCCATCACAAAATCATTGGCATTTTCACCGCTGGCTTCCTGGGTGCCGAACTCTGTAACAAATACCGGTAACCTGTCTGCCGCCCAGCTTAACTCGTTCAGGTACTGATCTCTGTGATCCTTCGCATAGAAGTGGAAGTTGTACATGATATTGGTATAGTTAAGCGGGTTGCTCACAATGTCCTGCGCAGAACGGCCGTCGGAAATACCCATACTGGACCAGGCATGTGTTCCTATAAGGATAGGCGCATCATTGTCAATAGCGCGTATCAGCGGAATAATCTGATCTGCATAGCTTTTGATGGTAGCCCAGCTGACACCGTTCGGCTCATTGCAGATGTCATACAGGATATTATTCTTATTCTTATTCCTGGTGGCAATGTCTGTAAAGAATTTTTTTGCCCTTGCCAGGTTGTAGTTCGGATCACCGGGTTTAAGCTGATGGAAATCCACCACGGCATACATACCGCGTTCGGAGGCTTCATCAATCAGGGTATTGACCATGGTGGTAAATTTATCCGGGAAATCCTGGTAACCGCCATCCTGCACGTACATGGATATACGAATTACATCTGCTCCCCAGCTGGCCAGGGTATCCAGGTTGCCATCGTTCAGGAACTGCTGCCAGCCATACCACTGCAGGCCATGCGTACTCATACCGCGCAGCTGTATAGGTTTGTTGTACTGGTTGCAGAGTTTCAGCCCTATAACTTTCAGCTGGCCGTTAATGCCTACAGGCGTATTAGGTCCGGCTACAGCCGCTGCGGGCGCACTGTCAGCCGTTGCAATATCTGACGCAGGACCGCCGAGATATTCAGGTCCCACATCAGCAGTCGTCAGTGGTCTGTTGGTAGCAGTACCGCTTACTGCCTCATCGCAGCCAACATCTTTCTTGCTGGTACGTGGCTGCCCGTCAATATCATAGGCTACGGACATATCCACATCCAGGCCTGCAATGCCACGAATGCCGCCCCAGCCGCCTTTCCCGGAATCAATGGAAAGACTGTTGGAGAGTAATTTCCAGCTGTTGGCGGTCAGCCCCGGATTCCTCACTGCGATGCCACCCGGATTGGTAACACCCAGCGGACCGCTGAAAATATTGCCCCGCCAGTCTTCTGTGCCGGTGAGCGAATTAGCTACATTGCTTAAAGTACTGCTGATCAGGTTATTGGCAACTACCACATTCAGAGGGGATAAAGGCCGGCCGCCGTTATTCAGGTCCAACGCCTTTCCGCTGATGTTGCCCACAATGGTATTGTAGGCAATCACGCAGCTGTCTATCTGCGGATTAAAGCGTACTTCGCCGGAAGCATAGCTCTGGCCTTTCTGCAGAATAATGACCGCATCGCCGGTGGAGTTCTCCGCATCCAGACCGGAGAAATAATTGTTGATGATATAATTTTTGGAGCCGATCACGCGTACGCCACCGGTGCCGCTCTTACCTTCTCCCAGGAAGAAATTACTGTACACCACATTTCTGTCGCCATGACGGAAACAGAACTGCCCCTGCGATTTCCTGATGGTATTGAACCGGTACAGGTTTTCACAGGATTTGTTGGAGATGATTTCATTTTCTCCATCACATTCTTCAAATAAGTTATATTCGAAGATAGTTCTGGAGATGTTATCCATCTGGCCGCTGTAGCCTGCGCGGATCGTTTCTCCGCCATTGGCGCCCAGGGAAGGGCGTTGTGCAAAGTGGTTATGATCTACCAGGTGATAATCTGCCGTTTTATCTTTCACTTCAATCTGCATGGTAGGATCAGCTGTATTCTTTCCTTCAAACCGGTTATGGTCTACCCGCAATTTAAAACCATCCAGCACGATCCATTTCTTGCCGGCATTATAGTTAATCATAGCGCATTGCGTTACCCGGTTATAGCTGCCCTGAATGGTAACGATGTTAGCGTCTATATTACCGTTAGTCCAGCGAAAACCGGCTACTACCAGGTATTTACCGGTAATGGTCAACGTTGAGGCGCCGGAGAAGGTGACACCGCCGGGTGTTTCTGCGCGCATGGTAATCAGTGCAGCCGCAGTACCGTTGGAACTGAAGGTAATGGCAGCATTGGACCATGTTCCGTTTTTCAGGATGATGTTGTCTCCCGGCTGTGCGGCGCTGATAGCAGATGTTAACTGCGAATTGCTGGTCACAAACCGGTCAGTGGCCTGCAGTTCGTTGAACTGCAGGCTTAACAGGGAGATTACAACATATAAAAATCTGTGCTTTTTGCTGATATACATAGTTACTGTTTATGGTTAATCTTTGATAATTTTCTTGCTGACTGCTTTGCCATTATGTACCAGCTTAATCAGGTAGATGCCTGCCGGAAGAGATCCTGCCGGAACCGTTTTCGTATAGGCGCCGCTGTTAAGTCTTCCGTTCACCGGAATCAGCAGCTGTTTACCACTCATATCGTATACTGCCAGGGTGGTATAACCATCGGAAGGCAGCTGGAAGTTCACGGTAAAGGCGGCCCCCACAGGGTTCGGATAGATAGTCATGGCAGCCAGTCCGGTGTTTTTAGCCAGTGCTGCGCCGGTAACAAACTGTACCTCATTGTAGCTGTTCCAGGCGTTCACGTTATTACCGTGGCCCAGAATACGTATATGCTTAGCCGTTACACCGGTGAAGGAGAAGGTTTCAAAGGCGGTGGAGGTACCGCTGCTTTGCAGGCCGGTAGCTACATTGGTCCAGGTAGCAGCATCGTTGCTCACCTGTATATCAAAGAGCGAACGGCGGGTATCTCCTTTGTAGAAGGATATTTTCACACCGCTGACAGCAGTCGGATTACCGAGACAGAACTGTATCGACTGTTCACCGGAGGCAGACCAACGGGTGTTGAGATCATTATCTATGGTGTTGGCTGCTACGTTGCCGTCGTCACCGCTGGCAGTAACCGGCGTGCAAACCGGGCCTCCGGTAGAATCACCGATGACAGACAGTTGCGGAGGATTAGCGCCGGCTTCCTTCGCATTCAGGAAGATGCGCGGATCATGCGCCTGCAGGCTTTTCAGCACCAGGGATATTTTCTTGCGGCCGGCTGCCAGTTCGCTCTGCACGTAGCTGGTAACATCCCAGGTATAATACCTGGCACTGTCGTTGGTCAGCACCGTTGAAGCCAGCTGTGTAGTACCGGATGCGGGCTTGTTATTCCAGGTAATGGTTTTTTCTGACCAGGTGGTATTGCTCACCGGGTAAACGGCTACCGGTACGCTGATGGCGGTGGTACCATCTACTTTACCATATACTTTCAGCACTACGGCAGATACATTACCGGCAGTGCCGGTAAGGTCGAAGGCCAGGTAGGCTTCCCGCGCATTGTTCAGCTGACCGGCAGGCGATACCTTGGTAATGAGCCAGGTAGAGTCGGTAGTACCATGCGTGATAGCTGCATTGGAGCCGTCTCTTACATAGGCATCGTTGGTAGGTTTCAGCAAGGTGGCTGCCGGAGCGGCTTTGAACACAGCGGTATATGAAGTATCATGATCGTTGATGGTGATATTCTGTACCCTGTTACCACCATGCAGCCATTTATCGAAGATATAGGTAACCCCGTTCAGCACCTGTGGTGATGCGGCTTCCATGGGTCTTACCATACCAGACAAGGTAGCAGAAGAATAAGGCGTAGTGAACGGAATATCATTCAGTTTAATCTGCAGTCCTGCAGGCTGGGTATTGAGGGTGATATTGGAAGTAACGGGGAACAGTTCTACATAGGAAGTATCGTATTCACCACGGCTGTCTCTCACGGCGAGGTATATACGGTACCAGATATCTGTTTCCGTATGTCCTTCCGCAGAGATCACGAATTTACCGTTCTTAACGCTGTCTTGCAGCTGTGGTCCGGGGTGTACGTGGTTCGCATGATGGAAGTCCACCCACCAGGTGAATGCGTTGGCAGGCAGGGTACCATCTTCCGCATCAGTGCCATTTCCAGCAAAACTAACGGTGTCGCCTGCACGGAAAAGTCCGCCGTTTGCCGGAGCGGTGATAGTGGCTACCGGCAATACATTGGGTGCAGCTACTGTTAGTCTGGCGTTGCTGCTGGTTACGCTGCCTGCGCTGTTGCTTACTACTACGCTGTACAGGCCGGTATCGGCGGGTTGTACATTGGCAATAACATAAGACGCTGCCGTGGCGCCGCTGATGTTTGTGCCGTTCTTACGCCACTGGTAGGACGGCGCAGGGTTGGCGATGGCGGTAACACTGAAGGTAGCAGATTGGCCGGCCGGCACAGTGGTGTTCTTCGGTTGTGTGGAAATCACCGGCGCCTGTGTGCCGGTATACACAATTTTGTACAAGGCACTGTTATCACGGCTCAGGTAATACAGGTTACCATCGGTGCCTTGTTTAATGTACACCATGCCGCCGCCCAGTCCTGTTCCGAAAGCTGTGCGGGTAGGCGATGCGGGGTTGATGTAGTTGATCCATCCGCCGCAGTAGTCGAGGAAGAAATATTTACCGTTATAGGTAGAGGGATAATTGCTGATAGCGCTGTTGAAGAAGGTGCCGCCGTTGATGGCGCAGCCTTGTCCGTCCGGAGGATTGCCGTCTCTGTTAGTACGGTACAGGTATAATGGATTGGTAAGCCCGGAGCAGCTGCCGCTGCAGTTGCCTTCCTGGGTGGACCATCCGAAGTTGCGGCCGCCGGTGGTGGCATCATTGATTTCTTCCCAGGTAGATTCGCCTACGTCATTCACAAATATTTTACCACTGACAGGGTCAATGGAATTAGTGAACGGGTTACGCAGGCCATAAGCCCACACGCGGCTGCGTTGTGCGCCACCGCTGAAGGGGTTGCCAGCCGGTACTGTACCATCGGTATTGATACGAAGCACTTTACCCATGTAGCTGTCCAGGTTGCTGGCATTGTTACCCACCTTGTTATCACCTACAGATACATACAGTTTACCGTCATTGCCGAAGGAAAGACCACCACCGTTGTGGTAGATGGCACTTAAAGTAGGCAGGTCGAGGATCGCCAGTTCAGCACCGGCCACATCTCCGTTCATGGTAAAGCGGCTCACGCGGTTGTGTGGTCCGGAGGTGTGCGTATAGTACAGGTAGATGTACTTATTGGTGGCGAAGTTGGGATCTACGGCCACGCCGATCAGCCCGCGTTCACCGCTGCTGTTGACAGACAGTGAAACGGCTGGTGCAGATAAAAGGCTGCCGTTTTTGATGACACGCAGCTGACCGCCTTCCTGGCACACCAGTATGCGGCCGTCAGGGATAAAAGCCATCGCTGTGGGGCTGCTGATGCCGTTGGCTACCTGTACGCGCTGGAAATTTGCAGGCAGGGATTGTGCGCCGGCATACAGGGAAAGCATCAGCAAAAACAACGGTAATAAGAAACCGGTAATTGTGTATCTTTTTCTCATGATACAATGCTTTTAGTGGGAAAAGGTTATAAAATATGGCCTGATTGTAGGCATAACGGGCCCTAAAGCGTATATCCGTTGTGGTTATACACTGCAATAAATTCCATAACGCAGGCGGGCGTACCTGGAAGGGAAAATCTGAATTACTGGGATCGCATACAACTGTTTTTTTGATGAAAGTAATTGTGTAAAAGTTGGGAAACGGGTTTTCTACAACACTGTGCTACTGGGAGTTTCCGGTTAATAACATCAGAATTAAGGCTATAATAAACTTGGTACGAGATATAATATGGTTTGTTCAGATCCTGGCTATATCAAATTTATGCAATCGTTTGCAAAATTCAAAGATATTATTTTGTCATTTACCGGTATCATTTTCACTATGTTTATTTGATTATTTGAGATTTGATTATTTGAGATTTGGTTTTCATTCATGGTATTCCTTTGTACTGCTAAGTTAAAGGAATACCATGATCGGATACAAAATCTCAAATGATTAAATAATTAAATAATTAAATCTTTTACATCCATGGATCCCCTGAAATTGTTGGCAACCCCAACTACCAGTTGCTGTACGGTGAAATAGGGGGCGGCAAAGGTTTTTGATTCGCGGAGGTAGCCCATCATAAATCCGAATGCACTCAGGTCATTTGTTTCTACGATCAGGAAGTCGGAGATGGCAGCATTGGTGAAATCAGCATCATACAACCTGATATTACAGCGGTCGCTGAAATGATTCAGTATCGGCCGTACTTCCTTCTCCACAAAGGAATCCCGTTCCGTACGAGGCATAGAAAGCCATAGGCTGGTAGCATTGACCAGCACAAGAATTGTGTACTCCATATTATTGTATTTCAGGCGAAAGTAAGAAAGGGAGGGAGGGGAAACATTTACATATGTTGAGAGATAATGATGGCTTTGAATTACGAATTGCGAATTACGAATTACGAATGTAGAAGCGAAGATTGAAACGAAGATTAAAAGAAATGTTTAATTATTATCTCCCTAAATCTTCGTTTCAATCTTCGCTTCTACATTCGTAATTCGCAATTCGTAATTCGTAATTAAAAAACTCACCTGCTTCTCCCTGCATCTTTCAACGCCTGTAGTTCTGCAGCGAGTGCCTTTACCACCTCGGGGTGTTGTGCGGCGACATTCTTTTTTTCGGCGGGATCTCCGGCGATGTCATATAGCTGAGGGGCGGGATCATTGCCGAGTTCAATATTTACGCTGTGGTCGTAACGTGCGCCGTTGCCGGGTTCAATATATTTCCAGTTGCCATGGATGATAGCCAGAGCACCTGCATGTTCTATGACGGATGCTCTTCCTTTTTTATCCTTGCCGGTAAAAGCGGGCAGCATGTCGAAGCTGTCCGGTGCGTCTTCGTGCTGCAGGGTTTGTCCGGTGAGGGCGGCGAAGGTGCCGAGGAAATCAACCTGACTTACCAGTGCGTTGGAAACGCCGCGTTTCATGTTGCCTGGCCAGCGTACTACAAAGGGAACGCGGGTACCTGCGTCAAAATTACTGTATTTGCCGCCGCGGAATTTGCCGGAAGGCGTATGTCCGTTCAGCAGTTCCACTGCCTGGTCCTGGTAGCCATCGTCTACAACCGGGCCGTTGTCGCTGGTAAAAATGAAGACGGTGTTATCAGCAATATGCAGGCTGTCCAGCGTATGCATGATCTGCCCTACAGTCCAGTCCAGCTGCAGAATGGCGTCTCCGCGTACTCCCAGCCCGCTCTTGCCTTCAAATTCCTTTCCGGGTACACGGGGCACGTGAATATCATGCGTTGCGAAATAGAGGAAGAAAGGCGTGTTTTTATGATTGATAATAAAGTCTGTGGCTTTGCCGGTGAGCGTAGCTGCAATGCGGTCGTCTTTCCACAGGGCGGCGGCGCCTCCCTGCATGAAGCCAATGCGGCCTATACCATTTACGATAGCGTTGTTGTGGCCGTTGGAAGATTTCATGACCAGCAGCTCCGGGTTCTTTTTACCGGTAGGCTCATTGCCTACAGGCGCTGTATAACTTACGCGGATAGGATCGTTGGGATCCAGGTTAGCTACGCGGCTGTTTTCCACGTATACGCAGGGAACACGGTCTGCCGTAGCCGGCATGATCCAGCAATAACTGAAACCAATCTCCAGCGGCCCCGGCCTGAGTTCGCCGTTCCAATCCGGCCCTTTCTCATCACCGATGCCCAGGTGCCATTTACCTACAGCGCCGGTAGCGTAGCCGGCTCGCTGCAGCATGCGTGGCAGCGTGTTCATGGCGGTGTCAATAATCAGGGAAGCATTGCCGGGCGCAATGCCGGTACCTTTTTTACGCCAGGCATATTGCCCGGTGAGCAGCGAATAACGGGAAGGTGTACACGTAGCAGAAGAGGCATGGCCGTTGGTAAAGCGTATACCCTGGCCAGCCAGACGGTCAATATTAGGCGTACGTACTTTGGTAGCGCCGTTGCAGCTCACATCGCCGTAACCAAGATCATCCGCATAGATGAGTACGATATTAGGACGCTGCGCTCCGGATGCAGCAGTACGCTGCTGCGCCTGTAAATGCCCGGCTATCCCCATAGCCAGCGCTATGCCCAGCATAGTTTTCATGTTCACCATCATGTTTTAAGCAAGTTGTTCACAGCTAAGATAACATGTCATTCCCCGAAATCAGCAGCAAACAGACATGACAACAGAATAATGTGAAAAAAGCACAACAAAAAGATAAAATCGATACAATTTCCGGATCGATTATTTCCGACCTTTAGTGTACAAACGACGTTTATAAATAGAGGTATCAACTAAATCAATTTTCAATCTTGGAAGCGCCCCGCGCTTATTTTTTTTCAGTATAATGCAAACGATTGCAGAAATATTTACGGATTTTGTGATTTATTGATTTTGAGATTTGAAATGCAGCGGAGATATATAAAGAAAGATGTCCGCTGCATTTCAAATCTCAAAATCAATAAATCACAAAATCCGTAAATAGACCCTACGCCAATATTCCACTTACTTATAAAAACACGTCATGAAAAAACTGGTTCTCATTCTGTTGTCTGTTGGTATTGCGGCACAGACGATCTATGCACAGACATCCGTCTCCCGCGATCAGCATATGAAATGGTGGCGGGAAGCCCGTTTCGGCATGTTCATACACTGGGGCGACTATGCCGTGCTGGCAGGCAATTACAAAGGTCAGCAGGTAGGCCGCGGCGGCGAATGGATCATGAACCGCGCAAAAATTCCGGTGGCAGAATATCAGCAGTATGCCCGGCAATTCAATCCTGTTAAATATGATGCGGACGCATGGGTAAAAACAGCCCGGGACGCAGGTATGAAATATATTGTCATCACCGCCAAACATCACGACGGGTTTGCCATGTTCAAATCTGCCGCCAGCAAATGGAACATCGCAGATGCCACCCCCTATGGCAAAGATGTACTGAAACCATTGGCTGCTGCCTGCAAAAAATATGGTATCAAACTCGGCTTCTACTATTCACAGGCACAGGACTGGAACAACCCCGGCGGCGCTGCTGCCCGCAAAATAGCATCGGAAGGATGGCCTAACCCCGACTCCGCTACAATAGATGCCTTCACCCAGGCCAACAACGGCCACTGGGATCCCGCACAGTTCAGCGCTTCCATGGGTGAATACATCGACAGGGTGGCCGTACCACAGGTGAAAGAACTACTCACCAACTACGGCGAAGTAGCCGTACTCTGGTGGGATACACCCACCAACATGACGGACGAATACGCAAAAAAATTACAGGAAGCACTCCAACTGCAGCCCAACATCATTACCAACGACCGCCTGAAACGCCCTAACTTCCCCGGCGATTATAAAACACCTGAACAGAAAATTCCTGCGCAGTCCGAACTGGATGGCCGCGACTGGGAAACCTGTATGACCATGAACGGCACCTGGGGCTACAAAAGCTATGACCATAAATGGAAAAGCACGGAAACACTCATCAGGAACCTGATAGACATCGCCTCCAAAAATGGTAACTACCTGCTCAATGTAGGACCCGATGCACTCGGTCAGTTTCCACAAGGCAGCATCGATGGACTTAAAGGCATCGGACAATGGATGAAGGTCAACGGCGAATCCATCTACGCTACCAACGGCAGCCCCTTCGCCGCTCTCCCCTGGGGCCGCTGCACCAAAAAAACAAACGGTCAGCAGACTACCCTATACTTTCATGTATTCAACTGGCCCGCTGATGGAAAACTGCTGGTACCCGGAATGAAAAATAAAATCACCAGCGCCGGATTGCTCGCCAACGGCGCCAAAATAACAACCAGTACCACAGAAGAAGGCCTGGTCATCAACGTTCCGGCCACTGCACCGGATGCTGCAGCCACCGTCATCAAAATAGAGACTACAGGTTCACTCTAAAAAATAACGGGGAATAACAGATGAGAATCTGTTATTCCCCGTCTCTTTATACCCATAGGGCTATGATAAAATTTGTACGAATATGGATTATCAGTCTCACGCTGATAGTCGCCTCCGTATACGCAAACGGTAAAGACCGTGTCATTGACATAACCCGCTACGGCGCCGTAGGGGATGGCAAAACACTCAATACCGCCGCTATACAAAGAGCTATAGACACCTGTTCAGCCCAGGGTGGCGGAAAAGTCCGGGTTCCTGCGGGAACCTGGCTCACCGGCACTTTGCTGCTAAAAAACGACGTAATGCTGCTCGTCGAAGAACAGGCAACCCTGCTCGGCAGCCCCGATATTAAAGACTACCAGGTGGTAGACGGATTTAAAGACGGCCTCGGGCAACAAATGGGTTACTCGCTCATCGGCGCTGTAAATGCAAAAAATACCGGTATCACCGGAAAAGGCACTATCGACGGTCAGGGCAAGCTGGTAAGGGTTTCCGGCGGCCACGAACGACGCCCGTTCCTGGTAAGGTTCGTACGTTGCAGCCATATAACGGTAACGGATATACATTTACAGGGGCCTACCGCCTGGACAATGCACTTCTTCCGCTGCAGCAACATCCTGGCAGAAAAAGTAACCATCCGCAGCCGCGGCCTCGGCAACAACGATGGTATTGATATTGACTGCTGCGAGAAAGTTAAGATCAGCAACTGTGACATTGACAGCGGCGACGATGCCATCTGTTTCAAAACTACCAGCCCGTACCCCTGCAAAGATGTGACAGTAGACAACATTAAAATCAATACCGGAGAAGGCGCTATTAAATTTGGTACAGAATCCGCCGGCAACTTCGAAAATATCCGTGTCAGCAACATCGATGTAGCCTTTGCACGGGAAGGCGGCATCAAACTTTTCTCCGTAGACGGATCTCATCTCCGTAACATCGACATACACGACATACGTATGGAGAAAGTGAATATGCCCGTTATCATCAGACTGGGATCAAGACTCAAGACATTCCGCGAAACCGACGCAAAACAGGAGGTGGGCAGCATCAGCAACATCCGTATCAAAAATGTAAAAGTACAGCATGGCGCCTGGACAGGTATGCTCATCAGTGGTATACCCGGTTATTATATAGATGGTATTTCACTGGAAGATATACAGATAAACGTTCCGGGAGATGGCACTGCAGCCGATGCGCGCGCTATACTCGAAGAAAGGGAAGGCGACTACCCGGAGATAAAAATGTTCGGCAAACAAATCCCTGCCTACGGCCTGTATATCCGTCACGCTAAAAATATCCGTTTCCATAACATCACCTATACCACGGATAAACCAGATCAACGTCCTGCCATCATCGCCGGTGATATTGAAAAGGTACAGTTCAGCAACTGGACATTACCCGCCGGAAACAGCGCTCCACCCGTAATACGCATCGGTGATTCCAGGGATGTAAAACTGCAACAGGTAAAGACGGCATCCGGCGCAGGCCCCCTGCTGCAACCTGAAGGCAGGGCAAAAAATATCACAGTAGACGGACAGATTGTTGCAGCGCCGCCAATAGCGCCGCTCTGGAAGGATTTTGTCAGCGCCCGGAAAAATAAGACCATCCCCGTACTTCCTGATTATTCCTATGCCGGTTATCATTTCTCAGAACGTCCCCTGCCGGATGTTTCCGCAGGGAAAAAATTTGATGTCACACAATTCGGCGCTGTCCCCAATGACAGCCTCTATGATGACGAAGGCATACAACGCGCTATAGATGCGGCTGCAGCGCATCCCGGCGGAGGCGTCGTCTTCTTTCCCAAAGGTAAATTCCTGCTTGCCCCGGATGAAGACAACAAAAAGCAACTACTCATTACCGGCAGCAACATCATCCTGCTGGGCAGCGGCAGCGATGAAGGCGGCACAGAAATTTATCAGCACAACAAAAGAATCAACGACCGGCAAATCCTCTTCCGCCCGGCTCAGGCAGTATCAAAAAAATTAACGGCCATTACTGCAGATGCTGCCAGAGAAACATTTACCGTAGAAGTGGCAGATGCTTCCCTGCTGCAACCCGGTCAGGATGTTGTCATCAGGCATCGCAGCGAAGCCTGGACCAGATGGTATTTCAGTCCGCTGCCACTCAAACCCCAATGGACGCGGCTATCAGGGCCTGATGGCGGTATGCGCATCGCTGAAATCCATACTATCGCAAAAATTGAAGGGAACCGCGTTACCTTCAAAAATCCGCTGCACCTGGATATTCATCTTGTTAAAGACAAACCGTTTGAACTGTTCACCTACAACTGCATCGAAGAATGCGGTATCGCCAACATCCGCTTCAGCAGCAACTGGAAAACATATCCCGAAGAATTTATTCACCATAAGAATGAAATCCATGATTATGCCTGGGAAGCAGTTGGTATGGAAAACGTGAAAAACAGCTGGATACGTAACTGCGTTTTCCAGGACTGGAATGAAGGTATCCATATCAATGCCGGGTATCAGGTAACCGTACAACAGGTAACCTTTACCGGGAAAAAAGGACATGCCTCCGTGCATGCACGCACAGGCTACGGCGTATTAATCAGGCAATGCCATTTCAACGGCGCACAGCATCACGGGCCGGGAACAGGTTACAGTGCTGCTGGCACCGTTATCACACAATGCGATCTGGGAACAGATCAGAACATCGACAGCCATTCGGGCCAGCCTTACGCAACACTGTTCGACAACATCCACGGCGGCGTGTTCTATAATCTGGGCGGCCCCGAACCAGGTCATCCGCACCACGGACGGCAGCTGGTGTTCTGGAATTTTCTGCACAGCGCTGCCCAACCACAACATTACAATTTCTGGGATATGGATAAACGCAGGAACTATACCATTGCTGCTCCAATATTGGCAGGATTTCAATCAGATACAAAGGTTACAACAGAAAATGCCGGCATCAATCAGCTTCCGGGGCAGGCTGTAGCTCCCGCCTCCCTGTTTGAAGCACAGCTGGCACTAAGGCTAAGTGGAAAGGATCTCACCGAATAAAAACTACCATTACTCAATTACCGTCATTTTATCAACAAAAACTAACGTTATGAAATTTCTGTTCTGGTCAGGGATGCGCGCAGCTCCCCGCCTGCTCAGCAGTACCTTGCTGTTGTGCTGGCTCTTATCTTTCTGCGTATGTACGTCAACGTTATACGCCCAGCAAAAAACCGTTACTATAGCGGGCCGGGTAACATCACAATCAGGCGAACCACTGCCCGGCGCCACCGTTGTAGTCAAAGGTACTACACACGGCACTGCCACCGCTGCAGATGGCAGTTTCCGGCTCAGCGTACCGCCTGACAGCCCTATCAAAATCACCTATACCGGGTTTATTACCAAAGAGCTGAAAGTAGAGCAGACGAATATGCTCAATATCACCATCCCGCTGATAGCAGATAAGGGAGAACTCAATGAAGTAGTAGTGGTAGGTTATGGTACACAGAAAAGATCTGATGTAACCGGCTCTATCACCACCATCAACAGTCAGGCGCTGCGCGATATTCCCGCTGCTAACCTCACTACCATCCTGAAGGGACAAGGCGCCGGTATCGACATTCAGAAAAGCGGCGGTAACAGCAAGCCAGGCGCAAAGCCTACTGTTCTTATCAGAGGCTCCCGATCCCTGAAAGCCGGTAACGCTCCGTTATTTGTAGTAGACGGTATCCCCTACAACGGCGACATCAACGATCTTAATCCGGATGACATTACCTCTGTTGATGTACTGAAAGATGCATCCTCCACGGCAATCTACGGTTCCAGAGGCGCCAACGGCGTTATTCTCGTGACTACCAAACGTGGTAAAAACGGAAAGGCTGTTATCACCTACAGCGGCTATGGCGGCTTTGTAAAACCGGCCGGCAAATATGATCTCATGAATGCAGAACAATATGCCGACCTGAAAAGATGGGCCTACTGGAACGGCACACAGGATCCACCGCGCAAATACAGCAGCTGGGAAGATCCGCAGATCCTCATCGATGGCTTTGATGCAGAAGAAAGGAGACAGCTGGCAGCCGGCAAAAGCACGGACTGGCAGGACCTCATCTATCGGACCGGTCTTATGACCAACCATCAGCTGGGCATTTCAGGAGGTACCGAAAAAACACAGTTCAGCGCTTCCGCAGGCTACTACAAGGAAACCGGTATTTACACCGGTCAGGCTTTCGAACGCTTCACCATCAAAGCCAGCGTAGATCATGAGATCAACAGAATATTCAAAATAGGTGTGAGCAGCCTGAATAACTTCTCCGTTACCAACGGCGAAAGTGCCAATCCGATGGGACAGGCACTGAGAGGCAGTCCTATGGCTCCTGCCTATGACAGCAACGGCGCTATCATCAATGATTTTCTCTCCGGCAGCGCCAAACAGATCTGGAATCCGCTCGCCAACTTTGAATCCGGCGCCGCAGTGGAAAGAAGAAAACGTTCCGGAACTTTCACTACCGCCTACCTGGATGTGAACATCCTCCCCGGATTAAAATACCGCTTCAACGGTGGTGCGGAAATTAAAAGTGATAACTACGGCAGCTTCTACAGCAGCAAAACCACCGATAACCTCGGCGGCCTCAATACCAGCAGCAACGAGTATAATACCAACATCAACTATACCCTGGAAAACCTGCTGATATATAACAAACGCTTTGGTAAACACCATGTAGATTTCACCGGATTATACAGTATGCAGGAATCCAGCAATCAGTCCAACAGCTTCAACAACAACTCCCTGCTGTTTGACGGACTGCAATACTTCAACGCACAGTACGGCCTGAACCTCGCGGGTTCCGGTGCGGAAAGCAAATGGAATATCATCTCCTATATGGGCAGGCTGAACTACAGCTTCGATAACCGCTATCTGCTCACACTCACCGCGCGCAGCGATGGTAGCTCCAGACTCGCACCCGGCAATAAATTCAAAGGTTTCCCTTCTGCTGCAATCGGTTGGAATGTCATCAATGAAAAATTCATGAAAGACAGCCGGACTTTCAGTAACCTGAAAATCCGCGCTACCTACGGCCGCACCGGTAATACCGCCATCAATCCCTACCAGACGCTCGGTGCCTTAAAAGCAATCAACTACAATTACGGCTCTAGCAATGTAACCGGCATCTTTATCAACACAGCGCCTAATCCGAACCTGCAATGGGAATACACGACCACTGCCAACATCGCCGTTGACTTCGGACTGTTTAACAACCGCATCACCGGTAGCGTGGAACGATATGTAGCGAAAACCAGCAACCTGTTGTTACCGCTGCATCTGCCCGGCACCAGCGGTATTCCGGGAGATGTGCTCGTGAACGTAGGCAAAACGGAAAACAGGGGATGGGAAGTACACGTTGCTACGGTGAATATTCAGGGGAAAAAGGCCAACGATTTTACCTGGACATCCGACATCAACTTCTTTGTCAACAGAGGAAAAATTGTGGAACTGTACAACGGCATACAACAGGATATTGCCAACAACTGGTTTGTCGGTTCTCCCATCGGCTCCTATTATGATTACAAACGTATAGGCGTATGGCAGAATACCAAAGCTGATTCCATGCTGGCGCTGCGCTACGGACAGAAAGTAACCGGCAACAGTTCTATCATCGGTAACATCCGCATTGAAGATATCAACCGGGACAGCACTTTCGGCGATGCAGACAAAACTATTGTAGGCAGCCCGCAACCGAAATGGGAAGGCGGTATGACCAACCGTTTCAGCTACAAGGGATTTGATCTTACCATCGTGGTAAATGCCAGAATAGGCAGTACGCTGAACAGCAAACTGTATGGCGGCGGTTTTGCCAACACCTTCCAGGGCAACTACAATAACCTGAACGTTCCTTACTGGACACCCAACAACGGGGAAAATCATTTTCCCAAGCCTAACCAGTCCAGAACACAACCACAGTACAACAGTACGCTTGGATACTTTGACGGGAGCTACCTGAAAGTGCGTACTATCGGTCTCGGCTATACGGTGCCGTCATCGTTTGTGCAGCAGCTGAAGGCGCGTTCACTGCGCGTATATGTATCCGCACAGGATCCGTTTATTTTCCTCTCCGAATACCGGAACAGGTTCCGCGGCATAGATCCTGAATCTGCCGGTAATATCAATGCTGACACGCCTTCTACCTGGTCTATGATTTTCGGGGTTAATCTTACTTTATAATTTCAAAACTGTGCGCTATGAAAAAAATATTGCTCATTGCAGGTATCGCTGCTGCCGCCGGTTTGCTGGGCAGCTGCAACAAAATGCTGAACGAAAAGCCATACTCCGTACTGACAGCGGATTTCTATAAAACATCCCAGGGTGTAAATGCTGCGCTGGATGCATCTTATGCAGGTATGCGCACCGTCTGGGGCTGCGAAGACTATTTCTCCCTGACCACTCCCGGCACCGATGAATTCAAAAGAGGGAACGACGGCAATAACGTGTTCATGACCTATGATCCGGGACTGCTTGCCAGCGATGGTAAGTTCAAAGCCCAGTGGAATAACATCTACACTTACATCAACACCTGCAACGCCGTGATTGAGTTCGGACCATCCGCTCCCGGTCTTGCAGACAACATCCGGAAGAAAGCTATCGCCGAGGCCAGGTTCCTCCGTGCCAATTACTATTTCGTGCTGGTGCAGTTCTGGGGAGATGTAACCCTGACGCAGTCTTTCATCTCCTCTCCGCTTACTTCTGCCAGCAGAGATCCGCTGGCGAAAGTATATGAAGCCATCATCAAAGACCTGAAAGATGCGATCCCTGATCTTCCGCCGGGGCCTAAAGGCATCGACTTCGGAAGAGCCAACGCCCTTGCCGCCAAACACGTACTGGCAAGGGTATATCTTACCCGCGCCGGCAGCAAGGCTGCACAGGGCACCGACTACCGGGATGCCGCCACCTATGCCACCGATGCCATCAGTACCGCATCAGGGCAGGGAGTCAACCTTTTGCCCGACTTCGGCAGTATCTTCACGGAAGGCAATGAAGCCAATGCAGAAGTACTGTGGTCCGTACAACATACCGCCAGCCTGGCTTACAACGGATCGCCGCAGCAGGACAACCGCACACCGGATAACATGCTGGTACATCTCTTCGTGCCACAGTATGAAAAAGTAGACGGCATGACCCGCAACATCCGCGACGGACGGCCCTATATCCGCTGCGTACCAACTAAATGGTTAACGGATACCGTATTTGCGGAAAGGGTGAACGATACCCGCTTCAACAAAAGTTTTCAGACGGTATGGTTCTGCAACAATGCTTCCAGCATTCCGAAATGGCCGAACCCGTTGCCTCCCGGAGCGCCTGCCGGCGCCGTTGCCGGTGGTCCTAAGATGAAGTTGGGAGATACCTGCATTTATATGCCGCAGGGCAAACGCAGCAGCGCGCAGATAGCAGCAGCGCCCTACACGCTGATGCCTTCTGATAAATATTCCATCAAGATGTCGCCTGCCATCAGCAAATACGTAGATACCAAGCGTTCAGACATGAATGCGCCTTCCATCCGGCCCATCATCGCCTACCGCCTGGCAGAAACCTACCTGATAGCCGCTGAAGCCCTCATGCAGAGCGGCCGCACAGGCGAAGCCGTTCAATACATCAACGCTATCCGTGAAAGAGCCGCCTATCCTACCGGCGACAAAACCAAAATGACCGTCACCGCCGCCGATCTCAACATCAACTTCATCCTGGATGAACGCTCCCGCGAACTCGCCGGTGAAAACATCCGCTGGCTGGACCTCGCCAGAACAGGCAAACTCGCAGAAAGAATCAGGGCCCACAATGATGACGACTCACGCGTCAACTTCAAAGAGCCCAAACACTTACTGCGCCCTATTCCACAGGACCAGATAGATGCGACAACAACGGGGACGCCGTATCCGCAGAATCCAGGGTGGATACAATAAGCTTTGAATTACGAATTACGAATTGCGAATTACGAATGCAGAAGCGAAGATCAAAACGTAGATTATTAGGGATATCTATTAAATATCACCTTTAATCTACGTTTTGATCTTCGCTTCTGCATTCGTAATTCGCAATTCGTAATCATTGGTGTCCGGTAAAAATCAGACCTACTACAAGAAAAAAGGGGGCAGTTGCCCCCTTTTTTTGGTAGATTTAAGTTACCACACTTTAAAATACCATGAATA
>NZ_JAABOK010000019.1:51943-104810 GCF_009928525.1 Chitinophaga solisilvae | reverse complement strand
TACCTTTATTCATGGTATTTTAAAGTGTGGTAACTTAAATCTACCAAAAAAAGGGGGCAATTGCCCCCTTTTTTCTTGTAGTAGGTCTGATTTTTACCGGACACCAATGATTCGTAATTCGTAATTATTTTTTCATCTGCCTTATCCATTCCCCTATCAACACCACACCTTCCTTGTGTATTAACGTACGTGCAAGTTCCGGCATAGCGGTACCGGGTTCGGTGCTGTTCATGCGGTACCAGAGGATGGAGTGAATGGCATCACCGGGAATAACATCGATGTCGAGGCCTCCGGCTCCGCCGCCGGCGGATACGGGCGCTTTCATGATACCGAGGTGATTGGGATCTGTTTGTTCGTATTCGAGGAAGAGGCCTGTGTTGTAGGCATCACCGCCTTTGGTATGGCAGTGTGCGCAGTTAACGTCCAGGTAGGCACGGGCACGCTGGCTGACGGTAAAGTGGACGCTGTCTTTCCAGTCAGGCAGGCGCGGCACCTGCTGAGGGGCAGGAAGCCCTTTCAGCAGGCCGTTAGCCGCCCATTGTTCCAGCTGCGTAGCAGCAGCGCCGTTAGCGGCGAAGTTGAGATTCCGCGCTTTGGGACCTATGGGAGTCAATACGCTGTTGTTGATATGACAGCGCTTGCAGTCATTGGTATTGGGAACCTGATAGGTTGTTGAATGCTGTGCCCCGCTGTCGTCCAGCAGCGTAACGGGAACTTTCTTACCCAATATCCACCTGACGGCGTCCTGCTGATCTTCCTGCCAGAGGTAATTCATCACCTTCCAGTTTTTGTCGGCCGGATCCTTGAACAGCAGCCGGGTTTCAATCATGATGCGCTGATGCGACGGATTGGTGTAAGCGAAGTTCTTGATGATAAAAGTAGAATCCGGGAAGTCCAGCGGGCCATGATCCGTGTATTGTATGGAAGTACCCGGCGGCACTACTATAAACCGGTCTTTAACTGCATAGTCTGTGAATAAAGGCGTAGTTAACTCATAATGCTCTACGCCTTTCCGTGGTTGTAAATCCTTCAGCGCGCCGGTAAAAAAGCCGTAGTCAGATAATTTTTCCTTAAACCGGAAAGCAGTATCCTTTTCCGCTGACTTAGGCTGGCAGCTGAATAATGCGAAAAGCAATATTAATAAACAAGGTCCCCTCATGATCATTTACGAATTACGAATAACAAATGACGGCCGGCTGTTACTGATGACCATCTGACAAGTAATTTTATATGGTTATTTACAAATGAATGGCGTTACGTCTGTACTGGGTTTCCATGCTTTGGTACCCAGGTGCAGGGCATCGATGTTCACGAAGAGGTTGGGCTGCGACTGGCGGATACAGAGGGAATCCGGGTTGGCAGCCGTACCTTTTGTAAGCACGTTGCTGGTGATACCATCATAAGCGATAAAAGGCATCCTGGCATTTTTGCGGGAAGGATCCTGCGCATTGAGCTGCTGCTCTATACCAACCAGGATCTTGCCTACATGATGCTCATATACGGCAGCTGGAAAACTGCTGTCTGTTTTCATCTCGTTATCATGTATAAAAATATTACGCGGAATAGGATCATAATTGGCGTTCATTTTGGCAGCCGCATTCTGGTCAATAAAAAATCCGGATACTACTGAAATAGCGCTGGAGTTATTATTGATGATGCGGTTGTTGTACAGCTCTATGTCTGATGCAGCCAGGATCACCACACCGCTGCCCGGTGCGGCATTACCTACTCCCCAGGTGGAACCGAAGCTGCCTGCCTTCGCAAAATTCCTTTCGTTATTATCATGAAAATGGTTGTTGTAAGCCTTTACAAAGCCGCCACGGCGCGAAAGATCCGGCAGGTCGAAAATCAGGAACCCGGCAGTGTTACCATAGAAATCATTATCATATACTTCTGCATGCGCCGTATTTTCTATTTCGCAGCCGGCCACATTTTTGTAAGCCTTGCACTTGCGCACAATGGCGCTGTCTGACTGCCCTACGTAGATCCCTGCATCGGAAGCGCCCTGTGCGTAACAGTTTTCTATCAGCACATTTTTGCACATTACCGGGTAGATGGCGTATCCGCCGCTGGTAGAATCTGATTTAGACCATACCGCGTGCAGGTTGGTCACCACCACTTTTTCGCTTTTATTGATTTTAATCAGGTCGCCTTTAGAATCCTTCAGCGTCATACCGTTGATGGTAAAGCCTTTTACGTCAGTCACCCGGATGCCTTCCCCACCCTGGCTCTGGGCGGAAAAGTCCAGGATGGTTTTATCCGGGCCTTCTCCATCTATCAGGATATGATTTACCTGTGCAATACTAAGATTATCAAATTTGTAGGTGCCTGCCTTCAGCAGTATGCTGCTGCTGTCTTTCAGCGACAGGAAGGCTTCCGCTATCTTCATTTCCTCGCCTGGTACGAAGGTCAGTTTATTTTTATAACCGCCGTCGTGTTGTTCCGTCTGTGAATTACAGGCTGCCATTGTACAGCCCAGGGCAACAAAAAGCAAATGGTATATGCCGGGTAATTTCATGAGATTGATTTTTTATGTGGATGATATTAAAATACATTATACGCGAAGCTCACATAGTACATGCCGCCAATAGCCGGACTGCCGAAACCTGTTCTGTAGTAAGTGTTGGTAATATTGGTAGCGCCCAGTTTAATCCTGGAATGTGCCTGCAGGAGCCGGTAGCTTACCTGCGCATCTATCACTGCTGATGCCGGCACCATACCGCTGGCGAAGCCTATCTGGTAAAAATAGCCTGGTCTGTATCGGAAAGTTGTGCTGAACGAATATCGCTCTTTATTTCCAAATCCGGTGTTGCCAAGATCGATGTTGAATTTGTAGTTAGGCGTGTTGAAATTGTTTACCTGGCTGTTATTCCTGTTCTTCAGGAAATCGGAAGAGAAATTCACCTTTGCCTGAAAATGGTAAGGCAGCTCTACCCCTATGCTGGCGGCATATCCGTAGGTGTTCACCTTCTCAGCGCCGTTGTACGCTATATTATAGGACATGTAAGTACTATGGTCCTTAAAGGCGGCAGGATCATCCGTACCGGGTGTGTTGGCCACGTTGACGTATCCGATGAAATTCTTCCAGGTAGAATAATATCCCAGCACATCTATCAGTACACATTTGGCGATCAGGGAAGAATAACCTAACTCGAACGCATCTACGGACTGCGGTTTAATATCGCTGAGGGCAAATTTTTCCAGGTCAGCGGGATTATTGCTCTGCTGGTACTTTGTAACGCTGGCAAGGGTATAGGCCGGGTAGCGGTCAAACTGATACACGCCGTTCAACAGGCGGGATGAGCCTCCGGAGGCAAAGCTGTTGTAGTCGATCGGTGTGCTTTGCAGCGACTGTATATTGGAAGGAAAGCTATAGGCATTCTGGTAGGAAAAGCGGATAAAGCTCTCCTTGTTCACCTCTCCTACTGCGGATACCCGCGTGGTGATACGCGGTTTTTCGAACAGGGTATTTTTATCATAGCGGAAAGCGGCGCTGAGGCTCAGTTTATCATGCATCACCTTTTTAGTCAGATGTGCGTAGGCGCTGTACTCCGCTACATCGATAGGGCCATCGTTATCCGGGAAGAGGGTCCCTTTGGAGTCCAGGCGGTACAGCCTGTAATTCAGCCCGGCAATAAGGTCTGCAAATTTTATCAGATGGGAGAAATTGTATTGAGCTTCCACATTATACAACTTGCTTTTATCGAGGAAGAGGGTACCGCCTTTGGAAGTCGGCAGTTGTGAGATACTGTCTTTCAGGCGCAGGAACAGCGGGCTGCCGGCATCCGGCATTCCCTGGTTAGCGAAGCTGCGTGCAATATTGCCGGCCTCTTCATAGCTTTTACCGCCGGCCATTGCTTCCAGCAGGGCGCCGGTATATTGCGGATACCAGCCGTCGCCGGTGGCAGCGTTATAGCTGGGCTTCCAGGCTTCGTTGATCAGCTGGGCGGTAGGGCTGGCGATGATAGTATTACCGGAATTTTCCTGGGAGGTATATCCTCTGAGGAACCAGTTAGCGGCTTTCAGTTCCGCGCGGTACTGCCCCAGCTGGAAGTTGGTGAGCGCATAGCGGGTATCATTGCTGTATACGGCGTTACCTTTTCCGAATGTTCCGGAAACAATGGCTTCCAGCCCGGGCGTGATCTTATACCGCATCTCCAGGTTGGCCTTCAGTAATTTGGCATCGCTGCTGAGGTAGCCGTATTCGGCATAGCCGCTGCGCGCCACATAGTTGCTGCCCCTGGCGAGCAGCGGATCGATGAGTGGCGCCAGCTCAGGCTGCGCCTGCAGCGCGCCCTGCAGGAAAGGATTGATATCCACAGAAGTTTTACTGCCGTACATATTCACCCCGTTATAATTAGGGTCTGTGAGCGGGCCACCGGGACTGTTTGTATTTGTCGTATCATTGGCCATCCACTCTTTGGCCTGTACGTATTGTACATTGATTTTGAAGGCAAACCGATCGCTCACTTTCTTTGCCCAGCGCACGGCCCAGTCGTAGTACGGCGAAGGGCCAATCGGATCATTGGCTTTTCCTTTCTTAATATGATTAACGCCCTGGGTGATCTGTGCACTCAGGCCCTGGTATTTAAAAGGGTCCTTGCCGGTCATAACCAGCGTACCATTAAGGCCGCGGGAGCCATACAGCGCAGAAGATGCGCCGGACAGCAGTTCCAGGTTATCGACATCCAGTTCCGTTAAACCAATGGCAGTACCCAGCGGGAAATTAAGTCCGGGCGCCTGGTTATCCATCCCATCCACTATCTGCGTAAAATTGGTGTTCCCGCTGGTATTGAAGCCGCGGGTGGTCACGGTGGTAAAGGTCAGGCTGGAGGTAGTGATATCCACCCCTTTCAACCCCTGCAGCATATTAAAGTAGCTGGGCTGCGGGGAGTTAATAATATCTTTGGTGCCTATCCTTTCTATGGTTACCGGCGATTCAATTTTCTTCTGGACGCTCCGGCTGGCAGATACCACTACTTCCCGCCCCAGGATGGATACAGGCGACAGCTCTACCCGCTGCGGTCCGGCAGCGCCGACAATCACTTCTTTCGATTCAAAACCTACCGCAGAAAATATCAGCGTAACAGGTAATGCCTTTCTGGTAGAAAAACGGAAATTCCCCTGGTCGTTGGTATAATCACCATTAGGACCTTCCTTCATAGATACAGATACAGCAGGGACTACTTCTTTTGTGGCAGCATTCCGCACATTACCGGAAAGCACGGTTTGTGCATATGACAATTGAAAACATGCCAGCAGACAAAGAATACTTAACAGGACGGATTTTGACATTGGCTGGTGGAATTTAGACAGGTTGATAAAGGCGATATTACATAAAAGCGGGGAGGTAAATATGCAGTGGCAGGGGATTTGGGGCGAAATGGGGTGTAGAAGGGGTGAAATTGATGGAGATAAGATAATTGCGAATTACGAATTGCGAATTACGAATGTAGAAGCGAAGATTAAAACGAGATTTAAGGAGATAATTACTAGATATCTCCTTAAATCTCGTTTTAATCTTCGCTTCTACATTCGTAATTCGCAATTCGTAATTCGCAATTATTCATTTAAAGTGCTGTTGAAAACCCGGCAACCATGTATTAGATACCGGCACCATCATATCTTCCAGACCTTCTAATTGCAGGTAATGGCCTTTTGTATTTTTCTTAAAAAGCACCACTTTGGAGAGGTTCACCAGGTAGGAGCGGTGTGCACGGGTAAGGCCTGCGGATGAGAGCTGTGCTTCCAGTTTTTTGAGGGAAGTACGCACCAGCTCTTTGGCAATAGTTGTACCGGACAGGTAGAAGACATGTACATAGTTATCTTCTGCCTTCAGGAGCAGCAGTTTACCAGGGTGCAGGGAAAGCACCGGTTTATCATTTTCATCACGGATCTGCAGGCAGGTATCTGTTACCAGCTTCGGTGCGGGTACGGGTACAGATATTACCGGCTGTAGTTGCTCCTGCTCCAGGGTATGCAGCTGCCTCAGCTTTTCCCGGGTATAGAACCAGAGCAGCGCAATAAAATAAGGCAGGGGCATGATGAGCGCCGTATAGCGCAGGGTATTTATAAACTCACTCCAGGTGAGAAAGAATGTATCGATAAGCAGCACGTCTACCGCCGTAACAATGGCGGTGACCAGCACTATTTCTCCGAAAAACCAGAGCAGGTAGGTCGCGTTGGTGAGACGCTGCCGCCATTTCCATCTGGCCAGGGCGAACTGGGAAATGGTGAGTGCCACCATTCCGCAACCGGTGAAGATCCCGAACAGCTGCACCAACGCCAGCTGCTGCCCTTCATACCACATATTGATATTAAATGGGAGAAAGATATACATGAACAGGAAACAGAAAATGCTGCAGAAAGCAATCAGCATGATCCTGTTCTGTACGGAGTCCAGCAGGGAAAACCGGGGTTGTTCCAGGGTGGACTTTACAATCAGTGGTAAGGTTGGCAAGCTTTTCATACCGGGCAGTTTTCACCAATTAAGATAAGGAAATCCGCCGACAGTTGCATCAAAAGGACGGCCTTTCTCCGGGTTTCAGCTCCCGCCCGCGCCGTTGCTCCGCATTGGCAAAGGCGGCCGCATCCAGCGGGGTAAATCCTTTAGGGGCTTTGTGGGCAGGACCACTATAAATCCCTATAAATGCCTTATTCACCATGCGCCTGCTAACGGGATCGGTTGTACGAAAATACTGCGGATACCAGCCCTGTACAGGTCGCTGATCCGGCGCCGGTTTAGCGGCAGCCTTCTCCCTGTTGGCCAGCAGCTGTGCAGCGGTAATCTTCTCTACGGCCGCAGGAGAGAAAAAATAAACCTTCCGGCCGCGCAGGGAAGCACCACTGCTGCCTTTGAAAACACCCGCATGATGCCATTCGGTAGCAAATACGGTCAGTTCCGCAGCGCTCACTTTCATCCCCAGCTTCTTCGACAGTAATACTGCCGCTTCGCCGGCTTTCAGCAGCCCTTTTTCTTCTGCATCCTGGTAATTTTCAGACTTCCCCTGCCGTATATAGTCACGCATTTTCATGCCGGGAAGTTACAGGAAAAATTCAGTTTCGTGGTATTGACGTATCCCATACCAATGAATTGCATAGTCTGCTCCCCCCAAATAGGGATATATCCGTTGACCGGATTTTCTTTCCTTTATCGCGCAGGCATTATTCATAACGTCTTCTTCCTCATAACACATATAATACAACTCCGGAATTACTTCCGGGGTTGTTCCGCAGCATAGATACTGATGGCGGGGAGGCGGCCTTGCTCCTCTTTACAGCTGTTTTTCCAGCATAATCATATGTTTACACTGAATACCATTTTCAAAGATGGGGGCAGGATAATGATCCAGGAAGAAGTTTTTTCGTATAGCCGTGATCTCAAAACCACTTTTCTGATAAAGATGCAGCTGTCCCAGGCTGGAGTTACCTGTACCTATCAGCAGTTTTTCCGCATGCAATTCCTTTGCCTTTACTGTGGCGTCTTCCAGCAGGCGCCGGCCGACGCCTTTCCCCTGGCAGGTTTCCTTCACTGCAATATTCAGAATTTCCGCAACGCCGTGTTCCAGGGACAGCACATAAACGCCGATCGTTTCACCCTGGTGGCGGGCTACAAAAACGGCAGCTGCCGGCAGGTATTTACTGATAGCCGCTTCAGACGGATCCGCAAGCAGGAGTAATGCCAGCGGAGGTTCCTCCTCCGGGGACAGGCGGGTGATCTGTATCTCAGGGAAATCGTTCATGCCGCAAAGGTAGCGCAAAAATGCGGCGGGCAGGCGTTCAGCTGTTTTCTATTTCGCTGAGTGTTCTGCCTGCGGAATCTCTCCAGCTCTGCAGTCCGTTGCTGTTATAGCCCGCAATAATTGCGGCAGCAGCGGAAGGCGACCGGAAGATGATGTCTTCGCTGAAAACGTATTTGCCATCTTCCGGTTTCAATACTTCGGTAGTGATAAGGCTATCTCTTAATTTTTTATATCCCGGAGACAGGGAGCCGGTATTCAGGGCAGCCTGGGAACCTTTGCGTACCAGGATACCTTCGTCCGTCTGCAGGGCATAAGCGCTGAGTCCAGCTACCAGCATGGACAGCGGCCGGTTGTCTGCAGATTCATTCATATTTGCCAGCGTTCTTTCCAGCTGGTTGCGGGAAGGCATGGTAAGATGCTGCGGTTCATCCAGGAGCAGGTGCCCCATAACGCCCAGCAGTAACTTTATCAGCCCGAGGAATTCTTCCATGGAGTCTTTATCCGCTACCGGCAAAACAGCTCCCTGGGACTGGTTAACGTTTTCCAGTTCGTACCTGCCTGCATTGCGGGCCATCTGTATTAATCTGCTTTCCAGGTATTTTACATGCGCTTTGGTAAGATGCTCATCTTTACTGATAAAGAAGATAGCTTCGTTCCAGAAATCCCGGTTGGTCAGATGGTCCCGCAGGCGCATCCGGATATTCTCCGCCTCTCCGATATAGGCTTTCTGTTTGTTGGTCAGCTCTCCCTGTCCGAACAGGAAATATATTCCCGGCTTCCTGATCTGCGTAAAGTCGTCTTGTTCCTGCGAGAGCCGCAGTCTGCTGCAGGCGATGGCCTGTATAGTATAGTTCACTATTTCAACTACCCTGAACCCGGTTGCAGAGCCGTCTTTCAGGTGTATCTTCACATTTTTTCCAATGATGGCCATGAGGGAATGTTTTGTAATGAATATACTGATTATGGTTCAGGAAAAAACGGTTGTATAATTTTTAGCGGTAAAAACTTGGTAAATAAATAAAACCTGTTTATTTTGGTTAACCGGAATAACGGGATGTAGCGCAGCCCGGTAGCGCGCTTCGTTCGGGACGAAGAGGCCGCTGGTTCGAATCCAGTCATCCCGACCTTAAAACCAAAGAGCTTTACGTATTACACGTAAAGCTCTTTGGTTTTATGATAGATTTCCGTTAATATCCATATTAAAATTTTGTACCCTTCTTATATATTGTCCGCTTATCTGACGCCATCCAGCTGCAAAATGTATACTCATTATCAGGAAGAAAAAAAATGTACGGAATTCTCTGATATTAATACTGATTTTTAAGCGGTAGCACAGGTTTGACAAATACCGCACAGCTCAACCTGATCCTGTTCTTTAATCCGTTGATGATCCTTACTGAATGATTGGCATCATCAAGATAAATCACCAGCAAAGCCGCCATGGAGAAAAAGAAGGATAACAATCCATGCGTAAGAATGATTAAAAAATGAAACAGGAACCCCAAAACAAGAAAGATTGTTTTTACTTTTCCATTGGCAAAAATACAGGCAAACATTCCGATCTCAAATATGATCACTCCCCAGGTCAACAAGGTGACCCAATCAGATAAGGTAGCCGTTTCATATATATTTCTCAGCCAATCCGGCGCACCGATTATGGTATGTGAAATCCAGTAGTACAAAGCTGTTCCTTCTTTCCATTCTACCGTATACAGTTTCCCTATGCCGGCATTTAAGTAAATAATTGCCGCCTGTACCTGAATAAAAAACAATGCGACATTGGAAAACACGTTTATGCCGGATCTGCCGGGTAATTTGGGGGCGGACCATTGATTTACTCTCGGATCTGTTACACATAGCGGTATAAGTAAGCATGCGAGATTTGCAGCAATCTGATCTCCTCCATCTACTACAATTACCGTATTCGTTATACTCAGGCTAACCCATAAGTGCAGGAATGAAGTGACTTGCGGCAAAAAACCTGAAATCACGGATAATAATATCGCGATTGCTATGAACCGACCTGATTCAACTGAGAAAACAGTAAAGATATTTATATGAAAAAACAGAAGTTTATCTTGTAAATGATCTGCCCCATTGGCATCGTACATATATTGCGTATGCGTCAATAAACTGATATCATTAAACAGTAATACAGTTAATGTACCAATAGCTAAAAATGCCCTTACAAGCGCGATTTTTTCTGTATGGATAGTTTTAGTGCTTAGTGTTTCCAGGAAGGTCTTCATAAAATTGAAAAATGCTATTTAATAAGAACCGGTATTAAACTGATTTTTTGTTTCACCTCAAATTCATCTTTTCGTTTTAAAATAGACCAGGGCCTAAAGTCTTCTATGATGATCACATACTTCCCACGCAGGAGTTTGAGCTGTTCATCTGCTGTCACGTTATTATACAACAATGTATCCGCAGAGAAATAATCATTTATATTCTCTCTAAACTTTATGTTTTGCAAATAGGTCATCTTTCTCATACCGGCAGCATTTACCTTCCTGATAACATTACTCACTTCTACACTTAGCAACCTGTTATTTCTGTTGGCTCCCCAAAGAAATCTGGATTGAAAGGCACGGAGATCTTCTCTCTTCAGCATTCCATTTTCTACTTTATATAAGGAAAGGGAAGGTTCCTTAACTGTCTTTGTAAAAAAAGACCATCCTTCCGGAAAGATTGAAATATAATTTGCAGCATTAATTTTGAGTTTATTCAGCGGGTTATTCCCGGCGTAATTGGCCAGTAACAATGTAGTCAAAATACAATAGGCGAGTACCGAACAACCGAATATGAACAATAGTTTAATGTATCTATTCATGTTTCTTTATTTAGATCGGTTAAGATATTAGAGATCCGATATCTTAACCGATCAATTACTGAAGTACTTACTTACCTGCAAAACCTATCGTAATCATAGACGAATAGTCATCGAAACCAAAACCATTCGTTTTGGTAAGATCATCGTTAAGCAGTTGCTCGTTAGGAGTATATCCCAATACAATAACAATAATAATTAACACTGCAGCTGCTGCATAATAATACAACAGACTGGCAGTTTGGGTATGTACGGTTGAAGTTACCTGATAGTATGATTCTGATGAGTCAGCAGCCGGGGCAACAATGCTATTAGCCTCTTTGGCGAAATGCCTGATGTTTCTGGCCAGGTCGGTTTTAGATACGCTCTCAAGACTGCCGTATTTTTTTGTAAACTCCTGTACAACCGCCTTTCCTAATTCATCATCTAATTTTTTCTGCCCGTTCAAATGAACGATGGCCTCTAAATATTGCCTGGCTCCTTCTTTCATAGCAGCGCTTACCTGGGAGTAATCACCAGAAGTAACTTTTGCTTTAAAATCAACGAAGAAACCAGCACTGCTACTTTCAATATACTCAAGTACCTTATTCTCTGTAGCCCGTATTTCTTTCAGGGCTTTATCATCATCTACCATCCGGGAAACAGATAATGCCTGATAATCACCCAAATTTTTAACCAGGGGGCCATCAAGGAAAAAAACGGCCTTGAAATAATCACTGTCTGTTACTTTTACCGCTGCTTTTCCTGGTTCCGGTTCCCTTTTCACGTTGTCTTTTGAGCAACTATAGAAAAGAAAAGCAATTACAAGCAGCTGGCATAACTGATACTTTATAATAGTCGATTTGAAGCGTTGGATTAACATAGTTTTCAGATTATGAGGTTAGAAACTCGTCATGAACGGCTGTATTCATTGAAGGACACTAAGGACCTCTGGGTTTAATCAGCATAGACTTGTTCATATAAAGATATAGATGTATAGAGATATAGAGATATTGGGTAACTTATCTACTCCCGGAACAATTTAACAGGGATTATTTACATAACTACAACAAGCAATCATATCAATTTTGGTGGAGTCGGGGCCGTTCTGGAGTTAACGTATGCTTAAGCTGTTCAAAAGTTATACAAATGATGTATCATTTTCCTTAGCTGAATTCTAATATACTTTTTTTGTTTTAAACGGGAAAAAATATTAGCAGAAACGATGTCTGCACCTACGTTACCAGCGCCGCTTGATAACATTACAGACAAACAGAAAACATCCCCCATCTGCGGTATTAATACCGCAATATTACTACAGCATTCTATTGCAGATTATACTGTAGCATAGTCCTGAAAAGCTGGTAATAATTTCCGGAATGCTTGTTCACCAGCAGCAGGATGCCGATAAACATGATCTGGCAAGTTCACCCTGCGCCAGCCCCATAGACTGACATATCCGGAACAGCTGTTCCCAAAATGGGCATAATAAAAGAAAAAAAATCCCGGAATTGTATAAATTTATGGCTAATCAGCGCCTGAAGTTCAACGCAGCATTATTCCGCCTGAAGAGCAAGCAGCAGGATGAACACAATTTTATCTGATAACAGCACCGGTTTCAGACAAAATGTTATACATTTTTTTTCTGCAGTAGAATCAGTTCATCTTATCAAGGCAGGAAATTTATTCAGCCGTTTCAGTCGCAGCTGTATGCAGGGCTGATGACCGGACAACATCGATTAGTCCGGATTAAACCGGAACAGCATGACCTGAGCAGGCATTGATACTCTACTACCTGTCTATACAAAGAAAAGTAAACCGATTCCTATACCCGTACTTAAATAGGTCAATATGAAATCATTCAACCGCTGCGTCCTTGCCTGTTCTGCCTTACTCCTGATTCAACCGGCTGTTCAGTCACAAAACAAACTGCCTGTAATAAAGGCCACTTCCAGGGTAGTGGATGTGATAGACGGAGACGATTTCCGAAAGGGCGCCTGGCGCATCCTGCCGGAGAAAAACCCGGATATTTATCATGTCCTCATTCCCCACAAACCGCACCGGGTCATGTTCCGCACCAATATAGATTCCATTGCCTTCGACACCAGATATAACGGGGTGTATGATTTTATCATTGTCTTAAAAGACAAGGACAGCTGCCATATCCGTATCGAAGCAAAGGAAAATGATTTGCTGCAGTTCACCAGCAACAGAAAAACGGCCGCACAGCAAAGCGATACCATCCCCATGACCATAGGGAAGAACAATAAGATTTTTATTGCCGCAAGTATCAATGGTTCTGCCCCGTTAAATTTTCAGTTCGACCTCGGAGCTGGCGGAAATATCATTAAAAAGGGATCGGTAGATAAGCTCAACCTGCATTTTGACGGAAAAACCTTTCTGATCAATTCAGACGGCCGCAACGAAGTACCCACCAGCAGTAAAAACACACTGGTAGCAGGCCCCATGCGCTGGGAAAACAATATTACCCTGATTGTGGGCGATAATATGGACAATGGAGAAGACGGCCTGCTGGGCAATACCCTGTTTAAGGATAAGGTCATTGAGCTGAATTACGACCACCGCATAATGGTGATACATGATACGATGCCTGCCATCGGAGATGGATATACCCGGCATAACATTATTCTGGACGGAGGCGTAGTACCTTTTATACAGGCGGCCATTAAAGTAAACGGACAAATATTTTCCGACTGGTATATGTTTGACACAGGCTATTCGGGCTACCTGAGAATATCCGCCGCGCAGTATAAAAAACATCAGCTGGAAGGCAAGGTTGAAAATGAATTTAGCTTACGGGGCCACCGGGTTTTATTACCTGGCTTTGAAGTGGGAGGACATACTTTTACCAATGTGAGCACTGTTCTGGAAAAGGGTGATAATCCCCGGGGGCTGATGGGTAATAGTCTGCTGAAAAGGTTTAATGTATTCCTGGATAACAGAAATGGATTCATTTACCTGAAGCCTAACAGCCTGCTGCATACCCCTGACAGGCGCAATGCCTTAATACCCTGGCTGATAGCTGTTACCTTACTGCCGGTGACTTTCTTTACAGGACGTTGGATAATCAGGAAAAGAAAAAGAAAACACCATATCATTTAATACAGTTGGATGTAAGCATCAGCTGACAGCATTCACCTGCCGCGACGCTGGCCAATAACTACCAGTTGCGCCAGTATCCAGTCGGCGAGTGCCTTTCGCCGCTCTTTCATTCGTTGTAAACGCACCAGGTAAACGACGGAAAAAAGTACGCCGCAGGCAGACAGCCACAGGCCCCACGAAAGTCCTTCACCGTGCAGTAACCAGCCCAGACAGCCAATGATGATGCCCAATGCTATTACACAGACCGTGCGGACAATCCGTTGCGTAGCATTCAGGATCAGATACGGCGTAAGATCCGCCTTTTCGGGCCTGATCTCTGTAAGGTATAAAAGCTCCGGTAACTGATGGGAAGGCACCTCTTTGTTCAGCCATAGCCATGCCAATGCATCCGGCATCCGCCGGCAGTTATTGTCAGGTACGGAACAAATCATATAGCCTTGCAACCTTGCCCGTTTATCCATTACAGCATGTGCCGGCACTATCCCTCCTTTATACTGCACACAGATATCAAATTGGGTGAGAAGATTATTATTCCAGGGATTTGCAGCACGAATCCTTTCCAATACTGCTGTTTCGGCGTAAACAAAATGAGCCATGGTTATTGGTTTATCTGTGTCTGCTGTTTATCCCGCCCCCTGCTGTGAGTCTGCAATAAAAGCGTATGCAGCAGCAACCCGAAAAAAAGAAAGAAGCCAGGGTGATAAATTTCATAAACCGGTATTAACTGAAAATTATCTTTAAAAACAGTTTATCATGTCATCACAAACAAAAATCATTCTCTGCATTATCTCCGTTGTATTAACAGGCTTTTGTCTTTATCACTTCTTTGGCTGATTAAAAAAGAATAACATGAAAATACCAGAAGGTCAGCATTGCCCCGTTATTCCCGCTCACCTGCCATGGTACAGGAAGGTGGCCTTAACATTTTTTCGCTTCGGGGTATGCCCGCTCTGTATTACGATGAGCGTCTCCTATAGTATTGGCAGGTGGTTCAGAGAACGAAAAAACAAAAGAACCGGGTAACCGTTTCCCTGGCTGCCTATTGCGGTATTTCGCCTCCCAGCCGCCTGATGGTTGCGTGCAGCAGCTGTACGCGTTCCAGCAGGTGGCTGATGGCTTCCAGTCCTTCCATATTCACCTGCAGGTCATAGTGAAGGCGCATGTATTTTTCCAGCAGGGGCAATTGGTCATAATCCAGGTAGGCTTCTTCTTCCATGCGCAGCAGCGTGATCAGTCCGTGCTCATCCAGATCAAATATGAAAGAAGATGATATACTGTAGTACTGGCTGCATTGCTCAACGGTTATGCTATGTTGTGTTTCCATATGGGCTTATTTTGATCGTTCTTCAGATAATTTCCGGAATAATTCCTTTTCATTTTCAGAAAGATGAGTGGGTAGTTCTACCTGCCAGGTAATGTATAAGTCGCCATACATACCTTCCTGTTTATAAACAGGAAATCCTTTTCCTTTCAGACGTACTTTTGCACCGTTCTGCGTTTCCGGAGCGATCTTCAGTTTCACTTTTCCTCCCGGGGTATCCACCACCTGTTCTCCGCCCAGAAGCGCCTTGTACAGACCGAGTGGCAGGGTGGCGTACAGATCATTTCCCTTCCGGACAAAACCGGTATCATTCCTTACTTCGAAGGTGATGTACAGGTCGCCATTAGGGCCATCATTCATGCCAGGACCGCCATACTTTGCCAGTTTAATTTCCTGCCCGTCAGCAATACCTGCCGGTACGGTGATCCTGATTTTTTTCCCGTTTACGGTAAACGTCTGCTGATGGGTGGCATATGCTTCGGTAAGGGTTATTTCAAGTTTTGCATGAATATCCTGCCCGCGAAACCGGGTTTGTCTTCCACTGCCGCGATCCCCGAACATAGAGGAAAAGAAATCTGAAAAATCGCCGTCATTACCGCTGTAGGTATAGTGCTGCCCTTCGCCGAACGGATTCCCTCCATAAGAAGCATTCCCGGCGTGCGCACCCTGCTGTCTTCTAGCTTCTTCAAACTGTTCCGCATGTTTCCAGTCCTTACCATACTGATCGTATTTTTTCCGGTTATCAGGATCGCTAAGTACTTCGTTGGCCTCATTGATCTGCTGAAAGATCCTGACAGCCTCCGGATTATCAGGATTGAGGTCCGGATGATGCTTGCGGGCGAGCTTCCGGTATGCCTTTTTGATTTCTTCATTCGTAGCATCCTTACTCACGCCCAGGGTTTTGTAGTAATCGATAAAATCCATATGATGCGGTTTACATAATTTGATGGATGATCATTGCAGGGGTATTGTCACATGCTTGCGTTCTGATGCCGGGCAATGCAATGAATTTAAACAATAATATTGTAACTCCTGTCATTCGGATCAGAAAATGCAGCTATACTGCGTTTCTGGCATTCCGTGTTCCCGGCGGGCATTATTTTTTTCTGTCCTGCGGAAAATATGACGGCCATAAATAACGGATACAACAATGATTAATTTTCGATAACTTTAAGAAAGGATGCAATTGTTGAAAACCAGCGCGATAACTACTTTGATCAAACCATTTCCTGCTAATAAAAAGTATGCATTATGGAAAACAAGGAAGACATCAACGATCATACAAAAGGTCATCCACATGCTGCTGACAGAAAACAAAAAAATACCGGGAAACCTGATGCAGAAAATCCCTTTGTGCTTTCCGGCCACCTGAAAGTAGGTCCTGTAGAAAAGAAGGCAGCAGGCATCCCGGCAGTACTGGCTTCCTTTGCAGATCTGATAGAAGAAAAAGCACTGATCAGAGGAACAATAGCACTGTTTAAAATGAACCAGTTTAACGGATTTGACTGCTCCAGTTGTGCCTGGCCTGATCCGGACGACGAGCGGTCCCCCCTGGCAGAATATTGTGAAAACGGTGCGAAGGCACTCGCTGAAGAAGCTACTACCAAAAAAGTAACACCCGATTTTTTCAGGAAAAATGCTGTTTATGAGCTGTCTCTGCTGGATGATTACCAGATCGGGAAAATGGGCCGGCTTACCGATCCCGTATACCTACCGGCAGGAGGCACGCACTACCAGCCCATCAGCTGGGACGACGCCTTCAAAAAAATAGCGGCACACTTAAACTCACTGGCCTCGCCCGACGAGGCTGCCTTTTATACATCCGGCAGAACCAGCAATGAAGCCTCTTTCGTTTACCAGCTTTTTGCGAAAGCATATGGCACCAACAATATGCCCGACTGCTCCAATATGTGCCATGAAACCTCCGGATCGGGCTTACGTCCGACTATTGGTATCGGTAAGGGAACAGTAACGCTGGAGGACTTTTACGATGCCGAAGTCATTGTAATTATTGGTCAGAATCCCGGCACCAATTCCCCGCGCATGATGAGTGCCCTATCGAAATGCAAGGCAAACGGCGGAAAGATCATTGCCATCAATCCGTTGCCCGAAACGGGCCTGATGGGGTTCAAAGATCCGCAAAAGGTAAAAGGCATCCTGGAAGGAGTAAAACTGGCAGACCTCTACCTCCCTGTAAAAATTAACGGTGACATGGCATTGCTGAAAGCCATCGAAATGTTGCTGCTTGATATGGAGAAAGAAACGCCGGGCGAAGTGCTGGACCAAACATTTATCCGGGAAAAGACAACAGGCTTTCCGGCATTCGAGAAACAATTCAGCCAATACCGGCTGGAAGACCTGGGAGCAGGCTGCGGCGTACCTGTTACACAGCTTCGGGAAGCTGCGCAGATGCTGGCATTAAAAAAACGGATTATCATCTGCTGGGGCATGGGCATTACCCAGCAACCCAATGGTGTAGACATGGTAAGAGAGATGCTGAATATCCTTCTGATGAAAGGCAGTATCGGCATCAAAGGCGCCGGCGTATGCCCCGTACGCGGGCACAGCAATGTACAGGGCAACCGTACCATGCTGATCGATGAAAAACCTACTGGTGAACAGCTGGACCGGCTGGAGAAATTCTATGGTTTTAAAATGCCCCGCAAACACGGTTATGATGTGGTCAGAGCCATTAAAGCCATACATGAGGAAAAAGTAAAGGTATTATGCTGCATGGGCGGAAATCTGCTCTCTGCCGCACCTGATACTACCTATACTGCAGCTGCCCTGAGAAAACTGAACCTCCTGGTCTGCGTTTCTACCAAATTAAACCGCGGCCACCTGATCCACGGAAAAGAAGCTATTATTCTTCCTACCTATTCAAGAGCTGATTTTGATATCGTAAATGGCCAGCTGCAGATTATCAGCACCGAAAACTCCATGGGTGTTGTACAGTCTTCCAAAGGTGTATTGAAACCCGTGTCCGGTCACCTCCTCAATGAAACACAAATTGTATGCAGGATGGCGATGGCCACCCTGGGCAGCAGCCCCGTGGTGAACTGGCAACGCTATCATGACAGCTACGATGCGGTAAGAGACGATATTGAACAATGCATACCAGGCTTTGAAGACTACAATACCAGAGTGCGCCGCAAAGGAGGCTTCTACCTGCCCAATGCCGCCAGGGATGAACAACGCTTTGCAGAGGAGCATGACTACAAGGCGCCTTTTACACTCACAGATATCCCCGCCACCCATCTTGCCGAAGATGAATATATGATGGCGACCACCCGTACCCATGATCAGTTCAACACCACCATTTATGGCCTGGACGATCGTTACCGGGGCATCCATCAGGAACGCCGCGTGATTTTTATGAACGAAAAAGATTTAGCACGCGCAGGTCTTAAAGCCGGCGAAAAGGTGGACCTTTTTAACTACGATGATAACATAGAACGGATCGCACCACTCTTTATCATTGTTCCCTATCCTATTCCTGAAAAGAATACAATGACCTACTTCCCCGAAGCGAATGTGCTGGTATCCATCAATAATGTGGTACGGGAGAGTAATATGCCCGCTTCCAAATATGTAAAAATAAAAATCAGGAAACATAATCCTGATATATTTAAAAAGATAGATGAAATGCTTTTCCGGGCTTCCGCACAACAATAATTTTATATCCTGGTCCGGTATACAGTATACCTGCCGCCTGATACACGCATAAATAATCAACAACCGTTTATAAACCCAAAGCGATTTCAATGACAATATCCCAGCATGTTCTTGACTATCACGGCAACAATACAATATTCCAGGTATGGGTGTTTAAACCGCAGCTGTCCGTTAAAGAGGCGTTCATGCGTATTTGCGCACTGGTAGACAACCTGAATAATTCCGGTCAGAACCGCTTTCCTGATTCAGGCGCTACCTGTGTATTGGGTATCGGACACGATGCGTGGCTGCGGCTTGACTTACCCCGCCCGCTGCCGCTGGAACTGGAGAACTTCCGGCCAATTACCGGCGCTAAACATACTGCAGTTGCAACGGCAGGCGACCTGCACTTTCACATCAAGGGCAGCCAGCCGGGGATCTGCTTCGATATGGCTGCTGCCATCACCGCAACGCTGAGCACTGTGGCAGACTGCATTGAAGAAGTGCACGGCTTCAGGTACTGGGACGGCAGGTCTATACTGGGGTTTGTAGATGGTACAGAAAATCCGCATGGCGATGAAAGAGCCGGATTCGGCCTGATTGGCGATGAAGATGCGGCCTACAAAAATGGCAGCTACCTTTTTGTACAGAAATATATCCACAACTTAATGGCCTTCTCTTCCTTAACCGTTGAAGAACAGGAAAAGGTATTTGGCCGGTACAAAATGAGTGATATAGAAATGCCCGATAACATTAAACCCGCCAATGCCCATATTGCTTTAGCCAATATCGGCGATGAGTTTAAAATCATTCGCGATAACATGCCTTTCGGCAATATGGGCACCAATGAAATGGGCACCTATTTTATTGCCTATGCCCGCACTTTCAGCACCGTAAAAAAAATGCTGGATAATATGTTTATCGGATCCCCGCTGGGTAATTATGACCGGTTACTGGATTTCAGCATCGCCAAAACCGGAACACTATTTTTTGCACCTTCGGCCACTTTTCTTTCTGATGCGGCATCAGGCGATATTTTTCAACCAGACACCGGAAAAAACGAGGTGCTTCCCAATGGAAGCAGCTCCTGAAAACAGATAAAGGTTAATGGTATGCCCATAGCAACAACATCCCGGTTCTCTTCCGGAATGTAGCTGATCCTATATCCTGCAATGGAAGCAGTGATACGGGAGGTTGGTGATGTTTATGCTCCAAAAAAGAATTTCTTAATTTGTAAATGCTGGAACATCAACATATATTTGTTTATTACAACCCATTTACATTCGGTGCATATGCGTACATCCAAACTATCAGTTATCCTGTTATTGGCAGTGATTGCAGCGCTTTTTTTTATTCCTTTCCTGGGACGGGTACATTTATTTGACTGGGATGAAATAAATTTTGCAGAGTGCTCCAGAGAGATGTTGAAGCTGGACGATTATACCAGGATCTATGTTAATTTCAAACCCTTCTGGGAAAAACCACCGATGTTTTTCTGGATGCAGAGCCTGTCCATGAAAATATTCGGGATCAATGAGTTTGCAGCACGCTTCCCCAATGCAGTCTGCGGAATCGTTACCCTTATTGTGCTGTACCTTTGCGGCACACGGTTATACGACAGGAAATTCGGTATCCTCTGGGCGCTTGCCTTCGGCGGATCGCTGTTTCCCAATATGTATTTCAAATCCGGTATTATTGATCCCTGGTTTAACCTGTTCACCTTTCTGTCGCTGTACTACTTTATCCTTTATCACTGGAAGCACAATAAATTTGATAAGGAAGGTTTAGATAAAAAGCCGGTATACTATGCAGTCTGGTCAGGCATCTTTATGGGACTGGCCATCCTCACCAAAGGGCAGGTAGCCCTGATGGTTTTCCTGATGATATTAGGCGTTTACTTTCTCTACAACCGCTTTAAAATCTTTTTTAACTGGTGGCATGCGCTGTTATTCCTGGTAGTTGCTTCTCTGGTAACCCTGACATGGTACGGATATGAGACGGCCAAGAACGGCACCTGGTTTATCACGGAGTTTTTAAAATACCAGTACCGCCTTTTTACTACGCACGATGCCGGACAGGAAGGCTTCTTCGGATATCATTACATAGTACTGCTTGTTGGATGTTTCCCTGCTTCTCTTTTTGCTATCCCGTCTTTCTTCAAAGGACGCTACAGCAGCAGGTATGATAAAGATTTCAAGATATGGATGCTGCTGTTATTCTGGGTAGTAACGCTGCTGTTCACAATTGTACAATCCCGCATCATCCACTATTCCTCCCTGGCCTGGTTCCCGGTTACTTTCCTGGCAGCCTACTCCTTTTATAAATGGGACCGGAAGGAAATGGATTATAAAAAATATGTGGGGGTGCTAACCACCATTCTGGGGACCATCATCGCCATCGTATTGCTGGCCGTTGCATTGATAGCCTTAAATATCAGGCAGCTGATTCCCTACGTTCACGATACATTTGCCCAGGCCAATATGGCTGCGGATGTAAGCTGGAGCGGCTGGGAAGGCATAGTAGGCATCCTGCTGGCCGCCACCGTTATCATAGGATTAAGGCAGCTGAAAAAACATGACTTCCTGAAGGCTGCCACCACCTACTTTGTTGGAACAGCCATCGTCATCTTCCTGGCGGCAGCAATCATTGTTCCTAAAGTAGAAAAGTATTCACAGGCCGCCGCCATTGAATTTTTTGAGCAAAGACAGGGAGAAGACTGTTATGTAACCACCCTCGGCTACTGGAGCTATGCGCCCTTCTTTTACACCCACAAGGAAAAGCCCGTCAATCCAAACTCCTACGATGAAAACTGGCTACTGACAGGAGACATTGACAAACCCACCTATTTTGTCACTAAAGTAGACCGGGTAGATGATTACAAACAATATACCTTGCTGAAAGAATTATACAGAAAAAATGGATTTGTGTTTTTGAAACGAGAAACTAATAAGAAATAATAATTACGAATTGCGAATTGCGAATTACGAATGTAAAAGCGAAGAGCTAAACGAAGATTAAAGGTGATAACTATTAAGTATCTCTTTTAATCTTCGTTTAGCTCTTCGCTTTTACATTCGTAATTCGCAATTCGTAATTCGTAATTATTATTTCCTTTGTTTCTTGCGCGAGAAAAACCTCAACACCTTACTCACAATTTTATCATTAGAGCCTAACATACCTTTTATCTCTGTATAGATAGCTACCAGGGTGTTGTCCAGCTTTACCATCAGCTTTTTCCTTTCTTCTCCCGGACGGGTTACGTAGTGGGTAGCACGGCGGAATGGCTGGGCTTCTTCCGTATAATAATACAGCGCAATAGATCTCCTGTGCCGGTCTTCCGGGCAGGCGGTAGGCTCCGGATGTCCATGGTAGGAATCCGCATCGGTATTGAAGATCACGCAACGGTTAAAAACAGGCAGTACTTTCCGTTCGCAGGCCTGCATCTGTTTGTCCCAGAGTTCCAGCTTACCTCCCCACTCTTCTTCCCAGTCTTTGTTGAGGTATACCAGTACATTCACCCTGCGCTGCCAGTGACGATGGTGCGGATGCACCGTGAAATCGGCATGGATATTCAGATAGCCGCCTCTTTTGGACTGATGTATCCCCCCTCCTTCGAGCAGGTCATCTTTCATAAGCCCTTTAATTCCGGTCAGTGTACTGAGGAACTCCAGGAACTCAGGGGAATTCAGTTCATTAATTGTCCGCCTGATAGATGGCGGCAACAGGTCCAGCTTGTTCAGTCCGGCTTTGTTTTCATTATAATGAACATAATTAATCCAGCCATCCTCTTCATTTAATTTGTCGAATTCCTGGACACAAGCATCCAATACCTGCGGGTCCAGAAAATTCTCTAATACAATGTGCGGATAAGGACTGGCACCCTGGTATTCGCTGCTGAGCACGGGGAGCTGGGCATTCCAGTAATCACGATCAAATAATTGCGTGTTGTGGGTTCTTTCTTTGATGGTTTGCACTTCTTGAATTTTTATGCATGACTTTCAAAAGACATATAAATATAAGGTAAATATACTTTACCAATCAAATTATATTTGTACCGCCGCACGCTCATTCCGCGCCGTGCAACGTCTGGAGCAGGCACAGGCATTTTACGGTAACACAGATTTAACGATAAGCGTAGATCAGACCAGTATAAATGCACTGTGCGCTCTCTTGTATTCAACAGAAACATCTTCCGGTTTATTCCCTTACAGTATTATTATGCTGACAGGCCAACAAATAAACTTAATCCACCCGCTGAATTACCGCTTAAATTACTGGTTGGAAATGAGTTAAGGGGATGGAAAGAGAAAACAGGACGGTTTACCTGCTTTGACCTGTTTTATAAAAATGAAAAAAAAACGAAAGAAAATAATCCCGTGAGAGATGCAGGTAAACACACTGATATTAAAATTGTTATGCCAGTTACTCCCCTCGCCTTCCCTGCTTTATTATTTACTGATGAATCAGGAACACTTTGTCAAATCATTTTTATTACATAAATTCAGTGTGTTAGTCCTTATAACCTGTAATTCCAATGTCAACAAGTTCCATACTCTCAAAAAACAAACTGTTATGAAAAAAACCCAAGAAAAAAAACTCCTGCTTAGTAAAGTAAAGGTTGCTAACTTAAGCAAAAAAGAATCTGTTAAAGGACGCATATGTGTTACCTCTATTGAGGACACCAGCTGCACTACATCTTCCAGGTTAATTACACGTTGCGATTGCTTCTAAAGTGCGATTATCATTTAACAGCACTTTACCAATGTTCTTACAAGGTCCCGCCTAACCGGCGGGACTTTTTGTTTCATCAGTATAATCCCTTCACAAATAAGTACGCATCTTCTTCGGCGGCTTTCTGTTGCAGCAGTACTTTATCCTTGGACAGATACTGGATGGTGGTGGCAAGTACAATCAGCTGTCTGATTATACAGAAGCACAGCAGTATAGCCGCAGTAATAAAAATTGTATTCAGCATATGATCGTTATTTAATGGAAAGAATATATCCTGTCAGTTCATTCAGGTCTGCATCAGACAGCTGTGGGAAACCGGGCATCTGCGGATATCCCGGCCGTTTCTTTCCGGGAGCTTTTATCCAGCTTTTCAGTCCCTGTTCGTTGTCATGATAGATGCTGACCATTTCCGTTACGGGAGGGCCTACCAGTTGCTGATCCTGCCGGTGGCATGCGCTGCAGTTGGCCTGGAATACAGCGGCTCCCCTGCCTCCCTTACCGGCTGTAGTATTGCTTACAGGAGGTGCGTCATCTGCCGGCGGGTTACGCCTGGCTTCCGCTGAAATACTTTCAAATTCGGCTGTTCTGGCTGCCATCAGTTTTTTATGAGGCGCCAGTGCATTGGCCCGGTAAACATGCCGTCCGCTTCCCATCAGCAGCACGGTAATGGTCATAGCTGCTATTACCTTACGATAATGCCGGTCTATAAGCTCCGGCGGGCCGGTGATGGCTTTCCACATCCAGTACATGGCAGGCAGCGCTATCGCGGCTCCGCTGAGAATGACCACTATCAGGTTCCATTTAACTCCTTTGGAAGGCAATGTGAGTAATACCACCGGCCCGATCATAAATTGAAACAGGGACATGGCAAATGCCAGCGAGTACACTTTCTTTTTGACATCATAACGGGTAAGGGTATGGAAATAATTTTCAAACGGATAACGTTTCCTGCCAACATACCAGAAAAGAAACAGCCCCGTCACCGCCAATGACGCACAGAGAAAGTGCAGGTAGCGCGGAAATACATTCGGCAGCGTCAGTGCACTCATAAAACCCCTGACAGTTCCCCATTTCTCCGGGAACAGCATCAGGTTGATATTGGTTAAAAATATCAGGGGGATGAAGAGAAACACCAATACGGCAGCGGCAATAATGGATATATGCAGCGGTTTATTATTCTCCAGTTTATGCCAGGTGTATTTATGCAGATACGTTAACAGGAAGGCGATTGTAACCAGCGGAATAATTGAAATCCACATCAGCCCTGTCAGCGCATTGGCTGAATAAAAATAAACGGTATACAGTGCATTTATGCTCAGCAACGGCGCTACTCCCAATACTACCGCAAGGCTTTTATTAACGGTGATCGTCTTGGCAATTTCATACGCCAGCGTATCGTATTCCTTGTCTTTAAGCCCTTTTATCTGTGCCCACAGCGTTAATACGGAGCCTCCCAGCATCAGGTTCACAAATATGATGTGCGCCAGGAAAGATATCACCAGCAATACTACCAATAGCGGTTCAGGTAGCGGAAGAGGAAGCGGAATGTCTCTGGGCACCGGTGTGGTGGCCTGTAATAAAATGTTCATGTGTCGGTTTGCTTATTGATATCGGATACTATTTTTCGTCGGACTCATTTTTTTTCATCAGCTCAACAGCAGCGTCCATACTATTCAGCGGGTTTACGGTCACGCCTTCCGTCTGTGCGCCGCCCAGCGGCTCCCCGGTAAGCTGCAGCTGCCTGATATAGGCTGCAAGTGCTTTCAGCTCCTGGGTGTTACCGGGAAACGGAGGCATATATGTTCTGCCGTTATGCATATTGGGGATATAGGCTTCTATGGAATTTTCATCCAGCGGCTTGCCGGCGCCATACACCCGTTCAAATACTTCTACGATAGAATTAATGCCATTGGTAGTATGGCAGCGGCTGCAGGACAGCATAAACACATCGCGCCCGGCTGCCAGCCTATTCGCGGGGGTTATTTCCACGACGCCTGTATAGGTTGCATATTTCAGTATGCCGTCTCTTTTATAAAGCGGGTAGTCTTCTTCCCGCAGCAGATTGGAATACATGTAACCGCCGATGATATAGGGTTTCCGGATAAACTCCCGGACACGCTCAAAAATACCGAGGAATCCGAATGCCGCCAGGCACGGCGCCAGCACAAAGGCAAATCTAATTGACCGTGGCCGCAGCAGCGCCCATATGCTGATGATGACCACCAGCGAAACCGCACCGGGAATAATGTAGCTCAGCAGCTGATAATACTGTGCAAACTCCATGGTGCCTACGGCTGTGCTCATATTAAAACGCATCGCTTCCGGCATGGCCCGGTAATATATACAGGCCGCCACCAGCGCTACCGGCGCCCACGCCAGTATCCAGCGGGCGGCACTCTTCAGCGCCGTTGTTCTCACGGCTGTTCCCCTGGAGGTGAAAATAGTTGTCAGCAACATACCAAAGATGCCGCCCAGCACCATCGCCGCCGGCGTACGGAAAAAAAGCTGCGGCAGATAAATAGGATTGGTAAACCCGTTCAGCAGACTATGATGCTGGTTCCAGTTTCCCGGGTCCATCATAAACCCCAGAATAGAAACAATGATGACCATCGTAATCCAGGAAAACAATGAAAGAAACCATCCGAATCTGATATGACGCAGCTTTGCTTTCAGGGTGCGGCCGGCATTTTTCCAGGTAAGAAAATAGATCATTATCAACACCACTTCCGTTACAAACGTCAGCCACTCCACAAACCAGGCAAAGTAGAATACCCGTATCAGGCTGCCTATAGAAGCAGGGCTGATCAATGCGGCAGAAAACCATATTCCTACGCCGGTCATGGCTCCCAGCGTGGTGGTGATAATAAACGCCACCTTCATTTTCCGGTATACCATATCATCCCATGCCGGATCGGTAATCTGTGCAGCACCCGCCATGCTCACTCCTTTCTGTTCCAGCCAGGTGATATACGGAATAAATCCAACTGCCAGCCCATGATTGATAAAAACATGAATGATAGCAATCATGGCAATAAGAAACCGGTCATTCAGCCAGTCAAGATGAAACATCGGAAAATCCATCAGGTACTTTTTTAATACCCGCAAAGGTAGAACAGGACTGCATTAAGCGGAAGAAATGAAGAAGCCGGTTGTTTAATTAAACAAGCCGGCTTCTGCTGACACTTAGTATAAGCACTTAGAAAAACAATCGTATTCATATTGTTTTCGGGTACTGTTATTTCGAAAAAACGTACTGTCTACATTAACCTGGACAGCAGCAATAACAGGCAGCACAATAAAATGCCGACTGCTATCCTGTTTATCAATACCAGTACGCCTACCATATCTTTCTTCTGACTATCAAAATTATTCATCGGTTTATTTTTAAACGTGTTAAAATCTGATGTACCCTTACAATTGCTTCAGTATCCTGATAATATGATCGTACTGCAGGATGATGATCAGTACCAGCAGCAGCGCCAGTATAATCTTTACCAGCGTTCTGCTGCGGCGGAATTTGCTTTCATTCCTTTTGATGACTTCATTTGTATCCATATAATTTTTTTTTAAAACTGATCAGTTGAGATTGAGTTTAATGACAGCCGGTTTCTTGACAACCGTAATACGGCTGCCGGAACGGACCTGCACGCGGATGCTGATTTTCTCTCCTGTTGAATGACCTGACATATATACTTTTTTACTGTTGATTTTTCCTGAAACGTTCAGGTGTCATACCTGTATTCTTTTTGAAGAAGGTCACGAAATAGGAAACGCTTTCAAACTCCAGTTCTTTCGCTATTTCCGCTACTGAACCACCTGAATAGTGCAGCAAACGCTGTGCTTCTATAGTGATCCTTTTACGGATCAGTTCTCCGCTGGACAAACTTTTATACTTGCGGCATATCTTATTCATGTAGTTCGTTGTAATATTCAGCTGCTCAGCATAAAAGGAAGGTGTTTTATGCTTTATAAAATGTTCATCCAGCAACAGCTGAAACCGCCGGAGTTTCTCCTCTGTGTTATTCTTCTTTGCTATGGCGGATGGTTCAAACTGTCTGTCCAGCTTACAGAGAAGAATGTTCAGAAAAGACCGGAGTATACTGCCGGCTCCTTTATGGTGGCGGTTAAACTCCTGCTGCATAAAGGAACAGAGCTGCTTCCATTCATATGCTTTCGTTTCATCCAGGCGCACGTAGTGGCTGTTCTCCCGGTTGATGAAAGAAAACTGAAAGAGTGCGTTGTTATTATATCTTAATGAAAAAAAATCTTCCTTAAAAAAAATGATGGTACCGGTTGCGGCCCTGTTTATATCCATGCTGAATATACTGCCAGGTTTAACACAAATGACTTTCGGCCGGTCCAGCCGGATGGCAATGCCATCAATAACCGCAGCGCCCTGCGCATTTTCTATGCACAGCAGCGTGTAGAACGATTGCCGGTGGGCCCATTCCAGCTGAGGGTATTTCTCCAGTATACAGGCCAGAGTACCCATCCAGAAAAAGTCATTACCTGCCTTAAACATGTCAGCAGATAAAACAGCGATTTCGCTGGATTTCATACCCATGTATTAGCTTAATAATGAAATGCAATAAATAGTCAGCTATGCCAGCTGTACGGGAGGTTTAAATACCTGCTGCGTATACAGGTGAGGGAAGTAAGGGGATTTATACAGCTGCAGGCTGCTGATATTTTTTCCGGGTAAGGATTGTTCCGGCAGGTCTGCAATATGTACGCAAAACAATGTCATTTCCTTATACTTGATGTCAGGCGCTTTTTCTTCCCTGCGTTCCTGCTGGCTCAGCTGGCTGTCAAGAAAGCAGGCGCCCCGGCAGACGGGGATGCGGTCAAACCTGTTTATACAAAGGGTTTCAGCGATATGGTTCCTGTTCAGGTAAAAAGCAGCCACTATCCAGCAGTTGCCGGTACTTTGCAACAGCGTGATGCATAAAAGCAATATGGATAATAGTCGCTTCAAATCAATCTATCAGGATGGTTCCTTTAATAAAATGGCGATATCACCTATCAACCGGTAGGTTTCCTGTTTGTTGGTGCCGTCATATACGCCGCGTATGTGACGGTTTTTATCTATAAGCAGCAAGCCTCCGCTGTGGGCATATCCACCGGGTGCGGTGCTATCTTTATAGGCATTGGAAAAATAACCTTTCTCCGCCAGGTGGTAAATACTGTCCTGGTTGCCAGTCACAAATTTCCACTTTTTATCATTAATATTCAAACTAAGTGCGTAGGCTTTTAACCGGGGAACAGAATCCCGCACCGGGTCAATGGTATGGGAGATGAACCTGATACGCTCTTCCGTACTGTAATAGTCATACACCCTTTTCATCTCTGCCGTCATCTTCGGGCAGATAGCCGGACACGACAGGAAGATAAAATCGGCCACGTAAATGTTGCCGGCAAAGGAGTTTTCATCAACCGGCAGCCCGTCCTGGTCGATGAAAGAAAATGGCGGCACAACCGGATAAACGGAATCATACACTTCCCTGCCGCCGGCAAACCGTTTTGACACGGTGGGTTCACCCAGCACCGGCAACCTTTTTTCCGGGCGTTTGCAGCCGGTCGCCATTATAAATATCACAAGCACCCATATGGCAATGCTTCTCATATCTCTGTTCCTTTAGTATATATCAAAATGAACTTACCGGGGGCAAAGCTAGGCATAAGCAGTAAAGCCATCAAACTTTTCTGATGGCTTTACTGCTTACTGAGATGAACAGCGCTGTGGCTAGGCGGTTTGAGCTGCCGTCTTCTCAGTCGTCTGCGGGCATGCGCCATGGTATTCCAGGGAGAGCTTTGTTAATTGCGCTGCCCATACAATGAACTTTCCCAGGATTTCTGCTGCCACGGTACCCGTTACCAGGGTAATGATCCGGGCGAGCAGTGCTGCGAGGCCAAACCAGCCGGCCGCAATAAAAGCGAACTTCAGAATGGGCCAGAGTATTTTTTCGCGATGTATGGCGGTAATGACATCCAGCGCAGATGCCACGCTGATGGTAGTACCTACCAGAGTGGTAATTTTTGCTATCAGCTTCGCATTTTTAACTATCATGTTAAAAATCTTCGTGGGCACCTGATTAAAAGGAGAGAAAATCGGGAGGGGCAGGAATATGCCGAAGAAGCTGACCGTCATGGTAAAAGTAAAAGTGATCCACCAGATGGTGCAGTCGGACACTTCTCCCACCGGCCGGTCATAAAAAAGTACATCGCCACGCAAACCATGATAAATAATTTTCGTTCTGCCGTTTTCATCCGTCCTGGTAACGACTTTCTGCAGTGCGGCATTTCCGGAGAACTCCTTTTCAGCAAGCGCATAGGCTTTCTCAAATGTCTCGTTGAAATCATGTTGCTTTTTTCCCTCCAGTTTAAAAAGGCTGACCAGGCCGGCATATGTTTTCTCTTTATGTTCCTGTGAAAAAAGTTCCGGCTGCGCGGCTGTTTTTACGCCTGGCGGATAAGGAAGCGGTTTTTCTTCCTTCTCATTAAAATAGCTGGAGTTGATGGGCATAGAAATTCCCAGCTGCGCCTTACGCTGGTCCAGGGTGATGACAGTTGTTGCCAGCGCATTTGCTGTGCCATCGAGGAGCTGAACAGGGTGCCCCATGGAATCGGCCGGCGGTGTAACGGTGAAATCAAAATTAGCCACCAGCCGCGGATCTGTAACAACGTCATTCAGCATCCACTGGCGGATTTCCGCCTGCTCCAGGCATTCGTTCCATAAACGGACCTGCTGAAAATAGCCGGTATACCCGGAGCCGCCGATGCTGAGCTTTCCGTTGTCCAGGCTGGCTGCCTTACCCGGGAAGTACTCGGAGGTCTGCAGGTTCCCGTTGATGTACAGGCTCATCATATTTGAGACACCGTTATAGGTGACCGCAAAATGATAGAAGCGGTCTTCAATAATCTGGTCATTTGAAACGATGGCTTCGCCATCTGTATTTCGCTTTGCGATGATACGGCTGTTGTCTTTATCGTACTGAATGAAGTACTGCCATTGCAGATGCTGTTCAAAGGCCAGCATGACAGTGTACTGCGTAGTAGCAGACGGATTAAACCAGCCTTCAATGGTATAGGGTTTATTCCCGTCAAAATTGTATGCAGGAGAAACGCCGCAGTCGATAACGCCCGTCTCCGTTACTTTTACTGAAGGAACGCTGTAGAGGTAATTGGGGGGCTCGGTACTGTATTCAATAGGCGTTAAGTTACCGGAACGGTCATCTGTAGGCATCTCTGTAAAGTCAGCCCAGAATACCAGGTCTGTATTTTTCTGGTTCGGGTAGGTAAGTGCCAGTGCATCTTCTATTGCTTCAAATATATTGCGTGCGGACTTCCAGATAGCAATACGTGAAATCTGCCCGTTGAAATAATTTTCATAGTGACCATCGCGTGCGCTGACGGTAACGCCAATGAGCGTACGAAGCGGCAGCGACGGATAAGGTGTTCCGGTTACCTCCATGCTGGCTACCAGCACACCATCCTGGTAAAGGGAGAGCTGCTTCCCTGCGCTGTCAAAAGTACATGCCACCTGGTGCCACTCATTCAGTGACAGCTCCACCGGAGATGCCAGGTGCAGGTATTTCTTTTCATGGTTGATGCCGGTAAACTGCAGATAGCCGTTAACAATGGTCAGGTTAAATATCATACCGGTACCGGCGGTTCCCTGATCTAAAATGGTTCCTGTAGTAGTGGCGGTAAGAATCGTTGCCTCCAGGGTAAAGGACTGCATGTTGTTCAGGTGCTGCGATGGGAAATAGGCATATGAGTTCCCGTTAAACTGCAGCGCGCTGTATCCCCAGCGTAATGTTAATCCCAGATTCATAATCGTAAGTATTAGTCTGTACTGTTTATCGCCTACTCTATACGGTTTTCGGCATTCCCGGCTGATTACCTCGTCCATCAGTCTTCACAAAGTTGCGCTGATTTCTTCCCGCCGGTAAGAGGAGAAATAAGTGTTTTTCAAAACAGATATAAATACCTGTTTTGAAAAACAATACAGGTATTTATACCCGTTTTCCGAAAATAAAATGTGTTTAATTTTGCGTCCGTGTAATATCTTGTACCACCAATCACCTCAAACAATACTTATGAAACAACGCCTGTTCCCTTTTGCACTGCTGCTCATCATTGTTGCGGCTATGGGATGTAATCGCCCGTCACCTGAAAAAACGAATCCTGCCGCCACCATAACCACCAATGATTGCGGGCAGGCTACAGACAGCGTTAACCGCGTGATGGCCTCCTGGAGTGTGGCGCAGGAAGATATGGCGGCCTACGAAAAGTTGTGTAAATCCCATGGAGAAGAAATACCGGTTAAAGGTTATACTATCCGCGCGGTAGACCTCCTGGCCGCCATGGGTATGCCGCCGGAGCTGGCAGATTCTCCGGATTGCCGGTTCAAACATATCCGCGTATATATAGGTTACCGGAAAAAGATGGGATTCAAGTTATACATCTCCCCTGTAGATGGCGCCTGTTTAAAAGGCAGCGATCCTTCAAAATGGCAGGCAGGCATGGATGTGCTGCTGGACAAACACGCCAACCCGGTGCCGGCTGGTATTGACACTCCCCGTCTTACCTCGCTGAATACCTATGTGCTGGATCTAAATGCCCCCTGTCCTAAAACCTGCCCGGAACCACCCTTACAATTCCGTTAACATGATGAGCTTCCCCGAAATTATAATCATAGTATCCCACCTGCCTATACTGCTGGCAGTGGTATTTGCCGCCATACAGTATAAAAAACTGGATCATCCGCTGCAGGTATTTTCCTGGTTTATTTTTCTGTCCGGAGTTATCCAGTTCGCCTCCCTGGCATGCTGGTTTGCCGGTAAAAATAATATGCTGCTGCTGCACATATATGTGGCAGCAGGATTTGTTTGCCTCGCATGGTTCTATAAAACACTGCTCAGCGGGTTCATCAACGCAGGAATAATATGGCTGATAACCATATTGTTCCTGGTTTTCACCGCTGTCAACTCTATCTTCATCCAGCCGGTTGATACCTTCAACTCCAATGCCTTAACAGTGGAGTCGGTACTCATCGTTATACTGGCGCTATTCACGTTCAGATTTTTCCTGAGTGATATTGTGAAAGCCACCAGCGGCCATCATATCAAAAGCCTTAACTGGATCAATGCCGGCCTTTTCATTTATTATTCTTCCGGCATGCTGATCTTTTACTTTGGCGCGGCCATCATCCGTATCTTCAGCAGGGATCACAATCTGTATACCTGGATATTTCATTCCTTTTTCTCCATTGTTATGTACACCTGCTTTCTTATTGGCTTATGGAAACGATCAATGAACTGAATTTTTTAGATGCATTGCTGCCGCTGGCCGTTGTGATATTCATCATCGGTACGGGCGTGGTACTGCTGAATCTTCATTTCCAGAAAAATCTTTCGGTTCAGAAACTTAAACAGGAAGCGTTAAAGAACATCTATCAGCATGAACTGCTCCGTTCAAATATCCAGGCGCAGGAAGAGGAACGCAAGCGGATAGCGCACGACCTGCATGATGAACTGGGTGCTGTGCTGTCTATCATGCGTATGCACCTGATGGTGCTGGAGCAGCAAAGCACTAACGGCAGCGGGCACCTGCAGGATGGCCTGCTGAATGTACGCCGGCTGTCTGAAACCGCGCTGGCCAGCATCAGAAGTATCAGTCACCAGCTCATGCCGCCGCAGCTGGAATCTTTCGGGTTGCTTGCCACGCTGGAATCTGTTACAGAACAGATAAACAAAACCGGTGAGATTACAATTGAGCTGTCCGGCAACGGCTATACAGAAGAACTACCCTGGCTTGTAAACCTGGGCCTGTTCCGCATTCTGATGGAACTGATTAATAATACACTGAAACATGCCCATGCCGGATGTATAAAAATACATTTTCTCCGCCGCGGCCCTTATCTCATATGCCGGTATAATGATGACGGGAAAGGACTTCCTGCCGACATCACCGGAAAAGGGCTGGGCCATAAAAGTATTGAAGGAAGGGTAAATGCGCTGGCCGGAAAATTTGAAATGGGGAACAGCGCTACCGGTGGCTTCTTCGCCACCATTCAGTTGGCTTTAAAGGATACTGCGGGTATGGGTTGAAACAATTGCGAATTACGAATTACGAATTGCGAATGAGGAGCGGAGATAATTGCGGATGATGAATTGGGAATGAGGAGTTTCGAATGAGGAGCGGAGATATAAGTGAGGAAGTAAATTTTGTTAGTGTATGAAAACAAATATACATATCGGTCTGGTCGAAGACCAGATCCTTTTCAGGGAAGGTATGAAAGCCATCATTGGTACGTGGCAGCACATGGAAGTGGTATTTGAAGCTGCCGACGGTTATTCCGTATTGGATAAATTATCCGGAGGCACGGTTGTTCCGGATGTAATGCTGGTAGACCTTTCCCTGCCGCCTGATGGCAACCGGGAGTTTAGCGGCCTGCATGTAACACTGGCGCTGACAGCTGCATTTCCCGACATGAAAATTCTTATTTTATCTGTTCATGATGATGATAATTTTATTACCCAGCTTATTGAAAGCGGTGCTCATGGCTATCTGGTGAAGGACAGTACTCCGCATGAAGTACAGGAAGCCATTACAGCGGTATATTACAAGGGCAGCTATATCAATGAGCGCGCATTGAAAGCCTTGCAGCATAAGATGTTTAAAAGATCGAAAAACAGGCAGGTCAATGTACCCATTACCCGGAGAGAAGAAGAAATACTACAGCTGGTGTGCAGACAGTATACCGCGGAGGAAATAGCCCAGGAGCTATATATCAGTGTAAAAACGGTGAACGGCCACCGGAACAATCTATTGCAGAAAACAGGCTCCCGCAATGTCACCGGCCTGGTATTATATGCGATCAGAAATAATATTGTAACCCTGGAATGATGCCCGGCCTGTTAGAACAGCCGGCCTTCATCCAGTATGGTCCAGCTGCCTTCTGCTATTTCTGCTTCCAGCTCCTGCGAATCCCAGCCGCAATATCCGATAAATATTCTCATGTCGTTTGCTGACAGGGTGTGGTTATTCATATGCATCACCGCTGCTTTAAAGTCGCCTCCCAGGTAAATATTGTCCGTTATCAGTTCGCCATCAGGTATCAGATCCGGCCGCCGGTGAACGAAATAAAGATGCTCCTTATCTACAGGCCCACCATCATAGAGCGTAAACGGCACACTGTGTCTGAACTCTTCCAGCTCGTTGAATTTACGGAGAAACTCCCGGTTAATGACAAATCCCAGCGCTCCCTGTTCATTGTACGATGCGATGAAGAGTATACTTTTTTCAAAAAAGGTATCATCCAGTAATGAGGTGCTGCGTATAAATGTTCCTGCCTTCATGCTGACCGTTAAGCTATTTAAGCCTGAAAGTACACATCAAAACGGGATTTTTAAATTTAATTTACCAGATGGAGCTTCCTGGATTACCGGGATGAGCTTCTACCTGTTTTTCACGGTAATCAAGGAGAACAACCGCGTTATACAGCCAATGCTATATTAAACCACAAAAGAGAGGGAAAGGTAATGATGGAATAACGGATCCAGGCTTTCGGAAACACTATTATTTCAGGTACAGGTTATTGCTGCTGACAGCTTTTTACTTAATGGCATAAATCCGGTACGCAACTTTACCAGGGCCGGGGAGGCGGCCTACTCCTACTGCCACGGTATGATTCAGCCAGGCGTATTTGGGTGCATTGGTTTCAAAGGAAACAGCTGTTCTGAAGTAATCATCAGCGGGAGCAGCACTTTTGCCATTTGAGTGTTTAAATCCGGAATAGGTAACGTAGATAAGCGCATCATCATCTGTTTTAACGGTGGCGCGTACATCTATCTTAAAGGTATTGGAGTCCAGCACCAGGCCCCAGTCTGCGCCGGATTCCAGTATTTTACCATTTACCTTATCCCCTTTTACAGCACCTCCCTTGAAAGGATAAATGGTTCGTGTACCCTTCAGTACCTGACCTACCTGCTGTGCCGGATTCAGATCTATCTCCAGGTCAAGCAGGAATTCGGATTTCAGTTCCTGTGCGGATCCCCGTTGCAGAAAACAAACAGCACTCACGAACGTGACGAAGAAAAATTTTTTCATACTACCTTTTTTTAATTAAATGATGTGACGTAAAAAGAAAAACGGAAACGATTTAGCGTGCCATAAATATAATAAAAAGTAATTACGAATTACGAATGATGAATGGCGAGTGAGGAGCGAAGATTAAAGCAGATAAAGAATTATCTTTTCGCTTTAATCTTCGCTCCTCACTCGCCATTCATCATTCGTAATTTGTAATTCGTAATTCGTAATTACTTTTTAAGCCTTCCACCAGTTGTAGTAATTATGGTCCTGGTCTATCTCAAAGCCGGTTCTGGGGTATAGTTGGTTGCCGATGGCATTTGTTTTTTCAGTTTCCAGCAGGAGTCCGCAGGCATCGGTTTCATCGCAGAAGGCTTTACATCTGTCTATGATCATGACGGAGAGGCCGCGGCCGCGGTAGGCGGGGTCTACAAACAGGTCGCTCAGTAGCCACTGGCGTTGCAGTTTTTTGTAGTGAAACAGCGGGTAGAGCTGTGCAAATCCGGCGGCTTTGCCATCTACCAGGGCCAGGAAAGTATCAGATTCTCCGTTGGCAATTCTTTCCCGCAGGAATTCGCGGCTTCGTTCCAGGTCTGAAGGCTGGCGGTAAAAAATCCGGTAGCTGTTGAATAATGCTGCGAACTCGTCGAGATGTTCCATGCCTGCTTTTACAATTTGTACCATTTCTTATGATTTAGCGTTTAGGTCGGTAGTTAGCTTACGGTCGCGGATTCGTTCCAGTAGTAGCTGTCGGGCGTAGGCCGTTGCCCGAAAACGGCGGTGCCTACCCGCACGATGGTAGCGCCTTCTTCGACGGCGATTTCCAGGTCGCCGCTCATACCCATAGACAACTCCTTCATATCCACATCCGGGATCCCGGCGGCGATCACCTGTTGCCGCAGGGAGCTGAGTAACCGGAAGCAGTGGCGTACTTTCCCTGTATCGGTACTCAGCAGCCCGATGGTCATCAGTCCTTTTATTTTCAGGGTAGTCAGCTGCGATACCTGTTCCACGAGCTGCAACGTTTCTTCCGGAAGGACGCCGAATTTGCTTTCCTCCCCGGAGGTGTTCACCTGTATCAGTACATCCAGCTGTTGGTTTCCGGTCAGCAGTCGCTGATGGAGCTTTTCCGCCAGGTCGCGCCGGTCCAGCGACTGCAGGCAGGTGACGTTATATTTTAACAGTTCCCTGATTTTGTTGGTTTGCAGGTGGCCGATGAAATGATTTTCGTGAGGTATCTCTTTTAATGCATCATACTTCTCCTTCAGCTCCTGTATTTTGTTTTCGGCGATCAGCGTATGGCCTGCCTGCAGGGCCACGCTGATACGTTCAGCAGGTACGGTTTTGGTGGCCAGCAGCAGCTTTACACTGTCTGTGCTCCGGTGGCTCCTGATACATGCCTGTTCTATCCTGCTTTTAATCTTTCTGATATTATTTAACACATCGTCACTCATATAGTGGTGTTTTGTGCGGTCGCTTCCAGATGCGCTATCAATGCAGCCTTTACCTGGGTATAAACATCATCTTTGGCTTCTGCGAAGGAAATATCCATCTTCCGCCGGATGTGCCGCATATGCTCCGGAAAGCGGGCCAGCAGGGTATCATAATAATTATTGAGTTCTGCTGCTCCGGGCATTTCAAACGGTATGTTCAGCTGAAAGCGGCGCAGCAGTGCTTTGTCGATGATGTGCGCGTGATTGGTAGCGCAGATGAGCAGGGACTTTTCCGGGTAATAGTCGATCAGCTGAATCAGTGTATTCACCAGCCGTCTCATTTCACCCACATCTCTGTCATCGCTTTCACGGGCTTTGCCTATCTGGTCAAATTCATCGAGGAACAATACCGCGTTATCCCGGCCGGCTTTATCAAATACGGATTTTATGTTCTGGGAAGTTTCGCCGATACGCGCACAGATGATATTGCTGAGATTCAGAATAAACAGGGGCTTCCCCAGGGCATGGGCAATGGCTTTGGCTGTGGTGGTTTTACCGCATCCGGAGCTGCCGTGCAGCAGTACTTTATTGTTGACCGGCAAGCCATACTGCTGTAGCGCTTCCACGTAATAGTGTTCTTTTATCAGCAGTTCTATGGACCGGCGGTTGTCTTCGTGCAGGAAAACATGTTCCAGCAGAACAGGTTCCTTATCCTTAATAATCAGATCATAAACAGTCATGCAGTTGGCTGGTTTAAAAAGATGAATAATTACACCTGATGAGCTGCTGCCACCAGGTGTATATTTTACTTCAGGTCAGCAATGGACGCCCCAAAGTTAATGTGTAATACATTACCATTGGGTAAAACCAGGGCCGGTACAGATCTGACGCCCGCTTTCTCCGCTGTTTCAATCTTTGATCTGTCACTGCCCAGGTGAACAACATCCACTTCCCTTTCAGGGATCAGGGTTAAGAGATCCTGCTCTGCGCTGACGCATACCGGACATCCTGCATGATAAAAAACTGCTTTTGCCATGATTTGAAGGTTTTGTTATTGCATGATTGCGACTCAAAAGTAGGCTACCTGTGGATGAGATATATGGGCCAGATTATACAAAAGGGAATGGGCCAGTTACAGGCAGCCGGTCTTCAAATAAAAAGCCAGCGCCCCGGAAGGCACTGGCTTTACTGTATCGGCTTCTCTCTTTGTCCTTATTGCTTAATGATCTTCTTCACATATACTTCTCGCACGCCATTCTTCACCCGCATAATATAAATACCTGCAGGCAATGCAGAAATGTCCAGTTGTGAGTTAGCCATGCTCACCTCGCGGAATAATACCAGGTGGCCTTTGGTATCAAACAGCCTTACATCTGCTTTTCCTTTGAATCCTGTCAGGTTAAGGTTCATGATGTTGTTAACAGGGTTCGGGAATACTTCTACTTTCTCTCCTTTTTCTGCAAATTTCTCTTCATTTTCTTCTGCGATATCATTGCCACGGGTGGCTGTACCTAGCTGTACACGCAGTGTGTAGCAGGTAGTAGCGCTGCTGGCGCCGCTGTAACCATATACCTGTGCATAATAGGTACCCGGAGCAACGGTTCTGCTGATGGTTTCATTGCTGGTACCGGCGGCCTGCGAAATGGCAACCTGTGATCCTGCGCTGTTCAGCAGTTTCAGGTCATAATCGCCAGGCAATGTACCCAGCGTGATGGTAATAGTGCCACGGGTAGTGATCACAAACTTATAGTGATCTACGTCGCCGCTTGGGTTGATAAGACCGGTAACATCTGTATTAAACGGAATGGTGGCGGCGCCGGCGGTAGTGCCATTGGTAGCATTATCCAGGGTGTTGGCGCAACCGGAAGAAGTCAGGGTAGTGAATTGTGCGGTAGCATAGGTGCTGTTTCCGCCGGAGCAGTTGGTTCTTACTCTCCAGTCATATAAAGTGGCTGATGTCAGGCCGCTTAAATTAACGGAGGTGGCAGTAGTGCCGGTGGCGGCACTGGTCCATGTACCGGAAGCATTGGTTTTATAATCCACGTCGTATGATACGGCGCCGCTTACAGCCCCCCAGCTAACGGAGGCGCCGCTGGCAGTTACGCCTGTACTGTTTAAGCCGGCTGGTGCGTTACAGGTGCCTGTTGAGGTAGTTGTAAACTGCGCAGCGGAATAAGAGCTGCTGCCGCTGGCGCAATTGGTTCTAACCCTGTAATCGTAAACAGTTCCTGTTGTAAGGCCGGTGAGGTTCGCAGACGTAGCGGTAGTTGCAGTAGCAACGTTGATCCATGCTGAAGAAGAAGTGGCTTTATAATCCACATCATAGGATACAGCGCCGCTGGCAGCTGTCCAGCCTATGGTAGCAGTAGTGGTGGTGATAGCAGATGCTGTTAAGCCACCCGGAGCAGCACAACCGGAACCGGAGGTAATGGTGAAGTTGGTATTGGAAATATCAAAGAAGATGTTTCCTACAGCTTCTACCTTTATCCTGGCAGTGGTAGTGGGTGTATTGGGAATGGTTACGGCTTCGCTGCCATCATTGGGTGTACTGGCTACCAGGGTGCTGAAGGTAGTGCCACCGTCTGTAGAAATGGAGATTTTCACGTTGGCGCAGCTGACAGGCGCGGTAGTGCTGTTGGCTACATTCCAGGTAATGTTCTGTGAAGAATTACCTGCCCATGATACATTGGTGTTGGGAGATGTCACTGCAAAAGGCCCGGATGTATTGCTGACAGTTACCGTCATATCCGCGAAATTGGTCTGGCCTACGCTTACAGGTGCTACTGCACTGAAGGGAGCATTATCTCTTACTGTGAAGCGGAAGCGCAATGTTCTTGAAACGGAACTCAGCGCTTCAGTGTTGGCGCCTGCATCGCCACCGGGGAGCGGACCGGAGATCAGTCCACCGGCAAGGATGGTAGCCAGTTTCGGGAAATATCTGACAGGAGAAGTGCCAGGTGCGTATGAAATCCAGTTAGGACCAGATGCTTTGGTAGCACTGGCCACGCTGGCGGAGCCGGTCTGTGCTGAAGTGGCATTATCATTCTGCTCCCAGGTGTATGTCAGCACATCGCTGGCATTGGCATCAGTAGCAGTGCCGGTAAGCGCAAACGGTGTACTGATCGGGATAGTAAAATTACCGCCGGCATTGGCAACCGGAGTAGCGTTATTGGCAGATATGTTGATCGTTACCGGGCAGGTTTTGCCAGCCAGATTAGCCTGGATCTGTGCTATAGATGCAGCATGATACATATCAATGGAATGCGGGGCAAGATCCTGGCTGGTAATACCGGCATAACCCATAATGGTAATACCGGATCCGGGTTCCACATTCACGCCGGTGCCTTCATTGCTCATGGAGAAAGTATGGTTGGCGCCCAGCTGGTGGCCTACTTCATGTACTACATAATCGATATCGAAATTATCTCCCTGGGGAATATTATCTGCCGGGGAAGTAAATCCGCTTCCTTTTGAATTATCGACACAGATACAACCGATACATCCTGCGTTACCGCCGCCGCCGGATGCGCCGAAGAGGTGACCTATATCATAGTTGGCAGCGCCGATAACAGAATTCAACGTGTTCTGCAACTCGCTGTTCCACGCACCACCTGCGCCGGAGCTGGCGGCAGAATACGGATCGGTGGAGGGATTGTAATAAAATACATTGGTGTTGCCGGAAACGAGATTCAGATGGATAGCCAGATCTCTTTCGTAAATACCATTACAACGGGTAAGGGTGGCATTCACGGCGGCAAGTACCAGTGATACCTGTGATGCGCTGGTAGCGCCGAAATAATTGGAGTACTCTGCTGTTACTGACTGCGCCAGCCGCAGTATTTTCAAATCGCCGGTTGACCTGGCAGTAACGTCGGGCAACTGTTTGCTGATATCAGCAGCCATCTTATGTTCAGGCGTAGAACATTTCCAGGGTAAGGTCTTCGGGTGTTTTTTGAAGACCATATACACCTTGTGGTCAGCAGAATAAGGTTCAATAAACTCATTCGCTTTTCCGGCCCTGAAAACCGTTGTTTGTATCCCCTGCGGAGAAACACTCAACTTTAAGGTGGCATGTTGATCGGTAATGCCTTTTCCCGAAAACGCCCTTATTTCCGGGAAACGCGCCTGCAAGGCAGGATCAAAATTGGATGCCTCTGAAATTTCAAACTGTTCCAATTCTCCGTCAGCATTGGGCAGGGAGATAATTGTTGAACGCGTGATTGCTCTGCCAACCGTTTTGAATGCTTCGCTTGTGAAGGGAGTCAGATTCAGGTCAAACAATTTGAATTCAGTAGGAGCTGCAAGCCTGGCAACGGCTTTGTCGGTGGTAATTCTGGCGGCATCTGTATGTGGCCTCCAGTAATCCTGGGCAAAGGATAGGGTACTACACAACATGGCTGTTGCGAGGAGTAAAACTTTTCTCATTTTGAAGCTTAGATTTAATGGTTAAAAAATGCTCTCTTCAATAAATTTAGTTGAACTCTCTGCGGTTTAAATTCCACTGTGTAAAAACGAACAGGAAACTTTTAAAATCTTTCATTAACTTATATGCTGATATTATCAGTGAACAAAAACATCCTTTCAATTGAAAATCATTATGCACAGCCCACATTTCCAACACCTTTTCCCGATGAAGCAACTGTTACTGCGTGCAGCCCTTCCTGTTATGGTAACCTTTTCAGTATCTGCCTGTTCCAAAGTTCTGGACACGGGAATCACCTCAAAAAAAACGGCGCCGGCACACACAGAGCTGCAGGCGGATAATGTCAGGACTACTACTTTTAAAGTATTGCAGCTCAACACCTGGATGGACGGCAAACTTGACCTGGTAGCCGACGAAATAGCGGCCAGAGAGCCGGATTTCGTCACATTCTCCGAAACACAGGATGCCGCTAACTTCCATACTAATATGGAGAATAAGTTAAGGGCCAGAAACCTGACTTACTTCGGCGGCCCGGGAAGGAATACTTCCGTTATCAGCAAATACCCCATCAAAAGGTATGAACAGGTATACGGCAGTTCATTTACCAGGCTGATAGCCGTTATCGATGGCCGGGAGGTGGCCGTTTACTCCGGGCATCTGGACTACACCCATTATGCGTGTTATTATCCAAGGGGGTATGATCCGGTTAACTGGAGCGAATTATCTGCACCGGTGACAGATAGTATCCGCATCCATAACATGAACATGGCATCTACCAGGGATGAAGAGATCGCAGCATTTATTACAGCAGCACGGAAAGATATAGATTCCGGCAGGATTGTTATACTAGGCGGCGATTTCAATGAGCCCTCCCACCTGGACTGGACCCGCGCCACCCGCAACATGTTTGACCATCATGGTGTAATCATGCCCTGGACCACGACTACAAGCCTGGCCAATGCCGGCTTCGATGACACCTACCGGCTGCTTTATCCGGATGAGGTAAATTATCCCGGGTTCACCTGGGTTTACCAAAGCGACTGGGCGCCCAAAGCTGATGAGCGGGACAGGATCGACTATATCTTCAGCTCCAGGGATGCCGGCCTGTCTGTAACAGATGGGTATATCGTCGGGCCTAAATCTTCTATTGTAAGACACGTGCTTACGCCTGAAAACACCATGGATAAATTCAGTGAACCGGTAGGTACCTGGCCTTCAGATCATAAAGCACTGATGACGGTTTTTTCTCTCAAAACCACGGTTACAGCCACTATCAGCACCAATAAAAAGCAGTATGCAAAGGGAGAAACGGTAAGCATCAGTTTTACCAACAGCTCTGCCAACACCAATGCCTGGATCGGTATTTATCAGAGCGGCAAAACACCGGGGGCCCAATATGCAGATGCCTGGAAATATACCAACGGAGCTACTGCCGGTACCATGACGCTGACCCTGCCGGCAGACAAGCCCGCCGGGAATTACTATGTGGCCTGTTTTAAAGATAACGGGTATATAGAAACCGCGGCCAGGGTTACTTTCAAGTATGGCCAGTAAATGAATATCCTGCAATATTTTTCATAATAAACCAAAGGCATGTAAACGTTGTGTTTACATGCCTTTTTTGTTGATACCGATAACCGGATTTCCGCACTCAACTCCGTATATACATTACATTTATACCTGCTTAAAAACTTATGTAAGGATGACTGACCTCCGGCGGAATAGCCATCCACTGCATGTTACAACACATTTATATTTACTTTTCACAAGTGATTAACAAAATACACACCTGATATAATAGGGGGCTGGTGAATACAGGGACGTTAATAAATAAAAGTGGAGTAAGCACGATGCATATTCCCGGATTATATTATATTGCCGGCCAAAAGGGGGAAACAGCCGGATGCATTGTTGTTAATCGTAAGGCCTGACCAATGTTTGAGAATTAAACTATTGACAGAATGGATGTTTTTACACAGTGAACTTTATTTCGCTGCTGGCTGGCGTATACTGCCAAAAGGGGGATCATTTATTTACTGAACTTGTTGACTTCAGGATTGTTTCCACTGAAACTATTTATTGTTTACCCACGCTGATGCAGAGCGCTGGCGTAGCTATGATATACTATTATCTAAACCCGGGATTTCCCTGTTATGCTATTGCAGGCGGGGAAGTGCATGAACGTTAACTAAACTATGGCAGCGGATCAAAATAAGCTGGACAGTGAGGAATTTGACAATCACTTCAGAGAACACTACAACTGGTTATGCTATTGTGCGGTAAAAGTCACCAAAGACATGGATGTTGCCCGTGACCTGGTACAGGATTTTTTTGTTTATTTCTGGACCAACCGGGACCGGCTCCAGATTGAAGGATCTTTTAAATCCTATGCGTCGCGGGCTGTGCTGAATATTGCCGTATCTCATATGAGGCATACCAAAATCAGGGAAGAGAATAATTCGGCTATCGCCGGAGAGGAAGCTGACAACAGCTTTGATACCGGCACTGCCCTGCAGGAGCAGGAGTTCCGCATCAGCCGTCTTTTTGAGGCCATCAATGAATTACCCGAACAGCGGAAGCGTATTCTGATTATGCACCAATTCGGCAAACTCAAATATGCAGAAATTGCAGATAAATTAAGTCTGAGTAAGAACACTGTTAAAACACACCTGAAACTGGCATATAAAATTCTGCGGGAAAATCTTGATTATTAATTTGTAATTTGCAGAATCCTCAAATAACATTTCACCAAAACCAATCTTTATATTGAAAACTTCTGAAACAAACCAGATTAACTGGAGTGCGGTCATAGCCTACCTGGAGAGTGGCGGTCAGGGTGTTACACTTACACCGGAAGAACAGGAGATTGCCGCAGCATTCGCGGCGTGCAGGGATAATCCATTCCTGTCTGCCTCCCTGTGCATACCAACGGAAGATGACCTTCGCAGACTGAAATCCCGTACCGGCCAATAAAGGCAGCGTTCGCTTATGGCATAACCAGAACGGATAAACGATTTTAATCCGGATTTATAAAAAAATAACAATCCCCGCAAATCATCTGCTGCAGATGATTTGCACTATATCTTCCTTCAAAAGGGAAAGGCTGACAGAAATTTTCTTCTAAAAAATCTTCTCTTTCATTCACCCCATTTCCTTCAAACAGTTACTTAATATCAGTATTGCTATTGCTTACCGGACTTCATCTGTATTACGCCTCTTTAGGATGTATTGTCAATGCAGTTCCCGTAGTTAACCAATTCTGCCCATATCCTTTCTTTATATCCGGTAACACCTGGTGGCTGACAGTCACCAGGTTTATCTGAATTAAGGAAAGGTGTGCCGTTTGTCCCTGGTCCCTCCCTGCTTATGATCACATTGCCTGCTGACTATTCAGCGAAGGCCCCTGGCCTGTATACAGCAATGACTCCATAAAGTATTGACCATTTATTGAAAACTTGTTGCCTGCTCTGCGTCCCCCTGCGCGGACAGGGAATTCCATGCTCTCAGTGTTCACCTTAATGTGTATCCGATATGAAGTGTAAAATTCTACCCGACAAGTTATTTTTGTTTCTCCGGTTATCCCTCCTGCTGTTGCTGCCACTGCTGAAAACAATGGTTGTCTGCGCCCAGCAGGATGCCATGTTCTCACAGTACATGTTCAATACGCTGGCAGTGAATCCCGCCTATGCAGGCAGCCGCAATGTGTTGAGTCTGACTGCCATGCACCGTAATCAGTGGGTGGGCATGAAAGGCGCTCCTAAAACCACTACATTTTCCGCAGATATGCCTACCTGGAATAATAAGCTGGGACTGGGGTTCATCGCCTTCAACGATGAGATAGGCGTAACAAAATCAACCGGTTTCTATGGAGTGTATAATTACCGTATCCGGTTTACCGGCGGCGGTACGCTGGCGATAGGGCTGCAGGGAGGTGTTACAAATTACAAAGCCAATCTGGCGGGGGTAAGCCTGAAAGACCAGAATGATCCTGCCTTTGCCAATAATATCAATTCCTTTCTGCCTACTTTCGGCGCCGGTGTATTTTACAGTACAGATAAATTCTATGCAGGCTTTTCCGCTCCCAATATCATCAAAAGTTATCTCAGAAAAGATGTATACCTGTATTCTTCGGAGTTGATTGCCCAGAAGTTCGAACATATGTTCCTGATGGCCGGGTATGTTTTCGATATGGGCAATGATATAAAACTGAAACCTTCCTTCCTCGTCAAATATGTGAAGGGCGCACCGATACAGGCAGATATCAACACGCAGGTATGGCTGAAAGATGTCATCAGTGTGGGTGGCTCCTTCCGCACAGATAAAAGCGGAGCTATACTTACAGAGATACAATGTACGCCTCAGTTCAGGCTGGGATATTCCTATGACATTTCCAACAAATCGCTGGCAGCCTATAACCGTGGTTCACACGAAGTCATGATACGATACGAATTCGGCTTTGAGAAAGGCAAGGTATTATCACCCCGCTATTTTTAATCCATACTGAAAACTATGAAATGCTATATCATCCTTGCAACATCCCTGCTGCTGTTGTGTATCAATGCCCGCGCACAGACGGCCTCCCGCCTGCTCGGCAGGGCGGACAAGGCCTATGCAGCCATCAGATTACCGGAGGCTATGCGCTATTATCTGCAGGCTAATGCCAGGGAACCCGGCAATCAGTATACCATCCGGCAGCTGGCGCTGGTAGCGCAGGAGCTGAAATATTACCGGGAAGCGCTGCATTGGTTTGAAAAAACAGATTTCAATCAGGCGCCTTCCTCCTGGCTGTTACTGTATGCACAGGCATTATCCGGCAATGAACAATATGAAAAAGCAGATAGCTGTCTGCGGGCCTATCAGCGCCGGACCACCTCTTCCGGTCACTATAATTTTCAGCCGCCGGACCGGCTGTTCCGTGATTCCGCCTGCTGGCAGATAGATTATTTGTCTGTCAATTCAGCGCTGGATGAGTTTTCCCCCTGCATGTACGGCCGCAACCTGGTGTATGTCACCAACCAGCAGCTGCCTACTGCCGTGAAAAGAGTGGACCTGCATAATGAACGGCCGTTTCTGCAGTTGCGGATGGTGCCAGATACCGGCATTATCACGTACAGGGATATACGAACATTAGATACCAGCCGGGGTACAGACCTGCTGTACCGCTATATTGTAAACGATGACGATACCAGGCCCACCAGCAATGACAGCCGCACCACCGGCATTTACAGCATCCGTACAGCAGGCTGGAAAGGTATACATCGCCTGAACTGGAATAACGGCGTCAATATCTTCGGAAAAAATATAGCCACCCGTTACAATGAAGGCCCGGTAACGTTCTCACCGCTTTTTGACACTGTATATTTTACCAGGAATAATTTTACAGGAGGCAGTTTCAGGAAAGATTCCCTGGGGCTGAACCGCCTGAAGATCTACCGGGCCGTTTACCGCAATGGCGGCTGGATACAGATTACGGAGCTTCCGTTTAACAGCGGCAGGTATTCGGCCGCGCATCCGGCGCTTACCCCGGACGGCCATACCTTATACTTTGCTTCAGATATGCCCGGCGGATTTGGCGGGAAAGATATTTATTATGTTACCAGACAAACAGATGGCAGCTGGAGCGCGCCGGTGAATGCCGGTCCGGCGGTTAACACTGCCGGAGATGAGGTATTTCCCTATGCAGACAATCAGCAGCATCTTTTCTTTTCGTCCAATGGACGCACGGGTTTGGGCGGGCTCGACATTTACCGCATAGCGCTGGTAAACAACATAATCACGGGAGAAGCCGTCAACCCGGGCTATCCGCTGAATACCTCCAGAGACGATTTTGGTATCTGGTGTACGCAGGATGCCACCGGGTTTCATGGGTTCTTCAGTTCCAACAGGTATGGCGATGATGATCTGCTGCGATTCCGCTGGCGGCAATTATCACTGCAGTTAACCGGCAGCGTATTTAACCGTATCACCGGTTTACGGCAGGCCGGTGTCACGATCTCCTTGCGCAGCACCGACCGGCAACAGGATACCCTCACCACGCATACCGGCAATTTCAGCTGGCAGCTGCAACCCTCCACAGATTATGAGGTATGGGTAGCTGCCGACGGAATGAAAAAACAGGTGATTCCATTCAGTACTAAAGGCATTACGAACGACAGCATCATTCATTACGACATACAGCTGGAACCATTTCCGGAAGCGGCTTCCGGATGGCGCCGGCATTGCGACTCCCTGAAAAAACAATATACCGTACCGGACATCTATTTCCATCTGGACAGTTACCAGATCAGGGAAGATGCGTTACCTACGCTGCAACGTTTATCAGTCTTGCTCCGGCAGGATAGCACCCTGACGCTCATTATACGCTCCTACACGGATTCCAGGGCGAGCACCCGCTACAATAACCGGTTGTCTGCACAGCGCTCTGCCGCCGTAGCCGGATGGCTGGAGCAGGCAGGTATAGCCGGCAGCAGGCTCAGAAGGGAATATTTCGGGGAAACCAGATTGAAGAACAACTGTGCCGATCAGGTGCCCTGCCCTGAAAGTCTGCATCAGCAGAACAGACGAACTGAATTCAGCATCGTAAAAAATGGTACAGACATCCTGCTGGAATGCGCGGGAAGCCAAACAGAACATTGATTTACCGGATAAAGATCAACGATATGAAATTGAAATTATACACACTACTGACCTTTCTTTTATTATTCACCCTGATCGCCGGGGCACAGGTGGGCATAGGCACCAATAGCCCCCACCCTGCCGCCGCGCTGGATGTAACCGCCGCTGACAAAGGTATACTGGTACCGCGGGTAGCATTGCGGGATGTTTCAGACCCGTACCCTGTAAGTGTTGCCCCGGCAAATGGCCTGTTGATTTTCAATACGGCCGCCAATGTCAGGGGTGGTAACGGCAGTGGGTTTTATTACTGGAGAGCTGCCACTGATGCAGGAATTACTGCCCGGTGGGTATTCATTGGCGGTGATTTTGTAACAGAGATTATCAATAACAAAGTATTGAGAGATTCCATTATTAATCTGATAAGAAACTCCGGCGCTGCTATGCGTTCCCGTACCAACAAGTTACTGGTGGCAGGGGGCGACAGCAGTGTATTGAAACCGGTATGGCTGGATATCAATATGCAGGCGTTACTGACGGACACCACTTTCAGGGATACGGTTATCAGTATCATACGTGGTAAATCCATCAAAGCGGATAGTGTGGGCCGGCGCGGATTTATTGATCTGTATGACGGTAACGGCAATACGTTGGCAAAGGCAGACAGCAGTGTATTAAAGCATTTCAAAATCGGTATTAACAGTAAAGGATTCAGGGACAGCACCAGCATCGTTGTACTGGACTCTCTATCCCGTGGCCGCATCCGGGACAGTATTATTCAAATTACCGGAAGGTCTACCAGAGACAGCATCATCAAAAGCACCGTATTCAGAGATAGCATTTATACCAGGCTGCAAGGGAAAGCAGACAGCGTGGGTAAACGCGGATTCATTGATCTATATGATCTAAACGGTAATGCACTGAGCAAAGCTGACAGCAGCGTATTTAAGCACTTCAAAATTGGTATCAACAGCAAAGGGTTCAGGGACAGCACCAGTACCGTTGTACTGGACTCCCTATCCCGTGGCCTCATCCGCGATAGTATCATTCAAATCACCGGAAGATCTACCAGGGACAGCATCATCAAAAGCACCGTATTCAGAGATAGCATTTATACCAGGCTGCAAGGAAAAGCGGACAGCGTGGGTAAACGTGGATTCATTGACCTATATGATCTTAACGGTAATGCACTCGCCAAATCTGACAGCAGCGTATTTAAGCACTTCAAAATTGGTATCAACAGCAAAGGTTTCAGGGACAGCACCAGTACGGTAATACTCGATTCCCTTTCTGCCGGCCGTATCCGCGATAGCATCATTCAGATAACAGGTAGAACAACAAGAGACAGCATCATCAAAAGCACCGTATTCAGAGACAGCATTTACACCAGGCTGCAAGGGAAAGCAGACAGCGTGGGTAAACGCGGATTCATTGATCTATATGATGTTAATGGTAATGCACTGAGCAAAGCTGACAGCAGCGTATTTAAGCACTTCAAAATTGGCATTAACAGCAAAGGGTTCAGGGACAGCACCAGCACTGTAGTACTCGACTCCCTTTCTGCTGGCCGCATCCGCGATAGCATCATTCAGATAACAGGTAGAACAACAAGAGATAGCCTTATCAAAAGCACCGTATTCAGAGACAGCATTTATACCAGGCTGCAAGGAAAAGCAGACAGCGTGGGTAAACGCGGATTCATTGACCTATATGATCTTAATGGTAATGCACTGAGCAAAGCTGACAGCAGCGTATTTAAGCACTTCAAAATTGGTATCAACAGCAAAGGGTTCAGGGACAGCACCAGTACAGTTGTACTTGACTCCCTATCCCGTGGCCGCATCAGGGACAGTATCATTCAGATAACCGGAAGATCTACCAGGGATAGCATCATCAAAAGCACCGTATTCAGAGATAGCATTTATACGCGCCTGCAAGGAAAAGCGGATAGTGTAGGTAAACGCGGATTCATTGATCTATATGATCTCAACGGTAATGCACTGAGCAAAGCTGACAGCAGCGTATTTAAGCACTTCAAAATTGGCATTAACAGCAAAGGGTTCAGGGACAGCACCAGCACGGTAGTACTCGATTCCCTTTCTGCCGGCCGTATCCGTGACAGCATCATTCAGATAACAGGTAGAACAACAAGAGACAGCATCATCAAAAGCACCGTATTCAGAGATAGCATTTATACCAGGCTGCAAGGGAAAGCAGACAGCGTGGGTAAACGCGGATTTATTGATCTATATGATCTCAACGGTAATGCATTGAGCAAATCTGACAGCAGCGTATTTAAGCACTTCAAAATTGGTATCAACAGCAAAGGGTTCAGGGACAGCACCAGCATCGTTGTACTTGACTCCCTATCCCGTGGCCGCATCCGGGACAGTATTATTCAAATCACGGGTAGATCTACCAGAGACAGCATCATCAAAAGCACTGTATTCAGAGATAGCATTTATACCAGGCTGCAAGGGAAAGCAGACAGCGTGGGTAAACGTGGATTCATTGACCTATATGATGTCCATGGTAATGCACTGAGCAAAGCTGACAGCAGCGTATTTAAACACTTCAAAATTGGCATCAACAGCAAAGGGTTCAGGGACAGCACCAGTACCGTTGTACTTGACTCCCTATCCCGTGGCCGCATCCGCGACAGTATCATCCAGATCACCGGTAGATCTACCAGGGATAGCATCATCAAAAGCACCGTATTCAGAGATAGCATTTACACGCGCCTGCAAGGAAAAGCAGACAGCGTGGGTAAACGTGGATTCATTGACCTATATGATCTAAATGGTAATGCACTGAGCAAATCTGACAGCAGCGTATTTAAACACTTCAAAATTGGCATCAACAGCAAAGGGTTCAGGGACAGCACCAGCACGGTAGTACTCGATTCCCTTTCTACTGGCCGCATCCGTGACAGCATCATTCAGATAACAGGTAGAACAACAAGAGATAGCCTTATCAAAAGCACCGTATTCAGAGATAGCATTTACACCAGGCTGCAAGGAAAAGCAGACAGCGTGGGTAAACGTGGATTCATTGATCTATATGATGTTAATGGTAATGCACTGAGCAAATCTGACAGCAGCGTATTCAAGCACTTCAAAATCGGCATTAACAGCAAAGGGTTCAGGGACAGCACCAGCACTGTAGTACTCGATTCCCTTTCTGCTGGCCGTATCCGTGACAGCATCATTCAGATAACAGGTAGAACAACAAGAGATAGCCTTATCAAAAGCACCGTATTCAGAGACAGCATTTATACCAGGCTGCAAGGGAAAGCAGACAGCGTGGGTAAACGCGGATTCATTGATCTATATGATCTAAATGGTAATGCACTGAGCAAAGCTGACAGCAGCGTATTTAAGCACTTCAAAATTGGTATCAACAGCAAAGGATTCAGGGACAGCACCAGCACTGTAGTGCTCGATTCCCTTTCTGCCGGCCGTATCCGTGACAGTATCATCCAGATAACAGGAAGAACAACAAGAGATAGCATCATCAAAAGCACCGTATTCAGAGATAGCATTTATACCAGGCTGCAAGGAAAAGCGGACAGCGTGGGTAAACGTGGATTCATTGACCTATATGATGTTAACGGTAATGCATTGAGCAAATCTGACAGCAGCGTATTTAAACACTTCAAAATAGGTATCAACAGCAAAGGGTTCAGGGACAGCGCCAGCACTGTAGTACTCGATTCCCTTTCTACTGGTCGTATCCGTGACAGTATCATTCAGATAACAGGTAGAACAACAAGAGACAGCATCATCAAAAGCACCGTATTCAGAGATAGCATTTATACCAGGCTGCAAGGAAAAGCAGACAGCGTGGGTAAACGCGGATTCATTGATCTATATGATCTCAACGGTAATGCACTCGCCAAATCTGACAGCAGCGTATTTAAGCACTTCAAAATCGGCATTAACAGCAAAGGGTTCAGGGACAGCACCAGCACTGTAGTACTCGATTCCCTTTCTACTGGCCGTATCCGCGATAGTATCATTCAAATCACGGGTAGATCTACCAGAGACAGCATCATCAAAAGCACCGTATTCAGAGATAGCATTTATACCAGGCTGCAAGGGAAAGCAGACAGCGTGGGTAAACGTGGATTCATTGACCTATATGATGTTAACGGTAATGCATTGAGCAAATCTGACAGCAGCGTATTTAAACACTTCAAAATTGGTATCAACAGCAAAGGGTTCAGGGACAGCACCAGTACCGTTGTACTTGACTCCCTATCCCGTGGCCGCATCAGGGACAGCATTATCCAAATAACAGGAAGAACAACAAGAGATAGCCTTATCAAAAGCACCGTATTCAGAGACAGCATTTATACCAGGCTGCAAGGAAAAGCAGACAGCGTGGGTAAACGTGGATTCATTGACCTATATGATGTTAACGGTAATGCATTGAGCAAATCTGACAGCAGCGTATTTAAACACTTCAAAATTGGCATCAACAGCAAAGGGTTCAGGGACAGCACCAGTACTGTAGTACTCGATTCCCTTTCTGCCGGCCGTATCCGCGATAGCATCATTCAGATAACAGGAAGAACAACCAGAGACAGTCTCATCAAAAGCACCGTATTCAGAGACAGCATTTATACCAGACTGCAAGGAAAAGCAGACAGCGTGGGTAAACGCGGATTCATTGATCTATATGATCTAAACGGCAATGCACTCGCCAAATCTGACAGCAGCGTATTTAAGCACTTCAAAATAGGTATCAACAGCAAAGGATTCAGGGACAGCACCAGTACCGTTGTACTTGACTCCCTATCCCGTGGCCGCATCCGCGACAGCATCATCCAAATAACAGGAAGATCTACCAGGGATAGCATCATCAAAAGCACCGTATTCAGAGATAGCATTTACACGCGCCTGCAAGGAAAAGCAGACAGCG
>NZ_JAABOK010000019.1:0-51845 GCF_009928525.1 Chitinophaga solisilvae | reverse complement strand
CAGCGTGGGCAAACGTGGATTCATTGACTTATATGATGTCAATGGCAATGCAATAGCCAAATCTGACAGCAGCGTATTTAAGCACTTCAAAATCGGTATCAACAGCAAAGGATTCAGGGACAGCACCAGTACCGTTGTACTGGACTCCCTATCCCGTGGCCGCATCCGCGATAGTATCATCCAGATCACCGGAAGATCTACCAGAGACAGCCTCATCAAAAGCACCGTATTCAGAGACAGCATTTATACCAGGCTGCAAGGAAAAGCCGACAGCGTGGGTAAACGCGGATTCATTGATCTATATGATCTAAACGGCAATGCACTCGCCAAATCTGACAGCAGCGTATTTAAGCACTTCAAAATAGGTATCAACAGCAAAGGATTCAGGGACAGCACCAGTACCGTTGTACTTGACTCCCTATCCCGTGGCCGCATCAGGGACAGTATCATTCAGATAACCGGAAGATCTACCAGGGATAGCATCATCAAAAGCACCGTATTCAGAGACAGCATTTATACCAGGCTGCAAGGGAAAGCGGACAGCGTGGGTAAACGCGGATTCATTGACCTATATGATCTAAACGGTAATGCATTGAGCAAAGCTGACAGCAGCGTATTTAAACACTTCAAAATCGGTATCAACAGCAAAGGTTTCAGGGACAGTACCAGACAGGTAATCGTAGACAGCCTCGGCAGCCAGACCGTCCGCGAAACCCTCGCCAAAACACTGGTCACCCGCCCGGTAAAAGACACCATCCTGTCTATCGTCCGGAGCAACCCGGCCATGGCTAACCTCAAAGTTGTCTCCAATGCCGATTACACCGTTGCCGCCAACGATTACATCATCATCGTAAAAGATATGACCGCCACCCGCACCATTACCCTGCCGGAGCCGGCGGCCAGCGCCAACCGGATGCTTATCATCAACCAGTTCACCCCCTCGCAGACACTGAAATTCAATAAACAACTCAGCTATGCGGACGGCGTGCAATCTGACACACTACTCTCCTCCTTCACCGGAGGAGCCACCAACGGCGCATTGAAAGTCACGCTGATATCGGACGGAAACACCTGGTACGTTATCAGCTACACATTCTAATCAGCAACTGATATGATATTTAACATACAAGGCAGGCGTACAATGACAACCGTTTTATTTATGGCAGGAGCAATCACCATTGCTTCTGCCCAAACGGTTGTAAACAAAGGAACACTGCATATTACCGGTAATACCATCGTTTATTTCGGTGATGACTTCCTCAATGAAGGCAGCTACTACAATGACGGACAAACTACCTTCAAAAAGAATATGCAGAACAACGGTAACATCGCCGTTACTGACACCGGCGCCACCTATTTCAACGGCAACACCCTGCAGAAAATAACCGGATCTGTGCCGGCCAGCTTCTACAAGGCATTTATGAACAATACCACCACAGGAATCGCATATGAAACAGATCATGAAATGGGCATCCGACACGAAATGCATTTTATGAACGGCATCGTTAAAACAACCGGACAGGGAAAAGTATTATTCTTCAACGGCGCCAGACCAGTGAAGCCTTCCGATTACAGCCATGTTTCCGGCAGCGTCGCCAAAAAAGGAAATGAAGCATTCCTGTTTCCCATCGGCAACGATCAATATTACCGGCCAGCAGGCATCAGCGCCCCCCTGCAGGAAGATGAGATCATCAGCGCCAGCTATCATCTCCGGGATAATAACACTTCCCGCTATGATCCCCGATTAACAGATGATAAAACAGGAAAGGTAAATACCCGCGAATACTGGATACTTACCCGCGATGCAGGTAATACGCCCGTTGCCGTTACACTTACCTGGGATAAGGATAAAACAGGTACGGTCGTGGCATCCCTCCCCGCACTGCTGACCGCCCGCTGGAACGGACAACGCTGGGAAAATGCCGGCGCTGCTAACGTGAACGGCACCAGCACACAGGGGGCCATTGCCAGTAACCCTGCCAGTAAACTGGGACCGTTTACCTTCTCGGAACTGTTGCGGAAAGCCATCATCGGGCTGGCGCAGATTGCCAGCGAACCGCTGCCGCAACCAGACCAGACCTACTCCGTTACATTCACGCTGATCCTGCGTAATATGGGCGACCTGCCGCTGGACAGCGTGACGCTTACCCATAACATCGCCAACACCTTCCCCTTCCCGATGAAATTTAAACGCAGCGGTATCATCACCACCGGCGGAGAACTGGTGCCGAATGAAGGATTTGACGGGAATGCCGATATCGCCTTACTGAAAGAACTGAGCAAACTCGCTCCCAATCAGCAAGACACCGTTACTTTCAAAGTCAGCATTGCGCCGGAAGGCCGCTACGGCACCTTCTACAGCTCAGCTCAGGTTGCAGGCAAAAACGGAGATCTCATCGTAAAAGACCTCTCCAACAACGGCGAAATCATGCCCCCCGGTAACAACGGCGATCCTACCGCCTACAACGAGCCTACGCCAGTGACACTGAAAATGCTGAAAATAAAAATACCGGAAGGTATCTCTCCTAACGGAGACGGGAAAAATGACAGGCTTGTAATTGATGGCCTCGAACCCAATGATCAGGTAGATATGAAAATATTCAACCGCTGGGGAGATGCCGTTTACGAAAATCCGGACTACCGCAACAGCTGGGACGGCCGCGCCAACCGCGGATTACGTATCGGCGACCAGCTTCCGGACGGCACCTATTATTATGTCATCACCATAAAAGATAAAACGCAGCCCGGTAAAATCCAGCGCTTCGTCGGATTCCTGACACTGATGCGTTAATCTTAAAAACTATTCAGCATGAGATACCTCTTTCTGCTATCATTATTTCTGCCGGTACTGCTGCATGCACAGACACCGGTTCCGCCTGACGTGAAAGTAGCCACCGGCAAAAAAACCGCTCCCCGAGGCAGCATGGACATCAATGGCAGTTTATACATCAGTGGGAAACTGTTTGTGGAAAACATGGGAAGCGCCGACAAACAGGCCGCCCTCGTGGGCATCGACAGTAAAAACCGTATTGTAAAAATAGCTCCCAACAACGGAGGCAGCAACGTACTACCCATCAACGTCATCTCTTACGAATTAAAAAATGTAAACCTGGACTGGGTCAATGATTTTGACACCAAAATATCAGGTACAGATTACGTGGTAACCATTGCAGCCTATGATCTCCTGGATCCTATTGTAGTGAGCAACAACCGGGCAATGGCGCCCATACGTATTGAAACGTGGGTAGATGCCAATACCAAAACATGGCACCTGGCAGCAGATTATGTAGGTACAGCCCCTACGGTGAACAGTACCTGGAATCTTTTCCTGCTGGTAATGAATAAAAGTCTGGCTAAAACATTATCCACCATTACAGAAGATTTTGGCGGTAACGCCACTAAAACTGCGGCACAATCGCCCACCGGTCTTTAATGCATAAACTTTATGATGATGAAATACATGTTGCTATTATGGCTCTTCCTTCCGGTTGCTGCCCTCCGGGCACAGACTGCCGTACCTGCAGTAGGCGTTGGAAAAGCTTCGCCACGGCAGCAAATGGACATTAACGGAGACGTATATATGAAAGATACCCTTGTTGTAGACGGCATGATTACCTCCAACAGCAAAGTGCCGCTGCTGGGCATCAGCCAGAACAACGAAATCGTTAAAATCCTGACGCGCAAAGGTAATACCACCTCCTTCAACTTCCTCTCCTACTCGCTCTCAGACATCGGCGGAGATGGCAGCAGGGTTACGGATTTCGATACCGGCATCCCTGTCAGCGATTTCGTACTGTCTATCGCCGGATATACGTTTGACCGGAAGGTAAGTCTGACTACCGATAATAAAGTACCACCCGTAAAGATCAGGCTGTTCCAGAGCAACAGCACCTGGCATATCAACCTCGACTATACGGGCGGTAAATCCGTGGAAGGTAACGGCACCTGGAATATCAGCATCCTGGCGGTAAATAAAATTATCTCCAATATGCTGACACCCATCTCAGTTGATTTCAAGGGAAGTAATAACGGCAGTGCTCCCGCAGCACCTGCCGGTATCTGATCCTAAATAATATTCATGATGAAATATACTTCTTCTTTACTGCTGATACTCTGTCTGTTCAGCACCGCCATAAAAGCCCAGCAACCCAGAATAGGCCTGGGTACCAAGTCGCCGCGCGGCACCTGGGATATAAACGGCGACGTATACACGAAAAATAAACTGTTCGCCGACAACATGGCCGTGGCACAGGAAAGCGTTGGATCGCTGGGTATTCTGCCCACCGGCGAAATCGTGAAAATAGCAACGGTCAACAATGCATCTACCATCAATCTGATCACCTATAACCTGAACAATGTATCTAAAACAAAGATCAGCGATTATGATACAAAGATTGATACTTCCAGATACATTATTGCCCTGGTAGGGCTGGTGTTCAATAAGTTCGTCAGGCTACCGCAGGTAAACAGCACCAATGTAGTGCCGCCGATCACAGCCCGCGTATTTCCCACTGCCACTAAAACCTGGCACCTGGCACTGGACTATAACGGCGCTACAACAGACGATAATACCAACGGCAACTGGAAAGTACAGGTGCTGGTCATCAGTAAAAGCATTGCAGAAATATATCCCCTGATCTCAGTGCCTTTTAAAGGCGGTACTACAGGCACGGCATCACCACCGGCGGATATGTAACACCTCTTTCGATACACCCATTAATTGGCATGGACAAAAATGGGCTAATCTGTATACTCCACCATTCCTGGTGGAGTTTTTTTTTACGCCATAACATGAATAGCCTGCCGGCAACTGTAAAAGAAGCCGGACTTATTTGTCTGTAGCCACCCTGTACTCCGGATCTTCCAGAATATTCACCTCAATTACAGATGATGCATTTTTCAGCAACCGGCGGCAGTCTTCACTCAGATGCCGCAAGTGCAGTTTCTTACCTGCCTTGTGATATCGTTCTGTCAGTTTATGCAAAGCATCAATGGCGCTCATATCGGCCACACGGCTTTCTTTAAAATCTACGATTACTTCTGCAGGATCATGCTGCACATCAAACTTTTCCAGGAAGGCAGTAACAGCGCCAAAGAACAATGGGCCATAGATTTCGTAATGCCTGATACCCTTTTCATCCGTGTATTTCCGGGCACGTATCCTTTTCGCGCTTTCCCATGCAAATACAAGCGCAGCCACCACTACCCCGATGAGTACCGCCAGCGCCAGGTTATGCAGCCATATCGTAATTACCGCCACCAGTATACCCACCGCAATATCATGGCGCGGCATCTTATTGATGATACGCAAACTGATCCACTCAAAAGTGCCGATAGCCACCATCATCATCACACCCACCAGGGCCGCCATAGGCACACGTTCTATCACCGGCGCACCGCACAGGATAATCACGAGTATAGTCAGCGCAGCTATAATACCGGACAGGCGCGCCCTGGAACCCGCCGACAGGTTGACAAAAGATTGCGCGATCATAGCGCATCCGCCCATACCGGTGAAGAAACCGTTTACTACATTGGCTGTTCCCTGTGCCACAGCTTCTTTATTACCTCTTCCCTTAGTACCTGTAATTTCATCTACCACATTCAGGGTAAGCAGACTTTCAATCAATCCTACTCCTGCCATCACCAGTGAATACGGGAAGATAATTTTCAGCATGTCCCAGCCAAATGATACCTCCGGAATATGAAAAGGCGGAAAACCACCGCTGACAGATGCAATATCCTTTACTGTTTTAGTGTGGATACCCAGGCCCCATACCAGCAGGAATACCACCACAATAGCCACCAGAGATGCCGGTACCGCTTTGGTGATGCGGGGAAAAGCCATCACGATCAGCACCGTTAATACCACCAGACCCAGCATTGTCCATAATGCAGGTCCGGACAGCCACTCCATTCCATTGGCAGTGGCGACCTTAAACTGTGCCAGCTGCGCCATGAAGATGATTACCGCCAGGCCATTTACAAAACCGTACATCACAGGCTGCGGTACCAGCCGGATGAATTTACCCAGGCGGAATACCCCGACCAGTATCTGCAGCAAACCTGCCAGTACAACGGCGGCAAATACATACTCCACGCCGTGCGACTGCATCAGCGCGATCAATACTACCGCCGTTGCACCGGCGCCACCGGATACCATTCCCGGACGGCCGCCCAGTACTGCGGTAATCAGCCCCATCAGGAAGGCGGCATACAAACCGGTTAACGGGGAGAATCCTGCCAGGATAGCAAACGAAAGAGATTCAGGAATCATCGTCATGGCTACGGTTAATCCGGCCAGTACTTCAGTTTTGTAATCAACCCGCTGCTTTAAATCAAATAAATTCAGGTAAGCTTTCATGCAAGTGAAAGTTTGAGAAATATGGAAGAATAAAAATTATGCGTACATTAAATAGTGGGGTAGTCCGCCGGATACAGCGGACAACCCTGGCATTGCCAGTGTAATGCCTGTCATGGTGGCGTAACCGGAGAAGATATAATCGTACTGTTCATCGGCCGCAAAACTAGGCAAAAATGCGGGAAAAGTAAACCCTGCAGCACCATACTGCCGTTATTAAAATGGCTGACCTGTTATTTCGCAATGCCTGCGCTCTATTCCTGAAAATAATACCCCTGCCTTCATTTTTTGCAGCGGTAAAACATTATCTTGTTAGCATGAATCCTGAGTATGTCATCAACCCGCTGGGAGACAGCGCCATCATTGTAACATGGGAACAGCGGATAGATCCTGCCGTTCACGCGGAAGTCATGAAGACATACTATCACCTCCGGTCATTGACATCTCCCTATATTACCGATCTGATACCAGCCTACGCATCCTTAACCATCGTGTTCAATACCGCGCAGCTCAGGTACAGCGGGCATAAGCCGGCTATGCAATGGATGATGGCCTGGGTCCGCGAACAGGTAAAACATCCTGAAAACAGGGATATACCCGCGCCACGTGAGCTGCATATCCCGGCATGCTATGACCCGTCGCTCGCACCGGATATAACAGAGATGGCTGCGTCCAGGCAGGTAGCTATAAACGATATTATTGCATGGCATACGCAGACTGTTTACACCGTGTATCTGACAGGGTTTCTGCCCGGATTTCCCTACATGGGCAAAGTATGCGCAGCGCTGGAAACGCCCCGCAGAAAACAACCACGGCTGCAGGTGCCTGCAGGCAGTATCGGTATTGCAGGAGCGCAGACAGGCATTTACCCCATCACCTCCCCCGGAGGCTGGAATATCATCGGGCAAACACCCTTGCGCATGTTCAGCACAACAGCCGAAGAGCCCTGTTATTGCAGACCCGGCGATAAGGTCAGGTTCATACCGGTTACACTGGAAGTTTTCAGACAGATACAACAGGAGCAATGAGCATAACAGTTATACAACAGGGTATATCAGATACCATACAGGATACAGGCAGATACGGCTATCAGCACCTGGGCATCAATCCGGGAGGTGCAATGGATCGTATAGCCATGGCCGTAGCCAACAGCCTCACAGGCAACAGCGCCGGTGAAGCCGTCATTGAGCTGCACTTTCCTGCAGGCAGGTATCTTTTTGAGACCGCAGCCATTATCGCCTTATCAGGCGCTGATTTCGGCGCAGCCGTCAACAACATACCTGTTCCCGTCAACAAACCCGTATATGTTCCCGCTGCGGCTACGCTGTCTTTCACCAGGCCACATGCCGGAGCGCGTTGCTACCTTGCCGTCCGTCACGGGTTTGCACTCACGCCCTGGCTGGGTAGCTGCAGTACACACCTGAAAGTGGCGATGGGCGGGTTTGCCGGAAGGGCGTTACACAAAGGCGACAGGATAGCGTTGAACAACACGCAGCTGCTGCTGCCCGACGCGCAGCTGAAAATATTACCCTGGACAGCAGGCACACAATCGTTGTATAATCACGCTGCCATCCGCATATTACCCGGCAGCTGCTGGCAGTTGCCGGACGAAGCCTCCCGGCAGCAGCTGTTAACCGGCAGCTTCCGGATAGCGCAGCACAGCGACCGCATGGGATTCCGGCTGAACGGCCCCGCCATGCATACCCTCCGCAAAGAAGAACAGCTCTCTGCCGGTGTATGCAGGGGAGCCATACAGCTGCTTCCTGACGGCCAGCTGATTATACTCATGGCCGATCACCAGACCACCGGCGGATACCCGCTGATAGCGCATATCATTACAGCAGATATTCCGGCACTGGCCCAACGCCAGCCGGGACAATCAATACAGTTCAGCGCCGTCACAGGCGAAACAGCCGAAGAGCTGCTGTGGCAGCAGGAAAAACAATTGCGTTATCTGCAGCATGCCTGCAGGTTACGCCTGGAAAAATGGTTATTACAATATGAAGCACATCGATCTTAATTGCGACATGGGCGAAGGGCTGGACAACGATGCCGCCATCATGCCTTTTATCAGCAGCGCCAACATCGCCTGCGGGTATCATGCCGGCAGCACAGACATCATGAAGAAAACCGTACTGCTGGCCGCTGAACACCAGGTAGCCGTAGGAGCGCATCCCGGATTCGCGGACCCGGAACATTTCGGACGCAGGGAGCAGCACCTGACAGACACGGCGCTCTATGATCTCGTAGCTACGCAGATATATGCCTTACAGACCATTTGCCGGACGCATAACATACCGCTGCATCATGTGAAGCCGCATGGCGCTTTGTATAATATGGCCGCCCGCTCACTTCCGATGGCACAGATTATTGCACGCGCCGTTAAGGATATTGACAGCCGCCTGCAGCTTTTCGGGCTGAGTAACAGCTTTCTGATAAGCGCAGCAGCGGCCGCAGGACTGCATACTGTCAGCGAAGTATTTGCCGACCGCACCTATCAGCCCGACGGCTCGCTCACTCCCCGTACACAACCCGGCGCTATGATCGAAAACGAAACACAGGCCATTCAGCAGGTATTGCAGATGGTAGCCCATCAGGAAGTAACCACGCTGCAGGGCACAGTGGTTCCGCTGACAGCCCAGACCATCTGCATACACGGAGACGGCCCCCATGCAGTTACCTTTGCCGGCAACATTCACCAGGCATTGCTTCATCATCACCTAACCATACAACATCCGTGAGTAAACAAAAATCTTCCGCTATCCTGGGCGCCGCCTTCCTGATGGCTACCTCTGCTATCGGTCCGGGTTTCCTGACACAAACCACCGTCTTCACCTGGCAGCTGGGCGCCGCCTTCGGCTTTGTGGTACTCATCTCCATCCTGCTGGACATCGGCGCACAACTCAATATCTGGCGCGTGCTGGCCATCACCGAACGCAGAGCACAGGACCTGGCCAACGACCTGCTGCCCGGACTCGGTTACCTGCTGGCAGCGCTGGTAGTACTCGGCGGACTGGCATTCAACATTGGTAATATAGGCGGATGCGGCCTCGGCATACAGGTGATGACCGGGATGGATACGCTGTATGGCGCACTGCTCAGCTGCTTTATCGCCTTGTTCATTTTCTGGATAAAGGAAATCGGTTATATGCTGGATCAGTTCACCCGATGGCTGGGTATACTGATGGTACTGCTGACGATCTATATCGCCGTCAGCTCTCATCCGCCGCTCGGAGAGGCGCTGCGGCAAACGGTATGGCCATCTGTGATTGATACCAAAGCTATTGTAACACTGGTAGGCGGTACAGTAGGCGGCTACATCAGCTTCGCCGGAGCGCACCGCCTGCTGGATGCAGGCATCAGCGGCGCCGCGCAGTTACGCAGCGTCAACCGGAGCGCGGTAAGTGGTATTCTCATTACCGGTATTATGCGCACCGTATTATTCCTGGCAACACTGGGCGTAGTAGCTAAAGGCGTGGCCCTGGACAGCAGCAATCCGCCGGCATCAGTATTCCGCATGGTTGCCGGCGTGGCAGGCTACCGTTTCTTCGGGGTGGTGATGTGGAGCGCCGCTATCACCTCGGTAGTAGGAGCCGCCTATACATCAGTATCCTTTCTCAAAACATTTCATCCGCTCATTGTCGTCTATGAACGCTGGATTATTTCCTTCTTCATTATCTTTTCTACCGTCATCTTTATCTTCGCCGGAAACCCGGTACAGCTGCTGATTACAGCCGGCGCCCTAAACGGGCTCATTCTGCCCGTTGCCCTAACGGTTATCCTGATTGCCACGGTAAAAAAGAAAATGATGGGCGCTTACCGGTATCCGCTGTGGATGCAGATAGCAGGATGGTGCGTAGTCCTGGTAATGGGATGGCTCTGTATTGTTACACTGGCCGGATGGCTGAAGCAATAAAGCGTATATGCGCCACCGTTACTACGGCTGCAGGCGTTCCCTGCAGGCTGCCAGGGCAGCGCGGATCATGGCTGCCAACGACGGGTCAGCAATGATATGATCATCGGTGATGTCCACATACCGGGATATCTTACCAGCGCCTTTCAGGATACCCTGCGGATCCGGCAATGATATGCCTTTGTAGAACCCCAGCTTCACCCCTTTCTGCGAAGGAATGATGGTACATACCAGCGCTGCATACGTTTGCCCGTAGCAGTAGGCAATCATCCGCGCAGGCATATCCGGCTGCTCAGTAACACCCGGCAACAACTCCAGCAAAAGCTGACGCAGTTGCTGCGCACGCACGGCTACCGGCGCAGGATAACCGGACAGGAAAGTTAAAATATCATCGTCCTTTTTCATAAACAGGCAGGTAAAGTATATTGTAAGTTACAACAGAGAGATATACGGGCACTTTTTTCTTTGGCTTTTATATTTATTTTAAATAACTTAGTTGAGCAAATCTGATCGCGTTTATTTAACCCGGAAATTAACATGTTACTGATCTGTTGTAGCGTATTGTCAACCAGTCGAATTAGCCGAGTGAATTAATTTCCAGCAATGTTTACTGACATAGTTGTTTTCCGGAGATGGAAGCACCTATCTTCATGTAACTCCCTGACTGCAGCCACCACCGCTGTTTACAGGACTATGCTATTTATTAACTATCCGGCTGAAAACATTTTCTGACAACCTTATTTCAATAGTCAGCTTTCATGAATATTTCCATCAAAGAGCACCCGGTTACAAAACAAAAACAGTGAATAGCCAATGACATCAACCCGGTATAATCAGCATCCTTCCTGCCGGAAGCGGCTGTTTATATGTATGTAGTTACATCAGAAAAACCAATGAACCACAGTGGCCTTTCCTCCGTCTGCACGGAGGCTGACCTTTCTTTATCATCCATCATCACCGTACATTTTTATCACCGTATAAATGAGTACAATCTATGAGCACTATTAAGTTTTCGCACGCATGGGTAATGGTTCCGGTTATGGCTGTTACCCTTTTCTCCTGCAGAAAAAATGATGCCACTACCGGCAGTGAACAACAAAACGCATCTCCATGGGATGCAAAAGCAGAAGTCTATCACCCCAGGCAGAGCGGTAATACGATCGAAGCGTATTATCGCGGCAACCTGGTACAGCTGCTGGAAATTGAAAATGGAAAGTACCTGCTGGGTGGCGACATTGTGCTGAAAAAAACGGATATCCGGATGCCCGGTAGTCCGCTTACAGAAAGCACTATCAACGGCGGCACCTGGAGCAACAAAACCATCTATTACCGGTTTGACCCTTCCGCTTCAGACACCCTTACCACCGTTATGTGGCCTGCTGCCATCCAGATGTGGACCAGTGCAGGCCTTGGACTGCAGTTTGTGGAAGATGTCAGTGAAACACAACAGGAATACATCCTGCTGCAGCAAAACAGCGATGGCAGCGCTTATGCAACCAGCATCGGCGCACCCGGCGGCGAAATGGTTATTTCAATAGACCCGACTGCCTTTGCCAGCGGTAATGTGGCGCATGAAATAGGACACGCATTAGGCCTCGAACATGAACAAACCAGGCATGACAGGGACCTGTTTGTGAATGTTAACACCTCCGGACTTAGTGCCAACTGGGCTTATCAGTACAATATCAAATCAGCTGCCACCCCGGTCGGATCGTTTGACTTCAGTTCTATCATGCTATATCCCAGCCAGGCAAACCGCCTCACTAAAACAGATGGAACAGGCTGGCCCTACAACCGCCGCAACCTGTCTGCCACAGACATTCTTGGTATCAGGTACAAATACAATATCACCACCTACACCAGCAACGGCACGTATGAATTACTCGCCGGACTAAACGGCAGTAAGGTCCTTACAACCGACAGCCTGATCTCAGTCCTCCGGGCAGATACTTCCAGTAATTCAGCCAGACAAAGATGGAGAGTCAGCCATCAAAGTAACGGATATTATAAAATCACCGCCTGGAGCGACTCTACCAAAAGCCTTACCCGCTCAGACACCAATGTTGCTCTCCGTACCTACACCGGCACCAGCAACCAACAATGGGCCATTGTACCCGCCTACCTCAGCAATTCATTCCGGCTTGTCAGCAGATCCTCCAATAAAGCCTGCGCCGGACTGGATACCGCAGGTTTGAAAATCAGGAATTTCGCGAGAGACTCGTCGCAGCAGTGGAGTTTGAGGAAACTTTAAGATAATTTAATTACGAATTGCGAATTACGAATTACGAATGTAGAAGCGAAGATTTAATCGGAGATCAAAAGAGATATTTAATAGTTATCTTCTTTAATCTCCGATTAAATCTTCGCTTCTACATTCGTAATTCGCAATTTGTAATTCGTAATTAATGTTTCACCAGATATATTTTCCTTTCTACTTTAATCTTCCTTTCAGCTCTTCACTGCCGGTGCTACGCCTGCCTTTGTCCTGCGTGCCGCTTCCGAAGCGGTAGCTGAAAGAGAGCATACAGGACCTGGAGTCGAAGCGGTTATCGTTATAAGTATATATGTTGTTATAGAGAGAATACTCTTTTATACGGCGGCTGCGGAAAATATCATTTACCAGCAGCTTGATGGTTCCTTTGCCTTTCAGCACTTCCCGCTGTGCGCCGGCCGAAATCATGTAATAAGATTTTGTGGTGAATACGCCCGACACTTCGCTGGTGCGGAACAGGGCATTCAGTTCCGCTTTCCAGCGGCTGCTGATGGTAAAGGTGTTCTGCGAATCGAAGGTGAAGCTGCCGCCTTTAAACACCTGTTTGCCGGCCGCGCCTGCGCTGAATGTATTATGAAACAGGTTGATGAACTGCGAACCTTTCCACCACCTCGTAAAATCGGTGGCAGCAGTAATGCTCAGGCCGTAATTGGTGAAGCTGGCCAGGTTTTCCGGGCGTGTATACATAACCGTATGATCCTGTGCAGCGCCTACCAGGTTACTGATGACGTCTGTACTTCTGCTGTAGGTCAGCGTAGCATGGTAAACAGACCTGAAGGTGTAGCTCATCTCCGCCGTATTGGCAATGGCAGGCAGCAGGTAAGGGTTTCCTTCTTCATAGTTAAACGGATCAGCATACAGGCGGAACGGATTCAGGTCCCAGTAGCCGGGCCTTTCAATGCGCCGGCTATAGCTCAGCTGCAGTTTATGATGATCGTTGAATTCGCGGCTGAGGAATATGGAAGGGAACAATTTGAAGTAGCTGCGGGTAGCTACGGAATCTGTGGTGATCTGATGGCCGCGGGTATGCGTATATTCTCCGCGCAGGCCGGCCTGTATGCTGAACTTGCCGTATGTCTGCTTCAGGTTCACATAGCCGGCCTGTATATGTTCCTGATAAATGAAGTGATTGCTGGCGCTGTGATCCGGCTCATACGCGTGGTTATGCAGCGTATCATACTGCAGGTTGTTCTCTGTTTTCACGTAACTGCCTTTCCATCCGGCTTCCAGTTTCCCGGCTTTGCCCAGCGGTAATGCGTAATCGGTTTTCAGTACATAGATATTGTTCTCCGAGGGGATGTCTCCCTTCCTGCTGCCGGCAGCGGGAAGCGGCGTTCCGTCCTGCGCATGGTAACGGGTGTCCAGCTGCTGCTTCATGCGGGAGTAATGGCTGACATAGTCCGCATCCACCGTTACTTCGTGGCCTTTATCATTAAAGCGGTGCAGGTAGCTGACGTTATAGAGCAGGTCGAGCCAGTTTTCCTTCCCGGTGGTAGCCGTGCGGGCATCCTGCAGGCGTGTATGGTCCGTCAGCCCTGTCAGCAGGTTCTGTGTCTGCTGCACTACAGGATATTTCCCTGCGTTACCGCTCACCTGCAGCCCTATGGTATTGCGGGCATTGATGGTAACGTCTGCGCCTGCACGAAAATCATGCGCGCGCAGGCGGGCGGTTTCGTTATTGGTCTGCTCCCTGCGGAAGGTATGGTTTTCAAATTCCCGCAGGGTGATATAATCATTTTTCAGGTCTTCGAAGATGTAGTTATAACTGCCGAAAACATTTAATTTTCCGGTGCTGTAGTTCGTACTGACATTGCCGCCGCCGCGCGCTCCCCTTCCGGCGCCGCCGTTAACGGATACTGTACCGTTGAAATCATCTTTCGTACTTTTCTTCATCACAATATTAACGATACCTCCTTTTCCGGAAGCGTCGTACCTGGCCGAAGGATTGGTCATGATTTCTATCCTGGAGATATTGCCGGAGGCCGTACCTCTCAGCAGATTGGCCAGCTGGTTGCCGGTAAGGTAGGCAGGCTTGCCGTTAATCATCACCAGCGTGCCGGGCCTGCCTTTCAGGCTTACATTCCCGCTGTTATCTACCGTTACGCCCGGCATCTTCGCCAGCAATTCCAGTGCGGTGCTGCCTTCTGCCAGTACACTGTTTTCAATGCGCATCACTGTTTTATCCATCTGTTGTTCTACTGCAGGCCGGCCTCCGCTGATGTGCACCGCCTGCAACATACGCTGATGGCGTGTCAGCACAACATCCGGCAGCTGATGCAACGCTGTGCCCTCCGGCAAGGTAAACTGCGGGCCGGTATAGGCCAGGTGTTCCATGCTGCTTACTTTCAGCAGGTAGCTGCCTTTTGCTGCCGCCGGCAGCTGGAAGTAGCCTGCAGTATCACTGATGGCGGTGGAAACCCGCTGCGAGTCCGGCAGATGCAGCAGGAGTACTCCCGCAAACGGCACCGCCTCTCCCTGATTATCTGTAACCCTGCCGGCTATACGTTGCTGCGCCTGCGCTGTAAAATACGTCAGCAGCAGGAGGCATAACAACAGCCATCTCCCCGTAAAAAATATATTATGTCGTGTTATTATTTTCATGATGTAACTTTTCTGCCGCTTTTCTTTCCCCGGTGCCACCAGATATAAAAGCCCGTAACAGGCAGACTGGCGCAGATAAGACTTCCCAGGAAATAAAGCAGCTTGGTGGCAAAGCCACCGATGGCTCCTACATGCAGGCCGTAGTTGGCTTTGCGCAGCTGGCCCGCAAAAGGAAGATCTGTGATTCTTTTGTTGGAAGATGGTAACAGCTCCAGGTTGTTAGGATCCATATAAAGATCCCGCCAGATGCCCATCTTCATATCCGTACAGAGGTATATAGGTTCATCTTCCTCATCCGGGAAGGAAGCGATAATGTCATGCTTATTGTACATGGCAATTTCATGGCGTACTTTGTTCCAGGCTTCATCCACCCGCAAACGGATGGCATGCTGCGGATAAGGCGCTACATGCGCTGCTTCCCGCCGCTCCATCGTTTTACCGCCGGTAAGCCAGTACACGCTTTTTGAAAACCACGACAGCCCCATAATCATACCGGTGGCCGCCATCACAAATGCTACCAGCAGCGCGTAAAATCCCAGTACATTATGCAGGTCATAATTCAGCCGCTTCCACTTCGCTTTCCATTTCACCTTGAAACTGTTATTCACGCCGGCTTTATTCCATTTCTTCGGAAACCATAAGACGATGCCGCTCAGCAACAGCAGAAAGAATATAAAAGTACTCCAGCTGACAACAGCATGGCCTATTTTACGGCCCATCCATAAACTGGTATGTCCCTCTTCCATGAAACTGAAAAAGTCATGATGCGGTTTCACCGCCAGCAATGCGCCGGTGTAAGGATTTACGTATAAGGTAGAATCCGCAGCCAGACTGATATGCGCGGCCCTGTTCAGGCCATGATACCATACGGAATAAATTTCCCGGCCGGGAAATGCTGCGGCAGCCGTTTCATACAACCGGGAAGGCGGCAGCAGCAGGTGTTCTTCCTGGGGAGCAATACGCAGTTCCGGATTCAACAGGTCTTTCAGCTCCTGCTCAAAAACAATAAAACAGCCGGTGATGCTGATAACAAATACAAGTATACCTGAAACAAGCCCCAGCCACAGATGTAACCAGGCATTTACCTTTTTAAACAGTTTCTTCATATTATACAACAAGGGACGCCCTTTCAGGACGCCCCTCTCTTTAATGAATTAATATTTTAACCTGGCGATGGAAGTCACGTTGGAAGCGCCCTGGATATGCAGCCCTCTCACAGCGGTAGCTGTTTCGGCGTTGATAACATATACATAGAACTGCTTGTTGTCGTCCTCCATCACATAATCAATGGTTTTACCATCTCCTTCATAAAACACCTGCATTCTGAAAGATGCCTGGTCATGCTCCGGTATACCTTTCACTTCGGTGATCGTCTGATTAATGACATCTGCAATCACCATCCTGATCCTTCCGCCGGATACATTATCTTCGGCTACGCCGTTGTAAACAGACAGCAGGAATTTACCATTGGCAATGTATTCGCCGCGCGCAATTTTGGATTTGATCTTTTCTTCCACATTAAAGAAATAGCTCTTATCAAACTGCTCTGTACCCTTTTTGATACGGACAATACCGGAAGGCTTTTTGGATTTCACGCCGTTGATAGCGCCGGCAGTAGACCATGCATATACATCTCCGTTCTCAATCTGACGCAGCCCGTGCATACCAAACCAGTTACCGATGAAGCTGGTACGGTCGTCGCCGATCACTTTTTCAAACTTCAGTCCGGGATAGCTAAAAACCGCTACCCAGCTGCTGTCCAGGCTGCCGTACTGGCCATCCCACGGAGAGCCGTTAGCACCGGGTTTGAATTTGTAGAAAGGCATATACAGTTTGTTATCTACCTGGAAAACGCCTGTCCACACAGCATTATCGCCGGTGCCGGTAATCTGTTTCAGGTCTGTGGTGCTTTTGCCTGCCAGTCTGAGGTTAACGGCATCAAACAGGAACAGCTCTCCTACGCCGTTTCCGCGCGGGTCGGAGCCGCCTACCCAGAAATCGCTGTTAACTGTTCCGTACACACCTGTTCTGAAAGTATTCACCACTCGGCCTACAACGCCTACCTGCCCGTTATCGCTGTAAATGCGGTATGGTGTAACAGGTCCCTGCGCTCCGTAGACCTGCGCAAAGATGGTGTTGTTCTGGATGATAAAGGAATAGGCATCTGTTTCCACCCCGTTGTTGGTGGAAGAAATGCTGCCTTTGGTGACATCATCGGCGGTTACAATATAGGTGCCTGCAGCGGTACCCTGACCTGTATACACAAATACATATTTTGATCTTTTAAGTCCGGATGTATCCACCTTTCCGCCGGTGGGCGCTTCGTCCTTACTGCTTTTGGAGCAGGCGCTCATCATTACCATAGATCCTATCACTCCTGACAGGAGCAGTGTTACAGTTTTCTTCATCTTATTCAGTTTTTATAAATCCTGTTTATTATTTTATAAAGTATTACGGGAGAAGTAATAGCGGAGTTTGACATAGAAAGCCCTGCCGGGTTTCTGTAAGCGGTAGTTGTCGAACAGCGGGGAATCCGCTATGTTCAGGCATTCCAGCCCGATATTATATTTACCTTCCGCCAGCGCATACAGCATATTGACATCATGCCCCCACTGCGTCGGGATGATCAGTTTGGTATCCCTGGTGCCCTGGCTGGGCCAGAACAGGTAGAACTGATTTACATAGGTCAGGTTGTAACCTACCGACAGCCGGTTTCCTTTATGCAATACATTATCAAAGGAGATGGCGGCATTGGTATTACCATACATATAGGGCACATTGGGAATACGGTCTTTATATACTGTGCTGACCACCGTGGAGCGGTTACCTGACGGCAACATTTCAAATTCCGTCTGGTTCCGGATATTCTGATAGGTGAAGCTGCTGTTCAGGGAGAAACGGTTTTTGTAACGGTAGTGGATTTCCGCATCTATGCCTCTGTTGGTCACGCTTTCATCATTCGTACTTTTTTTGATGTACTCATTTTTATGATTGCTGAAGATCAGCATACTGCGGATATAATCGCTGGTATTCCGGAAGATGAAATCGCCCTGCACTTCAAACGCATGGTCCTTTCCGATGTTAAAGCTGTAATTAGCGCCGATGTTCACATTATGGCTGCTTTCCGGGCGGAGGTCCATGGTGGCGGATTCATTGATCATATCGCCGAACAGCTCTTCATTCTCAGGCAGGCGAAAGGCTTTCTCATAGGAACCTTTCAGCTGCAGCCGTGGCGTAATAAACCAGGTAGCCGCCAGGCCATAGCCCATTTTGGAGAAACTACCGCGCTGGATAGCCACGTCATAATACCGTACTTCTTTCTCCCGATCGTAGGTATCTGTGATGGAATGTGTAATGTTCCGCTGGAAATAATGCTTCGCAAAAGCGGTAGCATTGATTGTTTTCGTGATATTGGCCCGGTAGGATAATCCACTGATGTATTTGCCGGTTTTACGCGGCTGTTTGTCAAAAATACTTTCCGGATCAAAATTGTTCTTTGCCTTTCTGTTGAAGGTGGTAAACAGTTCATTGAACGTAATAGCATGGCGGTCGTTAATGGTGTAGCTGAGTGCAGCGTTGACAGCGCCGTTGTTATTCCGGTATCTGTAATCAGACAGGGAGCTTTCACCACCTAACCTATTTGGGTTGGCTGCATCTTTATATTCATACTCGCCGGCCCAGTTATATCTTTTAAAGGCGGTATCTACAGCGCGTTCTTCACCCAGGTTGAAGTTAGCGCTGACGCGTACATCAAAGCCTTTCACAAAGAGGTTCCGCTTCAGATATTTCAGGGAAGGCTGCAACAGGGAGCCTGATCTCCAGCGGCTGCCGAAAACATCTTCCATGCGGTTGCCCGTCTGTATATCCGCCTTGCTTTTACCGATGGTGCCACCAATAAGTAACTGATCTGCATACTTTTTACCGGTAACGCCGGCGTACAGCACCAGTGTTTCATTGTGGTAGCGGTCGTGGAAACGCCTTACCCTGCCTGGATTGTGCAGGCCGGTGTTGAAATCCACGACATTGACATCTACCCAATAGTTATTATCGGAATAATTCTGGAAGGCGTTCATCTGCAGGGTGAATCCTGATTTTGCGGTATACCCTGCGCTGATAGCGGATTTATGGGTATTGAATGATCCGTAGGAATAGGAAACATCTGCGTAGGTGCGTGGCTGTGTGTTGGTAATAATGTTTACTGCACCACCCAGGGCGTCGCCGCCGAGCCATACGGGCACTACTCCCTTGTATATTTCTATGCGGCTGGCAAAGTTCACGGGGATGTTATTCAGCTGGAAGGCAGAACCCAAATTATCCATGGGCATACCGTCGAGGAAAAACTTTACCTGGCGGCCGCTGAAGCCGTTCAGGCTGAAACGTATATCAGATCCCACTCCGCCGGATTCACGCACCCTTACGCCGGATACACGGTTCAGCACCTGACCCAGGTCCATCGTGGAGTTGTGCAGCGGGCGGGCATCTACGGATAATACGTTATATGCCTGCCGGTTGATTTCCCTGTTTTTGGAAACGCCGGTAACAGATACGGTATTGATTTCACGAACATCTTTCTTCAGTTGTTCTTCCAGCTGCAACGTACGGCCGGCGGTGAGCACTATTTTTCTGGCAATGCCTTTATATCCCGGGGCGCTGATGTGGAGCATATATTTTCCGGGAGCTGCCGCGGTGATATGGAAAGCGCCGCTGGCATCGGTGGTGGCGGATTTATTGCCGGGTGACAGGTATATGGCGGCTGCCGCTACGGGTGCAGACTGTTCACTGATTACATGACCGGCAACAGCGGCGTGTTGCTCCTCCTGGGCCCGGGCATAGATTACCCCTGCGCACAGGAATCCTGTAAGCAAAATTTTCTTAATTTGCATTGCTTTTGAATAATGTATGTGTTTAAAAGTAACCGGAGATTTATTTCCGGTGAACCTGGCAGGTGCGAACTGTCAGGTTCTTTTTTTTATTACAGTTTTATATGCAGGCCTTGTTAATCCCTGCCTGTAAATAGTATTATCATGAGGGGCTGTTCTCCCCTATGTTTATTTAAATTTATTTTCTCAGTTTATCCATCCGCAATATTCTGCCTGTCACCGTTATGCCGGGTGTGATGCTGCCGGTTTTCAGGTGGTACAGCAGGATGCGGCTTTTATTATTACCGAGATATACCGGAAGATACACGGTGGTATCATCTGCCAGTACATCGTGATTAAAACTCAGTCTGATATTGCCTGCAGGGATGGCTTTCCTGGTGCGGGCCACGAGGTCCAGCAGTTCGTAATGCGCTGTTTCCTGCTGCAGGTAGTCATCGAAGCGGGTCACTCCTGCGGATGCCACTACTTTGGTAATGGCTTTACCATAGCCGATGTTGTGCAGTGTGTAAGCCTCTGTAGTCTTATTATCTGTTAGCGGAAACAGGTAGCTGCTGTCGAAGCCGTTGCCGGTAGCCCGCAGCACTGCCGAAAGCGCTGAAGGGTGGTTGCCGGTGCGGCCGCCGGGCTGTCCCAGCACATAAGCGGTATCGTGCAGGTGCAGGGTATTAGGCCCCCATATGTTGTAACTGCCCGGCCAGGTAGTGCGGGTATCCGGAAAGGTATGTTGCAGCTGCAGCTCCGGGTAGCCGTATACGTTAGCATACATGGTATCGGAGGGTGGTGTGAGATGTTCGCGCATCCATCCTTTCTGATAGGTATAGAAAAGCAGCAGGCGCTGTTGTACAAACTGTGCGGATACGGCGGTGTAGTTAAGCCCGGCTGGTGCGGGCGGCGTCTGCAGGGTAACATACCGCAGCAGCTTCATGGCTTCGGGGTCTATGACGGAGCATCCGAATTTATCTCCGTCGCGGTTGCCCAGCAGCAGGGTATGCTCGCCGGCCCATACCATCCAGCTGTCGTAAGGTTCGTAGGGAACGGCAGCCATACTGGTTTCCCGTTGCTTTTGCAGGCCGGTGGGGGTAACACGGTATTCCGCAAATATTTTACGCTCCATGTCCATAAAGTAATAGAGGTCGCCACGGGTAGCAATAGTCAGGTGATGCGGCGGCAGCATTGTTTCGCGGGGCAGGTCCGTTTCCACTGTTAATGCGGGCAGAGACAGGAAGTAGTCCGCATCCCGGATACTGTCGTACACCATCAGGCCGTATCCTGGTAATACAGGCGGGTGCTGTGTTCCGCAGGACAGGATACATATCAGGGCAGCTATCGCCGGTATACCGGCAGCTGCAGAAAGCAGGTTAAATTTCACGAAAAGCTGTTAAAGGCGGATAAAATCACGGTTTACATTCATGGCCATTGCCGGCGGGAGGTCCGTCAGGGAGCGGTTATCCATCACCAGCAGGTTATCTGATTTGTAGGGATAGTAAGCCAGCAGGCAGGACTTTCCTTTTCGCAGCAGTATTTTCCTCGTGGCGGCAATACCGTTGGGCTGGCAGTAGGAAATGGCGGTGTACTGGTCTTCTGCAGAAGTGTTACTGACCAGCAGGCATCCTTCAAAGCGGATATCAATGCGGTTGCCGTCGCGCTTCTCCAGCCGCACATTGCTTTCAGCACCCAGCTTCACCTGCAGCCCGTGAAAGTTTTTTTCCCGGAATGACGGTTCATGATGATGGCGGAATTCAGCAAAACGGTTGCCGGGGGTATCTGTTTCTACAAACAGGAAAGCCAGTAGGCACAGCAGCAGGATACTGGCAGCGACGGCCGAAAATGCCAGTATTTTCCTGGCAGCGCGGCGGCTATCCGTGATAGCATTGCGGCGGCGGATCTGATGCCACAAACGTTCTCCGGTAGCCGCTTCACAGGGAATGCTGTGTTCCGGTACATCTTCCGGCGCACCTGCCATCCACTGATGAAACGCTTCCATTTCAGCGCTGTTGGCTTCTCCTGACAAACATTTTTTGAGTAATTCCGGATTCATACTATTAATTATCACAGGAGCGTCAATTCCCCTATGCCGGTCTGAAATTTTTAATCCGCCTGGTATTTCCCCAGACCTTTCCGGATAACTTTCAGGGCTTTGGTGAGTTGATTTTCCACTGTTTTTTCGGAGATCAGGAGGTTGACGGCTATTTCCCGGTTATTCAGTCCTTCCTGCCGGCTCAGCTGATATACCAGGCGGCAACGCTCCGGCAGCCCGGTGACCAGGCGGTCGATCTCTTCCCGCAGGAAACTGCAGAAAAGGGTTTCTTCCGTATGATTATCTGCTTCAGACTGCCGTACCGACAGCTCTTCCATTCTCCTGGATTTCCGGATATCGTCATTATATTTCCGGGCGATGCGAAAGCGGACCGCCTTTACCAGATAATTTTCCACTGTTTCAGGATCCAGTACCAGTGAGCTTTTGCGCTGCCATATGGAAGTAAATACATCCTGCACAACTCCTTCCGCCTGGAAGGCATCTCCCAGGTATTTAAAAGCAAGATGATAAAGTTTCTTCCAGTAACATTCGTACAGATGCAGGAAAGAGGCTTCATTTATCTTCATGCCGGCTCGGAAATCGTCAGCGTACAGGTCAGGCACGTTAAGCTGTTTATATAATAGAATCGGGCTAATGATAGCGGTAGTCCGTGTGCAGCAGCAAAATTGATGTAATAACAGCTAAATCTTTTATCAAATGAGGAAAAATTTTATCGAAAAAGGAAAATATCAGTACAGCATATGTATTTAGTTGCGGGTATTGAGTTGTATGCTGATGGCTTTTTCATCAGTCCATACAGAACAGGATGCCAGATCAATATGATGATGGGTACAGAATGCATCGATGACCTGGTGCAGGTAATTATTGCTGAAGCGTTGCCAGCCTGCTCTCATTTCCGGTAGCAGCGCCGCGCCTACATCCAGGTTTGACCTGCCATTAACAGCCTTCGTAATATTGTCCAGCTCCTCATCGCCGGGTAGTCCCTGCTCATTCAGGAAAAGCCGTATCATGTCTGTTCTTTGTGCCACTGTTAACCGGGGCACATAAAGCAGGTCTGCCGACTTCTCTTCCAGCCTGTCCATTCTTTCTTTCAGTACGGCAAGTTCCTCCGGACTATAGGGCATGTCTGTAATTCCCTCTCCTGATGCAGGATCGCAGAGAAAGTAATCGGTGATAAAGATGGAAAAAAACTGGCGGTTCCGCTTGTCGAAAAAATATTGTTCGTTTAATAAAAACGGTGGTTCCGTAAAAGCCGTTTCCAGCCAGCGGCGGATAGCAGGTATCGTATTCATGGTAATGTCCGGGATGATTCCGGAGTAAGATAATCTTTCGTCCTTCTTTCAAAAATAAATTTGCGTAGTTAAATAACTACACATATATTTGTAGTCAAATAGCTACACAATGAAATTAAGACGAGATGTATTTCAGGCTATAGCAGATCCCACCAGGCGGGCGATACTGGTACTGGTAGCCTCACAGGCTATGACAGCAGGGGCTATAGCTTCTAATTTTGATACGGCAAGACCTACCGTTTCAAAACATCTGCAGATACTTACGGAATGTGAGCTGCTGCAGCAGGAACAAAACGGCAGGGAAATTTTTTATCATCTTAACCTGAAGAAGATAAAGGAGATCGCAGACTTCATCGAGCCCTTTCGTAAAATGTGGGATGACAGGTTTAATAAACTGGAGAATATTATGCAACAATACAAATCTAAAAAGTAAGCACATGGAACTGAAAACAAAAATCCACGCCGAAGACGGCAAGCAGGAAATCACTATTACCAGGGAGTTTGACCTTCCGGTGGAATTACTCTTCAAAGCATACGCAGAGCCTGAAATAGTAGAACAGTGGATGGGTACCAAAGTGGTGAAGCTGGAAAACAGGAAGCACGGCAGCTGGCAGTTTCAGACATCGGATGCAGCGGGTAAAGTGGTATTTGAAGCCAACGGCACCATTCATGAGTTTGTTCCGGAACAGCGGTTCACGCGGACTTTTGAAATGGAGAATGCACCATTCGGCATTCAGCTGGAATTCTTTGATTTTGAAAAACTCACGGACAATACCAGTAAACTGACCATGCACATCGTCTACAAATCAGTAGCCGCCAGGGATCAGATGCTGCAGATAGGTTTCGCCCAGGGCCTGAACATGGCACATAACAGACTCCAGACTATTGTTGATAAATTAAAATAACATCCTATGAGCAAAACAAACAAAATCATTTACTGGATTGCCACCGGCTGGCTTTCACTCGGCATGGTATCTACAGGCATTGTACAGCTGATCCGCTCGAAAGACGAAGTAGAAAGTATCACCAGGCTCGGCTATCCGTTGTATATACTTACCATCCTCAGCGTATGGAAATTTCTTGGCGTGATTACTGTGCTGATGCCCAGGGTACCTTTGCTGAAAGAATGGGCATACGCAGGCTTTTTCTTTGCCATGACAGGAGCCGGCATCTCCCACCTGGCCGCAGGCGAACCGGTGAGTACCATATTCCCTTCGTTGCTGCTGCTGGTGCTGACCATAGTATCCTGGTACTTCCGGCCGGCAGAAAGAAGACTGGTTCCGGCCCGCGCATAACAGCCCGTAACAGGGAACCCTTCCGAACTGCCACGACTATACGCCATGAACACTGAAAAGTAACTGGCACACGCATAAGAGATATTGAAAACCTGAACTGCGTATAGTAGTAACCGTTATCATCTGTCATGAGCCTGACGCTATGATTGCATCTGAACAGCGGTTGCTGTATCCTGTATATCCTTGCACCCGCATCTCTCAACAGTATATCAGCATATGAACACCATGAATCCACAGGTGGACGCATTTATCAGCAATGCCGTAAAGTGGCAGCAGGAACTGGAAAAGCTGCGCGAAATCATCCTCAGCACCCAGCTTACGGAAGAACTGAAGTGGGGCTCTCCCTGTTACAGCTTTAAGAAAAAAAATGTGCTCATCATCGGAGAACTGAAAGACTGCTGCGTGCTCAGCTTCTTCAAAGGTATACTCCTGCAGGATCCGGCAGGCATACTTACCAAACCCGGAGATAATACCCGCTCGGCACGCACCATCCGGTTTACCGGTGTCAGGGAAATCGCACGGCTGGAAAACACTATTCTGGACTACATCCGGGAAGCCATTGCCCTGGAAAAGGCAGGCAAAAAGGTAGACTGGGAAGATGATACCGCCACCCTCATGCCGGAAGAACTGCAGCAAAAAATGGATAAACATCCTGCGTTGAAAAAGGCTTTCCACGCACTGACACCCGGGCGGCAGCGGGCTTACCTGCTCTACTTCTCCGCCCCTAAGCAATCCGCCACCAGGGAAGCCCGCATAGAAAAATACATGCAGCGGATTATGGACGGGAAAGGATTAAACGACTGGTAAACAACTGCCGGCAACCCACTGTACATTATTACAGGCACACCTCATCCAACAAATCTCAAATAAATAAATAAATAAATAAATAACAACATCACTGTCCGTTCATCTCCACCAGCAGATAATTTATCTGCTGGTTAACGGACCTTATCACTGCCTGTAACTGATTAATCATGGCAGACCTGGCGTGCAGGTCGGCAGCGGTATACCGGCCCCCGTCACTGAAAATAACAGACTTATTCCCGTCCTGCTCACTCCCGTTAAACTGATAGGCCACCCATCTGTTTTTCAGGTTGAGCAACAGAGAGGAAGTGCCACTGTTACTGAATTTTTTCTCCGTCAGCATATACGCCACAAATGGCGTAAAATCTCCGCTCACCTCCTGCCGCCATACATCGCGCAGGAGGTTCCGGCGATGATAAAAACTGACCGACTTCCCTTTGGGGTTAAGCGTAGATAAACCAAGTCCGGCCCCGGCAACACCTGCGCCGATAGCAACTCCTTTATTCAGCCCGTCATTTTCAATCAGCGCGCCGGCAATGGCCGCCACTGCACCCAATGCTATTGAAGCCACCACCAGCCTGTTATTCCGCGATGAATTAATATTATCAATATAGGCGGCTATCTGATCGGTCCGCTCCCCTTCGCAATCCAGTTCTGCCGCGGCCGCATTGATCTCTGACAACGCCATCAATATCCGGCTGTGGATTTTACTACCGGTAACTGTCATCTCCACACGATCCGCCATCAGCGTATCTTTTCCTGCAGCCACCTGCCTGTACATATCCGCCGTTAAATCCAGCGCATGCAAAATCAATATGCTCTGATCCGAAAAATAAGGCCGCAACACTTTATTCTTCTCCAGCACTTCGGGTGTACTACCTGTAACTCCCGCCTTACTGATACGTATATACGCCGGCGGGCTGCAATAACTCTCCTGCAAGGTAGCCACCCGCAAACCATTCACCCTGCCCACAGTGCAGGAATAAAACAAAATGGCTGTCAGCCATAAAAAATAACAGCAGCAACGCATAAGTCAGGTATCTGACTGCGTAAACAGCCGATGGAATTATTTAGTTCACCGGGGAAACCATATTTATGGATTTTGGAATTTTGTGATTTTGGAATTTTCAGATTTAAAATGCAGCGGAAATTTTCGCGAAAATCTCTGCTGCATTTTAAATCTGAAAATTCCAAAATCACAAAATTCCAAAATCAGATTACTCCCGGAAATAAGTCCGCTTTCTCTGCCCATACTGACTCCGGATAGGTTTTCCGCAGCTCTCCCCAATAGGGCAGTATCGGGTCAAAGGTGCGCGGGCCGGCAAAGTAGGCGGCTACGCCGCACCAATACAGGGCTTCCTGGTGCAGGGCTGGATATTCGGCGGCGTAGGGAAGGGTGGTGAGCAGGTCGATGGCTTCCTGGTATTTCCTGTTGCGTATCAGGAGGGCGGCTTTTCCCAGGGAAAGTTCTGTCATAAAATAATGAGGCGCCGCATATCCGATAATAGTGCGCAGGATAGGGCCACCCGGCGCATAGATGAACAGGGAGGGCGACCAGAGCATGGCGGTGGTCAGGAAGGTATCGGCAAAAGCCTTCGGGATATTGCTGACGTGACATTTCAGTACAACGTAGTGTTGCTCCAGGTAGGCGCGTACGGCAGCATCCTCATAGGTGACGGCATCCATTTTGGCGCAGCCCTTGCAGTTGGTGGCCCAGTAGTCAATTAATAGCGGCTGTCTGCTTTCTTTAGCCAGTGCAACGGCTTCATCTGCTGATTGCTCCGTGAAAAATTTTACGGCTGTTTCCATGATGTATTATTTTATATCAAAAGTAGATACTCCCACATCATGAGAAAAATGAATAGTTTTCCTATTTTCGATTAAAAAAACTAATGATAACAAGCAACGACCTGCTGCTGGTACAACGCATCGTAGAACAGGGAACCCTTACCAGGGCGGCAGACAGCCTCTTTCTGACCCAGTCGGCGCTCAGTCATCAGCTGAAAGACCTGGAATACCGTACCGGACTGCAGATATTTGAAAGGGTGAATAAAAAGCTGTTGCTCACACATGCCGGCAGGCGTATGATGGAAACCGCCGCAGGTATACTCCCGCAACTGTCAAGGCTACACGAAGACCTGCTCGCCTATAAAAAAGGGCATCTGAACACCCTGCGGATCAGCACCGAATGCTACACTTGCTACCATTGGCTGCCGGAGATTATTACACGCCTGAAAGCGCGTGCAGCAACAACAGAGATATCGATCGTGGCGGCCGCCACTCAAAAACCGCTGCAATACCTGCTGAACGGGGAACTGGACGTAGCCATCATTTCCGAATCGCCGGAACATCCGGCCATCCGCACTACACCGCTGTTTACAGACAACCTGGTAGCCGTACTGCATCGGGATCATCCCTTTGTACATACTAAAAAAACGCTGACAGCAGCGGATTTCGCCACGGAAAATTTATTCGCCTACGATGTACAGGTCAGCACTACCAGCAATCACTTCGCACAGGAATTTTTCCGGGAGGTTAAGCCTGCATCCATCACCCGGCTGCAGCTCACCGAAGCCATCGTGGAAATGATCAGCGCCGGTATGGGCGTAGGCATCTTTGCTACCTGGGTCATCGCCCCCTACCTGAAGCAAAAGGACATCGTTACTTTGCCGTTGCGCTCCCCGCTCAGAAAGAGAGTATGGAAAGCAGCGTGGCTGGATAAAAACAATCCCGCCATTCCGCTGTTCAACGCGGCAGTGAAAGCACACTTTCAATAACCGTTAAATAGTAGCCGCCACGGAAGCAGTGGCATCGCCATTCATAGCCAGCAGCATATTACAGTTATGTGCCAGGAAGAGTAATTCTTCCGGAAGGAAATCTGCTTCGGTTTCCAGCTGATAGTTCACGTGGCAGCCGGTCCACTTATATTGTGAGCGTATATTCATCACCACTTCCTTCTTTTCATTCAGCACTACAAAAGAAAAATCAAGGAACCGCTTTACTTTCAACAGATATTCCCGGCTGCCGAAGGTAATCACCACCTGGGCATTCCAGTTAATGCGGGCATCTGCCACCACCCCGTTATCCTTTTCCATCAGCAGCTTCTGCCCCCAGAAACCTTCTGTTTTCACATTCCACGTACCATTTGCCGTCGTAATCACCGCCCTGTAGGAATACCATGTAGGATAGGAAATCTGCCCCTGCACCTCTTCATTGGCTGATAAACTGTATTGTTTGCCGCTGGATGTTACCTGGTATATTTTCATTTTCTTAAGATTTACAGTATTAGTAGGAAGAGAAGGGAGAATGTTACAGTTTTTTTGAAAAAAAATACGAATTGCGAATTACGAATTACGAATGTAGAAGCGAAGAGCTAAACATAGATTTAAGGTGATAACTTAAAAATATCCTCCTTAGTCTACGTTTAACTCTTCGCTTCTACATTCGTAATTCGCAATTCGTAATTCGCAATTAATCTAATCCATAACACTATCCAACCCTCTCCTAAACCCTTTCACCAGCTGTACCTTCCGGATGGCCAGCAGTGCACCGTTTACATATGGTTCGGCACTGGAGCCGGCTTCATGCCGTAATATGAGTTTTTCGCTTTCCATACCAAAAATGGCTTCCAGGGAAACAATGTAACCTGGTAGTCTGACCGAATGTACCTGTGTATGGTTGATGGCTGCTCCCCTGGTTTCCGGGTAGCCTTTGGTATCCTGGATAGGGATGGTAGTGATGGGCTGTCCTACTTTGGCCAGCCGGCTGACCAGCTCCAGGGTACTGCCACTGGGGCTGTCTACTTTTTTGTCGCTGGCATAATCGATGATTTCCCAATGAGGCATGTAGCGGGCGGCCATTTCAGCGAATCTGTTGAGCAGTACCACGCTGATAGCAAAATTACCGACGGCCAGCACTCCCCTGCCACTGTCATGGGCGGCGGCTTCAATGGAGGCATAGTCTTCATCGGTCAGACCGGAAGTGCCTACAATCACCTGGCGCTGCGCGCGGAGGGCAGACAGGATGTGATGTTTAGCGATAACGGGAGAAGTATACTCGAAGAAAACGTCGCTGGGAACCTGTAGGGCTTCTTCCACAGTGGCGAAGATGGGAATGTTTTTTTCAGTATCGAGCGATAGTACTTCTGACAGATTTTTTCCGGCGTTGGAACGGGAAATAGCTGCTACCAGTTCTATATCCGGGGTTTTTACAATAGCTTTGCACAGTGCAGAAGCTGCCCAACCTGTAGCTCCGGCTACACATATACGTATTTTGTTCTGTTGTGTCATATGATGATTGTTTATATTAAAATTACTAAATTTCCTGTCTGCAATTTCCGGCACGATTTCAGCAAACAATCTCACCAGTATAACTGTTACATTCCGATAACCTGTTTACAAAAACTATATTCATCACAAAACGAGCCTACATGAAAAAAGTCATTATCTGTGCTGCTGTATTTGTAGCAACCACTGCAATTATTTCCTGTAATTCCGGTACACAACCGGCCAATACGGATTCCGCCACTACTGTTACCACTCCCGGAGAACCGGTAGCTGCAGCGGTTTTCGCCGCTGGTTCCTTTAAAGGAACTATTCCCGGAGGCGCAGCCAAAAGGGATGTAACCATTACCTTAAACGCAGATTCTACCTTCAACATGACGGAAGCATACCTGTCCAAAGATGGTAAGCCTGAACATGAAATGAAAACTGATGGTAAATGGAAATTTAACGGAGATACAAAAGAAGTATACCTGGAGTATAAAAACCTGGCTGACAGAGGCACTACCTTCTCTGTGGTGGACGACAAAACCATCCAGATGCACGATGGCAGCATGCAGACGCCTTCTACTTCCGGAGCTGAATATAACTTAACCCGTCAGTAATACGGGCATATGACCCAATGCTACACAAACCCGCCTCCATGGCGGGTTTGTTATTTACAGCCCTTCCGGAAACAAAAAGGGACCAGCGAAAACGCTGATCCCGGATACATCATCTCTCGTTTATCAGTTAGCCGTTCCGGTAAAAGTGATTACGCTGGAAGGCGGCACATTTAATACAAAGCTGCCATTACCCTGTGGCTGCAGGGCAGCTCCCTGCTGCCAGTGAGTACTGGTATTGTCTGCCGTCAGGAAGGATGATAAGCCTGCCGTGGCAAATCCGCTCAGGTTCAGGCGGCAATGCGTTTCGCTGGTACCGGGGTTCACCACTACCACACTGAATTTGCCGGTAGCCGGATCTTTCCAGGCAGAGACTTTCAGCGTGGAGTTGTTCGCCAGGTTTGACTGGAAACGGTAATAACCGGCTTTCACATAGCGGGAGTACTGCCCCATTACATCGTAGGTCTTGGGATAATCCAGAGAACCATCTCCGTTGGTGCATATCAGTGATTCGTTATTGCGGATAGCCAGCATCCCCAGCCAGTAAATATAGGCGTTCACGTTACACTCTGCCAGGAACTTGTGCATGTTCACTGCCAGCTTCAGCCCTCCGGTCATGGTGTTATCGTATACGCCGGCATCATCAGATGCTTCGGTCATCCACACGGGGCGGTTGCCGGTGGCATAGTTCCAGGTTTTAGGATTCTGATTCAGTCCTCTCTTACCCATTATCAGATCGCCTATTTCCACATAGCCGTGGCCAGCGAGAATGTCTACATTATTTTTGTTCATGCCGGACAGGAAGCTGTTGGCGGTCCCCCAGGCAGCGTTCTCGGAGGAGATAATCCTGGTGGTGTTCAGCCCCTGTGCATTCAGTGCAGGACGCAGGTTATTGTTGATGAATTCTCCCAGGTGCCCGGCGGTCCAGTAAGATGCCGGCCAGTCAGAGAAAACATTTTCCGGCTCATTGCTCGGCGATACGCCATAAAAGCCAATGCCTTCCTGCTGGTATGCCTTCACAAACCCTGCGATGTAGTTGGCGAAATCGGAGGAGCAGCAATTGTAGTTAAGGCCGTTAAAGTTCTTGCCGCTTTCGCTGTTAGGGTTGGTCTTCATATACAGCGGCGGTGTCCAGGCACTGGCAAACATCACCGGCGTCTGATAGCGTTCCTTCACTTTTTTCAGTATCCAGAGCTGTGCCAGCTGCGCCTTCTGATCAACGGTGAGCGCCTGATAGGCGGCGCTGCCCGCATCCAGGTCAATATCAGTACCTGCCGGCTTAATAGTCACCACTCCGGTAGCCTTGTTAAACGGATAGGTATGCATGATTTCTCCGCGGATCATGTTGAGCTGCAGCCCGTCAGCACCCCAGAGTTGTTTCATGATACTGTCGCGCCTGGCCGATTCAAAGAATGGCGTAGCTCTTCCTGCAAAGGCGCCGAAGCCTTCCAGCCGCTGATAGGTGGTACCCCAGTTCAGGGTAATGGTAGCCGTATCAATGGCTACTGCCGCTGCCACTCCGGCTTTCAGCTGATCGTTACGCAGCTGCTGCAGATCCTGCTGCATGTTTTTAGTACAACCGGCCGTAAATGCTACCGCCAGTACAGACAAGGAAACTCCTTTCAGACTTTTTTTCATTGTTATAGGATGGTTTGGGTTGGGAAATACAGGAGCCAGTAACCGAGGGGAACGGGTTTAGTATATCTACACATTATCTTCACAGGCAGTAACGTCCCCCCTTATTAATTGTCCGCATCAGCAGCACATCCATTGTTCACTTTTTCAAAAATATATATTTTTCATGTTAATATACACTATACAGGGAGAGAATGGGGAGTGATAACTATTAATTAATTTTAATTACGAATTACGAATTGCGAATTACGAATGTAAGCCCGAAGATTAAACCGAAGATTAAATGGAATAAGAATTAAGCATCCCCCCTTAATCTTCGGTTTAATCTTCGGGCTTACATTCGTAATTCGCAATTCGTAATTCGTAATTCTATAGTTTTATTATTATCTTGGCCGATGCTAAAAATTTGTTGCTATGTATAAAAAATTCCTCGTGCTGGGTATTGGTATGTTGCTGTCTGGAATGGTGGTATCAGCGGCTCACAGATTTCCGGAAGCCCATGTAAAAACAGTTGCAGACCAGCAGGCGCTTATTGGCCGCTGGGATATTACCATTGATGAGAATGGCAAAACGTCGCCGGCATGGCTGGAAGTAAAGCTGTCCGGCTACCGTACGCTGGTAGGCTATTTTGTAGGCCCTTCCGGCAGTGCGCGCCCGGTGTCTGAAGTTATTGTTGACAACGGGAAGTTCAGCTTCTCCATCCCTCCGCAGTGGGAAAACGGCAGTCAGTATTTAAAGGTAGAAGGTACGGTATCAGATAACAGTATACAGGGTACACTGGTAACCAGCGAGGGTAAAACCTTCAGCTGGAAAGGCGTGAGAGCGCCCTGGCTGAAAAGAACTACGGCACCGGTATGGGGCAAGGCGGTGAACCTGTTCAACGGCAAAGACCTGTCTGGCTGGAAAGCTGCAGGCGAAAACCAATGGATCGTGAAAGACGGTATCCTTACCAGCCCGCGTTCCGGCGCTAACCTCATCTCCGATCAGCAATTCACTGATTTCAAACTGCATGTGGAATTCAGGTATCAGAAAGGCAGCAACAGCGGCGTTTACCTGAGAGGCCGTCATGAAGTGCAGATAGAAGACAGCAGCCCGGATACCCATCCGTCCAGCGTATTATTCAGCGGCGTGTACGGTTTCCTTGCTCCCAGCGAGATTGCAGCGCTGGGACCAGACAAGTGGCAGTCGTACGATATTACCCTGACTGGCAGAATGGTGACCATTGTCGTAAATGGTAAAACGGTTATCAGCAACCAGGAAATCCCCGGTATTACCGGCGGCGCGCTGGACAGTAACGAAGGAGCACCCGGTCCTATCTATATCCAGGGCGATCACGGCCCGATCGAATTCAGGAAGATCGTGATTACTCCCGCGAAATAATGATCGTCATATCACTGAAAAGCCTTGCAGATCCAACACTGCAAGGCTTTTTTTATTGGCTGTCCCTCCCCACACGTATCTCCGCACGTCATCGTTTATCCGTATCCGGATTTTTACGTACTGCATTTTGACAGCTATGGTAAGTCCGTTATCAGCTGGTGACAGCTGCAGGCGGCAGTTTTATTTCAAACAGGCTGGAAGATCCGTTCCGGTAGTGCGCCGGCAGCTCCGGCGTATCCGGCGTGGCTACAATCCCCAGATACGTAAACCCGCAGCTGATATAATATTGGTTGAGTTTATCATTACCGCTGCCGGTATCCATACGGATGTATTGTTTGTTATGCTTCCGTGCATGGGTAGCAGCCCATGCGGCAATGTGCCTGACCATGCCTTGCCCGCGGAAAGCCGGATGGGTGGCTATCCGGTGCAGGTATATTGCCGGGTCCTTATCCTTCTCCTGCCATATCAGCGGATCATGAAAGGTGGTCACAAACACACAGGCTACTACGCCGTCTACCAGTATTTTCCACTGCCGGCCTTCAGTGATTTCTCTGGCTACCATGTTCCGGTCGAAACCCTGCCAGTGTTTCCGCGCCACCTGCTTCATATAGGCCGTACCGGCTTCGTACAGCTGAAAGATGGCGTCCATATCTTCGTGGGTGCTGTTCATAATCTCCATTGTGCTATCGGTTTGATACAACAAAACTAGCTACCTTTACCCAACTGTAACAGATACAAAAACTGAATATTTAACGGTAACAGATGAATACCTTTCAGTATATTTCCATTGCCGGCAAGCTGGAACGGCTGATTAACAACAACACGTATCCGGTGGGCGACAAGCTGCCTTCCCTGCGCACAGTGCATGAACAGTACCAGGTGAGCATAGGCACTGCGCTGAAAGCCTTTACCTTGCTGGCAGACAAAGGGCTGATAGCCGGCAGGGAAAAATCAGGATATGTGGTATTACGCAAATCGGTGGCACAGCATCCTTTACCGCAGGGTGTTTCAACGGTATCCGGTATCCGGGAAATTACCGTCAGTAAAACATTACGCAAGGCAACCTTTCCGGCCCCCGGCAATACTGCTTTCATCTCCTTCTTCGGCGCCACACCGGATACGTCCCTACTGCCCTTCAATGCCATCCGGAGAAGCCTGCAGCAGGCATCGCGGGACCTCACCGGCATGCACCTGCAATACGAAACAGCAGCGGGGCATCCTTTACTGCGCCAGGAAATTGCCAGGCGGTCCTTCCGCTGGAACAGCCAGTTGTCTGCCGACGATATCATCATCACCAACGGCGCACTGGAAGCCATCCACCTCTGCCTCCGCGCTGTAACACAAGCCGGCGATACGGTAGTAGTGGCTACGCCCTCTTATTTTGGCGTGTTACAGGGACTGGAACAGTTAAAGCTCAACATCATTGAGCTACCCTGTGATTCAGCTGCCGGCATCGATACCGCACAGCTGGCGCACATCTGCAGTAAATTCCCTGTAGCTGCCTGTGTACTGATTTCCAATTTCAATAACCCCAACGGTGTACAACTGCAGGAGGATAAAAAAGAGGCGATCGCCCGCTTTGCCAACCGGCAGAAGATACCGGTGATTGATGATGATATCTACGGAGATCTGCATTTTGATACACAAAGGCCCACGAATATCAAAAGCTATGATACCAACGGCTGGGTAATGCTCTGCTCCTCCTTTTCCAAGACCGTGGCGCCGGGTTACCGCATCGGATGGTGCGCGCCGGGCAGGTTTACGGAACAGGTCAGTAAACTCAAGGCCGTCACCAATATAGCTACCACCAGCATCGTGCAGCTGTCAATGCTGGAACTGTTATCTACCGGCGCCTATGACCGTCACCTCCGCAAGCTGCGTGTAACATTACACAAACTGGTACTGCTCACCACGCAGGCAATAGCAACGCATTTTCCCGCAGGCACACGCATCAGCCGCCCGCAGGGCGGACTTGTACTCTGGGTTGAACTGCCGGCAAGTATCAACGCATTCCGGTTGCAACAGGAAGCGCTGGCAAAACATATCGACATAGCACCGGGACCACTATTCTCCAATAGCGGAGATTACCGCAATTACATACGTATCAGCTGCAACCACGCATGGAACCGGCGTGTACAGCAGGCGCTGAAAGAACTGGGGCGCATCGCACACGAACTGATGTAAATATTTACGGATCGGGGAATTTTTTGATGAGGGGAATTTTAAATGCAGCGGAGATATACAATTGTTTTCGCTGCATTTAAAATTCCCCCATCAAAAAATCAGAAAATCCCGGAATATTTTTTAACTTCTGCCTATATCATATCACTATGCATATAGGAAATCACTACAAAATCCGGGAGTTTTTAGTCTGGACACGGGGAAACATATACTGGCTGGTACTTATAGCCTGTATTCCTACTACGTTGTATTATTTTTTCGATTGCAAATGGGTAGCAGTTCCCTGGGTGCCGGTAGCGCTCATTGGTACGGCAGCAGCATTTATTGCAGGCTTCAGGAATACGCAGACATACAACAGGATGTGGGAAGCCAGGCAAATATGGGGCAGCATCGTTAACAGCAGCAGAACCTGGGGTATTATGGTGAAGGATTTTATCCGGCATCCGGATAAGGCGACCGAACAGCGGCTGCATCGCGAGCTGGTTTACCGCCACATCGGATGGCTTACAGCCCTGCGTTTTCAACTGCGGGAATCAAGACCCTGGGAAACTATTAAATCGAACCGGTACAACCGGGAATATCAAAGTAATTACAAGGTGCAGGAATGGGAAAACAACCTGCCCGATGAACTGAAACCATTCATTCCTGCCACCGAACTGCCGGAGCTGCTGGAGAAAAAGAACCGCGCCACACAAATCATTGCGCTGCAGTCTGCCCACCTCCGCCAGCTCAATGAGCAACAGCATCTTTCAGATCTTTCCTATGTAGAAATGGAAAACGTGCTGAAAGAACTCTACGAACATCAGGGCAAGAGCGAGCGCATCAAAAATTTCCCCTATCCCCGGCAATATGCCAGCATCAACCTGTTTTTCATCCGCCTCCTGGTAATATTACTCCCCTTCGGTATGATTAATGAATTTGCCAAAATGGGCGATATGGGCATCTGGTTAACCATCCCCTTCAGCGCACTGACCGGCTGGGTATTCCTGGCGCTGGAACAGGTAGGCGAAGCCACCGAAAACCCTTTCGAAGGCAGCGCCAACGATATCCCCATCACTTCCATGAGCCGCACCATCGAAATAGATCTCCGCGAAATACTCGGCGAAAAAGAACTACCGCTGCCGATTCCCGCGATTAACAATATTCTGATGTAAGACCATTTATTAATTTGAGATTTGGTTATTTGAGATTTTGTATCCAATCTTTATTCTCCTTGTACTTAGCGGTACAAGGGAAACAAAAATTGGATACAAAATCTCAAATAACCAAATCTCAAATAAATAAATGGTCTTACTTGATTTTCACATAACCCGGCTTATTCATGCCGTTGTTACGAAGGTAGGTAACAATCACGGTATCGTCTTCGTAAGTTCTTTCCAGTGAATGTACAATGTATTGCGGAGAAAGTTTCTTGACGGCGATAAGGGTAAAATCGTCTGTCAGAGAACCATCAGAAGAATCCAATATAAAAATCTGGCAGCCAGGCCTTACATTATAGAGTTCAACTGTACCAATGGCGATAACAGGACGAATATCCTTCGGGTCATCATCTGTAATGATCTTTTTTTCTTCCGATTCACGGAATATGATTATTCCCATAAAGTTAATTTTGTACTGAAAGAGAATGGATATGACGGCCTGCCTTTTATCTGCAGACCGTCATTGTTACCCATAGCATAAAAATTACTGCAAGCATGGTTTCCGCAGTACGGTTTTTCTAATTTATTTTTATCCGGGAAATTTTGCCGTCCAGGCCGTTGTTCCTGATAAAGGAAACAACTACATATTCATCTTCATAACTTCGCTCGAATGTGGCCACAGTGTATTCAGGACTGATACGCTTCACATTTATGATACTGAAGTCATCGCTGGTGGAGCCATCCGGGGAATCATATACCGTGATTACACATCCGGCTCTGACGCCATACAGTTTCATGGAACGGATTTCGTCGTTCTTAACCGGGCGGAAGTTCTGTCCCGGCGTATCTTCTACGGTTTGCACAATGTTCTGTGTACCATTGTTGCCTTCATAAAAAACAATAATGCCCATAAATGATTCTTTTGAGGGTGAATAAAAAAAAATAAAGGAATTTATACCTGCAGGATATAAACTTATCAGGCGACGAACAACTGCTACGGCCGTGAGGCCGTCAGTATATGTTCATCAGAAAGCATGAAAATGTATTGCTAAGGGGTAAGCAATGGCTTCAGGGTTTATCCATAATGGTTATTTAGTTTTCAAGGATAGCTCACCAATCTTCATCAATAACTGGTAACACGACGATACATAGCTAAATGCGACGTGAAAGTAAATATAATCTTCACAAAAATCAAAAAAATTATAAGGAAACCTAACGATAATACGACTTAATCCACCAGCCCGTCAAGGTACAATCTTTCAAAAGCCAGCAATACACCTTTCACCTGATGGGCTTCCCGGCTGTAAGATTCACGGCTGAAAAAACGTACTGCTGCTATCTCGGCAGTCGGCTGCGGCGCTTCATGCAGCCGGCATAAAAAACAATCCTGCTCCATCCGCAGGTCCGTTTCACCGAAAGCAGGAGCTGTAATATGATAATACCATTGCAGCTGGTCTGCAGAAAGCTCCAAACTCAGTTCTTCCATAACTTCCCGCTGTATTGCTTCCAGCGGGCTTTCCCCGGCATCTACCTTACCGCCCGGAAGATACCATGCCTGTTTATTTTTACTGAATGCCAGCAGTAATTCCCTGTTCTCTACTACAATGAGTCCTACACAATCGATATGTTTCATGCGGCAAAACTAAATAAAACATTTACGGATTTTGGAATTTTTTGATTTTGGAATTGATAAATGCAGCAAAGACATTTGCGAAAATCTTTGCTGCATTTATCAATTCCAAAATCAAAAAATTCCAAAATCCGTAAATACTCCTTCTATTTCCTCACCGGTATTTTCATATAACTGCTGCTGAACCATTTTATCTGCAGCGGTACACCGGCATCGCGTATATCTTCGGTGCTGACATCCTTACCGGTGCCGTAGTTGATTTGCCATCTGGGGCTTTTATTGATGCCCACAACGGCTACCAGCTGACTGCCTTTACTGATTTTTTTGCTGGTGAAGAAGGTATTGCGGACAGGTATTCTTTCCTGTCTGCCTGGCTGCAGGAGGGTACGCCTGCTGCGGTCTTTGGCATAGCTGGCGCGGCCTACATAATCATTGAGCTTGAAATATTTTCCGTCGGCAGTACGTTCGTAGAGGGATATGCTGATGTCCATATCTTTTTTGTTGATAACGGCATCCAGTTCACCGAACCAGGACCCGGTGATGACTACCGGTTGTTCAAATGGTTTGGAAACAAAGGAAAGGGCGTCTTTAACATTGATGACATTATCCACCACATTGCTGTAGTCGTAGCGGTTGGTGGTATCGCTTCTGTCGGCCAGGTCTACTTCCTGACGGATGAATTCTCCGGTGGAAGGTCTGGCGGCGCTCAGGAGATAATGCTGGCTGCTGCGGGTATTACTAAGATACAGGGTGAGGGTATCATTGTTAATTTCCCGGAGCGACGGGGCATGTCTCCATTCATTGGCGCCCATTACCTCATAATTGACTTTATCTTTCAGCAGTGCGGGTTTGCTGCTGTCTTTCATTATATAGTCAAACCAGGCGTAGGTCAGGTCCAGGATGTTGATACGTGCCGCCGGATCGATCTCATAATTGGGCAGTTTGCCGGCAGCGATGCTTTGTGCGCCGGGATGATCATATGGCCCGATGAGGAGATAATGTTCCGCCTTCTTATTATACTGATGATGCTGCTGATAGTAATACATGGCGCCCAGCTGGTCGTCGTCATAATAACCGGTAGTAGTGAGGATAGGGATGTTAATACGGGAGAAATCTTCCTTATAGGGCACCATATGCTGCCAGTAGGCATCCTGTCCGGGGTGCTGCAGCCACCGCTGGAAAATAGCATGCGGTCTGCCTTCTATGGTATCGAGCGCCCGGAAGGCTTTCCCGCTGGCGTACCATTTCATATTGGTGGCTTCCCAGTGCGGGAAGTTGTTAAACTCTGCATTATCCGTTTGCCTGGAGTTGGTGACCATATGCAACCATTGCAGCATATAACTCATGAATACGTTGTTGAACAGGGGATAGTCTACGCCGATACCTACTGCTACCTGCGGCACGATGGTCTTTAAAGCAGGATGCAGCCTTTTGGTAGCGGACCATTGGGCGAAGCCCAGGTAGCTGCCGCCGTACATACCTACTTTGCCATTGTTCCAGGATTGTTTACTTATCCAGTCTATCACCTCATAAATGTCTGCGCCGTCGTGTTCAAAAGGCTCAATTGCCTGCTGACTCCGGTTTTTACCGCGGGTATTGGCAACGATGCCCACATAACCGTGGATCGCGGCATCTTTGGCCCTGGTCTTGTCTACCGGGCCGGTATAAATATTAAAGATCAGGATGGCGGGCAGCGGGGTGGTCACATCCTTCCTTCTGACAATGGTAGCGGATATATCAGCGCCGTCCTGTGTTTTGATGGATACGCTGTCTATAATAAAGTGGCGGTCGTCCTGTTCTGCCAGGGAAGTCATGCCTGGCGGGAGGATGCGGTTAAACACCTTATAGGCGGCATAGGCACGGCATATACGGCTGGCCTGCGCAATACTGATTACATCCCGTCCTTTCAGCTGTTGCAGGCTCTGGTCCTGTTCTTTTTTCAGGGCGGAGAGGTCTGCTTCCATCCAGGAGGCAACGTTGCCGGTGAGGCTGGACGGCAGTCCGTTATACAGGTTGGCAAAGGCGCGCCGGTAGGCATCGGTGAAGGACCAGTCGCGGCTGACCACCAGGCTGTTGGCATCCAGAAAGGTTTGCCAGGCGAAGGCGATTCCCTTGCGCCGGATGGTATCCGGACCGGTTACCAGGCTGCGCAGCGAATCGATGGAAGCGCCTGCCGCCGTGAATCTGCCGGCAGCAATCTGGTACCTGAACAGGTTATCATAATATTCCTGCCGGTTGTCATCCTTATAAACATCGGCCAGCTGCCCTGCCAGGAGAGGCATATGTTTTTCCAGCAACTGATTATCTGCATAATAGGCCGGAGGAAAATAGAACTGTTGGGCAATACCGGGTGTGCATACACAAACAAATACAAACAATAATAGTCTTCTCATAACAAAAATTGGTAGATATGATTGCAATCCATAGGTGATTTCATCTATCAAGATAGATAAAAACCATCAGGTAATCATTGCCGCTCACATAAAAAGGATGAACAACAGGAATGTATGGCCGGAAGGTAGGTTGGCGCCGGTGAAGGAAGAAATTACCAGCGGTCATTTCACAGATCCTGTCAGGGGACAAAGAATGCCTTTTTAATAAAAATAAAATATGGATGGCTGGCACGTAAACACCGGAATAGTTACCTTTGAGGCATGTCTTCACCGTACCATGCAGATCCCTTGCTTGTAGCCACCTGGGTTAAAGGCTGGGCCATATCCCGCGAAGTAGCTCCTCCTGTCAGTGTTTATGATGGCTCCCATGTAACAGTAGGCTGGCCGGCACAACTTGCCCGTTATGTATTTCCGCATTTATCGGATGGTTATAAAGCCCTTGCGGCCACCATTCACGAACCATTTATTCATCTGAAAGTACTGGATGATCCGGAAGAAGCCCGTGCATGGCTGCCTTCACGCTGGGTGATACAGGAGCCTGGCCATATGATGGTTTGTCCTGTGCCGATGACCGGCGTGGCGCCCGTTCTGCCCGATGGTTATACAGTAGACATACAGGATGAGATAACGGTACCGCTTGTACGAATTCTGGCGGCAGATGGTACAACGGCGGCGGCTGGCCGTATCGCCCTGGTAGATGATTACATCATTTACGACCGCATTGAAACGCATCCCGATCATCGCCGGCGCGGACTGGCCACCCTCGTGATGTATACACTGCAACAGACCGGTTTTGCAAAAGGCGGCAGCAAAGGCATACTGGTAGCCACCGCCGCAGGTCGTGCCCTTTATACTACGCTGGGCTGGAAGTTTTATGCACCGCTGACCACCGCCATCATTCCCGGTGAATAACCCTTCCCTCCAGCTCATCATTAAACTAATCACGCTCCTCTTCTATCTGGCTTAACAGCTCCATCGATTTTATTACCGGCGCCCATTCCTTTCCGGCAAACAACAGCCGGAACCAGCGCTTATTGCGGTTCTCATAGCGGATATTGACAAACAGCCATACAGCCGCAGCTGTAAATAACAGCGTAACGAGTACCTGTATTATCACCAGCAGCAGCGGCCCCCGTGTGAGCATGGTAGTGTTCAGGTAAAAAGTTGTCCATACCGGCAGCTGCAAAAACAGTAACCGCGTTACCCACAGCGTGCTGGTACGCAGCGCTGCCAGCTTCCGCTGCGTTTCAAACACCGGCTCGCTCAGGTCTGCCTGATGAATCAGCACTAACTGATACACATATACGCCGATGGCCAGTTTAGTCAGCAATACCTGTATAATGGCCGACACCAGGAAAAACGGGCTGGCAGCCTGGAACAACGATATGATCAGCATATCCAGGAACGCTACCCAGAGTATGCCGGCAATCAGCGTAAAGATTTTCACCGGCTTCATCACCGCCAGCAATGACTGTACTTTTAGCCGCGTGATGTCTGCTGCATTTTTTCTGTTGAGTGCGAGGCTGGTATCCAGCTGCAGGCTGTAAGACTTCCAGAGGGCTAAGATATCTGCACTTTCCATGGTATTAATTTTTTATAGTTGAAAATTTCTGTTTCAGTATTCCCTTAATCCTGCTGATACGGGTGGAGACGTTGGTTTCCGACAAACCGGTAATTTCTGCGATCTCCCGCTGGCTTTTCTCTTCCAGGTAAAGCAGCAGCAGCGCCTTATCCATTTCTTTCAGCTCCGCGATAAACAGCTGCAGCTGCCGCAGGCGGTCATCCGTTTCCCGGTGGTCATCCGTATCTGCCCACTCCAGTATATCTTCCGGCGGCAGTTCTGCCGCATGCCTTCTCCTGCGCTCTTTCCTGAAAAAAGAGATCGCTGTATTCAGCGCTATACGATAAATCCAGGTAGAATACCTGTACCGGCTGTCATAGTGGTCGAATGACTTCCACAGCTGTACCGTTATTTCCTGGATCAGGTCTTTCCTGTTTTCCGCCTCCTGGCAATAGGCATTCGCTATTTTGTAGATGATGCCTTTATGTGCCTGGAGGACGGTCAGAAAACGTTCCTGTTTATCAGTTGTATTCATTCCGGATGGTTGTTTGCTTCATTATTCGCACAGGGGCTGAAAATATCACATACAGGGCGGGAAACTGTTACAACTATCGAACTATAAACTATTTACAGATATTATAATCCCAGATGAAGAATGGGAAAGGGCTTGCCCATACTATCCAGGGGGGAGCGGGACAACAATTTAAAGCCGGCATGCAGGTAGAAGCCAACGGCATTGGGGTTTTGTTCGTTTACATCCACTTTGGTCATCTGCAGGTCATCAATGGCAAAGCGCAGTAACTGCCGGCCATAACCCTTCTTCATGGCAGCAGGATGTACAAACAACATTTCTATCTTATCCTCCAGCACTCCCAGGAATGCTACAATATCCTGTTCCTGCCTGATATGATATACCTGCACCACAGGCAAAAACTCCGTTCTTACCAACGGCCTGAGATACTGCAATTCCATCTCCGGCAAAAAATCATGCGTAGCCCTTACAGAAGCCTCCCATACAGCTGTTATCTCATCAAAATCCTTTTCAGTAGCCTTATTTATTTCCATATGACACAATTTTAGATCCAGGCAAAAATAAACAGGTATTTACGGATTTTGGAATTTTTTGATTTTGGAATTTATAAATGCAGCGAAGATCGTAACGTAATTGTTTGCTACGATCTTCGCTGCATTTATAAATTCCAAAATCAAAAAATTCCAAAATCCGTAAATACCTGTTTATTTCTCCTCCCAATAAGAGGAAGCGTCTACAGGATCCAGATAGGTGCCATCGAAACCGGCATCGATTAATTTCTGGGTGTAGGAGCTGGCGTTACCGTAGATAAGTTCTTTCCAGCCGGGCATCCAGTAGCGGACATAGTAATTACCATCCCATGCCGGGTCGAGGTTTTCCAGCCATGCCGGCGGATTCGTTTTCCATTCCGCTTTCCAGTACCAGCGGTATTGTTCGGCCTGTCCCATGCTCATATAAGCGAGTACGAGACGTTTGCCTCCGTTCTTCTTCACCTTCAGGGAGTTCACCACGGCTTTGGACCAGACAGTCTTACCATCTTCAGAGAAGGCATCGATGACCAGCACATCATAATTGGTGGCTTTCAGGCTGTTAATAAACTTCGTATCGCCATCACCGTTATTGATGAGATAGAGGAAGTTCCGGGCATCGGCCAGCGTGCTGACATTCCCCCCATGCTCCTGATAGGGCGTGCCTGCCGGGATGTTATCCAGCTGCCGGTGGGAAGCGGCAAAAGAGATAAATCCGTTACTGTTGCTGGTATTGTAGGAAGCCGTTACTTTAGCGGGCGTTGTACAGTAATCTGTTACCAGTACTTTCAGACCGGCATTTTTCGCCTTTTTGCAGAAGGCAGTCCACTCCTTTTTGATACCAGCGGGTGTAGGTGCATCATCATGATTTTCGAACCCATACACTAACTCCTCCCGCCCTACTCCATTCAGTGCATTCACATAGGCTGTTACCACAGGATCGCTGGTATCGCCGGTGGTGGTGAGCAATTCCGAACTATTCTGTGCCACTACCATAAATCCCGGCTGCTTTCCACGCGCCCAGGCGCTTATATCCTGGATAAAAGTGCGTAACTCCTGGCGGTAATCAACAGGCACGCCATCTTTAGTTCCGGCAGGCATTTTCGCCCGCCCGCTCTCCTGCTGCTGCATTGATTTGGTACAGGAAAAGGCGCCCGTTAGCAGTAGCGCCATCAAAAAACTACTCCGTAGTGTGTACATGGTTTTTCAGGTTTTCAGGTTTTTCGGTTTCCGCTTTCCGCTTATAGCTTCCGGCATATATCTCGTTACTAAGACGGAGAAGTAAGGCGTAACCCTCTAACGGGATTAATTATGAATTATGAATTAAGAATTATGAATGATGAGTTAAAGCGAAGATCGAAGCGTATGATTTTTAGTTGTCCGATTCGATCTTCGCTTTAACTCATCATTCATAATTCTTAATTCATAATTAATCCCTGATTGGTACGGGTTCGTTATTCCTATGTCACCATGTTCCTTTCCCTGCTTCTTCCGCTGCGTACAATGAGAATTCCCGTGCGGGCCTGCCGAGGGCGCGTTGTACGCCGTCGCTGAGGTGGGCATTGCGGCCGTCCAGGACTTCGGAGAAGAGGTAGTTGACGAGCCAGATGTAGTCGTCGGGGATACCGAATGTTGAGAGCATGTCCTTGTATTCGGCAGGAGATACCTGCTGGTACGCGATGGGTTTACCGGTGGCGCGGGATATTTCGGCTACTGCTTCCGGGAAGGAAAGGAGGCGGGGGCCTGTCAGTTCGTACAGCTGGCTATCGTGGCCGGTTTCGGTCAGGGCGGCTACGGCTACGTCTGCTATATCTTCCACGTCAACAAAAGGTTCTTTTACGTCGCCGGCAGGCAGGGCTACATGGCCGGCCAGCAGCGGATCCAGCAGATAGCCTTCGCTGAAGTTCTGGTTGAACCAGGCGCAACGCAGGATGGTCCAGCGGAGGCCGGCAGCCTTTATGATGTCTTCGCATTCCTGGGCTTCTTTTTCTCCGCGGCCTGACAGCAGTACCAGTTTGCTGACACCGTTTTCCTTTGCGAGGCTGACGAGGGCACGGATGGTATCTGTAGCGCCGGGTACTGCCAGATCAGGCTGATAGCTGATATAGACGGCATCTACGCCCTGCATGTTGGTTGCCCAGGTGGCCTGGTCATTCCAGTCGAAAGACGGGGAAGCGGAGCGGGAGGCGATGCGTACCGGCCATCCTTTGGCTGTCAGCTGTTGTGCTATTCTGCGGCCGGTTTTACCGGTGCCGCCCAGTACCAGCACTGTCTGTAATGTCTGTTGGGTATGTTCGTTTGCTTTCATCCTGTTTAATTTTTCTCAAAACTAAGCTGCGGAGCAGGCGAAAAATAGAACAAAACCGACAGTGCTGTTTTTCTCTTGCATTAATAAATGATAAATCCTTTCTCGATAGAATTTATTTTCCGGAAGGAGAGCCGGAAAACGCCGATCCCATTACTGCTGCCATTGGGATTGCTGTTGCCTTCAATTGTTTCGATGAAGCCGCCGTTAACAGCGGTGACGATGCCGGTATGACCAAAGCCGCCGCCGTGGTCTTTGATGAAGATGCTGCCGGGCACTATCAGGGAAGGATCGCTGGTCGCTTTGGACCGGGTAACTTTTCTGCCCTGGGTTTCATTCCAGTGTTTCAGTACGCCGGCAGTTTTCACCAGCGGGTTGGATGTGCCCAGTCTTTCTGCGGCCTGCTCAAAACACCAGTAAACAAAGGCAGCGCACCAGAAGTTACCGGGGGCGGTGTTGGTGCTGGCCAGGTAAATATTTACCTGCGGCCCACGGTTGCTGCCGGGTGGTACTTCCATCACGCCTATCTGGCTGGCGGCCACTTCTATGGCTTTGGTGAGTAGTCCTGACGGGGCTTCATTTCTTCCGGGTACGGGGTTGCTGAACAGCACCTCCCAGGTGATGCTGCCTACCTTTCCGTCCACCTCCAGCGGTATGCTGAAGCGGTCGCGGTGCGTGGCCTGAAACTGTTTGACAGCGGCGGTGGTATCAGGTCCGAATACACCGGTACCTTCCAGGTCGCCGATACCTAATTCGATTAAACGGTGCTGGATGGCTTTAACAATAGCGGAGTCCTCCTCTCCCGCTTTGATGATTCTTTTGGGGTAGTCCATGGGGTCGATATTTGAGGGTAATAGAATACTGCTGGTGCAAAGATATTCTATAATTCCCGGACTGCATACCCCTGTCAGTCCCGGTTAATGCCCCGGTGCTGCCGATACAAAGTTCACCTTCGTTTTTGCATCCAGGCGCAGTACGGCCTGCTGTTTAAAACGGCTGATATAAGCCTGGATGATGCCTTCCAGGGCGGTGTTGCGGGCGCCGCTTCTTTTCCCGATAAAGGTGACCACCTTAGTGCTCTCCGCGATGGTCTGACGCGTATCCGTGTCCTGCCATTTGCCGGTGGCATCCCATTCTGTATAGCCTTCCGGGAAACGGGGCGTAATCACGCTGTCCGTAAATGTCTTCCAGTCTGTATCTGATACATGGCCGCCGCCGGGAATATTTCTGCCGAAGAACAGGTCGGTTCTGGCGGTGGTGGCGCAGGCGCTGATCAGCAGGCCGCACACTGCCAGACAAAGTAAGTTGTTAAGGGGTTTCATGACAATGTTATTTTGTGTGTGCAAGGTAAGCGATTTATGAAAACCGCAGACTATACCGGGTACGGCCCTTCAGCAAATGTTTCCGCATGGTATCCTTTCATACCGATCTGTTCTGCCAGCGGGCTTTTCACACCCTGGCCCTCCTGCAGGCGCTGCAGCATAGTGGCGAAGTCATATTTCGGCAGCCAGCCCAGTTCGCGGCGGGCACGTTCATTCACATATACGCGGTCTATGTCCGCGAACATACGCCACCCACGGGCGATGTATAATGCTTCGTATCCGGGCACATATTGCTTTACCGCTTCCGGCGCATTGCTGCGCAGCAATGACAGATCTGCCGCTGAAAAAGGCGTGGTGGCGCTGATGATATACTTCCCGAAACCTATATCCCCGGCGCGGGTGGCGGCGACCAGGTGCGCGCTCACGGCATCTTCAATATCCACGCGGCGGAACAGGTATTCATTGGCTTTTGCATTGTCATCTGCATAGGCATCTCTCATATGCTGCTGGTCATCTGCTTCAGGAAAAAAGCGGGAAGTGCGTAACACCAGACAGGGCAAACCATAGTTACGGTGATACAGCTGACAGAGATCTTCTGCAGCCGCTTTGGTGACGCCATAAATATTTTTGGGTGCAGGAGTTACCTCTTCTGTAATCCAGGCGGCAGGCGCGCCTGGAGGCGGCACCAGGGCATCTCCGAAAACGCTGGTGGTACTGGTGAAAATAAACTGTGAGACGCCGGCGGCTACCGCTTCCTGCAGCAGTAGTAAAGTTCCTGAGATATTGGTATCTATAAATGCCTGCTGCGGGTGTGTGGCTACATGCGGCTTATGCAGGGTGGCGGTATGGTATACGGTTGTAACGCCCTGCATACACTGCCTTACCAGCGCCGGGTCTGTGATGGCGCCTACATGTGTGGTAAATGCGGAAGGCAGTATATCTATCCCGTTAAATGCTGTGTGCGTGGCTGTCAGCGTCCGTGCCAGGCCTTCGCCCAGATGGCCGGCGGAGCCGGTGATTAATACTTTCATATGACATGGCGATGCTGTTGCATCTGCTGCAAAGATAACCGTCATGTGGTGTTGCAGCGGGACAAATGTCCTCCCATAAAAAAACGGTTGCCCTGCTGCTATAGGGCAACCGTTGTCAATAGTTGTCTGCCAATTAGAAATTGGTGTTCAGATAATTGTTACAGTTTGGATCAGAAGATGCCACTGTAGAGGCATTATACGGCGGACGGTTAGTGCTGCAGTATTTGGCTTCAGCAGTTACAGCGAAGTATTCCGCCTGATTGCTCAGCACATATGAACCTGCAGGATACACGCCGGCCCGGCGTATGTTATTGTACAGATTATAGATTGTTGAATTGTTGAATCCACCGGAAGTCCAGCGATCGTGGAGGTAGTGGAACAATTCATGAAAGATGACGTTACCGGGAGCAGTGTGCACATTGCGGTACACCTGGAAGTTCACGATATATACGTTACCGTTGGTGTAGAACAGATCGCCGCTGCCGGGGCTGTTGTAAACGTTGATACGTGCGCCGGTCATGCGGGATTTGGTGGTGGCGCTGGCGCTGGTGGCATAGAGCTGATCTATTTCACCGTTTACCAGCGTTTTGATGTCGTTGGGTACAGTACCCTGGTAATTGATGTTGAAGGAACGGTAGGTAGCAGCTGCTACCGCGCCTGATGCAATGCCACGGGCATTGGCATTCTGATTAAAAAAGTCGATCACTTTCTGCCTTTCAGGCGTAATGGTAAGGTGATCTTCAACAGCTTGCTCTGCTGTGCTCTCTGGTACTACAGGGTTCGTCTTGAGGTCTTCTTTTTTACAGCTTGCAATAACCGTAACAGTTAACAACAGGGCAAGGAAAGCCCTCACATTGGTTTTGGTGTGTTTCATTGATTAGATTTTGGATTTGGGTTAAAGAATGAATCAAATATATATAAATCCCACTAATTCTATAGTATTTGTAATTTATTTTTTAGTATCATAAAACCCTTACTGCTGCTAACTTTCAGCCGTCCTTTACCGGCCGCGGTATAATAACAGCGTATTATTACCCGCTGCATCAGGATGCATATCTGAAATACAATTATTTGTACAGTACTAACGGACACGGTTATACCCATTGTTGGGTATATTAAAAATTCGGCAGTGCTGCAGCAAGAATTTTTTTTTGAGAGACAATTATTCATTGCTGACCCTGTTTCAGGCACAACAGGTCACCCCCGTTTTCACAGGTCATAAAAAAAAAGAAAGGAATCCTGATCATTCATTAATTCATCAGCCCCCATCCGCTGTAGTAGCAGGCGATGGCAATTTCGCCGGCGGCTAAAAAAAGGCAAAGCGGTGAGTAAATACGGGTATCCTGTATAGCGAAGCGGGTACCTTTTACTGTTTTGAAGAAACCGAGATACTTGAATTCACCCATTGCCCGCAGAAAAAACACCGTTCCCACCACAATAGTGCCCCAGCCGGCAAGATACGTCGGCAGCGCGTATCCCAGCCAACCGATGTTGGCAGATGTGATGAAGGCGGAGAGCAGCAGCCCTGAGGCTACTATCCGTGTAACCGTCACCGTAGGGTATAGTAACTGGCGTCCGTCTTCCGTGGCTGGAAGTACAGCTTTGGTGCCGGCTTTACCGCCGTTGGCCCAGTAAAAATGCAGCAGGGAAAGTGATAAAAGAATCAGCGAGTTGATGATAACAAGTAGCAGCATAGTAACGTGTGTCAGGTATTGAGATCTCAAAAGTACAGCAGGCAACCTGAATATTCCAAAAAAAGTATGCACATGTATGTGCCCGCAAATATTTGCCGTCTGCTACTTCTCTTATCCGGCAGGAGTTTCAGCTGAAGTTACCATTGGGATTATTAGTAATAACCTGCTTGGCTGTCTGTGCCCCCATCTGCATCCATTTTTCCATTTCTGTGAACTCAAAATTAAGTCCGGTCGGAAACTCCGTATCCAGTTCCCGGTCCGGGCAGATATAAAATATGCGGATGTTGGTGGGCGAAATCTTTTTATACATGGAGAGCACATTCAGGTCATTTTCCCGGACTTCCTGGATGAAGATGGAGATGGCCCGCATCAGTACATCCAGTATATTGGTGAATGTTCTGTTGACCTGCAGGAGTTCAGTAGGGTTGTTACTGAGTACATATATTTCATGATCCTCATTGCGGGAAAGGTTGTTGATGACCACACGGGTAGGGATCACCTCCCGGTTACCACCGTCTACATACTGCATACCGGGATCATGATGAGGAATAACGGGTTTCATGAACACGGCCTGGTTGGTGCTGCCCAGCATACCGTCAATCATCATCTGCCGGCTGTTAATTACCTGCTGGTCGTAGTGCCTGTCCGCCGCCAGCGGCCGGGTAGAGAACACGGTCAGCTTGCCTGTCTGCAGACATACGGCATTATAGCATACTGTGCCTGGCCACTGCAGGATTGTATCAAAGGCTGCTGGCGTAAGATGAGTATCTATCTGTTTCAGGAGCGGGTCTGTATCATAGAGATATGGACGGCCGTCCAGCAGGTTCTGCGGATCGAGGATATCCGCATTGGTGGTATTGAGATATACATCCGTGAGCACATCAATCCTGCCTGCTGCCGTCATGCATGCAATCAGGGAGCCGGTGCTGGTACCACTGATAAAGTCGAAGTCAGCCAGGTTATTCTGTTGCAGGTATTGCAGGGCTCCCACACTGAAAGCGCCCTTTGCGCCGCCTCCGCTGGTGATCAGGACTCTCATGGTTTTTTCTTTAAGGATTTATTGAATAATACGAATCCCAGGAGGAATCCCTGGTGATTGCTTCTGAAGTCATGCAGTACAGACAGGTTCACCCCAAAAGGCCCCAGTTCAACTTCTCCCCCTGCGGCGGCGTAGTGAAATGCGCCGAAGGTGGTGGTATATTCTCCGAAAACATTGATATTACCAAAGTAGGCAGGCAGCTTCTTCGGGGTCAGGTTCTTTACCCGGTAGGCTGCACGTGTGCTGAGCTGCATATAGGCAACATTATTCTGCCAGAAGACGGATGGTCCGGCCAGCAAACGAAGGCGCCCGTCGCATCCTCTTTCACGGGCAAATGTATATGCCAGGTAACCGCGTACGCTGCCGATATATCCCATATCCTTGCGGAATATACTGCCGGCGCCCTGTCCCAGCTCAAACCGCATCCGCCAGCCACCGCAAAACTCTGACGACGGGAATACGGCAGGCCCGTTCAGCTGCTTCTGCATATATGACAGCCAGCTCAGTACATTTATCCGGTGCTCTTCCGGCAATGCATTGGAAAAGCAGAGGTCATTCCGGTACCGGCGACCGCTTTTGATGTCAAGTATTTCTCTGACCACCGGCTCAAATTCATTGTACTCAGCAGGGAATTTCACCTGTAACTGCGCCAGCGCATCCTGATTGATGGTAGGATCATCATTGCAGGGACCCAGCAATTTTACCACCTTCAGCATCTGCGCAGCCAGTGCTTCAATTCGGGTTTTACACTCCGGTACATCACAGCAACGCGGCGCTACCGCCGGCGACTGCGCCGCCAGGCCAAACGAAAGCAATAATAAAGGAATCATCAAGCGCAGTTGCTTCTGCAATAGCAACACCATATGTGATTATTTTGGGGTTAATGGTACTATAAATTTAAACAAAAATTACGAATTACGAATTGCGAATTACGAATGTAGAAGCGGAGAGCTAAACGAAGATTAAAGGTGATAACTATTAAGTATCTCTTTTAATCTTCGTTTAGCTCTCCGCTTCTACATTCGTAATTCGCAATTCGTAATCATTGGTGTCCGGTAAAAATCCAGGCTTTGGTTAAAGCGTAAGATTATTGGGACACCAATGATAAAAAATCATTGTTTTCTCATTTCCAAGCCTC
>NZ_JAABOK010000018.1 GCF_009928525.1 Chitinophaga solisilvae | reverse complement strand
TGTGGTAACTTAAACTTACTAAAAAAGGAGGCCACATCGGCCTCCTTTTATTTATCCTTTGGGTTATTTTAACCGGACACTATAGAATTACGAATTGCGAATTACGAATGTAGAAGCGAAGATTAAAACGAAGATTTAAGGAGAGGTTTGATAGTTATCTACCTTAATCTTCGCTTCTACATTCGTAATTCGCAATTCGTAATTCGTAATTCCCCAAAAGCCTTACCTTCACCTTACCGACTTTCTGACCAATATTACCGACTAATGAACCTTTTAATGGAAGATTTATCGGCTGAACTTCGCAGTATCCAGAAATGATGATTATCCGCCGGTTAGTATATGACACAGAAGAGAGAACAAGGCGCCGTTTACAAGCATGCTGAATTCATACGCAGCAAGGGTTTTCAATATAACCCGGACAGCGGATTTTTTGTCATGCCCGATCTGATACTGGAAGAATATGAAGAGTTCAGAACTAATTTCAGGTCGGATTTTACTTCTGTGATGCTGGTGAAGAAGGGGAAGCTGAAAGGTACGCTGGACCGTAAAGTATACACCTGCGTGACTAATGACCTGATTCTGATTTCTCCGCATGTGCTCAAGAAGACAGATTATGTAGATAAGGATTCTACTGTAGCGGTACTGAATTTCACGGTAGATTTCCTGGTAGATATAGGTATTCCTGCCAACAAACTGGAGCTATACGATTTTTTCACGTCCAAATATTCGCCGGTATGGCAGCTGTCAGCTGCAGATGCAGGGATGCTGTCAGACTACTTCACACAACTTCATGTGCGCTATCAGCAAGTGATGGATGGCGCTCCTTTTGCGAAAGAACTGCTGCAGCATACATTTCTGGTGATGTGGTATGAACTGGCGGCGATGAGTACACGGTACCTGAGTGTACAGACGCCCAATATTACCAGGAAGGAAAGCCTGGTCATCAGTTTCACCAACCTGGTACAGCTGCAGTTCAGGTATCAGCGCAATGTACAGCAGTATGCAGAACAGCTGTTTGTCACGGCCAAGCATCTCACAGAAACAGTAAAGGAAATTACGGGTAAAAATGCCGGTGAAATCATTGATGATATCGTTATTATGGAAGCTAAGATGCTGCTGGAAGATTCCCGGCTCAGCATCTCGGAAATAGCAGAGCTGCTGCATTTCAGCGATCAGTCTTTCTTCGGAAAATTCTTCAAACGGCATGCCGGCGTGTCTCCCAGAACATTCCGCGCCATGATACCCTAAACAGGTAATTACGAATAAGGAATGGAGAATGAATGCAAGATGTTTCCCCTGAAGTTATCGTTACTAACAGTGTAACAGTTGTAGGTTTAGCATAAGCACCTGGGTATTCCTGCCCAGGTGTTTCTTTTCGTATATGCTTTTCCGTTATTATTAAAACAAACCGACTTTCAGACCAGATTCCCCGATATATGAACCTTTTTCACGGTCTGCCGCACCGGTAATTTTGCCTCACAAATTCTTGTAATCAATCACAACTTCAGTTTATGTCAGGGATGTTTAAACCAGTTTCCTTATTTATCATAACAGTCATGCTGGCAGGTTGCGGCAGCAGGGAAATAAAAAAAGCAGCACCGCAGCCGGTGAAAGTGCAGGTGTTCACCGTCAGCATGAATGAGATGCCGCAGGAGTTGTCCTACTCCGGAACGATTGAGCCGGACAATACTGCAGACATTGGCTTTGCGGTACCCGGTATAGTCAGTCATATTGCGGTAGAAGAAGGACAGGCCGTCAGGCAGGGGCAGCTGCTGGCATCGCTGGATGCCGCTGAATACAGTCACGCCTTAGCCATTGCCGTCGCCTCACTGGACCAGGCAGAAGATATGTACAAACGCCTGCACGGGCTATACCTTAAAGGGAGTTTACCGGAGAAAGATTATATCGACATCAGGACCAAGCTGGCGCAGGCCAGGGCCAACAAGGAGATCAATGCCAAACGTATTGCCGACAGCCGGCTGTATGCCCCCGTTTCCGGTATTGTGAGTGCACGTAAAACAGAGCGTGGCAGCGCTGCCGCTCCGGGCATTCCGGCCTTTACCATTGTTAAAACAGATATGGTGTATGCCAGGGCAGCAGTACCTGAAAGTGAAGTTGGCGCGCTGAGACACGGAAGTACTGCTGCGGTATACATCCCCGCACTCGGCGATACGCTGCAGGGAAAAATCACCATCATCAATCCGCAGGCAGATATTACCTCCCGCACCTATTCTATCAAAATAAAACTGGGTAATACGAATGGTGTGCTGCTGCCCGGCATGCTCACCGATATTAAAATCAATACCGGCAGAAGCAGCAACCGTATTGCCATTCCTGCCACGGCGGTAGTCAGGGATGCAGACGACCTCACCTATGTATTTGTAGCCGGCAAACAAAACAGGGCTATACGTAAACGCGTTACTACCGGCGCACTCACCGGTAAAAATGAAGTGATCGTTACCGGCGGCCTCAGCACCGGCGAACAGGTGATTACCTCCGGTATCGCCACTATGAAAGACGGCGCCGCCATCAGCCTGTAGGCTATCGAAAAAACATTTACAATGTCCGACAATCCGGGAAGAATGAAAAAGAGAAAAATTAGCTTTATCGAGGCGGCCATGCGGTACAAACAGGTAACCATCGTAGTGGTAACACTGCTGCTCCTGCTGGGCATCTATTCCCTGCTGAATATGCCCCGGTCCGAAAATCCGAAGATAGACATGCCCATCGCCATGGTGTATGCCTTTTATCCCGGCGCCGATGAATTACAAATGGAAAAACAGGTAACCAACAAAATTGAACAGTACCTGTTCTCCTTCGAAGAAGTCAATAAGAAGAAAACAAAATCACAGACAAAAGACGGGCAGGTATTCATCACCGTGGAACTGCATACCGCTGTTAAAGACAGGAAAAAATTCTGGAGCACCCTGCAGCACGGCTTAAATGCCTTTGCCCGGCAAACCCTGCCAGGCGGCGTTATAGGGCCGGTTGTCAACAGCAGCTTCGGGGATGTAACCGCACAGATCATCACCGTATCCTCCGACCAGCGCAGCTACGCAGATATAGAAAAATACCTTGACAAAATAGAAGACGGGCTCAAAACCATTCCGGAAATATCCAAAATTAACAGGTCCGGCGGCCAGAAGCAACAGCTATATGTTACCATCGACGATCAGCAGATGCAGCAATATGGTTTTGACCTGTCAACTATTATACGCACCCTGCAGATGCAGAACATCACCGGCTACTCCGGCGAGATGACCATCAGCTCCAATACTTTTCCCGTATTCACCAACAGCCAGTATAAAACAGCCGCCGACCTGGGCGCACAGATTATCTACACCACGCCGGCAGGCACCGTTGTACGGCTGAAAGATATAGCCACCATAGAACGCCGCTATGAAGAGCCTTCTTCGTTTATACGTATCAGTGAGGACAAGGTGATGATGCTGGCCATTGAAATGCAGCCGGGCAACAACATCGTGCAGTTCGGACATATTGTGGAAGAACGCCTGAAAGTGCTGCAGCAGGAGCTTCCCGGCGATGTAAAAATTACGACCATCGTGAATCAGCCCGAAGTGGTAGACGAAAGTATCCGCCACTTTATGAAGGAGTTCGGCCTGGCAATTGCCTCCGTCATCATCGTGGTGATGCTCCTGCTGCCCTTCCGGGTAGCAGCCGTATCCTCGCTGGCAGCACCGGTTTCCATTCTCATCACCTTCGGGCTGATGAACATTGTATCCATAGAACTACACCAGGTAACGCTGGCAGCGCTCATCATCGTACTGGGCATGGTGGTGGATAATGCCATCGTAGTAGTGGATAATTATATTGAGAAACTGGACGAAGATATTACGCCCTGGACTGCAGCCTGGCAGGCTGCGCGGCAGCTGGCGCTTCCTATCTTCACCGCCACACTCGCCATCATCTTCGCCTTTGCGCCACTGGCATTGTTCATGAACGGCATCTCCAAAGACTTTATCGCGGCACTGCCGGTAACGATTGCCATCGCACTTATCACCTCCATGGCAGTGGCGTTGCTGCTAACGCCCTATACCTGCTATGTGTTCATCAAAAAAGGATTGAAACATAAAGTAAGTACCACCAGAAAGCGGAAAAGCCTGCTGGATCATCTGCAGCATACCTTCAACAAATGCGCGGAGCTGGCATTCAGTTTCCCTAAAACAACCATCGGCATTGCCGTTGGCGCCGTTGTACTCGCAGTAATACTGTCCGGTAAAGTGAAACAGGAATACTTCCCTTTAAGTGAAAGCAAACAATTTAACGCGGAGATATGGATGGCTAATGGTACATCCCTGGAAGAAACGGAGAAAGTAGTGAAGCTGGTAGAAAAGGAACTGCTGAAAGACAAACGTGTGACTGGTATTGCCAGCTTTGTGGGAACCAGCTCTCCGCGTTTTAATGTGACCTATGCGCCGGAAATGCCGCGCCGCAACTATGCCCAGGTATTTATCACCACCACCGGCAACGATGCCACCAACGACCTGGTAAAGGAATACCTGCCCCGGTTCGAAGGTTTCGTTCCCAACGGTTATGTACGGCTGCGGCAGCTGAGCATGCAGGAAGGCTCTCCCGTAGCCATCCGCATCATCGGCGAGCAGATGAACGACCAGAAAAAAGTAGCCGCACAGGTCCGGGAAATACTGTGTAATACAGCAGGTACCAACTGGGTGCGTTCCGATTATGAAGACGACTACCTCGGCATCAGCCTGAAAATAAAAGAAGACGCCGCCGCCAGGCTGGGCGTTCCCCATCAGCTGATTACGCAGACCATCGGAGCCGGCCTGAAAGGATACGCCGTATCCCAGATATGGGAAGGCGATAAACCGGTAGATATATTTCTCCGCATGGACGCTTCCAGCAGAAAGGATTTCAGCGACCTTGGCCGCCTGCATCTGAACAATATGTACGGCAGCAAAGTACCGCTGAAGGAAGTGGCAGAACTGACGCCCTCCTGGCATACCGGCGTTATTGCGCACCGGAACGGTATCCGTACGCTCACCGTTTTATCGGAAGCGCAGCTGGGCATCATGGCCTCTGAAATACTGAAAAAGGCGCAGCCCGAAATTGAGCGGCTGCAGCTGCCGGAAGGTATCTCCATTGAATACGGCGGCGATGCAGAGTCTTCCCAGGAGAACGCACCGGGTATGGGCAAAGCGCTGGGAACAAGCCTGATCCTCATTCTGCTGACCTTACTGTTCCAGTTCAAAACCTTCGGTAAAACGCTCATCATCCTCGCTACTTTCCCGCTGAGTTTACTGGGCGCCTTCCTGGGATTATACATCACCGGCAACCCGATGGGGATGACTGCCTTCATGGGCATTATCAGCCTGATAGGCATTGTGGTGCGCAACGGTATTATCCTGGTAGACTATGCCGATGAGCTGGTACGCGATCATCATTACAGCATCAAAGCCGCTGCGCTGGCGGCAGCCAAACGCAGGATGCGGCCCATCTTCCTGACATCGGCTGCTGCCGCCATCGGAGTGCTGCCCATGATTATAGGCAAATCGCCGCTGTGGGCGCCCCTGGGCAGCGTGCTGGCCTCCGGCCTCCTCGTTTCCATGGTACTCACCCTCTTTGTGATACCCGTGCTTTACTACCTGTTTGTACGTCCTGCTCCGGAGCCTGTAGTGGCGGAAGATGCAGACACCGATATCATGTACAAACCGGCCCATTGATTAACTGATGCTGCAGGTGGCCCCGGCGGGCCATCTGCCTGTAAAATAACGACAATGAACTGCAGACTACTGTTATTACTGTCAGCACTGCTGACAGCCAGCCATATCATGGCACAAACGCCGGCGCTGACAGCCGAAGCATGCCGGCGTATGGCCCTGGAACAAAACAAAAAAATCAGGGCGGCACAATATCAGGTGGAAGCCGCTACCGCAGCACAACAGGCCGTTGCCGCCAGCGCCTACCCTTCTGTTGACGGCTCCCTCCTGGGCGCATATCTCGGCAAACCGATAGGAGGCGCCATGGGTGGCCTGATACCGGAATATGTGGGCAGCGCAGCCGTTACTGCCACACAGGCCATCTATGCCGGTGGAAAAATCCGTCTCGGTAAAGCTGCTGCAGGAAAGGCTATCAGCATACAGTCTGCACAAAAGGAACTCACTTCCGCAGAAGTATTGCTCAACGCCGACAAAGCCTACTGGCAGGTGGTACAGGTAAAAGAAAAGATTATCCTCGCCGGCAGATACCAGGAAATGCTGCAGGCACTGCATACTGAGCTGAAGAACGCCTACGAGGCAGGACTCATTTATAAAAATGATCTGCTGCGTGTGGAGGTTAGTCTTAATGAAGCCGCACTCAACATCACCCGCGCCAACGACGGACTTATCATGGCGAAGCTGGTGCTGGCACAGATTACCGGTATGCCGGGCCAGACTGATTTCGCAGTAGCCGACTCCGTTACCGGCGACTTCAGCGAACTTACCGGCAGTCCTGCCATCCAGGCCGCAACACAACGCCCGGAGATAAAAATGCTGGAGAATATACTCGATGCGGAAACGCTGCAGAAAAAAATACTGCAAAGCGACTTCCTGCCCGCCATCGGCATTACAGCCAGCGGCAACGGCGCACTCGGAAAACGTATCAACTTCAGCAACGGCAAAGACTATATGGCCACCTGGTACGGACTTGCCAGCGTCAGCATTCCCATCTTCGACTGGGGAAAACGCTCCCGGAAAATACAGGAACAATCTCTCAGAATAGCCGCACAGCAACAACAGCTGGAAGATACCAAAGAGCTGATTAACCTGGAAGTACAACAATCGTGGCTGGCACTCAACCAGTCCGTCAAAAAAATAAAAACATCCACCCTCTCCCTCTCCCAGGCGGAGGAAAATGTCAGACTGGCAACCGATCGCTTCAAAGCCGGCACCACCACGGGAAAGGACGTACTCGAAGCCCAGGCCATCTGGCAACAAGCCTATAGTAATGTTATTGACAGCAAAGCAGAATACCGGGTGAATGAGGCGGTGTACAGGAAGGTAACGGGTGAGGTTAGGTAGTGAATGAGAAACGTAAATATGGGGGGTAATTACGAATTGCGAATTACGAATTACGAATGAGGAGCGTAGATGTAAGCGGATAAAGCATTTACTTCTTCGCTTACATCTACGCTCCTCATTCGTAATTCGCAATTCGTAATTCGTAATTAACTCCAATAAAAAGGCAAACCATGAAACACGAATACCATCACTTCTTCCACACAGCCGCTGCTCTCTTTCTTCAAAAAGGTATCAGGGCTGTGAGTATTGATGAAATTGCGCAAAACTGCCGGTTCAGCACCACTGTATTTTTTGAGCATTTTGACAGCAAGGAAAAGCTCGTGGCGCTGATGGTGGCGGAGTGGGTGGAGAAAGCAGACAGGTATCTTTCCCTGAACAGACATATGGCTGCCAATGCCATTGCAGAGCTGAAACAATTGCTGTGTGCTGCAGAGAAAATAGTGGAGACTACTTCTACCCTATTCCTGCGGGATCTGAAACATTACTATCCCGCCTCCTGGATGCGGCTGGAAGTATTCAAAGAAGAAAGCTTCTCTGCCTGTCTCCTTCAGAACCTTCACAGGGGCCAGCAGGAAGACCTCTACCGCAGCAATATCGACAGGTCAGTAATAACCGCTGTGTACATGGCGCAATTAAGGTTTATGACTGAAGAACGGTTCACCCCACGGAACGATTTCCACCAGGTATACGGGGAGGTGAACAGGCTTTTCCTGTACGGACTTGCGAACAGGAAAGGAAGGAGGGTACTGGTTTTTGATTAATTACGAATTACGAATTACGAATTGCGAATGCAGGAGCGAAGATTAAAATGTAGATGAAGGGTGCTAATTAGAAAACATCCGCCTTCATCTACGTTTTAATCTTCGCTCCTGCATTCGCAATTCGTAATTCGTAATTCGTAATTAATCAAAAACCGGTGTCTCCAAAAATAAATTTGTTTATTTTATACCGAATGGTATAATTTTGTATCAACAAAACTAAAGCGGTGATGAGTAAAGCAGAAAAAACAAGGCAGTTTATTGTGGAGATGACCGCACCGGTATTTAATGAGAAAGGATATGCCGGCACTTCGCTGAGTGATATGACCAATGCGACGGGGCTGACCAAAGGCAGCATTTACGGCAACTTCGCCAGTAAAGATGAAGTGGCGCTGGCGGCATTTGATCATAACCTGCAGCAGGTAACCGCTATTATGGCGCAGGAAACCGCCAGGCAGGATACCTGCCGGGGTAAGCTGATGGCGTATGTACAGGTGTATTCCAACTTTCTGAAGCATCCTTTCCCTGCCGGCGGCTGCCCTATGCTCAATACTGCCACCGAAGCAGATGATACGCATCCGGCACTGAAACAGAAAGCCGCCGAAGCTATACTTGCGTGGAAAGACAGGCTCGCCGCCATCGTGGAAAAAGGTATCCGTAACGGTGAATTCAGTAAAAAAACAGATCCTGAACAAACCGCCCTTACCATGATCGCCATGATAGAAGGCTGTATCATGATTGCCAAACTCACCGGCAAAATGCACTACCGCAACGCTATTATGCAGTCCGTTGAAAAATTGATCCAGGCACTCTGATTATTTTTTTATATAAAAATATACCGATCGGTATAAAACAAACAAGCATGAAAACAAGCAACAACACGGTACTTATTACCGGCGGCAGTGCAGGCATCGGCCTGGAACTGGCCCGCACCCTGCAACAGCAAGGCAACACGGTCATCATCACCGGAAGAGATACCGGACGGCTGGAACAGGCCGCCGCTGCCATTCCCGGCATCATCCCCATCGCCTGCGACGTTACCCTGCACACGGATGTAAAACGGCTGCTCCGCATCCTGGAACAGGAGTATCCACAACTCAACATACTCATCAACAACGCCGGCAAGGCATACACCTACCGGCTGTCAGACAGGGCCGACGCCATGGAAAAAGCCGCCGATGAAATGCTGACCAATTACTTCTCCGTTATTCAGCTCACAGAAATGCTGCTGCCACTGCTGGGCAGGCAGCCGGAAGCTGCCATTGTACAGGTAAGCTCCATCGTAGCTTTTGCGCCTTCTGCCAACATACCCACCTATGCTGCCAGCAAGGCCGCACTCCACTCCTATACACAGTCGCTCCGCCTCTCCGTAGCACCCATACGCGTATTTGAACTGATGCCTCCCCTCGTGAATACCGCTTTCTCCCGCGATATCGGCGGCAGCAACGGCATTCCGCCACAACAGGTGGCTGCTGAATTCCTCGCAGCGCTGGCGGCAGATGTTTACGAAATCCATGTGGGCGATACTGCGCAGTTCTATCAGTTGCACCTCACTTCTCCCGAAACCGCCCTCCAGACCATGAACGCCGGCAGAGCATAAATACATCCGTTTTTTTTATCATAAAATATACCAATCGGTATATAACATATCACCTATGCAGAAGACAGTACTGATCCTGGCGGTAATCACCGCAGCCATCATGGAATTAATAGATACTTCTATCGTCAACGTAGCGTTGTCGCACATGAGCGGCAACCTGGGCGCTACCCTGGAAGATGCCTCCTGGGTCATTACTGCCTATGCCATCGCCAATGTCATCATCATCCCCATCACGGGATTCCTGGCTGCCCGGCTGGGACGCAGGAACTATTACATCGGCTCCATCATCGCCTTCACCCTCTTCTCATTTTTGTGCGGGCAGGCCACCAACATCTGGATGCTTGTGGCATTCCGCTTCCTGCAAGGCATCGGCGGCGGCGCCCTGCTGTCGGTGTCACAGGTAATTGTATTTGAACAGTTCCCCAAAGAAAAGCAAAACATCGCCAGCGCCCTGTTCGGTATCGGCGTATTCATTGGTCCCACTATAGGACCTACACTGGGCGGATATATCACGGAGTATTATGACTGGCCCTGGATATTCTATATCAACATACCGATCGGTATTATGGTGGCAGTTATCTGTTCCCGGCTGCTACCCCCGCCGGCACAAAAACCGGTAGCACAGAAAATAGACTGGACGGGCATACTGCTGCTGGCTATCGGGGTGAGCGCCCTGCAGACAGTACTGGAGCGGGGCGAAACGGATGACTGGTTTGAAGCGGCCTATATCGTCTGGCTCTCCGTCGCCGCCTTCCTGGGCATCGCAATGTTTATCTGGTGGGAACTTCGTATACCCCACCCCGTAGTAGACCTGCGGGTACTCAAAAGCCGCAATCTCAGCATCGCGGCCATACTCACCTTCGTCTCCGGCATGGGCATCTTCAGCTCTGTCTTTCTCACCCCTGTAATGGCCCAACGGCTGCTCTACTTTACTCCCCTGCAAACCGGTATGCTGCTGCTGCCAGGAGCCTGCCTGGCTATCGGCGGACTTATCATCTCTGCCCGCCTGTTGCAGCGGGGCGTCAGACCAGTCTGGCTGATCCTCGCGGGCATGGGGCTATTCGTACTCTTCAGCTGGCAGATGTCAGGACTCAACCAGGATGCAGGCGCTGCACAGATCACCCGCTACCTCATCTGGCGCGGCGTAGGACTTGCACTCGTTACCGTACCACTCACCACCCTGGCAGTGTCCTCCCTGGCTGCGGCAGACATCCCGCAGGGTGCTGCCCTCAACAACATGATGCGGCAGCTGGGCGGCTCTTTCGGTATCGCCATCGTGAATACCTACCTGCATAACCGCAACGCACAACACCGGTACGATCTCGTCTCCCACCTCGATCCCTCCAACCCCGCCGTCATGCAACGCCTCTCCGGTTATACACACTACTTTATGTCTAAAGGCGCCACCGCCGGAGAAGCGCATAACAGCGCCCTGAAAGCGCTGGACAGCTCCGTCATCAGGCAAAGCGCCCTGCTCAGCTACAGCGACACATTTCTGCTCGTAGGCGGTATCTTCCTGCTATCTCTCCCACTGTTGCTCATCACCTCTACCCGGAAAAAAAATGCAGACACGGTGGTCATCCTGGATCATTGACACGGAGATTTTATGAGCGCATAATCCGCTTATCCTGTAAATACCGGTACAGGAAATATGCTGTCATAAATACGGCCATAATGAAAATCGTCTTTATCCACCGCAACCGTTCTATATCATGATAATTGTTACGTATCATTTCTCCCGGTGTGGCATCGAAATAATCCACCACCAGGTAAACGCCGCCGGCAGCGGTAACCGCAAAGGAAAACGCCTTGAACCTGCCATTCATCAGCCTGGATGCCTTCCCGGCAATTGTTCTGGCGACCCTCCGTTCAAATCCGTTCTCATGCAGCACTTCAGCCATCTTACCGACAGAAACGGTATGCGAGAAACGGTAAACAGCATACCCGCTCCCGGTAACAGATGCAGGTTTAACCAGACCCGTATACTTTTTCAAGCGGGAAGTGTCATGCCAGACCTTCACCTTAACGCCATGATAAGCAGCCTGGTTCGGAGTGCCTGACACGCCACGGCTGATCCTGGCTGTATCCCATACTTTAAGTGCAATACTGGGCGCAGTATCAGCATGAAAGATGTTCTTTAAATCCTCCGCCTTCACCTGATGTAAAAATGAAAATCTCTCTGTACGCTTTATTTCAATTCTCCAGTAAATGAAAATACCGATGGTGATCACCAGTGAAATAGCAAAACGAATCATAACATGCTTGTTTGGGGTTGGTTATAATATCAAAATATGTGTAACAGTTCCTGGCTGGTACTTACCTTCTCCTGACAACCGAGGGATTAAATGCGCTGAACAATGACTTCCGGGGCTGAGGCCATACAGACCTCCAGTAATAACAACGATTGAAGATACTGAAAAAGAACATACAGCGAAAATTGCCTTATCTTGGCACTCATAACCGCATAATAAAAATGGTCATGAATAAACCTGCCCCTACCTACTTCGAACAGCTGGCTGTCTACGACAATGAAAAGTATTTTGATAAAGTCATCGATATAGAGTGGCGCGGACAACTGCAATCTTCTTCCGGTAATAAAAAATTCAAAATAAAATATTACGGTGAACTCATGGAAGAACACGGCCTGATTACTGCCACCGAAAATGCACCCGCACTTGTATATGCCATTGACATTATCACCGGTGAAGAAATACTGCTGTTCGACGGCGGCAAACATGGCTATGACGCTATGTTCTGTGATACCTGGCCGGCAGATCAGATCAGCGAACGTCCGCTGGCTCACTGGTATACCGATAAGAACGGGGAAGATACCTTCGATATCATTCTCAGCGTATATTACAACATCGATTATGAGGAAGAAGCCGCAGAGTTCCTCAACGAAAACGGACAGGTAACACTTGTCTCCGGAGAAGAAATATCGCTTGAAACCCTTAAACGCAACGGATTTGACGCGATCGGTATTTATGCGGTGAATACGGCAGGAGAAATTATTCCGGTGGTGGAAGAAGAACTAGGTTAGACAGGAATTACGAATTGCGAATTGCGAATTACGAATGTAGAAGCGAAGATGGATGGGGAATGCGAATTGCGAAGTAGAGCGGGGAGCGGAGATGGAAGATGTTTTCAGGGAAATTTAATTATAATTTATCTGTATGCCAGAGGCACTGTTCCGGCATTTTGAAAAGTATATTCGTCTGTCAGCGGCACTGAGAGCAGAACTGACAGCCAGGATATTATTCCGTTCCTTTAAGAAGGGGGAACTGATTCATCATGCCAGCTATATTTGTACACATAGTTACTTTATACAGCGGGGGCTGGTACGGGTGTATTTTCTGAAAGATGAAAAAGAGATTTCCGAGTACTTCAGCTGCGAGGAAGAGTGGGTGAATTCTCCAAAAAGTTTTATACAACAGCAACAGGATATTTACTTTATCGATGCCCTGGAAGATACAGATACCTGGGTGCTGGAAGTCCACGACCTGGTATACCTGTTTGACCATTTCCCGGAAATGGAAAGATATGCCCGGCTTTCTATGGGAACAGTATTTGGTCATTACATGGAACGGATCACCTCTATGCGCTTTACTACTGCCAGAGAGAAATATGTGCATTTCTGCAGGACCTATGAAGATATTTACCATCGCATCCCGCTGGGAATGATAGCTTCCTATCTGGGCATTACACAGGAAACGCTGAGCCGTATCCGGGCAGAAAGGTAGTTTTTGATATAGATCAAATCTTCCGGTTGCTTTAACAGGGAACTTTGTGGTATAAACAATACACACATGAAACTCCTTCTTTCCCTGCTGCTGCTGACCTGCAGTTTATCCCTTACCGCACGGCAATCTGAAACCCCTGGCGTACAAAGCATTTACTATTCCGGCGCCGGCACGCGGCAGACACTGATCGTAGGACTTGGCGGCTCCGAAGGCGGCAACGCGTGGAGCAGCGATCGCTGGAAGCCGGTGCGCGACCGGTTTCTGGAACAGGGATACCATTTTCTCGCACTGGGATACTTTCGCTGCAAAGGAGCCCCTGATACGCTGAACCGCATTTCCCTGAACCAGGTACACGACGCTATCCGCAAAGCCGCTGGTATGCACAAAGTGATTATCATCGGCGGATCAAGGGGCGGAGATCTGGCCCTGCTGCTGGCGGCCCACTTTCCTGACATCAACGGCGTGGTGGCCATTGTACCCAGCCATGTGGCCTTCCCGGGGCATACGCAACATTTTACGACCAGTGCCTGGCAATACAACAACGAAGAACTTCCTTTTGTACCGGTCAACGAAGCCGCTGTTCCCTTCCTGATGAAGGGCGACCTGCGCGGCGCCTTCAGCGCCATGCTGCAGGACTCCCTCGCAACGGAGAAAGCAGCCATCCCGGTCGAAAATATTAACGGACCGGTACTGCTGCTTTCTGCTACAATGGATGAAATTTGTCCGAGCACCTATATGTGCGGGAAAATGATGGAAAGGCTGCAGGCACATCGCTTCCGCTACCCCTATGAACATATTCCGGTGCAGGGCCGCCACAGCGCGCCACTGCAGGAGTTCGACAGCATCTTCCGCTTTCTGGATCAATACTGCCGCTAACGTTTTACTGTTGTGCGCCCTTGCTGATTTTATTATTTTTTATACGCGGCCTGCCATCTATATCCGTCTTGCCATTCACCGCTTCGCTGATAACAAATCCGGTATTGACAGCCGGCGACCCCGGCTGTATATGAAGGTCAGGCAGTGAAGTACTTTTCAGCTGCGGGTCCGCGAAGGAAGATGCAGCATCTGTACCGCTCACCGTTTTCCAGGTATTGAAATCAGTAATGGGCGCATCGTTGGTGCTGTTCCATATCCACTGCGGCGTACCGGTGGTGAAATAAAGGTTGTTGTCGATGATATTGCCGGAGCCGCTGTTACTGTATTTATGGATGATCACATCTACCGGTCTGGCATATACGATATTATTCCGGATGATGTTATTCTCACAATTTTCCGTCAGCCTGATTTCTCCTTCAATTTCCCCGAAAGCGCCTACTGTACGGTTGTTCTGGAACAGGGTGTTATTCACCACCTGGCAGTCTTTGGTACCACCGCGGGTATAGTTCAGGTAATCACCCATATAAATACCGGTGCGCCAGCAGTTATACACAAAATTATTTCTCACGATACAGTTGCGGGTAGGATAGATATTGCTTTCGCTGACCAGCCCGATACCACGGTCGCTGTCATACACCTTGTTTCTCTCGATGATGACGCCGGCGCCGCCGCATACATAGATAGCAATGGCCCCGTAGTTATCCTTTCCCCAGAAATCAACGCTGTTGCCCATAGATACGTTATATAATTCGTTATCGCTGACAACCCCGTTACGTGCGTAGTTGGTGGCAGGATTACCCTGCGGGTTCAGTCCGTCGCCGCCGGCCACGATGATACCGATGTTCTCCGTATGATAAACTTTGTTCCGGCTGATGGTAAACCCATCGATATTACCGGCCAGCGTGATGTTCTCACTGGTGCCGGTTTGCATATCGTGCACGGTACAGCCGCTGATGGTAAGATCAGTAATGGCTTCGGTACCGTTGCCCATAGCGAAGATGGCGTGTGCACTGCGCCCCTGGCTCATGGGTGAATGGCTTTTAATATTATAGATATTGCAGTTTTTTATGCTGATATGATGGGCATTACCGGTCACCGCAATGCCTTCCGGATCTACACTGCCGGAGTTGGTGCTGAGATTGCAGATGTCCAGCCCTTCTACCGATATATAGCGCACGTTGCTGATGGCCAGCAGTGCCTGCCAGCCGCTGACGGTGGTCTGACTGCCATCTATCACCGCTTTCTCACCGGGATAGGCCTTCAGGGTGATCCAGCTGTCTGCTGTACCGGAGCGGGACAGGCTGATGGGTTCGTAGTAAACACCTTTTCTGAAAACCAGGGTATCGCCGGCCAGCAGTTTATTCAGCACTGCTTTAGCGGATTTTACCGGCTGCCTGATGGTACCGGGGTTGCTGTCATTCCCCTCCGGAGACACGTAGTATGTATGATGTGCATAGGTTTCATTGTCTGTAATACGGCTGCTTTCAGAGCATGCCAGCGCCATGATGATGGCTGTAAATAAAATATTCATGCGTAATATTGATTTCATTCTGAGATGATTCTTCTGATACGGTTATTGTTTTTGTCCAGCACATAAACAACGCCGTTTTTACTGATGGCAACGCCGCCGGGGGCGCTGAAAGCGGCTGCCTCCCCTATGCCGTCCGTATAACCGGCAGTACCGCCGCCGGCATAAACTGCTACATTCCAGCTGTTGGCGCTGATGATACGGATACTCTGATCCGGATGGCCGGTAGCGCCGTTCCATGTACCGTTGCCGGCTACGAGGATGTTACCGTCAGCATCGGTGGCCATCCCCCAGGGCAGGTTAAAGCGCGCATCTGCACCGGGGCCGTTTACAAATCCGGGTACGCCTTTCATCCCTGCAATGACAGACGCTTCCCAGGTACCGGCAGCGAAACGCATGACGGTATGATCGCTGCTGATAACGGCATACAGATTGCCCTGTCTGTCGAAACCTATACCAGCAGGGCTGTTCAGGTTGCTGACAACCGCTTTGCTGCTGCCATCGGCGGCCAGTGTATATATGTTACCCGGACTGTTACTGCCGGTATAGTACAGTTGTCCGTCACTAACGTTGAAGGCTATACTCCACGGTGACTGCGTGCCCCATCCGATGGTGGTGGCGTTGCCATCGGGAGTGATTTTACGTATATCATAGTTGATAGGATCTACGCTGTAGACATTTCCCTGCGGATCGGTGGTAACGCCATAGGGCAGTTTAAACCGCGCCGCACTCCCTTTACCGTCTGCATGTCCTTCTGCCAGCTGGTTTCCGGCCAGCGTACTCACCATGCCATCTGCCGTGATTTTACGGATGCAGTGATTACCCGGATCTGCTACAAATACATTTCCATCGTTATCCACAGCAAGCCCCATACTCCTGTACCATTCGGTGCCGTTGAAATTAAACATGGCATCTTTACCGGGTCCATTGGCAAAACCGGCGGTACCATTTCCTGCAAACGTGCTTACAACACGGGTATAGATATAGTTGTACAGGTCGGCGCTCGCAATGGTATCATGACCGATTTTCACGACGAGCTTACCGGTGCCGCAGCGTTTGGGCACTACAGCCATAATCTGCGTGGAGCTGGCGCCGGTGATAATCAGCTGTTTTCCGTTGATGGTCACATCAATAGCAGCAGTATCCGTTGTGAAGTTGCTGCCGGTAATCAGCACGGAGGTACCGGCGCCGCCGCGGGCGGGGATAAAGCTGCTGATGGTCATCGGCATACCATCGCTGTGCCGGCCTTTATCTTCTTTCCGGCAGGCAGATGTCAGTATCAGCAGACATCCTGACAAAATATATAAAGTGCGTAATCTCATATGTTATTATTAAGACGATGTTGATAGAATCCTTTACCATCCGGGGTTCTGTACCAGTGCCCTGTCTCTTTCAATATCACTCTGATTGATAGGGAACAGGTACATTTTATCATCCCAGTATCTTTGCTGGAATAATTTCCGGGTATAAAAACCGGTGAAGGCAAATCCCTGTCCGCCGTCGTCGGCATTCACATCCATTCCGTAAATAGCCTGGTGTTCAGGTTTCCCCAGCAGCAGGCGGCGGGTGAGGGTATAGTATCGGTCCATCTCGAAACACAGTTCCACAGCTCTTTCGCGCAGGATATACTTCCGCATGAGGTCTTTATTACCTACCGCCTGCGGATATACGGTTTCAATACCGGGGATACCGGCTCTTTCCCTTACCAGGTTCAGGTATCTTACGACATCCGGATTCCCCGGATCGTATTCGTTCAGGGCTTCCGCATAATCCAGCAGTATTTCGGCATAACGTATAAGGATATACGGACCATGATAGCTGACCACATCATTCCGGATATTATCATTCGGGCTTACTCTTTTCAGCACCAGGTATCCGGTGATATTACCGCCATTGGTGGCTTTCTGGCCTGATTTTCCGCTGAAGTAAAATTCTGAGCGGCCTTCTCCGTTAACATTTGCTTCTGATGAAAAATAGTTTTTATCATCTGTGGTAGATGCGGGCAGCACGGGGCGGCCGTTGTACTGGATGAAGGCATAGAAGCGGGCTTCCCGGTTGGCATACATGTTCCAGTCGCCTTTGCGGTGCGACCAGCTGGTACTGCCTTTATCCTGGGCAAAGCCTTTTTCCACATATTCAGACACCGGATCATCGATGGTGCGGCCATTCTTCATCGCAAAGAGGTCTACCAGGTTTTGTGTGGCGTTGTACATATTGTAACCGCCGGGTCCCGGAGAGGCGCATTTGGTGAAACCCCAGCGCCACCACTGCAGGGTGCCGAAGATGATTTCATCGTTCCAGTTGGTCAGGAACAGGTCGCGGACAGAGAGGTACGGATCGAAGGAGGTCCCGCCGTTGTCCATGTTGGTGAACAGTTTATAGTTTCCGCCATCGATGACTGCTTTGGCGGCAGCGACAGCAATGCGCCATTTGTTTTCATCATAGGCTGCTGGCGCCAGCTGTTCGCCATTCTGGTTTTTGAAGCCGCTGAAATGCGGATTACCATTCCACAGCGGGCTGGCGGCAAGTAACGCCAGGCTGGCCTTTACAGCAAGGCAGGCGCCGCGGGCAGGGCGGCCGAAGTTGGAGGAAGAAGCCCAGACACCCGGCAGCTGCGCCGATGCCGCATCCATCAGCCGGTTGATCAGCGCAACGCAGGTGTCAAAAGAAGCACGGGGATAATGATTAAAATCTTCGTTAGGGTTCAGCAATCCGTCTACTTTCACAAACGGACCGTATTGTCTTAACAGCTGCCAGTAGAACCAGCCGCGCAGGAAAAGGTTTTCCGCCTTGTACTGCACTTTCAGGTCGTCACTCAGCTGGCTGGATGGCACTTTATCAATATTCTGTTCAAAAACAAATGATTTACGGATACCTACATAGTAGTTTCCCCAGTTGTAAAAATATCCGCTGGAAGCGCTCCAGTTACCGCTGACCATCTGTCTGACAGCCACGGTAGGGAAGATAACAGACGATTCATCAGAGGCTCCCATAGCGGCAAAGTCGCCCCCGTCTGTATTGTTGACATAACTGTAAATATTATGCAGATAGCTTTCAGCGTTGGACCTGGTTTTCCATATCTCCTCTTCTGTGAGGAGGTTATCCGGTTTCTTGTCCAGGTAATTACAGGAGCAAATGGCAAGCGTGGTGAATAGCAGGATGCAGGTAAGTTTCCTCATAACATGTTCATTTGTGGTGGTTTTAGAATTGTGCTCTGAGGCCGATGGTAATAGTTCTGGCGAAAGGATATCTGGCGCCTCTGTCGCCCAGCTCAGGGTCCCACAGTTTAAAGCGGGAGAAGGTGAGCAGGTTGGTTCCGGAAGCGTATACCTGCAGACTGCTGATACCGCGGCGTTTCATCTCCGGCGTAATCAGCGCATAGGAAACGGAGGCCTGTCGCAGACGCATGAAGCTGCCGTCTTTCAGCCACCAGGAACTGTTCTGGTAATTATTATCACTTGGGTTGGCGACTGTCAGCCGCGGATAGTCCACATCCTGGGAGGGGTTATCCGGTGTCCAGCGGTTGGCAGCTGCCGCCAGTGCGTTGGCAGGGTATTGTCCCATACCCGCGAAAGGCACTACGCCTACCCCGTTGCTGATACCGGTACCATTGGCCATGATACCAACATCTGCCACTCCTGCAAAGAGCGCAGATACTTCAAAACGTTTGTAACCGATATTAAATCCGTAGCCGTAAGACCATACCGGGAAAGATGATTTACCGAGATACGTCTGATCGTTGGCATCTATCACCTTATCATCGTTCATATCCCTGTACTTTACATCGCCTGGGAATACCGGGCGCAGTTGTTTGGGACTTTTATCCACATCTGCCTGATTCCGGAAAAGGCCGGTGCTGACGTAACCGAAATACTCGCCGTAGCTGTGGCCTTCCGGCTGCTGGTAATCGTACAGGAACTTCGGGTAGTCCGCATAGATGATCCTGTTCCGGGCATAGGTAACGTTACCGAATACACGCAGGCTCACATGTTTACCGATAGTGCTGTTATATTCTACGCTGCCGTCGATCCCCTTGTTTTCCATTTCGCCCATGTTGGCAAATATTTTCATGTAGCGGTCATCACCGGGTGTATAACCTGCGATAGAAGAGATAGAACGGCGCTGAATGAGGATATCCCGCCGGTGATCGCTGAAGGCATCTACCGTAATATTCAGCTTATTCCACAGGCTGATGTCCAGTCCGAGGTTAACTTTCTCCGATGTTTCCCAGGTGAGGTTCCTGGTGCCGATCACCGATTCAATGATACCGCCGTAGCCGGTGGGCGAATAGCCGAACTGTACGCCTGCACCGTTTTCTATGAAAGTAAGGTAGCCGAACCTGTTCTGCAGAATCTGATCGTTACCGGTAGTACCGTAGGAGCCTCTTATCTTCAGCAGGTTCACTACCCCGGTGGCGGATTCAAAGAAACGTTCCTTTGAGATGACCCACCCGGCAGAGAATGCAGGGAAATATCCCCAGCGCTGGCCTTTCTCAAAGTTCTCTGAGCCGGTAGCGCCGATATTTACTTCCGCCAGGTATTTATCCATAAAGGAATAGGTGACCCTGCCTGCGAGGCTCTGGTTGCGGTAGGGAATAGCGCCTTTCAGATCGCCCGCAGAGCCTACCATGCGGTTACGCATGGTACCCAGCGCCAGCGCGCCGACGGTATGCTTACCGAAGTTGCGGTCATAGCTCAGGTTTCCTTCAAGATACATCACTCTTTCGCCGGAAGAAGAAGGCTCATAACCCAGGTAGGTACTGCCGGTGCGTACTCTTTCCAGCACCAGTTCTCCGCTGGCATTGCGGGAGCCGGCATACCACAGGTCGTTGGTGCCGGAGCGTTTGGTATTAAATTCTCCGTAGGTATCAAAAGAAAAACGTCCGGTGGCGCTGAGTCCCCGGGTGATGGCATCTAATTTCTGTGTGAGTGTCAGCACAGATTGCACGGATGGTTTAAATTCCCGGCTGTAGCCATTATTCTGTACAATATTAAAAGGATTGACGCCGCCGTTGCTGCGCGGCCCGGCCCAGATATTACCGGGATATTTCACCGGATAGGCGACAGGGTTAGTAGCATAGGCGCTGTACCAGATATCAGAAGCAGAAGAGCCGGGGAAGTTACTGTTTACCAGCATCGCTGCGAGGTTGAGCGACAGCACCGTGGAAGAGGTGACATTGAGATCCAGGTTACTTCTGAAATCATAGCGTTTGAAATTCAGGTTAGGATTGTAGCCGTTAATTTTAGAGACATTGTATTGCCCGTCCTGGTTGTAGAAAGACATGGATACATAATAGCGCATCGCTTCTCCGCCGCCGCTGACATTAACATTGGCGTTGGTCATGGAAGCATAGTCTTTATAAATGGTGTTGATCCAGTCTACATTCGGATACAGGTAGGGATCGAGGCCGCTGGCGGTTTTCTGAATAACTTCTTCCGAAAATCCGGGTGCGTTACCTTCATTCTTCCGTGCTTCATTAAACAATTGCATATAGGTAACGCCGTCCAGCATTTTCGGTCTGCGGGTTAATCCGGTCATGCCGGATTCTGCTTTGGCAGCTATTCTTGGCTTGCCGGCGAGTCCTTTTTTGGTGGTAATAATCAGTACGCCGTTAGCGCCTTTAGCGCCATATACGGCAGTTGCAGAAGCATCTTTCAGCAGGGAGATACTCTGGATATCTTCCGGATCAATATTGTTGAAGGCGCCGCCGTAGGTGCTGTTTACATCTTCGCGCTGTACACCGTCCACGATAATCAGGGGAGATACGCTGCCCTGGAAGGTACCGATACCACGGATGGTGAAGGTGGGGTTATCATATCCGGGTTCGCCGCCGTTGCTCTGCATGGAGATGACGCCGGCTACTTTACCGGTGAGCGCGTTGGTAAGGGACGCTACGGGTGTGCGCATGTCCGCCATATTTACCGTAGACACGGCGCCGGTTACCGTTACTTTTTTCTGGTTGCCAAAGCCCACCACCACTACTTCGTTGAGTTTATCTACGGTGCGGCTGAGGCCCACCTTCAATGATTTTTGTCCGGCTACCTTTATCTCCTGCGGCGTCATACCGATCATGGCTATACGCAGTACATCATTATCGCCGGCATCTATGGAGAAGGCGCCCAGCACATCTGTCACCACGCCGCGGGAGGTACCTTTAACAGCCACGGTAGCGCCGGGGAGCGGCACGCCCTGGTCATCCATTACGAGGCCGCGTACCTGCCGGGCCTGTGGTCTGACACTATCTGTCCGTGTCAGGGCTGCCGGCGCTGCTGCCGGTTTTTTGTCCAGCACAATACGGTTGCTGCGTACTTCATAGCGGATATTGCGGTCTTTCAGCAGGAAGCGGAGTACATCTTCCAGCTTTGTCCGGTTAAAATCCACGGTAACTTTTTCGCCGTCATCCAGCAGCTGGTTGCTGTACACAAGCGTGAACCCCGTCTGCTTCTTGATAGTCCGGAACAGCTGCAGCAGCGACAGGTTACTGCCTTTCACCGTTACCGCAGCGGCTGCGGGGAAGCCCTGCTCCTGTGCCAGTACATGCAGGAAACATATGCCGCACAGCGCCAGGCATAGCACAGCCCTGCGCATTACCGGCCGGCAATGGCGTATACATTTTCTCATAACAGAAATTCATTTAATAGTTAGTCCGATAACGTGGTGTTACCATTGTTCTTTTGCTGTTCGTTTTTTATATACTACAACGGAGAGGAGGAAACGGGTGTCTTCATTTTATTATTTTTTTATTTTATTATTTGAGATGTTGTATCCGATCAGGGTATTCTTTTGTACCAATAGATACAAGGGAGGCATGGCCTGGATACAAATCTCAAATAATAAAATAAAAAAATAATCAAATGGCTCCTACTCGAGGTGCAGCACCCCATCCTTATAACTATACTTCACCTGCGCGGTAGTTTCCAGATCATTTAGAAAGGCACTGAGTTTATCCCGCTCCATGATGCCGGTGGTGGCGGTGCGGGCATGTTTTTGCGGATCTGTGACGATGGTGATACCATAGAAACGGGAAGCTGCGGCGGCCAGTTCCGGCAATGGCATATGGTGGAAATAATATACGCCGTTTATCCATGACAATACTTCTTCTTCATCGAATCGGGAGGCGGCAAAACCGGTAGCAGCGGAGTAGTCGGACTGATAACCGGGCTGCAGGGTTGTCTGAAGACCGTTGGCAGCGGAGGTGATGACCTTCCCTTCCACGAGCGACGTACGAACATTACCGTTATGATAGGTGTTGACGTTAAAAGCGGTGCCCAGCACCTGTATATTGGTGAGTGGCGTGTGAACGGTGAAAGGCTGTTGCGGATGCTTCGCTACTTTGAAATAGGCTTCTCCGCTGACATACACCTCTCTGGAGCCGCCGGAGAAATGGAACGGAAAACGCATGCTGGTAGCGGCGTTGAGCCATACTTCCGTCCCGTCAGACAACATCAGGCGGTAAGAAGCGCCGGCCGGCACCTGCAGGGTGTTCATGGCAGTATCGGCAGATTCGTACCGGAGCATGTTGTTGCCGGTGGTCAGGGTAGCATTGCTAACTGTGCGGACGGCGCTGTCATTATCCAGGTTGATTTGCCTGCCGTTTGCCAGCAGCAGCTGTACCGGTGGCTTTACCTGCGCCAGCGGAGGTGTTGCCGGCGTGCTGCGGAAGAAGAAATAGCTGCCGCTCAGGAGCAGCAGCAGTACCGCCGCCGCTGCCAGCCATTTTTTACGGGAGGCCGGGCGCAGGCTACGTTGCTGTAATTGCTGCAGGGCAGCCTGTTCATCTACACGATGCAGGTAACCCTGTACGTCCATCTCTTTCCCTTCAGCTTCCAGGGCAGCCCAGGTAGCCGCAAAGGCAGGATCTTCCGCCAGCATGCGCTGCACATGAGCCTCCTCCTCCTCAGACAGATGGCCTGTGAGCTGCTGTATATACAGTTGGAATATTTTCTCCTGTTGCTGTTCCATAACCCTTTCAGCGGTCTTTATTATTCACGGCATGACGCAGCAGCTTCATACCCTTCTTCAGGTAACTCTTAAAGGAATTGATGCTGATCCCCATCTCATCAGCAGCCTCCTGGTACCGCTTGCCGTCCAGGTATATCATCTGTATGGCCATACGCTTCTGGCCCGCAATAGTATCCAGGCTCTGATGCAGCTGGCCGCTGTAGTCCGGAAGCTGCTCCGGGCCGGCCATACAGCTGTCGTCCTGCAGAAATGCAAAAGCCGTCTGCTGCTGCAATTGCGTTTTCTGCTTCTTAATATGATTGAGACAACGGTTCCTGACGGCCGTATGCAAATACCCTTTTATATCATTGTTAAACTGGAGATACAACTTTCTGTCCCATATATCCAGGAAAAATGTCTGCACAATATCCTTGGCCTCCTGCTCATTCTGCAGAAGCCAGAAGGCAGTGACACACAGCAGCTTGTAATACCTGACAAACAAGGTATCATAAGCGGTGGCATCGCCGCTCTTTAACCGCTGGACCAGCTCTATGTCCGCGCATTGATCCATGCACCTATGGCGTTAATGTGGTAAGTCAATAAATTACAGGTTCTCCTGAACCGCGTTCCCTGGTTGATACCGGGTAAGTTAGAGATTATAGTTGTAAAATCATAATTATAGTTAATTACGAATGACGAAGGATGAATGGCGGGTTAAGCACGAAGATTTAAGCGGATCGGGAAATCATGAATCCGCTTAAATCTTCGTGCTTAACCCGCCATTCATCATTCGGCATTCGTAATTGACCTTACTGGATAATTATATAGCAAAATTTCCCTGCTGCCCTTTATTTTTTGGTATATTTATATACCGTCACATGAATCTGAGATTACCTGTAAACATTTTCCGCGTATTTTTTTAACCCTCAATACATATAGTCTATGCAAACAACAAAAATCTCCCTGGACAGGAAACTGTTTCTGAAAAAGAACACTGTTGCCAAACTCAGCTCTACGCAAACTGATGTAGTAGAAGGACCCGTAGCAGTCAGCGCGCCTTACCGCACTGCATTCTCCACGGCTGAAACGCCTATGCGCTGCTATCCGTGTTGTAAAGAGCCGATACTTACTTTCGGCGGCACCTGCAGAAACTGATGACATGAACGAGCTTACAGTACAGCTAAAAACATATAACCATTGTGTTGCAGCTGTACTGTTATTTTTTTAAGGAAGATGATACTATGACAACAGAAGAGATACTGACCACTATCTATCACGATAATATTACCCTGCTGCAACATAAAAGATACGAACCCTACTATGCGGAAAGCCTCCTGAAAGGCCCGTGGGGAGCATTGCTGTATGTGTTCTACTACGAACGCCAGTACAATGTTCAGGATCCGCTGGCGGGAGATCTGCTGCAACAGCTTTACCAGGACCTGCAGCCGGAACCGGTTACGGGATACGACTATTGCAGCGGCGCCACCGGACCGTTCTGGGTATTACAACATCTCCATGCGCACGAATTTATAGACATCGACATGGATATGCTGCTCACAGATTTTCTTCCTGCCGCTATTACCGACAGCGAACAATGCCTGCATAAAAAAGATTTTGATTTCCTCTATGGCAGCGCCGGCATCTGTCATTTCCTGATACCATATGCTGCGCAACCCGCCGTAGCGGCACACCTGCAGCAATTCGTCGATACGCTGGCCGCCGCCGCAGTACCCGCCCCCGGAGGACTGAGCCTCCCCGTATTCACCATGGATCAACCCGACCAGCCAGGTGTCGATGCCTTCAGTATGGCGCATGGCACCTGCGGCCTGCTGGTGCTGCTCGCTAAAATATACTGCACCGGTATCGCCACCGGTCAATGCCGGCGACTGATAACCGATTGTATCGCCTTTATTAAAAGCAAACAGCTGCCCCGCAGCGCCGACCACCAGCGCGCACTGTTTCCGGGTATGCTGGACGGCCGCTCAGATTTCAGCCGCCTCTCCTGGTGCTATGGAGATCTTTCCGTAGCCCTCGCCTGCTGGTACTGTGGCAAACATCTGCAGGAATCCGCCTGGATGGATGAGGCCCTGGATATTATGCACTATAACACAAAAAGGATTTCCGACAAAGCTGCCGGCGTGGTGGACTCCTGCCTGTGCCATGGCTCCGGCGGCATCGCCGCATTTTATAACCGCTTCTGGCACGAAACAAAAGACCCCGCCTTCCTCCAATGCGCACAACACTGGTACAACAACACATTGGAGAAAGTAATTTTCTCCGGTCAACCCGGCGTACATGGCATGCGCGGATGGATAGGTGCAGGCAAAGACTGGGAATACTGCTGGGATGTGCTGGACGGTAGCACCGGTGTAGGATTATCCCTCCTGTCCTACCAAAGCAACATCCCTCCTGCATGGGATGAAATGCTCATGCTCTCCTGATAAAATAAAAACCCGGCCGCAAAAGCAGGCCGGGGCTATATAAGGGTTAATTAGAGGATAGACAATCAACTATTTGTGCTATCAGGAGTTATCTTTTGTTAACGTCCCCTGTAATCCATACTGATCACCTTACCCATACCACTAAAGGAACGACGCAGCTGCAGATCGCCCATCACAGCTGTGGCGGCGTAAAAATCAATACGTCCGCTTTTCCCTGCAGGCCCGCCGGGATCGTAACTACATACTGCCAGCGTTTTTCTCAGGCTTTTGAGCGGCTCCTTTTCTGCCTCCATATACTGCGTCTGTAAACAGGAAATTACACGGGGAGAAATATCCAGTTTTAATTTAGCCTGGTTGGAACTGAAATCATACTCATACAACTTCCCGCCTACGCTATAGAACACATAACCATAATCCGGATTGACAGCATAACAGGATGCCTTGTCCAGCTCAGGCGCATTCATACGCACCGGCGCTGTTTCATACTCTGTATCAAAAAACAGGTAAATACGGGAGAGATAAAATTCGCCTGACGGTTTCTTCAGAATACTGAATACATCAAACTCATTATACTCTGTCCGCTCCATATACACGAGGTCCATACCCGTATTATTATAGTCAAAATCCGGCGACTCCGGCATCAGCTCGCAATACGGGGCAAAGCTCTCCACCGAATGCCGCAGAAAACGTTTATTGGTGATGTCATACAGCAGGGAATAGGAAAACATACTTACCGCTACAAACGGCGATACGCTGAACTTCCCGGTTTCCATCCTGACAACATTGAGCGGTTGCGCAAACATAATGCTGTAGGGAGGATTACGGTAATACAAATCTCCCTTGTCCACCAGGTACGTAATCCCGTACTGATGATTCAGTCTGTCCGGCGCAAAATCAGCAGGCGTATTCCGTGGCATATCATACAGCACATTCATCGTCCTGTTCCAGTCAAATGTTTCGGGGTCAATTCTGGTAGTACCGGTAGAAGTACCAATCAGCACATCCGGGTTATTGTTCCGGTACCGTATAACCTGTACGGAGCGCGGCTTTCCGCTGAGCTGAAGGGGTGACCTGGCATAATTCAGCACATCTGAAATGAAATTAAAATCGCCGCTTACATTCTTTGACAGCATATCCAGCCGGGGATTGTCATTGCCCTGATCGTTCAGTAACAGCCAGCCTTCATAGATGCCTGTCATAACATGCAGCTCTGTTTTAAACTCATACTTAATGCCGGTAGCTTTTTCTGTGATCCGGTAATACAGTTCATAATTATCAGGCATCAGCATGACCGGTTCATGCAGTTCCGGCGTAGTAGCCAGCGTTTTGGAAGAATCGTTCACCGCAATCCAGGCATAGGTGTAAGCATCTTCGGGGTTGCTGCTCAGGGAAAAGGTCTTCCTTGGAACAATATGCAGGGAGTCGCCCCGCAATACGGCATAGGCGGTATCGATGGCCTGGATAGTTACTTCGTTGATGGGATGGTAATCGTAATTGCCCTTATCCTTATAGCAGCTGCTGCAAACAGCCAGCAGCAGGAAAAAACAAAGCCGGTTATATATAGTTTGCTTCATGATTGAATTCTTTTTACAGGTTGAAAGATGATATTTACATCATGCCTGGTCCCATCGTCATTTCATCTCCGTTATCTTCCAGCACCGGGGCGCCATCCTTCCGCATATCATCCAGGTAATGCTGCATGAATATGCCGATCTCTATGTTCAGTCCCATATTCATAGGGCCTTCAAACATATCCGGCTTCTTATCCATCAGGCGGCAGATGAGGAACAGTTTCTTCAGGGTAAAATCACCCAGCATAAAATCCCACCATCCCGGCGGCCTTACCAGCATATCGCCGGTACGGATGGTATACCTGGACAGATAAGTGCGTTTATTGGCAGCGTCGAGTATGGGCTGAAAATCTGATTTGAAATTTTCATTCTCCTGCAGCTGTAGCCGTAAGGTCACCGCTGCATTTTTCATATCAGGGGTACGCAGCCATACAACGGCAATGGTATCCCTGCTCTTTCCGGCATGCATGGTAAAGGTTGGGGGCAATGCGCGGTAATGCTTACCTGCCACAGCGGTGGAAGAGGTATCTGCCACTACAATAAAAGACCGGTCCACCGGAGCAGGCACGCCTGTGATCATCACCGGTATGCGGAATACATAGCTGTCTGTTTCCGCCGGAATGTTCAGGAAATTCAGGTAGGAAGAATCTGATCTGTAACCATTGTTGTATACATTAAAGTATACGGCATCCTTTGCTTTATAGGTAAAAACATCTGCTTTCTTACAGGCTGCCAGCAGCAGCACTCCGGCAATGATATTCTTCAGTTTCATAGTACTGCTTTTAATTTCTGTAATAGATTTCAGCATCGGGCAGCGGCACTACATATTGTCCGCTTCCCAGTTTAATCTGGTTATCGGAGCTGCCTGCCAGCACCGAGGTAATTTTTTTTCTTTTATAGAAGAAGAATAATTGCCCCTCTCCCCAGAATTCTTTGGCGTATTCCTTTCTCAGCTCTGTCTGCAGGTTGGCTGAAGCGCCCAGCGGCTGCAGGTTCCGGTGTGCACGTACCTGATTCAGGTAACCGATGCCGGCGGCAGCATTCGGCACACATTCTGCCGCGATGTAGTACATCTCACTCATACGTATCATCGGCAGGATATATCGGAAAGGCTTATTTCTGTCTTCTGTCTCTCTTACATCAACATATTTTGTAAACAGTTTTACGGCATGTGAAGCGCCTCTTTTCCAGATTTTATCATAACGGTATTCAGAACTCATTCCCTCGTAGGTTTTATCCAGGTGGGTTTCCATAGGAGCCAGCAAATGCTGGTTCGTGAGATCATCGGAGAAGAGCGATTTCCCTGTGGTATAGAGATCAATATTGAACAAGCCGAACAACACTTCGGCGTATAGAATTTTATCTTCCGGATCGTAACCGGCCTGTCCGTTATCGGCGGTCCAGGGGAACCAGCGGGAGGCTTTGTCTATCACTTCGGTGGCGGCGGCCAGTGCAGCGGCTTTATTGCCCCTGTATAGCCATACCCTTGCCTGTAAGGCTTTTACAGCGTAATAGTTCATCCGTATATTTCTTCTGCCGAAGAAATCATTTCCGCCGGTACCGCTGCTGCCCTTACTGGCAACGGGGTCAGATTTCAGTAATAGCTCCGCCTGGTGCAGGTCTTTCAGCACGCTGTCTGCCACGCGATTTGCGGGCAACAACGGCTGCAGCTCTGCATTACCCAACGTATAGTACGGAGCAGATGCGCGGGTAGAATCCGGAGAGCTGTACATGGGACCAAACAGGCGCAGCATATCAAAATGCATCAGCGCCCTCAACGCCATAGCTTCCCCTCTTACCAGCGAATCCTTTGCGGGAGACAGCAGCTGACGGTCGCGGTACTTGTTCAGTCCGTACAGGAAGGCATTCACCTGAAGAATATTCCGGTAGGCGGCAATCCAGGTTTCTTCTGTCTTCGCTTTCGTATCCTTCTCTGCATACCGGTAGTTGGCTATGTTATCGTATTCGTGTGTATCCCCGAAGCTGATATAGGTCATGTAATACTGCGCCATGGCATCGGTCATGCCCATCGTCAGGTTTTTTCCATACTGCTCTTCTCTGGCCATCGTAATGTATATGCCGTTCAGCGCAGCCAGCACATTGGCTTCTGAGCTGAATACCTGGTCTTCCATAAATTTATCTTCCGGTTTTACGTCCAGGAACTTATTGCAGGAGCCCAGCAGCACCAGTCCTGCCAGGAGGTATATGCTAATGGTGATCTTACGTTTCATCTGTGTACAGTTTTGTAGCATTAGAAAAGTGCGTTGATGCTGAATGACACGCTGTTGGAATAGGGATAGTCGATCCCGCGCTCCGCCCTGATGGTTGAGAGACGGAACAGGTCATTCATATAGGCGTTGAGCCGGAGGCTCTGCATGCCCATCCTGCGCAGCCAGCGGCGGTGCTGAAAGTCATATCCAAGGCTGAAAGATTCACCCAGCAGCTGATCGTCCCGCTGAATAAAGCGGTCAGACATTTTTCCTTCTGTCCTTGTCAGCCCGATGCTTTTAAACATAGCCACATCTCCCGGTTTTTTCCAGCGGCTGTACAACGCACGCCGGTCCTGGTTGTAGCCGGCTTCGTCCAATGAGATATTTTCCACTTTATTAAACAGCGCTTCGTTGAACATCATGCCGCCATAACGGTAACGGATACTCGCAGAGAAGAGCAGTCCCTTATAATTGAGGTAGGTGCTGATAACACCTTCTGCCAGCGGCTGACTGTTACCTATCCGTACAATATCTTCAGGGCTGTACAGGAAGGTGTAATGTCCGTTGCGGTCAATAAATATTTCCTGTCCCGTTTGCGGATCAATACCTGCGGAACGCACCGCCCACAAGTCAGTAGGGCTGTATCCGTCATTGTAACGGGCCAGCCTGCTGCTGTCCAGCTGTAATTTATTCAGCGCCTGCAGTGACCGGGATATGTTGCCGTATTCACTCTTCAGCATAGCGCCGGTAAGTCCCACTGTCCACACAATCTGTCTGGCAGGCATATACACCGGAGAGAAACGCAGGTTAACTTCTGCCCCCTTTGTTTTCAGCCATCCTGCATTCATGGAATAGCTCTGCAGGCCAGTGGAAGCGGCTTTACTCACCTGTATCACAAGCGGATCTGTATTTCGCTGGTACACGTTAAAACTGGCGGAGAGGCGGTGATGCATCAATTCTGCATCCATTCCCAGGTTGATAGTATTTGTTTTCTGCCAGCGCAGATCGGGGTTACCCAGACTTTGCAGCAGGATACCCTGCCCAAAGGGGTTGACGCCTGTTGCATAAGTATATACTGATGCCGACGTGGTGGCCCCGAAATTCTGATTCCCTGAAGTACCAATACTGCCGCGTAATTTCAGCCGGTCTATCCATCCGATATGCTGCATGAAAGATTCCTTCTCCAGGTTCCAGCCAACACCTACCGACCAGAAAGGCGTGTATTTCTGGTTGTTACCGAAAGCCGTAGACCCGTCCAGGCGCGCGGTAAGGTCCAGCAGGTATTTCTGCGCCCAGGCATAGTTTACACTTCCGAGTACGTTGGCACGGCGGAAAACTGCCGTGGCGGTAGCCGGACGCTTATCGGGTTCATAGCCGTAGGAGTAGGCCGGGTTGCCGTTGGTGACGGACTCCGGAAAACCTACCGCTGTAGTGGCGTAACTCCAGCTACGGGAATGTTCTATATCACCGCGCAGGTTGCCGGTGATGGAATGCTGCCCGTATACACGACCATATATCAGCATCAGATTGGCATTGTAGCCCATCTTCTCTGTCCGGGTATTCACATACCGGCCTTTTTCGTATATGCTTACCTTATCGAACAGGGTATTACCTGCGGGGGTGAACACTTCGCCGGTGGTCTGCGACTTGCTCAGCTGCAATCCGCCCTGTACACGGAATCCGGCCGGCAGGTCTATCAGCAGCTGCAGGTTGTTCTGTATATCGTTATTCTTTGTTTTATTGATATTGCTGAGTAATCCGTTATACAGCGGATTGGGTACCAGCGTGGGTACATCCTTGTAACCGTCAATGGTATCGAGATACCGGTCGGGTTTTCCTTCGCTGTTATACTTACGGAAGAAAGGATTGGCGGCAGCGAAATCTGCGAAGGAGCCATAGGGAGATTCATTGGCTTCATATCCGCTCAGGTACAGCTGGTTGATGATATTTACTTTTCCGCGGCGGTAGTTCAGGTCTATATTGGCGCCCCAGGTACTTCTTCCTGATCCTTTCATGACGCCGGATATTTTTTTGTAGTTCACTCCTGCGCCGTAGCGCATCTGATCATCGCCGCCTTCAGCATAGAGGGAGTGGCCGTTGGCGAAACCCTTCTGCACCGGTTCATTCATCCAGTAGGTATTTACGCCCCTGTTTACTTCCTGCAGGCGTTTGTTGTAGAGCATATCCATTTCCATCTGGTCGCGGGCACCGTATTTGGATTTGTAGCGTCCGGACAAACGTTCGAATTCCAGTTTCTCTGCCGCATCCATCAGGTTGTAGGAACGGAGGTCCGGTACTTCCAGGCGGAAGTCGCCGGTATATGACAGCTGCAGCTTACCGGCAGCAGGTAGTTTTGTTTCCACCACCACTACGCCGTTGGCAGCCTTGGCGCCGTACATCGCTGTGGAAGCTGCATCTTTGAGGATCGTCACCGAGGCTACGCGGTTCATATCCAGGTCGATAATTTTCTGCAGGGTAGTTTCAAATCCGTTGAGAATAAAGAGTGGCAGGTTAGGATCGGCGCTGAACTGGTCTTTGATGGTACCTCCGGCAACGGAGGTTTTTCCGCGCAGTTCAATGTTGGGCATGGTGTTGGGATTGGCGCCTTTCAGGTTATTATCCAGCACAACGAAAGAAGGATCCAATGCCTTGAGGCTTTGTATCACGTTCTGGTTGCCGATGGCCTTCAGCTCTTTTCCTGTAAAAGAAGCTACCGCGCCGGTGAAGCTTTCTTTCTTACGCGTGAAGATGCCTGTGACTACTGTTTCCCTGATGGCAGTCACAGCACGTACCAGGGTGAGGAACAGTGCTTTGTCATCTTTCACCACTACTTCTTTTGTTTCATAGCCCAGATAGCTGAAGACGAGCGTGGCGCCGGGTTCCACTTCTATTCTGAAGTTACCTTCTGCCCCGGAAACATTGCCGGTGGTGGTATTCTTTATAACGACAACAACGCCTGGTAATGGATTGCCGCTTTCATCCAGTATGCGGCCGGTAACCCATATGCGCGGCGGGGCCGGAGCAGCTGGGGGAACAGCTGCTTCCGGGGCCGCATTGGTGGTTTTTGATTGTAAGACGATCGTCTTATCCAGGATGCTGTAAGTAAATGGCTGATCCTTGCTGCACTGGTCCAGTACTGCTTTCAGCGGCAGGTGCTGTCCGCTGATGCTTACCTTCCTGGCATGCTTTAATATCTCATTGACATAAAAAAATTCATATCCTGTCTGCGCATAGATCTCCCGGAACACAGCTTTGACGGATACATTGCGCTTATCCATGGTAACTGTCTGCGAGTACGTACTGGCGCTGACCTGTAAAAGTATTCCCAACAGGAAAAAAGTGATCAGTTTCATACACCGTAATAGTTTTTTCCGGTATCCCGGAGGCATTTCCACGCCGGCAATACGCCATGGGAGCAGCCTGATTCTGGTTGACGACAGCCTGCACAGGGGCATAGGTTGTCTGTTAGCACGCATTTGCATACCTTTGGTTGATTTTTGCTGTTAATGATTCAGTGTTCCTATTGAAAATATGGCAGCACAATTCCTGCCGGCAGTGTTCCCGCACTACCGGCTTTTTTCATTCACTGCCTTTATAATTATCTATCCTTTGATGATGATTTTTCTTCCGGTAACGGTATAGTTTAATTTTCCTGTCATACCCAGTATTGTCAATACTTTTGGCAGCGGGCTGCTCCTGCTGATAACACCGCTGACGAGGGTCTGTTTTATCCTGTCTTCCATCTCCACTTCCACGTCATACCACCTGGATAGCTGTCTGGCAACGGCTTCCAGCGGCATATCGTCAAACACGAAGCTGCCGTTTTTCCAGGCTATTACGGCCCCGGTGTCTGCTTCCTGTATGAGTATGCCCGGTTGTTCCATGCTGCATACCGCTTCCTGGCCGGGTTGCAGCCGCTGCATCCCGCGTTGCCTGCTGATATTGACTGCGCCGTTGAGCAGTGTGGCGCGCATTACTTTTTCATCCGTGTAGGCGTTTACGTTAAAGGCCGTACCCAGTGCCTGCACCCGCATATCTCCGCTGACTACTTCAAAAGGTTGCTGTTCGTTAGCGGTTACCTCAAAATAGGCTTCCCCGCGGAGCTGCACGCTTCTTGCATTTCCATGGAAAGCAGGCGGGTAGCGTAATTCGCTGGCGGCATTCAGCCATACTTTTGAGCCATCCGGCAATACCAGCCGGTACTCTCCTCCCGCCGGCGTGGTGAGTATATTCTCCTGCGCCGGAATAGTGCTGCCTGCTGTAAGCTGGTACGACAAGGCGCCGTTGCCGGATTTAATAATCCGTACATTTCCCATGCGGACAAGCGTTCCTTCCCGCGCGGTATCCAGCGTTATCACCCGGCCGTCTGCCAGCGTCAGCCGGGCATGCGGGCCACCGGGTACGATGGCTGATTCCCTGACCGGCCGCAGTTGCCACCAGGCTGCTACCGCTACCAGTATACCCAGTATGGCGGCGGCGGCATAATACCAGCGCGGTATTATACGCCGTTCTTTAGCGGAAGCGGATTGTATCCGCTCCAGTATCTCCCGGTATACTTCCTCCGGCGCATGATCTGTACCCTGCGCGATATAACTGCCGTTGCTGAAAGCGCGTTCCAGCAAGCGGTCAATAATTTCCCGGTTGTAATTACCGGCCATGACAGCCTGTAATGCTGTCAGCTCCTCCGGGCTGATCGTCTGATCCAGGTACCGCTGAAACAATTCCTCCAGTCTGTCAGGCTGCATAGCGCAATGATTTTGATCTGATCGTTTTTCCTTATCAGGCTGCATTCACTATACAAGACGTATAAAAAGCGCGCAGGAAAACATTCTTTTTAAAATTTTTTCTGGGAAGATAAGATGGCAACAAAAAAAAGCAGCACACCGGCACTGCCACCATGCTTTTCAAGGTATTGACGAATAGAGAGCAACGCCCTGACCATATATGTTTTAGAAGATTGCGGGGTGATGTTGAGTATTCTGGCGGCTTCTTCATGCTTTAATCCCTGCATACGCACCAGGGTAAATACCTGCCTCACCTGTGCCGGCAGCTGTGCGACAGCCTGCTGCAGCAGTGCAGCCAGCTCCTTGTTCTCCAGCATCCGGAGCGGTGTGGCATCGTCATAGGCAGCATAATCTTCCAGGAAAGCCGTATTATCCGCACGGAATACTTTTGACCGCAGGTAATCATGAATATGATTTCTTCCGACTGTATAAAGAAATGCTGGAAAATGCTGTACGGTCGTCAACCGGGAACGGTTCATCCATACTTTTACAAATATCTCCTGTGCCAGATCCCTGGCCTGCTCCGGCGAACGGGTGATCCTCAGCGCAACCCCATACGCCTGATCCCAGTATAAATTAAACAATTGTCTGAATGCCGGCTCATTACCTTCAGCTACCAGTTTCAGCAGCAGCGGCTCTTCATAGGCGCCTGACTCCGGCTCCGAATAACCCTTCACGATTTAATAGTTGGTATTAGGGTAAAAGTAAAAAAAATTATGAATTAAGAATTATGAATTATGAGTTGGGGCGAAGATTAAAGCGAGGAACAAATGCTGTTACTTGCTTTAATCTTCGCCCCAACTCATAATTCATAATTCTTAATTCATAATTTTTAACAAACCCAGTGCGTCGGACCACAGGATATAAACTGTGTTGTTGGCAGGGTACGGGCGTTATCGCCATGAATAGGTTTGCTCATATCAGTAATTCTGATCTTTGTAATTTTCAGTTTGGAAGAGGTTTTCTTTTTCATAATTCGCATTTTAGGTGGTTACGAGATATGTTTAAGTTACACCAACTTTCCAGGTTAATCAATCCCCTTTTTACGGGATTTTTTTGCTGCGGCTGTGTCTGAAGATCAGTGCAACCTACTGATGGATAAGCATTTCAGCGGACACTCCGAAAAACATCCTGGGAAGAAAACTATGGTTTTTTCACGCTGTCACGCCTGGTAGCCATATCAAAATATTGCCGGTAAAAAGCGGTTTGTTCTTCCGGCGATACCTGCTGCAGGTAATGCAGCAGATCATAATGCAGCTTGCAGGATTGTTCCGGCGGAAATGCGCTCACCGGATCTTCCGGATGCGGAAGATATTTGGCGATGAGGTGTTTGACGGACGGAATCTGCGCCAGCAGGGCAACCTGCGGCATGGTGTCTGCCAGTTGTTCACCTGCCTGCAGCAGCTGGTTGTTATTCAGCCAGCGCCATATGGTTGTAATCAGTTTATCCTTATCTGCCTGGTTCATCTGTTCGATGCGTTTCTCTTCAAATCCGAAGAGACTGTCTGCCACCACATCCAGGTTGTCATCCAGCTGACAGGGATCTTTAGGGAGTTTGAATTCCCGTTCGAAAGCGCTGTCGAGGTTGACAAGTGCGAAGATGACATCACGGGGGGCATTTCTTTCCGTGAAGTTGCCGAAAAGACCATCTTTATAATGGGGATGGTCCGCATGCTGATGCGCTTCGGTAGTGGGTTTGCCAGGTTGTGTGCTACAGCCCCATATAAACAGGAGCAGGAATAAAGGGTACTTCATATTACAAGTGATGGGTTTTCCTTTTTAATTTATCCGGGTATAATTTTTCCAAACAATCGTTGTAATACACTCATATCTTCCGTCAGGATTTCTGCGGTGCCCTTCAGCATTGGCTGTGGCGGCACCTGTCGTCCGCTGTTGGTTTTCAGCGCCTGATCCAGTTGTATATTTACCTGGAAGTGACTGTCGGGCAGCACTACTGCATGCGAGGCTACGGTTGCGGGTAGCAGTCCGTACTCTTCGTAGGGGTATGCTGTGAGCCGGATCAGCACCTTTTGGCCGGGTTTAATTCTCCATACGCCTTCTTCCGCGATGAAGCCACGCACTTCCCAGGAGTTACCTTCGGCGGTGATGAGCACCTCTGCCGGCACGCTGTCGGGGTAGCGGAAGAACCATGCGCCGGCGAAGGCGCATAAAAAAAGTACGCCTATCAGGGTGATACCGCTGCGGATAATCCAGGGAGGCATTCTGCCCATGATCTCCTGTACTTCCTCGCTGCGGGTTTCTTCCAGCGAAGCATGCGTCAGATGAGGCGCATGCCCGTTCATCGCTGCGGTTGTTTGTTTATTATCAGGCATGATGCTTATCCTCCGAGTTCAAGTTGATTTTTTACCAGTTCAAAATAATTACCGCGGTTGGCTGCCAGTTCAGCATGGGTGCCTCTTTCCACGATCCGTCCTTTTTCCAGCACAACAATCTGGTCCGCATGCTTTACGGTACTGAGCCGGTGTGCAATCACCACTACTGTTTTGCCTTTAAAGAACTGTTCCAGGTTATCCATAATCACCCGCTCGTTATTGGCATCCAGTGCGCTGGTAGCCTCATCGAAGAAAAGGTATTCCGGATTCTTGTAGATAGATCTTGCGATCTGAATACGTTGTTTCTGTCCGGCGCTGATACCGTTTCCGGAGTTGCCTATTTTAGTCTGGTATCCTAACGGCAACCCCTCTATGAAATCCCGGATATTTGCTGCCTGCGCTGCATGCACCAGTTTCTGGTTATCTATCTTTTCATCGCTGATCGCAATATTTTTTGCGATAGTACCGGAGAAGATGAAGCCGTCCTGCATCACGCTGCCGCACTGCCGCCGCCACCATTTGGGAGAAATCTGCTTCAGCTCCCGGTTGCCGATATGCACCGCACCGGCGGTAGGATCATAAAACTGCAGCAGCAGTTTCATCAGGGTCGTTTTACCGCTGCCGCTGGTGCCCACAATAGCGGTCACCTTGCCTTCGGGGATGGTGAGGTCTATATCCTGCAGCACGTAGGGCGACTGCCTGCCTCCGTATTGGAAAGATACGTTATGCAGGTGAATATCCCCGTTCTGATGATCTTCGGGTATCGTCATCTCCTTACCGGCAGTTTCCTCTTCTTCCCGGTTGTGTATTTCGCCGAGGCGGTCCAGGCTCATTTTGGCGTCCTGTGCCGACTGTACGAAGCCCAGCAGCTGTTCCAGCGGGCTGTTCATCTGCCCGATGATATAACTTACCGACAGCATCATCCCCAGGGTAAGATGTCCGTTCATCACCTCTCTGGCACAGATAAAGGAGATGAGGATATTTTTCAGCTGGTTGAAGAATACGGAGCCGATCTGCTGGTATTGCCCCAGCGCGAGGCTTTTCACACTGATGCGGTATAGTCCTGCCTGTACATGTTCCCATTCCCAGCGCCGCGCAGTTTCGCAGTTATTGAGTTTGATCTCCTGCATACCGGTAATCAGTTCAAAGAGGATGTTCTCATTATCGCTCATCCGCTGAAACCGTTTATAGTCGAGCGCTTTACGGCGCCGCAGGAAAAAGAATATCCAGCCGATGGCTGCGGCGCTGAAGGTAACGAATATCAGCAGGATCTTCCAGCTGTAAACACCTAATACAATAGTGAACACAAAAAGGTTCACGAAAGAAAAGAGCGTTGACAGCGTGGTACCCGTCAGGAAAGTCTGGATACGCGTATGGTCCCCGATGCGCTGATGAATATCCCCGATCATTTTGGTATCGAAGAACCGGATGGGTAGCTTCATCAGCTTGATGAGGAAGTCGGAGATGATATTGATACGGCTGTTCATATGCAGCAGTATCCAGCTGCGTATCATTTCTATGGCGGTGGTGCCGGCGAACAGCAGCAGCTGTGATATTAATACCAGGTATACAAATCCGACATTGCCGCGGTTGATGCCGTAGTCCACCAGGCTTTGCGTGAGGAAAGGCATTACGAGCGAGAGCATACTGGCGAGCAGCACGCTGAGGAAGAGCTGCACCACGTATTTGCGGTAAGGGCGCAGGTATTTGAAGAGGAACCGGAAACCGGTGCGGGTGGGCTTTTCGCCGGGCAGCTGATAGAAAGCATCGCCGGGTTCCAACATGAGTACCACGCCGGTATTGCTGGTACCTTGCCAGCAGCGGAGAAAAGTTTCCTTATCTACTTTCACGAGTCCATGTCCCGGATCGGCTACCAGTATTTTATCGTTCTTCTTATGCCTGTTGTATTCCTGTGGCGGCAGCACTACAAAGTGCTGCTGATTCCAGTGCAGGATACAGGGCAGCTCTACATTCTCGTCGAGTTGTTCAAAGCTGATCCTGACAGCGTTGGTGCGGAAACCTATTTTTTCCGCCGCTTCGCTGATTCCCAGCAGGCTTACTCCCTCGCGGGTAATATTGGCCTGCTGGCGCAGGTATTCCAGCGAATAACTGCGGCCATAGTGCCTGGCTACCATGCGCAGGCAGGTAGGTCCGCAGTCCATTGCGTCCATTTGTTTATAAAAAGGAAATCCCATTACTTCTCCTGTGCTACCATTGCTAATTGTGATAAATAATATTTCTCCAGGAAGTGATACAGCACCATTTCATGTTTGCGTTGTTTGGCCACAAATATCCTGTTGAGGAACATGTGGATATGACTGGCGATGAGGTCGGGGTATCTTCCGGTGTCGCCGCACAGTTCCCTGATCTTTGCTGCGACCGGGACTGAATCAGCGGAACGTTGCCTGTACAATGCGATGGCCTCTTCAATTTCATTGGCAGCATCGTTATCAGCGTTCATAAAAGATAAGATTTCCTGCTGATATTTCCGGTATTTATCATTCAGTGGTTTGTGCAATAATTTTGCACCGCCGAATTCGGAGGTAAATCCTTCCCGGAGAGAAGCCAGCAGGTCTTTTCTTTCCTTCAGTGAAAGGCCGAAGTCATCGAGCAGCATATCGGTAGCGCGCATCGCCAGTTTCCAGCGGTATGTTTCTCCTTCGGCGCCTTCCAGCATGCTGATAGTGCCCAGCACCGCCATGCTGTCCGCGTGGAACAGCTGTTCGCACAGCGGAATGGTAACAGCGCCATAGCGTTCTATTTCCCGTACATAGGTATCACATTGTATCTTCTGCACCTGCCCCATGCGGATATACGGCGCCATGGCTGTTTCTATGCGATGCAGCAGTTCGTCGTTATTACCGGGATGCTCCCGGTTGAGGAAGCGCATACGGATATGCGGCTGCGGGTCGCCGTAGCGGAGGAAAAAGAACTGCTCAAACAGGCCGTCTTCCTGCCATAGCGGAAGATGTTCCGCGAAGTAGCCGGCCAGCAGCTCTTCAGCGATACGGTAGCCGCAGTAGATTTTTACATACAGCCATTCGCTGCCCGGTGCAAAGGTGCGCTGCGGCAGCTCCACCATGGTGCGGGGAGGCATGCGTACCAGCGGTTTATCTGCCGGTACTCCGGAGGTGAGCGGAACCAGAATTTCGTGCGCATAGGTTTGCTGCTGCTCATCTGTCACAATACCCTGGTTTTCTTCAAACAGGAATTCCTTCAGCTTCACCCCGCCCTTCTTCGCCTGATCCAGCAGCAATTGTATGGCAGCAGGTTGCGTGAGGTCCAGCAGCAGTTCGTTGTCGGCTTCAGACAGCAATACTTTCTCCGGCATGCCATGCTGTTGCCGGTATTGGTTGAAGAAGGCCAGCTGTGCGGCTTCATCTTCTCCTGCTTTTTCCACGTCTTTGGTACTAATCGTCCACGCTTCGCGGCATACGATGATGTTGCCGTAGGTTACGCGCGGCAGGTGACTTCTCTGCGCCAGCACGCCCCAATCCCAGGAGAGGTGCGTGGTGCGGCCCTGGTGTTGCAGGTCGCACAGGAATTTATATACCGGCAGACTGTTAAAGCTGTAGTTATGTGCGGAGCTGAGGCGCGGCACAACAATTTTGTTGAGCCGTTTGCTTCTCAGCACTACTTCATTATTTCTGACAGATACCATCAGGTCCGAGATAGGAAGCTGATAATCTTCCGGGGCGCTGGCAATGCCGATGTACGGAATTTCGTACTCGCGCAGCGCGGGTCTAATCAGTACGTTGGCAGCGCGGGCTTCGGGGAAGTGCACCACTTCCGCCAGGATTACATCCGGATGTGCGGTGGCTTCCGCTTCCAGGGCGGCCTTCACTTTTTCCGCCAGCACGGGATCTCCGCTGCAGAAGCGGCCCAGGAGGTTGGCGGCAGATGGCCCGCCGACTGATTGCAGCATGAAGGTATAGTCGCCGTTGTCGGCGGCGGCAGCCGAAGAGGCCAGCACAGCACCGAAGAGGTAACTGCTGGGCGCCAGCTGCAGGCTGGCAGGATCACCCAGCTTCGTGAGTTCTTCGTCAGTCAGCTCTACGGAGCTGCCGCCGTTTTTCAGGAACTGTTCGTACTTCTCCAGGCACAACTGCATCATGGGAGACCAGGTGATGGTATTGTTTTCGCTGCCACCACCGGTAGCTACATCTTCCACAAAGGGGGCGTGCACGGTATTTTCAATACCGGCGCCGTAGCCGATGCCGGTTTCGCCGTCGAGCACCAGGTCCAGCGGCATTTCCTGCGATTCGTACTGTTCGCGGAAACGGGTGATGAAGCCGGACATCTCCGAATTGCCTTTCGGGAATCCGTGGATGAGGGCAGTCAGTTTATTTACCTTCTCCAGTATACCGTTGATGACTCCCTCGCTGATAGTGCATACGGGAGCGGTTTTGAAGAGATCTATCTGTAAGAGGTCTTTGGGGGCTTCTATGGGAAATGCAGTATCACAGGTATGGTGAATGGCAGCAAGACGCGACCGGTCGTAGTCCTGCTGTTCAAACAACTGCTGCAGGGCAACAAGGCCATCGCGCAGCCTTGCTGCATCTTCTATGGATGAAAGGCGGCTAATGAGGGCTTCCAGGTTATCAGTACCTGTAATTTTCGGTTCTATGTCCGATATAAGTATCTGGGAATGTATCAGCTCTTTTACAAAGGCAGCTGCTTCTTCCGCTTCAATGGTATCATCTTCCGACAGGATCAGCTGTACAATTTCCTGTATCGTTAATCCTCTGCGGGTTTCCCGGATGATTTTCTCTATGAAAACAGAATCTTCCACAGAGGTAAGCAGGTATTTACGGCGGTTGCTGACGATGGTATATTCTGCGTAGCGGTATTTGTCGCCGGTTTTATAAATGCTGTTATTCGGGGAATAGCGCAGCGCTTCGCTGACAGCCGGCAGTTGCTGTACATGGTTACATATTTTGGTAAAGTAATCCATATCCAGGCGGACAAACTGGCGTGACTGTTCCACCGGGTGCAGCTGCATTTGGGTGGAAGCTGCTACGGTGCCGGTGATACAGCCGGCAAACAGGCCGTAGGGCGTGCTTCTGGTGCAGGCGCGTACCCAGTATTTATAGAGTGATTTACGTAGTTTCTCTGTTTTCTTCTGCTGAAATGCATCCGGATCGCTGAGATATCTTTCCAGTTCCTTCAGGAGGTCCTTGGAAGCAATATACAGCGCATATATGAACAGGGGATTACGGTCTGCCAGTTCCTGCAGGCTGCCCTGAAACACATCCCTGTAGCGGTTAACAGGGAACAGCGGACTTCTCAGCAGGAAAAACCCTGTATGTGATAAAGCCATAGGTTATGCTTTAAATGTTTTAAAAATGAATCAGGACAAAAGGAAGCATTCATCCCAGGCCAGAGGTTTCTGCTGTTCATGGGAGATCATGGATAACCCTACACCCACGGCGCCGTCCAGCAGATCCCAGGCATAATCCCAGTCCCGCTCTTTTCCCTGCCATACCTTGATGCCTGCTTTACCGCCTTCTTCCGAGAAGTTGATATCGGCTACCGCCTGGCTATTCCAGTGCATAGCGCAGTCGTAAAACAGTTGCTCCTTTGTTTCGTGCCAGAAGCGGAGGTAAAAGGCGGCAATACCGGCAGAACCGTGACAGAGGCAGTTATCCACGATACCTGCCTGCAGGTTTGTTTTACGGTGGCTGTTATAGCGCATGATATCTACACCTTCATCCATCCAGCGTTGTTCGCCGAGTGTTTTGCCGCAATACCACATGGCAATGGCTACATTCAGATCTCCATAGCACCAGGCCAGGCGGCTGTTATAGGTTTTACCATCCATAATAGCCGGGTAGAGTGCGTGCATGGAATCTACCTCTACTTTATTTCGATGTGCAATCATAAACTCCAGGCTTTCGTTGATGAGCGTGCGGCAGGCATCCTGTGCAATACCCAGCTGGTATATCTTTGACAGGATGATGAGCACGGCGCAGGAGCCGTGCGCCAGGCTGAAGGAGTTTACATACACGGGATTTTCTTCGTCGTGTGTATAAAAGAAAGGCAGGCTTCTTCCCAGATCAGTCGTCTCACTGAATTTATTGACAGCAGTCACAAATTCTTCCAGGTGATTTCTTACATCCTGCCGGTGGGCGAAGCCCAGGAGGAAATGTACGATGCCTGCGCTGCCGTGCAGGTAATCGAAGTTGTTGAAGTGGATCTGGTAATTATTCTGCACCATGGCGGCTGTCACAAAATCTTCCGCGAGGGCGTGCACGTCCATGTCAATAAAATCGTGTCTGCTCAGGTGGTCGAGCAGCCAGAAGGGGCCTGTGTGGCCGTTACAGAAGGAGAAGTTGGTACCTTCTTCCGGGGCATAGTCGCCGTAGATTTTTTCCAGCAGGGCGGTGGCATTATCGGCTTCCGTGTCTACGTATTGTTCATAGTAAAACAGGAACAGCAGTGCACCCCAGGGTCCTTTAAAGAGGCTGCTGAAATATTCTTCCCTGAATTTACCCTCCTGCAGTGTCTGTACAGCATCCTGATAGATATGCTGTAACTGCGAATTGATAGTACTCATTCTCAAAACAATTTGTCGTGTACAACCGGGAAGCGTGGTATCCCGATTGTATAAAATAGGATAGGCGTCAGCGTTAGCCGGGCCGGATAGATTTTCATTTACTCAATACAACAGGGACCGGTCGGAAATATCCGTGTAGGGCGGCAGGATACCTCCTGCGTGATGGTGGTCCTGGTGGTGGTGATGGGACAGCGGGGGGTGTTGGTTTCAGCGCCGCCGCGGAGCTGCCATTGCTCGTCATCATTGAGGTTGGCAATAGTATCCCTTACCAGTACGAGTTTTTTCTGAAGGTCAACTTTTTTCTTTTTCATAACAGATAGTTTAGTGATGTACCACCGGCGCAGCAGGGGCCACGCCGGTGGTGAAAACAGGTACAGTTGCCTGCACCCAATGTTTATCTACCCAACGCTGGTGATCATGGAAGTGCGCAGCAAGGCTTAGTTGGCGACGGGCTGCTTTCCCTGCATACAGAAGTTTTCTGTGTGAGCAGTGTGGTAGTAGGGAGGGCGCCTCCTATCATTTCTTCCTGCTGGGTAACGTTGAGTGAAGCTACAGTTTCTTTGTTAAGAAACAATTTTTTACTCAGATCAATTTTCTGCTTTTTCATAAAAATTTCAGAATGAAAAAGTGAAGTCCTCCCCTGTCTGTAGCCATGGGGCGGTTGTTCAGCTGTGACGGCTATCAGGGTATCTGGCAGCACAGGCCACCTGGTCTTGGGCTGGTAGCGCGGCAGCTGGAAATCTGACGGGTATCTTCGCAGGCAGAAGTGACTGTACGGGGAAGACCACCGGCCAGCTGGTTTTGTTCTGCTGCTGTCAGTGCAGCGACTGTTTCTTTATTGAGCAGCAGTTTTTTGCTCAGTGCAATTTTTTGCTTTTTCATGGAGATTCAGGTTGAAAAAGTAAGGTCCTCCCCTGTCTGTAGCCGTGGGGCGGTTGTTCGGCTGATCGGCATTAAGGAATCATGCAGCAGGGTGCATTAGGGCGCGGGCGGGTAGCGCGGCAGCTGGAGATCTGACGGGTATCTTCGCACATGGAAGTTACGGTAACGATAAAGCCACCAGCCAGCTGGCCCTGTTGTTCTGGTGTCAGTGCTGCGATTGTTTCCTTGTTGAGCAGTAACTTTTTGCTCAGTTCAATTTTCTGCTTTTTCATGGAGATTCAGGTTGAAAAAGTGAGGTCCTCCCCTGTCTGTAGCCATGGGGCGGTTGTTCGGCTGATTTGCTCTTTAAGGGATCATGCAGCATGTCATATTAGGACGCGGCCTAGTAGCTATGCAGCTGGAAATCTGGCGGGTATCTTCGCACGCAGAGGTTACAGTAACGATAAAACCACCTGCCAGCTGGCCCTGTTGTTCTGGTGTCAGTTCTGCAACAGTCTTTTTGTTGAGCAGCAGCTTTTTGCTCAGATCGATTTGTTTCTTTTTCATGATTCAGATGTAGTGGGTGAATAAAAATGGAATGTTTCATTTCATCTGTACCCGGTACCGGCATCAGGGTATAAAGCAGCAGGGACCGCCGTGAACGGGCCTGGTAGCACGGCACACAGAAATTTCCTGGGTATCTGCAGTGCAGCCAAGTATCCAGGTATCGGCGCCGCCGGCAATCATTGATTGCTGATCTGCATTCAGCTGGCCTACTGTCTTTTTGTTGAGCAACAGTTTTTTGCTCAGTTCAATTTTTCTCTTTTTCATAATTCAGATGTAAAGAAGTGAATAAACAGGGAGTACTCAGGGTATAACACAGCAGCTGCCACCACCGGGAGGTACGGAGAACCGGCAAACGGAGACTTCGATCGTCTCTGCCGTGCAGGTAAATACCACGGTATTTATACCGCCCGCTACGAGTAATTGCTGTGCTGTGCTCAGCTGACCTACGGTCTGCTTATGCAGCAGCAGCTTTTTACTCAGTTCAATTTTTCTTTTTTTCATAGCTGTTTTGTACTAGGTAAGAAACAGGATTACAGGTTAACAGGTCGCGCGGCTTGTTCTTACGCAGCCGGCAGGGCAGGTTAATTCGTCTGTTTCAATGCAGCACCCACTCCAGTAGGTAAGCGGCAGTCCGCCGGCCAGGTTGGCCTGTTGCTGTGCGTTCAGTACGATGATGTTGTCTTTTTTCAGCAGCAGTTTTTTGCTGAGGATGAGTTTTCTCTTTTTCATACAGGTGGATTTTACAGGTAATACCGGGATTTCCCGGATAAGAAGAAAAAGGCGTTACCGTCCGAAACTAAGCCATACAAGCCCTGCAAGGCTCTAACGGAGATGGCTGCGTTTCACAGGTTTCATAAAGAGTGTCATTACAGTTCCTCCAGGTAATAGGTACCTTACCGCCGGCTACCAGCAGCAGTTCTGCTGCGTTCAGGGAAGCGATGGCTGTTTTGTTGAATGCCAGCTTTTTTCCCAGGGTTACTTTCTTTTTCATAAAAATGGATTTTGCAGGAGCATACCAGTGGTATTTCCCGGTTAAAAAAAAATGACTATCCCATACAAGGCCTGCAGACTTCCATCGGAGAAGGCTGTGTTTCGCAGGTTTCATAAAGGGTGTTACCGCAGCTGAATGTGATCGGGAGCTTTCCGCCCGCTACCAGTATCTGTGCGGAAACATTCAGGGAAGCCACAGCTGTTTTGCTGAATGTCAGCTTCTTTCCTAATGATAATTTCTTTTTCATAACAGATAATTTTTAGTACTGATATAAAACGCCATGATGCAGGATGCATCCGGCCTGGTTACTGACAGATCCAGCAAGGCTCCTTCGGAGAAGGCTGCGTATTGCAGGTTTCAATAATGGTAGTACAATTGGGCTGATTCGTAATCGGAACACGACCGCCTACCAGCTGCTGCTGAAATGCATTCAGCGAAGCAACAGTTGTTTTACTGAATGCCAGTTTCTTCCTCAATGATATTTTCTTCTTCATAAAAGGAATGTTTGTTGTTTTAATAATCAGCAGAATTTGCAGGGATAATCAGGGCCGGGAGAAGTAATACAGGTTTCCTGCCAGGTATCACCACTACATTCGGGCAGGAGAGTAACCGGCCCTTTACCACCGGCAATCCGCTGCTGATTGGAAACAGTCAGGGAAGCAATGGTCTGCTTGCTGAAGGACAGCTTTTTGTCAAGTGCTACTTTCTTTTTCATAATACGTGAGTTTGCGGGAGGTTTTAATTCATGCAGCGTACGCAGGCATGATGGGTAAACGGAATTGTAGGGCAGGTATCTTCCTGTCCTGTAATGCAGGGGGTGAGCTTAGTGGGAGGTATTGCACCGCCGGCCAGCACAAACTGCTGCTCGCTGTTCAGTGAAGCAATGGTAGCTTTGTTGAAAGCCAGTTTTTTACCGATAGCAATTTTCTTTTTCATAGCATTAATTTTTAAAAAAGAAACTCTCCCGTTGGCGGCTCTGAAGCACGCGGGAGAGTAGAATTACTGATTAACGATTCGTGACGTCTGAAGGATTACAGATAACACAATAATGGCCTGTACGCGGAATGGTATTACATGTTTCCACCTGGGACATACAATTTACCAACCTGGTGAACGTTGGCGCACCTCCCGCAACATGGTGCTGCTGATCAGCATTCAGAGAGGCAACAGTGGATTTGCTGATTGACAGCTTTTTGAGCACAATTTTCTTTTTCATAAAAAATGAGAATTTGTGGACCTACTTTCCAGTTGGCGGCTCAAATGCAGGCAGGATAAGGAAGTACAGGTTATTGAATTAAAAATAAAAACTCAGGCGCATGCATAGCAGATACGTTGTGTGTACGGGATTGTCTGGCATGTTTCACGCTCCGTAGCACATCTTGTCATTCTTGTTTCTGCATTACCACCAGCCAGCCGTTGCTGCTGGTCTGCATTCAGCATGGCAATAGCCGTTTTGCTGAAAGACAATTTTTTCTCAATAGCAATTTTCTTTTTCATACTAACTTAATTGTAAGAGGCACCTGTTCCGGTATCTCCTAATGAAGAAATAATTAATCCTTACAGGGTTTGCAGAATTCATCCGTATAGGCGCGTGTTTCACAGGTAACCAAACGGGTCTGGCAGATAGGCTCAAACGTGCGGGGGGCACCGCCGGCAAAATTCAGCTGCTGATCAGGATTCAGGGACGCGACGGTGGCTTTGTTGAAAGCCAGTTTTTTGTCCATGGAAATTTTTTTCCTTTTCATAAGTAGATGTTTAAATTATACCTCTCCGCAGAAAGGAATACCCAACCTGACGATCAGGGGCAGAGCTGACACAGGTGGCCGCCTGGAGGAATGGTCGCGCAGCTTTCAATACGGCTGGGATTACAGATAATTGGCCGGGTAGCCACTGCTCCGCCAACCAGTTCAGCCTGTTGTTCAACACTCAGCGCAGCGATGGTTGCTTTGCTGAAAATCAGCTTCCTGCTGATGTTCATTTTTTTCTTTTTCATAAAAAACAATGATGAGGGAATACCCATTCCGGCAGCCGCCGGAACAGGCATTCCCGGTTAAAGAAATCAATACAGAATTAATCCATACAAGGTCTGCATAAACGCTCCGTATACGGGATTGTCTGACAGGTAACCTGACGGGTCTGACAGTTAATCTGGAAAGTAATAGGTGCGCCACCTTCAATGTGGTGTTGCTGTGCAGGATTCAGAGAAGCAATAGTGGCCTTATTGAAAGACAGCTTCCTGTCAATGGAAATCTTTCTCTTTTTCATAATGGAAAAGGATTAGTCCGGGCATACGTTCCCCATAACTATAGTTCAGACAGTCATAGCAGTTTTATACTCCGGGGTTGATTAAATCGCGATTACATTAGCAGAAAACACATACCTCCTGTGTATAGGGGAAGGTATTGCAGCTTTCTCCCCTTGTTTCCACACATCTGGGATTCAGGGTAAATGGTGGCAGTCCTCCAGCCATTCTGGACTGTACTTCATTGTTTAAAGAAGCAATTGTTTCTTTGTTGAAAGAGAGTTTTTTCTCAATAGCCATTTTTTTCTTCTTCATAAGACGAGGATTTACGGGTTAAGTGTTCAGGTAGTAACCAATATTGAAGCCGGGTTAACAGCTGTCAAGAATGGTGTAACAAACACAGTACAGGGTTTGGATTACATGCAAACGTAAGTAGGTCTTGGATTGCTTTCGCAGGTATATTGCGGATCGTAGGTTTCGCAATTCCAGGAAGCGAGTCCGCCTGCCAGTTTAGTCTGCTGTTGTTTGCTGAGTGTGGCAACTGTTACTTTGTTGAATGCCAGTTTTTTCTCCATGGAGAGCTGTTTCTTTTTCATAACTAGATTTACATTAAACTATCGTCCTCCCCTGTCTTTAACCTAGCGGTAACGCCGTGGGGCGGATATTCAGCGCAAACATGTCAATGAATGGAATAATGCTTTTATGTAAGTGGTGACATACTCAGATGGCTATTAAAGAGGTTTTGAAGATAGGTAAAAATGATCCCGGAAAAAAATTTTTTTTGGAGAATCAATCACTTAGCCGGATTTCACTGCAATTACTGCAAAAAGAGCGCAGTAGTGTTGATTTACGGATTTTGGAATTTTTGGATTTTGGAATTTATTAAATGCAGCGAAGATATTCGCGGCAATCTTCACTGCATTTAATAAATCTCAAAATCCCAAAATCCCAAAATTCCAAAATCCATAATTCCAAAATCCATAATTCATTACTCAAATGAAAATTTTGTGGGTTCACAAAAAATGTTTTATTTTATTTACATCAATTGTCATGTCAGATCACCTGTTAAAACCAAACTCAAAACAACCGCTATGAGTACCCCTTAACACCACCTGTAAGGAAGTCACGCAGTATTTATCCTCATTATAATCATTCAAAACAAGCACCGATCATGCAACGTAACTACCAACGTTTCCTGGGGCCTGTATTTCAGCAGGCGCATGCAGAAAGACGCCGGGCAGAACGCATCAGGCAGTTTGCCATCAGCGGCGGAAAGGAAGGACACCAAACTTTTCTGGCAGACGCCGTTCTCGATGAAGAACCACCGGTTACCATCCCACCGGAATTTAACGGCAAAGACTATGTAACTTTTCTGCTGCACATAGATGCAGAGATAGAACATGGGCTGATGCTGCAATACCTCTACGCCGCGTACAGCCTCGGCGGTTCACAGGTACCTGCAGATCAGCGGCAACTGGTCAGCGGCTGGCAGGAAATCATCCTGGGTATCGCCAAAGAAGAAATGGGACACTTCGTTTCCGTACAGAACGTACTGAAACTACTGGGCGGCCCGCTGCATTTCGAAAGACAGGACTACCCCTGGGATACGCCCTTCTATCCCTTTCCCTTCAAGCTGGAACCGCTGACACTGGACTCCCTCGCCAAATACGTTTATGCGGAAGCCCCCCTCTCCTATATCAACAGCGATGACCCCATCGCCACAGAAATCAGGAACAGGGTGGCTAAACAGGTACCTAAACCCAATACGGTAGGTGCTTTATTTCATGTATTACTCGGCCTCATCAAAGATCCCACAGTCATCAGTGATGAAGTATTCCAGGCGGAAACCTATCCGTACCAGGCTAAATTTGACGAATGGGGACGCGGCTACGACGGCGGCCCGCGCGATATTGTCCGCCCCGGAGATCCTGCCTACAAGCCGGATGTACTGGTTATGCCGCTCGCCAGCCGCGACGACGCCTGGAATGCACTCAACGCCATCGCGGAACAGGGAGAAGATAATACCGTGGAAGATCCCAACTTCCCGTCCCACTTCACCCGCTTCCTCGGCATATACAAACAGATGCGCACCATCTCCGGCTGGAGCCCCTCCCGCAATGTGGCTACCAACCCCTATATACCGGAAGACGTGGAAGACCCGTCCAGCTCCCCTTCTGAAGGACAAACCAATGACCCCAACGATGAGATGGACCAGATCACCAACCCGGAAGCCCAGAACTGGGGGCACCTGTTCAACCTGCGCTACCGCATGCTCCTCAACTTCCTCACCCACAGCTTCGTGCTGGACGACGGCTTCAATGCCGCCGGCGCCGTAGCGCCCCGCGGCCTCATCATCAATTCTACCTTCGGTGAAATGTACAACCTGCGCAGTATCGCAGCTGTTATGGTACAGTTGCCCCTGCAGACCGGCGTAGGCGCCAAAACAGCAGGCCCCCCGTTTCTCACGCCATATACCCTGTCACTGCCCAACGGCGAACATAACAGATGGCGCACCCACGCAGACCTGCTCGAGGCATCCGCCAAACTGATACAATCCATGCTCGGCACCACCGCAGATAAAAACAAACGCTACCTGAATGCCTTACTGGAAGCAGATCAGCAGCTGATGCAAACCATCAGGGAACTGCTGCAGGTGAACGCTTAACATCTACCTCAAAAACCATTACTATGAAAATTACTGAAATACGTATACTCCCCCCGTTTGCCGTAGCCAGACTCGGCTCCGCCAAAACCCCGCTGGAGGCTTACAACCTGCAGGTGCCTGCAGACCAACCACTGGGATTCCGCAGTATCATTCCGCAGATTACTTTCGCGGTAGACCCGCATTCCGGTGACCTGAGCGCCTACACACCGGAAGAAATTGTTTTCAAGGAAGCCAAAAGTACAACAGACACTACCGGGAAAATAAGACCCGTAGCGCCCTTCCTGGAAGTCTTCGCCATTACAGACCAGCAGCAGGATACACTGGTACCGCTGACAACCGACCTCCTGACAAAAGCAGGATTCCAGCTGTCGGACATCAAGTGGACCATCAACCTGCAGAACTCCAAGATCATGCGACGCACCAACGATTCCAATGATAATATCAGCGCGCAGTTCTCCATCACCAACGACTTCACTCCCAAACCCGTGCTGGCCAAGTGCCCGCATTTTTCTTCAGGGAAATCACTGTCGCTGGGCACCGTTCAGTTTATTAAACCCAACACTGATTTTCCACAGATCCGGCTACGCTACACGCCGGGCGGCGGAAAGGTCTATGGCAGCTCTCCTAACAGTATTAAATCGGAAGGCGCGCAGCCTACCCCGGACCCCAATATCACCGATCCCAACAACCAGCTCATATATGATCCTACCAAAGCATGGCTGGGCTATAAGGAATCCGGCGACTTCAATGCGGTCTACACCATGCCCGCACAGATTTTTGCAGGCTACTCCGATAGCCAGGGTTATCAGCACAGCTGGGGTTATATCGATGATGAATGCGATGGTACCATCAGCGTGAGCCTGGGAGCCGCCTCGCTGAACCTGACGGCCATGGCCCGCGTATGCGCCGGCCCGCCTGCCTTTGCACCAGATATACTTCCTATCCGCGCCATCTCCGACGAACTGGAACAGATACTGCTCGGCCCTGAAAGAACCGATGAAGTATCTATCGATGAGGCAGAAGATATTGTACGCCGCGCCCTGGAATCCATCACCCTCATGAACACGGAAGTCATGAACGGCAATCCCATCAACGGCCGCTGGAATGTTGCCAGCACCATGGTACGTCAGGACACCAACGACTTTGGCCGGCTCTACGAGCCTATCATGGCCGGTTCTATCGTGGATAACCTCGCGCTGCGCGCCCTGCATGAAAGGGTATTCAACGGCCTCAGCACCGGTATGGCCGCCTGGTTCGCCAACGCCCTCCGCAGACCTGATAAAATCGGCGACCTGTCTGATGTGGAAAGACGCAAAATGCCGGGACTGATGCGCGGCGCCGACGGACGCGCACTCACCCTCACCTGGCGCATGATCAGCACAGTTGTTAAAGCCGCTGCCAACGCCATGTTCGGGGTTAACGACAATGGCTACACGCCGCCGGACGATCAGGCGCAAAGCATCAAGTCCGACGACCTGCTCACACAACTGTATTATCGCGGCATAGGAAACCCCTTCTGTGTGACCGCCCGTTCTGCCATCTCCAACTGCTTCCCCGGCCTGGAATCAGATTTCCGGAACCTCTGGCGGCACCTGTTTGTAGGGATTACCCTCAGCGAAAATGACAACTACGTACTGAATGACAATACCAACACGCACCTTGCAGGACGCCGCCTGGTAGGCATCAACGGCAAGCCTACCATGGTGGCAGGTACCGGTCCGGTATTCCCCGGCGGAGACAGCGTATCGCTGAAAACCCAGGACAATCCGGAAGGCGCGGCATTTATGGAATGGTCCAACCTGGTCGCCAGCCTGAATATGCTGGGCAAGAAAAATACACTCCATTTTACCGCAGGACCGGCGCCATATCCTGTGCTGGTGACTGCGGATGATCTGAAAAATACGACTAACTATCCCAGATACACCTTCACCGCCCGGTCCCCGTTCATTGCCGGAAGAGTAGAACTGTCGTCCGACATGCTGTATGAAGGTTCCCTCACACAGGGCCTCTGCGCCCCGTGGCAGAATGACTACCGCGAATGCGCCTGCTACTACTGGGCGGCCACCAGGCCGGATTACGTCAACGTAGAACCTGATGAGAAAGGGCTGAGCAAAGGCGACATGTGGCTGTCCAAACAACGTACAGGCGAATACGTGCCCGACAACCGTACGGACTCCAGGCTGTACAGCTACAACGATCTTTTCCAGAACTGGGAAGGAGAACTCAATTTCATCATCAACGGCAAGGATGCCCTCAGCAGCGGAAAAGCCGGCAGCTGAGCAGCATAGCATTGATCACGATAAAAACAATCATTGATGCACCAACCGGATCCCGTTACTAAACACGCGCTCTCTGACATCGCCACATCACTGGCAGCACAGGTGGCCAGGCAATCATTGCCTGGCTCGCCTGCTGTTCATATTGTTCCCTCCACCGGAGATACACAACTGTTTGTTGCCAACGGCAGCAGGCTATACAGGATAACTTCAGACGTGGAGGCTAAAATGCAGCAGCTGATAGCCCTGAAAGATGAAGCAGCCATCCAGGAAGAACTGGTAAAAATGGGAGTGAATACCACGCCCCTTATTGATGATACGCCCCTGGAAAGCCCCGGCACCTACGCCCTCTCCCTGGCCATCGCACAGAAATGCAATATGGGATGTACCTATTGCTATGCGGACCAGGGCGATTTTGGCGGGCCTTCAAAAAATATGACGACAGACACTGCCCGGCAATCTATTGACATGCTTGTTAACAAAGCAGAAGCAGGCAGTAAAATACAGGTAACCTTTCTTGGCGGAGAGCCGCTGATTAACCGCCGCGGCATCCGCGAAACCACCGCCTATGCGGCGGAACTGGCTGCACGGAAAAACCTGCAGGTGAGCTTCTCCCTGACCACCAACGGCACCCTGCTCAAACCCGATGATGCCACCTTCTTCGAAGAATACGGCTTTGCGGTAACCATCAGCCTCGACGGCATTGGCGAAGTACACGACAGGCAACGCATGCTGAAAAACGGTGCAGGCACTTACGATCAGATCATGGAAAGAATACAGCCCCTGCTGCAAACGCAACGGCGCATGCAGGTGGCCGCCAGGGTAACGGTAACGCCTGCACAGAAAAAGCTGGACGAAACCTTACTCGCATTTATCAACATGGGATTTCACAGCGTCGGCTTCTCACCCCTGCTGCGCTCTTCCGCCGGCACGGATGAAATGACGCGGCAGGATCTGGAAGAAATGCTGCAAGGCATGATTACCTGCGGCCTGCTCTTCGAACAACACGTAGTGCAGCGCAAACGCTTCCCGTTTCTCAATATGGTCAATGCACTGAAAGAAATAGCCAAAGGCACCCACCGCCCCTACCCTTGCGGCGCAGGTGCAGGATACATGGGCGTTTCCGCGGAAGGCGGCCTGTATGCCTGTCATCGTTTCGTGAACGAACCGGCTGGCAGCATGGGTAACATTTACCAGGGCATTGATGCTTCCCTGCAGAACAAATGGTTACAGGACAGACATGTACATCAGCAATCGCCCTGCAACGGCTGCTGGGCAAGGTATCTGTGCGGAGGGGGCTGTCATCACGAAGTTTTGGAAAAAGGCCGTCATGCATGCGATTATATCAGAGGATGGCTGCATTATACCATGCAGGCGCACGAGCGACTGACCCGGCTTGCGCCGGACTGGTACCGTTAGCAAATAACCCAATCATTATACCATGACAAGATACGACGTACTCATCATCGGCGCAGGCCCGGCGGGCACCTGCGCCGCCCTCCGGCTGTTATCGCTGGGCCATCGTGTTGCCCTTATTGAAAGTGAATCCTTTCCCCGTACCCAGATCGGCGAATCCCTGTCGCCCGGCATCCGTAATATCTTTGAATATATCGGCGCAGCACACCTGCTGCATGAAGACTACTGCCTGCATCAGCTCCCGGCCACCATCATCTGGAATAGCCGGACACCGGAAGTATTCACCGGCGATCAGCGGGGAAAAGGCGTAATGGTTAACAGGAGCCTGCTCGACAAAGGACTGCTGGACCTCGCCGTAGTAAAAGGATTAACGTTGTATCAACCCGCAAAATACCAGGGCGCCCATTACGATGGGAAACACTGGCAGGTGCGCATACGGCAGCATAACGTTCCCCTGCTGCTCACCGCCACCTTCGTGATGGACGCCCGCGGCCGCCGCGGCACCCAGGTACAGCAACGGCTGCTCACCGCCCCGCCTATGGTAGGCCTGTGGGCCTATACCGATGCAGCCACCATGAAAGCCTCCACCTGCGTGGAAGCCGTTACCAACGGCTGGATATGGGGCTCCCCCCTGCACGACGGACGATACCGCATCATCAGCTTCGTTGATCCGTCAGTGTTGCAGGAACAACCTGTAACCACCCTCTTCCATCATATGCTGGAACATTCCTGCCTGTTTCAACCGGCAATACAACGGCAAGGACTACACGATATTCAGACCTGCAACATACTCAGCTATGCGCACACCCGCCCCTGGCACCACCGCTGGCTACGGCTCGGGGAAACAGCCTTCGCCATTGATCCCCTCTCTTCTACCGGTGTGGAAAAAGCCATGCGCTTTTCCCTGCAGGCCGTCATTGCTGTCAATACTGCACTTACTACCGGCGAGGAGCAGCTGGCAAAAGATTTTTTCGAAGGACAACTCATCAGCTCCGTGGTAAGTCATACCCGCTGGACCATCCAATACTATGCACAGGCATGGCCGGGCGCCACACACTCCTTCTGGCAAAACAGGTCGGTGATATATCCGCGGGAAGTCCCGCCGGAAAGACCTTTCGCCCAACAGCTGCTGAAAACGCTGCAGCAGGAGCAGGACATAGCGCCGCCATCTCCCGACAGGAAAATAAATATTGAAGAAGCGCTGAAAAAACTATGGCATGGTAAATTGTATCTGTCTCCCGATTTATCCTATGTACGCTCCATCAGCGTCGGCAATGATGTACTGGAGGTGAAAACGGCTATTCATCATCCCAACCTGCAGCGGGAGATTGTATATATAGAATCTACCGAGATACTGCCGCTGCTGGCCATGGCAACGGACGCCATCACTTTCGGAGAGCTGGTGGAACAATGGAGTAAAGTGGTGCCGCATGCCCTCGCCGCCAGGATGGCTGTATACCTGTGGGATAAGCAGATTCTCTGCGAGGCATGATTACTGCAGCACACTGTCTATCCAGCGGATAACGGAATCCCGCTGCACGGTAGTCAGCCGTGCTTCCGGATGCAGCCACTTATAGGAATCCGGAGGCATCCTGCCGCTGATCAGCTGCTCCCGCATATGTTTCAGTTTGCGTTGCTTTCTTTTGGCGGAGTAGGCAGCGAATTCGTGGAAATTGAGATCCCGGCGGCCGGCACTTACATGCTGCTGCAGGAACCAGCCTGCAGGCTGTACGGAGGCATACCAGGGATAATGCGTCTGATTACTGTGGCAGTCATAACAAGCCTGCTGCAGTAACTGCTGCACCCCGGAAGGCAGGGCATATACCTGACTGATATCCGCCGGGAAAGGCCCCGGTTGCCGGTTCCGGGCCGGGCGAATAAACTGTATCCCGATCACTATCAGCAGTAGCAGTAGCAATATCATTTTAGCCATACGCATATATCTCTGTTATTTAAAACAAATGATTTACGGATCCGGCATACCGGATCCGTAAATCAACCGGTTAGTTGTCCGGCCATTACTTACTCAGCTCTTCGACACTGCCGCAGGCCAGCATTTTAGCACCCATATACGGGTTCTTCACTTCGCTCGTGGTCGTCAGCCAGTCGGCGCCCTTGTTGTTATTGTACATCGGGCAATGTCCCTTGTACAGGGTACGGCCACCGCCGAAAGTTTTTACCAGTTCCATCACATCTTCACTCATCTCTGCAAAATGCTCGCGCTGGTGTTCAATATTGCCGGTATTCTGGCTGATATGTTCCCCATGTTCCTTCAACTCTGCTTCATTGGCGGCAAATATCTGTTGCTGCTCCGGCGTGAATCCGGATTTATCTGCTGCCGCAACAGCAGCGGCCAGCGCCTTTCCGGCGGCAGCGGCATCTGCGTCGTTGTCATTTGCCAGAGCGTCTTTAATTTTCAGATAGTCGTCAACGATCGTGTTAACGGCGCCGGTAGTCTTTATATCTCCGGTAACGGTTGCCGCCGGCGTTGTTGCCACAGCGGCAGAGCTGTCTGCATTCGCTTCGTGTTGAGATCCGCTGTTGCAGGCTGCAAAAGCAATAGTGGCCAGTACGGCGGCGCTGATAAAAACTCTTTTCATGTTGTTAGTTTTATAGTTGAAAGAAATTATCTGATGGTTTCTTTTACTTCTCCGCATGTTTTCATTTTTTCTCCGAAGAAGGGGTTGACAATAGCTTTCTCTGTGCTCAGCCAGGAGGCTCCTTTATCATTCATTGCCATAGGGCAGAAATCTATGTAGAGCGCACCGGTGTTGATACCGGTAGCTTTAATACGGTTTATCAGCTGATTACTCAGTGCGGCATAATGATCCCGCTGCTGTGCTATGTCTGGTGTGGCGGTAATTTTCGCGGCGGCAGCCTGAATAGCTTCCTGCCCGCTGACGCCGGCAGCGCCTGCGGCGATAGCATTGGCAGCTTTGCGCGCAGCGGCCCCGTCTTCATTGATGAGCGCTTCCGTCAGCAGCCTGTAATGACGGAAGATGGCATTTAACCTATCGTCTTTCAGCGTTACTTCCGTACTGGTTGCCGGTGCAGCAGCAAGGCTATCTTTCGTTTGTTCGTGTACGTTAGCCACCTTATTTCCGCATGCTGTCAGTATCGCCAGCGCAGAGATGAACATCACAACTTTTATCATAAGAGATATTTTTTGCAGGATGATTAATGTTTCATGGAAGCCATCGGGTCCGCACCTTTCTTGAGCATGAACTCGGAATACAGCAGGTAAGCGCCTGTTACCACTACTTTTTCGCCGGCTGCCAGTCCTTCAGTGATCTCTACGGCATCAAAATTTTCCATACCTGTCTGCACCCTGCGGGGTTCAAACTCGCCTTTCTTCTTTTCGATCCAGACGTGCGTACCGCGCGCATCGCGGATCACGGCGTCTACAGGCAGGGTAAGTACATCCCCGCGGCTCTTCACCGGCAACAGGATATTAGCCTGCAACCCTGGCTGCCAGCGGTTATCCGGGTTGGCAATAGCACCGCGTATCTGCATCAGCTGACTACCGCTCTGCAATACCGGATTAATGAACTGAATGGTCATCTGCTGCGGTTCATGCTCATAACCGGCTACCAGTACTTTCACGGACTGGCCGGGTTGTACGGCAGCGGCTTCAGCGGGGTATACGTCTGCTTCCACCCACAGCTGATTGTAGCCTTCCAGCCGCATGATGGCGCCGCCTTCCGCCACATATTGTCCTTCTGTTACGGAGAGTTCAGACACCATGCCACTCACGGTTGCAGGATAGGTGACATAGGGATTCACTTTCTGCGCCTGCACCAGTTGCTGTATCTGAGCGTCAGACTGATCGTACAGGGTTAGTTTCTGGCGGGCAGCCTTTTCAATCTGCTGAAAGCGGGCATCGTCAGGGAATTGCTTCACCTGCGCCACTGCCAGCAGGTATTCCTGCTGCAGGGTGGCCAGCTGTTCGGAATAAATTTTATACAGCGGCTGTCCTTTGCTGACTTTCACACCTGTTTCCTTTACATACAGTACTTCCACACGGCCGGGTACGCGGCTGGAGATAACGGCCGTCTTCTCCGGATCTGTTACCAGCCTGCCGTTCAGCTGCCTGAAATTGGAGAGTGCTCCAGTGCCGGCCACCATGGTAGTAATATTGCCCAGCGCCATCTGGTTGTCGCCGAGATGCAGCGTGGCGTCCTTATTGTTCTTGTCAAATGGTACGAGGTCCATCCCGCAGATAGGGCATGTGCCGGGTTTGTTCTGCACCACCTGCGGATGCATGGGGCAGGTAAAGGTTTGCTGTGCTTCCTGTGCTGCGGGCTGCTTCCCGGTTTCTTTACATGCTGCCAGCAACAACGCCGGTGCAAACGTCACCATCGCTATAGATTTCAAAAAATGTTTTCTTTCCATATCGTTACTGTTGCGGGTTATTCATTTTAATAAAGCTCTCACTGTCTACCAGGTAAGCCGCGTTGGAAGCCACTTTCCAGTCTCCGATGGCAGTACTTACCTGTATCATATCTCCTGCTTCTGCGGTAATATCTACGGCTGCGGGCAGGTAGGTGTCCTTGTCCTTTCTGAATACGATGGTCTGGTTACCCAGCTTCCATACTGCTTTGCGTGGCAGCCACCAGCCGCCGGTATATACTACGGGCACGCTGGCGGTGAGCAGCTGTCCCGGCCGCAGCGTGTGTGTACGCAGGTATACCCTTGCCAGCGTAAAATTTTCTCCGTTGCGGAATACCGGTTCAATCAGCCCAATGCTGCCAGTCAGCATAGCATTGTTATCTGCGGAGGGATAGAACAGCAGCTGCTGTCCATGCCGGATACGTGCAGCCAGCAGTGGCGGAAAGGCAAATTCGGCTACCAGGCTCTCCGCCTGATAGATGGTAAACAGTGGCTGGCCGGCGTTTACATACTGTCCTTCGCGAAGCATGACCGGCGTGGCTGCCGGTGCTGTGGGCGCCGGAGCAGCCGCAGGGGCACTGCCTCCGCCCATACTGCTCATACCATCTCCGGAGGCTGCCGGCGCAGCAGCGGTGCCCGCCACCGTGGCGACGGCGGCTGATTTCTCCAGGATATAGCCGTCAGCGTTACTATACACAGGAATGCGGTACAGGATGTTACCGGTACGCAGTACCTGCTCTATCTGCGGCAGTTGCATGCCCAGCAGCTGCAGCCGCTGCTTCGCGCCTGTGAGCAGCTGCGGTGATGCCGTAGCTACGTATAGCAGTTCCCGTTGGGCGGCGGCCAGATCGGGGGAATAGATTTCCATAATCAGCTGTCCCCTTTTCACCGGCTGATAGTTATACTTAATCAGCAGCCGTTCTATACGTCCGGCTATGCGGCTGGCTATGGATGTCTGGTTACGGGTATCGTAGGTGATGACCCCATTCACATCGGCCGCCTGTATACGCGTGCCGCTTTCCGGAGAGATGGCCGGGATAGTGGCCACTATATGCGTATTCACGGAACGGGTAAGCCCGGCCACGCTTTTATCCATAGCAGGTTCCTGGTGGGCATCATGACCCTTATGCGGCGGCTGTTTCTGCCCGCAGGAAGCCAGCAATACAGCTGTCAGCAGCAGCGATATATTAACGATATAACTGTTTCTCATAATCGGCGATCATTTCGTAGAGTTTTAATTTTTCATCCAGCACGTTAGACTGCATCATGGTGAGCGCTTCCCAGGAATCGATCACATTAGACAAAGCCAGCCTGTTCTCCTGGTAATTGAGGAAGTTGGCGTCCAGCGTCTGCCGCAGGGCGGGGATGATTTTACCTTCCATCGCCTCCACCCGCTGCTGCATGGTTTGTATTTCGTACTGCATACCGTACAGCATACCCTGTGTTTCCTGCAGCATCGCGGCGCGTTCCTTCTCCATGGCCTGTACATTGTACTCCATGGCTTTTACGCCGGACCTGTACATCTTCGAGGCCCAGGGCGCTATCGGAATACTGATCATCCCCATGGCACTGAAAGCCTTTGGCATAGCCTTGTCCAGCGGTTGCATATGATCAAACCGCACTTTAAAATCCGGTTTCTTTTCCCGCTTCATACTTTCAATATTCAGCTGCATGGAGCGGATGCTTTCATCCATTTTGTAGATATCCTTTCTGACAGCGGCCAGCGTAGCTGTATCATAGGACGGCGCCTTTTCAAAGGCAGGACGATAGGTGGTATCAATATCGAAAAACTGATTACCGGGCGCATTCATCAGGCTGTTCAGCCAGGAGCGGGCTTTTGCAATCGTTCCTTCCTGCATACGGATCATATTCCGGTTATCTTCTATTTTGGCATCTGCCTTAAACACACCGCTCAATTGTGACTGATTATAAGGATATCTTACCTCTTCTATCTTCTTCATCGTCAGCATAATCTTTTCATTCTCCTGCAGTACGGCTATCCGTTGCCGGGCGATGAGCCAGTTGTAGTAAAGGCGGCGGGCCTGCGACTTCAGCTCATTCAGCGTAATGCCGCGGGTAGCGCGCTCCACGTTTCCCTGGGAGGCGATAAAATTTTTCTGCGCCGCTTTCTTCGCGGGATTAGGAATATCCTGTTCCAGCTGCAGCATGAGGCTACCCTTATCTCTTCCGTCCATCACCATCTGTCCCGGATAAGGCGTCATAAAGGTTCCCACACCTACCATGGGCGCCATCCAGGCGGTAGCCGCATCTGCGCTGTGTTTGTAACTTTCTGCCTTGAGTCCGTACGATTGCAGGAGCACATTGTTCCTGTCTACCCGTTGCAGGATACTGTCCAGCGGCAACACCGGCGATTGCTGCGCAAACAGCTGCAATGGCGCGGCCAGCAGGCATCCCCATATATATTTAATGATTTGTTTCATGTATTTCCAGTTTACCGTACTTGCGTAATTCATATTCTTTCGACATTAAAAAGATGAGCGGCGTTACCAGGAGGATATGGGTAGAAGAAGTGAGTACCCCGCCGATCATGGGCAGCACAATGGGTTTCATCACATCTGTACCTACGCCGGTGGCCCATAATACCGGCACCAGGCCGAAGAGGGAAACGCATACGGTCATCAGTTTGGGACGCAACCGCTTGGCAGCACCATATATCACGTGCGTACGCAGGTCTTCCCGGGTAATGGTTCCGGCGGAATTACCTTTCTGTTTCACCAGCTGGTTCATGGCATCGTTGAGGTAGATGACCATGACGATACCTGTTTCCACCGCGATACCAAACAAGGCGATAAAGCCTACCGCCACGGCCACCGAGAGATTCACGCCGTAGAACCATATCATATAGGCGCCGCCGATCAGTGCAAAGGGCACCGTAATAAGGCTCAGGAAGGCTTCGCGGATAGAATGGAAGGCGAAGTACAGCGAGAAGAAGATGATGACCAGCACTACCGGAGCAATCCACATCAGGGTCTTTTGCCCGCGGATCAGGTTTTCATACTGCCCGCTCCACTCCAGGTAATAGCCCTGCGGCAGCATACCTTTAGCCTGGTTCATCTTATCTATCGCATCTTTCACGGTGCTGCCCAGGTCGCGGCCACGCACATTGAATAATACGGCGCCGCGGAGCATGGCATTTTCAGAAGTAATCATCGGCGGGCCATCAGAGAACTTCACATCTGCTACGGCAGACAGCGGCACTTCGCCGGCTGCCGGCGACATCAGCGGGATACGGCGGATGCGCTCCACGCTGTTGCGGTATTCCTGCGCCAGGCGCACGCTGATAGAAAAGCGCTGCCTTCCTTCAATGGTATTACCGATAGGCGCGCCGCCCAGAGCCGTTTCTACGGTCTGGTTCACATCATCTACGTTTAGCCCGTACCGTGCGAGGTCCGCGCGGCGTACATCAATATCCAGGTACTTACCGCCGGTAACGGGTTCCACGTAGAGGTCCATTACACCGGGAGTACCTTCCAGGGCTTTGCGCACACGCTCGGATACCGCAGCGATGGTATCCAGGCGCTGCCCGTATACCTTAACGCCCACGTCTGTACGAATACCGGTAGCCAGCATATTGATACGGTTGATGATAGGCTGTGTCCAGCCGTTCACCACGCCGGGTATCTGCAGTTTAGCATCGAGTTCATTGATGATATCCTTCTTGGTTTTGCCTTCCCGCCATTGTGATGTAGGTTTCAGCATAATGATGGTTTCTATCATGCTGATAGGCGAGTTGTCTGTAGCAGTGGCAGCGCGGCCGGCCTTTCCCAGCACTTTGTCTACTTCCGGTACCGTTTTGATAATTTTATCCTGCACCTGCAGAATACGTTTCGCCTCTGCATTGGAAATATCCGGTAAGGTCACCGGCATAAACAGGATGCTCTGTTCATCCAGCGGCGGCATAAACTCGCTGCCCAAGCTTTTCAGCAGCGGAATGGTAACAACCAGTGCAATTACATTAACGGCAATGGTCGTTTTACGCCACTTCAGCACCCCGCGGATAACGGGCTCGTAAATCCGCTCCAGTACCCGGTTTACAGGGTTGGCATTATCCGGCCTGAATTTTCCTTTCATAAAGAAGGATATCAGCACCGGCGCCAGGGTGATGACCAGGAGCGCGTCCATAATCATGATGAATGTTTTCGTATAGGCGAGCGGGTGAAACAGCTTGCCTTCCTGTCCGGTGAGCATGAATACCGGCAGAAACGAAGTGATGATGATAATCGTTGCGAAAAATACGCCGCGGGACACCTGCTTGCTGGACTGCTCAATGATTTTGAGCCTTTCCTCTTCCGTTATCCACTGCGGGGATTTTTTAAATATCTTGCTGAGCCATTTCATAGTTACTTGCTTTTTTGTTGTTCCTGCCATTGCGCATAGCGTTCTGAGAGATGTTTATAGGCATTCTCACTCATGATGATGCCATTATCCACGATCACACCGATAGCCAGGGCGATGCCGGTGAGCGACATGATGTTGGAAGAGATACCGAAAGCATTGAGCAGGATGAAGCTCGCCGCCAGGGTGATGGGTATCTGGATAATGATGCTGAGTGCGCTGCGCCAGTGGAACAGGAAGATGATGACTACGATAGACACCACTATCATTTCCTCTATCAGCGTATGTTTGATGGAGTCTACCGATTCTTTTATCAGCTCTCCCCTGTCATAGACAATATCGAATTTTACGCCGTCGGGGAATCCTTTGGCTACCTCTTTCATTTTCTCCTTTACCCTGTTGATGACCGCATCGGCATTTTCTCCGTAGCGCATGACTACGATACCGCCTACACGTTCGCCTTCGCCATTCTGATCGAAGATGCCGAGGCGGGTTTCGCCGGTCATCTGTACGGTGGCTACATCTGCAACACGCACGGGAATGGTGTTCTGTGTTTTGACGGGAATATTCTCTATTTCCTGTACCGATTTGAGATATCCGGATGTTTTAATGATATAGCCGATATCGCTCAGTTCAAACTTGCGGCCGCCGGATTCGTTGTTATTGGCGCGGATAGCGTTGATGACTTCTCCGGCCGAAAGGCGGTAGTAGAGCAGTTTGTTGGGGTCCAGCGTAATCTGGTATTGTTTCTGGAAACCGCCGAAGGAGGCTATTTCGCTGACGCCTTCCACATTCTGCAGGGCAAACTTCACGTACCAGTCCTGCAGGGCGCGTTGTTCGCCCAGGTCCATATCGGGTGCATCGAGGGTGTACCAGAGGATATGGCCCACGCCAGTACCGTCGGGGCCGAGTTGCGGCGTCACGCCGGCGGGCAGGGTGCTGGACACGGTGCTGAGTCTTTCCAGTACGCGTTCTCTGGCCCAGTAAATATCTACATCGTCATTGAAGATGACATAGATAAAGCTCATCCCGAACATGGAGGAGCCTCTCACATATTTAATGCGGGGCAGTCCCTGCAGGTTGGTTACCAGCGGATAGGTCACCTGATCTTCAATCAGCTGGGGGCCGCGGCCCATCCATTCAGTGAATACGATTACCTGGTTTTCGGACAGGTCAGGGATGGCGTCGATAGGATTTTTCTTTACGGCAAAGATCCCCCAGGCAAACAGGGCTGTGGCCATCACCAGCACAATAAACCGGTTGCGCAGGGACCATTCAATAATTCGATGTACCATAACAGTATGTTTCGGATGCGGGCACAGAAAGCCCGGTGGCTGCTTGGTGTCAGCCGTAATATGTGTCGGAAATCTTGTATGATGTATTGCAGCGGTAAGAAGATCGCGTACGGTGCTGCGAAATAACGGTCAGGGGTATACGCGATAGGGGAATAATCAGATACGGAAAGTGCAGTGCAGGATATGGGTCAGTACTTTACTGCTTCGCGGCGGCGCATTAATCAGCGGCCTTACGGCTGTCAGGCGTACTACATCTGCCTGCGGCAGTTCCAGCCACGGTAGCGGCACTGCCGCCACAGCCAGCTGCATAAAGTGCAGTGTATTCTCAGCTGCCTTCTGGTCTTTCTCCAGCTTTACGGTTTTATGTTCATCCCGGCAGCATTTTTTAGCGCAGCTCTTACTATGCGTAGTGCCGCATTTGCTGCACTGCGTACCACTGCTATGCCACAGCTGTACATCCATCAGCACGCCATTGCAGTAATGCATATGGAAAGTGGCCCCCGTAGAGGACCCCATGTAAAGGACGGCTAATATGAGCGCGATGAACTTCTTCATTTGCGACAAAACTAACGGGAATTGGGGGAAGAAGTGTTATATAATTTTAAGCTGACTTTATATAATTACGAATTGCGAATTACGAATTACGAATGTGGAGCGAAGATTTAAGCGAATGATTTTTTATCCGCTTAAATCTTCGCTCCACATTCGTAATTCGCAATTCGTAATTCGTAATTAATACTACACAAGGCTTCTCAGCTTACCCGGATCCACTACCGCACTGATCTGCAGTATTTTTCCATCTTCAGGAGCGATATCGAAAACGGTGCAGGCAACCAGGGTGTCGCCGTTGTAGAACAGCATGGCCGGCTGGTGGTTGATTTCTTTCACCACGATATTGGCTTTTGTCTGGTAGGTGAAATAGATATGGGTAAGCAGGTCGGCCACTTCGGAAGCGCCGGTGCAGACTTTTCTGAATACGTTGACTTTACCACCGCCGTCAGCATAGAAGGCGATATCGGCGGCGAGCAGGGAACCTAGTTTTTCCAGGTTGCGGCCCCTGATGGCGTCGATATAGTTCTGCAGCATGGCGTTGGTGCGTTCATTGCGAACGCTGACCTCCGGCTTCTCCTCCGGCTTGAACAGCCTGGCTTTGGCGCGGCTCAGCAGCTTGCGCGACAGTTCTACGGTGATGCCGAGCATGTCCGCTATTTCCTCATGTGCATAGTCAAAGCTCTCTTTCAGGATGAAGACCGCGCGCTCTTTGGCATTCAGTTTTTCCAGCAATACCAGCAGGGAGTACGACAGAATATCTTTCAGATAAACATTGGCGTCTGCGGATTCGGTGGCCACCGGTTCCGGCAGCCAGACTTCCGGCTGTACGGTCTGTTTGCGGCGGGTCTTCATATTAATGGCGTGGTTGATTACACTTTTTACGAGATAGGCTTTCTCATTTTCAATGTCCTGGCGCTGATCTGTGTAAAATTTTGTGAGCACGTCCTGTATGGCATCGCGGGCATCTTCGGCGGAGCCGAGGATGTTGTAGGCATACGGGAATAAAATGTTCTGATAGTCTTTCAATGTATACCGGTTTTAAGAACAGCCGGTAACCGGCTGTTCCTGCAATAATAGCGCAATTTTATAAACCCATCGGCTGGCCTGGCTGGTACCATCCTGCCGGAGTTCTGAACGTGATATTCAGGCGGTTCCAGGTGCCTACATTGGAGATCAGGAGTGCCAGCACCGCAATTTCCTCTTTGGAGAAGTGACGTGTCAGTTCCTGATAAACTTCGTCGGTCACTTCGCATTTTTGCGTGAGGCCGTCAGCCAGCGCCAGCGCCGCCCTTTCTGCAGGCGTATAGTAAGGCGCTTCCTTCCATGCTGCCAGTCCGAAGAGACGTTGCGGATCTTCTCCCTGGTGCAGGGCATCTTTGGCGTGCATGTCCAGACAGAAGGCGCAGCCATTAAGCTGGGACACGCGGAAGTGCAGCAGTTCCTGCAGCGTGTGCGGGATTGCGGATTTCCGGATAAATCCGCCGGTACGCATTAAGCCGTCCATCATTCCCTGTGGTGTCTCTTTGTAGTCGATTCTTGTTTCCATGTTGCTATATTTTTAAAGTGTTTTAAAGATGAATTACACATACAAGACACCCTGGAAATATGAAACGTGACAGAAACGGGAAATTTTTTTATTTTTTTTTATTTCCGGCCGGATCCGGCTCTACATATAATACTTTATTCATCATCCGGTTAAATTACTATGATCTATTGTGAAAATTTAATTCGTTATTTTCAGTCAGTATAATTAATATTGTAAGTATCCCTCTATATTATAATACCAAAATCACAGCCAACCAATATTCTAAAATATAGCATGGGTTTGAAGAGCATAGATAATGAGCCAGTATTAATAAAGCAGGTTGCAGGCGGCAGTCAGCAGGCGTTTGCACAGCTTTTTCATGGTTACGTCAACCAGGCAGGAAAAATTATTCATACCATTACAGGGTCCAGGGAACAGACCGAGGAAATCATCCAGGATGTATTTGTAAAGCTCTGGAAAGACAGGGAGAAGCTGACGCAGATCAGGCAGTTTAATGCGTATCTCTTTATACTGTTGCGGAATCAAACGCTGAATCATCTCACCCGTATTGTTACAGAAAGGAAAAAACAGCAGGAATATTTTAAACAGGCGCTGGAACAGGAGAATGGCTATGATGAACGGCTGGATATCCTGGACAAGGCTATAGATGCGCTTCCTGTACAGCAGCGCACGGTATTTCTGTTGCGGGCGCAAGGGTACCGGAATCCGGAGATAGCGCTGCGTATGAATCTGTCTACCGACTCCGTCAAGAAATACAACCAGCTTGCACTGCGGTCCATCCATCAATATATGAGCATGCGTGTCACCATTTTATTTTCCCTCGCAGCCATCCGGCTTTTTGAGTAGATAAAAAATTTTTTCCGCCCATATCTCCTTTTTGATACCTCCGCTTGTCTTTATATATAGACAACCAGCAAAAGCATTACCTATGCAGGAAGACAGGCTTCATTATTTATTTCACCGGGCTGTCGGCGGCAGCATTACTGCTGAAGAGCGGCAGGAGCTGCATGCCTTGCTGGCTGACAACAGCTACCGCAGGCAGTACAATGAATTATTTGCGCAGCTGCCATCATTGACGGCCACGCAGGAAGATGTGTTCCGGCCGCAGGAAGCAGATGCCCTGTTCAATAAAATTAAGGCAGCAACCAATATGGAGGCTGCCCGCAAGACTGTCATTCCTTTAACTACCTGGTGGGCCTGTATAGCAGCCGGTATTGCATTGCTGCTGGGCTTCATCGGCTACCGGCTTTTCCTGCATACCCCATCTGCGCCGGTCAGTTTAGCCACCGCCCTGTCTCCTCGTAAAGCCGGTAATGTCATGCTGGTATTAAGCGATGGCAGGCAAATACCGCTTGACAGCAATCAACAGCACACCGTTATCAGGCAGCAGGGCGCTAAGGCCGTCAGTACCGATACCGGAACGCTCACCTATACTGCACAGCCGGTACCGGGTGAAGCCGCTGCTATTGCCTACAATACGCTCACCACCCCACGGGGCAAACATTTTAAAATAGTACTCCCCGACGGCACCCGCGTATGGCTGAATGCCGCCTCTTCCCTGCACTACCCCACCGTATTCAGCGAGGGACAACGTAAAGTCACACTCAGCGGTGAAGCCTATTTTGAAGTGGCCGCAGACAGCCGCAAACCATTTGTAGTCAGCACAACCGGCCAGACCATCCGGGTACTGGGCACGGCCTTTAACGTTAAAGCATATACGGACGAATCCTATACCCGCACCACCCTGGTAGAAGGCCGTATCAGCATCACCCCGGATAACAGCAACAGCCCGGTACTGCTATCCCCCGGAGAACAGGCCACCTGGGAAAACAATCAGCTGCAGATCATTAAAACCGATCCGCAAGAAGCAACATCCTGGATAACAGGACTCTTCTATTTTTCAGACACAGAACTCAGCGTAGTACTGCATCAGCTGCAACGATGGTATGATATTGATGTAGACTATGCCTCCCTTCCTCCGGGAAGACTATACGGCCAGCTGTCACGGAATACGCCGCTGCCGCAATTACTAAGAGCTATCGAGAAAACAAGTAACATAAAATTTAAACTGAACAATGACCGGTTATCCGTAGAAAGACAATAACCGGCGGAAGTCAACCAGAATTTAATTCGCTTACCTAAAAATCAACTTTTATGAAAACGAAACATGGCCTCCCCATAGGCCATTGGAAGAGCTATGCCCGGTGCATTATGCTTGCCGCCTGCCTGTTCCTGCAAACAACGGCAGCCGCTTTCTCCCAGCTGATCAACCTGCAGGTTAACGGCGCCCGGCTGGAACAGGTACTCAGCACTATCCGCGCTCAAACCGGCTATTCATTTGTTTTTGACGCCCGGTTCGCCAAGAACGCCTTGCCGGTGACCGTACACCTCAGAGACGCTTCCCTGCAAGGCGCACTGGAAGAGGTTTTCAAGGGCCAGCCATTTACCTTCGAAATCAATGACAAGATCGTTACCGTACTTACTGCAGCACCGGTAAGGCAAACCATCGCCATCTCCGGCAGAATACTCAGTCCCGATAACCAGCCCATCATCGGCGCTACCGTTATCGTACAGGGCACCAAACAGGGAACCATCACCAACTCCGACGGAAGATTCACCCTGGGCAACATCCCCGAAGATGCCACCCTCGTTATCACCTCTGTAGGCTTTGATCCTTTATCCCTGCGTGTCAGCAACGGCGCCATCAACGTTACCAACTCCGGGCTGAAAAGCCAGCTGGTAAAAAGTGGTCTGCAAAACCTGCTCATCACCCTCGTACCCTCTTCCTCCCAACTACAGGAAGTAAATGTAACCGTAGGTTACGGTACGCAGAAAAGAAGAGAAACCACCGCCGCCATCTCCACCATCAAAGGATCGCAGCTGCAGAACAAACCCAGCGCATCTATTGAAGGACTGCTGCAGGGGCTTGCACCCGGACTGCTTGTACAGAACAATTCCGGTATGCCCGGCGGCCGCAGCGTAGTACAGATCAGGGGGCTGGCTTCCTTCTCCAACTCCGCCAACTCCAATGTGGTAAGCACCCCGCTGTTTATCATCGATGGCGTACCGCTGGAACAGGATGTCTTCAACCCTTCCGATCCGCGTCAGGCCATTACCAGCGTGCTGGCAGGTTTCAGCCCCTTCGACCTCGAATCCGTAGATGTACTGAAAGATGCTTCCGCCACTGCCATCTATGGTTCCAGGGGCGCCAACGGTGTTATCATCATCAACACCAAACGCGGCAAAGTAGGTAAACCCATCGTGACACTCAACACGCAATATGGCTTAACCTATTATCCTTCTCTCCGCAAAACCCTCGGTGGTAAAGCAGAACGTGATTTTAAAATAGCACTCTACAATCAGTATAAATCATCCAAGGTAGGCGGCGGCGCTACAGATATGCCTATAGAGCTGACAGACAGTCTGAACAGTTTCTATAACAACTCTACCGACTGGCAGCGTTTATACTTCCGTGATGCCGACCTGAAAAACGTCAACCTCGGCATCAGCGGCGCTACCGAAAATGCCAGCTACCGCATCGGTGTTGATTATTACAAAGAGAAAGGTATCGTACTCGGTTCCGGATTCTCCCGCTTTTCACTGACATATAACGGCATCTTCAAACCTACTTCCAGGCTGACCATCACCGGCCGCGCCAATTTAAGCCAGACCGATGCCAGCCAGAAAAGAGGCGACACCTACAACGCAGCTGTAGTAGGTAACAACTTTTCTTCCTCCTTCCGGCCTGGCCCCAACAGCGGCTTTTTCGATGCCTTCCTGGAATCATATAACAAGGGCGTGAACATCGACCTCACCCGCAGAGCGCTCGCACAGCTGGAAGTGAGCTATGATATATTCAAATTCCTGAACCTCACCTCCAGGGCTTCCGGTAACTATGAGTTCTACCGCACGCGCACCTTTGAGCCTTCTGCCACCAGAACAGACTACAAGGCAGCGGCTTCGTACTATTCACAGGAAAAGGTAAACCTGCTCAGCGAAACCTTCCTGCGCTACTACCAGACATTCAAACGTCACTCCGTAGACCTCGTAGTGGGCAACACCATCAACACCAGCGAAAACAACAACATCTACGGCGCAGCCACCGGCGGCCCCAGCGATGCGCAGCAGGTGATACAGGGTTATCCGCAGGCTAACCTGAAACTGGAAACACATAATATCAGATACGGATTATTGTCTTACTACTCCCGCCTTTCCTACAACTACGATAAAAAATATCTCTTACAGGGAGTGATACGCGCCGATGGATCTTCCAAATTCGGTAAAGACAATCAATGGGGATATTTCCCTTCCCTGTCTGCCGGATGGGTATTTACAGAAGAAAAATTCCTGCGCAGCAACATCGGCCGCTGGCTCAACTTCGGTAAAATCAGGGCCAGCACAGGTAAGTCAGGTACACAGTATGAAGATAACTACCTGGCAGTAGGCGCTTATCAGACCAGAAGCGGCGACAACGCCACGTATAATAACATTCCCCTGCTGAATCCCAACTACGGTGGCGGTAATGGTATTGCACTGCCTAACCTTACCTGGCAGACAACCCAGGACAAAGGCATTGGGCTGGATCTCGAATTTTTCAACAGCAGGCTGACCGCCACATTGGATTACTATGATAAACATACCGATGGCTTCCTCTTCCCGGATGCCCTCAACAGCACCAGCGGATACGCTTCCCGCTTTGTGAACAGCGGCGCTGTGAGAAACTACGGCTATGAAGCAGCCATCACTGCCTATATTACCAAACCCGGAAAGAACTTCCAATACTCTACCACGTTCATCGGCGCCATTAACCGCAATGAGCTGACCAAACTGCCGGACTTCGGCAGAAGCGTGTCCAGAGGCAACTATGCAGTAGGGCAACCTTACCTGCAGATTGGCCGCCCGCTGAACGGATTCTATCTGCTCAAATACCTCGGCGTATATCCGGATGATGCCTCCGTACCCGTAAACAAATATACCGGTACCCGTCTCTATCCCAATACCAGCGGCTTCGCATCACAGGACCCTTACCGCGCCGGCGATATCGCCCTGCTGGATGTTAACGGCGACGGCAGAATCGGGGTAATGCCCAACGACTTCTCCGACCGTGTATATGCAGGAGATCCCAATCCTAAATTTACCGGCAGCTTTGCACATACCTTCAGCTACCGCTTTAAAAACAATGCCACCGTACAGCTGGAGCTGTTCTTCAACTACTCCGTAGGCGGCAAGGTGTTCAACAAAGTGCTGGCAGACCGCATCAAAGGCGTTAGCTGGACAGCCAGTGAAAACGTGAACTATCCCGGCGGACAAAGAAACCTGCTGGATGTATCAGACCTGGATTTCTGGCGTCCCGACCATACCAATGCCAAATATCCCGTGCTGAATCCATGGCGCTACTATGGCCTGTCGAGCTACGACTTCATCGGTAACTACGAAACAAACAATGACCTGTTCCTGGAAGACGGCAGCTTCATCAGACTGAACAACGTGAATCTCAGCTACGACTTTTCCAACTCCGTGCTGAATCGCTGGCATATCAGGAGACTGCGCGTTTACGGAGGTATGAACAACGTGTTCCTGCTCACCAGGTACAGCGGCGTAGATCCGGAGAACGTGGATTTCTATGGCTATGATCTCGGAAACGGCTATCCTATTCCGTACAAATTTAACTGTGGTTTCAACTTTGAATTTTAATTGTATGAAAAGCAACTTTCACCCGAAATATATACTGATCCTCGTGTTGCTGGTAGCTGTTGCAGGCGTTTCCTCCTGCAGGAAGATACTCGAACCCGATGTAATTGAACTGCCTACTGCGGAAAATGGCATTACCTCTTCCGCCGATGTGGAGAAGGCAGTAGCGTCCGCATACGCTTATCTTCGTACAGTCGTACCCGATAAGATTTTCCTTATGGGCGATGTACGCGCAGATCTGTTCTCCAGCTATAGCCAGTCTGTTAACGTACGCCCGGAAACGCCGATTGCCACCAACAGCGCCAATGCCATCATCAATAACGGCGGCGGAGACTGGAGCCAGTTTTATACTGTCATCGCACAATGTAACCTGGTGCTCGAAAAAATTCCGCAGATCAAAAACTATGATGAACTGCTGAAAAAAAGACATACCGGCGAAGCCAGCTTCATCCGCGCACTCACCTACTTTTATCTCGCACGTTTCTGGGGCGATGTGCCGCTGAATCTGCAAAGCGTGAACATAGACAACCTGGGCAGAGCGCCGCAGGCAGAAGTTTTCGCCCAGATTAAAACTGACCTGGATGTAGCCATCGCTAACCTGGATGCAGATTATACCGCCGGCGACAAAGCCGTGAGAGCCACCAAAGGCGCAGCCTGGGCTATCAAGGCACATGTACTCGCCTGGCTGCAGGACTTCGCCGGTTGCGAAAAATTATGCGACAGCGTTATCACCAAAGGGCCTTACAGCCTGGTTACCGACACCAGCAACCTGCTCAGCATCTTTGTTGGCAAATCGCAGGAAAGCATCTTCGAACTGAACTTCGACGCAGCCGCCCGCGAACTGCAGAAGAACCGCGTATTCAACAGAACGCTGGGACGTCCCTGGTATAAAGACGTATCAGACGGTGGTGGCGGAACCGACAGATACCTCCTGTCTCCCAGCCGTGCGCAGCTCGAAAGAATGTTCCCGGCCGCAGTAAGAGATGCCCGCTACTTCACCTGGTTTGTAAAAGAAACCGTGCTGCAGGGCGTAGGTCCGGAAGATCGCGTATTCTTCGGTAAATTCAGAACATTGCAGCTCAAGGGTGATACCTCTTCCCAGAACATCAATGAATCCAATATCATCATCACGCGTCTGCCGGACATCATGCTGCTGCGTGCCGAAGCACTGGCGCATCCGTCTGTGGGAAGAACAGGAGAAGCCATCACCTGGCTGAATAAGGTAAGGGCCCGCGCCTATGCGCCCGCCTATACCAGCGGCGGCAACCTGCAGGATACCATTTTACTGGAACGCAGGAAAGAACTGATCGGAGAAGGACAATATTTCTTTGACCTGGTGAGAACAAGAAAGCTGGATAAAGATTCGAAAATCACGCAGACAGACTGGTACGAGCGCGGCGCATGGCTGCTGCCTATCAATCAGACCATCATCGCGAAAAGCAATTTTGCCATTACACAAAATGAATTCTGGAGATAATTTTTTTCATCCCTGAAAAAATAATACTGTATGAAGAAAAATATTGCATTCACCGCAGCAGTACTGATGACAGCCGTTATTGCGCTGTTCACCTCCTGCAGAAAGACAAACTACTACCTGGATGGCGGTTTGTCCGGACAATCAGAAGCAGAGAAAAATTTATCTGTATATGATTTTCTCGCCAGCAGATCTAATCACATGTTCGATTCGCTGATAAAAATTATTGATCTCACCAACTCAAAAGCACTCGTCAACCAGCAGAACATCACCTTCTTTGCAGTACCTAACAAAGGAGTACGCCGTCTGCAGCTGAACTATGTGCCGGACGACAAACAGGCGCCACGCGCACTGGAGGCCATTTCCAAAGACACACTGCTGATGTTGCTGAACAGGTTTATCATTCCCGGTAACAGGATCAGCCTGGAGCAGGCCGTAAAAGATAAACGCAGATTCTACCGCGCCGCCAACGGAGACAGTCTGTATATCGTTGGCACCGACGGTGGTATCAAACCGGGAGAAAGCACTATTCAGACATCCGCTTTCACCATTGAATTTGAACATGTAAAGATACCCGGAACCGATACGGTAAAATATGTAGGCAAGATGCAGACGCATAACCTCATAACCGCCAATGCCATGATACATGTGCTGAATGAAAGCTCCAGCTTCGGAGCCGGGTTAAAACAACGGTATAACAGATAGCATACCTTCTTTTCATTGTTTCAATTACTATTACCATGAAAAAAATAACGGCATTAAAATATCTGCTGTGGCTGGCGCTTCCCCTGCTGGCTATCAGCTGCAACAAAGACAAAACCGATGGCTTCCTGAGCCCCGCGCTTAAATATACCAATCCATCGCTCAGGGCCAGCGTAGGCGCTACGCTGTTCCAGTCAGGCGCCATGGTCACAGATGAATCCACCAAACCGCTGGTATTTACCATAGAAGCCATCCGTTATCCCGATGGCAGTATAGCCAGCAAGGTGATGAACTACCGCGTAGATACCTACTTCTGGAATGCGGAATATTCTCCCAACGATAAAACTGCTCAGGAGACAGACGGCAAGCGTACCAAGGTAAACCGTCCGGCGATCGATATTAATCCTGAAAACGGCAACATTATTATTTATCCGGAAGCTACCGACTCCTTCCAGCTCACCAAGGGAAAATACCTGATAGACGTGCGGGTGAAAAACGGTGGCGGTGAAGTACTGCTGACGAGTGCCATGACCCTGGATGTCGTATATGCGTTACCGTATACCTATTCCGGTGTAGGCATTGACGGCAGGCTTACCGGCATAGATACAAAATTCGAGCGCCTATCAGAAACCGGTAATACCTTACTGGTATATGTACTGAAAAAAGATGGTTCACCCGTTGATCCGGAGACGCTCTTCGGATATGATTATGATGACAGTCCGGATAAGGAAGACCTGAGAGACTGGCGGCACCTGGGTTTAAACAATCCCACAAAGTACACCGCTTTTCCGGATCACCTGGAGCTGCAGGTAGAAACGTTTCCGCTGCCTTATGTACTGGGGAAAGTACGCAGGATAGATCTGTATAACAACGGAGATATCAACGGAGGATATTTCAATTTCTGGTTTGACTTCGCCATCCGCAAGCCCGGCGTATGGAAGATCACCACCCAGCTGAAGTATAATTGAGCACTATACAAAACCCCCTGCCTGCTTCCTTCCGGAAGCAGCAGGGGTATTTTATTTATTTCAATGCGTGTTTCAGTACCGCTCCGGCATAGCGTAACACAGACTGTACTTCCGGCACGGCAGCCAGCGGGTTGAGCAGGCCGTAGTCGTGAATCATGCCCATACATCTTATCAGTGATACCGGCACACCGGCCTCATTCATTTTGCGGGCATAGCTTTCCGCTTCATCGCGGAGCACATCATTCTCCGCTGTTTGTACCAGCGCAGGCGGCATGCCTTTCAGCTGCGCACCGGTAGCCTGCAGCGGCGACGCATAAATTTCCTTTCGCTTTGCTTTATCAGGCAGGTAGTTATCCCAGAACCATATCATCATATTTCTTGTGAGGAAGCGTTGCGTAGCGTATTGATGATAGGACGGCGTATCGAAATCAGCATTTGTTACCGGCCACAAAAGTACCTGTTGCCGGATGGCTGGTCCGTTTTCCAGGTGCGCGCGCAAAGCTGTTACCGCAGCCATATTACCACCTACACTGTTGCCCGCTACTGCCAGGCGGCTGCCATCCACGCCTATCTCTGCACCATTTTCCGCCACCCATTCCGTAGCCGCATACGCCTGGTTAACCGCCACGGGATACTGTGCCTCCGGAGACGGCGTATAATCCACATATACTGCCGCTGCACCGGAATAAATCACCAGGTCGCGGATCAGCCGCTGGTGCGTAGGAAAATCGCCCAGCACCCATCCGCCGCCATGGAAAAACATAAACACCGGCAATATACCGCCGGCGCCCGCAGGTTTTACAATGACGATTTTAATCTCCGCCCCGTTGCGGGAGATTGTTTTCTCTGTAGTATCCACCCCGGAGATGTCTACCTGTACGGATTTCTGGGCGCCAGTAAGCACGGCCCGTGCTTCCACCGGCGTCATCAGTTCCATCGGCTTTCCGTCACCGCTGTTAAGCGCCTGCAGAAAGGCTTTGGTTTCCCTTTCAATAGCCGGGTCATTCGCCGCATCTATGATAGCAGGAGAAGGTCTTGTTTCCATAGCATAAATTTTAAAAGGATAACAAGGGAAAGCGGGAGAGGGTTCGTTAGGTTTTAAATTACGAATTGCGAATTACGAATTACGAATGAGGAGCGAAGATGTAAGCGAAGAAGTAAATTCTTTATCCGCTTACATCTTCGCTCCTCATTCGTAATTCGCAATTCGTAATTCGTAATTAAATTATTTCGTTTCCTTCAGCATTTCCTTCACCGCTGCTTCCAGCTGTGCGTCTTTGCCGTTCAGGAATTCATTGTAACGAAGGGGTACTTTAATATCTGGTTCGAGCTGGGTGTTTTCCATAACGACGCCTTTTCTGTCGATGTTGGCGATCATCGGGATACCGAATACCAGCGTGGGATCTATCTGTTCTTCCCACCATACGGCAGTACCGGTGCCGGGTACAGGCATACCGATCAGTTTGCCGAGGTTATCCTGTTTGTACACTACCGGGAAGATGTGCGCATCGCTGTAGTTGGCTTCACTCATCAGCAGGCAGGAAACGCCCTGGTATTGCACCACGGGTTCGCCTCCTTTCAGTTGTTCGCCCTGCGGAGCAAACTTCAGGTAGTTTTTACCGCTGAAGAAGTTGTGCAGGTCATCATGCAGCCATCCGCCGCCGTTGAAGCGGGTATCGATGATGGCAGCCTGGCGCTCGCGGTAGCGGCCTTTCAGTTCATCGAATACGGTTCTGTAGCTGGCGTCGTCCATGGCTTTCACGTGTACGTAGGCGACTTTACCGTTGCTGAGGCTGTCCACCATTTTACGCATCATGGCTACCCAGCGTTTGTACATGAGGTTAGTTTCGTCGATGGGTTTCACCGGTTTTACAGGCTCTTCCCAGCGGGCTTTGGTATCCGGGTTGAAAACGCTGATTAATACGTTGGTACCGGCTTTGCGGTTCAGGAGAGAAGCGTAGTCGATAGCGGCTGTTACCGGTTCACCGTCGATCTTCTCTATAATGGAACCTCTGGTAACGCGGCTGGAGGCTTTGTCCAGCGGGCCGCCGGCAATTACGTCTGCTACTTTCAATCCGTCACCGGTATATTTTTCATCGTACAGGAGGCCGAGGGAGGCGGTTTCATCTCCTTCGGGGCGTACAGGATTGTAACGGCCGCCGGTGTGGGAGGCATTCAGTTCTCCCAGCAGTTCGCTCAGCAGTTGCTGGAAGTCGTAGTTATTGCTGATATGCGGGAGGAAGCGGGCGTAGTTGTCGCGGTACATCTTCCAGTCCAGGTTGCGCAGGGTAGGATCGTAGAATTTCTCTTTCATCTGTTTCCAGGCGTGATCCAGGATGTAGGCGCGTTCAGCGCTTTCATTCAGTTTCAGTTCTGACCGGATGTTTACCGGTGTCATTTTCCCGGATGCCGCATCTACTTTTACGATGTTGCCGTTGTTGCTGACATAGAGGCTGTTTTCATCCTTGCTCAGTTCCACATTAGGGCTGCCACCCAGTTTCGCCAGCAGTTTGGTATCGTGGAGGCGGGGTTCCGTTACCCAGAGATCGTATCCTTTATCGTAGGAAACCATGTAATACAGTTTGCTGGCGTCTTTATTGAACACGTAGCCGCTGATGGTAGCGTTATTGCTGGTCAGGCGCAGTTGTCTGTCGTCCAGGTTTTTAAAATCCGGATTGAATGGTTTGCTGGCAGTATCTTTTGTTTTGCTGCTGTCTTTCGGTTGTTCCTTCAGCAGGTTGAATTCATCTTTGGTAAGTTTGAATTTGTCCAGGGTAGCCTGGTCAAAGAATACCGCATAGATATCGGATTCGCGTTCACCGGAGGTAGCCAGCGGTTTACGGCCGTTGCGGGTGCTGATCCAGGTAAGCATGTTACCGTTAGCGGTCCAGCGGGTGTTGCTTTCTCCGAAGCCCCCGTTGATAGGATGGATGATATCTCCTTTGCCGTCCGCACGAACGATGGCGGCGTTATCTGCGAGGAAGTATCCCTGCTGATCGTTGGTTACCAGCCATTTGCTGTCGGGGCTCCAGGAAAACTCCCAGTCTCCGTCAGCGTAGGAGTGGTTACGGCCTTTGGGCAGCAGGGTACGGCTTTTACCGGAAGCGATGTTATATACGCGGAGGATGTTACGGTCTTCCACATAGGCGATTTCTTTACCATCGGGAGCGTATACCGGCTGATATTCTTCCGCTGCAGTAGCGATAACCGGTTCTTCTTTCAGGACGGTGGCGCCGAAGAAATAAGGTTCTTCCTTGCGTACGATACTGCTTTCGTAGATATCCCAGTTACCTTTGCGTTCCGCTGCGTAGATGAGTTTTTTACCATCGGGCGACCATGCCAGCATTCTTTCCTGTTGCGGGGTATTGGTGATACGTTTGGTCATGTTGCCATCCACACTGCTCACAAACACTTCTCCTCTTGCCACGAAGGCAACTTCCTTGCCGTTGGGGCTGATGGCGAATTCCGTGATGCTGCCGTTAACAGGAACATTTTTTTCCGTGAGACTGCGGCCATCGTTCAACACGTTGATACCTACCTTACGGGGAGATTCTCCTTCCTTCAGCGTGTATACTTCACCGTTATATGAAAAGCAGAGGATATTATTATCTGCGCGGGTGAGGTTACGCACCGGATGTTTATCAAAATGTGTCAGCTGCTCCATTTTACTGTTATCCGTAAGGGAGGATTTAAACAGGTTCTGGGAGATACCGCCTTTTTCACTGAGGTAGTATACGTCGTTGCCGTTGCCAAATACCGGCTCACGGTCTTCTCCGTTATAGGCAGAAATCTGCTGATAATTATCTTTCCCGATATCGTATACCCATATATCCCTGGTTACAGAAGATGTATGATGTTTGCGGAAGGGGTCTTCCAGACCTTTGCGGTCCTGGAAGATGAGCTGATCGCCTTTGCTGTTGTAGCGGGCCTGTTCAGCACCGGCTGCGGTGAGTAATACAGAGCGGCCGCCGGTAACGGGTACCGTGTACAGGCTGAGGAATACGCGGGGCTGGTTGAAGCGTGCGCTGGTAGCGGGAGCGGAACGTCCGCTGCCAAACAGCACACGTTTGTTGTCCGGCGTAAAATCGTATGGATAATCTGCCGCGCTGTTGGTGGTAAGTCTTACCGGCGTACCGCCGGCAGCGGGCATGACAAATACGTCGAAGTTACCGTACCGGTCACTGGCAAATGCAATATACTTACCATCATGGCTCCATACGGGAGTCATGTCGTGCGCTTCGTGTACGGTAAGCGGAACGGCAATACCGCCGTTGACATCTACGCGGTAAATATCACCCTTATATCCGAAGGCAATAGTTTTCCCGTCGGGGGATATAGCCGGATTACGCATCCAGAGCGCATTTTCCTGGGCATAGGTCAGCGCGGCCGACATCAGTGCTGCGCAGGTAAACAATAATTTTCTCATAAAGCAAATAAAGGATGATTTTGGTGTTGCAATGTGCGACAGCTAAAGATACTCAAATGCCGGCATCCGGCAACGGGGAAGTTTACTGATGCCGCTGCGGGTCGTTGAACTGCCACAGTACATTTACTATTTTCCATTCGTCGTTGAGTTTTACCAGGTGCATGTAATCGATCCAGGTGTCGGCATACAGCTTTACGGAGGCGGTATTGGAGCTGACATCCAGCAGTACTACTTCCTTGCGCGGATTGGGCGGAAATTTGTCATTATTGGCATTATAGGAGGCTGCCAGCAATATCATTTCATCCGCATGGGATTCACGCAGGTATTCCCTGGGCTGTTTCGCATATTTCCAGAAGGTGCGTTTCACCAGCCGGGGGTGTATGCCTCTGGCCATCTGGCCGGGATCAGGCTTGTGCTGGGATTCGATGTAGTCCAGCGCAGCCTGTCTGATAGCTGCCGAGTCGCGGCTGTTCTGGGCATGTGTTGCACGCGGGAACAGGCATAGCATCAGGAGGCTGCCGGTAATGACAGTAGTATACTTCATAAGTAGAAAGATTAGAAAAGTAAATTATTCATCTTTCGGGGTACCCTTGTTACCGTTCATAACATTCAGCAGGAACAGGATTAACAGGGAGCCGGAAATTTTTCAAAAAAAATCACCCGGAGGCCGTTTCTTCATTTTCGCTTCATCTTCCCCTTTTAGCTTTGCCTTATCAAAATAATATTACTGACTTAAAATCAAATCGGGATGATGAAAGCTAATGTAATTATGGTAGCGGTAATGCTATCGTCAGGTGCTGCGTTTGCTCAGACTGTCACTATTAAGGGCGAACAGCAGGTACAGGTAAAAGGTAATGTAAATACGGCAGCAGCAGGCCGGACAGGGCAGGCTGGCGTGAGTGGGCAAGGGCAGGTGCAAGGCAGTGCGGCACTGGGTGGAAGTGTGTCCGGCGGGGAAATGGCGGCTGGTGTTCAGCAGCTGACGACTACACAGGCGGCAGCCGGACAGGCAGCTGTCACTACTGTACAAACAGCGGCAGTACAGCAGGAGCATACAGCAATAACTGCGGCCACAACGGCCACGAAGGCGGTTACCACACGGGTGGAAGCCGGGCAGGAAACCATTATCACTGTTAAACCGGCTGCAGCTCCGGTAGCAAAGGTAGCACTGGAAACATCCGCCAGTACAAGGATCCAGGCAGCAGTACCGGTAAAAGTCATACACCGGGAAGCCATGCAGGTAACAGGTACAGGCGCCGGGATACCCGCCGCCATAAATGCCGGCATACAGCCAGCCATCCGGGTTAAACCCATATCGGCAGGAGTCCGTACACATATACGGAGCAATGCTGCCTTACGGTTATAATTAATGATATCAACAGATTTTTGCGGCTGTGGCAGCAAAAATCTGTTACTTTTACGCTCATGGCAAAACATCTTATATATCAGCTGGCAATAGTTGCCCTGTTGGCCATTCGTCCGGGAGCCGCATTCGCTGCGGATTCCAGGGCAGATATACCCAGCCTGCAACCCACCGGTAATATTCCTGTTACCGCTGATACAGCTGTCGTGCCAGTGTCAGAGCCGAAAAAAATTATTGAAAAACAAGAGGACGCGAAGAAGCCGGAGGTGTTAAAAATCGAGATGATCAAAGAAGTGCCAAAATCACGCCGCTTGGCCAAACCTATCGCGATTCCGATACCGGTACAGGTAAACCCTGTCAGGATTGCCCCGCCGAAAATAATCAGGCCGGCCATCAGGATTATCCGGTAAAAAACCTACAATATGAAACATGCCATCATGTTATCCCTGATATTGTCATGGGGAATGAAATCTTTTGCGCAGGCAGACAGCTCGCAAACAGAGAAGAAAAAAACAACGCTGACTGCCGGAATAACCTATTCCAATAACGCCAGTTACTACGGACAGCAGGCCGCAGAAAAAATGCCATACGCTGCAGTGAGCGCCATGCTGAAATTCCCATTCGGACTATATTTCACCGGAATGGGATACCGCCTGCTGCACGATTCCGATGCTATAGTCTCCGCCTCGGCAGCCGGCATCGGCTTCAGCTTCAACCTGGGTAAAAAACTGGTGGCCGATCTGAACTACAGCCATACTTTTTACCCGGCCCAATCCCCCTTTCTGCAGGCTGCCAGCCCGGACATGGCAGGGGCCTCGCTCAGCTACGAATACTGGATGACAACCGCTGTCAACGCCGATTATACCTTCGGCAAACAACAGGATGTTTTCGTTACACTCAGCACAGAGAAACTGATCGGCCTGGGACATCTCTTCAGCAAAAAAGACCTGGTGACACTTACCCCTAAAATTGAAGTCACCGCAGGCACCCAGCACTTCTACGAATCCTATATCACGGAAAAATACAAAAGAGACAGCATCATGGGATTTCCACTGCCTCCGCTGATACACCTTCCCGGAAGCAGCACGACTACTACCACGACCACCACCGTGGACAACAGCAAATTTGATATGCTCTCCTATAACCTTCGGGTACCACTGGCATATAACCGCGCACACTATATGATAGAAGCAGCCTGGCAACTCGCTGTACTGAGCCGGGAAGCACAGACAGGCGGCGGCACCGCCAACTCATTCTTCCACCTAAGTATGTACTACCAGTTCTGATATGAAAGTATTAATCGTTGAAGATGAACAAGCCATGGCAGCAGAAATGGAAGTCTTCCTGAAAAAAGCCTTCTACCTCTGCGACCTTGCTGCCACCGCGCAGGAAGGGCTATCCAAAATGGAGGAGAACCAATATGACTTTATCCTCCTCGACCTGGGCCTGCCGGACAGAGATGGCATGCACGTACTGGCGGAAGCCCGGAAAAACTGTCCGGATGCCTCCTACATCATACTGACCGCCCGCGGTCAGCTGGAAGACCGCATCCGCGGCCTGGACCTGGGAGCGGACGATTACCTGGCCAAACCCTTTTCCCTGCTGGAACTGCAGTCAAGAATGCAGGCCATCAACCGAAGGAAATCAGGCCTCAACCAATCCGTTGTACCACTCGGAGATTTCGCTGTAGACCTCTCCCGCCGCAGAGTTACCTGCAGCGGCCACGAAATTTCCCTCTCCCGGAAGGAATTTGACCTGCTCAGCTACCTGCTCCTCCACAAAAACAGGCCGCTCACCAGGATGCAGCTGAGCGAACATATATGGGGCAACTTCTCCGATGATGAAGCCGACTCCAACTATATCGACGTACACATAAAAAACATCCGCAAGAAATTATCTGCACACGCCTCCGTAGAATGGCTGCAGACACTGCGTAACATCGGCTATAAAATAAAAATCTGAGCGTGAAACTACTGACAAAACTTACGCTGTTCATTACGCTCTCCAAAGTAGCCATCGTAGTACTGTTCGTACTGCTGCTACCCGCACTGGTGGATAAAATTGCCTACCAGTACAACGACTATTACCTGAAAGAACAAAAGAAAAAAGTACTACAGGTCATCAGCAAAAATGGTATCGGCGCCTACCTTCAGGGAGAAAAAAACTACGGCAGCTATACTATGCTCAAAGAAGAATACATATCACTGGAACCCGCCGGCAGGTTTACCCTCTCCGATACCATCGCTACCGTGCGGCGCGTGGTGGAAGAAGATACCCTCACCTACCGCGTACTAAGCCACGTATTCACAGATAATCAACAACGTTATGTACTGGAAGTAGGTAAAACAACATCCACCATCAGCCAGTATAACCGGCCGTTGCAACGGGTAGCCCTGTTTGTACTGATTACGCTGATCGTTATCACTATCATGACAGACCTGGTGTTCACCCGCCTGCTGCTCCGCCCCCTCGGCCTCATTATCAGCACCAGGCTGGTTAACCGGAAATTCCCCTTCCGGGAACAGCTGCCGCATATATCTACTTCTACCACTGACTTCAAATACCTGGACGACTCCCTTATTGAACTAATGGGAAAAATCAAGTCCGCATTTGAAAAAGAAAGGGAATTCACCTCCAACGCCTCGCATGAACTGATGACTCCTATCAGTATCCTGCAGAACAAAATGGAAAACATCATGACAGACGGAGAGCTGGATGAGGAAGTGCAGAAACAGATCATGGGCATGATGAAAACCCTGCACCGGCTGAAAAAAATTGTGCATTCCCTGCTCTTCATCTCCCGGATAGAAAATGACCAGTTTCCCAAAACAGACCAGCTGCCACTACGGGAACTCGTTACCACCATCATGGATGAACTGGATGAACGCCTGCAGGAAAAACGACTATCATTTTCCCTGCAGCTGCCTCCGGAAGCTACTATCCGGAATGCCAGCCATGATCTCATCTTCCAGCTGTTGTATAACCTGCTCAACAACGCCATACGCTACAACAAACCCGGAGGAGCCATCATGGTATACGATCAGCATTCCCCTGGCACACCGTTCCGGCTGATGATCCGGGACACCGGCATCGGCATCCCCGACAGCGAAATGGCCACCATCTTCGACAGGTTCAAAAAAGTAAACAGGAACGGCCAGGAAGGTTATGGCCTGGGATTATCAATTGTAAATACTATCGCACAATATCACGGCATCACCATTACAGTAAGTGCGGCGCCCGGAGAAGGCACCATCTTCACCATTACATTCCCGGACAGTATGATCAGCGGATAAAGTATCCTCCGCCGGTCATACCTGCCCTGGCATTTAAAACTTACGGTCCTGGAAAGGTAATCCCTTCCCGTCTTCGCAGTAAGATTTCAGGCTGAAAAGAAACATGGCCCAGTTGTAATTGCAATAACGATAAAAGTCTGTCAGCTCCCGCCAGTACAACTGTTTAAGTACAATGGTCGTTACTCCCTTCTCCTTATTCTCACTCAGGTCAAAGGTGACATGCGTACCTACCCACTCAGGATCATCTTCCACACATTCCCAGTGTATTTTCTTCTCCGGCTCCAGCACCAGTATCTTCATTTTAGTCGCATAGTTATCATCAAAGTCAAAGGCATTGACAAAACCGGTTTCCGGTTTAACAATCAGCTTACGCGTCCATACCGCACCCAGGCCCTCCTGCGTGGTTAATGCCTCAAATACTTTAGCAGCAGGTACTTTGATATAATTGATGTGTTCAATATTCTCCATACAATCTTTTTTCACATGTGGATGTTTTCTCCCGTTACAGCTACAGTTTACCCGGGATTACCATTAATGTACAAAAATTAATATTTTCAGGGTATGATTGTTTGTAGAAAAGCTGTATCCGGAGACCTGGATACCATCGTTATGTTAATGCAACAGCTGGGCTATGCGGTAGACAGCAACACCTTATCTGCGCGCCTGGAACTTATTCTGCAGGAAGAAAAAAGCACCGTACTGGTGGCTGTCACTGCACAGCAGCAGGTAGTCGGCTGCCTGCAGGTACTCATCTCCCACCGGCTGGCAGAGGGTAATAACGGAGAAATAGTAAGCCTGGTAGTAGATGAAACGCAACGGGGCAAAGGCATTGGTAAAATACTGGTAACAGCGGCCTGCAACTGGCTGCAGGAAAAAGGATACGGTAAAATCAGGGTGCGCTGCAACCAGATCCGCACAGATGCCCACCGTTTTTATGAAACCCTGGGATTCACGGAAAAAAAGACGCAAAAAGTTTTCGAGAAAAAAATCATGTAATAACCGGCATATTTTTGTCCAATCAGTAAACACGAAGTTGTCTAAAGATCATACAACAAAAATGCATACCCCATGAAAGAATTCATGATGCTCTTCAGACACATTCCTGCTTCCGGCGTACAGCAAACACCGGAAGCTATGCAGGCCTGCCGGTACCGGTGGCAGGATTGGATCGGCGGTATCGCCGCACAGGATAAATTTGTCAGCACAAACAAATTAGGCAACCAGGGAAAAACGGTGAGTGCCAATCAGGTGATCACCGACGGGCCTTATGCGGCAATAAAGGAAATAGTCAGCGGCTATATCATTGTACGTGCAGATTCCCTGGAAGAAGCCGTAGCTTTATCTGCCGGCTGCCCTATACTGGATGCCGGCGGTCATGTGGAAATCAGAAACATTATCAGACATCATTAACCTCCTGTTATGGCTTTACCTAATATTTTCTCGGAAGAAATTTCTTCCGGCCTCGTACAACGTATCCACCGGCTCAGCCCCGGAAGCAGCCCCCAGTGGGGCAAAATGAATGTGGGTCAGATGCTTGCCCATTGCAATGTTATGTTTGAACAGGAATTTACGGACCAGTACCCAAAACCTGGTTTTCTGCTTGGCTTCATGCTGAAAACATTCATCAAAAAATCTGTTGTCAGCGAACAGCCCTTCAAACGGAATGCTCCTACCAGTCCGGCATACCGGATTCACGACGCCAGGGATTTTGAGACAGAGAAAAACAGGCTGATCGCGCATCTCAGCAAGCTGCTGGGACTGGGCAAAACACATTTTGACAACCGGCAGTCCCACTCGTTCGGTGTGTTGACGCTCACAGAATGGAACAACCTGTTTTATAAACACCTGGATCACCATCTTGTACAGTTCGGCGTATAGCCGTCCGGGTAAGAACAGGCGTTACTTCAGCTGCAATGCGTATTCCAGCTGGGTATCCTTCCCTGTCTTTATCAGGCTGATATCGTCAGGAACGGTAATATCAGGCAGTGCACCACGCCCCGGCAATACCGGCGGTGTAGTATAGCATTCGTAATAAATCAGCGGAATGGATACCTCAACGCCGGTATGCGCCAGGGGAATATGCAGAAATGAGCCGCCATTACCACCGCTGTAGTTGCCGGCGCATTCCTCTCCTATCAGGGTAGCTGCCTTGCTGGCTTTCACGGCCCCCAGGAATTCTGAGGCGGTGGAATAGCTGGCGCCATTCATCAATACCATCACTTTCCCGGTGAAGGCGTTGGCAGCAGGATATTGCAGGGACACGCCCGCCGTATGGGCCGCTTTAAGCGTGAAGGTGCCGTCAGGCTCCGGGATAACTTCTTCAGCTGCATGCTGCTTTTCTTCTTCACTGAGGTCTGAATAGCGCAGGTAGCTGCTGTCCATACTTACCGCATACTGCCGAATGTAATACCGCGACGGCTGGTGAATGAGATAGCGGAACAGCAGCACCCCCAGTGTATCTGCACCGCCGTTATTATTTCTTACATCTATGATCAGCCGCCGGATCTTCTTTTGCTGCAGGGTACGCATGCTTTCGTCCAGGAACCTGCCCATATCCATTTTGCCTACGGCCCCAAAGGTGCGGATCGTCAACACCCCGGTTGTATCGATGATATCCAGCCGCCAGGGCTGCTTCCGGTTTTTCTCCGACCTTGCTGCATACATTTTCAGTATTCCCCGGTTCACCGGGTTCTCTCCGGTGCGGCGGTTAATGACCGGCACTGTGGCTGCCGCGGCGGTCAGGCTACCGCTATTCCCTTTATCATCGCGGTAGGTGATAGTGAAGGAATCCGGCCTTTCGATATGCACATAGTACAGAAACTGGAACATCCCCAGATTGAATTGCTGCTGCTTTTTCTCTGCCTGGATCTCTCCGTCGCCCGACATATGCGCAGCCAGGAGCCTGCGTATGGCAGGCATACTGCGCCCGTTGATGGACAGCAGCTGCCAGAAGGGTTTGATGGTAGTATCGGTGGTATGGTTCAGGGATATATATACGCTGTCACCTATCCAATGGGTAGAAAAAGGGAAGAAACGCGTACGGTGATTATAGTACCTGTCGAAACCTGCCATAGGTTTAGCCCCGGTATGGGCGCAGCGGATATAGGCTGTCAGCGCTGTGCAGGTGTTGTACCAGTCATAGAAGGCGGTACTGTCTATTAAAGAAGCATACAAACTATCCATGTAATGCTGCATATCACTGCGGGAGGCATAGCGGTATAAACCCGGATGCATTTTTTCCAGCGCCTGACGCAGCTGGTTAAAATCTGCCCGGAGCTGTACGGCAGAAAAATGGCGGAACCGGAGGCTGTCGGTCTGAGCAGTTGCCGGCAGGGATAACATACCTGTCAGCAGGATCCATAGTATTTTCTTCATCATCAATATTTGCTGTAAAATTCAGTAATACATGGAATTATGGTTTACAAACCTGTGCTCAGATCGCGATTTGAGTAGTTTCAGGATCCGCTGCAGGACTGCATCTGCAGAAACTGACCGGGAGCCATGCCCGTCAGCTGCTTAAAAACCCGTTGGAAAGTTGCCTGAGAGCTGAAGCCACAGGAAAAGGCGATACTGCTGAGGGTATATTGCTGTAAATCTGTTTGCAGCACTTTCTTCTTAAATGCTTCTACCCGGTAGTTATTCACATATTCGTTGAAGTTAGTCTGCAGGTGCTGATTCAGAACGGCGGAAATAGTTTTGGCGGGTATCCCGGTTACACCTGCAAGGGAGGTGAGCGTCAGTCCGGGTTCCAGGTACAACTCCTGTACTTCCATGGCTCTCTGCAGCGCGAGGCAGGTGCTGCTGATATTTTCTTCCGCAATACTATTTGCTTTCGGGGAGATGACCGGTATTTGCCGGAAAGACCACAGGTACCCTTTGATGCCCAGCCAGTAAATCAATATAGTAACGGGAACGAATATAGGATACCAGCCTGTTCTGTTCAGCAGGGAATCCCTGGTGGCCGGAATCAGGTAAGGTACCAGGAAAAACAACCATATCCCCAGCAGACAGCAAAACAGGATGGTCACTTCATGCGCCCACTTCCACAGGGGCAGATAAACCCGGTCCAGGCGCCCGTGGTACTGCATTAAATACCGGACCGTCATCACCAGGTAGATGCTCAGCGACAGCCATCGGAGGCCATCTGTATATATTTCACAAAATTCTATTATTGCTCCGGCAGTTCCTCGCTTCATGAGTCCCAGGTTCACAAGCGCGGCGACCGTGTAGGGAAAGAGGTCCAGCGCCACCGGGTAAAAATGCCGGCTATCTTTATAGGTCAGCCTGAAATCCGGTTCCATTAAACTTCTCACATAAAAAAACAGCAGTGGCCCTACCGGCATAAATACCACCAGTGGTAACACCTGGGCCAGCACATCCAGCCAGCGGGCGCTGTTCAGCCACGGCGCACTAATTGACATAGCATTGAATGCACACATCGCCAGCAACCACAACAGCGCCGCCAGCAACCAGTACTGCTGCCTTACCGGCCGCCGGCACACCAGCAACACACCTATGAGAAGACCCTGTAAGGCGCCGAAGAGGATGAGGAAGTGGAAGAAATCATGCATGGGTTGAAATTACGAATTACAAATTACGAATTACGAATGATGAATGGCGAGTGATGAGCGAAGACCTGAGCGAATAAAGAATATTTTTAATTCTTCGCTCAGGTCTTCGCTCATCACTCGCCATTCATCATTCGTAATTCGTAATTTGTAATTCGTAATTACTTAATAACCGCTTCTTCTTCCTTTTCTTGTCTTTCCCAGATTTTATATTTTACCTGGTAGCCTTTGGGGGCGTATACAACGATGGGTAGTTTGCTGTTATATCTTACGAGGCGGGTATTGTAGATAAACTTATCGGTCAGTGTTTTATCCGGGCAGCCCATCAGGGTAGAGGCGGTTCTGCCGGTGGAGGTGTACTGATAATAGGTGTATCCCCAGCCTTTCACATCTTTGGCGGTAAACTGGCCAATGAGGCGATGGTTGTTGCAGTCTACCTTCATCACTTTTCCGGCCATTAATTCTACCTGGTAGTTATCTTCTGCATTTCTTTCCGGCAGATCAATAACATAACGGGTCATGCCTTTAACAGTGACAGGAAAGGGTTTCAGATTTTCGTCCTTCACCCCTTGTGAATAACCGGTTTGCACTGCTGTAGCCCATACCAGTAACAGCAACATGAATTGTTTCATACAATATTATTTAATTAAGATGACTGCAAGATAATGTGTCAGCTTAATTAACAGCCGCTAAAACAAAATTGTTTGATCAACCGCCGCCCAGTGCCCGGTAGAGGGTTATGACCGCCTGCCACTGCTGAAGTCTGTCATTGATGGCGCCCATTTGTGCGGCCAGCAGATGCTGTTCAGAAGTAAGCACGTCTGTGTAGTTGGTGGCAGAGCTGTATTTCAGCAATTCTTTGGTGAAGTCCACCGCTTTTTCCAGGGAGGCCAGCTGCAGGCGGCGGCTCTCCTGCTTTTCGCCGGCGGCTTCAAAGGAATACAGGGCATCGGAGACTTCCTTACCTGCTGTCAGCATGGTTTTGCTGAAATTAAAAAACGCTTCCTGCTGACGGGCCTGTGCTGTAGTAAGCCGTGCTTTATTCAATCCGCGGTTAAAAATGGGTTGTGTGATACCCCCCAGCACGTTTCCAAACAGGCCGGCATCCGTGAACCAGTCGCTGAAGCTGAAGCTGGAAAAGCCTGCTGCGGCGGTGATGGTAAGGGAAGGGTAAAAGGCTGTTCTGGCGATGTTGGTATTTTCAAAGGCAGCGCGGAACGCAAATTCCGCTTCACGCACGTCGGGGCGGTACTGCAGCAGCTGCGCGGGGATACCGGTGTGCAGTGCTCCGGGCAGCAGCTGGTTGTTCAGCGTACCCCGTGCGATACCGGCGGGAGGCAATGCCAGCAATATGCTCAGCGCATTTTCTGTTTCCCGTATCTGTTGCTTTACATCCGGAATGGCTACAGCGGCGGCATAGCGGTTGGCCTCACTCTGCACTACGGCGGCGCCATTCACTATGCTGGAGGCTTTCAGTTCTTTCATAATGTTCACATCTTCTGTACGGTTGACCAGCGTTTTTTCCAGTACCTGCAGTTGTTCATCCAATGCCAGCAGCGTGAAATAGGTGCTGGCAATATCGGCTACCAGCCGGCTTTTTACGGCCTGCTGCGCCGCTACTTGCTGCAGCCATGTTGCCTGCGCAGCTTTTTTGCCGCTGCGCAGTTTTCCCCATACATCCACTTCCCAGCTGGCGCTGGCGCCCAGATCGTACTGGGTAGCGGTATTCACCAGGCCGTATCCCTGCGGGAAGGCCAGCCGCGATTGTTTGATGCCGGCGTTGGCGTTAATATCGGGCAGGAATGCCTGCCTGCTCTGCCGCAATGCTGCCTGTGCAGCTACGATGCGCTGCATCGCTATCTTCAGATCTAAATTCTCCTGCAGCCCGCGGTTAATCAGCTGCTGCAGCAGCGTGTCTGCAAAAAGCGACTGCCATGGTCTTCCGGCCATCGTCTGGGTATCTGCAGCAGTACGGTCGCGGTAAAGGCCGGCCGGCGCCACTTCCGGCTGACGATATGTTTTTGTGATATGACAGGCGGCAGATAAAACCATTACGGCTATCAGCCAGGTATATTTTATGTTCATAATTTTCTTTTAATCCAGTTCAACTAATGCCGGTTCCTTCCCCGCTTTTACAATCATGGTTCCCTTTCCGCTGAGGCGCTCCTGTAATGCCTGGAATATCACAAACAATACGGGGATAATGAATACGCCGAATACAGTTCCTATCAGCATGCCACCTACGGCTGCGGTACCGATGGAACGGTTGCTGATAGCTCCAACGCCATTGGCAAACATCAACGGCATCAGGCCGAAAATGAACGCAAAGGAAGTCATCAGGATAGGACGGAAACGCGCTGCTGCACCGGAGATGGCGGCACGTACCAGGCTCAGGCCACTCTGCCGGCGCTGGATGGAGAACTCCACAATCAGGATGGCGTTCTTTGCGAGCAGCCCTATCAGCATAATCAGGCTTATCTGCAGGAAAATATTGTTATCCAGCCCGGCGGCACGCGCAAAGAAGAATGCGCCTGCCAGCCCTACCGGCAGCGATAGCAGCACGGAGAAAGGCAGGATATAACTTTTGTATTGTGCACTCAGCAGGAAGTAGATGAACAGCAGACATAGGCTGAAGATGAGCACCGTCTGGCTACCGCTGGAAATCTCCTCCCTGGTCAGGGCGCTGAACTCATAGCCGATACCTTTAGGTAAGGTCTGCGCAGCCACTTCCTGTATGGCCCTGATGGCATCGCCGGAGCTGAAACCCTGTTTAGGCGTTCCCGTTACTGCGGCGGAAGTATAGAGATTGAAGCGGTTGATAAATTCCGGACCGCTGGTTTTACGCAATGTCAGGAAACCGGCTACCGGGGCCATACCTCCCTTTTCATTGCGCACATATATTTTGTTGAGGTCTGCCTCTTCTGCCCTGGCGCTGGCATAGGACTGCAGCATAACTCGGTACTGCTTCCCGAAGCGGTTAAAGTCCGACGCATAAATACCGCCCAGATAGCCCTGCAAAGTGCGCAGGAGCGTGTTTACATTTACGCCCGCTTCTTTACACCGTGCTACATCCACACTTACTTCATACTGTGGGAAATCAGTATTGTAGGGCGTGGCGGCATACATGATTTCCGGACGCTGATTCAGCTGCTGCATAAATTTGCCGACGGCAATACCGAAATCTTTGTAACTGCCGCCTGCTTTATCCTGTAACTGTACTTCAAAACCATTGCTGTTACCAAAGCCCTGCAGGGTAGGCGCTGCAAAAAAGATGATGCTCGCGCCGCGTATGGCGCCTGTCTGCGCAAAAAGTTTTCCCACAATGGTGTTGATGTCCTGTCCTTTGTGTTTCCGCTCCTCCCAGGGTTTAAGCCGGATGAAGATGGCGCCGTAGGAGCCACCGAAACCACTGATCAGGTTCATGCCACCCAGGCTGGAAACGAGGTCTACTTCCGGGATCGCCTTGGCGATACTGTCTATCTGATCCAGCACCTTGTTGGTTTGCTCCAGGGTGGTGGCCGGCGGCAGGATAACATCTCCGTAGATAGCGCCGGAATCTTCATTGGGTACAAATCCGGTAGGCGTGGTTTTCATCAGGTAGATGAGCAGTGCGGCGAATACAGCGATGCCGCCCAGCGCCAGCCACTTACGGGCGATAAGCATTTTTACGCTACGTATATACCTGTCCGTTACTACACTGAATCCTGCATTGAAAGCCGCATGAAACCGCTGCATCAGCCCGCGGTGCTCATGAGCGGCAGGGCTATGCGGCTTCAGCAGGATAGCGCATAACGCAGGGCTTAGCGTCAGCGCATTGACAGCGGATATCACGATGGCTACTGCCAGCGTAATACCAAATTGCTTATAGAAAACGCCTGCAGATCCGGTGATGAAAGTTACCGGTACAAACACGGCGGACATAATCAGTGTAATAGAAATAATAGCGGAACTGATTTCACTCATGGCGTGCATAGTAGCCTTGCGTGCGGATTTTGCGCCCTGGTCCAGCTTGGCGTGCACCGCTTCCACTACTACAATAGCGTCGTCTACCACAATACCGATGGCCAGCACCAGCGCAAATAAAGTAAGCAGGTTCAGGGTGAAACCAAATATTCTGAGGAAGAAGAAGGTGCCGATAATAGCTACAGGTACTGCAATCGCGGGGATCAGGGTAGACCTGAAATCCTGCAGGAAGATGAACACCACGATAAATACCAGGATGAATGCTTCGAAGATAGTCTGAATAAGTTTTGAGATAGAAGCATTGAGGAAGTCATTCACGTTAATGAATGTACGTAGTTTGACCCCTGGCGGGAAATCCTTTTCTGCAGCGGCAAATACGCGTTCTACTTCTTTCACTACCTCGTTGGCGTTGGAGCCGGCTGTCTGGCTGATAGCGCCGCCGGAAGTCCGGAAGCCCTGTGTTTTACCGTCTGTGGCATAGTTGAACGCGCCCAGTTCTACGTCAGCTATATCTTTCAGGCGCAGCAGCTGTCCGTTGCCGTTGGCGCGGATGATGATATCGCCGAATTGCTGCGGCGTTTCCAGGCGGCCGGTATATTTTAATACGTATTGAAAAGTCTTCTTACTGTTCTCTCCTATCTTGCCGGGGGCAGCTTCGATGTTCTGTTCTGCCAGCGCGGCGATAACATCGTCGGGCATGAGGCTGTAGGCAGACATTACATCAGGTTTCAGCCAGATGCGCATACTGTATGCCTGGTCGCTGTACATCTGCACGTCTCCCACGCCGGAAATTCTCTTCAGCTGCGGCACTATATTGATACGGAGATAGTTGTCCAGGAAAGTACGGCCATAGGTGCTGTCTTCACTGTACAGCAGGAAGCTGAATACTTCGCTGCTGAGTTTTTTGGTAGTGGTGATACCTGTTTTCACTACCTCTGCGGGCATGAGGCCAACGGCTTTGGCGACCCTGTTCTGCACGTTTACGGCAGCCAGGTCAGGGTCGGTACCCTGCTTGAAGTTGACGGTAATTACAGCGCTGCCGTCATTGCTGGCTTTGGAAGTCATGTATGTCATGTGTTCCACACCATTGATCTGTTCCTCCAGGGGGATGATGACACTCTTCATCACCACATCTGCGTTCGCGCCCTGATAGGCGGCTGATACTTCTACGGTCGGAGGGGCTATTTCAGGATACTGCGAAATGGGTAGCGACATTAACCCCAGGCCTCCGAGTATGACAATGATGATGGAGATAACGGTGGAGAGTACCGGGTTATCTATAAATTTCTTTAACATAAAATCAGTTTTTAAAAGGCAAGGCAGTGGCTGTTACAACCGTTTATCACTGTTGCAGGGAGATGTAATGCCTGTAGCAAAGGATGTTATCTGGAGGCGGTAGTCACGGGTTGCAATACGGGTTTTATCTTCATGCCTTCTTTCAGGCTGCCGACGCCTTCGGTGACAATTTTCTCTCCGCGTTTCACGCCGCCGGTGATGATAAAGGAATCTCCTGCGGTGAATTCCTTTACTGCAATTTCCCGTGATCTGGTTACGCCGGCAGTATCTACCGTGTAAACAAATTTCTTACCCTGCAGCTCGAAGGTGGCCTTTGCAGGCACCACCAGCGCGTCGTTTACAGGTTGCGTGATACGGATAACGGCACTGCTGCCGCTGCGTATCAGTCCTGCGGTATTGCTGAAAGCCGCGCGCATGCTGATAGCTCCTGTTTCGGTGTTAATGAGGCCGCCGGTGGTTTCAATTCTGCCCTTCTCCGGATAGGCGTTACCGTTAGCCAGTATCAGTTGTACCGGCGGGAGGCTATGAATTTTTTCGTCCAGTGATTTTCCGGTATCCTGACCGGTTAAATCGAGTAACTGTTTTTCGTTAAAGGAAAAATAGACATGTACGGTGGAAATGTCTGAGAGGGTGGTAAGCGGTTCAGGGCTGTTGCTGCTGACGAGGCTGCCTATTTTATAGGGCAGTGTACCGATGATGCCGTCGGCCGGGCTATAGATAGTGGTATAGCCTACGTTCACGCGGGCGTTCTGCAGGCTGGCTTTTGCCTGCGCCAGTTCCGCTTCCTTGGCCTGCAGGGCCAGCTGGGCGGATTCCAGCTCGTAGTTGCTGACGATTTCTTTTTTCACTAAAGGCTGTACTTTTTTCACTTGCATCGCGGCAGTGTTTACGCCGGCTTCAGCGCTTTTTACAGCGGCCATGGCGGTCAGTACTTCCTGTTCATATTGAGGAGCCTGTATGCGGAACAGGAGTTGTCCCTTTTTAACAGTGGCGCCTTCATCGGCTAATATCTGCTGCACATATCCATCTACTTTAGGTCTTATTTCAATGTTCTGTTTTCCTCTTACGGTGGCCGGGTAGTCGATGTTGATGACTGCCGGAGCGGGTGTCAGCGCGGTAACCTGGTAAGGTTGCGGCTGATCGTTATACCCTGTTTCAGGCGGTTTGCTGCCACAGGCAGTCAGAAAAAGGGCCGTTGCCATCATACCGGCAATCCTGGTAGTTGTTGTCTGCATAATTGCTGTTTTTAGCTATTTTTTGCCGGAACATAGAAATCCCGTCCGCAAACCGGGCAGCTTTGCAGTGTATAGAAAAATCTTCGGCCGGGCAAAAAGGTAATGCGCTGGAAGTACCGCCGGTCGCACATCTCCGGCGGATTGCCAACAATGAATTGTTATTCTGGTGCGAAGTTAGTAAATTTGTGAATAAACCAAATAAACACTTTGTTTATTATGAAAAATAATTTTCCGGAGAACGAGAAAGCGGTGTGGATATTGAAAACAAAAGGGCCTCAGCCACTGATAGCAGTAGCCGAGCAACTGAACATCACAGTAGAAGGGGCGCGCTTTCAGCTGCTGAAGCTGGCCAGCGAAGGTATTGTGGAAGCAGTAACGGTATCTAAAGGCAGGGGCAGGCCACAACAGATATGGTCGCTCACCGCCCTGGGCAACCAGCGCTTTCCGGATACGCACGCTGACCTGACCGTCCGCCTCATCAACTCCATGCGCGATACGCTGGGGGAAGAAGCACTGCAGACAGTCATAGACGCTACGCAGAAAGTCAACATCACCAGATATACACAGGCGGTAGCCCAGGCCGGCAACCTGGAAGAAAAAATTAACTGCCTCGCACAGGCGAGAGATGCGGAAGGATATATGGCCTCCTATGAAAAAGAAGGAGACGGATTTTTACTCATAGAAAACCACTGCCCTATCTGTGCAGCAGCCACTGCCTGCCTGGGATTCTGCAAATCAGAACTGGAAACCTTCAAAAAAGTAATTGGCAGGGAGGCAAAGGTGAAACGTGTGAACCACATCCTGGAAGGCGCCAGAAGATGCGCCTACAGTATCATTCCGGACAAGGCGGACAAGAAATAAACAATAACCGGAAGATGGAAAACGGCGGACCCAAAGCCCGCCGTTAGTATGTTATTTACCTGGTAAGTTTTTCGATCTTTTCTTTCATCTCCTTATTCTCTGCACTTAACACCGCCATCTTCTTCTGCTGTTCTATCATATACAAGGTCAGCTCTTCTATCTTCTGCAACAGTTTCGCTGATACATCTCCCAGATCTACGCCCTCCTTCTGCACCACAGCAGCAGAAGGGATTTCAGGAAGATGCCCGTGCTGACGGATAAATGATTCCACCTCAGATAAATCAGGAAGTTTGTAATCCGGCTCAAATACAAAATCAGCCCAGCCCTGTTGTAATACTCTCACACGTTTTGCAGTAATGGTACCATTCACAGAAAGATCTGTCGGCAACGCGTTGCTGCCCATCTTCACGTTGTTGTTCCGGTCGTATTGTACCATCAGTCCATCATATGCCGTCACATATTCCCCGTGCAGGAAAAACAGCTCGGAAAGCCCTATAGCTCCTGCGGCACCAATACCATTGTAAAAGGTATACCTGAGTTTTGAAAAAGTACCCCGGGCTTCCGCAATATAATCATTGAGGCTTGTATTACTTACATCAGCCAAAATTATCCAGTCATTGGCACCTGTTTCAAAACCTTCTATTTTAAAACGGGAGCTACCCTGGTAGCGCGCTGTCCAGCCAACATACGCTTTCTTCTGCGTGTGCACCAGCGGCAGGTTTTCTACCAGTACAACCATTGGGTTGCTTTCTGAAGGGGCAGTACCGAAAAAAGGATCCAGCGCACCGTCGAAAAGCCGGCTTACATCTACCTGAACAGGCCCCGTCAGTGTTACTTTAAAACGTTTGTCTGCGTGAAACAACAGGTTCTTCTCCAGACCTGCAAAGGAATTGTTATTCGGAGCCACCAGGGAGGCTACCTGCGCATACGCTGCGGACATTGACAACCAGAAAAGGGTCACAAACATGCATACATTTCTCATGGTAAAAGGGAGTTTATACTTCAACCTGCAAGATCAGCATTTATTTTTAAATAACCCACACAGCCTCAAAGCAATATGCCCCAACTAATGTTGAGGCACATGCTTCATGTTGAGGTTAATATCCGGGCGTATGAAAAAACTATTTCATGAAAATCTTTCTGATCGCCTTATTGGTTTTCTCCGATACATAAATAGTACCTGACTTGTCCACACACACACCGCCCATATGACGGAAGAGCGCTTCATTCAGTGTACCGTTGACATATCCCATCTTAAACAGCTCCCGCGTTCCGGCCGCACCTGTAATGGTAGTTACCAGCCCGCCCGGAGTAATGCTGCGTACTGCCATCAGCATATTGTCTATTACAATAATATTGCCGGTAACCGGATCATAGGTTACCTCTATCGGAGAACCCATGAGTACCTGGCTTCCCTGGCCGTCCACAAAGCCTGTTTCAGAAGAATTACCCGCCAGCAAAGCATCCCTGCCGCCAGGAGAGGTTACCCCTACATAAGGCGTGTAATAATCGCCGCCGGCATAATAAATACGTCCTGACGGATCAATCGCCATACCACCCGGAATGGTCACATAGCCGTTTCCTATACGTGTCAGGGTAGCATTGCTTTCCAGCCTGAATACCCCCTGGTACTGCTGGCTCACATATACCACGCCGCTGAAATCCACGCCGATACCACCACCCAGCCTGCCGGAAAATGAGAACACCGTTGCTACTTTACCATCCGGTGTGATCTTGCGGATAAAAGTCTGCTTATAATTACCATCCTGTATATAGATATTATCCAGTTTATCGATCACCATAGAGGTAGGCGCTTCCAGCACAGCGCTGGTACCTGTGCCATCTACGTGCCCGCCGGTATTGGAAAGACTTCCCGCAAAATGGCTGATCACCCCGGTGGCGCTTACTTTCTTAATCCTGTTGCCGTCAACAATAAACAGGGTGCCGCCGCGGTCAACCACAATACTTCCGGGAGTCTCCAGGTCAGTAGTACCCGGACCGCCCACCAGCGTCATCACACCGGCACGTTTGAAAACAGGACCGGTAGCCTGCAAGGCACCTACGCGCACTTCCAGCGCACCGGTGGAAATACCGGCGGGCATCTTCAGCTTCAGTTCCTTTTCCGTGGCTCCTGTTACCGGTATAGTTATTCCATTTAAAGTAACCATGTTATCTGTCAGCACATTACTGAAACCTACACCCGTTACCGTTACCTCGCTTCCTTCCAGACCATTGTCAGGCGTAAGTTTCGCGATACCCAGGTTCTGTTCTTTAAATAAGGGCCCGGCAGTTTCCTGTCCGTTTACCCATACTTTAAGATTGCCGGTTCCCGCACCAGCAGGTATGGTCACCACCAGCCCTTCTTCTGTGGCTGATTTTACCGTTCCCTTTACGCCATTGAAAAACACATTATTCTCATCGGCTTCTTTACTGAAATTCTTGCCGCTGATGGTAATATCTTCACCGGCAGGGCTGCTCAGGGGAGTTACTGTCTGCAATACCGGCGGAGGTATCACCGTGAAATCCGGACCGGTTGTTATCTGTCCGTTGATCGTCAGGCTCAGCGGCCCCGTTGCCACGTCGTCAGGGGTGGTTACCACTATCTGCGTGGCAGTAGCGCTGACAACCTTACCAGGCTTACCGTTGAAGGCAATGCTGTTATCTGCCGCCACCGTACTGAATCCTTCTCCCGTAATGGTAACGGTTGTTCCCTTGCCACCTTTCAGCGGCTTGAGTTTAGCAATATGCTGGAAGGTAAATAACGGACCACTCACTTCCTTATCCTCTACTGTCACCTTCACGGCGCCAGTACCGGCCGCCTCAGGTACGGCGGCCACTATCAGCGTATCGTTCACGCTGGTGATAGTTGCCTCCTTCCCGTTCACGGTTACTTTCGCGGGTGTATTCAGACTGCTGAAACCTTCCCCGCGGATGTTGAGGTTTGTACCCGCCGGACCATTCAACGGATTTACGGCGCGCATGGTCAGGTTCTGGTAAGTATAACTGCCTGCTTCCACCTGCTTGCCATCGTTGCTGATGGTTACCTTACCGGAAGATGCTTTCTCCGGAGCCAGTACCATCATAATGGTATCTTTTACATCCACCACAGTGGCAGCGATACCATTAAAGCTCACTTCATTTTCCTTCGCGCTGCTGCCGAAACCTGTTCCGCTGATAGTCACCACAGTTCCTGCCTTGCCGCTGCTGGGCCAGAAATTCTTCACCGTCAGCGGCGTTTTCATCTCCTGCACATCTTTCCTTTTACAGGCAGAAAATACCAGGATAAATCCAAGAAATAAATATATACAGTGTTTCATATTGCTTTGTTTTAGAATGAATACCTCATACCCATCTGTACCTGTGCACGGGATCCGAAGAAGTCAATGGAATAAGGCTTACCCGGATTTTCGTACTGGTATACAGGGTAGTTGCCCGGATGCTGCTTCGCCGGAAACGCAGGCGTTAAGCCCACACTGGCAGTTGAGTTAAAGGTATTGGGAGAAAAATAGGAACGGCCCCAGTTACTGTTCAGCAGATTGGTCAGGTTCATCACGTCCAGCGTGAAGGTGAGGAAGCTACTGCCGGGAGCGGCGGAAAAATGGTACTCCTGCGCAAAGTGCAGATCTGCCTGGATATTCCATGGCGTGCGTCCCATATTACGCTCTGTATAAGCGCCGCGGCGGGTACGCAGGTATTTGTCTCCGTCTATATACTCATTGAAACCGGCTGCCTGCGCTGCTGCTGTAATTACTTCACCTGCCTTGTTCGTATAGTCCTGGAAATATTTAATAGCTTCATCTGCCTGTGGAATATACACCAGGCTTACCTGCTGCGGTAATCCCTGGATACTGTTGTTTACAATACCATAGGTAAAGGGACTACCCGACTGCGCTGTGGCAAACAGGCTGAGTGTGCTCACCCAGTTAGGATTCCATGTTTTACGGTAATGCAGGTTCACCACAATACGATGACGGATGTCAAAGTTGGAATAGGCCAGTTCCGGGTTATTCGGATTCAGCGCCTGATTCAGCTGCCAGTTGCTTTCCATGGAATTTCTGATACCGTTGGAAATATCTTTGGACTGTCCGTAAGTATATGCCAGTGAGGCATACAGGCCAAACGGATAAGTACGTGCAGCCGTTGCCGTTAAGCTGTACCGGTAGCCTTTACCTGTATTGCCCAGCTGATACGCATTGGAGAAACGCGGATCAGTGGTACCGCTGTAAACAGGCTGCTGGTGAGCGGTATCATATCCGTAGTAACGCGGATCATCTTTGATATTTACCTGTTTAAAAATAACATCCTTGATGGTTTTGGTAATCATTGCCTCTACCCCCAGCTTGTAACCATTCTGCGTGGTGTAGTCTACCGCCACGCTGGTACGCCAGATTTTCGGCATAACGAAGTTATTATCTATCACATCCACCTGCGTTTTACCGGCGTATCTGCTATTGATGACAGCGCCGTTGGAGGCGATGAAATCAGCGATACCGTTAGGTCCGGGCTTCAGCGGATCTGTACCGGGAACAAATGCTTTTGTATCGGCTTTCTGGTCAAAGGAGCCGTAATTCAGCCCGTTGTTGTAGTAAGCGTACGCCAGCCATGCAAAAGGAATACGGCCGGTGAACAATCCTGTACCGCCGCGCAGTACCAGGCGCTGGTCCCCGAACCAGTCATAACGGAAACCGAGTCTGGGCGACAGCTGCACCTTGTTCAGGTAGTTGTTCGTGATCCGGTTCAGTGGTGTATAGGTATAGGAACTTCCGAAGTAGTCATCGGTAAACGCGTTCTGTGTATGTTCGCTCAGCTCCGGTTTGGAAGGCAGCATGGTATAGTCTGCGCGCAATCCGGGGATGAGTTTCAGTTTCTCTGTCAGCTGAATTTCATCCTGTGCATATACGCTCAGCATATTGATGTTAAACTTCGCTTCGGGATTGGCCAGGATATAATCGCGGTTGTTATTGTTATAGTTGTAGCTGCCGCGCACGCGGTAGGGTTTATTATCCAGATAATCTGCGATGCTGAGGTAGTCTACGCGGCCGTTCCAGCTGTTCACAAAGCCGTAGTCGATATGATACAGTTCATTATGTGTACCAAACAGCAGGGTATGTTTTCCTGTATGCAGCGTGAGGTTATTGGTAATCTCAATGGTGCGCTGCTTCATGTTGAAAATCGATGCTTCCCTGTCTGTACCAAAATAGATGGTGGTACCGGGCGCGCGTCCCATGATCTGCACCTGCGGCAATGCCGGATCTGCAGTAGGATTGCGCTGATCGTGCACAGTGGTAAATCCTGCGATAAAGCTGTTGGATAAGCGGTTATTGAATCTTGTTTTCAGTTCTGCTACGGTAGATGTCTGGTTATTCACCTGCTCGTAGGCCATGCTGCTGAAGCGGAAATCCTGCTGATCACGGTCCATGTTCATGGCTTTGGAGCGGATGGTGTTGTTGCGTACCGACAGCTGATTTTTTTCGTTGATGTTCCAGTCAAGGCGGTTGAAGAATTTCACGGAATGCGACCAGGCATTGAAGTTGCCGGCGGTACCGGGATCAAAGTCTTTACCGTAGCGGTTCAGCGTAGCATTGCGGATATCTTCCGCATCCTGTGTACTGAGTATTTTCGCGGTTTCGCGGGTGCCGGCGATCAGCTGCGCCGGATCCTGGCGGCGGGTAATTTCTTCGTTGGTAAAGAAGAACAGTTTGTTTTTGATGATGGGGAAGCCTACACGTACGCCGGCCTGGTAATCATAGAAATCGCCGTTCATTTTTCCGAGGGTGCCTGCCTTATCGCGGCCGGTGATAGCGGCATTGCGGCCGAATCCATATATGGAGCCGGTAACTTTGTTGGTACCGCTGCGGGTGACAGCATTCACGCTACCACCGGTGAAGTTACCGATCTTCACGTCGAAGGGAGCAAGATATACCTGCATGTCTTCGATAGCATCCAGAGACACCGGGTTGGTGCGGGTGCTGGAGCCGGGCATACCGGAAGAACCGGTAATACCGCCCACGGAAGGACTGAAACCGATAGCGTCGTTGTTGATGGCCCCATCGATGGTAACGTTGTTATAGCGAAAGTTGGTACCGCCGAAGGAGTTGTCTTTAGAACCCTGTGGTACCAGGCGGGTAACATCCTGTATGCTGCGGGAAATGGTAGGCATATTGGCTACCTGCACGCGGCTGATGTTTTGTCCGGCGCCGAAGGTGTTGGCTTTCGGACCGGCCTTTGCACCCTTGATCACTACTTCCGATAGCTGTTTACCTTTATCTGCCAGCTGTATGTTCAGCTGCAGGGCTTCTCCCAGGCGGATGGTAATATCTTCACGGGTTTGCGTTTCCATGCCCATCATGGAAACGGTAACACTATACGGACCGCCTATACGAAGGCCAGGCAGAAAAAAGCGGCCGTCAGGCGTGGTAGCGGTACCGTATTTAGTGCCGGAAGGCTGGTGGATAGCTACCACCGTGGCCCCCGGCATAGGTTCATTTTTGTCGTTGGTAATCTTTCCGTTCAGGGTACCATTCGTTTCCTGCGCCTGTGCCCACAACCCTGCCGTGATGCCTATTACCAGTAATAATATTTTGAAGTATACCTGCTTCATCATCATGCTAGTTAAAAATGTCAGTAATGTTTATTGGTTCTCTTTCAGCAAGGCATCCACTACATGCAACACACCGTTACCTGCCAGCACATTACGTTTGACGATATTGGCCGGCTGTGCGTTCCCGGTTCCTTTCAGGGTAATATCCTGTGTACCGTCGCTTTTGCTGATTACCTTAATAATGATATTATTGCCATTCAGCATAGCCTGTTCGGACTGATTGGTGCTGCTGGTGGTGAGAATATAGTCATACACAAATTTGCGTCCCTTGAACATGGTGTAGCTCAGCAGGCGGCGCAATACGGCCGGATCTTCTGCATTGATCTTATCAATGGAACCATATCCTGCTGCCCGGAGCGCCCGGTTGGAAGGCACCATCAGCGTATATACCTCGTCTGATGCCAGCTGTTCTTTCATACCGGACTGCTGTAATGCCACGTTCAGCAAGGTGAGCGAGGTATCGGCAGCTACTGCATCTGAAACCGTTTTATTTACCAGCGGCGGCAGTACTTCGCTCATTACCTGGATCAGGCCATTGCTGGCTGGCAGGTTACGGGCAGTGATGCGCGTGCCGTTTATCATCAGTATGGTATCTGCATTTTTAACCCAGCGCGTAACAAACATCCTGGCGCCGGCATCGGTACGTATTTCCTGGTTGAAGGAAAACGGTAGTTTGTTGAACTCCCATTTACCGCCGAGAATATGGTAAGACACCATGTTGTTCAGTATAGAAAGGCTTTCCGTCAATAAAGCATCATGATTGCCATAACCCGAACGGTTAAACGCTATATTATCCGGTACCAGTACGGTAAACGGCCCTTCGCCGGCCAGCTTTTTGAGATAACCGGTGCGTTCCAGGGCTGTATTGAAATAAGAGAAATTGAAAAGGTTGTCAGCTATAACAAAATTGATCCTGTTGTTTCCGTTGTTGTCCGGCTGTACTTCATCTTTCTTGTTACATGCTGTCAGCGCCGCCAGCAGCATACCTGTATATAGTACTTTCTTCATTTGTTGTTTTTTTTGGAGATAAACACCTTATGGTACCAGCAAACCTTCGTCTACCACATGAATAAGTCCGTTGAGCAGCATGATATTCTTTTCTGCCAGCGGTATGGGTGTATGAGTGGAGTGTAAGCGGCGTATGGCTGCCTGTCCGTTGCTGTTGCTGAACTCAATACGCACATACACATTAGGCCCCTGCCCGATGTTGCCCAGCCAGATCATCATACCGGACAACATTTTATTGTCGGTCATATCATTATTGAAGAACAGCAAGGGAAGCGGCTTTCGGTCAGGACTGATAGGGCCGTTGCCTCCTGTCTGGTCCATGCGGTGTGGCAGCAGGATAGAATCCATCGGAGAAACCGGATATACATAATATCCGTTCTCGTCACTGTAAGGTTCGCCGATAGGTAATGCGCGCATAGCATACTGCCGGATATCTTCCACGGATGTAAAACCGCTTTTGATAAATGCATTATTGGTCGGCGCAAATACGGTAAAGGAACCACCGGTCATAGGCATGGCGGACAGTAAGGGCAAATTTTGCCGTTGCTGATCCCACCAGCTGGCATCGGTATACAGGCTGTCGCTGATACGCATGGCTTCCAGGTAAAAGGTGAAGCGCCCGTCTGCCTGCAGCCAGGTCAGCATATCCGTTTCGGGTTTAGGTATCAGCTGTTCTATCGGATAAATGGTACCATTGGTAGCTTCCATGGCGAGGCCCCATTTATTGACGCCTTTTCCGTTAACATACAGGCTGTCGTTGTGCCTGCCTGCGTACATATAATACTGGTAAGGATTGCTTTCATCGAAGTTGGGAATACTGGCGGATAAGAGCAGGGTCTTTAAAGCATAGTTGCCCGGACGTAATGCCAGGGAAGTCTGTTCAATACGTCCGGAAGAAGTATAGTAGCGCACCAGTGAATCCAGGTCGGCAACGGTAGCCTTATTAATACGGTCCATCGTCCAGCCGCCGGCCTGCAGTGCCTTGTCTGCAGGCGCCAGCACGGTAACCGCATTTATTCCTTTCCTCTTCAGTGCTTCGCTGATACCGGAGCGTTTCCATGCGGTATAGAACAAAGTATGTGAAGATTTTTCCAGCAGTTGTTCCACCGTTTTATCCGGGCCGTTAAACGATACAGGTTCTCCTACCGGATCCGGTTCAATATCCTGCCGGCGGCAGGCGCTCATGCATAGTATTAATGCAGATAATCCGCACCACAACAGTTTTCCCGGCATAAAAAATAAGCGCATTGTTATAATGATTTTGATATTTTGATTAAACACAGACAACGTTTATTTACGCAGTGTCCGCGGATACAGCAGCAGGTCGTCTATCTTGTGAACGACGCCGTTGGTCACCACGTGATCGGTGCCTTTAGCAATACTGCCTTTGTAATTGATTATATACGGGCCGTTCGTACCGGCGCCCCCTTCCGGTGTCATAGGCTTCAGGTAAGCCGTTTCCGTGAGGTTATAGGAATTGTACTCATAGAAGGGCTGCATAATAAACCCGGTGAGCTGAATGAAGGTATCATTCGTTCCAAAGTTGCCGTTGATCTGTTGCCAGTCTGTAGAAAAGATGCGTCTGATCTTATGCTCTGTAGTATAGATACTCATGGCGATGGGCTTGAATGCAGCAGGGTCCATGCGGCTGATGCTGTCTGCCGTAAGGCGCTGGTTACGGAATGCCTTGTTGTCCGGTGCAAATACGGTGAACGGGCCTTTGGCACTAAGCCCATCCCATAATTTAAACTGCTTCAGCGCAGCCACAAACAAGGTGAGCGAAGTATCAGCCTGCAGGAATTCCTGTATATTCTGCGGATAGTATTTCAGCGGTTTACGGATAACATGCACCACACCATTCGCCAGCGCGATGTCTCGTTTGTTTTCCTTGTACACCAATGCACCGTTTACATACACATTTCTGTGAATTGGCGGTGAAAAGGGGCTGCCCGGCATCATGGAAACGGATACATACATTTCAGCGCCGGACAGGGTCACAAATTTATTGGACATCTGCACCGGAAAATCACCGATATACTTCCTTTCGCGGAACACATGGTATTTCAGCGCATCCCGCAGGCTGTCCGTATTCATCGTGTTGAATGCGGCTGCGCTGGTAACGCCCATATCTTTAAAGGCATTATTATCCGGTGCAAACAGGGTGAATGGCCCCGGCTGATTCAGGGAATCCATCAGACCTGTCTTTTCCAGTCCTGCAGCCAGTATGCTGAGATCGTAATTATTCCTGACAAAATCACCCACGGCTCTCTTGCCGCCGATTTCATCAGGGGGAAGGGTAAGATTGTCTTTCTTGCAACCTGTTACTATTAACAGAGACAGAAAAAACAGAAAAGATAATTTATGTAGTTGCATATGTTTTAATTTTTGAGACGCGGCTTAATACACCGGTGGTTCGTACTTGCGCTGAATAGTTGTCAGAAAGAATTTTCCGTTCACATATTCAATGGTATTTACTGTAGAGAAAGACCTGTTGAAATATGCTCCGGAACGCACGGTTACCACCATGCCGGTCAGCAGGTCTGCCTGCATCTGATAGGCAGATTCATAAATAACTTTCTCCGGCAAAACGGCTAATTCACTGAAACGGCCGTTGCTTTCTCCCATATATTGTATAAAGGGATTGGTGGCATAGGTATATTCCGGTGACAGGAAAGTGAATACCTGCCCTGTTCTTCCGGTATAGATCCGGTTGGGAATAGTATCCGGAAACAGCGGAAAACTATAGTATGGCTGTACCTCAGGGGATTGTGAACGTATTACCCTGCCCATCAGATTGCCCTTATGGCCTTCAATCGGCGAGAATCCTTCAAACTTATTCACATAATTCAGCGTACTGTAAACATTCATGGTATCCAGCAGGCGCTGATTGTACTTTTTATCTTTAAACACCGCATTCTGGGAAAAGCCTTCTGAGCTGAGGTTATAAAAGTTCACATATACCATAGAATCGGAGAAAGGGCGTTTTACAAAATCTTCCTGGCGGATATAAATACCGGCTTCCTTGGTACTGAATTTCTTCTCCAGTATATGCATGGTATAAACTTCGCGCTGACCGAAGTTCACGGTAGTGTCTATCATCACCAGTTTCCGCAGGTCTTTCGGCAGATCAAAGAAGGGCACAGTACTGAAAGGACGACTGTAAAACATGATGCGGTGTTTGCCGGAAGGCACCTGCGCCCAGCTGCTCAGGTCATATCCGTTGAGGATAGGGCCGGCGAGTACCTTGGCGGAACCGGGATATTCCGTCTGGTATATCACGGTGCTGACAGCATCCGGATAAGGCCGTGCCCATTTAGCGCGTTTATCCAGAAAATCTCCTACTGTAGCGGCTTTTACGGGTACGCCATCCGCATCCAGTTCCGGATCTATCAGCATGGTCAGGAAAGGCTGCGGAACATCTTTGGTATCCACAGTGATGTTATAATCCAGGTTGTTGAACACGCGCAGGTAGGCAGGTTCAGCAATGGTAGTATATTCTGTTTTGCGGCAGGATGCTGCCGTAACGATAACAAAAAATAAAAGGACTAATCTGTTATACATGTTGCTTCATTTCTGGGTGAGGAATAGCCGATCATTTATTGTGTTTGATAATAATCATGGTGGCCTTTTCACGTTCCGGCTTATCGGATTTTATCAGGCCTGCCAGCGCTACGGTGTACACACCTGGTTCGCTGTAAGGCTGTTCATCCTTATACAGAGCGGGGTTGGCAATAAACTGTCTGCTTTTCAGTACCGGAACACTTCTGATCCAGTTGCCCGGTAACACATCCGGACTGGAGGCATAGGCCATAATATTGGTAATGAAGCTGGCATTCATTCTGATATAAGCCGCTTTGATATCGGGGATGCCAATCTTCAGATGCTGCGAAGGAGTTGCATTGTAGAACGGCTGGCCATCGTTGGCAGTGAAGGTAACTTCCGGCAGGTCCGGTGCGAAGTTCATGAAACGCAGCCAGCTGCTGTATTCAATACGCTGCGGCGTATAGGTACCATCTTCTCCGTTGCCGCCGTTATTGATAACGCCGCTCAGGTTGTTGGCTACCACGCTCATAGCCGGTTTACCATCTTTATCTTCATACGCCCAAATGCTGATATTATCTGCTGCCATCAGCTGCACTGTTTTCTCAGCCAGCACATTACCAGCTTCATCCATCAGTTTCAGTGTATGCATGCCTGTTATATATATGCTGTAATCTTCCGTTTTGCCGAAAGCCAGCAGCGGGCCTACGGGCCTGTTATCTGCCTGTACCTTCACCTTTCTGCCAGGCATTACGTTGATGGACTGCATACGGGCATAGGTGTTGTTTACCGGTTCAAAATCGTTGATGACACGGAAGCCGTTTGTTTTGGCGATGCTGGTTTCACCAGTGCCGGGGTTAGTCAGGTTTTTGAAGTTGGGCAGATCAGCTACCGCGATCGTATATACGCCGCCGGGCTGATAGGTTTTGATATTGGCAAACGTCAGTCCGGAATTAAGATAACCGGAATAGTCTGCCCCCAGCTCGTAGGCGCTCATCATAATGGTGGACTTATCCTTATCGATAATATCCAGCCCCTGTATGCTGCCGCCTACTCCCGGCAGCTGATTGCCTTTGGCATCCAGTACGCGGAACTGATAGGTACCGTAGGGCAGTTCTACGTAATCGGAGTACGTATCCGGGGCAATGTTCTCCAATCCTTTTACAGGCGTACCGTCAGCCAGCGTCACCGTCATCGGGCCTTCCTGGCGGTATCCCGGCGAGCTGAGGTTCAGCAGGCGGATTTTGAAACGCTCCGGGTTGGCCGGCGAAGACACCGAGCGGGGCACTGCAAATACGGAGTCTTTATAGGCATTCGGATTTCCGTAAAAAGTATAGTAATAGTCGGTAGGATGATTGAAATCATCTTTCATCTGAAAGGGCCTGGTAAGCGCAAGGCTCCAGCTCTTTCCCATCCCTGCCATGCGTATATCACGCACTATACCGTCTGCACCTACAAAACTCTGCGGTATGGTATAGGTAGTGCCCAGGCGGCCGTTCTCCGGAAAATACCGGTTACCGCGGGTAGTGGTTTCATCATAGTTACCTTCCCTGTTGGGCCGGAGGAAGGTAGTGAGCTGCTGCTCTCCTATCTGCAGTTCCGTTGCTCCGCGCAGGTTTACGATACGTACGCTGGAAGCGGCATCTGCGCCGGGATTTATCCGGTTGTCGTAGGTAAAATCCATCTTCTTTGTACAGGATACCAAACCTGCAGCTCCCATCAGGCACAATACATAGTATCTCAATCTGTTCATCATATTCTGATTAGCATGTTTGTAAAAATGTGATTACAGGGTATAGCTCAGGCCCAGCATGATTTCTGTGCCACGCTTATAACTCCTGCGGATATACTCTTTTCCGTAGTATTTGCCGCCGGTGTTAGGGTTGGCATATACTTCCTTCAGCGGCTGATCCAGGATGTTCTTGGCATATCCTTTCAGCAGCAGGCGTTTCACGATACGTTGACCGAAAACGATGTCCAGCACGGGATTCGGACGGGTATATAAATCCGGCGTACCATCCAGGTTCACCTGTATGAGTCTTTCCCCTACCATGTTGAAAGTGGCAGTGATATCCGTTCCGGATTTAGGACGATTGTAGTTCAGGAATACGTTTACGGAATAGGGCGCCTGTTCAAACAGCGGGCTGTTGGACGGTGCGCGGCGGTCTAACGCCTGTGAGGCGGTCATTCTCTCTGCCGTTTTCTTAATCTCACTTTGTGCGAGTAAGAGGTTGGAGCCCAGGAAGAAGTGCTGCAACGGCTTCCAGAGCAGGCCCAGGTTCTTCACCACTTCCAGCTCTATACCATATACACGTCCTCTGTTCGGGTCATTCTGAAACTCGATAGCCGGGAATTCCGGGAATTTGGCATCCAGTCCGGAGGTCTGCTGTTTGTACACTTTAGTCAGCTGGTTGTCGATTTCCTTGTAGAACACGGAAGCGGACAATACTTCACCCGGTGCAGGGAACCATTCCCAACGGAAATCGTAGTTGGTGGTGAGCTGATTTTTCAGTTTAGGATTACCTACTACCAGGGCAAACTGGAACGGGTCGAAATCGAAAACGTTGGTCAGCTCTCTCAGCTCAGGACGCGCCAGCGAGTTGCTGTAGCCCAGGCGGAAGTTCATGTTTTTGTGTAACGTGTAGGTCAGGCCCGCAGAGTAATACGGTTTATAATCTGTTTTGTAGACAGAGTTAGGTTCGGTATATACCAGGTTTACCTTGTTACCGTCTTTGTCCGGTGTGGTGATGGTAGCATCCAGGAATACACCGGCAGTATCTACGGCCGCCTGTATGTCTGTCAGCTCAAAACGCGCACCGCCGGTGAGGCGCAGGTTTTCTGTAAGCCGCAGGTCCAGCATACCATAGAAAGCGCGTGTTTCATAAAATCCTTTATAGTTGTTGGGAGATTTCTGGATGTTATATAAAAATCCGCCTGTCCGGGGTTGCCCTTCCTGGTTGAAAGAGGAAGCCGGGCGTATACCGATGCGGTCATATCCCACCAGCCTGTCCAGGTTACCATTTACTTCATACAGTGGTAAAGCCTTGTTGGCAGAGTAATTGGAGCCGGGCAGGAATAAAACGTTTTCCGCAAAATCGCGTTTACGGTGCAGGTAGTTCACCCCTGTTTTAAATTCCTGGCGCAGGCCCAGCACTTTGAAAGGCACGGTTACATCCGCCTTGTAGTTGTAGTTGGTTTCGTGCAGCTTGCGGAAACGGCGCCCGTTGGGGTCCGCCTGGATAATACCATAGGGACCGTAGCCATTTACATAGCCGGAAACGAGGGAATACAGATGTGGTGCATATATGGGCGATTCACTGTTGTTGCCGTTGCCATCCGGTTTCCAGACAGCACCGCCACCCACCGGTTTATAATCTGCCAGGTTCACGAAGCGGTAGTCAGGATCATCCTGTGTGGAAGAAGAAGTGGCGAGGTTATAGCTTAACCGCGGACTGTACTCTCCTTTCATGAATTTATGTTCTCCCTGCAGGTTGAACGTGTTGAGGGTACGATAGCTTTGTTTCAGTGAATAGATAATGTTGGATACTGTACCTGGCAGTCCTGTATACTCATACGCACCGAAAAGGTTGCTGGCCCTGGTTTCCGCGCCGCGGCTGCCGAGGTATTGCATACTGATTTCGTGCTGCGGGTTGAAACGGTAGGTAAGTCCGCCGAGGAAACCGTAGTTCAGTGTCTGCACACCGGTATTTTCTTTATAGGTCAGGTATTTACCAAGATGAATATTGTTGGGGGTGATATAGTTAGGAATAATGCGCGGGCTGTATACATCCTTGCTGCCGGTAAGTACGCCCTGGTAAATGCTCCATTGTGACAGCTCGCCGCCATAGGTATCTGTTACGCGGCTGTAGTAGTTACCGCCGATAATCAAGCCTACCTGGTGTTTTTTAAATGCCTTGAAGTTATTACCGTAGGTGATGGAATAAATCTGGTTCAGCGGAGCCGGTTTATATTTGGTTGTCAGCACCGGATCAAACTGATGCATGATACCGTTGATGCGGTTGGCTTCCGCGAGCATAGCAGGGTCGTTGCGGCTGTTGGCTATTTTAGACTGTATATCTCTCAGGCCGTTGGGATATTGCGTGGCAAGGTCCTGGAATTCCCTGCTCAGTCCTTTGCTTTTTATGTGCTGTCCGAAGAACCCGGCATCTGCATTATAGAAACTGTTTACCCTGCCGCCCAATCCTACCTGCGTATTAAAACCGCTCTGGATGGTAATGTTGAACGTTTCATATTCCGGGATGGATTTTGTTTTCAGTTCCACGATACCGGCAGAAGCATCTGCGGGTTTGTCGGGTGTGCTGCTTTTGTATACGGTGATATTATCCAGCAGGCTGGCAGGGATCAGGTCCAGGGGAATGGCGCTGCGGTCCGGATCGGAGGAAGCGAGGCGTACGCCGTTCAGCTGACCGATTACGCTGCGGTCACCCAGGCCGCGGATCGCCACATATTTCTCATCCGTGATGGTTACACCGGATACACGTTGCAGCGCCTGTGTGGTGGTGATACTGGCTGTTTTCTCAATATTCTGTGCAGAGATACCATCGGAGATGGTAGCTGCATTTTTACGGTCATTCAGCAAGGAGGCTTCCGTATTGGTTCTGCGACGGGCTTCCACCGTAACGCCGCCCAGCGTTTTGCTGTCCTGTGAAATTTTAATGCTCAGTGAAGTGCTGTTGCCCACCTTCACCATTTTGGTGGCATACCCTACAAAGTATACTACCAGTACGTCAACGGTATCTTTTACTTCAGCGGCGAACTTTCCCGCAGCGTCAGCAGTAATATGGTTACCGTTGCTCTGGATAAGGATTTCAGCGCCGGCAACGGGTGTATTTTTTTTAGCGTCACGCACTTCGCCGGTGATGGTTCTCCATTTGCGCGGCTGCTTTTCTTCCGTGCGTGGCTTCATTTTACGGATAACGATTTTCTTTTCATCAGCCGCTTCAAATTCAAGCCCGGTGCCTTGTAACAGGTAGTTGACCACCTCTGTTACCGGTTTGTTGTCGAATCCGGCAGTGTATTTTTTAGTGGTTACATTTACTTCCGCGGGGTTGTAGAAAAAAGTGATGCCCCCGCGTTGCTGGATGATTTCCAGGCAGCGCGCCAGGCTTTCATTCTTAAAACTCACGCTCACTTTTCTTTTCAGTGCGTCCTGCGCCATTGCCGACAGCGTTGTGCAGAGCAGCAATACCATACAGTATATCCATCTTCGCCCGGATGTATATCTTCTTTTACTTAATAGCTCCGGTAAAATTTTTTCCTTCATTCGATTAGTATTTTTTTTTGAAAAATAGCCGCCCGGCATCATGGAGCGGCCATGATGTTCCCTGTGGGCAAATAGTGCAGGAATGGCTATGACAGCCATTCCCGGCTGATTATACTGTTGGGTGAATAAGTGTTTATCTGATCATAATAGTTCCGTCTTTGTTGGTGTGTATGCTGCATCTGTAAGACAAGGAAATCACATGTAATATGCCGGACAAGGAATCGCCGGCATCGAAGGCGCCGGTGAAGGCAGTACTCATTATTTCCGGGGTGGCGGTGATGTTCACGCCGAATTTCTTTTCTATCTCCCGGAAAACATCTGCCAGTACTGCATTATTAAATATGAGCTGTTTGCTGGTCCATTCAATGTTCACGTCCTGATGGCGGTTAATACGGATAATACCGCTGGCTTCATCCCAGGCCAGTTCCTGCCGTGCGCTGAGCTGTGTTGCCGGAAATCCTTTGGCATCGGAGGTTACGGCTACCTTTCCGGTTTTCACGCTGACTCTGGCAGCGGGAATGCCGGCGCTGTCTGTCATCACGAAGGAGGTGCCCAGCACCTGTACCTGCAGGTGCGGCGCTGTGATGGTGAAAGCAGCGGCGGGGTTGCGGGTAACGGAAAAAAAGGCTTCCCCGTTCAGCCGCACTTCTCTTTTATTACCGCGGAAGCGGCGGGGGTAGCTGATTTCGCTACCTTCATTCAGTATCACTACGGAGCTGTCGGGCAGTATTACCTGCCTTACCTGAAACCGGAGCGCGGTTACCTTCTGTAATGGTATAGGATCAATAATATCGAGCAGGGAATACTGATAGCGGTATCCGAGGGCAGTACCCATTAACAGTACCAGGCAGGCGGCGGCGATAGTCCTTGCTTTTGTGAACCATATAATTTTTCCTGCGGTAGTATTTTCTTCCGGCTGTTCCTGTATGATGAGGCGCAGGTTATCGAGTACGGCTAAACGCTTTGCCTCTGCCTGTGGGTTAACGGGCGTTTGCTGTGTTTCCTCCCATGCGCGCTGACACCATTCTTCCATCAGGGCTGCTTCTTTATCAGAAGCATTGCCTGCCAGGTACCTGTCAATGATTTTTTTTAGTTGTGTTATATGCATTATGATTGTCCTTGCCTCTATGTATATGTTCCGGAAAGCGGGATGCTTGTCCCGAAGAACCAGGTTAAGGAATTATTAACAAGCTACGAGGTCGGCGAAAATGATCAGGAAGGCGATATTATGCCGTAATGTTTTGAGGGCGATGTGCAGCTGATTACGTACAGTCTTTTCCGATAGTCCCATCTGTTCGGCTATCTCCGCTACAGAGAGCTGATGGCGGCGGCTGAGCAGGAACATTTCGCGGGTTTTAGAGGGCAGTGTTTCCAGCTGGGCTTCTATCTCCTGGAATACATCTGTCTGATGAAGTTTCTCCCATATATCATTTAATACAGGCAGGAACTGTTCCTGTACTCTTTCCAGGTTCTCCGGCTGTTCAATGATTTCCCGGAGTCTTTTCAGGGATTGAAATCTGACAGCCTGCAGCAGGTAACTCTGCAGGGAACCGGTAATCTGCAAACGTTCGCGGCGGCCCCAGAGAGAGATGAATACCAGCTGCACCACATCTTTCGCATCGTCTTCTGACTTCAGTATTTTACCGGCAAACGTAAACAATACATGCCAGTGCTTATTGAAGCATGCTTCAAAAGCTTTCTGGTCCCCGGATTTAATCTGATGTAGCAACTCGATATCTTCACTGGTTTGCATGACTGCAGGTTTGGCATTGCGCCTGCAAAATACAGCAATCATTTGCCAGGATGTTTTAATTTAATGTTACCATTTTTCTATTTGAGATTTGGTTATTTGATATTTCTTTCCATGTAATATGTCCTCTTTATATTCAGCATACCTTATGCATAGAAAGAAATCTCAAATAACCAAATCTCAAATAATAAAATACCCCAATATCATGGCTGGTTATTTTTTTTATTCTAAATTCGGTTTCAGGCAGTATTACTCCAATGCTACAGGTGGTCAACATAAGGGAATTACAGCGTCGTATAGCCGTATACGATGATGAGGCCGCCTACAGGGAGCTGTTTATACAATGTTATCAGCCACTGCAGCGGTTTGCCAATACCTTTGTGCATAATGACCAGGTGGCGGAAGAGATTGTATCTGATGTATTTATCGCTATCTGGGAGCAGCGGCAGCGCCTGGAAGAAATCCTTAACTTAAAGGTATACCTGTATGTAAGCATCAAAAACCTGTCGCTACGGCACCTGCTGAAGCAGCAGAAGAAAGCCGCCATATCTCTGGACGAGCTGCAGGTAGATCTGGAAAGTCATTCCCATGATCCCGAACAATTGATGATTACCAAAGAGCTGCTGGCTTCTTATGAAAAGGCAGTCAATTCCCTCCCGCCCCGCTGTAAACTTATCTACAAACTAATCCGGGAAGACCGACTCAAATACAAAGAGATCGCTGAAATCCTGAACATTTCCGTCAAAACCATCGACAGCCAGTTAGCCATTGCGCTGGGAAAAATAGCAAAAGCGGTGAATGTGACGTTGAAAGCACGTTTTGATTGATACTTATTAGTTAATTACGAATTGCGAATTGCGAATTACGAATGTAATAGCGAAGATTTAAACGGAGATTAAAGGTGATAAGTATTGAATATCACCTTTAATCTCCGTTTAAATCTTCGCTATTACATTCGTAATTCGCAATTCGTAATTC
>NZ_JAABOK010000017.1 GCF_009928525.1 Chitinophaga solisilvae | reverse complement strand
CAATTAATATTTCGCTGCTGTCTTCGGAATAGACCCCTTTATAAACGTTCTTATGTCTTCATTGCCGGTTGTCAGGTCATCTTTGCGGAGGTACATCATGTGGCCGCTGCGGTAGCCTTTCCAGGAGAGGCGATTTTTCAGTCTGCCGCCGGGGTCCATCTGCCACATGCTGTATTTGGCATTGAAGTAATCGCAGGCGCCGTCGTAGTAACCGCTCTGAATCATGACGTGGAGGAAGGGGTTGGCAGCCATCGCCTGGCGCAGGTTTTCACCGGTGTTGTCATTGCTGCGGTCCCAGGGATGTACGGGGCCGAACATCATGTATTTGAGATCGGTATTGAATTTTAGTTCTTCCCGCAGGTAGATGTTGATGGCTGGTGTGAAGGCATGCAGCCAGGAGGTGAGTTCGGCGTTGTAGTCCGGGTTGGTGCCTGCATCTTCCCGGTCCTGGCCCAGGTAGCGGGAGTCCAGGCGGCCAACGGTATAGCCTTTGTCGCGCAGCAGTTCTTTCCAGAAGAAGGAAGGAGGCACGTTGAGGTTATGCTGCAGGATTACTTTTTCGGAGAGACCGGAGTAACGGGCCATTCTGCCGGCGATGGATTTCCTTTTCTGCTCGTCCAGGAAACCGCCCTGACTGATAGCGGGTATCAGCTCATTGATGGTAAAATTCTCTACTTCAGGTAGCATGGCGGTCAGATCTTTCTGCTGCAGGTCGGCGGACAAAGCCTTGTGATACCAGGCAGTGGCGGCGTAGTAGGGGAGCGTCATGGCTGCATCTACGGGGCCGTTGCGGTTAATGCCCAGTTCAGTTGGCGATACCAGCACCACACCGTTGAGGTACATCCACTGTGCATTCTGTAATTCCAGTGCCAGACCTGATACTCGCGTGGTGCCATAGCTTTCGCCGATCAGGTATTTGGGCGATGCCCAACGGTTATGCCTGGATACGAAAGTGTTAATCCACTCTGCCAGGTATTTTATGTCTGCATTTACGCCGAAGAATTTCTCCCGGGGGGCGTCCTTGTTAATTCTGGAGAAGCCGGTATTGGCCGGGTCTACGTATAATATATCGGCGATATCAAGAATAGATTCCGGATTTTCGTGTATGCCATAGGGTTGTACAGGATACCCTTCATCATCGATATTAAGCAGCCGCGGACCGGTATAGGCTATCTGCATCCATACAGAAGGCGTACCCGGACCTCCGTTAAAGGAAATTACCAGTGGCCGTGTAGCCTTGTCTTTTACATCCGTGCGCTCATAATAGGTATAAAAAAGACCTGCCAGCACTTTGCCATCCTGGTCCCATACCGGCTGCGTACCTGCAATGGCTTTATACGGCACCTTCTGGCCTTTGATGGTAACATCGTGCGTGGTGGTGACAGTCGTGTCCGGATTCAGCGTGACAGAAGGATTGCCCATAGGCGCTACGGGTTTCGCCGGCGGTACTGCTTTCCCGGCCTGCTGCGCCTTCAGCGACGGCGCTGCCATCAGACCGGCCAGCAAAGGGAACATCATCCACTTTTTCGATACGTTCATATTTAGATATTTGGTTTAGATCAGCATGCTAAATATCTAAATTATGCTAGAAAGTCAAGTAATTAATTACGAATTACAAATTACGAATTACGAATGGAGAACCCTTTCTCAGGAATATTGATTATTGACGGATTACTTTGATCTCCGCTGATAGAAATAGCCAGGTTCAATCGCTTTGCTCTCCGCTTACATTCGTAATTCATCATTCGTAATTCGCAATTCCCTAGAGGTTAAACCTTTATCTCTCCGCCATTGTTATTTGTAAAACCATTGATTATGCGCATCCTAACTATTCAGCCTGTTCGTCGCTACATGGCGGTTGTGACGGCAGTTACCCTGATTTTTCTGATGGCAGCCTGCGGTACTACCGTGCATATGACAGGTACCTGGAAAGATGCATCAGCAGCTCCCGGAGGTTATCATGAAATAATGGTAGCCGGGCTCAGCTCTAATGTAAATGCCCGGCAGACAGTTGAAAACCAGCTGGCGGCCGCATTGGGTAAATATGGTGTTACAGCCGGTAAAAGCCTGGATGTATTTCCTCCCAGCTTTGACCCTAAAAATGATAATGACCGCGAAGCCATGGCTAAAAAGGTGGAGGCTGCCGGTTACAAGGCTATTCTGACGGTATCACTGGTGAATAAGGAAGCGGAAAGCCGCTATGTGCCGGGCACCGTGAGTTACGCGCCATATCCGGTTTACGGCTGGTATGGCAACTTCTGGCGCTACTACGGCTATATGTACAGTTCAGTTTACTCCCCGGGGTATTATACTACCGATAAAACCTATTTCCTGGAAAGCAACCTCTATGACCTGGATAAGGAAGGAAAACTGGTATGGTCCGGGCAATCCGAAACAGTGAACCCTAACAGCCTCGAATCGTTTGCCGCCGCGTATGGGAAAGTGGTGGCGGATGCGCTGAAAAACGGCGGGCTGCTCCGCTGACGCTTATTTTTCTTCGTCATAATAGGTGTGGTCCCTGGTTATCTTTCCGTTTTCCACGGTGAATACGGTACAGATGGGCAGGGACCATTTTTTGCCGTCAGGTCCTGTACCGCTGGATACAAATTCCACAATGATATGGTTTTTGTCGCCGTACATTTCTTTCACCTCATCATGTACATCCGGGAACATTTTGCCCAGCTCACGGTATTTGTCCGCAATCTGCTGCCGGGTATGCAGCACTTCCGCAGGACCCAGTGACGGATCCAGGAATGCGGCAGTATCATGATAACAGGCGGCCATCTTCTCCCAGTTATGTTCGTTAAAGGCTTCATACATTTCTTTCACGACATGGGTATTGGAGTTGGCAAGGCTTATTTTTCCGCCGGGCTGTACACAGGCTGTCAGCATAGCCGGCAATAACAGTATAAGGTATGTTCTCATGTATGGTTTTTATCAGTATACAAATTACGAAGTTGTCACTGAAAAGAAATAATCTTGATTAAATTTGCCGCTTAACGATTAAACTGTAACTATGGAGATGATGGCGCCCGATCCGGCACTGCTGCAACAGCTGGTCATGATGAAAATGCCTTTCGGAAAGTATAAGGATGTGGTGCTTTGTGAGCTGCCGGTCAGCTACCTGGAATGGTTTCAGCGCAAAGGTTTCCCCAAGGGGAAGCTGGGAATGCTGCTGGAAACCATGCTGGTGATTAAGATGAACGGACTTACCCACCTCCTGGATCCGCTGAAGAAAGGACTCCGCTGACATCGTATCTCTTTACCATAATTTTATCAACCTATGCTTTCCAGGTTCAATGCCCGGTATGTTTTTACTTTTTTGTTACTGACATTGCTTTTTGTGGAATTACATGAGCTGGTCCATGGGTGGCTGAATCATATATTATGTGGCTGTGATGCAGCGCGGGTGTTTGATAATGTGCCGGAATGCGGAGATTGTAATGCTGCAGTCAGCAGGTGGGTAGATATCGGAGGGCCTTTATTTTCCTTTGCAGCCATGTGGGGAGGGATGTTGCTGCTGCGTGTTCCGCAGCCACGTATCAAAGCCCTGGGATTTGCGCTGATCTTTGCCAATCTTCCGTTCGGGAGGCTGATCCCGCTTCCATTCACTTTACTGACACCGTCTACCAGCGATGAGATGACTTTTATAAGAAAGCTGACAGGAGCAGAGGTGAGCCTTTATATCAGGGCTGCTATCTGTATTATTGTTGTGCTGGCACTTACTATACCTCCGTTGCGGGCAGCATGGTACGCTATCCGGGAAGATGTGCGCCGAAGGGTATTCTGGCGGCTGTATTTCCTGCCGTTGCCCTTTATACTGATTTACCTGATCGCGGGGTGGAATAATGTGCTGCGATCCCTGTCAGGTACGCCGTGGAGTAAGCCGGTAATATTGGGGACGCCCTTGTTGATTGTAGTTCATACGGCAGTGGTGTTATTATTGCTGGTACTGACTTTCCGGCATTTATATATCCCGGCGGCGGAGGAATAATATCAAAGGCCGTCCGGCCTTTGATATGGGCGGGACGGCCTTGGAATAACGTTCAGGTATATACGTTGTTAAGTAAGGACAAACTCTAAAACCAGCTGGTAGCCTGCTCTTCTTCGTTGGCAGCAGGAGCAGGAGGGGCGGCGGGAGCAGTTTCTCCGGCTGCGGGTTCAGCCACTGGTTCCGGTTTATGTACGGGCTGCACATTTTTCCGGATAGCGCCTTCCACCACTGCACCTTCTTCGAGTTCGAGTACCAGTGCGTTTACATCTCCCTTGACATAGGCTTTATTGCTGATGTGTGCTTTGTTGGTGATATATACATCGCCATACACTTTTCCGTGTACCACGAGATCGGTCGCATAAATATGCCCGCGGATACTGGCGTTTTCGCTGACAACCAGTTTGCCGGTGGTTTTTACGTTTCCTTTTACATGCCCGTCAATACGTCCTGAGATAGTGGCATCAATGCTGCCGTTAACAGTAACTTCCTTAGGGATGCGGAATGCCCCTGGTACAATGATGTTGCGGAAAAAATGTCTCACACTGATCACACAAATTATTTAGAGGGTGATAGGATTATTTACTACTGGCTGATGATCTTCATCAAAAGTGGAAATAATAGAGCTGGAATTACCGAGATCCAGTCCTACGCTCCTTTGCGGTTTGTTATCAGAAATACGCAAGGAGTTGTGAAGATAACCGATACTGATGAGCTTTTCAGGTTCAGGGGCTACTTCTACCGGAATAAAATCACGGAATTCTTCCTGGAAGGCATCTGTCAGTTCACGATAGTGCGCACCGCCACCCATCAGGTAAATCTTTTCACAGGTTTCAAAATCCAGGTCAGTGAAATAGCTGCGCATCAGCGGGGATACTACTTCCTTGTAATACTGGGTAAGTACGCCTTTACGCATATCGCGGAGGTCAATACGTTTACGGTTCGTAAAGATAGATCCTTTCACAAAGGCATCATCTACCTGGTGTTCATTTTTCATCTCCAGGTAATGTTTCTGATTCAGCTCACGGGTCAGGTTGTTGATTGCATAACGGATACCGTGGGAACTGAAGCAGGTACGGTGTACCAGGCCATCGCCGGTAGCCATGCCGCCTTCAACGGTACCAAATCCGAAACTGATAGCAATGAAGTTATCCAACTGGGGCTCATTGATGGTTTTCTTCAAACCAATGATGCCGCCTACAATTTCAGGGATGATTTCATACTTCTCAATGTCAAACATCGCCTTTTTGAAAGAGCCCTTGGTGTTGAAAGTCTGGGTATCGTAATCAATCAGAAAGTGTCTTTTACTCAGAAACTGCTCTGCCGCTGTTTTGTAGATATTGTAGGTAGAGAAGGGGAATCCCATGGTGAGCGCAATTGGTTGCTGCACTTTGTCGATGGTATTCAGTAATGCTGCTTTGAACAATATTTCATAATCTTCTTCGGTAGGAGCGGCGTTCGTGATTCTGCCGGGATTGATACCGCCTCTTTTGGCCAGGTTTCCAACCAGGTACCATGCCTCATCTTTTTTGATTTTTAATCCGTTGAGCAGGTCCTTACTGGAATTTTCCGTGTTCCCGAATGCCGTTTCAAAAACGCTGGGGAAGCTGATGGTAGATACTTTCATAGTGATTTGTTGATAATAACATTATGCGCAATTTGGCCGGGGATGAGGGATTCATCTAAATACCAAACAGCGGTTAAATATATAAAATATTAGTAAACAAGGGAATGACAATCAGCTAATTTACGCTAAATTTAATACAGGGCTGCTAATTTTCAAAACAGGCAGACTGATGCAGGGATACTAAACAACCCTGTATTTCCGTTTTTTACTGACCTGCTTGTCCCCATACCGCCGCACACTTCCATTTCTTTCCGCATGATAATAACCAGGCTATCTGCCATGCTGTTGATGTTGACAGCCTGCCAGCCATCGCAGAAAATTTACCAGGCGCCCGCAATGGGAGCAGAAGCGCAGTTTGATAAAGGCCTGCGCCCCGAAAAGCATCCGCAGTACCTGTTTGATAAGAAGACGATGAAAGACATGCGGCGCCAGGGAAATGTTTCCCGTTATACCCGGACGCGTCGAAACACAGCGCCTACTATTCCGCTGCCGAAGAAAAATGCTGCCGGCAGCGACTCTGCGACTGCTCCTGCCGATTCATCCCATACCGGGCCGTTGCCGGCAGACAGCCTCCGTACTGTACCTGACACTACGCATATACCCCGGTAATTTCCTACATTTGAAAGATGACCGTTCCTGTAAACAGGAACTTTATTTTTATTATCTATGAACAAAGTACAAGGTATTTTATCCGGTCTGTTGCTGGCAGGCTGGCAGCTGGTGTCGGCACAGGCTTTATATATGCCGCTGAACATCAGTCGGGCATATGAGCAAAACACCCGCAGCGCAAACGGCGCTCCCGGTCCCAGGTACTGGCAGAACAAAGCCGCCTATGATATACAGGTGTCCTTCGATCCCGCTACCAATAAGGTTTCCGGTACAGAAAGCATTGTCTACACCAACAACAGCCCGGATACATTGAGGGAAATCAACTTTAAACTGTTTTCCAATCTCTTTCAGCACGGAGCTGTCCGGTATATGCCGGTGACCGCCGGCGATCTGACCAAGGGGGTAGATATACGTAATTTCAAACTGAATGGTACAGAAATGCGGCTGCCGTCCGTGACGGGTACCAATATGCCGCTCGGGCTATCCGGAAATGCAGCCATCAGGCCGGGAGAACAGGTGAACATCTCCCTGAGCTTCTCCTATACGCTCAATGAAAATACGCATATCCGCACGGGTGCGGTGGATAGCGGCGCTTACTTCATCGCCTATTTCTTTCCGCGTATAGCCGTATACGATGACCTCCACGGATGGGATAAAATTCCCTATACCGGCGTGCAGGAATTCTATAATGATTTCAGTGATTTTCGTGTAGCCATTACCGTGCCTGGCAACTACCAGGTATGGGCTACCGGTGATCTGAAGAACACTGCAGACGTATATAACAGTAAATATGCGGAACGGATTGCCCTGGCAGAAAAGAGTGATAAAGTAACAGACATCATTAGCGAAGAAGATATACGCGAAGGAAATATTTCAAAAAAGAATGCCTGGAACACGTGGCGCTTTGAAGCAGATAATGTGACCGATTTCGCGTTCGCAACCAGCAATCATTACCAGTGGCGGGCAACAAGCGTGGAGGCAGACCACAGCACGAAGCGCAGAACCCGCGTGGATGTGGCGTTTAACGCGGCGCACGCCGATTTCTACGACGTAGTGGACTATGCCCGCATTACCGTAGATCAGATGAGCCACCATTTCCCGAAATGGCCTTTCCCTTATCCGCATATCACCGTATTTGACGGGCTGGATCAGATGGAATATCCAATGATGGTGAATGATAACCCGCTGACCAACAAAGCCGCTGCCATAGAACTCACCGATCATGAGATCTTCCATACCATGTTCCCGTTTTATATGGGTACCAATGAAACGCAGTATGCCTGGATGGATGAAGGCTGGGCTACTATCGGCGAATGGATCATTTCGCCGATGATCGACAGCACTATCATAGATGATTACGGCATGCAACCCTATAACCTCATGGCAGGAAGAGGGCAGGATCTGCCGGTTGTAACACCGTCCAACCAGCTGACAGACGCCTATATGGTGAACTCCTATCCCAAACCGGCGCTGGGCTATCTGTATGTTAAGGATATGCTGGGCGACAGCCTCTTCCTGAAAGCGCTGCACTACTACATTGCCCAGTGGCATGGTAAACATCCGCAACCTTACGATTTCTTCAACTGCATGAATACCGGCTCCGGCAGGAATCTTAACTGGTTCTGGAAAAGCTGGTTCTTTGATAACGGCTACCCTGACCTGGGTATCAAGGCTGTAACAGAGAAAGGACAGCAGCGTGATATTGAAATAATATCGAAAGGTACCAAACCTGTTCCCGTAGATGTGCGGGTAGAATTCACCGACGGCACGGAACGCATGCTGCATCAGAGTATTGCCTGCTGGGAGAAAGGAAATAAAACCACAACCTTATCTTTTACTTCTCCCAAAAAGATAAGGAAAGTAACCCTTGGCAGTACCTGGGTAGCCGATGTAAATAAGAATGATAATGTAAAAGTGATGTAGTAAACCCGCTACAGTTCATCAAAGTATAGCGGGAACACCTTTTGATTGACACCGCCGATCACACCCAGACCACCAATAGCATTACTCCGCAACTGAATAGCCTGCACCAGGCTGTTCAGTCCGGGGTTGCGTTTCAGCTTCTCGTACGTCAGCAGAAAATCGTAATACTCCTTTGATACGGATTTCACGTACACCATTACACGCCCCTGCGGGATATATAAAGACGGATTGGCTACCAGCGCCGTGGCATTGATATACAGACAGGTATTCAGCGGTTTGTTCATCTGTGTAAACAGGATGGCATTATAGTTTTCATTGAGTCCGCCGATCTGGTTGTTATCCGCATTTTCGTCCTGCGTATAGCAGGGGATGCGCAGATAGGCGTTTTCCCAGGTAGTATCCTTTTCCAGTCTGACTCCTGGTTCATTTTTGACGCGCTGGTACAAATCAGCATTCTCCGTCAGGTGATACCGCTGGCCGCTGTAGTAAAAGAAAGTATCCAGTACAGCAATCTGTTTCAGCGCTTCAAATACAATGTATTGGCGGATGCCTGCAGGCAATGGCTGAATATTGAAGCGGAACCGCAATACCGGTCTGCCGTTGAGCATGGTGCGCGCAGTATCTACCAGATCCATTTTAAATGCAGGTGGTACCCAGGCGCTGGCGGATACCGGTTTCATATCAGGTACGGCTACTCTTACCCGGTAGGTATGTGCTCCTTCCAGGGTTTTATTGCCGCGGTAAAGACTCATGTTGTTGTTGGGGTCATCTACATATTGCAGCGTTTCTATCAGGTTGCTGTCTTTATCCAGCAATTGTATCGCCGCATTGGGAACGCTTTCAAATTCGTTGTTGATACCCGGGCCCACAGGCTTGCTTTTGCCCAGCCGTACTTCCCCTTTGGAGCCGGCAATCAGCTCGGCATATACGACGGTGCGGGGTTTAATATTGGAAGGAGGTACCGGCAGTTCCTTCTCGCACCCCATCAGAAAGGCGATCCCGGCACACATGAAAATCAACAGGTACTTCATACTAAAACTTGAATGTATAACTGAGATAAGGTAATGTTTTAAACAGACTGTACTGATATAGCTGCAACGGATAAAAATCGTTGTAGGTAAAAAGCGTGAACTGGTCGTAACTCACAATGAACGGATTACTGCGCGAATATACATTATAGACGCCGCCGGTGATAATATGCCGGAAGTGGTTGCCCTTACCCAGGTATATGGTGGTGCCTATATCCAGGTGGTGAACAGCATGTAACCGGTAGTTGTTCAGTTTGGCGATATAGGGCAGGTAATTGATCACATTACCGCCATTGGGCTGGTAGCGCCCATCGAGGTAGCCGTAGATATTACGCCCCCAGTCGAAGTCCGGGAATATCTGTGCCGGCAGCGTGAATGGTGCGCCACTGGCAAATTTCCACGAAGCGGAGAGATTCCAGCGGGGCTTAACCCGGTATTTCACGGCCAGTGACAGGTTGTGGCGGCGGTCTTCCTTATAGGGGAACATCTGTCCGCTGTTGATACGGGCAAATTTCCGCCAGGCCCAGGACAGCGTGTAGGAAAAGATGCCGGTAAACTTACCCTGCGTTTTTTCCAGTAACAGCTCACTGCCATAATTATAGCCATTGCCGGCGATCACTTTTTTCTCCCAGAGGTCAGAGTTATCGAAAATATTCAGTACCGTATTGGTGGTAACGATGTTCTGCAGTTGTTTGTAGTAAAGGTTTGCATTGAAACGCCAGTTGTTCGCCCATTGTTTCTGGTAAGACAGGCTGTAGGAAAATGCTCTTTCCGGTTTGATATTTTCCGTGCTGGGCACCCAGAGGTCTGTGGGGAGATTAATCACCGGTGTTGTCAGCTGATGCAGGAACTGTGTCATCTGGGCAAACGACGCCTGTATATACTGCATATGCGGCATATTCCAGCGCACCATTACGCGAGGCTGCAGGCTGGGGTAAAAGGAGCTGCTTTGTGCGAGTGCGCCGAAATGCAGCCCCGGCCTGATGATGAGCCGGTCGTTGAGCAGGCTGAGTTCATCCTCCGCATAGGCCGTGAATTCAGACATATAGTATTTAGGCGCTTCGCGCTGAGTGGCATCTCCTGCATGTACATTGGTACGGTAGGCCGTAGGCGCGAAGTTATGATAGGTATAACCGCCGCCGAAAGAAAGGCGGTGATCACTGTTGATGGCATATTCCGTTTCATTGTGAATGGCTATATCACGAATGCGGGATACGCCTTTGCCGTTTACATAGATAGAATCAATTTCAGAAAGCGGTACTACGCTGTTCTGTGAGAACAGGTTGTAGAACCGGCTATAGGTGGCGGTGGTATTGGAGAACATCCGTGGATTGATGACACGCGTCCATTTGAGGGCGGTGGTAATATTGCTCCAGGCAAATTTGTAATCGTCCTGCAGGGGAAGAATCACGTTGTCGCCGGGAATGAACATGTTATCCTGCCCTTTGTAGAAGCTGAGGTATAGCCTGTTTTTGCTGTTGATGACCTGGTTCAGTTTGAAGTTGACATCATACAGAGAGTATTTGCCATACCGGTCATGAAACCTTTTGCCGTATAATACATCTACCAGCGATCTGCGGATAGACAGGGAGATGGCGCTTTTGTCTCGTACGATAGGGCCTTCCAGTTCCGCGCTGGCGGAAACGGGGCTGAAGGTTCCCTTTCCGTGCCATTCCTTCATGTTACCGTCTTTCGTGCGGATGTCCACCACAGAGGAGAGGCGGCCGCCATAACGGGCGGGGAAGGCATCTTTATACAGCGAAACATCTTTTACCGCATCTCCGTTGAAGATAGAGAAGAGGCCGAAGAGGTGGCCGGTATGATAGAGGGGAACGCCATCCAGCAGATAAAGGTTCTGGTCAGCGCCGCCGCCGCGTATGAGCAGGTTGCTGCTGCTTTCCAGGGAACTGCCTGTGCCGGGATACAGCTGCAGGGATTTCAGTACATCCTTTTCCCCGAGCAGGGCGGGGAAGTTGGATACGTAACCAACGGGCATATTGATATACCCGGCCTGGAGGGTAACAGAATCGTTTTCACCGCTTACAATGACCGTCTGCAGCTGATTACGGGCGGTCATATGTATGTCGAGCTGTCCTTCATCCGGTGGGGGAAGGGCCTGTATCACTGTCTCATAGCCAATATGGGAGAATACAATACTGTTGCAGCTGTCGGGGACCTGCAGGCTGTAAAAACCGTAGGCGTTGCTGACAGTACCTTTGCGGGTTACCGGGTCATAAATGGAGGCGCCGATGATGATCTCATGGCTGTTGACTTCCTTAACGAATCCGCTGATGGTATAGTATTGTGTCTGCGAGCTTTCGCGCAGCAGGAATATTTTACCGTTGACCGGGGCAGCCTGTATACCGGTTCCCTGTAGGATGGTATTGAGTACGGCTCCGGTGGTATGCTCCGTACCAGTGAGTTGAATTTTTTTATTCAGGTGCAGGAAGTTGGAACTGTAGGAGATGCTGATGCCGGTAGTGCGTTGTATGTCCTGTATAAAAAACAGGATGGAACCCTGCCGGGCGGGTGGCGTATAGGGGCGTATAAGCAGCGGATCCCGCATGTTTTGCGCATGCAGGATACCTGCTGGTAAAAATGCCAGCAGTAAGAATAAAGCGTATAATAAGTAGTTCGTTGATCTACCTGCCGATGACGATGATGCCGTCTTCTTCCTTGTAGTTGAAACCAAGCAAAAGTTGTAATTCGTGCAAAACCTCATCGCAGGACTGATCGTGGAAGGAGATCGTTGCTTTCTGCTGCGTTGCGGTGGCCCTATATGATTCGTCAATCCTGATATCTTTCCCGTAAAAATCGGCTAATTGCGGCAATATTTCAACAAGTGATTGATCATTAAATTGCAAAATTCCGGTTTTCCACGCCATAAAGTTAGGATTGTCGTTGCTGATGGCGCTCATCTGGCCATTGCCCCAGACGCCTTTCTGGCCACTGGAGAGGATTACGGCGGAAGTATCGTTTTCGGCGCCCAGTTTAACTTTTCCGGAGGCTACGATGACGGTGGTGTGGGCACTGGCAGTTTTCACGGTGAAGGCGGTACCCAGTACTTCCACAAAGGACAGGTTGGGTGTTTTCACTACGAAAGGGTGGGCAGGGTCGCTGGCCACTTCGAAGTAGGCTTCTCCTTCCAGTTCCACGAGGCGGCGGGCGCCTTCGGTATATTTGATGCGGGCGCCGGGCCGCAGGGTGATAACGGATTTATCGGATAATTCCAGGCTTTTGATCTTGCCTTCATTGGCCGCCAGTTCCTGTACTTTCAGCGTAGGGCGGCTTGCCAGCCACCAGGCTCCTGCAGAGAGTAATACGAGTATTGCGGCGGCAGCGGCATATTTAAAGCCTGAAAACCTGGCCCGTAGGGGAACGGGAGCCTGTACGCTATGGCTCACTTTTTCCCATGCGGCGGCGGTATTATACTGCTTTTGCGGCTTTACTGCATGGACAGAGTCCTGCCATATCAGCTGCAGCTTTGCATAGGTATCCCTGTTTTCTGCGGATTGTTCCAGCCATTGTTCGATGACCGTATTTTCTTCAGCAGTGGTAACAGATGATAATTGCTTTGCAATCAGATCATATAAGGAGGTATCATTGTGGTCCATATTACAGTGTGTGCTCTATCTTTAAAACGCGGGGAATGAAGATACCCCCTACTATTTAATTAACATATTTTTAGTAAAAAAAGCAAGCCTGCCGGCAGGCCGTACTCTCCCAGGTATTTCCGGAGTATTTTCAGTGCGCGGCCCATATAGTTCTCCACAGTTTTGGCTGAAAGGCCCAGTTTAACGGCTGTCTGCTGATGAGTCATGCCCTGCAGGCGGCAGCAGGTAAATACCTCGCGGCACTGCGGCGGCAGATTGGCAATAGCTTCATATATCAGTTGCTCATAATACGGCTTGGCATTCTGCTTCTCCAGTGCATCCGGCTCCTCACTCACGTCTACCACCCATTCATAGGCCTTATTGCCGGTTTCCTCCGCGTTGCGCCGGCGAAGCGCAGAAATGGAGTTGTTGCGCACCGCCCGGAAAAGATACGCCTTAATATTCGGGATACCGATTATTTCCCGGTGTTTCTGCCATAATTTGATAAAGGTCTCCTGCACCACATCCTCTGCAGCATCATCATCATTCAGAAAAGTATTGGCATAATTACACAATTCATTGTACAATGAATGAAACAGATCGTTATATGCCTGAAAAGAAGGTGTTGCTGTCATTTACCTTCATATAGTTTTGATAATGAATAGAACGCCGCTAAAGTAGCTATTTTTTTATTTATAAAATGATAGGGGGTATCTACATTTTTTGCGTCATTATATTATAACGGCCAGGCCTATATGCTGTAATGCACTTCCAGTTTTTTTAGTTTGTGTTTTTTTTTAGTTACCACGGTTGCATATAATCATATGCAACCGTTTCTTTTTTCCGGCTCCTGAATATTCGCCAATACTGGTGAAATTTTACGCATTATTTGCAAAGCGCCGCCATGGCACGTAACTTGGCTCCGGCACATCAACTGAAAAAACATGCAGCTTCTGATCAGACAGATTACTGCCGGCATCCTGCTGTCTGCCCTCACAGGCACAGCAGCTACCGCGCAGCAAACATCCTCCATATACAGGCATGGATGGATTGACTTTAACAAGAACGGACGGAAAGACATTTTCGAAGATCCCGCACAGCCGGCAGAACGCCGCATCCAGGACCTCCTCTCACAGATGACGCCGGAGGAAAAGACCTGCCAGATGGCAACCCTCTACGGCTATGGCCGGGTATTGAAAGATGAAATGCCCACCGCAGAATGGAAAACAAAAGTATGGAAAGACGGTATCGCCAATATTGATGAGGAACTGAACAGCCTTCCCTTCAATAAAAAAGCGGCGTCAAAATATTCCTTTCCCTACAGCCGGCATACGGAAGCTCTAAACACCATACAGCGCTGGTTTGTGGAAGAAACCCGCCTGGGTATTCCCGTGGACTTCACCAACGAGGCCATACACGGGCTTTGCCACGACCGCGCCACACCTTTCTGCGCCCCGATTGGTATCGGCAGCACCTGGAACCGCGCACTGGTCAGCCAGGCAGGCCATATCGCCGGCCGCGAAGCCCGCCTCCTCGGATACACCAATATCTATGTACCCATCCTGGATCCCGCCAGGGACCCGCGCTGGGGAAGGGTAGTGGAATGCTATGGGGAAGATCCCTTCCTGATAGCGGAGCTGGGCAAACAGATGACGCTGGGCGTGCAAAGCGAAGGCGTGGCCGCAACACTTAAACACTATGCGGTATACAGCGTACCGAAAGGCGGCCGCGACGGTAACGCCCGCACTGATCCGCATGTAGCTCCCCGGGAACTCCACCAGATTTACCTCTATCCCTTCCGCCGCGTCATCCAGGAAGCCCGCCCCATGGGGGTGATGAGCAGCTACAATGACTGGGACGGCGTACCGGTGACCGGCAGCTATTATTTCCTCACGGAACTGCTACGGCAGGTATATGGCTTCGACGGTTATGTGGTGTCCGACAGTGAAGCGGTGGAATACCTTTTCAGCAAGCATCATGTGGCGGCAGACTATAAAGACGCTGTACGGCAGGCGGTGGAAGCCGGTCTGAATGTACGCACCAACTTCACCCCGCCGGAAGAATATATCACCCCGCTACGCGAACTGATAAAGGAAAACAGGCTGTCCATGAAAACAATAGACAGTCGCGTGGCAGACGTACTCCGCGTGAAATTCAGGCTGGGGCTTTTCGATAAACCCTACAATGATCCCGTACCGGCCGATAAAGGGGTGCATACCGCTGCCGATGAGGCTTTTGCCCTGCAGCTGAACAGGGAATCCCTGGTGCTGCTGAAAAACGACCACGAAACATTGCCACTGGATAAAGGTAAACTACGTAACATCCTGGTAACAGGTCCACTGGCAGCCGCTTCTACACATGCAATCAGCCGCTATGGCCCTTCCAATAATCCGGTTACCACTGTGCTTGATGGCATCAAAACCTTTGCCGGTAAGGATATCCGGGTACAGTACGCCAAAGGATGCGATATCGTAAACCCCGGATGGCCAGGTACGGAGATCATCCCGACCCCGCCGGACAGCAGTGAACTGGCCTCCATAGCGGAAGCCGTGAAACTGGCCCGTCAATCGGACGTCATCATTGCGGTAGTAGGTGAAGATGAAAAAAGGGTGGGAGAAAGCCTTTCCCGTACGGATTTATCCCTTCCCGGCCGGCAGCTGCAACTGTTGCAGGCGCTGCATGCTACCGGGAAACCGGTCATCGCCGTGCTGATTAACGGCCAGCCGCTGACCATCAACTGGGAACAGCAAAACCTGCCCGCTATCCTCGAAGCCTGGTTCCCTGGCCCGCAGGGCGGCACCGCTATCGCGGAAACACTGTTCGGCGCCTACAACCCAGGCGGCCGGCTTCCGGTGACTTTCCCCAAATCGCTGGGCCAGATAGAACTGAACTTCCCCTATAAACCAGGATCTCACGCTGACCAGCCATCTTCCGGTAATAACGGTTACGGACGTACGAGCGTGAACGGCGCACTGTATCCGTTCGGCTTCGGCCTCAGCTACACCAGCTTCTCCTACAACAACCTGGTGGTTACGCCGCAAAAACAGGCATCCCAGGGCGACATACACGTAAGCGTAGATATCACCAACACCGGCAAGAGAAAAGGCGACGAGGTAGTACAACTATACCTGAAAGACCTTGTCAGCAGCGTTACCACCTACGTGATGCAACTCCGGGGTTTCGAACGTATCACCCTGCAACCCGGAGAAAAGAAAACCGTTCACTTTGTTCTCCACCCGGATGACCTTTCCATCCTGGACCGTAACATGAATACCACCGTTGAACCCGGCGACTTCGAAGTCCTGATTGGCACTTCCTCGGAAGACATAAAGCTCAGGCAGGGATTCACGATTATATAAGGTAATTGCGAATTATGAATTGCGAATTGCGAATGAAAGCGAAGACCGCAGCGGATATGATATCTGCTACGGTCTTCGCTTAATTAAGAATCACAAAATTTCGAAATCAGAAAATTCCTGAATCGCACATCAAATCTCAAATAACCAAATAATTAAATGTTTGTTATCTTGCTGCAAATTTTCCATTGTATCTATGAAAAGATTAACTACCTCGGTACTGGTAGCGCCATTATTTGCAATATTGTCGTGTGGTGGTAACAGTAACGCACATACGGAAACACAGACCGATACCTTAAAAACCGCATCTTTTGGATTCAGCGACTGGATAAAAAACCTGTCAGTACTGGATAAACCGCTGGAGCTGACGCAGCTGAAAGACGTTACCGGTAAATCCGGCCCCCTGCAAGGCGACCAGTACGCCACGGTGGAAGCGGGTATTCTTTCCGGCAACGACCGCTTTATTGCCGTCATCGTGAAAGGCACACTGAAGAAGGAAAATAACAGTATTACCTACCTGATTACCTATACGCCTGACGGAAAAGAAATTGCCCGGGCGGAAGTAGGCATGCAAACCGATGGGGAAACTGATGGTACCTCCATCTTCAAATTTCCGCTGGCAGACAACGATGCCATGATTGAAGTGCGGGAAGAATGGTTTATCAGTAAGAAGGGAGAAGATCCGGAAATGAGGTACAAGACCAGGTTCCTGAAGCTGGAAAGCGATGGCAGTATTGCTGCTGTTCCGCAGGAAACAGCTACGTTCGATGCTTTTGCCGGCCGCTTTAATGATATCTCCTTACCGCTGACCGTCAGCGAACCGGATGTTGCCAGGCTGAAACCTTTATCGAAACTGACTCCCTACTATAATTTTGAAGAGCTGATGCGCATCGGCGATGTACGGGCTTTTCACTATGGTAAGGCTGCTATACCCGGCGGCCCGCTCTATCTCTTATATGCTACCAGTGAAACAAAGAACACCAGCGATTATTTTCAGGCGCCTTCCGTGCAGCTGGTGTCCTATATGAATGGTAAAGAAGCAGATCATCTCTGGATCTGGTCTGCCAGCTCCAGCGAAGGGGTAGAATCCTCAACAAAAGATGCTGTAGTAGAGAAAGATGGCGCCATTACCCTGTCTCAGACGGAGGATGCAGACGGCCCCGGATCAGACTATCCTTATACGGGTAAATTCAAAAATATGTACAGGTATAAACCTGATGCCAGCGGCAAATTTGTAAAGACGCTGACTGGCCTTGAATTTATCTCTCCTGATTTTACTGCAGCTGCCCTGAAGAAAATAATGACCGAACAACAAAACGTTGTCATGACAGCAATGATTCTCCGTTTTAAACGCGAGATGCCTGTATTTGTGCACCTGAAATGGCACGACCAGAACGGGGAGCAGCTGGTAGAATTCTTCACCACCGATCAGGCAGGGAAGGTGCTGGATAGATATCAGGTATACAATACCCTGAAGAAAACCAGCTATGCTGAGGTGAGTGCTAAAGATGGCGCAGTAACAGGCAACCAGGTTGATGCTGCGGATGAAAAGCTGGAAGGCGCCGCGCGGCTGGTGCTGGGAAATAAAACAGTGACGATTGCGCAGGATGGGATGTTTGTTCCACAATAACTGATACGGATCTTTCCTGATGATAAATATGCTTAAACAGCGCCTTTACGGGCGCTGTTTTTATTTTCAGCCATGGCAGCCTGCTCTTACGGATGAGCAGGAATGATAATTGCGGCATATCAGCTTTGATCCGCAAGTTGTATTTTTATATAAAACCATGTACTATGTCCGGAACTTTCACAAAACTGAAAAATGCCTATCATCTGCTCAAAAGCATTGACTTTAAAATGCTGGCGAAGCTGTCTGAAAAGATAGACCTGCAGCAGGTGATGCAATCTGTCGCTAAAATGGATGAGACACAGCTGAATGGCCTGATGAAAATGCTGAGCAGCAGGGGCAGCAAAAAGGCGCTGCCACCTATCGACGGGGACTTTTACGACCTCAGTGCTAAGTTGTCGCGGGAAGACAGGGAACTGCAGCTGAAAGTACGAGCGTTCATGGAAAAGGAAATCCAGCCGATTGTGAATGAATACTGGCTGAAAGCAGAGTTCCCGTTTGAGATCATACCGAAATTTGCAGCACTGAATATCTGTGGCGTCACCTACGATGGCTACGGCTGTCCGAACCGTTCCTATCTCATGGAAGGCATCATTGCCATGGAAATGGCCAGGGTAGACGCATCTATTGCCACATTCTTCGGGGTGCAGAGCGGGCTTGCCATGGGTTCTATCTATATGCTGGGTTCTGAATCCCAGAAAGATGAATGGCTGCCGGGAATGCAGCAGCTGAAAACCATCGGAGCTTTCGGACTCACAGAGCCGGAAGTAGGTTCAGGTACTGCCGGCGGACTAACCACTACGGCTAAACGGGAAGGGGATACCTGGATATTGAATGGTCAGAAGAAATGGATTGGTAATGCCACTTTTGCAGATGTAATCATTATATGGGCCAGGGATGTGGATGATAACCAGGTGAAAGGTTTCCTGCTGCGCAAGGGTACTCCCGGTTTCAGTGTAGAAAAAATGCACGATAAAATGGCCCTGCGTATTGTACAGAACGGGTTAATCACGATGAAAGACTGCCGCATTGCGGAATCAGACCGCCTGCAGCGCGCCAACAGTTTCCGGGATACCAGCCGCGTGCTGCGCATGACCCGCGCCGGGGTGGCATGGGAGGCCGTAGGTTGCGCCCGCGGCGCCTATGAGAATGCATTGGCGTATACCCGTTCCCGTAAGCAGTTCGGTAAGCCGATTGCTTCCTTCCAGCTGATCCAGGGACACCTGGTGGAGATGCTGTCTAACCTGACGGCTATGCAGACAATGGCCTTCCGGCTCTCTGAAATTCAGGATGAAGGCGGACTTAAAGATGAACATGCTTCTCTTGCAAAAGTATTCTGCACCCTGCGTACCCGCGATGTGGTGAGCCGCGCCAGGGAAGTAATGGGAGGCAACGGCATCCTGCTGGAGTATAATGTGGCCCGCTTTGTGGCCGATGCGGAAGCCATCTACTCCTATGAAGGAACGAAGGAAATCAATTCACTGATCGTTGGCCGCGCTATTACCGGCGCCAGTGCTTTTGTCTGAAAAAATTAAAATCTTTTTTATAGATTTAAGAGTTTGTATGCGAAGTCCGCATACCCTGTTAAATCAAATGCAAACGTTATGACTAACGCAAACCGCCGTAATTTTCTGAAGAATGTTTCCCTGGGAAGCCTTGCTGCCATCAGTATTCCGAATATTGTATCTGCTGCAACGGTAGCCGATAAAACAAAAAAGGTCACGCTGAAAAAAGAAAGCGTGGTATTGTTTCAGGGCGATTCCATCACGGATGCAGGCCGTAAACGGGAGGTGGATACGCCGAACAACAGCGGCGCGCTGGGTGGCGGATACGCACTCATGGCGGCATCTGCCCTGCTGCTGAAACAGGCTTCCCTGAATCTGAAAATATACAATAAAGGTATCAGTGGCAATAAGGTGTATCAGCTGGCGGAACGCTGGGATACCGATTGCCTGCAGATAAAGCCGGATGTGCTGAGCATGCTCATTGGTGTGAATGACTTCTGGCATACGCTGAACGGCAATTATAAAGGCACCGTAAAAATATACCGCGATGATTACGATAAACTGCTGGACCGCACCAGGCAGGCTTTGCCGGATGTGCAGCTGATTATCGGCGAACCGTTTGCCGTGAAAGGCGTAAAGGCGGTAGATGATAAATGGTACCCTGCATTCGACGAATACCGCGCTGCCGCGAAGGCTATGGCTGATAAGTACAAAGCAGTATTCATTCCTTACCAGCGCATCTTTGATAAGGCGCAGGAATCCGCTCCCGGAGCCTACTGGACGGGCGACGGCGTACACCCCAGTGTAGCGGGCGCTCAGCTGATGGCCGCCGCCTGGCTGGAATGCGTAAAATAATATTTACCTTATATGCTCACAGCGCCCTGCCGGCGCTGTGATTGTTTTAAATTGTTTGCACCTTACTATGAAAAAAATCTGCATTTTATTGCTGATAACAGGATGGAGTATGATGACTGACGCTCAGAAAAGAGAAAAGATCCATTTGTGGCCCGGTGCAGTTCCCGGCGAAACGTCAGAAAAGATGTTTGCCGCGGTGGTATCGGATCGCAGCGGAAATGTAACCCGGCTGACCAATGTCACTGATCCGCTGATGGAAGTGTATCCCGCTGATCCTGCCAACAACCGCGGCGTTGGCGTGATTGTTTGTCCGGGTGGCGGCTACAGGATTCTGGCTATCAACCTGGAAGGCGATGAAATTGCAGCATGGCTCAACAAACTGGGCTATACTGCCTTTGTGCTGCAATACCGTGTTCCGAGAAAGGAAACCGGCGCCCTGCAGGATGCGCAACGCGCATTGCGTATTGTGCGCAGCAAGGCGGCGCAGTGGAACCTGAACCCCGAAAAGGTAGGCATGATGGGCTTTTCAGCCGGCGGCAGTCTCACTGCCAGGTCTGCCATACTCTATAACCTCAATACCTATACGCCGGTGGATAGTGCAGACTCCTTATCTGCCCGTCCTGCATTCGGTATGCTTATTTACCCGGCCTACCTGGATATGGGGCCCGGCCGCACCATCACACCTGCTTTAAAGCCGGACGCCAAAACGCCGCCTATGTTTCTATTCGCTACTGCCGATGATGTGCATGGTAACAGCGCACTGGTGATGGCCGGCGCGCTCCGCGATGCCAAAGCTCCTGCAGAGCTGCATTTTTATCAGGCAGGAGGGCATGGCTACGGCCTGCGTTCCGGTAACCCTGCAGCCGACGTATGGCCCGGACTGGCAGCCACCTGGCTGGAAACCGTGACGGAGCCAGGGAAGCAGGCAAACAGGTTATCCCGTAAACCCGCCGATAGCGGTAAAACATCCCGCTGAAAAATCATGTAAATCTTTCTGCATATTATGTAAATCTTCTCCTGCTATAATCGGCATCTTTACAACAATTAACCTGAACAGTTGTAATTATTAAAAGCCGATATAGTTATGGAAGACCACCAATATATGCATGTGCATATGGATCATGATCACCACGATCATTCGCCGGAAACGCCCCGTCAGCATGAGTCGCATGCACATCATGCTGTAAAGGACGCACATGCCGGTCACAGCGGTCATGCCGGCCACGATCATCATGCCATGATTAATGATTTCCGCAGACGTTTTTATGTTGTGCTCATACTGACCATCCCCGTCATGTTGCTGTCTCCCATGATACAACACTGGCTGGGACTGGATATACATTTTACGGGAGATAAATACCTGTTGTTTACCCTCTCTGCCGTCATATTCTTTTTCGGCGGATGGCCTTTTCTTTCCGGATGGTGGAATGAAATGAAAACAAGGAATCCGGGTATGATGACACTTATCGGATTCGCTATCACTGTGGCTTTCATTTACAGTGTGGCTACACTGTCCGGGTTGCAGGGCATGGATTTTTTCTGGGAGCTGGCTACCCTGATCCTCATCATGCTGCTGGGGCACTGGATAGAGATGAAATCGGTGGCCGGTGCATCGCGGGAGCTGGAACTGCTGGTACAGCTGATGCCGGCGGAAGCCCATCTGGTAGCCGGTAATCAGATACAGGAAGTAAAAACTGACAGCCTGCAGCCGGGAGATATTATACTCGTCAAGCCCGGTGAAAAAGTAGCTGCAGACGGCATTATCACAGAGGGAGACAGCTACCTGAATGAATCCATGCTCACAGGAGAATCCCGCCCGGTGGGCAAGCATCGGGGAGATAAGGTCATCGCCGGTTCTCTTAACGGTAACAATGCGCTGCGGGTGAGGGTGTCCCATAATGCAGCTTCCTCTTATCTTTCACAGGTAATTAAACTGGTAAACGACGCGCAGCTGTCCAGGTCGAACACGCAGCTGCTGGCCGACAAAGCTGCACGATGGCTTACCATCATTGCTATTGTAGCAGGTGTCAGCACTTTTCTCTTTTGGTATATCGATGGTAAATCACTCTCTTTTGCGATGGAGCGGATGGTTACCGTTATTGTGATATGCTGTCCGCATGCGCTGGGACTGGCGGTTCCGCTGGTGGTGGCGCGATCCACTACCGTGGCGGCGCAACATGGCCTGCTGATAAAAAACAGGACAGCCTTTGAGAATGCACGTAAAATTACCACGCTGGTATTTGATAAAACCGGTACGCTGACAGTCGGTAAGTTTGAAGTAGTGAAAGTGGCAGCCTTCAGCCCGGCCTGTAAAGAGCATGATTTGCTGGCGCTGGCTGCTGCAGTGGAACAGCAATCCGAACATCCTATTGCTACGGGTATCGTTAACAGGGCACAGGCATTGCAGCTGCCCGTACCTGTTGCAACGCAGGTACAGGCAATGGCAGGGAAGGGCATCAGCGCAGAGGTAAACGGTAAAGCAGTGCTGGTGGTGAGCCCCGCTTATATGCAGGAAAAATTTCCTGCACAGCAGCCCGTCGAAAACAGTGATACCGGTACCTTATCTTTTGTCATTATTGATAATGAGCCGGCCGGGTACATATTGCTTGCCGATGAAGTGAGGCCCGAATCCCTGCCGGCAGTTCAGGCGCTGAGAAAGGAAAATATCAAAACGGTGCTGCTGACCGGCGATAACCGGAAAGTGGCTGCAGCCGTGGCGGAGCAGCTACAGCTTGATAATTATATTGCAGAAGTGTTGCCGCATCAAAAGCTGGAAGAAATCAAAAAGCTGCAGGCCGCCGGCGAATATGTAGCGATGACCGGCGATGGTATCAACGATGCGCCGGCGCTGGCACAGGCGGATGTGGGTATTGCCATCGGTTCCGGATCGGATATAGCTGCAGAAACAGCGGGCATTGTGCTGGTGAACAGCAACCCGGAAGATATCGTAAGCCTGATCCGGTTTGGAAAGGCTACCTACCGCAAAATGATACAGAACCTGGCCTGGGCAACGGGTTACAATATCATTACCATGCCGCTGGCTGCGGGTATTCTGTATCACTGGGGCATTCTGCTGAGCCCTGCTGCCGGCGCTGTACTGATGACCGTCAGCACCGTGATCGTTGCTATCAATGCAAGATTGCTGAAATTATAACAAATCATTATTGGCATTTCAAATGAATATTTCTATAAATTTGACAGTGACGTTTAAAACCTGTTACTATGGGAATATTTGATAAACTCCGGAATGAATTTATTGACATTATTGAGTGGACTGATACGTCTGCCGATACGATTGTGTGGAAGTTTCCCCGCTACCAGAATGAAATAAAGATGAATGCAAAGCTCACTGTGCGTGAATCACAGGTAGCTGTTTTCATGAATGAAGGTAAAATCGCTGATGTATTTCAACCGGGCATGCATACGCTGAATACGCAGAACATGCCGATTCTGAGTACATTACAAGGCTGGAAATATGGCTTTAACAGCCCTTTCAAGGCAGATGTGTTTTTTGTGAGCATGCGCCAGTTCACCAATCAGAAATGGGGGACCAAGAACCCTGTTATGCTGCGTGACGCTGAATTCGGCCCCTTACGTATCCGCGCATTCGGCAGCTATGCTTTCCGGGTGAAAGACGGCGCTGAGTTCCTGAAAGAGGTGGCTGCCACCAATCCTGAATTTACGGTGGAAGGTATCAATGAGCAGCTGCGTAATCTCGCAGTTTCCCGTGGTATGGATGCCATCGCAGAAGCAAAAATTCCTGTGCTGGACCTGGCAGCAAAGTATGATGAAGTTTCTCAGCTCATCACAGATAAGATCAGACCTGAGTTTAATGAACTGGGTCTGGAACTCACAAAGTTTCTCATTGAAAATATTTCACTCCCGCCAGAAGTGGAAGCCGCGCTGGACAAACGCAGCAGCATGGGTATCGTTGGTAATCTGGGCGCTTATGCGCAGTTCCAGGCAGCCAATGCCATGGAAAAAGCCGCTGAAAATCCATCCGGCGGCCTTGCTGCAGCTGGTCTGGGTGTAGGTATGGGCGCTTCCATGATGGGACAAATGGGTAACATGTTCAACCCCACCCAGGTAAATCCGCAAACCGGCGCACCAGGCGCACCAGCAGCAGGAGCAGGCGCTCCGCCGCCATTGCCGCCAACCGCTGCCTTCTTCGTTGCGATCGACGGTAAACAGGCCGGCCCCTTTGACATGGACCAGCTGCGTCAGCTGGCCATCGGAGGCAGCCTGCAGTCACAAACACTCGTATGGAAAAACGGTATGCCCGGCTGGGCCGCTGCTTCCACCGTTCCGGAACTGGGAGTTGTGCTGAGCACAGTACCGCCGCCTTTGCCTTAAATTGCGAATTACGAATTACGAATTACGAATGCTGAGCGAAGATATAGGTAAAGAAAAAGAAGTAAATTCTTTATCCGCTTATATCTTCGCTCAGCATTCGTAATTCGTAATTCGCAATTCGTAATTGCTCTCAATTATACTTTTGCTCCAATCACACCACTCCTATGTCTTTTGAGGAAAAAACAAGTGAGACCGTCTCCTCACTGAAATGTCAGAACTGCGGTGCAATACTGCATTATGCCCCGGGTACCAACAGCCTGAAGTGCGAGTATTGCGGTACCACCAATGTTATTGAAGAAGCGCCTATGCCTGAAGGTATCCGTGCTTTTGATTATGAAGAATTTCTGGCCAGCCAGCAGCAACATATTGAACCGACACAGGAAGCCGTAGTGGTGAAATGCACTAACTGCGGTGCGTCTACTACCATGTTGCCGAATGTAACATCAGATTCCTGCCCGTTTTGTGCGTCGCCGCTGGTAATTGATCATGTGCAGACTACCGCCATTCTCCAGCCGCATTATGTGCTGCCCTTCGACGTGAAGGACCGGCAGGCGCTGGAATTTTTCCGTAAGTGGATGAGTAAATTATGGTTTGCTCCTTCCGACCTGGTGAAGAAAGTGAAAGACGGATCCTCCCAGCAGCTGAAAGGTATTTATATTCCGCATTGGAGCTATGATACCGATACAGCCACCGCATACCGCGGACAGAGAGGAGAGTATTATTACACCACCGAAACCTATACGGAAGAAGTGAACGGCAGAACCGAAACGCGTACACGCCAGGTGCGGCATACCGCCTGGTACAATGCTTCCGGTGAAGTAGACAATGTTTTCCGGGATGTGCTGGTATCCGCTAGCCCGTCGCTGCCGCGTAAAATGGCAGAGATACTGGAACCCTGGTACCTGGATCAGCTGAAACGCTTTGATGAACGTTATCTCAGCGGCTTCCGCGCAGAAATATATCAGACCACTGCCGAACAGGCGCTGGTAATCGCCAAGAAACGTATGGACAGCGCTATCCGTAACAGCATCCTGGACGACATCGGCGGTGATGAACAGATCATTGACAATTATGCGGTAGATTATCAGAACCTGGGACTGAAATATATCCTGCTGCCGGTTTGGATCAGCGCATACCGATATAATAATAAGCTGTATCACTTTGTAGTGAATGCCAGCACAGGCGAAGTTACCGGCGACCGCCCCTACAGCTGGATGAAAATAGCGGGACTCATTATCGGTATTATTGTCGCAGTAGTTGTACTGTATGGATTATTTGCCAATCAATAAAATTTTTACCGGCCTGAGACTTTTCAGGCCGGTAATTGACCCGGTCTGGGGAAAACAATCTACATGCAGGCGCGCGCGGCCGTAGCATTTCATCTTCTGCATTGATCTTCTGTAATGCTTTACTGTACTGTGTTTGGTGGGATGCCTCTTTCTGATGGTATCTTTTTTGACTGTTATACTGCTTAACAGCAACACATTATTAACCCAAATAACAGTTGTCATGAAAAAGACCATATTTTTAGCTACAGCACTGTCTGCTGCCTGGATGTTATCTTCCTGCGGCGGAGGTAACAATCCGCAAAACGAAAAACCTGTTGATTCTGCTCAGGATATTAATGAAACAGTAAAACCGGTGGATAACCAGTCTTCAGAGTTTGCTGTGAAAGCAGCCAACGGCAGCATGATGGAAGTAGAAATGGGTAAGCTCGCACAGGAGAAGGCCCAGAACCCACGTGTGAAGGCATTTGCAACCATGATGGTGAATGACCATTCCAGAGCAAATGAGGAACTGAAAGCGCTGGCATCCGGAAAGGGCATTACTTTACCTGCAGAACTATCTACCGAAACCAAGGATCACATAGATAAGCTGAGTAAGAAGACAGGTAAGGATTTCGACAAGGATTACATCAGTATGATGGTAGATGACCACAATAAAGATGTAAAGGAATTTGAGAAGGCATCCAATGATGTTACAGATGCAGACCTGAAGTCGTGGGCTTCAAAAACATTGCCCACCCTGAAAGCGCATCAGGATTCTGCCAGGGCAATTAAAGACGGACTGAAGAGATAAATCACTCAACCGGAAAAATCCTCCGCTCCGCATTCACCGGAACGGAGGATTTTTTTATTACTTTAATGATCTGCCGGCTCCGTAAATCCAGGTGCCTGCAATAGCGCTTAAAAGGGTGACTGCCACTACGGTGAAGCCGCTCCCGATCTGCGCGAACAGGGGGCCCGGACAGGCGCCTGTGATGGCCCAGCCGGTACCAAATATCAATCCGCCGTAAATCTGCCCCCTGCTGAATTGTTTAGGGGCAATAACTATCGGTTCTCCCGCTAATGTGCGGATGTTAAAACGTTTTATCAGCTGTACAGAGATAATGCCTGTAACTACTGCGGTACCAATCACTCCGTACATATGAAAGGAGGTGAACTGAAACATTTCCTGGATACGGAACCAGCTGATGACCTGTGTTTTTACCAGCAGGATGCCGAAGAAGATGCCGGCCAGCAGGTACTTGAAATTTTTCATGTATGCAACCATTTAAAGAGTAAGGGAAGAATAACATTGGCGCTGAATATACCGCCGGCCATAAAGCAGATGGTGGCTACCAGGGAGGGCCACTGCAGATTGGATAACCCCATAATGGAATGCCCGGAGGTACAGCCGCCGGCATAGCGGGTACCGAAGCCTACGAGGAATCCACCAATGATAAAGAAGACGAGCCCTTTCCAGTTGAACAGGTTATTCCAGGAAAATATCTCCGGAGGCAGCAGTGCGCCAAAATCACGGACGCCGTAAGTGGCAAGTCTTGCCTGCGTGGCGGCGGCTACCTGTATGTCTTTCGGATCATGCAGCAGCGTGGTGGCTATAAATGCGCCGATAAGAATACCTGCAACAAAGAAAAGATTCCAGGCTTCCTTCTTCCAGTCGTATTTAAAAAAAGAAAGACCTGCCGGAAAGCAGGCCGCACAAATATGCCGAAGGGAGGAAGAAATGCCGAATGTTTTGTTACCCAGTATCAGTAGCAGCGGAACGGTCAACCCGATCAGAAACCCTCCGGCAGACCAATGCCAGGGCTGTTGTAAAAAACGGAGCAGTTGCATATGAGGGAATATTTACCGGTGAAAACAGTTATTGTTCCAGAAGATCATTATACTCCGGATGGCGTTTCATATAGGCGTTTACGTAAGGGCACAGCGGTCTTACCTTCAGGTTGTTGGTTCTTGCATAGTCGAGTACATATTTAGCCATCTGTGAGGCAATGCCTTTGCCTTCCAGTTCCGGCGGCACTTCTGTATGGATATAGGCGATACCACCCGGAAACCTGGCGTAAACAATAAATGCCGTATGCCCGTCTACGGTAGTCTCAAATCTGTGCTGGGCCTGGTTTTGTTCAATAGTTAATTCCATATCTTTTTATTGATTGTCTTTGAACTGAATTTTTACATGGGTGCCGTCGCAATACGGTTTGTTGGAAGAGGCGCCGCAGCGGCAGAAGGCTGTCACTTTGTTTTTATGTGTTTCCCTGCCATGAGCATCCTTGACCACGATATTGCCATAAACCAGCAACGGCCCGTTGGGCAGCGGTTCTATTACGCTCGCAGCGCTGATTTCCGGGGCCACGCCTTCACCGGCGGCTACTTCGCTGTTCATGTAATAGGTGAGTGCGCCGGAGGGGCATTGTTTCACCTGTTCCATGATACGCGCGGTGGTACTGCCTTCGGCATTGATCCATGGCTTCGCGTGCGGATTGAATACCTCCGGCAGGCCATGAAAACACATCTCAGAATGTACGCACACATTGGGTTTCCAGACGATGGTCACCTCTCCGTTGCTGTATTTTTTTGTGATGTCATTCATACTCAGTCTTCTTTTGCGTTAATGATAACAGGGTTGGTAAGCACTTTATGAATAGGGCAGGAGTGGGATATTTCCATCAGCCTGGCCCGTTGTTCATCAGTAAGATTACCTATGAAGCGTATATCGTAATCGATCACAGTTGTTTTCGGATCGGGTTTGGCGGCGCTGTTAAACCGGAGGTCTATTTCCACGCCTTCCAGGGGCCATTTTTTCCTTTGCGCATACATGGTGAGTGTGATGGCGGTACAGGAACCGAGGCTGCTGAGCAGCAGTTCTCCCGGGTTGGGGCCTGTGTCGCCACCGGATATGTCTGTCGGTTCATCGGCCAGCCAGCGGTGATCGCGGGCAGATACAGATACCTGATAGGGGATACCTGTGATGCTTACTTTTACTTCTTCGTCCATGTGCGGGTTATTTAAAATTTTCTTTTATCCATGAAGCAGCGAGGTCTATGTCCTGCTGTGTTAAATTGTGTCCGGTGTTGATGTGATGGGCGCTCACCCGGAAGCCGCTGGCGCTGAGCAGGGTGGCATATGCTTCTGTGTCAGCAGCGTTCACGGTACCGTCCTGTGTACCGGAGCTCATAAATACCGGTTGCTGCCTGCTGGTATCGAAAGGATCTTCAATTCCCTGCAGGGGCTGCATAGGGCGGAATAATACCGCGCCTGCCAGCAGCTCCGGATATAGCATGAGTACAGCGCCGGCAATATTGGCGCCGTTGGAATAGCCGGCAGCTACGGTTTTGTTGCTGTCAAATCCTTTCTCTGCTGCCAGTTGTCTGATAAAATGTACCATTTCATGTGTTCTGAAATGTACGTCTTCTTCATCAAAGATACCCATTCCCAGCCGGCGGAAGAAGCGTGGCATACCATGTTCACTGACGTTGCCACGAAGGCTCAGTACATGAAAATCCTTTGCCAGCACCGGCGCCAGCGGCAACAGATCTTTTTCGTCGCCGCCGGTGCCATGTAGCAGCAATAACGTGTAGGCGTCATTGTTAGCTGCCGGCTGATAAATATATTGCATTGGTTTAAAATCCATTTCAACCCAGTTTTATCAATTTACTTTCAATCTCCTGGCGCTGCGGTTCAAACTGCGCAGGGAGTTTCAGGTGTGTGCCCAGTTCTGCCAGCGGTTCATCTACGGTGAATCCGGGACTATCGGTGGCCAGCTCAAACAATACGCCACCGGGTTCCCGGAAGTACACGGAGCGGAAATATTTTCTGTCCAGCTGCTCTGTGGCATGTAATCCCAGCTTTTCAATCTTTTCGCGATACAGCAGTTGCTCGGCTTCATCTTTCATGCGGAAGGCCACATGATGAACGCTGCCACCGGCTACATGCCCGCGTTGTTCGCCTTTGGCTTCCACCAGGTCCACATAGGATCCCGGCTCGCCTGACGGGCTGGCAAAGCGGTACCGGTTGGCGTGATTTTTCTGCAGCTGGTAGCCGAATACGGATACCAGCAGATCTGCCGTCGGCTGAATATCTTCGAGTGTCAGCGTTACATGGTGAAAGCCTCGTGTGGCGTTATCTGCGCTCACTTCTGCCGTTTCCCAGGGAATGCGGTCATCCGATTTTTCCGGTACGGTCAGTTCTACCTTCAGGCCATCCGGGTCCAGGAAGGTAAGATACACTTCGCCGAATTTGGAGGAAGGCTTGTTGTAGATCATATTGGCGGCATCGAGGCGCTTGAGCCAGAAGTCAATACTGCCTTCAGGAATGGAGTAGCCCACTTCCGTAGCCATATGCGTACCCCGGCGCCCTGCCATAATCTCTTCCCAGGGAAAGAAGGTCAGGATAGTTCCCGGCGTTCCTTTCTCATCTCCGTAATAAAAATGATAAGTGTGAGGATCATCGAAGTTGACGGTTTTTTTTACGAAACGGAGTCCCATTATCCTCGTATAAAAATCATAATTCTTCCTGGCATTACCGGAGATGGCGGTAATGTGGTGAATGCCTTTTACTGCTTGTTCCATATTCCGTTTTTTTAGTATTCCACTCCCGCCGTATTAGGCAGCGGGAGCGGGAATGATTATTGTTGTTTCAGCAATTGTACTTCACAGTTTATCTTTACTTCATCGCTCACCATCACACCACCGGCTTCTGTGGCTGCATTCCAGGTAAGTCCGAAATCCTTGCGGTTGATTTTTCCGTTCACGGTAAAACCAGCTTTCGTATTGCCCCACGGGTCTTTTACCACGCCGCCGAATTCCACGCTCAGCTTAACATTTTTGGTGATGCCACGGATGGTCAGGTCGCCGTAGAGTGTGTAGGATCCATCATTATCCACGCTTTCAGATTTGGTTACCTCGAAAGTGATGTTCCTGTACTGGTTCACATCAAAGAAATCCGGTGAGCGCAGATGCTGATCCCTGTCTGCATTGCCGGTGTTAATAGAGTCTACATCTACTGTAACTTTCACCGCTGCTTTCATGAAATCTTCCTCTTCGGTTGTTGCTTCCACCCGGAAGCTGTTGAATTTACCATTGACGTTGGTAATCATCAGGTGCCTGATTCTGAATCCGAGTTCGCTGTGGTCAGCGTCTGAAACCCAAGTGTGTTTTGCCATTGCAGGAGTGTTTTTATGATGAATAAATAAGGTAATCTGGTAATGCAAATATCCGTCACAGTGTGTCTGGCAGAAATGGATAAAATAAATTTAATGATGTACTATTTATGTGAAGTACTTAAAGGTACGGTATTTACCATGATGGTATTATTATCATATTACGATATTTTTTTTCCGGTATCAAAAACATTATGTATGAAATATTGTTTACTGGCAGGACCATCGCGCTGACAGTATCATAGACCGAAACGCTATTTTATGAGATACTTCCTGTTACTAACAATCATGCTGCCAACGTTGTTTGCGAGAGCACAGGAGAACGTGCAGACACTCACGCTGCAGGAATGTTACCGGCTGGCGAAGCAGCGTAATGCGCTGGTAAAGCAGGCCGAACGCTCCCTGCAGGCCCGCGAGCTTTCCCTGCAGGCGGAGAACCGTTCCTACTATCCGAAAGTAGATCTGCTGGCCGGCTATAATTACCTGGGCAAACCGCTGGAAATAAATCTGCAGCAGGTGAAAGATGGTGTGGTAAATGGTTCTGCGGCGCAAAGCGTGCATACTGCCAACACTGTTTTCCAGGAAATTACCGGGCAACCGCTGCCGCCGCGGGTGCAGCATGTAATTTCCAATGCTACCAAAGACCTCATCAACGCCTTTTATCCGGATTATAACCCCACTCTGGCGAAACAATCCTATCTGACTGCGGGCGTATTTGTGCGACAACCTATTTACCTGGGCGGTAAAATCAGCGCAGCGCAGGATCTGGCGAAATCGCTGGTTGTATCCGGACAGTTCAGTCAGCAGCTGGTGGAAAAGAACCTATACTTTCTTATCAGCGCCCAATACCTGCGTATCATGTACCTCAATACCATCATGGCGCATGAAACCGTGATAGTTGATGCGTTCCGCAGGAACCGCGACTATGCCGTGTCGCTGAAGAAAAATCAGTTATTGCCGCCATATCTGCTCAACTGGGCCAACGTATCCTATACACAGGCCACCAACCGTTATGCCAATCTGGAACTGGAAAAACAGAATGCTTTACTGGAGATGAATAACCTGCTGGGACGCCCGATAGATACCGCCATTACCATCAGCGATACCCTGCGCTATGCAGTAGCCTCGCTGCAGCCGGGAGAGCGTCACTTCTGGGAGCAGAACCCTGCTTACCGCCTTATTCAGAGTAAAACAGCCCAGGCGCAGGTAGCGGTGAAGGCTACACGCTCTTTGTCTCTGCCCAATATTTTTGCTATCGGTAATGTATCGCTCTACCAGCGGGACCTGCCTGTAACGGTGCCGCCCTGGCTGATCGGCGTGGAGCTGCAATGGAATCTGTTTGATGGCTTCCAGCGGTATAAGCGTACCAAAGCCAGTAAGGTGCTGGTGGAAGAAGCCCGGATGGCCGCGGAGAATACCCGTAACACCCTGGAGCTGCAACTGCGGGTAGCCGGCAATAAGGTTCAGGCGCTGCAACATGAGGTGGCATCGCTCGACAGTGCCCGGCAGCAGGCACATCTGACAACTACGCTTATCCATGACCGTATGCTGAACCAGCTGTCTTCCGTGAAAGATGTAAATGAAGCGCTGCTGCTGGAAGAAGAGATGCATAAGGTGTATTATACCGCGGTGCTGGGCTATTACCTGGCCCTGGCGGAATACTGGAATATCGTTGGCGCACCGGAACAATTCGCCACTTACGTTAACAACTAAACCGGTAAAATTCATGAGAGCCTTTTTAAAAAATTACTGGGCACTGCTGATCCCCATTGCTATCCTCATCATAGCACTGGTATTTTTTCTGAAGAAGCCTGCGGCAGCAGCCAATACACTACTGGGTATGGTGGATGCGGAATACGTGGATGTGGCAGCGGAATTTCCGGGGAGGCTGGACAGCCTGCTGGTAGGGCAGGGCGATACGGTGAAGAAAGGCCAGCTGCTGGGAGTACTGCGTTCTACCGAAATCAATGCCATCCGTAACCAGGCGCTCGCAGCCATTGATGCGGCAAAAAGCCAGCTGCAGCTGCTGGAGAAAGGGTCCCGTCCGGAAGCCATCAAGGCGGCAGACAACCTCTACAACATTACACAGGAACAATATGCGCTGATGCAGAAAACCTATAAACGTATGCAAAATCTTTTTGATGATGAGGTGATCTCCGGTCAGGAAAATGATCTCGTTTATTTTAAACTGCAGGCCGCCAAAAAAGAGATGGAAACGGCCAAACTGAATATGGACATGCTGAAGCAGGGAACGCGCCCGGAACTTATCAGCGCTGCCGCAGCCATCCTCCGTCAGGCAGAATCCGGCTATGAACTGACCCGCGCGCTGTCTGACAATACCTACATCCATGCGCCTGCAGATGGCATCATTTCCTCCATGGTCATTGAATCCGGTGAAATTGTTGCGATAGGCTACCCGCTGATGACGCTGCAAAAGCCCGCCAGCTATCACCTGCGCTTTAATATCCGGCAGGACGATATGAAAAAATTTGCCATGGGCACCCGGGTACAGATGCAGGTGCCGGGCTGCACACCGGAAAAATTTGAAGCGGAGGTATCTAAGATCGGCGCTTCGCTCACTTTTGCTGACTGGGTGCCGGTAAAGGAAAAGGGGAAATTTGAGCTGCGCACCTTTACTGTTGATTTCAAACCTGTTCATTTGTCCGCTCTGCAGGGCCTGCGCCCTGGTATGACGGCTTCCATGCAGATGCCATGATATTATCCATATTAAAGGTCACTATCAGAGAATGGAAACGCATCTTCAGGTTTCCGGTGTATTACCTGGCATTGCTGGTACTGCCACCGGTATTATGTGTTTTCTATGCAGGCATCTACAGCAGGCATTTTGTAAAGGATCTGCCGGTGGCTATCTGGGATGATGCACAATCGCCGCTGTCCCGGCAGTTTACCTTCATGCTGGAGCAAACAGAAACTATTCATATCACGCAGCAGATCAAATCAGAAGCAGCGCTGCAGGCTGGTTTGCGCCATGGCACCATTATGGCGGCCATTCATTTTCCGAAGCGGATGGATGAACATATCAAAAGCCGGCAACCGGTAACTATTACTGTTTATACCAATGTGTCCTTTCTGATTCCATCCAAACTGTTATATAAAGACGCCGCCCAGGTGCTGCTGACAGCCGCCGGAGGCGTGCAGCTGTCAAAATTCGTGAAAACAGGAATGCCGGCCGGAAAGGCCATGGCGCTGGTGATGCCGGTAAAGCTGCAGGCATTCACGTTGTATAACCCGCGGTACGACTATATGCAGTACCTGGTACCCGGACTGATTGTAGTGGTGATTCAGATGATGATGATCATGGTGTCTGCACTGGCTGTCAATTACGAATACCATACCGGTACCATGGATGATTTGTATGTAACAGCTCAGGGCTCCGCTTCCAACGCTATTGCCGGTAAAGCGCTGGCACTGCTGGGCATAGCCTGGCTCGATTATTTTATGGTGACGCTGGTAATATTTCCGCTTTTTGCCTCCGGTGCCTTGTATGTAGACGGACAGCTGTTTGTCATCTATACCTTGCTGGTGGTTGCCTGTATCAGCCTCGGGCTGATGGTATCCGCCATTCTGAGAGACTTGCTGCTGGCGGCAGACGTAGGGATCTTCTATACATCGCCGGCTTTTGTATTCAGCGGATTTACCTTTCCGCGCTGGGGGATGCCCTGGTACGATCAGTATTATGCCGCGCTGATGCCGCTCACTCCATTTGTAGACGCCTTTTTCAAAGCTTATTTTATGGATCTGCCATTGCGTTATATGTGGCCGGAGATGGCGCATATGCTGGTATTCCCGGTCATAGCCCTCCCGCTGGCCATTGTATTCCTGCAGCGATCCATGCATACTTTAAAACTGCAACATGCCTGATAACAGCAGACATACCGGTCATTTGTTCGTGCGGGAGCTGAAGCTGATTACCGGCAACCACAGCCTGTTGCTGACGTTGCTGATAGCGCCGCTGCTATATGTTTTTTTCTATGGTACCATTTACAGCTATAAGGTAGAAGAAAAAGTAGTGCTGGCAGTTGCGGATGAAGATAAAAGCGAGATGTCGCGGCAGCTGACAGAACAGCTGAATAACCTGCAGATTATTTCGGTGATGAGCGCCGGCAATCTGCAGGAGGCTCAGGAGCTGATGTATCACGGGAAAGCCATGGGGTATTTCCTGATTCCCAAAGGCACGCAAAGCAATGTGCTGGCATTGCGGCAGACAACCGTTGTACTGGCCGTGAATGGCGCCAGGTTCCTGCCTTCCAGCGAGCTGACGGGCGCTATCACGCAGATAGGGCTGGGGGTAGGCGCAGGAGTACGGCTTAAATACCAGGAGATGTCCGGTGGGCTGAACAGCACCATGGCCATGCAGGAGGCCATGCCGGTAAATGTAGACTTCCGGCCGTTGTATAACCCTCAATCCAGCTACGGCGGCTTTATTCTGCCCGTGCTGATTGTGCTGATACTGCAACAGACTTTGCTCATAGGGCTTTCAGAGAGTGTGGCGCTGGACCGCGAAAATGGTCATATTCCTTTACTGGTGAATGCCCGTGGCGGCTTCTCCGGGGCCTTGTACGGTAAAGGGCTGTTTTACCTGCTGCTCTTTGGCGCCTATGCTGCTTTTTTCATGAACGTAAATTACCGCCTGCTGGACCTGCCTTTCCGCGGCTATGCGCCGGATATGGCGGTATTGCTGCTGTTATTCCTGCTAGCCCTGATACCTATGGCTATCTGGGTAGGCACGCTGTTTAAAAACCAGTTGCTGGCAGCGCAACTCATGGCATTTTCCACCTATCCGTTTTTTATGATATGTGGTTATGCCTGGCCGCTGAAATCCATGCCGCTGGTATTCCAGTGGATTGCCGCCCTGATACCGCTTACGCCGTTTGTAAAAATCTATATTTCCATCGTGCAGGCCGGAGGTACGCTGGCAGACAACATGGGAGCGGTAATTCACCTGCTGATACTCTGGATTTTTTACGTTCTGCTGGCATTACTCGGATTGAGAAGATTGTATAAAAAGCAACAACCTGTATCTTTGTAAGGTGTATGCAATAGTAGATATAGAAACCACCGGTGGTCATGCCAGTGCGAACGGAATTACCGAAATCGCCATCTTCCTGTTTGATGGAAATGAAGTCACCCAACATTACCATACCCTGGTCAATCCGGGGACGCCCATCCCTTATTACATAGAATCGCTGACAGGCATCAGCAACAGTATGGTAGCGGATGCGCCGCCATTCAGCGCGGTTGCTCCCCTGATCTATGAACTGCTGCACAACAGGATCTTTGTTGCGCACAATGTCAATTTTGATTATTCCTTTATCAAGCACGGGCTGGCGGCGGCCGGGTATGACCTGCAATGCAAAAAGCTGTGTACCGTGCGGCTGGGGCGTAAAATATTTCCGGGATTGCCATCGTACAGCCTGGGTAATTTCTGCCGGCAGATGAATATACCGGTGAAGGACCGCCACCGCGCCACCGGCGATGCGGAGGCCACTGTGCGGTTGTTTTCCCTGCTGCTGCAGAACGATAAGGAAAAAATGATAGCCGCAGCGCTGAAGTCCGGCTCCAAGGAGCAGTTCCTGCCGCCTAACCTGGAACCGGCTGTAGTAAAGAAATTGCCGGATTCGCCGGGAGTATACTATTTCCATGATGTAAAGGGAAAAGTAGTGTATGTAGGCAAGGCCAAAGACCTGAAGAAGCGTGTTAACAGTCACTTTACAGGTCACAGTGCCGGTCGTCAGCGACAAAATTTCCTGCGTACCATCCATAACATCACCTACCAGGAAACCGCCACGGAACTGATGGCGTGCATCCTGGAATCGGTAGAGATAAAGCGGCTGTGGCCGGCTTTCAATACCTCCCAGAAACGGGTGGAGTTCCGATATGGGTTTTACCTGTTCGAAGACCAGGAAGGATACCTGCGCCTTGCCATCGAAAAGAGACGGAAGTTTTCCCATCCGGTTCACAGCTTCAACCTGCTGATAGACGGGCACCGGCTCATGCGCACGCTGATCCGGGAGTTTCATCTGTGCCCCCGTTTATGTTTCCTGCAAAAAGGAAACGGCACCTGTGCCGGTATTACAGCCGGTACCTGCTACGGCGCCTGTGAGAAAAATGAAAACCCCGGAAGCTATAATGAACGGGTGAAGACAGCCATCGCCTTCCTGCAGGAACAGCAGCCTTCGGTAACCATCCTGGACAAAGGCCGCCATGGCGGCGAGAAAAGCTGTATCCTGATGGAAAAGGGCCGCTTTTACGGGATGGGATATGTTCCCCTGCATATCGATACAGCGGATACTGAACAGCTGCGCCCGCACCTGACACAGTATCCGGAGAATGAAGTTATTATCAGCCTGTTGCGCCAGTACGCCGGAAATAGCCGCCAATTGTCATCTCCGGCATAATCATCTCCCGGAAAAAATATGTAAAGTGCACTTTTTCCGAAGGTTAGTGTTTTTAATTCGGTCATTCAGAGTTACTTTTGCACACTCGTCAATGTGCGTTTAATCTTTAATTTTTATATTCATGTTAGAGTCAAATTTCAAATTCCCGGGTCAGACCGCCTTCTACAAGGGAAAAGTACGCGATGTATATACCATTGAAGACAAGCTGATGGTGATGGCCGTAAGTAACCGTATCTCTGCATTTGATGTGGTGCTTCCCCGTCCGATTCCCTACAAGGGTCAGGTACTGAACCAGGTTGCAGCTATTATGCTGGATGCGACTAAAGACATTGTACCTAACTGGGTAAAGGCTACGCCTACACCTAACGTAACCATCGGTCTGAAATGCGAAACCTTCCCGGTTGAAATGGTAGTACGTGGTAACCTCACCGGCCATGCCTGGAGAACCTACAAAACCGGTCAGCGTGTACTGTGCGGTGTAACCATGCCGGAAGGCCTGAAAGAAAATGATTTCTTCCCGTCTCCGATCATTACCCCTACTACAAAAGCGCATGAAGGACATGACGAAGACATCTCCCGTGAAGAAATTATTGCCCAGGGGCTTGTCAGCAAAGAGGACTACGAACAGCTGGAGAAATATACCCTGGCATTGTTTGAGAGAGGTAAGGAAATGGCTGCCAAACGCGGTCTGATTCTGGTGGATACCAAATATGAATTCGGTAAAATCGGCGATACCATCTATGTTATCGACGAGATCCACACACCTGATTCTTCCCGTTACTTCTATGCAGAAGGCTATGAAGAAAACCAGAAAGCCGGCAAACAGCAGAAACAGCTGAGCAAGGAGTTTGTACGCGAATGGCTGATGGAAAACGGCTTCCAGGGTAAAGAAGGTCAGCAGGTTCCTGAAATGACCGACGAATTCATCAACAGCGTCAGCGAACGTTATATCGAGCTGTTCGAAAACATCACCGGCCAGTCATTCAAAAAAGATGATATGACACCGGCTGAAGAAGAGCAGAAAGTGCTGGAAGCGCTCGGACAGCTGAAGTAAAGAATTACAAATTACGAATTGCGAATTGCGAATGTGCGCGGAGAATTCAGCGATACCTGAAACGGGTTCGCTGAATTCTCCGCGCTTTTTATTTTATCTATCATCATCTCTGTATCACATTCGTAACCTGCAATTCGCTTTTGTTTCCGCTGCCATCTCCCCATTACATTCGTAATTCGTAATTCGCAATTCAGAATAATCTTTACTTTTGTACCGATGAAACACCTCGCGGCACTTAATACGTACTTTCTGAAATATAAATGGCGGCTTATCCTGGGATTACTGTTTACCGCTGTGTCTATTGTTTTCAGTGTTTTCCAGCCTATCATGGTGCGGCAGATCTTTGATCTGCTGTCGCATAACCTGGATGAATACAGGCTGCTGAGCGATACGGGGCTGAAAGGGGCCTTCCGGGCGGATTTCTCACGTATCCTGGCATTTTACGGCGTCAGTATTCTGCTCTTTGCATTGCTGAGTGGCTTCTTTCTGTTTCTGCAGCGGCAGACGCTGATTGTGATGAGCCGGCATATAGAATTTGATCTGAAAAATGCCATCTATCAGCATTACCAGAAGCTGGACCTGAACTTTTTCAAGATGCATCGTACGGGCGACCTGATGAGCAGGATTACAGAAGATGTATCACGTGTACGCATGTACGTAGGACCAGCCATCATGTATGCATCGCGCACGGTGTTCCTGATCGTCATCATAGTTTACCTGATGTTGCAGGTGAATCCGCTGCTTACGCTGTATACCTTATCACCACTGCCTTTCCTGGCACTGACTATCTATTACGTGAATACGATTATTCACCGGAAGAGTGAAAAGATTCAGTCAGAGTTATCCAATATTACCTCTATTGCCCAGGAATCCTATTCAGGTATCCGGGTGATTAAATCCTATGTGCAGGAAGAAGCCAGCACGGCTCATTTCCAGGAGGCGAGCGAAACCTATAAGCAAAGCTCCATCAGTCTGGCTAAAACCGATGCGCTGTTTCAGCCAGTGATGGCGCTGATGATCGGGCTGAGCGTTATCTTAACCATCTTCATCGGTGGGATGCAGGTAATTGCCGGTAATATCACGGTAGGTAACCTGGCAGAGTTCGTGATATATGTGAATATGCTCATGTTCCCGTTCCTGTCTATCGGTATGGTAGCATCTATGATACAGCGTGCGGCTGCCTCACAGCAACGTATAAACGAATTTCTGCAGATAACACCGGTCATCGCAGACGCGCCTTCCACTACAACAGCCTCGCTGGAAGGCGGTGTGCATCTGGATAATGTCACCTTCACCTATCCGCATACGGGCATTACTGCGCTGAAGGAGGTGAACCTGCGTATTGCACCCGGTCAGAAAGTGGCTGTGATCGGCAGAACAGGTTCCGGCAAGAGCACGCTGGCACAGCTGCTGATCCGTATGTACGATCCGCAGCAGGGCAGTGTGATGCTGGATGGGCACGATGTGCGTAACCTGCGCCTGGAGAGTCTGCGCTCACAAATCAGTTATGTGCCCCAGGATGTATTTCTGTTCTCCGACAGTATTGCCAACAACATCCGCTTCGGCGGCCCCGGCGCTGATATTCAGCTGGTGCAGCAGGCGGCGCGGCAGGCTTCTGTGGAGAAAGATATACTGGGCTTTAATGAAGGGTTTGAAACGGAAATAGGGGAGCGTGGCGTCACCCTCAGCGGTGGTCAGAAACAACGTATCTCCATTGCCAGGGCACTCCTTAAAAACCCCGACCTGCTTATATTTGACGACTGTCTCTCTGCCGTGGATGCACGCACCGAAAAAGAAATCATCGGTAACCTGTATGCCTATCTGAAAAATAAAACTGCTATCATCATCACCCATCGTATTTTCTCCCTGTTCGAATTCGATAAAATCATTGTGCTGGATGAAGGAAAGATCGTGGAAGAGGGTACGCATGATGAATTATTATCATTAAACGGATACTATTCCGAACTCTATGCGCGTCAGCAATCAAATGAGGATGATGGTGTAACTGAGTAACAATCATGATCTTGTATAGCCCCGGCCACAGCCGGTTACAGGTATCTTTTATGATTTTTCAAAATCATTTAAAAATATTTTGATATTTGTAAAACAATAGTATATTTGTTCCTTATTGTAACAGGATTTGATTCGTTAACACTTAAATCTATCAACTGTGGCGTACGAAAACAACAATCAACAGGAAAGAAACAATGATAGCATCTTTTCTAAACGATTGAAAGCGGGCAAAAGAAGAACGTACTTCTTTGATGTAAAGACCACTCGGGGAAACGACTATTTTCTTACTATTACTGAAAGTAAGAAGCGTTTTAATGACAACGGTTATGACAGGCACAAAGTATTCCTTTATAAGGAAGACTTCAACAAGTTCCTGAATGCATTGACCGAAACAATCAACTACGTGAAGACTGAGTTGATGCCCGATTTTGACTTTGATGCCTACAACCATGACTATGTGCAGGAAGATCAGGACGATGCAGAAACAGAAACATCCGCAGCTGATGTTACTGCCACTGTAGAAGCGCCTGTAGCGGCATCCGTTTCGCCGGCTTCACATAACTCAGACGAAGTAGACAAATGGTAAAAATTTACTCGAAATAATTATCACGCACCCCTGGATTTTTCCAGGGGTTTTTTTGTGCCCGACTTTGGTGGGCAATTACAAATTATAAATTACGAATTACGAATTACGAATGAAGAGCGAAGACATAAGCGGATAAAGAATTTACTTCTTCGCTTATGTCTTCGCTCTTCATTCGTAATTCGTAATTCGTAATTCGCAATTTAAGCGCAGCGCACTAAACCCTTTCTTCATTTTACTGTTATAGGTTTAAACATTGTTTGCATGCGAAAATGGCTTAGAGTAGTGCTTATTGCAGGAGGTAGCCTGCTGGGATTATTGATATTGCTGTTACTGGGGCTGGCCTGGTATATTAACGCCAACAAATCCAACTTTCTGAAGCAGATCACCGGACAGCTGAATGACCGTATCAGTGGTAACCTGACCATCGGGGATATGGAGCCTTCGCTGTTCCGTAGTTTCCCGAATGTATCACTGGCACTGAAGAAGGTAGTGCTGAAAGATAGCCTCTGGCAGCGGCACCGGCATGCCCTGGTAGATGTTGACTATATTTTCGTACGGGTGAACACGTTATCACTGTTACGCAGATACGTAGATGTAAAGGAAGTGTCGCTGCAGAATGGCAGCATCTATCTTTATACAGATACTACCGGATATACCAATACTACTGCATTGCAGGGAAACGGAGGCGGGAAGAAAAGCGGCAGCAAAGATGCGGACATCAAAATGCTGAACCTGGAACATATCACCTTCGAGCTGGAGAATGAACAGAAATTCAAACGGTTTACCCTGGAGATAAAACAGCTGAGTGGCAAAGTACAAGCCGCTGATTCCGGTATTCATGCTGATATCCGCTCGGAGATACTGGCGAAGAATTTTGCATTCAATACTACCAAAGGCAGCTACCTGAAGAATAAAACCCTCGGACTGAATCTTTCGCTGTTCTTCAAAAGGCAGACCAGACAGCTGGAAATACCACAGCAGGAAATGCGTATAGACGGCCAGCCGGTGATGATTACCGGCCGGTTTAATTTCTCCGAAAAGCCGCCGCCATTCTATCTTAAAATCAATGCCACCCAGGTACTCCTGAAAGATGCGGCCTCCTGGCTGTCACCCAGCATATCATCGAAACTGGGTAGCATCAACCTCAGCGCTCCGCTGGATGCAGAAGCCATACTGAACGGACATCTCAAATACAGGGATACCCCCAACGTACTCGTTACCTGGAAGACCACCAACAACGTGCTGATTACAACCATGGGTGAGTGGACGCATTGCAGCTTTACCGGAAGGTTCAACAATGAAATCATTCCGGGAGCCGGGCACAATGATGAAAACTCTGCGGTTAATATCTTCGGATTACAGGCTTCCCTGAACAGCGTACCACTCAAAGCAGATACCATCCGTGTGGTGAACCTGAAACATCCGCTGCTGCACGGACATTTCCAGTCGCAGTTCCCCCTGGCTAATCTCAACAGTGCCGCGGAAGATATTCCCATTCTGTTTAAAGAAGGTAACGCCAGGGCTGACCTGTATTACAGCGGCCCGGTACTGAAAGACGACAATACGCCTTCCTCCCTGCAGGGAATTGTGGAAGTGCAGCAGGGTGCATTTAATTATCTTCCCCGTGATCTTACCTTCCGCAACTGCAATGCCACCCTGCGTTTCCAGGGGCAGGACCTGCAGCTGGAGCGCGTCACTATCCAATCGCAGAAGAGCACATTGAAAATGGAAGGCACTATTAAAAATATGTTGAACTTCTACTTTTCAGCACCTGAAAAAATAGCGCTGAACTGGAAGATTACCAGCCCCCTGGTAGACCTGAATGAGTTCAGGAGTTTCCTGGTAGCGCGTAAGAAAGGGAAAAAACCAGTGAATAAAAAAGTACAGGGCGGAAAGGTGGCCCGCCAGCTGGATGCCGTGCTGGATGCGAGCAACGTACGTATGCAGGTACTGCTGGACAAAGTAATCTATGCGAATTTCACCGCCCAGCAGGTAGCAGCAGAACTCTCACTCACCAAAACAGATGTGCTGATTAATAAAATATCCCTGCAAAGTGCTGGCGGCAGCGCACAGGTGTCTGGTATAGTGCATCCCCAGGGTAATAACAATACCTTCAAAATAAACGCAGCTGTCACCAATATGCATATCGGCCAGCTGTTCTACGCCTTTGATAACTTTGGTATGGAATCGCTGACTTCCAAAAATCTCAAAGGCATTGTTTCAGCAAAGACCAATATCCGCGGTAATATCCTGGATAACGGTACGATGGCTAAGCATTCTCTTTTCGGCTCCATCAACTTCAGCCTGAAGAATGGCGCCCTGATTGACTTTGCGCCGCTGGCAGATATCGGTAATTTTGTTTTCCGCCGCCGCCGGCTGGACAGCATCACCTTTGAGAACCTGAGCAACACCTTCCAGGTGGAAGGCAACAAAATACTGATACCCCCTATGCGTATCGCCTCCAGCGCCGTTAACATAGACGTAAATGGCGTATACGGTATCAATGGCGGTACAGATATCAAACTGGACGTACCCCTCCGCAATCCCGCCAAAGACTCCGCCATCACCGACAAGGCAGAAAAAGAACGCCGCAGCCGCAAAGGCATCATCGTTCACCTCCGCGCTGTCAGCGAAAAAGACGGCAAAGTAAAAATCAAGCTCGGCAAAGGCAACTGAGAATATGTGGTTATTTTATTATTTGGTTATTTGAGATTTGATGTGCGGAGGAGATTTACGGATTTTGGAATTTTTTGATTTACGGATTTATTAAAATGCAGCGGAGATGCTTGCGAACAGCTCCATTATAATCTCCGCTGCATTTAAATAAATCCGTAAATCAAAAAATTCCAAAATCCGTAAATCTCCTCCGCACATCAAATCTCAAATAACTAAATAACTACATTATTAAATGCTCCCTGGATGTCGGCTTTGATGTCTTCTATGTGTTCGATGCCGAGGGAGATGCGGAGCAGGCCTGGTTCTACGCCGGCGGCTTTTTGTTCCTGCTCACTGAGTTGGGAGTGGGTGGTGGTGGCCGGGTGGATGATGAGGGTTTTGCTGTCGCCTACGTTGGCGAGGTGGTATATTAACTGTAATGACTGTACGAATTTATCGGCTGCTTCGCGGCCGCCTTTGATTTTGAAGCTGAGGACGCCGCCGAAACCATGCTGCAGATATTTCTTAGCCAGCTCATGGTACTTATTGCCGGGCAGGCCGGGATAGTTGACGTAGGCTACCTGTGGTTGCTGCTCCAGCCATTGGGCGAGGTGAAGGGCATTGTCTACCGTGCGCTGTACGCGCAGAGAGAGACTTTCGAGGCCCTGCAGGAAGAGAAAGGAGTTCTGCGGCGCAAGGGCGGGACCCCAGGAGCGGAGGCCGGCCACGCGCGCCCGGATAATGTAGGCGATGTTGCCAAAGGGGCTGTGGGCGCCGAATACTTCCCAGAACTTCATGCCGTGATAGGCTTCGTCCGGCTCGCTGAACTGCCTGAATTTACCATTGCCCCAGTTGTAATTGCCACCGTCTACAATAATGCCGCCGATAGCGGTGCCGTGTCCGCCAATCCATTTGGTGGCTGCTTCCACCACCACGTTGGCGCCATGTTCCAGGGGCCGGCTCAGGTATCCTGCTGCGCCGAAGGTATTGTCCACTACCAGCGGCAGGTCATGCCTGCGGGCAATAGCACTGATCTTTTCAAAGTCAGGAATGGCAAAGCCCGGGTTGCCGATAGTTTCTACATATATCGCTTTTGTATTTTCATCTATCAGCTGTTCAAAGCTCTCCGGCTCATCCAGGTTGGCGAAACGCGCTTCCACACCTATTCTCTTAAAACTCACCTTAAACTGGTTATAGGTGCCGCCATACAGGTAGGAAGAAGTAATAAAATTATCTCCCGGTAACAGGATGTTATGCAGGGCAATGAATTGCGCAGCCTGTCCGGATGCCACTGCCAGTGCGCCTACACCACCTTCCAGGGCAGCTATGCGCTTTTCAAATACATCCGTGGTAGGGTTCATGATACGGGTGTAGATATTACCGAACTGTTTCAGCTCAAACAGCTCGGCTGCATGTTCCGCACTGTCAAAAGTATAGGAAGTTGTCTGGTAAATAGGTACGGCAGCCGATTTGGTGGTGGGGTCAGGACTGTAACCGGCATGTACCTGCAACGTATCAAAATGCAAGGGCTTGGTAGACATAAAATGTAGTTTGAAGGTGGAAGAATATTAGTCTACAAATATAGTAGACTAATATGGATTTCAAAATATTTTCATTAATATCTTATCATGGGATACTTACAGATTAGCAGAAAATGTATAATTTGGAATAAATTTGATTTTGTAAGAAGAAGAGAATGAAAGAGGATTAACCTATGTTATTAACGATTACGACTACACGTTACCCCGCAACCGACCTTGGCTACCTGCTGCACAAACATCCCGCTAAAGTTCAGACGATACCTTTTGCTGCCGGAGATGCGCACATCTTTTACCCGGAGGCAACGGAGGAAAAGTGCACTGCCGCACTGCTGCTGGACATAGATCCGGTAAAGCTGGCAAGGAAAAGCGGTCCGGGAGGAAATGATTTTGCCCTGGAGGCATATGTGAATGACAGGCCCTATGTAGCCTCCTCATTTATGAGTGCGGCTATTGCCCAGGCATATTCCACCGCCATGAACGGGCGCTGTAAAGACAAACCGGAGGTAGTGGATGAAGCCCTGCCGCTGGAAATAAACCTGTCGTCTCTGCCGGTAAGCGGCGGAGAACAGCTGCTGCGGAACATCTTTGAACCGCTGGGATATGAAGTGAGTCTGCAGCCGGCCATACTGGATACACAATTTCCGGAGTGGGGCAGCAGCCGCTATTTTCAGGTGTCGCTTAAAAACACCATCCCGCTGAAGACATTGCTGTCGCAGCTCTATATTCTGATCCCCGTGTGCGATAACAATAAGCACTACTTTGTAGGCGATCATGAACTGGAAAAGCTGATGGAGAAAGGACAGGGCTGGCTGGACGGGCATCCTTTAAAAGAGCTTATCACGCGCCGTTACCTAAAACATATCGGAACACTGACGCAGCAGGCGCTGGATATACTGACCCGTGAAGAAGGAACGCCGGAAGAGGCGAAACCGGCCCAGGAAAAAGTAAGACTCCATGACGTACGGCTGCAGGCCGTGCGAGACATCCTGCTGGAACATGGTGTAACCGCCGTAGCTGATATGGGCTGCGGAGAAGGTAAATTATTACGGCTCCTGAAAGATAACAGTCAGTTCAAACGTATACTGGGCATGGATGTGAGCTTCCGCTCCCTGCAGATTGCCGCCGGTAAACTGAAATTGGAAAGGCAGCCGGAATCCCAGAAAGACCGAATCACACTTATACATGGATCTCTAACGTATAAGGATAAACGTTTATCGGGATATGAGGCAGCTACACTGGTGGAAGTGATTGAACACCTTGATCCTCCACGCCTGGCAGCCCTGGAGAAAGTAGTATTTGAATGTACCCGTCCGCCAATGGTGATTATCACCACAGTAAATGCGGAGTATAACATTAAATATGAAGCGCTCACCGCCGGTGCTTTCCGCCACTCAGATCACCGCTTTGAATGGACCCGCGCTGAATTTGAAGCATGGGCAGGCCGCATCGCTGCGCAATTCAGATACAGCGTAACTTTCAGACCGTTGGGCGACTACGATGAAACCGTTGGGGCTCCCAGCCAGCTGGCCTTATTTAAAACCAGTGCATCATGACCTTTGAAGAACTGCAACAACAACGGCATTACCTGTTACTGGAATGTGTCAGCGGCAGCAACGCGTATAACCTGCAGCTACCTTCATCAGACAGGGACCTGAAAGGTATCTTCATCATGCCCCAGGAAGAACTGTACGGTATGACACAGACCGCGCAGGTAGCCAACAGCACCAACGATGAAGTATACTTTGAAATAAAACGCTTTCTGGAGCTGCTGGAGAAAAACAATCCAAATATCCTGGAGCTGCTCAATACGACAGACGGGAACCGGTTGTATGCACACCCGCTGATGTCGATGATCCGTACCGAAGACTTTTTATCGCGCCTTTGCCTGGAGACCTTCGCCGGCTACGCCAAATCGCAGATCAAAAAAGCCAGGGGCCTGAACAAGAAAATAAATCAGTCGCACACCGCTGTCAGGAAGAGTATCATGGAATTCTGCCATGTCATCAGAGACAGCCAGAGTATTCCGCTGCAGCAATGGCTGACGGAAAACAATATACAGCAGGAAGATTGCGGGCTGGCTGCCATCAATCATTTCCGGGATGTGTACGCCCTGTTTCACCGCGGACAGTTTGCGCAGCCGGTGCAGTTCAAAGGGATTTTCTCCGGAGAAAAAGCCAATGATGTACAGCTGAGTGCTGTCCCTAAAGATGTACGCCCGGCGGCCATCATGAACTGTAACAAGGACGGCTATACGGTATACTGCAAGGATTTCGCCTCCTACTGGGAATGGATGGCATTGCGCAACGAAGCGCGGTACCAGCATAACCAGGAGCTGGGTGCTGATTACGACAGTAAGCACATGATGCATACCTTCCGCCTGTTAACAATGGCCGAAGAAATTGCCAGGTATCAGGAAGTACGCGTTTTCCGGCAGGACAGGGAATTCCTCCTGCGCATCCGTAACGGCGCATTTACCTACGACCAGCTGCTGGAAATGGCAGCAGAAAAATTAGATAACATGGAAGCACTGTATGCCGCATCTGACCTGCCGGACCATCCCGATCCGGAGAAGACGGCAGCGCTGCTGACAAGAATTAGAGCAACATTTTATGGCCAGAAGAAATAAATTATCACATATATCTATCCCGGAGTTGTCGCTGGTGATGCTGATAGGTCCATCCGGCTCCGGCAAATCTACTTTTGCGCGGAAATTTTTTAAATCAACGGAAATAGTTTCCTCTGATGCCTGCCGCGCAATCGTCAGCGATGATGAGAACAATCAGTCGGCCTCAAAAGATGCGTTTGAGCTGGCGCACTATATGACGGCCAAACGCCTGAAGAACGGGTTACTCACTGTAATAGATGCTACCAATGTGCAGCATGAAAGCCGCCGGGACTGGATACGGCTGGCAAGGGAATATCATGTATTACCGATCGCCATTGTGCTGAATATGCCGGAACAGGTTTGCACCACCAGAAATGCCGGCAGAACAGACCGGCAGCTGAAAAGCCACGTGGTGCCACAGCAGCTCAGTCAGCTGAAGCGGGGACTCCGCGGGCTGCGGGAAGAAGGCTTCCGCCAGGTATTTGAGTTGCGCTCCGAAGAAGACGTAGCGCAGCTGGAATCCATTATCCGCACACCGCTTTATAATAATAAGAAAGAGGAACATGGTCCCTTCGATATCATCGGAGATGTACACGGTTGCTATGATGAACTGTGTACCCTCCTGGAGAAACTGGGATACAGCATCGATAAGGAGCAGGGCCATCTTATCAGCGCACCGCAGACAACTAACGATGCCGGCTATACGAGAACGCGCAGGCCGGTGTTTGTCGGCGACCTGGTTGACCGCGGGCCGGCCTCTCCGCAGGTATTGCGCCTGGTGATGAACATGGTACAGAACGGACAGGCGCTCTGCGTGCCCGGTAACCACGACGCCAAACTGCTGCGCTGGCTCAATGGCAAGCAGGTACAACTGCGTCATGGTCTGGAAGCTACCGTTACCCAGCTGGCAACGGAAACACCGGAGTTCCTGGAGTCAGTGAAAACTTTCCTGGACGGGCTTATCAGCCATTATGTACTGGACGATGGCAAACTGGTGGTGGCACACGCGGGATTAAAGGAAAATATGCAGGGGCGCGGTTCCGGCGCTGTACGGGAATTTTGCCTGTATGGCGAAACTACCGGAGAAACCGATGAATTCGGTTTGCCGGTACGTTATAACTGGGCGCTTGAATATAAGGGCAAAGCAATGGTCGTATACGGTCATACCCCTGTGCCGGAAGCCCGGTGGCTGAACAATACCATCGACATCGATACCGGTTGCGTATTCGGTGCAAGCCTTACTGCGCTTCGTTACCCTGAACGGGAGCTGGTAGCAGTGCCCGCGTTGCAGCAGTATGCAGTGCCGGCAAGACCTATCGGTTACAATGAAAACAGTTCACTCGATGTAGCCCAGCAATACGACGGGCTGCTGGATATTGAAGACTTTACCGGGCGCAACATTTTATCTACCCGCTACAGTCATAATGTAACCATCCGGGAAGAAAACAGCATTGCTGCGCTGGAAGCAATGAGCCGTTTTGCTATCAATCCTAAATGGCTCATCTATCTGCCACCGACCATGTCGCCGGCGGAAACATCCCAGCGGGAAGGGCTGCTGGAATATCCTGAAGAAGGATTTAAGTATTTCCGGGAAGCAGGGGTCAGTAAAGTAATCTGTGAAGAAAAACATATGGGTTCCAGGGCAGTGGTCATCGTTTGTAAAGATGAAGCAGCAGCCCTGCGCAGGTTTGGTATTGAAGGCGAAGGTAACGGAGTTGTATATACGAGAACGGGCCGGTCGTTTTTTGCTGATAAGGCGCTGGAACAGGAATTCATTGGGCGCGTGAACGATGCCCTGCAGCAATCAGGATTCTATGAGCAGTTCAGAACAGACTGGGTATGTCTGGATGCAGAACTGATGCCATGGAGCGCCAAGGCTCAGGCATTGTTGCAGCAGCAATATGCCGCTGTAGGAGCTGCCGCGCTGCAGTCGCTCCCCGCTGTCACGGCCGCGCTGGAACAGGCTGTGCAAAACAATGTGCCTGCTCAGGCGTTATTGGAAAAGTATAACAGCCGGATGCAGCAGGTGACAGGTTATGTTGCCGCCTACAGACAGTATTGCTGGCCGGTAGACAAGCTGGAAGGGTACAGGCTGGCGCCGTTTCATATCATGGCTACCGAAGGAGCCACCTATTTTGATAAGGACCATGAATGGCATATGTCTGTCATCAGCGAAATCTGTAAGGCAGATGAAAAACTGCTGCAGGCTACCACTTCGCAGGTGGTAGACCTGAACGATGCAGCGGCGGTAGCATCCGCCGTCAGCTGGTGGGAAACCCTTACGGGTAAAGGGGGAGAAGGAATGGTGATAAAACCGTATACTTTTTTATCTTCCAATGATAAAGGACTTATCCAGCCGGCAGTAAAAATCCGCGGAAAAGAATACCTGCGTATCATTTACGGACCGGAGTACGATGCGCCGGAGAACCTGCAAAGGCTGCGTTCCCGTGCCCTGGCATCCAAACGTTCGCTGGCCATGCGCGAATTTTCACTGGGCCTGGAAGCACTGGAGCGTTTTGTAAATAAAGAACCACTGCAGTCAGTGCATCAATGTGTATTTGGAATTTTGGCGCTGGAAAGTGAACCGGTAGATCCGCGTTTATAACGTATTGTAAGACACTAAAAAATAGTTGCATTATGAAAGCCATAGCAGTTGCTAAATTTAAAGACAAGCCTTCCCTGATGGAATTGCCCAAACCCGCAGTAAGGCCGGGAACCATGCTGATAAAAGTGGTTGCCGCAGGCATTAATCCGTTTGACTGGAAAATGGTTGACGGTATCCTGGATGGGGCCATGCCGCATCAGTTTCCGCTGATAATGGGGGTAGACGGCGCAGGCGTAGTGGAAGAAGTAGGAGAAGGCGTAACCCGTTTTAAACAGGGAGACAAAATTTATGGTCAGTTCATACATGCGCCTATTGGCGAGGGTTCTTACGCCCAATACGCCATCGTACCGGAATCAGCAGCTGTTACCAAAGCGCCTGTAAGCATCAGTGCTGCTGAAGCCGCGGCAGTACCTACTGCTGGTATGACTGCCCAGCAGTTGCTGGATAAGCTGAATCTGGCGAAGGGAGACACCTTGCTGATCAACGGCGCTACCGGCGGTGTAGGCTCTTTTGCCACACAGCTCGCAGCTGCAGCCGGCATCAAGGTAATCGCTACCGTTGGCGACGATGCTGCCGCAGACCGCATGAAAAAGCTGGGCGCTGCCTATACCATCAATTACAAATCCGCTCCGCTCATCGATCAGGTGAAGAAGGAATTCCCGCAGGGCGTCAATGGTCTGATTGATATGGTCAGCCACACCACCGCCGGCTTCAACGCCAACCTCGGCCTGGTGAAAGCCGGTGGCGGCGCACTTACCACGCTCTTTGTGGCTGACGATGATGTATTGAAATCCAAAAATATTGCCGGCGGCAATTTCGAAACCAAAAGCTCTCCCGACGCATTGGATAAACTATCCATCGCCATCGACAGCGGAGATCTGGCTGTTCCCCTGGAAACCCGCATTACCCTGGAAGAAGCCCCCGCGGCTATCGCCCTAAGCCGCGATGGCCAGGCAAAAGGCAAAACAGTAATTGTTATTTGAGACTTCCTTAAATCAGGGAGGCCCTTTGGGGAATTACAAATTACGAATTGCGAATTACGAATGTTGAGCGAAGATTTAAGCGGATAAAGAATTTACTTCTTCGCTTAAATCTTCGCTCAACATTCGTAATTCGCAATTCGTAATTTGTAATTCCCCAAAGGGCCTCCCTGATTTAAGGACAATATCAAACCGGAACCGTAGCCTTATACAGCTCCACGTTCCCGCTGGTGGTGATTTCGTAGGTTTCGCCGTAGGCGGCCATAACGCACTGTCCTTTTTCGAGGGAAAGGGTATCAGAGCCTTTGATGGTGGCGTTGCCGCTGATCACTATCATGATTTCTGCAGCTTTGGCGGTATAGGTGTATACCTGGCCCGGCTGGAGGTTTATTCTGCTCACAACAAAATCAGGAGCAGGAGTAGGATATATTTTTTCAAGTCCGCCGGAGATGTTGTCGCCCTGCAGGATGTTGGGATGTACGCCTTCAAAGCGCGTGTGTTTCAGCAGTTCCGGTACATCTACGTGTTTGGGGGTCAGTCCGCCGCGTAATACGTTGTCTGAATTCGCCATCAGCTCTACGTTCTGGCCTTCAAGGTAGGCATGCGGAATGCCGGCGTCCTGGAATACGGCCTGTCCGGGTTGTACCTGCATGATGTTGAAGAAGTAGATAGAGAAGATGCCCCGGTCGATTTTTTCTGCGCTTTCAGGATCATTCAGCACTGCGCGGGCGGCCCAGAAGCCGGGATCAGACTTAGGCAATGTGCCTGCCTGATAGGAAGGGAGCATGCGGTCGGTCAGTGGACGCAGGATCATGTTCACCAGTGCCTGCGGCATTTCCATCACACTTTTATATAGTCCGTAATAGCCTTCTTTTTCGTATATGCCTGACAGTGAGGTGAACTCCGGAATGGTCTTCAGTACCCGCGACAGTTGTTCCTGTGGCAGAAATCCGTGCAGCAGCCAGAATTCGCTGAGTGCCACCATGATTTCCGGTTTATGGTTATCATCTTTGTAATTGCGGTTGGGGGCGTTCAGCGGGATACCGGCAGCGTTTTCGCGGGCAAAACCTTTCTCTGCCTCCGCTTTGGTAGGATGCACCTGGATAGACAGCATGTCTTTCACGTCCAGGATTTTAAACAGGTATGGCAGTTCCTTAAACTGTCCCCATACCTGCGGACCTACTATTTCCGCGGGTTGTTGCTGAATCAGTTCATTGAACGGTACAGGACCGTTACCGGTTGTAATGACGGATGGTGCGCTGGGATGCGCGCCCATCCAGTATTCTGCACTGGGTTTTTCCGATGGTGCTATACCCAGCAGGGAAGGAATATATTGATACCCCCCCCATGCATAATGCTGTACTTTCCCATCCAGTCTGAATAATTTCATATTGCTGTTTTTCGTTTTGCTCTTTTATTGCTGCAAAGTACAGCCAAAATATTTAATTTCCTGCTATCATTAAAACGATATGTTTCGTTGTTGTTTGTTAAAATCCAATAAGATATGAAGGATCGCCAGCTGCTGGGACAGCAGGGAGAAGCCATTGCGCGGGAGTATACCGGAAGGTATTGCAGGCTGCTGCATACGAACTGGAAATACGGCCGGAAAGAAATAGATATTATTGCTGTCAGGAATAACATCATCTACTTTATTGAAGTGAAAACCAGAACCGGCAACCGTTTCGGATGGCCCGAAGAAGCAGTGGATGACAGAAAGCAGGAACATATCCGGGAAGTAGCCGCTGCCTACCTGGAAACATTCGATCTGCATCCGGCTGCTATCCGCTTTGATATTATCGCTATCACTTTTACAGCCGCTTCCTGGGAACTGCTGCACCTGCGGGACGTATTTTGAGACAGTCCTTCATTAACGAACACTTAACAAAATAAACACCTGTGATGTATTTACAATGTGATGTTTTTTTATATCTTTGCGAAGCTTTTAAGAATTAACCCTGGATGTATTGCATGACCCGGTATCCCGGCATGTTTCAAGCAAAATCATCTCCCTGGAAAAAACTCCGTACAACACCTTTTGGGTATTGTTCATCATATAATTTGTTTATTATGAACTTATGGAGTCTGTCAATATGGTTACAGCAAACAACGGGAATGATAGCGGCAGGTAATGAGCAATTACACTGTAGCATTACACAACAACAGGGTGACAGCATGAGTATCCGGATCAGGATGGAAGAAGAAGAGAGCGGGTGTTCACAGCTGACAATATTAAACAGTCAACACTTTCCTGTGCGCATGATACCTTTTGCGCCCCAAAGCATATCAGCAGGACAACTGGTGTGCGTTACCGGTCTGCCACCGGGAATCTATATTGTCCGCATCACGATGGCCGGTAAGGCCGCCGAGAAGCAATTCGTCATAAGACAGTAAGCTGTCTTGCTGCTTTCGGGAGTCATAAAAATTATTACAAAACACAACAGGCTCCGGTTAATCCGGAGCCTGTTGCTGTTTATATGGTTAAGCACCAGCTTACATCGTCCACAACCCGGTATAGTTATGCGGGGTAATGGCTTTCAGCTCTTTCTTCAGCGCGGCGCTGATCTTCAGACCGTCGATGAATTTATGCATGCTCTTTTGTGTGATCTGCTCGCCGCCACGGGTCAGCTCTTTCAGGGCTTCGTAAGGCTGCGGATAATTTTCGCGGCGCAGTACAGTCTGAATAGCTTCTGCTACCACTGCCCAGTTGTTCTCCAGGTCTTCTTTCAGCTTGGCTTCGTTGAGGATCAGTTTGTCCAGGCCTTTCTGGATGGATTTAGTCGCCAGCAGGGTGTGACCAAAGGGAACACCGAGGTTACGTAATACAGTAGAATCGGTCAGGTCGCGCTGCAGGCGGGATACCGGCAGTTTGGCGCTGAGATGTTCAAACAGTGCGTTGGCCAGGCCGAGGTTACCTTCTGCATTTTCGAAATCGATAGGATTCACTTTATGCGGCATCGCGGAAGAGCCGACTTCGTTCTTTTTGATTTTCTGTTTGAAGTAATCCATGGAGATGTAGGTCCATACATCGCGGCAGAAATCAAGCAGGATATTGTTAACACGTTTGAGTGCATCAAACTGTGCGGAGATATTATCGTAATGTTCGATCTGCGTGGTATATTTCATACGTTGCAGGCCCAGTGTGCCATTCACGAATTTCTCCCCGAATTTCTCCCAGTTGATTTTAGGGAAAGCTACATAGTGGGCATTGAAGTTACCGGTAGCGCCGCCAAACTTGGCTGCAAAAGGAATATCGCCCAGCAGTTTGATCTGGCCTTCGAGTCTTTCCACAAACACGAGTATTTCTTTACCGAGGATGGTAGGAGAAGCGGGTTGTCCGTGGGTACGGGCCAGCATAGGCACCTTCATCCAGGACTGCCCCATTTTTTTGAGTACCAGTACCAGGTTGGCGAGCGCAGGCATGTATACATGTTCCACGGCATCTTTCCAGAGCAGGGGCGTAGCGGTATTGTTCACATCCTGTGAAGTAAGACCAAAGTGAACCCATTCCAGCTTGTCTTCCAGACCCAGGTTCTTCATTTCATTCTTCAGGAAGTATTCAACGGCCTTCACATCGTGGTTGGTAATCTTTTCCGTATCCTTGATGAGCTGCGCATGTTCGATGGTGAACTCCTGATAGATCTTACGGAGCGCAGGTACCTTGGCTTTTGGCAGGGTAAAGAGCTTCTGCTCCGACAGCGCAATAAAATATTCCACCTCTACCATCACACGGTAACGGATCAACGCAAATTCAGAAAAATAATTCGCCAGCTCGTCCAGTTGCTTGCGGTAGCGCCCATCCAGCGGGGAAATGGCAGTTAATGGTTGTAGTTGCATAATGTATGAATTCCAGATATTACAATTAACACGATGAAGGAAAACAAGTTCATAATCGTTCCGTTTAAAGAACGGTATTTTTCAATTTGGAACTTGTTAACCGGGATTTAGTTACTTTTGCAGCTTCAAAATTACTGAAATTGGAACGGAAAGTAAAAGTTGCGGCTGTAAGTTATTTGAATACGAAGCCTTTATTGTATGGATTCAGGAATCATCCGGTGATGGAGATGATGGAATTATCGATGGATTATCCGGCTAAAATAGCCCAGCAGCTTATAGATGGCGAGGTGGACGTGGCGCTGGTACCGGTGGCTATCATTCCCAGATTAAAGGAATACCATATTATCGCAGATTATTGTATCGGTGCTGAAGGAGCGGTTGCTTCCGTTTGTTTGTACAGTGATGTACCGATGAATGAAATAAAGCGTATTTACCTGGACTACCAGAGCCGTACCTCAGTGGCGCTGCTGCAGCTCCTGGTGCGTGAATACTGGAAGCTGGATGTGGAATTTGTGGCCACTACCGGCGATTACCAGGATAAAATAAAAGGTACGGATGCAGGTCTGGTGATCGGCGACCGTGCACTTGAGCAGCGTAAAGTTTCTCCTTATATATATGACCTCGCAGAAAACTGGCTGCGTTTTACCAGCCTGCCTTTTGTGTTCGCCGCCTGGATCAGTAACAAACAACTGCCAGCTTCATTTACCACTGCCTTCAACGACGCCACCGGCGCAGGTATCAGAAATATTCCGGCAGTAGTGGCTGAAAATCCCTATGAGGTGTATGACCTGGCTACCTATTACATACATAATATCAGCTACCCGCTGACACCAGCCAAACGCCAGGGGATGCAGAAATTCCTGGGTTACCTGATGCAGGAAAAATAACAGGGCAGCCCGGGACGCGTTCTGGTGAAGTGTTTTTTAAGTATCTTCATAGTTCACATTTCACCAAACATTAACGCGGTCATGAAAATCGGTATCCTGGGTAGTGGTCCTGTCGGGCTTACACTTGGCAGCGGACTAATTCAAACAGGTCACGAAGTTACTATCGGCACCCGTAACCCTGCACGTGAGTCACTGCAACAATGGCTGAAGAAGCAGCCTGAAAAGGCTGCAGCCGGAACCTTCCGGCAGGCCGCTGAATTCGGAGAGCTTATTATCATCTGTACCAGCTGGGCAGGTACCAAAAAGGCTATTGAAGCTGCCGGCATCTGGAATTTCAAAGGCAAGACCATCGTAGATGTCACCAATCCGCTGGATGGTAAAGGTCCAGATGATAACGGCCGCCTGTCTTTCGTGATCGGTCATAACAATTCCGCCGGCGAACAAATCCAGGCGTGGCTTCCCCCTGATGCCTCCGTAGTGAAAGCCCTCAGCTGTATAGGGCATCAGCATATGCTGCTCCGCGACTTCAAAGACGGAACTCCCACCATGTTCATCGCCGGCAACAGCGATAACGCCAAACAAACCATTATCCGCCTCCTCCAGGAATTCGGCTGGGACGATGTCGCCGATATGGGCAACATAGAAATGAGCCGGAGCATAGAACCGCTTTTTATCCTGTGGTCAGCATATGGATTTATGAATAATACGAGTAAGCACGCCTTTAGGTTGCTGAAAGAATAATTGAGCCCCTTTGGGGAATTGCGAATTACGAATTACGAATTGCGAATGTAGGCGCGAAGATTAAAGCGGAGATTAAGGCAGATCAACATTAGATATCTGTCTTAATCTCCGCTTTAATCTTCGCGTCTACATTCGCAATTCGCAATTCGTAATTCGCAATTAACTACTTCGTTTCTTTCACATTGATATAAAAATTCTTATCTACTTCAAAGGATTGTTTGCCCGGAAGACTGATGCTGGCGGTGCGCCAGGTGGTGCCCGGATAGATGAGTTTGTAGCCGCTTTCGTTCAGTTTTACCTTTACGGGCATATTGAAATCCTTTACATCTGATACCCAGCGGTACTGCAGCTGCTGCCCGACGATGCGGTATTCGAGTGTAGGGATGGTGGTACGGCGCAGGTACTGATCGAAGATACGGCCCATGTCAAAGCCGGCAGCCTGGCTCATGTAGCGTTCTACCTCCTGTGTGGTGACAGTCTTGTGGTAGAAGGTTTTGTTGAGCCCGCGCAGCATCTGACGGAAAGACTCATCATTATTCATAATCTGACGGATCATGTGGATCATGTTACCGCCCTTGTAGTACATGTCGCCGCTGCCTTCTGTATTGACGCCATAGGGTCCGATTACAGGAATGTCGTTCCGGATATTCTGACGGGTGCCGGTAACATATGCCTGGCCTGCCTTCTGCCCGTACTGGCATTCGGTGAAAAGGGTTTCGGAGTAGTTGGTAAAGGATTCATGAATCCACATGTCGGCGATGTCCTTGCTGGTAATGCTGTTACCAAACCACTCATGGCCGCTTTCATGGATCACGAGAAAGTCCCATTTAAGTCCCCAGCCGCTGCCGGAGAGGTCTTTGCCGCTGTAGCCCATCTGGTATTTATTGCCGTAGGCTACTGCACTCTGATGTTCCATACCCAGGAAAGGCACTTCTACCAGTTTATAGCTGTCTTTATAAAACGGATATTTTCCGAACCAGTACTCAAAGCATTTAAGCATGGGCTTTACTACCTTGAAATGTTCCCGTGCCCTTTCTTCATTATAGTCCAGCACCCAGTAGGCCAGGTCCAGTTTACCGCCTTCTCCGGAATAGGTATCCTTTATCTCTGTGTAATGCCCGATGTTGAGCGCTACGTCATAGTTGTTGATAGGGTTGGATACATACCATGTATAAGTAGTGGTACCATCGCCATTCTCTGTTTTCTTTTTCAGGCGGCCATTGGAGATATCTGCCAGATCGGAAGGGACAGTAACGTTGATGTACATATTTTCCGGCTCATCGCTCTGATGGTCTTTGTTAGGCCACCAGGCGCTGGCTCCCAGACCCTGTACTGCGGTAGCTATCCACGGGCGCTGCAGGCTGTCCTTGGCCCATACCACACCGCCATCCCAGGGCGCATTTTTAGCCCTGCGGGGTTTGCCGCTGTAGAAAACGGTAATTACCCTGGACTTTTGCCGTAGCTGAGGTGAGGTTACTTTAATCATCCAGGCATTGCCTTCCCGGGTAAAGGCCAGCGCTTTCCTGTCCTGTATCACACTGTCGATCACCATCGGTTCCTGCAGATCTATCTGCAGCACGGAATCAGGTTTGAGTATTTTGTAGGTGATATTATTATGTCCGCTGAAGGTGCTGTCTTCCGGGTTTACCCGCACATGCAGGTCATAGGTAATGACATCCCACCAGGCCCGCTGCGGGGTGATGGTACCCCTGAGGGTATCTGCCTTCGTAAATGGCTGTTGTGCTTCCGCCGAAAATGCGGTGAGCAGGGCTACACAAAGTATTGTTATGCCACGCATATATATAAATACATTTTAACCGGCAAGATATTAATTACCTGTATTAACTTATTTGCAAATTTTATCCAGAAGATATTAAATTACCGTCAAATGAAAAGTTATTATTGTCAGGCGGTTACAGTCTGGATACCGATAGCTGGATTATTACTCCTGTTTTGCGGCGGCTGCGGTAATCCTGAAAAGGAGTATAAGCAGGTGTTCCGGTATAATCAGGCAGAAGGAATCAGCAGCCTGGATCCTGCGTTTGCAAAAAGTCAGGCGGTCATATGGGCGGTACGGCAGCTCTACAGCACGTTGGTGGAACCGGACAACGACCTGGAGATCAGGCCGTCACTGGCGCGGCAATGGCGCGTATCTGCCGACCGGCGCACCTATACTTTCGACCTGCGTACGGATGTTTACTTTCATGATAACGATGTATTCCCAGGAGGTAAAGGACGCCGGATGACGGCACAGGACGTGGTGTACAGCCTGCGGCGTATTATGGACCCAGCCACCGCTTCGCCCGGAGCCTGGATCTTCAACGGCAGGGTGCAGGCAGACAGCGGCTTCCGCGCTTTGAATGATTCCACTTTTGAACTGACGCTCATCCGCCCGTTTCATCCTGTCCTCGGTATTCTCAGTATGCAGTACTGCTCTGTGGTACCCCGTGAAATAGTAGAAAAATACGGGAAGGATTTCCGCAACCATCCCTGCGGCACCGGACCATTCCGCTTCTTTTACTGGGATGAAGGACAAGGCCTGATACTACACAGGCATCCGCAGTATTTTGAAAAAGACAGTACCGGCGCCCGCCTGCCTTATCTGGAAGCCGTGAAGGTTACCTTTCTGGAAAGCAAGGCCGCGGAGTTCCTGATGTTCCGGCAGGGCCAACTTGATTTTATGAGCGATATCGATGCCTCCTTCAAAGATGAAGTGCTGACCAAAAGAGGAACCCTGAAAAAAGAGTGGGAGGGCAGAATGGTGCTGAACAAACATTCCTATCTTAATACGGAATACCTGGGCTTTATGACAGATACCGCCAGCAGCGCGCTGAAAGTATCTCCCACACGCCTGAAAAAAATACGGCAGGCCATTAACTACGGTTTCGACCGTACGAAAATGATGACCTACCTGAGAAATAATATCGGCACACCAGCCTTGTCGGGTTTCGTGCCAGCCGGACTACCTTCCTTCGATGCTGCAAAAGTAAAGGGGTATAGCTATGATCCCGGGAAAGCAAGGCAATTGCTGCAGGAAGCTGGATATCCCGGCGGGCGGGGGCTGCCGGCAATCAAACTGTTGTCTATCCCCAATTACGCGGACCTGGCTAATTATGTAGCCAACCAGTTGCAGGAAGTAGGTATCCGTATCCAGGTGGAAGTTGTGCAGAAAAGTCTGTTGCTGGAACAGACTGCCAAGTCGCAGGCGCTTTTCTTCCGGGGGAGCTGGATAGCAGATTATCCGGACGCGGAAAGCTACCTGGCAATGTTCTACAGCCGCAATCCCGCACCTCCGAATTATACCCGTTACAACAACCCTGCGTTCGATAAATTATATGAGCACGCTATCAGTGAAAATAATGACAGTATCAGGTATGAATTATACCGGGAGATGGATCAGCTGGTAATGACAGATGCTCAGGTAGTACCCCTGTTTTATGACGAGGTAATCAGGCTCGTACAGCCCAATGTATCAGGGCTTTACAGCAACGGAATGAACCTGCTGGAACTGCGGCATGTGAAGAAAAATTGAAATTTGAATTTTTTTTAACATTTCGTTCACATCAAAAGCCACATTTTAATTTGAGTTACAGGTATTTAGCATACCTTTGAAGATTATTTGTCACCTTTTCAACAAAAATTAATGACGGCGATACTGATATTCTTCTGTGTGCACTGGTTCTTTTCATTGTTCTTCCACACATTCTATTTACATCGTTATGCATCCCACCAGATGTATACCACCAGTAAATTCTGGGAGCGTTTCTTTTATTTCAGCACCTGGTTTTTCCAGGGTTCATCATACCTGATTCCGAGAGCATATGGTGTTATGCACCGCATGCACCACGAATACAGTGATACTGAAAATGATCCGCATTCTCCGCACTTCTTTAAGGATGTATGGACTATGATGGTACAGACCCGTGTGATTTACAATGGTTTCGTAACCCGTACCAGCAAAGTGGATCCTAAATTTATGGAAGAGCCTTTACCGGAATGGGATGCTATGGATAAATTCGGTGACAGCAATATCACCCGTTTCCTCTGGATGGCTGCCTATGTAGCATTCTACGTAGCATTTGTGCCGGCTGGTATGTGGTATCTGTATTTCCTGCTGCCGATCCACTTCCTGATGGGACCAGTACAGGGAGCTATTGTGAACTGGTGCGGTCATAAATATGGTTACAGCAATTTCGATAACGGCGATCACTCCAGAAATACTTCCCCGTGGGGTATCATCCTGCTGGGTGAGCTGTTCCAGAATAATCACCATAAATTCAAAGACAGTCCTAACTTCGCCAAGAAATGGTTTGAGTTGGATCCAAGCTATCAGGTGATGAAACTGATGAATTTTGTCGGCATTATTAAACTGAAGCCTGCACTGGTTACACCGGCGCAGATGAAGAAAGTGAAAGCCGCCTAGTACTCCGTACAGTCAATCTGTTACAATAATAAAAAGTGCCTCGCCTTTATGGCGGGGCATTTTTTATTTATCCCTGAACGGGCGGAAAGCGGCGTGGTGTGCCAGCGCGAGCATGGGTTTATCCCCTTCGCTGTCACCATACGCAAATATTTCCTGGTAATCTTCCAGGCGGAATTGCTGGCGTATCCTGTTCACCTTTTCTGTTCCGTTGCAGTTGATGCCAAGTATATTACCGCTTATCCGTGCATCCCTGGTTTCCAGGCGGGTGCCGATACAACCGATCTGCAGCGATGCGCACCAGGGCGACACCCAGTTTTCGGCGGAGGCAGTGACCACCACTATGCGGTGGCCCTGCTCCTGATGTTTTCGTATAGCCGTCAACGCCTGCGGGCGGATAATAGTTGGTAATCTGTTTCTACAGAAGTCAGCGCAGCCAGCATTGAAATCCTCTTCGGTCATCTCCCCGAAATAATACCGGAATACCCGTTGCTTCATCTCCTGTGCAGGAAGCTGTTTCAGTTTAAAACGGATCAGCGCAGGCAGTAGTTTCACCACACCCAGGTACATACGCATACTGCCCCTGTGGAACCGGATAATCTCCCAGAGTGTATCCTTCTGCGTGATGGTACCATCAAAATCAAAGAAGGCTATCGTGGTCACAGTTTAAGTTTTTTGAAAATACCTTCTGGTATAAGTTTAATAATCAGCATGATATATTTCCAATGCCATTTCACATAGATACTGTTCTTCCGTCTTTTACCCGCTTTGTATACTGCTGCAGCCACGGCTTCCGGACTGGCGGTAAGTAGGGGCGGCAGGTTCAGGTGCTGTGTCATCCGGGTATTAACGAAGCCGGGTTGAACGCTCATCACGTGAACGCCACTACGAAAAAGCCGGTTGCGCAGACCACTGAGATAGGCGGTGAATCCTGCTTTGGCACTGCCGTAAATATAGTTGCTCTGCCGGCCGCGTTCACCGGCCACAGAGCTGATGCCTATAATGGTACCGGTTTTCCGGGCCTCGTAATTTTCGGCAACTACATTTAATATGGACACTGCGCCGGTGTAATTGGTATGGATAATAGCAGCAGCTTCCTGCCAGTGTTGCTGCGCCTGCTCCTGGTCGCCCAGGTAGCCGAAGGCACATACAGTAATATCCGGTTGGACGGGTAGCGCGTTGAAGAAGGCTGCATGGGTATCGCAGGCGGTTGCGTCGAAAGTATGTACGGTGACGTTTACGCCATAGCGTATGATGAGATCCTGCTGCAGTGGTATCAGGGCAGCCGCATGACGTGCTGCCAGTTGTATGTCATATTGTTGAGCGGCGTATTTCCGGGCCATGGCTACCGCCATGTCGGAGCCGGCGCCTAAAAAAAGTATTGTCGGCATTCGGTGGTATTTGGTTAATCGGGGGTTACTATTTCGTCAGTAATAATCTGTCGGATTGCAGGGAAGCAAAGCGCTGGCTGGTATTGTACGTCTGTACAATCTCCGCGAAGCGGTTTGCATTGGGGTAGCTCTTCCAGAATATTTCCTGTTTCATGCGCGCATCTTTGGACAGGTATAACCGTCCGCCATACTGCAGCACAATTTCATCCAGCTCATCGAGGAAGGGAAACAATCCTTTACGTACCGGGAAATCCAGCGCAAGGGTATAGCCTTCCATGGGGAAAGAGATGAGGGAATCCTGGTTGCCGAATACTTTCAGGACTGCGAGGAAAGAGCCCCAGCCTTTCTCACTGATTCTTTTCAGGATAGCTACCAGTCCGTCTTTCTTTTCCAGTGGCAGTACAAACTGGTATTGCACGAACCCTGCCTTGCCGTAACCGCGGTTCCAGTGCAGGATAGCATCCAGGGGATAGAAGAAGGGTTCGTAGGGTACCACATTGGAGATTTCCCGTTTGAAATTTTTGCCGTAGTACAGCCAGTTGAATGCCTTGACCGTGAAGGTGTTCAGTACAAAAGAAGGCAGATTGAAAGGAACGGATAATTTTCGTTTAGCCGGTAACGTAAGAGGAGCTGCCTGCTGTGCGGAACTAAGCTCTTCGGGCGTGGCATGTTCTCCTACGATGAGGATGCTGCGGCCGAAGGAGTCGCCTTTCTGCAGGCAATCGATCCAGGCCATGGAGTAGGTATAATGCTTATATTCTTCAAAAAGCCGGATAACTTCTTCCAGGTTTTTTGCCTTGATCTGCTTCTGGCGGATGTAGGCGGTTTCAATTTTTTTCAGATGGAATTTTACGCGGGTGATAACACCGGTAAGGCCCATACCGCCACAGGTAGCCCAGAAGAGGTCGGGGAGCAGGGTTTGCGAACAGGTGGTGGTAACGCCGGACCCGATGATCACATCCATATCAATGATGTGTCCGGAGAATGCGCCGTCCACATGATGATTTTTACCATGTACATCAGAGGCTACCGCGCCGCCCACCGTAATGAATTTGGTACCGGGGGTAACCGGGAGGAACCAGCCTTTGGGTACAATGATGTCCAGGATCTGATCCAGGGTAACGCCGGCCTGGGTTTCCAGGATGCCATTTTCCGGATCAAACGAAAGGAACTTATCGTACCTGAGCATGGAAATACTGTGCTGCCCCAGAGAGGCATCTCCATAGCACCTGCCATTGCCGCGGGCAATAAGACGGGTATTGGTTTCCACGAAATTCCGCAGTTGATCTTCCTGCGTAAAAGCACTTTCTTCAGATGCTACTGTAGGGAAATTTCCCCAGTTCGCCAACCGCTTTTGCATTATTCAAAAAAACTTTTGTTAGTGGGCAAATAAATTAAAACATAAAAACTCAGGACCCACAGGAGTATGGTTAATTGAATAAAACGGTCTTTATATAGGATCTTGGTGGGAGAACCGGTATTGTTCTCCACGTAGGTTATTTGCAAATATCGTAATAATCCGCCAATTACAAAAAGGGTCGTATAATAAAGGCGATAGGTATGAAAGCGGTATTGTGTTTCGGGCGACATGGTATACATCAGATACGCAACGATGATGACTGCGGAAACCAGTGACAGCATTACGTTCAGAAAGTCGGGGTTGTAACCTTTTACCGCCTTGCGCATTTCCTGTCCTGATTGTATTTTAATCAGCACATCGTCGCGGCGTTTGGCTACGGCCATAAATAAAGCGAGCAGAAACACCATGACCATCAGCCATTCAGACATGGGTACATTGCCTGCAATGCCTCCGGCTTTTACCCGTAGCACAAATCCGATGGCGAGGATGATGACGTCCAGGATGGAAATATTTTTCAGCCCGAAACAATAGAAGAGGTTCATCAGGAAATAGATGCCCAGTACAAAGGCGAATTTCTGTTTCACCAGCAGCGCCAATCCGAAGCCTGTGAGTATGCACAGCCCGAAAAGCACCAGTGCCATAGGTTTGGACACAGCCCCGGAAGCCAGCGGACGTTTACATTTTTCCGGATGTTTTTTGTCTGCCTCAATATCCTGGTAATCATTAATAATATAAATACTACTGGCAGTAATGCTGAAAGCAACGAAAGCGAGTAATACCTCCATGATCTTCTCCACAATAAATATCTCACCTGCGAAGAATAACGGAATAAAGAGAAATGCATTTTTAGCCCAATGTTTGGGGCGCAGTAATTTGATATATTTCATGGGGGCCCTAAAGTTGACGCGACAAGTTACAATTTATTCAATTACTTTTGGTTACGTTAATGTTATTGCAATTGTAGTTTTTTGCTGCTAATCCCTTTTTTTCTTTATGCCAACAACATCCCAAAGTGCCCGCAAAGGGGCAATTGCTGAAGTATTTATTATTGTAGCATTGGCCATTGTGCCGCTTTTTGTCACCTTTCCCTATCGTGTAAACATCTTTTTGTCATGGGAGGGAGCTTACCGGTTATCATCCGGTCAGGTTCCTTTCAGAGATTTCGGGACCCCGCTGGGTTACGGTTTCTGGATGATCCCTGCGTTGTTTTTTAAGCTGTTTGGTCCGCAGATGATTTCCCTGGTAAAAGCCCAGGTGTTCATCAATATTATTGCAGGGTTATCTTTCAGGTCTATTCTCAGGAGTCTGGACGTGCAACCGGCTATACGCCTGTTATCGGTGCTGGTGTTTGCGCTGTCTTATTCCTTCTTCAATTTCTGGCCCTGGTACAATCATACGGTAATAGTATATGAGCTGGTAGCGATCAGTTTTTTGCTGAAGTCTTTCTTTACAGAGAAACTGATAACCAGGTACCTGTATATTACGGCTGCCGCACTTTTCGTGTTCCTGTCTGTTTTCACGAAGCAGGACGGTGGGGGAATGGCACTGATGCTTTGTCTGGCCCTCCTGGTGTATAATAGTTATATCACCGGTAAATGGTGGGACCCGGTTCGTTTCTGCGGGGCGTTACTGATCATTGGCGGCCTCTTTATTATACCCCTGCTGCCTGGTTTTGCCTATTGGTTCAACCACGGGCAGCCACCGCATAATTCCCGGTTAGCCCTGAACGATTTTACAGATGAAATTATGGGTAATTCCAACTGGATCAAGGCTTATGTGGTCCTGGCAGTACTTTGTCTGGCTGCCGGTGTAAAGCATTGGGGCACGTGGATGCATACACGAAAAGAAGTGTTGTTTGCCCTGCTTACCTTTGGCATACTGGGAGAAGCGGCTATCTTCCAGGTAACCAGCTACACCCCGCCGGATAACAATATTTTCTTCCACAGTTTTGCCTTTGCCTTCATCGCTACCTGGTTATGTGCCCTGCTGCAAGTGCCGCTTAATACAGGAAAGTCGCTGCTGTTTGCTATTGCGCTGGTATTGTTCTGGTGGTCAGGTACCTGGTGGAAGTATATCGGCCGGTATACAGACCGCCTCTTCCCGGTGAAGGAAGCCTATGCGGCCACCGATAGTACCCATGAGAATGTAGTATCGCGCCGCAACTTTATGATCAACCGGGATACGACTGACGTACCGGTTTCCAGGTGGGTATTTAGCGACCTGCCGGTATTCCGCGGCATCTATATGCCTCAGCCTACGGTAGACGGTATTCACCGCGTACTGGCGTTACCGTTAGTACATGAAAAGAAGGCAGATATTAAGGTGCTGAATATGACAGAGTTAACGCCGCTGGCAGCGGCTATGCCCTTCCGCCTGGAAACGGGACCGGACTATCCGTTATGGTACCACCTCGGAGTAGGGATGTTTAACCGGCAGCTGGCCGCATTCAAAGTAAAGGTGCAGCAGCATCATTATGACCTGGTATTGTTTGAGTATGCGCCCTCGCTGAATAACTTTTTCCCTTTCGCACTCCGCGATGAGCTGAAGCTGCATTACCAGCAGATAGATTCTTTCCTGGCGCCCCGCAGACCTGCCAATGCCATGATTGAGGTATATGTGCCGAAACAGTAAAGTCAGATATTGTATTTATAAGTTGACGGGTTACCCTTGGGTAACCCGTTATTTTTTGCCACAGGAGGAGAGAAATTACCGGGTACCTGACAGGTTGGAAGCAGACCGTTGGAGGTAATCTTATGTAAGATACAGCAGAGGAAAACCGGTGAGTTCAGGGGCAGAAAACAAGGATACACCAGGCGGTATTTACCGTTATAGTAAACTGCCGGACTGACAGTTTTATGAGTAGGGCAGGTTGCCTGACTGCAGGTACATTGTTTCACTTACGGCATCTTTTCAGGGTAGGATACAGGTATGATATCGGTAACCGTATTGATGAAAATAACTGTTTTTGTGATCGGCTGGTCACCTGGTTAAGGTGGCTGTACATGATCCGGTATGCGGGTTAAAAACCAGGCAATCCGTTTTTGAATTGATAAAAATAATTATTCTTAATATTTATAATATTATATAAATATTTATTTGTAAATTCATTGCTGTATCCGCTTTAATTGCTTTAATATTGCACTGATTTTAATATGATACCTGCAGGCTGCAGCTGATGAAAAAGCTACACCCCGGATAATAACAACCTCCTTAAAATACTATTGGTTTACCTGAATGACAGCCTCGAAAAAGGCTGTTTTTTTATTTTGTAACTATTTCATTTTAAATATATTAGTCTGTAAATGATAATACGATGCTTTAGGTAATGAAAAGTACCGTTTTTCCACTGATTTTTATTAACCGGTAAAATTAATTTTGGTGGTTAAAATTAATATGTACCTTTGTCATGTACCCGGAAAAACAGGCTTATGTCAGCGTTAAAATCTATTGATACGTTACGCTTTGATGGGGGAGTGCTCTGCCTCGATTTTGTCAACACTATCAGTAACCGGATGAAGCCGGACCCTTATGACTACCTGCCGGGTTTCAGGGAGTTGTTGCAGTGGTATACCCGGCAGGAGATATTCCCATCCAAGGTGTTGCATACCCTGGAACGGCTCGCCAAAGGATACCCCCAGAAGGCGGCAGTTGTGTTTGAAAAAACGATACAGCTACGGGAGCTTTTACTACGTTTATTCACTGCCGTTATGGCACATAAGTCACCCGCCGCAGGTGACCTGCAATTATTTAATACCTATCTCTCAGACGCCTATACGAACATCGAAATGACCTGGCGACCATCTCAGCAGAAGGGAGAATTACTGTTCAACGCACCCGCGCTGGAGCAGGTTACCTGGTGGCTGGTGAAATCGGCCCAGGAGTTATTTACCGGAACACAGCTGCAACAGGTAAGGCAATGCCCGGCCTGCGGCTGGCTCTTTCTCGATAAGAGCCGCAACGGTTCCCGCAGATGGTGTAATATGAGCAGTTGCGGAGATATTCATAAAGTTACCAAGTACTATCAGCGCAATAAAAAGAAGCAACCATGATCACAACGACCAAACCCGCCGGATCCCTGACAACAAAAATGTTCCTGTATCTCCTGGCGGTATATATAATATGGGGCAGCACTTATCTCGGAATGAAGATTGCCACCAAGTCAGTTCCTCCGTTTTTATTATCCGGCCTGCGGTTTTTGCTGGCGGGGCCTGTCTTACTGATAATCGGTATTGCCAAAGAAAGAACAATGCCTTCCGGGAAGCAGATCCTGTCCGCCGTTTTCGTAGGTACGTTACTGATAGGTATCGGGAATTCCTCGGTGGCGCTCGCCGTTCACCATATGCCCTCCGGCCTGGTAGCCTTGCTGGTAGCAGCCATGCCTGCCTGGTTCCTGGGTATAGACTGGGCCTTCTTCAGCAGGAAGCGGCCTTCGGCGCTGACCATGACAGGTATTGTTCTCGGATTCACCGGTTTATTTCTCCTGTTTAATCCTTTGGTGCACAACCACGCAAAATCGTTTCCGTTATGGCCCATCGTGGTAGTGGTATGCGGCAGCATCAGCTGGGCTACCGGCTCTCTTTTTGTACAGCGCCTGCCCATGCCCACCCAGATTACCAGCACCGCCATCCAGATGATAACAGGCTGTGTTTGCTCCTTCCTGGCCAGTTTCATTTTTGAACACGGCGCCTGGAGTACACTGCCACTCATGATGTACGAAGGATGGATCGCTTATTTTTATCTTGTGTTTATCGGTTCCCTGGTAGGATATACTTCTTACAGCTGGCTTACCAGGAATGCACCACCCAGGCTGACGGCCACCTATGCCTATGTGAATCCGGTTGTTGCTATGTTCCTGGGCTGGGCCATCGGGAATGAAGCTGTTAATTCGACGGTAGGTATGGCTTCCGCTGTTGTTATATCCGGTGTTGTGCTCATGACTTTAAAGAAATAATTTCTATTTTGAGGTATGACTACTATCAAATGGGGAATTATTGGTTGCGGTAATGTGACCGAAGTAAAAAGCGGCCCGGCTTTCAGGCTGGCAGAAAACAGCCTGGTTACAGCAGTTATGCGGCGGGATGCCGCATTGGCGGAAGACTATGCCAGGCGCCATCAGGTGGCCCGGGCTTATCATGATGCCACCGACCTGATGAATGATCCGGAAGTAAACGCTATCTATATTGCCACTCCTCCCGGCAGCCATGAAGCCTATGCGCTGGCTGCCATGGAAAGGGGGTTTCCCGTTTATCTGGAAAAACCTGCAGCGCCGGACAGTGCCGGTGCAAAGCGTATAGCCGACGCCGTAGCACGCACCGGCGCCCGGCTCAGTATTGCGCATTACAGGCGCAGGTTGCCGGCTTTTGCCTGCGTAAAGCAATTACTGGATGAGGCCCGCATAGGAGAGGTGCAGTCTGTAGACCTACGCCTGTGGAAGCCCCTGCCAAAAGAAGGCGCGGGCTGGCGGCTGGATCCGGCCCTGTCCGGTGGCGGCCACTTTCACGACCTGGCGCCTCACCAGCTGGATATACTCCTTTACTATTTCGGGCTGCCGGAACAGGTCAGTGGTATCAGCACCGGTACGGATGTACGTATAGCCGACATCGTTAGCGGCCAGGTTTTATTTCCCGGTAACATCCTGTTTAACGGCAGCTGGAATTTTGTTTCTCCCCGGCAACAGCAAACAGACGAATGTATTATCAGCGGAAGTAAGGGAAGTATTGTCTTTCATTTCTTTACAGATTTTGACCAGGTAACTTTACATACAGCTCATCAGACAAAAACATTCCGCTTCAATAACCCCACTCATATTCAACAACCTATGATAGCGGATGTGGTGAAATATTTCCGCGGCGAAATTCCCAATCCATGCAGCATTTCCGCGGCAGTTGACGGGCTGGTGCTGATGGAAAAACTGCTGGGATGATTTTCTTTTCCCCATGAAAACCATTATATTGCAATCTCACGCTTTGCAGGTATACCCGATATCCGATTCCTGGATATAGCCCTGTTGATGAACCACCGCCGCTTTAGCAGCATTAGTTTTATTTATATATATAGGTTCCGCTCTTTTGGGTGCATTATTTGTTTTGTTTGGTGTGTCCGCTATTGTAAGTAATTAGAAATTAACAGATATAAACTGACTATGAGAAAAACCATTATTGTATCGAACAGGCTGCCGGTAAAAATTTCAGAAAAGAACGGAGAGTTTACATTACAATCCAGCGAAGGCGGTCTGGCGACGGGACTAGGCTCTATCTACAGGGAAGGTAACAATATCTGGATCGGATGGCCCGGTCTTGAAATTGAAGATCTGAAGCAACAGGAGAAAGTAACGAAGCAGTTAAGACAAATGAACCTGATGCCGGTTTTTCTTACCCAGGAGGAAATCAATAATTTTTATGAGGGATTTTCCAACGAAACACTGTGGCCTGTTTTCCACTATATGGGCGTTTATGCCCGCTATGAGCAATCTTACTGGGATGCCTACCACCAGGTAAACCAGAAATTCAGGGATATTGTTTTGCAGATAGCGGGGCCAGGAGACATCATCTGGGTACATGACTATCAACTGCTTTTACTGCCGGGAATGATCCGTACAGAGATGCCGGAAATATCAGTGGGCTTTTTCCAGCACATCCCGTTTCCCTCTTACGAATTATTCCGTCTTATCCCCTGGAGGGCGGAAATACTGGAAGGAATGCTGGGAGCAGATCTGATGGGCTTCCATACCTTTGACGACACCCGCCATTTCCTGAATGCCGCCAGCCGCCTGCTGCCGGTAAACACTACCGCCAACGTGGTGTCCTATAATGACAGGGCAGTGGTGGTGGAAACCTTTCCGATGGGAATCGACTATGATAAGTTTGCCTCCCTCGGAAATAATCCCGAAGTACAGGAACACCTGAAAACACTGCGGGAAAATTTCAGGGAAGAACGGCTGGTACTATCTATCGACCGGCTGGATTACAGCAAGGGTATTATTCAGCGCCTGCAGGCATTTGAATTATTACTGCAGTTGCATCCCGAATACATCAGCCGGGTGGTATTATATATGATAGTGGTGCCCTCCAGGGATACCGTACCGCAATACAAGGAGCTGCGTGACGACATTGATAAGCTCGTAGGAAACATCAACGCCAGGTTCCGCACACTCAGCTGGCACCCGATACAGTACTTTTACCGTTCCTTCCCCGTGGAAATGCTGTCTGCCTTGTATAATTTTGCGGACATCTGCCTGGTGAGCCCTATGCGCGATGGGATGAACCTCGTCAGCAAGGAGTATGTTGCCAGCCGTAATAACAACGACGGCGTGCTGATACTCAGTGAAATGGCAGGTGCTTCCAAAGAACTGAGCGACGCCATCATTGTAAATCCCAACAACCTGGGCGCCATCACCCGCGCTATTACAGATGCCCTGAATATGCCGCTGCCGGAACAACAGCGCCGGATGCGGCAGATGCGGCAGGTAGTTTCCAAGTTCAATATTCATCACTGGGTGAAACTATTTATGACACGCCTCGCGGAAGTAAATGAAATGCAGCAGAATATGCTGGCGCGTCGTGTGAACCAGGAAACTGCCGTATTAATCAGGCAACAGTATCGTCAGGCTAAAAAACGGATTCTCTTCCTGGATTACGACGGCACCCTGGTCGGCTTTCAGCCCAACATAGATATGGCTTCTCCGGACCCGGACCTGTATCAGCTGCTGCGGGAGCTGGCAGCCACACCTGGCAACGATGTGGTCATGATCAGCGGCCGTAAGCACGAAACGCTGGGAGAGTGGTTTGGTAACCTTCCGCTGGACCTCATCGCGGAACACGGCGCCTGGCAGAAAACGAAAGAAGGAGAATGGTATCAGCTTCCTGGCCTGAACGACAGCTGGAAACCGGAAATTCTCACCATGATGGAACAGGTAACTGACCGTACGCCCGGCTCCTTCGTGGAAGAGAAAAGTTTCTCGCTGGTATGGCATTACCGCAAAGTAGAGTCCGGCCTCGGAGAACTGCGGGCCAATGAACTCATGAACACCCTCCGCTATTATACCGTAGAAAAAGGGCTGCAGGTATTACCCGGAGATAAGGTCATAGAAGTAAAAAACATTGAAATCAATAAGGGCAAAGCAGCTCTGAGCTGGCTGCACCATAAAAAATATGATTTCATCATGGCCCTCGGTGACGATGTCACCGATGAGGACATATTCAAGGCGCTGCCCTCCAAAGCCACCAGTATCAAAGTGGGCAGCCAGTTATCAGCAGCTAAATATTACCTGCGTAGTTATCATGAGGTGAGGCATTTGCTGAGGACACTTAGGAAAAACTAGTGTTTAATTGCGAATTACGAATTGCGAATTACGAATGAGGAGCGAAGACATAAGCGGATAAAGAATTTACTTCTTCGCTTATGTCTTCGCTCCTCATTCGTAATTCGCAATTCGTAATTCGCAATTAAAGAAATATCGGCGTGTCCAGCTTCATCGATATTCTGTATGCGGCGTTCATCAGTCCTACGTGGCTGTATGCCTGGGGAAAGTTGCCCCATTGGCTGCCGGTGGCGGATTCTACGTCTTCGCTGAAGAGGAGGAGGTGGTTGGAGTATTGGAGGAGTCGTTCGAACTCTCGCCGGGCATCGTCGAGGCGGCCAACACAGGCGAGTGCTTCCACGTACCAGAAGGCGCAGACGAGGAAGGTGGTTTTGGGTTTACCGAAATCGTCGGAGTGGAGATAGCGGTAGAAGAGTCCTTCAGGTGTTTTGAGTTCCTTTTCGAGTCCGGCCAGGTGATCGCGGGCGCGTTCGGAGGCCGGGTCCAGGTAGTTCATCATGATGAGCTGCAGAGTGCTGGCGTCCAGGTGTTCGCTGCCTGCGGCGTTGGTGTAAACTTTCCGGACGGGGTCGTAGCAGCTTTCGATATGGGCGGCGGCCCGTTCCTTGAGGGCAATGGCGCGGGCAATCAGTTCTTCGTTGCCGATGGTGCGGGCCATTTTTTCGGCGGCATTGCATCCGGCCCATTGAAACAGGTTGGTATAGCAATGGATATTGGCCATGTTCCTGAATTCCCAGATGCCTGCATCTTTTTCATCAATGGTACGTTCTATCTTTTTCAGCAGCAGATTAATCCATCTGTCAGAATCTTTTCGTTCGCTGAAGATAAAGCGGTGATCTGTATACAAGGGGAGCATCGAAATTAATACCTGCCCGTAAATATCATTCTGAATATGTTCATATGCCTGGTTGCCAACGCGTACGGGCTTATTTCCCATATAGCCGTTGAGGTGAGGCAGGATGGTTTCGGAAAGGGTTTTTTGTCCGGTGATACCGTACAGGGGTTGGTAACGGAAATCTCCGGAGAAAGAGATGTCCGTGATGTACCCGAAGTAGCGTTCCATTTCTTCAAAATGTCCGATGTGGTTCAGCGCCATAATTACATAATAGGTATCGCGCATCCAGCAGTAGCGGTAGTCCCAGTTGCGGCCGCTCTCCGGAAATTCAGGCAGGCTGGTGGTACTGGCGGCAATGATAGCGCCGGTATCTTCGTACTGGTGTATCTTCAGGGCGAGAGCAGAGCGGATAACATATGGCTGGAAATAGTTGGCGATGGAAGAATGTTTGATCCAGGTGTGCCAGTAAGAGACGGTTTCCCGCAGGAACCGCTCAGCAGTGCTGACCAGCGGGGCTTCCAGCGGATGTCCGTAGGTAAGGATCAGATAGCGGGTATCATTCAGTACAAAAAATTCTTCTTCAAAAAGATAGCTGACAGCAATATTGGTGGTCAGCCGGATATTTTCCTCACAGCCGGTAAACTCAATGTGGCTGCTGCCTCTGAGCGGACGCAGTTTTTTTGCGCCATAGTCGCAGGTGGGGGCACATTTCACGCGTATGCGCGGGGAGCCGTCAACCGGTTCTACTTTCCGGATCAGCATTAGTGGTTTAAAGAAACGTTCATACTGCATGAAGCGCGGCGCGAAATCGGTGATGCGGTAGCTGCCTTCAGCCGTCGTTATTTCCGTACAAAGAATGTTGGTGTTTTCAAGATAGTATTGATGGGAAGTATAATGTCCTTCCGGGAGCACTGAAAATTCGCCTCCCTGTTTGCGGTCGAGCAGTCCGCCGAAAATGAAGGAGCTGTCCATCCGGGGCCAGCAGAGCCAGTCTATATTCGTGTCTTTGTTGATATGCGCCAGGTAAGCGCAGTTCCCAATAAGTCCGGTCTGGTAGGTATGTCTTTCCATTCTTAATACAGTTTATTGGTTTACATAAATTTTTATAAAATTGTTCAACTGGGGGGCAAATGCTGTTCCAATTTGACTATTTTTAAGGGATAAGTTGCTATCGTCATGCAGACATTAAAAAAAACACATTATTTACCCCGCTTTGTAACTCCGGTGCATAATGGGGATGAGATTACGTGGTTGCTGGCCGGAGATCTTGGCGGCACCAAAACGAATCTGGCGCTGTTCCGGTCCGGCGAGGGCATACTGGATATTGTGCGGGAGGGTAAATATGCGTCCCGGGATTATACAAACTTTACAGACATTATACAGGATTTTATCAGCCAGGGCGAAGGCATGCCGCCGCAGCGTGTATGCATTGGCGTAGCCGGTCCGGTAGTACGGGGAAAAGTGGAGCTGACCAATCTTTCACGGGATTTAAGTGAAGATGATATCAGGCAGGCTACGGGGATAAAATCGGTAGCATTGATTAATGACCTGGAGGCGACCGCCTACGGGCTGGCGACTTTATCGCCCAGTCAGCTGACTACACTGCACCGGGGTGCGGCAGACAGTAACGGTAATATGGCCATCATAGCACCTGGTACAGGATTGGGGATGGCGGGACTTTTCTGGGACGGGCAGCATCACTTTCCGTTTCCTACGGAGGGGGGCCATACAGATTTTGCGCCGCGGACAGATCTGGATATATTATTATTAAGATACCTGCAGGAGAAATATGACATTGCCAGTTGTGAGCGGTTAATTTCAGGTCCGGGTATTTATACCATATATCAGTTTTTGCGGGATGTGAAAGGAATGGAAGAAAGTGCAGAGCTGGGTAGGGCAATTGCTGACGGGGATCCTGCGGCGGTCATCAGCAAGGCAGCCCAGGAATCGCGGGTAGCTATCTGTGTAAAAACGATGGAGTTGTTTGTCAGATATCTGGCGCGGGAATCCTGTAACCTGGTACTGAAGATGAAAGCCACAGGTGGCTTATTCCTGGGTGGTGGTATTCCGCCCAAAATAGCGCCCATGCTGGAAACCGGGGAGTTCTACCATCATTACCTGCAGGGGGACCGAATGGCAGAGTTGCTGGCCAGTGTACCAATACATATCGTTAATAATGATAAATCAGCCTTATGGGGAGCAGCATATTATGCTGGCTTATTAGAAGATAAATAATTACATTTGCTGCACAGGAAATGGTGTCTTCCTGACCCAAACCGTTTCGCTAACAGGAACTGATGGCGCCTACAAATAAATAATGGTACAGGTAGTATCATTACTAAACTGCTATTTGTAGGAATGAAACAATTCAGAAAATCACTGGAACAATTGACAGTAGCGTATCAGCTGCTGCGCTGGACATTGCTGGTATTGCCTGTGGCGGTACTGGCCGGGTCTATGGTAGCCCTGTTTTTATGGCTGCTGGATAAGGCTACCCATCTGCGTTGGGAGCATGAATGGCTGTTGTATATGCTGCCGCTCTCGGGTATAGTTATTTATTGGCTGTACCGGTTGGGAGGCAGGAATGCGGAGAAGGGCAATAACCTGATCATGGAGGAGATTCACCAGCCGGGTGGAGGTGTACCTGCGCGTATGGCGCCGCTGGTGCTGCTGACGACTATTATCACTCATCTTTTCGGTGGGTCTGCCGGGCGCGAAGGTACAGCAGTTCAGATTGGCGGCAGTATTGCCGGGCTGTTGTCCAGGAAGCTGGGGCTAACGGCATCGGATACACGAATTTTACTGATGACTGGCATAGCCGCAGGGTTTGGGGCTGTGTTCGGGACGCCTGTTACCGGAGCGGTATTTGCGCTGGAGGTGTTGGCCATCGGCGTAATGCGTTACAATGCACTGATTCCCTGTCTGATTGCCGCTGTGCTGGCCGATGTAGTGTGCAGCGCGTGGGGCATCACTCATACAAAGTACCACATTGATTTCAGCGGCACACCGCTCAGTGCTGCCATTCCTTTCATTCATACAGATTTACTGCTCCTGTTGAAAGTGATACTTGCAGGAGTTGCATTCGGGCTGACCAGCTTGTTGTTCTCCAGGCTGATGCATACGATAAAGCATAACGCCAATGCCTATATTAAAATTCCCTGGCTGATTCCTGTCGCTGGTGGACTGATGATAATTGCCCTTTGTTATGTGGCCGGTACCTGGGATTATCTGGGACTGGGTGTTATGAGTAAAGACCCTGACGGTATCAGTGTTGTGAACGCTTTCCGGGAAGGCGGACGGATCAATGACTGGAGCTGGCTCTGGAAGCTGGTTTTCACTGCAGTGACGCTGGGAATGGGATTCAAAGGAGGGGAGGTCACCCCCCTGTTTTTTATGGGCGCTGCGTTGGGGCATACACTGGCGCTGTTAATGGGCGCTCCGGTGGATTTGTTTGCCGCGCTGGGTTTCATCGCTGTATTTGCCGGCGCCACGAATACGCCGATAGCCTGTACACTGATGGGAATTGAATTATTTGGCGGCACGCATGTTCTTTACTTTGGCGTGGCATGTTTTACTGCATATTATTTCAGCGGTCATTCCGGTATTTATGGTTCGCAGCGCCTGGTTGTTCCTAAGTATGATTAGCATTTGATAAGTTTCATATAAAACTTATCTGCAACTTTTTTATTAATTGCCGCCGGTAGAGGATAAGCCATCTCTCTGCCGGCGGTTTTTTATTTGCATGATCTCCCGCTCATTTCATTTTTCTATTGTAATGCTGGTTCCTGTGTCTGAATTATCCGGAGCGTATATCACTACGTCATCGTATAAACGATTCTCAGTGCGTTCATTTTAAGCGTTTTTCGGCCGCGTTAAAGAGGCCCTGGCTTCGTTATAAACTCTTCGCACTGGGAGTCTCAAAATGATATGCCAATTATTCCTATAATATATATTATGTTAAATTGAATAATCCACCTTAGAAATGATAATCTATAATACTCCCGCCCTTCGATTCCAAATCGAAAAACATCCCGAACCTCTGCCATCAGGCTGTAATTCAAATGTCAAGTAATTAAATACGGGGATTTACAGGAAGGATGCGTCCTCCACTTCCTGCGGATGATCAGGAAAAAGCAGAAAATTCTATCCAAAAAATGAAGTGGAAAAATAATGTCGGTCAGACGCCGAAAAATTGGACCAGGGGGTCAAAGATTTAGTTGAGCAGATGATTACATCCTGATCCTGATTCAGATTTGCCTCTCGCCTATAGGCTCACTCAGCAATATTCCGGGTGAAACACCCAGGAACTCTGCAATCCTGAATAATGTTGCAAGGCTTGGCTGCGATTTGTTCGTACACCAGCGGCTGACAGTATTTTCTTTTGTCTTTAAAAATGCAGCCAGCTCTTTGTTAGAACGTTTTCTTTCAGCTAGTTCTGCTTTAAGTCTGTTACAATCCATAAATACTTAAAATGATTCGCTGCAATTATAAAGATAAAAGCCAGAGAAACCATCACCGCTGCTGCCACCTGCTTCGCAAAAAAAGGCTGCAGTTACATACTGCAGCCTTTTTCTAATTTCTAATATTAAGACTTATTCAATTCTTAGTTAGCACTTCATGTAACAAAGTCGCCAGCCAGGATGCGCCTATGACAGCGGAACAAATCCCTGAAATCCGGTGCCGGAATGCAAAGAAAAGTATGGCGCCCAGTATTATTAAACCAGGACCACTGAAAAATACCTGGATATATCCATGCAGTGGTAGCAACGGCAAGTGACTGTATATGCTTTTATAATCCTGCAGCAGGTACAGTACTATCGGATAAACCAATATTATTCCGACAATATATAAGAAGATCAAACCTATATTTCTTACTGAAAAAGTCATAACTGATTATTTAATTATTCTACGGGCTTTCGTTCTTTGTTCAATTCATCCAAAATACGGTTTACAACTGCTTTTAAAGCAGCATCATCAATCTGGCCATGGTCATTTACGATACTGGTGACATCCACATTCACCATCCGTGTATTGCTGCCTTCTTCCTTTTTATTCGCGTCTCCATGTGACCTAATTCCGGACGGCTTTGTCTGATAGATATTTATATTTCTATCCACATTAGAAGGTATGGTTCTGTCAAGATTATCAGACTCCGGACCTGCTGCTGCGTCCACTGTAACCAATAGCGCAACCGGAATATTGGCCTTCTTCAGTCTTCTCGCCAGATGGGTAACCAGTACTCCTCCATAACTATATCCCTGCAATATAACTTTTCCCCCCTTAACATCTTTACCATTATCTTTATTATAATTTGACAGGATATAATCATAGGCACTTTGTGTCACGTCATCCAATGTTTCAGGTATCCTATGATTCGAATTCCAAAAGTCTGAATGAAACGATTTGGCCTGCCCCCCTTTCTTGCTAAGATATTGTTCCTGCACTGCCTTGAGAATCAAGGGGGCGCCGCCTTTATCTCTTTGCATCAAAAGGTCAGCGCCACCGAAAGCAACAACCACATCTCCCGGATCTTCTCCCTTCACATCAATAAAGCGAAGCGGGTTATTATAGGCATAGGCATTAGGAGAAACTGATTCATACTTCTCCGCTTTGGGGTCAAGGGCATGCCATCTGCCTATCTGCGCGTCATACATCCTTGCGCCATAATCATACCATTCCAGACCGCTACCATCACTGAACTCTGCATTCTGCAATTCTTTCCCGTTATACTTCATCCTGTTCTCCGGATAATTTTTCCCTTTCAGGGCATTACTGCTGATCCCCGCCATTGTTAAACCGAAGGGATAATAATGCGTTTCTTCCACCACCTTGCCGGTCGCCTGCGTTACGACCACATTATCAAAGAATACATCCTGCGCACTTTCATTACTGGTATAGACATACAGGAATCCGCTCTTCTTCATAATCAGATTATCCGCAGCGAGCGTCTGCAGCTGGTCAGGCTCGCCTTTTACCTGTTTCACACCGCTATTTTCTTCTACCATATTAAACCGGTCGTCGAACAATGCATAGTTCAGATAGGCTTTGGGTTTATCCTGTCTGTTCTCATCCGGATCTTTATCTTTCATCTTCCTGTAATCATTATTATAGAAGCCGGCATTAAAAGGTGTCTGATTATTTACCATGCCGCCGCCGTGATCTGCTGCAGTTTTACTGTTCCCGCCAAATGCCTGTACCAGGTCAGCCACCATATTTTCAACCGGCGCCCCTGCCTGTTTTTTCTCATTCGGTACCTGTGATTTATAGAACGCTCTGGCCCCTATCCGGATGGTATCGCCAGCCATTACCCGCAATACTAATGAAGGCCCGACTTTCTTACCGCCGTCTTTCGCATTCAGCCTGGCTACGGATTCATTTTTACTGCCGCTGCCATCATCAGGATAACCAGCCGGTTTAGGCACACGGGTGGCATCCACATTGCTGAATAATGCATTTTCCTTAGCTGCTGCCGCTGATTCCATTGTAGCGGAATACATGGTAAAATCATTTTGCTCTGTGAGTACCAGGCGAACATTGCCCAGGTGATCTTTCACAAAATAATCATACACAAATTGCGGCGCTACGCCCGTTTTATAAACCAGTCTTATCCTGCCCTCTTCATGACCCAGGTACTGCAGGATATCATTCTGATATACCATATCGCCGACATAGCTGGTGGTAATGGTTTTGGCCGGTGTAACCGTTTTATCCGTCACTGTTTTCTGCAATTTATTACCGGCTGCATCATACTGGTAAGTAATGGTTCCTTTACCGGAAACAATCTGCACTGGCTTATTCTGGTGATTGTAGCTGATGGAGGTGATTGTTTTATTGAGATCCTTTTTGAGATTACCGTTCAGGTCATAATCATAATCATCGCCTGTTTTGTTACCATCTGTGAAATCTCCCAGCTGTGTAGCGGCCGTGCTGCCATCCTGTACTGCCAGGAGCTTGTTACTGTTATCCCTATAACGGTAGGTCAGCTGATCGATGGGTACAATTCCATTACCTGCCATGCCTTTCTGCGACATGCTGATGATATTACCATTTGCATCATAGGCGACCTCCCCTACTGTGAAATCTACTTTATCCCTGGTCCATGTACTGCCGGCAGTATTCTGTTGTGTGAAGTCTCCCTTACTCAATCTGTTTGCCCTGTCATATGCATAGCCATAAGCTCTGGGTAACGGATCATTCCAGCCTTTCCAGCGGATGCCTGCAATATTACCGGTGTATGAATTGGCACTGAAACCATCATCATAATTTATTTCCTGGCCAAAGTGGGCGGTATTGCCACCACTATTTAAATATGCTTTGTTAATACTTTTCAGCCAGCCACGGAGATGATATTCATAGCTTAGCTGTTCTATAGCCTGGCTTCCGGTTTGCATGCCCAACGCTTTGGTATTCAGTCTGCCCAGTTCATCATAATCATTGGCGGCAATGGTTTTCTCTGTGGCGGCATTATCATTTACTTTTTTCTTAACGCTCAGTGCTCTTCCTGCAGCATCGTAGCTGGTCATTGTCAGCACGGTTGTCTGCGGCGTTGCGCCACTGCGTGGATTGGTATGGCGCAGGTAGCTGCTGAGCACTTTGCCGCTGAAGTCGTACAATGTAGTGACGATATCCTTTCCGCCGGCTGCATTATCACTGATTACCTGGACGGGTCTTCCTTTATCATCATAATAGGTGGTGATGGTGAGCCACTGGTCCGTGTCCAGTACGCGGATCTTTGTTCCGGTAACTTTACCCTGCGGCATATTTCCCGGCGCTGTGAGGATTTCTGCATAGGGATTATCTCCCGGCTGCAATTTTGTGAAATCACCTGTGACAGCAGCATGTACACCATTGTAATTATATTTATCGTAGAAGATGTAAGTCAGCGGAATCAGGTCCTGCTGCGATATACCGGGCAACGGATTGCTGACCGGCATATTAATAATACCACTTCCCAGTGAAGGATCAATGTAAGCCAGTACATCTGCTGTACCGGAAGTTTCAAATCCGCTTTCCCATGTCACGCTGTTGGTGGCCACATAAGTATTGCGGTCATGCACCGCTACTACGAGGTCTGCGATTCCGGGCACCGGATAGGAAGTACTGCCGTCTGGTTGTACATTATTCATGGTAGTCTGCAGCGCATCCCTGGCGGCTGCTGATTTATACAAGGCTGTTTCCACAGGTCTGTTCACTGCATCATAAAATGTTACCAGCCATGAACCACCGTTCGTATTTTTCAGATTACCATCACGGGAGAAAACCAATCTGTCTCTGACATCATACACCATTTCAGTTGAATCAACCCCCGGCAGTTTTTTCACAATCAGCCGGTTACGTTCATCGTACCGGTATTGATAACAGAGTTCAGCAGCGATAGAAGTAAAATTCCAGGTAGTCGTGATTTTCTCTACTGCCAGCGGAGGAATAACAAAGCGCAGGTTATCTTTATTATCATACACATAATAGGTACTCAGCCAGCCCATATGTGCCGGTCCGGGAACATCAGCCAATTGCAGTTTCTTTAATACAACGCGGCCGTCTTTATCCTTATATTCTACGGATGCACTGCCTGCTTCATTGGTGGTTACTCTTTTAGTCAGCTGACCGGCATCATATATCGCATCAGTCGTTGCGGTATTGCCGGATACTTTCCATAGCCTGACAGAATCACTGACAGTATTCACAAGATATTGTTCTTTTACCGGACGGTTACCTCCTGACTTAGCCCAGCTGTTTCCTGCTGCATATTTATTCAGTTCCCTGTTGAGCGGTGATGCTTCATAGTCTGTCTGACTATAGAAAATGCTTTCTCCTTTGGCGCCGGGGTTCAATGTATTATTCTGGTAGAATGTCTGCTGCGCGCTGAACGGGTCTGCCTTGAATTTGCCGTCACTGGTGTTGCCGGTCTGTGGTACATAGGGCAGATACTTAAACTGTTCTCTTCCTGATGCATCATAGGTAACAGGAATGACTACGTCTTTACCACTGCCACTGATACCTTTTGAAACGCTTTGCAGTAACCGGCCCAGACCGTCAAGATACACCGTTGTCTGCTTCACTGCCTTCACATCCGTTGAACCGGCTATGACTTTAGCGTCTGCAGATGGCATGTAAGGCTCCCAGGTACGGACATAGTTAACGGTAGGTCCGCTATAGGCCGGAGGTAATGCCACGGCTTGCGCCGCGGGTCTGGTACTTGCTGCAGGAATATTCTGTGCACCGGCGATTCCTGCAGTCAGCGTACCTGCGATGAGCAATAAATATTTATAGCAATAATATTTTTTCATATACTGATGTTCTCACTGGATAAATAAATTCAACCGGGACCAATTATCTGGTATATCCTGTTCCAGGCAGAATACTGTAGTCATAGGTGAAATAATTGACGGGGGTTCCCATGGCATTAAAGAACCATTCGGATACAACACCCGATTTGATTAAAACCTCGTTGCCGCTGAATGTGACGGACCGATCGGTGTTGGTCACCTTCTTATTGGCATCATACGTTTCCTGGTAGTTTACTGTGAGGTTAGTGGCATTTACCTTGTTGCCCTGCAGGTCGCGCAATACAATATAGATATTGGAGGTCCGCTGATAGTGGTCTGTTTCATCAATAAGACTTACCTGTCTTTCTTCCACACTGGCTACTATCACCTGCGGCGCCGGGCAATTATTGGTTATGCCGAGGCTCACCCACCTTACTGTGTTATAGGTAGGGCTTAATGGATTCATATCTTTCTGCTCCTTCTCTTCTTCACCTGTATTCTGGTTATTGGCATCTTTCTTACAACGCTTGTTGCCGGTATCCGTCCATTTTTCGAGCGGGCAGGCTGCGCTGACACCTATATCTACCCATCTCACGGTGTTGTAGGTAGGGCTGGCCGGATTAATGTCTTTTTGTTCCTGCTCTGACCTGCCGGTGTTAAATCCTGCTGTGCTTAACTGGCACCTGGAATTACCTGTAGCCTTCCATACAGGGTCGCTGCTGTCCAGTACCTTGTATCTGTAGTCCATCAGGCGGACGATTTTCCCCTGCGCATCGCGCACTACTTTTAACCTGGCGAATCCGTCATACTCGTAGGTAAGCAGCTGGTTGCTGATATCACATTTGCTGGTGATACCCAGGTAAGGGTCATAGGTATAGGTTGTCATCTGCGCATCGCGCGGGTACAATCTTAATTCGTCTATCAGGCCGCTGCCGCTTACCGTTATTTCGGCGGCACTACTCACCTCGTACTGGTAATATTTCCATCCGTTATTGCCGGCAGCGCCCACGGATACCGGACTGGCGCCATTTACAAGCGGCACGGCATTTTTGGCCCAGCAGGATACGATGTATTGGCGGGTGGTACGGACAGGCGTTTTAATATTACCACTGGCAAGGCTATACGCTTTTTTACCGGTGATGCCATCCGCAACATAGGTGGCGGGAGGTACAATCCATCGGCCATTATCACTGGCATATTCAAAACTGGTATAGGCAATATCGCTGCTGTCAGCGTTAACTACCACTGCTACCGGTAATGTATTATTATAGCCCCATATATAACTTTCCGACTGGCTGCCGTTCTGTATCAGCGTTTTCAGGTTGAAGTTAGGTACGTCGTATATCTGGGATGTACGGAGTTTATACCTGGCGTCCTTCTGTAAACCGTTGCTATAGGTAGTTTTAACGAAACCGGCATCTGCTATGGGCCCTGACGCTTCCAGTACATGTGCTGTACTGTGTACGAATTTACCGGCAGTCTGTTCCGCATAGGTGTTCAGTACCCCTCCGGTTATATAGGTCTGAGTGCCTGACTGGAGGAGGTTTCGTTGTTCTATAGTATAATTGAGCTGATTGGCGGTCAGCATTTTGTTATGTACGTTGGTGGCGTCTGCAGGCGTATAGAAATCGAAAGGATAATATGTTTCAGTTCTCCTGATATCGCCGTTGCTGGTCTGTTCCCGTGTAACGGTGGGCAGCCTGTAGCTGTTATTATAGGTATATTCCCTGACAGTGGTAACGTAGCTGTTGGTCAGCTGATCGTACAACATGCTTGTTTGCTTTGAAGGGAGGAAACTATAATAAGGCAGCGAGTAGGCCACTTTAGTGGTAGCACGGCGGCCATCCTGGTTCTTGCAGATGATGAGGATGGTGCTGTTTACAGCTCTTGCCACTTCAGTAGCCGCATTCCCTACAACGATATATTCATTGAGCGTTTTGGACAACGCCTTGCCGGTGCTGTTATAGGTGGTCTGCTCCAGGAGCTGCCCCCGCCTGAAGTCCTGGGTGGTGAAAGGAACATAGGGTACATTCTGGCGGTTATAGGAGTTGTAGGCCGGAATGTCCTTATAGTCACCGTTATCGTGGTTGGAAAATTTATAAATTGTGTACCCGCCATTCTTTTCTTTTTCCACCACTTCAGAATAACCTACTGCGAGTCCGGAGCTGTTTAAGGTTAACGGAATGATGGTGTTGGGTGTGTAAATGGTGGAGGTAAAGTCCATATTCTGCTCATCTTTACCGCTTATAGAAAACAGGTACTGCGGTTTTACATCCAGGATACCGCTTCCGGGAAGGCTGCCGGGAAAGGCGCCCGCCGTATAGCCGCTGACGTAGTAATATTCCTTTTCGGTAGTATTGCCCGCATTGTCAGTATTTACGATCCTGGAGATACGCAGGCCGCCGCCATCGCCGGCCGTTGCGGTGAGAGAGGTTCTGTCATTGGAAAGGATCTTCGCATACCTGTTCATTTCATAGAAGAAGCTGGTTTTCCCGCCTGTAGGATAATTGATCGTTTCCAGTATCCTTGCTTTTACATAATCAATGCTGGGTGTTTTCGCAGTCAGATAATTCACGTTACTGACGCCGGCCGGCATCTGTCCTCCATTATGAAATCCCCAGTGGTCGCCCATACCTTCAAGATACCTGGGCAGTTCAGTGCTGTTATAATCAAAGCTGTAATCTTTTGTCTGCCCGCCCAGGTTTTCCCGGAAGGAAACACTGTTCAGTTCCAGTCGTTTCAGCGGGTTATTATTATAGTTGAAAAGAACGGACTGGTAAGTGTTATTACTGTTTTTTTCTGTGATGTTGATGCTGTCCAGCTTCAGCCATACAAAATTCTTGTACTTGGAGTTTTCCAGCTGGTGCGTCTGATAGTATGGTATCCCTGCCGTAGCCTGCAGCATTTCCAGGTAATAATCCGTATCCGGAGCACTGTTATAAAACTTTCTGCAGATATTGGTGTACACCACTGTCGGATAGGTATATTCGTCGCTTTTGGACATATTAAAATCTATCCGGAAATTTTTGTTTTCTATTTTACGCAGATATACCGGGGAGATAATTCTTCCGTTAGGAAAAGAACTGTAGGAAAAGGACTCGCAGGTAACATCCAGAAAACCGCCACCAACGCCGTTGATACTTGTATTAATATTATTCATATACAAGCTGCTGATGAAGGGACCGCGGTCGTAGGTAAAATAGATCACATCTTCGCCATTGGCGCTGATAATTTTGCTCAGGTACCAGGTAGAAGCCATATGGGCCACTCCGTTCCGGTAATTCTTCTTGTCGGGCGCAATTTCATCATTATATTCAATAGCGCCGGCGCCTCCGAAGATATACTGGTTCCCGTATTCGTCAGTAATGGTAAACTGTTTGAATGCCTTGGAGATGGCATTTGTTTCTACAACGTAAACAGGCTGTGTTACTACATAGGGATCAATCAGTTCATTGTTGAAGGTTATTTTAAGGGGTCGGTTTCCCTGTATCTGCCATTTGCCTTTTTCATCCAGGAAGAACTTCCCGGAAAAACCCATGAAATTGAATACAAACTCATCTGGTTCTTCATCCAGGGTTCTGGAGATCGGAAATGCCTTCATCACCTCATCTGATGACCAGTCAATGGTATTCAGGGTGCCTTTGTTGTAGTAATATCCGGTAGCATCCTGGATCTTATCCAGCGCCTGCTCATCGAATACTCCCTTTACAATCCGGTTGATGGCGCCGCCGGCAATGATGCTCCACCCCATCCCCACCCAGCCCGGATGGGTTTCTATTCTGTTCCCCCCGGCATGATAGCTCAATGATAACGGTAGTGATAATTTCGTTCCTTTCACATCGAAGATAGGAATGGATATTCCGGGAACCCCGGAAAAAAATGAGACCGGTACTTCGCCATAGGCACCCAGCGATGCAGCAGTGGGACTGGGGATAGACTGTCCCAGGGGTTTAACCTGCGCAAAACATAGCTGGACGCAGTACAGCAACATACATAGTATGCCGGTTTTCAGGGCATAGGTTCTTTTCATATTCTGATGATAATTATGTGCACGGTTATCCAGACACCAGGTAGGCTTTGATAACATCCGCCTGTGCCTGTGTTATAAATTGGTATAAGAGTGTTTACGGGCAGAATATATCTATCTGGTGGTGGGTATAGATATAGAGATATGCTGATAAACAGGCTTAACTGGTAACTGAGAAAATGTTGTTAACAACCAGACCAAATTATGTAATTACATGGGATAATTAAAAAGATCCTGCAGCTTGATATCATTAGCAACAGCGGCCTGCCGTCTGGAGTGGCTGACCATTTTTCTCCGGTGATAACTTCCCGTTCGCATACTTTACATGTACCTGCAGACAGGGGTGTATACCTGTAGGAAAATAACGTTCATATATTAATCCACTTGATAAGACTCCTAAAATCCATATCTTGTTATTCTGATGAGTACAAACCAACCATGGAATATAGAGGATCTGTTTAGTGCGCCGGGTACAATTCAGGCTGCAGATGCCTATAAGCACTACTATAAGCAGCTATACAATTACGGCAGAAAACTGACGGATAATACCAGTCTGATTGAAGACGCCATTCATGATGTTTTCATTTCCGTATGGCAGGCCAACGTACGCAACCCGGAACTGGCAGCGGGTAAGAGCTACCTTTTCAGCAGCTTTCGCAGAAGGCTGTTCCGTTACCACCAGGATGCAGTGAAACGAATACAACGGGAGCAACAGGTACAGGCAACACAGACTCCAGAATTCGGAGCCGACCATTTTATTATTCGCGAAGAACAGGATCACCGGATGAAAGCTGCTGTCCTGACAGCTTTACAGCAACTCACTCCCCGTCAGCGGGAAGCCGTATTTCTCCGGTTCTACGAAAATATGCAGTATGATGAAATCGCTGCAGTATTGGATATCTCTGTAAAGGCTACCTATAAACTTATGGCCCGCGCACTTGACGAACTGAAACAGCTGGTCAGCATCCCGCTTTATATGCTTCTCCCTCTCCTCCGGCTATTGTTTACCCGGTAATTAAAAATTCCTGAAAAAAACTTTAACGTCCGTGGGGTAATACTTCCTCCGGCAGACTTATTTATACAGTTAAACGGCAGAAACAGCATGCAGCAAGGTGATAAACCGCACAAACATTACAGTATAGCAGATCTTGCGGGAGATCCTTCCTTCCAGGAATGGGCGACCCGGCAAACAACCACTGCGGACAGCTACTGGGATCAGTGGATACAGGAACATCCGGACAATGCCGCTAATGCAAATACTGCCCGGCAGATATTGCATCAGGTACGCTTTCGCCTACACGAACCTGATGAATCTGAGTTATCAGCTTCCTATGAGCGGTTTACAGCTGCTATGGCAACAGCTCAACCAGCAGCCGGCCGCCTCCGCAGCCTGTTTCGTTTCCGTAATGCCGCCATCCTTTCAGGGTTGATTGCCGGCGCAGGACTGATTGCCTTTTTTGCCCTGCGCACTACAGAACAACGGATCAGCACCGCCTTTGGTGAAGTAAAAAGCATTACACTCCCCGACCGTTCCGTAGTCTGGCTCCGGGCCAACTCTGAACTGCGGTTCCGTTCTGCCTGGGCCAAGGGCATGCAACGGGAAGTATGGATCACCGGCGAGGGCTTCTTTGACATACATCCGGATAAAAACCTGCCAGCAGCAGGATTTATAGTTCATACCCCTGCTACGGATATTACCGTGCTCGGTACCGCATTCGATGTGAAACACCGGCACAACCAGACTACCGTATTCCTGAAAACAGGAAAGATACGGGTGGACTTTCCGCACAGGAAAACGCCTGGTATGATACTGCTGCCCGGCGATCTGATTACCTATCATGCACAGCAGCAGCGGGTTTCAGCCAGCAAGGCAGACAGCACCTATAGCAGCTGGATACAGGGCAAACTCCTGCTGGAAAATGCCCCGTTATCTGATATCATCCAGATACTCGAAGAGAATTATGGTGAGAAAATTATTGTCAGTGATCATCAGTTATTACAAAAAAGAATAGAGGGAACCATTTACCTGGAAAGCAGGGAAGATATACTCTTTATCATTTCCCATGTGCTGGATATCCAGATCAGCCACAGGAACGATACTTTGTATTTCAATAACAAAAAATAAAACGATAGCAATCAGGCAGATGGACATCCACCATTCCACAGACTGCCTGTCATCATGAATTAGCAATTAGCAGAAAGCTAACCAAAATCAAGTTCAACTATGAGGAAAGTACTATTCTTCCCTTTGGGAATGGTATGGCTCTTTGTGACCGTAACTGCCGGCAACCAGCAGGTACAGGCACAGCAGCGCATACCCTCAGTCAAAAATCAGCCACAGCGCATGACGGTAGATGCTGCATTGAAAAAACTGGAGAAAAAAAACGGGGTCACTTTCGTGTATGACAAAACCCTGGTAAAGGAGCTTTATACCTCTTTTGATCCGGAGAATGCAGGGAATAGCAATGTGGAGGAACAGCTCAAATCTATTCTTTATCCCAACGGGCTGTTATTTCTCTACATCAAAAAAGATTACTATGCCATCGTCACCGGCAAGGACAAAAACAACAACCTGCTATCCGGGGACACCCACTCTCCTTCCGCCGCCCCAGTGGTTGTAACCCAGTTCGGCAGTATATCCGGGAGGGTTACAGATGAAAAAGGAGCGCCGCTGGAACGTATCAGCATCCAGATTACCGGTACCAACAGGGGCGCCTATACGAATGAAAACGGGGAGTTCACCGTTGCCGGAGCTATGAACCGGAAACTGCTGATTTCCGGTATCGGTTACAGCGCGCAGGAAATCACACCGGCAACATCCGCCCCGCTGAAAATCACCCTGGCCAGCTCTTCCCGGGCACTCTCTGAAGTAGTGGTCGTAGGTTACGGCGAACAGAAGAAAGCCAATATGGTAGGAGCTGTGAACAGCGTGAGCGGCAAGGAACTTGCAGAAGCGCCAGTAGCCAGAGCTTCAGACGCCCTGGCCGGAAGAGTGCCCGGCATATTTGTTACCAAAACGAATGGGGCACCCGGCGCCGGTTCCAATATATACATCCGTGGCATCAGTACCACCAACGATTCCAAGCCGCTTATTGTTATTGACGGCATACCGGATCGTAACCTGGACAACCTCTCCCCTGCGGATATTGCCACCGTCAGCGTATTGAAGGATGCATCCGCCATTGCGGTATATGGCGCCAGAGCTGCCAACGGCGTATTACTGGTCACTACCCGGAAAGGCAATACCGGTAAGGCTTCCATTAACTTCACGGCTAACACTACCATTCAGCAGCAGACCAGGCAGCTGAAACCACTCGGCTCCTATGACTACGCACAACTTTATAATGTGGCGCTGAAAAATGAAAACAGCTTCAACCCGGCTGCGGGCAAAGGTTACAGTGATGAGGTACTGGAGAAATTCAGGACGGGCAGCGATCCCGATCGTTACCCTAATACTGACTGGTATAAAGCGGTGCTCTCTCCCACTTCCCTGCAGCAGCGCTATGACCTGTCTGTCAGCGGTGGCAATGATAAAACGCAGTACTACGTTTCTGCAGGCTATAATGATGAAGGTGGATTCTATCCGGCCACGCATTACAAACGCTACAACCTGCGTTCCAACCTTCAGTCGGAAGTAGCCAGGGGACTTATTTTCAACCTGCAGCTGGCGGGTTTCATGACAGAGAGCATCAATCCCAGGATCGGCAACTCCGGTATTATGAAAATTACCACGTCCAGTCAGCCGTTTTATGTAAATCAGTTCAGCAACGGGCAGTATGGTTTTGTACCCGCTGCCAGGGGTAACGTTTACCGGCAGTCGAGGGGTGAAGATGGCTACAACCGTAGCAATGGTACAGCTTTCAACGGAAACATCTCCCTGCAGTATGCTATACCCTATGTAAAAGGCCTGTCCGTAAAAGGGTTATTTGCCTACGACCGGGACCAGACGCTGGATAAAGTTTTCTCCAAACCCAATGCCCTGTATACTATGGATAAGGCAGGGAATATGAAGAAAGCCAATAACTATCCGGCCGCAGCCGACCTGATGGAAACCTTTAAACAGACCAGCAGCGCCACCAGCGAAGTTTCTGTCAACTATGACCGTACCTTCCGGGATCATCATATCGGTGGTATGTTGCTCTATACGCAAACGATGGATGCAGGCAATGATTTCAGCGCCAGTGGTTATAATTTTGTATCTCCTGCACTGGAAGTACTCAACGCTGCCGACCCGACCAATATCGGTATAACCGGAACGGGCAAACGAAAAAACCGGCAGGGAGTAGTCGGTCGCCTTATCTACGATTTTTCACAGAAGTACCTCCTGGAAATGAACTTCCGCTACGATGGTTCTGATATCTTCCCTCCCGGCAGCCGCTTTGGTTTCTTCCCTTCCATAGGTGCTGGGTGGGTCATCTCCAAAGAATCATTCTTCCGGGATGTAAAGCTGATAGACTTCCTGAAGCTGAGAGGATCCTGGGGGCTGCTGGGTAACGACCGGGTAGATCCATACCAGTTCCTGTCTACCTATAATATCATAGGCATCGACGAGAACCTTGTCAATCACGGATATTCCTTTGGCGGCACCAGCCCCGTTTACTATCCCGGCCTGGAACTGAATGTATTGCCCAACCCTGCATTCACCTGGGAAAAGGCCGTGATGAGTAATATCGGTTTTGATATGCAGCTATGGGATAACCGCATCAGCGTTTCTGCGGATTACTTCTACAAACGGACAAAAGATATACTCGCCCCGCGGGCAGATGCCATACCGGATGTTATCGGCGTAAAGCTCCCGGTAGAAAACGCGGCTATCGTTGACAACAAGGGATTTGAAATAAGTATAGGCTATGAAAACAGGCACCATGACTTCAGTTATTATGTAAGACCGAACCTCACCTATGCCCGCAACAAGGTGGTATATTATCCCGAAGCCGGCGCTATTCCTGAATGGCAGCGACTTACAGGCAAATCAGTAGGTCTGAAAACGGTACCGAAATTTGTTTCCCAGGGGTTATACCAGTCGCAGGAAGAAATAGATAAAGGTCCCAAACCACTGTATGCCAATGTATCGCCGGGAGATATCCGTTATGCAGATATTGACGGCGATGGTAAAATCACCTTTAACGATAAAACACTCACTGACCGCGGCAACTATCCTGAAATTCAGTATGGTATATCGCTGGGGGGCCGCTATAAGGGGCTGGAGCTGAACATGCTCTGGCAAGGTTCAGGTAATATACAGGCATATGTATACGGCGCCTATGCCTTCCCCTTCGGATACGACGGGCATGTACAGGAATTGCACAAGGATTACTGGACACCGGAAAACCGCAATGCCAGCTTCCCACGGCTGTTTATCTCCTATCCCAACAACACACAGGAATCTGACTACTGGCTGCATAACGCATCATATATCCGTCTGAAAAATCTGGAACTGGCCTATAACCTGCCTGCACAATGGCTGCGTCATGCGGGTATCCGTAATGTCAGAATATATGTCAGCGGCAACAACCTGCTGACCTTCAGCCGGCTGAAACAGATAGATCCGGAAGCCGGGGCTTACCTGACTATCATGTATCCGATGTTGCGCAGCTATAACGGCGGTATCAATATACAGCTCTAATTATTCAACCGACTAATCACCCGCATCATGAAAAAATATATCATACTGCTGCTCTTCATCACCGGCATATCGGCCTGCCAGAAAGGGTTTCTGGATAATGGCCCCCTGGATAAACTGACTGATGATATTATCTGGAAAGACAGCAGCCTGGTGAATCTGTACCTCGCCAACATTTACGCTGGTATCACCAGTGAATATGACAGGGCCGGAGGTTACCTGATGATGAGCCTCACCGATGAGGCAGAATCCAACAGGCCAAACCAGCAATCTCACCTGGTGAATTTCGCACTCCATAATTCAGGAACCGGCATCTTCTCTGATGAATGGACTTCCGGTTATGTCAGTATCCGCAAATGCAACCAGCTGCTGGAACAATTACAGACCGCGCCGTTCAGCGCTGCACTGACGCAACGCATGAAGGGGGAAGCCTATTTTCTCCGCGCCTTATTCTATATGGAAATATATGCGCGCTTCGGCCGCTTCCCGGTTATCCTCAAAACACTGGCCCTGACCGATGAACTGGCCGTACCCCGTGGTACCGACCAGGAATGTGTGAAGGCAATGACCGACGACCTGGATGCAGCTGCCCGCCTGTTACCAGCGAGATATGCAGACGCAACGCAGACAGGACGCGCCACACAGGGCGCCTGCTATGCCCTGAAATGCCGGCTGCTGCTCAATACCAGAAACTATACCGCCGCAGCCGAAGCAGCAAAAAAGGTAATAGACCTCAAACAGTATGAACTGTTTCCCGACTTCAGCAGCCTGTTCCAGCCCGGCAACGATAACAACGTGGAAGTCATTTTCGACAAACAGTTCGGCAGCCTGCAGAGTCAGCAACGCCACTATATGAACGACTATGAATATCCCCGCAACTTCACCGGCTTTGCCAGCGGTATCGACGATCCCACACAGAATATCGTAGACGCTTTTATGATGAAAGACGGTAAACCCTGGAATACCTCGCCGCTCTATAATCCGGAACATCCCTATGATAACAGGGACCCGCGCTTTTACAGCAGCATCCTGTATGACGGTATCTTCTTCCGGGGAGAAACACTGGACCTGATGAGAGGCAGCGCCGCCAATCCCTCTGAAAGAGGTACGCCAACAGGATATTACCTGAAGAAATTCCTCGATACCACCTACGACCTGAGCGGCGTTACCATACCTAACTTCAACAACTGCATCATCATGCGGCTGGCAGAAGTATATCTGAACTACGCCGAGTGTCAGCTGCAGCTGGGTAATCCGGAAGAAGCACGCACTTATGTAAACATGATAAGAAGCCGGGCAGGGATGCCACCGGTACCAGCAGGGGAAATGACATGGGAGAAATACGTGGCTGAAAGAACCGTGGAGCTGGCCTTCGAAGGTCAACGCTGGTTTGACATCTGCCGCTGGAAAAAAGGACCGGAAATACTCGGACAACCCATCTACGGAATAGTTGTCAGCGAAGAAAACGGGAAAAGAAAATACACCCGTACCAAAGTAGAAGACCGTACCTTCATCAGCCCGATGATGTACCTCTTCCCGATACCGCTGACAATTCTCAACAAATACCCGGCAGGCAAGGAGCTGGGACAAAATCCTGAATGGAAATAATCAATATCACCGTTAAAAAATATCATCATCATGAGACTTATGAAACACGCCTGCCTCTCGCTGTTACTGGCGGGATTATACACAGGCAGCCATGCACAGCAGCAGGAGGTAGTCATCAAAGGTACCGTCATCGGCGACACCAGGGGATATAACCGTATGGACCTGTACTCCAGGTATCCGGACAGATACGATTCCCTGAAGATAGTGCATAACACCTTTACCATCACCTATTCTTTTGAAGCACCCTATCGCCAGCTGTTTGCTTCCCAATACGATATGGAAGTAAAAGACGGATATGCTCCGCAGGGAATACTGATCGATAAACCAGGTACATACAACATCATAGCGCGCATCGATAGCAACGGTACACACTACTCCGCCACCAACGGCGATGCACAGCAGGTATTTGCCGCCTTCGCCGCAGACCAGGACAAAGCCTCGGATGCAGCAGAAAAAACCATCATGCAGAAATACGGAGCAGATGTATTTGCTAAGCGTGAGCCTAATCCGGCAGCAGAAGCTGATTTGACATCGCTGACCAACGCAGCTACCTCCAGACTGGTAAAACAGTACGTAGGTAAAAATCCTGGATCCTATGCTGCCGCTATCATCCTTCAGCGCAACAGCGGAGCAGTTGACAGCAAAACACTGGAATCCCTTTATCAGCGGCTTACACCAGCCATCAAATCACTGCGTGAAGCCAAAGATGTAGCCACAGAAATTTCAGCACGTAAACTGAGTACCGTAGGCTCCACACCGGCAGACTTCACCCTGAAAAACGGCGATGAACAACCCGTTAAGCTCTCCGCCTTCAGAGGTAAATACCTGCTGATAGATTTCTGGGCCAGCTGGTGCGGCCCATGCAGAGCCGCCTTCCCGCACATGCGCGAACTGTATGCAAAGTATAAAGACAAAAACTTCGAAATACTCAGCATCTCCACAGACCGGGATAAAGCAGCCTGGCTGAAAGCTATGAAAGAAGAAAACAACCCGTGGCCACAGGCACACGACGGGCAGGGCACTGTATCCAAAAAACAATTCAACGTACAGCTCCTCCCCACCCTCTACCTGATAAGCCCGGAAGGAAAAATCATCGCCCAGAAACCCGATGAAGCCGCGATTGATAAGAAGCTCGCAGCGATCTTTGGGATTTAATTATTTGATTATTTGAGATTTTGTGGCTAATAGTGAAGCCCCCTGAAGATAGATTGACGGATTTGGGAATTTTGAAATTTTGGAATTTTAAATGCAGCGGATGATTACGAAGATCTTTGCTCCATTTAATAAATTTCAAAATCCGTCAATCTATCTTCAGGGGGCTTCACTATTAGCTGCAAAATCTCAAATAACCAAATAATTAAATGGTTAAAAGGTGGCGGCAGCGGGTTGTTTGGCCTTTACGTCGATGATGGTCCGGTTGATGAAGGGAGCCATTATAATGAGCAGCATTAATCCCAGAATGACGATGCAAACTATTTCGTAGTAATCCATGGCATATTTCAGGAAGGCCTGCTTTTGTATGGCTTTGTCCAGCAGGCCGGTGGCGAGCTTTGCTGCCTGGTCCGGCGGCATTCCCCTGGCTTGCAGTGAATGCTGGTATAATTGTATTCTATCCTGTAAGCCATTGTCAGCCCGCGAAATCCGGTCGCTCATGCGCATGGAGTGAATCTTCGAAAAATACAGGGAGAAGTAATTTATCAGGGCGGTACTCAGCCCGAAGAACGTATACCGGATAAATACGCCTACTGCGGATGCCGACTGGCTGATAGCCTCCGGTACCGATGAAATGATAAACAGTACCACCGGCGTCAGCAACATACCGGCGCCCATGCCCTGGAGCATCAACGGAATCGCAAAGGTGCGCATGTCCGCTTCAGAAGTAAAGAGGAAATACATACTCCCGTGAAACAGCAGCAGCAATAAAAAACCGGCGAGCCAGATGAACTGAATAGGACGTTTCTTCACAACAAGTCTCCCTGAAATAACTGCTCCTGCAATAATCCCCAGGATGTTATACAACAGGAGTTCATACAGGTTAATAGGGTCCATCCCGAGTACCACAGAGAAAAAGTTGATGGTCAGATTAAAGGAACCGCGGATCAGATAGAGCATGCCCAGCAGGAACAAGCCAAAGATGAATGCCCTGGACTGAAATACTTCCTGGTGAATAAACGGGCGCTTGACCACCAGCTGCCGGATCACAAATACAGTTCCCAGCAATATGATGGCAATGATACTCCCTACAATGGTGTTGTCCTGCAGCCAGTAGTATTGCTGTCCGTATATCAGTACGTAACCAATCAGAATCAGCATGGGACTGTAGAGGAAGAAGCTGGCCCAATCCAGCTGGTACAGCGGTGTTTTGCGTACCAGGTGCACCTTGTTCATTAACAGTAATAATAAAATGGCGCCAGGTACAAACGTGTAAATCACCATTTTATATAACACGTTGTACTCGAAGTTATCGACCAGCGGAGCAGTCACCAGGGAGGTGAGTGAGGCTGAGCATAGAATCATGGCATAGAAGATAGCATAGCCCGTTTCCCGCGCGTGTTCTGACTTCAGGCGGCCAAACAGCAGGGTAAGGCAAATGCTGGTGACGCCGCAATTGACGATCCCCTGCAAAAAGCGGCAGACAAACAACACCGGCAGTTCCCTGGTATGGTAGCAGGCATATGTGATGAGCACTTGAAGCACCAGGCACAGGAGAAAATATTCCTTTGTGGATACACGGCTGAAGAATCTTCTTTCCAGTGGTGTAAAGCTGGCCAGGGATGCATAATACAGCAGCATTGAAAACTGGATATCCGCGGGCTCTACGCCATAAAATCCCGTAGCGGCGTTTACGTTAGCCGTAGATAACGCAAACAGCATTACTGTGGGGAACAGCACCAGGAAGATCGTCAGCCTGATGAGCCATTCCGGCGCCCATGCTCTGAATATAGGATTTTCTTTTCCCATAATCATTTATGTGCTTTAGCTACTGAAACATTGGCACTCATACCGGCGGAGAGCATTTTCAAAGATGACGGCGTACCGTTTAGCCGTATACGTACCGGAATACGCTGGGCTATCTTCACAAAGTTACCGGTGGCGTTGTCCGGAGGCAGCAGCGAGAATCTTGAACCCGTAGCCCCTGAGAGGGATTCTATTTTTCCGGTGAAGGTGACTCCGGGAAAAGCATCGATGGTGATCTGCGTAGTTTCCCCTATAAACATATGTCTGATCTGCGTTTCCTTGAAATTAGCCACCACCCATTTCCCGGACTGCCAGTCTACGATAAAGGCCAGTGTTTGTCCGGCCAGTACCAGCTGCCCTGGCTGTACGGTCCGGCGGCCCATCTTGCCGTCATATGGCGCTGTGATGATGGTATAGGAAACGGTGAGGTCATTTTTCCTGACAGCGGCTTCTCTTCCTTTGATGGTAGCTTCCAGCGCACCCTGCTGCACCTGTGCATCCTTTATCTTCGCCAGCGCTACATCATAGGCTTCTATGGCTGCATTGTAATCGGAACGCGCCACGGCGAGCGCCGCTTCCATTCTTTCCAATTGCTGTTTGGTGGCGGATTCCACATCGTACAGACTTTTATACCGCTGATACTCCTGTTCCTGATGCACCAGTTTTGCTTTGGCGGCAGCTATCTGCGACTGGTATACTTTAGCTGTCTGCGCGGACGTACGGATACCGCTTTCCAGTACGCTTACCTGTGCCCTGGCATTCTGCAGGGAGGCTTCCGATTCAAGCTGTTGCGCAGCATACTCACTGTTATCTATGATAATGAGCGTATCACCTTTCTTTACTTCCTGGTTTTCTTCATACCTGATCTCCTGTATATACCCGGTTACTTTCGCTACAATGGGGTTGATATATTCATCTACCTGCGCATCATTGGTTTCCTCAAACTTCCATTGATGCAGCAATGTTCTCACGCCCCATACGGCAAGGCATATCACCACGATGGAGGCAACGATAGTGGTAACTCTTGAAATAATCCTGTCTGTTCTGTTAGTGGTAGTGTTGGTGTTTGTCTTGCTCATATATTAAAGGTTGCCGGTTGCTTTCAGTAATTGATAGTATTGTAATTGTGCCGTCACTTCTGCGTTTGTCAGGTCAAACCTGGATTGCAGCAGTTGTGTTTCTGCATCCAGCAGGTCTGTCAGCAGTGACAGCTGATTGAAATAGGTGTTATTCACGATCCTGAAATTCTCCCTTGCCTGTTCAATGTTTGTCCGTGCTACTTCAATACGGGTAAGCGCTTCTGTGTACCGCAGGTAGGCGGCTCTGACCTCCTGGCGCACCTGATCCCTGGTATCGGCATGTTCTATTTCCTGTCTCTCCAGGTTAATCCTGGCTTCTTCTTTCTTATGTTTATTCTGGTAGAAAGCAGAAATGGGCAGCCCTGCTTTAACGCCTACCTGTCCCAGTCCGTACAGGCTGATGGCATAAGGGAAGAAGGCTATCTGCGGATAGGTGTATGCGTATTCAGCATACAATCCTACTTTAGGCAGGGTGGCCGATTTTACTTCCTTGAGTTTCAGTTCGCTCAGTGCTGTTTCTTTGCCGGAAATCTTAAATGCAAAGGAATGTTCGTAGGCGTCAGCGAGGTATTCTTCGTAGCTGCGCATGGGTATGTGTGCTATGGCGAGGCTGTCTGCAGCAATCTGGTTGTCGGTGCTGTCAGGCTGACCTATCATAATGTTCAGCCGTTGATTGGCAATTTTAATACTGTTACGGATTTCCAGCAGGGACATTTTCTGTTTGGACAACTTCAGTTCTGCGCGTAGCACATCTGTTTTCAATACTACGCCATGCTGCAGCAGCTGCCTGATTTCTTCCAATTCCTTTTCCCGTTCGGCAATATCCTGCAGCATTACTTTTTCGTAGGTGCGGTACCGGTAGATATCGAGGTAGTGGGCAGCGGCTTTGTAACGTATTTCAGTAGCGGTGAGGTTGCGCTGTTCTCTGGCCAGCTCGCTCTCCGTCTGCCGTACTGTAATTTCTCTGGTGGTTTTACCGCCGTTATACAGGTTCAGGTAAGCATCTGCGCCTATCTTATAGAATTCATGCACCACGGGAAATTGCGAGGGCGCATTAAAAAGGCCATCTTCATAAATGGCCAGGTTGGATACGCGTGCATAAAGTCCGTCTGCTTTTATTTCAGGCAGACGTTCATCTTTGGCGGCTTTTACTTTCTGGTCCATGCCCTGCACACGGAGGTATTGCATCTGCAATTGTTTATTGTAGACTTCCGCTTGCTTCCATACTTCCGGTAATGTGAGGGTGCGCTGTTCAGGGTTCTGACTGATGGCTGTTTTCCAGGGTAGTAATACTGCCAGCATCATACCTGTAAGCCATTTAATACTAATAGAAGACATATTGAATCTAATGAAGATGCAAAGTTCCATCCATCCTGATTAAAATATTTTCTATAAATTGCCATAAACTTGTTAGATCCGGCCAAAAATGACAAATCCCAAATCTGAGTTAGTATTGGAAGAAGTGGACCTGATACCGGATTCCGCTTTTATATGGCACCAGAAAACGGAGCATTATTTTCCTTTTCATAAGCATAACAAAGGACAGCTGACCTATGTTGAGGGGGGTGTGGCATTTTTATATACCCGCGATAAAACATATTTTCTGCCGGCCCGCCACTACATGTGGGTACCGGCCGGTGTGGAACACTATTTCCAGCACCGGTACCCGGAGAATTTTGTGCGTACCATTTATTTTTTTACAGATGAGGGAGATGACAAAAATGCTTTCTTCAGCCAGACAGGCATCTATCCGGTCAATAACCTGTTGCTGGAGATGATTCTGTTTTCGGAGAAATGGGATAAGCAGGATGTACTTCCCGGCTCACAGGGCTACAGCTTTATCAGGGCTATCAAAAGCATTCTTCCTGACATCAGCCTGCTCCCCCTGCCCATCAACCTGCCAACCACACAGCATCCCCGGATGCGGCCCATATTAAAGTATATACAGGAGAACCTCTCAGAACCGCTCACCCTGGAAAGCATAGGGCATACGTTTAATTTCAGCGAACGTACGCTGACAAGGCTATTCCGTTCCACTATGGACATATCCTTCTTTCAGTACCTCAAGCTGGCCCGTATGACCAAAGCCATGGGCTACCTGCTGGAAACAGATAAAAACATCAGTGAAATAGCCTGGGATACAGGGTATAATAGTGTATCTGCTTTCAGTAACACGTTTTATAAGCTGGTGGGGAAAAGGCCGTCGGAGTTTCTTTAATTCGTAACTCATTCATTTCTTTCTCGCATACGCCACCCTGTAAAACTCATACCCTTCCTCACTTCTATCCGGCATATACCGTTGTCTGTAGGCGGCGGCGCCCATGTCTTCCAGAAGTTCAAGATCGAATGACAGCAGATAATCTTTCAGTTCTTCAGGGCGGAATCCGAAGGTCCATTTTTCTTCCAGGGCGGAAACGTCCTGCAGGAGCTTTTCTCCGCCGGTGTATGCGGCAGGGGTTTCCAGCACTTTTTTATCGATATAGGTAAAGATGATGCAGGATCCTGATTTAAAGCGCCTGATGAAGGCAAAGGTATTATCGATGGCTTCCGGGGAGAGGTAGTTGGTAACGCCTTCCCAGATCACGGCAGTAGGCCGCGAGAAATCGAAATGATGCATGGCACTCAGCTGGTCGAGGCTTTGCTTATTAAAATCTATCTGGTAGAACCGGATGCGGGAAGGTATTTTTTTATTACGCAGTTTAGTGAGTTTAAAGCGGGCGGTGTTGGGATGGTCAATTTCTATGACTGGTACATTACCCAGCGAGGATAGCCGGAAACCGCGTGTGTCAAAGCCGGCCCCCAGTATCATCACCTGTTCCACGCCATGCTGAACGGCGTCATTGAGCAGGTCATCGATATATCTGGTACGGGCAATACCGGAAGTATAGGCGCCTGGAATTTTTTTCCGGATAATTCTTTCTGCCAGTGTTCTGACCGGAGACAGGCGGCATAACCAGGCCCATATTTTCAGGCTGCCGGAGAGAAAGAGGTGTGCATAGTTATCGGTAAATAATCTTTTTTCCTTTGGCCGGGTAGTTTCCAGTGCGCGGAACAAGGCCATATACTGAGCTGTTTTGCTGGTTGCTGTAGCCTTCATGTTGTGTCTTTTGGAGAATACCAATATACGAAATTTTTGCCGGGATAAATGCGTATAGGCATTAACGATAGAGACGGGTTAGTTGATTATTTAATTATTTAGTTATTTAATTATTTGAGATTTTTTTCCTGGTGGCAGGTTTGCCGGATGCAGGTAGCAGATAATGCTGGTTTATATAATTGATTTATAACAAGATAAAAAGGTTGCTTTGCAGTGTGGTGGAGGAAATTAATCCGGTATCCGGCAGAACCGGGGCCTGCGGAGGGTTAACAGTATGGTCATTTCATAATTTTTTGCGATTATTGCAATAAAATGCATATTTTTAGAAAAAAATCTAAATCGCACTGCGAAAATGAGCCACTCATTAAATATTGACAAATTAGACTTACAGATTATCTCAGAAATGTCAACTGATGCCGGTATCTCTTATGCCGAGCTGGGTAAGAAATTATTTGTTTCCGGGGGTACTATTCATGTACGCATTAAAAAGCTGCATGAAATGGGCGTGATACAGGGTACGCGGCTGCAGGTGAATCTGCGCGCCATCGGGTATGATGTGCTGGCTTTTATCGGTATTTACCTGGAGAAAAGCTCCCTGTATGAAAATGTGGCCAGACAGCTGCTGAAGATCCCGCAGATAGTGCGACTGAACTATACCACCGGAGCCTATAGTATGTTTGCGGAAATTATCTGCCGCGACAGCGGCGAGCTGCGGAAGATATTACAGGATGACCTGCAGCATATCAAAGGTATTGAGCGTACAGAAACCATTATCTCGCTGGAAGAAAGTTTTTCCCGGCCTATTAATGTCAGCGAAGTTATTTAACACACCATATGAATGAAGGCTGTCCGCAGCCTTCATTTTTTTTTGCGACCTCCTTCTTCTCCCTGCAACCCTTCTCTCAAAAAAATATTTGGAAAGTAATCGTCTTTTCCTATTTTTGTACTAAATAGTACACAATGGCAGGGAGATCCAGAATTTTTGATGAGCAACGGGTAATACAGCTGGCAACAGCAGTATTCTGGGAGAAGGGCTACGAAGCCACTTCTACTGACGACCTCCAGGCTGCCATGGGTATCGGCAAAGGCAGTTTCTACAACGCTTTCCCCGGAGGCAAAAAAGAAGTTTTTGAAAAGGCCCTGGATCACTTTAATACCGCCGCATTTGAACAGTTGCAGCAACAGGTGGCTGTCAGTAAAAAGCCGGTCTTTGCCATCCTGGAATTTTTCCGCAACATCGCATCAGATAACCGTCATACTCATATGAAAGGTTGCCTGATGGGTAATACCATTGCTGAGTTATCCAATGTAGACAAGGGGCTGGAGCAGAAAGCCGCCCGCCGCCTGCAACAGATGGAAACCCTGTTCCGGGAAGTGATTACCGCTGCGCAGCTGAATGGCGACCTGACTACCAAGGCGCCGGCGGATCTGCTGGCGCGGCATCTGCTGAACCTTTGGAACGGACTGGGCATTACCCGCCGTATGTACCCGACGCAGGCCGGCCTCGCCTCCCTGATCGAAATGAACCTGGCCGTTATCAGTTAAATTTTTTTATTCATTTTTGTACTAAATAGTACAATTTAAAATATCACTATTATGCATACCGTCACTTATCACCAGGCAACTGTAGATGGATTACAACTGTTTTACCGGCAGGCCGGAGATGCCACCGCCCCGGTTATACTTCTGCTGCACGGATTCCCGTCATCCTCGCATATGTTCCGCGATCTCATCCCCCTGCTGGCGGAGCGCTACCATGTTATTGCACCGGACTATCCCGGATTTGGCCACAGCAGCCACCCCACGCCGGAATCATTTGAATACAGCTTCGATCACCTCTCTGTAGTAATGGAACATTTCATCGACCACCTGCAGCTTCGCCGCTTTCATCTCTACGTGCAGGACTATGGCGGCCCTATCGGATTCCGCATCGCTGTCAGACGCCCGGAACTTATCGCCTCCCTGCTCATACAAAACGCCAACGCCTATACGGAAGGCCTCGGCCCCTTCGTACAACGTGTTGGCGCCTTACAGGATGCCGGCGACTGGGCAGGTATGAGCGCCCTGTTCGATTATATGATCAGTGAAGACGGTATCAAAGATGATTATATGCATGGCGCTAAAAATCCGGCGCGTATTTCTCCTGACGCCTGGAAAACAGATGCCTCCTTCATGAATACAGCCATACAACGTACCCTCTTTGCCAACTACAAAACCAATTTCCCGCTGTATCCGGTATGGCAGGCATACCTGCGGCAATACCAGCCCCGCACCCTCATCACCTGGGGCAAGCATGACCGCATATTTCCCGGAGAAGGCGCGGTAGCCTATCTGAAAGACCTGCCGGAGGCGGAACTGCACCTGCTGGATGGCGGACATTTTGTATTGGAGGAATATCACCGGGAAGTGGCTGCCCTCATCAGAAAATTCATCGGTTAAAACAAAAACGCTCCGCCGTCATGGCGGAGCGTTTCATTATCTTTTACTGCCTGCATACAACTCGTATTCCAGTAAGCGGCAATCAATGGTACTGGTATAAAATTCAATGCGCCGTTTTGCTTTCAGCCCTATCTTCTTCGCCAGGTCCAGGTTGCCGGTGAAGATATATCCGAAGTATCCCTTACACTGCTGCTTCATAAAGTCACCTATCCGCCCGTAGGTATCTTCCAGTGCCTGTATTTCTCCCAGACGTAATCCGTATTCCGGGTTCATATACACCACACCGCCGGCATCCTGCGGCACTTCAGTGGAGGCAAAATCGCAGACTGCGAAGGTAATCATATCGTCTACACCCGCAGCCCTGGCATTTTTGCGGGCATTCTCAATAGCCTGCGGACTCAGATCCGTAGCTATAATACGCAGACCGGGCGCTTCAGTTATCTGGTTTTCCAGCCGGCCTCTCTCCTCCTGGTACACTGCCTCATCATATCCGATCAGGTGCATAAAGGCATAATTGCTGCGGAAAAGACCCGGGCGGCTGTTGGTCGCTACAAGAGCTGCTTCTATAGCCACGGTACCGGAACCGCACATCGGATTGATAAACGGAGATTTCCGGTCCCACTGCGTGGCAAGGATAGTGGCAGCAGCCAGCGCTTCCAGCATCGGCGCTCTGCCTGGTATCTTACGGTAACCGTGACGGGCCAGCGAATCGCCGGAAGTATCTACAAAAATCTCTGCCTGTTCATTTTTCCAGAAAAGGTGTATCACGCCTCCGCTCAGCTCAGCACCTGTAGAAGGGCGTCTGCCATGCTTTTCGCGCATACGGTCAATAATAGCGTCCTTCACCCGGAGGTTGGCGAACATGCTGTTATTGATCGTTTCGTTCTGTACGTTGCTGGTAATGGAGAAATAACCATCTGCAGGAATCAGTGTTTCCCAGGGATAGGTATGAAGTTCCCGGTAGATCTCGTCCGCATCGCGGGCTTCAAATTGTTTCAGGCTGTAGAGTACCTGGCTGGCGCAGCGCAGGTTGAGATTAAGCCGGATACACTCATTCACAGACGCATAAATACGCACCCCTGTTACAAAAGTTTCTTCCACCTGAAATCCCAGCTCCTTTACTTCCTGCTCCAGGTAAGGCGTTAAGCGCTTGTTACAGGTGATGGTAACAGCGGCTTTCTTTGTATATAAAGACATAATGGCCGCAAATTACCAATAAATATCCTATATACCGTTAGCGGCAGTCAGGATTACGGGCTGTCCATCCGTAATAACGATGGTATGTTCGTGCTGTGCTACATATCCGCCCTTGTTTCCGACAAGGGTCCAGCCATCAGGAGCCTGATTCGCATAATTGGAGGCAGTGGAGATGAATGTTTCAATAGCCACCACGCCATTGGTACGGAATCTGGTTTTAATGCGGCGCTCATAGCAATTGAGAATATCTTCAGGGGCTTCATGCAGTTTTCTGCCGATGCCATGTCCGGCTAAATTACGGATAACACCATACCCTGCCCTTCCGGCTTCCTTCTCAATCAGTTTCCCGATCTCTGAAATTTTCACCCCGCCGCGTATCTGTCCGAGGGCTTTGTAAAGAATAGCCCGCGATGCATCCACCAATGGCTGATGCCCGTGAATATCCTCTCCCAGCACAAAGGACCCGCCATTATCCGACCAGTATCCATCCAGCTCCGCCGAAACATCTATATTCACCAGATCTCCCTCCTGCAGTATTTTATGGGCAGAAGGAATGCCATGGGCAATCTCATTATTCACACTGATACAAGTCCATCCGGGAAAGCCATAAGTCAGCCTTGGCGCAGACTTAGCGCCAAAACCATTCAACACCTCCCCGCCAAAATCATCCACTTCCCTGGCGGACATACCTGGTCTGGCATAATTCCGCATCTCTTTCAGTGTAGTAGCTACCACTTCACTGATCCGCTTCATTCCCTGTAATTCTGCTTCTGAAGTAATTGACATAATGATGCTTTTTCCAAAAATAGAGAAAAATTAATTACGAATTACGAATTGCGAATTACGAATGAGAAGCGAAGATTAAAGCGGATAATAATTAAGTATCCTTCTTTAATCTTCGCTTCTCATTCGTAATTCGCAATTCGTAATTCGTAATTATTTTATTTTATACGCTTCATTCTGCTCCATATTTTTATTGGCGTTCATTTCTGATTGCGGAATGGGCAGGATGGTTTTGCCGTTGCCGGGTTGAATGGCAATGGTGTTGGTGCCGGAACGGTATTTTGTGAAGGCGAGTTTGTTGCGGGTGAGGTCGAAGAGGCGGTGACCTTCGAAAGCAAACTCTTTACGGTTTTCGTCCAGGATCAGGGCCTGAAGGGCAGCGCCGGTAGCGGCGGTGGGTGTCCAGGAGGCGTCGGCGCGGGTGGCGATAGTGTTGAGATCCTGTGCCGCAGCGGCATCCAGGCCCTGACGTTGACGGGCTTCTGCCCGGATCAGGTACATTTCGGCCAGGCGGATCACTTTAACCGGTTCTTCAAAGCTGGTGTTGTTGATATATTTCAGCACCAGCATAGCGGGGTCTTCGCCGTCCTTGCGCTTGCCTTTGGTAATATATCCGCGGCGTATGTCCGTAGAGGCGTAGGCGTTATAGAGATTTTCGGAGGCCAGTGCATCGCCGTAACTGCCGGACTGCCAGTAGAAGTTTGCGAGGGCATCGCTACCCGGATTGTCCAGCAGGTTGTATTGCAGTTCAAAGATAGACTCCGCATTATTCAGCTTTCTCCCCTCTTCAATATACTGGCTGCGGCTCAGCAGCGTATAGTAACCATTAGTGATGACATCAGCGGCAAGGGTATCCGCTGCTACCCAGTCTTCGCGGTAGAGCTGCACTCTTGCCAGCAGCGCTTTGGCTGCATAGTGGCTCATCCTGCCACGCATAGCCGTCTTGAAGCCTACCGGCGTTTTCGGCAGCAGGCTGATGGCTTTGCTGAAATCAGCGATCACCTGATCGTATACTTCTTTTACCTTATTGCGGGAGGGCGACTGGATTTCATCTTTGTTGGTACCGCTCTTCAATACAACGGGAACGCCAGTATGATCTGCCGCTGTGGTAAAGTTGTAAGGCATGGCATAAAAACGTACCAGGTCGAAATGCGCCATGGCGCGGAGTGCATAGGCTTCCCCCATAATATGCCTTGCTTCTGCCTGGTCGGCCACCGGGTAGTCCACCTTTTCCGCCTTGCTGATGAGCAGGTTGGTGTTGGCGACCACGCGGTACAGCTGGTTCCACTGACTGGCAGCATATCCATCTGTAGCTACCGTATTGTATTGATCGTAAGCCAGGTACCGTCCCTGGTTTTTCTTGCTGATGTATACGTTATCGCTCATCAGGTCAGGCAGCAAGGTAGTGGTTCTGCCATAGCCATTGATGCTCTGCATCAGGGAATAGATACCGGTAATAGCGGCGCGTGTTCCCGGCAGATCCTGTATAACCAGGCTGGCATCCGTCTGCTGCTGCGGATCTATCTGCAAAAAATTTTTGCTGCAGGAGGCAGTTATCATCATGCCGGTGACAGCAAATATGTAGTGTAATTTTTTCATCTTCCAAAAGTTATTTACGGTTAAAACTTAATATCCAGCCCCAGCAGGTATGTTTTATACATCGGGGCATTCTGGTCTGCCTGCCCGTCGATACCCACTTCCGGGTCGAAGTTCATACGCTTGTCCTTGATGTAGGTGAACAGGTTGCTACCTCTTACATACAGGCGTACGCCCGCCATCCTGGCCGCTTTTATCCAATGCTGCGGCAGGTCATAGGATAAGGAAACATCTCTCAGACGGACATAATCGCCGCTATATAAGAACCGGGTGGAAGAAAAATTGGAGGAGCCGGATTGTGTACCGTCATAATCCATTTTCGGCACATCGGTGATGTCGCCGGGTTTACGCCAGCGGTGATCGTAGGTGTAACGCGGCAGACCGGCAGCGCCGTTCAGGCCGGAATTACCGTCGGAGTTGGCGTTGGCGCCCCAGTTATCGTAGATCTTATTACCGAAATTATAGGAGAACAGGAAGCTGAATGTAAATCCTTTATAGGTAAGGGTGTTGGTTAAACCACCAAAATATTTCGGTAATGCGCTGCCCTGGTTGTATTGCGCAGCTTTGCCGAATTCGGTGGTGGTTTTACTTTCCGTGCCATCAGTATACCACAGCGCCGTTCCTGTTTCCGGATCAACACCGGCATAACCGCGCAGATACAGCTGGTAAAAATCGCCACCGATAAACCTGTTGTAGTAACCGGAGAGAATAGGATTATTCAGTGCCGTGATACGGTTTTTCAGCGTTGATATGTTGAAGCTGGTTGTCCAGCCCAGGCCATGCTGCGCCGGTACCAGGTTTTGCGAAGTGATTTCAAACTCCCATCCGCTGTTTTCCATTTTACCGATGTTGGACAACAGGCTGGTAGTGCCGTTGGTGGCAGATACCGGCAAATCCAGCAGCAGATCGGAAGTGGTGCGGGTATAGTATTCTACGGTACCCGTTATACGATTTGAAAAAATACCGAAGTCAAGTCCGGCATTGAATGGTTTATTCTTTTCCCATGTCAGTACAGAGTTACCGTATTTGGAGAACACATAGCCCGGTTTCTGATCGTAGTCAGCATCCGTAACGGTGTACAATGCGCGGGAAGCGAAGTTCCCGATATCCTGGTTCCCGTTGACGCCATAGCTGGTGCGCAATCTCAGTTCAGAGACAATGCGCTGTGATTTCATAAAGGCTTCTTCTGCGATGTTCCAGGAAGCACCTACCGACCAGAAAGTACCAAAGCGTTTGTCCGCACCAAAGCGGGAAGATCCGTCACGGCGCACGGAAGCACTCAGGTAGTAACGTGATTTAAACTGATAGGCCGCATTGGCAAAAACGGAATTCAGGGAGTTGGAAGTAACGTTGGAGCCAGCGGCAGTAGCCTGTGCGGCATTATCCAATGTAAAGGTATTAGGCAGGAAGTTCTGCGCTTCCGCATTGTTGCCGGACCCGGTCACCTGCTGTGCTTCATAGCCGAGATAAGCATTTACACCATGTTCCCCGAAAGTCTGATTATAGCGGAAGATGCTGGTGTTTACCCAGTTCAGTGTACGGTAAGTGGAGTATCCTCCTTTACCACCGTTGCTGCGGGCGGTACCTACGCCGCTTTTATAAAACACCTGCTGGTCATTGTAATTGAAGTCAATGCTGGCCTGGTTTTCAATGCTGAAGTGTTTATTGAATTCATATTTTGCGCTACCATTTCCAACAGCGCCGTAATCAGCAATGGTATTCCAGTTTTCTTTTACTACTGCTACCGGGTTGTAGGCATTCAGGTACCCCAGGTCGTAGGAGCCGTCAGCTTTATAGATACGCAGCCAGGGCTGATAGCGCTTGTACATACGTACCGGATTGCCGTTGGAGCCTTCGTCCGGCTGAATGTTCATCCGGCGGTGACTGAGCTGCATGCCCAGGTTAAACGATAATTTTTCCGTTGCCTGGTTATGCATTTTCAGATTGGCGGTGTAGCGTTTGAAATCGCTGCCTTCCAGGGCCGCCTTACTGGTATAGTAGCTGCCGGAGAGATAGAAGGTGGTTTTTTCTGTTCCGCCTGCGGCAGATAAATCGTATTGCTGGTACTGTCCCGGACGGGTAAGTACATCGAACCAGTCGGTATTCACGGTGGTGTCTACACCGCCACGTTTCAGTTCGGCCGGGAAGCCGGCTGCTGCGTTGCCTGCGTTGACCCATCCTTCTCGCAGCAGCTCCACCATTTCGGTGGTGTTCAGGGGATATTTATCTTTAGACAAAGTCACTTTGTTAAAGCCGGCCTGTACGGCAGCATTGAATTTTGTCTTACCGCTTTTTCCCTTTTTGGTGGTAATCAGGATAACGCCGTTGGCTGCGCGGGAGCCATAGATGGAAGCTGCGGAGGCATCTTTCAGAACGGTAAAGCTCTCGATGTCAGCGTTATTGAGACTGCTTACACTGGTGGCAGCCAGTGGAACACCGTCTACCACATAGAGCGGGGCGCTGCCTGCATTGATAGAGCCGATGCCGCGGATGCGGATATTCGGCGCTTCGCCGGGCTGGCCGCTGCCATTGGAGGCAATTACGCCGGCCACGTTACCTTGCAGGTTTTCCTGGAGGGAGGCGCGCGGAGAACGGGCGTAGGCTTCCGGTTTTACGGTAGCCGCAGAGCCGGTGAAGCTCGCGCGTTTCTGGGTGCCGTAAGCTACTACCACCACTTCGTTGAGAGGGTTCAGGCCATCGGGCAGCGCCAGGGTGATATGAGCTTCGTCGTTATTCAGTGTAACCGTTCCCGTAGCTTTTTCATATCCGATGGAAGAAGCCACCAGCTTATAGGTTCCGGGCTTCAGCCCTTTGATGATAAATTCTCCTTCCTGGTTGGTGGCAGCACCCTGGGAGGTACCGGCAATATGCACCGTAGCGCCGGCCACCGGTTCGCCTTTGGCGTCGGTCACCTTTCCTTTAATGATGCCATTATCTTTCTCTGCGCCGGTAGCCGGTTCCGGACTAAGTTCTGCTACATTATAGATGATAAAGTGATCATTCACCACCCGGTATTTCAGCGGGGTGCCTTCCAGTATCAGCGTCAGCTGCTCTCCGATGGTACGTGCGCCTTTGGGCACATGAATACCGGTAATGGCCGATACCTGCTCCTGGTTGTAGATGAAACGGATTTCCGCCAGCCGTTCCATACGTGTAAGCACTGCTTTCAGCGATTCGTTCTGCACGCCCATTGTCAGCAGCTGCCCGGCTTTGCCCTGCCCTTTTGTAGGGCCCGCCAGCATCAGCTGGGTGCTGACAATCAATAACGCGGTGATGATAAGTTGTATTCTCATAATGAAGGACAATGTTCCTGGTGTGACTCCCTTTTTCCGGGGTTTGCTCCGGGCACGGCAAGGCGCTTCTGCCCCGGGCAAAAGAATGTTTTTTTGCATAAATTGCATTTGGTTTTAAGTGTCAGTAAAGTATTTAAGACCGCTTCAGCAATCCCGGTGGCAGCCGGGGTTGCTTTTTTTTAAGATGATGATAGCATAAACTGTAATTTTTCTACTGGCAACCACCTCCCCTGATGGTTACGATACTGTCCTTTATAGTGAAGGAAGACTGGTTGAAGGCGCATAGTACGCTGAGTATATCTTCCAGGGAGGATTGACGCATGAAGGAGGTTGTAAAGCGGCATTGCTGTACGGTGCTGTTTTCAAAAACTATCTGTATGCTGTATTTTTCTTTCAGTACAGCTGCTGCTTCCGCATAGGTGATGTTGTTAAATACAATGTCTTCCTGAGTCCATTCTGCTACGGGTAAAAAACTCACCTGTTCCGTCTTCGCTGCAGCCGTCTTTTTCCTGTCCACTGAAATCTGTTCATTGGAGCCGATGATGCCTATCTGGCGGCCGTCGGCATCTACCTTTACCTTTCCCCTGGCTACGGTAACGGTCACCTGTTCTTCCTGTGGCAGGGCTTTAATATTGAATACGGTTCCCAGTACGGTAGTGGTCACCTTTCCGGTATGCACAATGAAAGGCTGGCGGGTATCGCCTGCAATATCGAAATAGGCTTCGCCGGTGAGGTATACCTCTCTGGAATTGCCTTCAAATACAGCAGGGTATTGCAGCCGGCTGCCGGCATTCAGCAGTACGGAACTGCCGTCGGATAATTTGATAAAGCGTTTACGGACATTTTCCTTTGCCGCAATGGTAACTACCGGTTGCTGACGCGCAGGAAGTAACCACTGGCTGCCGGCGAAAGCGGCCAGCAGCAATGCAGCGGCAGCGGCGGCCCATCGGTAACGGTACAGGAAACTACGGCGGGCAGCTGGTGCAGCCTGTATACGGGCAGCCATATTTTCATAAAGCGCCTGATAATGCTCCTGCATGGCAGTAGTATCCGGCAGCCGGTCTTCATCTGCATCAAAACCCTGGTAGAAATTCTCTACCAGGTAACGTTCTTCCTCCGTACACTGGCCATCCTGGTATTTCTGCAGCAGGGCAGCCAATTTTTTTGCGTTCATATGGCAGGCATCTTTCTATCAATACACATAACCTGCTGACTGCCGCCATTGCAATTCAGGATTTTTTTTACATTTGTAGCGATACATGATAAAATCAACCAAAATATTCGAGACATATACCGATGAAGCGCTGCTGGCCGCCATGAAGGAAAATCAGACGGATGCCTTTGCAGCCCTGTATCAGCGGCATGTGGATCATCTTTACCGCACCGCCTGGAAACGCCTGCAGTCCAAAGCCGCTGCAGATGATATGGTACAGGAAGTATTTGTGAATTTTTACGAAAGAAGACATACCATTGATGTGCCGGTGAAACCCTACCTGATGGCCAGCCTGAAAAACCGGATCATCAATGAATTCCGCAACCGGCTGATACACGAAACACATCATGCGGCTATTGCCGCCACACAGAAGCAACATAGTCTTCCGCATACGGGGATAGACAGCAAAACGCTGCAGCTGCGTTTCCGGCAGACCCTTGAAAAAATGCCGCCGAAATGCAGGGAAGTTTTTGAATTGAGCAGGTTTGAATCTATGCCTAACAAATCCATTGCAGAGAAATTAGGGATCTCCGTCAACACCGTTGAAAAACATATGGGGAAGGCGCTGGCCATCCTGAAAAAGGAGCTGAGCGTACATGAACTGGGGCTGGCATTGCTGCTCCTCTCCCACCTGTAAGCTGCTTATATCACTTCATATTTTGCCGCAAGGTGTTGCATAAACGCCACCCTGTCCTGTATAAATTTCCGGTTGAAATAAGTATGACTGTAATACTCATAGCTCTCATGCTGGAACTGCAGGTAGAATAGCAACAGCATCCAGGCCAGCAGCGGGATAGCTGCTTCCTCTGCAGCCGGCAGCGGTTTTATTTTCCGGTAAGATGCCAGCAGCAATTCCATAGCGCGCCGTCCTTCTTCCGGAGTAATACGTTGCAGGTACATGACTATTTCGTAGTGAGCAAACAGCGTGGCGATATCATATACGAGGTATCCTTTACCAGAGAAATCAAAATCAAAAAGGGTGACAGTATTATCATCCCTGAAGTAGTAATTATGGGGGAAATAATCGAAATGGCAATACCCGGTGCTAAACTGCTCCGGGCACAGCTTTGCCAGCTTCTCCAATACTAATGGCGCCGTATCTGCCAGCTGCCGGTATTCCGTGGTGCAGCCATATCCTGTCAATGCCGCCTGCAGCACCTGCAGCGGTTCATGGACAGTAGTATGGATATTGTATTCCGGGCGGGGATAAGCAAGTTGGAGATCCTGGGTGATGAGATGATTCCGGGCCATGACCACGCCAATGGCAGCAAGTTGTTCATCCGTCAGCGTGATACCCGCGCGGGCGCCGGCGGCGAAGGTAAATAATACCGCGCAGCGTTCTCCTTCCGGTGCGTTAAAAGTCTGTATAGTATTTCCGGTATTGTCTTTCAGGGCATACACCACATTGGCGCCCTGCTGTTGCAGGATATCCAGCAATTGTATTTCAGCTTTGATTTCTTCCGGCGAGCGATGGTTGTGCCGGTACACTTTGAAGAAGAAACGGGTATTATCTTTTTCCAGGCGATAGGCGTCGCCGCTGGCGCCGCGCTGGATATAATGCCATGAAAAGCCTGCCAGGTCATACTTTTCATGGACATATTGCTGCAGAGCATCCATACGCAGCGTGGAAAACTGTACGGGGAATATCGTCATAAAGCCGGCGGAAATTTAATGAAGCCGGCAAATGTACGATGTCATTTTCAGGATTCAATATAATCAGGCGGCACATGATCAGTTAACCAGACATTATTTTCGGATCTGAAGAAAAGGAGTCCGTCGCGGTGCATCTGACCGCTTCTCACAGTCAGTATTACCGGGATTCCACGCCGGGACCCCACAGTGGCAGCCGTTTCCCTGGCAGCTGATAAATGTACATGGTGCCGGCTCATTTTCAGCAGGCCTTCGCGGCGGATGTTTTGCAGGAATTTTCCTACCGTGCCGTGATACAGGAACTCCGGCGGCGCTGCTGCTTCCAGATCCAGCGCCACTTTTACCGAATGGCCCTGGTTGGCGCGGATGCGGGTTTTATCATCATTGAAGGCAAAGCGTTGTTTATCGCATGTGGCTACCACCTGTTCCAGGTCCTTTCCGGAGAAGCGCTTTCCTTTGCCGTTGGCCAGCGTAATGAGGGTGGCCACATCTGCCCATCCGTTTGCATCCAGCTGCAGTCCGATAGTTTGAGGGCTGTGCCGCAGTATAAGACTCAGGAATTTACTGAGAGATTTATTTTCCATTGTTGTTTAATTTATCCCTCGCAGCCATCAGGGCGTATCCGAGCAGGTTCTGTCCTTTCCAGCGGAGGGGGTTTTCTATATGTTCATGATCGGCCTTCATCCCTATTCCCCAGATTTTATCTACAGGGCTGGCTTCTACCAGTATCCTGTTTCCTGTCTGCAATAAAAATTCTTTCAGCGCAGGATGCTGGGAAAATTTCAGGATGTTACCGGCTGTCACGATATTAAATTTATGCTCGTTCCAGATGGCGGGATCGAAATTTTTCACCTGCCGGCCCAGTTTTTTTGCTGCGGCAGGGGTTTTAGCCTGTATGATTTTTTCCAGTACGGGCATGTCATTGAACAGGCGTGCTTTACCAGCCATCATCCAGTGTTCGGCGGTGCCGTAGGAGATACCGTTTTCTCCAAAGGCGGCAGGCCACCACTGGCTGAAACAGCTTTTGGTAATGCTGCCGTCCGGAGAAGCCTGGTGCCCCCAGAAGAACAGGAACTTTAATTTTTCCTTGGCTTCATATTTTGCGATGAGCCATTCATTATTATATAACATGAGCGGAGAATTTACTTTCAAAAGTTTTCAATGTCTGTTTTTCATCTGAGCTGTCGTATATCGCAAAGACAATCCGGGAGAAGGCATGCCTGAACCGCGGGTTATCCAGCAGGTGAGCGGCGAACCAGGTGGCTACATCTTCCGGTTTGTTTCTGAATACACCGCATCCCCAGGCGCCGAGTATCAGGGTGGATTGCCGTTGTGCCACGGCGATGGCCAGCAGCCTTTCAATACGGTCCAGCATCACCGGTGCTATGCTGTCCACATGCTGCGGTTCCTTAAATTTCACAGCGCCTGTATTTACTGCCGGTGCTGTGATAACCGACACACAGTAGTAATTATCGAGCAGCTCATCCGCATCATTCCGGAATACGGGCACCTGCGGGGAAAACAGGATGTTGTCTGTATACAGGCAGGACGGATGCGCACGATTGGTAAGATAAAAATCCGGCTGACTGCCCAGGCAGCTGTACAGCGCACTTGCGCGGGCCAGGCTTTCCTCCTGCGCCTGGCTGCCTTTCAGGAAGCCGCCACCGGGGTTTTTAGCGGAGGCAAAGTTCAGGCAGCATACATTTTCCAGCTGTTCCTGTACAACAAGCCGGTGCGCTGCCGCAAAAGTAGTTTCCGGTGTCACTTCTATAATTGTCTGCGGAAAAGCAGGTCCTGTAACGTTTTGCAGCAATCCGCCATCTTCCGGGTAATAGCGTACGGTGTTTTCTACCGCATATTTCAATGCCGGCTGCAGGCTGATGATCTTATCCCGGCTGTTGGTATAGCTGCCTTCTTCGAGTATATCTACGGTTTCGCGTGCTGTTCCTGCTCTTGTCTTTCTTTTCATAATCGTTCGTTGTTCCCATCCGGAAATGTGCTGTCAGGGTTAACTGCTCCTTTTGCGGTATGGGCGGGTCTTTTATTGTTTACGTCAATTTGACGCAAAGTAAACGATTTTTTAAATACAATGGTAATTTTTTTTGAATTACGAATTACGAATGATGAATTGCGAGTGAAACGCGAAGTGTAAGCGGATAAAGAATTTGGATTTTAATACATCATCTCTGCTTATCCGCTTACATCTTCGCGTTTCACTCGCAATTCATCATTCGTAATTCATAATTCAAAAATAAATTTGGTTTTAAATTGCACACAATTTAATTTTACACAATTAAAATTTAATACCATGACATTGACAGAGACATTATATACGGCAGCAGCCACAGCCACCGGCGGCAGAAACGGACACGTAGCTTCTTCAGACGGTATCCTGGCGCTCGAAGTACGGATGCCCAGAGAGCTGGGTGGACAAAACAACAACTACACCAACCCGGAGCAGCTGTTTGCCGCCGGTTATGCAGCCTGCTTTGACAGTGCGCTCAACCTCGCTATCCGCTCGCAACAGGTAAAAACCGGCACAACCAGTGTTACGGCAGAGGTAAGTATTGGTAAAAACAATTCCGGAGGTTATGGGTTATCTGTAAGGTTGGGAGTACATATTCCTGATACCGATCCGCAGACAGCGCAGGAATTAATGGAAAAAGCACACCAGATATGTCCTTATTCCAATGCTACCCGCGGTAATATAGAGGTAACGCTTGCACTCATTTAAAAAAGACATGGTATGAAAATTCTGATGGTACTGACCTCCCACGATCAGCTGGGCAATACAGGTCAGAAGACAGGCTTCTGGATTGAAGAATTTGCTGCTCCGTATTACATACTGGCAGATGCAGGAGCCGATATCACCCTGGCTTCTCCTAAAGGCGGGCAGCCGCCGGTGGATCCCAAAAGCGAGCTGCCAGACTTCCAGACGGAAGCCACCCGCCGGTTTGACCAGGATGCAGCACTAAAAAACAAACTGGCGCACACCATTAAACTCCAGGAAGCAGATGCCGCAGATTATGACGCGGTATTTTACCCTGGCGGCCACGGCCCGTTGTGGGACCTGGCCAACGATCCCAACTCCATTGCCCTCATCGGCAATTTTTACAGTCAGCATAAACCGGTAGCCTTCGTATGCCACGCCCCCGGCGTATTGCGTAAGGTAAAAGACACCAACGGCGAACCACTGGTTAAAGGCAGGGAAGTAACCGGTTTCAGCAACAGCGAAGAAGCTGCCGTACAGCTGACGCATGTGGTGCCTTTCCTGGTGGAAGATGAACTGAAAAGCAATGGCGGCATTTACAGCAAGGCGGCCGACTGGCAGTCCTATGCCCTGCGCGACGGACTGCTGATTACAGGACAGAATCCCGCTTCCTCCGAAGCAGCCGCCAAAATATTACTGGAAACATTAGCGTAGATTTGCGTTGTTAAATCAGGCAAGAAATTGAAACAACTCAAATTATCCAATCAGCTCTGCTTTCCGGTATATGCATTGTCAAGACTGGTGACCTCCCATTATCAGCCATTCCTTGGTGAGCTGGATCTTACCTATCCGCAATACCTGGTAATGCTGCTGCTATGGGAGCACCGGACAATGACTGTGAAAGCGCTGGGACAGGCACTGATGCTGGATTCCGGCACACTTACGCCGCTGCTGAAAAGACTGGAAGCCAAGAAACTGATTAAACGCACCCGCAGCACCGAAGATGAACGGGTAGTGAACATTCAGCTGACTACCGCCGGAACGGCGCTGAAAGAACAGGCAGCCGGCATTCCGCAACAGATGCAGCAAAGCCTGGGCCTGTCACAAGAAGAGGTGCGCGGCCTCAAAAACCTCATCGAACCTATTCTGCACCGCCACGACAAAGAAGATTAAGCGGCGCAACGATAACGGATACACGAAAACATAGCCGGTTTCCCGCATACATTTTTTCTGTAGCACAGGTATAGTATTTATCAGGATAAAAAATTATCTTATGCCTGCTAAACCACGTTATGTATGCGAAAGATTCTTGCACTGATCAGTTTATTGGCGGGTGTATGGTCCGCTACAGCCCAGCAGGCGGGCAACTTCAATGGCCTGGATATGCAGCTGGGCAACCTGTACCGGCTGTCAAATGCACAGACACGCTCCATCAGCCCGGAAAACTTCACCGGAGAAAAAGGAAAAGGCGGGATGGCCATTCCGAAAGATAATGCCGCCCCTAATACCGCCAATGCTTCCCACGCCGCCAGGGACCTGGGACAGGGATGGAAGGTAAATCCCTTTGTAGTGATTAAACCCGGACAAACCTTTACCATGGGAGAAATCAGCGGTCCGGGCGCTATTCAGCACATATGGATGACCCCTACCGGCATCTGGCGATACAGCATCCTGCGCATTTACTGGGACGATGAAAAGGAACCTTCCGTAGAATGCCCCGTGGGCGACTTCTTCGGTATGGGCTGGAATGAATATGCACCGTTGAATTCCCTGCCGGTTACAGTTAATCCCGGCAGCGCCTTCAACAGCTACTGGATGATGCCTTTCCGGAAAAAGTGCCGCATCACCATGGAAAATATCAATACAGAGCCGATGAACCTTTACTACCAGATCGACTATACGCTAACAAATGTTCCCGACGATGCGGCCTATTTTCATGCGCAGTTCCGGCGCGCCAATCCGAACAGCACTTCCGATTATGTGCTGCTGGACAATGTGCGGGGGCAGGGCCAGTACGTCGGTACTTACATGGCCGTAGGTGTCAATAACTCCGGCTGGTGGGGAGAAGGTGAAATTAAATTCTTTATGGACGGCGATGCCAGGTTCCCTACTATCTGTGGTACCGGCACGGAAGATTATTTCTGCGGGTCCTACAACTTTGACCGCGGCGGAAAATACATTGCCTTCTGCACACCTTATGCCGGGCTGCACCAGGTGATAACGCCTGACGGCACTTACCGCGCCCGGCAACGGTTTGGGATGTACCGCTGGCATATCATGGATCCCGTGCGGTTCAGCAAAGATCTGCGGGTAACCATACAGGACCTGGGATGGCGGCAGGGAGGCAGATACCTGCAGCAGCATTCGGAAATTTCTTCCGTTGTATACTGGTATCAGTCAGAACCACATCAGCCTTTCCCGAAATTACCTTCCCGTGATGAACTTGAAATTAATTAACTAATAATTTTTCTTATTTTACGTTAATAACATGTAGCAAACATAAATCCCTAACCTGTTCCATTGTTTCATGCAACAAAAAACTATCCCTTTGTCAGCCAGGGATGTGCTGACATTGCAGTCGCTCAGAAATGTAAATCATACTGAGCCTGTTGCCTTTATCATTACCGGCACGCTGATGCTGACCATGGGTCTGCTCATGGCGTGGCTGCTGCGTATGCACCCGCAGGATACCGGCCTCTGGATATTTACGCTTTTTCTGCTGGGCACTGCCACTTTCTGTTTTTATCATTCCCGTAAAAAAAGACAGCTCAGAAATATTTTTGAAGAGCTGCTGAAAGCCAACCGGAAAGTTACCTATTCAGGAAGACTGATCCACATGGAGCTGACGCCACGTAATACCATCCGGTACAAATTTGAAGGCGGACGTTCGGTGGAAGCCTATCCCCTGCTGGTGCAGGACGGCGCCTCTCCTGCTTCCGGCTACAGCCGCCGCATGATTTCCGCTATGGGACTGGACCGTTCACCCGTTACACTGGAAGTAGCGCCCCTGCAGGAAAATACCGGTTTCATGCTCCACATTGCCTACGAAGATCAGCCCGCGCAGGTGTCTGAACAACCTATTCTGGCAGAAGACCGTAAATTTATCATGAAGGAAATTATTCTCCTCGGTATCATCTTCCTGATCCTGCTCTTTGTATTATATCTCTTTATTTCCTTTACCAGCAAATTCAGTAAAGCGGCGCTGCTGATGGGCTGGATTCCGCCCGCAGCCATCATTGCAGCGGGGCTGATTATTCTACTTTCCAGGTACAGGCGCAGCGTAAAAAGTGCCACGCATAAAATTGTCATCACCGGAGTTGTCACGGAAAAAATTACAGCCTGGGCACGCGTAGGAAAAAGCAGCATGCTGCAAACCTGGTATCGCGTAGGCCCGGAGACATTTGAAAGCAACGACGCTTCCCTTGCACATCCGGGACAGAAATTACAGATTGCTTTTACTGCCCGTAAAGATGGCAGCCGGGGCAGGTTAATCGCTATCCGCTAAAATCCTATTTTCGCATTATGATAAATGCGATTGATCAATCCGGTATCCTGGCGCTGGCCACCAGGCTGCAACGCCTGGGAGAGCTGCTGCGCAAGGACGGACTTCAGATATACAAAGCCCATGGCGTTGACTTTGAACCGAAATGGTTCCCGGTGGTATATTCCCTCTACATCAACGATGCGCTGAGTGTAGTGGAGATTGCCAACGAGATCGGCTATACGCACCCGTCAACCATCAGCCTGCTGAAAGAACTGGAAGCGCTCAGGCTGGTACGCTCTGCAAAAGATAAGACCGATACGCGGAAACGCATGCTTAGCCTGACCGACAAGGGCCGTAAAACCGTTGAAACCATTAAACCTATCTGGGATATCATTGCCGCAGCGCTGACAGACCTCACCCATTCCCCCCATAATATTATGCAGGCCGTTAATGAAGTGGAAGCCCGTTTCCGGGAAAAAAGCCTTGCTGAACGCGCGGCAGAAATCAGTAGAAAATCGTCATAACCACTACCCCGTTGCCTTTTATCTGCCTAAAAAAATATTTCAATTTATGTAGTCAACTACATATATTTGTAAAAAAGTTCAGTATGAACACGCAGATAACATACCGGCAGATAGGAAATGAGTTTTCAGCAGCAGTGATTGATCTGATACTTCCTATCCAGCAGGAGGAATTCAAGGTGAATGTAGACCTGGCAGCACAACCGGACCTGCAGGCCATAGAGCAGTATTATCAGCAGTCCGGTGGTAACTTCTGGGGAGCATTTCAGGGGGAGCAGCTGGTAGGCACCATTGCACTGATCGCCTATCAGGCCGGCGGTGGCGCTATCCGGAAAATGTTTGTGAGAAAGGAATTCAGGGGCAAGGAATGGGGCATCGGGCAGGCATTGCTGGAAACGCTGATGACCTATGCTGCGCAGCAGCGCATCCGTCACCTGTATCTTGGCACCGTATCAGTGTTACAGGCTGCCATGCGTTTTTATGAGAAGAACGGTTTTGAGCAGATACCTGCGGAAACGTTGCCGCCGGCATTTCCACGAATGCCGGCAGACAACATTTTTTACCACAGGGCGCTTTAAACAAAGCGCCCTGCAGATTAATTCCATAAGCGGTCTACTGACCAGCGTCCGCCCCCCTGTATGAAGATGGCAATACACATACCCAGCACCAGCAGATGATATTCAAAGCCTTCCGCACCGGCAGGCATCTTACCAAACCAGTTCATGAAGAAGCCGTCTTTCCAGTGAATAAAAACAATCATACCCAGGAACAGGCCGAATATAGCCACTGCTGAAATACGTGTAGCTGTTCCAGTTACCAGCAGTACCATACCCAGACACTCCACCAGGATGGCCAGCACAGCTACCAGATAAGGCAGTCCTGCATGTTCTGTCATATGCGTCATTTCTCCCGATAATCCCGGACCACCGAACCAGCCGAACATTTTCTGAGCGGCATGAGGGAATAATACCAGTCCTAATGTTACACGCAATACGAATCCTGTCAGGTTATTGTCCGTTGCAAACAGTTGCTGCATTAAATTTTTGTCCATTTTGCTTTCAGTTTTATGACTCAAAATTGGCGCAAAAACACGGTACAATCACGTGACATTTGATAAATAAATCATGTGATATTTATCACATCATGGTTTCAGCTGACGGACATGCTGGCTCTTAATACGGCTCAGTGTTTCCCGGGTAATGCCCAGGTAGGACGCAATGTGCTGCTGGGAGATCCGCTGCTCAAAATGGCCATAGGTATTAAAGAAATCGGCATATCTTTCTTCCGCTGTTTTCTGCTGGAACAGGAGGCGGCGTTGCAGTGAAAGGAAGGCGCTGGTCATCATTTTGCGGAAATAAGTATCCATTGCGGGTATCTCACGGAATAACCGGTCCAGGTCATTTTTTTCAATCATGAGTACTTCTGATGATTCCAGCGCATCAATATTGAAAATACTGGGCTTATTATGCAGCATACTTTGCCAGTCGGCAATCCACCAGTTTTCGAACGCAAACTGCACTACATATTCCCTTCCGTCATCATTCACTTCATACTGCCGCAGGCAGCCAGTGATAACGAAATAATCATACTGGCAGATGTTTCCTTCCTGCAGCAGAAACTGATACTTTTTAAATTTTCTTTGGGTAAAAAGGGAACAGCATAATTCCTGTTCCTGCGGGCTTAGCGATACATACCCTGCGATATGGTCCAGAATAGGTTGATACATACCGCAAATGTAAAAATACTGAGGCATAAAATATGCAGATAAAGTGCGTCCGGATAACAAAAGAGAACGTTTTTTGTAATATTATTGGACCATAGATTTTCTTAGTTTGAACATCAGTTAAAAAACGGTAAATGGATTCCAGCAACGGGCAACCAGACAAACCATTGATTACAGCAGGTATAGACGCATTTTTTCTCGGCGTTTACAACACCTGGACCTTTGTAGCCCGCTTTTTCCGGGAATTATGCCGGCTGCCGTTCGAGCGGCGCGAATTTGTACGGCAATGCTACCAGGTAGGTTATAAGTCCCTGGCCCTCATCAGTCTCACAGGCTTTATTACAGGACTTGTATTCACCAAACAATCCAGGCCGTCGCTCTCTGAATTCGGCGCTACCTCCTGGCTGCCGTCGCTCGTGGCAATTGCCATCATCAGGGCGCTGGCGCCGCTGGTAACGGCACTGATATGCGCCGGTAAGGTAGGTTCCAGCATAGGTGCAGAACTGGGCTCCATGAAGGTAACCGAACAGATAGATGCCATGGAAGTATCTGCCATCAATCCGTTCAAATACCTGGTCGTCACCCGGGTACTGGCTACCACCGTATGTTTGCCCATACTGATGGCATACACGGCGCTGGTTGGCCTCATGGGATCCTATCTCGATGTTCACCTGAATGAACAGCTGAGCATCACCACTTTTTTTCTCAAGGCATTCAATGATATTACCTTCCTGGACTTTGCCGCTTCTACGTTCAAGGCAATGGCCTACGGTTTTACCATCGGCATCGTCAGCTGCTATCAGGGATATCATGCTACACAAGGCACACAGGGCGTGGGTAAAGCTGCCAATACCTCTGTGGTAATTTCCATGTTCCTCATTTTTATAGAAGAAGTAATCATTGTTCAGGTTGTAAATTCGCTGCGATAAAATGAAACAACGTAACCCGGATATAGACATGAATGAAGTGGTGATCTCCATCAGGGATCTCTACAAATCATTCGGCCCCAATCATGTACTGCGGGGTGTGGACCTGGATGTGCACAAAGGCGAAAACGTAGTGGTACTGGGACGCTCCGGTACCGGTAAATCCGTGCTGATTAAAATTATTGTCGGACTCCTCTATCCCGATTCCGGTACCGTCAGTGTACTGGGGCAGGATGTAAGTCACCTGAACAGCGCGGAGCTGCGGGAGCTGCGTATGCAGGTAGGCTTCTCTTTCCAGAGCAGCGCACTGTACGACAGCATGACCGTCGGGGAAAATCTTGCCTTCCCCCTGCGCCGTAACAACAAAAAAATCAGTAACGATCAGGTACGCAGGATGGTGGATATTGTACTCGATGCAGTAGGGTTATCACAGGCCGTTAATCAGATGCCGGCGGAACTCTCCGGCGGCCAGAAAAAACGTATAGGCATTGCCCGTACCCTGATACTGAAACCACAGATCATGCTGTACGATGAACCCACTGCCGGCCTGGATCCTATCACCAGTACCGAAATCAATAATCTCATCAATGAAGTGCAGCGCAGGTTTAATACCAGCTCCATCATCATCACCCATGACCTGACCTGCGCCAAGGAAACCGGCGACAGCATCGCTGTCATGCAGGAAGGAAAATTCGTTGCCAAAGGCGCTTTTGACGAGGTTTTCCGGACAGAAAATGATCTGATTCAAAGTTTTTATCAATACAACTTCATACAGTAAGCTATGAGTAAAGAAAGCAACAAACGGACAGTTATCGTAGGCATTTTCATTTTCCTGGGCTTGCTCATTTTCGTTACAGGCGTTCTGGTACTGGGCGGACAACGCAAAACATTTGTGAAGTCCGTGAGAGTAAGCGCCGTGTTTAAAGACATTAACGGACTTGCTGCCGGCAACAATATCTGGTATGCCGGCGTAAAAGTAGGCACGGTAAAGAAGATCACCTTTACCAGGCACGATCAGATAGAAGTTATCATGAATATTGATAAAAGCTCCCGGCAGTTCATTCATAAGGATGTTACAGCCAAGGTGGGCTCCGATGGATTGATCGGTAATAAAATTATTGTGCTGTCCGGCGGTACCGAAACAGCACCTGCCATTGAAAGTGGTGATGTAATCCCGGTAGTGCCTGCACTCAGTCCGGATAATATTATGGCTACCCTGCAGGTCAACAATGAAAACCTGGTTACCATTACCGGCAACCTGAAAACCATTACCCAGCAACTTGTTGAAGGCAAAGGTACTATCGGCAAACTGCTGACAGACGAGTCGGCCTACAAAGACGTACAGGCAACCCTGACCAACCTGAAAGCTACAGCAGCCAATACGCAACGCCTCACCGACGGCCTGGCAGATTATGCTGCCCGGCTGCGTACCAAAGGCGCCTTATCCAATGACCTGATTACTGATACCGTTGTATTTCATAACCTGCGCGCCACCGTTGCCCAGATGCAGGAGGCGGCCCAAAAAGCCAACGGCGTGGTGGCCGACCTGAAGTCTGCCAGCAATACCATCAGTCAGAATATTAATAATGACCAGTCGCCCGCCGGTGTATTACTGCATGACCAGGAAGCTGCGGCAGGACTGAAAAAAATCATTACCAATCTGGAAGGCAGCACTTCCAAACTGGATCAGAACATGGAAGCATTGAAACATAACTTCCTCTTCAGGGGATATTTCAGGAAACAAGCCAAACGCGAAAGAAAAGAGCAGGAGGCCAAAGCAAAAGAATTGAACAAGGTGCAGGGCCAGTAGGCGCTGCACCGTTTAGTTGCTGCTCACCTTCACCAGCAAGGGGGAATTGAACATGCTGACCGGTGAAATTATTTTTTCCTCCAGCGGAATATGATTGCCATAGATACTTTTCATCTGTTTTTTTACAGCCGGGTGCGTCAGGTCAAAATCCCTGAATTGCTGCAACGTTCCCAGCTCCAGGCCGGTGGCTTCCTTATACATCTTCCATACCAGTTCCGAACAATATATTCTTTCATCAGACCAGCCGAAATAGAAATCATAATGCCTGCCTGCATACTGTTTACCTGCCGACAGCAGCTTTTCCAGTACCGGCGGCGTCAGTAAGCTGTCAGCTCCCTTCAGGCGCTTTACCACGTAATGCTGCTTTCGTCCGCGGGCAATCCACTCCTGCAAAGGAGCAGCCCCTACAGGTTCAATAGCTTCATATACATACCACTGACCTTCCTTTTTGAAAAGCAGCCCGCAATGGCTGTACCTGGAATGAGTAGCCAGCTGTATGGCAGTGCTGAAATCTGAAACCGATTCCTGGAAGATAATATCTCCTTCGTGCAGGCTTTCCCGTAGTCCGGCTGCCGGTTGCGCCTGTAAATGGCTACCCGTCAGCATCCCGGCCAATAACAGCCCCGTCTTTACCCATCTTCTTTTGCCTGATGACATACGATTTCTTTTTGTAATGATACGATTTTCTGTCTAACTTGCCTTGCCTATCACTGTCGTCAACACTATGCTACTTACACGGAGACCATATACCTTCAGGGTGCTGTTTATTGCCGTTACCGGTATGGTCCTCTCTTTCCGGCTTATACACAATGCTGATCACACTTTTATTTTCGATAAGGAGATTAATACCCTCCTGCTGGCCGCCGCTGCAACAATAACCATACTGACAGCCGTCAACGATATAGAAAAATTTCTGCAGCAACGGCAATGGCAACAACTGCTGCCAACGGTAACGGCTATACTTTTTACAGGACTTACCAGCGCTACGCTGGCACTCCTCCAACTGCGCGACAGCAGCCCTACCCTGTTGTTTGCCGGTACAGACGGACAGGAAAACAGCGGCGCCTCCCTGGAGCTGCGGGAAGATGGTACCTACAAACTCAGTTCCTATGCCCTGGGAACTGATCATTACCGTGGCCGGTACACGCTGCAGGACAGCCTGATATTACTTGATAAAGACAACATCGGCGCAATTACAGAAAGCCATATCCTGGTGATCAGGAAAGAATTCCGCCAGGATGCCGTGCTATACCAGCTGGATAGCGGCGGTTGTATGCTGGAAGAAGCTGTCAGCTTTGTTATCCGGCTGGACCGGCGCTTTCCCTGAGTCTTCCTTCGTTGTACCTGTTCCTTTAAAACGTATATTCGCCGCTGAACCTATACAGATGAAAACAAAAAGACGCTGGTTATACCTGATACTGATCCTGCTGAACATTCCCCTGGGACTAGCCACCAGATGGGCGCCGCAATACTTTCCGGAAATAATCCGCATTTATGGCGGCGATGTCTTCTCCGCCACCTGCATCTTTTTCGGCATCCGTTTTCTGTATCCATTGAAACCCTTATACAAAATTGCAATTATCAACTACCTGGTATGCTTCGCCATAGAAGTACAGCAGCTGTACCAGGCACAATGGGCAGTAGACCTGCGTAACACGCCGCTGGGCATCCTGCTTGGCCACGGCTTCCTGTGGAGCGACTGCGTATGCTACGCGGCAGGTACACTCCTTGCATGGGGATTATCTGTTTTGCTGGAGACAGTTTTTTTTAAACAAGCCATAAAATAATTA
>NZ_JAABOK010000016.1 GCF_009928525.1 Chitinophaga solisilvae | reverse complement strand
TCCGGAAAAAAATCTACTTTTGCTCATAATAGTAGTTTTAGTGTGGTAACTTAAACTTACTAAAAAAGGAGGCCACATCGGCCTCCTTTTATTTATCCTTTGGGTTATTTTAACCGGACACTATAGATTCGTAATTCGCAATTATTTTAAATCCGGACCTTTTTTTGAAACACCTATCAGAAATTATCTTCTTTCTCTGATAATGGTAATAAATCCTTTCGCTGTTTTGGCACCACCCTGGATCGTTAAGATGTAGTAGTAAGTGCCTTCAGCGAGCGGGCTGCCGTTCATGGTAGCATCCCATTCATTGCTGTAGTTTCTGCGACTGTACACCATACGGCCGGCGCGGTCGAAGATTTTTACTTCATTATCCGGATAGCTGTCCAGGTTGCGGATCACCCATTTATCATTGATACCATCACCGTTCGGCGTCATGATATTCACTGCATCGACTTTGAAGTCGGCCACTACGGTAACGGTGAAGTCGGCAGTATTGGTACAGCCTGCAGCGTTGCTGGCGGTGACGCGGTAAGTAGTCTGCTGCATAGGCCTTACTTCCAGTACGGCGCTTTGCTGACCACTGATGATGCCATCGGCATTATCCCACTGGTAGCGGATGCCGCCGGTTGCGCGCAGATGCAGGATGTCTCCTTTGGAGACGGAGTTGCCTTTATCGCTGGTGATGGTGATCGGACCCAATGCCGCTACCTGTATGTTGAAGGAGCGGCGTAATGTATCCGTACCCCCGTTGGCCGTACCGCCATTATCCTTGATGGTAACGGTTACGTTGTAGGTGCTGGTAGCGCTGGTTTTCAGCTGATAAGTGATAAGACCGGCAGCGCTCACACTGAGCTTGTCGAAGCTGGCGGCCTGGTCGGCGGTAATTACAAAGCCGTAGGTCTGCCCTGGTTCTGTTGCAGAAGCACCTGTGAGCTGAATAGTATGCTCCCGGCCATCCGGACAGATCGTTACATTGTCTATCGTATTGAGCGTTGGCGTCTGGTTCACCATCTTCACCTGTACCAGTACCGGTACGGCGGCGCTGGTGTTCAGTCCGTCGCTGACAGTAACAAGCAGGGTAACGGTAGTATTCACGCGGCTGTTCAGCTTAGTCTGATCAGCTACCGCGATGTTGCCATTGGCGTCTATAGAGAAGGCGCCGTTGGAATCATCTGCTGTGATATGCCAGTTTTGCAGGATGCCTGTTGCCTCTGTGGCTGTCACTTTACCTACCGGCGTACCTGCCGCGCTTCTTTCCAGTATACTGAAGGTCAGCCCTGCAGTGATCACCGGAGCGGTACCATCAAATGTTACTGTCAGGGTGTTGGAAACCGTGTTGCCGTTAGACACTACATTCTGTGCCTGTGCGGCGGGCAGAAGGATAATCACAGGACCATCCGCTGCTGGTGTTACTGTGAAGGTGTAAGTGATGTTGTCTGTTGTCTGCAAATTGCTGACAGTACCGTTGGTGAGGCTGAAATCTCCCGCTGTCAGGCCGGTTACTGCTTCGTTGAAGACAGCTGTCACGGTAAACGGAGCGTTTACGCGGGCCGCTGCGGCGGTAGACAATTGTACAGACGGAGATCCTGTATGCACATACACGCCGGAAGTGTTACCCGGGTTGTTCAGTACAAGGACCGCATTATTCGCAGCGTCATCTTTAATTGTGCTGCCGTTTAAATGAAGCGTGGTACCCAGGGCAATGCCGTTCAGGTCCATATCGCCCGGCTGTACGGTGTAACTGAAGGACAGGCTGTTGGCAGTAGCCACCGTGTAACCTGCCTTTACAGTACCTGTGTTGAGCATGACATCAAGATAAGGCGATCCGCCGGTGCTGTTGAGATGGATATTTTCACTGAAGAAGACAATGAAGTTCAATACAGCACCTGCTTTATAGTAACCGTTAACGGGTACGAATACGGAGTTGATTGCTGGCGCGGTACCATCGTAAGTAAAGTTCAGCGTATTGGATGCTGTGTTACCGTTGATGCCGATATTAACAGCTGCATTAGCCGGAATCCGCACGCTGACAACCCCGTCTGCTGCCGGTGTTACCGTAAGCGTATAGGTGATGTTGTCGGTTGTCTGCAGGTTGCTGCCCGTGCCGTTGGTGATGTTGAAGCTGCCTGCTGTCAGACCTGTTACCGCTTCACTGAAGGTAGCCGTTACTGTGAACGGTGCATTCAGCAGCGGGTTGGCGGCAGAGGACAGTGTCACGGAAGGACTGGTAGTATTCACTCTTACACCGGTTGTGTTACCAATGTTATGCAGTGTCAGTACAGCGTCATTGGTAGCAGCATCTTTTATGGCAGCGCCATTCAGTATCAGCGCATCCACGGTGATACCATTCATATCCTCATCTCCGTTCACTACCGTATAACTGAAGTTCAGTGTTCGTGCGCCTGCAACGCCGGTATATGCGGCATTTACAGTGGCGGCGCCGATAGTGAGGGTGAGGGAAGGATTACCGCCTGCTGTCTGCAGGATGATATCTTCATCGAAGTGAACGGTGAAGTTCAGCGCATCACCCGCTTTGTAGTACCTGTTGCCAGGTACTGTTACTGTTGTCACCCTGGGTGGGGTAATATCGTAAATGATACTTAACGTATTGGAAGCGGTATTGCCATTGTCTCCGATGTTTGCTGCCACATCAGCGGGAACGTTAACAGTTACCGCGCCTTCTGCGGACGGAACAACGATCACGGAGTAATGAGCATTATCTATTACGGTTACCGGGCTTACCGTAGCATTGGTCACCACGATATCAGCGCTGGTGAATCCGGTTATGTTCTCGCTGAAAGCGATATTCACCGTGAATGGTGTGTTTACTGCCGGATCGGATGGTGTGCTGATGGTTACTGACGGATGTACCGTATTCACCTTTACACCGGAAGTATTGCCGGCATTGTTCAGTGTTAAGACAGCGTTGTTGGTTGCGGCATCTTTTATCACCGCACCATTCAGCAGCAGGGAGCCCAGGGTAATACCATCCATATCCATATCACCGTTTCGTACAGTATAGCTGAAGTTCAACCCATCAGTACCATTTGTACCGGTGAATGCTGCCTGAACAGTTGCAGTGCCGATGAGAAGGCTCAGAGACGGGCTGCCACCGCCTGTATTCAGCGTGATGTTTTCGCTGAAGCGTACGATAAAGTCCAGCTTAGTACCGGCTTTATAGTATCCGTTTGCAGGAACAGCTACCGCTGTAACCACCGGAGCAGTACCGTCGTAGGTGCTGTTTAAGGTGTTGGAAGCGGTATTGTCGTTATCACCAATATTGACAGCACTACCCGCCGGCAGGCTGATACTCACAGGTCCATCGGTGGAAGGAGTTATCAGTACCGTATAGGTGATATTATTTGCAGTAGTCAGGTTGCTGACAGTTGCATTGGTTACATTGAAATCAGCTGCCGTGAGCCCAGTTACGGCTTCGCTGAAGGTAACAGTTACCGTATATGGTACATTCACGAGCGCAGGCGCTGTGGTGGATAATACTACTGACGGATGTTGTGTGTTGACGAACACGCCGGTGGTATTGCCCACATTATTCAGTGTCGGCGTCGCGTTGTTGTTGGCAATATCTTTAATGGTACTGCCATTTAACAACAGATTGCTGACAGCAATGCCGTCCATATCCATATCCCCGTTTACTACGGTATAGCTGAAGTTCAGTGCATCGCTGCCTGAAGTGCCGGTATATACAGCATTTACAGTGGCAGCGCCAATGATAAGGCTCAGCTGCGGAGTACCACCGGTGGTATTCAGCGTAATATTTTCGCTGAAATGAACGGTGAAATCCATGATGCTGCCAGCCTTGTAATAACCATTGGCAGGAACGTCTACAGCTGTTACCGCAGGAGGCGCCATATCATAGATGCGGGACAGGGTATTGGACGCGGTATTGCCATTGGCTCCTATATTCTCTGCTACATCTGCTGCAATGTTAAGGGTTACAGGACCATCAGCAGGCGGCGTTACCAGTACCGTATACACCGTATTGTCTGTAGTGGACAGGTTGCTGAGGTTTGCGTTGACCGTTGTTATATCGCTGGCGGTGAAGCCGGATACGGCCTCACTGAAAGTGATGGTAGCTGTAAACGGTGTATTTACAATCGCCGGCGCAACTGAAGCGATGGCCACGGAAGGATGCGTGGTATTGACAAATACGCCCGTTGTCGGTGCTATATTATTCAGCGTCAGGATAGCGTTGTTGGTGGCGGCATCCTTGAGTGTAGCGCTGTTCAGCGTCAGGGCATTGACGGTGATACCATCCATGTCCATATCTCCGTTTACGACGGTATAGCTGAAGTTCAGCCCGTTGGTACCGGCAGTACCGGTATACGCAGCCTGTACGGGAATAGCGCCAATCGTAATACGCAGGGATGGAGCGCCGCCAGTGGTATTCAGCAGGATGTTTTCACTGAAATTAACCGTAAAGCGGAGTGTTTCGCCCGCCCTGTAATATTTGTTTGCAGGAACTGTTACAGATGTAACCGTTGGTGCAGTAGCATCATAGGAGAACGGAAGTGTATTGGAAGCGGTGTTGCCATTGTCACCGATATTCACTGCCGCATCTGCCGGCAGGCTGATGCTGACAGGTCCATCGGTGGAAGGAGTTACCAGTACCGTATAAGTGATATTATCCGCAGTCGCCAGGTTGCTGACAGTTGCATTGGTTATATTAAAATCAGTAGTAGTAAGACCTGTTACGGCTTCACTGAAGGTAGCGGTAACTGTAAATGGCGTGTTGACAGGATTAGCTGCTGTGGCAGATAATGTTACCGCCGGGATAGAAGTATTTACCCGTACCAGGATGGTATTACCTACGTTGTTCAGTATCAGGTTGGCATCGTTGGTTGCATCATCCCTGATGTTTGCGCCATTTAAAGACAGGTTGTTTATAGCGATACCGTCCATATCCATATCGCCGCTCTGTACGGTGTAACTGAAGTTCAGTCCGTTTGTACCATTTGTACCGGTGAATGCTGCATGAACAGTTGCAGTACCGATGATGAGATCCAGCGTAGGATTACCACCGCTTGTATTCAGCGTGATGTTTTCGCTGAAGCGTACGATAAAGTCCAGTGCGGTACCTGCCTTGTAGTATCCGTTTGCAGGAACAGCCACTCCTGTTACTACCGGAACAGTACCATCATAGGTGTTGTTTATGGTATTGGAAGCAGTATTGTCGTTATCGCCGATATTGACGGCACTACCTGCCGGCAGGCTGATACTTACTGGTCCGTCGCCGGAAGGAGTTACCAGCAACGTATAAATGATATTGTTTGTAGTAGACAGATTGCTGACGGTAGCATTGGTGGCATTGAAATCAGCTCCGGAAAGTCCTGTTACGGCTTCGCTGAAGGTGACGGTCACCGTATATGGTACATTCACGAGCGCAGGCGCTGCGGTGGATAATACTACTGACGGATGTTGTGTGTTGACAAATACGCCGGTGGTATTGCCCACATTATTCAGTGTCAGCGTTGCATCGTTGTTGGCGATATCTTTAATGGTACTGCCATTTAGCAGCAGGCTACCGAGTGCAATGCCATCCATATCCATATCCCCGTTTACTACGGTATAGCTGAAGTTCAGCCCATCATTGCCTGAAGTACCGGTGTAGGCAGCGTTTACAGTTGCAGTGCCGATGATGAGGCTCAGCTGAGGATTGCCGCCACTGGTATTCAGCGTAATGTTTTCACTGAAACGAACGGTGAAATCCATGATGCTGCCAGCCTTATAGTAACCGTTAACAGGTACGTTCACAGCTGTTACAGAAGGTGGGGCCACATCATAGATGCGGGACAGGGTATTGGAGGCATTGTTACCATTGCCGCCTATATTCTCTGCTGCGTCGGCAGGTATGTTTACAGTTACTATACCATCTGTAGCCGGTGCAATCTGTATGATATATGTACTTGCGGTGATCATCGTATAACCGTTGATAGTACCGTTGGTAACGATTATATCCTGCGGAGCAAAACCGGTTACTGATTCGCTGAAGTTGATGGTGGCGTTAAAGGGTGCATTTACTACAGCAGGTGCCGTGCTTGTAATAGTGGTGGACGGATGGGAGGTATTTACACGCACATTCGCCGTACTGCCAATATTGAGCAGGGTGAGGTCTGCAGCATTGGTGGCTGCATCCCGGATCTCTGCACCATTCTTCGTTATGGCATTTACAGTAATACCGTCCATGTCCATATCACCGTTCACCACCGTATACTGGAAGGTAATGCTATTGGCCGCCCCGCTGATATAGGCGGCATTGACGGTTGTCATACCTATTGCCAGCTGCAGTGCCGGTGAGCCGCCGGCAAGGTTCAACGCTATATTCTCATTGAAATTAACTGTGAAGGACATCGTTTCACCGGCTTTATAATAGCGCGGTGCGGGCACTGTTACTGAGGTCACCACTGGAGGTTTGCTGTCATAGGTATATGTCAGCGTATTGGAAGGCAGGTTCGGATTATGTCCGATATTCTCCACCGCACTTCCCGGCAGGCTGATAGTACGTGTTCCATCAGAAGCAGGGGACATTAATACCGTGTAGGTTGTCTTATCTGCTGATGAAGACAAGGAGCTTACGGTTGTATTCAGAACGTTGAAATCCGATACCGTAAGACCGGTTACCGGTTCGCTGAAGGTGGCTGTAACAGTAAACGCTGCATTGGTTGGCATGGCTGCCGTCACAGACAATGTTACCGTTGGTATGGAGGTATTTACCCTTACCAGGTTAGTAGCAGCAACGTTCTGCAAGGTAGTGGAGGCATCGTTACCAATCGCATCCTTGATAGTGCCGCTGTTGTTCTGTATCAGAGGTTGTATGGTGATGCCATCCATATCCGTGTCGCCCTGCTGCACAGTATAGCTGAAAGTTAATTCTGTTGTACCGGTACCGCCGGCATATGATGCCTGTCTGACTTCTGTGCCGACAATGATATTGAGGTAAGGAATTCCCGTAGACTGGTCAACTATGGCCGGCTCGTTGTAATTCACTTTGAAGTCGAGTTTTTTACCGGCATTGTAGTATTCATTTGCAGGAACGGCAACGCTAACAATCTGCGGGCCGGTGGCATCTATTACCCACATATAGGAGGCCGGTGTATCATCTGTGTTTCCTGCAGGATCCACCGCTCTTACCTGAAAGACATGTGGTCCGTCTGCCAGTCCGGTAAAGGTAAGCGGAGTGGTAACAGGATTGAATGGCCCGCCATCCAGTTGCCCCCGGAAAGTACAATCTGCTTCGCTGGCAATGAAGGTAAAGGTGGCGGTTCGGGAAGCAGCCGGGTTGGAAGGATTACTGGTGATCACCGTATTGGGCCGCTGCGTATCCAGTGTAATGGAAGCGCTGTAGTCTGTTGTATTACCTGCTGCATCTTTCAGGCGGAGGGTAACCGTTCTCAGTCCATCGGTTGCCGGCAATGTCAGCGCTTTGTTGGCTGCAAATGTTTCATAACCGCTATATACGCCGCCATCAAGGGAGAAGGCCATTTCCAGCGGAGGATTGGCATCGCTGCCGGTAAGACTCAGGTTTACGCTCGTATTGTTGGTAATAAGTGCACCGCCATTAATGAGGATAGAACCGGTAGGAGCAACCCTGTCAATTTTATAGGTGACGCCGGCCTGATAAGGTGCGTTGGCGACTGTCGGGCTGATGCCTGTACCGGTAACATTCAGTCTGATAGTACCGGCAGTACCGCTGCCTGTGTTGACGGTTACATCATATACATCCGGACTGACCTGCGAGATACCAGTAATCGCTGAAGCGGTAAGACCGGTCGTGGTCAGTGAAAATGAGCTGGGGGAAACACCGTTAGCAGCGCCGCTGAAGGTAACCCGGAAGTTAACGGCGGCAGCATTGGTAGGATTGGAGCCTGTCGCTGTGATACTGTTAACATTGATGTTAGGAGGCGATAGCTTCACCAGCTCCTGTCTTCCACCATTACTGTGCGCAAAAATGTTTCCATTGGGCATGACTACTAATCCCCACGGATGATTATTTACATCGTAGGTAAGCTGATTATAGATCATCTGCCCGGTCTGGGTAGGATCCGTGTATTTTACCACCTGGGCGGTTAGTACGCTTCCTGTAGCTTCATTCATATACAGATTGTCGGCTGCATCTGTCGCCAGTGCTGTAAAACCCCGGCCTGTTGCCAGGGTAGTGGCGCTGAATCCCATCGCAGCGGTCAGCTTAATCAGCTGCCCGCCGGAATTTTCCAGGAAGTCAGTCACGAAAATATCTCCCCTGGAGTTGGTTACCATGCCGGAAGGATAGGTGCTTGACAAACCGGGGGGCAGCTGCAGCCCATTCCAGACAACTGTTCCGGAAAGCTGTTCCGCGCCGAACGGATATCTGACTACCCGATAGTGGTTGCCGCCATCATATTCCAGGGAAAGCAGGTTGTTGAACGGATCGGTTGCCAGTGCCGAGTAATAACTGCCGGAGTGGATAACGCTGGGAACATTGTTCATCGGCGCCGGCAGTTTAATGATTTCCCATCCGGCAGGAGAATTCAGGCTGGTGACAAATACATCTCCGATAGTATTGATGGCAAGTCCGATGGGTGGAACATCATTATCGTGTTTCAGACCGCTGTAAAGGATCTGGGCAGTTCCTGCACCGTTCGTATATTTTACGAGTTCATAAGCCGTATTGTTGGTGTTGGAGCGAACGACATACAGGTGGCCATTCTGGTCTTTGGCCATGGCTGTGTATTTCCGCCCGCTTTCCAGCGTCGTCTTCGTATACTGTGCAAAGCCTGTGAAGCCAGCCAGCAGGAAGAAAAGTAACAGCAGGATACTGTTGATACCTCGGGTAAATGTGACATTCATATAAAACTGTTAAATGCAGAGAAAAGGGTTATGCCAACCTGTCACTGATTCCTGATGAATTGTTGCAAACTCCTTTGCATCATGGCGCATGCCTGCACCCTGATCAAGTATGAGTTTGTTTATTTTATTACCAGTTGTACTGATCTTGAGAATATTGCTTGCAGGCAGGGCAACTCCGGCAGCGGGATAAAAGCTCTTCTGTCCTCTGGGACCATCTATTACGCCTGTACGAAGTTGTTGTTTTACAGTATCCCAGTCTTTTTTGCTGGCGTAAGGCAGTAATTCCCGCCACATCAAACCTGCCTCATATCCCATGAGGGCGTAGATATTGGCTGGTTGCTGCGCAATGCTTTCGAACTTCCTTACAAACACCTGATTGGCCGGGCGCTGATCCTCACGCATCCACATCATAGCGGTATAGATGTCCAGGTCCGCGTCCTGAATATCCTGCAGCAGATCATCGTAGGCCATCGTTTCATTGACCACCAGCGGAATCTTTTTATGAATACCGCTTTGAATCCATTTCCGGAAAAAGCGGGTGCCCATATTGCCGGCGAAGATGGCGTGAACGTAGGAGGGAGGATCCTGGACGATTTTTGAAAACAGCGCGTCCAGCTCCGTTTCCATCTGCAGCGGCTCATTCGCCTGATGCGGCAGTACGGTAAGACTTATCTGTGTACTGCCTGCTGCAGTTACGCCTTCTTTAAAGGCGGTATGCAGGTGGTAGCCTGCTTCGTAGAACGGCATAATCATATGCCCCCCGTCCCCGAAGTGGCTGTGCGCCCACCGGCCCAGTGCATACTGCGACTGCCACAACTGATGCGACGCGTAGAATACATCCGGACTGAGATACGGGAAATGAGGAATGTATTCACCCATATCAAAAAAGAAGGCAGGCTTCTTTAAACTTTCCACTAACGGAATAATATCAGGGGTTGCCTTATAGCTGATAAGACCAGACAGGATGTCAACATTATTAAAGAAAAGCAGTTTACGGGCAGCTTTAACAGAAGCATCAGCACTTCCCATATGGGTATACTCTGATGTAAACTGCACTGTTCTCTGCCGCACGGGATCTAATCCCATACCCAGCAGCCAGCCTGTTACCAGGTGGGCGGAATAGGCGGGATATACACCGGAATAGGGAGTAAGAAATCCAATAGAAAGTACTGATGACATATCGAAAATTAGGAACGGCTGGGGTAAACGCCTTCTATGGCAATGATATAATTCATACCGAGGTATGGGTTCATGATACTGAATGGCTGACTGCCCCCTGCAATACCAACATTTATGGTACCTGTTACATTGGTAGTAGGCGCCAGGAAGGTAGTGTTGTCAGGTACTCCATAGCCTTTAATCTGCTGGGCAGTAGGCCCTGCGCCGAATACCGGCAATTGAGCTGGTACTACGGTGCTGCCGGGAGTGTTGGTGGTAGCCGCAGCGGCGCTGGCAGCCTGCGCTACAGAAGCGGAAGCAATCGTGCCGGTATGGTTGTGTGCCGGCATATTGGTGATCAGCAGGGTAGTGCTGATGGTGCCGCCAATCTGACCCAGTTCCATATTGGGTAATCCGGGGCCCTGGCCGGTACCCATCGGGAAACGGCCGCGCAGGTCAGGTAATCCAAAGGTGGTCATGCCGTTGCCGCCAAACGTAGTGCCCAGCAGGGAAAACAGGGTCGTATTCTGAGCAATACTCAATATCTGCCCCCAGCAAAACATCCAGCCTTTGGGATTAAAATTACCGGCAAATAGAATAATCGAAGCTAATAATGGTTCCACTCTATATCTGTTTTAAGTAAAGGTTTAAAATGCGATTGTATTGTTATGTCTGAAAGAATGTGTGGCATACGGCTGGTATCCTGACGGGAAAGTACCGCTGGTTATGGTATTTATACCGGCGTACGGTTGACGGCTACGGATGAACGCAGGATGATACGCTGTTACTTCTCCGGCTTGCTGATGAGGCGGCAGCGATGACTGTACAGGGAATAAATTAGCGGCATTTTCCCGGAAATGCCTTCTGCATTGTATATACATAGGGATAATTCCTGAGTTGGGTACCGTTTTAAAACGATACGGTAATGTAGGCTCCAAAAAACAGATGTAAAGTTGTTCCTTCTAACTAACAGATAGGAATATTCGTTTTGGTTGAACGGCTTTCAAAAGATCGGGGTTAAAACTTATTACTGAATACAGGACAAAGATATATTTTCTTTTTTATTAAACAGATAATATTTAAATATATATTTATGATAATATGAATCGGAGCTACGGCTGATTTGCCGTCATATCCGGTATCAGTACTGTATAACGTTAATGAATAAACGACTGCTGCATTGCCTGGATCTATCCATGTTTCCCGCTTCTTTCTGCAGATGTAAAAAAACTCACCGGATACTATAAACGAACAATACATGTATCAAAAACGTACAGTTTGTATAATTATATATTTATATATAATTGATTTGTAACTATATAGTAAATGGTACTTTTCTTGGTGCCACGCAGGTTACTATTGCTCAACGTTTAATCTTATTTCCGCCATGTTTAAAAGTTATGTAAAAACCGCCTGGCAGCATTTACGCGGCAATAAAACCTATGTCGCCATCAATACAATCGGCCTGACAGTAGGCATTGCCGCCTGCCTGATTATCTTCCTGCTGATTCAATATCAAACCAGCTTTGATAATTTTCATCAGCACCAATCGCGTATTTACAGGGTAGTGTCAACAGTAAAAACACCGGAAGGAATGAACTATTCGAAAGCCAGCGCCTTTCCGGTGGCAGAAGCGCTGCGTACAGACTATCCGCAACTGGAACAGGTAGCCCGCATATATGCCCGGGAAGATCAGCTGATAACCGTGCCGGAGGATAAAGCGGGAGTGCCGTTGAAAAAATTTAAAGCAGATGTGTTTTTCGCAGAGCCTGCATTTTTCGACATATTCAATTTCCCCTTTCTGACCGGCAATGCCGGAACGGCTTTGTCAGAACCCAATACCGTAGTGCTCACCGAGGAAACAGCCAATAAATATTTCGGAGACTGGCACACCGCTACAGGTAAATTCATCCGGTACGATAACGGCCTGCTTTGCAAAGTAACAGGCATCCTGAAAAATATTCCCGCTAATACTGACTTTCCCCTGCAGGTGGTATTCTCATTTAAGACTGCTGCCTATGAAGATATTTTAACTGACTGGACCGGCCTGGACGGGTCATTAAACACCTTTGTGCTACTGCCTCCGGATATGCAGGCTGCGTCATTCAATAACGAGCTTAAGGCTTTTGTAAAAAGACATACACCGGTTGCGTATGCGAACCAGGGGTATCTGTTACAGCCGTTGAGCAGTATGCATTATGAGAGTGAATTTGGCACATACCGGAAAAGTACCTTCAGTAAAGAACTGATTACTGCATTGGGTTTAATAGGATTGTTTCTGTTAATAATTGCCTGCATCAATTTTATAAATCTGGCTACCGCCAGAGCAGCAGGCCGCTCAAAAGAAGTAGGTATCAGAAAGGTGCTGGGCAGCAGCAAAAGGCAGCTGGTCGTCCAGTTTTTAATGGAAACTTTTTTCATTACGCTTATTTCAGCGGCACTGGCCACTGTGTTTGCAGGTATGGTGCTGCCGTTGCTGAACAATCTCCTGCAAACGCCGCTGTATGTACAATTCAGCATACCGTTGCTGGTATTCCTGTGCAGCATTATCCTCGTTGTTACCTTATTATCCGGCTGTTATCCTGCTATGATTTTATCCGGCTTTAATCCGGTTACCGCGCTGAAAAGTAAACTGACTACGAATATGGTGGGAGGAATTTCGGTAAGAAGGGCGTTGGTGGTTTTTCAGTTTGCTACTGCGCAGACACTGATTATCGGAACATTGATTATTGTGAGCCAGATGGACTTTTTTCATCACGCGCCGATGGGTTTCGATAAAGAAGCCGTTATAACGGTGCCGATGGCTAATGACACGGCGCGCAAATCTAAGATGGAGGCACTGAAACAGGAATTGCAGCAGCAGCCGGGCGTGGAAAGTGTGAGCCTGAGCGCGTTCAGCCCCATAGATAAAGCCGGGTGGGACAGTGATTTCATGTTTGATAATGCAGTAAAAAAATCAGGTTTCAGGAGTGAATTCAAGTGGGCGGATGCAGACTATTTTAAAACGTATCATATGCAGTTCATCGCAGGAGCACCGTATCGCCAGGCAGATACGGTAAACGGATTTGTCGTGAATGAAATGATGGTGAAAAAACTGGGTTTTAAAAATCCGGAAGATATCCTGGGAAAGAAAATAAATTTTTGGGACGGAGACATGGTAGCGCCGGTGGTAGGTGTGGTGAAGGATTTTAACGGCAATTCGATGAAACAGGCAAGAACGCCGATTGTGCTGGCTTCGTACAAAATGGTATACCGGATCATCAACATAAAAATACAACCACAGCAGGCGAAGGAAACGCTGGCAGCCATAGCAGGGATATGGAACAGGGCCTATCCGGATTTTATCTATGAGTACCAGTTTCTTGATGACAGGATTGCCGGATTTTACGAGCAGGAAAGCCAGCTGATGCAGTTGTATAAAATATTTGCAGGTATCGCGGTATTTATTTCCTGTCTGGGTTTATATGGCTTTGTCTCCTTTATGGCTGTACGGCGTACGAAAGAAGTCGGCATCCGGAAAGTATTGGGGGCATCTGTCCTCCACATCATTTATCTGATCTCCCGGGAATTTACCCTGCTGATCGGCATAGCATTTTTAATAGCAGCGCCGCTGGCTTATTACATCATGCATCGGTGGCTGCAAAACTTTGCCTACAGGATAGATATCGGAATCGGAATATTTTTACTGACGATGCTGATGTCTGAAATCATTGCGTGGCTTACCGTTGGCTATCAGGCGATCAAAGCGGCAGTAGCCAACCCGGTGAAAAGCCTGAAGGCGGAATAATATCTGAGATGTTATATAAGTGCTTCAGGGCAACCTGCTGTCTGTTACAGCAGGTTGCCCTGTTTATTAATAATTCACGGCACGCTTCCGGATTTTCCGGAATAATCAGTTGCAGAGAATCTGAGGATTTGTTTCTGTATAGCAGCCCTGATTTGGCAGCCAGGTAGGGCATCCCCAGGTAGTACGGGGCGCGCCTCCGATTAACTGATATTGTTCCTGACTGTTGAGAGGTGCTACAATTTCTCTCTGCAGGAATAGTTTTTTACTTAAAGACAATTTTTTCTTTTTCATTTTACAGGTTTAATAGTGATAAGTGGCTACTGCTTTTCCGGCATACCTCTCAGGGTCATGGGCAAAGGATGCAAAAGGGTCTTCCGGTAATAGGGGCCGTTTCGCAGTTCGTTGTGAAGGTTTCTCTGATAGCAAGGCCGCCGGCTAACATTGCCTGCTGGAAGGGGGTAAGCGTGGTCAGTGTTTCTTTTTTCAACACTAATTTCTTTTTCAGGTTAATGCTTTTCTTTTTCATAACATTTGTTTTTAGTACAGCCTCCCCTGTCTTTTACAAGGAGTAACGCCATGGGGTGGATTTTCAGCGCAAGGAGCTGGTAATGAATTTATCTGTTTCAGGTAGGTGAATGTGGCATAGAAAGGGTTACTATTTCTAAGATCATTAAGGTAAGTAAACTTTCTGAAAGAGAATAAAAATCTTGTCAGGTGAATATCTGTCTGATTATTTTTTTTGTCTCCCGGTGAAAAGGATTTATGGCTTATTATTAATGTTATAATGTAGTGACATATTAAATGAGGATAAACAGGACAGATTTTCCGGAGAAGTTGTTAAAGATGAAGATCAGGGAGTGCGGCGGCTTTCCACGGTGTAAATAAAACTCTCAGCTTTGTAGTACCCGAGATTGTATTCCATCGGCCGTTCGGCCTGGTCGTAGACAAATCTTTTCCGGAACAGTATGGCGCTGCCCAGATCAATCTCCAGTTTGGCGGCAATCATTTTGTCGGCCGTCCTGGAACTGATTTCTTCTTTTGATAACGTGGCAACAAAATAATGTTCCTGTTCCAGCATCTCGTACAGTGGTTTTTTGAAATCCTCGTCGCCCGTGAGGCCAATCCTGGGATGGAAGTACGAAATAAAGTAAACGAAGGGTTCCTGTGTATTGCCTCTCAGGCGTTCCAGTTTCATGACCTTCTTATCCGTCCGGATATCAAAGAAAGCAGCAATCTGCTCATCCGGATATACCCAGCTGATATGCAGTTCATAATTTTTTACCGTGATGCCGCGGGCCAGCATTTCCTGTGTGAAGCTCAGCCAGTTCATGGATTTGGAACTCATTTTAGGCTGCGCCACCTTTGTTCCCAGCCGTTTTTTGCGGACCAGCAATTCCTCATACACCAGTTTATTGATCGCCTGACGGAGTGTTGTACGCGACACCGCCAGTTTTTTAGCCAGTTCCAGCTCATTGGGCAATAATTTCCCTGCCTGGTATTCCGGCTGCCTGATCAATTCCCTTAACAGATTTTCAACCTGAATGTGTAGCGGGACCGCACTTTGGTGATCTATCTCTATTTTCATAAAAATGTAGGAACATAAGTAATATCTGCAAGTTAGGGATAATTCATCAACAATGACCATCCTGTAGCATATCCCTGAAAAGCCTTGTCTGTAAGGATAGTGAGCAGGATAATCAAGTGTTTTTTAACCTGATCTTCCTGGATACTACCGGTTTTTAAAAATATTTTTTTTCCGGAGGCTTGCTTTTTTCAAATCTAATATGTAATTATGTATGTACAATTAAGTGGGTCGAATTAATTATTCCGTAGTTATGAAAAATATCAACCAGACCTATTCAAGGAGCTTCCTTTATGGCCTCCTGTTATTAATGTCAACCAAAATTTCGCTGGGGCAAACCTCATTTAAAGTCACAGGTAAAGTACTGGATAGCAAAGGCCAGGCAATACCCGGCGTAACGGTGCTGGTAAAAAATACCACGGCCGGTACTACCACCACCGCAAGCGGCGACTATAACATTACTGCCACCGGCGCGGCCGACACGCTCCTGTTTTCCTTTATCGGGTATCAGCGGCAGACCATTCCGGTCAGCGGCCGGCATACCATCCAGGTAGTACTGCTGGAGAATAAGAACGACCTGAATGACGTGGTAGTAGTGGCATACGGCCAACAGAAAAAAGTGAGTATGGTCAGCGCCATTACAAGTGTCAGCCCGAAAGAAATTAAAGGGCCTACCAGTAATCTGACGACCATGCTGGCCGGACGTATAGCCGGACTGGTTTCCTATCAGCGGAGCGGTGAGCCCGGCGCTGATAATGCCTCTTTCTTTATCAGGGGAATCACGTCTTTCGGCTCCGGTAAACTGGATCCCCTCATCCTGATCGATGGGATGGAATCTGCCTCCAATGAACTGGCTCGCCTGCAGCCGGATGATATTGCCGGTTTCTCCGTACTGAAAGATGCCGCCGCCGCCTCCCTGTACGGCGCACGCGGCGCCAACGGCGTTATCCTCGTAACAACAAAAACAGGTAAATCCGGCGCTACTAAAATGAATATCAGGCTGGAAAATTCTATTTCTTCCAACACGCGGAATTTCAGGCTGGCCGATAACATCACCTACATGCAGCTGGCCAATGAAGCATCGCTGACCCGGAACCCGCTGGGACAGCTGCCTTACAGCCAGAACAAAATCGATGGCACCATCGCCGGCAATGATTCGTACCTGTATCCTGATAATAACTGGATAGATGCACTGATAAAGAAGTATACCAGCAACCAGCGATTCAACATCAATCTCTCCGGCGGCGGTACTAAAGCGCAGTATTATGTGGGCGCTACCGTGAACCAGGACAAAGGCATCCTGAGAACGCAACGCAGCACCGCAGTGAATAATAACATCCGGCTGAGAAGCTACGAAGTGCGCTCCAATGTAAACCTGAAACTCACCGGTACCACAGAAGCCATCATCAGAACCACCGGAAATTTTGATGATTATAACGGACCGGTAGGCGGCGGCGCCGCAGTGTTTAAAAGTACGCTGAATGCAAACCCGGTGCTGTTCCCCGCCATTTTTCCCGCTGCTGACCTGCCGGCAGCCAAACACCCGCTGTTTGGCAACGCTTCGAGGGGATCTAACGGAGAAGTATATACGAATCCCTACGCATCTATGGTGTCCGGATTCCAGCAGTACAATACTTCTGTCCTGAACGTACAGGTGGAGATCAAACAGGACCTCGGTTTTATCACCCCCGGACTATCAGCCAGAGCAATGGCCTATACCAAACGCTATTCCTATTTCAGTCTGAGCCGCCAGTATAATCCTTTCTTCTATACTGCCAGTCCGGTTATGGATAAATCCGGCGGCTACACGCTTTCGCTTCTCAATGAAAAGACCGCAACGGAATACCTGAACTACAAGGCAGGAGATAAAATTGTCAATACTACCACTTATGCAGAAGCGGCTATCAACTACAACAGAACATTTAAAGAGGTGCATAATATCGGTGCGCTGCTGATAGGTATCCGGCGCAACTACCTCAACGGAAATGCCGGCGACCTGCAGGCTTCCCTGCCTTTCCGCAACCAGGGTATTTCCGGAAGATTTACCTACGGCTATGATAACCGTTACCTGTTTGAAGGAAATTTCGGATATAACGGATCAGAAAGATTTGCGCAGAAAAACCGTTTCGGTTTCTTCCCCTCCCTCGGCATTGCCTGGAATGCCGACAGCGAAAAGTTTTTCAGCAAATGGACGGACGTGGTATCAAAGCTGAAACTCCGCGCTACCTGGGGGCTTGTAGGCAACGACCAGATAGGTAATGCCAACGACCGTTTCTTTTACCTGTCCAATGTAAACCTCAACAACAGCGATTTCGGCGCCTGGTTCGGAGAGAATTTTGGTTACTCCCGTCCCGGTGTATCCGTAGCCAGATACCCGAATGAAGGAATTACCTGGGAGCGGTCAAAAAAGATAAATATAGGGATGGACCTGGGATTGTGGAATGCGCTGAATTTTACCATCGATGCGTACCACGAACGGCGCAGCAACATCCTCATGGAACGCGCCTATATTCCGACTACCATGGGACTCACCGCGCCGGTCAGCGCCAACGTAGGCGTCGCTGAAGGCCGTGGCCTGGACGTAGCCATGGATTTCAACAAGAGTTTCCATAAAGCATGGCTGCAGCTGCGCGGCACATTTACCTATGCGGCCAGTAAACTGCTGGTCAACGAAGAGCCGCAGTATCCCGCTAACATGCTTTACCTCTCCCGCGCAGGACATCCGCTGAGCCAGGTATACGGCCTGATTGCAGAACGGTTGTTCGTGGATGATGAAGATGTAAAAAATTCTCCCAGGCAAAATTTCGGAGAAGTAAGGGGCGGAGATATCAAATACCGTGATCTGAACGGGGACGGACAGATCACCACACTGGATATGGTGAATGGCCTGGCATACCCGCTGACGCCGGAAATCATCTATGGATTCGGTTTTTCATTCGGGTACAGGAATTTTGATATCAGCACCTTCTTTCAGGGGTCGGCCCGATCGTCTATTATGATAAGCCCGGAAGCAATTTCACCGTTTGTTACCACCGGCGCAGATCAGCATGGCCTGCTCGAAGCCATTGCCAATGACCACTGGTCTGAGGATAACCGCAACCTGTACGCATTCTGGCCCCGGCTGGGACTTACCCAGAACCAGAACAACAACCAGCTTTCCAGCTGGTGGATACGTAACGGTGCTTTTCTCAGAATGAAAAGTGCGGAAATCGGTTATAACATAGGAGAGAAGGGGCTGAAAAAATATCATATCTCCGGACTGAGAATCTATGCCAACGGCACCAACCTGTTTCTCATCAGCGCCTTCAGGCTATGGGATCCTGAACAGGGTGGAAACGGCCTGGGATACCCGGTTCAGCGTGTTTTTAACATCGGAGTAAATGTTCAGTTATAATGCCGGTTAAATCTTACTATATGAAACAATTAACTGCCTGCCTTTCCTATCTGTCTGCCTGCCTGTTATACCTTGCCTGCTCATGTCTTGTTGCCTGCAATAAATACCTGGATATCGTTCCGGATAATGTGCCTACCATTGATCATGCGTTCTCCAACCGGCTGGAGGCAGAGAAATATTTATTTACCTGTTACTCCTATCTGCCGCAGGATGATCATCCGGATAAAAATCCTGCTTTCAGCGGAGGAGATGAAGCGTGGACCTACTGGCCTATGACAGAGGATTTCTTCTTCCTGGACCCTTATAATATTGCCAGGGGAAATCAGAATGTGGCGCAGCCATACATGAACTACTGGGACGGCTATGATAATAAATCCCTCTGGCAGGGCATCAGGGCCTGCAATATTTTTCTGGAGAATGTAAACAATGTCCGTGACCTGCAACCCTATGAAAAGGCCAGGTGGACAGCCGAAGTCAGATTTTTAAAAGCATATTTTCACTGGTACCTGTTCAGAATGTACGGCCCCATTCCGGTGGTGGATAAGAACCTGCCTGTTACCGCCACGCCGGAAGAAATAAAAGTATACCGGCAACCGGTCGATTCCGTGGTGAATTATATTACCCGGCTGATAGATGATGCTGCAGGCAATACCGATAACAGCGCATTGCCGGACAAAATCACCAGCAGCACCACAGAACTGGGACGCATCACCAGAGTGGCGGCGTTGGCAATAAAGGCGCGTGTGCTGGTAACGGCTGCAAGTCCGCTGTTTAATGGCAATAATGATTTCGGCGGTCTGAAGAACAACAACGGGCAATTACTTTTTAATGCACAATATGATGCCGGTAAATGGGAAAAGGCACGCATAGCCTGTAAACAGGCCATAGACGCGGCACATGCAGCCGGTGGTAAACTGTATTACTTCAATCCCGCCGTGCTTACCGTAACGCCGGCAACAAGAGTGGAAATGAATATCCGCAACGCGGTTTGTGAAAAATGGAACAGTGAGCTGATATGGGGACAAACATCCGCCGGATTACCCGCCTACTGGCTACAGACGTATGCCTGCCCTCAGCTGGATCCCAATATGTTTAACATGAACCTGAAAGGAAAGCTGGCGCCCCCGCTTAAAATGGCGGAACTTTTTTATACCCGCAACGGTGTTCCCATTGAGGAAGACAGAACATGGGATTACGCCCGCCGCTTCCAGCTGCGCACCGCTACCGTAAAAGATACCGGCATTCAGGAAGGATACCGTACTATCGGGCTGCACTTTGAGCGCGAACCCCGGTTCTATGCTGATGTAGCTTTCGATGGTGCTACCTGGTTTATGCGAAACGGTAACTACAATATTCAAAGCAAGCTGGAACAGCACTCCGGAAAAAAACAAAGCCGCCTGTATTCTATAACCGGCTACTACACGAAGAAAGTAGTGAACTGGAACCTGGTCTACAATAATACTTCCCTGGATGTAGAATACTATCCCTGGCCCCTGATGCGGCTGGGTGACCTCTACCTGCTGTATGCAGAGGCTTCCAACGAAACAGGCAACCCCGCTGATGCCCTGCATTATATCAACCTGCTGCGTGCAAGGGCAGGAGTGCCTTCCGTGGAATATGCATGGAGCAACTACTCTGTAAAGCCTTCGAAATACGCAACCAAAGAAGGACTACGGGAAATCATCAGGCAGGAAAGAGCCATTGAAATGGCATTTGAAGGAAGCCGTTTCTGGGACCTCCGCAGATGGAAAACAGCGCCGCAGGTATTAAACATGCCTGTTTTCGGCTGGGATATTCTGCAGGCAAACTATGAAGACTATAACCGCAGAGTATTTCTGTACAGCCCGCGGTTTGTTGCGCCCAGGGATTATTTCTGGCCTGTCAGGGAAACAGATCTGCAGGTAAATCCCAACCTGGTACAGAATACCGGATGGTAATGACAATCATTTATCACTATACGGATGTAAACGTATTGCTATGAAAAAAAGAATTTATTGCTGCTGTATCTTCCTCATGTTACTGGTATTATGTGCCTGTAAAAGAGATGGCAACGGACCGGCACTGAAAGACAGCACTGCTCCCGGCCCTGTCAGTGATATTACGGTGGAAAGCCTGCACGGCGCCGTGAAAATAAAGTATGCCCTCCCGTCTGACCCGGATCTGTTATATGTCAAGGCGCAGTATACGGCCCCGAACGGCGCTATCCGTGAAACCAAGGTAAGCCGCTACAACCGGAGCCTGACAGTGGCAGGTTTCGGAGATACCAGCGAATACCGGGTGACGGTATATGCGGTAGACAAAAGCGAAAACATTTCCTCTCCGGTAACCATCGATGTCCGCCCGCTTATTCCTCCTGTCTGGGTGGTCAGAAAAGAACTGGCAGCAGCGGCAGACTTTGGAGGCGTGAATATAAAATATACCAATCCCGGAGAAGATGAGCTGGCAATTGTGGTACTTGCTGATGATTCTCTCGGCCGGTTCTCTCCGGTGGCTACGCAATATACCAACCTGAAGGAAGGGAATTTTTCTACCAGGAATATGCCGGATATTCCCACAAAATTTGGCGTATATGTACGTGACCGGTGGGGTAACCTCTCCGATACCATGCACGTGGTGATTAAGCCCCTGTTTGAGCAGCGGCTGGATCGCACAAAAATGAAAGGACTGCCACTGCCCGGCGATGCGCCGATAGGGCATAACGGTTCCATTGCCGGACTTTTCGATGGCAGCACCACGAGCGGCTTTTATCATTCCAGCGATGCTTCGAAAATGCCGCAGTGGTTCACTTTTGATATGGGACAGCGCGCTAAACTGAGCCGGCTGGTGTGGCATATGCGGCCGGATTATTATTACTCACTGCATAACCCGCGGGTGGTGGAAATATGGGGCTCCGACAATCCCAACCCCGACGGCAGCTTCGATGGCAGCTGGGTACTGCTGGCAGCAGTTACACAGATCAAACCTTCCGGACTGCCGGAAGGACAGCTGTCACAGGCTGATACAGATGCAGCGCTGGCGGGTCAGACGGTGACTTTCCCTTTGCATTCTCCTAAAGTGCGCTATATCCGTTTTAAAACGCTGAAGAACTGGTCGAACGGTACCTACGTGAATTTTTATGAGATCGCCATGTGGGGAGATACCAAATAATACATCTATCCGGAAAAAAGCAATACATGAAATACGCTGCATATTTTACCTGTTTATGGATGCTGGTCATTCCCGCTTGTATGGTCTCCTGTACCAAAACTAAAGGCGATGCCTATAAAAAATACCTGGAAGGCGGTGAAATAACTTACCCCAGCCGTGTTGATACTGTGATCGTTCAGTCGGGCTACCACCGCATACAACTGTCACTTGTTCCCGGCAACGATCCGCTGGTAACAGCGTTCAGGATTTTCTGGAACAGTAACCGTGATTCCATGGAGATAGCGGTACCTCAGCAGAACAGAAAAGATACCATACCGGTACTCATCTCCGGCTTACAGGAAGGAAATTATAATTTCATCGTATATTCCTATGATAAGGAAAACAACAGGTCGGTAGTGGTGAATGCATTCGGAATGGCTTACGGAAACAGTTATACCGGCACACTGGTAAACAGGACACTGAAGTCTGTTGTGCAATCTGCTGATGGTAAACAGGTCATCCTGAACTGGGGCGAGCCTGCCGGCGGCGAACAGGGTATTGAAGTGAACTATACCGGCGCAGCAGGAACCGTACAGCAAATCATTACCGGCGCAGGAGAGAACCGGACGGTATTACCGGATTACCAGGAACATTCGCAGCTGACCTATCGTTCCAGGTACAAGCCTGATACTACCGCCTTCGAAAATTTTTATCCGGAGTTATCTGCAGTAACACTTCCTGTATTTGAAAGGGAACTGCGCAAGGCTGATTTTAAAGTGCTGTCACTCCCCACGGATGTAAAAGATGGCGGTTATGGCTGGCTGATAGATTACCTGTGGGATGAAAAATATGGCGCCCCTGGTTTTGCCACGCAGTCTGTAATTCCCTGCTGGTTTACGATTGACGCCGGATTGGCCGCTCCGCTCAGCCGCTTTAAAATATGGCAGGCAAGCGACAGACTATATAAGCAGGAAAATGTAAAGACATTTGAACTCTATGGAAGCAACAACCCGGCGGCAGACGGCAGCTGGGACAGCTGGACGAAAATCGGCGCCTATACATCCGTGAAACCTTCAGGGCTGCCGGTAGGACAGAATACCGACGACGACATTGCTTTTGCAAAGAACGGGGAAGTATTTGCGGTACCGCAAAATACGCCTGCTTTCCGCTACTACCGGTTCCGGTTACTGTCCAACTGGGGCGGTGCTGCATTTATGACGATGGGAGAGTGTACCTTTTATACACATGAAAAGTAACCGCATATCGCTCATGATAAAAACAATTTCTAAATAAACAATAAAGGATGAAACGACTATTCTTACTGAAACTTTTGTTCGTGGGGGCCGTAGCGCAGGCACAGACAGAAAAAATTAACCTGGTATCCTATCCTGGCAGAATATCCGCCACCAGTCCGGGTAAAGCAGCCCTGGCTCAGCAGATACTGACAGACGCCCGGATGGATACGGTACAGGAAAGAGCGCTGAGAATACTTACCGGATTTAATGCCGGCACCGGCTACGGCGAGATATGGATAAGAGATTTTAATACGTTCATCAACGGTTCGTTGAAAGTCCGCAGCAGGCAGGACGTGAAAGACGCGCTGCTGCTTTTCTTCAAGGTGCAGGGCACAGATGGAAATATACCTGATGGCGTTATCAAGGAGAAACAGGCAAATGTCGGGTATCAGTATGCCTATTCAAATCTCGCTCCCGGATGGGCCAGCCATAAGAATACGGTGGAAACAGACCAGGAGTCCTCTTTGATACAGGCGGTCAGAAAATATATAACAGCTACCGGAGAGCAGGAACTGCTCCTGGAAAAGATAGGAGAACAAACAGTATGGCAGCGGATGGAAGCTGCCCTGGAATTTGTACTTACGCAGCGCTGGTCGGAAGAATATGGGCTGGTGAAAGGCGCTACTACCATTGACTGGGGCGATGTGCAGCCGGAAAAGGGATGGGGAGTTGCCCTCAATAAAGAAACAAAATGGGCGATAGATATTTATGATAATGCCATGTTCCTGTCTGCCATCAACGATTTTATGGCCATGAAGCCCGCGGCTGCCCCAATGAAAAAGAACTGGAAGGAAATAGCGGGATCTATCCGGAAAAATATCCGTAAACATCTCTGGGATGCTGCCGCCGGTAAATATATCCCGCATATTTACCTCGATGGCAGCCCGTTCCCGAAAGAATTTGACGAACGTGGAATACTCTACACCGGAGGCACTACCTGCGCTATCCTGGCTGGTCTGCATAATAAAAAAGAGATCCGGCAGATTAACAGCCAGTTCCTCGCTGCTGCTGAAAAGGAAAAGTACGCTACCATCGGCATGACTGTTTATCCTCCCTATCCGGTAGAAATGTTTCCCAATATGGCTGCGTATGTTTACCAGAATGCCGGCGACTGGACCTGGTTTGGCGGTCGTATGATTCCGGCGCTGGTAGATGCCGGGATGCCAGCCGAAGCATACGCTGAAATCATCCCTATGCTCGACAGGGTAATAAAAAATAATGGCTTCTACGAGTGGTACGATGTACGCACCGGAAAGGCTTCCGGATCCGGCGATTTCAGGGGAGAAGCCGGCGTATTGTATGATGCCGTTACCGCGCTGAGGAAATGGGCGCTGCAGGCGAAGTAATTTGCCACCGCAGTGAGTAACTGTACTTTCATTGCAGATATTTAAATTTTTACTGTAGCTGCAGGTAACAGAGTTTACCTGCAGCATTTATAGGATCCGGAAAACCTGCAGATTAACCTTCGCTTACATATGTCTTCCGCCATTCAGCAATTATTAGTTAGCCATATATGCTCTTATGATAAACGATCATTTTTTGTAAACCTAAAAACCTATCGTATGCATGCTATTTTGAAAATTTCATCATTGATTTTAATCTTTGCAGCCACTGCTGCTTTGTTCCCGGGATGCACAAAAAAAGAACTCACTACTGATCCTGTTAAGGACGGGGCATCTGCAACGCGGCAGGAACTGCTGGCCGGTGTGGACGTTACCTCCCAGGCTACCCTGTATGTCAGCACTGAAAACGATCAGGGCGCAGGCAGCGCCGAAGGCTCTCCCAAACTGGTTGATGGAAATCCCGATACCAAGTTCCTGGCAGAACATACCTCCGCCTTTTATGTCCAGATGAGTTTCCCCCAACCTACACAGGTAGCGGCGTACGCTATCACAAGCGGTAACGATTTCGATGTGAGAGATCCCAGAAACTGGACCGTCACAGCATCTAATGACAATGTCAGCTGGGTGGTGCTGGACCGCCGGGTCATGGAAGATTTTCAGTCGCGCAAAACCGTGAAGCGGTATGATTTTATCAATGCTAATGCATATCGCTATTACCGCTGGAATATCACTGCCACACACTGGGATCATTTACTGCAAATGAGTGAACTGAGGCTGTTCACTGTCCCTGTGGGATCTCAGACACAGTCGCCTCCGACAAAGATTGATACCTTTCAGCAGAATAACCTTACCCTGGTCTTTATCGATAATACGCCGGGAGGAATGAATGTGCAGCAGAAACAAGGGCTTATCAATGTGTTCTTTACCAACTATCCGAAGCTGATGACTGATTTCAATCCCAATGCTGCCAGGGAAGTACATTTTAAAGTAGCGACCGATTATGACGGTGTAGCGTTCGCCAATGCCGGACATGCGTTCGTTTATTATGGCGCCACCTATATGAGCCAGCATACCTCCGATATTGATGTGGCTACACATGAAATTACGCATATCATAGAGAATTATCAGACAGGGCCGGGATGGGTGACAGAAGGTATTGCAGACTATGTAAGGCACGTGTATGGCCTGAATAATGCCGCCGCCGGATGGGCATTAACGCCTCCCAATTCCAATTCCCACTACACCAAAGGATATGGTGATGCGGCGCGGTTTTTCCTCTGGATGGAGCATCATGTAAAAGCGGGTATCGTGAAGAAACTGCATACTGCTATGCATACCAGCGTATACACCCCTCAGTTCTGGGTGAACGAAACCGGGAAGAACGTAGATCAGCTGTGGGCTGACTATGTCAGCAATCCCAGTATCTGATCGGATAAAAGTTTACAGTCTTACTGATATTAGGAAAATTGCTGCTGTAATCTTACAGCGGCAATTTTTTTTGCCGGCGCTTTCATGCAGACATCTGCATTTCCGCTGCCATCAGTTCTCAACCGGATTTTTTATACTTTTGAAAAGAATAATCTTTCATTTGTCAGATAAAATTCTTCCGGGCCGATGAACTATGAGACTTTTCTTCCGCATCAGGATCTGAGATCGTTTGTGAAATGCTTCTGGACCCTGGAGGTGCCGGCAAATGAAAGCAGTGCCAGACAACGCATATTGCCGGACGGATGTATTGAACTGTTCTTTATTCTGGGCGATGATATTAAACGGTTCACCTCCGAAGAAGAATTCATTATTCAGCCCCGTCAAATGGTGCTGGGGCAAATCACCAGGCCCTACTTTATTCAGCCTGCAGGATACGTTCATTCCTTCGCTGTACGCTTTTATCCCTATGGCTTTGCTAATCTCGTCACGGTTCCCCTGGATCAGCTGGCCGATACAGAAACGCCGCTGGCACAGCTCTTCGGAGAAGAAACTGCCGGGCATCTGTCGCAAGGCATCATCAGTGCTGCCGGAACGCCCCAGAGAATACAGATAATGGAAAATTTTCTGCTGGATAGCATGCAGCATAAGGTCACCATCGACCATATCGTAAAATCAACAGTGGATGCATTGATAGCAACAAACGGCAGTCAGCCCATACATGCCATACTGAAAGCGCAACTGTCAAAAAGAAGACAGCTCGAACGGAAATTCATAAAGCAAATAGGTATCAGCCCTAAGCAGCTGGGGAAAGTAATCAGGTTGCAGGCGGTGTTGAAAATGATACTGGACCAGCCATCCGGCCAGCTGACAAACATTGCCTACGAAGGCGAATATCACGATCAGGCCCATTTTATTAAAGACTTCAAAGAGTTTACCGGCGCAAGCCCCAGGCATTTTCTCTGTGACAGCGCTATGGCGCTTTCCGCTGCACTGTATGCCAAAGGGTGATGTCGCAATTTTACAATTCCTGCTGCATGGCCCATCGTAGTTTTGTGGTATAACATCTCTGAACAAAAAAGTAATACCATGAATAACTTGATTTCAATTGTTGAAATTCCAACCACCTCCTTTGCCAGGGCCGTTCGTTTTTATCAGTCGGTGCTGGCTGTGGACATTCAAGAGATTGACATGCAGGGAACACAGATGGGCTTGTTTCCCGGCGGAGCAGACACTGTAAATGTGGCGCTGGTAAACGGAACGGATTACAAGCCCTCAGATCAGGGCACGCTGGTTTATTTCAACGGCGGAGAAGATCTGCAGGCGATTCTGGATAAAATAGAAGTCAATGGCGGGAAAGTGCTTGTCCCGAAAACCCTGATTGATGCTGAAAATGGCTTCTATGCCATGTTTACAGACAGTGAAGGGAACAGAATAGGTTTACATGCCTGTAAATAATTGCTGAACATTACTGATCATATTATTGTTTGAAATGTTCACCGGATGATTATTTACTGTTGAAATACCCACTATGAACATGAAAGAGAGAAAAGCGCTGCATAAAGACGAATGTTATATTCTTGATCTATGTGACAAGGTGTTGAGATTAGCTTCCCTGAGACAATATAATCAATTTGATTTCTTACTTGGAGATATAGGTAAAAACGGTAAATGCCGCAGACTACCGGTAGACGCCTACTATGAAAAGTTACATCTTGTTATTGAATACAGAGAGAAACAGCATACGGAAAAGGTGACATTTTTTGATAAGCCGGATGTGCTTACAGTAAGTGGCGTACATCGGGGAGAGCAGAGAAAAATTTACGATGAAAGACGCCGCACTTTAATCCCGATGAATGGTTTGACCCTTATTGAAATTTCATATTCCGATTTTAATTATAATCATCAAAAGCGGATTATGAGAAATGAGGAACAGGATATAAAAGTCATCAGAAGATTATTACATCCTTTTATTTCGCCGGTTGATAGCATATAACCAGTGGCCGGTGCAGGCGAACATGCACCGGCCTTATCTTTCATTCAGGAAACATAATTATTCCATGGCCTGCCTGTCAGTGCCTCCAGGAAAGTGTTCAGTTCCACCGTGGTTTTCCGTGGCAGCACCAGCGAACAGGCATGTGTGGCTGTCAGACAGGTGACTGCCCTGTATTGCGCAAAATTTGAAAACGTACTGACATATAAAGCTCCCTCTCTTGTCAGTGTCTGGATCGCCAGGGAATGGAAGTTCATCATCAGCCCTGTTCTGAATATTTTTGACAAGGCTTCCTTTACCGTCCATAGAAGCGCGCAGCCGCTGGTGAGCGTAAGGCCGCAGCCCGGCAGCAACAGTAGTTCCTTATCGCTGACCTGCCCCTTTATGGCCGCAGTTTTATTGTCGTCTATCTGCTCTATATCGATCCCCAGCGGATGTTCTTCCGGGAAGGCGATGCCTATACCGATGTCATCGCAGTGACTGATACTTACCTGTATGTTGTGTGCGGCAGGTATTTTCACCACAGGAAACTGGAAGATTCCCTGGCTGATAAGTATATCGGGCAGGGGGATGTGAGGAAGCAATGCCTTTACAGCTTTTTTGGCGGCTATTCTGCCCTGCAGGTAGCTCTCTCTTCTCCGGTCGAACTGTAAGGTATCGAAATACGCTTTTTCTTCCGGATGCAGCAGGGGTACTTCTGTCAGTATCTCCGGCATTCCGGAGTGAAGGATACAGTATCCTGCATCATAATTTTTCGTTTCTCTTTTCAGCAGGATCTTCCCGGTATACATAGTGTTTTTATAAAAAAAGCGGTCATCAGATTGAATTCAATAATTCCTGTACATAACTGCTGTACAGGGTTGGGCCCTGATGCGGCGGGCGATGCAGGGACTTTCTCTTTTTTGCCAGGTGTTCCAGCAGGCGTGCGCCGGAAACCGGGGCATTGCATTGCTGGTAGTCGGCACGTATCTCTGAAGCATGTTGTCTGTAGGACGGGTCCTGCAATAATGCTGCAATAGCTTTGTGCAGCCTGCCGGCAGACACGAGCCACGAAGATAATTTTATTCCTGCTTTTGCATGCACTACCTTGCTGGCAGTTACACGATGCTCCAGGATCTGGGGAATAACCACCAGCGGCACGCCGTTCATCAGTGCCTGGCCTACCGTTCCGAATCCGCCGGAACTGACTACTGCGCTCACTTTCTCCATTAATGCCACCTGCGGCACATATGACCTTATCAGTACATTTTCCGGAACGTCTGTCCAGGTTTCAGGAGGAAAGGCTTTTCCGGTACTGATAACCAGCTGCCACGGTGCTCCTGCAGACGCTTTGATCACCTGGCTGATAATCTGCTTCCTGATGTATACCGTACCCATGGAGAAATACACAACCGGCCGGCCGTCCAGCCACTCCCACGGGAACGGTACATCGGCGCCTGCAAATTCACGGCTCACCGACGGGCCTATGTAGTATGTCTGTGATAACAGGTCAGACCGCCTGAATTCAAAGGCATCGGAGGTATAGGCCAGGTACAGTGCAGGCGTATGGTGTTTCCAGAAAACCTGCTGCAGCGGAAGCTGGTGCAGCTGTCTTATTTTATTTACCTGCTGCGTGATACGGCGGAGTGTGAGCACCATCAGCTGAGCCAGCAGTTTTCTGAACGGACGCATGGCTTGTCCCTTTTCTTCCGGGATGATGGTGTTGCATGGCAGCAGCAATTGCGTCGGGCAACTGACTGCATACGGCACCTTACGGATTTCCGCTGCAATAATACCCGGGTAAAACATCGTATCGAAAACGCAAACATCCGGCCGCCAGTTGTCAATCAACTCCAGGAAGTCGGTTACGCCTTGTTCCAGCTGATGAATAATACATTCCGCCGGAGTCGTATTCATTTTCTTTTTCAGGATCCATGGCAACAGCAGTTTCTTTCCTGCAGCGATTGTTTCATTCGATAGTATCACGGCGTCTCCCCATTGAAATTTTTCCAGGAAGGGGATGCCCGCTTTTTCAAATACCTGTTTTACATGCGAATGAGCAGCATAGGCTACCGTGTGATGATCTCTGATGAGTTGCTGGGCAATACCGATTGTCGGGTTAAGGTGTCCGTGCAAAGGAACACTGCCAAATAAGAAGCGTGACATAGGATATTAAATTTTGAGGGTTCAGGATTATGGTAATGACAAATTTCATGAAGTTTATTTAAAACGTATTCATTTTTTTACAGAAAAAAATTGTAGAAATTTTTGCACGTGATTTTATTTCACTAATATTGTGAACGTCATCATAACCATTGACATGCTGTCGCTAAGGAGGCATTGTGATTAAAGGAAACCAGGGCCAACGGGACTTTGGGCGGCGAAGCCTTATAAGTCCAGTTATATCTTCACATTTAATAAGTCGCACTACAATTTATTTCTGTAAACCTGCTGTATAGTTTCTTCATGCTATACGATGATTAACTTTTGTTTAATCATGCTACTGTTATCTGCATTACAGTGTAACCATTTTTTTATTGTTCATCCAGCTTAAACATCCCTTCTACATGTTGTCCGTACTGAATAATTATGCGCATGGCTTTGCTGCCATTCCTGTAATTGCTAGTTGTATAAAAAGGGGGCTTTTCCATACCCTGAATGAAAGGCCGGATATTTCATTCACAGAAGTCACACTACAATTGCAGGCTAATCCGGGATACCTGCGGATAGCGTTGCATATGCTGGAATCCATGGGCTGGCTGGTCAGAAATAGTCAGGATGGATACCGGCTCAGCGTGGAGGCAGACCAACGGTTATTCATCCCTCCGGATATAATGGAGCTGATGCATTTTCCCTGGCAGGAGTACTTACAAGGCACTGCCGGCGCATACAGCCTGGAAAAGTGGATCAGTGCAGCCATACAGCAATGGCACGCGCCAGGAAAGCCTGTCAGTATTTTCCTCGACGGAATGCTGGTGCTGCCGCTATTACTGTCGCTCAGAAAAGCCGGACTGCTGCAGGAAGAAACCTTGTTTTCCGCGCTGTCTCCACAGGTAAAAAAAGAACTGACCGTATTATTCCTCCATAAAGGATGGGCCGTTGAAAATGCCGGAGGCATCGGATTTTCTGATACCGGCCGCTATCTCGCAGAGCGCATCTTTATTGCCGCCACACTGGCATCTTACAGGCCCATGCTGCAGCAGATCGACGAAGTAATATTCGGGGATTGCAAGACGGTATTCGAACGCGACGAATCAGGCAGTGAACGCCATGTGGATCGTACGCTGAATGTGCAGGGCAGCGGGTTCCAGCATGAAAAATATTTTTCCGATATGGAAGATATTATCATCGGTCTGTTTAACCGGGAACCGCTGGACCAGCAACCCCGCTACATTGCCGATATGGGCTGCGGCAACGGCACGCTGCTGAAGAAGCTCTACAGGATTGTGCAGGAGAAAACCATACGCGGAAAGGCGCTGGACGCTTTCCCGCTTACCCTGATCGGCGCGGATTATAATAATGAAGCGCTGGCAGAAACAGCTATTACATTAAAAGACATAGATCACAGGCTGGTGAAAAGTGATATCGGTGATCCGGCCCGTATGATAGCAGATCTGCAGGCAGCAGGCATCACGGATGTGGAAAATATCCTGCATGTACGTTCCTTCCTGGACCATGACCGGCCCTATATACCTGCCGGCACTGCCGCCGCCGTTGATGTTTCGGCATTCCCCTGCAACGCGGTATTTACTGATGTGGCAGGAAAGGAAATACCGTTGAAGGAAACCATCAAAAGCCTGATAGCGCATCTGCAGCGGTGGTCGGCTATTACAGGCCGCCATGGTCTTGCATTGCTGGAAGTACATTGCCTGCCCCCGGCTATCGTCCACCGTTTTCTTGACAGGACAGAGAGCTTACATTTTGATACCTATCACCGGTTTTCGCAGCAACTGCTGGTGGAAGCCAACACGTTCATCATGGCGGCCGCTTATGCCGGCCTGTTTCCGCATCCCGCTTATTTCGGGAAGTATCCGCGCACCATGCCCTTCTCCCGTATCACCCTCAGTTATCTCGAACGCAGGAACTATACAGTGAGATATGCCAGGCCGGAAGATCTTCCTGCACTGATAGCGCTGGAAGCAGCCAACTGGGCGGAACATCTCTGTACGCCTGCGGCAGTAGTACATAAAAGACTGGAGATCTATCCGGAAGGCCAGCTGGTGCTGGAGATGGACGGAGAAATCAGCGGCGTGATATATTCCCAGCGGATCATGCAGGTACAGGAACTGCAGACAACTACCATCGATGCGGTGGATGATCTTCATCAGAAAGATGGGCATATCATCCAGCTGATGGGATTGTATATTCTTCCCCGTAAACAATACATGAACCTCGGCGATCAGCTGCTGGAATTCATGCTGCAATTGTGCAGCCTGCTGCCGGGTGTGGAAACAGTGGCCGGCATTACACGCTGCAAGGATTATGAACAGCATCAGGGCACTGCCTATGCCGATTATATTCACCTGCGCAATGACCGGGGTACACTGACAGATACCACTCTGCGTTTTCATGCCATGCACGGCGCACGCATCCTGTCGCCCGTGCCCGGCTACCGGCCGAAGGATACACAGAACAAGGGATTTGGCGTACTGCTTACCTATGATCTCTACAGGCGTGAAAGAAAGGACAATGTAATAACAGCACAGCCGGAACCAGAGAGCGTATACATACGTGATAAAACAGCGGTGACCGCATTCATCACCGATACTATATTATTCATCCTGCGAAAGCCCGACCGTAAGGGGTTTTCACTGGAACGTCCCCTGATGGAAATGGGACTCGACTCCGCCGATCTGCTGGAGTTAAGCGAACGGATCAGCCGTGAGTATAACATTCCGCTTGAACCTTCTTTTTTCTTTGAGCACAGTTCGGGCGACCGTATTATCAGTTACCTCATAGCAGGAGATTCCGCGCGTAACCGCGCTGCTGCAGTGAAAGAGGCGACAGCAGCAGCGGAAATAACAGCGCCCGGACACACACATACAGATGTTGCCATTATAGGAGTAGCATGCCGGCTGCCCGGCAACATCAGCAATAAAGAACAGTTCTGGGAATTGCTGAAGGAAGGCCGCAGCGCCATCGGGAAAATGCCGGAAGGCAGATGGCAATGGCCGGCAACGATAGACCCTGTACATACGCATAAAGGAATTGACCAGGGCGGGTACCTGGAAGAAATCGCTGCGTTTGATCCGTCTTTCTTCCGCATTACGCCGAAGGAGGCAGAGCTGATGGACCCTCAGCAAAGGTTCCTGCTGGAGATGACCTGGGAGTGTATGGAGCATGCGGGGTATCCGGCAAAGTCATTTGCAGGGTCTGATACCGGCGTCTTTATCGGAGCCAGTGGCGCGGATTACAGCCGTTTGCTGGACCAGCATCCGGAGAGTGCCGGCGCACATTATGGCATTGGCTCTTCTATGTCCATGCTGCCGAACCGCCTTTCCTACTTTTATGATCTGCATGGTCCCAGTATGCAGCTGGATACCGCCTGTTCCAGCTCATTGCTCGCCGTGCATGAAGCCGTGAAATCTATACGCGCCGGAGAATGTACGCTGGCGCTGGCCGGAGGCATACACCTCATGTGCCACCCGGCTAACGGTATTGCCTACTACAAAGCAGGCATGCTGTCTCCGGACGGAAAATGCAGCTCCTTTGATGAGGCAGCAAATGGTTATGTGAGAGGAGAAGGCGCCGTAGTATTGTTGTTAAAACCGTTGCAACAGGCGCAGCAGGACAAGGATCATATCTATGCTGTTATTAAAGGCAGCGCCACTAATCATGGCGGCCTGGCAGGCGGCATTACAGTGCCTAACCCGGTACAGCATGCGGGTTTACTTTCTGCTGCATTCAGGGATGCAGGTGTGCTGCCGCAAACGATCAGCTATATTGAAACGCATGGTACAGGTACGTCGCTGGGCGACCCCATTGAAATTGCGGGCCTGAAAGAAGCCTTCGCCGGCGTTGATATAACTGCGAAATGTGCACTGGGTGCTGTTAAAACAAATATCGGCCACCTTGAAGCGGCGGCAGGCATCGCAGGATTGCTGAAAGTACTGCTATGCATGCAGCATAAACAGTTGCCTGCTTCCCTGCATTTCCGGCAGCAGAACAAACATTTCTCCATTACCGGCACACCGTTCTTTTTTATAGACAGACATCAGCCCTGGCTGCAGCATGGCCCGCAGCCGGTGAGGGCAGGGGTGAGCAGTTTCGGTTCAGGTGGAACCAATGTACATGTAGTGCTGGAAGAAGCGCCGGTGGTAACAACCATGTCTGCCATCACGCCGTCGCCCTGCTATCTGATCTGTTTGTCTGCCAGAACAACCGAAGCCTTGTTAGAAAAGCAGCAGCAGCTGCTGCACTGGCTGGAGCAGGAAGAAGACAACTACCCGCTGGCAGCTGTGGCAGCCACGTTGTTATTACGCCGCGATCATTTCCACCTGCGGGCTGCATACGTGGTGAGCGATCTCCGGATGTTGAAAGAAAAGTTAATGCAGGTGCTGTCCAAAGGACAGGCGGATGCTTATTTCCAGGACAATACAGGTGAAAAAGGCAGGCAGTTGCAGCCGCTCTTCCGGCAGCTGGGACAGAGCATCATTAAAGAATTGCAGGACCACCGGCATCTTGCAGCTACGGAGTATTCGGATAAGCTGATGGCTTTGGCAGAATTGTATGTAAAAGGATATGAGCTGAACTGGAAGTCACTGTCTGATGAAATGCCAGCTGTGCCTTTACCCGTCTATCCGTTTACCCGTGAACGTTACTGGATACCAGAACAGCCTGTAATACCTGTGATACGGGAACGGATAAACGAAAAAACTGCTGCAGTACGCCGCACTTATTTCCTGGAGAAACAATGGGAAAGCGCTGCCCTGGTGGAAACACCGGTATCGGCTGCACACCCGCCGGTCATTATATCCGTGGCAGATACGCAACGGCTGGCTGAAGCGTTGACCCGCCATTTTCCGGGCAGCTATATTGTAAATGCAGATGCAGATCTCATATTTCACAGCACCGGCTATAGTGGCTGTATTGATCTTACCGGATGCAGTGCGCAGATGGTATCTCCGGAACGCTGGCTGCCATTGTTACAACAGCTGGCAGCGGAAGCCAGGGAAAGCGGACATCTGTTGCTGGCGGTAAGCCGCGGACTGGAAGCGGTGCAGGATACTCCCAGAAACCGGAGCGGTGCGCTGGCTGCAGGGTTGTTCCGTATGCTGCAAAGCGAGTACCGGCAACTGCGTTCCCGTCATATGGATGTGGCGGCAGACCTGCCTGACAGCCAGCTGGCATCACTGATTGCACAGGAATATTATCATGCCGGCCATGAAGCGGAAGTCGCTTACCGCAACGGCGTACGCTATCAGTCCGTGTTGTCGGAAGCCGCATTGCCCGTTACGGAGGCGGACCGCCTGCAGTTCAATGCAGATGAAGTACTGCTGATTACCGGTGGCACGCGTGGCATCGGTTTGCTGTGCGCAAAACATTTTATCTCCCGCTACGGCGTAAAGAAATTAATACTGCTGGGTCGCCGCCCGCTTTCACCTGATGATCCGCAACTGGCTTCCATAGCTGGTCTGGGAGTACAGGTAGAAGTGATTACTACGCCGCTTACCGACCAGCATGCCCTGGAACATCAGCTGGCACAGCTGGAAACGCGGCTGGGCCGCATCGCAGGCGTCATACATAGCGCCGGCCTGCTGGACCCGCATAATCCTGCGTTTATCCGTAAACGTAAGGAAGATATGGAAGCGGTGCTGTCACCGAAAACGGAAGGACTGAGCACGCTGTACCGGATCTTCGGAAACCGCCCGCTGCGCTGCTTTGTATTGTTCTCCTCTGTATCGGCCATCATACCCTCGCTGGGTGCAGGCCAGGCAGACTATGCCATGGCTAACGCCTGGATGGATTATTTGTCTGCCGCTCACACCGGAATCAGTCCGCTCGTGAGTATCCAGTGGCCCAGCTGGAAAGAAATCGGAATAGGCGAGATAACCAGCAGAGCTTACCAGGACACGGGGCTGCTGACGCTGTTGAATACGGAAGGCCTGTCGCTGCTGGACCAGGTATTGCAAAGCGGCCGCCAGGGTGTAATCATGGCGGCTGTTGCCAGTGCGCAGGCGTTTAAACCGGCAGAGCTGCTGCATTTCCCTGCGGTAACATCCGTCGCTAAAACATCCGTTGTCCATAAAGAAAATCATAACGGCGCTTCCATATCATCTGCCACTACACAATGGTTGCTGGAACTGTTCAGTGAAGAACTGAAAATACCTGTCAGCAAACTGGATGCGGATACAGCTTTCCAGGATTATGGAGTGGATTCGATCCTGCTGTCGCAGCTGCTGCGCCGGATCAATCAGGAAATAGCTGCGCCGCTGGACCCGTCGCTGTTATTTGAATACCCGACATTATCATCGCTGTCCGGCTGGCTGGTGGCGCATCACGCTGCAGACCTGCCGGTTAATGATACGCATGTAAATAGTAAGGAAGAACGGCATGCCCCACCGGCAGCATCTCCGGCGATAGCCCCGGTAAAACAGCCGCTGGCACGCTTCTCCGGAGATATTGCGGTAGTCGGCATGTCCTGCCGTTTTGCAGGCGCCGATAACCTGGATGCTTACTGGGACCTGCTATCTGCCGGCCGCAGCGGGCTTGCGCAGGTAAGCACAACGCAGGACGGCCGGGCTGTGTACGGAGGCATGCTGCAGCGCAAAAAAACCATTGACCCCGATTTCTTTTTAATACCACCCGCTGATGCCGCAGCCATGGATCCGCAGGCATTGTTATTACTGGAAGAAAGTCTGCGGGTAATATATCATGCCGGTTACCATCATACGGTATTCAAAGACACCCGTACCGGTGTTTATATCGGTGGCCGCAGTCAACATCAGCCGTCCGCACTGGCGCTGTCGGCAGCCCGTAACCCGGTGGTGGCAGTAGGACAAAACTACCTGGCGGCCAACATCAGCCAGTTCTTTGATCTGCGCGGCCCTGCTGTGGTAGTGGATACCGCCTGTTCCAGTGCGTTGGTGTCTTTGCATATGGCCTGCCAGGCGTTACAGACCGGAGATATAGATACCGCGCTGGCCGGGGGCGTCAGCCTGCTTGAAAGCGGTGGCGTAATGGAGTTGTTTGAACAGCGTGGCCTGCTCAATAATGGTCCCTTTTTTCATGTCTTCGATCAGCGGGCTGCCGGTGTACTGTTGTCCGAAGGAGCAGGGATGGTAATGCTGAAGCGGGTGGAAGATGCGGAAGCATCGGGGGATCACATCTACGGCGTGATCCGCGCCGTTGCCGTCAACAACGACGGCCGTACCGCCGGGCCTGCCAGCCCGAACCTGCAGGCGCAGAAGGCAGTGATGCAGGAGGCTTTGCAACGCAGCGGATATCGCGCAACGGATATCACCTATATAGAAGCGAACGGCTCCGGCACGGAAGTAACAGACCTGCTGGAACTGAAGGCTGTCAGCGAAGTATATCGCAACGGGCTGAAAGTGCCGTGCGGACTGGGTTGTATCAAACCGAACATTGGTCACCCGTTGTGTGCGGAAGGTATGGCAGGACTGATTAAAGTGCTGCTGATGCTGCATCACCGGGAGCAGGTACCGTTCTTATCGGGCCAGCAGGCAATGCGGTATTATGATTTCACGTCCTCGCCGTTTGAATTTAGCCGGGAGCATCGCAGCTGGGCAGCCGCTCCGGCTGTGGCAGGACTTAACTGCTTCGCTGACGGCGGCACCAACGTACATGTAATCATTACTACGGGAACGGATATACGTAATGGATCCGGTACAAGACAACCTTTGCCTTTGCCGGATACGGGAAAAGTATCTCCAGTACACAATCCTGAAAAAGTCAGCATAGAAAATCTGCAAAAGACGCCGGTGGCTGATCATGTAAAACAGCTTCCCATGATCTGGGAAACCTTTTAACAGTAATATCATGATGATAACGGAACATATCAATATCTCCCTTAAAAACCCTGTCATAGCCGGCCATATTGTATATGGACAGGCCATATTACCGGGTCTGGCATATATAGATCTCATCTACCAGGTATTCCGTAAGCATAATTACGATTATACTACGCTGGAACTGCGGGATCTCACTATTCATTATCCGCTGGCAGTGAGCGGGGAAGAAGAACTACAGCTCAGCATCAGCTGTAGTGCAGGCAGGGAAGGGAAGTGGCAGGTACTGGTGGAAGGCAGTACCACAGGACAGGGCGCTGATACGGCGAAAAGAAAGTATGTCACCGCTGAAATGCATCCGCCGTCTTCTCCCATTGCTGATGAAGTGATAGATATCGCCGATGTCCGCCGCACGGCAAAAGAAATTATCAGCATGGAAGATATTTACCGGAGGGCCAGGGAAGTGGAGCTGGTGCATACTGGTTTTGTAAAGACAACCGGCGCTGTTTACCATACGGAAGAAGCGGCATTCATAGATATTACGGTGGGCCCGGAAGCTGCCGGAAGTGCCGCGGGCTTTATGTTCCATCCTGCCCTGGTTGATGGCAGCGCCATGGGTACAGGCCTATTCCCGGTAGACGAAAACGGGAAGCCCTTCCTTTTTCTTCCCCTGTTTTATGAATCCTTCTATGCAACAGAACTGTTGCAGGAGGCATGTATCGCCCGTTATTCCGCTTCCCGGAAAAAGGATCTCCTGAATCTCAATATTACCTTTTATAACAGGGAAGGGAGGAAAGTCGCTCGGTTAAAGAATTTCAGCAATAAGCTGGTGAAAGAACCGGGACAGATCAACCCGGAACGGACAATTGCAGCGCCGGCAGAACAGATACGAAAGATACCGCCTGCAGCCCCGGTTGTCTCCGGCAGTAATAACGAAGCCTTGCAACAGGCGGTCAGTTACCTGCAGCAGCTGATGGCTGCCGCCATAGGCGGACAGGCTGCGCAGATAGATATTAAAACCGGTTACTACGAACTGGGATTAAGTTCAGCCAGCCTGCTTTCGATAGTAGAAACGATCGGTGAAAAAACAGGAACCGGGTTGTCTCCGATCCTGTTGTTTGAACATACCACTATTGCAGAGCTGGCCGGTTATCTGTCAGAGAGCTATCCGCAGGTATTCGGAGCTGCTGCACCGGCAACGTCAGTAACCAGGCAGGAAGAAAATCGTTTGCCCGTTAACGTTAGTAATAATCCGGTGGTACAGTATCTTCCTGAAAATACCGACATCGCTATTATAGGCATCGCCGGCAGATACCCCGGTGCGGAGAATATAGCGGCATTCTGGGAGAACCTGCTGGAAGGAAAAGATTGTATTACAGAAGTGCCGCCGGAGCGTTGGAACTGGCGCAGACATGAAGCGCTGCGTTCGCCGTCCGGAAAAATATTATCCCGCTGGGGAGGCTTTCTGAAAGATGTAGACCGCTTTGATCCGGCCTTCTTTAAAATATCTCCCAGGGATGCAGAAACGATGGATCCGCAGGAACGCCTGTTCCTCGAAATATGCTGGGAAACAATGGAAGACGCAGGCTATACGCCTAAATCGCTGGCGGGTCCGGAGAAACGGAATAAGGTCGGTGTTTTTGCAGGGGTGATGCACAAGGATTATGCGCTCATCGGTGCGGAAGCGGTGCTGAAGGGCGCGCACTTCCCGCTATCGCTGAATTACGCGCAGATCGCCAACCGCGTTTCCTACTGCTGCAATTTTCATGGTCCCAGCATGGCGGTGGATACCGTATGCTCTTCTTCTCTGACAGCCATGCACCTCGCGCTGGAAAGCATACGCCACGGAGAAAGCGAGGTGGCGCTGGCCGGCGGTGTAAACCTGTCGCTGCACCCTGATAAATATTTATCCTACGGCCTGATGGACCTTCATGCAAGCGACGGCTATTGCCATGCCTTCGGAAAGGGCGGCGATGGCTACGTTTCCGGGGAATGTGTGGCGGCGGTGTTATTAAAGCCACTGAATAAAGCCATACAGGACCAGGACCATATCTATGCCGTTATCAAGGGCAGCAGCATCAATCATGGCGGTACAGCCAGCGGTATTACGGTGCCCAGCCCGGTAGCGCAGGCGGATATGATCCTGTCATGCCTGGAGAAGACAGGCATTCATCCGCGTACTATTTCCTATGTGGAGGCACATGGTACGGGCACCTCACTGGGCGACCCGATAGAGATGCAGGGCCTGGTAAAAGCATACAGACAGTATACTGCTGATAAACAATATTGTGCGATAGGGTCTGTGAAATCCAATATAGGACATGCAGAAGCGGCAGCAGGTATATCCGGCCTGTCGAAAGCTGTGCTGCAGCTATATCACAAAACACTGACGCCCTCGCTGCATGCGCAGGAACTGAATCCTTACATTGATTTTGCCTCTTCCCCGTTTTATGTACAGCGGGAAAGAGCAGTATGGCATGCGCCGGAAATCACTACCGGAGAGGGAACCAAAGTGCTGCCACGCCGTGCGGCCGTCAGCTCATTCGGCGCTACCGGCGCCAACGCACATATTATCCTGGAAGAATATACGCCCGCTCCGGCAGATGTGGCTTCATCACCTGTCCAGGGCCAGTTCCTCGTGCCATTATCGGCTAAGAACCGGGAACGCCTGCAGGCATATGCCGCTAAACTGTTGCGGCATTTGCAGGATAACCCGGAGGCGGCTAATCCTGCCGCATTGGCATTTACACTGCAAACGGGCCGGGTGGCGCTGGAACACAGAATAGCTTTCGTGACAGGAGATATAGCCGGGCTGACCGGAATGCTCCAGGCATACGTCAACGGACAAACGAATATTCCCGGCTGCTTTGAAGGGCAGCTTAAAGCCGGTCAGGACACACTGCAATTATTTTCCGGTGATGAAGACTGGGGAGTGCTGGTGCAGCAATGGTTACAGAAGGGACAGCTGAAAAAGGCGGCAGAGCTGTGGGTAAAAGGACTGGAGATAGACTGGTTACTGTTATATCCCTCCGGACATCCGCAGCGTATCAGTCTGCCGGCTTATCCGTTTGCCCGTGAACGTTACTGGATACCTGAAAACCAACAACCCCTGCCGGCGGTGCAACAGCAAGCATCCGCCTGGCTGCATCCCTTATTGCAGCAGAATACATCAGACTTTACGGAACAGCGTTTCAGCAGTACTTTCAGCGGGAAGGAATTTTTTCTGGCCGATCATGTCGTGCAGGGCCGCAGCATTCTGCCGGGAGTAGCTTACCTGGAAATGGCGCGGGCAGCAGTATCCTGCTCGATGCGTACTCATGTAGAAGAAAATATACAGTTCAGAAATATCGTATGGGCGACCCCGTTAGTAGCCGGCGAAACGCCTGCCGAAGTACATGTGGGGCTCTGGCCGGAAGACAACGGAGAGATTACCTATGAGGTGTATGCTGATGGCGCCGCAGCAAAAACAATTTACAGTAAGGGAAGTATCCTGCTGACGGAACCGCAGGGCAGGTCTGCCTGGAACATAGCAGATTTACAACGGTCCTGCAACCGGCGTCATATGCCGGGAGAAGAATGTTACAGGATTTTTAATGATATGGGGATTGCCTATGGCCCGGCTTTTCAGGGCATCCGTGACATATACGCCGGCGACCGGCAGCTGCTGGCTAAAATAGTAATGCCGGCCGCCGCCGGTAACGGCCAGTTTATACTGCATCCTTCCATACTGGATGCTGCCATGCAAACAACGCTGGCGCTGCGTTACCAGGATGGTAATACCCGGCCTGCCATGGCCTTTGCGCTCCGGTCGTGCTACATGCTGCAACCCTGCAATCAGGAAATGTGGGCGTATACCCGTTACAGTGATAACACTAATGAAGGAGATGCCTTACAGCGCTTTGATATTGATCTGTGTGATGAACAGGGGAATATCTGTGTACAGATTACAGGACTTTCTTCCAGGGCAGGGGGTATAGAAGCCACAGCAGATACAATATCCCGGTCCTGGCGTCTGACGCCTGTGTGGGAGCAGGTGATAACTGAACAGGAGCTGCTGCCGCAACATACCACAGTGGTAGTGGCAGGCGCTTCCCCTGCAGATATGACAGTGATCCGCAGGTATTATCCGCAGGCAAAAGCTATCAGCATCACAACAACGGATAGCGCGGTTACCTTACAGGAAAAACTGGAAAGCGTTGCTCCTTTTGAACATATGATATGGGTGACGGCAGCTGCCGGAAAGGAAGAGCTGCAACAGCAGGAAAAAGAAGTGCTGCATGGTTTCCGGTTTATGAAGGCACTGCTGCAATGTCAGCCGGAGAATGTGTTGCAATACCTTACCGTTGTTACCCGCAGGGGCGCAGCGGTTTCCACGACAGGAGATGTTTCGCCTGCAGCTGCCGGTATACATGGTCTGGTTGGTGCGCTGGCAAAAGAATGCCCGCGCTGGAAGGTAAGACTGGCGGATATGCCCGCCCTGATTGATATTCCCTGGAAAGATATTTTAACGCTGCCGCCGGATGCTGCGGGTAATGCAAAAGCATTCCGCAACGGGCAATGGTATGAGCAGCACATGTTGCCGCTGGAAGAACAGGTGGAAGCCACTTCGCCCGTTTACCGGCGTAGAGGCGTATACGTTATAATCGGCGGCGCCGGCGGCGTAGGCACTGCCTGGACGGAACATATGATCCGCCGCTACGATGCACAGGTCATCTGGATAGGACGCCGCACAAAGGACGCCACTATTCAGGCTGCGATCGATGCCATGGCTTTGCTGGGCACAGCGCCGGAATACATATCTGCCGATGCGGGCAACAAAGAAGCTATGCTGCAGGCTTACCGGTCTGTCAGATCAAAATATTCACAGGTGAACGGGGTGGTACATGCCGCCATGGTGATGCATACGAGGAATATCAAGAGCATGGAGGAAGAAGATTTTCTCCGGGTATCATCTGCCAAAATAGCCGCAGGCATATGTATGGCAGAAGTGTTTGCACAGGAGCCGCTTGACTTTATGCTTTTCTTCTCGTCCATGGTGTCGTTTGTTAAGAATGCAGGCCAGTCCGGTTATGCCGCGGGAAGCCTTTTTGCAGATGCGCTGGCGAGGCAGCTTGCCCGCAGTTCATCTTATGCTGTAAAGACGATTAACTGGGGATATTGGGGTAGCGTGGGCGCAGTAGCCGGTTCTGAAGTATTGCAGGAATGGACACGCAAAAATGAAATAGGGCTGATAGCCTCCGCTGAAGCCTGGGAGGTACTGGATGCATTCCTGGCAGCTCCGCAGGAACAATGGCTTTTCCATAAAACAACCGGACCGGCAGGTATGAACGGCCTCGTACTTTCAGCAGGAGCGCTGCGGCAGTTGCCGCCAGCTAATACGCCCTGCCTGCAAAGAATAAGTGCCTCCGCCTTACAGGAGCGTATACCCGTTCCCGTTGTACCGCCGTATGATGCGGATATGACAGCCGCCTTATGCGAGGTAATATGGGTGCTGCTGAGAGATACCGGACTGTTTGATAAAAAATATTTCACCCTGGCAGACATCACCCCGGTTGTTATACCTGTTTATCACCGCTGGCTGGAAGAAAGCCTGGAGATACTGGCTGCAAACGGATACCTGGAATTGCAGGAAGATGCCTGCATCGTTCTGAAGGACGTGCAGCTGACTGCCGCTGATGCCTGGGCACGGTGGGATGCACAGTTAAAGCAATGGCCCCTGGGCAGCAGTGAAAAGGAATGGATACGCCTGACAGAAGTGATGCTCCGCGCCATGCCACAGATACTCACAGGTAAAACTGCCGCTACGGACATTATGTTCCGGGATGCATCGCTCGACCTGGTGCGCGGCATTTATCAGGGTAATGAGGTGGCCGATTATTTCAATGAAGTGCTGGCACAGACAATCGTAGCTTATCTGCGGGACAGAACACGGCAGGGTAATACTACGCCCGTACGCATATTGGAAATAGGCGCGGGCACAGGCGCTACCAGTGCCGGTGTATTCCGGCTGGTCAATGAATATGCGGGACAGATAGGCGAATACTGTTTTACAGATATTTCAAAAGCATTTCTGTTCGCCGGGGAAAGTATGTATGGACAGGAATATCCCCGGCTGCCCATCACCTACAAACTGCTGGATATTTCGCAGCCACTGGAACCACAGGGCTTTGAACCGGGCAGTTATGATGTGGTAATTGCCGCCAACGTATTACATGCCACACGGAATATCACGCATACCCTGCGGAATACAAAAGCATTACTGTCAAAGCACGGGCTGCTGCTGTTGAATGAAGTAAGCAGCAGGTTGTTCTTTGCTCATCTCACCTTTGGTTTGTTAAAAGGCTGGTGGTTGACAGAAGATCCCGGATTACGCATACAGGGCTGTCCCGGCCTGTATCCGCATAGCTGGAAAGCCTTGCTGGAACAGGAAGGCATGAGGCATGTATGGTTTCCGGCACAGGCAGCGCATGCCACCGGTCAGCAGATCATCGTTGCTGAAAGTGATGGTATGATCCGTATGGCTGCGAAAAGTGAAGCGCCTGCGAAACAAGCACCGGTGAAACCGGTGGTTGCGCCGGCGCCCGTGGCTGCAGTGGATAATAATACTGACAAGGAAGAGCTGATAAGAAAAGCTATCGTCAGTAAGCTCGCTGTTTCACTCAAGATTGCACCTGACAAAATAGACATGGATGCTTCTTTTGCAGATTACGGCCTTGATTCCATCATTGGCCTGCATACGGTGCAGCTGCTGAATGAAGGCATGAGCTTGTCCCTTGAGTCAACGGTGTTGTTCGACTATAGCTCTGTAAACCGCCTGGCAGCTTACATTTATGCCAATCACCAACCGGTGCTGGAAATAGCGGCAGCAGCTACCACACCTGCTGTGCAACCACAGCCGTCAACCCCTTCGATTGCTTATCAGAGGCGGAAAGCACCCGTGCCGCTGAAAGCGCCTGCTGAAGAAAAAATACATAGGGAACCGGTAGCGATTATCGGGATGAGCGGAAAGTTTGCTGGTGCAGATAATGTACATCAGTTGTGGGATTATTTACGCGACGGTACCGACCTGGTAGAGAAGGTGACCCGATGGGATTTGTCTTCCAGCTATGAAGAAGGAGAAACCTATTGTGACCAGGGTAGTTTTATCAGAGATATTGCTGCTTTTGATCCGTTGTTCTTCAATATATCAGGACTGGAAGCTACCTATATAGATCCGCAGCAGCGGCTGTTTCTGGAAGAAGCCTGGAAAGCGCTGGAAGATGCCGGTTACGCCGGTAGCGGTGTGCCTGCGCAGCCACGGTTGTGGGGCGTATATGTAGGATCTGCTGCAGGTGACTATCAAAAGCTGTTTAAAGACAAAAAAGAAATTCCGCCACAGGCGTTCTGGGGTAATCTTAATTCTATCACGCCTGCCAGGATTGCGTATCACCTCGATCTGCAGGGCCCTGCCATCGCCGTGGATACCGCCTGTTCCAGCTCATTGGTGGCCATTCATATGGCATGTCAGGGATTGTGGGAACGCGAAACAGATATGGCGCTGGCAGGCGGCGTATTTATACAATCTACGCCTGGCGCTTTGCTGGACGCCAATCGCGCGGGTATGTTATCTCCCGGCGGCCGTTGCTTCACGTTCGATAACCGTGCAGACGGATTTGTACTGGGAGAAGGAGTAGGCGCTGTAGTACTGAAACGGTTACAGGATGCGCTGAAAGACGGCGATCACATTTACGGTGTGATCCGCGGATCAGGCATCAACCAGGACGGTACAACCAACGGCATTACCGCACCCAGCGCCGTATCCCAGGAACGGCTGGAATCCCGCATATATGAGGAGTTCAATATCAATCCTGCTGATATACAACTGGTGGAAACACATGGCACCGGTACCAAACTGGGAGATCCTATTGAATTCAATGCCTTAACCCGTTCATTCCGGAAATATACAGACCGGCAGACATACTGCGCCATCGGCTCTGTTAAAACCAATATAGGCCATGTTACGGCTGCTGCGGGTGTGGCCGGCCTGGTAAAGGTCCTCTTGTCCATGCAGCATAAAATGATACCGGCTTCACTTCATTTTGAAACAGGCAATACCAACATCGCTTTTGCCGGCAGTCCTTTTTATGTAAACACGGCATTAAAAAAATGGGAGACGCCGGATCAGCAACCACGACTGGCTGCGCTGAGTTCTTTCGGACTCAGTGGCACCAATGCGCATATGATCATTGAGGAAGCACCACAGCAAAAGCGCACCCATACGCAATTGCCGGCCTATATGGTGGTGTTGTCCGCCCACAGCGCTGTGCAACTGCGGCAACAGGTAACACAGCTGCAGGACTACTGCCGGCAGTCGCCGGCAACTGATCCCGGAGATATGAGTTACACCCTGCTGTTGGGAAGAAAACATTTTCATCACCGCTGGGCTGCTGTGTCTTCCGGTATAAATGAACTGATCCGGCAACTGGAAGAATGGCTCCGTGCCGGTACGGCGCCACAGGTATGGAGCGGTGTGCTGCCTGAAACAGGCCGCCGGGAAGATGCTGTGAGAAAGAAACAGGGAGAAGAGAGCATACAACGCTGCTCACAGGTATTGCCGCAGCAGGAATACACAGCACAGCTGGCTGTGATCGCAGACCTGTACATACAGGGTTACACCCTGGTATTCGACCGCCTCTTTACTGCCGGTTATGGCAGAATACCACTGCCGGCATATCCGTTTGCACGGGACACTTACTGGGTAGACACCCCTGCTGCAGGTACACCCGCCGGAGTAACGGAGATGGATATACGCATGATGACGCCTGTATGGGAGAAGATAAGTATATCACCACCAGCGCTCATACCCACACCTGCCCGCGTGCTGCTGACAGGTGGTACTGTGGAAGATATGCACGCGTTACAGCAATACTGGCCGCAGGTGCAGGTAAGCCGTCTGGACGCTGTCAACAGTCATAAAACGATACTTCCTGCCCGGGAAGCTGCAGGCCATACACATCTGGTATGGATAGCACCTGATAACACAGATCATCCTGACAACAGCACCGCGCTGATAGCTGCGCAGCATACGGGCGTATTGTCCTGTTTCCGTTTGATAAGAGCCTTGCTGCAAAAAGGTTATGCTACACATGAACTGTCGTGGACAATTATCACACGTGGTTGTGTAAGTACTGGTCCGCAAGACCGTATCCGTCCTGATCACGCGGCATTGCATGGTTTGTGCGGCGCCATGGCGAAAGAATACCCGCACTGGTCAGTGAAGGTGGCAGATCTTCCGGAAGGCGCGCCTGTTCCCTGGGAACAGGTGATGCACCTGCCTGCCGATGCAGCGGGTAACACGCTGGCATGGCGGAAGGGCAGCTGGTATAGTCAGCACCTGGCGCTTTTACAGCAGACTTCTCCTGTTACATCCCTGTACCGTCGCAACGGTGTGTATGTGGTGATCGGCGGCGCCGGTGGTATTGGTACAGAATGGACGGAATACATGATCCGTAACTGGCAGGCACAGGTGATCTGGATAGGCCGCCGCCGTGAGGACACAGCGATACTGGCCAGTCGCGATCGGCTGGGGGCACTAGGGGTAAGACCTGATTATATACAGGCAGATGCAACGGATGCCGATGCGCTCCGTGCCGCACACACCATCGTCATGAACCGTTATGGCCGTATCCATGGCGTGATACAGTCAGCCATCGTGTTACAGGATCAGGGCCTGCTGAATATGGAGGAATCCGCGTTTCATGCAGTCCTGCGGGCGAAGGTAGACGTCAGCGTACATCTGGCGCAGGTATTCGGTAAGGAAAAGCCTGATTTTGTGCTGTTCTTTTCTGCCATGAATGCATTCATCAAAGCGCCCGGCCAGAGCAACTATGCGGCCGGCAGCACCTTCGAAGATGCTTATGCCCGCTACCTCTCACAGCAATGGAACTGCCCGGTGAAAACAATAAACTGGGGCTACTGGGGACATACAGGCGTTGTATCAGGGGAGGCCTACCGCCAACGGATGTACGAAGCCGGCATTGGCTCCATCACCACCGCAGAAGCAATGTCCGCACTGGAACAATTGCTCGCAGGAAGTATAGATCAGATAGCCCTGATAAAGACAACATCTTCCTGTGTTATACCCGGTATACCTGTGAAAGGAATGAATATGGCGGCAGAGAGCCTGCAACTACCGGAAAAGGATATACGAAAACATACAGCGCAGCCAGCTATGAGCACACAGACATTAAAGCACCATGCCCGGAGTATTCTCCGGAGTTGTATATCACATCTGCTGAAAATAACAGCAGAACAGATCAGGGATGATCACAGCTTCTCCGCCCTCGGTGTCGATTCTATTATCGCGGTGCAGCTGGTTGCCCGGATCAGTAAGGAAACAGGATGTCGCCTGCAGGCAAGCGTATTGTTTGATTACAGCACCGTAGCGGAGCTGGCGCAGTATATGGCAGATAATTTCCGGCCGGAACTGGAAGCGGCATCACAACCTCCGCAAACGCCTGCAGCCCTGAATAATACCGGCGTTCCGGTGTTAACACCGGGTAATACGGTGGCACCGCAGGTTACGCCATCTCCCGCAACTGTAATACAGAAGGAACCGGTGGCCATTATCGGTATCAGTGGGCGCTATCCCGGTTCTGCTTCACTGGAAGAACTGTGGGCGCATTTATCCGGTGGCGATGACCTGGTGACGAAGGCGGACAGATGGGCGGCTACAGACAACAGCACCTATTACGGCGGCTTCCTCGATCATATAGATCAGTTCGATCCGCATTGTTTTAATATCACTGCGCTGGAAGCCAGCTATATGGATCCGCAGCAAAGGCTCTTCCTGGAAGAAAGCTGGAAAGCGCTTGAAAATGCAGGATATACGGGCAACGATGGTCACACGCATGCCTGCGGTGTATACGTAGGATGTCATGCCGGCGATTATCAGCAACTGCTGGGCAAAGATGCGCCGCCACAGGCTTTCTGGGGAAATGCGCATGCCGTGATACCTGCCAGAATTGCTTATCATCTGAACCTGCAGGGGCCTGCAATGGCTATCGATACTGCTTGTTCCAGCTCGCTGGTGGCTATACAACAGGCCTGTCAGGCATTGTGGACGGGAGAAATAAAAATGGCGCTGGCAGGAGGCGTGTTTATACAGGTCACACCAAGGTTCTATGAGCTGGGCGGTAAGGCCGGTATGCTTTCTCCCACAGGCCGCTGCTATTCATTCGATGACCGCGCAGACGGATTCATCCCCGGTGAAGGAGCAGGAGCAGTAGTGCTTAAAAAGTTGTCTGACGCCATCGCCGACGGAGATCATATTTACGGTGTGATTAAAGGAACTGCCGCCAACCAGGACGGTGCTACCAATGGTATTACCGCGCCCAGCGGCAGGTCGCAGGAGAGATTAATCCGCCAGGTGTATGACAACTTTCATATTCATCCTGAAAACATTGGTATGGTGGAAGCGCACGGCACAGCCACCATACTGGGAGATCCGATCGAGTACGGCGCATTGACCGGTGCATTCAGAAAATATACCGGCAGAGAAAGATATTGTGCGCTCGGTACCATTAAAACAAATATCGGGCATGCCTCCGCCGCTGCGGGCATTGCAGGGCTGTCCAGGGTATTATTGTCATTGCAGCACAAACAGATACCGCCCTCGCTTCATTTCCGGCAGGGCAACGGCAGCATTGCTTTTGAAGGAAGCCCGTTTTATGTGAATACAGATTTACAGGAATGGCCATCTGCACCGGGACACGCACGGCAGGCCGCATTGAGTGCATTTGGCTTCAGCGGAACCAACGTGCATATGGTGATTGAAGAAGCGCCGGCGCCGCTGCGCCGGCCGGCAGAAAAGCCGGCATACCTGATTGTGTTGTCTGCCCGCACACAGGCGCAGTTACAGCTGCAGGTGCGGCAGTTCCTGACTTTTAGCGAAGCGCATCCGCAGACCGCCATGGGAGATATGAGTTATACGCTGCTGCTGGGAAGAAAACATTTCCATCATCGATTTTCCTGTGTGGCGCGCAATGCGCAGGAGCTGCATGAAGCGCTCCGTACCTGGCTGGAAAATGGCAGTGCGCCGGGTATACATACTGCCGTATTGCAGGAAGGAAGGGAAGGAGAACAGGAGTCCCTGATGACATATGGAGAAGAATGTATTACCATATGCAGACAAACCTCCAATGCCGCAGAATACAGAGAACGCCTGTCTGCCATCGCATCGCTGTATGTCAGCGGATATGCATTGCCGTTTGACCGTTTGCTGGCCGGCGGCAGCTATGGCAGAATTCCGCTGCCGGGGTATTCGTTCATGCGTGAACGTTACTGGGTACCGGAACATCCGGATAAAAAACCTCTGCCGCCGCTTGTGCCACAGCAGCCTGCTGCTGCCCATACGTCCGGATCGCTGCAGGCCGCCACAGAAGCAGCTGTTCAGCAACTGCTGGCATCTATTACAGGTATTGCACCGGCCAGGCTGGAGGCCACCGGCCATTTTGAAGAGCTGGGCCTCGATTCCATTATGATTACCCAGTTCAGTAAAGGCATTGAAAAATGGACTGGTCATCTTGATACAACATTATTTTTCAGATATCATACTATCCGTTCAGTAGCGAAATACCTGACGGATACTTACCCTGCAGCCATGCAGGTACATGACAACGCGGGAGTGACAGCGCAGGCGGCCACAGATAATCCGCCTGTCCCGATACCTGTGGCAGCGCAGACACCGGAGCATCCTGCTAACGGAAACGGACATACGGATATAGCAGTGATCGGTATCGCCGGCAGGTATCCGCAGGCGGAAACACTGGAAGCGTTCTGGAAAAACCTGTATGAGGGAAAAGACTGCATCGAGGAAATACCTGCAGACCGCTGGTCGCTGACTGGATTTTATGAACCTGACTTCAACAGGGCGCTGGCGGAAGGTCGCAGCTATATTAAATGGGGTGGCTTTCTGAAACAGGTGGATTGCTTCGATCCGTTGTTCTTTAATATCTCTCCGCGCAACGCGGTATTGATGGACCCGCAGGAACGGTTGTTCCTTGAAACGGCATGGGCCTGCCTGGAAGATGCCGGATATACACGTCGTTCGCTGGAACAGGAGGGCTATGGCAACCGGATCGGCGTTTTCGCAGGCGCTACGTTTAATAATTACCAGCTGCTGATGGCGGAAGCTGCGCAGCAGCAGGGCAAGGAAATGTATATCGCCAACAGCCAGATATATTCCATCGCCAACCGCGTTTCCTATGTCATGAATTTCACAGGACCTAGCCTGACGGTGGATACTGCCTGCTCTTCTTCGCTGCAGGCGCTGCACCTGGCCTGTGAAAGTATCAGAAGGGGCGAATCCCGTATGGCGCTGGCAGGTGGCGTAAACCTGTCACTGCACTACAGCAAATACATCACATTGTCGCAGGAACAGTTCGGCGCTACAGACGGCCATTGCCGTGCTTTCGGAGAAGGCGGTTCCGGTTACGTGCCGGCAGAAGGAGTAGGGGTCGTATTCCTGAAACCCTTGCAGGATGCGGTGGCCGACGGAGATCATATCTATGGCGTCATCAAGGGAACGGCGGCGAGCCATGCCGGTAAAACAAACGGATATACTGTGCCCGGACCTGCGTCGCAGTCGCTCGCCATTGAAACCGCACTCAGAAACAGTAATATAGATGCCAGAAGCATCAGCTGCATTGAAGCGCATGGCACCGGCACCAGCCTCGGTGATCCCATTGAGCTGGCCGGCCTGACAGACGTATTCAGGAAATATACTAGTGACACAGGTTTCTGTGCTATCTCTTCTGTAAAATCAAATATCGGCCACGCTGAAGCGGCCGCCGGTATTGCACAGCTGACAAAGGTATTGCTGCAGCTGAAACATCAGACATTAGTCAGCAATCTTATGCACGGGCAGCGGCTGAATCCTAATATCGCTTTTGAACAGACGCCTTTTGTTGTGCAGCAACACAATACTGAATGGAAACGTCCGGTGACAGATGGCCGGGAAATGCCAAGGCGCGCGGGTATCAGCAGCTTTGGGGCTGGTGGCGCCAATGTACACATGATTGTGGAAGAATATATTCCCGTCACGACACCTGCTGCAAGTTTCGTACAGCCGTTGCCGTACCTGATAGTGCTGTCTGCCAGAAACGAAGACAGGCTCCGCATGAAAGCCACACAGCTGCTGGATGTTTTACAGTCCGGCGCATTGCGGGAGAATGGGCTGCCGGATATCGCCTTTACACTGCAGACCGGCAGAGAGGCAATGGATACGCGTTTAGCCTTCACCGTTAATTCGATGCGTGACCTCGAAGACAGGCTGGTAAATTACCTGGCCGGCACGCCGGATGATTCACTGCTGAAAGGGAATGTGAAAGATCATAAGGAAACGCTGGCATTGCTCGGAAAAGCAGAAGACCTGCAGGAACTGCTGGATTTTCATACCGCTAAAAAGCAGTATCATAAACTGCTGGAACTATGGGTGAAAGGAGCAGTCTGCGACTGGAACAAACTGTATCCTGCAGGTAAGCCTGCCCGTATCAGTCTGCCTGTTTATCCCTTTGCAAAAGAGCGTTGCTGGGTCGGAGGCACTAAAGCAACAAAGGCCGTACCGGCTGAAAGCCCTGCGGCAGACAATGTTGCATCGCTGCTGACTTTTGAAGAATATTGGACGCCGGCAGTACGCACCATCACGAACATACCCGTTAAAATATACGTTTGCCTGCTGGGAACGGATGACGAGCCGCAACCTGTTGTGGCAGTACGTCCCGGAACCACCACTGTTGTTATCACAGCCGGCAGCCACTATGAAAAGCATAGTGCGCATCATTATACGATCAATCCGCAGGACCGCAGCACCTATGAGGCAGCATTGCAGGATATAACGCAATCGCTTGGCAGCATAGACGCCCTGCTGTATGGCTGGCCGCTTGCCGGTCACTCATTTGTACAGGACTGCACGCCGGTAGTACTGCTGTTACAGGCACTGGCAGCAACCGGTATCAGACAACTGCGCTGTCTGCTGACAGGCAGCTACCGTACCGGGGAAGAACGTTGTTACCTGGAATCATGGTCTGGCATCTCGCATTCTCTGGGAATGACAATGCCAGGTATAAAGATGGGTATTGCATATCATGAAGCCGGCGAAATTTCCCTGTCTGAGTGGATGCAATACTGCTTTGATGAATTGCAGGCAGACAGGATACAATCTACCTGCTATCAGGCAGGTCAGCGGTATGCAGGCAGTATCAGACCGGTAGTAACGGAAGATGCTACGGCGATGCCTATACGTAACGGAGGCACTTACCTGATCACCGGCGGCGCTGGTGGTCTGGGGCTGATCTTCGCGCGCCACCTGGCAGTATCGCAGCCTGTCAACCTGCTGCTCACAGGCCGTAAACCACTGGATGCCACCAGGAAGGCAGCCATAGATGCCCTGGAAGCATTGGGCAGCAAAGTATGGTACATTCAGGCAGATATAGCAGATGAAGCTGCAATGAGTAAGGGGCTGCAGGAAGCGCTGCAGCAATGCGGGCCGTTGAACGGCGTGATCCATGCTGCCGGTATCGCTTCTGATAAAAGCATTCTGGAAAAGACGCTGGCAGACTTCAGCCGGATACTGTCTCCCAAAGTGGCCGGTACAATAGTACTGGAACAACTGTTGAAAGGACAGTCGCCGGACTTCGTATGTTATTTCTCTTCTTCTTCAGGTATACTCGGCGATTTCGGCTCAGGAGATTACGCCATGGCCAACCGTTTTCTCATGGCGTATGCCCGTTACCGTAGTCAGGCGGGCATGCCCGGTAAGACACTGGTGATTAACTGGCCGCTGTGGAGAGAAGGAGGAATGCAGTTTGATGCGGATGATACTACGCGCATGTACCTGAAGTCAAGCGGACAGCGGCTGCTGGAAACACCGGAAGGGCTTGCCATATTTATGAAATTGCTGGCGCAGCCGCGGGTGCAGCACCTGGTGATAGCCGGGGAGCGCGACCGCGTGCATCGTTTCCTCGGACTGGAAACAGCCAACACCATGGCCGTTCCGCAGCCGGCGCCGGTAGTCGGTGCCCCGCCGGTGAATGACCTGCCCCTGAAGCATGATTTACCGGCCGAAGAAGCGATAGAACAGGACCTGAAAGCCATAGCAGGTCAGTTGCTGGAAATAGCCGCCGACAAACTGGATCACCGGGAGAATCTGGCTGATCTTGGATGTGATTCCGTCCGGCTCACTGCTTTTGCCAACCGCATCAATGCTCATTACAACATAGAAATTACACCAGCCTTGTTCTTTGCGCATCCCACGCTGGAAAAATTAACTGCTCATTTTTTAAATGCCTATAAAGAGACTGTTACCGCTTTTTATGCACAACCGGCCGTTCCGGCAGAAACAGTTGCACCTGCAGCAGATACAACTCACCTGGAGCATAGTACAGATGCGGTTCCCGGTGTACCGGTGCCAGTTGCCATTACTGGTATGAGTGGCCGCTTCCCGCAGGCGCGTAACATTGATGAGATGTGGAACATCCTGCAGCAGGGACATTGCGCTGTAGAAGAAATTCCGGCAGAACGTTTCGACTGGCGGAAGTATCATGGAGATCCTGCCGAAGATCCGGAGAAAACGAACTGCAGATGGAGCGGATTTATACCGGGCGTAAAAGAATTTGATCCGGCATTTTTTGAGATCTCTCCACGGGAGGCCACAGAGATGGACCCGCGGCAACGCCTGCTGATGCAGGAAGCGTGGCGCGCACTGGAAGATGCCGGTTATGGACCCGCACAGCTGAAAGCCGGTAAGGTAGGCATGTTTGTAGGGGTCGAAGAAGGAGATTACCAGTTGCTGCCGGATGCAGGGCATCATGTTACTGCCAATCATACCGCGATACTGGCATCCCGGCTGGCTTATTTCCTGGACCTGAAAGGCCCTGTAATGGCTATTAATACCGCTTGTTCTTCCGCGCTGGCAGCACTGCACCAGGCGTGTGCAAGCCTGCGCAACGGGGAATGTGATGCCGCTGTAGTGGCAGCTGTGAATCTGATGTTATTGCCGGAAAGATGGGTGTGGATGAGCCAGGCGGGCATGTTATCGGCAGATGGCAAATGCGCGGCATTCAGCAAACAGGCCAATGGCCTGGTACCCGGTGAAGCAGTGGCGGCAATTGTCCTCAAACGTCTGCCGGACGCAACTTCGCAGGGTGATCCTGTATATGCTGTCATCAGCGCCAGCGGCATCAACTATGATGGAAAAACCAACGGCATCACCGCACCAGGTAGTACCGCACAGGCAGCGCTGCTGAGAGATACATATGACAGGTTTCATATCAGCCCGGAAGATATTGACTACATCGTTACGCATGGCACCGGCACCCGCCTGGGCGACCCGGTAGAAACAGATGCCCTGCACGAAGTCTTCAAAAAGGCAACTACCAAAAAACATTATTGCGCACTCACTTCTTCCAAAACAAACTTCGGGCATACGCTGGCTGCATCGGGCCTGGTAAGCCTTATCAGCCTGGTCCAGGCACTGCGCCATAAGACGATTCCTGCCAGCCTGCATTGTGAGGAAGAAAGCGACTATGTAAAATGGAACGACAGTCCTTTCTACATCAACAAAAGCACCCGCCCCTGGGAGGATAAAGGAAAAGGTGTGCTTACCGGCGCTGTCAGCGCCTTCGGATTCAGTGGTACCAACGCGCATGTGGTGGTGCAAAGCCACCCGCAGAACATACCTCCTGTTCAGAAAACGGCGCCTTATTATCTGTTGCCGTTATCTGCCACTACAGAAGAGGCCTTGCAGGAAAAAATCAACGACATGATCCGGTTCCTGCAACAGCCCGCCACAGCACCGCTGCAGCTGGTGAATATAAGCTACACCCTGATAGCTGCCCGTCAGCACTTCACACACCGGTGCATGATAATAGCTTCTTCCAGCGAAGAAGCGATCCGGTTGTGGCAGCAGGCAGCAGGGAAGGAGCATGCCGCAGGAATTCATCAGGGAAGTGTAGCTGCAGGGTTCCGCGAACAGAAGGCACAGCAGCAATACCTGCAAGGTATGCTTGAAGCTGCCCGTCTGATGGAAGATAACGTAAACGATTATACGGAGATATTGCACGCAGTGGCCGACAGCTATTGCGAGGGATATTCCCCGGACTGGCAGGCACTCTACGGAGATACTCCTCCGCACCGCGTACACCTGCCCGCCTATCCTTTTGCACGGGAACATTACTGGTGGCCGAAAAAGAAAGAACAGACAACCATGCCGGTAGTGACGTTGCAACAGGAACCGCCGGCTGCTACAACACGCTTGTATGAACAGCTGCTGGATGAAGTACTCAGCAATGATATCAGCATAGACATGGCTTTGCAAAGGATACAGGAGATGTAATCTCCTGTATGTAAAGTAAAGCGCTCATTTTTTACAATCTCATGCTTCAATAAGATGACAGATATCTTTCAATACATTTTGCAGGAACTGAAGAATGGACGCCTCAGTAAAGAGGCAGCTATGGAAATGCTGCATGCAGAACGGGAGAAGGCACGTATGGCCGCTCAATCGCCTGCGGCGGATAAGCCTACCGGTATTTTATTACAGCCGTTGTCTGCCAACGGACATCAGGAGGAAAGTGACGTGCAGGTAACGCTGGCAGCGCTCCCCGGAAACGGGCAACCGGCGCACGCGGCAGCCGTACCGGAAGAAACGGTGACCGACGCGGCTGCAGCTCCGCTCATTCCGCTGGAACAATTGCAGCAGGAGTTGATAATAAGCCTGGCTGATGCACTATATCAGAAAGCGGAGCGTATTGATCCGCATAAGAAATTCATTGAAATGGGACTCGACTCCATCGTGGGAGTGGAGTGGATTAGGGCTGTAAACCGTAAATACAGTGTATCCCTGTCTGTTACCAAGGTCTATGACTATCCCACTATCCATGAATTTGCGCCGGTGCTGCAGGCGGAAATGGGAAAGAAAGGAAAGAAGGGGAATAGCCGGGCTGTTCGCCCGGATGAAACGACTAAATCACCTGTCACGGCACCCTTAAAGGAAGAGTTGCCGGCAACACTGCCTGTACAGGACGTTATCCCGGCCAGCTATGGCCTGGTAATGAATGGTGTGCACAAACTGGAAGAACTGCAGCTGTTGCCATGGGAGAAGGAACCACCTGCGCCGGATGAGGTACGGATAGCTGTGAAGGCATCTGCTATCAATTTTCCGGATGTGATGTGCGTAAAGGGATTGTATCCTACCATACCTGATTATCCTTTTGTACCTGGCTTTGAAGTGTCAGGTGTAATAGATGCTGTAGGCAGCGCAGTATCAGGCTTTAAGCAAGGCGATGAGGTGGTGGCTATTACCGGCCGGCAGCTGGGTGGCCATGCTGCTTTTGTAAATGCGCCGGCGGTTAATACTGTCAGGAAACCTGTGAATGTATCCTTTGAAGAAGCCTGCAGTCTGCCGGTGGTCTTCGGAACGGTATACGCCGCATTTGAAACAGGACAGTTGTCTGAAGGCGAACATGTGCTGATACAGACTGCTACCGGAGGCTGTGGCCTGATGGCTATACAGCTGGCCCATCTTCGTCATTGCACTATATACGGTACTGCCGGTAAAACCGGTAAGCTGGAAATACTGCAGCAACTGCAGGTACCGCATGTCATGAATTATAAAACAGCATTTGATAAAGAGATCCTGCAGATCACCAATGGCAGAGGGGTAGATGTGGTACTGAATATGCTGTCGGGCGATGGTATTCAGAAAGGACTCAACTGCCTGGCTCCGTCCGGCCGTTACCTGGAGCTGGCGGTACATGCGCTCAAAACCAGTCCGGCCCTCGATCTGTCAAGGCTTACGGCTAATCAGTCACTGCATAGCATTGACCTGCGCCGTTTAGGTTTTGATAAAGGCGTACATGGAAAGGAGTTGCTTGAACGCATGGTATCCTGGGTGGAAGAGGGAAAGATTGTACCGGTTGTGTCCCGCGTATATCCGCTGTCGCGGATACAGGAGGCGCTGGCATACGTAGATGAAGGATTGCATATCGGTAAGGTGGTCATCAGTCATACGCAACAGGCGATGACAGATCTCACTGCACAATGTATACAGCGTTTGCAGGAGCATAAAGCCGCTGCAGACAAAAATATATTCACCCGTCATGATGCGCCGGCAGCGGATCAGCCGCTGACGGCCGCCTACGAAGGTATTGCTGTCATCGGCATCTCCGGACAGTTTCCGCAATCGGCCGATGCTGCTGCTTTCTGGCAGAATATAGCGGAAGGAAAGGATTGTATCACCGTTGTCCCGGAGAAGCGATGGTCCGTAGCGCAATATTATGACCCGGTGCTGTCGCCCGGCAAATCTAACAGTAAATGGATGGGAGCTGTGACAGATGCGGATTGCTTTGATCCCCTGTTCTTCAGCATCTCTCCGGTGGAGGCCATGGTCATGGACCCGCAGCAACGTCTCTTTCTGGAAAACTGTTGGCATTGTATTGAAGATGCAGGACTTGATCCTGCAGGGCTGTCAGGCAGCCGCTGCGGCGTATTTGTAGGTGTTGGCACGGGCGACTACGGTCAGGTGATGGATCAGCAACGGCTGAATGCACAGGGACTGATGGGAGTATCTACTTCCATTCTCAGTGCCAGGATTTCTTATCTGCTGAACCTGAAAGGTCCCTGCCTGGCTATTGATACCGCCTGTTCTTCATCGCTGGTAGCCATTGCAGAGGCATGTAACAGCCTGGTACTGGGTACAAGCGATCTGGCGCTGGCAGGTGGCGTTTGTGTATTGTCTGGCCCGCTGACGCATATCCTTACCAGTCATGCCGGTATGCTGTCACCGGAGGGCCGTTGCTTTACTTTTGATAACCGCGCTGACGGATATGTTCCGGGTGAAGGCGCCGGCGTGGTGCTGCTGAAAAGACTCTCTGATGCCGTTCGCGATAAAGACCCGGTGTATGGAGTGATCCGTGGGTGGGGCATTAACCAGGACGGAAAAACGAATGGTATCACTGCGCCAAGCGTGAACTCGCAGATAGCGCTGGAGAAAGAAATCTATCAGCGTTTCAATATCGATCCTGCTACCATTTCATTGGTGGAAGCGCATGGTACCGGCACCAAGCTCGGCGATCCCATTGAAGTGGAAGCGCTGACAGCCTCTTTCCGCGCTTTTACGGATAAGGAATATTACTGTGCACTCGGCTCTGTAAAAAGTAATATCGGGCACCTGCTTACTGCCGCCGGAGCAGCAGGCATTATCAAGGTACTGAAGGCGCTGGAACAAAAGCAGTTGCCGCCCAGCATTCACTTCCAGGAACTGAATGAGCATATTGACCTGGATAACAGTCCGTTTTATGTGAATACAAGCCTGCGGGAATGGCAGGCTGTTCCCGGTGTACCCCGGCGTGCTGCGGTCAGCTCTTTCGGCTTCAGCGGTACCAATTCACATCTGGTGGTAGAAGAGTTTGTATCTCCCTATAAAGTAAGCAGCCAGGCAACAGGCCCATTCATCTTTGTATTGTCTGCACAAAGTATGGAGCAGCTGAAAGTATATGCGGGACGCCTGAAAACCGCACTGGAAGCACAGGATACGCTATTTCCGGAAGATGTCGCCTACACGCTGCAGACAGGAAGAACTGCGCTGGACTGCCGCCTGGCGCTGGTAGCCGGCTCCCTGGCAGAGCTGCTGGATAAGCTGCAGCGTTATATAGCCGGAATCGCTGCAGAGGGTGTTTTCGTTTCCTGTATAACCAATGCCCCGGTAAAGGGAGCAACGGCAGACAGGGAAGAAGAACAACGTATGCTGCTGCAATTGTGGATACAACAAAAAAGACCTGATAAGATAGCCGCATTATGGACCGAAGGCAGCACGATTATATGGGAACGGCTATACGAAAATAGCCTGCCCCGCAGGGTGCACCTGCCGGGATATCCGTTTGCCCGTGAAAGTTACTGGACGGAAAATAATACGGAAGAAAGTACTGTGATACACACCACTGCCGTGCTGCATCCCTTGCTGCACCGTAATACCTCCGGTTTCGCGGGGATCCGCTTCAGCAGTACGTTTACAGGTAGTGAATTTTTCCTGGCAGATCATGAAGTGAAAGGACAACATCTGCTCCCAGGTGTCGCCTTTGTAGAAATGGCACGTGCCGCGATAGCAGAAGCTGCCACCGCTCCTGAACCGGGAATGCATCTCCGGTTCAGGCACCTCGTGTGGAAACGCCCGGCAGTGGCCGGAGCAACGCCGTTGCAGCTGCAGGTGCAACTGACAGCCGCACAGCAGGAAATCAGTTTTGCCATCGGTGACGATGGTAATATGACTCCCTGCTTCGAAGGCCATGCCGCCTGGCATCCGGGAACCGCTGCAACAGCAGATATTGCCGCTATTCAGGCCCGGTGCAACGAACAGCAGTTTTCCGGAAAGGAATGCTATGAGATCTTCAGATCGCTGGGAATAACTTATGGACCTTCATTTCAGGGTATTACGCAATTGTATACCGGACAGGGGCAGGTGCTGGCGGCTATCAAGCTACCTGATACCACCGGAGATGATGCCTCGCGTTTTGTACTGCATCCGGCCCTCGCAGACGCTGCGCTGCAGGCTTCCATAGGATTGCTGTTACAGCAGAAGGAACCGCTGAAGGCCGCCCTGCCTTTTGCACTGGAAACAATGGATATATACAGCGCCTGTACCAGCCATATGTGGGTGCATATACGTTTTAACAGCTCCGCCGTTACCGACAGCAAAGTACAGAAGCTGGATGCAGATCTGTATGATGCTGCCGGCAGGTTATGCGTGCGCATCACCGGTTTTACTTCCAGGATACCGGAAGAGAATATTCCGCATCACCCGGTCAGCAGCAATAACGAAGCACCGCTTACCGGTACCCTGATGATGACGCCGGTATGGGAGGCTGTCAACATACCACAGACAGCCGCCATAACGGCGCCCGCAACATGGTTGCTGGCAGGAGGCATTGCGGAAGACAGGCATACGCTGCAACAGCTCTTTCCACTGGCGCAGGTACTGCCACTACATGCACAAAACCCCGGCAATATAACAACAGGTACACACCTGGTATGGATAGCGCCTGATAACATACCTGACTTCAATGATTCCGCTGCCCTGATTGCTGCGCAGGAACCGGGCGTATTATCCTTTTTCCGCCTGATTAAAACGCTGCTGCAAAAAGGTTATGCCACCCATGAACTGTCATGGACAATCATCACACGTAGCTGTGTAAGTACCGGACCACATGACCGCATCCGCCCTGTTCACGCGGCGTTGCATGGTCTGTGCGGTGCTATGGCAAAAGAATTTCCACATTGGTCAGTGAGACTGGCAGATATTCCGGAAGGCGTGCCTGTTCCCTGGGAACAGATATTACGCCTGCCTGCCGATGCAGCAGGTAACGCGCTGGCATGGCGGGAGGGCAGCTGGTATAGCCAGCGCCTGGCGCTTTTGGAGCAGTCTTCCCCCGCCGCATCCCTATACCGCCGCAACGGCGTGTATGTAGTGATAGGTGGCGCCGGCGGTATCGGTACGGAATGGACGGAATATATGATCCGTAACTGGCAGGCACAGGTGATCTGGATAGGCCGCCGCCGCGAGGATGCAGCGATGCGGATCCGCCGTGAGCAGCTGGGAGCACTGGGGGTGATGCCTGACTATATACAGGCAGATGCAACGGATGCCGCCGCACTCCGTGCTGCACACGCCACTGTCGTGAGCCGCTACGGCCGTATCCATGGTGTGATACAGTCGGCCATCGTGTTACAGGACCAGGGCCTGCTGAATATGGAGGAATCCGCATTTCAGGCTGCGCTGCGTGCGAAGGCAGATATCAGCATACACCTGGCGCAGGTGTTCGGCAACGAAAAGCCGGACTTCGTGTTATTCTTTTCTTCTATGGTCAGCTACCTGAAAAATGCCGGCCAGAGCAACTATGCGGCCGGCAGCACTTTCGAAGATGCCTATGCCCGCTACCTGGCACAGCAATGGAACTGCCCCGTGAAAACAATGAACTGGGGCTACTGGGGACATACCGGTATCGTATCGGGGGCAGCCTACCGTCAACGGATGCACGATGCCGGTGTAGGATCTGTTGCTTCTCCTGAAGCCATGGCCGCGTTAGAACAGTTGCTCACCGGACCTTTCGACAGCATGGCGCTCATGAATGCCATTCAGCCTTTATCATCTCCTGTTATCCGCCCGCTGGAAAAAATAAGCGTATACCCATTACGGTTAGCATCCCTTACATCAGCATCAGCCGCTGTTTATCATCACCTGGAACAACCGGGGGACAGTATGACGGAACAGCTGCAACAGCTGGACAGACTGTTGTGCCGGCTGTTATGGGGGCAGCTGCAATCCATGGGGATATTCATTGAAGAAAGGGTATCGGTAGCTGCACTGAAAGCCGGTATCAGACTGCCCGCCGCTTATGATCGCTGGCTGGACGAAAGTTTGTCTCAGCTGGAGAAGCATGGTTACATGCAATATGATGGGAGGTATTGCATCGTACAACAGCTGCGCCCGACAGATATGAATGCCGCATGGCAGGAGTGGGAACAGCAGAAAGTCATCTGGAAGGAAGATGCCAGCATGCAGGCCCACCTGTTACTGGCGGAACATACGCTGCGCGCCCTGCCTAAAGTGCTGTCCGGGAAGAAATCTGCCACAGATGTAATATTTCCCGGTTCTTCCATGGAGCTGGTAGAAGGTATCTACAAGGAAAATAAAATCTCAGGTTATTTTGACCGTATGCTCGCTGCGACCATAGTAGCCTATATAGAAGAGCGGCGCAGGAAAGATCCTGCGGCAAAGATCCGGATACTGGAAGCTGGTGCAGGTACTGGAGGCACCAGTGCTGTATTGTTTGCGCATCTCCGGCCGTACGCAGCCAGTATTGAGACTTACTGTTATACTGATATATCCAGGGCTTTCCTGCTGCATGCAGAAGAGCATTATGGCCCTGATGTACCGTATTTGACATACAAAGTATTTGATGTATCCATTCCGGCAGCGGAGCAGGACATACCGGCAGGCGCCTACGATATAGTGATTGCGGCAAATGTGCTGCATGCCACGCCTGATGTGCGGAGGACGCTGCGCAATTTAAAGACGCTGCTGCCTGCCAATGGCCGGTTGCTGCTGCATGAGCTGAGTCAGAAAGCGCTGGTAGCCCACCTTACTTTCGGGCTGCTGGACGGCTGGTGGCTATACGAAGATGAGGCATTACGTATCCCCGGTTCTCCGGTATTGTCCCCGGAGAAATGGGTACAGGCGCTGCAGGACGAAGGCTTCCGGCAGATTGCTTTCCCGGCCGCTACTGCGCATCACCTGGGCCACCAGGTAGTCATCGCGGAAAGCGACGGTATCATCAGGCGGCCATTAATACTGTCACAGGAAAAAACAACAGCGCCTGTGCCTGTACCCGTCGCGGAACCTCAGCCACAGCAGCCGTCTTCCGGCGATGCGGTGCCCGCAGCCAGGGAGTTGATAAAGAAGGTACTGGCCAAAGCGCTGAAGCTGGCGCCGGAAAGGATCGGGCTGCATACGCCTTTTGAAAAATATGGTATTGATTCCATTCTGCAGGTAACGCTGGTGCGCGAACTGGAAAAAACTACCGGCGCACTGCCTGCTACCTTGTTCTTTGAATATGTGACAGTACAGGAGCTGGCAGAATACCTGGCTGTCAACCATGCCGGTCAGTTGATCTCCGACACGGATATACAGGCGGAAGTAACTCCCCCTGCTGCTCCGGTGACCGTGAGTAAAACAACGAAAGCGCAACCTGTACCATTGCCTGCAGCCGGCCATGGACCTGAAGATATAGCCATCATTGGTATCAGCGGCCGTTATCCGGGAGCAGATAACCTGGAAGTATTCTGGGAGAAACTGAAATCCGGTGCAAACAGCATTACGGCCGCACCTGCCGGACGCTGGAGAAATAATCCGGCTGCTTCTCATAACGGTAACGCACATACGGAAAGTGGGTATTACGGCGGATTCCTGGAACATACCGACAAATTTGACTACCAGCTGTTCGGGATAACTCCTGACCAGGTGCATGAGCTGTCGCCGGAAACGAGACTGTTCCTGGAAGTAGTATGGGAAACACTGGAAGATGCCGGTTATAATACCACCATGCTACAGCAGCTGCAAACAGCGCAGGGCGCAGGTGTGGGCGTATTCGCAGGAGCGATGTATAACCAGTACCCCTGGAGTATGCCTACGGCAGCATTGGGAGAACTAAGCTCCAACGCAACGGAATGGCATATCGCCAACCGCGTTTCTCACTTCTTTCAGTTGACAGGACCCAGCCTGGTAGTGAATACCGCCTGTTCCAGTTCATTGACAGCCATTCACCTGGCCTGCGAAAGCCTGCGGCAGCAAAACTGTGCAATGGCAGTAGCAGGAGGCGTAAACCTTACGCTGGCAGTATCCAAGTATGCGGCATTGCAACAGAAAAACCTGCTGGGGAGCGGACAGGAAAGCAGGAGCTTTGGCGTCAACACCGGCTTTATACCCGGAGAAGGCGTCGGTGCTGTTATCCTGAAACCCTTGTCACAGGCACTAAAAGATAAAGATCATATCCGCGGAATTATCAAAGGAAGTTTTATTAACCACAGTGGCGGGAGACAGTTGTACAATGCGCCTGATCCTAAGCAGGAAGCACAGCTGATTATTAATTCGCTCCGTCGTTCCGCTATAGACCCTGTCACTATCGGGTATGTGGAAGCTGCGGCCAATGGCTCTTCCCTGGGCGATGCCGTGGAAGTGGTGGCATTGCAGCAGGCCTTTGCATCGTTCACGGACAAAAAACAATATTGCGCACTGGGTGCGGTAAAATCCAACATCGGGCATCTCGAAGCGGCGTCCGGTATTTCACAGCTCACTAAAGTATTGCTGCAGCTGGAACATAAACTGCTGGTGCCTTCTATCAATGCCAATCCGAGGAATCCTAATATCCGGCTGGAACAGACTGCCTTCCGCCTGCAGGAAACCTGCTCGCCATGGGATGCAGTGACAGACCCGGTTTCAGGCATGACGCTGCCCCGGAGAAGTATGATAAACTCCTTCGGTGCAGGTGGCGCTTATGCCAGCCTGGTGATAGAAGAATACATTCCTTCACCGGTAACAGCCAGACAGGAACGTAAACCTGCTGTCTTCCTTTTCTCGGCCGGAACACCGCATAGTCTGTGGCAATACCTGGAAGCCATGCAGACGTTGCTGCATAAAAACAACACCGTTGCTGCCGCTGATATTGCCTATTCCCTGCTGCGAAATAATCATGAACTGCCTTACCGGGCGGCCATCATTGCCTCCTCGGCAGAAGAGCTGCTGGCAGGCATTACCGGGCTTCTTCAGGAAAGAAGAAGTACACCGTTTAAAGGTATTTATCTGCAGATAGCTCCACCTGCAGCAGAAATGCCTGATGAAGTGTTTATACCTGTCACTGCTACGGCAGACAGCAATTTGTATGAAGTAGCAGATAAATGGACAGACAGGTATGCCGTGGATTTCAGCGCATTGATAAATACGGGGACATCTCGTTTTATACCATTGCCCAAATATGTTTTTGATCATGGGCAGATATTCCACCCCGAACAGATTCAGCAACAACAGATACTCACTGATACAAGCCCTGATCCTGATGAACAACGGGTCCGCCAGGTGCTGGAACAGTTGTCAAAAGGACAATTATCAAGGGAAGCTGCCATGCAATTAATTCAAGTATAGAAAACGCAGGATATGAAAATGAGTAAACAAGAACTTGATGCTTTATTCGGACAGATAGAACAGGGACAGATCAGCGTGGATGAAGGGCTCCGGCAGATAAAGCAACTGAAGGACAAGGCCGGGATTGAAACATATACATATAACGAGGCCTGTTTAAGGGATCATGTTATCAGCGGTAAGCAGATACTGATCGGAGCCACGCATGCCAGCCTGGCCATCAATGATTTTTTCCGGCGTCATCCGGAAGAAAACAGCGTCCGGCTGCAGCGGCTCAGTTATTTTGAACCCGTCATCGTTGCAGCAGGAGGGCAGGCAGAAGTGTTGCTGACCACTACGCCGCAGCAGGATACCACTGCTTTTGAAGCTAAATTCCGCGCCGCAGGAACGGAAGACTGGAAGCTCGCCGCTTCCGGATCTTTACAGCCCTATGTGGCAGAACGGCAGCAGGCAGATGTGGAACAGCTCCGGCGCTCCCTGCAGCCATTTCATGCCCTGGCGGATATCTATACAATGAATGCAGATGCGTACTGGGGAGATAGCTACCGGACTATTTCACAGCTCTACACCGGCGACCGGGAGGCTTTATCGGAAGTGACCATCGCAGCGCCGGATAACCTGCACAGCTATACGCTGCATCCGCTGATTACCAACAGTGCCTTGCTCACCCTGTTCCCGCTGCTGACTACACTGGATATTGAAGGCAGTTTTCTGCCCTTCGGCATTAAGGAAATCCGGTTTACAAGGAACGCCGCATGGCAGCATTGCTGGGTATCTGTTAAGCTGGTAAAGTATACCAGCGATATTATCATTTTCGATGCGACCGTCATCAGTGATGATGGAGAAGTCCTGATCAGCTACGAAGGTTATTCCCTGAAGAAAGTACGTACGGCCGTCCCCGTAGGTAAGGACGCGCCTGCGCCACCCGTTGCCGTACAACCATTGGCAGCGCCGCCCACCGCGGCGAAAAGTGCTACAGGTCTGGAAGCCGGCATAATTGCTTTCCTCCTGGGTAAGCTGCGTAAGATAGGAGGCGTTAAGATTGCCGGCCCCGAATCGAATCTCATGGAAGCAGGTATTGATTCCTCCCAGCTGGTGAATATCGCTAATATGCTGGCACACGAAACCGGGCTGGAACTCAATCCTACCTTGTTCTTTGAATACCCGAATGTAAAGGAACTGGCCGCATTTTTCTGTACGGAATACCCGGATGCTTTTCAACATCTGCTGGACATTCCGGTGAAAAAGACGGCTGCTGAGAAAACAACAGCTGCAACAGCGCCGGTATCCGTTGTGAAAAATATGACATCGCCGTTGCCACCGGCCAGCCCTGCGCCGCAGCGCGGGAGCCGTCAGCAGGATGTGGCCATCATAGGCATGCACGGCATCTTTGCCGGTGCGGAGAACCTGGAACAGTTCTGGGAGAACCTGCGCGACGGCAAAGACCTTATCAGCGAAATACCGCCGGATCACTGGGATTACAGACCCTGGTTCAATGCCGATCCGGAGGCTGCCGATAGTACCTATTGTAAATGGGGCAGCTTTATTAAAGATGTAGATAAATTCGATGCCGGTTTTTTCAAGATCTCCCCGCGGGAGGCAGACTGGATGGACCCGCAGCTGCGGCTCCTGTTACAGAGTATCTATAATACCGGAGAAGACGCCGGGTATATCAACCAGCTGAAAGGCACTGATACCGGTGTGTTTGTGGGCGTATGCTTTCATGATTATCTGGAGATGATCAATGAAAAGAATCTGCCGGCAGATCCTTATATCGGTACCGGCAACGGGCAAACGGTAACGGCTAACCGTGTATCTTTCTATTTCGATTTCAAAGGCCCCAGCATCGCCTATAATACGGCCTGCTCATCTTCCTTGTCGGCCGTTCACAGCGCCTGTCTGGCACTGCATAATAACGAATGCAGCATGGCCTTCGTTGCCGGCGTGAACCTGCTGTTTTCGTCTGCCCATTACCGTTACTTCTCCAGTATCGGTGCATTGTCGCCCACCGGCCATTGCTATTCTTTCGATGAAAAAGCAGATGGCTATGTACCCGGTGAAGCGATAGCGACTATCCTGATAAAGCCGCTGGAGCAGGCGGAAAGAGACGGCGACCGCATCTATGGTGTTATCAAGGGTTCTGCGGCATTACACGGAGGCTATACGCCATCACTGACCGCACCCAGCGTTGCCGGAGAAGAAAACGTATTGCTGAAGGCATGGGAAAATGCCGGTATCTCTCCGGAAACCATCAGCTACATAGAGGCGCATGGCACAGGTACCAAACTGGGCGATCCTATTGAAATAAACAGCCTGAAGAAAGCCTTCAAACGCTTCACAGGCAAAGAACAGTTCTGTGCGGTAGGCTCTGCCAAAGCCAATATCGGTCATGTGGAAGGCGCGTCCGGTATGGCCGGCATCTTTAAGGTGATTCTGCAGATGCAGCACCGGCAACTGCCTGCCATGCCGCTGTTTACACAACTGAACAGCTATATTCAGCTCGAACGCTCAGCCCTTTATATTAACCGCGAACCTGTGCCCTGGGAGCCTCCTGCCGGTATCCCCAGGCGCGCCGGCATCAGCTCATTTGGCTTTTCCGGTGCATATGCACACGTGGTGATTGAGGAATATACAGACCGCAGACCAGCACCGCAGGGATATGCAGACACAGAACTGCCGGCTGCCATTCCGTTATCGGCCCGCAACGAAGACCGGCTGCGCGCTCAGGCAGCACAGCTGCTGGCATTCCTGAAAAGTCATGCATGTACGGATGAAGACCTTCCCGGTATCGCCTATACGTTGCAGACAGGCAGGGAGGCAATGGATGAACGTGCAGCCTTCCTGGTTACTTCCGTGGAACAGCTGCAGGAACAGCTGGAAGCATATCTCAGCAATAATGAAACCCTTTACGCAGGACACGCTAAGCATAGTAAGGATACCATACTCATGCTGGCGGAAGATGAAGATATACAGGTTGCCATTGATACCTGGATCAGTAAAGGGAAGTATGATAAATTACTGAACCTGTGGGTGAAAGGATATGCCTTCGACTGGCGGCTGCTGTATACCAGCCATGCCGATAAACCACGTCGTATAAGTCTTCCTGGCTATCCTTTCGCTAAAGAACGCTACTGGGTACCTGAAACAGAAAGCCCGCTGCCCCGCAAAACGGCGCCGGCAACTCCTGCGGTTAAACAGCCTGCCGCAATAACAGATACTGTAAGCCTGCCATCCGGCTTGCTAACGTTAACGCCTGTATGGAATATTACACCGGTGACGCCGGTAACAGCATATCCGGTTGCAACACAACCGGTGCTCATTGCCGGCGGAACAACCGCGGAAAGGGCTGTTCTGTTACAGCACTATCCGGCGGCCATACTGCTGGATATCAACGATACTGTTACTGTTAACGAACTGGTATCGCTGCTGCCGGGCCAGCCACCGCACATCATCTGGGTTGCACCCGAAAGCGGACATCATACTGCTGCAGCGGCTACGCTGGCTGCTACAGAACTGGCCGTAATGGCTTGCTTCCGCCTTATCAAAGCATTGCTGCAGAAAGGATATGCCTCAAGCCCCCTGAGCTGGACATTACTGACACGGCAATGCACAGGCATACATGCGCAGGAAAGCGTAGAAGCGGCTCATGCAGCCCTGCACGGACTCGCCGGCTCTATGGCAAAGGAATATCCGCACTGGCAGGTACGCATAGCAGACCTGCCGGCCGGCACGCCCATCCCCTGGGAAGATATATCCGTATTGCCTGCAGATGCTGCCGGTAATGCGTGGGCATACCGCGACGGGCAATGGTACCGCCAGGAACTGGCTCTGCTGGAGCAGCCTGCAGGCTCCCATACCTTGTACAGAGAGGGAGGCGTGTATGTGGTGATCGGCGGCGCCGGCGGTATCGGCACAGCCTGGAGTGAATATATGATCCGCACCTACAACGCTCAGATCATCTGGATAGGACGGCGAAAAAAGGATGATGCTATACAGGTAAACCTGGAAAGCCTTGCTGCTGCCGGTAAAGCGCCGGTATACATACAGGCCGATGCGGCAGATTATGAGCAGCTGGCAGCCGCTTATCAACAGGTGAAATCAGCATACGGTGAAATAAATGGCGTGGTAAATGCCGCCATTGTATTAGCAGATCAGAGCCTCTCCAATATGGAAGAAGCAGTTTTCAGACAGGCACTGGCGGCTAAGGTAAGGGTGAGCGTGCGCATCGCGGAGGTATTCGGAGAAGCCCCGCTCGATTTTCTCCTGTTCTTTTCTTCTATCATCAGCTTCTTTAAAACACCCGGCCAGAGCAATTATGCAGCCGGCAGCACTTTTGAAGATGCTTTCGCGCAACAGCTTTCCAGGCAATACACCTTTGCCGTAAAAACGATGAACTGGGGCTACTGGGGAAGTATCGGCATCGTGGCCGGTGAAACCTACCGTCAGAAAATGGCAGCCACCGGTATGGGCTCCATAGAACCGCCGGAAGCGATGGAAGCGCTGGAGCAGTTGCTGACAGCTGCGGCAGACCAGGCCGTATTTATGAAGATATTATCTTCCGGCGTTGAGGCGTCACCGTTAGCTATCCGGGAAAAAGTCAGCGTTTATGAACGTTCCCTGCCTGCTGTAGCCGGCCATATGAAAGAAAATATGCCACTGCTGCCACCGCAGCCGGAAGAGACGCTGCTGCAATCATACCGTGAGATGGACGCATTGCTGGCCACCCTCTTATGGGCACAGTTACAGTCCATGAACCTTTTGCAGCAAACAACCTTTACATTCTCTGCCTGGCAGCGGCAGGTACAGCCTGCGTATCACCGATGGCTGGAGCAAAGTCTGGCTTTCCTGGTAACTGCCGGTTTCCTGGAGCAGAATGGCAATACGTTCACCATAAAGGAAGACGTAAGCGTAAACACTGTTGCTGCATGGGAAATGCTCAACGGCAGCATGCATGACAGGAACAAAAAAGCGCAGCTGACACTGGCAGCCGCTATGCTGAAAGCATTGCCTGCTATACTTACCGGCGGCGTGCCCGCTACGGACATCATGTTCCCGCAGGCGTCCATGGAGCTGGTGGAAGGAATTTACCGCGGTAATACCGTAGCTGATTATTTCAACGAAGTGCTGGCGCAGACAGTCCTCTCCTTTATTGATGCCCGGCTGGAAGCAGATCCGGCCTCCCGGTTACGCATATTGGAAATCGGCGCAGGCACAGGCGGAACCAGCAACCTGCTATTCGACCGCCTGAAGGCTTATACAGCGTCGATAGCGGAATATTGCTATACAGATATTTCAAAAGCATTTCTCATACACGCAGAAAATACGTATGCGGCAAAAGCGCCCTATCTCGTATGCAAGATTTTTGATACAGCGCAACCCTTGTCTGCACAAGGATTTGCGGCAGCTGAATACGACCTCGTGATTGCTGCCAACGTACTGCACGCAACCGGTAACATACATCATACACTGCGTAACGCAAAAGCCCTGCTGGCAGAAAACGGTCTGCTGGTGCTGAATGAACTGAGTATGCATACGCTGTTCGCACACCTGACCTTCGGGCTGCTGGACGGATGGTGGCTGTATGAAGATACTGCGCTGCGCATCCCCGGATGCCCGGGACTGTACCCTGATACATGGGATCATGTGCTGTCACAGGCAGGCTTCAGGGAGATAATTTTCCCGGCTGCTGCAGCGCATCACTGGGGACAGCAGATTATCGCAGCGGAGAGCGACGGGGTGGTACGGCAACCGGCTGTACTGCTGCCGGTTGCAGCTGAAAAGCCACAGCCGCCTGCTGCTCCTGAAGTACGTGTAACCGACAACGTTACTGTTCAGCGGGAAGAAACAACGGTCAGGGACCTGATCGTCGAAAAGCTGGGCCTGGCCCTGAAAATCAGTGCTGATAAAATAGATCCGGACGAACCTTTCGCGGACTACGGCCTGGATTCTATCACAGGCGTTAAACTGGTACAGCTTATCAATGAAGGGCTGCAGTTACAGTTGTCTACCACCACCTTATTTGATTACAGTACTGTCAGCCGCCTGGCGGCGCATATTTCCGCTGCCTATCCCGCAGTGGTGGTACCACAGTCTGCCGGAACACCTGCGGTGCAGGCGCCACCAGCTGTACCGCCACCGGTAAATATACCCGCGCCGCCGCCGGTAGTCAGAAGACAACAGGTAACAACTTCCCCGGGAAAAGCAACAGTTCGCAATAGCGGAATAAAAGAAAATAAACAGGTAAATAATTTTCAGAAAGAACCGGTAGCCATTGTCGGTATCAGCGGACGTTTCCCGCAATCGGACGGCCTGGCGGAGTTCTGGGAGCATCTGGCACAGGGTAACGACCTGGTGGAGAAGGTAACCAGGTGGGACCTGGATGCGCATGATGCTGATTTTGCCGCCAACGAAAAGGCGTGCCGTTACGGAGGTTTCCTGCGTAATATCGATCGCTTCGATGCATCGTTCTTTAATATTTCCGGACTGGAAGCTACCTATATGGATCCGCAACAGCGGCTGTTTCTGGAAGAAAGCTGGAAAGCGCTGGAAGATGCCGGCTATGCAGGAAGCAATATGGAAGGACGTTTGTGCGGCGTGTACGTAGGATATAACGGAGGCGGATATAACCAGCTGTTTGGTAACAATGCACCCGCACAGGCTTTTTGGGGAAATGCCGGCGCAGTGATTCCCGCCAGGATCTCTTACTACCTGGATTTGCAGGGACCTGCCATCGCAGTGGATACGGCCTGCTCCAGCTCTCTGGTATCCATTCACCTGGCCTGCCAGGGATTGTGGTCCGGTGAAACAGAAATGGCACTTGCCGGTGGCGTGTTTATTCAGACAGTGCCCTGGTTCTACATCTCCGGTAACAGGGCGGAAATGCTGTCGCCCACAGGCCGCTGCTATACATTCGATGACCGCGCAGATGGCTTTGTACCTGCAGAAGGGGTGGGAGTGGTCGTATTAAAACGACTGAAAGACGCTCTGGCAGACGGAGATCATATCCATGGCGTTATTTCCGCATCCGGCATCAACCAGGACGGCACTACCAACGGTATTACCGCTCCCAGCGCCCGGTCGCAGGAACGGCTGGAATGCGAAGTATATAACAGCTTCAACATACATCCCGGCGATATCCAGCTGATGGAAGCGCATGGCACCGGTACCCGGCTGGGAGACCCCATCGAATTTGAAGCGCTGACCCGCGCATTTAAAAAATACACGGATAAGCAGGCTTACTGCGCCATCGGGTCTGTTAAAACCAATATCGGGCACGCCGCCGCAGCTGCAGGTATGGCGGGCCTATTCAAAGTACTGCTCTCCCTGAAGCATAAAAAAATACCGCCATCCCTTCATTTCCGGAATGGAAATGCCGGTATACAGTTTACAGGAAGTCCCTTTTATGTAAACACCACGCTGAAAGACTGGAGTATAACGCCTGCGCATAAACGCGCTGCCGCTGTCAGCGCCTTCGGGTTCAGCGGTACCAATGCGCATATGGTTATTGAAGAAGCGCCGGTGGTACAACGGCAGCATGCTGCCCGCCCGGCATACCTGGTGGCCTTATCGGCGCATACGGCTCCGCAACTGAAGGAGCAGGCCAGGCAACTGCTGGCATATTGCGAAGCAGCGCCGGATACCGACTGCGGTAACATCAGCTATACTTTATTACTGGGAAGAAAACAACTGTCTCACCGCCTGGCCTGTGTGGCGCGCGATAGCCGGGAACTGGCTGCACTGCTACTGAAATGGCTGGATAAAGGTGCAACGCCACAGGTATTTGCAGCTGCTGTTCCGGAAAAAGAACGCCGGGAGCAGTCTGCCCTGAAAAAATACGGTAACGACTGTATTACCCGCAGCACACAGTTGCTGACTAACACCGCCGCCTATACGGAGAATCTTGTTGCCGTAGCAGACCTGTACGCACAGGGATATGCATTGGATGTGCAGCCGCTGTTCGCTGACGGAGGATACAGCAGGGTTTCACTGCCCGTATATCCTTTTGCGGGCGCCCGTTACTGGGTGAAGGAAAACCCGGCCGCCATAACCGGCCCCGTTACAACGACCTCCATACCGGCTGCCACTGTACTGCATCCCTTACTGCATCAGAATACCTCCGGGTTTGCAGGACCAGAGTTCACGACTGTATTCAACGGAGAGGAATTCTTTCTCAAAGATCATGTCATCAGCGGGCAACGCATATTCCCCGGATCAGCGTACCTGGAAATGGCACGTGAGGCTGCAGTGCAGGCAATGGGCGTGCCACCGGCCTCCGGACATATCATAAAGCTGCAGCAGGTAGTATGGCTTCACCCGGTAGTGGTTGGGCAGCAACCACAGCAGGTACATATCGCCCTGCAACAGGAACAGGACCGCATCTTGTTTGAAGTATATTCTGCCGCTGAAGAAAATAACAAACATACCATTCATAGCCAGGGACAGGTATTGACAGTACCGGCTGCTCCCTTGCCCCCCCTGGATCTGCAACAGATAAAAACTACGTGCAACCTGGGAACCCTCGATGGTAGGCGTTTTTACGAGGTGTTCAGTTCTCTTGGATTTGAATATGGACCTTCACATCAGTGTATTACAGCCGCCTATATCGGTGAAAATCAGCTGCTGGCCAGCCTCACTCTGCCAGCGGTAATTGCTCCGGCGGATGACAGGTTCGTATTACATCCGGCCATATTGGACGCCGCCTTTCAGGCATCCGTAGGAATGGCTGTGCATAACGGTTTACTGAAACCCTCCCTGCCTTTTGCCATACAATCCCTGCAGGTGCTGAGGGCATGTACTACTGCTATGTGGGCGTTTATACGTTACCGTAATGCTTCCGCTGATACGCAGCGGGTACAGTTGCTGGATATTGACCTCTGCGATGAAACAGGACGTGTATGCGTGCGCATAGAAGGGTTTTCCACGAGGATTCTGGAAGAAAAACCTGACGGTCCCGGTACATATTACTTCCGGTCATCCTGGAAAGAGCAGTCCGCCGCTCCGGCTGCTGTGGCCTATGAACAACAGTTGCTGGTTTATTGCGGGGAAGCTGACTTCGCCGCTGAGGAGATCCATGCGCAGATGCCGGGAGTACAGTGCATCCGGTTATCATCGCCGGAAGTAACGGTGGCCGGCCGCTTTGAACAGTATGCCCTCCGGTTGATGACCGTTGTGCAGAGTGCCTTAAGAGAGGCAACCAGTAAGAAAATATTGCTGCAGCTGCTAATACAGGAGCAGCCATCACAGGAATTATATGTGGCGCTGGCAGGTATGCTGAAAACTGCCCGGCTGGAAAATGCGTTGCTGACTGCCCAGCTGGTGCGTGTGGATGCAGCTGCAACCATCCCGGAAATCGTATCCGGCCTGCAGCAAAGTGCTCAGCTGCCAGCTGAAACGGAACTGTGTTTCCGGCAGGGAAAATGCCTGACAGCAGCATGGGAAAAAGTAGCGGCGCCATCATCTCAGCCTGCAGCACCGTGGAAAGCAGGTGGCGTATACCTCATCACCGGCGGTGCAGGAGGATTGGGAGAAGCGCTTACAAGGGAAATAGCTGCAACGGCAACAGACATAACACTGGTATTATGCGGCCGCTCTCCGTTATCCGCTGCCAGGCAGGCACTGCTGACATCGTTACCTGTTAACGTGGTTTACAGGCAGGCAGACGTAAGTAACCGGCAGCAGGTGGATGCCCTGATACAGGAAATAAAGGAAACATACGGCCGCCTGAATGGTATTATTCATGCTGCCGGCTTGATCCGGGATAATTTTCTGTTGAAGAAAACAACCGGAGAACTGCAGGAAGTATTTGCACCGAAAGTAGCAGGGCTGATCCACCTGGATGAAGCCACCAGCGGAACAGCGCTGGACTTCTTCCTGCTCTTTTCTGCGGGCGCTGCTGTCATGGGCAATCCGGGACAGGCAGACTATGCAACTGCCAACGCCTTCATGGATGCGTATACCCATTACCGTAATAAACTGGTAAACAGCGGAGAGCGGCAGGGAAAAACCATTTCCGTGAACTGGCCTCTATGGGAAGCCGGGGGGATGCAGTTAAGTGAAGCTGCACGCAATATCATGCGGCAGCAGACCGGTATCGTGCCATTGGCAACAACGGCTGGTTTACTGGCATGTTACACCTGTTTGTCTCTGGAACCTGCGCAGCTGTTGGTATTACCCGGGAATGAAAGTCAGCTCGGACAGTTCCTGCAGATACACACTTCCACGCATCTCGCGCAGACATTGCCTGTCAGCGGCGAAAGTATCACGGCATTTATCGTTGATACCATATCAGACATGCTGCAGCTGTCGCCGGAAATACTGGACCTAACGACCTCTTTCGATAAATTCGGGATTGACTCCATTATGCAGATGAACCTGATCCGCCAATGGGAGCGGACAACGGGAGAGCTACCGAAAACACTGATGTTTGAGCATCCTTCCATACAGGAACTGGCTGCCTGGTTTGAAAAACATCACCGCGAAAAATTTGCCGGCATACCCACTGACAGTAAAAATGCTCCGCAGCCTTCAACAACGTATAGACTTCCGCGTTATCAGGCGGATATGCCTGTCAATGGCTCCGTACACAGTATCCTTTCAGGGGAGAAGAAGGAGCCGGCAGCAGCTCCTGCCGTTCATACAGAAGATATTGCGATTATAGGTATCAGCGGACGTTACCCGTTGTCTGACAACCTGGAAGAATTGTGGACGCACCTGACACAGGGAGATAATTGTATTACCACTGTTCCCGGCCATCGCTGGAATGATTCGCTGGTGCGGAACCTGGGCGATAACGCCTTGTTACAGCCCGGCGCCAATCATTACGGAGGTTTCCTGCAGGAGGTAGACCGCTTTGACCATCACCTGTTTGGTATACCGGTAGCGCGCGTACAGGAAATGTCGCCGGAAATAAGGTTGTTCCTGGAAACAGTATGGGAAACATTTGAAAATGCCGGGTATCCGAGGCAACGACTGAAAGCGTTACAGGACGGCGCTTCAGCAGGGGTAGGTGTATTTGTCAGCAATATGTATAACCAGTATGCATGGAACATGCCGGCTTTGGAGCAGGCGGTGCTTACTTCCAACGGAACAGACTGGCAGATCGCCAACCGTGTATCACATTTCTTTAATCTCACCGGTCCGAGTATAGCTGTTAATTCTGCCTGTTCCGGGTCGCTGACTGCCATACATCTTGCCTGCGAAAGCCTGCTGCGGGGAACTGCTGCCATGGCGATAGCCGGAGGCATCAATCTCACCCTGGAACCTTCCAAATATACAGCCCTGCAACATGCCGGTTTCCTCGGCAGCGGTGGCAAAAGTAAGAGCTTTGGTTACGGTAACGGCTATATTCCCGGAGAAGGAGTAGGTGCTGTGCTGCTGAAACCACTTTCTCTTGCCATAAAAGATAATGATCACATCCTGGGCGTCATAAAGAGTAGTTTCATCAGCCATGGCGGCGGGCGTCAGCGATATACAGCGCCGGATCCGCAGCAGCAGGCGCAGCTGATAGGCAACGTTATACGCCGGGCTGCTATAGATCCGGCTACAATCGGTTATGTGGAATCTGCCGCCAACGGTTCGCTGCTGGCGGATGCTATCGAAGTGGTGGCATTACAGCAGGCATTTGAGCAGTTTACAGACAAACGGCAATTCTGTGCGATCGGGACTGTTAAATCAAACATAGGCCACCTGGAAGCAGCCTCCGGTATGTCGCAGCTCACCAAGGTGCTGTTGCAGATGAAGCATAAAACATTAGCGCCTTCCATTAATGCCAGCCCCAGGAACCCCAATATCAGACTGGAACAAACCGCCTTCTGCCTGCAGGAAACGTTGAGTCCATGGATAGCCATGACAGACCCGCTTACCGGCGAAACGCTGCCCAGAAGAAGCCTTATCAATTCATTTGGCGCCGGCGGCGCTTATGCCGGCCTGATCGTAGAAGAATATACAGCCGCACCTTTGGAAGCACCGGCAACAGCAGCAGAACAGCTGTTTGTCTTCTCTGCCGCTTCTGCCGGCAGCTTATGGCAGTACCTGGAAAGTATGCAGCATTACCTCTCTGCAGCCAGCAGCCCTGCAATAGCCGCCATAGCACGCTCTCTGCACCTGCGTAATCATAACCTGCCATATCGCGCAGCTGTGATGGCCGCTTCCGTGGAAGAGCTGCACGACAGACTTGCATCCCTATGCCTCCTACAGGCAGCAGGAGCAGATGGTGCTGTTTACCTGCGCACTTCACCGGTAAGGACCGTAGTCGCAGTGGCTGATCTGCAGCAGGCATTTACTGAAAAAGATCTCCGCAGACTGGCGCAGATCTGGATCTCCGGAGCTGATGCAGACTTCAGTGAGCTGCTGTCACCGGCTGTCACCCCGGATATTTCTATCCCCGCATACGCATTTGATCATAGTGTGCATTTCGGCTTTAAAGAAGCTGTAACCACAGAACGGCCATTATCGGCGGAAGACAGCTTTTACCAGGAACTGCTGGAGAAGATAAACAAAGGTGAATTAACTGCCGACCAGTTTAACCAATTGATCACAACGTGAAAAGTTACGCATAATGGAAAACCAATTGAACGCATTGTATCAGCAGATAAAAGACGGGCATATCAGTCCGGCTGATGCTATTGAAAAACTGAAAGACTGGAAGGCGCGTTACAACAAAAGTAACGGCGCTGCACACCCGGCAGCTGACATACCCCAGCTATATAAGTATGATGAACCTTTTCTGCAGCATCACCAGGTGAACAACGAACAGGTATTGCTGGGCGTGACCTGCGCAAGCCTGGCTATAGACAGCTATTTCAGGATGTTCCCGGAAGCAGGACAGGTACACCTGCACCGCCTGTTTTTTTCAAAACCACTGGTGGTAGGGAAAGGACAACAGTTGCAGTTAAATACGTACTCTGATTTACAATCTTCCGGTCGTACAGACCTTACCATACAATACCGTTATGATACGGATGCTTCCTGGGAAAGAGCCGCCACAGCGCAATTGCTGAAAACGAAGCGGGAAGCGCCGCCGCTGCAGCTTCCGGAACTGCAGGCAGGTATGCAGCAGGTAACAGACTTTCAGTTTATTTATGAAGCAGATGCGGCTGTGAAACTGGGAGAAAGCTACAGAATTATCACCTCCTTATTCAAAGGAGATCACGAAGTGCTGGCCGGCGTTTCGCTGAAGCACAGCATCCCGCAGCACGGACGGAAGCACCACCTGGACCCGTTGTGGATCAACAGCGCCTTCCTGGCGGTGACACCGCTGCTGCAGCGGAAAGACCCTGCCGCTTTTCTGCCTGCGGGCATCCGGGATATATACTTTATGGCAGACAGGCAGGTGGAAGAAGGATGGGTGCATGTAACACTCGTGAAAGATAACGGGGAGATATTTCTTTTTGATGCAGTGGTGTCGGATAATGAAGGAAAGGTAATCGCCGCTTTCAGTGAATGCGCAATGAAGAAAGTCCGCCCTGCTGCCGCAACCACTGCGCTTCAGCCGGCAGAAGTGCCGCTGGCAGATAAAGTACTGCGTTACCTGGTAAAGCAACTGGGTAAAATGATCAGTGAAGAACTGCTGCTGGCAGATACTACCATTAACCTGATGGACCTGGGCCTTACTTCTGAACAACTGGTGGCTGCCACCGCGGAAATAGGCGCTGCCACAGGTCTTGAGTTATACCCGACCTTATTTTTTGAGTATCCGAATCTTACAGAGCTGACGCAGTTCTGCTGCAAGACCTACGCCGCTGAATTTTCAAAGCTGCCGGGGGATGAACCGCTGAAAACAGTGAACCACCACGCACTTCCGCCAGATGTATTACCTGCGGCAAAAAAAGCAGCAGCTGTCACGTCAAGGGATACACGAAAAGATATTGCCGTGATCGGTATGCACGGCATCTTTCCGGGTGCGGCCTCATTGGATGAGTTCTGGGAGCATCTCCGCGACGGGAAAGACCTGATCCGGGAAATACCGCCGGATCATTGGGACTATCGACCCTGGTTTGATGAGAACCGGGAGGCGAAAGACAAAACATATTGTAAGTGGGGCAGCTTTATTGATGACGTGGATAAATTCGATGCCGGTTTCTTCCGGATTTCTCCCCGGGAGGCCGACTGGATGGATCCGCAGCTGCGCCTGCTGTTACAGAGCGTATATAACACCGCTGAAGACGCAGGGTATGTCAATAACCTCCGCGGTACTGACACCGGTGTGTTCGTCGGCGTCTGCTGCCATGATTATAAAGAACTGATCGGGGAGATGCAGTTACCGGTGGAACCTTATATCGGTACCGGTAATACGCAGCCGATGATGGCCAACCGCATCTCTTTCCTGTTTGATCTTACAGGGCCGAGTATGGCTATTGATACTGCCTGCTCTTCCTCGTTGTTTGCCCTGCACAGCGCTTGCCAGGCCCTGCGTAACAACGAATGCGGGATGGCTTTTGTAGCGGGCGTGAACCTGTTACTTTCGTCTACCCATTACCGTTACTTCTCCAGCATCGGGGCTTTGTCGCCCACCGGCCGCTGTCATTCCTTTGATGACAGGGCAGACGGATATGTGCCGGGAGAAGCTATTGCCACTATTTTACTGAAACCGCTGGCGGAGGCGGAAAGAGACGGTGACCGGATCTATGCCGTTATCAGGGGATCGGCAGCGCTGCACGGAGGCTATACGCCATCGTTAACAGCGCCAAGTATCGCGGGAGAGGAGAACGTTATATTAAAGGCATGGGCGGATGCCGGTATTGAACCGGAGCGGCTGGGCTACATCGAGGCGCACGGCACCGGTACACGACTGGGGGATCCGATAGAAATCAACAGTCTTAAAAATGCTTTCAGGCATCACACCAACAAAACACAATTCTGCGCGGTAGGTTCTATCAAGTCCAGCATAGGTCATACTGAAGGAACTGCAGGTATTGCAGGTATGATGAAAGTGATCATGCAGCTGCAGCACCGGCAGATACCTGCCATGCCGCAGTTTGAAAAACTGAACAGCTTCATTCAACTGGATAATACACCGCTTTATATTAACCCGCAATTGCAGCACTGGGAAAGCCCTGATGGTATGCCACGCCAGGCGGGTGTCAGCTCATTCGGTATTGCCGGCGCCTACGCGCATGTGGTGCTGGAAGAGTATATTCCGTCGCCGGTACAGGCATCTGCTGCCTCCGGAAAACCCGTGGTGATTGTATTGTCTGCAAAGCGGGCGGACCGCCTGGAAGAACAGGCGCGCCGGCTGGCATGGCATATCCGCAGCAAACAGCTGACAGATGCTGACCTCTACGGTATCGCCTATACGTTGCAGCTGCTCCGCGAACCTATGCCGGAACGTATCGCCTTTACTGCAGATACCATCAGCGCCCTGCTGGAAAAACTGGATGGTATTGCGGCCGGCCATGTGCCGCAGGATGTCTGCAAAGGACAGGCAAACGCGGAGAATGCTATCAGGGGTAAAAATATACTACAGGACCTGATACAGCAGCAACAGCTACATCAGGTCCCGGATCTGTGGGTGCATGGTGCGGATATAGACTGGCAGCAGCTGTACAACACTATAAAGCCACAGGCGGTAAATCTTCCCGGTTATCCTTTTGCCAAAGAGCGCTACTGGATACCATTGCCGGAAGTATTGCCTGCAGCAACCGCCGGTACTTCCGCACTGCATCCGCTGGTACAGCAGAATACCTCTACCCTCGGAGAGTTGCGTTTTACCAGTGTATTCAACGGAACAGAGTTTTTTATAGCAGACCACGTAGTAGCCGGACAGAAAATACTGCCGGGAGTGGCACATTTTGAAATGGCGCACGCAGCCATCACCATGGCTTTAAATGCTGATGCCGGTTCTCATCATGTGCGGTTAAAGGACGTCACCTGGGTGCAGCCGATAGTCGCAGGTAATGAACCGGTAAAAATACATATACGGCTCTTCCGGGAAGAACAATCCCGTGTGGCATTTGAGATTTACAGTGAACAGGCGGAGGGCGCTCCTGTCATCATACATAGCCAGGGCCTTGCCTGGATAGAGCCGCTGGCCGCCGTACAGCCGCTGGATATTGAAGCTGCATTGCAGCAATGTAACCAGCATCAGCTGTCGCCGGAAACATGTTATCAGACACTCCGCGGCATTGGCTTCTTTCATGGCAGCACCTATCAGGCAGTACAAATGGTATATGCCGGAGAAAAAGCCGCACTGGGTAAACTGGTTTTGCCGGATAGTGTTGTATCCGGGCTGTCTCAGTTTGTACTGCATCCCGTACTGCTCGACGCTGCCCTGACACCCGCACTGGGTTTAATGTTACAGGATGATAAAGACGGAGATGACGCATCATTGAAACTGGCATTACCTTTTGCGATTGACGGACTGGATGTGTACAGCCGCTGTACATCTGCCATGTGGACCTACATCACCCAGGGCGCCGCCGCCGGAGATAAAATCCGGAAGCTGGACGTGCACCTGTATGATGAGCAGGGTAACTTATGTGTGCGGATGAAAGGGCTGTCCTTCCGTGATGTAGGCAATTCCGTGTCAGACGATACCACCGGAACCCTGTTACTGGAGCCTTACTGGGAGGATCGTGCAGCCATAGCAGATGGAGTAGCCGGTTTTGCAGAACACCTGGTGGTGTTATGTGAGAAAGAAGGGGTGAAGACAGCAGAGATCACCGCCGCGCTTCCCGGCGCTGCCTGTATCAGTTTTGCTGATGCTGAACTGCCGGTGGCGCTGCGCTTCGGGAAATATGCACAGCAGCTGCTATCATCTATACAATCTCTTGTTAAAGATCATACAGAAAATAAAGTATTACTGCAGGTAGTAACAGGTGATGAGGAAGAAGACCTGCTTTTGTCAGGACTTTGCGGAATACTAATGACCGCACAGCTGGAGCATCCCGGTTTCCGCGGACAGCTCATTGCCACACCGGCGGCAGGTGCGGAGCTCGTCGCTCAACTGAAAGCCTGCAGGCAGGATACGACGTATAATCATATCCGTTATAGTGACGGAAAACGCCGGGTGATGGCCTGGAAGGAAGTTCCCGTTCCACAGGCATCTGTCATGCCCTGGAAGAACGGAGGTATCTACCTGGTGACCGGTGGTGCAGGAGGGCTGGGACAGTTGTTTGCAGCAGAAATACTGCAACGTACAGAAGGAGCGGTGCTGATACTGGCCGGCCGTTCCGGGCTGAACAGCGATATACAGGCTACGTTGGATGCCCTGCATACCGGCAATGCCACCATCAGCTACCGCCGTGCTGATATCAGTAACCGTCAGGAGGCAATGACACTGATACAGGATATACTGGCTGCATACGGCCGCCTGGATGGCGTGCTGCATATGGCAGGCGTTAACCGCGATAACTATATTATTCATAAAACCGGCGCAGAGCTGCAGGAAGTGCTGGCGCCTAAAGTAGCCGGCACCGTTAACCTGGATATAGCCACCAAAGCGCTGCCGCTGGACTTCTTCCTGTGTTTCTCTTCAGGAGCAGTCATCAGTGGAAATGCAGGGCAGGCTGACTATGCTGCCGCCAATTACTTTATGGATGCATATGTCGCTTACCGGAAGCAGCTGGTGGCAGCAGGAGAGCGCCATGGCCTCACCCTTTCTGTCAACTGGCCGCTGTGGCAGGCAGGAGGCATGCGGGTGCATGAAGGTACCGAAGCGTTGATGACAGCCAGCACAGGAATGAAAGCGATGCGTGCTGCCAGTGGTATACAGGCATTCTACCGTTGCATAGCTTCAGGAAAAACACAGCTGATGGTGATGGAAGGCAACGTGCCCAGGATGAAAGAAAGCATTGCTGCTTTGTCTGCCGCTGGCACGCCACCGCCGCCGCAGCCGCAGGCAAAGTCAGGCGCTGACGGGAACCGTACGCTGAAAACAAAAGTGCTGGCAGCTTTACAGCAGATAAGTGCCGCCATTATCAGGAGAAGGGAGCAGGACATGCATCCGGAGCAACCACTCAGCAATTACGGGTTCGACTCCATCACCTTCACCGAACTGGCCAATAAACTGAACCAGCAATTCAGGTTACGCGTTACGCCAACCCTCTTCTTTGAACAGTCTTCCCTGCAGCAGCTGGCAACTTACCTGGTCGGCGAGTATCCGGACACACTCCGGCAGCAGCTGGGTATAGAAGAAATAACGGCAACGGATAAACGTAAGCTGGAAGACAGCACCCCTGCGGATAGTATTCCTGTCCGCGTAAAAAGGGAGATTTCCAAACCCGAGGAAAAACAACCAGACAACATGGCATCACCTATCGCTATAATCGGTATGAGCGGCAGGTTCCCGATGGCTGCCGACACGGCGGCCTTCTGGAATAACCTGCTGGAAGGAAAAGATTGTATTACCGAAATACCTGGAAACCGGTGGAGCTGGCAGGAATATTTCGGCAATCCTCAGAAAGAAGGCAATAAGACAGACGTAAAATGGGGCGCCTTTATAGATGGAATCGATGAATTCGATCCCCTGTTTTTTGGTATATCACCGAGAGAAGCAGAACTGATGGACCCGCAGCAGCGCCTGCTGATGATGTATGTGTGGAAGGCACTGGAAGATGCAGGCTACGCGCCGCAACGTATAGCCGGATCTCAGACTGCTATTTTCGTTGGTACCATGGGCAGCAACTACGGTTCGCTGGCCGCCGCTGCCGAAATGGTGATAGAAGGCTTTTCTTCTACCGGCACCGTAGGTTCTGTAGGCCCTAACCGCATCAGTTACTTCCTGGACCTGCATGGTCCCAGCGAACCGGTGGAAACGGCCTGCTCCAGCTCACTGATCGCCCTTCACCGGGCGGTGGAAAGCATCCATAACGGCTCCTGCGAAATGGCCATTGCCGGTGGCGTAAATACGATCATTACTCCTGAAGCACACATCAGTTTCAGCAAAGCAGGCATGCTCAGTAAGGATGGCCGCTGCAAAACCTTCTCCAATGAGGCTAATGGCTATGTGCGCGGGGAAGGTATCGGGATACTGCTGCTGAAAAAGCTGAGCGCAGCGGAAGCAGACGGCGATCATATCTATGGCGTAATACGCGCTACCGCAGAAAATCACGGTGGCCGCGCCAACTCTCTTACTTCGCCCAATCCGGCGGCGCAGACAGCATTGCTGAAAACGGCATATACAAAAGCCGGTATCGATCCTGCTACTGTTACTTATATTGAAACACACGGAACCGGCACCTCCCTGGGTGATCCTATTGAAGTAAATGCATTGAAAAACGCATTTAAAGACCTGTATCAGGCGAATGGCCATAGTGCAGCCGTAGCCCCTCATTGCGGTCTGGGAACGGTGAAAAGCAATATCGGTCACCTGGAACTCGCCGCAGGGGTAGCAGGCGTTATCAAGGTACTGTTGCAGCTGCAGCATAAAACACTGGTGAAAAGCCTGCATTGCGAAACACTCAATCCGTATATAGAACTGGAGAACAGTCCGTTTTATATTGTCCGCGAAACACAACCCTGGGCAGCCCTGAAAGATGCCGCCGGCGCTGAATTACCCCGCCGCGCAGGCATCAGCTCATTTGGATTTGGCGGCGTGAACGCACATGTGGTCATAGAAGAATATATTTCTTCTCCGCATGAATATCAACCGGCAGCAACGCATCCGGCTATTATCCTGTTGTCTGCCGTAACGCCACAGGCCTTGCAGGAACAGGCCCGTCAGCTGCTTGATGTCTTGCAGGCAGGGAAATTCCGGGAGTCAGATCTGCCGGATATCGCCTATACGCTGCAAACAGGCCGTGATGCTATGAAAGAGCGCAGCGGTTTTATTGTGTCATCATTGGATGAGCTGCAACAGCAGCTGGAAAAACTGCTCCGCAGCGGTCACCTGGAAACCGTCAGGAGCACCCGCGATGCGCTCGCTGTTTTCACAGAAGATGAAGAACTGCAGGAAGCGGTAGATAAATGGATACAACGCGGCAAATATGATAAGCTGCTGGATCTCTGGATAAAAGGATTCCCCTTTGACTGGAACCGCCTGTACGAAAATAGCAGGCCGCGTAAAATCAGTCTGCCTACCTATCCCTTTGCAAAGGAATCTTACTGGATCGCCTACCAGCATCAGGACGTGCGTCCTGCGCCGGTGGTCGTGCAGGAAGCGGTCATCACAGAAGTGATACCGGCGGAAGAGCCTGCGGTGATGGCAGCTCCCGTTGTAAATATTGAACCAGCCGCTGCTCCGGTGGAGGAACTTCCGCAGTATAGTGAAAGCGCTATCCGTGAAATGATTGTGCAACTGCTTTCCGAATCCTTGAAAGTACCGGTAGGTAAAATCTATGCAGATGAATCCTTTGCAGATTACGGACTGGATTCTATTACAGGCGTAAGACTCCTGACGCTGCTCAGTGAAAACCTGGGCGTGACACTGGATACAACCATTCTCTTTGACTACAGCTCCGTGAACCGGCTGGCATCCTATCTGGCTTCTACCTATAAGCCCGTTAATACCGGTGCATCTGCGAAAAGCGCTGCCGCTGCAGCATCGCCGAAAGAGGCGGCTCCTGCATGCGCGGTTCCTGCGGGCGCGCAGCAAACAGCACCGGTGTCGTGTGCAGCGCCACCGGTACAACCAGCGGCAGCACCGGCTCCTGTACCTCCGGTGAAGCAGGAGCAGACGCCTGCTCCGCAGATTCCGGTGCAGGCACAGGCCGCGCCGGTGGCAGACAAAGCGCCATATTCTTCCGTAAGAGAACCTATTGCCATCATTGGTATGAGCGGAAGGTTCGGCAGCGCCAATTCCGTAGAGGAACTGTGGGAACATCTGTCCCGCGGGACTAACCTCGTGGAAAAGGTAAGTCGCTGGGATCTTTCGGCTATGGCTGATTCAAACGAATCCTTCTGTAACTATGGCAGCTTCCTCGATGACCTCGCCGCATTTGATCCCTTGTTCTTCAGCATCTCCGGTAAGGAAGCGAAATACATGGAGCCGCAGCAGCGTATCTTCTTGGAGGAATCCTGGAAAGCGCTGGAGGATGCAGGATATGCAGGTAAACATGTGGAACGTATGCTGTGCGGTGTATACGCCGGTTGCGGCGCAGGCGATTACCAGCAGCTGTTCAGGAACAGCCAGGAGATACCGGCACAGGCCTTCTGGGGTAATATGACTTCTGTTATTCCGGCACGTATTGCCTACTATCTGAATCTGCAGGGACCTGCTATTGCGGTGGATACCGCCTGCTCCAGCTCACTGGTGGCCATGCACCTGGCCTGCCAGGGATTATGGGAGGGCGAAATATCCATGGCGCTGGCAGGAGGCATTTTCGTACAGGCATCTCCGTGGTTGTATGAATCAGCCGGCAAGGCGGGCATGTTATCGCCCACCGGTTGCTGCTATACCTTTGATGACAGGGCCAATGGATTTGTACCTGGCGAAGGCGTCGGTGTAGTGGTACTCAAAAGACTCAGCGACGCTGTGGCCGACGGAGATCATATTTATGGTATCGTCCGCGGTTCCGGCATCAACCAGGACGGCACTACCAACGGTATTACTGCTCCCAGCGCCAAATCACAGGAGCGGCTGGAATGTGCCATATATGATTCCTTTGACATCAACCCGGAACATATCCGGCTCATTGAAACACACGGCACCGGCACCCGTCTCGGAGATCCGATTGAATTCAATGCGCTTTCCCGCGCTTTCAGAAAATATACAGACAAACAGCAGTTCTGCGCCATCGGCTCTATCAAAACCAACATAGGGCATACTCAGATGGCGGCAGGAGTGGCAGGCGTTATCAAAGCCTTGCTGGCACTGCAACACCGGCAGATACCCCCTTCGCTGCATTACGAGAAGGGCAATGCCAACATCCGCTTCGATGATAGTCCCTTCTTTGTAAACACATCATTGATAGACTGGGAAACTGAACCCGGCATACCCCGTAGCGCTGCTGTCAGCTCCTTCGGAGCCAGCGGTACCAACTCACATGTTGTAATCGCAGAAGCTCCGGAAGTGTTCCGTCAACATACCGTTCAGCCGGGATATATAACCATGCTTTCTGCCCATACACCTGCGCAGCTGCGCAAAATGGCGCAGCGGATCAGCACACACGCTGAAACTTCACCGGATACTGACCTGGGAAATATGAGCTTCACGATGCTGATGGGTAGAAAACATTTTCTGCATCGCCTGGCTGTAGTGGCTACTGATATACAGGAACTGAAAACCGCCCTGAACAACTGGCTCAATGAAGAAACGGATGCGCGCGTATACTGGTCGGCCGACGATGAACAAACGGAGATCTCAGAAAAAGACGGAGCCGCCGCCATACAATACTGCGCGGATAACAACACAGATGCCGCCGGCTATCTGAAGCAGCTGTCGGTCATTGCAGCTGCCTACGTACAGGGGCATACGTTATCATTTGAACAACTGTATGCCGGAGATGCCTATTCCAGGTTATCCCTGCCTACCTACCCGTTTTCAAGAGAAGCGTACTGGGTGCCGGAAGAAGCCACCAGGCCACCGGCTCCGCCAGTGCCTGTAACACCGGCAGCACCGGTGGTTCCTGTAGCAGAAGTGCCGGCACCAACACCGGTATCCGTTCCTGTTCCCTCTTCATCAGCGCATACAGACCAGCATGAGCTGATGACGTTTGAGGAAACATGGGAGCCGCAGGAACCGGCGGCTGCAACTGGTGCTGTTCCCCGTATAATCGTATGCCTGCTGGAAGCAGCTGCACAACAGCAATTACCGGTTGCTGCATATGCCGGCGCAACACTTGTATTCATTGCACCCGGCACGGGTTACGGAAAAAATGATGCACATCATTACCAGGTGCATCCCGGAGAGAAACATACGTATGAACAGGCGTTTAATGACATTATCCGCAACACCGGCAATATCGATGCTGTACTGTACGGATGGCCGCTGACCAATGCGGCTTATATAACTGACAGCATCCCGGTGCTGTTGCTGTTACAGACATTGTCGGCCAGTAAAATGAAAAATGCCCGTTGCCTGCTGACCGGCCTTTATCACAACGGCGTGGAACGCGCGCACCTGGAAGCATGGATGGGTATAGAACGTTCGCTGGGGATGATAATGCCGCAACTGCAGATGGCGGTTGTTTTCCGGAGCGCAGCCAATGCAGCGCTTCCCGAATGGTTACAGCAATGCGGCCGGGAACTGCAAAGCGTAAAACTGCAAAGCGCACATTATACCGGAGCGCAGCGGGAGGTATGCCGCATACGTCCGGTTACCCTGGAAAATACGGCAGCACTTACTGTGAAACCCGGTGGCACTTACCTCATCACAGGCGGTTGTGGCGGACTGGGACTGATGCTTGCCCGGCACTTTGCCGGACTGCACTCCGTTAACCTGATCCTTACCGGCCGTAAACCGCTGGACCCGGCGAAGCTGGCAGGCATCAGAACGCTGGAGCAGATGGGCAGCCGCGTGAAGTATATACAGGCTGATGTCAGCGATGAGGCAGCAATGAAGGAAGGCCTGAACAATGCACTGGCTGCTTTCGGTAATCTGGAGGGCGTTATACACGCAGCCGGAATTTCATCTGATAAAGCCGTGCTGGATAAAACACCGGAAAGTTTCCGCGAAGTATTGTCCTCCAAGGTGGCAGGAGCTATTATACTGGATAAACTGCTGAAAGATCAGTCGCCTGCATTTGTATGCTACTTTTCTTCCTCTGCCGGTATCATCGGCGATTTCGGTTCCTGCGACTATGCAGTGGCCAACCGCTTCCTGATTGCGTATGCCCGTTACCGTAGTTCACTGCAGCTGCCCGGAAAAACGGCAGTCATCAGCTGGCCGCTATGGAAAAGCGAAGGCATGAAGATAGGAGAGGACGATACAACACAGATGTACCTCAAGTCAAGCGGATTAAGATTCCTGGAGCAGGAAGAAGGTATTGCGATGTTCAGGAAATTAGTGACACAATCCCGCATACAACACCTGGTCATCGCCGGACAACCCGCCCGCGTACACCGCTTTCTCGGTTTGACAACAGGTGAGCAGCAAGAAAAAACTGTTTCAAAAGAGACTATCAAAACTGCCATGAACGACTCGGTAAAGACCACTATAAAAGCACAGGCAGACGGATTATCACTGGCCGCCTCTGTAGAACATGATCTGAAATCACTGGCAGGCGATCTGTTACAGATATCTCCGGATAGCCTGTATGTAAAAGATAACCTCGCAGATTTTGGCTTCGACTCCATCAGCCTGGCACAATATGCGCAGGCGCTGGCCCAGCATTATAATCTTGATATTACACCCGCATTGTTCTTTGGTTATTCCACGCTGGAGAAACTGGTGAAATTTTTTACTACAGAACATACCACCTTTATGGAGGAGTTCTATACGAAGAAAGAACAGCGTAATACAACAGAGATACCGGCAGATATTCCCGTTGAAATGCCTGTTAATACAGTAGCTGAGGCATCTGTACCACAGCAGCAGATAACTTACTCACCGGCTGACAGTCTGCAGGAACCTATTGCTATTATCGGCATGAGCGGCCGTTTCCCGCAGTCCAGGAATATTGCTGAAATGTGGGAAATATTATCCGGCGGCAAAGAAGCGGTGACGGAGATTCCGGCAGAACGCTTCGACTGGCGGCAATACTATGACGGCCCACAGGCAGGCCCCGGTAAAGCCAATTGCAAATGGGGCGGCTTTATCCCCGGTGTCAGAGAGTTTGATCCGCTGTTCTTTGAATTATCTCCCGGTGATGCGGAAACGATGGACCCGCGTCAGCGCTTGCTGATGCAGGAAGCCTGGAGTGCGCTGGAAGATGCCGGATGCCTTACCTCGCAGCTCAGCCAGGGAAGGGTGGGCGTATTCGTGGGCGTAGAAGAAGGAGATTATGGTATGCTGACCCGCGAGAAAAGTGCCATCACCTCCAATCACAATGCGATTCTGGCATCGCGGCTCTCTTATCACCTGAACCTGACCGGGCCGGTGCTGGCTATAAACACTGCCTGTTCATCAGGCGTAGTGGCCGCACACCAGGCTTCTATGAGCCTGCGGAGCGGTGAGTGTGATATGGCCATTGCTGCCGGTGTTCACCTGGTGCTGGTACCGGAAGCATTTGTGTGGATGGGACAGGCTGGCATGTTATCCGGCGAAGGAAAATGTTATACGTTCGACAAACGTGCGAACGGTATGGTGCCGGGAGAAGCTATTGTGGCAGTAGTGCTGAAACGCCTGTCTGCGGCAGTGGCCGACGGAGATCCGATATATGCAGTAATCAAGGGCAGCGGCGTAAATTACGATGGTAAAACCAACGGTATCACAGCGCCCAGCGGCGTTGCGCAGACGGCGTTGCTCAAAGAGGTGTACAACCGCTACAGCATAAATCCGGAACACATCAGCTACCTGGTGGCCCATGGCACGGGCACCCGGCTGGGGGACCCGGTGGAAGTGAATGCCCTGTATGATGTTTTCAGAAGCTATACTGATAAACAGCAATTCTGCGCGCTGACATCTTCCAAAACAAATTTCGGCCATGCTATGGCGGCTTCCGGACTGGTAAGCCTGGTAGGCCTGGTGCAGGCATTGCGTCATGAAACGATCCCTGCAAGTCTTCACTTCAATACTGAAAATGATTATATCAGATGGAAGGACAGCCCCTTCTATGTGAATACTGCCGCCCGGCACTGGAATACCGGGGATGGCCCGCGGACAGGCGCCCTCAGCGCATTCGGCTTCAGTGGTACCAATGCGCACATGGTAGTGCAGAGTTATACGCCGGCGGCTGTCGCCACAGAAAATTTACCGGCTTATGTACTTACGTTGTCTGCCAAGACAGAAGAAGCGCTGCGCGATAAGATACGCGATATGGTGGCATACCTGGAAAGCCCGGATACTGCGGGTGTCAGCCTGGCTGCCATTGCCTATACATTGCAGGAAGGCAGGCAACATTTTTCCTGCCGTTGCGCGGTAGTGGTGAGCAGCAGGGAAGAAGCCGTTCACGGCTGGAAACAGGCCGGCAGGAATGAAAAGCTGCCGTTTGTGTTCACCGGCAAAGTGGCGCGCGACTTCCGGATGCAGACCGCATTGCATCAGTATGCTGCCGACCTGCTGGAGCGCAGCTTTCAGCAACGGGACAATGCACAGCGCTACAGGGATACCCTGCTCGCACTGGCAGATCTCTATTGCCAGGGATATGAATTATCCTGGCAGCCGTTATATGGGGAACAACGCCCGCAAAGAGTACATCTGCCTGCATATCCCTTCGCAAAAGAAACCTATTGGGTATCGCATGATGCCCCGGCGCCCGTAGTTACAACTACGCCGGAGCGCAGGATACTAACGGAAACGGATACACTCTTCCTGGAGCCTTACCGGAAAGAACAACCCTGGAATAATGCCGTGGCCGCACCGGAGTATGAACAGCACCTGGTGATCGTATGCGGACTGACAAATATTACCTCCGAAGCTGTTATGTCGCAGCTGCGGCATGCGCAATGCCAGATATGGTCCGGAGATATAGCTGCTACCGACAGGCAATACCAGCAGCATGCGGTACGCCTGTTTAATGCAGTACAATCCCTGCTCAGCAATAAACCAAGAAAGAAAGTACTGGTGCAGCTGCTGGTAGGCACTCATGCGTTGCAGCAATTGCAGGCAGGACTGGCGGGTATTCTTAAAACCGCTCACCTGGAAAACCCTTTGTTTATCGGTCAGCTGATCAGTATTTCAGCGGACACAGATACTAACGGTGTAGTTACCTGTCTGCAGCAATGTGCGCAGCATCCCAGAGATAATGATATCCGTTATGAAAACGGCAGACGCACCGTAGCCGCCTGGAGAGAAACGTCCGTTCCGCAAGGCGACGTTCCGTTGCCCTGGAAGCCGGGAGGCGTTTACCTCATCACCGGTGGCGCAGGCGGGCTGGGATGGATCTTTGCAGAAGAAATAGCCGCGAAAGCACCGGATGTAACACTGGTGCTGTGCGGCCGGTCGGTATTATCTGCCGCCAAAGCGCAGCAGCTGGCAGCACTCGCCACATCCGGTTTCAGGATACACTATAAACAGGCAGACGTTGCCGATCCGCAACAGGCCGTTACGCTCGTGCAGGATATACAGTCATCCTTTGGCCGGTTAAATGGCATCATCCACAGTGCAGGGCTTATCCGCGATAATTTCATCTTCAAGAAAACAATTGGGGAACTGGAAGAAGTATTTTCTCCAAAAGTATCAGGACTGGTGCAGATAGATGAAGCCACCAGGCATCTGCCGCTCGACTTTTTAGTGCTCTTCTCTTCAGGCTCAGGTATCATGGGCAATGCCGGGCAGTCGGATTATGCTGCGGCCAACGCTTTCATGGATGCGTATGCCCGTTACCGTAATGAACTGGCAGCAGCAGGCCGGCGCTCCGGCCATACGTTGGCTATCAGCTGGCCGCTGTGGGAAGAAGGCGGAATGAAAGTAGACGAAGCTACCCGCAAGCAAATAGAACAGAAAGCGGGTATGGTGCCACTGCAGCGGCATACAGGCATCCATGCCTTTTACCGGTGTCTGCAAACCGGTAAGGAACACCTGATGGTATGGGAAGGCCACCTGGCCGCCATGCAGGCGTTCCTGCAACATGCAGAGGCGCCGGCAGATAACGATGCCGCCAAAGCGCCGGCTCAGAAAGCAGCAACGGCAAATGTAAATGTGCCTGCTTCCCTGCTGCGCGAGAAAACGATCAGCCAGCTGAAGCAGTTGCTGGCAGCAGATATCAAGCTGGACGCTTCCCGGATTGATGTTACCGCTCCGCTGGAAATATATGGTATCGACTCCTTCATCATCACCCGCCTGAATCAACAGCTGGCAAACATTTTCGGAGATCTGTCAAAAACCCTCTTCTTTGAATATCAGACGCTGACAGCATTAGGTGAATACCTGGCGGCAGATTATCAGGAAGAATGTATCCGCTGGACTGGACTGATGCCATCTGCAACAGAACATACTGTAAATGAACAGCTGCATACCCCTCCGGTTGCTGACGTAGCTCCGGTAGCAGTAGCGGAAGAAAAAACAGCTGCTCCGGATATAACGGTAACGCCTGCAGGGAATACATCGTGGGAACCGGTCGCTATCATTGGTATCAGCGGACGTTATCCGAAAGCCGATAACCTGCAGGAATTCTGGAAGAATATTGCCTCCGGCAGGGATTGTATCAGTGAGATACCTGCTGACCGCTGGCCGCTCGACGGCTTCTTCCACCCTGATGCCGCAGAAGCGGTAGAACAGGGAAAAAGCTACAGTAAATGGGGTGGCTTCATCGACGGCTTCGCAGATTTTGATCCGAAATTCTTTAACATATCTCCCCGTGAAGCAATCAATATAGATCCGCAGGAAAGATTGTTCCTGCAAACCTGCTGGGAAGTACTGGAAGACGCCGGCTATACGAAACAACTGTTGTCATCAAAGTATAAACATCGTGTAGGCGTGTTTGCGGGTATTACCAAAACAGGATTCGATCTGTACGGTCCTGAACTGTGGAAGGCAGGGAAACCATTTAACCCGCATACCTCGTTCAGCTCTGTGGCGAACAGGGTATCCTATCTGTTCAACCTGCATGGACCCAGCATTCCGATAGACACCATGTGTTCTTCTTCACTGGTAGCTATTCACGAAGCCTGCGGCCACCTGCATCTGCGCGATTGCGAACTGGCCATTGCCGGCGGTGTTAACATGTACCTGCATCCTACCAGTTACATCGGTCTTTGCGCACAGCACATGCTTTCGGAAGACGGCCAGTGCAAGAGCTTCGGGGAAGGTGGAAACGGCTTTGTACCCGGCGAGGGAACGGGAGCAGTTCTGCTTAAACGCCTGTCACAGGCCATCGCCGACAAGGATCATATCTACGCGGTTATCCGCGGAACAGGTGTTAACCATGGCGGCAAAACAAATGGGTACACCGTACCCAGCCCAGTACTGCAGGGAAGCCTTATCAGGGAAACGCTGGACAAAGCGGACGTAGATGCCAGAACTATCAGCTATATAGAGGCGCATGGAACAGGCACCTCATTAGGCGATCCTATAGAGATCACCGGGCTTACACAGGCTTTCCGTCAGCATACGGCTGATAAACAGTTCTGTGCCATCGGGGCAGTGAAGTCCAACATCGGACACCTGGAAGCTGCAGCCGGTATTGCAGGTATCACGAAAATCATCCTGCAGCTGAAACATGGGAAGATAGCACCCAGCCTGCATGCAGCGGTACTGAATCCAAATATCAATTTCAACAATACGCCTTTCAAAGTGCAGCAGGAATTGCAGGACTGGAAACGTCCGGTGGTGGAAACGGCCGCAGGAATGCAGGAATATCCCAGACGTGCCGGTATTTCTTCTTTCGGCGCCGGCGGTGTGAATGCACATGTCATCCTGGAAGAATATATTCCTGCAGTGCCTGTTGCGAAAACTATCGCATCACTGCCTGCAGTCATTCTCTTGTCTGCCACTGCGGAAGCCCGTCTCCGCGAAATGGCCGCCCGCCTGCTGCAATTCCTACGGCAGGAATCATCCGGAGAAATATCACTTGCAGATATTGCCTATACATTACAGACAGGCCGCGAAGCGATGGAAGAAAGACTGGCCTTGTCCGTAAATACATGGCAGGAGCTGGAAGAGAAGCTGGCCGCCTACGTTGCCGGTGATAACAATATTCCCGGACTCTTCCGGGGACAGGTAAAAGCCGGTAAGGGGGTGCTCTCCGATCTGCTGACAGACGACGTTTTACAACAGGCGGTAGAGCAGTGGATACAGCAGCAGAAGTATTCCCGCCTGATGGAACTTTGGGTGAACGGCTTTGCGTTTGACTGGAACAGACTGTACCAGCGCGAAAAACCGCGGTTGATTAGTCTGCCTGCCTATTCGTTTGCGCGTGAACGTTACTGGGCGCCGGATAACCTGGCAGGGGCTACCCGCCAGGAGATGCCCGCAGCTCCGGTAGCAGTACCACCACCACCACAACAACAACAACAACAACAACCGCAACCGCAACCGCAACCGCAACCACAGCGGGTGCAGGTTTCACCGGAAAGACAACAGGTATTACAGCAACTCTCGGCAATAGTACCAGAGAGAGAAGTGCTGGACAAACCTACCGGCATTGCATTACATACCATCATCCCGGATACTGTTGTGCCGTCTGTTCCGGTTACAGCACCGGCGCCACCTGTTCCACGCGTTCCGGCTGCTGCCGGCGCTTCCGGGGAACAGCTGCGCAGGAAGCTGGTAGCCAGCCTGGCAGATGCCCTGTTCCTGTCCGTAGAAGAAATCGATGAAGATAAAAACCTGGTGGACATGGGACTGGATTCGATCATAGGGGTGGAGTGGGTCAGAGCACTCAACAAGGAACTGGGTACCGCTATCTCCGCATTGAAAGTATATGATTATCCGACCATCCGGCTGTTTGCCGCTTTCGTGGAAGGTGAAACCGCAAAACAGCCGCCGGCTGCAGCTCCGCATAATGGTCATCCTGCAGCGCCGGAGCAGCCTGCTGTCATAGCAACTTCCTCCCTGGAACAGGAACTCGCTGCGAGCCTCGCAGAAGCCTTGTTCATGAAACCGGAGGAAATAGAAACAGATAAAAATTTTGTGGATCTGGGACTGGACTCCGTTGTGGGGGTAGAATGGACAAGAGCTATTAACAAGCAGTTTGGCACAACGCTGACGGCCACAAAATTATACGACCATCCTACGCTTGAATCCTTTGCGCGTTACCTGGCCTCTCTGCTGCATGCAGATAATGGCGGGCATACAGCACCTGCATTATCGGTTGACGACATTCTGTTACAGGTAAGCAACGGACAGCTGGATATCAGTCATGCTGATCAACTATTAAATCACCTGAAAAACTAAAGCGGACTATATGAGTGCAAAAGCAGTGCTGGAAGCCTTGCAGGCTGGAAAGATAAGTATAACGGAAGCCAGGGAGAAGCTGGCGGAACTGAAGCAGGCCGCAGGCGCTGTGAAAAACGCGCCGGAACAGCAGGTTGCTAACGGAGAGGCATATACGTCAATAGACGCGGCAGAACGTATAGCCATAGTCGGTATGTCGGGCCGTTACCCCGGCGCTGCCGGTCTGCACCAATACTGGGATAACCTGGCGCAGGGGAAGGATGCTGTGCGTGAAGTACCGGCCGACCGCTGGGATGTGAACGCCTATTTCGCACCGCTGCCTTATCAGCCGGGAAAGGTGTATTGCAAATGGCTGGGTGCACTCGATGATATTGCGATGTTTGATCCGCTGTTCTTTGGCATTACACCGCTGGAAGCAGAAGGAATGGACCCGCAGCAGCGCCTGTTCCTGCAGGAAGCCTATCATGCATTTGAAGATGCCGGATATACGCGGCAGATGTTAAGCAACAGGAAATGCGGCGTATACCTGGGTATTATGAGTAACGAGTACAGTGTATTGCAGTATAAAAGCCAGGCGCCGTCCGCCAATATTACAGGCAACAGTTTTTCTATCGCCGCGGCCAGGGTATCTTATTCACTTAACCTGAAAGGCCCCGCCATTGCGATTGATACGGCCTGCTCTTCTTCGCTGGTAGCTACGCACCTGGCCTGCCAGGCATTGCTGAACGGCGAAGTGGATATGGCGCTTGCGGGAGGGGTTACCCTCTACCTTACCGTGGAGTCGTATATGGGCATGTGTGGCGCGGGCATGCTGTCGCCAGAAGGCCGCTGCAAAACATTCGATAACGGCGCCAACGGCTTTGTGCCCGGAGAAGGCGCCGGCACGCTGGTGCTGAAAAGATTAAAGGATGCGGTGGCCGATAATGATAACATATATGGCGTCATTATCGGTTCAGGTATCAACCAGGACGGGAAAACCAATGGTATGACCGCTCCCAGCATCAACAGCCAGATAGAACTGGAACGCGATGTATATAACAGATACAACATTGCGCCACAGAGTATCAGCTATGTAGAGATGCATGGCACCGGTACCAAACTGGGCGATCCTATTGAGCTGGAAGCGCTGGCGGCTGTTTTCAGGGAGAAAACGGACCTGCGTCATTTCTGTGCGCTGGGCTCCGTAAAAAGCAATATAGGCCATACATCTGCGGCGGCAGGCGTGGCCAGCGTGCAAAAAGTACTACTGGCCATGCAGCATAAACAGCTGGTGCCCACCCTGCATTTTTCAACGCATAACGAGCATTTCGATTTTGAAACATCCCCCTTTTATGTAAATACTTCCCTCCGGCCCTGGACTACAGCCGGAGAAAAGCGCCGTGCTGCTGTCAGCTCTTTCGGGTACAGCGGCACCAATGCGCATCTGGTAATAGAGGAATACATATCGCAAAGAAGCACCGCTACTGCCTCCGGCGGTCCATCGCTTTTTGTATTGTCTGCCAGAAGCGAAGAGCAGCTGAAAGAATATGCTGCTTCCTTATTCCGGCATTGCAGTTCAACGGATACGCTGCACTTACAGGATGTTGCATACACCCTGCAGGTGGGGCGGCAACCTATGGAGCATCGCCTGGCCTTTACGGCAGACACAAAAGAGCAGCTGCTGGAAAAACTGCAGGGCTTCCTGGAAGGCAACAGTGTAACAGGTCTGCTGCAGGGAAGCGGTGTAAAAACGAAAACACTGACAGCAGCAGAACACGCAACACTGCTGGATACATTCGGGCGGCATAAGGACTGGTTAAAGATTGCTGAGCGCTGGATACAGGGAGCTGCTTTCGGCTGGGAGCAACTATACGATACTGTAAAACCCCGCAGGATAAGTCTTCCCACATATCCGTTTGCCCGTGAACGTTATTGGGTGCCGGATATTCCGGCAGCACCGTTATCACAGGAACGTATAAACGCAGCACCGGCAGCACCGCGCCGTGCTTATTTTCTGGAGAAGCAATGGGAAGTGGCAGCTCCGGTTAACCCTTCTCTAACGGCTGCCCGCTCGCTGATAATTGTATCCGCAGCGGATACGCAATCACTGGCAGAAGCGGTGGCTGCTCACTTTCCGGGTAGCCGGATCCTATATGCCGATACAGCGCCAACATATAACCAGACAGCGTACAGCGGTTGCATTGATCTTACAGGATGCAGCACACAATCGCTGTCAGCAGACTGGTGGCTGCCATTACAGCAAATGCTGGCGGAGGAAGCCAAAGAAAGCGGCAGCCTGCTGCTGGCAGTAAGCCGCGGCCTGGAGGCAGCAGACAGCGCCGGCCATTCCTTAAACGGCGCTCTGGCAGCAGGGCTGTTCAGGATGCTGCAAAGCGAATACCGGCAGCTGCGTTCCCGTCATATGGATGCACCGGCAGCACTGCCGGACAACGAACTGGCAGCATTGATTGCACAGGAATATCATCATGCCGGTGAGGAGATCGCCATTGCCTGGCGTAATGGTACCCGCTACCAGGCGGTGCTATCTGAGGTGGCGCTGCCACCGGCTGCCAGCCGCCTCCGGTTTCATCCGGATGAAGCGTTGCTGATTACCGGTGGCACCCGCGGTATTGGTTATCTCTGCGCAAAACATTTTGTTACGCACTACGGTGTAAAGAAAATAATACTGCTGAGCCGTCAGCCACTCGCTGCTGATGATCCGCGGCTGACAACGCTCACCAATGCGGGGGCAACGGTGGAAGTGATCAATACTCCGCTCACGGACCAACCCGCACTGGAATGGGAGCTGGCCCGGCTGGAAGCGGGGATAGGCCGCATAGCAGGAGTGATACATAGCGCCGGGCTGACAGATCCGCATAATCCTGCGTTTATCCGTAAACGTAAGGAAGACATCGCCGCGGTATTATCTCCCAAGGTAGCCGGCCTGGATGTCCTGTACAGCATCTTCCGTGACCGCCCGCTGCATTGCTTTGTATTGTTCTCTTCGGTATCAGCGATCGTACCGGCGCTGGGTGCCGGTCAGGCCGATTATGTGATGGCCAACGCCTATATGGATTACCTGGCTGCAGCCCATACCGGTGTATGTCCGCTGGTCAGCATACAGTGGCCCAGCTGGAAAGAGACAGGAATGGGAGAGGTGACCACCAGAGCGTACCAGGACAGCGGCCTGCTGACATTGTTGAATACAGAAGGATTGTCTTTATTGGATCAGGTATTGCAAAGCGGTCGCCGTGGCGTGATAATGCCGGTGGTGGCTGATCCACAGATGTTTGTGCCTGCACAGTTGCTGACACGGCCGCAGGCCGTCATTTCAGTCAATGTATCATCGCCTGTGCAAAAAGAAACGCTCCCCGGTACTTCGCTCTTATCAGCAGCTACGCAATGGTTGCTGGAACTGTTCAGCAAAGAACTGAAAATACCTGTCAACAAACTGGATGCGGACACTGCATTTCAGGATTATGGAGTAGACTCTATCCTGCTGGCGCAGCTGCTGCGCCGGATCAACCAGGAAATACCTGCACCGCTGGACCCGTCGCTGTTATATGAGTATCCGACTTTATCATCGCTATCCGGCTGGTTGGTAACGCATCATGGTGCAGCCCTGGCGAATGTCACCGGAGATGGTGCTGCTGAAGATACTATGCAGCTGCCAGCTGCTGTTACTGTGCCGGTGGCAACTGTACGCCGGCAGCAGCAGCCGGCGCGCCTTTCCGGCGATATTGCCGTAGTGGGTATGTCGTGCCGCTTTGCGGGCGCTGATAACCTGGATGCCTACTGGGACCTGTTATCTGGTGGCCGCAGTGGAATCACGCAGGTAAATGTTACACAGGAGGGGCAGCCTGTTTACGGCGGTATGCTGAGCAGTAAAAAAACAATGGATACGGATTTCTTTTTAATACCGCCGGCAGATGCAGCAGCGATGGACCCCCAGGCGTTGCTGTTGCTGGAAGAAAGTCTGCAGGTAATGTACCATGCCGGTTATCGTCATACTGAATTCAAAGGCAGCCGCACAGGGGTATACATCGGAGGCCGCAGTCAGCATCAACCATCATCAGCAGCATTATCAGCCGCCCGCAACCCGGTAGTGGCGGTCGGACAAAATTATCTGTCTGCCAATATCAGCCAGTTCTTTGACCTGCGTGGCCCTGCAGTGGTAGTGGATACTGCCTGCTCCAGCGCGCTGGTTTCCCTGCATATGGCCTGCCAGGCGCTGCAAACCGGAGACATAGACACCGCGCTGGCCGGCGGCATTACCCTGCTGGAAGGCGGCGCAGCGTTGCATTTATTCGGACAGCGTGGCCTGCTGAATAACAGTGGCTTCTTCCATGTGTTTGATGAAAGAGCTTCCGGTGTGTTGCTGTCCGAAGGGGCAGGCATGGTGATGCTGAAGCGGCTGGAAGATGCGGAAGCAGCAGGCGATCGTATCTACGGCGTTATCCGCGCGGTCGCCGTGAATAACGACGGTCGTACACCCGGCCCGGCCAGCCCGAACCTGCAGGCGCAGAAAGAGGTGATGCAGCAGGCATTGCAGCGCAGTGGCTATGATGCAACGGATATCAGTTACATAGAGGCAAACGGCTCCGGCACAGAAGTGACGGACCTGCTGGAGCTGAAAGCCATCGGCGAAGTATATCGCAATGGCCTGAAAGTACCGTGTGGCCTGGGCTGTATCAAGCCGAACATTGGCCATCCGTTATGCGCGGAAGGCATGGCGGGTCTGATAAAAGTGCTGCTGATGCTGCACCACCGCGAACAGGTGCCATTTTTATCTGGACAGCAGGCGATGCGGCATTATGACCTGTCGGCATCTCCGTTTGAGTTCAGCCGGGAGCGGCGCAGCTGGAATGCTTCTCCGGCGGTAGCGGGACTTAACTGCTTCGCCGACGGCGGCACCAATGTACATGTAATCGTTACCACAGGAACGGATATACGCCAACTGTCTCATACCAGAGAACCTTTGCCACTGCCACCCGCTGCGCGGACACAGGAAGGCAGTAATAGACCTGTAGCTGTTCCGCAGGCAACGAATGCCTGGAAAAAAATACCATCTGCTGAAAAAGCTGTTCATCAGGATTAATCAGAAAAATCATGAAAGACCAATTGCTGATAAATATCGATCATCCCATATTACGCGATCATAAAGTCTACGGGCAGTCGCTGCTTCCCGGACTGGCCTATATAGACCTGCTGTACCAGCTCTTCCGGGAGCAGGGCTACCAGTATAATCAACTTGAGCTACAGCATCTCAGTATTTATCATCCGCTTATTGTGAATGAGGAAATACCTGTGTTACTGGATATTACCTGTACAGCACAACAGACAGGGCAGTGGCAGGTATTGATAGAAGGCCGGCAGCAAAAGCCAGATGCTGTAAAGAAGCGGTATGTTACCGCTACCATGCGGCAAACAGCGCCGCTGGTATTTACAGAAACCCTGGACATCGCCACCCTGGAACAAACCGCTGCCGTTGTTATTGATCTGGAAGACATCTATGCAGCCTGCCGCAGTCGCGATATGCTGCACACCGGTTTTATGAAAGCCGATGGAAAAATATTTCATACTGATACCGGTATTGTGGTACACGCCATGCTCGGAGAAGAGGCATTGCAGACTGCAGATGCCTATATGTTCAACCCTGTGCTGATAGATGGCAGCGGCGCCGGCAGCGCCTTACTGTTTGCTCCGCTGATGAACGGAGAAGAACGCCTGTTCCTGCCGCTTTCCATGGAATCATTCCGGGCTGCCGCATTACTGGGCGAAAGCTGTTTTACCCGCGTACTTACGTCGTCGGCTATACGTAAAGATGAATTGCTGGCCATCACGATGGAATTTTTTGACGCTGCCGGCAATAAGGTAGGAGAACTCCGCAACTTTACCAATAAGCTCGTCAGAGATGCTGCACTGATGAACGGGGATGACAGACCGGCAATCCCTGTTACAACCGCTGCTACAGCTCCGGTGAACCCGCATCTGCAAACGGCTGATTCCGGCGATGCCGCAGCATTTCTGAAAGAACTGCTGGCGCAGCGGCTGAACCGGCCCGCGCATCTGATAGATATACATTCGGGATACTATGAAATGGGCCTGGACTCGCCAGGGTTGCTCGAGCTGGTACAGGAAATTGAAAAGAAAACAGGAACAGCACTATCGCCTACGCTGTTATTTGAATACACGACCATTACCACACTGGCGGCATATCTTACCGGCAGCTATCCGGCCAGCTTCGGCCAGCAAACTGTCACAGTGCCGGTTACGGCAGTACAGTCTCCGGTAGTGACAGCGCAGGTACCTGAACACGAACCTCCGCTTCAGCCTCAGCGTACAGCCGTTACCGATATAGCCGTTATTGGTATTGCCGGCCGGTATCCCGGCGCTGAAGATATAGCTACCTTCTGGGAAAACCTGATGAACGGCAAGGACTGTATAACGGAAGTGCCGCAGGAGCGATGGAACTGGCGTACTTATGAAGGATTGAAATCCCCTTCGGGAAAACAGATTTCCAGGTGGGGCGGCTTCATGAAAGATGTGGACCGCTTTGATCCTGCCTTTTTTAAAATATCTCCGAGAGAAGCAGAAATCATGGACCCGCAGGAACGGCAGTTTCTTGAAGTCTGCTGGGAAACCATGGAAGATGCGGGCTATACGCCTAAAATGCTGACAGGTACTGATAAACGAAATAAGGTAGGTGTTTTTGTGGGTGTGATGCACAAAGATTATGCGCTGATAGGAGCCGCTTCTATGGCCGCGGGAAACAAATTTCCCCTGTCATTGAACTATGCGCCTATTGCCAACCGCGTTTCATACTGCTGCAATTTTCATGGCCCCAGTATGGCAGTTGATACCGTTTGTTCTTCCTCCCTCGTTGCCATGCACCTGGCGCTGGAAAGTATACGTAACGGAGAAAGCAGCGTGGCGCTGGCCGGCGGTGTTAACCTGGCGCTGCATCCGGGTAAGTACCTGTCTTACGGATTATCAGACATGCATTCCAGCGACGGTTATTGCCATACTTTCGGAAAAGACGGCGATGGCTATGTTTCCGGTGAGTGCGCTGCGGCGGTGTTACTAAAACCCCTGCAGCAGGCGATACAGGACCATGACCATATTTACGCCGTTATCAAAGGCAGCAGCATCAATCATGGCGGCACTGCCAGCGGAATTACAGTGCCCAGCCCGGTGGCACAGGCGGATATGATTGTATCCTGTCTGGAGAAGACAGGCATCCATCCGCGTACCATCTCCTATGTGGAAGCGCATGGCACGGGTACTTCGCTGGGAGATCCGATAGAGATACAGGGTCTGGTAAAGGCTTACGGACAATATACTGCTGATAAACAGTATTGCGCCATCGGTTCCGTAAAATCGAATATAGGCCATGCGGAAGCGGCAGCCGGTATCTCCGGCCTGTCAAAGGCTGTGTTGCAGTTATATCATAAAACGCTGACACCTTCACTGCATGCGCAGGAGCTGAATCCTTACATCGATTTTGCCTCTTCTCCGTTTTATGTACAACAGGAGAAGGCAGTATGGCATGCGCCGCAAATAATGACGGAAGCCGGCGTACAGCTGTTGCCCCGCCGCGCGGCCGTCAGCTCATTCGGCGCTACCGGCACCAATGCACATGTTATCCTTGAAGAATATATTCCTGCCGCTGCAACTCCGTCCCCGCAGCCTGTTTCCGGCCGTTACCTGGTGCCGTTGTCGGCTAAGAACCGGGAACGCCTGCTGGCCTATGCGGGCAGGTTGCTGCAGCGGTTACAGCATTATCCGGAAGCGATCCATCCTGCCGATCTCGCATTTACACTGCAAACAGGCCGTGTAGCACTGGAGCAACGGGTGGTGTTCATGATGGAAGATGTGGCAGGACTGATAGAACAACTGCAGGCATTTGTAAAGGGGCAGACAAACATCCCCGGTATTGCTGAAGGACAGGTAAAGGCAGGCCAGGACATGCTGCAGCTGTTTTCTGGTGATGAAGACTGGGGAATGCTGGTGAGGCAATGGTTACAGAAGGGACAGCTGAAAAAGGCGGCAGAATTATGGGTGAAAGGACTGGAGATAGACTGGTTATTGTTATACCCCTCCGGACATCCGCAGCGCATTAGCCTTCCGGCATATCCGTTTGCCCGTGAACGTTACTGGATACCGGAACATGATCCGTCTTTGTCAACCGGACAACCAGCCGTTGCTGTACTTCACCCGCTGTTGCACCGGAATACATCCGACCTGTCTGAACAGCGCTACAGCAGTACCTTCAGCGGGAATGAATTTTTCCTGGCCGACCATGTGGTACAGGGCCGTCGTATACTCCCCGGTGTGGCCTACCTGGAAATGGCGCGTGCTGCGGTATCATATGCAACAGGGCTGGAACAGCAGGAAGGTATGGCACTGCACTTTAAGAATATCGTATGGGCGACCCCGTTAGTAGCGGACAATCAGCCGGTGTCGGTGCATACAGGCGTTTATCAGGAAGATAACGGGGAGCTGGGATATGAAGTATATACTGAAGCAGCAGGCGGGTCTGCAGTAGTGCATTCGCAGGGCCGTGGTATACTTGTGGCGGCGACGCAGGCTGCTGTATGGGATTTGTCAGCAGTGAGGGACCGCTGTCCTCATCAGCTGTCAGGCGCTGAGCTGTATGAAAAATTTGATACTGCTGGTTTCCGCTATGGACCGGGACATAAAGCAGTAGAAAATATTTATGCCGGAACTGGAGAAGTGCTCGCAAGACTGACACTGCCCTCCGCGATTGCAGATACCCGGCAGCAATACCCGCTGCATCCTGCCCTGATGGATGCCGCCTTGCAGGCATCAGTAGCGCTTTTTACGGATGCGGCAGGACAGGGAGCTGCATTGCCTTTTGCGCTGGATGCTATGGAGATATACGATAATTGCGAAGCCGTGACGTGGGCGTATATCCGTTCCCGTGATACCGGTACCTTGCGGCAATCAGATATTGACCTGTGTAAAGAGAACGGGGAAATATGCGTAAGCCTGAAAGGGCTGTCAGCCAGGGCTGTTGAAAGTGTGGCAGCCCCGGCAGCCAATGGCGTATTGCTGGCCCGGCCATTCTGGATAGCACAGGAAGCTGTACCGCAGCTACCGCTGTCTGATTACGAACAACGTCTGGTAATTAATTGTGGTCTTGCAGGTATTGATGAGCATTGCATTCCCGCAGGTATACAGTATCAGGTACTGACCAGCGATACGCCGGCAATGGATCAGCGTTTTTCACAGTATGCCGTACAGTTGCTGCAGATCATTCAGCGCATATTTCTGGGTAGGCCCGGAAAGAAAGTACTGCTGCAGCTGCTGACAGGCGATCAGCCGGAAGAGCGGCCGCTTGCCGGACTGGCAGGGCTGCTTAATACTGCCCGGCTGGAAAATCCGTTGTTTGCCGGACAGTGTATCAGCATGCCTGCGGTAACAGATACTGCTGCATGTATGAATAAGTTGCAGCAGGATGCGCAATGCTTTACGGATGCACATATCCGTTATGAAGATGATCGCAGGTTGATTTTGTCATGGAACGAAATCACCACACCGGAACAGCCGGCAGCACTTCCCTGGAAGCATGATGGCGTGTATCTGATCACCGGCGGCGCCGGCGGTCTGGGCGCCCTGTTTGCCGAAGCTATTACCGCAGCAGCGCCGGATGCAACGGTTATCCTGTGCGGCCGTTCTGTTTTATCTCCCGAAAAAGAAACACTGCTTACCGGCAACCGGATTTATCTGCAGGCAGATATAAGCGATCCGCAACAGGCGGAAGAACTGGTGCAGCATATTATAGCCCGCTATAACCGCCTGGATGGCATCATTCATAGCGCTGGTGTACTGCGCGACAGTTTTATACTGAAGAAAACAACTGCTGAACTGCTGGATGTTTTATCACCAAAGGCAGCAGGGCTGATACACCTGGATGAAGCCACCCGGCAGCTGCCGCTTGATTTCTTTGTCTGCTTCTCTTCCGGTACCGGTGTTACCGGCAATGTAGGCCAGGCCGACTATGCCGCTGCCAATGCCTTTATGGATGCGTATGCCCTTTACCGGCAGGAGCTGACTGCCAGCGGCCGGCGGCAGGGTAAAACGCTATCTGTTAACTGGCCGCTGTGGAAAGATGGCGGTATGCAGGTAGATGCAGCCAAGGCAGGTATCTGGGAACGTGATATGGGTATTGTGGCGATGGATACTGTTGATGGCATACAGGCATTTTACAGCAGTATGGCTGGTGATAATGCCCAGGTAATGGTCATGGCCGGCGACCTGCACAGGATACGCGCTATGGTGCAGCAAAGGCCGGCAGCCACCACACCGGAACAGGAACCATTGCCGGCTGTCGCCACCCGCGATAACACAGAAGAAAAGGCTGTCAGGTATTTGAAGGAGCTGCTCTCAGCAGTCATTAAACTACCGGCTGATGCTATCGATGCAGACGCTCCCTTTGAAAATTACGGGATCGACTCTATCATGGTGCTGCAGCTCACCAATCACCTGGAGCAGGTATTCGGCTCGCTGTCAAAAACACTGTTCTTTGAATACCAGAATATCCGTGAGCTGACACGATACTTCCTGCATGCTTACGAGAGCGCACTCACAAAACTGTTGCATACTGATGATAACGCTGACGATTATACGAAATCACCGGCAGCCGGGAAAGCACTCCTGCAACAGGCTGTACAGCAGAGCAGCAGCAGACGCCGGCGCTTTGCGGTTACATCATCTCCAGCTGCAAAGGAAACGAAAGCCACCTTCCCGGAAATTGCGGTGATTGGCCTGGCTGGCCGTTATCCCGGCGCGGATAATGTACGGCAGTTCTGGGAAAATCTGAAAGGAGGGAAAGACAGCGTGACAGAGATTCCTGCCGGGCGCTGGGATTACCGGTTGTATTTTGATGAAGATAAACATAAGCCAGGGAAAACATATAGTAAGTGGGGCGGATTTGTGAATGGCGTAGAGGAGTTCGATCCGTTGTTCTTTAATATTTCTCCCAGAGAAGCTGAAATGATAGATCCGCAGGAGCGCCTGTTCCTGCAATGTGTATATGAAACCCTCGAAGATGCAGGATACACGCGCGACCGGCTGGCATCGCTTCAGAAAAGTGCCGGTGTTTTTGTCGGTGTGATGTACGAAGAATACCAGCTCTATGGTGCGCAGCTGACTGCTATGGGGTATCCGCTCGCTATTCCGGGTAATCCTTCTTCTATCGCCAACCGGGTATCTTATTACTGCAATTTCCACGGGCCCAGCATGGCTATAGATACGATGTGTTCTTCTTCCCTTACCGCCCTGCACCTGGCCTGTAAAAGCCTGCAGCTGGGCGAGTGCGAGGTGGCGGTTGCCGGTGGGGTCAATGTATCTGTACATCCGAACAAATACCTGATGCTCGGACAGGGCAAATTTGTGTCTGCCAACGGAAAATGTGAAAGCTTCGGAGCCGGCGGTGATGGCTATGTTCCGGGAGAAGGCATCGGCGCAGTGCTGCTGAAACCGCTCGATAAAGCTATTGCTGACAACGATCATATCTATGGCGTGATCCGTGGCACCGCTGTGAACCACGGCGGTAAAACCAATGGCTATACGGTTCCGAATCCTAATGCCCAGGCAGCAGTCATTAAACAGGCGCTGAATGAAGCCGGACTGGATGCCCGTATGATCAGCTATATTGAAGCGCACGGGACAGGGACTTCCCTGGGCGACCCGATAGAGATTACAGGATTGAGCAAGGCTTTCCGTGAGCATACTGCCGATACGCAGTTCTGTGCGATCGGAGCCGTTAAATCAAATATCGGCCATTGCGAAAGCGCCGCAGGTATTGCAGGACTCACCAAAGTATTACTGCAGATGAAGCACCGCTACCTGGCGCCTTCCCTGCATGCTGCCAGCCTGAACCCGCATATTGATTTCGGCGCTTCCCCATTCTTTGTACAGCAGACGGGCGGCAGCTGGGAGCGCCCGGTGATTGAAATCAACGGGCGCACAGCGGAGTATCCCCGGCTGGCGGGTATCTCTGCATTCGGCGCCGGCGGCAGCAATGCGCATATCATCGTGGAAGAATATGTTCCTGCTGCATCTGCTCCTGCATATAACAGCAGTCACCCTGTAATGATTGTACTGTCAGCCAGATACGAAGCAGAGCTTAAACAGCTGGCGGAGCAGCTGTTGTCTTTTGTGCAGCAGGAAGGGCTGACGGCGGAAGATCTGTCCCGTATAGCGTATACGCTGCAGACAGGCCGGGAAGTTATGGAAGAACGTACAGGGTTTATCGTTAGTTCGGTACAGTCGCTGCAGGAGAAACTAACACAGTATATAGCCGGAGAACCCGCTATCCTGCAATGTTACCGAGGAAGGGCCAAAGGTAATAAAGACACCTGGAGCCTGTTCACTGCCGATGAAGACATGCAGCATACCATCGATGCCTGGATCCGGAAAGGGAAGTATGATAAACTGCTGGAACTCTGGGTGAAAGGGTTCTCATTTGACTGGGAGCAATTGTATGATGCTGTAAAACCCCGGAAGATAAGTCTTCCTGCTTATCCGTTTGCCCGTGAACGTTACTGGATACCGGATATGCTGTCTTCCCTGCCTGCGATGCCTTTACCACAGGAACGCACAAACGAAATTCAGGCAGTAGGGCGTCGCGCCTTTTTCCTGGAGAAACAATGGGAAGAAGCAACGGAGATTACGTCTGCTACTGCGGTCACGCAGCCGGTCATCATTATTGCCGCCGAGGATACGCAACGACTGGCAGCGGCACTGGCTGCCCACTTCTCCGGCAGTTATATTTTGAATATCAGCACAACAACCACATTTAATAATACGGGATACAGCGGCTGTATTGATCTTACAGGATGCAGCGTGCAACCGGTATCTATGGACCGCTGGCTGCCAGTGCTGCAACAGCTGACAGAGGAAGCGAGGGAGAATAGCGGCCTGCTGCTGGCAGTAAGCCGTGGCCTGGAAGCGTTTCCCGATGCCGGCGTGCGTCCGGGCGGCGCTTTCGCGGCGGGTTTATTCCGCATGTTGCAAAGCGAGTATCGGCAGCTGCGTTCCCGCCATATGGATGCAACCCCGGATCTGCCGGACAACGAGCTGGCAGCATTGATTGCACAGGAATATCATCATGCCGGTGAAGAGATAGCCATTGCTTACCGCGATGGCGTGCGTTACCAAGCTGTATTGTCAGAAGTTTCACTGCCACCGGCGGAAGATGCCGGTCGCTTACAATTCCATCCGGAGGAAGCGTTGCTGATTACCGGCGGCACACGTGGCATCGGTTATCTCTGCGCAGAACATTTTATTACACGCTATGGCGTAAAAAAATTAATACTGCTGGGCCGTCAGCGGCTGTCACCGGACGATCCCAGGCTGGTATCGCTGACCAGGCTGGGAGCGGAGGTAGAAGTGATTAATACGCCGCTTACAGACAGGCCAGCCCTGGAACAGCAGCTGGCACAGCTGGAAAAGACACTGGGGCGTATTGCCGGGGTCATTCACAGCGCCGGCAGCATGGACTTCCGGGATCCGGCGTTTATCCGTAAACGTAAGGAAGATATGGAAGCGGTCATGTCTCCGAAAGTAGCCGGACTGGACGCGCTGTACAGCATTTTCCGTGACCGCTCCCTGCGCTGCTTTGTGTTGTTTTCTTCCGTGTCAGCAATCATACCCTCGCTGGGTGCAGGTCAGAGCGATTATGTCATGGGGAACGCCTACATGGATTATTTGTCTGCCGCCCACACCGGCGCCAGCCCGCTGGTCAGCATACAATGGCCCAGCTGGAAAGAAACGGGAATGGGCGAGGCTACATCAAAAGCATACCAGGACAGCGGCTTGCTGACTTTATTGAATACAGAAGGACTGTCCTTGCTGGACCAGGTATTGCAAAGTGGTCGCCGTGGGGTAATAATGGCGGCCATAGCTGATCCGCAGGTATTCGCGCCACACCGTTTACTAAGCCGTTCGCAGGTAATTGTTCCTGTACGGGAAGGAATTAAACAGGAACCCGGTAGCAGTGTTGCGCATCCGTCAGCCATTACGCAGTGGTTGCTGGAATTGTTCAGCAGGGAATTGAAAATACCTGTCAGTAAACTGGATACAGATACTGTGTTCCAGGATTATGGGGTAGACTCGATTCTGCTGGCGCAGCTGCTGCGCCGGATCAACCAGGAAATACCCGCACCGCTGGACCCGTCGCTGTTATATGAATACCCGACTTTATCGTCGCTGTCCGGCTGGCTGGTAACGCATCATGGCGCAGCGCTGGCGCATCTCGCCGGAGAGCATACTCCTGAAGATGCCATACTGCCCCCTGCCGCTGTTACGGCGCCGGTGGCCACTGTACGCCGGCAGCCGCCGCCGGCGCGCCCTTCCGGCGATATTGCCGTAGTGGGTATGTCGTGCCGCTTTGCGGGCGCTGATAACCTGGATGCCTATTGGGATCTGTTATCTGGCGGCCGCAGCGGAATTACGCAGGTAAATGTTACACAGGAGGGGCAGCCCGTTTATGGCGGCATACTCGGAAACAGGAAAACGATAGACGCCGGTTTCTTTTTAATACCGCCGGCAGATGCAGCAGCGATGGACCCCCAGGCGTTGCTGTTGCTGGAAGAAAGTCTGCGGGTGGTATACCATGCCGGTTATCGCCATACCGAATTCAAAGGCAGCCGCACAGGGGTATACATTGGAGGCCGCAGTCATCATCAGCCGTCAACAGCAGCATTATCAGCCGCCCGCAATCCGGTAGTGGCGGTAGGACAAAATTACCTGGCTGCCAACATCAGCCAGTTTTTTGACCTGCGCGGTCCTGCAGTGGTAGTGGATACTGCCTGCTCCAGCGCGCTGGTGTCTTTGCATATGGCCTGCCAGGCGCTGCAAACCGGAGACATAGATACTGCGTTGGCGGGAGGAGTTAGTCTGCTGGAAGGCGGCGCAGCGTTGCATTTATTCGGACAGCGTGGTTTGCTGAATAACAGCGGCTTCTTCCATGTGTTTGATGAAAGGGCTTCCGGTGTGTTGCTGTCCGAAGGGGCAGGCATGGTGATGCTGAAGCGGATGGAAGATGCGGAAGCAGCAGGCGATCGTATCTACGGCGTTATCCGCGCGGTCGCCGTGAATAACGACGGTCGTACACCCGGCCCGGCCAGCCCGAACCTGCAGGCGCAGAAAGAAGTGATGCAGCAGGCATTGCAGCGTAGCGGCTACCATGCAACAGATATCAGTTACATAGAGGCAAACGGCTCCGGCACAGAGGTGACGGACCTGCTGGAGCTGAAAGCCATCGGCGAAGTATATCGCAATGGCCTGAAAGTGCCGTGCGGCCTGGGTTGTATCAAACCGAACATTGGTCATCCGTTATGCGCGGAAGGAATGGCTGGTCTGATAAAAGTACTGCTGATGCTGCACCACCGCGAACAGGTGCCGTTTTTATCAGGACAGCAGGCGATGCGGCATTATGACCTGTCGGCATCTCCGTTTGAGTTCAGCCGGGAGCGGCGCAGCTGGAATGCTTCTCCGGCGGTAGCAGGACTTAACTGCTTCGCCGACGGCGGCACCAATGTACATGTGATCGTTACCACAGGAACGGATATACGTCAACTCTCTCATACCAGAGAACCTTTGCCGCTGCCGGTTCCGCAGCATCAGGAAACAGGCAGCACTGCTGCTCACCATAACGGACATGCGTCCGGCGGAGGAAAGGGTTTCTGGAAAAAGAGATATACGGCAGGCCAATAAAATTATTTCAGTTATTAAAAGACAGGATATATGCAGGATCAGTTTTTTATCGATATAGATCACCCGGTTATTCATCATCACCGTATTTACGGACAGGCCATACTACCTGGCCTGGCATACATAGACATGATATACCAGTTTTTTGCGGAGAAGGGATTCGATCCTACTACGCTCACCTTATATGACCTCAGTATTTATCACCCGCTGATTGTAGCAGCAGGAACGGAGATACTGCTCAGCCTCGAAGCCGTTGAAGACGGCCAGGGACGCTGGCAGGTACTGGTAGACGGGGAGGAACAGCATCATAGCAAACCGGCAGGGAAGAAACGTTATGTAAGAGCGGCCATGCAACAGACAACACCGGTGGTATTTACAGAAACACTTGATACCGCAGGTGTGGAACAGCGGGCTGTTTCCGTTATAGAACTGGAAGACATCTATACAGCCTGCCGCAGCCGCGAGATGATGCATACGGGACTCATGAAAGCAGCCGGCAGGATCTACAATACACCGGCAGCAACCATCATGAAAATTACTGCTGCTGCCGTACCTGACGTCATGTATCATCCTGCGCTGATCGATGCCAGCGCCATTGGAGGCGCAGCCGCCATCAGCCATCTCATCGCCGGGGAAGAAAGGTTGTTCCTGCCTTTGTTTTACGGGTCATTCAGGGCAGCAGGACTGCTGCAGCAGGAATGCTGGGTGAGGATACTAACGGATACCGTACAACGAAAAGAAGAGCTGATCAGTTTCACGCTGGAGTTTTTTAATGCCGCCGGACAAAAGCTGGCGGAGCTGAAGAACTTCAGCAGTAAACTGGTGAGGGATACCGGCCTGATAGATCCCGAACGCAGCGCTGTACAACAGCAGCCGGAAGCCGGACCAGCAGTTGTTGCAGCCACCGGCAGCCGCGCGGTAACAGCTGCGGAAAACCTGCTGCGTCAATGGCTGGCAGAGCGGCTGAACAAACCGCTAAGGCACATAGATGTACAGGCAGGGTATTATGAAATGGGATTGGATTCTCCCGGGCTGCTTGAACTGGTACAGGCGCTCGAAAAAAAGCTGGAGATAACGTTATCGCCTACACTCTTGTTTGAATATACCAATATTACCACCCTGGCAGCATACCTGGCTGATGTATGCCCGCATCGCTTTGTGAAGGAAACAGGAGAAGAGTCAACCGTCTCAGCTACGCCAGCCCCCGCGGCTGCGCCGAAGCCGGGGCATCGCGTTGCGGCGGGCAGAACCGATATTGCTGTTATCGCCATGGAAGGACGTTTTCCCGGAGCTTCCGGTGTAAAAGAATTCTGGCAGCACCTGCTGCAGGGCTATGATGGTATTACAGCCATTCCTGCTGACCGTTGGCGGCCGGAAGACTACGTGGATGACAGTTTGCAGCAGGGCAAAGCCTTTTGCCGGTGGGGTGGGTTTGTAGAGGAGGTGGAGATGTTTGATCCGCTGTTCTTTAATATATCGCCGCGGGAGGCCGCCAGTATGCATCCCAACGAACGCCTCTTTCTGGAAACCGTGTGGCGGCTGCTGGAGAATGCCGGATATACGCGCGCACTGCTGCAGGAAAAATACCAGTCAAGGGTAGGCGTATTTGCAGGCGCCATGCATCAGCAATATCAGCCACTGGTCCCTGATCTTGCACGGGATTCCATGCTGATGCTGCATTCTTACAGTGCCATTGTTAACCGGGTTTCCTATTTCTTTAACCTGCAGGGACCCAGCGTAGCGATAGATACTATGTGCTCTTCGGCGCTGACGGCATTGCATATGGCCTGTGAAAGCATGGCTGCAGGTCAGTGCGGGATGGCCATTGTCGGAGGCGTGAACCTGTCGCTGCATCCGGGGAAGTATATAGGATTAGGTATTGCGCAGATGCTGGGCAGCGACATCAGCAGCAGGAGCTTCGCAGACGGAGATGGTTATCTGCCGGCAGAAGCCGTAGGTGCAGTATTGCTCAAACCATTGGCACAGGCCGAGCAGGACAACGATAATATCCTTGCCGTTATCCGCTCCACAGCGGTTAACCATGGCGGACACAGTAACGGATACAGCGTTCCCAACGTGCAGGCGCAGGTGCAGCTGATGGAAGATAATTTCAAGGCGGCAGGCATACCTGTTTCAACTATCTCTTATGTAGAAGCTGCTGCCAATGGCTCTGCCCTTGGTGATGCCATTGAGATGACAGCCCTGAACAAGGTATTCGGAAAACCTGCGCCCGGAAAAAAACGCTGTGCAATAGGCAGTGTGAAATCCAATATCGGTCATGCGGAAGCAGCGTCAGGTATCACCCAGCTCATCAAAACAGTTCTGCAGTTGCAGCACAAAAAACTGGCGCCTGTGATGCATTCGGATAAACTGAATCCTAATATCCGTTTTGAAGAAACGCCATTTTACCTGCAGCAGGAAGCCGGCGACTGGCCGGCAAACGGGACGGATCCCCGCCGCGCGGCTATCAGCTCTTTCGGTGCAGGCGGCTCCAATGCACATGTTATAATAGAAGAATATACTTCATCTGCAGATGCCCGCCGGCTGCCGGATTATTTTTCTCCGCAGGTGATCGTACTGTCTGCCAGAAACAAGGAAAGACTGGAAGCAGTAGTGGAACAACTGTCAGCATTTATATCAACAGAAAAAGAAATATGGCTGCCCGACCTGGCATACACCCTGCAGGCGGGGCGCGAAGCCATGACATGCAGGATGGCGCTGGTGGCTGATTCAAAGGAAACATTGGTGCAGGGATTGCAGAACGCCCTGCAGCTGCTTCGTAACGATGCAGCTGCTGACGGCTCCGTATTCCTGAATACCAGGGAAAGCACAGACATGGATATGGCAGACCTCCTGTCGGGCCAGCTGGCTGTAACCGTTGCCAATGCATTGATTGCAGAAAATAACCCGGAAAAACTCGCACATTACTGGGTGAAAGGAGGAACCGTAGCATGGGAACAACTGCATAAAGATATGCCTGTACAGAAAATACAGCTTCCCGTATATCCGTTCGAGAGAAGGAAATGCTGGATGGAAGATGCACCGGTGGTTACCCCATTGAAAACAATGCCGGCTGCAATCATAGAAGAGGGGGGCAATGAGGAGGAAGTGATCGGTATACTGGCCCGCCTGTTAGGGTTGCAACCGTTTGAAATTGACAGGCATAAGCCTTTGCAGCAATATGGTTTTGATTCTATCCAGCAGATGCAGCTGTTACAGCTGTTGCAGTCTCATGGATTTTCCGTTGCAGCATTTGACAGGATGGCGCTCAGCGGATCGGCGCATGATATCAGCCGGGCTTTGCAGCCGGTATTGCAGCAACCATTGTCAGTAGCCAGGAAACCCGCAACCAGACAATTTCCGGAGCTGCTGCACCTGAATCAGGTTAGAAAAGGAAGACCCGTTTTCTGGTTTCATCCGGTGTTAGGCGGTGTGGAGTCTTATATGCGTATTGCTCAGCATTGCCACCGCCCGTTTTATGGCATACAGGCGCGCGGCTGGATGACAGACAGAATGCCCTTGCAGGGAATACAGGCGATGGCAGCCTATTACATACATGCGTTGCAGTCAGTGCAACCGGAAGGCCCCTACGACCTGGGCGGCTATTCGCTCGGTGGTATACTGGCATATGAAATCACCCGGCAGCTGCAGGAAATGGGAGAGACGGTCAACAGCATTGTTATGCTGGATGCTGTTTACAGTCCCGCGCTGAAAATGGATGCACTGGATGCAAACCATAAAACGGGCATTCTGCAGGCAGTAAACATGATGTTGTTCTCATCCGTGATACATGAACCTGAAAAGATATATGATACCCTCATCCACCGGGATGCGGTGAGTATGGACATCACGGATGAAGCGTATTTCGAACGCATGATGGAACTCGCCAATCAGCGGGGGATGAAGAAAACATCCGCGCAACTGCACCAGCTGATAGCGCACAGTACCAAACTGCAGCGGGGCTATCAGCTGGACAGCTACTCCGTGCAGCCATTACCGTGTCCGGAAGAAGTGAAATGCTATTTCTTCCGTAATGACAGCGGATTGTTCTATGGAGAATTATCACCATATTTCACCATGTCTGATACGGCGTACACAGCACTGGATCATCTGAACTACTGGGAAGAGTGGGAACGGCAACTGCCACATTTCATGATGACTGACGTAGCTTCTCCCAATCATATGATGCTGCTGACAGCGCCGGAATCATGTGATGAGATCATATCATTCTGCGAAAAATTATATGCGGGGAAACAACTAGTTTCCGAACAACAGTGAAGGGAGATGATGAGCATGAAAAATTCCGGAATGAATTTTCACATTTTTTTATGAAATGATGGAAGTGCCTGCTGTAGCATGTTTGCAGCGTATTGTTTTTGACATTATTATTAGGTATGCATAATAATTGCAGCAGGGATTTTTATACACATCGTTTGATACTTTGTATATAATTACCTACTTTAGTATTATTGATACCACTAAAATTTTAGACCGCTGCAGATTTTGTTAATCACACTATAAAATGTCGCACTGGTTTATAATCTGACACACGTACTGCTGGATTTATGTTTCACCCTATGTGACATATAAAGGCGAAGCCGTATCATATTGAAAAAACTTTAAACTCCATTTGTTGCCGCTTTTATGAGACAGTAAAACGATCTGTCGTTCCGGAGACCATTTGTTAATTAATTTTTCGACGTAAAAACCCTGTTACTATGCCTCTTATTTATGCGGATGACCTGCGCTCATCCGTCTCAATGTCACCTATCACAAAGAAGTGGTATGTAGTATATACCCGTCCGAAGTTTGAAAAAAAAGTTTTACAGGAAACCAGGTTACAGCATATAGAATGTTATCTGCCTGTAAAGCAGGAACTGCGGCAGTGGAGCGATCGTGTCAAACGGTTGCAGAGCCCCATGTTCCCCAATTATCTCTTTGTTAAAATCGATATTCAGGAGAAAGTAAAAATACTTAGTCTGGGTGGCGTCATCCATTTCGTTGGCTTCAACGGTCAGCCTATCGCTGTAAGCGATGATGAGATTGAAAAAATCAGGCGGATAGAAGGAGGCAGCCAGACGCTTACCACTGAATATTATTACTGTATCGGGGATAAAGTGAGAGTCACACAAGGCGCTTTCTCAGGCATGGAAGGCATTCTGTTACGGAAATCAAACCAGGTGCGTTTTGTGATCAAACTGCCGGTAATCAGCCAGGCTGTATCCGTGGAAATAGAAAGCAGTTGCATTGAGCGGATATAATACATTTTATTATCCAAAACATTTCATTCTATGAAGAAGGCATTTTTATTCCCCGGCCAGGGATCACAACGGAGGGGCATGGGAAAGGAATTATTCCCTCAATACAAAACATATACTGACAATGCAAGCGACATCCTGGGATATGATATTACCGGCCTGTGTGAGGAAGACCCGGACCGCCTGCTGAATCAGACACAATATACGCAGCCGGCATTATACGTGGTGAATGCGCTTACCTATCTTGACCGTATCTCCCGTGAAGAACCACCTGATTTTGTGCTGGGCCACAGCCTCGGAGAATATGTAGCCCTGTTTGCCGCAGGTGTATTCTCCTTTGAAACAGGCCTGCAGCTTGTAAAGAAAAGAGCAGAGATTATGGGCGCCGTAAAGCACGGCGGAATGGCCGCCCTGCTTGGATTGAAGATGGAGGCCGTAAAAAAAATACTGCAGCAGTTCAATTATACAGGTATTGATATCGCCAACTATAATTCCGCTGAACAGATCGTCATATCCGGCATTCGCGAAGAGATACTCGGCGCACAGAAAAATTTTGAAGCCAGCGGCGCACGGCTGTATTATCCGCTCAATGTGAGCGGCGCATTTCACTCCCGCTACCTGCAGGGAGCATCGCAGGAATTCGGAAACTACGTGAAAGGATTTTCCTTTGCTGCTCCCAAAATCCCGGTTATCGCCAATGTAACCGCACGGCCCTATGAAGATGGTGCTACTGCCGACCTGCTGACGCGGCAGATTGCCAGCCAGGTGAGATGGTATGAAAGCGTCAGCTACCTGCTGTGCCAGGACGAATTATCTTTTTATGAAATAGGACCGGGAGATGTACTGACAAAAATGATCAACTTCATTATTGCTGATCCGATACCGGCCGCAGAGATGGGAATAACGCCGCCTGCGCCACCCCCGCCGGCCGCAGTGAAGGAAAGCGTACCTGAGACGCGCAATAACGTATACCCGTTGTGGTTAGACCGGTTTGTACCTGTCGGTAATGACGGTGGTCCGCAGTCCGATATACAGGCGCTTGCGGCCGGAATGGGAGCCGCAGGCTTCCGTGAAACCTATGGCGTCAGGTATGCCTATGCAGCCGGAGCCATGTCCTATGGTATCTCTTCTCCCCGGCAGATCGTGCGTATGGGAAAGGCCGGCTTGCTCAGCTTTCTCGGAACAGAAGGGGTATCGCTGGCTGAAGTGGAAGAAGCCATACAGTATATTAAGCAGCAGGGAGGCCCGCAACTGCCGTACGGAGTAAACATCGGCAGCCATCCGGAACGGCCGGAGACGGAAGAGGAACTGGTAACACTCTTTATCAGGCATGGTGTGAAAAATGTGGAAGCCGCTGCCTATCTGGGTTTAAGCAAGGCCATTGTCTACTATCGCGTGAAGGGACTTTACAAGGATAACAAGGGAAACATAGTAGCCGGTAATCGTATTATGGCGAAGCTGTCCAGGCCCGAAATAGCAGAAATTTTCCTGGAGCCGCCGCCGCGCGCCATTGTTGATAAGCTGCTGGCAGAAGGCAGCATCTCGGCCGAGCAGGCAGCTTTATCCAGGCTGGTACCCATGGCAGATGATATATGTGCAGTAGCTGATTCTGCCGGACATACCGACCGCCGTATGCCTTACGCGCTTCTGCCCGTGATCCGCAGGATGCGCGATGAAACAGTGAGTAAACTTGCTTACGCCACGCCGGTTCGTGTAGGTGTTGCCGGTGGCATAGGCACTGCGGACGCAGTAGCCGCTTCGTTTGTACTCGGAGCGGACTTTATCATGACTGGCTCCGTCAACCAGTGTACAGTGGATGCAGGTACGAGCATTGCGGTGAAAGATATGTTGCAGGAAATTAATATGCAGGATACCGACTATGCACCTGCCGGCGATATGTTTGAAACAGGAACCCGGATTCAGGTGCTGAAGAAAGGAATGTTTTTCCCGGCAAGAGCCAATAAATTATATGAACTGTATCGCCGCTACGAATCGCTGGACCAGATTCCGGTAAAGGACAGGACCCAGCTGGAAGAGCGGTATTTCAAGAAGAGCCTGGACAGCGTATTTGAAGAAATAACCAGGCAGAAAGATCCGGCTGAAATCAGCAAGGCATTACAAAACCCCAGGCATAAAATGGCGCTTGTATTCAGGCACTATTTTACTGTCAGCCAGCAGGCTGCGCTGAAAGGTGATGTTGCCATCCGGGAAGACTTTCAGGTATTCTGCAGCCCCGCACTCGGAGCATTCAACCAGTGGGTGAAAGGCACGCCGCTGCAGTCCTGGAGAAACCGCCATGCTGAAGAAGTTGCCTGGCTGCTGATGCTGGGTGGTGCGCTGTATCTCCGGGATTTCTATCTTCAGTTTGCTCCGTCATCCGCTGTAAATATATCCAGGCCGGCAAAGCAACTCAGCAGCGTCCTGTAATTTTTTCGATGATTAAAAAATCCGGTAATGTCTAAAGTGGTATTTCTCTTTTCAGGACAAGGCAGTCAGTATTTTAATATGGGGGCAGAGCTGTACCGTGCCAACGCTACCTTCCGCCGTACGTTGCAATGGCTGGACGAAGAAGCGATACGCGTATCGGGAAGTTCCGTCATTGCGCAGATATACACAGATCAGCAGGTGAAAGGGGAATTTGATGAATTGCGTTATACCAACCCGGCGCTTTTTATGGTACAGTATGCGATGGCGAAAGTATTGCAGGAAGAGTTGCAGATACATCCGTCGTATGTGCTGGGGTACAGCCTGGGCGAGATGGTGGCGGCAGCCGTATCCGGCATCGTTCATCCGCTGGATATGCTGGGTGCGCTGATACGGCAGGCCCTGGAAATAAAGGCCCATTGCGGTAATGGCGGTATGCTGACCGTGTTGCAGGACCACCGTATCTTCCGGGAGCAGCAGCCGTTCAGTTCTCTTTCCCTCGCTGCCGTAAACTATGATGAACATTTTATAGTAGCCGGCGATGAACCTTCGCTGCAGCAGCTGGAGCGCTTTCTGGGACAGCAGGATCTGCTGTCTGTCCGGCTGCCGGTCCGCTATGCTTTTCACAGTCCTATGATGGATCCTGTGAAGAGTGCATTTGTCAGCTGCTTCCGCGATATTCATTTTTCAACGCCTGTTATTCCATTCGTGTCAGGTACGCTCGCAAAGCGTGTATACATGACCGTGGCCGATTACTACTGGGAGGTAATACGCGCGCCTGTCCGCTTCAGCGAAGCTGTCAGACAAATGGAGACAGCGGGTAATTATTTTTATATTGATTGCAGTCCATCCGGTACACTGAAAAGTATACTGGATAGAATTTTATCTCCTGCATCCTCTTCTGTGTGTCACGCTACCATGAACCGGTTCGGGAACGAATTAAAAAAACTGCAATTGCTGTCACAGCAATGCGATGCCACCTGGTTGGGTCGCTGATTGTTTCACTGTTCAATCGTTAGTTATGCAGGCTTACACATTAACAATTAACTGTGAGGTGATGAATGAGATGGGCGTACTTGTCAGCCATACACTGAAAACCGAAGCTCACCTGCCGCCTCAGCCTGAAGATAAATTTATGTTTATCAGCAGAAATTATTTTAAACCTATTATTATCCGCATCGAACGGATTCTTTCTTCTGTCACCGGAAACCCTTTCTCTGAGCAGGTTTGCCTGGGAGAGGAGATAGACGAACCTTATGATATTAAGGAAGCATTTTATGGCACATGGGTAATGGCCGACTGAATCAGTATTATTCAAACATAAACAATTATGAACGTAGAAGAAATATTTCAGGTTATTGTACAGCACACAAGGGAAATTATTCCGGAATTGGAAGAACATGCCTTCAGGTTCAACGACCAGCTGAAGGAGCTGGGCGCCAATTCAATAGACCGCGCTGAGATTATCGCGCTGACGATGGATTCCTTATCCATACAGGTGCCGATGCTGGACCTGAGCGGAGCGCAGAATATGGGAGAGCTGGCAACCTTGTTCCATGAAAAATTATGATCCTGCAGATATTGTCATTACAGGCGCAGGTATTATCACTGCTGCCGCCCAGGGCAAAGCAGCAGTGACAGACACTTTGCTGCAAGCCCGGAGTGCCTTTGCCGTGATGCAGCGTCCGGGCAGGCAGCATAACACCGCCTTCGTGGGTGCAGAGATCCCGGAGATCATATATCCTGCCCACTTCTCAAAGAAGCTGCTGCGCAGCATCACCCTGACTGGTGGCGCGGCGCTGGTAGCTGTGGAAGAAGCCTGGCAGGAAGCGCGGCTCTCCGGGGTGCCGCCGCACCGTATCGGCCTGATAACAGGCGGTTCCAATTTCCAGCAACGGGAACTGATGCAGATCATTGATGCATACCGGGAAAAGCCTGTATTCATCAGGCCCGCATACGGCATCTCTTTCATGGATACTGACGTATGCGGACTTTGTACAGAAGTCTTTAACATCAGGGGAATGTCCTATTCAGCAGGCGGTGCTTCCGCCAGCGGACAGCTGGCTGTATTGCAGGCGATACAGGCAGTACAGAGCGGACAGGTAGATGTGTGCATAGCGCTGGGCGCCCTGATGGACCTGTCATTCTGGGAGTTGCAATCGTTGCGTACACTGGGGGCGATGGGCTCATCAAAATATGCAGATGATCCTGCAGCGGCCTGCCGGCCTTTTGACCGGAACCGTGACGGATTCATTTACGGCGAATGCAGCGGCGCGGTAGTCATAGAACGTATGACCACCGCCGCAGAGCGTCAGGTGCAGCCTTATGCAGCCATCTCAGGATGGGCCATGGCAATGGATGGTAACCGTAATCCCAATCCTTCCTATGACGGGGAATGTGCTGTCATCAGGCAGGCGCTGGAGAAAGCGGGTATACACCCGAAAGACATTGATTATATCAACCCCCATGGCAGCGGTTCGCTGGTGGGAGATGAAACAGAGCTACAGGCTCTGCAGGACTGTGGCCTGGCACATGCATTTATCAATACTACCAAATCCATTACCGGCCATGGTCTGACTGCAGCCGGCATGGTAGAAGTGATTGCTGTCATACTACAGATGAAAGCAGGTATGCTGCATCCCTGCAGGAACCTGGAAGATCCGGCGGATCCTTCTTTCAACTGGGTAAGGGAAACACTGCAACATGAGATCAGGCATGCACTCAGCCTGAGCTTCGGATTTGGAGGCATTAACACGGCGCTTTGCCTGCGCCGGCTTTAACAACAGTTTGCCATTATTTATTAAAAGAACATTTATGATCAGCGTTGGAATAGAAGCTATGAATATCTTCGCAGGTTCTGCTTACCTGGACGTCATGCAGCTGGCAAAACACCGGAACCTGGATACCGCCAGGTTTGAAAACCTGCTGATGAAAGAAAAGGCGGTAGCCCTGCCTCATGAAGACCCTGTCACTTACGCCGTGAATGCGGCCAGGCCATTACTAGACCGCTTAACGCCCGCGGAAAAAGACCGGGTGGAATTACTGATTACCTGTACAGAGTCCGGCATCGATTTCGGTAAATCTATCAGCACCTATATTCATCATTACCTGGAGCTGAACCGCAACTGCCGGCTGTTTGAGATCAAGCAGGCCTGCTATGCGGGCACTGCAGGTTTCCAGATGGCAGTGAATTTTATTCTGGCGCAGACATCGCCGGGCGCGAAAGCCCTGGTGATTGCAACAGATATATCCCGGTTTATGGTGGTAGAAGGCGGAGAGGCGATCAGTGAAGACTGGTCCTTCGCAGAACCCAGCGGAGGAGCAGGTGCGGTGGCTATGCTCATCAGCAACCAGCCGCATGTGTTCCGGGTAGATGTAGGCGCCAACGGCTACTACGGTTTTGAAGTGATGGATACCTGCCGGCCCGTTCCCGACAGTGAAGCCGGCGATGCAGATCTCTCGCTGATGTCTTACCTGGACTGCTGTGAGCGCGCTTACGGCGAATACCAGAAACGCGTGGCTGGTGTGGATTATCAGCAGACTTTTCAATACCTCTCTTTTCATACGCCTTTCGGTGGTATGGTGAAAGGTGCGCACCGCACTATGATGCGCAAGATCGTTAAAGCGGCTCCGCAGCAGATAGAAGCGGATTTCAGGCAACGGGTAGTGCCTGGTCTTACCTACTGCCAGCGCGTAGGCAATATCATGGGAGGCACTGTGTTCATGTCGCTGGCCAGCACAATCGATAACGGCAATTTCGATCAGCCTGCGCGTGTTGGCTGTTTCTCTTACGGATCGGGATGTTGCTCTGAGTTCTACAGCGGCATCGTATCGAAGGAAGGCCAGATCCGGCAGCGACAGCTGGGCCTGGAGAATACACTCAATGAACGCTATCATCTTTCCATGCCTGAATATGAAGCACTGCTGCAAGGCAGCGGCGCCATCAGGTTCGGTACACGCAATACCGTACTCGATACCCAGGTGGTTCCGGGCGCATGGGCTAAATCAAGAGGAAAGCAACGGCTGTACCTGAAAGAGATACGTGAGTTTCACCGCAAATATGAGTGGATAGCATGACGACGGCATATCAAACTATCAGGGTACGCTTTCAGGAACCGGTATGTTTTATACAGTTCTACCGGCCGGAAGATAACAATACCATCAATGACCTGCTGCTGACGGAATGTACACAGGCACTACGGCAATACCAGGATGTTGCCACCGTCTTTGTACTGGAAGGGCTGCCAGAGGTATTCTGCTTCGGTGCTGATTTTAAAGCAGCCACCGGCGACGGTGAAAAGCTGGGGCCGGAGCCGTTGTACGACCTGTGGATGCAGCTGGCCACCGGTCCGTTCATCAGCGTGGCGCATGTGCGCGGCAAAACCAATGCCGGTGGTATCGGGTTTGTGGCCGCATGTGATATTGTAATAGCTGATGACAGTGCGCAGTTCAGTTTGTCAGAATTGTTGTTCGGGCTGCTGCCTGCCTGTGTAATGCCTTTCCTGGTGCGGCGCATCGGCTTCCAGAAAGCGCAGTACCTCACGCTCATGACCCGTCCGGTATCCGTGCAGCAGGCGCATGCCTGGGGTCTCGTAGACGCATTTGATTCGCAGAGCGATGCCCTGCTGCGCACACATCTGCTCCGGTTAAGGTATTTGTCCCGGCAGGGCATACAGCGCTACAAACGCCTGATGCATGCATTGTACGATCTTTCACAATCCAGGTCGCTGGCGATAGACGCCAACCGGGAAGTGTTTTCCGACAGGGATAACCTGCAGCGCATAGAACGCTATGTGAAGACAGGCCTGTTCCCCTGGGAAAGCGAACCGTAACGACTAAACGAAAATATCCATCCATGATATGATGACACCAGTTGTAGATTTAAAGGAAATTGCGCCGGGCATTGTTCAGGTGACCATGCAGGACAAAGAGCACAAGAATACTTTTACGGAAGCCCTGATGGTAGAGCTGATTAACGCCTTCGAGACGATCCGTAACACCCCGCACCTGAAGGTGGTGATAGTAACAGGCTATGATAACTATTTTGCTTCCGGCGGAACACAGGAGTCGCTGCTCGACATTTATGAAGGGAAAGTGAGCTTTGCGGATATCAATCTTTACAGCCTTGCGCAGGATTGTCCGATACCTGTTATTTCTGCCATGCAGGGCCACGGCATCGGCGGCGGATTTGTTTTCGGGATGTTTGCCGATTTCATTATCCTCGGCAAGGAAAGTTTTTATACTACCAACTTCATGAAGTACGGATTTACGCCGGGTATGGGCGCCACCTACGTGCTTCCCCAGAAACTGGGCATCAGCCTGGCACAGGAGATGTTGCTGACGGCCAACAGCTACCGTGGCGCTGACCTGGAGAAAAGAGGTATCCCTTTCCCGGTGCTGCCGCGGAATGAAGTATTGAGCCATGCCCGGCAGCTGGCCGGAGACCTGGCGGATAAGCCGCGTCACTCCCTTGTAACGCTCAAGGAGCACCTGGTAAGTGTAGCCAGGGAACAGCTGCCGGCCATCATTAAAAAAGAAGTGGCCATGCATGACAAAACGTTTCATCATCCGGAGGTGAAAGAGCGGATCATCGCATTGTTTGGGAAGTAGGCTCCCCGCTCGTGTTAACGGAAATAACAGTTTTAACCTTCTTAATTTGCAGCACTATGGAAAATAACGAAACGCAATTACCTGCCGCGAAACATCTTGACTTCAGCCTTTTCTATTTTGGCAACGCGGATATATTTGATGATGCAAATGAAAAATATAAACTACTGATAGAAGGCGCGAAATATGGCGACCGTAACGGATTTACAGCCGTGTGGACGCCGGAGCGCCATTTCAATGAATTTGCAGGTCTGTATCCCAGCCCGGCTGTGATGGCAGGTAACATTGCCGCACATACGAAAAATATAGGTATCCGTGCCGGCAGCGTGGTCATTCCTTTACATAATCCCATCCGGGTGGCGGAAGACTGGTGCGTGGCAGATAACCTGTCCGGCGGCCGTGTGGGCATTGCCTGCGCTTCCGGGTGGCAGGCCAATGACTTTGTACTGGCCTCCAACAGCTATAAGAACCGTCATGAAGTGATGTACAAAAATATTGACAGCATACAACGGCTGTGGAGAGGAGAATCTATCAGTATGGAAGACGGGCATGGTCATCTCAAAGACACAAAAATATATCCGCGGCCGTTACAGAAAAGCCTGCCGATGTGGATCACCACCAATGGGAACCCTGATACCTTCAGGTCCGCAGGCAGACTGGGCTTCGGTATTCTTACCAACTTCTGGGGCAGCTCCCTGGATGAACTCGGCCCCAAGATAGAAATCTACCGGGAAGCATATAAGGAAGGCGGACATCCGAAGGGAAAAGGAAAAATAGTACTTATGCTGCATACCTTCATTGCAGGCACACGGGAGGAAGCCTATGAAAAGGCGCGCACCCCGCTGATCAATTATCTCCGTTCTTCTTTCGGTCTGCTGCAGAATAATGCTGTCAGCGGTAACGCTGCAGAAGTACAGAACCTCTCAAAAGAAGAAATAGATAATATACTCGATTACTCCTTCCGCAGGTACGTATCCGGCTCCAGCCTTGTAGGTGCAGCTGAAGATGTTATCAAGGTGCTGCATAAAGTCAGCAGCCTGGGTGTAGATGAAATAGCCTGCCTGCTTGACTTTGGGATAGACTACACTTCGGTGGTGAAGAATCTTGATAATCTTACCGCCGTGAAAGATGCCTGGCATAATAAAGTGAAAGCGGCTGCCGGAGCGGCTGCTCATACGTAAGTTTTCAGGTGAACACAGCTGCTGCTATAGTAGCTGTATTGATATCACAGCAATTGTTATATGGGACACGCTTCGTGGAAGAGGCTTGTCCCATTTGCTTTTACGGAAGCCGGAGATATAGATTTACGATACTAGACAGGATGATGGACAGCTGTTTTGAAGGTTAGAATTCCATATTAAACATATAGGTGTTGCCTGCTGAAACCCTTTGCTGGTAAGCGAATTCCGGAAGTGACATGAAGCGCTGTCCGTAGAATCTAATTTTTTTATTAAAGAATGTTTGTTTTCTTTGTAACGTAATCGGAATTATTTAACCCAACCTGTACCGGAGCCATGAACATGCTTATAGTAAGTAACGTAGCAGATTTTTTTCCTTTGAGAGCCTGTCAGTACATCCTGTATACGGATGATTTATCTGATACAGATACACCTTTGAAAAGGTAACAGCAGTCAAATATTTTTTTATTGTCACTATAATACCGTTGCGGGTACCGCAATGGCAGGTTTTTTATTTTCATGACAGCAGGTATGCTGTAAAATTTTTATTGGTTTCTGATGAATGTTCGTTTCAAGTCCTTGATCCTTATGGGGCTGATGGGCCTGTGTTTGCCGTTACCGGTCAGTGCACAGGAGGCAACCACAGCCAACCTGAGAAGTGAAGCAGATGTTATGGCCCAGCAACGGAGTGTAGCCATTAACGTTAATCTTTTTACCGGTATACCGCAACTGACAGTTCCGGTATTCGCTTATCAGCGGGGAGATCTCAAATTAAATGTAGGGCTTAGCTACTTTGCCGGCGGGGTGCAGGTAAAGGAGGATCCTACGGAAACAGGTATGAGCTGGAGCCTTGATGCCGGTGGTATTGTAACGAGATCCGTCCGGGGAATTCCGGACGATTTTCCGGAGAAGGGCTATCTCTATGTAGGGAATTTTCCAGCGGTAATGCATGATAGTATCAGACTAAAATATTATAATAACCAGCTGGATGCCCAGGCAGACGTATATACATTTAATTGTAACGGGCTGTCAGGCAGGTTTATGATCGGGAAAGATAAGGTAGTGCGTCTTTTTGAACAGAAGAATATAAAAATACAACCTGAATTTACTGCTACTGCAGGCGCTGATTATACGCTTTCAGGATTTACAATTATTGCTGCAGACGGTGTCAGGTATGAATTCCGGGAAACAGATCTGGAAAAGTTTCAGATGCAGGATGCCACAGCGGTACATGCCGGTAAATACTATCCTGTTGCGTGGCGGCTTACACGGCAGATCGCACCCTTTGATGAAGATATTATTACTTACAAATACAGAAGGTATAAAAATGCCTATTCAGAAATGGTGTCCGAAACAGCCGTTCTCAAAAAATATGATAAGAGGTATAGCTCCTCAAGCATAGACTATGAAAGAAATACAGGGCAACTGGAGGAAATAGCGCTTCCTGCAAAGCAGTTTATCCGGTTCGGACGTAATGATGAACCATATCAGATAGGAAGCCTGATAGAATCAATCAGTATACTGGATAACGACCAGGTAAAGGATAAGTATCGGTTTTACTATACCATCTATGATCACCGGGCAACACCCAGATGGATAGAAAACTATGCACTCACCAATGGCAGCTATCTGCACCTGGACTTAAAGGCTGTCAGGGCTTTTCTCCGGACAATTGTACGGGAAACCCCAGGTGGCACTATTCCGCAATATGAGTTTGTCTACAATACACAATACGAACTTCCTTCCAAGGATGTACCCTTCGTTGGCTTCCCCCGGCCATCTACACCTGAGATAGGAGGAACGTCCAGGGATCACTGGGGATTTTTCAATGGTATAGCAAATTTTACGGGCATCCCCACCACCACCGATTTTGCCGGTGGAAACAGGAACCCCAGCGATACCTACGTGCTGGCGGGCAGCCTACGGAAAGTAACTTTTCCGGATGGTATGATAAGGGAGTATGAGTTTGAATCGCATGACAGGGTCAGTGTAACCAACAGCGAACAGAGTGTTTATGTCAGCGCCCAGTCGCCCGGTACCTATACGATGAACCTCCGGCAGCACTATACCAATAATCACCGCATCAATGTAAACTTCGACCTCGGGTACAGAGATCCGGATGGTACGCCGGCTGTAAGCAATTATGTTTTTCAACTGTTGAATAGCAGTGGAATAATTGTGGATACCAGGATTTATGATTTTAATACTGCCAAACCGATGGATGGTTTTGTATGGGAGCTGAACCAGCCATCAGGCACCTATACCTTAAAGGTGCTAAAGGGCTCTGGGCGCGACTTTCCGTTGGAATCCAGTATCACGCTCAGCTGGGCAAACAGCGTTGTGAATGCACCGAAGGTAATAGGCGGAGGACTGAGAATTAAAAAAGTAACAGCCTATCCGGGTAACAACAGTATCAGTCCTGTTACTACAGCATACAAATACGTGATGGCTGACGGGGTAACCTCCTCCGGATATATGGCGCAATTCCCCAATTATGAATATCATCAGCCCATTATTTATTCATCTGGTAGTCCAGAGGATGTACGGATACTGGTAGGCGAGTCGCTCAATAACCTCAGCTACACATCGGGAAACCCTGTAGGATACAGCAGGGTAGAGGTGATAGAAGGAAGCGGTAATACCGGCAGAGGTAAAACAGTATTTGAGTTTGCTGATTTCCGGGATATCGGCTACAACCCTGTTCAGATGGGCTATCCTTATATACCGGTTGAAAAGGCAGAATGGGGATTAGGACTTCCCAAAACAATCAGTACCTATGATAGTTACGGAAACCTGAAGAAACAGGTCACCAATCTCTATAGTATAATTCAGCAGCCGGTCACAGGGCCAACTGCGTCCTCTATGCTGATATCGCATGTCGCTACCTATTCCAATATTGGTGAAGTAAAGAAACTGAGAACAGATGCCTACTATCCGCTGACTGGCAGAACTGAACTGCAAAAGGTAACGGAAACAACTTACTACAATAACAATGACAGCGTTAGCACTATCACCAGCTATACCTACCGGTCGGCGTATTTTGATGTGAAGACGATTACCAGTAGTCTGGATCGTGAGAAAGGGCTGAACATCGAAAAAAGATATTATTACAACAATGACTATACTATCCAGGATGGCATCTTTAAAACGCTGAAAGATAAAAACATCACCAGGCAGATGGCTGAAGAAGAGTGGATTACAGGAGATAGTAACCCACGCATGATCGGAGGAGACATCATTGAATATGGCGCCTTTAATAACCTGGTACGGCCTTACAGACGTTTAGGGTTTGCGGCTAATGCTCCTGTTCCGCAAGGTACAGCAGGAGTATTCAATCCGGCTGTGCTGATCAGAACCCCTGCTTTGTTTAAAGTATATGCCGTTTATCTCCGCTATGATAAATATGGTTTCCTGCAATCATCACAGGAAAATGGAAAGACTACCACCATGATGCTGGGAGCTGACAGGCAACGTGCCATCATGACGGCCGATAACGTCAACTATAACGATGTCGCCTATACGAGTTTTGAAACAGATGAGAAAGGAAATTTTTCTTATGCAGGAGAGCCGGTAACAGATGAAAATGCACCTACCGGCCGCCGGGTATATAACCTGTCTGCCGGCCCCATATCAAGAAGTGGCATCCCGCAAACAGCAGTATATACGCTTAGTTTCTGGTCAAAAGGTAATGAACCGGTTGTAGGCGGCGCTGTAAAAGTAACAGCTGAAACCAATTCCTATACCGGCTGGACATACCGGGAATATCGCGTAAGTCAGGCTGCGATTAGTATTGCAGGCAATGCACAGGTAGATGAAATCCGTTTATTCCCTGAAGGAGTACTTATGCAAACCACTACCTACGATCCGCTGGTAGGCGTTACCTCCGAATGCGGAGCAGATAATAAACCTGTTTATTATTCCTATGATGCCTTTAAGCGCCTGTCGCTCGTGAAGAACGACCGGAGACAGATTCTGGCAAAAAAAGAGTACATGGTGAATGGCCCTATGCATAAGAACCCGATCTGGATGTTCACCGGCGCAAAACGTTGTCTGACGGATAAAGATGGTAATACCGGTTACCAGGAAGCCGAGCAGACAAACATCAACACCAACAGTCCTTCCTGGGGAAATAAACAATGGGTCCAGACAGGTAAATCCCCTTCCTGCCATGTTTCCGCGAGATATGAGCTCACGGGCCGTAAGCGCTGTATTGTGCATTCTGATGGCAGTAGTAACGGTGATTATCAAAGCGAATGGAAGGATATGAATCCGCACTCATCATCATTTGGTGCTACCTATTGGGTTGTTGGAGGAAATGACCTGACCATGTGCCCTGAAGTAATCATATGTGTCGGGGAAGGCAAACGGATGGTGAATGGAAAATGTGAGACAGGCCGTAAAGTGATAACAGAATCGGAGCCGCAGAAAACCGGCTGGCGCTGTGTGTATGAATATCATTATTCTGATGGATACGTATCTCAGTCGTATGACGAGTATTCCACTTCACCCTGTATGTAATCCTGTGTTAATCTTTAGCTGAACATTCTATGAACAAAATATTGGCAGCTGTTACTGTGACATTATCTCTGTTCGCATCCGCGGCAAGGTCACAGAACAACCCAAATAATATAAAAGCGCCTCAGGCTGTAACGCCGGATGCATTACCGGCCGCGTTCAATAACGACATCCGTCTGAATTATATACGTACCTATATACCCTCCAAACCCTATACCGTTGCAACGGATCTGAATATGCAGGTAAGTGTGGAGAATGTGGCAATAGGCACCGTTTACAGCGATGGTATGGCGCGCCCGTTGCAGAACGTTATCCGGCAGGCGTCTCCCGATAAGAAAGACATCGTCACTTTTAATGTGTATGATGAATACGGCCGGGAAGCAATGAAGTTCCTGCCCTATAAGGCGGCCGGCGCTGATGGCGCGTTTAAGCAGGATGTATATGAAGCGGCACGTACGTTCAATACAGCGATGTATCCCGGAGAGCAGGTAAGCTACGGGAAAACCTATTTTGATAATTCTCCCCTGAACAGGGTGTTAAAGGTGACCGCGCCCGGTAACAGCTGGGCGGGCAGCCAGCGTGGCATGGCAACAAAAGAGCGTGCCAACGTAATCGCTGATTCTGTCAGGAAGTGGACTATTTCCTCTACTGATATAAGCGCAATACCGGTATCAGCAGAAATCTACGGGCCCAATCAGTTGATCGTGCAGGAAGAAACGGATGAACAACAGCAGCTTTTGCTGAAATTTATCGATCAGAAAGGAAGGGTCGTACTCATTAAAAGAAAAGCTGCTGCGAATGCAGCAGCAGGGCATGTCGGGTGGATATCCACTTACATCATTTATGATGAAATAAATAACCTGCGGTTTGTGATAACCCCCAAAGCGGTGAGCATGATTATGCAAAACTGGACGCTTAACGATGCCGTTATCCGGAAGGAACTTTGCTACCAGTATCAGTATGACAATCAACGCCGGAAAGTAGTTCAGTCAATACCCGGCGGGGGCGTCACAGAACTGGTGTATGACAGCAGGGACCGCGTGGTGTACAGCCGTAAGGAAAATACGAAGGATAAAGGCTGGCTCGTGACTTTTCATGATGCGGCTGACAGGCAGGTCAGAACAGGTTTCTATAATCAGCAGAAAACCCGCGCTGAACTGCAGCAGGCAATGGATAACCTGGTGATAGCCCGTCAACAGGGAAATAAGGTAGTGTCTCAGGCCGGTGATTTGGAACTGAGCCAGCGGGATAAAAGTATCCGGGCCTATAAAGCCGGTAATTCCATCGTCTTTTCTACCGGATTTGTGACCCCTGACGGAGATGAGATGATAGCTTATATTGAACCGGGTAGCGCTAGCGAAACCTATATGGAAGCGGAAGTATATAATCCCACGCCTCCTGAAGCAAATGTAGAATGGTTGTCCTATGCTTATTATGATAATTACAACTGGTCAGGAGCAGCATCGTTCAACAAGACCTACACCTCCCGCCTGTCCGGAACCACCAATCCCCAGGCAGATCCTTCACTAGATCAGAGTAACCTGATAAAAGGAAAGATGACCGGTGTGAGATACAAGGTACTGGGTACCGACCAGTGGTTAACCACAACCATCTTCTACAACAGCAGCGGAAGACCGCTACAGACTGTGCTGGATAACATCGCGGGAGGAAAGGATATAACTACTGTGCTGTACGATTTCAGCGGTAAACAACTTAGTTCCTATCAGGTACATAGCAACCCCCGAAGCACGCTGACGCCTGAAACCCGCGTTTTGTCCGTATTCACCTATGACCATGCCGGCCGTATAACGGAAGTCAGGAAGAGGCTGAATGATGATGCCGCGCAGGAAAGGATTGTCGCAAAGTTGGAGTATAACAGCCTCGGACAGCTGAGAAAAAAGGACCTGGGTGTGAAAGCCGACGGCAATGTAATGGATAGCCTCGTGTATGATTATAACATCCGGGGATGGCTCAGTGGTATCAACCGTAATTTTGTAAACACGCCCAACAGCACCAGCAATAAATTCGGGGAGGAACTCAGCTATGACATTGGCTTCGATATGCCGCAATATAACGGGAATGTGGCAGGTATAAAATGGAAAGGCTGGAACGATAAGATAGCCAGGGCTTATGGCTACAGATATGATCAGCTGAACCAGCTCACGAATGCAGACTTTAAACAGCAGAATGCACCGGGAGCCGCATGGACAAATGATAGGATGAATTTTTCCGTTAGTGAGCTGAGCTACGATAACAACGGAAATATACTGTCAATGTCGCAGCAGGGTATGAAGGGAACCACCAGCGCCCTGATCGACAAACTATCGTATACCTATCAGCCCGGAAGTAACAAACTGCAGCGGGTGGCCGATGGTGTGAATGATCCTAATTCAACACTGGGAGATTTTAAGAAAGATGCCGGCCATACCGGTACCGTGGATTATGATTATGATGCGAATGGTAATCTGACAAAAGATCTGAACAAAAAAATTGCACAGATTACCTATAACCTGTTTGATAAGCCGGAAACCCTTACTGTCACCGGTAAAGGAAGCATTAAGTATCTGTATGACGCTTTCGGAAATAAGCTGAGGAAAATAGTTACCGATAATACAGCATCCGCACCAGTTGTTACAGTGACTGATTACATCGGGAACTTTGTTTACAGGAATGACAGCCTCCGGATGTTCGGCCATGAGGAAGGACGTATCCGCCCCGTTTATAAAACAGGTGGCCCGGTAACGCTGGTGTATGATTATTTTGAACGGGATCACCTGAGTAATGTACGGGCAGTGCTGACAGAGCAGACAGATTACAAGGTGTATGCCGCTACCATGGAACAGGCAGCTGCTCCGGTAGAAACGGCGTTGTTCAGCAATATTGACGCCACCCGCAGTGCATTGCCGGCGGGCTATCCGGAAGACCGCCTGACCAGGCAGAATGAATCTGCAGCGAAGCTGAACGCCCGTGCCGACGGCAGGAAAATAGGACCATCACTGGTGCTACGGGTTACAGCCGGAGATACCGTGCAGCTTTCCGTCCGCGCTTTCTATAAATCCGGTGCGCCGGCTGATAAGAAGAATAATGCATTGCCGGAAGAAATGCTGGCCGGGCTGATTAATAATTTCAACGGCACACCGGGTACTACCGATATACATGCGGGGCCGGCCGAAACGGGTGCTGCTCCCTTCGGCAGTAAATTCACCGCAAATGACTACCGGCAGCTGACACAGAAAGATCCGGACCAGCCACAGCAAAATAAGCCCAGGGCTTATCTGAACTATGTGCTTTTTGATGACCAGTTTAAAATGGTAGATGAAAACAGCGGTGTGAAAAGAGTACAGGAAAACCCTGATCAGCTGCAGACACTGGGAACAGATAAAATGCCCATCAGTAAAAGCGGCTTCCTGTATGTATATACCAGTAATGAAAGTCAGCAGGATGTTTATTTTGATAATATGCTGCTTGGTGTATCTTTGAGCCCCGTAATGGAGGAGACGCATTATTATCCTTTCGGACTGGAGATGGCCGGAATATCCTATAATGCAGGACAGGTGCTGAAGAACAATTACAGGTATAACGGTGGTGCTGAATGGGAAGATGAGCTGGATGTAAATCTCTACAGTACTTTTTACCGCAGGTATGATCCTCAGATCGGCCGGTTTTCAGGAGTAGACATTGCTGCTTCCAAAGCCAGCGATTATACACCATACCAGTTTGCCTACAATAATCCGGTGCGCTTCAACGATCCGATGGGAGATGAAGTAACCGTCAGAGAGATTATTGACAACCTGTTTGATTCGGATAACGGCGGCTCGTGGTCAAATGGAAACTACTATGCTTTCAAGTCAGCCGGCGAGGCATTTAATGTCGGAGCTGCAGAAATTTCAGTAATGAGTCTCTGGGGTAACAGCTTTGGCGTAGCTGCTAATTACGCAGCGGCAGCCAGCAAGTATAATGGCAGTGAACATGCGCAAAGTACGCAGAATTTTGTTCCTTCTAAAATAGTTGAGCTGAAAGGTGTGAAGGTAAAATTCCGGGATCCTGCCTCGTATAAACGTGCGCAGCAAGAAATTCTGAGACAAATGGACCAGAGTGAAGCCTGGAATCTTTCGCCGTTAAATACGGGTAACATGATACTGGCCTCAGCGATCGCAAGTTCCGGAGTGACCGGGGAACTGATAGAATATGGAACAAGGAGTAGTGGAATAACGGCAATAACAACGGCGCAGTATTATGGAAAGGAGGCTGCGGCATTGAGTAAGGGCATATCAGTGGCGGGTAAGGCTGCCTTTGGTGTTCAGATAGTTGTAAGCGGACTGAATGTTGTTAATGCATACAAAACCAATAATAAGAACAAAAGGATGGTAGCGCTTAAAGGAGCCCTGGATATTACAATTGGTGCGGTATCTACTTTCGGCGGACCTATAGGATTGGCCATCGGCGGAATTTATTTGTTGGCAGATGCCGGACATCTTATGGATTGGGGGCTGCCTGCAGAATAATAGGCATAAAACAGAAAAAAGTGTATGTTTCGTTTTTACAGATATTTAATTTATAAGATTTACTCGTGGGGCGCCAGGCGCCCCAACGATACACCTGTGATGAATGTTATCCTGTGCCTGATGGCGGCGCATCTGTTTCAGTTGTGTCTGCTGCTGTACATATTGGGTAAGCTGGTGCCGGCAGTGAACGATATTCCATTACCCGGCGGCGTTTTCGCTGTCGTGTTTGCGGTATGTTTTATACTGCTTCATTATTTTTTATTCTATAATAAAGAACGCTGGGCAGCATACAGGGAGGAGTTTCAGGATGAAACGCCAAAGGAAGCACGTAAAGGTAAAATTTATGTATTAGCCTACCTGATTGGTAGTACAATAGGAAGTATCCTGATGTTTGTACTGATTGATATCCTGTTCTCCTGAAAAAACAGCCAGCATGAGGGAACGTCTTTTCTGCGTTACCTCATGCCGGCCTGGTTTATAAAAGTTTCGGGGCTGTATCCGGAATCAAATGGCACAGCCCTGATGACGGGAGAAGATTATCTCAGATGTCCATTTTAACCATGAGATGTTCGTCATGATAGACGCCATTTTTGAGAATGGCTTTTCTTTTGACTGCCTCCTGGTGGAATCCGTTTTTCAGCAATACTTTTTTAGAGGCTTCATTGTAAGCAAATACACCTGCATAGATACGGTGAATATCAAGTTCGCTGAATGTATATGCCGTGAGTAATGCCACTGCTTCCGACATGACGCCTTTTCCATAAAAAGGAGCCCCGATCCAGTATCCGATTTCAGCAGAATGTCGGTAAATATCTTCCTGTGGTGTCAGCGTAATGACGCCGGCAATTTTATCTTTAACATAAATACCCCAAACATATTTCAGTTTACCTTCTTCGATAAGGGCAAGAAATGCTTCTGCATCTTTCAGTGAATAGGGTGACGGGAAACTGTCACGCAGATTGGCCGCAATAGCGGGATTATTAGCCAGCACGCTCATCTCTTCCAGATCGCTGCGCTCAATGGCTTTCAGCTTAATGTCATTCTTTCCGTTCAGTGTGGTTATCTTTTGCATGCTGCAAAAATAGGGCATTTTTTCTAAGGTCTGCCAGGGCAGGGAGTTGGCATGATAACCTTGCGGATGCTGTCTGATGTGCTTTTTTTATGTAATGTTTGGTATTGCTGCGTTATTTTCTTTTTTTCGCGCCCGGTACGATACGGATACTTACTTGTTTACTGCCATATCGTGCGTATGATAATGTTGATATTTAATAAATAACGTGAATCAGCAGAGAGATGATAACAATGCGTTTTTACAGGAATGTTTATGCTGCAACAAATGCGCTGTATGCAAAATATCCAGGCTATCCGCCGGTATTTTGTGCAGCGATGATAGTAACGATATCTCATTTTTTTGCTAGTCTCAGTATATTCACAATACTTCGCAAGTATGACGTTTTTTATCTGGAGAACTATATTCCTAATAAATTTTTCTTGCTGCTTATTACAATTATATGGGCATTTATAGTATATAAGTATTATGCAGCCCGCTCGAAGGGTATTATGAATGAATTTTACAGTAAGCCCTTAAAAACCCGCAGATGGTTAAACGCGGTTGCCTTACTGGCATTCTTCGGGCCACTATTCACATTTATATGGCTGATGTCATAACCGACGGAGCAATTTACTTTAGGCATAACGGATTAACCGGCTGATGTTCCGCCGCAGCCATATCCCTTATATTTAAGATAAACATTCCGTTATGAAAAAGAAACCTGTAAAAAAACTCCAACTCGAAAAAATCCGGGTAGCATCCTTGTCTGATGCACAACAGCAGAAACTGAATGGCGGCGCCTTCACGGCTGAATGCCCCAGTGGTTTCCGTACCTGCGCCACCTGCGGCGCTACCTGTGGTACCCGCCTGTGCTGATAAGTTTTTTAATTTACTGATTTACTGATTTTTTGATTTTTGATTTTGGAATTTCAATGCAGCGAATCATCCGCTGCATTGAAATTCCAAAATCAAAAAATCAGTAAATCAGTAAATCCCCTGAATTATTTCTTCTTTTGTTTTCCTGCTGACTTATTTACCTCCTCAAATGCCTGCAGGTAAAGTGCCAGTTTGCTGTCTGACCTGGAGATGTCAGGTGTTTTATGTGGCTGGTCTTTAAGACCCATAAGAAAAGAAAAGTCACTGCCGCGTAACTGGGTAACGCCATGGCATCCCTGGCATCCGCCCTGATTGTAACGCATTTTTTTGTATAATAGATTTAACCCGCCGTTATAAGGCGCTTCAAGACTGCTTCCCCTGAAGTTTGACAGCGCAGAATCTGATTCTATGACATAGTTGGCCAGGAAGTAGTTGAAGGCGGAGGTATCGCTGGAAGGCTTACCCTGTATGCCTACAAGACGGTAATTCTTCCATACAGAGTTGAAATTTCTTCTGCTCAGCTGGATATGCACATAATCCGTAGATGCTTTGACTACATCCGGTATAGGACGTGCCCTTGAATATAATCTTGGCTTCTTGTCTCCAAGAGGCGTATTGTCCGGATCCAGCCGGATGTAACCCATGTTATCCTTGGTATCTACATCCACATGCTCGAAGGTGGCGAAAGTGAAGGCCGGATAGTTGGCCAGTTTATGAACAATATGTAATCCGATAAGTCCGTAACGCTTATTCACGGCTACGGTTTTACCATTTACCTTTTCATATACGAGCACCTGACGGGTTAAATGCGTGGCTACTTCCTGGTCGGTCACCTCTCTCCAGGCGGACTTTACTTCCAGTGCACCGGTGTAGATGCCGAGGGTGCCGGGAACTCTGGCCCCACCGCATGGCAGACAAAACACCCTGGCTGTATCCGGGCAGTTGCAGGTAGAACCTCCTGCCTTGTAGTAATAGTCATTATACATTTCAATATTGTTGGCGGTCTTCAGGACTGCCGCTTTTAAATCAGCTTCCTTACGGTAGTTTTTGTACTTGTAATCAAACTCATCTCTGTTAACTTTTGCCTGATACAATACCTGCAGATTGGTATTGTAGTCCGGGAGTATCTTTGCATACAGGTTACAGGAACCGATTTCGTTGTTTTCATCAAGGTTATTGAACAGGTTCTGTTTCACCGTATCATTTTTCGGAGGAATATTGGAAGCGTAAACATACCTGGGCTCGGAATCAAATGCCTGCATATTGTCGTCGTTGGGCCTTAACTCTACACGGTGGGCATACGTTTCCCATACCAGCGGCTCAGCAGGATAGGGTGATTTATCATTGATGTACGACCAGGCAGGGTCTGCATAGCCTCTGTATTTGAAGGAAGACGAATAGCTGGATTTCCAGTTCAGCGCAAAGAATTCATTCCAGGCAAAACTGACCAGATCTTCTTCACTCGCAGAAGGCGATAACTTATAGGGAACCGCCGAATCAAAGGTGATGTTAAAAGTGTACGCAGGCTTTTTTTCAGTAGTACCGGCAGCCTTTGTCGGCGACTGCCTGAATAGAACAATGAGGGCGATTCCTGCTACAATTCCGATGAAGATAGTAACGAGTGTTTTTTTCATAAATATGATATTTAATAAATGGGGAAATAAGCATTTTCTGTTGAGGGACACATGAAAATGGCTGGGAAAGCCGTTATGCAATGCTTTCCAGGGTTTTCAGGATTGCAAATCCTGCAGGATATGTATGCTTACATGTACCTTGGAGGTAATGGTTAATTGAGGTTTAAAATAATGTTGTTACAGATAACAAGCTGTTGAGTCTTCTTAATAGGATAATTCCCCGTGAATCTTTATCTAAGCTATTAAAAATAATTAAAATTAAGATGATTTTTTACGGAAAGATACCCTATCCGGGAAAAATACCCGGATAGGACAATTAAACGGTTAATAACGGTACCGGATATACGTTTTCATAACCATGTTGCTTCAGCATCTGTAACTATATGCAACAGCAAAACGTAGCCGGTGTCGTTTTTGACCTCATGATTGTCGCATCTGCACATCCCCGGAAAGGATATTGTTTCAGAAATTTGTGATCTAATAAATTCTCTGATTATGAATAAGTATATTATCAAGGGTTATCTGGTTATAATAATTGCTATGGCGATAGCTGCCTGCCAGTCCGCTCCGAAAGAGCCGCAACATGAGGCAGTGGTAACAAAGGATTCAACAGCCGGCCGGACTGTTTCTCCATCTGATACCGGCTATGCAGAGGTGAACGGACTGAAGTTGTATTATGAAGTGTACGGAACCGGTAAGCCCCTTGTACTCCTGCATGGATCATTTATGAACATCCCCATGAACTGGGGGCAGATCATTCCCCGGCTGGCCGGGACCCATAAAGTGATTGTCGCTGAAATGCAGGGCCATGGCCGCACCAGAGATATACCCCGGGAAATAGGCTACGAAGCGATGGCAGATGATGTGTCCGGTCTGCTGAAACATCTCAGGATAGACAGCGCCGATGTTTTAGGCTACAGCATGGGAGGCGGAGTAGCTTACCAGATGGCCATACGCCATCCGGAACAGGTACGCCGGCTGGTAGTACTGTCCGGAACCTATGCCCACAACGGCTGGTGGCCGGATGTAGAGGCGAGCTTTGCTGCCATAACCGGAGATGTGTTCAAAGGCTCGCCGATTATGACGGAATATGCACGCTATGGTAATGACACCGCGCATTTCAATGACTTCGTGAAAAAGGTCATGAGTGCAGACCTGAAACCATACGACTGGACGAAGGAAGTAAAAAATATTAAAGCCCCTCTCTTTATCGGTCTGGGTGATGCCGACGGGGTACGTTATGAGCATGCGCTCGAATTATTCCGGGCCAAAGGCGGCGGAAAGATGGGAGATCTTCATGGAATGCCCACATCCCGGCTGGTCATTCTCCCCGGTACTACACACATCGGTATGATGATGCATGCAGACATGTGGATTCCCATGGTCAGTGATTTCCTCGATTCAGACCTGAGTACGGCGCCTCCGGCTTTTTAATCAACCGCCCTCCGCCAAGTATTTCGTATTTTTAAGAACCTGCGCTGGCCGCAGGTTTTTTCTTTTATTTTATATGGCCCCGTACCCTCCCTTTTACTTCTCCGGGGGAAAACCACCGGCAGGATAGTGGAAACAACTGCCGGTTTACCATTAATGCAACCACCGGATGCGGAAAACAACTGTAAGTAGCGGTCATACAACTGACAGTAGCGGTGTTTTTGCCTGCCGCGTAATGAATTGAAATATTTTTGTGGTGTCAGAAAATCATAACAAAAATTACGAATCATGGACACAAAACTGATCGGCAACAAAATTGCTGAGGCCCGGAAAAGAATAAAAATCTCTCAGGCGGAACTGGCCCAGCGTTTATTTATCAGTCCGCAGGCGGTTGGGAAATGGGAGCGGGGAGAATCCATTCCTGATATATTTACATTTAACCGGCTGGCGGAAATCCTGGGCGTAGACCTCAACTATTTTTCAGATACCTTTTCGTCCGGGGCCACTGCAACGGCAGAAGCGCCTTCCGCTGCAAGGCAGCCGGCAACACCGCTCACGGGTAAGGAGGACGATAAACCGGGCTGGGACATGTCTGGCGGAAACTGGGTGGACGCAGACTTCTCCGGCCTGAAAAATCTGCATGAGAAATTCGCATACGCCAATATGCGGAACTGTAAGTTCATAGGAGCTGAGATGTCCGGCCTGCTCCTGAAAAGTAATATGATTGACGGCTGCGACTTCTCCAGGTCAGACATGAACGGCAGTCAGATACAGCATGCCCATTTAACGGGCAACAGGTTTACAGACTGTTCCCTGCAAGCAGCAGCATTTTCCGACACCCATATCAAAGGCTGTAATTTCTCAGGGGCGGATTTAACCGGAGCCATCTTCCGGTCCTGTGCCCTGCAGAAAAGTGTGATGGAAGAGGCAGTGCTCAACCGCACGGCATTTAATAATACCAGCTTTGCCGACCTGATTTTTCAGGGCAGACTGGAAGACTGCAGTTTTGATAACTGCGGGTTTTCCAGGGTAACCTTCCGGAATACAATACTGGTAAATACTTTCTTTAAAGGCAGAAGCCTGAAGCAGATCACATTTATCGACTGTCAGACCGACCGCATGACCTATGAATTCCTGAAGAATGGTAAAGCTAACCTGAATGGTATCACCTTACTAACAACTTAAACCCAATAATTATATGTCCAGATATGAAAACGCTATCCTGGTAAAAGGATTAACGAAATCCTACAAACATGTGCCGGTACTGTTGGGAGTAGATTTCCAGGTGAAGACAGGCAGTATCTTCGCCTTACTGGGAACTAACGGCTCCGGTAAAACAACAATTGTAAAAATTCTCACGACGTTGCTGAAGCAGGACAGTGGAAGTGTGATGATAAACGGATTTGATGTGGCCATGAACCCGGAACAGGTGCGGCAATCGATTAGCCTGACGGGACAGTTTGTGGCCGTGGATGAGATACTGACAGGGCGGGAGAACCTGGTAATGATGGCAAAGTTGCGGCATCTCAGGGCGCCGCACCAGGTTGCCGAAGACCTGCTGAAACGTTTGGGCCTGACAGCTGCAGCGGACCGCAGAGCGGCCACCTATTCAGGAGGTATGCGCAGAAGGCTGGATATCGCGATGAGCCTTGTCGGCGGCGCACCGGTTATTTTCCTGGATGAGCCTACCACCGGCCTTGACCCTGAAGCGCGTATTGAGGTATGGAATATTGTCAGGGAACTTTCCGGTAATGGTACCACCGTATTGCTGACTACCCAGTACCTCGAAGAAGCAGAACAGCTGGCGGATACCATTGCCATTCTGCACAAAGGGAAGATTATTGTGAGCGGTACGCTGGAAGAGCTGAAAATGCTATTCCCGCCTGCCAAAGTGGAATATATTGAAAAACAGCCCACACTGGAGGAGATATTTCTCGCCATCGTAGGTGAAAAAACTGAAATTTAATATGGAAGCAATAAAGAACTACTTTCTCGTTGATATGAGCGTTATGATGGGACGTTCCCTCCGCCATATCTTTCGCAGTATGGATACCATTATCACCGTTACCATCATGCCCATTGCCATGATGCTGCTGTTCGTCTATGTATTGGGTGGGGCTATTCAGACCGGTACCGATAATTATGTGAATTACCTGTTGCCTGGTATTATGCTGATTGCCATTGCTAACAGTATCGGTTATACGTCTTTCCGCCTTTTCACTGATGTACAGCGGGGAATATTTGAGCGGTTCAACTCCATGCCTGTTGCCCGTTCAGCTGCGCTGTGGGGCCATGTGCTGACCTCGCTGGTATCCAATGCGATTTCGCTGACAGTGATTGTGCTGGTAGCGCTCCTGATGGGATTCCGTTCCTCCGCCGGTGTATTTTCGTGGCTGGCGGTAGCGGGCATACTGGCATTGTTTACGTTGGCGCTGACCTGGGTAGCTGCTATTTCAGGATTGTCTGCCAAAACAATTGATGGCGCCAGTGCTATTGCCTACCCGATTCACTTTCTGCCCTTGATCAGTTCCGCCTTTGTGCCTACGAGCACTATGCCCAGGGGAGTACGTGCCTTCGCGGAAAATCAGCCGGTAACCTCCATTGTGGATGCTATCCGTTCACTGCTCTCCAATCAGCCGGTAGGTTCGGAGATATGGGTGGCGCTGGCCTGGTGCGTGGGGATTATGATATGGGCGTACATCTTTGCGATGATAGTATACAGGAAGCGGGCATAACAAGGAAGAAGAATCACCGTGCAGCTGTCTTCTTTTTAAGAGACAGCTGCGCGGTGATCAGACATAACTGCTATCTTACGATCCTTCTTCTTTCCCAGAGGTTGGCCAGTGGTAAGTCCATCATACAGGCAAGGTAGAATCTGAATGCATTGTATTGTTCATCCGTGTCCTTGAAATTTCTCAGCATGGGCGTATATTGTACGCCCAGCATCCCCACCAGCGGAGTGCCGGGAATGCTGAGTCCCAGGCTGAGTCCGGGGCTGATTACCTGTGACCACTTTACCTGTTGCGGCAAAATAGAATCCGGGGACGGGCCCATTCTGTAGGAGACCACGGCGCCAATATCAATAATGCTGGCTGTGATGGTAGCCGTAAGTGCCCTTCTTCTGTAAACCCGTTTACCATAGCTTTTTACTTTACCGGGATTCAGTATTTCGTCACTGGTCAATGTATCTTTTTCAAGCATTTTCTTTCCGAATGTTTTACTGAAGGAGAGCCCGACTGGTACGCTTAATCCATACACCCAGCCGTTATCGCACCGCCTGCCGGCCAATAGTTCGTAACCGCTGTAAATGCCCGCAAACGCGTTTATATCAAAGGAATACCAGTTGCCTCGTTTGCGTTTGTAGGACCCCGGAGGCAGGGCATAGGACTCTACCACTTTTGATAACTGATGATCAGTTTGTGCCAGGGCGGCATCATTCAGAAAGGCGGCCAGGCGGCGTATGAGCTGAATAGCTTCGCGGTCGTTGGTGAAAATCAAGGCTGCCATCTGGCTGCTCTTCCTGAAGGAGATGGTAGTGTCGCTGCCATTGATATTTACCTTTGCCCCGAAATGGTGCGCTAATGCTGTATCTTTCCTTAATGCTGTACTGTCTTTTGGGCTGGCAGCCTTACCGGAAACCCTGAGGGTGTTAAGGTGAGCACAGTATTGACCGATTTCTCCGTCTATACGGGTCACTATTTTGCCGTTTGTCTTCTCAGCCAGTGTGTGTAGTGTAGCTTTGCTGATGTTGTAGGAATTGGTGTTATTACCATAAAAAAGAGAATCCAGTAAGGTTATCGTATTTTGTACTGCACCGGAAAAGTTTTTCATGTTAATCAGGTTGTAGATTTCGTAAACCTCACCGGTAACCTTTAATGCCCGCTGTGCGGAGACTACTTTCCGCGACATAACCGTTGTGTCAGCAAACAGGGTGAATAGCTGGTTTAATGTACTGTACACATTGTATACGCTGTATCTCCAGTCTTTCTCTTCTGCATTGTCCAGCTTTTCCTGTTTCTTCTGAAAGTCGAGCCGGGTCTTGTCAATCTGGCTGATGATGGCTTCTGTTTTGCCGAAGAAAGTCCGCAGTTTATTGGTGGCCTGCAAAGAATTGATATCAATGGCATCTCCGTTAAATGATAAAATCTCCCGGAATACATTGCCATATTTCATATCAGCTAAACTGATCATTACACTAAATTGATCCTTGTTCATCAGCCGGTAGTCTTCATATTTTAACATCCGTTGATTAGTTGCAGAATCGATGATGAAAAATTCTGTGTTAACAGCATAGAGTAATGTTACCAGGTCATGAAAATGCAGTTGGTTGCCCACTTTCTGATAGTCCTGGAGATAAAGCTCCTTTACCATATCCCTGAAGGAATATCGTTTGTTTAACAGGTCAGCAATAGCGCAGGTGCCGGAAATAAAAGACTTATATTCAGATGCTTTTGGGAAATGCTCTTTAAACCAGTCGCTGTTGAATACATTAGAAGGCATTGTTACGAAATCTTTGGACAGGGCATATTGCCACTGTGCGCCCATATTCGGTATCTCATATACCTCTCTGCCGTTCAATAATGCGATGGTATTCGGGAAGAAGGTACGGATCAGGTTATACCGTTTGGCATTTTTAGTTATGGTTTCAAAGAACCAGATAACTCCTTCCTGCTTTACTCTTCGTGCCATGTAAATTGCTAGTGCATTAATCATTTCAGATTCGCTGGGTAGTTTGAAGGAGGAATTGGAAATGGTACTTTCGTACATGATTCTTTGCATTTCTATCTGCATATTATTATTACTTTCCTTTTCAACCCCAGGATTAATACCACCAGTATAAATTTGATTGCCAGATTGATTTATAATAGTACCCAGATAAGGGTTTAATGCTTGCTGGTTATCTTTGATGAATTGAGCGATGGTATCCCTTAATGTATCTTTTTGTGTTTTCCGAATGGCTAGATATGAATTCAGATTATTTAACCGGTCACGCAAATATGTCTCAAGTAATGAGTCAGGATATAATGCCTTATATGGCAGGTAACCTGTTTGCAATAAGCGTTCTTTTTCGCTTGATAGATTCCGCTGTATGCTATCTGACCGTATTAAATTACTATACTTTAAAAGCACATCGAGTCTATTTGCATAAGTTATGCTGTCTACTATCTCACTTCGTGTGCTGATTATTTTTTTCATGACCGGAGAGAAGGAGTCATATCTTGTTTGGGTATCTCTGATGGTACTATCCAGTTTTTTATACGAGTGTTGAAGTTCTTTAGCCTTGTTTCTTAATTCCGGGCTGATTGAAGGAAAGTTGTCAATAAGCACGTTGCTTAAGGCAAATGAATCTGGAGAGGCACTATTAAACAACAACTGGCTAACAATTTCTTTTAGTTTAGGATAGTATCTTAACTTGTTAGTAAGGATTGTAATTTTTTCAGTTATACTACTTTCATCCTGCGCGTCAGCATACCAGAAGAGTGCAGCCAGTATTTTCCCCATTCTGACGTCATTTAGTCTGCCGGATGAAGTATTTTGTGCGCAGATTACCTTTGAAATTTCATAGGCATTCCGAAGCGGAAGGGAGTCAGTTTGTGCATACATGGCGCTGAACGCCAATAACAGTGTACAGAGAAAGTAAATCTTTTTCATGTGATGGATTATGGTTATTATAGGAATACGACAATCAAAAAGCCCTGCACGCAGATACCGGTAATCTGGTGAAAGTGGCTGTGGTGTGCCAATGGCAAAACTTTATCATGACAAACAACAACAGCGATGCTGTGCGTTAACGTGTACAGTAATTAAAAAGGGAATTGTTTTTTGAGATATTAATTTTCAAAATGGTTTTTTGGGGTTCAATAACTGTTTGGTGTATACAGGCAATATAGGAATATTTCGTAACAATGCAAATTATTATGGCGGGCACCTTTACGGATTCCGGTAGGAGTCCAGTCGTATTTCCCTTAACGGATTTCCTCCGTCAATATAGAGTTTGCCTTCCGGCGTCAGCGCAGCGGCAATCTTTGTGAGCGCCTCCTTTTCTATTTCCGGATGCCTGCCGTCCAGTGCGCCGACGCGCACAGCAAAGGCGATGTCAAAAGGTTTTTCTCCTTTTTGAAGTACAAAGTGCTCTATGGCTGCCTGCCGGAAACCTACATGCCCGGCTGCTATTTCTTCCTGTGAGCCTTTTTCTGCCTGCGCAATCGCTTTTGCCGAGCGGTCTATTGCCAGTATATACCCGCTACCGATGAGGGTAGAGATGTAACGGGCTGCCACACCAGGACCACAGCCTATTTCCAGCACGCGTATACCTTTGTGAAGCGGCAGCGCTGCTGCAATTTCTTTCAGCCGTTGCGAGAGCTTAGGTTCCATAAGCCTTGTTTTAGGTAAGAAATGGTGATGTCAGGAAAATATTTATCCATTTAATTTACAGAAAACAGCAGGCCGGTACAAGTGAAGTTGATGAATGGCGCTTAATAGCATGTTTGCCGGATATATGCGGCTGTACCTGCTTTCAGGTCAAACCAGCGCTTCCCGGTTATACCTGTTCCGGTATTCGAGCGGAGAGATACCTGTAATTTTTCTGAATACTTCCCGGAATGCTTTTACATCGGAGTACCCTACTTCATACATCACTTCATTGACTGTTTTCCGGGTGGTTTCAAATGTTTTTTTGGCTGATTCCACCTTTACCCGTTGCAGGTATTCGGCGGGCGTATTGCCGGTGGCCCTGATAAACCGCCTGTCAAAGTTCCGCCTGCCGGTGGCAAACAGCGATGCCAGCTGTTCTACAGATATTTTTTCCTGCAGGTTATCTTCAATATAGGTCTGCGCTTTCCGGACTACTTCATCGCCATGTGTTTTCTGGCCGGTAAAAATAGTAAAGGTGGACTGCGTCTGCCGGTCTATTTCTACCTGAAACAATTTCGAACAGTAGATGGCTGTCTGCCGGTCATAATATTTCTCTACCAGATAGATCGCGAGGTTCAGAAATGAATAACCACCGCCATTCGTATAAATACCGTTTTCGTCGGTAATCAGTTTCTCGGTTTGCAGGTGCACCTGAGGAAAGAGGTGCCTGAAGCTATCAGCGGCATACCAGTGCGTAGAGCAGTTCCTGCCGTTCAGCAGGCCGGTGGCTGCCAGCATAAAAGCGCCGGTGCACATGCTGGCTACTTCTGCGCCGTTTTTATATTGCTGCACAATCCAGTCGGCCAGCAACTGGTTTCCCTTCGTGATTTTGCTGCAATCACGTTCCAGTGAAGGAATAATGATAAGATTCGTTTTGCTGATGCTGCTGATGTCTGACTGAGGTTTCAGCGTCAGCAACCCGTGATGAAAGTCCGCCTCAGGGGTAACCCCTGCCAGTTCGATGGTAAACAACCTCTTTTTTCCCTGCTCTTCCCGGTAGGTATTGGCTCTCGTGAAAATCTCGTAGGCGCCTATGATGCAGGATACGCTGTTCAGGTCGCTCTGCCCGTCAGGAACGATGATGGTAAGATGTTTCATCGGCTGTTGTTTTTACAAAGATAACTAATTGTATTGTCCAGATCAGCCCACCAGAATGTCTATTTTATACCCTGCTTTTCTGACAGAAGGATAATAATTTTGACTGTTGAAATACTACTTCATCAAAAAATAAAAGCCATGAAAAATCAGGATTTCACAACCACTGTTCTGGTTGATCAGACACCACTGGAGGTCTTTAATGCGATCAATAATGTTCGCGGATGGTGGTCAGAAAATATTGAAGGCAGCACGGATACACTCAATGGCCAGTTTGTGTACAACTACAAGGATATCCATCTCAGTAAAATACAGGTAACAGCGCTGGTACCAGCGGAGAAGGTCGAATGGCTTATCACAGACAACTACCTTAAATTCACCAGGGATAAAAGTGAATGGATTGGCACCCGCGTGATCTTCAATATCAGCCGGGAAAATGACAGAACGGCTGTCCGCTTCACGCATGAGGGCCTGGTACCGCAGTATGAATGTTATGAGGTCTGTAACGAAGCCTGGAGCCACTACATACAGGATAGTCTTTACCACCTGATTACTGCAGGAAAAGGAAAACCGTCTCCTAAAGATTATGGAAAAAGTTTTGATACCGCCCTCGTGGAAAAATGGAAGCTGGATAATTGATGAATCGCTTTCCTGTACGGCTTATCCGCTGAAAACACAACAGCGGATAAGCCGGTTGTTTTATAATATCCGTATCACAGATTTATGATTTTAAAGGAAATTTAATTTCCGGATATACCTACTTAATAGTTTTGATATTACTTTTGATCCCAAATGATGAGACTATTAATCGGATATCTTCTGTCATTTTGCTTTCTTTTACTCTGGGGTTATGCACATGCGGATGAAATCCGTATGGACCGGACCGCAGGATGGAACAACGGAAACAGTGTTGAGCAGGCATGTAACGCCCTGCAGGATATTGATTTTGTTGTCAGCGATCTGCCATCGCCCGGAAGAGGAAGTATAAGTGATAAGATCAAAGCAACGGAAATCGAAGAGGAGTGTGAATCGGAATCTTTCAGAAAACTGATGGAGACCGGTATCTGCCACATTACCTCATTTTATGCCCACCAGCCCGGATGTTGTATTCCCAGCTTCAGCAGCAACATCACACCATTCTTCGCCACTATTTTTTCAGCGGCAGCGGATAAGTTTATCGTGCACCGCGTAATCAGGATCTGATCCCTGTACTTATTGCCCGGCAATATCTGATTGCCCGCGTTTTTCCTGTATTCATTTACATGGCATCTATACGTGTGTCTGCATAGCCTGCTGCTATGCAATCGGGAAGTCATGTGCCTGTTACAAAAAAATATTCAAACCGACCTGAATCAAGCATCATATATTATGAAAAGAATCATCATGCTCATGGGCCTGTATGCCTTGTTGTGCCATACAAGCTGTAAATCGTCGAAAGGAGAAGAAACAGAAGCTTCTACCCGGTTCCTGGTTACCAGTCCTGTAAAGATGGATACCGTTGTTACCAAAGAATATGTATGTCAGATACGTTCCATACGTAACATCGAAATGCGGGCCCAGGAAAAGGGATACCTGCAGGGAATCGCTGTGGATGAGGGTCAGGCCGTAAAATCAGGTCAGCTCCTCTTTAAGATTATGCCTAAACTGTATGAGGCGGAAATGGCCAAAGCGGAAGCTGAAACCAGGGCTGCAGAAATTGAAGTGCAGAATACCCAGGCGCTGGCCGACAAAAACGTAGTCTCCAAAAATGAGCTGGCACTCGCTAACGCCAAACTGCAAAAGGCCCGTGCGGAACTGTCGCTGGCAAAGGTACATCTGGCTTTTACAGACATAAGAGCGCCGTTCGATGGTATCATTGACCGGCTGCATCTGAAGCTGGGAAGCCTTGTCGGAGAAGGGGACCTGCTGACAACCCTGTCAGACAACAGCCGTATGTGGGTGTACTTCAACGTTTCCGAGCCAGAATACCTGGACTACCAGGCCAGCATGAAATCAAAGGGAGAGCTGCAGGTAAACCTGCTCATGGCTAATAAGCAGGTGTTTAAATATCCCGGCGTAGTGGAAACCATCGAAGGAGAGTTCAATAATGAAACCGGTAACATCGCCTTCAGGGCTACCTTTCCCAATCCGGACAAATTACTGCGCCACGGGGAAACCGGCAGCATACTCATGAACATGCCGCTGAAAGATGCGCTGATTATTCCGCAGAAAGCTACCATGGAAATCATGGACAAGAAATATGTTTTTGTCGTAACGAAAGATAATGTGGTGAAGCTAAAGCCTGTCACCATCAGCGCTGAAATGCCCGACCTGTACGTGGTGAAGGAAGGGCTGACGGCATCCGATAAAATATTGCTGGAAGGTTTACGCAAGGTGAAGGACAATGATAAAATCTCCTTTGATTATGAGGAGCCGAAGCAGGTAATCTCCCATTTACAGTTGCCAACGGAATAAAGTAAACATCCAAAAAGAGAGAGACATGTTCAATATATTCATGAAAAGGCCGGTCTTTGCGATAGTGATATCCCTTGTCATTATCTTCATGGGCATCCTGGCCATCAATACACTGCCTACCTCGCAGTTCCCGTCCATCGCTCCGCCCAGGGTGATTGTGAGTGTGGCATATCCAGGCGCCAGCGCCGATGTACTGGTTAAATCCGTACTGATTCCGCTGGAAAAATCAGTGAACGGCGTACCGGGAATGAAGTATATGACTTCCGATGCCACCAGCGCCGGTGAAGCTAATATCCAGGTGGTATTTGACCTGGGCACCGATCCTAACCAGGCGGTAGTAAACGTGAAGAACCGTATCGAGCAGGTGACGAACCGCCTGCCGGAACTGGTGCAGCGTGAAGGGATCGTGGTAAACATCCTGCAGCCCAACATGCTGATGTATGTTAACGTGTACAGTAAAGATCCGAAGGCGGATGAAAATTTCCTGTACAACTTTTCCAATGTTAACATCTTACGCGAACTCAGCAGGGTAAAGGGGATCGGTAATGCGCAGATACTCGGCAGCCGCCAGTACGCCATGCGTATCTGGCTGAAGCCGGACAGGATGCGTGCTTACAATGTATCTACGGATGAAGTGATGGCTGCGCTGGGCAGTCAGAGTGTGATTGGTTCCCCCGGCCGGCTTGGCCGCAGTGACGGCAAGCGCTCGGAAGCGCTGGAGTATGTATTAACCTACCAGGGCAGGTATAATCAGCCGGAACAATATAAGGATGTCATCATCCGCGCTAATCCCAGCGGAGAACTGCTGCGCCTGAAAGACATTGCAGATGTGGAACTGGGCAGTGAATTCTATGATATCTATTCCAATCTCAATAATCATCCCTCTGCTGCTATTGTGCTGAAGCAGACCTACGGCAGTAATGCCAGTGAAGTGATCCGGGAGGTGAAGGCAAAGCTGGAAGAACTGAAAGGCTCCTTCCCGCCGGGAATGGACTATGAAATCAGCTATGATGTATCCAGCTTCCTGGACGCTTCTATCGAAAAGGTGATCCACACGCTGGGCGAAGCCTTCCTGCTGGTAGCTATCGTGGTATTCCTGTTCCTGGGCGACTGGCGCTCTACGCTGATTCCGACGCTGGCGGTGCCTGTATCGCTGGTAGGCGCCTTCTTCTTTATGCAGGTCTTCGGGCTGACCATCAACCTCATCACACTGTTTGCGCTGGTACTGGCTATCGGTATCGTGGTGGATAATGCGATTGTAGTGATTGAAGCGGTGCATGCCAAAATGGAAGAGGAGCACCTTTCGCCATATGCAGCTACGAAAAAGGTATTACATGAGATCAGCGGGGCCATTGTGGCCATCACCTTTGTGATGGCGGCAGTATTCATCCCGGTGGCCTTCATGTCCGGCCCGGTAGGTATTTTTTACCGTCAGTTTTCCATTACCATGGCTACCTCCATTGTGCTGTCCGGTATTGTGGCACTGACGCTGACGCCGGTATTGTGCGCGATCCTGCTGAAAAACAATCACGGGCAGCCGAAAAGGAAAACGCCTGTAGATCATTTGCTGGCGGCCTTTAACAGAGGGTTTGAGAAACTAACGGGCAGGTATACACGACTGATGGAGAAGATCGTGAACCGCCGGATTATTACTTTCGCTATCCTGCTGGCATTCGGCTTCGGCATATTCGGGGTAGGAAAATCACTGCCCTCCGGATTTATCCCCAGCGAAGACCAAGGCATGATCTACGCAATTATCCAGACGCCTCCCGGCTCCACGCTGGAACGTACCAACGACCTGGCCCGCAAGGTACAGGAGATCGCTGAACATGTGGAAGGCATTCAGTCTGTTTCTGCCCTGGCAGGTTACGAGGTGCTGACAGAAGGCCGTGGCTCCAATGCGGGCACCTGTCTGATTAACCTCAAAGGCTGGTCCCAGCGTAAGCATTCCGTGAACCAGATCATTGCAGAGCTGGAAGAAAAATGCCACGATATTCCCGGCGCTACCATCGAATTTTTCGGACCACCAGCTGTTCCCGGATACGGCGCTGCCGGCGGTTTCTCGCTGCGCCTGCTCGATAAAACCAATGGCGATGACTACAAGGAAATGGAAAAGGTAAATGACGAGTTCATGGCAGCGCTGAAGAAACGGAAGGAGCTGACAGGCCTGTTCACCTTCTACAGCGCCAACTATCCGCAATATGAACTGCAGATAGATAATCAGGCGGCCATGCAGAAAGGCGTTTCTATCGGTAAGGCTATGGACAACCTCTCCATCCTGATAGGGAGTACCTATGAGCTGGGCTTCATCCGCTTCGGTAACTTCTTTAAGGTATATGTACAGGCAGCACCGGAATACCGCCGTCTGCCCGATGACCTGATGCAGCTGTACGTGAAGAATAACCGCGATGAGATGGTGCCGTATTCGGCATTCATGAGCATTAAAAAAACACACGGACTGAACGAGATCACACGCTATAATATGTACAACTCGTCTGCTATCCGTGGGGAACCCGCCGCAGGATACAGCAGCGGTGAAGCCATCAAGGTCATTGAAGAAGTAGCTGCCAGCACCTTGCCGCACGGCTATGGTATAGACTGGGAAGGGCTTTCAAAGGATGAAGCAGGCAGGGGAAATGAAGCCCTCTACATCTTCCTGATAGTATTATTCTTTGTATACCTGATCCTGGCGGCACAGTATGAAAGTTTCGTACTGCCGTTGGCGGTAGTGCTTTCCCTCCCGGCGGGCGTTTTCGGCTCTTTTCTCCTGATTAAGGTAATGGGGCTGTCTAATGACATCTACGCACAGGTGGGACTGATTATGCTGGTAGGTTTGCTGGGTAAGAATGCGGTACTGATCGTAGAGTTTGCCGCGCAGCGCCATCGCGCCGGCGTGTCTGTATACCAGGCGGCCATTGAAGGAGCCAGAACACGTTTCCGTCCGATATTAATGACTTCCCTGGCCTTTATCGCGGGGCTTATTCCCCTGGTATTCGCCACCGGTCCGGGCGCTATCGGCAACCGTACCATTGGAGCAGCTTCCCTGGGAGGTATGCTGATAGGCACCATCTTCGGGGTTATCCTCATTCCGGGACTATACTACATCTTCGGCAGCATTGCAGCGAAACGCAAACTCATTAAAGATGAAGATGAAAAACCGCTGACAGAAAGGAAAATCATCATTATGGAAGAAGACAATTTTAACCCAGGAAACTGATTATGATGTTAAGCAGAAAATACAGATATATTGGTCTTGCCTGTCTTTCCCTCACCTATGCGGCCTGTAAAACACCCGCGCTGAAGGGGAAGATAGCCGACAGGACTGTTCCTGCCGGCTTCAGTGACTCGCAGGATACCATCAGCACCGCACAGGTAAAGTGGAAAGAGTTTTTTACAGATCCGTACCTGACAGCGCTCATCGATACGGCATTGAAGAATAACCAGGAGCTGAATATCACCCTGGAGGAGATAGAGATCGCCCGGAATGAAGTGAGAGCCAGGAAAGGGGAATATCTCCCTTCCGTTGGCATCGGGGCGGGTGCGGGCCTGGACAAGGTAGCGCGGTATACTAATACCGGCGCTATGGAAGCCAATACGGAAATCAAGCCCGGAAAGGAAATGCCGGATCCGCTGGCAGACTACCGGTTAGGGCTGTACGCCAACTGGGAAGCAGATATCTGGGGCAAGCTGCACAACGCTAAAAAAGCGGCAGTAGCCCGTTACCTGTCTACCGTAGAAGGACGGAACTTTGTCATCACCAGCCTGGTCGCTGAAATAGCCAATTCCTACTACGAGCTGCTGGCATTGGACAACCAGCTGGAGATCGTAAAAAAGAATATGGCCATCCAGCAGAATGCGCTGGAAATTGTTAAGCTGGAGAAGGAATCTACCAGGGTAACGGAGCTGGCTGTACGAAAATTTGAGGCGGAGGTACTGAAAACCAGAAGCCTGCAGTATGATATACAGCAGCAGATTACGGAAACGGAAAACCGTATCAACTTCCTGCTGGCGCGCTATCCGCAGCCTGTTTCCAGAAACGGACAGCGTTTTGCGGAACTGGTGCCGGCAGCGGTACACGCTGGCATCCCATCGCAGCTGCTGGCCAATCGCCCGGATATACGGCAGGCAGAACTGATGCTGACAGCCGCCCAGCTGGATGTTAAGGTAGCCAGGGCACAGTTTTATCCTTCAGTAGGTATTTCTGCCTCTGTCGGTTACCGGGCTTTTAACCCTGCGTATCTGCTGAGAACTCCGGAATCAATATTCTATTCGCTGGCCGGAGATCTGGTGGCGCCGCTGGTAAACCGGAACGCCATCAAGGCTGCCTACTACAGCGCCAACGCCAAACAGCTGCAGGCGGTCTATAATTATGAACGCACCATCCTCAACGCTTACATGGAAGTAGCTAACCAGCTGGCAAAAATTAACAACCTGGAGCAAAGCTACGACCTGAAATCTAAGCAGGTAGAGGCGCTTACGCAGTCTATCGATATTTCCAACGACCTGTTCAAATCCGCCCGCGCTGATTACATGGAAGTGCTGATGACACAGCGCGATGCCCTGGAATCTAAATTTGAACTGATAGAAACAAAAAAACAGCAACTGAATGCTGTCGTGAATATTTACCAGGCCCTTGGTGGAGGCTGGGTGAATACGGATAGGTAATTGCGAATTACGAATTGCGAATTACGAATGTAGAAGCGAAGATTAAAGCGAATATTGAAGAGGATAGCTATTAAGCATCTCTTTTAATTTTCGCTTTAATCTTCGCTTCTACATTCGTAATTCGCAATTCGTAATTCTATAGTGTCCGGTTAAAATAACCCAAAGGATAAATAAAAGGAGGCCGATGTGGCCTCCTTTTTTAGTAAGTTTAAGTTACCACACTAAAA
>NZ_JAABOK010000015.1 GCF_009928525.1 Chitinophaga solisilvae | reverse complement strand
TATATACCGCCGTCTCTTTTTGCTACATAGAGGCTTGGAAATGAGAAAACAATGATTTTTTATCATTGGTGTCCCAATAATCTTACGCTTTAACCAAAGCCTGGATTTTTACCGGACACCAATGATTATGAATTATGAGTTAAAGCGAAGATCAGAGCGGGTATTATTCCTTATCTACCCGCTCTGATCTTCGCTTTAACTCATAATTCATAATTCTTAATTCATAATTAATTCAATAGTCTTTCTATCCCAAATGGGTTCCTCATTCGTAATTCGTAATTTGTAATTCGTAATTCAAGTCTCACATGGTTGGTGTCAAATATTTGCTGTTTATTTTGGTTGTTTGTTTAGCTGGGCCGGTGGCTGCGCAGCAGGATACGGCGTATCGGTTGCGGGAGGTGGTGGTAAAATCCTATTTGTCGGCGGAGCCGCTGCAGCGTATACCCACTACCGTGAGTATGCTGGGGGAGAGGCAGCTGGAGTTGCAGCAGGGAGTGTCGCTGGTGCCGGCGTTTAATATGCTGGCAGGGGTGCGTATGGAAGAGCGTTCGCCGGGCAGTTATCGTTTATCCGTTCGGGGGAGTCTGCTCCGGTCGCCTTTTGGAATCAGGAATGTAAAAATTTATCTGGATGAAATACCGCTGACAGATGCGGGTGGGAATGCCTATCTGAATCTGCTGGATCCTATGGCCATGAGAGGGGCGGAAATACTGAAAGGGCCGGATGGAAGTTTGTTCGGGGCTAATTCCGGTGGGGTTATCCGGCTGGATATGCTGCCGGCAGCAGCTGACAGTCAGCGGTTGCGGGCGCAGGTACAGGGCGGCAGTTATGGTTTGCTGCATGCCGCTGCGGGTTATCAGCAACGATGGGGGAAGTACGGACTACAGCTGTTCCAGGGCTTCCAGCAGGCTGACGGCTACCGGGAGAACAGCGCGATGAAGCGCTGGTATTCGCAGCTGGGGCAGCAGTGGGAGTACAGACCGGGATTTATATGGAAGATGCTTGCGTTATATGCTGATCTGGACTATCGTACCCCTGGCGGGCTGACGCTGGCGCAGCTGGAGAACAATCCGCGTGCTGCCAGACCGGCCACCAATACCTTGTCCGGTGCAACCGGCCAGCAGGCGGGCATCCGCAACCGTACCGCCCAGGGGGGCATGACACATGAAGCCCGGTTGGGAGCGCGTTGGCAACATGTGCTGACCGTATTCGGCGCCAGCACACATTTTGAAAATCCGTTTATTACCAACTACGAAGCCAGGGATGAAAATACTTTCGGGTTCCGCACGTATGTTTCGTTTACAGGGAATCCGCGAAGCGCATCGCCGCTATCATGGAGGTGGCAGACAGGTGCCGAGTGGCAGCAAACGCAGACAGATATCGCCAACTACGGCAACCGCGGCGGCCGGCGGGATACCCTGCAGGCAGCTGACAAGCTGAAAACCGGGCAGTATTTTTTCTTCACCCGTTTTCATGCCCAGCTGCATCAATGGACATTTGAAGCAGCTGGCAGCGTGAATTACTATCAGTACTCCTATAACACCAATGGTTATACGAAAAAAAAGTTTACCCCACAGCTCATGCCGCGTATCTCCTTGTCTTACCTGTTCAGTGAACAGCTGACAGGCCGTATTACCCTGAGCCGCGGCTATTCCCCGCCGGCGACGGCAGAAGTGCGGGCATCGGATAATGTGATCAACACCGCCCTGCAGCCGGAAACGGGATGGAACTATGAAGCCGGGCTGCGCGTACTGCCGCGTAACCGCCGCTATTCGCTGGATCTGGCCATATTTCATTACCGTATGCAGGACGCTATTGTGCGGAAAGTGCATGATAACGGCAACGAATTTTTTACAAATGCCGGCGGTGTGAATCAGACAGGTGCAGAACTGGAAGGCGCCCTCTGGCTGATGCAGCCACGTTTACGTGGCTGGCTGCGGGGGATGGAATGGCGAGGCAGCTTTACCTGGAGTAATTTTCATTTCAGGGATTATATCAGCGGTGGCAAGGATTTTTCAGGTAACAGGCTGACGGGCGTGCCGCAGCAGGTGGTGGTTACCGGCCTGGCCGTGGATTTCCCGGAGCAGCTGCAGGTGTATGTAGCCTATAATTACACCGGTAACATTCCTCTGAACGATGCCGGCAGCGTATATGCGTCTGCGTATCATCTGCTGCAATGCAAGGCCGCGTGGCGTATTCCCTTCTCCGGAAAAAATAATATCAGGTTAACAGCAGGAGCAGAGAACCTGCTGAATCAGCGGTATAGTCTGGGTAACGACCTGAATGCCATTGGCGGGCGGTATTATAATCCGGCGGCCGGCCGCACCTGGTATGGCGGCGTAATGGTAAGCCTGTAAACGCAGGAGGCATGTCTTATACTTCTTTAGCAATTGGTTGGAGGCAATGTGTAGGTACAACTATTTTGGAGGGCTGCTGACATAGGGTTGTCACACGCCCAGTTTTCCTTTGTAGCAGCAACAAAAATTTACCACTATGTCTCTTATTCAATCATTGCTGAAGGAAATGGACGAAGAGTCTGTTACCACCCGAAAGATGCTGGAACGTTTGCCGGCAGATAAATACGACTGGCAGCCTCATCCGAAAAGTATGAAGCTGTTAAGGCTGGCGACGCATATTGCGGAATTGCCGGGTTGGGTGAAGATGACGCTGACCACGTCAGAACTGGATACTGCCACATTTGATTATAACCCGTCGCCGTTAAAGAACAACGACGAGTTGCTGGCGTACTTTACCACTACGCTGGCAGAAGGCCGCAGTCAGCTGACAGCTGCCATGCCGGAGCAGCTGGAAGAGATGTGGACGCTGAGAGAGGGCGATGTTATTCACAAAACTTATACGAAAGCAGAAGTGATCCGTATGGTATACAGCCAGATTGTGCACCACCGTGCGCAGCTGGGCGTATACCTGCGGTTGCTGGAAATACCGGTTCCCGGCAGCTATGGGCCGAGCGCTGACGAGTATTAGCCGGTGTAAAGCCGGCTGTATTTCTTACGGGCAGGAAAGACGGCCGGCTATTACTACGATTGTCTGCAGTATTGCAGGAAGCTGTCAAGGATGAAGTCCCATCCTTCGGGGCTGTTCATCTGTTCGCGATATTGTGCGGCGCCTTCGCCGTGTTTGTCGAAATGGCGGTGTCCGAAATCTACTTTGGTTTTATTGTTGCCTTCATTGATGAAGTGTAGGAATACTTCGCTGGCTTTTGCGGCGTCCGGTTCTGGTACGCGGGAGGGGCTTATCTGCCACAGGAAGGCGATACTTTCTCCTTCAGCGAGGTATACGACCCTGCCCCAGTCGCAGCGGAATTCATGCGGGCCTGTTTCTGTACAGAGGCCGTTTACGGCAGGGTGTATGCGTATGTTAAGCAATTTATCTCCTGACCAGGTGTATGCTTTGGGCCACCATTCGTTGATTTCATAAACGAATTTCGTGTAGGCGTTACCGGAAGCCAGTGGAATGGTAAGATGTCTGGTAATGTTTGGTGTTTCCATAATGTTGAAGATTCGCTGTACTTAAATTTAAAGTATTTGCCGGTAGAAAAGTGCAGTAATTTTCATCATTTGAAAGAAAAAAATATCCCGCTGTAAGGTAGTCTGGTGGCAGGTTTGTTTTATGTAGTATGATTTTTTTGTAGATTTAATTTGGTAGAAATGAATAAATTTCTATCTTTGCACTCCGTTAAACAAAACGGCATGATTCCGTAGCTCAGTTGGTAGAGCAATACACTTTTAATGTATGGGTCCTGGGTTCGAGTCCCAGCGGGATCACCAACAAGAGTAAAAGTAAATACTCTAATGTAATTAAAACCTTGTAGAATCTGCTTCTGCAAGGTTTTTTGTTTTTAGTGGTAAAGCTGTGAAAAAAAAGAAAAGGATAAAAAAGTGAGCGTTGAAATTAGCAGGATTATTATTTAATTGTGCTAACCGTATTAGAGATCAAGTAATTTGTTCAGCGCTTTTTCTAACTGTTTCTTGTCTGGCAGATATAACTGATATTTAGCTAATAATACTTTGTTCGTTATACTACTTGTTGCATATTCAACGAGGATATGGTCTTTATATGCACCTAATAATATTCCTACAGGCTCGTTATCTCCTTCGGATGCCTCTTCTTTTTTAAAATAGTTGAGATACAGATTCATTTGACCAATATCTGTATGGTCAATTTCTCCTCTTTTTAAATCAATTAAAACAAAGCATTTCAGTATTCTATGATAAAACAATAAATCAAGTCTGAAATGCTTGCCACCAATACTCATGCGGTATTGCCTGCCTATAAACGCGAATCCTTTTCCTAGCTCCAATAAGAAATGCTGAAGGTTATTAATCAGCTTTTCTTCCAAATCGCTTTCAAGATATAGATGTTGTTCGGGAATATGCAAGAATTCCAGCACAAATGGATCTTTCAGTAAGTCTTCTGCTTGTTGTATTTCGTGTCCTTCATTGGCCAGCCTTAAAATCCCTTCTTTGTCCGTACTTAAAGCCAGTCTATGAAAAAGCATACTTTTCATTTGCCGCTTTAATTCTCTTACACTCCATTTTTCCTTTTCGGATTGTTTGGCGTAAAAGCCAATTTCCAGATCTGAATCTGATTTGAGGATTTCAAAATAATGGCTCCAAGTCAATTTGTGAGACAGTGTCTCACGTTTTGGGAAGTTATTGTATAATTTTCTCATATATGATAGGTTGGATCTGCTGAATCCTTTACCATAAGAGGCTGTGAGGTCTTTGGATAGCTTTTCAAATAACTGGCTTCCATATTCAGCTTTCTCGTTCCCTTTTTGTTCATATTCTACAATATATCGACCGATTTCCCAATAAGTATATACCAAAATAGTATTTATCTGTTGAGCTGCGTTTTCCCTTCCGGCGGCTAATAATTGTCCTATTCCGGAAACAAGCTGTTTGTATTTTTGTTCCAGTAATTCCATATGAAAAATGTTGCAAGACAAATATACTTTAAGCCGTGGTAATACGGTGTCATAATTTAATATAATGAGTTCTATTTTGTTATTATGGTGATGCCTGAAAATGATGCGCCTATTGAAATGATACGCTAGGTGTTAAGGCATACATGTATCCATACAACGCCGATTTAAGCCAAGGCCACGCAACAGAAGGTTGGCAATAATATGCGTGCTTTGCAGGACAGGCTTTCTACTCATAGAGTAGGATTGCGGCAAACCAATTGCCACAATGCTTAATGCTAGAGTGGAAGGAGAGGATATGGCGTTTTATGGTGAGTAAAAGATTAGTTTTCAACAGGATAAAATTATTTTATTATTTTTGAGCAATCATGATTCCTGATATAATTTTGGGGGGCGAACAAATCAGGTCAGCATTACGGTTAGCAATAAACGCTCACCACTATCAAATACAGACTCAACAAGGCATTACGAAGATATACGGTGTTCCCAGCGGGATCGCAGAAAATTTTTAAGCCTTCAAATTCATAGAGTTTGAAGACTTTTTTGTGTTCGTTCAATTGACTATGACAAAGCCAGAAAGTCATAATCAACTAATATAGAACCCGTAATGGTTCGAGTACCAAAGGGTTAATTATGCTAAAATTAACCTTCAATTTTTTTTTACCTACCTTGAGATTCCGGCAAACCACCCTCCGTCAGATTCTAGCAGAAGAAAAGGAGAACGAAAAAAAACATCAAATTAGTAAAATGTATCCTTTTTGACTTAAAATGTCTCCATCTTTCAGCAAGTAAAGAAACTATCTTTGTATAAGTATTATTTGTAAGCAATGGTCAATAAAATATTTAACATAAGAGAGTTCGCAGCCTATCTTAACGTTGATAAACCAAAGAATGATAATCTGCTCATTGTAAACTATGAAAATGAGGAGAACATAAGGCTGCAATCCAATTCCATTACAATAGATTTCTATTTATTGGCTATAAAGCCACCTTTGGAAAAGAGCTTTAAGGAAACACAACTTCTGGAAGATCAGTCAAAATCTTTTATGTATGTTGACTGTCCGCAGAATTCGCTGGATTGGGATATTAATGCCCCTGATGCCGGCTACAATATTCTGGTGAGTGCCAGGTATGTAAACAAACTGGCGAAAGACTATAATTTTGTTCACTATAACAATCATGAAGCACTGTTTCTTACTAAAGATGAAGAAGCGATCCTGTGGGATCTGTACAAAAAGGCTTATGATGAGTTTCAGAAAGAATATTATTCCAAAGATATTATCATGTCCTACATCGCACTGATACTGTCTTACACACAAGTGTTTTACGATAGACAATTTGATTCAAGAAGCAGCATCTATAATTCCGTGATTGATAATTTTTATAAAAACCTAAAGCAGTATTTCGACAAAAGCGAAGATGTTTCCGGTCTTCCTTCGGTTGCCTGGTTTGCACAAAAAGCCAACCTGTCACCTAATTATTTCGGGGATTTGATCAAGCACTTTACTGGTGAATCGCCCATTGAGCATATCCATAATTTTGTTTTAAAACAAGCAAAAGACAAGCTCAAAAATACTTCACTTTCTATCAGCGAAATCTCTTACAGTCTGGGTTTTGATTATCCCAACTATTTTGCAAAGTTCTTCCGCAAGAAAACAGGCATGTCGCCCAAGGTGTTCAGGGGAATGTAATCTAAAACAATCGGATAGTTTAAATACACAGCAACCTTCAGGGTTGCTTTTTTGTTTTAAAGAAATACCAATCAGTAAAAAGTCTCCTCTTTTCAGTAATCTGTCTACGTTTAAAGGATGTAATTGTATCTAATTTTATTTTGTCAAAAAACAAGAAGTATAACTTTAAAAAATATCATGATACAACAATAAAATGCCAACAAGGTATAAACAAGCTCTAAAATAAATTCTATTATTTAATCATGAGTTTAAAAAATTCAAATAAATGAAAAATCAAATCAATTTATCGGGTATTGAGGTGCAACCCACTCCCACCGCAAGAATGTCAAAGGAACTTTTAGAAAAAGCCAAAAAACAAGCCGACGAAATTTCGGAAGAAGACTATACCAAAGTGATGGGTCTGGTAAATGTCTGCAAAAGAGAATGGCGCAGCATCCTGCACAAGACCCCCGACGATTACGGCATGACGGGCTGGGAAGATATTTATTTTCCTGCCGACGATGGCGTGCCCATCAGCGGATGGTATATTCCGGCAAAAGGTGGCGAAAGCGATAAACTCATTATTTTTAATCATGCTTTGCCTATGTGCCGCGCGGGTTTTCAAGGGCACATGGGGTTGCCGTGGGCAGGATTTATTGATTGTGAAATTGATTTCGTAATTCAAATGAAAATCCTGACCGATGCGGGTTACAACATTATAGCATACGATTTGCGCAACCACGGCCAAAGCGGCGAAGCCAATAATAAAATGTGCGGCATCGGTCATTTGGAATGGCGCGACTGCGTGGGCGTAAAAAAATATGTAGATGCACATCCCCGGTTGAGCAAAATGAAAGTAGCATTGTTCAACCAATGTTTGGGAGGGCTTTCGCAGTGGCATGCTTTGTACCGTCATCCTGAATTATTTGAAAATGTAAGATGTTTTGTAAATCCCTTAGTGCCAAATATGGAGGATGTTTATCAGGCATTTTCCGAAGCAAATGGCATTTCACAATACCTGGATTTGCTCGATTTTGAACTATTGAAAGCAGGTGGTTTTACCCGCGATGAAATGGATCCGCGCAAATATTCCAGGAATGTGAAAATGCCTTTAATCATGTGGCAGGTGGAAAGAGATTCCTGGGTTAAAAATGCCAAGGCCAGTTCGCAATCTACCTTCGATTCTATCCCAAGCAACAACAAAGAACTGATTTGGGTAGATAGCGACAATCGTTTTAAAGATGGCTATAATTATTTCGGCAGAACGCCCGAAAAAGTATTGGCTTTCCTGGACAAGTATATGAAGTAGAGAGGAGGAAAAACACAATGAAATTCAATGATGACAGGTGTTTGTGAGGCAAGTGCTTAATTCTGAAGGGTAATTTCATGTAACGAAACAGCGTAAGCAAAAAATGCGCTACGTTGTTTCGTTGTTCTTCATGACTTATTAGATATTATAGAATAAATAAAAAATAAGATGGTAACAAAAATTTTAGTGTTAGGTGCTGGCGGAGCAATTGCCCAGCATGTAATTGACTATCTTAAAGACAAAAAGAATATTGAATTAACCTTGTTTGCAAGAAACACGAACGGTCTGGCAGAACAAGCTCCCAATGCCAACATCATCAAAGGCGATGTACTGCACAAGCCCGATCTGGACAACGCTGTCAAAGGACAGGAGATTGTATATGCAAATCTTGCCGGGCAGATTGATAAAATGGCAGGAGAAATCGTTAAATCAATGGAAACCGCCGGAGTAAAACGTTTAATATTCATTACCTCTTTGGGAATCTATAAAGAAATACCGGGCAAATTCGGACAATGGAATGAACGGATGATCGGTTCCGACTTGATTCGCTATCGTCACGCAGCCGATATTATCGAAGCTTCTTCATTGGACTATACCATTATCCGCCCATCCTGGTTGACCGATAAAAATGAAACAGCTTACGAAACCACACAGAAAGGAGAACCGTTCGTAGGAACCGAAGTTGCAAGAAAAGCTGTTGCAGCCTACGTCGTAGATATTATAGAACATCCTGGAAAAGATGTTAAAGCGAGTGTAGGTGTAAATAAGCCCGGCGTTTACGGAGACAAACCAGGGTTCTATTAAAATGAAGAAAAATGAGGAAGAAAGGTTTGAAATTATAATGGATGCAAAATTGGCGATAACAGCAACACTAATGGTATATTTCGGATAATTTACGCCCAATCAGGTAGAAAAAGGTTCGCGTTTTGGACCATAGGGTTCACAAGAAACAGTAAAAAAATATAGAAGCCTGCAACTAAAATAATTGCAGGCTTTTTGCTTTTAGCGCAGACTTCAAAGCATACATTCAATCACGAATGTTGCTTAATGACAAAATCGATTTGTCTGTCAAACTTTGTTCTTAGGTCATTCGGCTGTGTTGGTATTTCAACGTCTGCCTTAATGCCTTTGGGGTCGTTTATGAAATGGGGTGTTCTCATTTTGTATTGAAAAGTAGGTATCCACACCAATGTTTTGGAATAAGGTAAAATAAATGCTTGTCCGCCCGCATTACTATAATTACTCCCTTGTGAATATTCTCCGTAAAATTTCCCGATTTTATGTTCCCTCATCAAGGCTAATAAGTGTCCGGTGGTTGAAAAACAGCCACCATTTATCAAAACATTGATCTTTCCTTTGTAAAAATTCACTTTGTTTTGTTGTAGCTCAAACCACCAATAATCTGTACTGTCAGTTTCTGTATAGCAATTTAATCCATCCTTGAATTTTGTTTCATTCAGATTTATTTCTTCGATATTGTCTGGATATTGAGCGTAATGCTTCCATTCATTTACACTTTTATATTTTGCTCCTGTATAATCAAAATAGTAATAGGGGGTGCTGGTTAAATATGAAAATAAGTAGTTGGCAATATCTGCAGAACCGCCACCGTTATCTCGTAAGTCGATAATTAAATTTTCAGTTTTTAAGCTGTCAAGTTGTGTGAAAAAGCGGTCTAACTGTTTCTCTGCTATTTTTCTGTCCGTTTCATTATAACCATTTTCAAATGAACGAAATTTCAGAATAGCCAAATTGTTTGTTCTGAATTCTGTTGTTAAAGGTTCGTTTTTTTCTGAAATGTTATTTGTATGTGTCTTGAATGGTATTCCCCTGAATGCGGCTTTCAGCTTATGATTGTTACTGTCTATATATTCAATTTCAAATTTTTCTGTTTGATTGTAGATAAAATAATAAAAGGGGAAATTACGGAATCGTGTATTTAACCCTGTTTCATTTCTTCCTTCAAGATGAATGTATTGTTTAATTTCGTTAACTACAGCGTTGATGTCTTTTCCATTTATTTTTAAAATTCTACATCCGGCATATTCCTTGTTTTCCTGAGATGATTTATCCAAATAGTAATTATTCTTAATTTTATAGATGCTGAAAGGAAAAACTAATCTGTCATTTAGTAAGGTAAACATTTGCCCCCTGTCAACTGTTGTATGCCCATCTTTGATTTTTGCCATTAAGGTGGCTGTTAGTTTATAATATTCTACAAGTGAAAGATCAGTTTTTATGGTGTTTTTTAAAGAGAAATATGTTTTGTCAAATTCATTTTTTGAACAAAACATAAATTGTCCCGGATGAATTGTATTTATTAAATTATATAGTTCTGAAAACTCGGTAATAATGCTGTCTTTTTTCAGCGATTTGTCAAGTAGCCCCGGCCCTTTTAATGCTGTGTTTTGTCCAAGTGCAAAATTGATGGTAAAAAATAAAGGTGCTAATAATATCTTAAAATTCATATAAAATGTTTTTTACACTACAGCCATTTCTCCGTAGTTCCCGTCCCCAAATATAGCGAGTTGTTTCCTTTGAACAAATGGGCTAGACAAGTTGCAGGATAATTAGGGCCTAAATTTAGCAATACAGGACGCAATGGCAAGCTTTTTAGGGGTTGCCTTCCCTCAGAATAAAAAATCGCCGGCAGGTGCTGGTAACCCTAAAACTTGTTAGCGTTTATTAATTGTTTATAACTAGGAAAGATTGATTGAATAAATGTGAATTGAAAATGTAAATGTTATTTATGGTTCAGATAATTTACACGCTATGATTAAAACGCTTACCTGGGTGTTCATCAGGAAAAACGAACATGCTTAGTGATGGATTCCCATAATGGGAAGTTTAAAGATAAGGTAGGCAAGAGAAAAGTGGCTGACGATAAAAGACAAGATCACAGCCTTTTTTTCCGGTATTCTCAAAAATGAATATTTACTGTTTTGAATTTACCGGTCAGTCACAGAATCATTTGCCGGCATCCCGGAGCAACTGCTGAAACAATTCACTGAGAAATCTTATTTATATATAAGGAACAGCTGTTATCCGCAGGGAAAACAGACGATTTTTTTTTGTGTTTTGCTTATTTTATTTTTATTTCGTTACAATAACCAGAAGACCCAATTAACCCGAGTATTTTATAGTATTTATATTAACATGCTTTAAGTACCTGCCTTGCACGAAAACCCAAGACAAACTTTCCCAAGCATCAGAAATGAAATTTGTTTAGCTCAAATGCAGTATTGCTGCTTTGTAACCCGTGTTGTAGTATAATCATACTACGGACTTCATCTTTACTTCTCATTAACCAAACAAAAGACACATGAAGAATGAAATAGCGGAAAACCCAGACAATAGTAATGCACTACAGGGAACATCATTTATATCCAGGTTGACCATATACCAGATTACTTTTTATCATGAATGGGTGCTGAATCCTTTGCGGAGTGACTATAATATGGTGATGGATCTGTCATTTACCGGTTATTTGGATACAGACCGTCTTAACACAAGTCTTATAAGATTAGTAAATGCCTACCTGTTTATTAGCAGCAATGTCCTGAATGCCGCGGATAATCAGTTGTATTGGGTTAAAAGGCCTGCTCTGTCAGCCCATACCACATTGCTGCATTATTATCCCGGTGGTCTTTCCGGAGAAGAAATATTGCAGTTGGTACAACAACCTTTCAACCTGGAAAAGGACCTTCTTATGCGGTTTCATTGCATCAGGCTGGATGACGGGAATTTCAGGCTGATATTTTGTATGCCGCACATACTCATTGATGGTCTTAGTTACGAGGATATGCTGCTGGAAATAACCAGGTTTTATAATGATGAAACATATACCGGGCCGTTCAGCCTGGAAGAGCAACAAAGATTATATCAGCAGTTGTCAGCAGATCTTACAGCAGTTTTGGAGCAGCATACAACGGGAATGAAAGCATTCTGGCAGAAGCATATGGAAGGAGTGGCCGGCGTAGATCTAACTTTTTTAAGCAGCGCCAATATTCCCGTTGAAACCGCCGGCGGGCACCCGGTGGGTGAATACCGGTTCAGTTTTGATGATAATGTATTATCCGGTATCAAACAGTTGTCCCGTAAATACATGCTCACACCATATACATTCGGACAGTTGGTCTATGCGATTCTGCTACACAGGATGTCAGGGCAGGAAATTATCGGAGTCAACTTCCCTGTAGCGATAACAGAAGGAAAGGACCTGATTTATGGAGCGCATGTTAATACCCTTGTCGCAGATTACAGGTTTGATGATACTACAACCCTGCAAGATCTCATTACACGTAACCTGGAGTATTTCCGTGAACTGAAATCAAGTATGGCAAGGTATTTTCCGGTGACTGGAATTATCTCCTGTGCTGTCAATAATGCTGTGCTGGATGTGGGGTTCGTTCAATCCAATCTGCGGACATCCGTTTTGCAGTTTGAAGGAGCGACAGCCTTAAAAAGCAATGATGAATTACATATCGACCTTACTGATAAACTGGTCTTTGAACAACAGATTGCTGATGGATTACTGAATTATCGTGTAAGATACAATAACAGGGAACTGGACGGGAGACTGGTAACAAACTTTATCGAAGCATACCGTAAATTATTCCCGGAAATTTTAAACGATCTACTGGAGGACAGAAATAATACGCTGATTGCCCGGTATGACCTACTGGGCGAAGAACAGTTGCAGCAAATTGTATACGACTGGAATAATACTACCCAACCTTACCCTGATGATAAAACAATTCATGCCATGTTCGAGGCGCAGGTATCCCTGACGCCAGATAGTATTGCCCTGCTGTATGAAGGAATAGCTGTTTCTTATCGAAGTTTAAATGAGCGCTCTGACCAGCTGGCCGTGTGGCTACGAAGCAGGTATCAAACCGGGAGAAATGTGATTGTGGGTTTATGTCTGGACCGGTCTCCGCATATGATAACCGCCATATTAGCAGTACTTAAATCCGGCGCCGCATATATGCCAATAGATCCGGATTACCCGGAAGAAAGAATCGCCTATTTGCTTGCCGACAGTGGTTGTGCTGTTGTTTTGTGTGATGAGCATCATGTCAGTAAATTAAGAGGTATCGGTGGAAATACGAATGTAGTATTTGAAAGTATTGATAACAGGGAGTTTCTGGAGAATCTTTCATATCCGGTTACTGATATGAAAGATGCATGTTCTGCTGACGATCTGGCTTATATTATTTATACGAGCGGCACTACAGGCAGGCCGAAAGGCGTAATGATCGAACACCACAGTATCGTAAACCTGGTTACAGACCTCCAGGTAAGGTATGGATTTCAGAAAGAAGAGGTAATTCTGCATTTCGCTAATTATGTGTTTGACGCCTCGGTGGAACAAATGTTCCTTGCGCTGCTTGGTGGACATAAATTACTGATCATAAAGAATTACAGCTGGAGTGATGAACAGCATTTTGTTAATACACTGATCGCCAATAGGGTCACATACATGGAAATGACCCCATCTTTCTTGTATCAGCTGCCCGTTACAGCTGTCCCTACGTTGCGGCGTATCAATTCCGGAGGAGAACATCTCAGCCAAAAATTACTGAAAAAGCTGCAGCAGGGAAACCTGGATGTTATTAACTCATACGGACCAACTGAAGTGGCCGTTACTTCAGTTGTAAATCTGTCAGGTGACAATAACTACATAGGTCGGCCCGTCGCTAATACTATAGCCTATGTACTGGATAAATTCCGGCGCCCGGTGCCGGTTGGTGTGATTGGGGAGTTATACCTGGGTGGGGCCGGCGTGGCCAGGGGGTATCTGCATCTTCCGGAATTAACGGAAGAACGGTTTATTCCCAATCCATTCCGCACCGCTGCGCAGAAACTAGCGGGTAAATATGAGAGGATTTACCAAACAGGTGACCTTGTCAGATATCTGCCGGAAGGTGATCTGGAGTATATAGGCAGAAATGATGCGCAGGTGAAAGTCCGTGGATTCAGGATTGAGACAGAAGAAATTGTTGCCGCTGTAACATCATTCGCAGGTATCACACAAGCCGTGGTTGTAGTGAGAGAGCAGGAGGAACTGAAGTCTCTGGTTACATATTACGTATCAGATACAGCAGTTGATCATATTGATCTTTTAGCACATCTGCAATCTGTTCTTCCGGATTATATGCTGCCGGCAATGTTTTTGCCCATTACGCATATACCATTAACTCCAAATGGTAAACTGGATAGTAGGGCATTGCCAGATCCGGATTTCCAGGTGCACCATAAATATACCAGCCCACGGAATGAAACGGAAAGACAACTATGCGTCATTTATGCAGAAGCTCTTGGGATAGATATACTGAGAGTAGGTGTGGAGGATGATTTTTTCAGAATGGGAGGCGACAGCATTGTCAGTATCCAGGTAGTTAACAGGATCAGGCAACGGCTGGGTCTCCGGCTGAATGTAAAAGACATCTTTGCTTACAGAACTATTTCATCCTTGTATAAGCATCTGCTGGAGAGGGAAACAGACCAACATACAGGCATTGAATCAGAACAGGGCATTCTGTCAGGAATATTCGCGCTGTTACCGGTACAGCAATGGTTTTTCAATAATGTGCAGAATGGAAATTTTTCCAGGTATCATCACTGGAATCAATCCTTTACTATTGATACCCCGGAGCTGGAAGCGGAGATACTGTATGTCAGTCTCCTAAAGCTGCTGCAGCAACATGATATGCTTCGTGCTGTTTACCATGGTAATACGGGTGAATCTTCATTCATACAGGAATACAATGAGGAAATACCTGCTATTACCATAGCATACATTGATGCAGATAATATTTCAGGAGAAGAACAACTGGACCACCTGCTTACCAGCCTGCAGGCAGATTTTGATATTCACAGCGGGAGAATATTCCAGGTCGCATGCCTGACAGGGTTTGAAAAGGAGAGGACCACGCTCTGGTTTTCTTTCCATCATCTTGTTATCGATGCCGTAAGCTGGCGGATCATAAAGAATGATCTGCAGAAGATATACGATTATCTGTTCAGCGCCGCAGGAGCGTCAAATCTGACAATCGAAGGTGAAGTATGTTACCATACATTAACAGGGATACCGGTAAGCCTGATTCTCGGGGAAAAGGGAAGCAGCTATCGTCAATGGGTAAACGCAGCAAACCACTACAAGATAGCTGATGAAACAGAACGGGCAGTAGAAGAAAGTTACTGGCAGCATGTAGTCAAGGATATTAATAACAGCAATGCCTTGTGGGAGAAGCTGGCAGAACCGGTTATCAGAGAATCATCCGTAATATTTACGGAAGAGGAAACCACTGCATTGTTAACGGAGTGCAACCATATTTATAATACTGATATTACGGATGTGCTGCTGACTGCACTGGGCAGGGCATTATGGATGCTCACAGATACGGAAAAGCACCACATAGTGCTGGAAGGACATGGCAGGGAGGAACTGTGGCCGGCACTGGATGTTACGCATACCGTAGGATGGTTTACCACGATGTATCCTGTGTTGCTGGAAGTGTCCGGGAAGATGGAGACAGATATAACAAGGGTAAAGGAAATGCTCCGGAAGGTACCGCAGCACGGGTTCGGCTACGGTGTACTGAAAGGGTATGCAGAACAGGAGCTGCCCCGTATCACTTTTAATTATCTTGGGCGTTTCGATGAAGAGAATAAGGAGCGGCAGGCCTCATGGCGTATCAGCGGAGAAGGCAGGGGAGTGGCAGTATCTCCCGTTAACAAAGATCATAACATCATTGATATCAATGGAGGAGTGGTAAATGCACAACTCCGTTTTAAAATCACTGCAGCACTCAGTGATGATATGCTTACCCGGCTCTCAGAGCTTTTTGGTACAGCATTGCGGACTATAATAACTTATTTGCGGCAACATCCCCGTCGCTATTTCACACCGGCAGATATTGATTACATTATTTCTCCTGAGTACCTGTCACATCTGCAACAGGGAAAGGAAGTAACAGGAGTATATCTCGCAAACAGCCTGCAGGAGGGATTTATCTATCATGCATTGAGTCAGGGAAAGACGGATGAAGCTTACCATATACAACATATCTGGGATTATCATAATCCGCTGAATGTAACACAGCTGCAGCTGGCATGGCAATCTGCACAAGTCCGGTTCAGTTCTCTGCGTCTGCGGTTTAGCTGGGAAGATGAACTGATACAAATTATAGATGCTGAACAGTTATTGGCATGGAAGTTTACAGATGTAAGCAATCAACCCCTGGAAGCGCAGCAGCATTTTTTTGATGATTTACTGGCTGCCGACAAGAAAGAAATATATAATTTGGCCGAAGGCCAGTTGTTCAGGGTATATATTTTTAAATGGGATGACAACAGATACAGCTGCATTTTAAGCTGTCACCATATTATCCTGGATGGTTGGAGTATGCCTGTGCTGATCAGCTATGTACATAACAGATATCTGCAGCTGTGCAATGATATTCCCGGGGCTTCTGTACAGGATGAAAGTTATAATGCTGCACAGCACTATTTGCAGCAACACCGCAACCGTCACGCCGGTTACTGGGAAAATTATGTTTCCCAACTTGAACAACAGGAAGATCTTAGCAGTCTGCTCCGGGAAGAGGTGCGTAACCTGCAGCTGAGTGATTACCGGCAGGTTACCAGGAGTCTCGTTCAGTCTTTCGTCATTGACGGAGACTATTATAAGCAATTGAAAGCCCTATGTGCTGTAAACGGAATTACTATCAACGCTGTCTTGCAATATGCCTGGCACACACAGTTGCGTGTTTATGGTAATACAGACACTACTGTGCTTGGGATGACTGTTTCCGGCCGTAACCTGCCTGTAGAGGGAATTGAGGAGTCTGTAGGATTATTTATAAATACGCTGCCGGTAATATTGCACCATTCCGCGGGTAGTGTAATCACAGCTATACAGCAACTGCAGGCTGATATTAATGAAATAAATAATCGTAGTGATATTGATCTGGCAAAATTGCATTCTGCCGGCAGAAGGCTTTTCAGCAGTCTTTTTGTGTATGAAAATTATCCGATGCCAGCTAACCTCAGGCAGGATGAACTGGAGATAACGTTCAGGCCGGGTTTCGAAAAACTTGATTATCCCCTGGCTGTTACCATTTCTGAACAGGAAGGAGCAGTCAGATTCCAGCTACAGTATGCCGGGGAATTGTTTACGGATGATACTATCCGCAGGGTACTTGAGGGGATCCGTTCAGTATTGGATCAGCTGGTATATACGCCTTCTATCAATACGGAAGAGATACAGTATCTTACGCCAGCGGAAATGCTGCAGGTATACGGGTCGGGAAAGTTTATTGCAGGTGAAACTGCCGGCACGCTTCATCAGTATTTTGAGCAGCAGGCGGTATTGTTTGCTGATCATACAGCGTTGGTATATGAAGGGGAGGCGCTGACTTACGGAGAACTGAATGCCCGCGCCAACCGGCTGGCATCGTACCTTATCCCGGTTTATGGATTGAAGCGTGACGACCTGGTAGGCTTGTGCCTTGACCGCTCTTTATGGCAGGTGATCAGTATCCTGGCTGTTCTGAAGGCGGGAGCTGCGTATGTTCCCATGGAAACAAGCTATCCTGATGAACGGTTATCATATATGATATCGGATGCCGGCCCCCGTGTGGTGCTGACTTCTGCTGCACACTATACCCGTTTGTCGGGCCTCAGCAGTGCGCCGGTATTGATAGCTTCGGATGTTGCCGTATCCGGGGATTACTCCTCAGCCAATCCTGTTACAACCACCGGGAGCGGTGATCTGGCCTATGTAATCTATACAAGTGGTACCACCGGTCATCCCAAAGGTGTGATGGTGGAACATGGTCATGTGCTGCGGCTGTTCCGTTCCACCTCCGGGCTGTATGGCTTTAACAGCGAAGATGTGTGGACGTTGTATCATTCCTATGTATTTGACTTCAGTGTATGGGAGATTTGGGGTGCGTTACTGCATGGTGGCCGTCTGCTGATTCCTTCGGGAGAACAGATCCATGATCCGGTATTGTTTTATGAGCTGTGCGCTGATGGTGGGGTAACAGTACTGAACCAGACTCCGCACGCCTTCTACCAGTTTGCGGATACCGCAGTGGTACAGCCATCTGCGTTGCATCGTTTACGTTATATCATTTTCGGGGGGGAGGCCCTGAACCTTTCCCAGCTGAAGACCTGGTACAGCCGGTATGGGGCGGTCGGTCCGCGGCTGGTAAATATGTACGGGATCACGGAAACCACGGTACATGTTACCTACAAGGAGCTTTATGCAGATTTCCCTGAGGGAGGCTCACTGATAGGCGAGCCGTTACCGGACCTGACAGCGTATATACTAGACCGTTATTTACGTCCTCTTCCGGCGGGAGCGCAGGGCGAGCTTTATGTAGGAGGGGCTGGTGTTTCGCGGGGTTACCTGAACCGTCCGGACCTGACAGCCGACCGTTTTATCGCCAATCCTTTCCAGACGGATGAGGAAGCGGGGGCAGGTGTGAACGGACGGTTATACCGTACGGGCGATATCGTGCGCCGGCTTTCCGATGGTTGTCTGGAGTACTGCGGCCGCAATGACTTCCAGGTGAAGATCCGTGGTTATCGTATAGAGCTGGATGAAATCATCACCCGTTTATCGTCCTACCCCGGTATCCGTCAGTCAGTGGTAATAGCCAAAGAACGTGATGGGATGCGTTATCTGGCGGGCTATTACGTATCAGATACGGCAATGTCCTCAGCAGCTATACTGGATTACCTTGGTTTGGTGCTGCCAGCCTATATGCTGCCATCGGTGCTGGTGCATCTGCATCATTTCCCACTGACAGTGAACGGGAAGCTGGATACCGCTTCGCTGCCCGACCCCGTATTTGCCGGCAATAATGATTATGTGGCGCCTGCAACTGCCACAGAGCAGGAGCTGGGTCGCATATACGGAGATATTCTTGGGCTGGATACTGCACAAATAGGTGTTGCTGATGATTTTTTTGCATTGGGAGGTAATAGTATTCTGGCTATCAGATTGGCTGGAAGAATAAATAAAACACTGGATACAGCCTTAAGCGTAACGGATATTTTCCGGCAGAGAACAATTGGGCAGTTAGCTATCTATCTGCAACAACACCATACTGTACAACCCCATATTACCCGGATAATCCCTGATCAGCCGGAAGATATACTGCTGTCCTTTTCCCAGGAACGTTTATGGTTTATTGAGCAGTTTGAAGGAGGGAGCAATGCCTACAATATTCCGATGGCATTCCGGATCAGGGAATCAACAAATGAAGACAGTCTGATATTGGCTTTACAGCAGATTGTTGTAAGGCAGGAAGTGTTGCGTAGCTATATAAGGAATACAGGTGATGGTAAGAGCTATCAGTTACCAACTGCAGAAAATGAATACGTACTATTGGTAGAAAGGCTGCATATTACTGCTTCCGGATTAGATGCTGCTTTGGAAAAATCCTTCAATCACATTTTTAATCTGGAAAGGGAATATCCGCTGAAGGTTACGCTTTATCAGACAGACGAAACGATCCGGTATATCAGTATCGTGATACATCATATTGCATTTGATGGCTGGTCGGGAGATCTGATGATACGGGAACTTCAGCAGCATTATCACCACTTTGAAGCGATCAGGCAGGGAGATAATGAATCCGCAATGAAGTACAGGCTGCCGGAATTACCTGTACAATACAGGGATTTTGCAATATGGCAACGCAATTATTTAAAAGATGAAATACTGGCTACTCAACTGGAATACTGGAAAAAAGTGTTGTCAGGATTTGAACCATTATCACTCGTAACAGGTAAAGACAGGCCAGCCAGACTCAGCTACGCCGGTGCAGATATGCATTTTACCATTGATGCAGCTGTCAGCATGGATTTAAGAAACGTGGCAAAGGAACTGGAAGTGAGTATGTACAGCCTGCTGCTCAGTGGATATTATCTGCTGATGGCAGTGTACAGTCATCAGGATGATATAGTGATTGGCAGCCCCGTTGCGAACCGTCATCATCCTGAAATTACGGAGGTAATTGGTTTTTTTGTAAATACGCTCGCTTTACGGGAAAAAATAGACAGGGAACAATCGTTAACCGAATTTATCCGGCAGGTTGGAGCCTCCGTAACAAAAGCCCAGTTGCATCAGGATCTGCCATTTGAAAGACTGGTGCAAGAGCTGGACATTGAACATGATCCTTCCAGACATCCGGTGTTCCAGGTAGTTTTCGGGATTACCCAGTTTAATGTGGAACAAAAGCAGGAGGTAGATACCTTGCTGGAAACATATGATCTGCCGGATGCTTTTCAGATAGCCAGATTTGATATTACAACAGACATGGATATCAGTGCCACTGAAATAACTGGTTCCTTTAACTATGCAACTGCTGTGTTTGATGCGGCAACCATTTCGGATTACATCAGCACTTACCGGGTAATACTGGCACAACTGGCCCTGATTACGAAAGCATCCGAGAAAGATAGGAAGGTCAAATCCTTGCAGTATCTGTCAGCCGCCGACAGGAAGAAATTGCTTGCCGACTGGAATGATACCACACAATTCTTTCCGGAACATAAAACCATACAGGAATTATTCGAAGAACAGGTATTACGTGTACCGGCAAATACGGCTGTAGTATATGATGGCATACAAACGACATACACAGCTCTTAATGAGCAGGCAAACCGTCTGGCGGTTTACCTGAAAGAGACCTGCCAGGTGCAACCCGGAGATCTTGTAGCCCTGTATATCGGCCGTTCGGCTGATACATTGTCAGCCATATTGGGGATACTGAAATCCGGTGCAGCCTACGTTCCGGTAGATGTTACCTATCCTGATGAGCGTACAGCCTTTATATTAACAGATACAGAAGTAAAAGTAGTGCTTACTGTAGCAGAATTTAAAGCCAGGCTGGAGTCGCTGGTGGTGGACGAGCAGGTTAATGTGGTGAGCATTGATGATGTTTACTTCCAGATTTCGCTTAGCCTCATGTCTCCGGATAATCATCCGGTTGTTACCTCTGCAGAGGGGCTGGCATATGTGATCTATACGAGTGGTACAACCGGCAGACCCAAAGGTGTAATGCTCCGGCATAAGGGAGTGGTGAACCTAGCCAGGTCACAGGGCCGGGAATTCGGATTGATCGGAGACGAAATCACGGGTGTCAGGAATTGCCTCTGGTATGCCAGCTATGTATTTGATGCGCATGTCTCTGAAATGTTTACGTGTCTGCTTAACGGACACTGTTTATATATTCCGGATAATCAGACCCGCATGGATATTGCTTTGCTACAGGCGTTTATCGCAGGTAACAATATTCATATAGCCACTGTCCCTCCTGCATTGCTTGACAGTAATCATTTACTGCCATTGGAAACATTAGTAGTGGCAGGAGAGGTAACGGAGAACAGGTTATTGCAATTATATCATCGTGCATCAGTGCGGGTAATCAATGCATATGGCCCAACTGAAGCTACTGTTTGTGCTACTCTTCATCATTATAAGGAAGGAGATCATAACAGAGTAATCGGCCGGCCAGTTGGAAACGTAAGTACATATATACTGGACGTCGATATGAACCCTTTGCCACCAGGTGCTCCCGGAGAATTATACATTGGAGGAGCAGGGGTGGCTGCCGGTTATCTGCGTCAACCTGATTTAACAAACGGATGTTTTGTAATTAATCCATTTCAGACAATAACGGGTAAAGATGAGTTGCTGTATAAAACAGGCGACCTTGCCTGGTATCGGTCTGATGGCAATATCGTATTTGCGGGACGCAATGATTCCCAGGTAAAGATCCGGGGCCACAGAATTGAACTCACAGAAATCAGTACAGCTATTTCCGGTTATCCCGGGGTTCACCAGGCAATAGTACTGGCATTACAACAGCCGCAGACGGATAATAAATATCTGACCGGTTATTTTGTTGCTGAATCCTTAACAAACGCGGAAGTACTGCTGGAACATCTGAAAACGCAGCTGCCACTTTATATGATACCAGCTGTATTGGTCCAGGTACCTGAATTTCCACGAACAGTAAACGGAAAAGTAGATACGAAAGCACTGCAGAAACTGGGAATTACCAGGACAGACCATTATACAGCTCCTGAAACACCTGTTGAGATTGAAATGTGTAGGATTTATGCAGAAGTTCTCGACCTGAAGACATGGAAGGCGGGAGTAGATGACGATTTCTTCAGAATAGGCGGAAATAGTATTTCGGCGATTAAACTGGCTAGCAAACTTAATAAAACATTCGGCACGCAGCTGGGAGTGGCCAACATTTTTACATATCCTACCATCCGTCAGCTTTCCCGTTACCTTTATGTAGAAACGCAGGGTTGGCAGGTTATACAGCCGGTAGAGGTGGCACATCCGGAAGAACAGCTATTATCCTTTGCACAGGAACGTCTTTGGTTTATTGAATCATACGAAGGAAACAGTTATGCCTACAATATTCCGATGGCATTTAAATTGTCGCCGGTTGTAAATGTTGGCAATCTGCTGACTGCACTGCAGGCTGTTATAGCCAGGCATGAGGTATTGCGAAGTCTTATAAAGACCAGCACAGATGGAATTGGATATCAGCTGACACAGATCAATGAAAAGTATCCGGTACATGCCGGAATCATTGAACTTCCTGATCATAAGGCACTGGCGGACGCGATTGATAAAGATTTTCATCATGTATTCCGTTTGGATAATGAGTGTCCGGTTAGAGTAACCATATACTGTTTGGATGATCATAACCGATATATTAGTCTGGTATTGCATCATATTGCTTTCGACGGGTGGTCTTCAGATATTTTGATCCGGGACTTGCTGTATTTCTATTATTCATCCGGCAATCAGGAAACTGCAGTACCTCTGCCTGATCTGCCAGTTCAATATAAAGATTATGCATTGTGGCAACGTTCATATCTGACAGGTGATTTACTGGAGAAACAATTGTCTTATTGGAAAGACAATTTATCCGGATATATGCAGCTGAATCTTCCGGTTGACAGAAAACGTCCGTCGCTAATAGATTACACCGGTGCTGACATTGATTTTACTGTTGATGAAAAAACGTCTGCCTTACTGAGGGCGTTTGCAGGAGAACTGGAAGTAAGCCTTTACAGCCTGCTGCTCAGCGCGTATTACCTGCTGCTCGGAGCATATAGTGGTCAGGAAGACATTGTTGTTGGTAGTCCGGTTGCTAACAGACACCATTCAGGTGTGGAAGACCTGATCGGCTTTTTTGTAAACACGCTCGCGTTGCGCCAGGTGATAGATACTGAGCAGCCGCTGGATGAGTTTATCAGACAGGTAGGGAAAGCCGTTACTACGGCACAGTTACATCAGGATATTCCTTTTGAGAAGCTGGTGGCGGAGTTGAAGCTGACGCCTGATAGTTCACGTCATCCGGTTTTCCAGGTATTGTTCAGTCTGACAGATTTTGGCAGCTCACAGCGAAAGGAAGTAAATAAACTACTGGAACCGCTGGATATTGATTTCATTGATTACAGGGTCGCGAGGTTTGATATTACGGTTGTAATGGATGACAGCGGAGATGCTATCACCGGAACGTTCAACTATGCCACGGCACTGTTTGATGCGACCACCATACATGCTTATATCAATACCTACACCTCCATACTTACGCAGTTTGCCACACTGAGGGAAAACGGGGCCAGTCACGTACCGGTGAAATCGCTCTATTATGTAGACGAAGTATCCCGCGGGCAACAGGTATACAGCAGTCATACGCTGCTTGAAAGCCCTTTAACGGGCACGCTTCATCAGTATTTTGAGCAGCAGGCGGTATTGTTTGCTGATCATACAGCGTTGGTATATGAAGGGGAGTCACTGACTTACGGAGAACTGAATGCCCGCGCCAACCGGCTGGCATCGTACCTTATCCCGGTTTATGGATTGAAGCGTGACGACCTGGTAGGCTTGTGCCTTGACCGCTCTTTATGGCAGGTGATCAGTATCCTGGCTGTTCTGAAGGCGGGAGCTGCGTATGTTCCCATGGAAACAAGCTATCCTGATGAGCGGTTGTCATATATGATATCGGATGCGGGCGCCCGTGTGGTGCTGACTTCTGCTGCACACTATTCCCGTTTGTCGGGTCTCAGCAGTGCGCCGGTATTGATAGCTGCAGATGTTGCCGTATCGGGGGATTACTCCTCAGCCAATCCTGTTACAGCCACCGGGAGCGGTGATCTGGCCTATGTGATTTATACAAGTGGTACCACCGGTCATCCCAAAGGTGTGATGGTGGAGCATGGTCATGTGCTGCGGCTGTTCCGTTCCACATCCAGTCTCTATGGCTTTAACAGCGAAGATGTGTGGACGTTGTATCATTCCTATGTATTTGACTTCAGTGTATGGGAGATCTGGGGGGCGTTACTGCATGGTGGCCGTCTGCTGATTCCTTCGGGAGAACAGATCCATGATCCGGTACTGTTTTATGAGCTGTGCGCTGATGGTGGGGTAACTGTACTGAACCAGACTCCGCACGCCTTCTACCAGTTTGCGGATACCGCAGTGGCACAGCCATCTGCGTTGCATCGTTTGCGTTATATCATTTTCGGTGGGGAGGCCCTGAACCTTTCTCAGCTGAAGACCTGGTACAGCCGGTATGGGGCCGTCGGTCCGCGGCTGGTAAATATGTACGGGATCACGGAAACCACGGTACATGTTACCTGGAAGGAGCTTTATGCAGATTTCCCTGAGGGAGGCTCACTGATAGGGGAGCCGTTACCGGACCTGACAGCGTATATACTAGACCGTTATTTACGTCCTCTTCCGGCGGGAGCGCAGGGCGAGCTTTATGTAGGAGGGGCTGGTGTTTCGCGGGGTTACCTGAACCGTCCGGACCTGACAGCCGACCGTTTTATCGCCAATCCTTTCCAGACGAAAGAGGAAGCGGGGGCAGGTGTGAACGGACGGTTATACCGTACGGGCGATATCGTGCGCCGGCTTTCGGATGGTTGTCTGGAGTACTGCGGCCGTAATGACTTCCAGGTGAAGATCCGCGGTTATCGAATAGAGCTGGATGAAATCATCACCCGTTTATCGTCCTATCCCGGTATCCGTCAGTCAGTGGTAATAGCCAAAGAACGTGACGGGATGCGTTATCTGGCGGGCTATTACGTATCAGATACGGCAATGTCCTCAGCAGCTATACTGGATTACCTTGGTTCGGTGCTGCCAGCCTATATGCTGCCATCGGTGCTGGTGCATCTGCATCATTTCCCGCTGACAGTGAACGGGAAGCTGGATACCGCTTCGCTGCCCGACCCTGTATTTGCCGGCAGCAATGATTATGTGGCGCCTGCAACTGTTACCGAGCAGGAGTTGAGTGGTATTTATGCCGCTATCCTGGGATTGTCACCCGAAACGATAAGTGTACATGATGACTTCTTCAGCCTGGGAGGGGACAGTATTATAGCTATCCGGCTGGTGAGCCGGATTAACCAGCAATTAAACCGGCAGCTGAAAGTGAAAGATGTGTTCACACACCGGAGCATACGTACGCTGGGTAGTTACCTGGAAACACATGGGCATCAAAGTACAGCAGAAACATATGTTCCCTTCAGCCTGATGAGTCATACAGGAGTGGAAAGCATCCCGGACCTGACAGCTGTAGCGGATATTTATCCGGCAAGTTATCTGCAGACGGGCATGCTGTTTGAATCAGAACGGAGTGAGCCAGGGACCTATCATAATATCTCCTCTTATCATATACGTCATCAATATGACCATATGAAATTTACCCACATCTGGGAACAGTTGTCAGGTAAGCATGAGTTACTCAGGGCAGCGTTCCGGGTGTCGGAAAACGGATTTGACTGTATCATCTGTCATAAGACTGCTATTGAAATAGTAGTGTATGATAACCTCGATACCGACGCAATTATTGAAAGGGAACAATATCACCGTTTCGATTTTACAAAGGCAGGGTTGTTCCGGTTAATTATCAACAAGCGTAGTGCTGGATTTGATTTTATCTTCTCCATACATCATGCTATTGAGGATGGCTGGAGTGTAGCATCTCTCTCGGGAGAATTCATCAGGGCATATGTATCTGATGAACCAATAGCCGCAGATAAAATACCTGCCTACGGAGAGTTTGTTGCCAGAGAGCAACAGGCACTCAATGACCCCGGATACCTTGCATTCTGGAACAATTATCTGGAAGATATTACTATTACAAACACCAGATGGCGATATGAAACCCATAATACATCTGAAGCGTTTTTTAATGCCGTTTTCCTGACCGATATACAGGCCAGCCAGCAGATTGCTTTGCTGGCACAGGACCTGGCAGTTAGTACAGACAGTATATTCCTGTATGTTTATCTGAATACGCTGTGTACGTTTCTGGCACAGGATGATATTACGATTGGACTGGTAGTGAATAACAGGCTTGAAAAAGAGGGAGGAGACCGGCAGTTTGGATTATTCCTCAATACGGTTCCATTCAGGTATAAGCAGGTTTTGGCTCCTGATTATAAAGATGATATTACCCGGATTTTCAATCATAAACTGGAATTGTTTAATTACCGGGCATACCCCTATGCAAAAATAAAAGCAGACTCCGGGCAGGAGCTTTATCAGTTTGCATTTAATTTCGTCAACTTTCATATTCTGGGAAATGCGCTGAGAGAAGAAATACCGTATACTAACGGTTACGAACGTACCAATATTCCCTTTGTACTGAATATATCTGCCGGTGAAGGTGTTTATGAAGTAAGTATGACTGCACATGCGACAGTATGTGATCAGGATTTTCTTAATCATTTCATGCAGTATTACAAACGTAACCTGTATGAGCTGATAAACGGCCGTAGGAATTTCAGCAGCCTGAATCCGGAAGAATACAATAAGGTGATTTACCAGTGGAATACCGTGCCGGAACCGCACAGACAGGACCGGACAATTCATGTCATTTTTGAAAAACAGGTTACCAGTACGCCAGATAAGACAGCTGTAATTTATAATGATAAATGCCTGACATATGCAGCCCTGGATACAGCGGCCAGCCGGCTGGCCATATGGCTGAGAGACAAACAGGGCATCAGACCGAATGATCTCGTAGTAATCTGTATGGATCGCTCAGAACAGATGCTGATAGCAGTGCTGGCAGTATTGAAATCGGGAGGAGCCTATGTACCGGTAGATCCGGCATTCCCTGCCGAACGGATAGCGTATATTCTTAAGGATACCGCAGCCCGTATTGTGCTCACAAATGAAGCGTACAAGATGTTGCCGGTGTTTTCGGATCAAACAGTCACAGTAGCATGCCCGGATAGTCCGGCATTCGCGTCGATGCTGGAAAAAGATTGCAGCTATCTGTTATCAGGAGGCGGCGCCAGCGCCAATGACCTTTGTTATGTGATTTATACCAGTGGTACCACGGGGCAACCGAAAGGCGTAATGGTGGCGCATCACTCGTTTGTCAACCTGCTGGAATATTACAGGAATAATCCTTTTGCAAAGGAAGAATCCATCAGTACTTTGTCTGTTACCTCATTTGTATTTGATATATGGGGGCTGGAATATGGACTGACGCTTACGAGCGGAGGGTTTATTGAATTGGCGGGTAACAAATTGTTATCTACTGATACCAGCAGGTATACATTTATCCAGATAACTCCTGGTTTGTTATCAGCCAACTTTGAACAAATAAGGTTCAATAATCCTGCTTTAAAGCTGCTGGTAGGCGGCGAGGCGCTTACCGGTGAGCTACTTGACAAAATATTTACCGGAACGGATGTCAGCTACCTGCTTAACGTATACGGACCTACGGAAACAACGATCTGGTCATTGAACCAACTTAATACACCAAAGCACTATAATACCGCTATTGGCCGGCCGGTGGCCAATACTACGGTATATATTCTGGATAAGGCGCAGCATCCTGTACCGGTAGGGGTTGCAGGGGAATTGTATATCGGTGGCAATGGGGTAGCTCTCGGATATCTGCACCTGGATACATTGACTGCTGAGCGGTTTATCAATAACCCTTTCCGTACGGAGGAAGAAAAACGGCTGCAGGTTAATGAACGGCTGTACAGAACCGGAGATTTGGTGCGATACATGCCGGATGGAAGTATCCTTTTTATAGGAAGAAATGACCAACAGGTAAAAATAAACGGTTACCGGATTGAGCTGAATGAAATTGCTACTCATCTGTCCAGCTATCCCGGAATCAAACAATCCGCAGTCCTTGCGAAAGAGTTTAAGTCAGGTCATGGCAAATACCTGATTGCATACTACGAGTCAGCAACAGCCATAGATCAGCGGCGGCTGCAGGAATACCTGGGTAAGTATCTGCCGGAGTATATGTTGCCGGCAATGTTTGTACATCTTGATGCATTTCCGCTAACCGTAAACGGAAAACTTGACAGGAAAGCTTTGCCGGAAGGCACATACAGCAGACAACAACCATACCGGGCACCGGAAAATGAAACAGAGAAAATACTGGTTACTACCTACAGCAGATTACTGGGAATACCTGCCGCTGAAGTCGGGATGGATGATGATTTCTTTCATCTGGGGGGAAACAGTCTGCTGGTAATTAAACTGATCGGCAGCCTCCATACACAGTTTAATGTGAAAATGAGTATTGCGGAGATATATGGCAATAACACTATCAGCAGGCTGGCAACAGCGGTATCACAGCAAAAAGGTGTTCAGAAAACGATTGCTGAAAACCTGGCAGTCGGATCAGCATCTCAGTTATTATCCTTTGCTCAGGAAAGATTATGGTTTATTGAAAACTATGAAGGAGGTAGTAGTGCCTATAACATTCCTGTAGTATTGCGACTCAACAAATCTACAGATCCGGATAGTTTGCTGGCGGCATTACAGCGTATAGCTGAGAGGCATGAAGTACTGCGTTCGTTTATAAGAACTGCAGACGACGGAACCCCTTACCAGTTTGTACCGGATAACGAAGGACTGATCATGCCGGTGGACAGGAAAGTGTTCAGCTCACAAACTGAGATGGATGAAATCATAGCCAGAGATGCAGCTTATATTTTTAATCTTGCGGAAGAATTTCCCATGAAGATCACCTGCTACCGCGTTGAAAACGGAGGCACCTGGCTGGGTATTGTAATGCATCACATAGCTTTTGACGGGTGGTCTGTGGATATTATTGTAGAAGAACTACTGCACTATTACCATTATCATGAGGCAATGAAGAACGGGGGGGTAATAACCCCTCTGCCGGCCCTGCCGCTCCAATACAGGAATTACGCGCAATGGCAACGTCAATATCTTGCTGGCTCTGTACTGGATAATCAACTGGATTACTGGAAGAAAAAACTGACAGGCTTTGAGCCATTGAACCTGATCACTGGTAAGCAAAGACCTGCAGTAGTGAAATATGAAGGTGCAGATGTACATTTTTCCCTGGACAGGAAAATCAGCGAAGATCTCAGAAAAGTAGCTAAAGAACATGGGATTGGTATGTATAGCCTGTTACTGGGAGGATATTACCTGATGCTGGGTATTTACAGTAATCAACAGGATGTTGTTGTGGGATGTCCTGTTGCTAACCGCCACCACAGTAATGTGATACCACTTATAGGGTTCTTCGTAAATACACTGGCGTTAAGGCAGTTTATTGATCCCGAACAGCAACTCCTCACTTTTGTAAAAAATGTCGGTAACGCGGTAAAGGAAGCTCAATTATATCAGGATATTCCGTTTGAGAAATTAGTAGAAGAACTTTCGCTGCCACACGATACTTCCAGGCATCCTGTGTTTCAGGTAGTGCTGGAGCTGGCCGATTTCGGGAATATACGTAATAAGGAAGCCATTGAGCTGATGGAAGTGTATGAAAGCCCTGCTGCTGGCCGTTACAAAGCAGCGAGATTCGATCTTACCGCCTTTGTTGATAACTCCGGAGAAGAGATATCTGGCTTCTTCAACTATGCCACAGCTGTATTTGATGAAAGGGTAATTCAATCTTACGTAGCCACCTTTAAGGTAATATTGCAGCAGTTGTCTTTACTTACTTCTACCGGGCAACAGATGAAAACGCTGCAATCATGCTGCTTCCTGGATGATGCCGGGTATTATGATGCCGTTTACGGCAGAAACGCCACTGAAAAGGATTATGGGCTATATCGTACTGTTCATGGTCTGTTTGAAGCACAGGTACAACGAACTCCCGACAGAATAGCTATAGCATCGGAAGGTGGTGGGATCACCTTTAGTGAATTGGATAACCGCGCCGACAGACTGGCAGCCTACCTACAGGAAACCTGCCATCTTCATAGAAACGATCTGGTAGCTATATGTTTTGATCGTTCTGAGAATATGCTGATAGCTATACTGGCAGTACTGAAGGCGGGAGGAGCTTACGTTCCGGTGGATCCGGCCCATCCGGATGAAAGGATAGCCTATCTGTTATCAGACACCAAAGCGGGTATCATCCTTAGTAATGAACGTCATGCAGACAGGATCAGGCGAATCACTGCATCCGGCGGACAGATGGTGGTCAGCACTGACAATATCTATTTTGAAGTGGCACTGGATACAATAGCTGTTAATCTACATCCGGAAAGGATTTCAGCTCCTGAAGACCTTGCCTATGTTATCTACACCAGCGGCACAACCGGCCGGCCTAAAGGCGTCATGGTAGAACACCGTAATGTCGTCAATTATATATTTAATCTGTCAGATATCATTCCTGATAATATCAGACGGGTGGATTTCTCCGGTAACCTTGCATTTGATCTGTCTGTGACCACAACACTTTTCCCATTGTGTTCCGGAAAAACCATCTTCATTTATCAGGGAGAAATCAGTGATGTTATAGATTATCAGCGGCACCTTTATCATAATCGGATTGAGCTGGTAAAAGCTACTCCATCCTATTTGTCACTGATCGATTTTGAGCATACAGTGGAATGGGATGGGAAATTCAATGTCAGCATGGTGATAGCGGGAGGAGAAAAACTGCAGCAGCAACAGGTAGAGCGCATACTCCGGTTTACCGGCAGCATCATTGACGAGTATGGCCCGACTGAAACGACTGTAGGAGCTTCGGTATTCACTATTGAACAGGAAAATGGATTGTTGTCCATAGGAAAACCATATAACAATTACCAGGTGTATATCCTTGATACTGGTTTGAACCCTGTACCACAGGGGGCTTTGGGAGAACTGTATATTGGCGGTGCCGGCGTCGCCAGAGGTTATCTGCATCAGGATGAGCTTACTGCCCGGAGATTCCTTGATAATCCTTTCCGTACAGCAGCTGAAAAGACAGCAGGAATAAATGAAAGGATATATAAAACCGGTGACCTGGCGTATTATCTGCCGGATGGAAACCTGATGTATGCAGGAAGGAATGATGAGCAGGTGAAAATAAACGGATACCGGGTTGAGCTTAATGAAACGGCAACATGCCTTTCTGCTTTCCCGGGTATCAGAGAAGCCGCAGTAATAGTAAAGAATTATAATGTACCCGGCAGTGACTGTCTGGCAGGATATTTTGTAGGAGATCCTATGATCAGTACAGTAGAAATCATGGAGTATCTGGCATCTTACCTCCCTGCTTACATGATACCCGCTTTGCTGGTACCTGTTGACCAGCTGCCGCTTACCGCAAATGGAAAACTTGACAGAAAAGCGCTGTCAGCAATCGGAGATACTGTTAAAGAATATTATCGCGCACCGGAAACAGTAACAGAATTGAAACTGGTAGCGATCTATGCAGAAGTGTTAGCTACTGAGAAAGAACGCATCAGTACAGATGATGACTTCTTCAGACTGGGCGGTAACAGTATTCTTGCGATCCGCCTGGTAAGTAAGCTGAATAAGGTAATGAACACCAGCATAAATATTGCCGATATCTTTCAGTATAAAACCATACGCAGACTGGCAGCAGATTTATACAAACAGGCAACTGATATGCCATCACTGTTGCCGGTAACGGTTGACAAACCTGAAGAACAACTGCTATCTTTTGCACAGGAACGATTATGGTTTATTGAAACCTATGAAGGCGGCACGGATGCATATAACATTCCACTGGTATATAAACTGAGAACGGAGGTAAGCCACGAAAGCCTGCTGGCTGCACTTCATAAAATCATCAGCAGACATGAAATACTTCATAGCTTTATCAGAAGTACCGATGATGGAAGTGGTTATCAGCAGGTGAATGATTATAACCTGTGCCCTTTAAAAATAACCAGCGAAACAGTTACTTCTGCTGAAAGTATGGCCACCGCCATAAAAGATTTTACGCATCAGACTTTCTGTCTGGAAAAAGAATATCCGGTCAGAATGAAACTTTTTCTGATGCCGGATAAGAATTATTACATCTGCATGGTATTGCATCATATTGCTTTTGATGCATGGTCAGCTGACATATTGCTGCGTGAGATTCATCATTATTATCAGTATTATGAAATGCAGAAGAGAGCGGAGCCGGTGGCCGAACTACCATCACTACCCGTGCAATACAAAGACTATGCCCTCTGGCAGCGGAAGATACTTACTGGCAGTACGCTGGAAAAACAGCTCAGCTACTGGAGAAACAGGCTGACCGGTTATCAGCAGCTTAATCTCCCGGTAGACAAACATCGTCCTGCTGTGCAACATTATGAAGGTGCCAGTATTCGGTTCAGTTTGGATAAAGCAACCACGAATGGATTGAGAGTGATGGCCAGAGAACTGGAAGTCAGTATCTATAGTCTGCTGTTGAGCGCTTACTATCTCACACTCGGAGCTTACAGTGGGCAGGAGGATATAATAGTCGGTAGCCCAGTCGCTAACAGGCATCATCCGGGAACAGAAGACGTTATTGGTTTTTTTGTCAATACACTCGCACTTCGTGAACGGATAGACAATGAGCAGTCACTGGCAACATTTATCAGGCAGGTAGGGTCTAATGTAGTAGCTGCTCAGCAGCATCAGGACCTGCCTTTCGAAAAACTGGTAGCAGAATTGAAAATTGCGCCGGATAGCTCAAGACATCCGTTGTTCCAGCTGCTTTTTGATGTGGCAGATTTTGGAAAGAGTGAGAATAGTGACATAGCACTTTTGTTTGAACCTTCTGACATGAAGAATGATGCCGGTGCAGGCATTGCACGGTTTGATATCACTGTCGTGCTGGATAATGGTGATGAAACCATTAGCGGAACGTTCAACTATGCCACGGCACTGTTTGATGCGACCACCATACATGCTTATATCAATACCTACACCTCCATACTTACGCAGTTTGCCACACTGAGGGAAAACGGGGCCAGTCACGTACCGGTGAAATCGCTCTATTATGTAGACGAAGTATCCCGTGGGCAACAGGTATACAGCAGTCATACGCTGCTTGAAAGCCCTGTAACGGGCACGCTTCATCAGTATTTTGAACAGCAGGCGGTATTGTTTGCTGATCATACAGCGTTGGTATATGAAGGGGAGGCGCTGACTTACGGAGAACTGAACGCCCGCGCCAACCGGCTGGCATCGTACCTTATCCCGGTTTATGGATTGAAGCGTGACGACCTGGTAGGCTTGTGCCTTGACCGCTCTTTATGGCAGGTGATCAGTATCCTGGCTGTTCTGAAGGCGGGAGCTGCGTATGTTCCCATGGAAACAAGCTATCCTGATGAGCGGTTGTCATATATGATATCGGATGCGGATGCCCGTGTGGTGCTGACTTCTGCTGCACACTATACCCGTTTGTCGGACCTCAGCAGTGCGCCGGTATTGATAGCTTCGGATGTTGCCGTATCGGGGGATTACTCCTCAGCCAATCCTGTTACAGCCACCGGGAGCGGTGATCTGGCCTATGTGATTTATACAAGTGGTACCACCGGTCATCCCAAAGGTGTGATGGTGGAGCATGGTCATGTGCTGCGGCTGTTCCGTTCCACATCCGGTCTCTATGGCTTTAACAGCGAAGATGTGTGGACGTTGTATCATTCCTATGTATTTGACTTCAGTGTATGGGAGATCTGGGGGGCGTTACTGCATGGTAGCCGTCTGCTGATTCCTTCGGGAGAACAGATCCATGATCCGGTACTGTTTTATGAGCTGTGCGCTGATGGTGGGGTAACTGTACTGAACCAGACTCCGCACGCCTTCTACCAGTTTGCGGATACCGCAGTGGCACAGCCATCTGCGTTGCATCGTTTGCGTTATATCATTTTCGGTGGGGAGGCCCTGAACCTTTCTCAGCTGAAGACGTGGTACAGCCGGTATGGGGCCGTCGGTCCGCGGCTGGTAAATATGTACGGGATCACGGAAACCACGGTACATGTTACCTGGAAGGAGCTTTATGCAGATTTCCCTGAGGGAGGCTCACTGATAGGGGAGCCGTTACCGGACCTGACAGCGTATATACTAGACCGTTATTTACGTCCTCTTCCGGCGGGAGCGCAGGGCGAGCTTTATGTAGGAGGGGCTGGTGTTTCGCGGGGTTACCTGAACCGCCCGGACCTGACAGCCGACCGTTTTATCGCCAATCCTTTCCAGACGAAAGAGGAAGCGGGGGCAGGTGTGAACGGACGGTTATACCGTACGGGCGATATCGTGCGCCGGCTTTCGGATGGTTGTCTGGAGTACTGCGGCCGTAATGACTTCCAGGTGAAGATCCGCGGTTATCGAATAGAGCTGGATGAAATCATCACCCGTTTATCGTCCTACCCCGGTATCCGTCAGTCAGTGGTAATAGCCAAAGAACGTGACGGGATGCGTTATCTGGCGGGCTATTACGTATCAGATACGGCAATGTCCTCAGCAGCTATACTGGATTACCTTGGTTCGGTGCTGCCAGCCTATATGCTGCCATCGGTGCTGGTGCATCTGCATCATTTCCCGCTGACAGTGAACGGGAAGCTGGATACCGCTTCGCTGCCCGACCCTGTATTTGCCGGCAGCAATGATTATGTGGCGCCTGCAACTGTTACCGAGCAGGAGTTGAGTGGTATTTATGCCGCTATCCTGGGATTGTCAACCGAAACGATAAGTGTACATGATGACTTCTTCAGCCTGGGAGGGGACAGTATCATAGCTATCCGGCTGGTGAGCCGGATTAACCAGCAATTAAACCGGCAGCTGAAAGTGAAAGATGTGTTCACACACCGAAGCATACGTACGCTGGGTAGTTACCTGGAAACACATGGGCATCAAAGTACAGCAGAAACATATGTTCCCTTCAGCCTGATGAGTCATACAGGAGTAGAAAGCATCCCGGACCTGACAGCTGTAGCGGATATTTATCCGGCAAGTTATCTGCAGATGGGCATGTTGTTTGAATCTGGTCAAGGAGAACCAGGTACCTATCATGATGTATTCAGATACAGAATAAACCAGGTTTTTGATAAAGAACGGTTTGTATTTATCTGGCAGCAGCTGATTAAAAAGCATGCTTTGCTACGGGCTGGATTCCAGTTATCTGCCAACGGATATGATTGTATTATATATCACGATATAATTCCGGAGATGCATTTTTATGAGCATCGTAATCCGGAAGAAATGATCAGGGAAGAACAGTTTAATAATTTCGATTTTTCCAGGCCGGGATTGTTCAGGATTCTCGTAAATGACATGGGTGACAGGTATGACTTTATTTTTTCTTTTCATCATGCTATTGCTGACGGCTGGAGTATTGCTTCATTGGTGAATGAACTGATAGTAGCAAGCATGGGTAATGAAGGTGCTGAAGATACACCAGGGTTGCATTATGGCGAGTTTGTGGCGAAGGAGCAACAGATAATCAATGACCCGGCAGCGGAAGCCTTCTGGAAAGAGTATTTATCCGACCTGTATGTTGACCCTGTAAAGTGGAAGAGTAATAATGATTTTGCTGAGTCAGGATTGTATACAGCTGCTTTAATGATTAAAGAAGATAAAGCACGATCCCTGCTGACGCTTGCAAAACGACTCCATGTTAATATGGATACAGTATTTATCTATCTGTATCTGCATACGCTTGCGTTGTTTCTCCGGCGACAGGATCTTGTTATCGGACTCGTAGTGAACAACCGGTTGGAAAAAGAAGGCGGTGACCGGCTGTTCGGCCTTTTCCTGAATACAGTTCCATACCGTTATAATGTGGGGCAACAGGTTCATGACCATGCCGCATCCATTAAGCAGATTCAGTCAGGACAATTTGAGTTATATGCCTACAAAGCCTATCCGTACGGAAAGATTAAATCAATTACCGGATACGATCCATATCAGTTTGCTTTCAATTTTGTACACTTCCATATTTTCAGTGAAAGTATTAACAGCATAGAAGAGGGGTCCGGATATGAGAAGACAAACGTTCCCTTTGTATTGAATGTAGCCCAATATGGAGATAAAGGATTTACAATTCTGCTGACAGCACATGATGATGTGGCAGATCAGGAGCAGCTGGATTATTTTATGCGTTATTTTGAGCGAAATGTAAATAACCTGCTGAATGATCAGTATGATTTTAACCGGTTGCTGGAAGAAGATTATATTAAAATAATAAAACAGTGGAGTAATAATCAGGAGTTACTTCCGGCCCCGGGTACGGTTCATCAGCTATTTGAGACACAAGTACTCAAAACGCCGGGAGGCATTGCGCTGGTGAGCCGGGAGGTACAATTAACCTATCAGGAATTGAACGAGCAGGCGAATATGCTGGCTGATTATCTGATTTATACATTTGACATTCAGGCAGACGATGTGATAGCCTTGTACGTGGACCGTTCGGCACATATGCTGATTGCAATGCTTGCTGTACTCAAGGCCGGCGGTGCATATGTGCCGATAGATACTGCGTATCCGGAAGAACGTAGCCGGTATATCATCAGTGATACTGCTGCAAAAGTTGTACTGTCCAATGAAAAATATCTTCCGGTAGTAACGCCCATAGCAGGAGATACACCAGTGACTGTTATTGATAGTAATACCTTCCGGCAGCAGCAATTATCATGCAGCAATGAAAATCCACACGCAAAAACAACAGAGCAACACCTTGCATATGTTATTTATACCAGCGGAACTACCGGAAAGCCCAAAGGAGTGATGATTGAACATGCGGGTATTGTGAACCTCGCAAAGGCGCAGGCGGCTGATTTGGGCCTGAATCAGTATACTGATCTGTATATACCTAAACGTTGTCTCTGGTATGCCAGTTATGTATTTGACGCGCATGTGTGGGATGTGTATGCAACATTGCTTTCCGGAAATACGCTGTATCTGGCAGAGAATGATATACGCGCAGATATTGTTCTACTGAAGAAATATGTAGAGGAAAACAAGATTGACATAGCTACTATTCCTCCGGTATTACTTGATAAAACAAATCTGCTGCCGCTGAAAACTTTAATAGTTGCCGGGGATGTTACCGGCGCCGGTATTATGGAACTTTACCGTAAACAGGGGACAGACGTAGTAAATGCCTATGGTCCTACAGAAGTGACAGTGTGTGCCACCATGCACCACTATGAAAAGGGAAGCAGCAACCGCAATATCGGCCGGCCTTTATCCAACGTTACGGTTTATGTATTGAATGAAAACTTATTACCGGTGCCCGCAGGTACGCCCGGCGAATTATATATCGGTGGCGCAGGAGTGGCGCGTGGTTATATGAATATGCCGGAATTCAGCAGGGAGCGGTTTGTCAGCGATCCTTTCCGGACAGATCAGGCCCGTTTGTACAGAACAGGCGATATGGCCCGCTTTCTGCCGGATGGAAGCCTGGAGTATTTCGGGCGTAATGATGAACAGGTGAAAATCCGCGGGTATCGCATAGAACCGGCAGAAATAGAGAACCGTATGGCTGCCTGTCCCGGTATTAACCAGGCGATCATATTGGTAAAAGAGCATGCAAACGGAGCAGGCAGATATCTGATTGGTTACTATACAGCGGCAAAACCGGTGGAAAGTATTTTGTTGTCTGACTGGCTGGCAGCAACGTTACCGGATTACATGATTCCTGCTGTATTTGTATATCTGGATAAAATTCCGCTGACAGTAAATGGTAAACCTGACAGAAAATCCCTGCCGGATCCGGGGAATACAGACATACAGCATTATCAGGCGCCGGAAAATGATTTGCAACAGATATTGTGTATGATCTACGGAGAAGTGCTGGGAATGGATGCTGACACAATAGGTATTCAGGACGACTTTTTCAGATTGGGTGGAGATAGTATTATCAGTATACAGCTCATCAGCAGATTACGGCAACGTACAGGGTTCCTGTTGAGTGCGGGAGATATTTTCAGACACAGAACAATCCTGGCAATACACAATCATTTGATTACGAAAGGAGATCGCCTTACCAGTCAGCTCTTGACAGAGCAGGGCGTACTTGCCGGCGAGCTGCCTTTACTGCCAGTTCAGGAATGGTTCTTTGATAATGTCGCCAGTGAATTGCTTCCGGCCTTCCATCACTGGAACCAGGCGTTTATGCTGCGGGTTCCGCCGTTAGACAGGGCGCTGCTGGAATCCGGTGTTATCTGCCTCCTGGCTTATCATGACACGCTGAGACTGAGATTTACGCAGAAAGCAGGTTTAGTTCAGGAATACAGCCATCAACCCGTATCACCAGTATTAAATTACCTGAATGTAAATGGCCGGTCTGGCGACGAAATAGACGACACGCTTACCGGTTGGCAAAACAACTTTGATCTCTCCAACGGATACATCGTTCAGATTGGTTATCTGGATGGTTATACAGATGGCAGCGCCAGAATTTTTTTAGCAGCACATCATCTGGCAATAGATACGGTAAGTTGGCATATTCTGAAAAATGATCTGCAGAAGATATATTGTTATTTATCAGAACAAGTGAACGGAGTACAACAAGCTACCGCTCTTGCAATGGCTACGGCAGCCCTGGGCTCCAAAAGAACAAGCTACAGACAATGGAGCATAGCAGTAAGGAATTACAGGAGCGAAGATGAAAAGCAGCGTGCGGCAGAAAAAGTATACTGGCAGGAAATAGCTGCCGGAGTTGCAATGGAAAACGCTGTGTTGCAATCGCTGTCAACGGCAGAATGGAAACATACTGAGATAGAGCTGGATGAATACACAACAGGACTGGTGTTGAAAAAAGCTGGTAACGTCTTTAATACACAGATAAATGATTTCCTGCTCAGCGCAATAGGCCTGGCCTTATCAGCCGTTACCGGCAAAAGCCAGCATTATGTATTGCTGGAAGGACATGGGAGGGAGGATATTTCGCCGGAGCTGGATGTTTCCGGTACAACAGGATGGTTTACCACTATTTATCCGGTTAAACTGGATACAAGTGCAAAGAATTATGGTGAAATCATTGTTGGCGTCAAGGAAATGCTAAGCAGGATACCTTTTCATGGTTTGGGGTATGGTGTACTGATAGGATATACGCAAAACCCCTTACCGGTTGTCAGTTTTAATTACCTGGGACAACTGGATAAAGGCGGGCCATCGGATTTGAGTGAATGGCGTATTAGTAATGAATACTGTGGTAGCACCTCGGATACTACCAACCGTAACAGATCAGTGATCAGTATTACAGGTGGGGTAGCAGATGGAAAACTTGTTTTCAGCATAGAAGCCCGTTTACCGGAACCGCTGTTGCTGATGTTGTCTGAAGCTTGTTTGAATGCTCTGAAGGATATGCTCAGCCACCTGGATAAGTATACAAGAACCTATCTCACGCCATCAGATATCAGCAATATCATTACCAGTGATTATCTCAGCAGAATACAGGCATCCCGTGAAACAGCAGCTGTTTACATGGCCAACAGTCTTCAGGAAGGATTTATCTATCATTCCCTGAACCAGGGAGATAGTGATGATGCCTATTGTGTGCAGCTGATATGGGACTATCATAATACACTGGATATATCCGGACTCCGTCATGCCTGGGAACTGGCAGCAATGAAGTATAGCGCATTGAGGCTGCGTTTTGCATGGGAAAAGGAACTTGTACAGATAATAGATAAGGAAGTAAAGGTTGACTGGCGATTTACAGACCTTGCCGGCTATAGTGCTGAAAACCAGGAATCAGAAGTGGGGAATATATTATCAGCCGATCGGGCCGACTCATATAAACTGGATGCCGGTAATCTTTTCAGGGTATACCTGATAAAGAAAAATGATAAATGCTATACGGCTGTTTTTAGCTGTCACCATGCTATCCTTGACGGCTGGAGCACTCCGCTGCTGATTAATTTCGTACATGATACCTATCTGCAGCTTATTACAGAGAGTTTCAGTGGCTTGAAAACAAACAACGGTTACGAAACCGCTCAACGATACCTGCAGGATCACCGGTCCGACAACGAAAACTACTGGAAGACCTATACCGCGCAAATAGAGAACAGGGAAGATCTGAGCGGGCTGCTGAATGAAGAACAGAAGCATGTGGTATTATCTGATTACAGGCATATCAGACAATCCGGGGAACAAATACTAATTATTGATGGAGAGCGTTTTAAGCGGCTGACGGAGTGCTGCGCGGCGAATGGATATACACCCAATGCATTGCTGCAATATTGCTGGCATAAACAATTGAGCCTGTATGGCAGAAATAATATCACAGTTGTAGGAATGACTGTTTCCGGACGAAATCTGGACATTGACGGTATAGAAGAATCTGTAGGGTTATTTATCAATACATTGCCGGTTATTCTGCAACATCGCGCCTGTACTGTCTCTGAGGCAATAAGTGAATTGCAGCAGTTTATCACTGAGGCAGGTAACAGAAGTGATATTAACCTTGCGGGATTGCAGCAGAACGGAGAACGTTTGTTTAACAGCTTGTTTGTTTTTGAAAACTATCCGGTGCCCGATAGCCGTTCCGGTGATACAGGGCTTGTACTGGAATTCAGACAGTCTGTAGAAAAACTTGATTATCCGCTGGCCATTATCGCATATAAATCACAGGACTCATTGGTAGTAAGACTGCAATATGCGGGAGAATTGTTTGCCACAGAAAAAATGGAACAACTGCTGGCAGGGCTGGAAGTATTGCTAGACCAGATAATTTATGGAGCTGATATACATACAAACGAACTGAATTACCTTGACCGTGCGCGGCTAAGACAGGTAATGCACTGGAGCGGGGCAGGGAAGACATATACCGTTGATAAGACATTACCACAATTGTTTGAAGAACAGGTTTTGCGGACTCCGCAAAATATTGCAGTGACATACGGAGCAGAACGTATTACCTATGCGGAACTGAATGAGCGGTCCGACAGGCTTGCTGCTTTTCTGAAGTTAAACTACAATATTCAGCCTGATGATCTGATTGCGGTACTTATGGGCAGGTCCGGTGAAGTGTTGGTAGCCATACTTGGCATATTGAAGGCAGGCGCTGCTTATGTACCAATGGATATCGGATTTCCTGATGAAAGGATCGGTTATATATTATCAGATACCGCCACTAAGGTATTAATAACAGAGGGTATGCAGGAAGACCGGATTAACCGGATTGACACCGGAGGAACATTAGCGGTGATTATTGCCGATGATTCTTCATTCAGAAATCACCTGACAGAGAATTATGCTGCTGATAATTTACATACAGCCCTAACGCCGTCTGATCTGGCCTATGTCATCTATACCAGTGGTACTTCCGGAACTCCTAAAGGAGTGATGCAGGAACACCGCAGTGTGACGCGCCTGATAAATGCAACAGAGGACTTGTATCATTTTAATGAGAAAGATGTATGGATGTTGTTTCATTCCTATGTTTTTGACTTCAGCGTGTGGGAGATATGGGGAGCACTGCTTAAAGGAGGAAGATTGGTTATCCCTTCACTGGAGCAGGTAAAGGATCCTGAGCAGATATATAGTTTATGTCTGAAAGAGGGGGTAACGGTGCTGAATCAGACGCCCAATGCCTTCTATCCGTTTATAGATATTGCCATAAATAAAAGAGAACGCCTGAATCATCTTCGCTATGTGATATTTGGTGGGGAAGCCCTCAATTTGATACAACTGAAGCCCTGGTACACCGATTATACCGATACGGCTCCGCAACTGATAAATATGTACGGGATTACAGAAACAGCCGTGCATGTGACCTGGTTTAAAATCAGCAGTACTATACTGCAGAAAGGTTCCCTGATTGGTACGGCTATCAGTGATCAGTACACTTACCTGCTGGATGATTGTCTGCGTCCGGTACCTGCAGGCGCCACCGGAGAGCTGTATATAGGAGGTGCGGGCCTTAGCCGTGGGTATCTTAATAATCTGGCACTGACCAGGGAGCGGTTTATTCCAAACCCGTTTCAGTCGGCATCAGAAAGAATGCAAGGGCTGAATGCCATGCTTTACAAATCTGGCGACCTGGCGCGTTATCTTCCTGATGGAACGCTGGAATATCTGGGCAGAAACGATTTCCAGGTGAAAATACGCGGGTACCGCATTGAGCTGGGAGAAGTGGAAGCCGCGCTCTCTTCCTGTCAGGATGTGCGTCAGTCTGTTGTTCTTGTGAAAGAACGAACTGCAGACAACAGCAGATACCTGGCTGCATATTATATAGCAGAAAACCCGATAGACAGAAAAGCACTACTTGGTCGTCTGCGGGAGTTGCTGCCCGAATATATGCTTCCTGCAGTACTGGTGCACCTGGAATCTTTCCCGCTTACCATCAATGGAAAGATAGACACTAACGCATTACCGGTTCCCGAGCTGACCGGCAGCCAGGAATATCAGGAACCGGAGAATGAAATCCAGCTTCAGCTTTGTGATATTTTCGGAGAAATACTTTCACTGGAACCGGAAAAAATCAGTATTGATGAAGAATTTTTCCGGATGGGAGGCAATAGTATTATGGCAATACGGCTGGTAAATATGATTAATAGCAGGTTTCATGTAACTATAAAGATTGCAGCCATCTTTATGGCGCAGACCATCAGACAGTTGTCGCTGAAAATTAATGAAGACAGGGATAATAACCGGATTGTTATCAAATTGAATAAAGCAATGGGTAAAGACAATATGTTTATGGTACATCCGGGAGGGGGAGGTTGTGAAGTATATGCTTCACTGGCGGATAAGATGAGCCGTGAGTACAGCTGTTACGGAGTTGATTATTATAATCTGCATCATGAAGTAAAGAAAGATGATCTCAATGATCTGGCAGCATTTTATCTTTCTTATATCGATGAAGTACAGAAAGAAACCGGTCAGCAGGAATATAACCTGCTGGGATGGTCATTAGGAGGGCAGATAGCATTAGAAATGGCTGCAGTATTGGAAAAACAAGGGATTCGGGATATTACTGTTTATCTGCTGGATGCAATGTTGTCTGATGGTGACAGTAAATTGGCTGCGCTGCGAAGAGATCCTACTGAAGAAGACGTTCAGAAAGCTATTCAGGATATGGAAAAGGCAGGATCTCATGTAAAGAACATAGCAGAAAGCGCTGAGGATTTCGAAGAAAGTGTGAGAGACTTTCTGTTTGCAGAGTATGCATTGAGAGACCAGGAAATTTCCAGTGTGCTTAAACATACAAAGGTGGTGTTGTTCAAAGCATCGCTTGTTGATAATAATCTGCCGCCTGAAAAGTTGGATACACAGCATTATCTGATGAGCCTTGCATACAACAATGTAGACCATATACTGGAGAGTATAGAACAACTGCAGGTTATCCGGGTAGATACGGTGCATCATGCCAATATTCTGGAAGATGAGGCTGCGCTGCTTTCCGGGTTATTAAAATCGATTTAACCTGTTAAAATTAATAATATGGAGAATAATCAATATCAGCACACACTGAACGTTATTTTAAACAATAACCGGGAATTAAAGGAAGCCAGTATCAGAAGAGTACTGGTTGTTTATGAAGAGGTGGAGTTTTTTATTGGAGATACCTGTATTCTCTTTGACAGATTCAGGTTGTGCCGGCGTTTTTTTGGAGAACAGATACCTATTGACGTCAGTTGTCTGAATAAAAAATATACTGCATTGTATGAGAGCTTTTCCCGGAATAATCCTCATGTAAACAGTGTTAATAGCCTCGGTTACGAAGATATTGATTTTACATCTTATGATGTTGTGGTCTGTATTGCCTATGACGAAGAACTGTTGCTGAAAGCGCTGCATGTAAGATATGGAGAGCGGTTTCTGGCTGATGAATGCAGATTGGCAGTGTTTTCATTTTCCGGATTGTTGCTTATCAGAGGAAGAAACCTGAACATTAAGTTCCCTTCGTATGAGAAACTGTTTTCATTTCTTCAGAATGTATTGGAAGAACCACATGAGCTGTATCTGGCGCCGGAAGAGCAGGAATGGGCAGATACATGGCTGAAAAATCAAAATCTGAAGGAAGGTGAGCGGCTGTTGATATTGCTGGACTCATCTTCCAGCAGGGAGAAGCTAATGAAGGTGGAAGTGCATTTTGAGATATTAAGGTATCTGCTTAAGCAGGAAAATGTAAAGGTGTTGATCTTTGATGAAAAGAATATTGGAAAGGAAGAGTTTTATAAGCAATGGCTTAGCAGCAGGCTTATGAAGAAAATAATATTCTCAAAAGGAACACAGTTAAGAGAATCTATTGCGATTTTAGGCTCCGGGTATACAAAGATGGTATTGGGCCCATGTACGGGGCTGGTTCATTGTGCTTCCGCCATTTTTAATAATTACGTCAAAAATGGTATGCCGGTGAGTAACGTTCCTTTAATAATGACGTATACGGGAAAATGGGATGCAGACTCCTGGTGGGGAAATGCGCCGTTAGTAAACTGTCTGTTACTGCTGGATCATGAAGGACATGCACAGCTGAGAACCCTTTCTTCACTGGATCCTGCGGTTAGAGCTGATTATCATGACAGGCTTACCTGCAATGAATACGCTTCAGAGATGATTATCAATTATATCAGTGAAAGGATGCAGGGAAGTGTGTAATAGTTTGATGGGTGATGTTACTTGTTAGATATCAGATATTTACCGGGGACACACTCAATAAGTGTGTAAACTTAAAAATCGGGGAATTTATAGTTGTCGCGGTTCTCCATAACCGGTCTGCTGCAGCTATATTTTCTGACTTACTTGAAATAAGGCTGTACCGGGATAAACGCTATATTCATTTTCTTCTTTGGTCCAAAGTAGGCATCACTGGAATTTGCGATGAAAGGGTTGTTAGTTTTATCTGCATCGAATCTGGCGCCGCATGACGATATACTATGATAATAATAACAGTAATGCTTTCTGCCTCTGGATGTGCTGACGGTCAGTATGCGCCCGCAGGATGGACAGGTAAGGAAACCGCGGAAGGTAATGCGTCATCGGAGGTTAGTTTGATGCGTTGCTTCCTTTTTCTTCTAATCGTGTTTTAGTGGTTACAAGGTCACTTCTTCCTGCTGCTATGATTCCAATATTTGCCATATACAGGAAAGAATCAGTGCATTTAAATTAATTTTTCATTTCTTTTCCTTGTACATTTCTCAGTATGAATAATAATGCAGCTTATGAGTGAACCGGATTTCTATTAAAAAAATAAATTTTAATGACAGCGAAAATTACCCCTGAAGCTACTTTGTTATTAATGTTTAACAGTTAATTGACTCGTAAATTCCCAGAAGGCATCGAATGCTCTCTTTACACTAATTGTTGCTTCTCTATATTCTTCATCTGTGAATGAAACATTTTCCAGTGAAAAATCATCCGACCCCATGGTGTGACCAATTTCACGACTTAAATGGTGATTACCCAGGAATAGTAATTCATTTAAGTATTCAGGTTTTTCCCTTTTTAGTAATGAGTTGATACACGTAAAAAAAACATTCCCTGTTGCTTCAATTACTTCAATAACAGCCAGTTTTACCGGTGCGGACTGTTTACTGGTTAATTCGATTAGTCTATAGATTAATATCCGGGTGGAAGAAGACTCTTCAGACCACATATTTCGCAGGTATTGGGTGAGTGTGAGTTCCTTATCAAACCCTAGCGTCTCAAGGTCCGACAAATACCATTGCCAATGGTTTGCATCTTCTTTCGCGTGGTTTGTTACCGCTTCTTCGAATTCGTTTTGGTGTTCTGTAAATGGGAAAACGAACTTGTTTAGATCGCCAAAGCACATAATAAAGTAAGCTATGTCAGGAAGAAATGAAAGTTTTTCCATTAAATTGATATTTGGTTCTTCCAAAGATTTAAAGAATGGGTTTTCTGCATACTTTAATTTGAGATATGCTATAAGTTGTGTGATGTTTTCCATGAATTATTGTTTTAGGTAGTTTGAAATTTATTTGCCTGGATAAATACAATGTGGAAGGGATATATACCTGCGAATAATGATGCTGACTCTCAAAAGAGTAGGTCATTGTTGCATAAATACCAGTTTTAAATTCCCGGGCTTTTAATGACTTTATAGAATTGAGGTTTAGTTAGCTGAAGCATTCTATTAAGGATATTACGGCTGATTATAGCCTCCATCTTTTTATTTGAGAGAGTTTCGGATGGCAATCCAGATCCAATAATGGTTTGATATCTGAACATGACTGTTTCGGGCAAACTATATTTGTGATGACATTTTGATACCTTCTATACTTTACGTTCTTTACATCCTTATGTCTTTGACAGTTTTACTGTGATATGACGGAAACGGTTTAATACTCTAGTTTATAACAACATTATGCTGTGGAGGGATAATCTGTTTTTATCCAGCATTATATAACATGCTATGGACTTTCATTTTATCATAATCCCTATCACCGTTAAATTTATTAATAGGATACACTACTGTCGTTATTTAATCTTTAACAACCCACGTATCATCTGCTCGTTGGTTGTCAGATTACTAAATAGTATCTGTTGGCTAGCAGCATCCATTTCCGGATGTAGTTTCATCCATATTCTACGCTTGACAGCACCATATTTAAGTACTTTCCGTTCTTATGCTTCATATACTATCAGTCCCATAGCACAATTGGTTTCCATCCCTCTGTTTTTACATAATCTTTCATTTGGTTAATAAATTAAGCTTAAAAGCCAATATCATTTTTTATCTATTATGACCCGAATGGAAACCTTAATAAATAAGCAAATTGTTATAGTTGAAGTTACTAAACTAATTTGCCTTTGGGTAAATTTTCAATGCTCTATCCGGGTGATTCTTAGCCCCTTTTAGATGTTTTTCAAATGAAAATTTCGTTCCCATACTTTATACAGGTTAATCAGCGTTTAGTTTTTATACAGTAAAACTGAATGTTTTGAATCTGATGGAGGATCGGCAGGAGGTAGTTCCTCCTCCGGTAATGGCGGAGGAGGTAGTGCTGGTCGGGTATTGGTATTCAATTATTTCTCACTGTAATTCTTCCCGATAGGAGATCTTATCCACGATCAGCCATTTCCCGTCTAACTTTACCAGGTTAAACCGGTCAATGAACCGGAAGGTGGCAAATGTCAATTGTACATGGGCAGCCCCGGTATCTCCATCCCACGTATATGAAAGGAGTTCGGGCCGGCACTCCTGTAATGTTGCCTGGGCAACCAGGTCCAGGTATTGTGGCAGTGTCCACTGCACCAGCTTCCTCTCTATAATGGTTCTGATGTACGCATCGGGATGAAATGCTGCACGGAGCCGGTCGATGTCTTTTACCGGACGTCCCTGAAGATAATCGTTAAGCGTAAGTAGTATCAAATGCTTTTCGTCTTCTACGCCGGTTTTTTCTGATAAAGTTTTCATGATCTTGCCAAAAAATTATTGGTTTTTAAAAGCGCTCCAATGCATAGCTGGTATTAAGCGATTGCAATCCGGAGTAAAGAGTTTGCTGATGGTAAGGTACTATTGTCTGTCTTTTCGCAATTACTGTTTGTATTATCCGGTTAGTAAGTTGATGTTCTCAACTTCCTTTATCCAATTAAATCTGCCTGGATAGAATATGCCGGATGGTGTTGTGTTTGATGAAATAAAGGTATGATTACCCGTTGTTTCATCAGTTGGTTTTATCAAAGCAATAATTGTGAAATTCAAAGAATTGGAAGAGTAGGGGGCTAGGGAGTATAAGTACCGGTCCGTTAAAAAAATCGCTATTTGAATTTTAATAAGGAGTTTGACAGGAAAATTTATGTTTTTGTTGCTCTCAGATTATCCGGTTTTCTGAATTATATATGCCGGATGCCAGGTACAAAGGCAGCGCAGCATCTTTTTTTATCTTCATACAGCACTACACCAAACTGGCGGGCATCACCTTATTCATCAATTCCAGGGTATTGCTGAATTTGCACATATCATTCAGCAGGCCGGGCTCCGGTTGACAAAAAGGATTGACCTGTCGGTTTCAGGAGAAAGTATCCTCGAAGTACAGAAAGTATAAATCCTGCCTCAAATACAAAAGGATACCGCAACTCAGGGAAAGGTTACGGTATCCTTTTACAGATCAGCAAAAAGTATCCTGCTAATACCCCTTATTCTGTTCCAGTACAGCGCCTGTATTCTGTGTTATCTCAGTCGCCGGTATCGGCCACAGGTTATGGAATGCTTCAATCGTCAGACCTGACCTGGGATTGTATTTTTTATCACGGTCATACAACAGCCCAAGCCGGGTAAGGGTTACCGCCCGGAACTCTTCCATGTACAATTCCCGCAGACGTTCATCGAGGATGTAATCCATATTTATTTCTGCCATGGAGACGGGCGTAGCTTGTGCCCTGCTCCGCAACACATTTATATCATCTGCGGCTTTCTGTTTTTCTCCTTTCCCCAGATAGGCTTCCGCTCTTAACAGATAGGTTTCTGCCAGGCGGGCCATGTATTTCTGGATAAACAACCGGGAGGCGCCATTCAGCAGAAATCCGCCAAACGGATTGGTTACATTGGTAAGAACCGCCGGACCGGCTGCAGATATAAAGTCGCCTGCTGCGGGAGATGCTTTCCTGATAACCGGATAAAAGTTACGGATGGTATCTCTGAAGTCCGCTGGTTGTACCTTATCCTTATAACCATCCTTTACATACCATTTGCCGTAATCGGGAGAAGTGGCTGGTACGCCGGAGATCCGGATATCCCGGACGATATTATAGGAAGAATTACGGATATCACCGGGTGTCCAGATATCGTACAGGAAGTGGGAGGTAGGCCGTATCCAGCCGATGCCGTTGGAAGATACGCTGTCCACGAATTTGGCATTGAAAAGGATAGACATTTTAGTTTTAGTGGTAGACTCCAGAATTCTGACGCCTGTTAAACCGGGAACTACTGCCCAGGCGGTCTGATCGCCTACGGAGGCAGAGTTGTTCAGGGCGGTTTGTATCACCAGCAGCCCTTCGTGATTACCGCTGCTATAATTCTGGTTGTTGTATTCAAACAGATCGCGGTAGGCATCGCCGGGCAGATTGGCTCTTCTGCCAAACCGGCCGTTCACCAGCGATAATCCCGGAAAATTGATAACCCCTGATGCGCTGGTAATGGCGCCATCATAATCTTTTAAAGAGATGAGCACTTCGGTGAGGGTATGCTGGGCGATCTGTTTATTCACTGTACCGTCGGGTACCTGGTTGATGTCTGACAATAAACTGATCGCCTGCAACAGATCTTTTTTACATTGCTGGTATACAGCCTCCCTGGTGGCGCGTACATAATCGTACCGCGGAGCGGAAAGCTCATTCAACTCAACGGGCACGCCACCGAACAGGTTGGCCAGTACGTTGTAGGAATAGGCTCTGAAGAACAAGGCCTGACCGAGGAAACTTTTTTTATCAGCATCACTCAGCTGGGTGGATTTATTCAGCTGGCTGATAATCAGGTTCGCATTGGTGATGATCTTGTAGTAGGCCGTCCAGATATTCTGCGGAATAAAATAGCTGGGCACCATCGTGGCTTTGTATGCATTTAACTTGGCGGCAGGCTCATAATCAGTAGCGTTATAGGCGAAGTCGGTAGCGTAGTATAACCCGAAATAGGTATCCAGGTTCATATTACCCATGTAGATGTTCCTGACACCGTTGTACAGGTTGTTGGTGGCCTGCTGATACTGGATGGATGTCTGCAGGGAATTGTCCGGCGTATAGATAGAGAGCGGATCTTCATCCAGAAAACTTTTGCTGCAGGAAGATAATGCCGTGCTGATGCCAAGCAGGTATATGATGATTCTTTTTTTCATGTCTTAAAATTTAAAAGGTCACGTTTACGCCCAGTGAAAAGCTCTTCATTACAGGATAACCATTCTGATCCAGGCCCATGCCGCCCGGCATTCTCAATCCCAGGGAGGACCGCTGACTGGCAGGAGGATTGGATTCAGGATCCCATCCGTCCCATTTGGTGATAGTCAGCAGGTTTTGTGCATTCACATATATGCTTGCAGCCTTCACTACTTTCAACCGGCTAAGTATTCCTTCCGGCAGTATGTAGGTAAGGGTAACATCCTGCAGGCGGATAAAGCTCCGGGAAACGTAAGGACCAAAATTTTCTCCCAGCGTGGCTACATAGGCAGCAATGCTCCTGTAGCGGGAGTCAGGGTTGTTGGGTGTCCAGTAGTCGTATACGAAGCCGTTGTTGTTCCGGATATTATCCGGATTCAGCAGCATGATGCCCGGTGCTCCCAGGTATCCGTTCTTACCACCCTGAATGGTGTTGATAAAGAATTTTAACTGGAATGCCTTGTACTGGAAGCTGTTGGAAATACCCAGGCTGTAGGAGGGATCCAGTCTGCCCAGTATCTGTTTATCTGCCGGTGTAATCTGGCCATCGCCGTTTATGTCCTCAATTTTATATTGACCGGCTTTGAAGCCCTGTGCGGCAAGGCTGGCAGGAATCTGTTCTCCCAGCTGATACATACCGGTAATTTTGTAGTCGTACACCACCCCGTAAGGCTGACCGATAAAATAGCTCAGGATAGGATCCGCGCCATTGATGAGATCATTTTTAGTACCGTCTATATCCAGTACTTTATTCCGGTTCCGGAAGAAATTAGCGGTTACTTCCCATTTGAAGTTTTTGTTGCTGACCGGTACGCCTGTGATGTTCAGCTCCTGTCCTCTGTTCTGAATTTTTCCGATATTGATCAGGAAGGTGTTGAAGCCTGTGATGGTAGGGGTAGCCCTTGAATTCAACAGGTTTTCGGAGTTGGAGAAATACAGGTCAAGTGAACCGGAGAGCCGGTTGTTAAAAAAGGAGAAGTCAACGCCGGTGTTAAAGGAGTGGGTGGTTTCCCAGCGCAGGCCTGCATTGGGAAGCTGGCTTAAATAAGAGCCCAGCTGGGCGCCGCCGGAGCTGCCGTATAAATAGCCATTCGATAATCCAACGCTCATCTGGGAAAGCGTCTGGTAGCGGCCCACGGTACGGTTACCGGTTGAGCCGTAGGATACTCTCAGTTTCAGGTCGTCGATAAAGCTGGCAGCGGTAAGGAATTTTTCTTCTTTTAAACGCCACGCAAAAGCAACAGAGGGGAATGTAGCCCATTTGTTTTGCGCGGAGAAGCCGGAAAAGCCATCTCTTCTGACGGTACCGGTTAAGATATACTTTTTGTCGAAAGAATAGGAGAGCCTAGCCATCTGATAAAGCGCCTGTTCCTGCCAGGGCAGTGTAGCCAGGTCGTTTGATACGGTAAGGCGTGCCGGATCTCCCACATCCAGCCTGTTATAGGATAATACCCCATTGGTAATACCGCCGGCGGAGGTGCTGGTGCCGTCATGTTTGTTTTTCTCTGCTCCATACAACAAGGTCAGGTCTACACCGTGTTTTCCAAAATCCCGCTTATAGGTAAGGATGTTATCCAGCGTCAGGAAGTAATCCGTCATGTAGGTTTTATAGGCGGTAGCTTCCACTGAAGGGGCGTTGTAATTAAACCGGTTGGCATAGATGTAATTGTTCCCGAAGTTGACCCGGTAGTTGAGTCCTTTTATATACGGAATGTCTACGCTGACAAAAAAGTTGCCTAATATATTCAGATTACGGTCAAAGTCCCTGGATCTTTTGAGTACCTCTAATGCAGTAGGTGTGGTTGTCTGTGCATAGAACTCCAGCATTTTGCCTGTCTGCGGATCAAAGGGCAGGTTGAATGGTTTCAGCTGCATGATGTCGGAAAAGGTGGGAGAAACACCGCTGAAGTCATTGATGGAAAGTCCTGTCTGTGCGCCTACCGTCAGCCAGTCGGCTGGTTTGGCTTCCACATTGAGTCTTACACTGTTTCTCCGGTAGTTATCATTTTTGATGAGGTTCAGCTGGTCAAAATAACCATACCCCAGATAAAACCGGATCTTTTTTGACCGTCCGCTGATACCGATGTTATGGTTCTGGATTCTCGGAGCGCCATTGGTCATTAAGTCCCACCAGTTGGCTTCATAGCCGTTTTTATAATTGTTGCCTTCGATGCCCGGAAGTTTCGTGGTAGGGTCCCAGTTGGGATTCATCTTCGTCATATCGTTGGGGTCGCGGCTTTCAGACAGGTACCAGTCCCCCAGTTTCTCTATATACTGGGCGCCGGATGCAGGCCTCATACTTTTTTTGGTCATTTCCTGTATGGAATAGGAACCGCTGTAATCGACGGTGAGTTTGTCTATCCCGCTTGCCCCGCTTTTGGTCGTAACCAGCACTACGCCGTTAGACGCCTGGGAGCCATATACGGCGGCGGCGCTGGCATCTTTCAGCAGGTCAATGCTGGCGATATCGGAAGGATTGATGGAAGTAAGCGATCCTCTGTAGATCAATCCATCTACTACAATCAGCGGAGAAGTGGTACCGGAGATAGAGTTCCGGCCCCGTACCATCAGGGTAGGATCACTGCCTGCCCTGGTAACCTGTCCTACGGTCAGCCCCGGAACAGTACCTCTCAGCGAGGACATGACGTTGGCATTGGGCGATTGTTTTTGTACCTGGAGGTCTGCTTTGGCTACAGATCCGGTCACATCCTGTCTTTTTCTGGTACCATATCCGATAACCACCACACTACTCAGTTCACTTACAGAAGAAGATAATACAAATGACAGCGCTGAGTTATGTCCCGGAACTATTTTATATCCTGCAAATGATTTTGCGTCAAAGCCAATCATGCTTACATTGAAGGTGTAGCTGGCGGCGGGTAAGTTTTTAAATGCGAACTTTCCGATGGTATCAGAGATGGCGATATTCACCCGTTTGCCGTTGGCTGATGCTTCCACGGTGGCGCCGGGAAGCGGTGAGCCGCTCTGATCGGTGACTACCCCGTTCACACTGCCGGTATTACCTTGTCCGTAGGAGCTGGAGAATACAGCACAAAGCATCAGGGTGATCGCAATGCTTGTCTTCACTATTCCTCTCATAAAACGATTTTTTTGGTATTAACTGTTAGAAGATAACGTGATGTAAGGCTGCAGCGGCTCCCTGCATTCGCTGCTGTTCTACTGCTTTCGGAAGTCCTTTCCATAATGTGGTTTTTTACGTGAATAGATGTTGGTTTTAGTTTTATGCAAACGATTGCATGTTTCATCAAAAAAAATTTACTGCTCCGGTGTAAAGCTGACCATGTTATTATATTGTCCTGTTATTGTTTGTGACATCAGTATACCTTCAGGCACTATTCTGGTTGTTTGTAAATGCACTATTTCAGTTGATAACAGCTATCTCCGGGATAAGGATCCCGTCGGAATACCTGGTTTGTAGGTTGCATCATCGCCCCGTGTTTTATACAGCAGCATCAGGAAGTTATCGAATAAATTATATCGCAGGTAGCAAGTTGCTGATACGGGTAAAATAATACCAGCAATTGCTCAATTTGTATACAAAATCGTTTGTGAAAAAGGGTTACAGCAGCAGGAATGAGGCGTCCGCGGAATTAGGACGGTAGCTGTGCGGACACGTAAAATCCATTTGGGCGTAATGACTATCTTTGCCGGAGATTTTTATTAATTATTTTGAAAAGTGTATGAAAATAATAGACAAACTTGCCTGGATAGAAATTAAGAACAGATCTATATTATCTACAAAATCATACGGAAAACAGAAATATTATATCCCGGGTGGAAAAAGAGAACAGGGAGAAACGGATGAACAGGCATTGTGCCGCGAAATTTCAGAAGAGCTTAATGTGGAGCTGGAAGCTGAAACGATGACGTTTACCGGAACATTTGAAGCGCAGGCAGACAGTCATCCGGATGGCGTTTATGTAAAAATGACCTGCTATACGGCGCATTACAGGGGAGCGTTGAAAGCATGTGCAGAGATAGAAAATTTTACATGGTTAAAGTATGCTGATAAAGACAAAATCTCTGCCGTTGACCAATTGATTTTTGACTTTTTAAAAGAGCAGGATTTAATTGACTGATAAAAACCGGTAGTATATCCTATATACAACCGCAGGTTGTCAGGTTACCACCATAAGTAGCATCATTACAACTAACAGGTGGGGCCTTTTTAGCAATTGCGGCGATGAACCTGTGTATCTTTGCTGTGTAGAAAAAGGAGACATACATATGGATACTAAAATAATCGGCGGCAAAATTGCCAAAGCAAGAAAGACCATGAGCCTGTCTCAGGCACAACTTGCCCAACATCTGTTTATCAGCCCCCAGGCGGTTGGGAAATGGGAGCGTGGCGAATCCATGCCGGACATCACTACTTTCAGCCGCCTTGCGGATATACTGGGAGTTGACCTGAACTATTTTTCTGAAAACCTGCCGGATGCAGCCGGTGATATATCTTCCGGCAAATCCCCGGATACACAACCGGCAGCCGTGGTACCCCTGCCTGCTGCTTCGCAGGAGCGGCAGGTCCGGATAAACCTTACTGCCATCGACCTGCAGGGGAGCGACTTCGCAGGCGTTGTGCTGCATAAAGGGAAATTTAAGGCGAGCCCGTTACGCGGCGCCAATTTTTCCGGCGCCGACATGACCGGCAGCACTTTCGACGTAGCCGATGCACGCGAAGCCAGTTTTGACGGCACAAATCTGACAGACTGCAGCTTTTCCGTTACAGACCTGACGGATGCCAGCTTTCATAAATCCATCGTGGTAGGCACCTCTTTCAGCATGTCGGGGCAAGGCGCGAAATTCACAGAGGTAAACCTCATCGATGCCAGGTTGAACAAGACCGACCTGAGAAAAACAATCTTTGAGAACTGTGTCTTCCATAACGTTGATTTCAGTCATTGCGATCTGAGAGGATGTTGTTTTGAAGGACTGACCTTCACCGGCGTGAGGTTTGACAAGTCAGCCCTGAACGATGTTTCATTTAAAGGCGCCACCCTCCGGAACGTGTCTTTCATTTTACCTTTCTCTGTGACCAATAAATCATACCTCGCCATGAAAACCGTCTGCTTTGATGGTGCGCTGATGGATAAGCTCACCTATACGGCACTTAAAGGTTTAGGCGTCGTGGATCTGTCAAAGGTTACAATTATATAATAAAGACTCAGAACTAAACGTATGGCATGCAATATCAGACAGCAGCCATTTCTTGATAATTAAAAGCCTTCAGCCTTAACGGAGCTGAAGGCTTTTTGGTACAGGAGTTTTTCCCTTAGATAATACTGCCAGAGCCATTGTACCACGGGCGGTGACACACATTCAAAATAATCTAGCACAAAATTATTTAAGACCGGAACCGGTATATTTATATATTGCAACTGTTAACCGTATGGCCTTGCGTTGACCTGAAATCTGTAACTCAATTTTTACTGATATACCATTAAATCTAAGCTGATAACCAGTTAACTCATTTATTACTTTTCTTTCCCGGCAGGATAAATACATGTTTCAGCATAGCTGATAACACAGCTGTTGCGCGCAGTGCTCTTTTATCTTTCAACGGAATTTTTAACCGTAAAAAAACCAGTTATGACCCACTATCGAAAAATTTTATGTGGCCTTTTAATAGCCATTGTAAGCGTATTCACTTCCTGCAGCAAGGATGGAAGAGATCAGTATACGCCGGAAAAACAAGATAAGGCAGATAATAATACTGCCAGGACAGAGCTGTATGAAAATGTCAATTTCCAGGATGGGGAATACAACATGTATCTCTACAATTCTTCGCTGGTAGTAGAAATCAGCGGCGGATGGCTGGGAGAAGCACTGGCGCAGACAGGGCAGTACAATGCAGGCATCACCCAGCGTATGAGGCTGACCAGTCTGGGAAGCGGCTTTTATAAGATAACCGCTGTGCACAGCGGACTGGTACTTACTGTTATAGACAATCCGCTTGCTGAAGGCTCGCGCATACAGCAGGCTGAATGGAAGGGAGATGCATTCCAGCAATGGCGCTTTGTAAATATCGGCGACGGATACGTGGCTATTGTAAGCCGTCATAGCTCCCTGGGTATCCATGGATACGGACCGGCCGGAACACCGCTTGTACAGCGCGCTGCACAGGGTACATGGCCCAGCTATAAATGGAGAGTCTGGAAAATTTAACGCCGGATGATTATTTCCGGAAGAAGATAAGACAACAGGATCCGGTATCGCTCTGGGTATGTTACTGAATGCCCTGAGCGATACCGGATCCTGATCTCCGTTTACTGAAAGCTATCTCTCTTGCTATCTGCAGACGATTATAAACATTGAATCCCGGAACGGTAAAGAAAGTAATAATTTCAACTGTACCTCTTTGTGTCAAGTTTATACCATGATCGGGCGACCTGTATTACGCCAGCTGCATTGTTCAGATAGCTGGTGATTTTGGCATTAAACATTCCAAAGTCAGGAATATGATTTTGCAATATGGTAAATTCTTCCAGGTCTGCATTTTTCAGGGCTAATGAAGCTTCCATTGCTGCCTGGGCAGAACATCCCATGTGTTGTTGCATCACAAGTATCAGATTGGTGTATTTCTCAGGGGTGTTGATTTTTTTCTCCATAGAGTAAAAATCATTTTCCCAGGCCATGATTCTTGCTGTTAATGTCCGCAAACGTTCTGTTACCGGATGATTGAAGATTTCATCCGGAACAACGGCATCATTGGCTATTTCCAGCAGGGTCAGATAAGCGTAACTTCCCGAAGCTCTGGGCCGGATCAGTTTTAGCAGTTGTAATGGCGGAAAAGTTTGCGCTTCCATAAATGAATAGGCAGCCATCAGCCCGTTATAGTAATAATCTTTGAAAGCAGTTGTAAAGCGGGCCACCCATTCAGCAGAAGCATGTACAGACAGCTCACGAAGTATATATTCTGACAGCTGTACAAGTTCATGATCGTTGGTATCTGGCAGATCGCCATTGAATATATCCATGATTCTGTCACAGACTGTCCGGATTTTTTCCGGGCAAGTGTGCATACAATGATCTTCCAGTAAAGTAGCCCACAGCAGGTATTTTGAGAAAATACACAGCTGCTCCCAATGCTGAAGATGGGGGAAACTTCTGGCAATGGCATTGCTGAAATTGGCTGCCAGGTATTGTTCCCGTTTCACCTGATCTAAAAAATGAAAGCTGCTGTATAGCCATGCATTGGTTTCAATTTGTAATTGTGCGGCAAGCGGATTGATTCCTTCATGAAAAGGAGTATGAAAGGTCTGTGTCTTCATGACATAGATGTTTTATTGTATAGCCTTGATAAAACGGAGATAAGGTTCCAGCAGTTCCTTGTTTATCGTGTGCGGATTTATATCTGTGCCGGTCAGAAATTCTCTTGTGTTAACACAGCTGAAATAATACGAATTCTGATATAATTCCACCATGCAAAGGTTATTGATTAAACTCTCCTTGTATAAACTCAGCAGTGGGTAAAGCGGGCTCTTCTCGTCATGTTGCCACTTTCCCAGCCATTCATGAAACATGAGTGGTTGCATGGTAAATCCAAATATTTCATTGAGGCGGCGTAAGAACTCAATATTGGTAATATCATTTATCGGATCCGGGGTTACATTAAACTTTTTACCTGCAGCGCTGCGCTGACCCGAGATGTGAACCATTGCCCTGCAGAGATAATCTACACTGATCAGCGCATCCTTTGAGCCCATCAGGAGCGGAAAGGCATTTGCTTTAATACAGGTAAGTACCATCCTGGCGTACCATTGATCTACAGCGGTAGCGCCGGTTTTGCTATGACACAGAATAAACCCTGACCTGAAAATTATTACCGGTACACCTTTAGAGATTATTTTTGACAGTATCTGTTCTGTTACCCATTTACTTTTCACATAATTTGTTCCCCGGCTGATAGCATCCAGATTCTGTATCATATCATCATCTTCCAGCATCCAGGTTTTTCTGGTGAAATAGTGCCCCCAGCTGTACACTGCTGTGGTGGAAATGTATGAGATGCATTTCAGTTTATGTGAAGTTGCCAGACGGATTATTTCATGAATCCCTGCAATGTTGGATTTTCTTACCATTGAATAGGAGAAAATATAACTAACGGCGCTTCCTGAGTGATAGATAATGTCTACATTTTGGGCAAGGGTATCATAGTGTTCCTGAGAAAGGTTAAAGTTCGGACGTGAAAGATCTCCCCTCAGCAAATGTATCCGCTCACTTGCCAGTAAATTTTTATCAATATGATATTTGTCGAAAGTAGCCCGTAACCGGCTCTTCGCCAGCTGTTCATCGTCAGCCCGTATCAGGCAATATATTGTTGCCTGTGTGCTGGCAAGCAGCTCCGCCAGCAGATGGCTTCCGACAAAACCTGTGACACCGGTAAGGAATATATGTTTAGGATGCTCCATGTCTCCCGTCAGTGTGGGGAGTTCGGGTATTTCTGGAACTCCTTCGGCATCTTCCAGTATTTGATTTAATGACGATGCTACCGGGTCTGCTGTATCGGTAGTGGCTTCCATGCGGAGCCGGATGTGCTCCGCAAGGCTACGGACAGATGGAAGGTCAAACATTTCCGGCATTGAAACTTTTTCGCGGTAATGATCCGGTAACATTCTATAAAGGCGGGTAAGCGACACAGAGTGCCCGCCAATTTCAAAGAAATTATCTGTCATCAGCATTCCTGTTATTCCCAGTATTTTTTTCCATAAATCTTTGATAACTCCTTCGTATTCATTGGCTGGTTCTTCATCCTCTAACGCTGCCAGTATACTGTTATTATATGCGGGCAGTGCGTTTCTGTCGACTTTTCCATTCAGATTCATTGGCAGTGCGTTAATGAACAGATAGTGGTATGGGATCATATAGGAAGGCAGTGTTTTTTTTAGTTCATTCCGTAATTCCATGGCTTTTTTTGAAGCGGCCATCCCTGATAGTGCCGCATCCGTATGAACGAGATAAGCTACCAGCTTTTTGTCATAGAATTCCTTTTCTTCTTGCACATTTACTACTGCCTGTTTTATGCTGGGCATTTTCATCAGTTCATTTTCTATTTCTCCCAATTCTATCCTGTAACCTCTGATTTTTACCTGCGTGTCCATCCGGCCCAGATATTGTATATCGCCATTGGGCAAGATCCGTCCGAGATCACCGGTGCGATAGTAAGGTTGCCTGGTGGTACTGCACATAACAAAACGTGCTGAAGTAAGTTCCGGTAGATTAAGATAACCTCTGGCCAATGATGCACCATATATTAAGATTTCGCCTGTCTCACCGGGTGGGATTTCTTTCAGTTCTTCGTTTACAAGTATAATGTTCGTATGTTTAACTGGTTGGCCAATACTTTCCAGGTCAGCCCGCTGTGTGACGGCCTTCATGGTGGCCCATATGGTAGCTTCAGTGGGTCCGTAAAGATTCCATAGTGCACCGCAGGCGCTTAACAGTTCCATCCCAAGGTCCGGATTCAGATATTCACCTGTGCATAATATTTTCAGTCTGTTATTCGGCTGCCAGTACTCATTAGATATGATCATCTGCCAGGTGGAGGGAGTTGCCTGCGCAATGGTGATTTTTTTATCTCTTATCAGGCGGGCCAGTGATTCAGCATTGAGTTGTTCCTGCTGGGAAGCCAGCTGAATGGTTGCTCCGCAGATAAGCGGCATAATCAGTTCAATCACTGATATGTCAAACCCGTAGGTAGTAGCTGCCAGTATTACGTCGTCATGATTAATACCTACATGCCGGCGAAAGTGGCTGATGACATTTATGACTGCACCATTCTCTACTGCAACACCTTTCGGAGCGCCGGTAGATCCGGAGGTATACATGACATACATCAGATTACCATGGCCTGCCTGGTGTTCAACTGGTGCATCTGATAAGATATTCCATTTTATTTCCTCAAATATCAGGACCTGGTTCCCCGGTAAGAGGCCGATAGATGTAAACATTGTCTTAAAGGCCTCTTCGGAAATTATTGCCCGCATTTTACTATCCCGCATCATAAATTCAAGCCTCCTCTCAGGATATACCGGAGGCATCGGAACATAGGCTGCCCCTGCCTTGAGTACTGCCAGTAAAGTGATGATCAGATTGACGCTGCGCCCCATCATGACACCAACCAGATCATCCGGCCGGAGATTATAATTGTCCTGAATACAGCGGGCAAGCTGATTGGTAACTGTATCTAACTGATGATACGTCAGCACGGTATTTCCACAGACCACTGCCGGATATTCAGGAGAAAGACGGGCCTGTTCAGCGAATTGTTTTGTGATTCCCGGGTAATTATCCAGAAAGGAATATTTTAGCGGATTCATAACTGATGCTTGATTTTTATCGGTTAAGTGATTTTTTTCTTTCACAGTTTTCAAGAGCTTGCTGCAGGGGAGTGGCAATGGCATTTACATGCGGCACATAGTTCATGGTGATATGATCTCCGCCAACTGAATGGCTTTCGTACTCAGGGGCATATTTTTGCCAGAAATGCGGCCATTCATGCAGCTCATTTGCTACTTTATTCTCCGGGTAAAAGAAGAGGATCGGTGTGCCGTCAGGTTGAGGTACATATTGTTTTAAAGCAGCGAGATGTATCCATGATATTTTGTCTGTAAGATCCAAGGCGTCTGTCTGTTCCGGATCAGTCATAGCCGGAACGGGGGGCGCATCTATCATGGCAACGAATGGCAGTTCTTTTCCTGCTTTTCTTAGTCTGCAGGCCATTTCATACACGACTACCCCGCCAAAGGATGCGCCGCACAGGATAAATGGAAAGGCAATACGGTGTTCTGAAAGCAGGTTCAGATAATAGTCTGCAATTTCTTCAATGGTTGTTGCGGTAAACTGTTCATCGTCTGACAGCCAGGGTGATTGAACAGCATATATTGACCGGTTTTTTTCCAGAGAAGATACCAGATCCCTGTAAATATGTACGTGTCCGCCGATAGGGTGTATCAATACCAGTGGAATAGCCGTTTGTTTTTCTATTCCTTCATTCAGGACTACTACGCAACCGGCCTGTTTCTGAACTTCTGACTGAGTGGCTACCAGGAGCCGGAGGTGGTCTGTCAGATCTCCGAATTCCGGAAATCGCAGGAGTAAGCCGTTATCAAGTGGAAGGCAAAGCTTACGACTTAGTGCAGACGTGGCTGCTACTGCCATCAATGAGTCGCCGCCGAGGCTGAAGAAGTTACTGCTGTTATCAATTTCCGGCGGGCAGCCTAATACCTTTTCCCATATTGCAGCCACAACGGCGGTTAACATTTCTGTTGTGGCGGCCTTATCTGTTTTATTTGAATGCGGTATATCCGTTACAGCGGTTTTCTCCTCTGTCCAATACTGTTTTCGCTCGAAGGGATAAGTGGGCAGTGGTATACGACGCCTTTCCTCGTCTGTATGGAAGGCATACCAGTGTATATCAATACCTGTTTGCCATAGCCGGCCTATTGCTGTATAAAGCACCTGGATTTCACCACTTGCCTTTACAGTATCAGATGTCATGGTACTTACAGCCATTTTCCGGGTATTCGCATCTGTATAGTTTTGGTATATATGGGTAAGTATATTCCCAGGCCCGACTTCAATATATACTGCATCCTGCAGATGTTTTTCCTGATACAGGTACTTCAGGCCATCTTTAAATCGTCCGGTATCAGGAATATCCTGTGTCCAGTAATGCGGGGATGTTATGTCGGCGCCTGTCAGCCAGCTGCCTGTAACGCCCGATAGTACGGGTATTTCGGGATCATTGACGCTGAGAAAAGTCATGTCTGAAGAGAGGGATTCGCAGATTGTTTGCCCGGTATTGTACATGAGCATGGAAATGGTATCTTCCACTGAAATCATACCGGCAAGGCAGATTGCGGTATATTCACCGTAGCCATATCCAGTCATGGCAGCGGGTTTTATACCCAGGCTGAACAGATATTTTGCCAGTGCATATTCGATAATGAATAATTCCGGAATCGGACTGTTCTGAGATGATTCATGCCGGAATAGCAGGTCATTTGTGTCTATATCTGCAAATGAGGGGGGAAGCATTTTTTTGACGATCGAAACACAGGTATCCGCCGCTGTTTTAAAAACAGGCAATGTATCATATAGTTGTTTCCCCATTTCTGCGTATAGGGATTCCTTTCCGGGGAACAGGAACAGTACGGGAGGTGAAGCTGCTTTTGCAGGCTCCGTAAGCATAACTGTCCCGTGTGCTTTATTCAGCATATCCAGCATCTCCTGCCGGCTTTCACAAACGGCCTGCCATCTGTATGGAAATGTATACCGGCCGGTATTCAGCGTATAGGCAATATTCCGGAGTTCATCCTTTGATGTATTCAGGTACTTCCATGTTCTGGTAATTATTTCCTGCAGAGCGGACACGGATCTGCAGGAAAGCGTAACGAGTTGCGCCGGTATTCCGGAAACAGGTAATGGAGGCCGCTGCTGTAATTCTTCAAGGATAACATGTACATTGGTTCCGCCTACTCCAAATGCACTGACACCGGCTCTTCGCGGCTGGTCGCCATTTTCCCAGGAAATAGTCCGGGTGTTGACATAAAAGGGACTATCCTCGAAATTGATATGAGGGTTGGGGGTTTCGAAGTGTAAACTTGGAACCAGCGTTTTGTAGTGAAGACATAATACCGTTTTAATCATTCCGGCAATGCCAGCCGCTGCATCGAGGTGCCCGATGTTAGTTTTTACACTGCCTATTGCACAGTAACGGAGCTTGTTGGTCGATATGCGGAAAGCGTCTGTCAGCCCTTGTATTTCCAATGGGTCGCCGAGCAGGGTCCCTGTTCCATGAGCTTCTACATAGGTTATACTTTCCGGTGAGACACCTGCTTTTTTGTGGGCAGCGTGAATCACTTTGGACTGTCCTTCAGCTGAAGGGGCTGTATAACCTGTTTTTTCTGATCCGTCGTTATTAATGGCAGAAGAAAGGATAGTAGCGTAAATATGATCTCCATCCTTTAAAGCATCTTCATAACGTTTCAGGACGATAATTCCTGCTCCCTGCCCACGGACGATGCCGCCGGCCCTGGCATCGAAAGCCCTGCATCTTCCATCGGGAGAATATATCAGTCCTGGCTGATAAAGATAACCTCCTTTCTCCAGTATGCCCAGTGAAACACCTCCCGCAAGGGCAATGTTGCAGTCGTCCGACAGCAGGGCCATGCACGCCTGGTGAACAGCCGTAAGGGATGTGGAACAACCTGTCTGAACAGTAACGGCAGGGCCTGTGATGTTTAATTTATAGGCAATTCTGGTGCATAAAAAATCTGTTCCGCTACCTATTATTATCTGATACTTTTCAGCAGGGTCTGTTTCTGCAGAGGCATTGGTTTCAGACAGATAACTTGAAATACCCATTCCGGCGAAAATGCCAATATCGCTGCAGGTTGAACGAGGGGCATATCCGGCATCTTCCAGCCCTTCCCATGCACATTCGAGCAGTAACCTGTGCTGAGGGTCCATAATTGATGCCTCTTTGGGAGAGATACCGAAAAAGGCGGCATCAAATCCCTTCACATCTTTCAATGCGCCTTTCGCTTTAATGTAACCGGGGTTATGAAGGAGGTTAACCGGTATCCCTGTATCAAGCAATTCTTCTTCAGTATAATGAGTAATCGTTTCTTTTCCTGACAGGAGGTTTTCCCAGAACTCCTCCTTGTTATCGGCTCCCGGAAATCGTAAGGAGATTCCTATTATTGCTATCTTTTCCTGTATTCTGTCATGTAACTTCATATTATTGAATGTATTTAAATGTGATGAGTGTCATTAACTACCCTGGAGATGCTTCGCCAGTAAATCGACCGTGTGATACCTGAAGAGATCAGGTAATCTCAGGCGGTTTCTGAATGAATCCGGTAGTTTTTTATAAACTTCTGTCAGCAGCAGGGAATGCCCCCCTATATCAAAGAAGCTATCTTTCAATCCGATATCTTCCTTATTCAATACTTTCTTCCATATGTCTGTTATCGTTATCTCGTATTCATTCAATGTTTCGTTAAACGGAGAGGTGGCAGGGATAAATATGGTTGAGGGAACAGGTAATGACTGCCAGTCTGTTTTTCCGTTGGGGGTGAGTGGAATGAAATCTATCCATATGAATTCTTTAGGGATCATATACATGGGCAGTCTCGTTTTCAGAAATTCCCGTAACCTGTTTATTGTAGCATTGGATAATATTCCCAGGGGCCGCTTATCTTTATGGACGAGATATAACACAATACTCTTTTCATTATCAACAGTCCGTATGTTGGCCACCGCCTGAAAAATATCATCAAACAGGGTTGCGGTATATTCTATCTCCTTCAGTTCAATACGGAATCCACGGATTTTTACCTGCCTGTCTTTGCGACCCATGTATTCTATATTTCCATCTGGCAGGTACCTGACGAGATCTCCTGACTTATACATACGTGGTTTCTCCGGTTGCTCATCTTTTGTAACGGCGAAGGGATCTGGAAGAAAGGATTTGCTTGTGAGATCTGGTCTGTTCAAATACGCTAATCCCAGCTGGATTCCACCAATGTAGAGTTCTCCGTTGACCAACGGTGGTACTGGTTGCATGAAATCGTCGAGTACATACAGGAAGACATTGGAAATCGGTCTGCCGAGCGTACTACTCGGATGGTTACCCGTGATTATATATTTGTTTACGCAAATGGTTGTTTCCGTAGGGCCATAGCCATTGAATAATCTTACATGCCGGTACCAGTTAAGCATCAGCTTTTGAGGAAATGCTTCACCAATTAACACTACGGTTTTCAGGGACGTTTCAGTCTCGGCCGGAGCTGGCAGTGTAGCTAATACCGTTGGTGTAAGCATCAGGTTTGTAATACCATACTTAATTATATAATTATGGAGTTCAATACCTGTTACGCGGTTATCAGGATATAAAAAAAGGTGAGCGCCTTTACTTAATGCTCCCCAGATTTCAAATACAGAGGCATCAAAACAGATGGAAGCAAACTGCAGGACTCTGCTGGAGGTTGTATAGGCAAGCATATCATCAGCTGTATATGCTCCTGTCATGTTACTCAGCCCCCGGTGACTTATGATTATGCCTTTGGGGAGGCCTGTGCTGCCGGAGGTATAGTTAATATAAGCGGCAACATTATTTTCCGGAGAACGCCATGGTGGGGATGTAGGTTGGGCGGAAATATTTTTTGCCGTGTGCTCCTGGTCTATACATATGATCATCCCTTTGAAATCGGAGAAGATATTACTCAGATGTACCTGGGTAATGAGATAATTGACCGCGGCGTCTTCCAGAATGAAAAGAGAACGGAAGGCAGGATAAATGGGGTCTAATGCAACATAGATAGCTCCCAGTTTCCATATGCCAAGCATAGTAATGATTCGGTCGGCAGATTGTCCGAAGTAAAACGCGACATGTGCTCCCGCTGTTATCCCCTGCTGCTGAAGGTAATGTGCAGCCTGATTTGCCTTTTTATCCAGTTCGCTGTAAGTCAGCACTGTATCACTGAAAACAACTGCAATATGATCCGGGTGGTCCTGTGCCTGTTTTTCAAAGCGACTGATAGTACTTTCTTCATAATTGTTCACAGTTTCAGCAGCAGCCCATGATGTCAGAATTTGATTTCTTTCTGATTTCGATAACATTGGCAGTAACCCGATTGTTTCATGAGGATTTTCGACGATGGAAGAAAGCAGGGTGATATATTGAGAGAAAAATGCTGCTACCACCTCATGCTGCCGGGAGATACTATGCTCCGCATACAATTGAATTTCCTGATCGCCTTCATCATATGACAGGAAGAAATCGAATTCACGGGAGGTGCCTCTATGGCTGGATGAATTGATGCTGGTTCCCTGCAATTGAAGGAAATGCCTGCCTGATACGGTTTTTGCAAAAGTTACATTACTGCGTGGCACAGGTTTCCGGGTATTTCCGTAAAGTGAATATGGAAGAACAGCGGCATTTTTATGCTGACTCATGACCTGTTCCATTTTCATCATAAGAGAAATAAAGGAATCACTGTCTTTTATCTGATGCCGATATGGCTCAAGCCCTACAAAGTAACCTGTTACCTGTTTTAGTACAGGCGGCCTCAGATCGGCATAATATCCTGTGATAAAATCATTCAATCCGGTAACCCTGTATAATAAAATACTGAATGCAGAGAACAATACCTTGAAAACGGTGGTGCCGTTACTCCTGGCAAGTTCTCTGATCTGTTGTGATAATAACGGAGACAGACTGGTGGTAATCGCATTCCCTGTATTTACCGGAGGTTGTGGATACTTCACATGCGGCAGCTCAATATGGAATAGGCTGGATCCAATATAACCTTCCCAGTATTCCTGACTTGCTTTGATGGCGTCAGCAGATTGTGTTGATTCCCATTCAGCGAGTAAACTGGTTTCCTTTAATGGCGCTATGAAAGATAGATTGTCAATGATCCTGTTATATACAGCACTGATTTCTGAAAAAATTATCTTCAATGAGTTCCCATCCAGCATTATATGATGATAGGAAAAGAAGAAGTAGTATTTACCGGCAGAAAATGGAACCAGTACAAATTTACAGGGATCGCTATAACTTACTTTCAGAAGGTCATGCCTCCCCGTTATGAGTATTTCGTCCAGGTCTTCTTTATTAAAATCGATAACCTTTAATGCCTGATTTTTCCGGATATTATCTGTTTTTAAGTATGGCTCCCATTCCTGTTCAATAATAGTTGTTCTGAAGATGTCATGGTTTCTGATAACGGTTAAAATGGCATTGTCCAGCCTGGATACATCCAGGTTACCCAGAATTTCAAATACATACGTGTATTCATAAAAATTGTGATCGTATTTAAGGCATTCGTACCATATGTTTTTCTGAGGTGTCGTTAATGATTTTAATTTGTCGGACATGTTTTCATAAATTTAAGATGTCAATGAAATAAAGTATTTGGATAGCGAACGAGTTGTTGAAACCCGGGAAGGATATGCTGTAAGGGTTTTACAGAGATATTTCCTGCATTTTTTCATTGTCTGCTCCACCCGCACAAACATGTATTTTTCGTTCGGCAGGAGATAATATACAGGTAGCAACAGTAGCCACGTCACTGTTGTTTTGATCAACATCATCCATGCAAATAGCAAATCGGCTGCTATTGGATTTTCTGTCGCCCAATATCTCCCAGCACTGATGAATATTTAACGGGAGCGCCGTTTTTGTAAAAAGTTGCTTCATCCTTTGATAGCGGTATGTTGAACTTTCCTGCCAGCGTACATGCCTGGGTAGCTCCAGTTTTTTCATTTCCGGATCCAGACAGTGATTGGTATGAATATGTATCTCGTCGGTTACCGGCGTGTTTTTTGACTGTAAGGAACTGGCTTCTATATTAAAAGCGGCGTCCTGATCTGCTGCAAAGAAATTATGACCCGATAACCGCGGCGTATTAATGATGGTCCCTGCTGCTGTTAAGGCTGTATCTGCCTGAAGTGCAGCAGATATGGTAAATAAATAGTTTACGCCGGATATATGGTCTGAAGTCATCAGGTTGGTATTGCCTATTGCAACGCCGTGGCTGTTGATGCCAATTAGTGCCAGACATCCGGCTGTAGTCAGATAAAGCGTTTCAGGTGCATTTACAGGCTTTCTTCTTACCAGTACGAGGTATCGGATTGCTTCAGGTGACATGTCCCAGGTCTGGCCTATCAGCACACCATTTGCGGCTAGTTTTCGCGGAACAATAAATGCACTGCATCCACCCGGATCAATACCAGTATTCAGTAACGGATGATAGCGCCTGATGAAATAATCCCTCAGATCAGTATATGCCATTGATACAAGGAGCAGCTCATCTGAGATGCCTGCGCCGGTGGCTATTCCCCGGAATTCATTCCAGATATCGTAATTGTAGGCGCGATGCCATGGAACTACTTCCTGCACTGTATTTAGTATTGATTTATTGTCAACAGCAATATTGCTATACTCCATAAGAAACATTTTTAACCGGTTTAACCTGAGTAAAGCGAATTCCTGTATCTCCCTGCGATAGCTTTCACCAAAGGATAAGCCCATGTTTCTGGGAGTTCCGGACAATGAAATGACAGGTATTTTATCAGACATTTGATTGTTTTTGAAATGATTCAATATTTAATACATCATTTGATTTTTCTCTAATGTCTCTTTTTGAGGTCTGCGGATACGTTGCGGTAATTCCCCGTAGTACTTGAAGAAAGCATGACTGAACTTCGACGCACATTTATACCCAACTTCCCTGGCTATTACAGATACCTTACTCTGGCTGGTTTTAAGCATTTTCAAAGCTTTGCTCATTCTTGCTTCTGTTACATATTCGCTGAATGATTTATTGATCTTACTGAAAACCTGTTTTGCCCTGTATTCACTGATCAGGAATTTTTCGGTAATTGTATTTAACCGCAATGGCATTTTTAAATTATTTTCGATAAAAAAAATAATGTCGTAGAATAATTTTTCATCACCTGCTAACTTCAGATTTCCCTGATGACTATACCTGTTTAATTGTTGTTCGTAATAATTAAACAGTAATTCATAAGTTTTTATGACCAGATAGTATTCCAGATTTTTTCCTCTTAGCTGACTGTCAATAATATCCTGTAAGCAATTGTTTAGTTTAGCTCCTATTTTATAACTGACCGGCATCCCGTTCGGATGTAACTCCTTTGAGTTGAGAAACAGGAGGGGGGATACCTTGAAATAATAGTCTGTAGATATTAATTGCTCTGCGGATATGGCCAGCTGGAACAGATGCCGGGTTCCGGCAGGAATCTGCTGATGGAATGTACCTGGTTCTATATGCTGAACGGAATACTCGCCGGAGACATTGGCTTTGTTTGGTAATAAGGAAACAGCGTTACAAAAAGTCGGGATAAAAAAGCTGATAATAAATCCGGCATTATCATGCTGACAGCAAAATGTTGTTTTTTCATCGGTTTTGATGTCAAGAATGTTAATTATAAAACCATCTGCTACCAATGACCGCTTTATGTAAGGTGAAGTGCATTTTTTCTTCGGATCTCTCATACTGACTTATTTTAAGGGTTAGTAATAATCGGGCCGGATGGTTAGGAACATAGGTTGCCTGCTCACCTCAGTTATTTGTGAGTTAAGGATATTCAATACTTGAATGAGATAATTATCCAGGCTACAGCAAAAAGTGAAAAAGACCAGACGATGATAATTTACGTTAATACAGGTGTTGAAGAAAAAACGTTTTCTCCAAAGAATTTATTTGTATTGATTTAACGAAGTTATCTTCTGCTGTGTCAGTGCTTTTTTTCTTATAGCCTTCTGGGTTATGATATTTCCTCCTTGAAGCCGGGTTTAATAAAAAGATAATAATTGACCAAATTTATTCCGGGATATGTCTCTGGAAATTACTGAAAACGTTGGCCAACTGATATAGTATGCTTTCAATCCATTTTACTGTGAGCAAATCTGAAGAGCAGGTGAGCGGCCGTTATCCCGATGGCTGTACGGCCGGCAGATAAAGGCTGTGATAACCGGTAACCTCTGGGTTGGAAAGCTATACGGTCAGTTATGTTTTTAATTCAGCTGCAGCAATAGCAACCTTATTCCCTGAAATAACAACTTGTTTTTTTAGACAATATCAACGCTTTCAGGATTGTTGTCAGCTGAAGATTCTTTTGCTGTAACTTATTGAGATATTCCAGTGTATTTGCTGCATATTACCGATTGGATGAAATTGTTTTGTTTAACAAAACACTGGAAGGTATAGCCATCGCTTCGTGATATCATATTTTAGCATATAGTATCTGTATATTTCTTATATCGGACAAAAGGTTCATTCCCCATTTCTGAATGCTGAGACCTCGGTTGCGGAAGTTGAAATATTTTCATAAACATACTTTATGCTGTATAGTTATAAATACCTTTCTGAAAGGTATTCGCCACTATAGATTTATTATGCGTAATATCAATGAGTCTGTTAAGTGATAGTTGGCAACTGGTAAGATTATTAACGCGCTGCTCATTATCTCTCTCCTTTCAATAAAGATAGGAATCATCTATGAGGTATCCTATAATTTTCGGTACGCTGTTCAGATGAATTAATATGCCGTTTTGTTGAAGTATGCTGATGATAGTGAGACGTGTAGCCGCTTGAATGGATATTTGCCCAAGGATCATTACTTCCTCAATTGAGACGTGGCAAGGACATTAAGCTGCTGATGACAACTACGGAATGAAATGCCGTATCAGCATAGTAAAAGAATGGATTGCTTGTCTACGTGTAGTCGGCACAGTTATTGAGGGCGTGAAGTGTGATGGGGCCGGTGAATGGCAATGTGTTGAAATCCGATTGATCCTGGTTGAATAAACATACCACGGCAGTTACTGGCCGATAGAGTATATTATACTGAAAGGATTCGGCACAAGTTTGTACGGAAGCCTTTCAGTATACGATAGTGCAAAGCTGTTTTTGTACCAATATCCTTATCTCCGTTTACTTAAAGCAAGGACTCTTGCTATCCGCGGACGGTTATACCGTTGCAGTAAAACCGGATAAACATTTAAGAGAACATTTAATACCAGCAGCCCGAAGGATTTGACAATGCCATATCTGAATGCTACGAAAATATTAAACCCCAGAACGATGAAGAAGATAATGACATGCCCCAGTTCATTCTTTTTTGTCTGGTAATGCAGATGCATCAAAGCTCCGGTACCTTTCTCCACGGGATTGGCTTTTTTATTGAGTTTTTCCCAACCGGTCCAGAGCAGCAATTTTCTGAAAATATTTATTCCAAGGTATTCGTATATCTTCCCTTTCTGTTCCCATCCTTTTTCATGATAGTAAGAAGAAGTAAGCTGGCTCTTCAGGGCTTCCGTAAAGGCAAGCACACATAGCATCAGCAGGAAATTCAACGCCCACGCAAACGATAGGCGATCCATTGCAATATATTTAACCAGTGCAGAGATGGCGGCAATGGTAATTACAGGAATTAAAATTAAAGTGATTGTTCTCTTCATTTATTGCTTCATTTAGTCTGCAGAAGACCGGAATATATTTCAGCTGTACAGTTTTACCGGCAGCCGCAGGCAGTATGTAACTGTTGCACAATTGTTTTCGGATGGGCGGAGAATACATCGGGTTCCCAGTTTTTAAGACCCGTTTTGTCGAGGATGAGGAACATGGCAAGTCCTTCTTCCTGTGACCATTGGTTCCGCTTCCGCCGCATGCCCTCTACAGCGGTGGCGTATGTAAATCCTCCGCCGGACGGAAGCTGCAACCAGTATAAACCCGAAAACTGCCCCAACCCCTCCATTGTCAGGAAGATATCGTCCAGCTCCCGTAAGATCTCTTTGCCGGCGGTGAAGTAGCTGGTCTGCCGCTGGCGCAGCATCCGCAATGCATCGCAGGTCAGTTTTTTTGTGGTGCGCTGATCCGGATGAAACGCAGCCTGGTAAAAAAGGTTGGTTTCTTCTTTCCACTTTGCCGTATACACACTGTCTTTTGAAAAAAGGTGCTGCACAATATCGTCGGAAAGAGGCGGATCGTGGAACGGATGTTTTTGCTCGATGGCAGTTACAGTTGCGCCCATACCCTGTTGCTGGCGGGTGTGCGCAAATTCGTGGAGGAATACGGCGGTAACAAGTTTATCCAGCCCAAGTTCCCTGCTTTCCACGCCCGTGTTTTTCCAGAAGCGGGGCGTAGCCATTACGAAGAAGGGATTTCCTGCCGAATCAGCTGCTGCAAAAGACATGAGGCCCAGCGGAACTGATTGCCCGTCAGGGATGCGCAACGTGCCGTTGTGGGCGCCGGTATACCACTGCATTTCCTTTCCTCCGGGGCCGGGCGCAGTGAAACGCGCGTCGGTTGCCGAACGTGGAATGGTGGAATAATAGGAGGAGTCGTCATACAGAAAGATGGCCGGAACGGTGTCGGACGGGCCGAACCTGTTACGGCAAACCAGATCCCAGGCAGAGAACCATGCCTGTACACCGTTCATTCCCGGTGGAACGGATTGTGATGATGCGGTGTTGCTGATAAGCAGTAACAGCATGAGAATAAGGTGGCGCATAAGTATACTTTGTCGGGTAAATAGATTTTGGTTTTGCTGATGGGAATTGCACACCGTACATTTCACCTGCATGCAACGAAACATTTTTACAAATGTAATCACCAGGTCTGACTTAGTCAACTGCCGCGTTGAGGTGTTTACTGATATGCGGCAATTTCAGTATCTTTTATATAGCAAAACACTGGCGATTCCTCCAGCCTGGCCTGAGATAACGGACACATCTTAACCTGTAATACTTTTATCTATGAAAAAGAAAAATTTCCCTCCGGAGAAAAAGTTAACATTAAAAAAACTGATAGTTGCTGAAATTAAATGGCCGGATAACATCAGCGGCGGAAAGGGTTCGCTGACATATGAAACCTGCAGCCGCTGTATCAGCATGTGTTTTCAGTGCTTTGAAACATTGTCCGGCTGTGAGACATGTTAATGGTGCAGCTGCAGGCATTGTAAATTGTTATCATTGCAAAAGACAAGGTACGGCCAACCGTACCTTGCCTTTTGCGCTCATTTGTTTACCTCTCCGGCCGGGTAGTTAAAATAATCAGATAGCCTGTAATCAGTAAAACCAGTGGTACTGCCATGCTGATAACAAAAGGTGGAATGAGATACCTGTTTCCCGTCCAGAGGAAAAAACCGATAGTGATAATATAAAGGCATATGATGTAATGCTGGCGGCATAAAAAAGGAAACTGCCTTACAGCAAGATAAAGCAGGAGAGCGCCTGTAAAAACGAGGCTCATGCCAAACATGGCATGAAAGCCTATCCATAGGTCCCAGACAATACCGGCCGGGCTCATCTGAATGGTGGATGATTGCATTAATGTCATCAGCTCCCTGTTTTCAGGGTAAAGGTCCTGCGAAAAAAAGATGCCATGTACATGCATTACTCCGCAAGTAAGCAGGATGGATGCTGCTATGAGGAAACTGATCTTTATAGTCTTATTCATATCCTATGTTATAAAAATGCTGAAAAAGGGATGCATGGCTTCAATCACGGCCTGCGGAATATTCTCTTATCATCCGGTATACATTCAGAATTATTAATAGTACAGCTATCACCAGGAAGGTGGTATACAGCCTGGAGGGCGACAAATTCCGCGTGGGAGAAGTGAGCCGGCGCTGATAGGTAAGAATGAATACCATGGCTGTTAACAACAGGGGGAGATAGGAGAAAACAGCCTGCTTCAGAAAGCCGGCTGTTTTATGTACTGTTAGCGGCAATATGGCAATCAGGGCATAAACAATTGTTCCCGGTATATTTTCAGGCTGTAATAGTATACGGTCCGCATAATAATGATGTATACCTATATATGCCAGGTGAATAAAATGATTGATAGAGAATGTAAACACCAGTATCCGGAAAAACCTTTTCCATACTGCGTTCGAAAGGATATTCCTGATACCTTTAATGCCTGTTCCTGTCAGGATAATGCATAGTATGATAAAGGAGGTTCTGGCAGAAAACCTGGCTGCATACAGCGAAGAAAGTACTGGGTCCGGACTTAAACAGGCAGCTGTAACGCCTGTGAGTACTCCCCAGATAAGAACGGAAACAGCAACGGCCCTATAACTGTAATCCCGGTAAATTAACTTCATAGCTGCTTCTTTTATTTACGGTTACGGCATGTTTCCAGGCTGTTATGAGTATCGTTGCCAGGATGAAATCCAGTACAATTACCTGTGGTTCGGGTATAATGAAGCAAAGGATGATCATGAACAACAGCATAGCCAGGTTGGTGATGAAACAAATATTCCTGGTAAGCGGAATACGGAGGATGAAGTGGAGGATATTTATAAAACCCATTAACAACAGGGCAAGGCCTCCTGAAAAGAACCACATTTTTTCCTCCGGGGTGACGGCATCTTTATTAAAAAAAGTATAGCCCATATGGCCGGAGGCATACATGAAAATAAGGACTATCAAAGCCTTGTACAGTCTGATCATATCGCTTTTTACTGCAAAGCTATTGCCCGGATGGTTGCCTGTGTTTGTAAAAAAGCGACATTTTATTTTCCGCCCGGTGTGCGCAGGGCTATTTTTTTAAACGATTTGGTAAGATGGGCATGGTCGTAGTAACCTGCCTCCAGCGCGATGCCCAGCAGCGTTTCTCCATCGGATTTCCCTTTCAGGAGCTGTTGTGTGCGGATATATTTTGCCACATGACAGAATTGTTTGGGAGAAAGCCCTACCAGTTTTTTAAACGTACGTTCTGTCTGCCGTTTGGATCTGTTGCATGCCGCTGCTATTTCTTTCAGGGTGGTGTTGCCGCCGCAGGCTATAATGGAGGAGAGGGATTTCAGGGCCGGATTATCAAATGTTCTTAATCTCTTTTTGTAAAAAGCGTCGAGTGCTGCTACCGGCGATTGTTTCAGGAGGTTCAGACCGGGAACATAGCTGTCATCCACCGGAATACAATTGTCGCGTATATCTCCCAGGGAGGAGGGCGGATAAAAATAGCCGAAGCAGCCGGGGATAAAACGGATTCCCAGTAAGCGTACTCCCGGCGGCACGGCTTCATGAATAGCCGCTGTCAGCGCTCCACCCAGATAAATGCCGCCTGCTTCCAGCGTTATATTTTTCTGATGTACGGTAAACGGATCTCCGGTATTCACGATCACGTCAATGCAGCCATCGGGATGCAGGGTGTCAAAGGCAGCATCTGCCCCTGTAAGCTCCCAGTAACATTGAATGTAGGCGCTTAGGGTAATATCCGGATTAAAGTACTTGAATGGCATAATCTTTATCGGTTCAGCCGTATGTTAAAGGTAGGTAAGTTTGCGGTACCAGTCAACGGCGTGATGGCCGGCCTGCGGAGATGGCTATTATTAAATATGTATATACAGCCGGGCCCCTGACAGGATATTCCTGCCAGGGGCCCGGCTGTACAGACTGCTGTTTTATTGACCCTTATACACCGCTGCAAATTCTTTCGCAAAGTCTTTCAGTTTCACCTTGCCCAGCACCGGTTTATGCTGATGGTAATCTTCATAAAGCGCTCCGCTGCCCTGACTTTCCTGCAGTTCTATAAAACCTCTTGCCACCTGTTCGTTAAATCCGATGCTCAGCCAGTTATCCAGCAGCTGCTGACCCGGAACCACCAGCCATTTCAGATCGGGCTGGCCAATCGCTTCTCCCAGCGTCTTCGCAATATCATTCGGAGAAACTTCATCGCTGGCCACGTAGCGGATGGTTTTACCGGCAAAGGGTTGGTCTACCTCCTCGGCAATGACGGCAGCAATATCTTTCGGCGAAACCCAGGGCTCTTTTACATCACCACCGTAATTGGAAATGATGGATCCCTGGGACCTGATATGATGCATAAAGGAGAACATGTTGATATAGAAGCTGACCGGACGGATGAACTTGATGGCAATATCATCCGGCAGTTGCCGGAGAATGCTTTCAACATTGTGGTGAAAACGGATGATGCCTGTTCCCTTGTTCGTGTGCGCACCGATACTGCTGAGATGTATCACCTGTTTTACACCGGAGCGTATTACCGCCGCTTTGTAATTTTCTCCGATTTTAGTAATGTCGCCGATAAAATCTACTGATTTATCAAACATATCACCCACGGCCTCCATTGTTTCCATCAGGTAAACGATATCTGCGCCCCTGAAGGTTTCTGCCAGGAAGCCCGCATCCTGTAACCTGCCAACAGCCGCTTTGGCGCCGAGGTTTTCAATAGCTTGCTGACGATCCTTGCTGCTGGTGATGACCGTGACGCTATGGCCGTTGTTCACCAGCATGGCAGTGAGTGGCTGACCAATGTTGCCGAGCGAACCTGTAAGTACGATATTCATATTGTTGTATTTTTTGTTGATACAAAATTCTGCATAAGCGATACAACAGCTGTAGCCAAAAGCCACTAAGTTGTAGCCGAAAGAGGGAGCGGGTAAATATCGGAATGAGCCAGGAACGGCCTTCATTGCGTGTTTTTCAGGTTTCATTACCAGCGGGGCATATCCGTCATTTTAAATTACTGCAGCTGCATTGCTGTGAGCATCTGTAGTTTTGTGCGCAGAAAGTGCGGGGACCATGTCAATATATAAGCAAAACCCACTTTTATGTTTTTTCGGAAAACCCATTAAAGGACACATTGCCATCATTACACTATTGTTTAATAATTAACCATGTTTTATTTATGATGAGGACAGCCACTTCAGGGTGTTAATCCATTACCCGTATATGTCAGAAATGATGTGAATTTCCCAGTCATACACCACTTGTTAATCCGGATAGTTACCAGTACTTATAGTGCTGCGCCATTGTATATGGTATAAACACGGAAACCCGACATACAGTCACTTATCTATAATGTCAGGACAGCTTACAAAGCTGTGTGCCTGGCGTTGCAATCATCTATTGACATTAAAAATCAATTTAACCATGCAAGGTGTATCCTACCAGCTACAGAACAATGGCCGGACATTCCCGTCGGCCGGTGTAGAAACTCCGTTATCAGAATGTGAGACATTGTTGGCAGACCTCAAAAGGAACGCTGACGAACGGGAACAGGCCCGTATCCAGGGAGATCCGCTGCTTTCCCAGGAATTGAATTTTCAATGGGAGAAAGGATTTCAGCAGATCCGTTCCCAGATAAAAACGTACCGGCGCGAATTTGATCTGGATGAGATTTCGTCCATCTTCGCTATCAGCACTACCAGAATTGAAGACCTGAACCTGCACCGTATCTGGCTTGGCGGAGATCTGTCTGATTCATGCAGACAAGCCATCTACCAGTGGGAGTTGCTGAATCAGCATCTGCGGCAGCAGCATCAGAAAAGTATGCAGTCATACCTCTGGGTATGGGATGAAGAACAGCTGCTGAACAGCCCTCATTTTATTGCAGACAGTACCGCTTTCCCCCGCGATGCCGTTGTGGGAGCCTATTGCTTCGGGCCAGTGAAACTATGGGTACGTTCCTTATCCGTCATCCTCAAAAGAGAAAGGCCGCATTTATGGGAACGTTTACAACTCCTGTATGCAGGAGGGTATTATGTGAACCTGTCTGATTACACCCGTTTTTTTATCCTGGAGAAAGAAGGAGGTATTTATATTGATGCAGATACCATCCCCCACAGGTATACCGCCCTCATGCTGCGTTTCCCGGAGGTGCCTGCAGATACAACGCTCAGCTGCCTGAACTCCTTCCGGGATGAAGACGGTTTTATCCTCGCATCGCCGGGCGACCCGTTTATGCGCGATATGCGTAAGCATCTCGAAGCGCATGTGGCAGGTATTGAAAAGGAAATGCTGCAGGATGCTGCCCATCGGGAAACGGTAGAACGGAATTTCTTCAACAGCTTTTACGAAATATGGAGTACCGCTTTAACCAGGAGGATACTGGATTACAGTACCTTCTTTGATCGTTATTCCATTTTAGGACCGATGGAGCGGGAAGAACTGCCCATCGGGATATTCGGTATGCGCGTGCTGTTTGAAGCCCGCCTTGGCAATCAGCTGGTGCCGCTGACAGCCGGTGAACAGGCGCATTATGATACCGTGATACAGCGCCTGGAACAAACCGGCTGGTCATTGCCGAATGCGCTTGACCTGGAGAAACATATTTCCCTGCTGCATCATGAAGAAAGACTCCGTGTGGTTTACTTCACCCAGCTGCGCAATACGGATGACCTGTTTAACTATTATTCCGTCAATTCAAAAGATCCGCAGCTGGACAAAGTCAACAACCTGTTCGCCCGGTATATGATTGCACGGAATACCGCACAGATCCGTCAGGGTAATTTCTGGTATCCGCAGGAAGACGTTCCTGTGGAAGGAAGAAATGCCTCGCGCAGAAAGAAGGCACAGCAGGTTTTCTGGATAAAAGGCAACCGTGCAGCAGAAGACGATCAGATACGCCTCGGTAAGCTGCTCTACAGCACCGGCTATTACATCGACTATTATTCTTACCGGAATAAGCCGGGATACAATTTTGAAACACTGTACCGCAAACAGAATGTAGAACCTTTTCTCCCTCAGTTTGAACTATGCTATAATGCAGACGGAGAATGGATCGGCGCCTTCCGGCCGGAAGTGCTGTCAGCACAGGAAAGTAATGAAGTCAGCATCAAGGGCGACTTTCATTACCGGGATGAAATGCGGGAGGTGGAAGAAAATTATCTCCGCTTTCTCCGCCTGCATCAGCAGGAAGGCGATTGTGCCATTCATTCCGTTATTATTGACCCGCGCTTCCAGGGGCAGGGCTATTTTCATGCCATGCTGCAACATATGCTGCAGACAGCCCGGCAACGGCAATGCCGGCGGCTTACGCTTACCGTCTGGGAAAACAACCCGGCGTCACGGCTGTACCAGCATCTGGGATTCGTCTGCCAGGGTGGATCAGATCACCTTTACCCGTTATTTTTTGACCGCTTGCTGTTTTTAACCCTGGACCTGAAAGCGTCCGGATTGTAAGCCCATTTTCTAACCTTCCTTAAATGTAAAAATATGATGCAGGCTCAAAGAAATGAGAATGCTGTGGGTACCAATACCCCGGCGGAACGTAATCCGTCTACGAATGTAGTTTTTTCCTCCAGGCTGAATGACCGTGTTAAGCAGCCGGTGCTGAAAGTATTGTCAGAAGAAGATTGGCAGTGCTGGATACAGTACGGATATGTGGTAGTGAAAGCGGCCATTTCTCCTGAACAGGCGGATAAAACAGCGCAGGCTATCTGGGATTTTGAAGAGCTGGATGCTGCCGATCCGCACACCTGGTATCCCGGAGAGAAAGTTGCGCTGAAAAAAGAATATAAAAGTTTTAACAGCGGGATGGTAGAACTCTATCATCACCAGGCGCTCTGGGATAACCGGCAGCATCCCCGTGTTTATAATGCTTTTGCGGACGTTTGGGGGCAGGAAGATCTCTGGGTAACCATTGACCGCGTGAACTTAAATTTACCGCCATATCCGGGGCTTTCCTTTGATATGGTCAAACACTGGGATTATGATCCGGAGAACAGTTCTGATAATGTGCAGGGTGTACTTTCCCTGTCGGACCAGACAGATCTTTCCGTTGGCGGCTTTACCTGCTATCCGTCTATCTTCCGGAAAGAAGATTTCCTGCAGTGGAAAGCGCGTCAGCCGGAAGACTGGAACTGGTACCGCCCTGATGTATCGGACCTGGAACAGACCGCCGTTGGTTTAGGGAAAGGAGATCTGCTGATTTTTAACAGCCGCCTTTGCCATGGCATCCGTCAGAATGTTTCGCTCAACAAGGCGCGTATCGCTCAGTATATTTCCATGTCTCCCGCGCAGGAAGAAAATGCGGAGCTGCGGGAGTGGCGTATTCATGCCTGGGAAAACCGGGAGGCCCCCAAAGGATATTCCTTTTACGGAGATCCCCGTCATTGGGAGCGGGACCGGCAGGAAACTGCGCGGCTGACGATCCTGGGCGAGAAGCTCCTGGGAAAACGTTCATGGGCTTCATAGCCTTACCCTGACCGGCAGGCCGGCGCCTGCGGTTTATTTATCCACTTCACACCGTATTTGTATTTATGACAACTTTAATGAACCCTGTTGCACGGAAAGCTATTCCTGCCTATAGGCCGCTATCCCGGAGAACATTATTTTTTCTGGTGGCGCTGGTGTTGTTCGAGTTTTCAGTGTATATCAGTAATTCTATGGTGCAGCCCTGCATGCTCCGCATTGTCACAGAGTTTCACGCGCCTGAAGCGTGGCTGGCCTCTTCGGCCAGTGCCTTCCTGCTGGGAGCTGCTTTATTTCAGGTTTTTTATGGTCAGCTGACAGATCGTTTTGGCAGGCGGCCGGTCATGATAGGAGGCGGCTGCCTTTTCCTGGCGGCCTGCATAGCGGCACTCTGGGTTGCCGACATCCGGATCTTTGCGCTCCTGCGTGTTTTGCAAGGGTCGGGTATGTGCCTGATTGCAGCAGTAGGCTATGTGGCAGTACAGGAAGCCTTCCCGGAAAAGAGAGCCGTTACCGTGATTGCGCTGATGACCAATGTGGCATTGCTGTCGCCGGTGGTAGGGCCGGTTTCAGGCGCTTTTCTGATGGAGTTTGCTCATTGGCGGTGGGTCTTTGGGGTCATCATTATCCTCTCCGGTATTTCACTCTGCGGACTTTACCGGTTTATGCCTGAAACACTGCCTGTAATACGCCGTAGCACCGGCTTGTCTTTTTCAAAACTGGCCGCAGACTACCGGGAGCTTTTCCGCTATTCTTCTTTTTTGCAGAATACGTTTGCAGTGCCCGCGCTGATGCTGCCGGTTTTTGCATGGAGTGCCATGGCGCCCAAACTCATCATGGTGGATCAGGGCGTGTCATCATTGAATTATGCGCTGATTCAGATTCCCGTCTTTCTCGGCCTGATTGCAGGAAATGTAATTCTGGCCTGGAAAACACGGGCCTGGCCGCTGGGCAGGTCGGTGATAGCGGCTTTACCTGTTTTAGCAGTGGGCGTAGTGTTGCTATGGGCGGCAGCCTGGTACGGACAACGCACGTATCTCATTGCAGCCATGACCTGCTTTACACTCGGACAAGGCATGTCCTGTGGGGTGCTGATGCGGTTTGCCTTAATGGAAAGCCATCTGACAAAGGGAACGGTGGCATCGGCGATCAGCCTGATTACCCTCTCGGTTTACTTTACAGGGATACAGGTTTCCAATCTGGCTGTTCTGCGCTGGGGCCTGTGGGGCTTCGTGGCCATAGTTACCTGCTCTTTTGCGGTATATGGCCTCTTATCCGGCCCCGTTCTGCGGCGGAATATGGAGAAGCGGAAAGCTGCAGAAAACACCTGAACAGCATATAGCAGTTTACAGAAGCAGCGCCTGTTATCAGGCGCTGCTTCCGTATTATTTTATCCAGCCTGTTTTTTTCCTCCATTGGTTCATGTCATGTTTTCTTTTGTCTGCATCTGCCGGAGGCGTTTGGTTTTCAGATGCAACCCGTTGTCTGATAAGTGCTGTCTGCTCTTCAAGGGTGTTAAGTCCTATACGTTTCCGTCTTTCATTGACCCGCGTTACATCATCAAAATGGTTAGGAGATAACGCTCCGTTTTCATCCCAGTCAAATTGAGTGCCGAAGAGCTGCGGCGCGCCTTCCAGTACAGCTATACGGTCCGTCAGATAAGCTAAGCTGACAGGGTCTGCCTTGTTTTCACTGACGGCATTTTCCAGCAGATGCCTGCATTTTTTCAGGAAGCCGGGCTGCCCGATAGCGTGCTGAATAATCAGCCAGGCAGCTTCGCTGGCTGCTTTACCTACCTTGTCAATGGTCGGGTAGCCAATTACATCGATGATGTCATTTAAGATCTCTGCATTCCTGTTGTGCAGTGCTTCCATTGACGGATCATATCCGTCAGAGAGTTTTCCTTTCCGGATAAGTTCATCTCTGAGTTGTTCATCCTGATTTTTCAGGTCAATGATTTTATCAGCAATATTATCTGTATTCATAAAATATTTTCAGCCATACATGATTCCTGGTAAGGTACTAAATATAAGTCATGGCGAAATGCAATACAGTCTTCGTTTTTGTGTCTTTCCCGAAAAAAAATAAAAAAAAGTTTCATTCCGGAGGGTAAAAATAACCAGCCGCGGTATATACTTATTGAAGACCACACAGAAGATATTACCATACTGCAGCCACAGGCATGCAGGAAGAGATTATTTGCCCGGTAGAACAGAACGCTGCATCAAAATAAATCCAATTAAAACCCAGGAATTTAAATCAAAAAAGTACTTTATGCAATCAAAATCCATTCTGCGCCTGGCAGGCATTGCCCTGCTGTCAGGCTTCATGCTCATGACATCGTGCTCCAAAAAAGACAGTACCAGCCCCGGCGGTGGGGGAGATACCACTAAACCCGGTGGTATAGAAACAGGTGCACCGGAAACCTATACCAAAAAAGTGCTGGTGGAAGAATTTACAGGCACCTGGTGCGGCTGGTGTCCGCGTATGCCTGTACTGCTCGAAAAACTCCATAAAAAATATCCTAACCTCATTGTAACGGCCTTCCATGGCAGCGATACCTTCGATATCGGTAAAGATATAAGATCTACCATTGAAGATAAACTGGGCGTACAGGGATATCCTACCAGCAAACTGGAAAGAGTCACAGATCTCGACTGGTACGATAAAAACAACAATATTAATTATGGTCAGGCAGACTCGGTTGTAAACTCCTTCATTAAGAAGAAAGCTGTACTGGGCCTGGGTATCATCAGCACTGTTAATGGCAGCACGCTTAATATAACCGTTAAAGTGGGTATGGGACAGGCGCTGAACATAGCGAAAGCTAAAATTATGGTGTACATCCTGGAAAGCGATCTGAAAGGCCCGAAACAAACCAACTACTATTCTGACCCCAGGGTGATAGATGATTATAAGAATGATCCGGACCTCGGCCCGCTGACCAAACTGCCGCACGACATTACCGGATATACCTATAACCATGTTATCCGCAAAGTGCTGACTGATGCCAGGGGCGATGAAATCCCCGCTACGCATAAAATCAAAGGCGCTGTGTATTCAAAAGATTACAGCATCGATATCAGTAAGTACAAAGCTGCCAACTGCCAGATTATTGCTCTGGTATACGGTCAGGATGATGAAGGCAAGCTGGTGGAGAACTATAATTCACAGGTAGTGGCAGCCGGACAAACACAGAAGTTTGATTAATAGCTGTATTGCCAATATAACACTCGCATATACTCCGGTAGCCATGAGCCGTAAATCAGCCTGGTAGTATGGTTGCCGGAGTATTAATACTAAAACAGACAACATGGGAAAAAAAACAGTATCAGTTTATATGATGGCGGCAGCGCTCTTCTGCTGTACCATCGCTGTTGCACAGGAGAATAAAAGCCAGCAGAAACTACCCAACGTACAGGTAAAGGATCTGGAAGGAAAGATGGTATCCGTCAATACCTTTTCCAATAACGGCAAACCAATCATCATCAGTTTCTGGGCTACCTGGTGCAAGCCATGTATTTCCGAACTGGAATCTATCGCAGATGATTATGATAACTGGAAGAAAGTATCCGGTGTAAAACTGATCGCTGTTTCCATTGACGATGCCAGAACCAGCGCAGGTATAAAATCTGTCGTTTCCTCACGGGGATGGCAGTACGAAGTATACAATGATTATAACAAGGACCTGTACCGGTCACTGGGCATTGCCAATGTACCTTATACTGTTATACTCAACGGAGACGGTACCGTGGCAGAAAGACATGCCGGATACAATCCGGGAGATGAATATCATTTGCTGGAAGCTGTGAAAAAATTAGCAGGATTATGAAGAAATGGATATTGGTTGTCCTCATCGCAACGGGGACCGGTAACATGTTATCAGCGCAGGAAATACCCGGAAAGCTCAGCGGCGGACTGGAATCAAACAATCAGTTTTATGTGGATGATAAAGCAACCAAGGCACAGGCGCCCCGTGATAAAATAGGCACGAACAGTTACTTTACCTTAAACTATACGCTGAAGAATTTTTATGCCGGTATTCAGCTGGAATCTTATCTGCCGGTACTGATGGGGTATCCGGAAGGACTGAAGGGTACGAAACTCACGCACCGCTTTGCAGGATACCGGAACGATAAAATTGATATTACGGCCGGACATTTTTATGAACAGTTTGGCAACGGACTTATCTTCCGTTCCTATGAAGAAAGGCAGCTGGGAATAGACAATATCATGGATGGGGTGAATGTCCGCTTCACGCCGCTGAAGAGTATCCGCTTCAAAGCCCTGTATGGTCTGCAGCGTGTGCTGATGGAGAACGGAGACGGCATTGTGCGCGGCGCTGACCTGGAACTGGATCTGCTGGACCTGCTGAAGGTAAGGCAGGCCTGGGGGCTCACCATCGGTGGTAGCGTCGTGAATCGTTATCAGAAGTATACCGGCCCGGATGAAACATTTCCGCCGGAAGTAAATGCCTATTCTGCCAGGCTCGGTTTAACACATGCCCATTACAATCTGAACATTGAATATGTAAACAAAAGCGCTGACCCGACGGAGCTTAACAAAAATATCCTGAAGAAAGGTTCCGTGCTGTATATCAACCAGACGATCACCACCAATAAAAATCTGAGCATGGATATAGCTTTCCGCCGGGTGGAAAGCATGGATTTCAGGACAGACAGAACGCAGAAGGATAATATTGCAATGGTAAATTATCTGCCTGCCTTAACAAAGCTATATACCTATTCCCTGCCCAATATTTATCCCTATGCCACGCAAACCATGGGCGAAATAGGCGGGAAGGCAGATATCTACTATCACCTTAAAAGAGGAAGCGCACTGGGCGGGCATTACGGCACCAAGCTGTCGCTCACGGCCTCCCTGTATCGTAACCTGGATACCGTCAGGTTAAAATCAAAGGAAGGATTCAGTGCGGCATTCTGGAAGTTCGGTCCCACCGAATTATACCGGGATGTAAATGTCAGCATGGAAAGAAGATGGTCGCCACTGGTGAAAACTATCTTTTCCTACATGAACCTTCATTACAACCAGGGGTATATCCAGGGGCCGGGATTCGGTATGGTACATGCAGATATTGCCATGGCGGATGTATTGCTGAATTTTAACAGAAAACACGCCTTACGCGTGGAAGCACAGCATATGTGGACAGTGGACGATGAAAAAAACTGGGCCGCCGCATTGCTGGAATACAGCTATGCGCCCCGCTGGTCTTTTTTTGCCAGCGATATGTTCAACTATCAGTCAAAAAAAATACACTATTTCAGTTTTGGAGGAGCCTGTAATTACAAAGCAGCACGCGTGTCATTGAGCTATGGCAGACAGCGTGCAGGATTATTGTGCGTGGGCGGCATTTGTAGAATGGTGCCGGCGTACAGCGGAGCAAATCTGTCTTTTACCTACAATTTTTGAGTTAATTACGAATTACGAATTGCGAATTACGAATGCATAAGCGAAGATTTAATTATTCGCTTATGTCTTCGCTTAACATTCGTAATTCGTAATTCGCAATTCGTAATTTTCAAAAACCACCCAGGATCAACTCCCGGAGAAAATCCGGGAGTTTTTTCAGCACTATGTATCTCCTTTTTTAATTTATTATTAAATATTTTGATTGTATCTTGAAGAAGAATCACCTTATAATTAATGGAGAACAATGGAAACAGCGAAGATCAGGTGCGTTGGCTTGCTTTTCAGACGGGCGATAAGGAAGCACTGGCATATTTCTTCAATACATTCGTTGGAAGCCTGTATAATTATGGTTTGAAGTTTACAAGAGATGAAGATATGATTGATGATACCATACAGGATCTCTTTATACGTTTGTGGACAACCCGGAAAAATCTGTCAATGCCCGCTTCTGTCAGGAATTATTTATTCAGGGCATTCCGTAACCTGCTTTTCAGAAAAATGACAGTCTCACAACGAAAAGAGAAGTACAAATCGGAATATGTTTTTTTTGATGTGGAACTTTCTGCAGAAACAAATCATATCAATGCAGAACAGCAGCTCATCAGGGATCAGCGGCTGGAAAGCGCCCTGCAGCAGCTGCCCGGTCGTCAGAAGGAAGCTATTTATCTGAAGTTCTATGAAAATGCATCTTATGAAGAGATTGCAGAGATTATGGGAACTTCGGTAAAGGCCTGTTATAAAAATGTTTTCAGGGCATTGAGTTACCTGCGTGAAGTGCTTGTTACCCTGATTACCTGGTTTTTCTTTCGCTTGTTTTTCCTGAATTAACGTGTATGAAGCAACACCAAACGGTTGATGGATACCTGGCCTATAATACGGATGATTTCCTGGCAGATGAATATTTCCAGGAATGGGTAAAATACAGGCGCCCGGAAGCGGATGCATTCTGGATGCGCCTGCAGGAACTGCATCCTGAAAAGAGAGGCCCCATAGAAGAGGCCGCGGGTTTGCTGAGCCAGCTCCGGTTCAAAACCCATACACCCGATGAAACGCGTATCAGGCGCATCTGGGAGAATATAGATAAACATACGCCGGAGAATAATATCCGTCGTATCTCTTTCCCCTACAAAAAATTGCTGGCAGCCGCCTGCCTCATACTGGTCATTACGCTGGGGTTCTGGCAATGGAGAAAAAATGCTTTCATTTATAAAAATACCGCTGGCGGAGAAACAGCGCGTGTACTGCTGCCGGATCATTCTGAAGTCATTCTCAACGCCAACTCCCGCTTAAAGTATGCCCCGGATTTCGGCGCCGGCAATAATAGAGAACTGTGGATAGAAGGAGAGGCCTTCTTCACAGTGCAGCATACCGATGCCGGAGGGAAGCCACAACCCTTTATAGTACATAGTCCTGAGCTGGATGTGCTGGTAACAGGCACCGCATTCAACGTATATGCCCGCCGGCAGCTCACCCGCGTGGTGCTGCACCATGGTAGGGTGACCATACAGTTTAAAGACGGCCGGGAGGGCAACAGGCAGCTGCAGCCCGGCGATATGCTGGAATACGGCAGGCATCCGGAAACGTTGCGGCAGCAACAGGTAGATACGCTGCGCTTTGCCTCCTGGCAGCAGCGGCGTTTCGTTTTTACCAATAACACGCTGGAGGAAGTAGCCCGCGCAATAGAAGATTACTACGGCTGCAAGGTAGTGCTTAAAAACCCGGAACTGTCATCTTACCGCGTCAGCGCCGAAATAGATGCGCCGGATATGGCTTCCCTGGATACTTTGCTGTCAAAGGCACTGAATATCCGTGTCACCAGGGATGGTAATACACTCCTGCTGCAGCAGTGACCGGTCAGTATTAAATAAGTACAGGATAATTCCGGATTTGGATAAATAACCAATCATTGATAAATTAGATGATGCTAACTCCGGGTAGAAACCCGTTATAACACGCAATTCAGGGGCAAGCATAAATATTACGATCCTTGCGTTTTAACAGGTATAACATGTTACAGGTAACAACCAGCCTATACTGTTATACAGACAGCTTACAGATTTAGTATAGTCATTACCGTATTTCCTTTGACATAAAGGAGAGAAAACCGACATCTTGACCGTTGACCCGTTATACAGAAAGAAATCCGGTATCACAGTGACATACAGCCCAGGCAGTAAACATATGTCTGTTCCGTTATGGGGCAGGTTATGGCTGCGTGCCGTATTTGTATGGTTCCTGTGGTTATCGAACGGCCACCTTGTATGGGCGCAGGAGAGCCATGCCACCACATTTCCGCTGGTAACGGTAACCGTGAAAAATGCTTCCTTCGATGAGCTGATACAGCTCCTGCGAAAGCAGGCCGCCTTTCAGTTCTTTTATACCAGCGGCGCTGCCAGGCTGCCGGGGCCGCTGACGCTGGAGCTGAAACAGGTTTCTTTAACAATGGTACTGGATAAGATGACGGCGCCCTACAACTGGGAATACCTGGTAGATAAAAATATCATCATCCTCCGCCCACGTCCTGATAACCGTATAGCCGCCGGCGTAATCCCTGTTCGCATATCAGGAATGATTACCGGAGAAGATCATCAGCCGCTGAGCCGCGTCAGCGTAGTGGATGTGAACACCGGCAAAGGGAGTCTGACAGATGAACAGGGTAACTATAACCTGGAGGCGCCTCCGGGCGCCACGCTGCTGTTTTCCTGCCTGGGCTTCGAATGCAGGAGGATACGGGTCACCTCGGATACCCTGCTGCCCCTGCAGCTGAAACCATCGATGCAGGCCATGAATGAAGTGATCATTACCGGCTATCAGCAGGTAAAAGGATGGGAGATGACAGGCGCCGTTTTTAAAACCAAAATGGAAAACCTGCATATCCCCGGTATTAACAGGGTAGATCAGGTGTTGCAGGGACGTATTCCCGGCGCCAGCGTTATCACCCCTTCCGGCGGCGTAGGCGCCGCTCCCAGGATACGTATCCGCGGCACTTCCACCGTGCTGGGCAACCGGGAACCTATCTGGGTGGTAGATGGTATTGTCAGGGAATCGCCCTATCCGTATAAAACAGAAAATCAGGCAGAGCTGATGACCATCACCGACAGAGCTGCTGTACAGGCTGGCCTGAGCATATTCGGCAATTGCATCTCCGGCCTCAACCCCGATGATATAGCAGAACTGGTAGTACTGAAAGATGCCGCCGCAACTGCTATCTACGGATCCAGGGCGGCCAACGGGGTGATTGTTGTCACTACCAGGAAAGGCAGGGCCGGACCACCGCAGCTCAACTTCCGCACAGATATAACGGTAACGGATAAACCGGATTACAGGCATATGAACCGGATGAATGCCACGGAGCGAATAGCCCTCTCCAAAGAAATCTTTGACAGGGGCATTATCTATCCGGATGATGTACTGCCGCGTGTAGGCTATGAAGGGCTGCTCTTCCGCCTGCTGAACAAGGAAATACGGCAGGAAGACTTCAACCGCGAAACCGCCCGGCTGGAACAGCAGAATACAGACTGGTTCAACGTACTGTTCCGCCATGCGGTTTCTGTGAACTCCTATTTAAGTATGAGCGGCGGCAATGACCGGATTACCTACTTCGGCTCGGTAGGCCGCTCAGGTGAAAAGGGGAATGCCCTGGGTAATGAAATGACCCGGATCAGTACGCTCTTCAAGGCAGACATGAAACTCCTGAAGTTCGCCGATGCCGGCATTCATTTCAGCAGTACCAGCTATCGTACCAAAGGCTTTTTCGATGGCCTGAACCCGTTTGAATATGCGCTGAATACCAACCGGGTGCTTGCGCCTGAAGAACATTATTACGCCAGTATGGGAGCGGCATATGCACCGGCAGATTTCCTGTATGATAAACCATTGCTGCATTTCAATTTTCTGCAGGAGCTGGCCCATTCCGGTAACACCAGCACTACCAGGTCTGTCAACGTAGCCGCTGACCTGGACGTACGGTTTGCGCGTAAATTCCGTTGGGAGTCCGTATATGCGTTCGGGTATGATGCTACCGGTAACCGGCGCTGGGCGGATGAGCGCTCGTTTGCAGCAGCGCTGCTCCGTAAGGCCGATTATAACGCTGCTGCCGGCAGGGATGTGTATATTCTCCATACAGACGATATCGATAAAAAGAGTGTCACCTGGCGCAATACGCTGCATTTTAATCATACCACCGGCAAGCGGCAGCAACATACCATCAGCGCTATGGCCGGTATGGAGGTGCGCAGAAATAGCTACAGCGGCCAATCGCAGCGTACTGCCATACCCGGCGGCGATACCAGCAACCGCCCCGTTGCTGTCAACTCTGTATTTAATTTTCTGTCTTTTTACGGGAGCGCTTCCTATGCATACCGGCAGAAATACATCTTCAGTTTTAATACCCGCACAGATGCTTCCAACAGATTTGCCGCAGGATCTCATCACCGCTTTAACCCGGTCTGGTCTGCAGGGCTCCGCTGGAATATAAAGCAGGAAAAGTGGCTGGATAAAGTTTCCTGGGCAGATAACCTGGCGCTGCGGGCTTCTTTCGGCTACCAGGGAAATACCGTGGAATCTATTTCTCCCTACCTGCTGGCCGGCAATGTAAATCCGTCCTTTGATCCCTATACCGGACAGCATTACCTGGGCATCAGGAACCTGCCGTATACGGATCTCCGGTGGGAAAGAACGCGGAGTGTGAACACCGGCATCGACCTGGCATTCTTCCGTAACCGGCTGCGGATAGCATGGGATTATTACTACAAGATAACGGCCGATGTCATCGTGAAACAACGCGTACCGGAAGAATACGGCGTTTCGGATTCGTTTATCAACGGTGGGGAAATACATAATAAAGGATGGGAGCTGGCTTTATACTGGACCAATGCCGGTACTAAAAAGCTGGGTTGGGAACTACAGTTGATGGCAGGGAAAAACAATAACCAGGTGTTAAATACACGCTCCAATGCGCGGCTGGTATCGCTGGTCAACGGCAATGGCATCGTCAACGGCAGGCCCGTAGGCAGCCTGTGGTCTTTCCCTTATGCCGGCCTTTCTCCGAAAGACGGGCAGCCATTATTCAGGTACCTGGATACAGATAAGGATGCGGAGCGTTTACTGCATGGCAACCCGGCAGACTACCTGGTATATAGTGGCAGCAGTGAGCCTGTGTTTTCCGGCGGACTGCAATCCACCTGGCGTTACAGCCGCTTTTCATTGTCTGCCAGTTTCAGCGTGCAGCTGGGATATACGGTGCGCCTCAATCCCCTGATGCAGGCCGGATCCGGCGGTTATTGCCGTCCGCCTGCCCCCGACAGGAATATCGCCAAAGACCTGACCGGACGATGGCAGCAACCTGGTGATGAAAAGCTGACCAACATCCCTTCCATCTACTCTTTCGAGTATTATCCCGTAGTATATTCTATCGGTAAATATTTCGGAGATCTCTCCCTGAGTAAGGATGGCCGTTCATTATACCGCTATGATCTCTACAATTACAGCGACCTGGTAGCCGTAAATGCCGGCAACCTGCGGTGTAACCATATATCCGTAGGATATCAGCTGGCAGATAAAAATGCCGGATGGCTGAAGGGAATCACCAGCGCCCTGATTTCGCTCAGCGTGAATAATGCTTTTGTAATAACGGATAAAAGACTGAAAGGACAGGACCCTGAGATACAAAGTATGTCAGCCACAGAGAATACAGCCGCACTGCCCCGTTACCGGAGTTATGTGCTGAGTATTAACCTGCGGTTGTAGGACTGACAGCCTGCTGCAAATTTTTGCCATACAAAAAAATATAAAGGAAGATATGAGAAAACATGACAGATATATCCGCTGCATCATGTTGGCCGCGCTGCTTTTTTCCGGCAGCTGCACCAAATTCCTGGAGCAGCCATCGCCGGATGAATTTAAGCCTTCTACCGTGGCTGATCTCCGGAAGATACTGATGTATGAAGGGTATCCGGTTGCCAGCCGGTCATTTCATCCCTATATGAGCCTGCTGGATGATGATATCAAATGCATCGGTCCTGATGAAGGTTCCGGCAACTGGAAACAGGGGCGTCCCGCATTTACCTGGAGTAAGAAAATGTATAGTGAAATGCGGCAGAACGGCGATAATGACCCCGATACCTACGGCAAATACTATCAGCGCATCAAAGGCTGCAATGTAGTACTGGATAATGTGCAGCTGGTACAGGGCCGGCAGGCAGAGAAGGACCAGCTGGAAGGAGAGGCGCTGGCACTGCGGGCCTATTACTATTTTATGCTGATAAACCTGTATGCATGGCCGTTTAACGATTCCCTTCATGTACCCGCTAAAACACCCGGTGTACCGCTGGTGTTGTCCGGCAAGGTAGCAGATGCCAGCCTGCACCGGAATACCGTATTGCAGGTATACAACCAGGTAGTGAGTGATATCACCAGAGGGTGCCTGCTGCTGGAAGAAACAGACGGAAAATACAATGTATTCCGGATGAACAAACATGCTGGCTGGCTGCTGGCCGGCCGTATTTTCCTGTATATGGAAGACTGGGATAAGGTTATCCTGTATAATGACAAGCTGCTGGCTGCACGGAGCCAGCTGGAGAATATGCGCTTCTGGGCTTCCATATCCAACCGGGACCCGGCAGATAAATCGCAGGAATGTTACATCAATCCGTCTAACAAGGAAATACTTTTTCTGTATGGTTGTATAGACGAATATAGTTTGCTCGGACTGGGGCGGTTCAGCACTACTCCGCGCTATTGCGCTTCGGACGCGCTGAACGCAGCTTATGAAAAAGGTGACTTCCGCGCGGAAGTGTACCTGAATGCCTGGGAAACGACCGGCGAATTTTCAAAAGTAAATTACAAGGCGCACCTGGGTAAATCTTTCCGCTTACCGGAAGCCTATCTCAACCGCGCAGAAGCATCTGTCAGAAAGTATATGCTGCAGGCAAACGGAACGCTGCTGCAAAGCGCAGTGGAAGATCTCAACCGCCTCCGTCAGTACCGCTTCTCCAGCAAAACCTTTGTTCCCGAAACCGTAACGGCATATTACCATCATCCGCAGCACCTGCTGCAGTTATGCCTGGCGGAACGCCGGCGGGAGCTGTGTTTCGAGGAGCAACGCTGGTTTGATCTCCGCCGCTTGGGAATGCCGGCCATCACGCATTTTTATTACACCGACGGGAAAAGAAAACCAGTGGCCTACCAGCTGCCGGGAAAAAGCAACCGCTACGTACTGCCCATACCAGAGATGGCACTGATAAATAATCCGTTGCTGGAACCTAATCCCTGATGAAAAAAATTACTGCATGCATTCACTGAAAATACTATCCTGCTGCACCTTGTTTATCGGCCTGTTACAGGCCTGTAAAAAGAATGACAACAACACTCCCCCGTCTAAAAAAGCAGATACCTACTACCAGCTGCCACAGGGCCATGCGGCCTTCGATCAGCAGATTGTAAACTGGTATCACCAGTACAATACCTATGTGCTGTACAGATTTACAGAGAAGGAATTCAAATACGGCATCACCGGTTTCTATCCGCAGGCCATGCTATGCAAAACTGCTGATACATGCTCCATGCCCGCCGCTGTCAGCTTCCTGAAAAATTACTGGTTTGATTTTTATACGGATGACTTTCTCCGGAAATTTCTGCCATTCAAAATACTGCTGGCAGGACAAATGTTCCGGTCCGACGACGGCTTTGATACTACCACTGTACGGATCACCTACCCCATGGCGGGGCTTGATTATATTATCATCCCACATGTCGACAGCGCCTTCGCAACCATGACCTCCGCTCAACGGCAGCTGCTGAAAACAGCACTCAACATCACTTTCCTTCATTCGCTTTTTTTTGGAAGCTCTGACTTTACTCCCGGCAAAATAACTCCCCCCGCCGCATTCTTTGAAGTGAGCCCCTACAACCGGAAAGGGATAACGAATGCAGACAAATACCAGTACGGATTTCTCCTGCTCGGCATGGATAATAACCAGCAATTCACAGCACCCGGCAAATACGAAGATTTTGAAATTTACCTGGAAACCATCCTCAGCACACCATCCCGTATACTGGCTACCACACTCTTATCTCCCGCAAAAGATCCAAACGGCCTTATCAGAAAGAAATGCGATATTATTATCCGCTATTTTAAAGAGGAACATAAGGTGGATATACAGGGGATAGCGGATAAAAAATGAGAATTTTTAATTACGAATTACGAATTACGAATTGCGAATGAAGAGCGAAGATCAAAACGAAGATTAAAAGAGATATCTAATAGTTATCTCCTTAAATCTTCGTTTTGATCTTCGCTCTTCATTCGTAATTCGTAATTCGCAATTCGTAATTGAAAATTTTTTTAAATTTTCCCCAAAATGTCTGCTATAATCCCCGCATTATACACCAGGTTCTCCTCCGGGCCCAGCATGGCAATGTGTTCGCCTTTGCCCTGGTGAACCGTAAGAGTGCCGGTAACGGCATCTTCCCAGTGGTATTCTTTTTCTTCTGCAGCCTTGATGAGATGGACATTGGAAGAAACAGTGCCTTCGTTAATGAGTTCATCTACATAAGCAGTAAAAAGGTAGGTGTCTTCTACCAGCTTATCTATATATGTTTCATTATCGCTGGCGAGGTGGTTCTGAGAGAGGGCATCGAGCAGAGAGGCTTTAATGGTAGCCTTGCTTTCACCCAGGCTTCCCATTTTTTCTACCCTGCGGATCACATCAATCATGATGATATCGGATACGGTATGTCCTTTTTTGATCAGCGCTTTGGCTACTTCAAATGCCAGGTTGCCGCCGGCAGAATATCCCAGCAGGAGGTAAGGCCCCTGTGGCTGTACCTGTTCGATGAGTGTGGTGTATATGTTGATCCGGTCATCATCATGAATGTAATTAAAGCTGTAAAGCGAATGCGAGGTGACCGCCGGAGAAAGCCTGCTGTACGCCAGTCCCTGTCCCATAGCGGGAGGGAAGAGGAACAGGTGTTGTTCTCTTTCAGGAGAGAGCAGGGTTATGTGCTGCGTGGCAGTACCGGCCTGCCTGTCTTCAATCAGTGAGCTCAGCGCCCGGATGGTCTGCGCCCTGAACAGATCCGTGAGTACAACCTGTGTATTAAAATACTGATTAATGCGGCCGGCTACAGCTACGGCTTTCAGGGAATGGCCGCCGATTTCAAAGAAATTATCCATGACGCCGATGTTGTCTGTGCCCAGTACTTCCTGCCAGATGGCTACCAGCTGCGTTTCGGTGGTTCCTGAAGGCGCTGCATAAGGAGTGCTGCTGTGCAGGGTTCTGTCAGGTTCGGGCAGTGCTTTCGTGTCGGTTTTGCCGTTGGGCGTAACCGGCATGGCAGGAAGCTGAATGAAATACGACGGGATCATGTAGTCCGGCAGCTGCGCCGCCAGCAGGCTTCTCAATCCTGCCGCGGTGTATGGTTGTGCGGCGGTATAATAGGCGCATAGATATTTCTCTCCCTGCTGGTCTGTTCTTGCGATCACACAGGTATCTTTCATATGCGGCAGCCGGCTCATGACTACAGCTATTTCTCCGGGTTCTATGCGATATCCTCTTATTTTTATCTGCTGATCTATTCTGCCCAGGAATTTAATCTCCCCTTCAGCAGTCCAGCAGGCGAGATCTCCGGTACGGTATATTTTTTCTCCCGGCAGAAACGGGTGAGCAGTAAATTTCTGACTGTTCAGTTCCGGGCTGTTGAGATAGCCTCTGGCCAGTGCGTCTCCGGCTACACACAGTTCTCCCGGTATGCCTGCAGGCATCAGCTGATTCCACCTGTCCAGGATATAGATACTGGTATTGGCCATGGGCGTACCGATGGTATCATCTCCCTTGCAGCATTTTTTGGCAGTAGCATTAACGGTTGTCTCCGTAGGTCCGTAGATGTTATACAGCGTGTATCCTTTATCCAGTACGCTGTCTTTCAGCGTTTCGTCCAGTTTTTCTGCCCCTGTGATGATAACCCGCAGGCTTTCCAGCGGTTCGTTGTCTACGATATAATCCTGCAGGAGGGTGGGCACTATCTCCGCGACATTTATCTGATGCGCTTTAATAAATGCGGTGAACCTGGCCTTATCCATTTTATCTTCAGTGGGTATGATGTAGACACCTGCGCCACTGAGCAGCGGTACGATGATTTCTTCTACGGAAACATCAAAGCCGATGCCGGTCATCTGTAATACCCGCCGGTTAGTTTGCAGGTCATGTTGCCGGTTAAACCAGGTGGCGAGGTTAACGACGCCTTTATGCTCAATCATCACACCTTTGGGCATACCGGTGGAGCCGGAGGTATAAATAACATAGGCCAGGTGGTGCGGCGATGAAACAGCTATGCCCGTGTTATCCGGACTTTGCCGCTGAAGTATCTCTGTCATGGATTCCGGGAGCAGGAATGTCCTTGCGCCGTTGCCGGCGAGATAGCTGGTATCATGTCCTTCTGAGGCTGCTGTGGTTGTCAGCACCAGGTTTACACCTGCGTCCGTAAGCATAGCCAGCAGGCGGTCATCCGGCAGCTCCGGAACCAGCGGCAGATAAGCGGCGCCGGATTTCAGTATAGCCATGAGCGTTATAATCATGCCGGCAGACCTTTCCATCATCAACCCGATGATGTGATCGGGACCAGCGCCTTTTTCCCGCAGGATACCCGCCAGCCGGTTGGCTTGTTCATTCAGCTGCCTGTAGGTAACGGTGGCGCCATGGCTCACGATGGCAACGGCGTCGGGCTGCTGTGCGGCTATCTGCTCAAAACACTGATGTATGGTCTGCTGCCGCGGATAATCCATGGCGGTATTATTAAAGCATGCGCTGATCTCCGCTATTTCTGCCGGTGTTGCCAGCGGGATATTTTTCAGGAGTACATCCGGCTGTTCCAGTACGCACCTGAGAATATGCTGATAATGTTCACCCATCCGCCGGATGGTTTCAGGTTTGAATAAGCAGGTGCTGTAATTGATGACCAGTCTGCTTTTGCCGGCATGTTCATTGAAGCTGAAGGCCAGGTCGAACTTGGCGTTGTCTGCCCGCTGCTCATAGGGCAGCAGTTCAAAATCAGTTGTTTTCAACTGTAGCTCACCGATATGCTGATAGGAGAACATGGTATCGAAGAGCGGGTTTCTGCTGAGATCTCTTTTGAGCTGCAGACTGTCCAGCAGTTCTTCAAACTGATAGTCCTGGTGGGCTACCCCATCGAGCAGGTTCTCTTTTACCTGCCGGAGGAAATCAGTGAAAGACATTTCTCCGGCTGCCTGATTGCGTAACACGATCGTATTTACAAACAAGCCGATGATATGGTCAATACCGGCTTTTGTTCTGCCGGCTACCGGGGTGCCTGCTGCAATATCTTCCTGGCCGGCATATTTTGAGAGCAGGATATTGTAGGCGGCGAAGGTGATCATGAAAGCGGTGGCGTTGTGCCTGATGGCAGTTTGCTTCAGCTGCGCTACCAGAGAGTTGTCCAGCTCAATGAATATTTCATCGCCTTCGAAGCGCTGTACTGCGGGGCGCGGAAAATCTGTCTGCAGGCTCAGGGTTGGTATGCCGCCATTGTCTGCATGGAATTGCTGCAGCCAGTAATCTTTATGCCGGCGTTGTGCCGGACTGTCCCGCTGCGTATGCTGCCAGGCGGCATAATCTTTATAGGTAAGCAGCGGTTCAGGTAATGCTGCGCCGTCATACAATGCCAGCAGCTCCTGCAGCAGGATTTCCAGTGTTACGCCATCTGCAATAATGTGATGTATATCCAGCAGCAGTAGTTGTGATTCCGTTGTTTCGTATTGCAGCAGGGCGGCACGGAAGAGCGGGGCCCTGCCGGTATCGAATGGCTGAATAAATGCGGTGGTACAGGCTGCCGCGGTATCGGCCGTAATGGTCCGGCGTTGCAGGCGGAAATCTGCCTGTGCGGAGATCTGCTGCACAGGCTCTCCGTCCAGGAGGGTGAATGATGTCCTGAATGCTTCATGCCGGTGGATGAGCATATGCAGGGCCTGTTCCAGCCGGTCTGCATCTATCTTCCCGTTTACACGGGCAACGAAGGGAATATTATAGGTGGTGCTGCTGTCTTCAAACTGCTGGAGAATATACAGTCTTTTCTGGGCAGAAGATAAAGCATAGTGTGTGTGCGGCGCTACCGTTGTAATGGGCTCCTGCGCCATTTTCGCGGCAGTATCGATACTGGCCGCCAGCTGCCGGAGACGGCGCAGCCGGAATATTTCTTTCAGCGGGATATCCACCTGGAATTCGCGTTGAATGTTAGTGGCCAGCAAAGCGGCTTTGAGGGAGTGACCACCGGTTTCAAAGAAATCATGCAGCGGCTCCGGATGAGCGATGTGCAGTATGCTGCCCCAGATCGCAGCCAGCCTTACTTCTGTGGGGGTAGACAGTGCGGCATGCGCCTGCTGTATATCGTTTTCCGGTAATGGCAGCGCCTTGCGGTCTGTCTTACCGTTGACGGTAAGCGGTATTTTGTCAAGCACCATGATATATGCCGGTACCATGTATGCCGGCAGGGTAGCTGCCAGAAATGCTTTGGCTGTATCGGCAGATAAAGCCGTGTCTGCAGCTATGTATGCGATGAGATACTTTTCCTGCTGAGCGGTGGTATGGACTATTACAGCGGCCTGCTGTACCTGCGGATGATTTAACAGCCTGCTTTCTATTTCTCCCGGTTCTACCCGGTAGCCGCGTATTTTTACCTGATGGTCTGTTCTGCCGGTGTAGATAATATTGCCGTCGGGTAGCCGGTATCCCAGGTCGCCGGTGCGGTACATCCGCTCTCCGGCTGTAAACGGATCGGGAAGAAACCTGCTGTCTGTCAGTGCCTGATTACCGATATATCCCCTGCCCACATTCCTGCCTGCAATATAAATTTCGCCGGAGATGCCTACCGGCTGCTGATGACCATACTGGTCAAAAATATAGATACGGTTATTACCTACGGGTTGACCGATAGGAGGTAGTTCCATCTGTTCTTCCTGCTGCAGGATGTAGGCGGTGGCCACATGCGTTTCTGAAGGGCCGTAATGATTGTGCAGCTGTACGCCGGTGCTGCGGATGTATGCCTGCAGCAGCGGAGATACTACCAGCTGCTCGCCTGCGGTGATAATATGTTTTATGCAAGAGGGCAGCTGCTGTACAAACAGTTCCTGGCCGGACAAAAACTTGAGGTAGGCGGTAGGAAGAAAGACGGTGCTGATGGCATGATCCCTGATGAAGGAGAGCAGATATGCCGGTTCTTTTTTCTTTTCTTCATCTATGATGTATAAACATCCGCCTGCGAGCAAGGTGCTGAATATTTCCTGGTAACACACGTCAAAGCACAGGGTGGTAAACTGCAACACGCTGCAGGAGAAATCTGCGATGTTTTCCTTTTCCTGCCAGGCGATAAGATTTACCAGGTTGCCATGTTCCAGCATTACGCCTTTGGGCTTGCCGGTAGTGCCGGAAGTATAAATGATGTACAGGAGATTGGCTGCTGTGAGGTGCAGGTCGGGAAGCGTACCGGCGGCCTGCAGGGCAGTTGTGAACGTAACCGCTGTAACAGGCAGTGTTGCCGTGAAGTCGTCGTCTGTCAGCGCTATTTTTGTGCCGCTGTCTTCCAGCATATAATGGATCCTGTCTTCCGGATAGGCCGGATCAACCGGTACGATGGCGGCTCCAGCCTTTAATGCGCCCAGTATGCCTGCTATCATAGGGATGGAGCGGCTGGCAACAATGGCTACCCGGTCTTCTTTCCGGATACCATGGCCATATAACCAGGCGGCTATGCTGTTGGCCTGTTCATTCAATGCTGCATATGAGATGCCGGTCCCTTCATGTACAATGGCGGTAGCTTCCGGCGCCTGCGCAGCGCGGGAGGCAAAGAGCTGATGAATGGTCTGGAGGTGCGGCAGCGGAAACGCGGTGTCATGGAAGACGGCCAGCTGTGCTGTATCAGCTGCGGAGAGCAGCGGAATATGTTTAACAGGTATGGCTGCATTGCCGGTAATGGCAGTGAGTGCAGTCTCCAGCTGCTGCATGATCTGCCGGATCTGTTCCTGGTTAAATACGGTGCTGTTATAGTTAAACCGGATGGTCAGGTTATCCTGCGGCACTATAATGACATTCAGATCATAATGAGTCTGTTCATAAAATTTCACGCGGCTGATTTTCAGCAACGCGCCTTCACCGTGTTGCTGCTGTAGCAGATTACTGTCTACCGGGAAATTTTCAAATACCAGTATATGATCTATCAGTTCATTTTTCAATTCACTTAACTGCTGTATATCCGCCAGTGGCAGATAGCTGTAGCTGTCTGCCGTCAATGCAGTGAGCTGTACTTCTCCGGCCAGTTCGGCGAAAGAAATATCTCCGGTGCACTTCACTCTTACGGGGATGGTATTAATCAGCAGTCCGGCTACGTTGGCAATATCTTTTATTTGCGGGGGGCGGCCGGAAGTAACAGTGCCGAACACTACATCGCCGGTGTTGTTGTGCCGTTGCAGCAAGATGCCCCATACCGTCTGCAGTACGGTATTGACGGTGATGGCATGTTGTGCGGCTACCTGCTGAATGCCGGCGTATAACGTATCCGGCAGTACGAAAATATCTTCCGTCACCTGGTAGGCAGCACCTGTATGCCTGTGTTGCGCAGGAGATGTTTTGGTACTGAAACCACCGAGATATGTTTCCCAGAAAGCGGTGGCTGCTGCCGTATCCTGTGCGCTGATCCAGTTGATGTAGCTGCTGAATTGCGGCGCCGGCGCTGCCAGGATACATTTCCCTGCGGCCACTGTTATATATGTGCGCAGCAAACTGCTCATGAGCAGGGAGAAACTCCATCCGTCCAGGATGATGTGATGAAAGCTGAACATGACCCGGCAGGAGTGAGGACCGGTTTTCACCAGATACAGCTGCTGCAAGGGCCCGTGGCTCAGCTGATAGCCCTGCTGCCAGTCTGCCTGCCGGTATTGCTCCAGCCATACCTGCTGATCGGGTAAGCTGAGATGCGATATGTCGCTGTACTGTATCTGCTGGTAACGTTCTTTCAGCACCACCTGCCGGGGTGTCTGCAATCCTTTTGTGGCAAATACGGTACGCAGTATATCATGTTGCTGAATGAGTATGTTGAAACTTTTCTCCAGTAAAGCACTGTCCAGCAAAGTATCGAAATCAAATACTACCTGGTCGAGATAGGCATTGGATGTTTCATCTGTCATGGCGTGGAACAGCATACCCGCCTGCATGGGAGACAGCGGGTAGGCGGCGCGGATGCTGAATGCCGGATCTATGGCCTGGCGCAGGGCAGCATCTGCCGGAAAATCAGCTATCGGTATGGCTACGGTGGGCGGCGCCGCCGGCGTTACTGCCGTATGCATGTGCAGTGCCAGTTGTCTGACTGCAGGATACCTGAATATATCCCTGATGGAGATATGCATTCCCTGTTGCGCCACTTTGGCCGCCACCTGTATTGCTTTGATGGAATCGCCGCCCAGCCTGAAGAAGGAGTCACCGGTACTGATGGGGGTTATGTGCAGCACTTCTTCCCATATGTTTACCAGCAGTTTTTCTGCGGCAGATTGCGGCGCTTCATATGGTACGGAGTTATCCGCATGGGAGAGGTCCGGTTCCGGCAATGCTTTACGGTCTGCCTTGCCGTTGGGTGACAGCGGCATTTTATCCAGCAGGATGAAATGTGCGGGCACCATGTATTCCGGCAGTTCCTGCAGGATATGTTCCTGCAATATTTCGCTGGTAACAGCCTGCGTAGCGGTAAGGTAGGCGCAGAGATATTTTTCGCGGCGGCTGTTTTCTTTGGCCAGTACCAGCACTTCCTTCACCCACGGATGTTGCAGCAGGCGCTGTTCAATTTCGCCCGGCTCTATACGGAAACCTCTGATCTTCACCTGGTGATCTGCACGCCCTATATATTCGATGTTACCATCTGCCATCCAGCGCGCCAGGTCGCCGGTGCGGTACATTCTTTCTCCGGGAAAGAACGGGTCCGGCAGGAATTTTTCTCTGGTAAGATCCGGCCGGTTCAGGTAGCCGATGCCTACCCCCACACCGGAAATATATAACTCGCCGGCTACGCCTTCGGGCTGCAGCTGCTGCTGACTGTCCAGTATATACAGCCGGATATTGTCAATAGGCTTCCCGATAGGAACGGTATCAGTAATGGTACCCGGATGACAGTCGAACCAGGATACATCCACGGCGGCCTCCGTAGGTCCGTACAGGTTATGAAGCGTAGTGCCGTATACGTTATACAGCAGTTCATGAAATGCGGTCACCTGTTTTACCTGCAGGGCTTCCCCGCTGGCAAATACACGGCGGAGAGAAGAGAGGTCCCAGCGGCCTGCATGGGCCTGCAGGTATTCCAGCGATACATTCAGCATGGAGGGTACAAAGTGCATCACCGTAATCTGCTGCTGCACGATGGTGTCCATGATCGCCTGCGGATCCTTTTCGCCTTCCGGCTCCAGGAAAAATACTGACGCGCCAGCAAATGACCACCAGAACAGCTCCCATACGGAAACGTCAAATGTATAAGGCGTTTTTTGCAGTATCACATCCTGCGGGGTGAGCGGATACTGCCGCTGCATCCAATGGATACGGTTTACGGCGGAGCGGTGTGAAATCATGGCTCCTTTGGGCTTGCCGGTAGAGCCGGAGGTATATATCACATATGCCGGATCGGTGGCTGTGGCGGCATCTGTGTGAGCAGCATCTCCCTCGTAAAGTGCCGGATCGTCCAGGTTGATGCAGCTGCCATTGAATTGTATTTTAGGAAGATGTGCGGTTTGTGTAAGGAGTATGCCTGCACCGCTGTCTTCCAGCATATATTGAATGCGGTCCGCCGGATACTCGGGGCTGACAGGCAGATACGCGCCGCCTGCCTTTAATATGGCCAGTATGCCGGTGGGCATTTCCAGGGAGCGGTCTGTAAGCATGGCTACGATGCTGCCGCGCTGTACACCTTTTGCCTGCAACACTTTTGCCAGCTGGCTGGCACGCCGGTCTAATGCTGCGTAGGAAAGCCGTTGATCTGCAAAGGCTACTGCGGTATGGTCCGGCGTTTTTACGGCCTGCGCTGCAAAAATCTGCGAGAGGGTTTGCTGTGCCGGAAAATCCTTTTGTGTGTCATTGTAAGTACAGAGCAGCTTTCTTTTTTCTTCTTCCGAGGTAATATCCACTGCGCTGATTAAAATATCGGGCTGCGTGGTGATGATATGTAGCAGGCGGAGGAAGTGACCGGCCATCCGCTGGATGGTGGCTGGTTTGAAAAGACGGACGCCATATTCAAAGCGCAGCCTGATTTCGTCTCCGCTTTCAGTAGCTTCCAGCGTAAGGTCAAATTTTGCTGTGTGGTGGGCTGCCGGGAGTGGCTGCAGACTGAAATCGCTGCCGCTGATAACCGGGAGCGGCTGCGGCTGCAGTACAAACATCACATCGAACAACGGATTACGGCTGATATCCCTGGGAATGTTGAGTTGTTCCGTCAGCGCTTCCATCGGAAATGCCGTGTAACCGAAGGCCTGTATCACCAGCTGTTTTACTTCGGCCAGGAAGGCCGGGAAGGTTTTGTTTTGCTGCGGATAACACCTCAACGGAAGGGTATGCACAAACATACCGATCAGCTGCTGAAGTGCGGTATGTGGTCTGCCGGCAACGGGAGAACCGGTTACAATATCTTCCTGTCCGCTGTATTTTGCCAGCAGCATATTCCACGCGGCCAGCAAAACCATATACAGCGTTGCCTTTCTGTCGGTCGCCAGTTGCCTGATACGTTGTGTGGTAGCAGCATCGATAGTGCAGTAATAATCTGCCCCTTCAAAAGACTGCACGGCTGGTCTTTTAAAGTCGGTTGGCAATTGCAGCACGGGGATATCTCCTTCAAACTGCTGCAGCCACCAGGTGGCTTCTTTCCCGGAGCGGGCCTGCTGTACACCTTTCTGTTGCCATACGGCATAATCCTTATACTGCAGCGGTAACGGGGGCAGGGTATCATTTTCGTACAGGCGTAACAGTTCCTGCAGGAAAATATCTGCTGAAAGCCCGTCAGAAATGATATGATGCATATCTATTACGAGCAGGCTTTTATCTGGTGTAAACGGCGCCAGCCCGCAGCGCAGCAGCGGCGCGCATGACAGGTCAAAAGGCCGCACAAAGGCAGTGGCACAGGCAGCAAATGCCTGATGAAGATCTGTTTCTCCGGCAGGCAGATGGATGATCTCTATGTGGAAGCCGATGTTATCTTTTACATGCTGATAAACTTCTCCGTTCTCCAGTAGGAATGATGTTCTCAGGGATTCATGCCTGTTGATTAGCTGGCTGAAGGCCTGTTGTAAGCGGGTAATATCTGCCTGCCCCTGTAACAGGAAAGCGCCGGCCATATTATAGGTGGTAGCTACGCCTTCCAGCTGCTGTAATATAAAAAGCCTTTTCTGTGCCGGAGTAGCCGGATAGGCGGCAGCTACCGGCGCGGGCGGAATATCTGTATCAAAGGTGGCGGTAAGCGCTCTGGCATCCAGTGCTGCTTCCAGCTCCCGGATGGTGGGCATGGTGAATATATCGGATGTTTCCAGTGGCAGCCCGGCAGCGCGGGCCATATTCACCAGTTGTATGTTGGTGATGGAATTTCCGCCCAGCATAAAATAATCATCTGTTATGCTGATGGCGGTGCGGTTGAAGAGTGTTGCCCAGATAGCGGCCAGCTGTATGGCGGTAGCTGTTTCCGGCGCTATGTACTGCTGTGTTGCCTGCATTGCCTCCGGACGGGGAAGCGCCTTTTTATCTACTTTACCGTTGGGGGTCAGCGGTAATGCGTTCAACTGTTGCCATACGGCCGGAATCATGTATCCGGGCAGCTTCCCGGCGAGGTGTGCGGTCAGCGTTTCGGGTGTTGCAGCGGCGCCGGGCGTGGTCACATAATAGGCGGCCAGGTAATTTTCGCCCTGCGTGTTCTGCCATACCTTTACGGCGCAGTCCTGTACCTCCGGATGTAAAATGACAGCGGCCTCTATCTCTCCCTGTTCAATTCTGAATCCCCTGATCTTCACCTGATCGTCTGTACGGCTCTGGAAACGCAGCCGCAGGTCTGTGCCCAACGCTACGTTATCGCCGGTTTTATACAGCGGCGTAAGGCCGGTTAACAGGGGCAATGAAAGAAAACTTTCTGCTGTTTTTTCAGGAAGATGATGATACCCTCTGGCGAGGCAGCTGCCGCCGATGTATAATTCGCCGGGTAATTCAAAACCGCTGGGGTAGCCAAATCTGTCCAGTATATGAAAAGTGGTATTACGTATAGGCGTGCCGATGGAAACATCTTTCTGTGCGGGTGTTATTCTTTCTGTTGATGCCCATACGGTTGCTTCGGTGGGGCCGTACATATTCCATAATTCCAGCTCCGGGTATTGCCGGAAGGACTGCAGCAGGGAGAGGGGGAGTGCTTCCCCTCCGCAGAGCGCCCTGAAGCAACCGGCTGGCTGCCAGCCGGCGAGGAACATCATTTTCCAGGTGGCGGGAGTGGCCTGCATGGTGGTTACTCCGTGCGTGGTGATAAGCTCCTGCAACCGGAAGGCGTCTCTGGTTTCGCCGGATGCAGCTATGACTACCGTGCCGCCTGTAAGCAGGGGAAGGTAAAGTTCCAGTACGTGAATGTCAAAGCTGACGGTGGTAACGGCCAGCAGTATATCCGTTTCCGTTAGTCCCGGCCTGGAAGCCATCGCCTCCAGGAAATTGATGACACTGCCATGGGTAATAGCGACACCCTTGGGAGTGCCGGTAGATCCTGAGGTGTAGATGATGTACGCCAGGTCGCCGGCAGCCGGTGTTGCCAGCTCACCGGTAACAGGTGCGGCATTACTTATTTCGTCATAGGAAAATACCTGCAGCGCAGCCTGCGCAAATTTAGGGCGGTAATGATTTTCGGTAATTACCAGCAGGCATTCCGCATTGTCAATGATGGTGGTAATCCTTTCCTCCGGATATTCCGGATCAAGTGGAACGTAGGGGCTGCCTGCCTTCCATATGGCCAGCAGACTTACCAGCATGGCGGCGCTGCGGTCCATGCATACAGCAACAGGGATATCCCTGCCTGCTCCCAGCTGCAGCAGCTGATGGGCTAACCGGTCCGACTGCTCCTGCAGCTGTGCATAGGTCAGAGCAGCTCCGCCGGCAATAACGGCTGTTTTGCCGGCACAGCGATGGGCGGTGGCCTGTATCGCTGTCATAAAGGTGGAAAAAACTGCCGGAACGGTAACCGGTTGTTCGTTGATTTGCTGCAGCAGCTGTTGTTCTGCCAGTGGCAGCCAGTTCAGCTGACGTATAGGCGTTTCCGTATGCAGCGGAATATATTGGATCAGGTGCGCGAGGCGGGCGGTTGTCATCTCGCCGGCGGCAGCTGTAAAGTAACTTTGATGGAGTTGTATGTCAAACAATACAGGTTCTCCCTGCTGGTATTCTCTTACAAAAATGTTGAAAGGCTGGGTATCATGTTCATGGGTGAAGGTGACAGGAATAATTTTATCGATACCTGCAGCGGTGATATCATAATCGAATTTTTCATAGGAGAAGGAAATGTCAAACAGCTGTTCCCGTCCTTTGGAGAACAATTGCAGGTCGCGGTGTATCTGCCCCAGGGCATACCCCTGGTAGCGGTGATCCTGCTTCTGATGCTGTTTAATGCTATGCAGTAATTCCGTGAAGGTAAGATCCGTGCCAAAGGAAAAGCGGGCGGGGGTAGTGCTGACAAACAATCCCAGTACTTTTTTGAAACGGGCGTTGGTACGGTTGTGCACCGGCAGACCAATCACCAGTTCATCGGCCTGGAAGGCGCGGGTGAAGTATACGTACAATAACCCCAGCAGCACGTGAAATACGCTGGCTTTATTGTCTGTAGCCAGTTGCACCAGCTGCTGATATTGCGCATAGGGTACTTCCAGCTGATAACGTTTGCTGCTGACCGTCGCTGCATCCTGGAAGGGACTGAGAAGCGGAGCGGGCAGCACGCTGAATTTCTGCTGCCAGTATTCCTGCTGCTGCCGGAGTACGGTAGCATCCTGGGGGGTATTGATTTCCCTGACGGCATCATGGAAATGAAAGGCAGACGTAGCCGGAGCAGTGCCTTCATAGGCCGCTGCCAGCCGCCGGATGAAGAGGGAGAAACCCCAGCCGTCCATAATGAGGTGATGTGTTTTAATGTATACAAGGCAATCATCTGCAGCTAATTTTACTACCATGATGGTATATAATTTACCTTCCAGGGAGAAGGGAATGCCAAAGTCATTTTTTAACCAGGACAAGGCAGCGGACAACGGTTCGGGGGCTTCGCTGAAATCTTTGTAGGGTATGGCTGTTTCCAGGGCTGCTGCCTGATATTGTACAGGCGTATTTTCACTGCTATCTATCCGGGTACGGAAAGCCGGTTCATGGTTTATAATATCAAGTATTACCTTTTCCAGCAGGGAATGATCCAGACGGCCCTTTAACTGGTAATAGCCGCCTATTATGTAGAACGGCGCGGCAGGGTAGCGTTGCTGGTGCAAGTAAATATCCAGCTGGGCTGGTGTCAGAGATAGCCTTTCTGATGAAACCTGATGTGTCATGTGATGATATTGTTGGTTGGCTTCTTTTCTCCGGCCCCCTGGGAGGATGCCAGGCAGGGCCGGAGAAAGGAAGGGAGATGATTTAAAAAACTACCGGCAGGTGATGTAATCCGCGGACCAGCATACTGGGCCGGTGGGTCAGGGATTCCGGCGGAGCTGCCAGCCGGATGGCGGGCAGGCGGCGTAGCAGGGTACCTACGGCAATAGCGCCTTCCAGTCGTGCCAGTGGTGCACCCAGACAGAAATGTATGCCGTGCCCGAAGGAAATATGACGATTATCCGTACGCGTTATATCAAAAGTATCCGGCTGTGAGAACCTGTTCTCATCGCGGTTGGCGGAGCCGGTCATCAGTAATACTTCTTCTCCTTTTGGTATGACCACATCGCCGATAGGGATATCTTCCAGTGCAAAGCGCACGGTAGAAGTAGCCACAGAGGCGTCGTAGCGCAGCATTTCCTCCACGGCATCCTCAATGAGGGCAGGTGTGCGTTGCAGTAATGCCAGTTGCTCCGGATGCTGCAGCAGGGCAAGCATACCATTGCCAATGAGGTTAACGGTAGTTTCATGGCCTGCCAGCAGCAGCAGGAAAACCATGGAGAGCAGTTCCTGTTCAGACAGGCGGTCGCCGGCTTCTTCCACCGCTACCAGCGAGCTGATAAGGTCATTGCCGGGATGCTTCCGGCGCAGTGAAAATATACCCTGCAGATAATCTACAAACCCATGTGTGGCTTCCTGTACCAGCGGCAGGTTTTCTTCCGTGGTATATCCGTCTGTGAGCAGGTTGGACCATTTACGGAACATCTCATGGTCATCTGCCGGAATACCCAGCAGTTCTGCAATCACGGTAAATGGTAACGGAAAGGCGAAATCATCTATCAGATCCATTTTTCCATTGGCGGCTACCTTGTCTATCAGCTCGTCGGCTATCTGCTGTATACGCGGCCGGAGCTGTTCGGTATGGCGCGGTGTAAATGCTTTATGTACCAGCGTGCGTATACGCGTATGATCGGGCGGATCCATCATGAGCATATGTTTGCTCAGCATAGACATCGCGTCTATATTATCGAACGGCAGCGCAGGCAGTTCGCCTTCGCTGGTCTGCGCCTTACCCGGCACTTTAGTGATGCGGTTATCTTTCAGGATAGCCATTACATCGTCATAGCGGGTAACCAGCCATATCGGATAACCGTTTTCCAGCGTGATGCGATGTACCGGCGCATCTTTACGAAGACTGGCATAAACGGGATACGGATTACTTACAAATGCAGGATCAAAAAGATCGACGGAAACCTGCTTTTTTCCTGTTACAGGACATTGTTGGATACTCATGGATGATAATTAATAATTTTTAGAATTACGAATTACGAATTATGAATTGCGAATGTTGAGCGAAGACAGCAGCGAATGAAGCGTTCGCATTTTCGCTCCTGTCTTCGCTCAACATTCGCAATTCATAATTCGTAATTCGTAATTCAACATGTTTACTGGTATTTACCATGCCTGCTCTCAGGCGTAGGCGGCAACCGCTTCCTTCTTATTCCCTGCTGTCAGGTTATCGGTTTTTCTCAACAGGAAGTTCCCGATGGCGAGGTAATCGATTTTTGTTTTCAGGAATGTTCTGATTGCATCTTCTGGTGTGCACACAATAGGTTCACGGTCGTTGAAGGACGTGTTGAGCAGTACGGGTACGCCGGTGATGGCTTTGAATTCGCTGATGAGGCGGTGGTATTTTGGATTGGTGGCGGATTGCACCTGTTGAATGCGGCAGGTACCGTCAACATGCACAACGGCCGGGATCTGGTCCTGCCGGGAGGGGTTGACAGGATAGGCCATGAGCATGAACCTGGACGCAATGGCGTCTTTGCGGATTTCGAACCAGGATGTTGCATCTTCTTCCAGCACACTGGGGCAGAACGGGCGGTGATCTTCGCGGTGTTTCACGAGGCGGTTCATTCTTTTTATCATCTCCGGATTTCTGGGATCAGCGAGTAAGCTGCGGTTGCCGAGTGCGCGCGGTCCAAACTCCATTCTGCCCTGGAACCAGCCTACTACGTTGCCTTCGCTGATAAGTGCGGCTACCGTTTTTTCGATATCGTTCACCTGTTCGTAGTTCACATCTAGTCCTTTCAGGGTATATATGATTTCTTCATCCGTATAGCCTGGTCCGAGGTAGGTGTGTTTCAGTTCAAAAGGCCGGTAATGTTCGCCGCCGTAGATATTATAGTAGGTGTACAGGGCGGCGCCGAGGGAAGTGCCGGCATCGTTGGCAGCGGGTTGTATGTAGATGTGTTCAAAAGGGCCTTCTTCAAAGAGTATTTTGTTGGCTACACAATTGAGCGCTACACCGCCTGCCAGGCAAAGATTGGAGGAACCGGTTACCTCGTGTATATGACGCGTCAGTGCCAGCAGGATGGTGGTGGTAATCTGTTGCAGGCCTGCAGCTATATCCATATGTTCCTGCCGGAGCGCTTCGGTGGCTTTCCTTCTGGGTACGCCGAACAGGTTTTCCAGCGGAGCATAATCTTCCACGCGGAAGCATATCAGTAAAGGATCTATTTCGAAGCCGTCTTTGCCTGTCTGTATGAAAGACTGAAACTGTTTTTCATAAGTAGCAGGATTGCCGAAAGAGGCCAGGCTCATGATTTTGCAGGCGTCGTATTCTGAGTGGCCCAGGTATTTGGCAAATTTTTCCCAGAGGAAACCTAACGAATTCGGATATACGATTTGCTTCACCGGTGTAATCATATCCTTTTTACCGTAGGCCATCAGTACAGATTCGATTTCGCCGATGCCGTCAACGGAGAGGATGGCGGCTTCTTCGAAAGGAGCGGGATAGAAAGCGGAGGCAGCATGCGCCCTGGCATGTTCTACCCAGTGAAACTGGCCTCTGAAGCCCAGCCTCCTGAACTTTTCAGGGACAGACAGCAGCTGGCTGCAGAAAAGGTATTCGCCTGCCGGCGTACCCCAGTCGCCTGGCGTAGTGGGATCTTCCATGTTGGCATGGTGCGCGGTTCTGCGTTTGGGATCAAACGAATAAGCCACAATATCGATGTCGGCCAGGGAGAGATCTGCCATACGCAGGCACTCCATGATGGCGCCAAGAGGTAATTCATCCGGATTGTCTATCCGTGCCGGCTTGGCATGTTTAACACGGTTCAGTCTTTCTTCCTCTATGGAAGCAATGAGTTGTCCGTCTACCAGTAAAGAGGCCGCTGATTCATGGTATGCGGCATTAATACCCAGGATTTTAAATGACATGTTGGCAATGATTATTGATGACTAATATGGATTTATTAAAAAATAACGGACATACGGTTCCCTTACCTGTTTTGCAGGATGTTGTTCACTGGCGCCGGCAGTTAAAGAGCAGGCAATAGCAGGCTACTATCTGCAGGAGCAATGTGCAGATAACAGTTACAGCATTTTTACGTGCTTCATAAATGCGGGCTGGTGTATGATGATGACGGCGGAGGGCGTCTTATCCGTTGGTGGTTATTAATGGCATGGCGGCATAAGCAAATAACATTGAATAGTTCCGTTTATAATGCAAGAGAACTGTATAAAGTATTGGTTACACCTAACGGTGATGACCATGTTTCATAAGTTTTATGAGTTCTGCTTGTCTGTATATTTCCTTTTACTCCTTTTCTGTATTTCAGCACCAGCATATGCAGATGTGAGACGCCGTTCCTCGCGGCTTCTTCTTTCATCAGCTGTATGCTTTGTGCATCTTCTCCGAAAATAGATACGAACCTGTCAACAAAAGCATCATAGGTAATCGGTTGCAGATCCAGAATCACTTCTACTGCAGATCCGGGCAGATGCTTCTCAATCAGTTCATATAACATGAAGGCATCCTGTTCATTTCCGGGAGCCATGGTGACCATTTGAAAAACACCATTGTCCGACAGATACTGGTCAACATCCTTCAGCAATGCATCAACAAAGGTGAGTCCGTAGATGCCTGCGGCAGAATTGAAATAGTAATCCATGCCGGGCGGGGTGGGCTCGAACGGCGGGTTGGAATAAATGAAATCGAATCTGTTGCCGGCTACCGGCGCAAATACATCTGCTACGTTGCCGTCTTTAATTTCCAGTAAGTGGTCCAGGTTGTTGAGCAGGGTGTTATAGCCGCAGAATATTTTCGCTCTGGGGTTAATGTCAAGCCCGGTACAATGCCTGGCTCCCTTGTGTAAACAGAACATACTTAATATGCCTGATCCGAGACCAATCTCCAGAATACGCGCCTGGTCAATGTCTTCCGGCCGGGTGTAATCCATAAAGAACAACTGCTCCGGCTGCAGTGGTATTACCTGGTCTTTTTCCTTGTACTCAAAGGGATCTGTCAGTACCGGAATAAAAAAATGCTGTCCGTAATTCTTTTGACAATCTTGCAGTGCGGTAGCTACTTCCGCAGGGGTATTGACATCTCTGGCATGAACAATTTCAAATTCCCATTTTTCTGCTGGCATGTGTTGTTTTTCTGCCACGAAAAACATTGTTCTTCTGTTTGATCCTTGCATAGTATTTCCTGTTTAATTTAAACGATATTATTTAGCATAAGTTACATAAGCACAAGAAATTAACATTCCCGAACGAAATGAATACTTACGTGTATGCATAGACGTTAGCAGCACGGCTGCACGCCTGCAGAAATAATGAAAGGGACTACTATATGCTGGAATAAGCAATACGCCGTCTCAACCGAGAAATAACGGCGAAATTATACTTTGCGCCATGGTGGCGCGTTTCCGGTAAAACAATGATTCAAAAAAAAGCTGCACGAATGCATGGTTATTGGTACAGCTTACAGTACAAGGATTATTTTTTAATCCTTATATTATAGAATACTGATCAATCAATGGGATTGTGTCTTTTATTTTGTATTTAATAAATAGGTATTCGTAAAATGTAAATAGGTTATTTTCTCTGTTTATAATGGGTTCTGGATTATTTGCAAATACATTTTGTAAATGCGTTACCAAAAGTAATATTTTTTTTAATTAATTCTAATCAAATTTTTTTTATAACAATTATTTTAACGTTCCCGCAAACTACCGGGAATCAGGTATTTAGCTGTTTTAACTTATAAATATTGCAGGTGCAGGCAGCCATAATTGAAGCCTGTTATGCATGCAGCGCGATAGCAGTATATGTATGAAAAAAAAACGTCCATTTCGCATCTGCGAAATGGACGGTTCAAATCAGTAGTTGTATATTTTAATATTGTATGGTCCTAAATAATTTTTTTGCTGCTGATAAATAAGCAACAGATTAACGTACAACCATTCCCGTTATGCCTCCGATAACATCAGGAATACTTACCGCCGTCCCGTTTTTCCAGTAGGTAGCAATGCCATCCAGGTAGCCGGCTACATAAACATCACTGCCCGATACGGCAATGGCCTTCACACCCGCGCCGGCGGCCTCGTTCCCGCTGGTGAGCCTCACCGGTGTACCGTTCTTCCAGCAGACTACAATATTGGCGCCTGCTTCATTCCTGTCAATACCGGTTACATACACCTCATTCCCGGCAACAGCAATGGCATCCGCCCGGCAGCCGCCCGGAAGGGTGACAGGCACACCGTTTTTCCAGTAGATAGCAACTTCTCTGCCTGCGGCATCGAGGGCGAAGCCTGCAACATATACATCATCGCCGGACAACGCAACTGCATGCGCTTCAGAACTCCTGTCGCCGGCGGTCAGCACCTGAGCCTTTCCGTTCTTCCAGCAGGTGGCAACATAGTCTCCCTGATCATTTACCTGGTAACCGGCAATGTAAACATCGCTTCCGCTGAGGGCAATGGCCGACAGCCTGGTATCTTCCCCGAAGGAAGCTGCCTTCCCGTTTTTCCAGTATACAGCTTCCTTTCCATTATTGCCAATCACATGTACATCCGCTCCGGATACACTGATGCCGGTTGCCTTGGCATATGTTTTCCCGTCACTGAGTGCAACCGCCTTCCCGTTTTTCCAGTAGGTAGCAACAGGTTCTCCCGCCGCATTGTATTGGTAACCGGCCACATAATCATCATCGCCGGATACGGCAATGGCCGTTGCTCCCGCATGCGTCTTACCATCCGTCAGCTGCATTACCTGTCCGTTTTTACGGTAGGTAAGGCCCGTGCCTTTCCCGGAATAGTCGTCATACACCAGGTGCAGCGAAGGGGAGGACTGTGCCCGGAGCATAGCAGAGGCTGCGAGTAATAATAACAACACGCCGGCTGATTGCTTCATCTTTCTGATCATACTTTATTTTTTTTGTGGCGCTGCCGTTATCTGAAAACAAGCGCCGGGGGTACGGCAGCAAAAGTAATCACCCGACATGATTCATCTGGTTTTCAGACGACTACATACTAACTACATACATCCGAACACGCGACTACAAAACGACTACATGTTTTGCTGAATGCTGATATAAGGGTATTTAGATAGTAGTTTGTTTTTTAATTTCCTGAAGGAAAAATTGGAGCGGCACAGGTTTACACCTAATTTTGTCTGCATCAGAAAATAATATAGTGAAATGACTCAGCCGGAAATTAATACTGCCCTGGAACATCAGCTGGTACAGATTGCCAGATCATTTGCCGTTCAGATGAACGAGATAGAAGGCCGCATCTTTACTTTGCAGCAAAATGACAAGGAAGGAAAAATTGATCATTTCGCGGTATACCGTGAAGCATATGATCCGGTTTTTCAGCAATTTACCACCGACAAAAGAAGAGTGTACGGAGGGCAGGCAACTTCTTTCGGATGGCCGCCAAAATATGACGGGATAACACAGGAAACAACCGGAAAGGCGGAGATAAAGTCGAAAAGTAAGGCAGAAGTTTATTTTCAGACAAACAACCGATGCAGTGCCGAATACCTTTTTGTCCTGCACCGGAAGGCGGACGAATGGAGAATTGACAATGTAAAGTATAAATGGTTTTACAATGGAAAATGGAGCTCCTTAATTATGTAAAGACCGTACCACAAGTACTTTAGACTTTTTTATTTTTTTCCGGCCCAGATGTAACCCCGCCTGCTCGGGTATTCCACGTTTTCATACGGGCGTCTTTCTATGGCATCGATGATAAAGAATCCTGTTTCATCAAGTAAAGCGGCTATATCATCTGTCTGGAAGAAGAACAGGTCTACATCCACATCTTTGTCATGCGCTTTGTCAAAATGTACCACCTCGTCTCCTGCATGAAAGGAAAATAAAAAATGCGCTCCTGTTTTCAGTACCCGGTTTATTTCTGCAAAACATTGCCTGACCTGTTCAGGGCTGAAATGCACAATTGCATAAAAGGCAACTGCGCTGCCGAGCGCTGCTGACGGGTAAGCGATTGCCAGCAGGTTCCCGGTCTCAAATTTTATTCCGGGCGAAAGCCCGCGGGCAGCGCTGACCATTTCCGGAGACAGGTCAATCCCGACGATGTCTGTAAGACCATGGTCATACAGGAACCTGGTTGTCTGCCCCGGCCCGCAGCCGAAGTCGGCGCACAGCCCCCTGTCCTTATTGACGGCTGCAAATTCCTTCAGCAGCATCCGGTCAAAATGTTTCCCTGATAACTCGTCCCACCGGTCAGCGGCATAGTCGCCCGCCACCTGGTTGTAACAGGCTAAGATTTTTTCCTGTGAATTCATGTTATGCTTTGTTTTCCAGTATTAAACGAACATTGACTTTCCCGTTGCTTACTTTATCAATGGCTTCATTCACCTGATCTGCATGGGAATAGGGCATTACCTCTACCATACTTTCAATCTGATGCGTTGCCGCAAAATCAAGCATCGCTGTCATGTCCCTGCGGCTGCCTACATAATTTCCATAAATGGTCCGTTGTGCATAGTCATACAGTAAGCCCAGCGAAAGCGGTTGCTTTTGCTGCGGCGAAGCTACCAGGCACAACTTTCCCTGGGGCCTGAGCATTTTCAGGTACACATCCGGATCATATGGTACACTTAGCGTAGAGATAATAAAATCGAATGGCTTATTCACGGCAGCCTTGTCATCCGCGCCGGAACCAGCTATGTATTCAGCTCCCAGCTGCCGGATCAGCGCCTGCTTTTCAGGAGAATGGGAAAAGGCATATACCTCATGCCCCATTTTATGTAAGAACTGTATGGCCAGCTGGCCAAGGCCGCCTACTCCCAGTACCCCGACAACTGCATGGGGTGGTAGCTGGGCCCGCATAATGCCGGTATATACCGTAAGGCCGGCAGACAGCAGCGGGACTGCATTTACGGGATGAAGCCCCGGCGGAAGCAGGAAGGCAAACCGGTAATCTACCACAATATGCCCGGCAAGGCCACCGTAACTGTGTACGGCGATTACTTTTTGCTGCGGACAAAACTGCTCAAGGCCAGCTTTACAGTAATCGCATTCAAAGCACGCTTCCAGCTGATAGCCAACCCCCACCTGGTCGCCCACCTTTAATGCCGTTACATGGGCGCCGGTTTCCTCCACAATTCCCACAATTTCGTGACCCGGAACAAAGGGAAATCTGGTGTCGCCCCAGTGGTCACTGATAAACTGGACATCCCCCCTTGCCATAGCGCAGTAAATAATTTTCACCCTTACCTCGTTGGCTCCCACATTTCTTTCATACTCAAACGGCACCGCTTTCCCGTTCTTCTCCATGATGGCAAATGCTTTTATTTTCATAACCGGTATATTTTTTATTTAGCTGTTGTTACGGTCCTGGTAAGTTCGTTTGTTATCCGGCTGACAACGGCCGGTAACAAGAAAGATAGATGAACGGCTGATTCACTACACTTGACAGGCTGTTGCGGATGGCGTCGCCGTATTGACTAAAGGTAATTTCTTTCCCTGGCTGGCGGGGGCTTACTTATAACCGCCTGGCAGGGCTTTGTTATCTAAATATATGTAAAAAACGGAAATGGAAAAAGCCCCTGCTGTATGGTGAATACAGCAGGGGCTTCAGGCTATCTTTCGTCAGGTGTTCATGTACTTTAGCGGAAAGGCGTGTTCAGAAAATCCTTGAGCGGCTTCAGTGATTTATACATGGCTGCAAATTTTCCGGGAGCATCTTTTTCCAGCAGTTCTTTATCCGTAACCGGGCGGACAGCCACAAAATGTTTCAGTTTCAGGTATTCCGCCATCGGATCTTCCTTATCAAAACCCAATGGAACACGTTTCAGTTTTTCTTCTTCACTTAACCCTCCGAAATACCCGCGGAAGGATGTTTCGTTCATGATCTGCTGAAAGGTGTCCGCATTATAGGAAATCTCATTCCGGAGTTCTTTCAGTTTATCATTTTCCAGCATGTAGATGCCACCTGCCAGGAAGGATTGTCCGGGTTGTATATGCAGGTAGTACCCGGCATTTTTAACGCCGATATTTGCACCGAAATTGGTTTTGTAAGGATCTTTGTTCTGTGAAAACCTGGTGTCGCGATATATCCGGAAGATGGACTTCGCCGGGTCTACTTTGCCGATCTCTTCATCAAAGACACTAATCTCTTTTATCAGTTCTTCCACAAACAGAATTAACTCCTCACGGGCATCGGTGAAGCGGCTTTTGTGGTCATTGAACCATTCCCGGTTGTTATTGTTTTCCAGGTCTTTCAGGAAATGCAGCACGGATATTTTCATGGGTATCAGTTGATGGAATGAACGGCCATTTTGTTTCCCTCCGTGTCAATAAACATGCCGATGTATCCTACTTCCGGGCTGATGTGTGTTTTCGGAACAATCACGGTCCCGTTGCCTGCTGCTACTTTATCCAATACGGTCTGCAGGTCATTGCCGCCGTTCAGGTAGGCTACTACGCCATCGGCGGAAGGCTTGTAATCGTTGCCCTGTACAATTGCTCCGGACACATTGGTGCCGTCGCTGGGGAAGAAGCCCATTTTGGTACCATACATTTCGGTTTCATTGATTTCCAGGCCCAGGATGGATTTGTAGAAAGTGACTGCCCGGTTGAAATCTACGGCAGGAATATCAAAGAAGGTAATTATGTTTTCCATTGTCATATGTTTTATGTCCGGCAGCAAAGTTAGGATGTGCGGAAAGCATAAAATTGTAAAAATGGGACAATGTTATTCTGCCTGGTCGAAGATCAGCGACATCTTCAGGTGTTCTCCGTAAAATTCTTTGGGCGTTAGTCCGGTAAATTCCCGGAAGTCTTTGATAAAATGCGCCTGATCGTAATATTCGCCTTCGTAAGCCAGCGCAATAAGGCTGCCGGGTTTGTTGTTCAGCAGCATTTTGAGGGTGGCCTGCAGCCTGATGGTTTTCGACAGTTGCTTCGGACTTAAACCGATGGCTGAAGAAAATTTACGTACCAGTTGCCGGCGGTTGATATGTGTCTGCCTGGAAAGTTCGTCTACGGAAAGCTGTCCGTTGGCCGTCAGAATGGTGTCTACCGTTGATTTTACAATATGGTCAATGGTCTGGGTATGGGCCAGCCGTTTTAACAGAAATGTTTCAATTAATTTTATTCTTTCAGCGGAGGAAGCTGCGGCTAAGATCTTTTGTGCAATTGCTGTTCCGGCTTTACCGAACAGTTTATCCAGCGGTACAGCCGTATTTTCCATTTCTTTCAGGGGAATGGTAGTAAACGGCAGGAAGCCGTATGGATGAAACCGGACGAAGAAGGTACCTGTTTCTCCGGTGGGTTCTACCTCCAGCGGTCCGGTCAGTTGCCCGATTACAAAGCATCTTGGCAGGAGGGTACTGTCTCCGTTCTCCGTATATCGTTTATACAGGTCGCCATAGTGGAAAATCATTTTCATCGTGCCATCCGGAACGATGGTGTTTTTCTCCGGCGTTTTTTCTTTCGGGCTTTCCAGTGTCCAGTAACATGCTACGAGTGCCGCCAGGTCGCTATGCGGTTCAAAAATCTGGTAATTCATTGAGGCAAAGATAGAGATTTACGGATTTTGGGATTTTGGGATTTTGAGATTTTAAATGCAGCGGAGATTTCCCCGAATATCTCCGCTGCATTTAAAATCTCAAAATCCCAAAATCCCAAAATCCGTAAATGCTCTATATTATTTACCCGCGGCTTCCAGCTCCTGTATCCGTTTTTCCATGCGGATCAGGTGAAGGGTCAGTTCTTCTATTTTCTGTAACAGCTTTTTATTGATTTCACCTACGTCCAGACCATTTTCTGTTACTTCTTTTTCAGAAGGGATATCGGGGAGATGTTTATTGATTTTGATAAACTTTTCCACCTCCTGCAGGGAAGGTAATTTATAATCATCGTGAAAAACAAAATCGGACCAGCTGCCTTGTGATACTTTTACCTTGCGGGCGCCCACAGTGCCGTCTACCGCCAGTTTAACGCCTGTTACCGGTGTTACCCCGATGCCCATTTCACCGTTAAGGTTCATCGTCAGCCGGTAGGTGGCCGGTTGGCTCATATCATCAGCACCGGTGGTAAATATATAGAAAATGGTGCCGGAAGATGCGCCCATACCGAATTTGGTAGCGCCGGCGTCAAATTCCATGGCTTGCCCGGCATTCAGTTTAATGGCCTGCCCCCAGGAGTTGCTGGTCCATCTTTTATAGCTGGTAAAGAATGCCGATCCGTAAGATTTGCCCTGGTCATTCACGTAACTATCGACCGCTGTTTTAAAGGTATGCTGCGGACCACCCGGCTCTGCGTAGGGTAAAGGTTTGCTGACGCCGTCAAATATAGACGGGGTAACAGGATACCTGGAAGTATAATCATAGCTGGTACTGCCACGCAGCCAGATAATAATCTGACGGTTATTATTGGAATAGGTAGCATCTTTCCAGCCTGCAACAAAAATGCTGTAGGGGCTGACACTGGCATTGTTATATTGCCGGATATCCGCATCAATAAATTCTGATGAATTACCCCAGGCTGTAGTATGATACCGGAATTTAGCAATCAGGGAACCTCTCCACTGGGCATCGCGGTGTACGGCAGAGCGGCCTATTTCCAACTCTGAAGCCGTGCTGGTATTCCAGCCGCCATCTTCGAATATTACCGGATAAAATTTGTCAAGATCCCCGCCTACGGTAAAGGTACCGGAAGTCTGGGCGGAGGCAGATAAGGCGCTAACGAACAATAACAGGAGAAAAGAAAGACTTTTAACTCGAAAATTCATAGATATCAGATTTATTTTAAAATGGCAAGATGATGCTACAACAGGTATGCTCCGGATAAATGAAAGCTGGCAGGTTAAGTAATCAATATACAGTGCGTTTGTTTAACAGGAAATAATGCTGGTGCAAATTAGCAACTTTTTTATGGAGTAAATCGTGAGATCCGTTAAAATTTATCCTGTCAGTATTAATTATATGTTTCCTGCAGAATAAGATGGCGGGCGGAATGGAGGGGTATATAACAGGCACGGATATATTGGACGCCGGGTTAAAATCTGCCGGCTTTTCTGAATTCCAGCGGGGAAACTTTTGTCCTGGACCTGAACAGTTTGGAAAAAGACTGGGGGTATTCAAATCCCAGCAGGAAAGCGATTTCGCTGACAGATAAATCTGTCATGGTAAGTTTTTCCTTCGCCTTCTCTATTATCTTCTCCTGAATATGCTGCTGGGTGCTGTTGCCGGTAAGTGTTTTGAGCAGACTGCTCAGGTAATTGGGAGAAATATTCAGCTGGCCGGATATCTCCTTTACCGTCGGGATGCCGTTTGCTTCCAGCGCTTCCGGCGAAAACGCCTTTTCCAGTATGGATTCCAGCTGGTGCAGGATGCCATGGTGCATGATTTTACGTGTAATGAACTGGCGTTGATAGAAGCGTGCGGAATATCCCAGCAGGGATGCAATAAGGGAGAGGATAATTTCCTGGCTGAAGGTATCTGTGTGCGTATTGTATTCCTGCGCTATATTTTCAAACAACCTGAAGATCGTCTGTTCCTCACTGTCAGACAGGAACAGGGCTTCATTGACGGAATAGTCAAAGAAGCCGTATTGCTTTATCTTCGATGCCAGCGGATGATGCCAGAGGAAGTCCGGATGCAGTATCAGCAGCCATCCGGACAGGTTTATTTCTTCTGGGTGACCGGTGTTAAAACCGAATATCCGCCCCGGGGCTATAAATTTCATCACTCCTTTATCAAAATCGTATTCCTGCTGTCCGTATTTCATCTTCAGGCAAACCTGTGTAAACCTGCTCATACCGATGAAATATAAATCGGTGGTCACCGGAATATCTACCTGCCTGGGCTGTTCTTTCAGCTCTGCGATATTGATGATGCTGATAAGCGGGTGCCTGGTGCCTGGCAGGCCTCTCAGCTGCAGGAATTCCTGGATGCTCTTTATTCTCAGGGGAAGGTGTCCGGTCATGCTGTTTAGTTTTGATGGTACCAGTCTGCATACTCCCTGGCAAAATCCCGCAGTTTCCGTTTCCCTAATACGGGTCTGTTCAGGTAGTAGTCGTGCTGGGCTTTTCCGTTATGCATGTTTTCCTGCATCTCTATCAATAATCCGGCCGCTTCGGGCGATACGCCGGTAGCTTCGAGGGCCTGCTGCACCTGGCCGGGGGGAAGTATTATCCACCGGAGATCTGGTATGCCAATGGCTTCACCGATGATTTGCGCTGCCTGGGCGCAGGTCAGTTCTTCGCTGGCCACATACCGTACATGCAGGCCAGCTGCTGCGGGAGTATTCATTTCAGCTGCAATGGCAGCGGCGATATCCTCAGGAGCTGCAAAAGCCACCATATCTTCCCCGCCATAATTCGATACAATCATACGCTGCTGCCGGATCATGTCTTTAAGATGATAGAAATTACTGTAGAAAGGTCCTGGCCGTACAAAGGTAACAGCCGTATCCGGAAGTGCCTGAAATCTTTTCTCCGGATGGATGGAGCGTAACAGGTGCGCTATCCAGCCGGTGAGTACGATGGCACGCTTTACGCCGGTTACCCTGATGGCTTCGCTGAAATTATCCATGTTGCGGTTCCAGGTATGCATGTCCCGTGCGGTGAAGTCTATCGGATTCATGCAATAAACCACATCCGTGCCCGTAAAGGTTTTAATCAGAAAGGGAAGGTCGCTGATGCTGCCAATGGCAGGCTGCGCGCCCATCGCCTGTATCCGCCCCTGTTTGTCAGGATCTGTACTGATAACGGTAACATCGTGGCCTTCCTTCACCAGTATTTCCGTGAGTGGTTTACTGATATTCCCCAGAGATCCTGTAAGTACAATTTTCATGCTGGTAGATTTAATGTACTGCAAAGGTCCCCAGGAATACCGGGGGAAAAGTGTTCGGATCTCAGAAGATTGTATGAAAATATAAGTTGGGCAGGAGAATTACGAATGAGGAATGGCGAATTACGAATGAAGGAGCGGAGAGGAGATATTTTTACTTCCTGGTATATCCCTCCCGGCAGACAGGCAACGGGCAATACAATAGAAGGTTACCGGCCCATCCTGACAGGCAGCCGGTAACCGGTATACATATCATTGCCTGAAAGTTTGATCGACTGTTCATCATTCCCTGATTAGAGAATAATTGCGGCAATGCTATGATAACTTGAGTGAATTATAATGCCGGATTATTGGAGTAGTCTGTCCATAACTGGTCTACGGATTTACCGGTGAGTTGTACCCAGGTGTTGCTGCTGTAGGTTTTGTTGCGCAGCGCGGTGTTCAGGTCATTAACAATGGAGGCGCGCACGTGCCGTTCCAGCCATACGAGAAACCGTGCCGTCACGCGGTAGGCGTCTGTGTACGACTGGGAAGAAGACCAGGCGGGGAGTGACCAGCCGGCAGGTCCGTTATTCACGCCATATTTATAACGTACATAGTCTGCAATTCCTTCTGTCAGCCATCCGGGTGTGCCGCCGGTGTATGCCTGCACCACATGCATGATTTCATGCGTCAGCACATCCACATCCTGCGGGTGGCTGCTCATCCAGGCGGCGCTGTACGTTACCGTGGTTCCTGACGTATAGGCGACACCGTTGTAGCTGGGGTCAATTACAAAAGTAACCTGTTTGGTGGCACTAGTATAAAATCGATTTAGCAACTGCGGATAAATACTGAAATACATATCCACGAATTTTTGACGGGTGGCATCATCAAAACCGCCGGCATTATTCGTAAAAGTAAGTTTATACCCATTGCTGGTATAAATAACCGTGCCTATGGGCGTAGCGGCGGCGGCCGTTACCTGCTGCGTGCCAGATAAAGGTTCTTTTTCCTGATCGGGGGAGATAAGTGCTGATTTGCTGCAGGCGGAAAATAATAACAGGGAAGCTGCACCAAGTGCCATGCATAACGGGTTTGGAATTTTCATCAGATTTTGGGTTTCGTAGGGGCAGATAAACGGTCGATCATTAACAAGTTATCGATATCTTCTTAAAATCCTATGTGGGAAAATGAAACATGACAATTTAATGATTAATTACGAATTACGAATTGCGAATTACGAATGTAAGCACGAAGATTAAAACGAAGATTGAAGCTGATAATTATTCAATACCATTTTCAATCTTCGTTTTAATCTTCGTGCTTACATTCGTAATTCGCAATTCGCAATTCGTAATTTAAATTCCCAATTTATCAAACTGTGTTTTCAACGCCGGATTAGATGGCCGCAGTGCATCTGCGCTTATAATCCGGCCGTCAGGGCCAATCAGTATAAAACGGGGAATGGCATTGATGTTGAATTTCTGGATGAAGTCGGATTGAAAATCTTTATCTGCCAGCAGCTGTATGCCTTTCAGTTTTTCTTTCTGAACAAAGTCTTTCCATTTGCCTTTGTCTGCCCGCGTGTCAACTGACAGGCTTACAAACCGGATATTTTTGTGCGCATACTGTTCTTCTATTTTCGACAGATGTGGAATTTCCATTTTGCATGGACCGCACCAGGTGGCCCACACATCTATATATACATATTTCCCGCGCAAATCTTTCAGGGCCACTTTTTTTCCGTTGATATCTTCATAGGAAAAATCCGGTGCAGGCATATTGTCGCCGTAGGTATTGGCATTCCTGTATATTTCCCGGATCTCTTTCAGGTGGGCAGGATGCTTTGCCGTAGCGATGTAGCTGTTGTACAGACTATCCCGAACGGGTTTGTCATGCAGCATTTTCAGCGCATTTCTGGTGCCGGCATAAGTAAAGTACTCCAGCATGAAAGGGTTGGTGATCTCGCCTCTTGAAATATGGAGTCCTATCAGCGGGCGCATATTATCGTTATGAATGGAGGTTTCAAACAGATGCCTGTACTTGGAGTACTGGATCACAGAAAGATACTGATCCACCATTTGCCTGTACCAGGCGGATTGCTGAAACAGGGCTGCATCGTTCTTGTCCCAGTCGGTTAACGACAGTTTATCCAGCAGCTTACGTTCTGTGCTGTCGAGTCTTTTCACGTGCATACTCATGGCGGCTTCCTCCATGCGGCGGCTGAAAGAGGTATCTTTCCTGTCGCCGGATTGCATCAGTTTGAAGAACGCTTCCTGTTTCTTCAGGTCTGTTCCGTAATAGAGACTGTAATGTGCCAGCTGGTATTTGCTGTAATACAGCAGGTCTTTGCCGGCCATTTCCCGGAAAAATGCGCTGGGTGACTGCGCGAACTGTTGTTGTCCGGCTTTTACGAAGGCGTCTATCTTACTGGTAAATTCCGGAACAGGCATGTACAGGGATTCCTGACCCAGCTGACCTTCGGCATCTGTGCTGACAAAGGCCGACAATGCCTTCCGGGCATCTGTAACGGCATTGTTTTCCAGGCTGCCTTTTCCGCTGAAACGGTAGGCGCTGTCGGGGCCGGTGGTAATCTCAAGCTGGTAGCCTGGTTCCAGGTATACCTGCCCGACATGGGTCAGGGAATAAAATCCTTTTGCAGGTAACGCAATGTTCGCCTTAAAGGTGCCGTCACCGTTTACAGGAACCAGCAGATCTGCGCCTGTCATATTTTTGAGGTGCAGGGGCGTGGTAATATCCTTTCCATTCAGTTTACCGGAAAGGGTAGCAGGCTGCTGCGCCAGAGCGGTGGCAGACAGCAGCACGGCGGGCATCAGCGTGAGGATGATTTTTTTCATATGTGATTGTTTAACGGTCGTTTAATTGTATGTCCGGATTAAATTGCTGCACACGGGCAGGAATCTGGAAAACATATTTCCTGCTGCCGGGTTCCAGCGTTGCCTTTAAAACACCGGTGCTGTTCACTCTACGCTCTACCAGCGGCATCCGTCCTTCCCGATCCAGGCGTTTCATGTCCATCCAGCGCGGTCCGCGGAAAGCCAGTTCTCTTCTGCGTTCTTCCAGCACTTTCTTCAGCGCGTCTTCCTGTCCGCTGGCTGTCACCGGCTTATAGGCTGCCGGTGTAAAGCGGTGTTTCCGCAGCTGGTTCAGCATATTCATGGCTGCATCCGGCTGATTTTTCCGCGCCAGTACTTCTGCCTTGTTCAGATACATTTCCTGATAGGTAGTACCGAAATTGAAATAGCCATTTTCGGCGGAATAATGGTAATCATCCGGTGTTGAAGCTAAGGTATAGGTCAGGAACTCTTTCCGCAGGTCGCCGGATTCATACAAATCACTCAGCGCATGCTGCATACCCATCCCGCCGGGGATTTCATAATCCAAGGATCCCCGCTGCCAGATAACTTCGGGGCTGAAGTCCGTGGGCGGAAAAGAATAGGCATCTTCATAATCATTATAGTTCAGCATGGCATGCGGCGCTGCCAGTAGCAGGTCGGTATACTTACCGCAGTTGTCATAATCCTGCATATAGAGATAGACTCTGGCGAGCAGGCTGTAGGCCGCATTTTTGGTAGGCCGGTATTTGTTGAGGTTGGTCAGCGGAAGGGAGGCAATGGCATCGGTTACGTTGGTGATGATGGTATCCAGTGTTGTTTTTAGGGAGGCGCGCGGCGGTGTTTTACTGGTGACATCTGTACTGTGTACAAGCGGTAATCCCGGATCGCTGGCGGCAGTAGCCGGATTGTAAGCCTTCGCGAAGAGCGTCAGCAGCATGAAGTAACAGTCTGCCCGTACTACCAGCGCTTCGGCCAGTGTGGCTGCACGCGCTTCCGGTGAGCCATCTGTTGCCGACATCACATTATTGATGATGACATTGGTATGGTAAATACTGTTGTACAGATCTCCCCAGGCTACCGGATTATCTTTTTCGTTCTGGTCAATGCCAGGCCGCCAGTAGTAGGCATTGGCTGCCGGTACCGTGCTGATGTCATCAAATTCTTCATAGTAATTATCTGTACAATACAGCAATACGGCCGGAAAAGTAAGTGTCAGCTGCCTGGAGTTCAGCATCAGCTGATAATCGTTCAGCTTCTCCGGAATCAGGATGCCTTTGGGCTTTACATCCAGGAACTTGTTGCAGCCGGAGATACCGGCGGCGGCAAGTAAAAGGATTAAGACAATATGAAATGATCTCATAGCTGAATAATTAGAAGTTAGTAAAAAGGGAAATACTGTAAAGCGGCCGTTGCGGCAGTCTGCGCACACCGCTGACACGGTCAATGGCATCAGGGTCTATATCATTGCCGCTGAACGTATAATAGAACAGGTTCTGGCCCTGTAACCGGAGCTGTGTCTGGCTAAGTCCCATCCGCCTGATAAAATTGAACTTCGGATTATAGGTGATGATAAGGTCGCGTAACCGGATATAATCTGCACGGCGTACAAACTGTGATGCATAGCGGTAACCGTAACGGGCATACGAAGGAAAGTAATAAGGGTCCTGCAGCGTACCGGGCGCAATGCCGGGTATATTGGTCCGCAGTTCATCCCCTGGCTGCTTCCAGTAGTCTGAAGACCCTTTCAGCAGCATCGTGCCGTAGGAGCCGAGATTCGCCGGGTTCGGCGGTTCTACCCGCATAATATGACCGCCGTAGTACATAAAGAGGAATGACAGGTCAAAGTCACCGATGGAGAACTGGTTGTTCAGTCCCAGTACATATTTAGGCGTGGTAGTACCGTTATAGATCAGGTCTTCAAAAGCTACATCTACCACTGCATTACCGTAGAAGTCCAGAATATGCCGGCCTCCTTTGGTATCATAAACAAATGGTTTGCCCTTGTCTGTCAGCCCTCCGTAATTATAGCTGAATATGGCATCCATCGGGTAGCCCTGCCGGTTAATACGGGAGCTGGTAATATCTTCCGATGTTTTATATTCTCCTGCTTTGACGGCCAGCACTTTATTGTTGTTCAGGGAGGCGGTAAGACTTGTACGCCACTCGAAACGGCGGTTCCGGAGGTTGACGGAAGAGATCAGCAGATCGATGCCGCTGTTCCGGATAGTTGCGGTATTGGCATTGTACTGGTTAAATCCGCTGGTGGGGTCAGCATCATACTGACCGAATACATCTTTTGTTTTTTTATGGTAATAATCCAGGGAGCCGAACAGGCGGTTGTTGAAGAAGCCATAGTCCAGCCGCAGGTTATAGGTTTGTGTCGTTTCCCAGCGTAACGACTGGTTTTCGGGTGTTATCACATAGTTCGAGGGTTGTGATACCTCAAACATATTATTCAGCTGAGAAGCGAGGATCAGGAATGCGCCGTTGTTGCTGACAGGTACATTTCCGTTGAAGCCTGTGGTAGCGTTAAGTTTCAGCTCACTGATCCAGGAAACGTCTTTCAGGAAATTCTCCATATGCAGCCGCCAGGCGCCACCGGCGGACCATAGTGGGCGGAACTTGTATTTAGGATCTACCCCGAACAGGTTGGACTGATCGATACGGTAGCTGCCGGTAACGATATATTTACTGTTGTAGATATAGGTACCCTGTGCATACCAGGAAAGAAAGCGCCTGTCGGAGCTGGTTTCGTTGAGATATTCTGTCAGCGTCATGCCGCCGCCGAACTGGGTTACATCCGGGAAAGCCGCATTACCGTAAAGGGTGGCACGCTGCATATTAACAGGTCTGCTGAGGAGTGATTGCGGATCATATCCGAAGTAGCTGTTAAGATAACTTTCGCCGGTAGTTTTCCGCTGTTCCGCACCCAGGATACCGGATACTTCATGGAGGCTGCGGGCGCTGCGGTTGTCAAAATTCAGCTGCGCGCGCAGGGTATAGTTCAGCACTTTCTGATCTGTTCTGCGAAGAATATTGCCCTGCGGAATATCGATGAATAATGCCCTGCCGTCGGGACCTTTGGTCGCTTTCAGGTTCAGCAGTTTACGCACCGTGTAGGACTGTTCATCCAGCAGGTTGTTTTGTACGCCTTGCTGCAGTTCATAATTGCCGCCTGCTTCTGCGGACATCCATTCGTTGATTTTTCCTTCCACGCGGGCCTGCGCGCGGAAAGTGTTTGTTTTGGTTTTAGTGGTGTTGGCAGTGAGTTCCCGGTAAGGGTAATACAGCTGATCGTACAGGCCCACGGCCAGCAGGCGGTTGTTACGCAGGCGGCTCACGCCGAAGTTGAGGTATTCGCGGTTGGTGCCTTGTGCTACCGCCAGCGGAATACCATTGGCATCAGCCAGCTTTTCATAGGGATAGAAGTCGGTAAGGGGAGCGGTTGTTCCGTTTTCAGAAACAGCATGCGCATATACGCCGCGGAAATCCATTTTCAGGCGTTTGGAAAGCTGATACGTGTTGGCAATGTTCAGGATCAGCTGATTGTTTTTCGAGCGGTTGTTCACCGGTTGTTCTGCAATGTAGTTCACTCCCAGCAGGTAGGTACTTCTTTCATTTCCGCCGCTGATGTCCAGGTTGACATTGCTGGCCATACGGGTGCGGTAAAAGAGATTTTTATATTCCTGCGTATTGTCTGAACCGCCCAGCGAATCGAGTTTTTGACGGGCAGCAGCCGGTGTGATCCGTTTTTGCTGCTCATCAAAGAGGATGGCCGTAGCGGGGCTCATCGGGCGGCCATAGGCAATGTAGGCGCTTTCATCGGGTTTGGTGCGTCTGAACACCGCTTCCTGCAGGGATACAAATTCCTGCGCTCCGGCAAAGCGGAGGTAACCAAAATCGGGAGACTCCTGAAAGGCAGTAGTGGCGCGCATACTGAGCCTGGCCTTACCTGATTTGCCACGTTTGGTTTCCACCACGATTACGCCGTTGGAGGCACGTACGCCGTAAATGGCTGCTGCTGCGGCATCCCGCAGGACGGAAATAGAAACGATGTCGATCGGATTGATGGTATTGAGATCTATCTCTGTCGGAAATCCATCTACTACTATCAGCGGCTTTTTCACCGCGTCGAAAGTAGACACGCCGCGGATAGACAATTCTCCTGACTGGCTGTTATACACCAGGCCGGGAACCTTACCCTCCAGGCTTTCCAGGAAGTTACCGGTAACGGCTACACGCTGATCGTATTCCTTTTGCGTTACCAGCGAGGCTGCGCCGGTGAGCTGGTATTTAGGGATTTTTTTATACCCCGTGGAGATGGTCACATTCTCCAGGTTATGTACATCTGCCCGGAGCGTAATCTGCAGATGACTGCGGCCATTCACGGCAATTTCCTGCCGGATATACCCGATCATCTGCACGATAAGAACAGCGTCGCCTTCCGCTCCGGCAGTAAAGCTGAATGCGCCTTCATTATCGGTGACGGCGCCGCGGCTACTGCCTTTCAGCAGAATGGTTACGCCGGGTAACGGTTCCCCTTTTTCATTGACCACCATACCTTTCAGCACGGCCGGCGGGGCTGCCGCCAACTGCTGTTCCCCGTCGCCGGAGAGCTGCGATGGCCGCGGTTTTTCCGTTACCAGGATCGTATTGTTGCGGATCACATATTTCAGCGGCTGTTCCCTGAACGTCAGTTCCAGGAATGTTTCCAGCTGCATGTTATGTGCATCTACCGATACTTTTCTGATATCTTTCAGCAGGGCAACATTATACACCACGAGGAAACCAGTCTGCTCCCTGATGACGGAAAATACTTTTTCCATCGGTACATTTTTCCCGGAAAAGGTGATAGGCTGCGCCTCACTGGTAGCAGATACCTGCAGGAATACGGCGGTGAGCAGCAAGAGAGTAAGTTTCATGATTTTCAGTAACGGAATCGCTGAACGGCGTTGCGATTCCCTGATTCTGGCTGATAACCGGCAGCTGTGTGTTGCTGATACTCCGGGAACAGGCGAATGTGGCACACCTTTCCCGGACCGGTTACAAAGAGCATTTAATTGCATAGCTTTGCAATGGTTTAGTTGATGAATAAGCAGTCTTGCAGGACTTGTTTTCTCAGTTGAGCCAGTTTTAACCGGAAGCGCTTCGAACCGCTTCCGGTTTTTTGTGGCATATGGTTACGGTTTTGGTTGACAAAAGCATTAAGGCATTACAATCAGTTTCCTTCCCGATAATTTAAAATGTACACCTGATCCCTGCAGAAATTCCAGTACATCCTTCAGTTCCAGATCCCTGCCCATTTCCCCGCCGAAAGTAATGGCCGGGATATTTTTCTCATACACTACCTCCACATCATACCAGCGGGCGATCTGCCGCATCACCTCTTCCAGGGTGGCGTGCTGGAAATTAAATATGCCATTCTTCCAGGCTACTGCCTGCGCGGTATTGGCATGAGTGTTTACGGTAACTGTCTGAGTGATCACGGCCTGTTCTCCGGGCTGCAATATACTGTTGCCGGCAGCAGCTTTCACCCGGATCTTTCCCTGCAGCAGGGTAGTGCGCAAGGCTGTTTCATCCGTATAGGCGTTCACGTTAAAGCTGGTGCCTAATACTTCGATGACGGCGCCATTGGCCGTTTTTACGGTAAACGGCCTGTGCGGATCGGGAGCTACTTCAAAGTAGGCTTCTCCGGTAACCGTTACACTCCTTTCGCCTTCCGGGAATACAACCGGATAATGCAGCGAGGAGGCTGCATTCAGCCACACGGCGGTGCCATCCGGCAGCATTACCCGGAACTGGCGTCCCCGTGGGGTCGTCATGGTATTGTAGGCCGGCAGGGCAGCAGCAGCGCCGTTGTGCGTATACAGCAGCTGACCATGCTGCAGCCTTACATCCGCGCGGCCCTGCCGGGAGATCACCCCGTTTTGCAGACTGTCCAGCACCAGCCGGGAACCATCTGCCAGCGTAAGTATAGCGCCTTCCCTGCCGGGAAGTATTGAGTGAACGGAGTGTTGCGCCACGGTGGCCGGCGGTTTCGGACGGGTCAGGAAATACAGGCCCGTACCCAGTAACAGCACCGCTGCTGCTGCCGCTGCCCACCAGCGTTTCACAGATACCACCACTGCGCCGGAAGTGGCGGCTGTGCGGCGGTTCGCCTCCTCCAGTATATAAGAGAACATCGCCGCTTTATCGGCTGGCATATGCCCGGCAGGATGACTATGGTGCAGAATGGCTTCTATGGCGGCTTCCTGCATGTCGGCATCCCTGTCTTCCAGCACCCATTGCCGCAGCTGCTGCAATTCAGCTGCAGTAATACTGTCGTCTGTGAATTTTTGTACCAGGTGTTGAAATTCGGATGGCGGCATATTTTCTGTTGTTAAAATAATAATGGCATCAGCAGCCGGAAGGCCACTCAGGATAAAGACAATTAAATAAGCAGGGGTAAGACGTCTGGAAGAAAAAAAATTATTTGAAGAGGAAAAAGACGACGATACCGAGTTTGACGGCATCTTTGCCCAGGTGCCTGCGAATCGCAAGCAGACAGCGGACCATATATGTTTTGGAAGAAACAACGGAGATATTCATACGGAGGGCAATTTCTTCATGCGTCAGCCCTTCCTGCCGGCTCAGCAGGAATACCGTCTGCATTTGCGGCGGTAAATTCCGGATGGCCTGGTGCACGGAGCTTTCCAGCTCCTTATATTCTATACGCTCCTGCGGCGTTAAATTATTATCCCTGAAATAGGTATGGAGGAACGCTTCATTTTCTACCGGAAGAATCTTTTTCTTTAACTCATTCCGGATAACATTTCTGGCTACAGTAAACAGCCAGGCATCAAAACGGTCTACAGTCGCCAGTTTCAGCCGGTTTACCCATATCCGGATAAAAATCTCCTGCGTGAGATCCTGCGCCAGCTCCTCCGATTTGGTGAAATGCAGTGCATTCATATACATTCTGTCAGCGTACCTGTCAAATAATAACCTGTACGCATTTTCATCTCCGGCAGCTACCAGCCGGAGCAGTTCCCGCTCATTGTCTGAAGTATTTGACATGCTGAAATTGTCTCCCTGCGAATAATTGGTTGATTTTCCGTTAAAAGTAGCAAAAAGATTGAAAATTACGAATGACGGATGACGAATGGCAAATGCGGGGTGAAGATCTGAGCAGGGGGAGGTGAGATGCCGGGATGAATAACTGGTTTTTATTTTACTGACAGGAGAAATATTCCGTGAAAGTATCTGGCTTTTTAAACCGGGCGTAAAAAATCGTTTTAATCATCTGCCTGAATATTATCAGATATCTGCTGCTGCATTTTTAATTCAGTACTTCAAAAAAAATTTTTTTTAAGAAGTGAAAAAAATCTTCAGCACTGCAATTTTGTATCACGCAATTCAAATATTAGGATACCTTTCTATAGTATAGTACGTAGAAATCAGCGCAGTGAAATATGTTAATGCGGAACAATATAAAAATCCGTTTAATGTCTTGCTGGTATTGGGTATGCTGGTGATGAAGCAGGTCGCAGTTATATTTTTACTGCCATAAAATTGCGGTAGAAAGTATTTTTTTTCAAGTGCCAAAATAAAATTTGGTTGTAAGATTTTTTTTGTATTATTGCTGTAAATATACCTCACCGAGGTAAACCCAAATTTTCAGCACACTTTTAATTGTTGTTAGCTTGGTTTGTGCCCAGGATGTTAAGAGCATTAGAATCTGAAAACAAGTAATGGTCCTTTGTTAATTAGTTAATTGCTGACACTAAAATCGTAAACCGCGTTAATTTCGTTAATTCTATGAAATGTGGAGATATTTGCCCTAGATGATGGCCAGCGATAGATGAGCCTTCAGACCTTTGCCCGAGTGTTTACTGGTACTTTTCGGTTTTCCTGTGCACTTTTCCGGCTGTTAAATCAATTTATATAACTGTCATATTGCAATACTACAGAGGTAGTAGTGTAGTGCGATTCGTATTCCATCAGCGCGTTATGCAGTATTATCAATGCCGGATGACAACCGGTAACGAGAGCTTTCTGTAATTCCAAATGATTCCTGTCTCAACTGTTCAGGTTTATCGTACAGTCATGTTAGTAAGGATTTCATATTACATACACTTATCCGTTATCCCTTACAGGATGCGGGAAGAATGAGGCTGACCTGAGTTTAGAGGGTCCACTTGTTTATTGATATTTTATTGTACACTTTGCATTGTTCCGGCAGGAATGATCGGGCATTGCCATGCCTTTACGATCCTGTAGAATGATGAAAAAATTTTTTTTGATATGCGGAGCTATCAGCCTTTCTCTCAACATTATCAACCCTGTTACCGGTTGCAGGGTATGGTCTCTTTGTACCCCCAAAGCCTGCCAGCATCAGTCAGTTCATTTTTTCAGATGCCATACAAACGTTCCGGAAATCAATGACAACGTTATAATGTCTTGTTAGCTATATACCTGATTAATCCCTGCTTGTCTCTGTAATTTCATCATTAATAAAGAGGAATTGTGATTATTGGATCTTTGTTCAAACATGCCGTGTTGATTCCTGATAAGACTGCATTCACTTTACTGGAGGATGGTGAATCACGTGTGCGGAGTATTTCCTATCGTACGTTGTATGACCATGTACAACAATCGGGAGAATACCTGAAGCGTCAGCGTTCAGGTGATACTGTCGCCTTATTGTTTTATCAGGATGTCATCGACTTTACCATTGCTTTCCTTGCCTGCCAGTATGCAGGCATTATTGCAGTACCGGTTTACTTTGCCCGGGGTGCGAAACATGTGTCCAGGATGCATGCGCTGGCAGAAGATGCGGAAGCAGCCATCATACTGACAAGCGATAGCCTGGCAGGATATGTGCAGCAGCATTTTGTCCGCGCAGATAAACCTGTCAGCATCATTATCACTGATCGCGGAGACTTTCCTGCAACCACGCAGGAACATACGCCGGCTACCGATCAGGAAATTGCGTTTCTGCAATATACTTCAGGGTCTACCGGCAGGCCCAAAGGCGTAACGGTAACAGCTTCTTCCCTGATACATAATCAGCAGGTGATACAACATGCCTTCGGCTGCGATACCAGCTCCGTTATTTTTTCCTGGTTGCCCTTTCATCATGATATGGGGCTTATCGGTAGTCTGCTGCATACTATTTTCGTCGGTTGTTCCTGCGTACTGATGGCGCCTGCACATTTCATCCAGCGGCCATTGCGCTGGTTGTCTGCTATTTCATCCTATAAGGTAACGCATAGCGGCGGTCCCAATTTCGGATATGAGCTATGTGTCAGCAGAATCGCGCGGGAAGACCTTCCCGCCCTGGATTTGTCTTCCTGGAAAGTAGCCTACAACGGCGCTGAACCTGTACGCTACGATACCATGCGTGCGTTCAGTGAATTTTTCCGTACCGCTGGTTTTAGTGAGGAGTCCTTTCATCCTTGCTACGGGCTTGCAGAAGCCACACTGATGGTAACCGGCGTTAGAAGCGGGCCGTTGCCCGTAGTGATGCATATCCCCAAAGATATGGCTGCCGCTGCGCAGATGCAGCCGGTATCCGCTGCATCTGCAAACACCATTACCCTCGTCAGCTCCGGCGCCGTGACACCGGATATGGATGTAAGGATCATTGCTCCGGCCAGCAACCTGGAATGCAGCGCCCTGGAAGTAGGAGAAATCTGTATATCCGGTGAAAGCGTAACAGCAGGCTACTGGAAGAAGGATAATACGGCGCTCTTCCATCTCGCAGATGGCCGCCGCTACCTCAGAACAGGCGACCTGGGATTTCTTTCCGGCAGCGAACTTTTTGTGCATGGCAGGCTGAAAGAAATGCTGATTATACGCGGCGAAAATTTCTATCCATACGATATTGAACACCACGCAGCAGATAGCCACGAAGCGATAGAACCTGGCGGGGTAGCGGTATTCAGCGTGATGCAGCCGCAGGAATCGTTTGCGGTGATCGCGGAAATAAAACGCCAGGCCATTCAGCAGACGGATCTGCAGGAAGTTATCCTGGCAATCCGGAAAAATATCGCCGACACTTTCGGTATCACCCCTCATGAAATTATACTGACAACGCCGCTGGGTATACCCAGAACCACCAGCGGTAAACTGCAACGCGGTAAGTGCACTACGCTGTACCAGGAGCAGGCCTTTCAACTGCTTGCAGCTTCCGGTCACCTTACCGATGCCGCCGCAGAGATGCCGGCAACGGAAGCAGTACTGCCCGAAAACCCTGACAGCAGGGATATACGGCATTATGTGCTGACAGTCATCTCTTCAAAAACAGGTATACCACAGCATCATTTTTCTTCTGAAGATATAGAACTGACGGAGCTGGGACTTGACTCACTCCGTTCCATGGAAGTTATCAATACTATTAACAAGGATCTGCAGATCAACCTGGACGCATCAGTGCTGTTACGCAACAGCACCTTGTCTGCGCTGACAGAAGGCATCGAAAGCCTGCTGTGGCTGAAATCTGCACACGCCGCAGGGAATGAGATTATCATATGAACGCATTACAGCTTATTACAGCATTAAAGAAAAATAAGGTTGTTCCCAGGTTACACGGAGATCAGCTGAAACTGGTAGGAGAGGTAAAGAACCTCTCTGCGGAACTGATGGAAGAAATTAAATCTGCTAAAGCAGAGCTGATCGCTTTACTGAAGAATTCCGCTGAGCATGCTGCTGCTCCTATTCCCGTGGTAGCCAGACAACAGCATTATCCCTTGTCCAATGCGCAGACCCGTATGTGGGCATTGCATCACCTGGGCGGGGGCACCGTTTATAATATTGTTACCAGCCTTTACCTCAGGGGAGAGGTGTCACATGTGGCACTGGAGAATGCTTTCCGCCAATCCGTTGCCCGGCATGAAAGTCTGCGTACCTTCTTCCGGGAGGTAAACGGGGAACCTCGTCAGTTCATTGCTGCCGACATGCCGCTGAGTGTAGGCTTCAAAGATATCCGCTCCGCGGAAAATATCCGCACGCAACTGGAAGGCCTGGTAGCATCGGCCATCGGCTGGGAGTTTGATCTCCGCAACGGGCCACTGATGAGGGTAGAGCTGTTACGTACCGGAGAACAGGAATACGTGATGGTATTTGCCATGCATCATATTATCAGCGACGGATGGTCTATCGGCGTCATTGTACAGGAAGTATTTTCCGCTTATGAAGCCAACCGCAGAAATGAAGTATACCAGCAGGAACCATTGCCTGTACAGTATAAAGATTATGCCGCCTGGATGTCTGAAAGAACAGCCGGTGCAAGAATGGAACAGGCAACAGCATTCTGGGCCGATGAATTCCGCGAAGCAGTAACGCCGCTGAGTATGCCGGGTGATTTCAGCCGGCCGGATATGAAGACAACCGAAGGCGCAGTTACCAAATTTTATATGGATCCTGCCTTATACCAGCGCATACAGGATTACTGCGGCCAGCATCATATTACTCCCTTCAACTACTTCAGGGCAGTTTGCAACATCCTGTTATATAAATATGCCAATAACAGGGACGTAGTTACCGGTACACCCGTTTCCGGCAGGAATCACTATCAGCTGGAACAACAGGTAGGGCTATACGTAAATACCCTGCCCCTGCGTACCCGGATCGATGAAACACTTTCCTTCCGCGACTTTGTACAGCAGGTGGCAGAGCATTCCTACCGGGCATTTCAGTACCAGGATTTTCCGTTCGACAGTATCGTGGAACTGGTGGATGCAAAACGGGATATCAGCCGTAACCCGCTGTTTGATGTGATGATCGTGTTGCAGGATACTACCATGACGTACAGCAGTATGAACCGGCAGCAGGACTTTCAGCTTTCCGGTCTTGACAGCTACCTGTACGGAACCAGCAGGGCAGAAGATGAAAAACGTCCGGCTAAATTTGACCTGACTTTTATTTTCGATCACGATCCTGACGGCCGGTTTTTTGTGGAGATGGAATATGCCGTAAAACTTTTCCGGAAAGAAACCATCGCGCGGTTTTTCCAGGCATTTACGCATATCAATACGCAGGTGCTGGATACGCCGGATATGCCGCTGGGTGGCATCAGCATTGCCAATGCAGCCGATACAGAGCAGATACTCCACGTGTTTAACCAGCCCGTGCTGCCGGTAACGGAGAAGAGTATCAGTCATCTGATAGCTGACAGCTTCCGGAAATACGCCGGCCATACGGCATTGATAGCAACCGATGCAACGCTTACCTATGCGCAGCTGGATCAGCTGGCAGACAACATCGCGGCGGCATTGCCGCCGAAGCCCCGGCAGCGCGCCTTTGCGGGCATACTCATGCAGCGTACCTCTTTCCTGCCTGCCAGCATACTGGGGGTACTGAGGGCCGGATATGCTTACCTGCCGGTGGATACAAAGTATCCTGCTTCCAGAATCAGCTTCCTGGTAGAAGATGCATCCCCCGATGTAATCCTCACAGATGCCGCCAGCATTACGCTGATTCCGGCAACTTACAAAGGGCTGGTATTGCAGATAGATGATCCTGCAGTTACCGCTTCGCAAAAGACTTTCTCTGCTTCTCAGGATAATCTGCAGGAAGAAACCGCCTATCTGATCTATACTTCCGGATCTACCGGCAAACCGAAAGGAGTGGAGATCTGTCACCGTAATACAATTGCCTTCCTGCACTGGGCCGCAGCAGAATTTGCCGCAACGCCCTGGAACATTGTGTACGCCGCTACCTCCTGCTGCTTCGACCTGTCGGTATTTGAATTTTTCTTCCCGCTGCTTCAGGGTAAAACCATACGCCTGCTGGATGCTGCTACCGAAATTCCGCGCTTTGTGCAGCAGGACAAGGGCATCATGCTGAACACCGTACCGTCTGTGATAAGAAGCCTGGTAGATATGAACATGGACTGGCAGCATGTTACCGCCATAAATATGGCCGGAGAAGCAGTGCCGCGGAAACTCAAGGATGACCTGGATTATCACCGCATGGAAGTCCGCAACCTGTATGGCCCTTCAGAAGATACTACCTACAGCACCATATACCGTTTTACAGATGATGAACATGAGGCTGTGCCCATTGGTAACCCTATCGGCTATACGCAGTTATACATTCTCGATGCACACCTCAATCTGTTACCCGCAGGAGTAGACGGAGAAATTTATCTTACCGGGGAAGGCGTCGCCAAAGGCTATTACAACCGCCCTGAGCTTACCGCAGAGCGGTTCACCGATAATCCCTTCCTGCCCGGCAGAAAAATGTACAGGTCAGGAGACATCGGGTGCTGGCTGCCAGACGGCAATGTAGCCTTCCGGGGGCGTATCGATGACCAGGTGAAAGTGCGCGGTTACCGCATAGAACCCGGTGAAATACAATACACGCTGGAGCAGCATCCTATGGTACGGCAGGCTTATGTAACCCTTGCCCGCGTGGCAGAGGAATACCAGATCGTGGCCTACCTCACCAGCGAAGCATCCCTGGATGCCGAAAGCCTGAAATCCTTTGTGGGCGAACGTATGCCGGCATACATGATTCCTGATTACTGCATACAGCTGCCTGAAATTCCGCTGAACAGCAACGGAAAAGTGGCCAGGGATCAGCTACCTGCGCCCGAAATGTATGTTGCCGCCATGCAGGAGCCGGTGGCCCCGCAAAATCCGCTGGAAGAACAACTGCTCGGTTTATGGAAACAGGTTCTCCGCACAGAACATATCGGTACTACGCATAACTTCTTTGAAGCAGGCGGGCAAAGTCTCAAAGCCATGATGCTGCGCTCCCTGGTAGCTACGGCTTTGTCTAAGCAGATAAGCCTGCAGGAAATATTTGCTCTGCCTACCATCGTGGAACAGGCCCTGCTGCTGCAAAGCAGGCCGGTGGTGATTACCTCCTATATTGAACCTGCTGATACAGCTGCGGATTATCCGATCTCCCTGGCACAGGAACGCCTCTGGGTGCTGACAGGTTTTGAAGAAGCGTCCCGTGCCTATCATATGCCGGCAGCCTTCCGTATCAAAGGGCAGCTGGATGAAACCCTGCTGGAGAAAGCCTTCCGCATGGTAATAGGCAAATATGAAATTTTACGCACGGTATTCACGGAAAGAGAGGGCTTCCCGGTGCAGGTAGTGAAAGCGCCGGAAGATATGTCGTTCGCCGTAGAACTGATAACGGTAACCGAATTTCTGTCTGAAGATGACCTGACTGCACTGCTGCAGCAAAAATGGAGAGCAACCTTTGACCTGCAGAAAGGACCGCTGTTACAATGTTTCATCCTGCGTGCCACTTCAGGAGATATACTTTCCTTCAACATGCACCACATCATCAGCGATGGCTGGTCGCTGGTTGTATTGTGCAATCAGGTGTTACAGGCTTACCGGCTGCTGGCTGCAGGCAATACCAGGGAACTGATGCCGCCCATGCTGCAGTATAAAGATTATGCGGTATGGCAACGGGAGCAGCTGAATGCCGGCTCCATGCAGGAAGACCTGATCTACTGGAAAAATATGTTCGCCGGCGAGATTCCAGCGCTGGTGTTACCATACGACTTTCACCGCCCGGATGTGAAAACATATCAGGGTGCAGAATATACCATGCGCTTCGGCGCTCCTTTTACACAGCGGATAAAGCAGCTGGCAGCCGGTTCCGGCGCAAGCCTCTTTATGCTGCTGATGACAGCAGTGAAGGTGCTGCTTAAAAAATATGCCGGTCAGGACGATATCATCGTGGGCACGCCGGTGGCTGGCCGCAGCATCGAACAGCTGCATGATCAGATCGGCTTCTTTGTCAATACGCTCGCCATCCGCTCTGCTATCCCTTCTGCGGCCTCCTTTGTGGAAGTGCTGCAGCAGGAGAAAGAGGTGATGCTGCAGGCTTTTGAACACCAGCATTTCCCGTTTGAATGGCTGCTGGAACAGCTGGACCTGAAAAGAGATCTCTCCCGCTCCCCGCTGTTCGATGTAATGCTCGTACTGCAGAACATTGACGGCATGGAAAATACCATGGCCGCCCAGGTGACGGAAGACCTGCAGCTGGAAAGAATGGCGGTGCAAACAGGCGTCGCGAAATATGACCTGCTGTTTTCTTTTGCAGAAAACGACGGTGAACTGAGCCTGGCCCTGGAATACAATACTGCGCTGTTCAGAGAAGGCACCATCGTCAGAACGGTGAAACACCTGGTACGACTGCTGGAACAGGTAACGGTACAACCTGAAATGGCCGTATGTGAAATTGTATTACCCGATAGTGAAGAACTGCGGCTGATTACGATGCAGGCAGACCAGACCTGGGTGCCCTATAATACGGCTGCTACCATCAACAGCCTGTTCCGGGAAACGGTTACCCGTTATCCGGATAATATTGCGCTGAGATGTGGTGAAACACAGCTGACCTACAGCCGGCTGGATGAAGCCAGCGGCCGCCTCGCATACAGGCTGCTGCATGATTACCACGTGATGCCGGAAGACCTGATTGTACTGCATACTGGCAGAACCGAATGGATGATGGTGGCGATACTGGCAGTGCTCAAAGCCGGTGCAGCCTATGTGCCGGTAGATCCGGGCTATCCGCTCACACGTAAAGACTATATTATCCGCGACTCCGGTACAAGGCTGATACTCACGGATACGTCCGTGGACAGCACTTTGCAGGATATGTTCCCGGACTGCCGCTTTGTTGACATTACTGCATTGCCATATGATAACGCTACTGCTGAAGTAGCAGTACCGCCTGCCGGACTGGCCTACGTGATCTATACTTCCGGTACTACCGGTAATCCCAAAGGCGTACTGGTAGAACACCGCAATGTAACCCGGCTGCTGTTCAACGATAATAACCTGTTTGACTTCGGTCCGGAAGATAAGTGGACGTTGTTCCATTCCTATTGCTTTGACTTCTCCGTATGGGAAATGTACGGCGCCCTCCTGAACGGGGGCACGCTGGTGATGGTGCCGTCAGAAACGGCGCAGGACAGCATCGCCTTCTTTGATTTTTTAGTACAGGAAAAAATCACAGTGCTGAACCAGACGCCTACTGCATTCCGCAGCCTGCTGCTGCATAACCAGGACAGATTATCTGCAGCGCCGCTGCGCTACCTCATCTTTGGCGGCGAGGCGCTGATGCCCGCTATCCTCGATGCATGGAGCCTGAGCTGCCCCGGCTGTAAAAATATCAATATGTACGGCATCACAGAAACTACGGTGCACGTGACGTATAAAGAAATCACCCGCAGTGAGATAGAAGAAAACCGCAGCAACATAGGCATACCAATTCCTACGCTGAGCTGCTACATTCTGGATAACGACCTGCAACGTACACCCGTTGGCGTTACCGGCGAACTCTGTGTTGGCGGCGCCGGTGTTGCACGTGGCTACCTCGGCCGGCCGGAGCTTACCGCACAGCGTTTCATTGACAACCCCTTTATCCCCGGTGAAAAATTATACCGCTCCGGTGATTACGCCCGTATCATGGACAACGGTGATATAGAATACATCGGCCGCCGGGACGATCAGGTAAAAATCAGGGGACACCGTATTGAGATCGCAGAGATAGAATCCGCCTTCATGGCGCTGCCGGAAGTTAAAGATGCGGTAGTAATTATCTGGAAAAACAATGCGGCAGAAGCGGAACTGGCTGCTTATTTCATCCCGGCGGCAGAGGCAACGGCGCCTGCGCTCCGCAAAAAGCTGCTCGCTTCCCTCCCCGGTTATATGGTGCCTGCGCATATTATTCCGCTGGAAGATTTTCCGCTCAACGCCAACGGTAAACTGGACAAAACTGCCCTGCCCCGCGCAGAGAGCATGACACAGGATATGCATACGGCATACGAAGGCCCGCGTAATGAAACGGATGAAAAAATCATCGCCATCTGGGAAGCCATACTGGACCGCTCCCGCATCGGTATCAAAGACAATTTCTTCGACCTGGGTGGTCACAGCCTGAAGGCTACACGCGTGATATCACGCGTGCAGGAATCTTTCGGAATCAAAATAGATATGAAAACACTCTTTATCGATCCCACAGTTGAACATTTGTCTGACTATATCGAAACGATGAAGTGGATGGACGAAAGCAATGAAGTAATAGCCGGCAGTGAAGACGAAATAATATTTTAGTATGAAAGCGTTATTGCAAGTTATAGCTGCGTGCAGGACAAAAGGCGTGAGTCTTGGTGTTGATGATACCGGAACCGGCCTGAAACTGAAAGGTAACATCGCTGCGTTGACAACTGCGGAGAAAGATGTCCTGCGCACCCATAAGGCAGCAGTCATCAGTTTACTGCTGCAGGCAAAGGCAGTGGCGGAAGAAGATATTCTTCCTGCCGCGCCGCAGGCATCCTGGGAGCTGTCTTCCGCACAACGCCGCATATGGCTTTTAAGTCAGCTGGAAGAAGGCAATGCTGCGTATAACATTCCGGTGGTTAAAATATTTGAAGGCGTATTGCGGCCGGACTGTCTGCAGCTGGCTTTTAACCGCTTGCTGGAACGGCATGAAATACTACGCGCTGTTTTCCGGGAAGATGATAACGGAGAGGTAAGGCAACATTTTCTGTCTGTGGAAGAAATGGCATTTGCCGTACAGACTTATAACCTGCAGGAAGCCGGCGATGACGGCATTGCCGTATGGGCCGGCGGCATGGTGTCACAACCTTTCCAGCTTACGCAAGGCCCGCTGCTGCGCGCCTGTATCGGGGAGCTGTCGGATACCCGGCATGTCTTCTGCCTGGTGATGCACCATATCATCAGCGATGGCTGGTCAATGGATATTATCATCACAGAGCTGATGCTGCTGTATGCGGCCGCCTGCCATGGCGGTACTGCTGACCTGCCGGCATTGCCTGTGCAATATAGAGATTATGCTGCCTGGCAGCAACGTAAAATCAGCGCTCCTGATTTTGATGCGCACCGTAACTACTGGACTGCGCTTTTCTCCGGAGAGCTGCCGGTGCTGGCTTTCCCGGCAGATAAATCCCGCCCGGCCGTGAAAACCTTTAACGGCGGTATGGTCCAACTTCGTATACCCGCTGCCGTTACCACCCGGTTGAAAACCCTGCTGGCTGCCACAGACAGTACCCTGTTTACGGGCCTGTCTGCCGCCGTTAACCTGTTGCTATACCGCTACACCGGACAGGATGATATTATCACCGGCACGCCTGTTTCCGGCAGAAGCCGTACCGTACTGGAAAACCAGGTAGGTTTGTATCTCAACACCCTGGCGCTGCGCACCCGGATAAACGGACAGGAAGGCTTCCTGCAGCTGTTGCGTCATGTACGGCAGCTGACCCTGGAATCTTTCAGTCACCAGGATTATCCGTTTGACCTGCTCACGGAAGAACTGCAGCTGCAGTGGGACCGGAGCCGAAATCCGCTGTTCGATGTGATGGTGATACTGAGAAATAATGCCGTCAGCCATACGAAAGCAGAACAGCATCTGTCCGGACTTACTATCCGGGAATATGAAGGCCGGCAGGAAACCTTCAACAAATTTGACCTGAGTTTTAATTTTATGGAAACCGGCGATGAAATAGAAATGCTGGTTACCTATAACGGAGATATATATACGCAGTCTACCGCCACCCGCGCCGGTCATCACCTTATACAGCTGCTGGATGCAGCGCTGACAGACCCGCATAAAGCCGTGGCCGAACTGTCTTACCTGACTCCGGCAGAATATGACCAGTTGTTATCTGCTTTTAATAACATGGAGGCCGCCTGCCCGGCAGACAAAACTATCGTAGATCTTTTTGAAGAACAGGCCCGGCGCACGCCGGAAGCAACCGCGGTAGTATGCCGGGAAGAGGTGCTGTCCTATGCTGCACTGGATAGCCGTGCGACCTTGCTGGCACAATATCTCAGGACACAATATCACGTAGGGAAAGACGATCTGGTGGGTATTATGCTGCATCGTTCCGCGGATATGATTGTTGCCATACTGGGAATATTAAAAGCCGGCGCCGCCTATGTACCTGTTGATCCGGAATACCCCGCCTCCAGGAAAGCATTTATACTGAAAGATACACAGGTAAAAGTGCTGCTGACGGCAGCAGATGCCTTTGATGATACAACAGCTTTTACTGGTGATACCTTTTTGATGGACAGGCTGCAAACCCTGCCTGCTGCCGCTTTACCCGTTGTCCTGCCTGCAACGCGGCAGGAATCGCTTGCCTATGTGATCTATACATCAGGATCCACCGGCGAGCCTAAAGGAGTAATGATTACACACCGCTCCCTGATGGATTACTGCGAAGGTATCAGGGCGGTAACGAATATAGATGCCTGCCGGACTTTCGGGCTGGTATCTACCATCGCGGCAGATCTGGGTAATACCGTACTGTTTCCCGCGTTGATCACCGGCGGCGCGTTGCATGTATATGACAACGACGCCCTGCTGACACCGGAAAAAATATTTACCGGAAAACTCGACTGTATAAAGATTGTGCCCTCTCACTGGATGGCATTGCAGGAAGAAAACCATTGTTACCTTCCGGCCAGATGCCTCATCTTCGGCGGAGAACAGCTGACTTCCAATGTAGTCACCTTTATCAGCCGCGCCCATCCCGACTGCGAGGTATACAATCACTACGGCCCTTCAGAAACGACGATCGGGAAATTACTGAAGCGGGTGGAGTTGCGGGAGCATGCCGCGCATGAACCGCTGGGAAAACCTTTCTGCCGTTCCGCTTTCTATATTTTCAGCGAAGCCGGACAACTGCAACCGGTGGGCGTTGCCGGGGAAATCTGTATCAGCGGCGATGGCCTGGCCAGCGGATATCTGAACAGACCGGAACTTACCGCCGCCAGATTTTTACCGAATCCTTTTGTTGCCGGAGAAAGAATATATAAAACCGGCGACGTAGGCCGCTGGCTGGAGAACGGCTGCATCGAATTTATGGGCAGAACGGATGACCAGGTAAAGATCAGAGGGTACCGCATTGAGCCGGGTGAAATAGAAGCCGCTATCCGCCGCTATGCAGCCGTTACCGCTGCTGCAGTAGTGCCCTTTACAGGCCGCACCGGCGAAAAGCAGCTGGCAGCCTATGTTGCGGGCACCGCGCAGCTGGAAATGCAGGCATTGCAGACCTGGCTGGCCACGTTGCTGCCGGCTTACATGATACCGGCGTACTTCATCCGCATTGAAGCCATGCCGCTGACGCTTAACGGTAAGATTGACAGGAAGCGGCTGCCGGCTCCTGAAGAAAGTAATATTGTTTCCACCGTTGAATACATAGCCCCCCGCACCGCGCTGGAACAGCAACTGGCAGAGATCTGGCGTGAACTGCTGCAAAAAGAGCAGATCAGCGTAAAGGATAACTTCTTTTTGCTGGGAGGCCACAGCCTGAAAGCAACGCGGCTGCTGAGCAGCATCCGCCGTAAATTTCAGGTAGCGCTGCCGCTGAAATCATTGTTCAGCCATATGGTGCTGGAAGAGCAGGCGCAGCTGATTGCCGGCGCTGCACAGGAAACACATCAGCGTATTCAGGCATCGCCTGTGATGGAAGATTATCCGTTATCCCCGGCGCAACGCCGCTTCTGGATACTGAGCCAGTTTCCCGATGCCGCCGCCGCTTATCACATGCCCGGTATCTATCAGTTACATGGCACGCTGAACATCGCTGCGCTGCAACAGGCTTTCCGCGGACTAGTACAACAGCATGAGATCCTGAGAACCGTATTCCGGGAAGATGCCGGTGGTAATATCCGGCAGGTAATTCTTCCGGCAGATGTTTTTTCCGGTATCACCTGTGAAGAAGTAAGTGAGACAGATATGCAGCCCCTCATGGAAGCCTTTGTCAGTCAGCCTTTCAGCCTGACCGACGGGCCGCTGCTCAGGGCTGCCCTGTATGGTACCGCGCCGGACAGTTATGTGCTGGTATATGTGATGCACCATATCATCAGCGATGGCTGGTCCATGGGATTACTGTTCAAAGAATTACTGTTACGCTATCATAGTCTGCAAAGTGGCATGGAGCCAGCGTTGCAGCCCTTGCCGCTTCAGTATAAAGATTATGCCTGGTGGCAACAGGAACAGTTGCAGCAATCGGCAGCTACCAACCGCCAATACTGGCTGCAGCAATTGTCAGGTGAACTGCCGGTGACAAATCTGCCGGCAGACAGGCTGCGTCCTGCTGTTAAAACATACAGGGGAGACGCGCTGAACAAACGTATCCCCGCTGCCTTGCTGCAACAGCTGAAAACCACTGTGGCAGCCCATGACGCTACGCTGTTTATGGGATTGCTGGCAGCGGTGCACACCTTACTGTACCGCTATACCGGACAGCAGGACAACATCACCGGCAGCCCGGTAGCCGGCAGGGAACATGCCGACCTGGAAGGTCAGCTGGGATTATATCTCAACACGCTGGCACTGCGTGTGCAGACGGACGGGCAGGGTAGCTACGCGGAGCTGCTGCAGGCCGTGCGCCGCATCACGCTGGATGCCTATGCACATCAGTCGTTCCCGTTCGAAGAACTGGTGAATGACCTGAAACTGCCGGCAGACCAGAGCCGCAGCCCGTTGTTTGATGTAATGGTGATCCTGCAGAATACAGACAGTCACCGTATCCTGGCCCCTGAAATGATGGCGGGTGTCAGTATCCGTCCATGGAAAGGCAACACCACCGTACGCAGTAAATTCGACCTTACCTTCAGCTTCGCAGAAGCAGGAGAGGAGCTGGATCTGTGGCTGGAATACAATACAGATATTTTTGACCGCAGCACAATAGCGCGCATAGCCACGCATTTCACGCAGCTGCTGAAAGCATTGCTGGATGCGCCACAGGCGAAAATCGGACTGGTTGATTATCTTTCTGCGGCAGAGAAAAAAATACTTACGCACACATTTAACGATACGTACGCGAATTATCCCGCTCATACATCCATATTACAGCTGTTGGCCCGGCAGGCGGCTGCAACGCCTGATGCCACGGCGATTTCCTGCGGTGATGCCTGCCTTTCCTACCTGGAATTGCAGGAATGCAGCAACAGGTTCGCCGCTTTTCTGCAGCAACAATACCAGCTGGGCAGCGGTGATCTCGCTGCCGTGATGCTCCGCCGTGATGAGTGGCTGATTGTAGCCCTGCTGGGGGTCTTGAAGACCGGCGCCGCCTATGTGCCGCTGGACCCCGACTATCCGGAGGAGCGTATCCGTTATATGATGAACGACAGCCGCTCCCGCGTGCTGATCGACGAAACGGTGATGGCGGCCTATCGTACAGCAGCAGCGGCTTACCCCGCTGCGGACCATGCAACGCTGCCCGCTCCTGATGATGCCGCCTATGTAATCTATACTTCCGGATCTACCGGCGCTCCCAAAGGAGTGGTAATTACTCACTTTAACGCCTATACGTTTATCTGCTGGTGCCTGGAGGAATTCGCGATAGCAGAAGCAGATGTAGTACTGGGTGTTACCTCTGTATGTTTTGATCTTTCCATCTTCGAAATATTTTATACCCTGGCCTGTGGCAAACAACTGCGGTTGCTGCCGAATGCCTTGTCTGTTCCCGATTACCTGGATACGGCAGACCGGCTGCTGCTGAACACCGTACCCGGCGTAGCTGCACAGCTTCTGGCGGCAGGCGCCGACCTGCGTGCCGTGAAAGTGTTGAATATGGCCGGAGAAACCTTGCCTGCTGCGGTAGCACATGCTGACGGCCTGCGTCATATGACGATCAGAAACCTGTACGGCCCGTCTGAAGATACGACCTACAGCACCGTCTTCCGTATCGGAGAAGACGACCGTGTCCTGATAGGCCGGCCCATTGCCAATACAGCAGTGTTCATCATCAGCGCGGAAGGTGCCTTGCAACCGGTGGGTGTAACCGGTGAAATATGCATCAGCGGCGATGGCCTGGCAAAAGAATACCTGCACCGCCCAGACCTGACGGCAGAGAAATTTGTTCCGAATCCTTTCCTGCCCGGACAGCGCATGTATAAAACCGGTGACCTGGGCCGCTGGCTGCCCGACGGCAACCTGGAATTTACCGGCAGAAAAGATGACCAGGTGAAGATCCGTGGTTACCGCATTGAACCGGGAGAAATTGCTGCTGCCATCCGTAAATATACCGGCATAACATCAGCGGTAGTAGTAGCACGCACCGGCAGTCAGGGAGAAAAATTCCTGACCGCCTATTTCGTCAGCCACGAAGCGGTAGCTATTCCATTGCTGCAGGCGCACCTGGAAACATTCCTGCCGCATTACATGGTGCCGGGCGTTTATGTGCAGCTGGAAACGATGCCCATGACGCTGAACGGGAAAATAGACCGGAAACGCCTGCCCGCACTGGCATCAGAAGAGCGGGAGGCAGTTGCTTTTATAGCGCCGCAAACCACTGTGGAAAAGCAGCTGGCGGAAATATGGTGTGCTTTGCTGGAAACATCGCACATCGGATTAAAGGATAATTTCTTCCTGCTCGGAGGCCACTCCCTGAAGGTCATCCGGCTGCAAAGCCAGGTGCACAAAGCATTCCAGATACGCCTGGATATACCGGCACTCTTCCGGCATGCCACACTGGAAGAACAGGCACGGCTCATTGCTGCTGCCACCCCGCTGGAATTCAGCGCTATACCACGTTTACAGGAACAGGAAGATTATATGCTGTCTTCCGCACAACGCCGCTTCTGGATACTGAGCCAGTTTCCTGAAGCCGGCGCCGCCTATCATATGCCCGGCATTTTTGAACTGCAGGGACAACCCGATATAGCAGCGCTCAATAATGCCTTTGCCACCCTGGTCGACCGGCATGAGATACTGAGAAGCGTTTTCCGGGAACAGGAAAGCGGAGAGGTAAGACAGGTGATCCTGGCTGCTGATAGCATATTCAGCAGCATACCCGTTATGGAAAATGCTGATGAAGCAATGCTGGCAGCTGCCATTACAGCCGCCGTGAACCGCCCGTTTGATCTCAGCGCCGGTCCGCTGCTGCGCACCGCATTGTATCATAACGGAAAAGGAAAGTATATCCTCCTGTATGTGATGCACCACATCATCAGCGATGGCTGGTCGGTGGGTATCATGCTGAAAGAATTAATCACGCTCTATAATAGTTTCCGTACCGGCAGCAGACCGGAATTATCTCCGCTCAAACTCCAGTACAGAGATTATGCGGCATGGCAACAGTCACGGCTGCACGAAGAAGAAGGAGCTGACCGCAGCTGGTGGCAGCAACAGCTTTCAGGCGTGCTGCCGGTGCTGGAAATGCCGGCAGACAGGCCCCGGCCGGCGCTTAAATCCTACAATGGAGGAAGTACCTCCATGGAAATAAGCGCCGCCGTATTGCAATCACTGAAGGCCACTGGCAGCAAAGAAGGAAATACGCTGTTCATGCAGTTGCTGACAGCCGTATATGTATTGCTGCATCGCTACAGCGGCCAGGACGATATCATCATCGGCAGCCCCGTGGCCGGCAGAAATCATGCTGACCTGGAAGACCAGCTGGGATTGTTCCTCAACACACTGCCCCTGCGTATGCAGCTGAACCCCGCCGGCAGCTTCACGGAGCTGCTGCAACAGGTACGCCGCCTGACGCTGGATGCTTTCGCGCATCAGCAGTATCCTTTCGAGGAAATGCTCGATAGCCTGCAACTGACGCCGGATCTGAGCCGCAGCCCGCTGTTTGATGTGATGATAGTATTGCAGCAGCATGATAACAGCTCTATGAACGATCAGCTGCTGGCCGGAGATATGAGCATCGGCACCTATCGTGGTCATCAGACTACCAGAAGCAGGTTCGATCTCACTTTCAGCTTTGTGGAAGTAAACGGACTACTGCAGGCGCATCTGGAATATAATACCGACCTGTGGAATGCCGCCACTGCGGCAGGTTTTATGGCGAGCCTTGATCGCATTATAACAGGTATGGCCGCTGCTCCGGAGCAGATCATCGGTAAAACAGCGCTGTTATCTGAGGCAGAAAAAATACAGCAGCTGCAACAGTTCAATGCAACAGCTGCGCCTTACCCCGCTGCCATGACCATTCCGCAGCTATTTGAATTACAGGCTGCCGCTACGCCGGAACATATTGCGTTGTCATGCAATGGTACAACACTGAGCTATGCAGCGTTGAACACACTTGCCAACAGGTTCGCACATTTCCTGCAATCGGCGCATGGATTCGGGCACAACAGCGTTGCCGCCATACAGCTGGATAAAGGTGTGCACATGATGGCCGCCATTCTCGGCGTGTTGAAATGCGGAGGCATCTATATGCCTGCAGACCCTGTGTTTCCGCAGGAACGGGTGAATTATATGATGGAAGACAGCGGCTGCAGCCTGCTGATAGGACAGGAGCTGATGAACATCTTTGACGGGGATATAGCGGCATATGACAGCCATAACCCTGTTCATTCCGCAACTGCGCAGGATCTGGCGTATATCATGTACACCTCCGGATCTACCGGGAAACCTAAAGGTGTGATGGTGGAACATCGCAGCGTAGTGCGGTTGGTAAAGGGCCAGCAGTATGTCAGTCTGCAGGAAAGCGATGTGTTGTTGTCTACCGGCGCGGTAGCCTTCGACGCCACCACTTACGAATACTGGGGTATGCTCCTGAACGGCGGGCGGCTGGTGCTTTGTCCGCAGGAAACCCTGTCAGATACACAGCAACTCGGGCAGCTGATCCGTACCGAAGGCGTTACCATGATGTGGTTTACTGCCGGCTGGTTCCATCAGCTGATAGAATATAATATCGATATTTTCAGCAGCCTGAAAACAGTGCTGGCAGGGGGCGACAGGCTTTCTTCCGCACATGTGGGCAAATTGCTGCAGTCATATCCCGCCCTGGAACTCATTAACGGTTACGGGCCTACGGAGAATACGACATTTTCCCTTACCTGCCGGATTACTGCCGGTATGCAGGATATCCCGGTAGGGCGGCCGGTGAGCAATTCCACCGTTTACATCCTGGATGAGCATCACGCATTGCTGCCGCCGGGTGCTACCGGAGAAATATGCGTAGGCGGCGATGGCCTTGCCCGCGGGTATGTAGCCGCGCCGGAGCTTACGGCTGCGCGCTTTGTGCCGCATCCTTTCCTGCCGGGAGAGCGGATCTACAAGACCGGCGACCTGGGCAGATGGCTGCCGGACGGCAACATCGGCTTCCTGGGCCGTAAGGACGATCAGGTGAAGATCCGCGGCTATCGCATAGAGCCGGGAGAGATAGAAAATGCGCTGACATCCTTCCCGCAGGTGGATGCGGCATTGGTAATGCCTGTTACAGATGCTGCCGGAGATAAATCGCTGGTCGCCTACCTGACAGGCGATGCCGGTATCAGCACAGCAGAACTGCGCGCTTATCTGGGCCGTATGCTGCCAGCTTTCATGCTGCCCGATCATTATATGCTGCTGGATCGTTTTCCACTTACTGCCAACGGTAAAACAGACAAGCGTGCCTTACCGCTGCCGGCTGCCGATGCCGCTACCGGCAGCAGCTATGTTGCGCCGCGGAATATGACGGAAGAAAAGCTGCAGGGCATCTGGGAAGAAGTACTGGGCAGAAAAAATATCAGTGTAACGGATGATTTCTTTTTATCGGGAGGGCACAGTCTGAAGGCCAACCGCCTGATTACCCGGATCTATAAAGTTTTCGGGATAAAGATGACGATACGGGAATTGTTTGCACACCCGAAACTGGCAGATCAGGCACAATGGATAGCAGATACGCAGGGTGTGGGCTTCAACGGCATACCCCGTGCCGCAGCAGAGGCCGACTATCCTTTGTCTGCCGCACAACGCCGCATCTGGGTACTCAGTCGTTTCAGCGATGCCAACATTGCCTACAACGTGCCATTCGCCTGCTTCCTGGAAGGAACGCTGCAGGAAGAAGCGCTGACGGCGGCATTAAACAGGCTGACGGAAAAACATGAAAGCCTGCGTACCGTATTCCGCGAAAATGCTGATGGCCTGATACGGCAGGTGGTATTGCCGGCGGAAGCAGCTGTATTATGCCCCGAATACGGTGATATGCGCGGAAACGCAGCTGCAGCAGTATCCGCCGCCGCGGCAAAGGCTGCCGAACCGTTTGACCTGGCGAAAGGTCCGTTACAACGCGCCTGCCTGTGGCAGCTGGAAGATCATAAATGGTTACTGCTGTATGTTACCCATCACATCATCAGCGATGGCTGGTCCATGAATGTATGGACAAAGGAATTATTTGAAGCATACAGGCAATATGACCAGCCGCAAAGCCCGGCAGTACTGCCTTTGCAATATAAGGACTATGCGGTATGGCAGCAAAGACAGCTGGAAGTGGCTACCGGCACGGCCAGCCGCCTGTACTGGCTGGACCGGTTCTCCGGTGAAATGCCGGTACTGGATTTCCCGTCCGATAAAATACGCCCGGCAGTAAAAACGTATCACGGGGCAGTAGTAAACACGGTTATCCCCGGTGAATATGCCACACTGCTGAAAACCTTATGCCACGCTCATGGCGCTACCTTGTTCATGGGCATCACAGCGATAGTAAATGCATTGTTATACCGTTATACCGGTCAGGAAGATATTATCCTGGGTACGCCGGTGGCCGGCCGCCTGCATGCCGACCTGGAAGAGCAGATCGGATGTTACATCAATACGCTGGCATTGCGCACACAGTTCAGCGGTACTGAAAGTTTTGCCACACTGCTGGCAACCGTGACGAAAACCACGCTGGCAGCCCTGGAACACCAGGATTATCCTTTTGATGAACTGGTGAATAACCTGGCGCTTCGGCACGATATGGGCCGCAATGCCCTGTTTGATGTGATGATAACGCTGAACAACACCGCCGACGCTGCCGCTGCGCCGGAAGTGCCGCATCTGCGCATTACTCCGTACCACAATGAAACGCTGCTGCCCGGAAATAAATTTGATCTCACCTTCAGTTTTGTAGAAGACATCTCCGGCAATCTGCAGGCAGGCATTGTGTACAATACTGACTTGTATTCAGCAGACATGATGACGGCGCTGACCGCTCACCTGGAGCAGCTGACAAGGACAGCGGTTGCCTCTCCGGATACGGCGGTGGCCCTGATGGAGATGTTATCTTCCGAAGAAAAAAATAAGGTAGCCTTTACCTTCAATAATAACCACCGTGATTACCCCGCAGGCCGCAGCATTGTGAGCATGTTCCAGGAACAGGCGGCAGCAGCGGGAGAGCAACCGGCCCTGCTCTGCGGAGACAACAGTATGAGCTATGATACGCTGAATGCCTGTGCTAACAGGATGGCCGCTTACCTGCAGGAAAACTACCAGGTAGGAAAAGGACAAATGGTAGGCGTGAACCTGCCGCGCAATGAGTGGATGATTGTGGCTATACTGGGCGTGCTGAAAGCTGGTGCGGCATACGTACCGCTGGACCCTTCCTATCCGGCAGAAAGAATTGCCTATATACTGGAAGACAGCCAGTGTACCCTGGTACTGGATGAAACAGGCATGCTGTTATTCCGGGAAACCATGATGGCGTACAGTAACAGCAATCCGCTGCAGCTGCCGGATGACAACGATCTCGCTTATCTCATCTATACTTCCGGATCTACCGGAAAGCCCAAAGGCGTAATGATTGAACATCGTAATGCCTATGCTTTTATCTGCTGGTGTCTGGAAGAATTTGACAGCAATGATTTTGATATAGTCTTCGCCGTTACCTCCGTTTGTTTTGATCTTTCTGTTTTTGAAATATTCTATTCGCTCATCTGCGGTAAAAAACTACGCATACTGGATAACGCCTTATCTATTCCCGCATGGCTGCACACGACGGAACGCATATTGCTGAATACCGTGCCTGGCGTGGTAGCCGGGCTGCTGAGCGAACATATTGATCTCAGTGCGGTGAAGCTGCTGAATGTTGCCGGAGAGCCTGTGCCGCCGCACTTCCTGCAGGATGCGCAACTGCAGCGTATGCAGGTAAGGAACCTGTATGGGCCGTCAGAAGATACCACGTACAGCACCATGTACCGGTTAGATAATGCCCGCCGTGTGCTGATAGGAAAGCCGATCTCCAACACGGCCGTGTATATCCTCGGGGCAGCCGGGCAGTTGCAGCCTGCCGGTGTGAGCGGGGAAATATGTATCAGCGGCAGCGGACTGGCCAGGGGCTACCTGCGTCAGCCTGCACTGACAGCCGAAAAATTCACCACGCATCCTTTCCTGCCCGGAGTAAAAATGTACAGAACAGGCGATGTCGGTTACTGGACGGCTGACGGCAACATTGCTTTCAGCGGAAGAAAAGATAACCAGGTAAAAATACGCGGTTACAGAATTGAGCCGGGAGAAATAGAAGAAGCGTTGCTGCAGCTGCCGGTAGTTACTGATGCGCTGGTAATGGCGAAGGCAGACGGGCAGGGCGATAAATCCCTGGTAGCCTACATCGTATGCAATGAATTGCCGGAGATACCTGCCATACGTACTGCACTGAGGAAGACGCTGCCGGACTATATGATACCGGCTTACTTCGTACAGCTGACACATTTTCCGCTGACAACCAGCGGAAAGAAAGACAGATCCAGGTTACCGGATCATCAGTCGGCCCAGCTGCATGAAACATATATCCCCGTTGCCCCGCGCCATGATACAGACGAGGGCCTCGTCCGCATCTGGCAGGAACTTCTCGGAAAAGAACGTATAGGTATCCGCGATAACTTCTTTGAAAGCGGCGGCCATAGCCTTAAACTGATGCAGATGATTTCAAAAATCCAGCAGCAGTTCGCCGTTCAGCTCAGCATCCCGCAGGTATTCAAAGATCCTTACATAGAGCACATCAGCGACCAGATCATCTTTATGCTGGATCAGCAGAAACTTAAATCATCTATTGATCAATTAGTGCAAATCGACATATGAAAGCATTACTAAAGAAGATAACAGAAAATAATATTCTGTTAGAAATCATTGATGGTAAATTACGTGTATTTGCCAATACCAGTAACCCCGACCCCCAACTGATTGCTGAAATCAAAAGCAAAAAGGAAGAACTGCTGCAGTTCCTGTCCGGCAACCAGGAACAGGATGCCAGCCGTACTGCTGCCGGTATTCCGCCTGCCCCCGAACAGGACGGCTATCCGCTGTCTTCTTCCCAGCACAGGCTATGGCTGCTCTCCCAGCTGGAAGAAAGCAGCGCTGCCTACAACATGCCAGGCATATATACTTTCCGCGGGCAACTGGATATTGCCGCGCTGGAAAAGGCATTTGACAGTTTATATGAAAGACATGAAAGTCTCCGCACCGTTTTCTCAGAAGAGGCAGACGGTACGGTACTTCAATATATAAAGCCCGCAGCAGAGATGCCGGTGACGGTCGTGCATCACGATATGCGTACTGCCGGTGAAGATACGCTGAGCGCACAGATTACCGCCGTGTGCAGTCTGCCGTTTGATCTGCAGCAGACGCCGCTGCTGCGCGTACACCTGTTCAGAACAGCTGTGCAGGAATGGGTGCTTGTATACGTAATGCCGCACATCGTTAGCGATGGCTGGTCTATGCAGGTGCTCATGCAGGAATTATTATCTGCTTATCAGGGTGTTGCCGCAATGCCGCCACTGCCCGTGCAGTATAAGGATTTTGCGGTGTGGCAGCGGCAGCAGGAGCAGTCCGGCCGTTACACACAACATCATGATTACTGGATGCAGCAGCTGCAGGACGAACTGCCGGTATTACAACTGCCGGCCGATTTCACGCGCCCCGTTGTGAAAACCTACAACGGTGGCACCGTGAGCATCCGTATACCGGATGCTGTAACGGCTGTGCTGCAGGAACGCTGTTACCAGACAGGAAGCACCCTGTTTATGGGGCTGACCGCTGCTGTCAACGCGCTGCTCTACAGGTATACAGATCAGGAAGATATTATCCTCGGCACACCTGTTGCCGGCAGGGAGAAAGCCGGCCTGGAAGGATTGATCGGCTTCTTCGTGAATACGCTTGTTTTACGCAACCGATTCTCCGGAACAGATACTTTCCTGCAGCTGCTGGCAAATGTACAGCAGACAACACTCGCCGCACTGGCACATCAGGAGTATCCTTTTGAGGAACTGGTCAACTGCGCCGCCTCCACGCGCGATGCCAGCCGCCATCCGCTGTTTGACGTGATGATTACCGTGCAGCATGCCGCTGCCGCCACCGGAACGGCAACCATGCCGGAAGGATTACAGGTGGCCGCTTACGAAGGGTATACCAATACTACCAGCAAATTTGATCTCACCTTTAATTTCTCCGCGGCAGATCATACCCTGCTACTGAACCTGGAATATAACAGTGACGTATATACGGAGCAGACTGCCCGCCGCATGGCCCGCCACCTCACCGGCCTGCTGGCAGCCGCTGCAGAAAATCCGGAAACGCCGCTCTGCAACATCTCCTATATGGATGAAGCGGAACTGCTGCAGCTGAGAACAGCACTTAATAATACCCTGGCTGATTATCCCCGCGAAGCAACCATTATCAGCCTGTTCGAAGAACAGGTGCTGCGTACGCCGGAACATACCGCATTATCAGCCGGCGATACCATACTTACTTACCAGCAGCTTAATGAACAGGCTAACAGGCTCGCGGATTTTCTGCAGACGAATTATAACATCCGGCCGGATGATCTGGTCGGTATCCTGCTGGATCGCAGCGAATGGATGATAGTAGCCATCATGGGTATACTGAAAAGTGGCGGCGCCTATGTGCCGGTAGATACCACCTATCCGCAGGAAAGAATCGACTACATGCTCGGCGACAGCCAGTGTAAACTGGTGATCGATGATACACTACTGGCTCAGTTCCGCAGTGAAGCGGGCAAATACAGTGCTGCAGACCCCGCCCGCAGTATCACACCAGACAACCTGGCCTATGTAATTTATACTTCCGGCACTACCGGACAGCCGAAGGGTAACCTGATAGAACACCGGAACGTTGTACGGCTGCTGAAAACAGATCCAGCCCTGTTTGATTTCAATGAAAAAGATGTATGGACCCTGTTTCATTCCTATTGCTTCGATTTCTCTGTATGGGAAATCTTCGGCCCGTTGCTGTCCGGCGGAGAATTGGTAGTAGTACCGGCCCTGACGGCAAAGGATCCCCGCCAGTTCCTCGCATTATTGCGTGAAAGAAAAGTAACGGTGCTGAACCAGACGCCTACTTCTTTCTATAATATTATCCGGCAGGAAATGGAAGAAGCCCCTGCTGAGCTGCAGCTGCGGTACATCATCTTCGGAGGGGAAGCACTGAATCCGCAGAACCTGCGGGAATGGCAGCATAAATATCCGGACACCCGCCTGATTAACATGTATGGTATTACAGAAACGACCGTGCATGTTACCTATAAGGAAATAACATCACAGGAAATTACCAGCGGCATCAGCAACATCGGCAAACCGATTCCGACGCTGCGCTGCTATGTGCTGGACCAACGCGGTAACCCTGTGCCGGTGGGCGTTCCCGGGGAACTGTATGTGGCCGGAGACGGAGTAGCCAGAGGATACCTGAACAAACCGGAACTCACCGCCGCCCGTTTCCTGCAGGACCCTTTCGATGCAAGCGCACGCATGTACCGCTCCGGTGATAAGGTGAAGCTGCTCGAAAACGGTGAAATGGCCTATGAAGGCCGTATGGATAATCAGGTGAAGATCCGCGGCTACCGCATTGAACTGGGTGAAATTGAAAATGCCATCTGCCGTTACGATACCGTGAAAGGAGCGGTGGTACTGGTCAGAACTGCACCCGAAGGAGAAAAGGAGCTGGCTGCCTGGGTGGTGGCAGATAGTGATGCCTTCAGTATTGCTGTGTTAAGAAAGTATTTGTCAGGAGTCCTTCCTTCTTTTATGATGCCAAACTATTTTGTGCTGTTAAAAGAGTGGCCGCTTACTGCCAACGGAAAAATTAATTATAAACTGCTGCCGGAACCTGCGGCAGATCACCAGGCAGGAGTAGCATACGTAGCGCCTGGCAATGCGCTGGAATCAGCGCTGGTAAATATCTTCAGCGCTGTGCTGAAAGTGCCGGCCGGAAAAACAGGAATGCTCGATAATATGTTTGCCCTGGGAGGCGACTCTATCAAGGCTATCAGGATAGTTGGAAAGATCAGGGAAGAACTCGGCGTAAAAATTACCGTAGGGAAATTGTACGAATATCCTGTTATCGGCGACCTGGCAGCCTGGCTGGCTGAAAACAAGGAAGATGACAGTCTGTACCGGATGAAGGAAGAAGGCCTGCGGCAGATAGAAACGCTCCGCAGCGCCATCATTGAGGAAGACAATGAATATAACATGCTGCCGGGAGATTATGAAGATATCTATCCGCTGACAGCCATAGAACAGGGAATGATCTATTCCTCCATGATCAGACCGGAGGAACCCGTATACTACGATCAGTTTCCGTTTTTTGTACACATCGATGACCTGTCTGTTTTCAAAACTGCCGTAGCAGCGCTGGTACAACGTCATCCGATTCTCCGGACAAAATACTATATGAAGAGCTTCAGCAGCCCCGTGAAAGTGGTGCTGCCGGAAATAGTCCTGCCGATTACCTACGAGGATTTCTCCATGCTCAATGATGACGAACAGCAGCAGGCCGTGAGAAATCAGCTGGCAACAGGGCAGACAGCGCGGCTGAATTTCGATGATGAGCTGTTCTGGAACTTCCAGATATGCAGGCTCCGCAAACATGAATATGTTGTCATCTGGAGCTTCCACCACTCCGCACTGGACGGATGGAGCGTATCCCTTTTCAATACAGAACTGACGCAGCTGCTTTCCACAAGAGAGAAAGTAGCACTCGCACCGCTGAAACACAGCTACAAAGATTACTGCGCCATCCTGCTGGCGAGAAAAAGATCGGCAGGCATTGAGCAGTACTGGAAAGAACTGCTGGACGGATTTACCCGGAACAAACTGCCGTTTAACTACAAAGGCCTTCCTGTAAGCCAGAGAGGCGGCATGAAACGCATATCCAGCGTTATCCGCCCTGCACTCCTGGAACAACTCCATGAAGTAGCCGCCAGACACCAGTTTTCTTTCAAATCTATCTGTCTGGCCGCTCACATCTGCCTGTTGCATATTATCTGCTCAGAACAGGATGTGGTTACAGGCGTAGTAACGCATGACCGCCCTTCGATAGAAGACGGGGAAAATATCCTGGGATGTTTCCTCAACACCATTCCTGTGCGTATGAGATTTGACCGCCTGACAGATCTGATGTCCCTGTTGCAGGAAACAGACAGCTACCTGAAAGCGGTGAAACCAAAGGAAATACATCTCAGTGAAATAGCCGGTATGCTGCAGGAGCGTACAACATCGCTGAACCCGGTGTTTGATACGCTGTTTAACTTCACGGATTTTCATACCTACGAACGGGTAGAAACCAACTCATCGCTCACAGCGGCTGCTTCCGGATGGGAGACAAGAGAAGTGGAGGAATCCACAGAAATGACCAACACATTTTTTGATGTGGAGGTAGATAAGACGCTGGACAGATTCCAGGTGAAGATCAAATACATGCCGGCCTTCTTTGAAGACCAGCACGTGAAAAACGCACTGGAATTATATGTGAGGATACTGGAGCTGATAGTCACACAGGCACATACACCATTGGCTTCATTGGACCTGCTGTCTGCCGCGGAGAAAAAGGAAATACTGACGGACTTCAATGATACGGAAGTGCCCTATGCAGCGGAAGAAACCCTGCAGTCGCTCTTTGAAGCGCAGGTACGCCGCACCCCGGACAATACCGCATTACGGCAGGATGGCATCAGCATGACCTACCGGGAGCTGAATGAACGCTCCAACCGGCTGGCCCGGTTGCTGTGCGAAAATATCAGTACCGGCGATAACGTAGGCCTGCTGGTTACCCGGAGCTTTGATATGATCGTTGGGATGCTGGCCATTCTGAAAGCAGGTGGCGCCTATGTGCCAATTGATCCGGAGTATCCGAAAGACCGGCAGGAATATATTCTTTCCAATTCAGGCATCTCCCTGCTGATGACCAACCTTCCGGAAGTTAACCTGGAAGGGCTTTCCGGAGACAGGATCATCTGTATGCAACAACAGGATGTGAGCGCATATAACGAGGAAAATCCCGGTGTTGCCGTCAGCAGCCGTCAGCTTGCCTATACCATCTATACCTCCGGTTCTACCGGCAGGCCCAAGGGTGTAATGATAGCACACCATTCCGTTGTGAACCTGGTAAGCTGGGTGAATAATACCTATCGGGTAGGTACGCACGACCGTCTGCTGTTCATTACTTCCATGTGTTTTGATCTCTCCGTGTACGACATCTTCGGTATGCTCTCCGCCGGCGGTACGCTGGTCATTGCGCGACAGGAAGAAGTACAGCAGGTAGAAAAGCTGAAAGCATTGCTGCAGGAAGAACGGATTACTTTCTGGGACAGTGTTCCTTCCACCCTCAACTACCTGGTAGCAGAACTGGAAGCTGCGGAAGACGGCTTTCAGCAACCGGACCTGCGCGTGGCCTTCATGAGCGGTGACTGGATTCCGGTATCACTGCCTGACCGTATCCTGCGTTACTTCCCCCAGGTACAGGTAATTAGTCTGGGCGGGGCCACAGAAGGAACAGTATGGTCTAATTACTTCCCGGTGAAAGCAGTAGATAAAACCTGGAGCAGCATTCCTTACGGCAAACCAATAGACAATAACACTTTCTATATCCTCGACGATCATCTGCGTCCTGTGCCGAAAGGCGTAGCGGGAGAGCTGTATATCGGCGGTGTGGGCGTGGCGGCAGGCTATGCCAACGACAGGGAAAAAACAGCAGCTTCCTTCATACCTGATCCGTTTACCCGCAGGCCCGGTGGCATGATGTATAAAACCGGTGATCTCGGCCGTATGATGGCGGACGGAAATATGGAGTTCCTGGGCAGAAAGGACTTCCAGGTAAAGATCCGCGGATTCAGGGTAGAACTGGGAGAGATAGAAAGCATACTGCAACGTCATGAACTGATCCGCGACGCGGTAGTGGATGTGCGGAAAGACAGCAACAACCTCAATCAGCTCTGCGCGTACCTGGTACCGCATACCACACCGGATATCAACCAGGTGAGGGAATACCTGCGGGAGAAGCTGCCGGCCTATATGATACCTTCCTTCTTCACCATCCTGGAAGCGCTGCCACTTACAAGCAACGGTAAAATCAACCGCAGGGCGCTCCCGGATCCGATGCAGGAAGATAACGATCACGGCTATACGTATGTGGCTCCGGAAACAGAACTGGAGAAAACGATGGAACGTATCTGGAAATCTGTTCTCCATATCGACCGCCTGGGTGTTCGCGACGACTTCTTCGAAATGGGAGCCAACTCCCTCTCTGTAGGTGCTTTCGTTAACCGCTTCCAGCGCGAAACCGCAGCCGTGATTGATATCAGAACGGTATTTATGTATCCCAGTATCGGGGCGCTGGCCGCTGAAGTGGAGAAGATGCTGTGGGCCGGCAACGAATTATTTGAAGCAGATAATCTTAATGACCTGGAAAACTTTTCTATATGATTGCTGATCTGTATACTAAACTGAAAGCGCTGAAAGTGAATATCCGGGTGGTAGACGGCCGGCTGGATATACAGGCTCCCAAAGGAGCGCTGAACAGCGAACTGCTGGCGGAAATAAAAAAGCACAAGGAAGAAATTATTGCATTCATCAATTTCTATAAAAAATCAGACAGCAAAGGGAGCATCATACCGAAGGCGCCTGATCAGGAAGGATACCCGCTGTCTGCCGCCCAGCGCCGGCTGTGGATCCTGAGCCAGTCTGCCGAAGGTAACATCGCCTACAACATGAGCGGTGTGTATCAGCTGGAAGGCGCACTGGATGCCGCGGCGCTGAATACGGCATGTGAATCGGTGGTAAGCCGCCATGAGAGCCTGCGTACCGTATTCCGGGAAGACGGGCAGGGCAATGTGCTGCAGGTAATATTACAGCCGGCAGCTGTTTTCGGTGGTATTCAGCAACGTGACCTGCGGGATGAACAGCAACCGGAAGAAGTACTGAAAGCCTTTCTGCAGCAGGACAGCCGGATGGCCTTTGATCTGACCGCCGGGCTGCTGCGGCTTTCACTCTATCAGCTGACGGATACCCGCTGGGTATTTTCCTATGTGATACATCATATCATCAGCGATGGCTGGTCTATGGGCCTGCTGATAAACGAAGTGATGCTGTTTTATAATGCAGCAGTGAGTGGCACAACAGCACCGCTGGAACCGCTGACGGTGCAGTACCGCGACTTCTCCGCCTGGCAGCAGGCGCAGCTGGGAGGCCAGAACAATCACAAACAATACTGGATGCAGCAGTTCGAAGGCGAGCTGCCTGTACTGGAACTGCCCGCCTGTAATAAACGCCCGCCGCTTAAAACATATAACGGCGCGCTGTACACCACCCGGCTGGATGCCGCTTTCACCACGGCGCTGAAAGAGATGTGCCAGCAACTGGGAGGTACCCTGTACATGGGGCTGCTGGCGGGAATGAGCGCCCTGTTCTATCGCTATACCGGGCAGGAAGATATGATCATCGGCAGCCCTGTAGCAGGAAGAGAACATGCCGACCTGGAAGATCAGATCGGCCTGTATGCCAACACCCTGGCGCTGCGTTGCCGCTTCAGCGGAGACGAAGGCTTCAGCCAGCTGTTCAGCCATATCAGGCAAACCGTTATCGGCGCCTTCGAACACCAGGTGTACCCGTTTGATGAACTGGTAGAATCACTGCAGCTGCAACGCGATATCAGCAGGAACCCGCTGTTTGATGTACAGGTAGTATTGCAGCATGCAGACAACAGCAACGCAGCGCGCACGCTGGGAGGACTGGAGGTTGCCGGATATGGCGGTACGCAGCGGCTGACCAGCGTATTTGATATTGTTTTCAATTTTGTGGAATCCGGCGATGCGCTGGACCTGCGTATCGTATATAACTCCGATATTTATGATGAGCAGATCATGGCTGCCATGGTGCGGCATTTAACAGCGCTGATGACGTCCGTTACCAGTGATGTGCAGCTGCCCGTGTCCGCCCTGAACTATATCGGTGAAACAGAACAACAGGAACTGCTACAGCATCTCTCCGGACTTGCGGCAGACAACAGTGAAACGGTCATCTCCCGCTTCAGATCCCGTGTACAGGAAAACCCTGATGCTACGGCAGTTGTAGCCGGTGACCGCCGCCTTACCTACCGGCAGCTCGATGAAAAGTCTGATCTCCTCTGTCATTACCTGCAGGAACTGCAGCAACCGGATACGGAAATGCTGACAGGCGTAATGATGGAACGGTCCGACCTGATGATCATAGCCCTGCTCGGCATCCTGAAGGCGGGCGCAGTATACGTGCCCATAGACGTAGCCTATCCGGAGGCCCGCCGGGAATTTATCATCAGCGATACCGGCATCGGCACGCTGATTACGCAAACAGATTACCTCTTCGATCTTTCCTTTTTTACCGGAGAAATGATTGCGCTGGATATACAGCTCGATGTGATGCAAGCCACAGCAGCAGTGCCGCCGCAGCTCTCCCCGGAAAAACTTGCCTATATCATCTATACTTCCGGTTCTACTGGTCTGCCTAAAGGCGTAATGATTACACATGCGGCGTTACAGCATTCCATCGCGGGACAGCAGCAGATATTTCAGGCAGGCCGCGAAGATCTGTGCCTGCAGTTCTTCTCCGCTTCTTTTGATGTATCTGTCTTCGAAATATTTCTTGCCCTGACAACCGGCGCAACATTGTATATAGCGCCGGAAGAAACCAGGAAGAACCTCCTGCTGCTGGAAGAATATATTGCCAGGGAAGCATTGACCATAGCTACTTTGCCGGCTGCTTACATCAAACTGCTGCAGCCCGCAAATATCCCTTCCGTGAAAAAACTGATTACGGGAGGAGAAGCGGTACTTGCGGAAAAAGCGGCGCAGTTCCTGCCATATACACGTTACTTCAATGCATATGGCCCTACAGAAACAGCGATATGCGCCACTATTTTTGAAATGCTGCCGGCAACGGATACTTCCCGGCCCATGCCGGTTGGTAAACCGATAGACAGCACCTGCATATACATTCTTGACAGGTATGGCCGCCTGCTGCCTGACGGCATTACCGGAGAAATAGGCATCGGCGGTAACTGCCTCGCACGCGGATATTTCAACCGGCCGGAACTTACAGCAGAAAAATTTGTACCCGATCCGTACATCCCCGGCGGGCGTATCTACAAAACCGGTGATATGGGCCGCAGGCTCCGCGATGGCAACATCGAATTTACCGGCAGAAAAGATGAACAGGTAAAGGTAAGAGGCTACCGCATTGAGCCGGGAGAAGTGGAAAGCGCACTGCAACAGCATGAAAGTATCAGCGCGGCAGTAGTCATCGCCTATACCAGCCCCGGCGATGAAAAAGACCTGGCTGCCTATTTTGTCAGCGATGAACCCCTTAGCGTTACAGACCTGCGCGGCTTCCTGGCAGACAGGCTGCCCGCATACATGATGCCTGCCTGGTTTGTACAGCTGGATGAACTGCCGCTGACTACCAACGGTAAAGCAGATAAACGTAAGCTGCCTGCGCCGGCAGGGCTGGACATCGCTACGGGTAAGGCTTACAGGGCGCCGTCAGGCGATATCGAAAAACACCTGGTAGCCGTATACGAAGAAGTACTGAAGAAACAACCCGTTGGTATGAATGATGATTTCTTCCTCCTCGGAGGAGATTCCATCAAATCCATACAGATCGTTTCCAGGCTGAAACAGAAAGGCTATACGCTCACCATCCAGGATATATTACTGTATCCCGTTATCGGCGATCTGGCCAGGCATGTAGGTGTCAGCAACCGCACCATCTGGCAGCATGCAGTAAAAGGACCTGTAGCACTGAGTCCTGTGCAGCAGTTTTTCTTCTCCAATAACGCAGCAGAAAAACATCATTATAATCAGTCTGTCTTACTGAAAAGCAATACTGCTATTCATGAAGCCGCGTTGAAAACTGCCCTGGATAAGCTGGTACAGCATCACGATGCGCTGCGTATGGTGTACCGGATGACAGCCGCCGGCTGGGAACAGGAGAACCTGGGAGAAGAACAGGGCTGTACATTTGAAGTACTACCTTATCAGGAACAGGATTTTATCAGCTACTGTAACCGCATACAGGCAGGCTTTAACCTGGAAACCGGTCCGCTGTTTCATGCCGCGCTTTTCCGGGATGCCGCGGGAGACAGGCTGCTGCTGGCGATTCACCACCTGGTGATGGACGGCGTTTCCTGGAGAATATTACTGGAAGATTTATCTGCACTTTATGAACAGGCTGTTGCCGGCGCAGCATTGAACCTGCCGCTGAAGACAGACTCATTCAAATACTGGATGGAGAAACAGGCAGCCTATGCTGTCAGCAAAACGCTGCAGCGGGAAGCCGCCTATTGGGCTGATATAGCCTCGCAGCCAGTGCCGCGCCTTTCGCTGGACAACCCCGGCGGCAGCCACCTGGTGAAGGATACCGGCTACCATTCCTTCCTGCTGGACGAAGCCCTGAGCAACCGCCTGTTTACCGCCTGTTACAGCGCATACCGTACTGATACAAACGATATATTACTGACGGCCCTGAGCCTGGCACTGTCGGCAGTATTCGGAACAGACCGTGTACTGATTACGCTCGAAGGCCACGGCCGCGAGCAGATCGGCGCCGATGTGGACGTAACCCGCACCATAGGATGGTTCACCAGCTTCTACCCGGTATTGTTTAACATGGAACACCGCGCAGATAATATCCGGCAGCTGATAGAAATAAAAGGACACCTGCACCGCGTGCCCAACAAAGGCATAGGCTATGGCATCCTTCGCTATATGGGCGGGCACGATTTGCCATTGACGCCGGAAGTTACTTTCAACTACCTGGGCGATTTCGGCCACGGCGTTGCCGCCGGTAACGGAGAAAACCTGTTTTCCTTCAGCGGAGAAGCACAGGGGCAGGCTATTACAGGCAACTGGGAAAGAACTTCCCTGCTGGATATCTCTGGTATAGTAACAGAAGGACGTTTACGCATGACCGTTGGTTACAGCACCGCCCAGTATCAGGCTGCCACCATGGAGCGGCTCATGAATGCCTGCCGGGAACAGCTGGTAGCGCTGATTGAAAAATTATCTGCTGAAACTGTTGTTCATATGACGCCATCAGACCTGAGCTATAAGGAACTCAGCGTGGAATCCGTCATGGCGCTCAATGCTACCGGCAACGTAGAAGATGTATACGTGTTAAGCCCCATGCAGGAAGGGCTGTATTATCACTGGCTGCAATCTGCCGTTTCCTCCGCCTACTTTGAACAGGTAAGCTATGAAGTGAAAGGTATGCTCGATGAAACATTGCTGAAGAAGAGCTATCAGCAGCTGGAAAACCGCCACAGTATCCTGCGCACCTGCTTTACACAGGAATATGGCCGCCCGCTGCAGATCGTACAGCGCGATGCCGGCGATAACTTTTACTTCCGCGATATCAGCGGGGAGCAGGATTTCTCGCTGAAAGCATTCCGCGAAGCAGACCGGCAGCAGGGCTTCCGTCTGGACAGCGGTTCACAGATGCGCCTTACCGTACTGAAAAAAGACCATGATCTCTATGAATTCATCTGGAGCCATCATCATATTCTGATGGACGGCTGGTGCGGCAGCATTCTCGTGAAGGAATTCCTGCAATTCTATCATAACCAGGTACAGGGTACGCTTCCGGTAATGAACGCAGTAGTACCCTATACCAACTATATACAATGGCTGCAGACGCAGGACCCGGCGGTGAGCCTGCAATTCTGGAAGGACTATCTGTCCGGCTACGATATGCTGAACAGCGTGCCCGGAAGAGCCGGTGGCATAAGAGGTTACAGCGCTGCCAACGAGCTGTTTTTCCTGAAAGGCGCTTTGCGTGGCGAGCTGCGTACCTACTGCGCCGGGCTGGGTATTACAGAGAATATTTTCTTCCAGGTACTGTGGGGTTTATTACTCGGCAAATACAACAACACGGCTGATGTGGTGTTCGGTACCGTTGTTTCCGGCCGCCCCGCTGAACTGAAGGGAGTGGAAGAGATGATCGGGCTGTTTATCAATACAGTGCCGGTACGTATCCAATATACCGCAGAGACGCCCGTGAGCCGCGTGATGACAGCGGCGCAGCAGTCATTTATCAGCAGCACCGCGCATCAGCATACCCACCTGGCGGATATTCAGGCGGAGAGTGCCCTCAGCACCGGCTTGTTTGATCATATGCTCGTGTATGAGAGCTTCCCCGTGCAGGAAGTGGCAGGGCCGCAAGGTAGCCATGTACAGCAGATTGAAATGTCTGCCGTATCAGATGTATTTGATCAGACAGAACATGATTTCAGTATCGTCATTGTACCGGGAGAACGTATTGCCATGAGGATACGCTACAATGCACAGGTTTATGATAAAGCGCTGATAGAAAATATCAGGGAAGATATAACGGAACTGACTGCACATATTCTCCGCGCGCAGCAACCGCTGGCAGGAGATGCCGCGCAGCTGGGAGAAGCCCGCAGAGCCGCTGCTGATCCGCAGCTGCAGACTACATTCAATGCAACAATCAGTGAAGAATTCTAATCTTTTTGATGATGATGACTATGCATAAAAAGAAAGTAGGTATTATCGGAGGAATGGGATCACGCGCCGGTGTAAAGCTGTTGCAGCTGATTATCGATTATTCTCCGGCGGTAACAGACCAGGACTTTCCGGAAATATTATACCATAATAATTCCGGTATTCCTGACCGTACCCGCGCAATCATCAACGGCGGACCTTCCCCGCTGGAAGGCATTTACAGATCCCTGGAAATGTTCAACAGCCAGCAGGTAGAACTGGTAGCCATTGCCTGCATTACCTCCCATTATTACTATGACAGGATTGCGGACTACAGCCGGTCAAAAGTGCTGAACCCGCTGCAGCTGATTGCTGACCGCCTGCTCCATGAATATACTGCGGTGAAACGCGTAGGCGTGCTGGCCACCACCGGCTCTATCAACAGCGGCCTGTATCACCAGGCACTGGAGAAATGTAATGTGGAAGTAGTGACACTGGATCCTGTCAGCCAGGAAGAAATTTTTATGCGTGCCGTCTACATGAAAAATGGTTTTAAATCTGCCCGTATTTCCGACGAAGCCAGAGAGCTGCTGCTGCTTTCCGTCAACAGAATGAAAGCGCTGAATGTAGACATGATTATTGGCGGATGTACGGAAGTATCACTGGGAGTGGTGCCGGAAAGCAAGGACGTGATTTACCTCGATGCGCTGGATCTGCTGGCCCGCAAAACCGTTGAATGCTGTTATAACCTCGATTAAAAAAATGCGACAATCAGATAAAATGGATAAGAAAGTAATACACAGTGTATTTGAACAGGTGGCAGTAAAATTTCCTGCCAGCACCGCTGTGGTATCAGCGACTGAAAGCATTACCTACCTGGAGCTGAATGCATATGCCAACCGGCTGGCACATGTATTGCAAATGGCCGGCTGCGAACCGGAACAGATTGTGAACGTGGTTATCCCGGCTTCCGTTCCGCAGATTGCCGCCCTGCTGGCCATCTTCAAAACGGGCGCTATCTATCTTCCTGTTGATATTTCCTTCGCAGAAAAAAGATTACTGCAGATCTTCCGGGAAACTTCCGACGGAATACTGGTGGTAACAGCTGCTGAAAAAGAGCTGGTATGCCACCGCCTGCAGGAACTGCAAACGGATATCCGCCGGCTGATTGTATTGCACGACGACCATCGCATTGAACTGTTTATCTGTGAAAATAATATAGCCGTTCCCGTTGTATTTACGGAAGAGGAAGGCTGGAAGGAGAACCTCCCGCTGATAACCGACGGCAACAGCAGCAATTACATATTTTATACTTCCGGGTCTACCGGCGATGGTAAAGCTATCCTCGGCGCCAATGCCGGTCTTAGCCATTTCATCCACTGGGAAACAAAGGAATTCGGCTTCGATGCATCCCTGCGCGTCAGCCAGCTGACTGCCGTTACTTTCGACGCCTCCCTCCGTGATATATTTACCGCGCTGATCAACGGTGGTACTTTGTATATTCCGGCTCCGGAAGTCAAAAATGATCCGGCCGCGTTGCTGACATGGCTGGGAGATAATGTCATACAGCTGGTGCATTGTGTACCGTCGCTTTTCCGCGTGCTGACCACAGAACTGTTGCTGAACCCGGAAGCAGCAAAGCAGCTCCGGCTGAAATACCTGCTGATGGCAGGAGAGATGCTGTATGTAAAAGATATACTTAACTGGCGGCAGGTAATGGGCGAAAGTACACAACTGGTGAATCTGTACGGTGCCACAGAAACTACGCTGGTAAAAACTTTCTACAGGATCAATGAAGTGTCCGGCAATTATGCGCAGTCTATTCCTGCAGGTATCCCCATCAGCAATACCATCGTTGCCATCATCAGGAACGGACGTATCTGCCAGCCGGGAGAAACAGGAGAGATCTACATTAAAACGCCATTCGCCACCAAAGGATATTATAGGAACGAAGCGCTGACCAGCACCTGTTTTGTACAGAATCCGCTGTCAGCAGCACCGGATATCGTGTATAAATCCGGCGATCAGGGAAGATACCTTGCAGATGGTAACATCGAAGTGATCGGCCGCCTCGATAACCTGGTGAAGGTAAACGGGATACGCGTGGAGCTGGGAGAAGTGGAACGTGCGATGCTGAGCCTGGAGAATGTGACAGGCTGCGTGGTAACGGTACACCGTTCGGCGGATAACATATCAGCGATGGCTGCCTATTACACCGGTACGCCGCTGGAAACAGAAGCGCTGCGTATGGGCCTGTCCCGCTATCTCAATCAGCAGCTGATTCCCGTGTGGTTTATTCATCTGGAAAAATTTCCGTTAAACACCAACGGGAAAATAGACCGTAAGGCATTGCCGGCTCCGGTGCAGCAACTGCCGGAGGAAGCGCCGGAAGGTGAAGTGGAAACCGCGCTGGCAGACCTCTGGAAGGCTATACTCGGATTGGAAAAGGTAGGCAGAAATATTTCCTTCTTCAGCGCCGGCGGCCATTCACTCCGCGCTATCCAGCTGCTGGCACGCATACACAAGACATTCAATGCCGGCATGAAAGTGCAGGACATCTTCCTGTATCCTACTATCCGCGAGCAGGCTGCCTATATTGAACGGAATAAAAACGGGGAGAAGTATAATATCCGGTCTGCCGGCGAAAAAGCCAGCTACCCCTTATCTTCTTCACAGAAAAGAATATGGGTGCTGAGCCAGTTTGAGAACAGCAGCATCGCCTATAATATGTCCGGCGCCTATACTTTTGAAGGTGACCTGAACCGCAGCGCGCTGGAAAACAGCCTGCAGCAGCTGATGGCCAGACATGAAAGCCTGCGTACCTTGTTCCGGGAAGATGCAGACGGTATCCGGCAATTTATTCTGCCGGCAGATATTGCTTCTTTCCGCCTGCAGTTCCGGGATCTGAGAACCGCTGCAAATACCGCTGCTGCTGCAGAAGAGCGGGTACGTAAAAATATGCTCGCACCTTTCCGCCTGTCGGAAGACCTGCCTATCCGCGCAGAGTTGCTGCAGGTGGAAGATAATAAGTGGGTATTCGTGTATACCATGCACCACATCATCTGCGACTACTGGTCTATGATGATACTGGTAAAAGAGCTGTGGGCGCTGTACAACAGCCTGGTGCGCGGAGAAGCGCCTGCATTGGCTCCGCTGCGACTGCAATACCGCGATTATGCTTCCTGGCAGCAGCAGCAGATGGAAGAAGGACTGCTGGAACAGGGCAGAACCTATTGGATGCAAACCCTGGCTGAGGAGCCGGTGGTGCTGCAGCTGCCCACAGATTATCCGCGTCCGGCCATCAAAACCTATAACGGCAGCATCGCGGCGCGCGTACTCGATAACGGCGTCATGGCGCGGCTGCAGGAAATGTTGCAGGAAAGAGGCGCTACCCTTTTTATGGGGCTGCTCGCTGCTGTAAAAGCCCTGCTGTATAAATACACGGCGCAGGAAGATATTATTGTCGGCAGCCCTATTGCCGGCCGCTATCACCCGGATCTGCAGGACCAGATCGGGATGTACCTGAATACCCTGCCGCTCAGAACAAGATTCAATGCAGCAGAAAGTTTCAGCCAGCTGCTGCACCACGTGAAAAATATGACGCTGGCAGCCTATGAACATGAGGCGTATCCTTTTGATCTCATGCTCGAAGAACTGCAGCTGCAGCGGGATATGAGCCGCAGTACCCTGTTCGATGTACTCATCGATCTGCATGATACCCGCGACCTGCAACATATACTGCCGGAACAGGGACTCACCGTTAACCGCTACCTGCGCACGGAACATGTTGTCAGCAAATTCGATCTGACATTTATGTTCATGGTATCTGAAAGTGATGTATACCTTTCGCTTGAATATAACACCGATCTTTTCTCGGCCGCTACTGCCGGCCGGATCATCGATCATTTTGAATACCTGCTGGCAGCGCTGACAACCGATCCGTCCACCGCTGTGTCGGAGCTGAACTACCTGGGCGCGGCTGAACAAGAGGAGCTGATACACGGCTTCAACCAGCCGCTGGAAGCCAGCCTTCCCTACGCAGGCATGGTGGAGCTTTTCCACCGGCAGGCGCAGCAGCAGCCGGATGTAACGGCGCTGATATATGAAGGGCAGACTTTCACCTACCGGCAGCTGAACGAATCATCAGATAAACTGGCTTACTACCTGCGTACCACCTGCGGGGTACAGCCGGATCAGCGGGTAGGTATCTTACTGGACCGATCAGACAAAATGCTCATCAGCATTCTGGGCGTGCTGAAGTCAGGCGCGGCCTATGTTCCGCTGGACCCGGCGTATCCTGTTTCTCGGAAGGAATATATTATCGGTGATGCGGCAATAACGGTGCTGCTGACACAGACAGATTACATTTTTGATCTGTCTTACTACAGCGGAACAGTAATAGCGGTAGATGTACAGCTGGATGGCCTGGAAGCGCCTGCATCAGCAGATACGTTTACTCCTTCGCCTGATTCGCTGGCCTATGTGATCTATACTTCCGGTTCCACGGGTACGCCCAAAGGCTGTGCCATCACACACCGTAACCTGTCGTCTTATATACAGTGGGCAAACGGCTATTATTTCAAAGGCGGGCGTCCTCATTTCGGGCTGTTCACTTCATTGTCCTTCGACCTCACGGTAACGACTATATTTTGTCCGCTGACCAGCGGAGGAGTGTTAACCATCTTCCCGCAGCATGCGGCGCTGAGCGATATACTGACTGCCAGTTTTGACGGCAGCCAGGGTATTGACAGTATCAAGCTGACGCCTTCCCATATCAGTATGCTGCGGCAGCTGGAGATTCACTCCAATGCCGTCACCTGCGCTATTGTGGGCGGTGAGCAGGTAATGGCTGTACATGTGGAAACGCTGAAGGGTATTAACAGCGATATGTCGGTGTATAACGAGTATGGCCCTACGGAGTCTACAGTAGGCTGTATCGTAGCGCCGTTGTTACTGAACGAACCTGTGATCATCGGTAAACCCGTTGCCGGCACAGGCATCTACATCCTGGATGCCGCTGGTGGCTTATGCGGCAGGGGTGTTACCGGAGAGATATGTATTACCGGAGCAGGACTGGCAGCAGGTTACCTGAACCAGCCAGCGTTAACGGCAGAACGGTTTACAGACAATCCTTACCGTCCGGGCAGCCGGTTGTATAAGACCGGCGACCTGGGTTACTGGCAGGCAGACGGGAACCTGGTGTACATCGGCCGCCGCGATGAACAGGTGAAGATCCGCGGCTTCCGCATAGAACCGGGCGAGGTGGCGCATGCGCTGCAGCAGCACCCGTCAGTGAAGAACGCCGCGGTAGTACCGGTAACGGTACCGGGTGGCGACCGGGAGCTGGCGGCATACATAGTAGCAGACGAAGAGCTGAATGCCGGCGAGCTGCGCGAATTCCTGTCAGGCGCATTGCCAGCCTATATGGTGCCTTCCTATTTTGTACAGCTGGAAGAAATACCGCTGACGCAGAACGGCAAGGCAGACAAGCGCCGGCTGCCGGATCCGCTGGGTATAGAACTGAAATCCGGCGTGGAATACGTAGCTGCAGGGAATGAAACGGAACAGCAACTGATTGCTGTATATGAAGAAGTACTGAAGAGGAAAAACATCAGTATCAAAGATGATTTCTTTGTGCTGGGCGGCGACTCCATCAAATCAATACAGGTGGTTTCCCGCATGAAGCAGAGAGGCTACACGCTTACTATTCAGGATATATTGCTGCATCCGGTGCTGGAAGATACCGCCGTGCATGTGATGAAAAACAGCCGTACCATCAGTCAGGAAACGGTTGCCGGCATGATACCGCTCAGCCCTGTCCAGCATTATTTCTTCTCTAATAATTTTAAGGAAAAGCATCATTATAATCAGTCTGTCTTACTGCAATGTGAAACAACGATCAGCGAAGCCGCGCTGCAAAAGACGCTGGACAAAATATTGCTCCATCATGATGCATTGCGGATGGTTTACCGGCAGACAGCCGGCGGATGGGAGCAGGAGAACAAAGGAGCGGAACAGGGATATGCGCTGGAAATATTGTCTTATGATACCCATGATTTCGATGCACATTGTAACCGCATACAGGCAGGCATTAACCTGGCATCAGGCCCGTTGTTCCGGGCAGCCATCTTCCGGGATGCAGCGGGCGATAAGCTGCTGCTGGTAGTGCATCACCTGGTTATCGACGGGGTTTCCTGGAGAATACTGCTGGAAGATATATCTGCGTTGTATGAACAGGCCCTGGCAGCACAGCCGCTCGTACTGCCCATGAAGACAGACGCTTTCAGCTACTGGCAGGAAAAGCAAACAGTCTATGCCGCCAGCGAAGCCTTACAGCAGGAAGCAACCTACTGGTCTGCCATTGCAGCGCAGCCGGTACCGCATCTTCCGCTGGACTATCCCGGTGGCAGCAACCTGGTAAAGGACATCAGCTTCCGTTCCTTCACACTGGATCAGTCAATGAGCACACAGCTGTTTACCGGTTGTTACAGCGCGTATCATACAGATACCAATGATATACTGCTGACCGCATTAAGCCTGGCGCTGACAGAAGTATTCGGCGTTGACCGCGTACTGATTAACCTGGAAGGTCATGGCCGTGAGCAGATCGGTGCTGATGTGGATGTAACCCGTACTGTTGGCTGGTTTACAAGTATCTATCCGGTGCTCTTCAATATGGAATACCGGGAGGATATGATCCGTCAGCTGATAGAAGTAAAGGAACACCTGCATCGTATTCCCAACAAGGGCATAGGCTATGGTATTCTCCGCTATATGACAACACAGGAGGTGACCTTAACACCGGAAGTAAACTTCAACTACCTGGGCGATTTCGGCCACGGTGTTGCAGCCGGCGATGGCGGGGCCTTGTTCCGCTTCAGCGGAGAACCGCATGGCCGCACCATCTCCGAGAACTGGGAAAGAACTGCCCTGCTGGATATTTCCGGTATCGTTGCAGAAGGCCGCCTGCGGCTGACAGCAGGATACAATACTGCGCAATATAACGCCGCCACCATAGACCTGCTGATGGCTGCCTATGAAAAGCATCTTGGTCTGCTGATCCGCCAGCTCAGTGAGGTGACAACGGTTCATCTGACACCGGCAGACCTGACCTGTAAGGATCTCAGCGTGGATACCGTGATGGAACTTACCGCCTCCGGCAATGTGGAAGATGTGTATACGCTAAGCCCGCTGCAGGAAGGATTGTATTACCAGTGGCTGATTACGCCTGCATCGAGCGCTTATTTTGAACAGATGAGCTATGAAGTGAAAGGCACACTGGATGTAAACCTGCTGGAGAAAAGCTACAACCTGCTCGTTGCCCGTCATGGCGTACTGAGAACCCGCTTCACACAGGCATACGGCGACCGCCCGCTACAGATTGTACAACGCCAGGCAGGCAACCATTTCAGCTTCCGGGACATCCGGCAGCAGCCGGAATTTTCTATACAGGATTTCCGTGATGCAGACAGGAAAAAAGGATTTAATCTCCACGAAGGTTCCCAGATGCGCCTGACGGTACTGAGAAAAAGTAATGATCTCTACGAGTTCGTCTGGAGTCATCACCACATCCTGATGGATGGATGGTGCGTGAGCATCCTGATACAGGAATTCTTCAAAATATATTACAGCCAGCAGCAGGGCATCTCTTCTTCACTGGAAAAACCCGTTCCTTATGCTGATTACATCGGATGGCTGAACGGGCTGGATACTGCTGCCAGCCTGGATTACTGGAAGTCCTGCCTCCGTGGTTATGAAGAGGCGGCTGTACTGCCTTCCCTGCATCCGGCAGGTAACTATGTGTTCAGGCCGGAGAAACAGATTTTTCATATTGACGGTGCACTCAGGAAAGAAGTAAGCCAGTTCTGCACCGGACTGGGTATAACTGAAAGTACTTTTATACAGACCGTATGGGGATTGTTGTTAAGTAAATACAACAATACGGATGATGTGGTATTCGGCGCTGTTGTTTCCGGCCGCCCTGCTGAACTGCGCGGTGTGGAACAGATGATCGGTATGTTCATCAATACAATACCGGTACGTGTGCAACACACTGCTGATATGCCGGTGAAAGAACTGTTCCGGAAAGTACAGCATGCTTCCCTGGAAAGCGTGCCGCATCATTATACGCAGCTGGGACAGGTACAGGCTGCCCACCACCTGAACCGGGAGCTCTTCAATCATATTATCCTGTTTGAAAACTATCCCGTACAACAGCTGATAGCACAGAATATGGAGAAGCTGGAAGAAGATGGTATGCTCTCGCTGGTATCCTGTACAGGTTTCGGGCAGAATAACTTTGATCTCACCATCACGGTGCTGCCGGGAACAGACATCATGATTAAGTTTGAATACAACGGTCACGTATACGAACAGGCTATGATGGCGCAACTGCAGGAACATTTCCTGGAGATGACCCGCTCCGTGATAACACAGGCGGCATCATCTGTGTCAGCGCTGAATTACCTGGGCACCGCCGAACATGTTGAGCTGATACACGGCTTCAACCAGCCACTGGAAGCCAGCCTTCCCTACGCGGGCATGGTGGAGCTTTTCCACCGGCAGGCGCAGCAGCAGCCGGATGCAACGGCGCTGATATATGAAGGGCAGACTTTCACCTACCGGCAGCTGAACGAAGCAGCAGATAAGCTGGCTTACTACCTGCGTACCACCTGCGGGGTGCAGCCGGATCAGCGGGTAGGTATCTTACTGGACCGTTCAGACAAAATGCTCATCAGCATTCTGGGCGTGCTGAAGTCAGGCGCGGCCTATGTTCCGCTGGACCCGGCGTATCCTGTTTCTCGGAAGGAATATATTATCGGTGATGCGGCAATAACGGTGCTGCTGACACAGACAGATTACATTTTTGATCTGTCTTACTACAGCGGAACAGTAATAGCGGTAGATGTACAGCTGGGTGGCCTGGAAGCGCCTGCATCAGCAGATACGTTTACTCCTTCGCCTGATTCGCTGGCCTATGTGATCTATACTTCCGGTTCCACGGGTACGCCCAAAGGCTGTGCCATCACACACCGTAACCTGTCGTCTTATATACAGTGGGCAAATGGCTATTATTTCAAAGGCGGGCGTCCTCATTTCGGGCTGTTCACTTCATTGTCCTTCGACCTCACGGTAACGACTATATTTTGTCCGCTGACCAGCGGAGGAGTGTTAACCATCTTCCCGCAGCATGCGGCGCTGAGCGATATACTGACTGCCAGTTTTGACGGCAGCCAGGGTATTGACAGTATCAAGCTGACGCCTTCCCATATCAGTATGCTGCGGCAGCTGGAGCTTCACTCCAGTGCCGTCACCTGCGCTATTGTGGGCGGTGAGCAGGTAATGGCTGTACATGTGGAAACGCTGAAGGGTATTAACAGCGAAATGTCGGTGTATAACGAGTACGGCCCTACGGAGTCTACAGTAGGCTGTATCGTAGCGCCGTTGTTACTGAACGAACCGGTGATCATCGGTAAACCCGTTGCCGGCACAGGCATCTACATCCTGGATGCCGCTGGTGGCTTATGCGGCAGGGGCGTTACCGGAGAGATATGTATTACCGGAGCAGGACTGGCAGCAGGTTACCTGAACCAGCCAGCGTTAACGGCAGAACGGTTTACAGACAATCCTTACCGTCCGGGCAGCCGGTTGTATAAGACCGGCGACCTGGGTTACTGGCAGGCAGACGGGAACCTGGTGTACATCGGCCGCCGCGATGAACAGGTGAAGATCCGCGGCTTCCGCATAGAGCCGGGCGAGGTGGCGCATGCGTTGCAGCAGCACCCGTCAGTGAAGAACGCCGCGGTAGTACCGGTAACGGTACCGGGTGGCGACCGGGAGCTGGCGGCATACATAGTAGCAGACGAAGAGCTGAATGCCGGCGAGCTGCGAGAGTTCCTGTCAGGCGCACTGCCAGCCTATATGGTGCCTTCCTATTTTGTACAGCTGGAAGAAATACCGCTGACGCAGAACGGTAAGGCAGACAAGCGCCGGCTGCCGGATCCGCTGGGCATAGAACTGAGGTCGGGCGCGGAATATGTGGCTCCCAGAAATGAAATAGAAGAAAAGCTGGTCGCCATATGGAAGGAACTGCTGGGTAAAGATAAAATCGGTATCCGCGATAACTTCTTCGATGCCGGTGGTAACTCCATCAAGATTGTCCGGCTGTCACAGCTCTCTACCAGGCTGCTGGGCAAAGATATCAGCGTGGCGCTGTTATTCCAGTATCCGAATATAGAAGACCTGGTAAACTTCATCGTAGATGAACCGGCGATGGCAGTGGCAGAAGAAGATGATTTTGACAGAGATGAATTAATAGGTGACCTCAATAAATTCAACGCGTATGAAGACGACCTCAGCTAAGCAGTACGACGGGCTGGAAATAGCGATCATAGGGATTTCAGCCCAGTTCCCCGGAAGCAATGATTACCGGGAGTTCTGGAGTAACCTGACAGCAGGCAATGAATCGCTGCAGTTCCTGACAGATGAGGAACTGAAAGAAAGAGGTGTGGATGCCACCCTGCTGAATGATCCTGCTTTTGTGAAAACAGCCGGTGGTATCTTGTCAGACAAGGAAACATTTGACAACGCATTTTTTGGATACACGGCAGAAGAAGCAACGCTGATGGATCCGCAGATAAGGCTGTTCCACAAACATTGTTGGAATGCTATTGACGATGCCGGATATACAGCGGCTATTGATAAAAAGAAAATAGGATTGTTTGCCGGCGCTTCCGGTAATACCAACTGGAAAATACACCTGTACGGGAAATCGGCCGGCAGCAACGTAGACCCGTTTTACCTGAGTATGATCAGCACGCCTAATTTTATCGGTACGCTGGTAGCTTATAAACTGAATCTGCGCGGCCCTGTTTTCTATATAGACTCCGCCTGTTCTACCTCTCTGGGCGCTGTTCACCTGGCGTGCAGAAGCCTGCTTACCAGGGAGTGCGCCATGGCGCTGGCAGGAGGTATCTCTATACAGACTACCCGTAAGAAAGGATATAAATATTACGAAGGCCGTATCTCTTCGGATGATGGTCACTGCAGAACATTCGACAAGGATGCTACCGGTACGGCAGTGGGAGAGGGCGCCGGTGTGGTGGTGCTGAAACGTCTCAGTGAAGCCATGAAGGATGGAGATAACATCTACGCCATCATCAGGGCTACTGCTGTGAATAATGACGGTGCGCAGAAAGTAGGCTATACCGCTCCCAGTGTAAAAGGGCAGGCTGAATGTATTGCCGCCGCCATGAAGGTAGCTAATGTGGAACCTGCCAGTATCAGCTATGTGGAAGCACATGGCACGGCTACCAGGCTGGGCGATCCGGTGGAAATAAGAGCGCTTAACGAGGCATATGCGCTGGGAGGTAAAGAGAAATCCTGTGCTATCGGTGCATTGAAAAGTAACATCGGTCACCTGGATACGGCCGCAGGTATTGCCGGTCTGATTAAAACGGCGCTTTGCCTGGGACACAGGCAGCTGGTTCCCAGCCTGCATTTTAAATCAGCCAACCCGGAGATCGATTTCGGAAGCGGTCCCTTCTTTGTCAATACCCAATTGCAACCCTGGGAACGCCGCAACGGACATCCTTTGCGTGCCGGCGTCAGCTCCTTCGGTATCGGAGGTACCAACGCACACGCTATTCTGGAAGAAGCGCCTGTCCGCGAAGCAAGCGATGCAGGCAGAAAATATAAGCTGCTGGCAGTTTCCGCGAAGACTGCCGGCTCCGTGGAAAGATACCTGACCTCGTTGCACAGTTTCCTGGAACAACACCCGGATACCAACCTGGCGGACCTTTCCTATACCTTACAGGTAGGTCGCAAAGCGTTTCCTTTCCGGAGTACGCTGAGCTTTACCGGTTATGAAGATCTGTTGCGGCAGCTGCGTCAACCGCCGGTGGTGCAGCGGGGCGCAGCGCGCAACAGCATCCCTGTATTCCTGTTCCCCGGCCAGGGCTCCCAGTACATGAATATGGCCCTGGGCCTGTATGAGGAAGAACCATTGTTCCGCGCACAGATGGAGGAAGGCTTCGCCTTGCTGCAACAGCTGACGGGCCAGGATATGAAACAGGTGCTCTTCCATGCGGCAGATGGTACGCTGGTGAACCACACCCGCTACACACAGCCGCTGCTGTTCCTGGTGGAATACAGTCTTTCGCGTTTGCTGCTGTCATTGGGTATCAGCCCGCAATACATGCTGGGTCACAGCATCGGCGAATATGTGGCTGCCTGCCTGAGTGGAGTATTCAGTTTTGAAGATGCGTTGCTGGTGGTATCCAAACGGGGTGAGCTGATGGAGCGTGTATCCGCCGGCGTTATGCTGAGCGTTCCGGTGAGTGCCGCCGCTGCAGCAACAATGCTGACAGCGGGCATCAGCCTGGCAGCGGTCAACGGACCGGAGCAGGTCGTGTTCTCCGGTGACCCGGAAGCAATGTCTGGCCTGAAAGCCCGCCTGGACGCCGCCGACATTGCCTATGTACAATTGCATACGTCGCATGCTTTCCACTCACAGATGCAGGACAGCATCCTGCCGGCATTCCTTTCTGTATTACAGCAGGTGAAACTGAACAAGCCGCAGCTGCCTTTCATCTCTAACCTGACCGGCGACTTTATTCAGGATACCGCTGCCTGCAGCGCCCAATACTGGGTGG
>NZ_JAABOK010000014.1 GCF_009928525.1 Chitinophaga solisilvae | reverse complement strand
ATCTGACCAACCGCATTACTTCTACCACCATCCGTTATGTGATCTTCGGTGGTGAAGCCTTGAACCCCGGCAAGCTGCAGCCCTGGCAGCAGCTGTATCCGGCAAGCCGTCTGATTAACATGTACGGTATCACGGAAACAACGGTGCATGTCACTTACCAGGAATTGTCCGCCGCTCATCTGAACAGCAGTGCGAGCGTGATCGGTAAGCCTATCCCGACGCTGAGCGCCTACATACTGGATCAGCACCAGTCGCTGGTGCCGGTAGGTGTAGCCGGTGAATTGTACATCGGTGGCGCTGGTGTGGCGCGTGGTTACCTGAACCGGGATGAACTGACGGCAGCAAGATTTATCAGCAGTCCGTTTGCGGCAGGCGAACGGCTGTACCGCACCGGCGATCTGGCACGCTGGTACCCTGATGGCAACCTGGAATACCTGGGCCGTATAGATGACCAGGTGAAGATCCGCGGCTTCCGTATAGAGCTGGGTGAAATAGAACATACGCTGCAACAGAGCGGCCTGGTGAATAACGGTATCGTACTGGCTAAAACAGATACTACCGGCAATAAGCAACTGGTAGGTTATGTTGTGCCCCGTGAAGCATTTACGCGTGAAGCTGTTCAGGCATTCCTGAAAATGCATTTGCCGGAATACATGGTGCCGGCGCTGTGGGTACTGCTGGATGAAATACCACTGACCTCCAACGGAAAGGTAAACCGTAAGGCATTGCCGGACCCGGTAGCAGCACTGCTGACAGACAGTATATATGAAGCGCCGCGCAATGAAACAGAAGCGCAGCTGGCGGATATCTGGCAGGAACTGCTGGGCATACAACGGCCAGGCATACACGATAATTTCTTCGCACTGGGCGGAGATTCTATCCGGGTAATAAAAGTAGTCAGCAGAATATCTTCCGTGATGGGCAAACAGGTAAAAGTGTTTGATGTATATCAGTCAGCCACGATTGCGCAACTGGCTGCCCTGCTGGAAGAAAAAACAACTGAGGATGATACGGCGCAGGTATATGCTGCCGTGAAAACCGAACTGGATACATTGCGTCAGACAATACTGCCGCAATTACCTGATGCCGCACTGATAGAAGATGTTTACCCCATGAGCGATATCGAGAAGGGAATGATCTATGTATCGCTGGTAAATCCTGAAGACGCATTGTATCACGACCAATTCGTGTATAAGATCACCCCTGCGTTTACCAGGGAAATCCTGGAACAGGCTTACAGCCTGCTCGCGGCGAAGCACAGCATTCTCAGAACTGCATTCAGAATAGGCAAGGAAGAACAGGATGTGCAGATTGTCTATTCATCAGTGCCCGTACAGATAGACTGGTCTGATATTTCAGAACTGCCGGATAACGCTGTCAGGGATAAAGTAGAAACCTGGCTGCAGGAAGAAAGAAAACGACCTTTTGCCGTGGATCAGGCGCCTTTATGGAGAAGCAGTGTATTCCGCCTGAAGGAACATAACCTGCTCGTATTCCAGTTCCATCATGCTATCCTGGACGGATGGAGTGTTGCCTCGCTGAATACGGAACTGTATGAGATCTGCGCTGACCTGCTGGCAAATAAAACGGTTATTCCCGAACCGCTCCGCTGCAGTTATAAAGATTATATCATCGAAAGTCTGGTGGCTAAAAGAAATGATGCCAACCTGCACTTCTGGCAGGAAGAACTGGCTGATTATAAACGCCTGGATATTTTCTCCAGGGATAAATCAGTACGGCAATCCCTTACACATCGCTATGATAAAGACTTCCAGCAGCGGCTGACAGAAAGGACGCAGCAGGACAGGTTATCTGTCAAAGGTATTTTCCTGGGCGCTTACCTCGCGGCCCTCAATCTGCTGACATATGAAGAAGAAGTAACCATCGGGCTTGTGACCAACAACCGGCCTGTATTGGAAGACGGAGATCGTTTGCTCGGCTGCTTCCTGAATACTGTGCCTTTCCGTTTTGAAATGGAAAGAAACACGATGAACTGGAAGAACTATTTCAGCAGGATAGAAGAGAAGCTGTTACAGTTAAAGGAAAGAGATCGTACCAGCCTCTTTGAAATTACCAAAATCACCGGTGAACAAACCACTGATGAAAACCCTTACTTCGATGCATTGTTCAATTTCGTGAACTTCCATGTGTATGAAAATCTGGGTGGTGATGTAGAAACAACCGCCCGGCAGGAAGATACACAGGAAAGAATCAGTGATCACGAACAAACCAATACCTTCCTGGATTGCACGGTGAGCCTCACCGGTGGCGATCTGCAGGTCGAATATTCCATCCGTAAGGAACTCCGCTCCGGCAAACGGCCGGAAGATCTGCTCCGGTATATGAACACTGTACTGGCAGCTTACCTGGATCAGCCGGAAACCCTTATGAATAGCAGCTCGCTGCTGCCTGCAACCGAAATGTCACAATTGTCGGTACTGGCAGCAGGTAACGTCACCGACTATCCGCAGGATAAAACACTGCATGCCCTGTTTGATGAACAGGCACAGGCCGTGCCGGAGCATACGGCGCTCGTGTATGAAGATACCGTTATCACTTATCGCAGCCTGCAACAGGCAACGGACCGGCTGGCGCATTACCTGCAGACGCAAGGCGTTACTGCGGGTATGAATGTACTGGTAGGCCTGGACAGAAGTATTGAAATGATGGTGGCTATCCTGGCCATCCTGAAGGCAGGAGCAGCATATGTGCCTGTTGATATGTCCTATCCTGCAGAACGCATCCGCTTTATCCTCGAAGATATAGGCAGTGGCACCGTTATTACCGATGGACATTACCGGCAACAGCTGTTTGATACATTTGATACAGCCGTTAACGTTATCTGTGCAGATGCAATGACAGCAGATTCCTCCTGGGAGCAGACACGCTGGACAGCTCCGCAGACAGCGCCGGAAGATGCTGCCTACGTGATGTATACATCAGGATCTACCGGAAAGCCCAAAGGGGTAATTGTATCTCATCGCAATGTTGTCAGCCTGGTTATAGCCGGTACCTATTTCCCGTATGATGCAGACGGCATCCTGCTTTCCACCGGATCTACCGCGTTCGATTCTGTCACCGGCGACTACTGGGGCACGCTGCTCCATGGCGGGCAGCTGATACTCGGCGCTGAACGAACCCTGCTCGACAGCAACCAGCTGAAACAGTTACTGACCGACCGGCAGGTGAACGGCTTCTTCATCACTACCGGCTGGTTTAACCAGCTGGTGAATACAGACATCAGCGTGTTTGCCGGCCTGAAAACCGTATCCAGCGGCGGTGATAAGCTATCGGTAGAGCATGTGCTGAAACTGAAGCAAGCCTACCCCGAACTGGAAATTATTAACGCATACGGACCTACGGAGAATACGGTAGCTGCCAGCAGTTACGTAGTAACGGAGACGGCCTACGAAAGTTCTATTCCTATCGGCCGGCCGCTGAACAACCGGAATGTGTACATCGTGGATAAATACCTGCAGCCTGTGCCTGCAGGCGTACCGGGAGAAATACTGGTAAGCGGCGCCGGACTGGCAACCGGTTACCTGAACCTCCCGGAGATGACAGCAGAGAAGTTTGTCAGCCATCCTTTTGAACCAGGCGCCAGCGCTTACCGTACCGGAGATCTTGGCCGCTGGCTTCCGGATGGAAACATAGAATTCCTGGGCCGTGCTGATGACCAGGTGAAGATCCGTGGATTCCGTATAGAACTGGCAGAAATCGAAAATGTACTGGAACAGTCTGAACACATAAAAGCCTGCGTGGTACTGGCAAAGCAAAGCCAGGGAGGCGGCAGGTTCCTGGTGGCATATGTGGTGCCGGAAGCTACATTTGACAAACCAATGGTGCGCCAGTGGCTGAAGGAACGGTTGCCGGAATATATGATACCTGCGCAATGGGTGATGATGGATGCATTGCCACTGAGTTACAGCGGTAAGGTGAACAGGAAGGCATTACCCGATCCGGATATGTCCGCATTGTCCGGCGCTGCCTACGTAGCACCGCGTAATGCCATCGAAAATAAACTGGCTGAAATATGGCAGGAAATACTGGGACTGCAACGGGTAGGCATATACGATAATTTCTTTGAAACAGGAGGCCACTCCTTGCTGGCTATCCGCCTGATGGGAGCGGTGCGTAAGGAACTGTCGGCCGACCTCATTGTGCGGGACCTGTTTATACACAGCAATATTGCATCGCTGGCGGCACATGTGTTGCAGCAGCAGGGTAAGGCTGTGGAGATACCGGCCATCGGCACGCAGCGCCGGCCGGAAAGAATTCCGCTTTCCTTCGGTCAGGAAAGGTTGTGGTTCATCGACCAGATGGAAGGAACCACGCATTACCATATCCCCGTTGTGCTGACGCTGGATCACAGCGTAGACCATGACGCGCTGGCATATGCGCTGCAGCATATCGTGGACCGCCATGAAGTGCTGAGAACAGTGATCCGTCAGGCAGACGATGCGGATACTGCTTACCAGGAGATCATGCCGGCCGCCGGATGGCAGCTGCAGATCCGCCACGGCGGCGCTCAGCAGCAGGAAGAGATCGCAGCATTTGTAGATCAGCCGTTTGATCTGTCTGCCGATTACATGCTGAGAGCAGCTTTGTTTATTAATAACGCCGATGAATATACGTTGGTTATCGCGATGCACCACATCGCGGCTGACGGATGGTCCATGTCTGTAGTCGTGAAGGAGATGACCGCCTTTTACACGGCCTTCCTGTCCGGTACCGCACCGGAGCTGGAACCGCTGCCTTTCCAGTATGCCGACTACGCTGTATGGGAAAGATCTTACCTGCAGGGGGATGTACTGAAGAACCAGGAAGCCTACTGGCGGGAAAAATTATCCGGCGCGGCTCCGCTAAACCTGCCCACCGACTTTGTACGGCCATTGCAGGAAAGCCGCAACGGCGCCGTGCTGAATTTTACTTTGCCGGCATCTCTGACGCAGGCATTGCATCAGCTGAGCCAGCAGTCCGGCGCTACGCTGTTCATGACCCTGCTCTCTGTATTTAAAGTGCTGTTATCGCGTTACAGCGCACAGGATGATATCTGCGTAGGGACGCCGGTAGCTGGCAGGAAGCAACAGGAACTGGAAGGACTGATCGGATTCTTTATTAATACCGTGGCGCTCCGTAGTGATCTCAGCGGGGAACCGTCTTTCCATCAGTTGCTGCAACAGGTGAAAGCCACCTTGCTGGAGGCGTATGAACACCAGGAAATGCCATTTGAGAAAGTGGTGGAAACTGTGGTGAAAACCCGTGACCTCAGTCGCAGCCCTGTATTCCAGGTGATGTTTGAATTACAGCAGATGCCGGAAGTGACACGCACACCATTGGGTGAGGCTGACTTCCGTATGGAAGAGGTGGAAAGAACGGCCGCCTTGTTCGACCTTACTTTTACATTATCAGAAAATGCTGATGGATTAACACTCAGCATTGAATATTGCACAGACCTGTTTGCACCGGACACCATCAGCCGTATGGCTGGTCACTATGAACAGTTGCTGCAGGCAGTTGTAGCCAACCCGGTTAAAAAAATCAATGCGCTGCCGATGCTGACCACAGCGGAAAGCGCGGAGCTGCTGGATTTATTCAGCGGACCGGTAACGGCATATCCTGAAAACAAAACTTTCGTGCACCTGTTCGAAGAACAGGCACAGCGTACGCCGGATGCGGTGGCGCTGGTGTTTGAAGAACAGGAACTCACCTATGCAGCCCTGCATGCGCGCGCCAACCAGCTGGCGCATCACCTGGTGCAGTCCGGCGTTACTACGGATACGCTGGTGCCTATTTGTATAGAACGTTCCCTGGAAATGATCGTGGGCGTGGTAGGCATTATGAAGGCTGGCGGCGCTTATGTGCCGGTAGATCCCAGGTTCCCTGCGGATCGGGTGAGCTATATTCTGGAAGACAGCTCCGCAAAAATCATCGTCAGCAGTGAAGCCAGCCGCGGGGTATTACCGGCAGATATGCAGGTGATCTCTATGGACGGGGACAGGGAGCTGCTGGCGCAATACCCGGCTACAGCGCCTGCAGTGGTAACTTCGCCGCAGGACGTGGCCTATGTGATCTATACCTCCGGTTCCACCGGCAAGCCCAAAGGCGTGCTGGTAGAACATGCCGGCCTGCTGAATCACCTGCTGGCCATGATTACGGAGTTCAACATGAGTACCGCTACGGTGCTGGCTTTCACGGCACCGTATACGTTCGATATTTCTGTCTGGCAGATGATCAACACGATGATCTGCGGCGGCCGCACGGTGATCTATACCGAATCGCTGATCCTGCGCCCGGATGCCTTGATCCGCGATGTGGACCGGCGCGGGGTAACACTGCTGCAGCTGGTACCTTCGTACCTGACGGCAGTGCTGCAGGACGACGGCGGCGTAGGGCTGTCAGCGTTAGACTACCTGCTGGTGACCGGTGAGGCGGTATCACGGCAGCTGCTGGAACAGTGGTTCAGTCATCCGGTGTTCGGCCGCATACCGGTAGTGAATGCCTACGGTCCGACGGAAGCGTCTGACGACGTGAGTTTCCACTTCATGCGGGAAACACCGCTGTCTGCCAACGTGCCGGTGGGCAAGCCGGTACAGAACCTGCACTTATACGTGCTGGACGCCAACGGAGAACTGTGTCCGTATGGCGTGCCGGGAGAAATCTGTGTAGGCGGTATCGGTGTGGCGCGTGGTTATCTGAACCGCGATACACTGACTGCGGAGAAATTCATTGCCAATTCCTATCATCATGGCCGCCTGTATAAGACAGGCGATGTAGGGCGGTGGCTGCCTGACGGCAACATCGAATACCTGGGCCGTGCAGACGATCAGGTGAAAGTCCGTGGCTACCGCATTGAGCTGGGCGAGATAGAAAATATCCTGCATCAGCATGCCACAGTGAGCAATGCCGTAGTAGTGGCGAAAGCCGGGGCCGGCGGCATCAAGCGCCTGGTGGGCTATCTGCTGACAACCGCTGACTACAGCCGGGAAGCACTGCAGTTATGGCTGCAGGAGCAGCTGCCGGAGTATATGATACCGGTGCTGATGGAACTGGATGCTTTCCCGCTGACGGCCAACGGCAAAGTAGATAAGAAAGCGCTTCCGGACCCCTCCGACGAACATTCACCACAACGCATATACGTAGCGCCGCGCAATACCGTGGAAACGCAGCTGGCCACCATCTGGGAACAGCTGTTAGGGGTAGCGCGTATAGGCGTGCACGATAATTTCTTTGAGCTGGGCGGCCACTCGCTGCTGGCTATCCGCCTGCTGTCACAGCTGCGCCGGGTGCTGTCGGTGGAGCTGACCGTAAAAGACGTATTCCTGTCGCCCACCATTGCCACGCTGGCGTTGCAGGTGGCCGGCCATGATACCGGCGTGCAGCTGCCTGCCTTAAGTGTACAGGAGCGTCCTGCGCGCATCCCGTTATCGTATAGCCAGGAACGTTTGTGGTTCATCGATCGTTTGGAAGGCAGCACGCATTACCACATCCCGGCGGTGCTGAAGCTCACCGGCGCGGTAGATACCGCTGCGTTGTCGCTGGCGCTGCGCCGCATCGTAGAACGCCATGAAGTGCTGCGCACGGTGATCCTGGAAGAAGAGGGTACCGGCTATCAGCAGGTAATACCGGCAGATAACTGGGAATTACGTATAACCGTAGCCGGTAGTGATACCGCGCAGCAGATAGCAGAACTGACGGATGCGCCATTTGATCTCTCGCGGGATTACATGCTGCGGGCGGGATTAATCAGGCTCACCGCATCAGAACATTTGCTGGTGATAACGTTACATCACATCGCATCCGATGGCTGGTCATCTTCCATTATCATCAACGAACTGAGTATAGGTTACAGCGCAGCGCTGGCAGGAGTGGAAGCGCCGTTGCCCGCCCTGCCGGTACAGTATGCAGACTATGCCATCTGGCAGCGCAGCTACCTGTCAGGGGAGGCGTTGCAGCAGCAGCTGGCCTACTGGTCCGCACAATTATCCGGCGTGGAAACGCTGAACCTGCCGGCTGATTTCACCAGGCCGGCCACACAAAGTATTCAGGGCGCTATTGCCGGTTTCCGGATCAACGGACCGGTAGTGGATGCATTGAATAAACTGAGCCGGCAGCGGGGCGCTACGCTGTACATGACGCTGCTGGCGGTATTCAAGGTATTGCTGCACCGTTACAGTGGTCAGGATGACATCTGCATCGGTACACCCGTAGCGGGAAGGAGTCAGCAGGAAACAGAAGATATGATCGGCTTCTTTGTCAATACCCTGGCCGTACGCACTGATCTCAGCGGAAATCCTTCTTTCGGAAAATTATTGCAACAGGTAAAAGATACGCTGCTGGCTGCTTACCAGCATCAGGAAACACCTTTCGAAAAGATAGCGGACATGGTGGTGAAATCCCGCGACCTCAGCAGGACACCGGTATTCCAGGTATTATTCGTCTTGCAGAATACACCGGACAGCGTTGCAGAAACGCCTTTGCCGGAACTGCAGCTCTCTGAGTATGATACCGCACATCATACCGCAAAGTTTGATCTGAGTTTTGTGCTGGAAGAAGATGCAGATGGTTTATCCGTTAACGTGGAATATTGCACGGACCTTTTCCGCGAATCGACAGTAGGCAGCATGGTAGCGCATTTTGAACAACTGCTGCTGGCCGTTGCTGCTGATCCTGAGCAGGAGATTGGTTCGTTGCAGATGTTACGCGCTGCAGATAAAGTACAGCTGCTGGATACTTTTGCAGGAGAACAGCAGCCATATCCTGCCGGCAAAACGCTGAAAGACCTGATAGAAGAACAGGCTGCAGCCACACCGGATGCTACCGCCGCAGTATTTGAGGGGCAGTCGCTCACCTTTAAAGCGCTGGATGAACGTGCGAATCAGCTGGCGCATTATTTAAGAAAACAAGGCATTGCAGAAGATACGCTGGTGCCGCTCTGCCTGGAGCGAAGCCTGGAAATGATCGTCGGTATTACTGGTATCCTGAAGGCAGGAGCTGCATATGTGCCTGTAGATCCGGAGTATCCGCAGGACCGTATCGCTTTCATGTTACAGGATACTGCCGCCACGCTGGTGCTCACGAATGCTGCGCAGGCTGCGATGTTATCTGCAGTAGCAGCAGGCGTCAGCGTGATAGCACTGGATACGCAGTGGAATCAGATTTCGGAGGAACCGGTAACACCACCGGCAACAGCCCTGCAATCCCATCACCTGGCCTATATGATCTATACCTCCGGATCTACCGGTATGCCTAAAGGGGTGATGAATGAACATGCAGGCGTAGTTAACCGTTTGCTGTGGACGCAGGATTATTTTAAACTGAATGCTTCAGATGCAGTACTGCAGAAAACAACCTTCTGTTTTGACGTATCTGTGTGGGAACTGCTATGGCCGCTGATTGCCGGTGCTAAGCTGGTATTTGCCGCACCGGGAGGCCAGAAGGATGCAGGTTATCTCCGGAAGCTGATAGCAGCAGAACAGGTGACGACCATGCACTTTGTGCCGTCTATGATGGATGTTTTTCTGGAAGACATGCCTGCCGGTACCTGTCATTCCCTACGCAGGGTGCTGTGCAGTGGTGAAGCCCTGAAACCGCAGCAGGTAGACAACTTCCACCGGAAATTTACCGCCGCAGGATTGTATAACCTTTACGGACCTACGGAGGCAGCCATCGACGTTACCTGCTGGGATGCAGTACGCGCCACGGCGCCGGTAACCCTGGTGCCGATAGGGAAACCGGTAGCCAACACGCCGCTGTATATACTGGACAGATACAACAATCTCGTGCCTGCGGGCGTACCCGGAGAACTGCATATCGGCGGTGTCCAGGTAGCTCGCGGATACCGGAACCGTCCGGAGCTGCACCGGGAAAAATTCATCCGCGATATTTTCGCGGAAGATAGTAATGCCCGCCTGTATAAAACGGGCGACATCTGCCGCTGGCTGCCCGATGGTAACATCGAATATCTCGGCCGAATCGATGACCAGGTGAAGATCCGCGGGTTCCGCATTGAGCTGGGCGAAATTGAAAATGTGCTGGAGCAGAGCGGACTGGTACAGCAATGCGTAGTGATGGCGAAACCGGATAACGCCGGCAATAAACGGCTGGTAGGTTATGTGGTACCTGCGTCCTCATTCACAAAAGCGGCTGCAATATCATGGCTGAAAGAACGGCTGCCGGAATATATGGTGCCTGCCGCCTGGGTGGAACTGGAAGTAATGCCGCTGACATCCAATGGTAAGGCCAACCGCAAGGCGCTGCCGGAACCGGAAGCAGCCGCTGTTTCCGCTGCCGCCTATGTTGCGCCGCGCAACAGTACGGAACAGGCGTTGGCCGGCATCTGGGAACAACTGCTGGATATAAAACAGGTGGGGGCCAACGACAGCTTCTTTGAGCTGGGAGGGCATTCCCTGCTGGCTATCCGCCTGATAGCAGCAGTGCGCCGGACATTGTCAGTAGAACTCGCTGTGAAAGATGTTTTTGTTCACCCTACTGTTGCCGCACTGGCAACACATATACAGGAACATGGCAACCGCAGCCTGTTACCTGCCATCGCGGAGGTAACGGAGAAGCCCGTACGGATTCCGTTGTCCTTCAGCCAGGAGCGTCTTTGGTTCATCGATCAGCTGGAAGGCAGCGTGCATTATCATATTCCGGTAGTGCTGCGGCTGCAGGGTATCCTGAACAGAATGGCCCTGCAGTATGCATTACAGGGCATCATCAGCCGGCATGAAGTGCTGCGCACCGTGATCCGTGAAGAAGACGGACAGGGTTATCAGGAAGTAATGCCCGCCGGCAACTGGGAACTGGATGTACTGGAATCCGGCGGAGATGTTACCGCCGCTATCAGCGATTTCGCACAGCAGCCGTTTCAGCTCGATACCGATTATATGCTGCGGGCAGGAATTTTTCCGCTGGACATGATGGAACATATGCTGGTCATCGTGATGCACCACATTGCATCCGACGGATGGTCCATATCCATCATCATGGAAGAGCTGGCGGCGCTCTACCAGGCATATGAAAAACAGCAGGAATCCGGCTTACAGCCGTTGCCGCTGCAATATGCTGATTATGCCATCTGGCAGCGTACCTACATTACCGGCGAAGTGCTGCATTCGCAGCAACGTTACTGGTCACATCAGTTGTCAGACCTGGAACCGCTGGACCTGCCCCTCGATTTTCCACGGCCTGCTGTTCAGCGCACAACAGGAGATGTAAAACATTTCAGCCTCGATACCCTGCTGGTAGAAAAACTGAAACAGCTGAGCAGACAACAGGGAGCTACCTTGTTTATGACGATGCTGGCAGCTTTCAAGGTATTGCTGCATCGTTACAGCCGTCAGGAAGACATCTGCGTGGGTACGCCGCTTGCCGGCAGAACACAGCAGGAAGCAGAGCTCCTGGTAGGATACTTCATCAACACACTGGCCGTACGCAGCCGTATAGATGGCAGCCAGCCGTTTACCGCCCTGCTGAAACAGGTGAAAGATACCATGCTCGATGGCTATGCCAACCAGGATATGCCTTTTGAAAAGATAGTGGAAGCAGTGGTGAAAGACAGGGACATGAGCCGCACACCCCTGTTCCAGGTAATGTTCTCCATGCAGAACATGCCGGAAGCAACAGCGCCGGTAATGGGCAAGGTAACACTGCTGCCGGAAGCGCCCGCACATACCAGCGCCAAGTTCGAACTCAATTACAGCATCACGGAATCTGCCGATGGCCTTGAACTGAGCATAGAATACCGGACGGATTTATTTGCAGCTGCTACCATAGAAAGAATGGCTGCCCACTACGAACAGCTGTTATGGTCAGCAGTAGTACTGCCTTCTCAGAAGATAGGCGCACTGCAGATGCTCACCGCAGCAGAAGGATATGAACTGCTGCATGAATTTAATACCGTGTCTGTTCATCAGCAGCCACCCATTACTAAAACCATTGTAGACCTGTTTGTCATACAGGCATCCGTACAGGCGAATATGACCGCAGTGGTCTATGAAGGCGCTGAGCTGACCTACAGGGAACTGGACAAAAAATCTGATCAGCTGGCACACTACCTGCTGCAACAGGGACTGAAGCAGGGCGCGCTGGTGCCGGTATGTATGGAAAGAAGCCCGGAGCTGATGATCGGCATACTGGGTATCCTGAAAGCCGGCGGTGCTTACGTGCCCATAGATCCGGCGTTCCCGGCAGACCGTATTGCCTTCATCCTGGAAGATACTGCCTGCCAGATTTTCCTGGCAGACAGCAGCATCAGAGAGAAGATAACACTGCCAGCCAGACCGCTCACATGCCTGGATATCCGCAAGGACTGGTCTATCGTCAGCAAGGCATTTGCGAAGCCGGCAAAAATAAATCTCAGTAACAGCCAGGACCTGGTATATGTCATCTATACTTCCGGTTCCACCGGTCAGCCGAAAGGGGTGATGATTGAACATCACAGCCTCGTGGATTATGTAACGGGATTATGCAGCCGCATCAGCATAGCGGAATGCAGCACCTTCGCACTGGTTCCTACCGTAGCCACAGACCTGGGCAATACGGTATTGTTTGGTGCGCTCGCCACCGGCGGCGCGTTGCATATCATTTCAGAAGAACGGATAAATGATGCCGTACTGTTACAGGAATATTTTAAAACACATCAGATAGACTGCCTGAAGATTGTGCCTTCGCACTGGAAGGCACTGAGCGCTGATACAACACCGCTGCTGCCGCAACGCCTGCTCATCTTCGGCGGAGAAGCCCTGCAGCAGGATGTGATTGATACGGTGAAAGCTGCCGGTACCTCCTGCGAAATTATTAACCACTACGGACCTACAGAAACTACGATCGGTAAGTGCATGCATACGGTGGACCCGGAAAGAATATATAACGCTGTGCCGGTAGGACAACCCTTCTCCGCGACTACCGCCTATATACTGGATACAGACGGAGAAATGGTGCCGGTGGGCGTTAGCGGGGAACTGTGCATCGGTGGTAACGGTGTGGCAAGAGGCTATCTGAATCAGCCGGAACTGACAGCAGAGAAGTTCATTCCGAATCCTTTCAGCGCCATTCCTGGAGCACGCCTCTACAGAACCGGTGACCTCGCGCGGTGGCTGCCCGATGGCAACATTGTATATATGGGCCGCATCGACGATCAGGTGAAAATCCGCGGATACCGCGTGGAACTGGGAGAAATAGAAAGAGTGCTGCAACAGAGCGGACTGGTAAGTCAGGGGGTAGTACTGGCACAGACAGAACGCACCGGCAGCAGGCGTCTCGTGGCCTATGTGGTAACCTCCGGCGGTTTTGATAAAGAACAGCTGCAGGCATATCTGCGGAGCCGTTTGCCGGAATATATGATACCCGCAGTATGGATGGAATTACCGGAAATGCCGCTGACAGCCAACGGGAAGATTAACCGGAAGCGACTACCCGCCGCCGTGCAGGCAGATGAATTACTGCATACAGCGTATACCGCACCGCAGACACCGGTGGAAATGCAACTCGCCGCTGCATGGAAAGAATTACTTGATATAGAACGGGTAGGCATATACGATAATTTCTTTGAACTGGGCGGGCACTCGCTGGCAGCAGTACGTTTGCTGGCGCGTATCCGAAGGATGGGATATACCGCGAAGCTGAGTGACCTCATGCATCATAAAACCGTGGCCGAGCAGGCTGCCCTGTTCAGCGGGCAGCAGGTGGACAAGCCATCCTGGCAGCATCCGCATATTGTTATACTCAAAGATGCTCCCGGTAACTATCCTGTCTTTATTATCCCCGGTGGCGCCGGTGTTACGGATGGCTATGAAACGCTGGCTGATGCATTGAAGACTGCCGGCAAAGTATACGGCCTGAATATGATGGGCGCGCTTGCCGGCGAGCAGCCGCTGGATACCATTACTGCCATCGCCGCACAGAATATCCGGTGGATGAAGGAAGTGCAGCCGCAGGGCCCTTATCAGCTGGTAGGTCACTCGCTCGGCGGAAAGATCGTATACGAAATGATCCGTCAGCTGGAGGCTGCAGGAGAACAGGTGCATATCGCCGCTATACTGGATACCGCCATAGATGCCGCCAACACACCGGTCAGCGCCGCAGTGATGCTGGAAGATATGACTGCATACCTGGAAGGCGGCGGATGGTTGTCAATGCCGTTCCCTGCCTGGTTGCAAACGCTGCAGACAGACATGGAGGCATTGCCTGCAGCAGATATGCGTGCGCGCATGATAAACGTCATCACGGAAAAGTGCCTGTCTGCCTGTAATACGGAAGACCTGCAGCTGTTCCGCTTACTGGCGGTCAATACCAACATGCCCTATGAAATTGCAGGCAGCAGCATCCAGGCGCCCGTGGCCGTTGTCAGAGCAGCGGCGCAGGACTGGGCAGCACACGGCATTGATGACACCCTGGGATGGAAACCGTTTATCCGCACCATCCATGCGTTCACCACACCAGGCAGCCACGATAATATGATCCGTGGCGAAAATGCAGCGCCGCTTGCCGCCTGTCTGCATCCATATTTCTTACAGGATGGAAAGTAAAACAACAGATTCCCCATAAACGATTCAATCACTATTAAAAACGATTATTAAAACAGTTTGTATGTTAACACAAGTTTTCGAAACACTGGAATCCAATGTACGCAGCTATTCCAGAAGCTTTCCGGCCGTATTCAGAAAAGCAAAAGGTTCCCTGATGTATACAGATAACGGTGACGCCTATATCGATTTCCTGATGGGCGCCGGTGCACTCAACTACGGGCACAACAATGACTTCATCAAGAAACAGCTGCTGGATTATATGACGGAAGATTATATTATGCAGGGGCTGGATCTGTTTACGGTAGCTAAAAGTGAATTTATCACCACTTTCAATGAACTGCTCCTGAAACCCCGTGGTCTTCATTACAAATTCCAGTTCTGCGGCCCTACCGGTACCAACGCCATTGAAGCGGCTTTAAAACTGGCGCGTAATTATACCCGTCGTTCCAACGTGATTTCTTTTATGGGAGGATACCATGGTCTGTCACAGGGCAGCCTGGCGCTGACCAGCAACGAATATAACAGGAAGGCGGCAGGCGTAGGACTGCACAACGTTACCTTCCTGCCTTTTGAAAATAACAGCGGCGGATTTGACAGTCTTGCCTACTTTGAAATGATCCTGGAAGATGGTCACTCCGGTATTGAAAAACCTGCCGCCGTTATCCTGGAAACAGTACAGGCAGAAGGTGGTGTAAATGTGGCTTCCCCGCAATGGCTGGCAAAGCTGAAAGCCATCTGTGAAAAACATGGTATCCTGTTTATCGCCGATGATATTCAGATAGGCTGCGGCAGATCAGGCGATTTCTTCTCCTTTGAACGCGCCGGTATTGTTCCCGACATCGTAGTGTTATCCAAATCACTCAGCGGCTACGGCCTGCCTATGTCGATGTTGCTGTTTAAACCAGAGCTGGATGTCTGGCAGCCGGGAGAGCATAACGGTACCTTCCGCGGTTATCAGCTCGCCTTTATTGGTGGTAAGGCAGCCCTGGAATTCCGGGAGCAGTCCGGCCTGGAAGCAGCTGTAAAAGAAAAATCTGCCTTCATCAACCGTTTCCTGCATGAAGAAATAGCTACTGCCGATGAACGTATCAGGATCCGCGGGCTGGGTATGATGTGGGGCATCGATTTATCGGGCTTTGAAGATACTTTACTGGCGAAGAAGATAGCGCAGGACTGTTTCAAGAAGCAACTGATTGTGGAATGCGTGGGCCGCGAAGACCGCGTCATCAAATTACTGCCGCCGCTGACTGTAGAGCAGGACATCCTGGAGAAAGCGCTCGGCATCGTACATGATACCCTGCGTCAGCATCTGGGCGCTCAGGTATCCGTACAGGCAACACTGGCATAATTAAGGCAGGCAGACCGCCGCCGGGGATAACAGATTATTCCTTCATCATTGAATCTTAACAATGAAAGCTACAATGGAATTGAACGAAGTAAAGAACAGCCAGCGCAAAGGTACTTTCAAACAAACCTTACGCTTATACAAGTATGTGAAGCCCTACTGGATTGAATTCACCATAGGTATGATATTGCTGCTGGCCTCCAGTATATCCAGTCTGATGATCCCCAACCTGCTGGGAAAGCTGGTGGATTCAGGACAGAAAATACACCTGGTTTCAGAGATAAACCAGCTGGGATTTACGCTGGTAGCAATATTGATAGGACAAGCCATTTGTTCTTTTTTCCGGGTGATATTTTTTGTGAACGTAACAGAGAAAACATTGTCATCCTTACGGCAGCATATCTATAATCACCTGATACAGCTGCCGATGAAATTTTTTCTCAACCGGAGGGTGGGAGAGCTGAACAGCCGTATATCCGCAGATATTTCCCTGTTGCAGGAAACCTTTACTACCACCATTGCAGAGTTTATCAGGAACGTTATCATCCTGGCCGGCGGCTTTGTATTGCTGATTACCACCTCCGCCAAACTGACCCTCTTCATGGTACTGCTGCTGCCTGTTATCCTCGTTGTAGGACTGGTTTTCGGCAGATATATCCGCGGGTTTTCAAAAGAAGCGCAGACACGCGTGGCAGAAGCCAATACCATTCTGGAAGAAACGCTGCAGGGCATCCTGAATGTTAAGGCTTTTGCCAACGAGTTTTTTGAGATGAAACGTTATAAGAAGAAAATCCTGGAAGCGGCTGATATAGGCATGAAGAGCGGTAAGTACCGCGGCGCATTCCTGTCATTCCTGATGCTCTGCATCTTCGGCGCGATGGTCGCTGTCATATGGAGAGGCTCCGTACTGATTGCCACCGGTGAGATGCAATCCGCCGGCGAGCTGCTGTCATTTGTTATCTACTCTGCTTTCATCGGCGGTGCGGTGACGGAGCTGGCGGAGGTGTACACCAACCTGCAGAAGAGCATCGGTGCAACAGAGAATCTGCTGGAAATCCTGGATGAACCGGCCGAACAGCTGACAGACAGTACCCATATACCACCGGAATACCTGCTGAACGGGTTAATCACTTTCGGAAATGTATCGTTTCATTACCCTTCCCGGAGTGATGTACATGTACTGAAAGATATCAGCTTCTCGGTGAAGGCTAACCAGAAAGTAGCGCTGGTAGGTCCCAGCGGCGCCGGAAAGAGCACCATCGTATCTTTACTGCTTCGCTTTTATGATCCGGCTTCCGGCAGCATCAGCTTCGATGGCCGCGACGGAAAGCAATTCCCGTATTCGGCCCTCAGAAGCCAGATGGCAGTTGTGCTGCAGGATGTCTTTCTTTTTGGCAGCTCTATCCGGGAAAATATTGCCTACGGCAAACCCGGCGCTACAGAAGAAGAAATTATTCATGCCGCAAAACAGGCCAACGCCTGGGAATTCATACAGCATTTCCCGGCCGGACTGGACACCCTGGTGGGTGACCGTGGCGTACAGCTTTCCGGCGGTCAGCGGCAGCGCATTGCCATTGCCCGCGCCGTACTCAAAAATCCACGTATCCTGATACTGGACGAAGCTACCTCCGCACTGGACTCCGAATCGGAAAAACTGGTACAGGAAGCCCTGGATAAACTCATGGAAGGCCGTACCTCCATCATCATCGCCCACCGCCTTGCAACTGTCCGCGAAGCAGACAAAATCGTAGTACTCGACGATGGCTATGTAGTGGAAGAAGGCACCCACCATGAACTGCTGACCGTAGACGGCGGCGTGTACCGTAATCTGAGTGCGATGCAGTTTACAAACTAGATGGTTGGGAATTGCGAATTACGAATTACGAATTACGAATGTAGAAGCGAAGATCAAAACGAAGATGAAAGGAGAATATTCAATGGCTATCTCCTTTCATCTTCGTTTTGATCTTCGCTTCTACATTCGTAATTCGTAATTCGTAATTCGCAATTCAGCATTTCAATCCCGAAGCCACCTTTACCTTCTTCTGCGATCTGTAATTTTCCCATCCTGTACTGAACCGCAGCTGATACGCATAACTATACAGCTGCTGAAATACGGCCGTTATATCCGGTTCGGGTATATCGTGCATGAGTGCTCTGAGCCGGGAGGTGTTAAACTGATGAGGGGGCATCAGCAGGTATCTGGTATATACTTCCCCACATTTCTGATAGTAATAGCTTTCCTGCGGGGTCTGGTTATCGGGGAAGCGATCTGTAAATTCATACGTTGCTTCAAGGTGACGGAATACTTCATCCGCAATTTCCCTAAGTGATATTGGCTTTGAAAGTATGATATTAAGCTGCCGGATATCCGGATGGCGGAAGGCCCGGCATATGGCCTGTGCCACATAATCTACCGGTACGATGTCCATCTGTGTTGTTGCCTTTCCGGCAATCCTGGGAGCCGGAAACTGCAGGTGGGAATTGCGTGCCTTCCAGTTGGTAAATACAATTCCCACCTGATAAAATACATTGTACTTTACCGCATGATATAGCGGAGCATCTGTTAACCGGCCTCCTATCAGGCCCGGGCGAAGGATCTGCCATTCCAGCTGGTGTTGCACACACCATGTCACTATCTCCCGTTCTATAATAATTTTATACAGTATATACGGAGATTGGGGCATGACCATGTTCCAGTCCGCCGGCAGACCATCTTCATGGAGGTTTATATATTCGTCTGTGATGGCTCCTTTGAGTATATCTTTTGAATAGATAGTGCTGATAAAGGTAAATTTCCGAAGGTAGGGTGTCAGTGTTTTCAGCAGATACAGGGTGCCAAGATAATTCAGCTGGTATATTTCCCGGAGTGCCTCCGCTGTATAACCCATATTGGTAGAGGCAGCGCTGTGTATCAGATACAACGGTCCCTGAGCGGCGATGGCCGCTGTGTCTGCCGGAGTGAGCTGATAATATACTGCATCTATGAGCAGGATATGCTCCATGAGCTGAGCCGTACTATACAGATGAATATACTGCGGTCGCTCCGGATATTCCAGCATATGCAGCAGTCTTTCTTCCGCCGTTTTTTCAGGGATACTTCTGATGAGCAATACTAATTTTCCAGATAATTCGCCGGAGGCGTACGCTGCCAGCAGCTGATACATTACCTCGCTACCCAGAATGCCGGTGGCGCCTGTCAACAGGATGTTGGTTACTTCTGTTTTCATGGATAGTTTTTTAAAATGAATAATGGGAATGTCAGAGGAGAGAGTACAGGCACACAGTGCTGTACAGATGATTTATAGCTGTTACATAAGCCGGTTAATTTGAGGTGCTGCCGTGCGGTTTCCGGTATTATATACGGGAGAAAGTGGATGCCCGGATCTTTCAGGGCGTTTTTTGCGGGGGAATAGAAAACGGCCATATAAATGGCTGTTACATCATGCTTACCCGCTCATTACGATTATTGCTACTTACAGATATATCTGCTTTGCATCCTCCGGCAGCTGTTGCACATGTTTCAGGTATGCGGTGATTTTCCGGTGCTCCTCTTCCGGATAGGTAAAGCCGGCGTGCCCGGCAACTGCCTGCGCAGCCTTGTGGAAGAGGTCCATGGCGGTAAACAGCGCCTCCCAGGTTTCGCCGGTTTCCGCGGTGCGGTAGGTAGAGAGCAACGCTGCATACAACTCTGGCTCCAGTAGTTGCGGATAGAATTTTCCGTATTTCCCGGCGTTGACAGAAAAGTTGTGCCGGCAACCGATATGCCAGTCCAGCATCTGTATCAGGGCGCCCTGGGTAACCGTATAAAAAAGTTGCTTTACCAGCACTGTTTGTTTCCGCCAGATACCTTTTGCAAGCCCGGTAGCCGTATAGAGAAATTCATTGCAGCAATCGCTGAATTCCTGTGCAGCAGGTGGGTTTACATGATAGGAGGAGTCACCGGAAGGCGCCAGGTCAGCTAATGCAGGGAGGTGATCTTTGTCCAGCATTACTTTACAAAGACTGTCTTCCAGGAAATCCTCCAGCCTGTCTGCCGGCACCAGGGTAAGATCAATACGGTTGCCATCCATAAACTGCATCAGGTAGGAAAATGCGCCGTCCAGCTCCGGCGGATACAGCTCCATAGCTTCCGGCATCTGCAGGATCATACGTTCCCCGAAGACATCTATCCAGCTATGATCCGCCAGGAACGGGGCAAGAGCTGTCACCACACAGATGATATCATAGTCCCGGAATATATCCGGCGTCACGCGGGGATTTGCCCGGGAACCGTTTAACAGTACAGCTCTGATCCGCGTATCGGCCGTAGCGGTATCCATTATCAGCTGCATCATCTGGTATTCACTTCTGCTCGTCATATCAGCTTATTAGTTTTTCTTCCCCATAAATGTATAACAGGAATTGTTAAAATACAGGTATGGTTTTTGTAAAAAAATCAAGATTCAGGATGCTGAGATAAATCTATAAAAAGACCGGCGTTTATTGGTAATACCCGGATGTTACATGCAGCGAAAGTAATCTATCCTTATTACTGCCAACGGTTGTATGTCATCGTGAAATATAGGTTCAGGCATATTTTGTTTGCTGCTGTCAATGAATTTTTTTAAAATGATATGATGATACTGAAACATTTCAGACAGGGAATGCTGATGCTATCCCTGCAACTGTGCTGTGTCTGCAGCATTTCCCTTACCGCTTCCGGCCAGAAAACGAAGCTGACGGGCACCGGAGATTTCATTTACGGAAGGCCCGGAAAGAAAGGAGAAGTACTGAAAGATACCCTTTACAACCGGCAGGTAACGAATATCACTGGCTTCCGGGGGCCAAATTTTCAGCCTTTCTTCCTGGTTAATACCGGTGGGGAAGGAAAAGACAGCATAAAGCGTATTCCGCTGCTGTCCTTATTTCAGGCAAAGATAAAATCGGCAGACAAACAAGACTCCCTGGTATATATGTTTTATGGCAGCTACCTATGGCAGGTACTGAAAGAGAAGAATAACCTGCGTGTACTCTACCGGAGCTATGATAAAGACGATACCATATATGACGGGACCAACAACCAGTCACAGACAAACCGGTATTCCCTGGAATCAATCATTGTATTGAGAAATGACAGAAAAATCTGGAATATCCCCGAAACAAACTACAGTAAAAAATCACTCCTGAAAATCATCAACAGCAGATACCACCAATCATTCAGAGAAAAAGATTTCTCCGGCCCGGACCAGCTCCTGGATTATTTACTGGAGGCAGAGAATAAGGGGATTTAATTATTTTATTATTTGGTTATTTGAGATTTAAAATGCAGCGAAGAGGAACGTTTGTTATTTTATTATTTGGTTATTTGAGATTTAAAATGCAGCGGAGAGGAACGTTTGTTATTTTATTATTTGGTTATTTGAGATTTAAAATACAGTAAAGATAGAAACAACTTTTATCTACGCTAAAATCTCCGATGCATTCCAAATCTCAAATAACCAAATAATAAAATAATAAAATAAACCAAAGTTTTCTTGTTTTCGAAATAGTTGCTGCCAACAAAATGTTGCGTTATTTTCATGGTGTTGTTGTACTCGACCCATTCTCACTATATCACCAAAATATAACGCCATGAAACGCCATTCTATCTGCCGCCTGACGGCATTGTTGCTGCTTGCCCTAGTCGTAGCCTCCGGATGTAAAAAGGAAATGAATGCCACTGAAGTTCTGCCTGATGTCAGTAAAAATGCTAGCCGGAAAACGCATTTTGATACGATACCACTTAGTACTTCTCCTTCAGCACGCGGGTTTTATGAAGAGAAAACAACTATGCTGTTCGGTAATGCACAGACTGATGGTACCATCTATCCCTATCGCCAGTTTATTGCCGGCAGATGGACGGTAAAGGGTATCTGGTATACGTACAGGAGTATTTTTTTTACTACGCTGCCTATTGCTTCCGGTGATCCGAATATCCTGAAGTCCGCGAAGCTCGTTTTGTTCTCTGATCCGCATCCGGTTGGCAACGGTGATCAGGTACATGCCAATTCAGGAACCAGCAATGCCTTTTATATCAGAAGAGTTACCAGCTCCCTGAATATTACCACTATAAATCAGTTTAACTGGTTTAACCAGCCCACCGTTACAACAGTAAACCAGGTGCTGGTACCGCATACCAATCAGCCTTTCCAGGATCTTCAGATCGATTTAACGGCTATGATGAAACAGGTTATAGCAGAAGGCCCTACTATCGGTGCCCTTGGCCTGATGGCACAGCTGCAGAATGAAACAAACAGCTACAACATCAGAATTTTCTGTTCCACCGATCAGCCGGATGCATCGAGGAAGCCGTATCTGGTGCTGGAATACTATGATATGTAATTATGAATTATGAATGATGAATTATGAGTTAAGGCGAAGATTTAAGCGAGCGAAAAAAATTACTCGCTTAAATCTTCGCCTTAACTCATAATTCATCATTCATAATTCATAATTCTTTATCTCAGGTTGCTGACATTATAATGGGTATACGACGTAAAGCCCAGAAACGTATTATCATTAGGTACGCCCAGTGGCGCCTGTAATCCTCTTAAATAGGCCAGGTTGCTGGTCTGGTAGTGGTTGGAGGCTACTTCGGTGCCGGGGAATACGGGACTGGAGGTAGAGCAGTAAGTACAGCTGGTGGTGCGTGCGTAGGCGGCGCGCATATAGTCATAGCCTGCGCTGATGCGGCTGTTGCTGGCAGTCCACAGGGAATTGTCTCCCTGGATTTGTGCCAGCTGGGCTGCATAGGCGAAGGCTGTCAGCGAGTACTGGAAGTGTACACAATCCTGGCGGTTGCAGTATTCAGGTATATTACCGTTTGATTGCACAATGATGGGCAGATAGATGGTGATGAGATCATAGCCGCTCTGGTATACCGCAGCGCTGTTCAGGAAAATGCCGATAGCCATTTTGGCGTAGCCCTGCGAGGCGTTCCAGTTGTTGTTATATACCGGCATGTTGTTGATGTAGTTATTTTTGACGTTGTTGAGATAGGAGGCGAACTGGTTGATGTCTGCGGCAGACCATCCGGAGCCATGGCCATTGATCTGGTAATAGCGCATGATTTCTGCTGCCGCTACAAAGCTGGGGGTGGTCCAGGAAGCTTCCAGTCCAGGTTGATTGGCATTGGTGGAAGCATCCAGCAATGCGTAGTTGCGGAAGGTGTAGGACCAGCCGTTCAATATCTGAATGCATTTGTCTGCCCAGCTCTGCGTGCCTGTTTTAGCCCATCTCAGCGCTAAGGCATAGGCTAGTTCGGCATCCTTCCTGATCTGCGATTTGGAGGGAGAGGTGGCGCCATTGGAACCAACTACTACGGTAGCATAAAAGGAGGCAGGTACCGGATGACTGTCTACATAATCAATTACTTTCTGATAATAGGCCGTTCGGGTGGCATCTCCGCCATTTGCCTGGCTGCCGATGAAGTCAAGACTGGCCTGTGTGTTCATGACGCCAGGATGTACAAATACGGCTGGTGCAGCAGCAACATCTGCTCCCGCCTGCAGCTGTGCCCGCGAGCCGGCATCCAGACTGTCTTTCAGTTGTTGTTTCCCACAGGAAAATAATAATGCAGCAGCAGAAAGCATGCCCGCGGCGAGGCAATGAAAAAGGGTGTTCGTTTTCATAATGGAATTTTATATTAATCAATAAGGGTTAGCGACGTGGAATTATGTTATGCCTGTTTAGTGCAATCGTTTGCATGAAAATAACAAAAGGAATATTACAAACAACGTAAACAACAAAAAATAGATATTCTCTAATAAACATTCATTTTATTATTTTATTATTTGAGATTTAGCAGCCAATCCTGGTTGCTGCTGAGCCTTGCCGTTCAAGGCAAAACCAGGATTGGCTGCTAAATCTCAAATAATAAAATAATCACATCCATAGTCCCTGCGTATCGGACTCGGTTACGCATCGCAGGAAGGGTTTCTCGTTATCAATGTACAAGGAGGCATCCAGATAGGGAAGACGTTTGTCCCTGATGCATTGTTCTGCAAAATCACTTCTGATAAGCGCCTTGTCTTTCACATTTGCTTCAAATGCTTTCAGCTTGGTGAAGGCATTGGCAGCGGGCTGCAGCCATGAATGATGGAAACCCATAAATTCCTCTGTGCAGTGCACCGTTTTTAAAAGGCCGCCGGAAATGCCTTTCTTCCGGAGATAATCACCGGTGAAAGGCATTTTACGGAAATATTTTCCGGTCATGATATAGGTCCGGTAGCTGAAGTCGTCTACACCATGACTTTTATCTGAAAACAGGTTCAGGTAAAAGACAGAGAAATGCAGCTTCACCGTAATGATCTGGTGCTTCTTTACGGTATCAATGATCCTGTCGGCCAGCCGGCTGTCCAGGAATTCATCCAGGTCTGAGAGGATGATGATGTCATCATCTCCGGCTATATCCTTCAGGATATGACAGTAGTTCCGCTGCATCGCTTCATTGTGATAGCCCATATTATGCGTAAGTATGTGCCAGTACCATTGGTCAAACTGTTCCGGCGGACAATTATCCGGGTGATAGTAAGACTGTTCCGGTAATGCCGGCCTGAACAGGTCTGTCGCCGCTATCCGGTGATATTTTACCTTATCGCTCAGCATAGCAGTATCAAAGAGATAAGGCTTGTCTTCATAGCTGAAATTTCTGTCGGCCTCACAGATATGGAGTTCATCAATCCAGTAACCGGTTTCCCGGATCTTCATGGAAGCAATCTTATGCTCATTAAAAAAGGGACAATATTCAAATATCTTCATACAAAAAAAATTACGGGTGGTAAGTGTTGATTATCTGTAACAGGTGTTGCCGGAATGCCCTGAAAAGCGCTGCTATCGTGCTTTGATAAAAGTGCCTTCCGCTGTAGTAAAAAGTAGTTTTCAATCCTTCCGGCCCGGATACCGCCGTGATATTAATGAGATAGGCGGAAGGATTTTCCGGATCATGTGTTAGCCCGACGGGCAGCTGTAAGGGCGTAAAGAAGTCACTATCCTGCAGACCCGGCGAGAGGTTCATGAAATGAAACAGTATCGGGTATACAGGTTCCTGCGCAGTCAGCATAGGAACCGGCAACGGCAGATGCTTCATGACAAAGTAATCCATTCCGCCTTTGGGAACACGCAGCAGCATATCTTTTATTGACTGAACGGTATGGCTGTACTGACCGTTCACCGGTGCGGCTGCTTCCAGGCACACAGGATATGCCCCTGCAAAGAATCCTACTGTCTGCTGAATATCCATTCCCGGAAAAAAGGATTCCCGTTGTGCTGTCATCACATATAACGGCAGATTCCTACGGTCCTGCAACTCCCTGGTGGCACAGAAGAAGGCAGACAACAGGAGGGTGAATACGTTGGCCTTGTAATATCCTACCGCCTCATGTAAACGGGAGAGTTCCGCTGCCGAAGTAATGGCTTCCGCTTCGAAATAAGTCATTTCTTTCTGCAGCGGTTTTACATCGGGCGACATGTCCGGCAGAAAAGGCTGCCCTTTCTGCAACACTTTATTCCAGTAGGTAGCGGCTGATTTGAACTTCCCTTTCCGTGCATACTGTTCCAGCTGCCGGCACCATTCCGCGTACGTGGCACTCCCGGCCGGAAGCGGAGTACCAGGCTCCAGGCATCGCTGCCTGAACTCCCCGATAACTACCTGCCAGGAGATACCATCAGAGATCAGGTGATGAAAGAGAAAGAACAACACCTGTTGCCCGGGCTGCAGGTAATCTTCAAACAATACTACCCGGAACAGCGGCCCAGCTGTAAGTGAAAACTGTTGCTGCAAGGCATGGCAGTGGTCCGAAATATACTGCTGCTGCTCCGTGGCAGGAACCTGTTCCAGCGTTATCTGCGAGAAATACGACGATGCTGCCAGCGGCCTGTAACACTGCCGCCACCGGCCATCGGGCAGCTGACGGAAATAAGATGTCAGCACCGGATGCTGCTCCAGGATGCCCTGCCATGCTGCCAGCATTGTATCCACCGGAACGGGATGCCTCAGCGCGATCAGAAACGGACTGTTGAAAATATTATGATTACGCAAGGGACGCTGCAGGAAACGTTGCTGTACAGCCGACAGCGGATATTCCTGTTCCTCCTGTGCGGCCTGCACTTTTACATTGCGCTTCTTCTTCGGAACTGCCTGCTGCCAGCTCACTACCGCTGCCAGCTCCTGTATGGTAGGGTGATTGAACAGGTCATTCACGGTAATCACAAACCCTTCCTGCTGCAGCAGGTTCACTACATGTAACGCTTTCAGGGAATGCCCGCCGAGTGCATAGAAATTATCCTGTATACTTACTTTGTCAAGACCGAATACTTTTCTCCAGACAGCAGCAACAGCCTGTTCTTTGGAAGTGACGGGAGAAACAAACGTCTGTTCCTGCCGGCTGCCGTTATCTTCCGGGTGTATATCTGCATCTTCAGCCAGTGCCTTTCTGTTTATTTTACCGTTCGTATTCAGCGGCAACCTGTACAACCGGGTGAACCAGTCTGGTATCATGTAGGGAGGCAGATGCTGACCCAGGTAGCTTTTCAGCGCTTCGGACTGCACCTCTTCCGTGGCGCTGTAATAAGCATATAATCCCTTCTCCCCGGTATGCATATTCTCTTTTACGATGACGGCACACTGATCGATACCGGGATATGTGCCCAGCCTGTTTTCTATTTCTCCCGGTTCAATACGGAACCCGCGTACTTTTACCTGCTGATCCATTCTTCCGAGGAATACCAGGTTACCGTCTTCCTGCCATTTCACCAGGTCGCCTGTTTTGTACATGCGGGTACCGCGATGGAAGGGGTTCTCCGGAAAACGTTCTCTGTTCAGCTCCGCCCTGTTCCAGTATCCCGGGCCTATGCCGTTGCCCGACAGATATAGTTCTCCCGGTATGCCCACCGGATTCAGGCGGTTACTGTTGTTAAACACATATGCCTGTGTGCCGGCCAGCGGAATACCGATGGGAACTTCATCGCCTGCGATGTCCCGGACAGCATATGCTGTACTGAATACCGTATTCTCTGTCGGCCCGTAAACATGTATCACCTTATCACTGCCCAGCTGTTCCAGTGCCAGCCGTACATGAGACGGTGATACCTGCTCTCCGCCGAACAACAGCTTTCTCACGGTATCAAAAATTTCAGGACAATGTTGTACATACACGTTGAACAGTGCGGTGGTGATAAACATGATGGAGACACCCTGTTCTTTTATCAGCGCTTCCAGCTGACCGGTATCAGACAGCGTTTCCTGTTTTATCAGTACCAGTGTGGCGCCGTTCAGCAATGCGCCAAAAATGTCAAATACAGATCCGTCAAAAACATAGTTGGATACCTGCAGGATACTGTCTTCCGGTGTAATACTGATGTAATTCGTTTGTACCACGGTGCGTATCACATTATGATGTTGTATGGCAACACCTTTAGGCGCTCCGGTGGAGCCGGAGGTGTACATGATATATGCAGGGCCGGCAGGAGCAGTAATAGCGGGCAATTCAGCCGGAAGGTCCGGTGGCATATTGTCTGTATCTACAACCAGCATGTTTCCGCTGAAGGGTATCTGTACGGAGGCGTAAACAGCGTAGGTAGTCAGACAAACAGCCGCTCCGCTGTCCTGCAGCATAAACGCAATTCGCTCCGACGGGTAATCAGGATCTATCGGTACATAGGTAGCGCCGATGCGCAGGATAGCCCAGATAGCAACAATCATCTCCGGAGAGCGGTCCATGATAACCGCGGTTTTTGTATGACTGTCTGCTCCGGCTGCTATTAACTGCGCGGCATAATATTCCGCCCATGTATGCAGCTCCCGGTAAGTGAGCTGCGTATCCTGCAGGACTACGGCTGTATGCTCCGGCCGTAACAGTACCTGTTCCTCAAATAACCGGAACAGGTGGCTGTCTGCCGTAAGCGTTGGTCCCGGAGGATTAAATGCGGATAGCAATTGCTGCTGTTCCGCTGCTGTCAGCAGCTCCATTTCCCTCAGCTGTTTGGTGGGATGGGTTACAATGCCTGTCAGCAGCTGCAGGTAATGCCCGGCCATCCGTTGTATGGCAGCTTCCCGGAATAAGCCGGTGTTGTATTTAAAACTGATTTTCAGTGTGCCGGCATCTTCCAGTACTTCTACCGTAAGATCTACTTTGGTCGCGTTATCAGTTACGGGACAGGGTTGTATGTGCAATCCGTCTATTGCCGGTAAGGGCAGTCCGGTACTGTGCAGGGCAAATATGGTATCAAACAGGGGATTCCGGGAGGTATCTTTCTTCAGCTGCAGGGCATTGACAAGTTTTTCAAACGGATAATCCTGATATTGGTAAACACCGGCGGCTGTTTCTTTTATTTCCTGCAGATAGGAAGAGAACGGCTTACCTGGCTGTGGATAGCTTCTCCAGGGAACCATATTGACAAACATGCCCATGATTTCCTGCAGGTCAGCATGCATCCTGTTTGCGAGCGGAACGCCGACAATAATATCTTCCTGGTCTGTGTATTTGTGCAGTAAAGTGGTGTAGGCTGTCAGCAATACAATAAACAGCGATGTCTGATGAGCGGCTGCAAATGCCTGCAGCTGCCGGGATAAAACGGTATCGGTACTAATGGTGACCGTATGCCCGTCGAATGTTGCCTGCGCGGGCCGCCGGAAATCGCATGGCAACGCGAGTACCGGCAATGTTCCATGGAGATGTTCCAGCCAGAACTGTTCACTGCTGCGGTAGTATCCTGCCGCCCACTGCTCCTGCTGCCATTGGACATAGTCTCTGTGCTGCAGCCTGACGGGTTTGAGTTCCGCGCCCTGATACAGCTGGCCTATCTCGTACATGAACAGGGTTTCGGTGATGCCATCTGAAATGATATGATGATTGGCGAGCGCAAAGAAATATTTATCTGTTGCCAGCTTCAGTAATACTGCCCGGAAAAGCGGTGGCGCTGCCAGGTTGTACGCTGCCCGTAATTGCTGCACCATAGCGGGAATATCCGCTTCTGTACCTTCCTGGTAGTGCAGTGATATGTCTGCCTTTGCGGCGATTTTTTTAACTGGCACTCCTTTGTGCAGGAGGTAGGCGGTGCGGAAAATTTCGTGCCGCTGTACCAGTATTCTCAATGCCTGCTCCAGCTTTGCCACATCCGGCGTTCCGGTGATGAGCATCGGGAAGATGGAGTTGTAGCTATGGTTATGCTGCGTGCTGTGCTGATGAACATATACCATGGTTTCGGAAAAACTCAGCGGGTAGGAGGGCTGCCGGCGGCCCGGACTGATGGTGTAATGCTGCTGTTGCGGCGTTGCTGCTGCAGCATCTATCATGGCTGCCAGCCCTGCAATGGTGGGATGCCGGAATACTTCACTCAGCGGCAGCGTAGTCCGGAATACCTGTTGCAGTCTAACCGCCAGTATCGTTGCTGTAAGGGAATGTCCGCCGCATTCGAAGAGGTTCTGATGTATATCCGGGTTTTCCGTTTTCAGCAGGCTGCTCCAGATAACTGCAATCTCTTTTTCCGTATCGTTGCGGGGCGTTGTGCCGGTATGCCGGGATAATGACGTGCCGGCCGCCAGGGCGGCCAGTTTCCGCCGGTCAATTTTACCGTTGCTCGTCAGTGGTAATTCATCTACCTGTGTATACACGGATGGTATCATGTAGGAAGGAAGCTGACCGGACAGGTAGTGATGCAGTTGCTGTATGGTAACAGTGGTATCCTGCTGCACGGTGTAATATGCCTGCAGGTATTTATCGCCGTCGGCATGTGAGCGGACAATCACCACCGCGTTTTGTATGCCCCGGCAGCTACGGAGTTTCACGGCTATTTCTTCCGGTTCAATACGGAAGCCACGTATTTTTGTCTGCTGGTCAATTCTTCCCAGAAACATGATAGCATTATCTTCTCTTTGCTTCACCAGATCACCGCTGCGGTATACGGTTACGCCCGGCAACTGCGGCAGTGTGGTGAATCTGCCCTGCATACGTGCTGTGTCGAGGTAACCGGCAGCGAGCCCGTCGCCGGCAATGCACAGTTCTCCCGGAATGCCCGCTGGTGCTAATACATTACCGCTCACGATATACAGCTGTGTGTTGGATACCGGATATCCGATAGGAATGGTATCTGCATCTGCGGGGATATGATCGGCAGGATACCAGGAAGAGAAAACGGTTCCTTCCGTAGGGCCGTACAAGTTTAACAGCCGGCCCGGACCCAGCAGCTGCAGGGCTTTCCGCATATGGCTGACGGAGGCGGCTTCTCCGCCGGAGAGCACTTTCCTCAGTGGCGTCAGTGCCTCCGGAATATTTTCGGCTATTGCATTGAAAAGTGCGGTGGTCATAAAGGAAACGGTGATCTGCTGCTCCTGTATCAATTGCGCAATACGATGTATGTCCTGCCTGACTTCCGGCGCTGCAATAACCAGTGTGGCGCCATTGAGCAGAGCGCCGAAAATATCAAACAGCGAAGCGTCGAAAGCATAATTGGATAATTGCAGTAGCCTGTCTGCCGCCGTAATAGTAATATAGTCGGTGCTAACGGTTGTTCTGATGATGTTGAAATGCCGGATAATGATACCCTGCGGCTTGCCGGTGGTGCCGGAAGTATAAATGATGCAGGCCGGGGAAGCGGCGTCTGTACCGGCAGGTACAAAGTGTCTGTCTGCCTGCTGTACCTGCGGCGCATCCAGTACAATAATATCACGTTTAAATACACGGGCGGCAGATAACAACTGCTGCTGTACCAGCAATACGGCCACCTGGCTGTCTTCCAGCATGGCGGCAATTCTTTCTTCCGGAAAACTGGTATCTACCGGTAAGTAAACACATCCCGCTTTCAGGATACCAAAAATACCGGTCACCATTTCGCAGCAGGGAGTGGTCAGCAGCCCGATGACGGCGCCGGGAGCAATGCCGGCAGCGCGGATGATACCGGCTACCTGGTTGCTGCTTTCATGCAGCTGTGCATAGGTTAGCACCTGGTGCCGGAATACCAGCGCCGGATGTGCCGGCGTCAGCTGCGCTTTTTCTTCCAGCAACTGATGAATGGTACATGACGGATAGGCGCTGCTGATACCCCGGAATGCCTGCAGCTGCTGCTGTTCCTCTGTGTCGCTGAGCAGGCTGATATCTGCCAGCGTTATATCCTGCTGACTGCTGAGCGTATCCAGCAGGTGCTGAAAATGCCGGGCCATCCGCACAATAGTGGCTTTCCGGAACAGGCGGCTGTAGTATTCTATGGAGAAGTCAAGCCGGTCATCTGTTTCAATGATACCAAAGGTGAGATCCAGTTCTGCTTTATGATGCGTGAAGGTCACCGGGCTGACTTCCAGCTCACCAATGGTGGCAGATTGCTGCTGCTGGTGAAAGAATAATACATCGTACATCGGGTTCCTGCCGGGATCCCGCTGTCCGCAATATTTTTCTACCAGTTTACCTACATCATAGAAAAAATGTTGTTCTGCTCCGCTGGTATAGGCGCTGACCGCTGACAGCAGTTCGCGGAAAGTCATGTCGGGCTTCAGAGACGCCGTTACAGGCAACGTGTTGATGAACAGCCCGCATATATTTTCATGCGCAGGGTCCGGGCGTATTTCCCTGGGCATGCCGATGATGATGTTTTCCTGGTGACTGTACTTATGGAGCAATACAAATAAGGCAGACAGGCATATCCTGTACAGAGGAATGTTATGCGCGGCAGCCATCATCTTTAAACGATGCGCTACTTCCCCGCTGACAGGATAATGATCGATACTGCCGCTGAAATCAAATACAGCCGGACGTTTGAAGTCGGCCGGCAGTTCCAGCAGCGGCATGTCTTCACTCAGGGCGGCAGACCAGAATACTTCTGCTTCGTTTAGCCGTTCGGGTGAAATATTATTGCTGAGCCACGCGGCATAACCGGTGTATTGTACGGTAAGTGGTGGTAAAGTCTCCTGGTTATACAGCCGGAAGAGATCCTGTAAAAGCAGTTCTTCCGATCTGAGATCTGATATGATGTGATGCATATCGATCATCAGCATATGACTGTCTGTGCCGGTTTTCAGCAGGCCGGCCCTGAAGAGCGGCGCCTGATCCAGCCGGAAAGGTTGTATGAAGCTGCTGATGAATGACGGAATCTGTTCGTCCGGTATCTGCTCATGATAGCTGAAAGTAAAGGGTGGCGCTTTCTGTTGAATGTACTGTACCGGTTCATCCCGTTCCAGCGCGAAGGATGCTCTCAGTTGTTCATGCCGGGCCAGCAGCAGTTCAAAGGCCTGCCGCAGGCGGGGAATGTGAATGCTGCCCGTCACTTTTCTGACAACGGGAGAATTATAAGCGGTACTGGAAGGATTCAGCTGATGTATAATCCACATCCTTTTCTGCTGGGGCGTTACGGGGAAAGCGTCATGCAATGGCGCTGTCAGCAGCGGACTGCGGGCCACAATGGTTTTATGTTGCATAGGTTTCTGTTGTCTGGTAAAAGATGAATGTTACATTTCAGGGACTACTGCTGCAAATATTTTTCTGAGTGCATCAATATCGATTGTATAACTGCTGCGGAAGCGGAAAGTGATGCTGCCAGGGCCGGAAGAGGCAATGCAGTTCAGCAGGCTGTAAATGGGAAGCGGGTTCGGTTGTATATCTGTCTGTTCATCTGTCGTAACAGGCACTTCCTCCGCATTACCGAGAAAATTGAACATCAGTATGTCGAAACGTTCAAGCGCTTCTCCTGCGTCCATCAGCCGGCTGATCTCCGGCTTGTCAGCGCGGGATGAGGGATGCAGCAACAGGTGCAGGAAGTTGAGGTTGTGTTGCTTCAGGGCTGCCAGTCTGCCGGAAATAATATCGCCGGTTTCTTTAACCGTCCAGGCAGCATCGGTGAGCATGGGCACCATATCCGTAAACTCGCCGACGGTATTGTAATACAGTTTATTTTCATACTGCCGCCCGTCGCAGACAAACAGTAGCGGAAGCTGTGAAACGCCCAGGTAACGGTGCAGGGCGCGGGTATATATCGCCAGCGTTGTTGCCAGGGGATCCTGAACCGTATCCTGTAAAGAAACCGTTATACTGAAGGCATAACTCTGTGCAGATTCCCTGCCGTGGACAGTTTCCAGGATGCGTTGTTTCGCGTTGTAAAAATCTTCCAGCTGAAAATTACGGATGATGTCTGCTGTGCTCAGCTGTTGCGGTCCTTTCTCTATAGCTCTCACATAGGATTCAAACGGAACAATTTTTTCTTCCCTGATTCTTCTTTTATCTGCCAGATCCTGATAATACTGCTGCAGCTGGCTTTTCAGCACTTCTCCTGTGACCCGGTCAAAAATTACATGGCTGAAGATCATGACCAGGTAATATTCTTTCAGGTTGACACGGAAGAGTACCAGCTGGTGGAAAATTTTTCCGGGATCATATTTACGGAAAACAAATGATGTTACGAGCGGATAGAAGTCGGCCTCCGGATATTGATAGCCGGAAAGGTCTATTACCGGAATTTCCGGTACCAGGGCCGGATCGAAGGCATGTTCTTCCCAGTTGTGAAAATGTTCGCCTTTTACCGCTACGCTCCGCAGGAGGCTATGCCGCTTTATCAGCGTGCTGTATACCTGTTGCAGCAGTGGTACATCCACATGGGTGTGCAATGGCAGGAGGTCCACGCATGCCTGTGTGTGAAAGGAAATCTGCAGTTGCTGCATGGCGCACAGCGGGTATTGCCGTAATATGACCGGCTTCCTGATGGCGGTGTCATTGGCCTGATAAGTGGCCAGTATGTTTGCTGCAGCTGCGGGAGCATCAAACAGTTCCAGCGGCTGCAGCCCCAGCAGGGCCTGGAAGATGGCAGCAGGTAGCGGCGCACCGGTAGTTTCGTTAAACTCCGTTTTGTCGGAAATGTAATGCGGCAGGATGCCGGCGGCAACCGGCAGTGCCGGGTTGCTGATGAGTTGTTGTACCGCGGCTGTCTGACCAGCTTCGGTCTGCAGTATCTGATATTCCCGGATACCATGGGGATACTGTACCTGCACATTGCGGAAGGTGACAGCTATGCCGCCTTCCTGAAGAACAAAAGATTCCAGGGCTTCTGCTGTAGCAATGAGCGGTGAGGTGGAAGGTTGCAGTACTTCATCCACTATTTTCCGGATAGACTGATGATGTATAATATCCCTTAGTGTCACGGGATAGCCGGCTTTTTTCATTTTGCTCATGACGGCGATGGCATTGATAGAATTACCGCCCAGCGAAAAGAAAGGCTGATACAGGTCAATGTCGGGAAGACCCAGTACTTCTTTCCAGATGGCGGCAATTTCAGTGATTGCCTTGCCGGCGGCAGATGCAGGGTTTTCGGCTGTGCTGATGGCATGTAGGTCGGGTTTCATAAACAAAACTTTAGGGTAATGAAATGCGTGAAAGCATGATTTCAAATGCTACCGTAGGGCTATAAGAAACAGATGCAGGATTTATGATGCGTGAAAATAAGGGTATGATGCGCGATATTTCTGCAGCGCGTATGCAGGCAAAAGTTACCTGCAGGGAAAGAGGGTAGGACGTGATGCCGGCAGCCGTATTTTTTGTGTGGTACAGCCGGAAGGAATGTAAGCGATTCCGTTGAGCAGGGAAGAAATGCCGGACTCAACGGAATCAGTTTTTTTCTGGGATAATTACGGGGCAGTGTGACAGGCGGTATCTGTCAGTTACCAGCTACCGGGGAGCCGAAGATGCCTACTGCCAGCTCTATCCAGATGAGCAGCAGCGTGCCCAGAATGGCGATGATGAAGGCCACGCGGTATCCGGTTTTCTTTACTTTCCGCATGACCAGTTCACACAGCAGACCGGTGCCCAGCAATAAAGCGCCGGCTACAATGAAATCGGTAAGGGACCAGTTTACTTCGCCGGTAAACTGCATGGCTGCCAGCGGGATAAGCAGCAGCAGGCCAACGGTGAGTAAAATGCCGATGAGTCTTTTGTTTTGCATAATCAGGTGCGTTTGGAGGTGATAGTTTTAATCATGCTGCAGGTCCGTTTTAACGAAGAATAAATTATTTAAAAAGTACTTTGTATTGCAAAGTTAGTGGTTTTTTTCATAAATCCTACCTGTGTATAAAAAATAACCAGGGAGAAAAAGGAGAGGGGCAGCAGGCGGGCCGGGATGATTTTTACTGAATCATTGTATAAGCCGGACAAAAAACAGATATTACAGCATCAATAAAATGGTTTGCCCGTATATTTATGCTAAAAGAGAACTGCATGTTTGCCTGCACGCTGAAGCGGATAATGCTTATAATGATTTGTTGGGTTGTTGGGGCGCCCGTTGGTTATGCCCAGACGAAGAATAAGATTGACAGTCTGAATAATGTTTTACAGTCAGCCACCACAGATACGGCGCGTATTACAGGGCATAACAGGCTCGCGAAGGAGTGTTTCCTGCATCGCGACTCTGCCCTGGCATTTCAGCATGCGTACAGCGCGCTGGCACTTGCCGGTAAAACCTCATCCAGGTATCACAAGGCTTATGCAGACCAGATACTGGGCTACCTGCACACCGTGCTGCTGCATAAGGACAGCGCCATGTTTTACAATAACAGGGTAATTTCCCGGCTGGAACATGAGCCTTCGCTGGAAGACCTCCGGCTCATAGTATATGCGACCAACAATAATTCCTCCATATATGCCGTCAACGGCCATGTAAGGCAGTCGGCCGAAATGCTGATTTCCAATTTACCCAGACTGGAAAAGCTGCAGGACAACTGGGGATACGGTATTACCATCCAGAATATTACTGCCTGCTTTACGAACATGGGAGAATACCAGAAGGCGTATCCCTACATGCGGAAGGCCCTGGGCGTGATAGAGAAAGGGAAATTTTCGCCGCCGGAAAAAATAGGGGCCTATCTTACCGCCACACATTTAATGATACGGATGGATAGCCTGGACAAAGTAAATGAGTATCTGCAGAAAGCAAAAATCTACCTGGATGAAATCGGGAATCCGGTTCCCGCCTCCGGCAGATACTATTCCTACCAGGCATTTTATTATGCGCATATCAGGAAACCCAAAGAGGCAAACGCCATGCTGGCAAAAGCAGAGGAGGCATTGCAGCAGTTCAGTAGCAGAATGAATTACTATGATTATTATTTTGCCAAAAAGAATGTGATGCTCTGGCAGGGAGACTACCGGGGAGCCAGGGATGCAGCCCTGCAGGTATATAAGTTGAGTGAAGAAGATCATAACAATGAAATAAAACTCGGTTCCGCCAAGGAAATAGCCGAATATGCCTGGGAAGCCGGCGATTATAAAACGGCGTATGGATACATGAAAAAATACGCTGAGTTTGCAGACAGCCTGAAGTATGCCCAGACTGTGCTGGAAGTGCACGATCTGGAAACTAAATACCAGACAGCGGAGAAAGAGAAAAAAATTACCCGCCTGCAGGTAGAAAAGGAACAGGCCATCTTAAAAAGCAAAAACCAGTACCTGCTCAATTTATTACTGGGAGGTGGCGCCGGTGTACTATTGCTCATCACCCTTTTCCTGATTTATTTTTACAGAAACAGTAAGCAACAGGCCGCACAGCAACTCCGCGAAATGGAGCAGCAGCAGCACCTGCAGCTTACCCAAACCATGCTGGAAGCTGAGGAAAGAGAGCGTACCCGCGTGGCGCGCGACCTGCACGATGGCCTGGGCGGAACCCTGTCAGGCATTAAACTGAAACTTTCTGCAGAGCAGAAGCCACACTCCCCGGTAGTGGAAGATGTGATCCTGCAGCTGGAAGAAGCGATCGGTGAATTGAGAACAATAGCCCGTAACATGATGCCGGAAAGCCTGATCAGATTAGGGCTGGAAGCAGCGCTGAGAGATCTGTGTGCGTCTTTGTCCGACCGGAACCGGGAAATCGAATTCCAGGCCAGCAGTATCAGCAAGGAACTGCCGCTGGTATCGCAGGTAAATATCTACCGGATCATTCAGGAGCTACTGGCCAACGCCATCCGCCACAGCCACGCTACTAAAATTATTGTGCAATGCATACAGGACCACAACAACTTCCTGATTACCGTAGAGGATAACGGCAGCGGCTTTAACCTGGACAGCGCCCGCAAGGCAAAAGGAATCGGGCTGAGTAATATCTACACCAGAGTAAACTATGTAAAAGGTAAAATCGATATTACCTCCGTCATCAATGAAGGAACCTCTGTCAATATTGAACTATATGTCTGACGAGCAGAAAATACTGGCTGTGGTGGACGATCACCCTATTGTAAGCGAAGGCATGAAACACTTGCTCAGTAAAGAGGAGCGTTATCAGTCTGTTTTAAGTTTCTTCAATGCACAAAGTTTTTTATCCTTTATTACACACCAAAAAGTAGACATTGTACTGCTGGATATGCTGCTGCCGGATGGCAACGGGGTAGACCTGTGCAAGGAAATCAAACTGCTGTACCCGGAGATCTGTATCCTGGGCATGAGCAACCTGGCAGAGAGAAGTACGGTGCTGAGCTTATTACAGCACGGCGCCTCCGGTTATATTTTAAAAAGTGCGCCTGCCGCAGAAATACTGAACAGTATAGAGCTGGCGCAACGCGGCGAAATTGTGCTGAGCCCGGAAATAAAGAAGTTAATGACGGATGTGCCGGCAGAAAATACCCGGAAGCTCCCTGGAGTTACGAAGCGTGAAAAACAGCTGCTGGAGCTGCTCGCAGCCGGTAAAACCACCACCGTCATTGCAGCAGAATTGTCGCTTACCCGCTTTACGGTAGATACCTACCGTAAAAATCTGCTGCAGAAATTCGGTGTAAAAAATACGACCGAGCTGCTGATGTTAGTCGTACAGGAGAAATTGATTTAACCCCCGCCTATGCACCCTCCTATAATTAGGAGGGTAAAAAACACTGCTTATCCGGTATTGTTACGCGTGCCTAACCAGCCTACATTTGTTTCATTATTTGACTATTTCTTAATTGAAGCAGATGGAAACTAAAAGCGTAAAACACTTCATTTACAGTTTGTGCCTCACTGCATTGGCAGGTATTTTATTTACAGGATGCGGCGGTAAAAAGGATGATCCTGCTCCTCAGAATTATGGTAAAATCTCTCTTAAAATCACGGTTACAGTAACAGGTGCTGACCAGATGGACCAGGTTGATCTCGGCATCAGCGCCGGTAATCATGATGCCAGCCAGTATGGCGAACCTGTATGGAAGATCAACGGTGTTACCCAGGGTAACGAGAATGTGATTTTATGGGATGAGAAAAAGTTTTTCGGCAGTACCAAGACTTATGTTTTTGAAACGGTGAGGCCTTATAATTTCGGTGGCCTGAGCGTTTCCTATTCCAACCAGGAAGGAACGCCGATCACCCTGAGCTATAAAGCAGAAGTAGATGGTAAGGTAGAAACCAATGTACAGAACCAGGTTATTGCTGTAGGTCAGTCTCAGTCGCACAACTACAAGTATACGGCTAAGTAGTGATACTGCTGCCGGGCGCCGCCCGCCAGCTTTTACCAAAAATGTTTAATGATGGAATAATGGTATAGACTTGTTGGTGTCTACGACAGGTTAAAAGGGACAGGCTGCAACACCTGTCCCTGTTTTTTTGGGTAATTACGAATTGCGAATTACGAATTACGAATGTAGAAGCGAAGAGTAAAGCGAAGATTAAAGGAGATAACTATTGAATATCTTTATTAATCTTCGTTTTACTCTTCGCTTCTACATTCGTAATTCGCAATTCGTAATTCGCAATTCGCAATTAAATTATCTGCATCAGAATCTGTCCAGATTCATCACCTTATTCCAGGTTGCCGCGAAGTCTTTTACAAATTTTTCCTGTGCATCGGTGCTGCCGTAAACTTCGGCGAGGGCTCTCAGTTCGGCATGGGAGCCGAATACGAGGTCGGCGCGGGTGGCAGTCCATTTAACTTTGCCGGTGGTACGGTCGGAGCCTTCGTAGAGTTCTTTGTCGGCTGATACTGCTTTCCAGGCAGTGTTCATATCGAGCAGGTTTACAAAGAAATCGTTGGTAAGCTGGCCGGGGCGTTGGGTGAAAACGCCTTCTGCAGTGCCGTTATAGTTGATGTTCAGGACGCGCAGGCCACCGAGTAATACGGTTAATTCCGGTGCTGTCAGCGTGAGCAGCTGTGCTTTATCTATCAGCAGCTCTTCGGTGGATGCCGGAATTTTGGCCTTGCGGTAATTGCGGAAGCCATCAGCCAGTGGTTCCAGGTAGCCGACAGATTCCACGTCGGTTTGTTCCTGGGAAGCGTCCATGCGGCCGGGTGTAAACGGAATGGTGATGGTTTGACCTGCATCTTTGGCTGCTTTTTCAACGGCTGCACCGCCGGCGAGTACGATGAGATCTGCCAGCGATATTTTTTTGCCGCCGGTCTGCGCGTTGTTAAACTCCTGCTGAATACTTTCAAGTTTGTCCAGCACTTTCTGCAGTTGGGGCGGGTTGTTTACCTGCCAGTATTTCTGCGGAGCCAGGCGGATACGTGCGCCGTTTGCGCCGCCGCGTTTATCGGAGCCGCGGAAGGTAGACGCGGAAGCCCATGCGGTAGATACCAGTTCCGAGATGCTGAGGCCGGATGCCAGTACTTTTTGTTTCAGGGCAGCGACATCTTTTTCATCTGTCAGCGGATGATTCACTTCCGGAATAGGATCCTGCCAGATCAGTATTTCCGCCGGAACATCAGCTCCGAGGTAACGTGCGCGCGGGCCCATGTCGCGGTGTGTTAATTTAAACCAGGCGCGGGCAAAGGCATCTGCAAATGCATCCGGATTTTCCAGGAAGCGCCGGGATATTTTCTCATATACGGGATCTAATCTCAGGGAAAGGTCTGTGGTCAGCATCGTGGGCAGATGTTTTCTGGCGCCATCATATGCATCCGGAATAATGGCATCGGCATTTTTAGCAACCCATTGATGTGCGCCGGCGGGGCTTTTGGTGAGTTCCCATTCGAAGGCGAAGAGGTTCTCGAAGAAGTTATTGCTCCATTGGGTAGGCGTTTTGGTCCAGGTTACTTCCAGGCCGCTGGTAATGGTATCTGCGCCTTTGCCGGATCCAAAGCTGTTCTGCCAGCCAAGTCCCTGCAGCTCCAGGTCTGCGCCTTCCGGTTCCTTGCCTACATGGGTAGCGGGAGCAGCGCCGTGGGTTTTACCAAAGCTGTGGCCACCTGCAATGAGGGCAACGGTTTCTTCATCATCCATCGCCATGCGTCCGAAGGTATCCCGGATATCTTTGGCAGCGGCAATAGGATCGGGGTTGCCGTCAGGTCCTTCCGGATTTACATAGATCAGCCCCATCTGCACGGCAGCCAGCGGTTTTTCCAGGTTGCGGGAATGTATATCTCCATCTGCCTTTTCATCAGATACCAGTACGCCATGATTTTCTTCCACGCCCGGAGAGCCGTGCGCATAACGCAGATCGCCGCCCAGCCAGGTGGTTTCAGAACCCCAGTATACGGCTTCATCTGCTTCCCATACATCTTCCCGTCCTCCGGCAAAGCCGAATGTTTTGAAGCCCATGGATTCCAGTGCGATGTTGCCGGTGAGGATGAGCAGGTCCGCCCAGGATATTTTACGGCCGTACTTCTGTTTGATAGGCCACAACAGCCTGCGTGCCTTATCCAGACTCACATTGTCCGGCCAGCTGTTGAGGGGGGCGAAGCGCTGTTGCCCTGCACCTGCACCGCCGCGGCCATCAGTCACCCGATAGGTACCTGCACTGTGCCAGGCCATGCGGATAAACAACGGACCATAATGCCCGAAGTCCGCCGGCCACCAGTCCTGCGAGTCTGTCATGAGCGCATGAAGATCTTTTTTCACCGCTTCCAGGTCCAGGCTCTTAAAAGCTTCGGCATAGCTGAAATTTTCATCCATAGGGTTGGTTAAGGATGAATGCTGACGCAGTATACTCAACTTTAACTGGTTAGGCCACCAATCTTTATTTCTGGTGCCGCCGCCGCCCACATTGTGTTTCAGGGTACCATTATGAAACGGGCATTTACTGATGTCGTTTAATTCTTTTTCCATTTTTACAAGTTTAGGGTGTGGAGTATACACTGATTGCACAATGCGTTTGTGCAGGTTTATAAAATTAAGTTATTGTAGATATAGTTACAATCAATTAATTCTATTATTTTATAGTTAAAACCTATTTGCTGTACTGCCGGATATTAGCATGAATAGTCTGTCACATTATCTGTAATAATAGGTAAGGGTTAAAACAGGGCGGTCCGAAGTAGCTGCAAATATGATGAAGATGCCGGTCATCTCCGGTAATATACATGTGGGGAAAATCTTCTCCCTTATTCAAATCTGACTTACGCAATATACAAAATTCAGGTTTATATCAGCCATCTGTTTCGTACTTGGAAAAATACATGCTGCCATACTTTAATGCCCGTTTTTTACTGCCGGATTGCTGCTGATAAGCAGGCCAATCCGGCAGGTAAATAACGGAAAAGCATATACGTAAATTGAAGGGAAAACAGCGGATCAGTTCACCACCGGGGAGCGTGATGGCAACATGATGGATACATACACTAGTATAGCTCGTGCAAGGAACCGCCGGTGGCATCATTCAGCTGAACAGAAGCGCCGTTTTTCTCATATAACAGCCGCAGGACACCTTTATCTGTACCGGATTCCAGCGATTTCGCCCCATCCAGTACCTGTAAAAATTCATATACGCCGGCATCGGCTGCACGGGAGATCAGCTGCTTCACTATGTCCCGGTCTGCCTGCCCCAGTTTACTATACCAGTCTGTTTCCTGTTTCAGCTCTCTGGAAACTGTTGTCACCTGCTTTTCCAGCAGGTTGATGACCTTGTTTGCTGCAGCGGTGGCTACATTGATTTTAACGGCGCTGACAAATTCTCCTTTGTTCATGGGTTTACAATTTTTGAGGGTTAAAGAATAAACAATATTACACACCTACGGTGTTATTTTTCTGCATAACACCTGAAGCATGGAGATGCCGGTATAACAGGCTGTAAACTCCATAACAGCCTGCCCGGGTTGATTGTTTGTATAGCACCGTGGCATCGGTCTGATGATATCTGTGCGTATGTCTTTCAGCCATTCTCTGCCCCGGTTTATCTTACGGCAGATAAAAATAAAAGTAACATGATTATCTCCCGAAAAATTTCTCATCATCATAAAAAAGCAATATGTTCGTACATATATGACGAAGATACCTTTATTAGACCATGATAGTAAAGTGCCCCTGCATCAGCAGGCGGAAGAGCAGTTGCGTAAACTCATACGGGAAAACCACTTCCGCGAGGGAGATATTTTTCCAAAAGAAACAGATCTCGCCAGGAGATGGGGTATATCCCGAAACACCCTGCGCATGGCTATCGCCAACCTGGTAAGAGACGGGCTGCTGGAGAGAAAGAAAAGATCAGGCACCCTGGTGAAAAAGAAGAAGATTACCACCAACCTCGATAACTGGTACAGCTTTACCCATGAAATGGAAGACAAGGGCATTCCGTTTAAAACGCTGAAAAGCGCCGTGGCTGTAGTGAAAGCTAATATGGATACATCAAAAATGCTGCAGATACCGTACAACCAGCCCGTTGTTTGCCTGGAACGTATACGCAGCACCGGCAGAAAACCAATGGTCTATTTCGAGTCCTTCTTCCACCCCAGAATAGGACTCACCGGCAAGGAAAACTTTGACCGCCCCCTCTATGAACTGCTGGATACTGAATTCCACATTGTACCGGTTTATTCCCAGGAAGAAATCCGCGCCATCGGCGCCAACGAAAAAATAGCTGCCCTCCTGGATATCGAAAAAGGCGCGCCCGTACTGGAACGCCGCCGTATTGTTCTGGACGCCGCCCGCAAACCCATAGAATTCAACATCTGCTGGTACCGCAGCGACTGTTTTACGTATAGCATTGAATTGAAGCGGCCGGAGCTTTAGACTTTGAATTACGAATTGCGAATTACGAATTACGAATGTAGAAGCGAAGATTAAAGCGAAGATAGGAGAAGATCACTATTAGAAATCTCCTCCTATCTTCGCTTTAATCTTCGCTTCTACATTCGTAATTCGTAATTCGCAATTCGTAATTCACAGTCTAAAATTCCACTTCTTTCACTCCCATCGCTTCCAGCTTCACCTGCAACGTACCTTTGCCCAACCCGGTGGTTTGTGCGGATTGTTCCGGATTGAACAGCCGTACGATATACCGGCCGTTTTCTGCCGGTGTGATACTGGTAACTACAATGGCCGGATTGGTGAGCGTAAGGAGGCTGGCAGGCAGCGTAATGCCCTGTTTCAGCGGGAAGCCTATCAGGGGCTGTGTAAAGGCGGCAGCAGCCTTCTCCTGATCGGCGCCGCTGTCTGCGCCATGCGGACGAAGTGCATAATGATAGCTGCTGATACCTTCCTGATCTGCCTTATAGTTGGTATGCCAGTAGTTGTTCATGATGTAGTTGAACCACGTGGTGGTAGGTTGTCCTTCTTTTTTCCATTCTTTGTGGCTCTGTACTACTTTGAGCTGTTCGTCTATCATGCTGCCAGGTTCTACCATCGGTGTTTCCAGCAGCATCCATTGGAGGCCGTTGTTTTTACCGGAAATATCCAGCCATCTGCGGCCGAACATAAAGTCCATATTGGAGCCCGGCAACTGATCGTCCAGGTAGCGGAGAGTGCCGTAACCTGCGTCCAGCGTTACTTTGCCGGAGGGTACATGGAAAGGAAATCCGAAGTGTACGGCCTCTTTGGTGCGCACGGATTTTTTGTTGATCGTATTTTCTATCATAGCGGCAGCAGCGCCGGCATATAAGGTGATGCGCTTTTCTATGGATTGTGCGCCGGGGGCTGCGGCGGACAGCAGGATGGTTGTTACAACCGGGCCGCTCTCTGTTGCCTTCACCTGTACTGCTCCGTTGGAAACCGCTGCTGCAGGGTCTTGACCTGGTACATACCAGTAGCTGTTCAGGCCCTGATCCCGGAAGGTGCCGGCATAGTTATGGCCATCTTTGCCGGAAAGCTGCGAGATGCTGCCATTGCTGCTATCCCACGCTACAGTGATAGTGCCGTTGGATAAAGTGCCGGCACTTTGTGTAAAGGGAGAGGGTGCTTTTACAGCTTCATTACTCACTTCATATACAGCGGTACCCAGTGCAGGCACATTGGTGGCGATGAATACGTATCCGCCGTCTGACAGGCGTTGCAGCGGATAGCGGTTGCCGCTGGCATCTTTCACGGATTTACCGGCAACACTGATTTTCACAGGTCCGGTTCTGGGCCAGGAGAGGGTGTTGACTACCGCAATCTTCTTTGAATGAGCATCCGTAAGCGGTGCAAAAAGCTGACTTTCCAGTCTGTTGATCTGGCTGTCTGCATCCAGCATAAACTGTTTTTTGATACGCCACTGTTCTGTAACGAAAGATACATCCGGCTGAGAGATGCTGTTATGCGCTCCCCAGGTATGCTCATGGAACATCAGGATGTTGGTCCATGCCTGATAGAACTGCTGTGCATCATATTTTGCGGGCGACAGCAGCGCATAGGCATTGGTGAGCTGCTGCAGGCGCAGGCTGTTGGCGCGGTTCTGTCCGGCCTCCCTGGCGGTGGATCCTGCGCCGTCTTCCCAATAGGGGGTTATGTCTCCCTTCACTACGGGAAGCGTTTTTCCGTATTTCTGTTCAAAGGCGGCAAACAGTTTATCGGTTGTATTGAGGATGATTCTGGGAGATGCGTACTTCTCATTCCATTCTTTTACAAACCTGGAAACAGCGGTGTCTATGGGGCCGTTGTCGGCCACTACATTATAACGCCACTGCACCATGTCATAAGGGTATTTGTTTTCATCCAGCTCGTTGAGATAGGAAGCGATTTTCTGCGGACCGCGTTCAAACACTGCACCAGGGGCTGTTCCGTGCCAGGAAGAATATCCTTTGCCTCCGGTCCAGAATAGTATTTTTTCTTCTCCTGACGGCGATTCCCACCATACGGGCTTATCACCCCACGCACGTACGAAATGCCCTACGCGGTCGCCCAGGTAAGGATGGCTTTCGCCCAGGTAGTTAGGCCCGCTGGAGAAATATTTTACGCCGCCTCTGGCCAGCGCGGTAACGGTGGTCCAGGTATAGCCCGGCACATCGGAGATCATGGCGCTGGGAATAGAGAGCTGATACGTTTTACGCAGCTGTGCAGCGTAGTCGGTATAGTGAAAGGTTTCTTCCGGCAGACTCAGACCTGTGAGTATATTGGCATATAAGGCAGACAGGCAGATGCTGCCTTCCTTTACCGCCTTAATGAAGGCTGTCTTATCTTCCGGGGTGGCCTGCTGCAGGAAGTGTTCTACAGCCCAGAGTGATTCTATATTCCATCTGAACTTCGCTTCTTCGGGGTAGTTACGGGTGGCTGCAATCATGCTGAGCGCATCGTAAATATTGCGGAGATGTATTTTCAATACTTCCGGTTGCAGATGCGAATAACCGATGTCGGTATGGGAATGGTGAATGAAATGTAACTCCCGGTAGGTCACAGGATGGAGCGCTACGTATTTGTCTGCCAGCACCTTCTTCCCATCGGTGATAGCGATACGGATACTGTCTGGATGATCCACTTTATTTACCGGTATCTCCAGGGTATTGAGCCCGTCTGCTACCGCGAACGGATATACGTTTTTATCGCCTGCTTTCACCTGCAGGGTACGTGCTGTGCCGAAATGCAGTACCCGGATGCTGATGGGCTGCTGACCGTTTTTCAGCAGGAAAGGCTGCGGGATGATATCGGCTTTTTCTTCAAAGGAGAATTTGAAGGTCATGAACCAGTCGTTGCTTTGCTGCGCCTGCCCGGTGATGCGGAGCTGTACCGGTTTTCCGGGAGTAATGCTGCTGACGGGCACGCGGAGGAACATCAGGCCGTGCGCATCGTTGGCGCCGTCCCGGCGTGTCTGCTGGAATACTACCCGGCTGCTGTCGGACGCAGCGTAAGACCAGTCAGGCGTCTGATTACCCGGTTTAGTCGTGAACGTTAGTAATTTTCTGTTGTTGAGATACAGATCAAAATGCCGGTCGCCGCTGCTGGTAGCGCTGGAATGGCCGGCTACCCAGCTGAAATAGACGTAAGGCCCCTTTACTTTCGCGGGTACGGGAGCGGTCTGCCATTCCATGGTTTTATGACCGTCGGTAGTCCGCGACAGCAGTGCGATGGTGGCATAGTCGGGAAATGCGGAGTAATAGCGGATGTTTTCTCCGGAAATCTCTTTTTCGTAACCGCTGATCCAGTCGATACGACCGAAATATGGAACGGTTTTCTGCGCCAGTCCCTGCAGGGTACAGGCCATCAGGGCAGCGACCCAATAAAATATTCTCATTACGCAGATGATTATGGATGGATAATATTTTCTTCTATAGTAATATCTTCCAGTGATTTGCCTTTTGTTTCGAACAAATGCTTTCTGGCATAGAAAAATGAAAAGAGGCAGCAGCCGGCAAAGATGAAGAAGGTGGCTGCCACGCCGATGCCTTCCCGCAATATGGGAAACAGCAGATTCAGCAGCCAGTCGGAAATCCACATGACGAGGATGCAGACAGACAATGCCAGGCTGCGTACGGATGTAGGAAATATTTCTGTGGCAATAACAAATTTCAGCGGTCCCAGCGAAAATGCGAAGAACAGCAGGAAACCTGTTACCGGCAGTAACATCACCCATCCGCCGATATTAAACAGGAAGCAGGCGCCTGCCAGTGCCAGCGTAACTGCTGCACATAGTGAACCGGCGAGGTAAAGCGGCCGGCGGCCCAGGCTGTCCACTTTCCAGATGGCGATGAAGGTAAACAGCATATTGGCTGCACCCAGCAACACCTGGTAAAATAATGTGTCTGTGGCTACAATGCCGGAGGCTTTCATAATGGTAGGCCCGTAGTATATTACGGCATTGATGCCGCTGAACTGCGAAAAGGCGGTCAGCACACAGGCCATGATGAGCAGGTGCCGCAACGGTGGCCGGAGCAGTTCCCGCAGCCCGCCGCCGGATTGCAGCGTAGCGGCGGCAATGATGGCCTGCAGCTCTGTAGCTGCAGCGGTGGTGCCGTTAATTTTTTCCAGTATGCTGCGTGCCTCATCTGTACGGCCTTTGCCGGCGAGCCAGCGCGGGCTTTCAGGAACAATGGCCAGCAGTAGAAAAAAGGCCGCTGCGGGTATTACGCCCACGAAGAACATGCCCCGCCAGTATTCCGTTACGAACAGGCGGTGCATCCACCCGTCCTGGTCTGCAGCAGCTGTGAGGGCATAACGCTGGATCGCCAGGTTGGAACAATACGCCAGCAATATACCGATGGTGATGGCCAGCTGATAGGAGATAACCAGCCTGCCGCGACGGGAGGCCGGCGCCAGCTCTGAAATATAGAGCGGCGAAATGTTGGAGGCTACACCTACGCCCATGCCGGCCAGCAGCCGGAAACAGATGAGCAGTGTATAGGAAGAGGCAAAGGCAAAGCCGGTAGCACTGATCAGAAACAGGCAGGCCGCCAGCGCCAGCACTTTCTTCCTGCCGATACGGTCGCTCAGCGTGCCGGAAACGGCTACGCCTGCAATACATCCCAGCAGTGCGCAGGATACGAACCATCCCTCCTGTGTGGAGGTCAGCATATACTGGGTTTTGACGGGTGTAATGATACCGCTGATCACGGCTACATCAAATCCGAACAACAATCCTCCCAGCGCTGCTATCAATGTAATACCTGTTATAAACATGCGTGTGCCGCTGTTTTTCATGACGTGAAATTTATAAGTCAGCAATAATTGTCTTTAACATAGGCGACTACCAGCATGGCGGTGCCTTTACCTTCATACCGGCAGGTGTAATGGCCGGCGGCTGCCGGAACAACAAATGTTTCGGCATAATGAAAGGTCTGCTGCCCGTTGCTGCCGGTAACCTGTATCCTGTCGCCTTCTACCAGCATACAGATATGACACTGGCCGAGGTTTTGAATGGTTACCTCTCCGGTAAATGCATATCTGTCTACCGTATAAAAATGTTCCGGATGGGTAGGCAGCTGCCATTTTTTCCCGTTCGCCCATTCATCAGTGATACGGGGCCGGGAGATGAGGGTGGCGGGAACCACATCGCCCTTGCGGTCGAAATGGAGGTTGGCGAATGCATGATCCAGGTGAATGGGGCGTGGCCGGCCGTTAAGGTCTTTCCGCAGCCAGTCGTACATCTTAAATGTAAAGATGTAGGGTGTGCTGCTGATTTCCAGTACCAGGTTATTTTTCCCGGAGGCGTGCACGGTGCCGTTCGGAATCAGGAACAGGTCATGCTTCTGCGCGGTGAACTGTTGTATGTATTGTTCTACCGGCAATGGAATATTCCTGTTCAGAGCATCTTCCAGTGCTCCCCTGAGTTTTTCCGGAGAGATGTTTTCCTGAAAGCCAAGATACACCTGTGCATCCGGCTCACAGTCCAGTATATAATAGGTTTCATCCTGCGTAAAGTCTTCCCCGAAATGTTCTTTGGTGAATGCTGGCCGCGGGTGGCATTGTATGGAGAGGTTGCCGCCGTCGAATGTATCCAGAAAATCAAACCGGATAGGGAAGGCTGTACCGAAGCGGGTGGCAGCTTTACCCAGCAGTTTGTGGTGCTGCCGGAAGAGCAGGAAATCAAAGGAGACTTCCAGGAGCAGTCCGGCGCCTGCCAGAACGATACCGTTTTCCGGTGTAATCAGTTCAAAGGACCAGGCATAGTTTACTTCTTCAGGCGGGAGGCCGGGCAGGTGTTGTTTCATCCAGTTGCCGCCCCATACGCCGGCTTCAAACCAGGGCCTGGCGCGGAACGGTGCGGTCAGCATGTTGTCCAGTTCCGCGCGGAAATCATCGCCCTGCATCCAGGTGATGGTGCCGGGCCTTTGTCCGTCGATGATTACATCCACATACGGAAGCAGGTCCTGCTTATGTTTGCTGAGTACAGGCCAGTCAGTAAAGTAACAACGTTTATACGTATACGTTGGAGTACCGATATTGGTGATACTGCCTGCCCGCAGGCGGTACTGGATCTCGTTTTTCGGCACGTCGATATAGAGCAGCAGTCCTTCGGGGGCCGTCAGCGCAGCGCCGGTGCCATAAATGATATGAATGTCAGCACCGTTGCCGGGTTCAATCTGCAGGAGCAGGTTCAGGTCAAAGAAGTCTGCCAGGCTGCCTTCATATCTTTTCCCGAATACGGGATCTGCGGCATTCATATTTTCCTGCAGCATGTTTTCAATGACGGCAGGAGCTTGCAGGCATGCACCGGTATGGTACCAGCGCACCGTTTTGTTTTGTGCCCGGAGGGAGGTATGCAGTGCGGCGCGGACATGCTCCCACAGTACACCGTCGTATCCGTCCAGGATGACTACTCTTTCGCCGGCAATAAGTTTGGCGAGGGAGTCATAGCCTTCCTGCACGGGGGAGCTGGTATGGAAGGAAGGAAATATCGTATAGGCGGCATCGTTATGCGGTGGCAGGGCTGCCGGCAGCAGGAGCTGCCTGGTTTGCCGCAGTTGTGCCGGACCGGGTTCATGGGCGGAGAGGGCTGCGCCTGCAAGGATACAGTGCTCCGTATCGGTGCAGCAGGTGATGGCGATGCCGAGCGGTTCCAGTTTACGCAGGAGGGGAGCGGCAAACAGGTTCCATGACCTTGCGATGTTACCGCCGATGACCAGTTCCCGGCAGCCAAATGCCTGCAGTTGTGGCAGCAGGAAGCTGCCCAGGTGGTCGCCAAACTGTTCAAATACCGGGCGTGCCTGTGCGGTGTATTGTTCCGCCATCTCTTTTACCGTGGCTGGCCGGATGCCGGTGTTGCGGTGAAAGGCTGCCAGGAGCCAGCGGGAGGAAAAGTAATCATCTGCCGCAGCCTCCAGGAAAGGCATGTCATAGTACGCGCCGGATGCTGGTATGCCGTCGCCTGCCGTCGCCAGTTCTCCGTTCCGGAGGAAGGAGGAGCCGAAGCCTGTTCCCAGCGTAAGCAATACGGTGCTTTCGCCCTGCAGCCCCAGTATTTTCAGGGCGCCGGCAGCAAAGCAGTGGGCATCATTGAAAAACTGCAGGGGCAGGTCGCCGGTGGCAGCGGTATCCTGCAGGGCCTGTTTCAGGTGGAGCCCGAACATACTGCCGAATTTCCCGCCTACGTTAGCGATGGCGCAGATACCGTTGCGGTAGTCAAACGGTCCGGGAACGGCTATGCCGATGCCTGAAACGCTGCTGTCCTGCAACTCCTGTATACAGGTGGCTATGCTGCTGATGATGGCTTCCGCGCTGCCGCCGGCGTCCAGGTGCCGGCGTATGATCTTCTCCGGTGCGGCTTCCGGGTGGTCCATGTTGAGTATACAGGCGGTTACATGACTGCCGCCGATGTCTAAGGCTATCTTCTTCTGATGCATCATTTATCTATGTTCATATGTTCAAACATAATAAAATTTTTCTGACCGGCAAATAAATTCGTAAAAGCGGCGGTATATGGAATTTATCTGCCGGCACATCTCTCTTAAAAAAAAATATGTACGGATTAAGACAGCACAAGTGGTTACCACCGGTAACAGCGGTGGTAGTAATATTGTTGTTGTCAGGTGCAGGGTATATCACCCTGTTTTCCGGCGGGCCGCAGCAAAGAAATGTAGTATTGATACTCCCGGATACGGGAACCATCCGCAAATACTACGGTGGGCCGCAAGCGCCTGTCCGCAATTACCTGCACATCACCTTTGACGGCAGCTCCCGTAAGAATGATATCCGGCTTTCGTTTGCACGGATATACATGGAAGATATGCAGCAACATCAGGATACGCTGCGGGGCATTCACTTTCATTTCGATAAAACAGCGCATTATGAAGACCTGGTAAAAGTCCTGGATCTGTTGTGGTGCATGAGAACACAAAGATGGCTGGCGGAACCGGAAGACATCTGGTATTTCCAGTACGGGGATGAACACGACTTTTAGGAAGATAACTTTTTAAGGAATACATTCGCATAATCAATTTCAGACTATGCCATTAGTAACAGTTACCATGCACAAAGGCCACAGCGCCGACCGGAAAACAGGAATACTCAATGCCGTACATACAGCGCTGGTTAACAGCGGAGTGCCTGCGACAGACTGTTTTCAACGGATTATAGAACTGGAGCCGGAGAACTTTGTATACGACCTGCAGTACCCTGACCTGGAAACGCCGCGGACAAACAATTTCACCATCATTGAAATTACTTTATCTGCCGGCAGAAGTGTGAAAGTGAAAAGGAAAATACTGGAAGATTTAATGCAGCTGCTCACCGCCATCAACGTATCACCAAACGATATAATGGTGCATTTCCAGGAAACAGCCTGGGAAAACTGGGCTTTTGCCAACGGTAAACAGATTCACGTCTGACCGTATTTTTTGAACGTTAACCATCTACTATGCGAATTATTTATCAGAGCAGCGATATCATCATCCGGGAATTTTTACCGGAAGAACAAGTATTATTTACCTCACTTTTTGAAGATGAAGAAGTAATCCGTCACCTGCCCCGGCGTACACGGGAACAGTATGTAGAGATTTTTCAGGCTTCCCTGACTGCCTATGGTAACAGTCCTTTCAGCCGCTGGGGTATATTCACCGCTGCCGGCAGCGGCTTTGCCGGCATGTGCCTCATCAGGGAATTTGCAGACGTTCCCGGTCAGGTAGAGCTGGGGTATTCACTGGGCCGCAGCTACTGGGGGCGTGGTATCGCCACGGAATGCGTGCGTGCTCTAACGGCATACGGCTTTGCCGGTACAGATACAGCGGAAATGGTGGCCGTTACCACACTGGAAAATATAGGCTCCCAGAAGGCCTTGCTGAAAGGAGGTTTTACGCAGCAGCAAAACCTGAAGAGAGCAGAAGAGGAGCTGGCTTACTTTCTCCTGAGCCGGGCTGAATACGAAGAAGGGAAGGCATAGGAAACAGGTGTATCTTTGCGGCATGACACCTATTGTTCAGTATCTGAATCCGTTTAATGTATTGCCGCCGGAAGAAGTGGCGCTGCTGGAAAACCTTGGCCATCCCGCTTCCCTGGCAAAAGGAGCATATCTGATAAAAGAAGGCGCTGTATGCCATAAAATTGCCATCATCAGCAGTGGCATACTGCGCTCCTTTTATACAGACCAGGAAGGCCGCGATATTACGAACTGTTTTACCTTCCCTAATGAAGTGGCTGCCGCCTATACCAGTCTGATTACACGTAACCCTTCCCTGGAGAATATTGTAGCGCTCACCGACTGTGAAATGGTCATGATAGATTACAGCGAGTTGTCCGCCTTGTACAGCCGGAATATTCACTGGCAGCATTTAGGCAGACTGATAGCAGAATCAGAATTTATTTTTGCAGAAAAAAAACTGATGATGCTGAAAACATTTTCTGCGCGGGACCGCTACCTGCATCTGGTTAAAGAGCATCCGGACTATATCCGCCAGATTCCCCTGCAATACCTGGCGTCCTACCTGGCCATCACCCCGCAGCATCTGAGCCGCATCCGCAAAGAGCTGCAGTTTTCTTAACAAATGTTCAGTATTTCCTTTCAGCGCCCCGGTACTTTTGTGGCATGAAAAAGATCGTTATTATCAACGGCCATCCCTATAAGGAAAGCCTGAATTATGCGCTGCATGCAGCTTACAGAAAAGGTGCGCTGGAAGCCGGCGCCACTGTGGAAGATATCTGCATCGGCGAACTCTCCTTTGATCCTAACCTCCGTCACGGATACAGCAAACGCATGGACCTGGAACCGGACCTGCTGGCCGCCTGGGAGAAAATTCAACGCGCCGATCACCTGGTATGGATATATCCGCAGTGGTGGGGATTTATGCCCGCCGTTACCAAAGGGTTCCTGGACCGCCTCTTCCTGCCGGGACTGGCCTTTAAACGTAAGGAAGGTACCGTTATGGCAACACCTTCCCTGAAAGGCAAAACAGCGCATATCATTCATACGATGGATTACCCGGTGTGGTACTACAAATGGATCATACGCGAGGGAGGCATCAAAATCATGAAGAAGGTAATCCTGGAATTCTGCGGTATCAAAACAAAAAAGGTCACCTATATCGGCCCATCCGGCATGACGCCCATTAAACATACCCCGGACGCCTACCGCCAGAAACATATAGAGAGAGTGGAACAGGCCGGCAGACAGCTGATGTAGATCCTGATAAACCATTCAGTCACTCAGGTGTTGGTAAGGTATTCACCTTAAAGATAACTGTATGAAAACGCTGTTTGCCTCCTTTATGCTACTGCTGTTAACCGCCGCGGCATTTGCCTGCACCCGTGTAGTTTACAGGGGACCGGATAACCTTATTCTGACAGCCCGTTCTATGGACTGGAAAGAAGATATTCAGACCAACCTGTGGATCTTCCCCCGCGGTATGAGCCGTAACGGGGAAGTGGGACCGCAATCCCTGAAATGGAAATCGAAGTATGGCAGTGTGGTGGCTTCCGGCTACGATATTTCCAGTACAGACGGTATGAATGAAAAAGGACTGGTAGCCAATCTGCTATGGCTGGTGGAATCTTCTTACCCGACATGGGACCAGCACGCTAAACCAGGGCTCACCATCGCTGCCTGGGTACAATATGTGCTGGACAATTTTGCTACGGTAAGTGAAGCCGTGGAAGAGCTGAAGAAGGAGAAATTTACTATCGTTACAGCGAATGTACCGGGTCAGTCAAGACTGGCGACCCTGCACCTTTCTATCTCCGACGCGAAGGGCGACAACGCCATCTTTGAATATATTGATGGCAAACTCGTGATCCACGAAGATACCAGCTATGTGGTGATGACCAATTCTCCGGTATTTGACAAACAGCTGGCACTGAATGAGTACTGGCAGGAAATAGGCGGAACGGTAATGCTGCCGGGTACCAACCGTGCGGCTGACAGGTTCGTACGGGCTGCCTTCTACATCAATGCCATTCCCAGAACAGATAACACGCGGGTGGCTGTAGCAGGCGTTTTCAGCGTTATCCGGAATTGTTCCGTACCATTGGGCATCTCCACACCCGGCCAGCCTAATATATCATCTACCCGCTGGAGAATAGTCGCAGACCATAAAAATAAAGTCTATTACTTTGAATCCACACTCACTCCGAATACCTTCTGGGTTAACTTCCGGGACGTGAACTTTTCAGACAAGGCGCCCGTCAGAAAACTTAACCTGACAAACGGAGAAATATATGCCGGCAACACAGTAAATTCCTTTGTGAAAAGCAAACCGTTTAAGTTTCAGGGACTATAAGGGATTGGTTATTTGAGATTTGGTTATTTGAGATTTGTTTTCAATCAGTATGCACGCTGAAGTTAAGCATACATCTGGAGGAAAAACAAATCTCAGATAACCAAATCTCAAATAACCAAATCTCAAATAACTACATAATTGCCTCCTCCGTTTGCAGCGCCTTCACGCTGCTTCCGCCTTCCAGGATGGCTCTGAGGTGAGGGGAAAATTCAAGACCCCAGGTATTCAGGGCCTCAATCAGCGGCAGCAGCGTCTTGCCGGTGGCCGTCAGGTGATATTCTACACGCAGGGGTACTTCTGTATAAATTGTTTTTCCCAGGATACCATGCATTTCCAGTTCTCCCACCTGCTGATGCAGTACTCTTCTCGTAATACCGTTAATCGCCTGTGCCAGGTCTTTCGGACGTTGTATTCCTTTAGAAACAGCATCCAGTATGCAAAACTTCCATTTGGAACCAATCACTTCCATGGCAATACCGAGGCCGCAGTTATAATCAATAGGAATTTTTCTCTGATACATATGCCTGAAATTATAATCTGATAAATAAAAATACGCTTCGTTGAGCCAGCACGCCATAGTGATAAATTTATCACTGACTGATTAATTCGTCACATATTGCTCAACCCGGCTACCTGCACCATATTTGTGCCAGCAAACACCGAAACAGTAAATTATGCCGTATTGTCGCAACTGCTGCGCCTTACAGCAATACCCGTTACGGAAAACTGTTCGGTTGTCATATATTCTGGTAACTAAAATAAATGTAATGAAAACGTTGGTGATTGTAATTCATTCGGACATGGACAACTCCGTGGTAAACAAAAGGTGGGTGGAAGAACTGCAGCAATATCCTGAGAAGTACACTATTCATCACCTGCATGCCCAATATCCTGATGAAAAAATTGATGTTAAAAGAGAACAGCAACTGGTGGAAGCACATGATAAAATCATTTTCCAGTTTCCTTTTTACTGGTTTAACTGCCCGCCCTTCTTTAAAAAATGGCTCGATGAAGCGCTGACCTATGGCTGGGCCTACGGTTCTACCAGTGGCTACCGTATGCAGGGCAAAAAAGTAGCGCTGGGCATTTCCGCAGGCATCCGTGAGGAAGACTACCGCCCGTCCGGCCGGTATAAATATACCATGCAGCAATTGACAGCTCCCTTTGAGGTAACTTTCGATTATGTAAAAGCAGACTATAAATCCTTCTACACCTATTACGGCGTAGAACACAAACCATCCTCCGCAGAAATAGATCAGAGCGCGAAGGAGTACCTTCAGTTTATTGATGCGATCTGATTATTTGAGATTTGGTTATTTGAGATTTGTTTTCAATCAGTATGCCTGCTGAAATTAAGCATACACCCTGATGAGAAACAAATCTCAAATAACCAAATCTCAAATAATCAAATCCTCCCGTGGACTATTGAATAAGCTGCAACACTTCCGCTGTCTGGTCGCCTTCACGGATGGTCAGTTGACGGGTGCCATTGCTGCCGGCAAGAAATTCGAAGGTGAGGTCACGGTCTTTTGAAAAGAAAAGATGGTTGCCGGCAGGATAGAGGGGAAAGTCTTTTCCATTGATATGCATGATCAGCAGACCTTTGTCCGGCTTCATATACATGGCTTGGGTCTGCGGTCCTGCATATTTGCCGGCGTATGTCTGCAGTATGCTGTCAGATAATACTACCGCCACTCTTTTATTGATATAGGGTGCGGGCGCATGATCGTAGCTGAGGATACGTTTCATTTTCCACTCCCTGTTTTCATACAGCCACAGGTGTGTAAATCTGGCCAGCCCGTCGGCCCGTTCTTTCTTTCCTTTCTCCTGCACATAAAAGAGATGTTCACCGCTGATGACTGCGCCGTAAATAACGCCCGCATTTTTCAGCGGATATACCTTCAGGGTACCGCTGACGGCTTCCCGCCGCAGGCGGAATTGCTCCCTTTTGCTGCAGATGTTTGTCCTGAATGTTTCCATCATCGCGTTAATCCCTGTGGTCATGCCTCCCTTATCATGATAAAATTCAACATCTGCAGTGACATATCCGGACATCTGCTGAACATCACAATTGTTATAGGCCCGCCAGAAAATGCTGTCTTTCTGAATAATCAACGCTTCCAGTTCCTGGTCATTGCTTTGCGCAGATAAGCATAAAGGAACCGCAAAAAGCAGTAGCAGCGCGGAGATGAAATGTTTTCGCATGACAATAATTTTTACATTCCTATAAAAATAAGAAACGCTTCCTGCTACTGCAACAGGAAAGGCAGCTGATTTACAGAAGGTGAATAGTATCTTTGGCCGGACATATTAAAAGCAATTTTTCATGTGACTGTTGAAGTCTTATCCTGATTATCATTTGAAATAACTATGACAACTCCTATACTCTTAATTCCGGAAAAAACTGATAAAGAATCTGAACAGGTAACTATGGCATGGACTAGCATGGGAGGTGACATCAGGCGGTTGGGCAAGTACTGGATCAGGGATGAAGCCCTGGCTGCAGTGCCACTGGCTGTATATGGTAATCAGGCATTTGCACTGGTGTTGGCACAGATCTATAATTTAACGCTTTTGTGCCCGGATGATGCCCTGATAGCCCGGCTGGCCATACCATGGACCAAACGTAAAATAATGCTGCAACAAATCATAGATACAAAACCAGCAGATTTTCCTGTGTTTATCAAGCCGGTAATTCCCAAAATTTTTACAGCCGGTATTTTTGAAACACATGCAGCATTTCTGGAAGTGACTGCCGGACTACAACCAACGGAAGAGATATTGATATCCGCTGTAGTTGCGGATATACAGGCAGAAGCCCGCGGGTTTATCCTGCATGGTGAAATCATGGATGTAGCACTCTATGAAGGAGCAGCAGATCTGCATACTGGAAGAAGTTTCCTGCAGGATTTCATAAATACTCACTTTCACCAGTTACCTATATCAGTAGTAGTGGACATTGCATACAGCGGAACATCAGGCTGGTTTGTGTTAGAGTTCAATGCCTGTTGGGGCGCCGGGCTGAATAACTGCGCTGCAGACAAGGTAATTCCCTGCATTACTGCAGCCACCATGAATAGCTTGAATATTTAATTATGTGATTATTTGAGATTTGGTTATTTAAAATGCAGCGAAGACCAAAGTCTGAAATATCTGCTCAAATCTCCGCTGCATTTTAAATAACCAAATCTCAAATAACCAAATATTCAAATAATTAATAGTATCTTTCTGTACCTATACTATTACATCTGTATCGCCAACTTTATCCGCTAATCTATATTTATGAAACAACTATTCTTATTACTATTTGCCGGCATACTGACGCATACCGCGTATGCCCAGAAATCCACGCTGCCGCACTTTCGTTTCGTAGTGAACGGAGGATACAGCTACCGGCTGGGGAAAATCTCTTCCCAGATCACCGGGGATGCACTGACCTACATGCGGAAACTTAAATCAGGTTTCAACATAGGTGCAGATGCGATGTATTATTTCAATGAAACTTTAGGAGCCGGTATCAAGTATAACCGCTTCCAGTCCAGCCAGAGCGGCGTAATACCTATCGAGTACAACGGCAGCCGTATACGCACCAACGTGATGGATAATATTGCCATCAATTTTATTGCTCCCTCTTTTGTGGTACGTATTTTTGATGCAAAAGACAGGAACTCCCTGCACATGAACATGGCGCTGGGATACCTCGGCTTCCGCGACAACGGATGGGTAAACCACGGGAAAGTAATACTCACCGGAGGCACAGTTGGCGTTGGCCTGGATTTCGGCTATGATATCCGTATCAACCGCATGCTTTCCGCCGGGGCGCAACTCTCCCTCATCAACGGAAAGCTGACCAGCTATATGCAGGAAGACGAATCCGGCAGAAGAAAAATCACCCTCCAGGACGACGAAACAGAAAACCTGGGGCACTTGAATATTTCGCTCGGCCTGCGCCTGAACATCTAGTCATTTTATTATTTTTTTATTTGAGATTTAGTATAAAATCAAGATGCCATCCGGACTGTCCGGATGGCATCTTGATTTTATACTAAATCTCAAATAAAAAATACCTTCCTGGCGGCTCTGAAGACATCTTGATTTTATACTAAATCTCAAATAAAAAAATAAAAAAATAATAAAATCTCATTTAACTAGCTGGTTGACGGTTTTTTGTGCTGCGGGGTTGTTGGGGTCCAGGGCGAGGGATTGCTGATAGTATTTGAGGGCATTGGCTTTGTCGCCTTTGTGGTAATAGGCTTCGCCGAGGCTGTCGAATACATTGGCGGAGTGGGGGAAGAGCCGGGTGTTATACAGGAAAACGGCGATGGCGTCATCTGTACGGCCTTTGCGCATCAGGTAGTAACCTATTCCGTTCAGCAGAAATTCACTTTCGAAATCGTGGGTATCCTGGTGTAATTTTTTCTGCTGATGATAGTAGGCGAAGAACTGTTTTTGAGAAAGGGTATCCAGCGCAGCCATAAACAGGCGGGTGGCGGTTTTCTTCGGCTGGACATAAGGTTTGTTGTCCAGGATATTTTGTATGGCGTTGTTGAATTCGTAAATGTTCTCCTGTTTGTTGTTGGACAGGAGCAGTACTGTTCTGCCCTTCGGCGGATCGCTTACCAGCAGGGCCTGATAGCAGCGGGTGGCGCCGTCGTGTATATGTTGGATGATCTTGTCCTGTTCTATAGTGCCGCGGCCGAGGCTTGCCTGTCTGCCCGGACCGGTGCTTTGCATAATGATGCTGGTGGAAGCCGGGGTGAGCAGCCGGAAATGGTTGAGACTTTCGGACCATTGCAGAAAATCATCCGGGGTAACGGTTACCCAGCCGGATATTGGATATAATAGTGGTTCCTGTTGCCCGGCATCATTGAAACCACGTGCTACCAGCGTGTCGCTGCCGTCTGGGTCTACCAGGGAAGCACGCATTCCCAGCGGTTGCAGGATCTGTTGTCTGACAAAATCATTGAAAGATACACCGGTTACTTTTTCTACAATGCGCCGCTGTAGAAAAACATTGTTGTTGCTGTAGAAATAATCTGTTCCCGGCTCAAACTTCAGCGCAGTCAGCTTCTTCAGATCTTCCATGATGTCCGCATCAGATTGTATGGTGGTCCAGTTCAGGTCCGGCAGCCCGCTTGTATATTGCAGCAGCTGCAGGATATTCACCTGCTGCGCCCATGCCGGCAATCCGGGAATGTACTGTGCTACTTTATCTTCCAGCTGTAGTTTACCTTGTTGCTGCAGCATCATGATAGCTACTGCGTTGAACTCTTTTGCAATGGAACCGATGTGGAAGCGGTGCCGCGTGGTCAGCGGGATGCGCCTGGCAGAATCGGCTACGCCGGCTGCCGCTTTATAAATAACCGTACCATGATCTGCTACCAGCACATCGCCGTTGAAGGCGCCTGTACGCGCAGCCGTGCGGATCATCTTATCTATCCGGGCAGCTTTATCCTGCTGCGCGTATACGGATGCATGCAGCAGGCAACTCAGCAGCAGGGGGGATAACCATTTCATAAAGGATATTAATTGTGGTGGGCATCTGAAAAAAAATATTTCATTTACAGATGATGTAATTTTGGATTTCAAAAGAAAGGTAGAAAAAAATAATCCGGGATACAAGCCGGCAGAAATGTTTATGGGAAAAATCATTCTGACTGACCGCACCAAAGGTTTTATCAGCATCATATTTGTAATGCTCATCTGGGGAAGTTCCTTTTCTGTGACCAGAACAGTGGTACAGGAAGTGCCACCCTATATATTTGCTACGCTGCGGCATATTATTGCCTGCATGGCGCTGCTGCCGTTTTATCTTCACCGCCGGCGTATGGTGAAGCAGCAGCTGCCTTACGGAAAACTCGCCCTGATGGGACTGGCAGGAGTTACGGTGTATTATGGCCTCTTCAACTTTGCCATGAAATATATTTCTGCCTCTACAGGGGCGCTGATAGAAGGGCTGATACCCGTATTCATCGCCATACCGGCAGCGATCATCCTGAAGGAACAGCTGCATAAAAAACTGATAACAGGCATGGTGTTATGTGTAACCGGCGTGATACTGGTGGGTTTTATCGGCAGTCCGAAAGGAGATACGCATGCGCTGGCGGGCAGTGTGCTGATGCTGCTGGCAGTTTGCTGCTGGAGTGCGTACACGCTGCTGTCCAGAAGTGTAAAAGAGACAGATACGCTGCTGACTACTGCGGTGAGTACTTTCATCGGCAGCGCGTTGCTGATACCAATAGCTGCGGTGAATATAGGTTTGCACGGGATGCCGGAAATATCGCTGCGTGCCTGGGCCGGCATTGTTTACCTGGGAATATTCGCTTCCGCGCTGGCATACTTTCTGTATAACCGGGCGCTGGAGAGTCTGCCGGCTGCGCAGGTAGGTAATTTCCTCAACCTGAATCCGGTGATTGGCGCGGTCATTGCCATGATTTTTCTGAAAGAAGCATTTACCGGCTGGCAGATAGCGGGAGGGCTGCTGGTGCTGGCGGGTATATGGCTGAGTGCTAAACGGGTCAAACATTAATGATGCTTATAAAGGCTGCCTTAAACGGAACAAGGACTTTACAGGATCATCCACAGGTACCGGTTACCACGCATGCGCTGGTAATAGCGGCCAGAGGGGCCGTGGCAGCTGGTGCGGGGGCTATCCACTTCCACGTACGCGACAGCGGGGGAAGAGAAAGCCTGCATCCGGACGATGTTAACAGCCAGGTACAGGCGATGAAACATGCGCTGCCGGGCATTCCTGTAGGTATCAGCACCGGCGCCTGGATAGTGCCGGAACTTGCGCTGCGGCTGGAATATATAGAACAGTGGATGGTGCTGCCGGACTTCGTTTCTGTAAACGGTGATGAAGCCGGCTTTGAACAGGTGGCAGATAAAATGCTGCAACGCGGCATCGGGGTGGAAGCCGGTATCAGTAGTGAAGCGGCTGTACTGAATTTTAAAAGAAGCGGCCGGCTGCCACATTGTTTCCGCCTCCTCCTGGAACCTGGTGAACAGGAGATGGCAGCGGCACTGCACACCGCAGCGGCTATTGAACAACACCTGACAGATAAACTACCCGGACAATCAGTATTACTGCACGGTACAGACCTCACCTGCTGGCCGTTGCTGAAAATGGCGATCAGCAAAGGTTATGACCTGCGCATCGGTTTTGAAGATACGCTCCTCCATCCCTCCGGTATCCCGGCTGCGGATAATGCGGAACTGGTACAGACAGCCATGCTGTACAAAAATGGAAATCTGTGAATTTATCTTATCTTGACAGATAAATACTATCCGAGCACATCTTATGCGTAACCGAATCTTATGGCTCCTATGTCTGAGCCTGTTGCCAACATGGCTGTCTGCACAGAAAACAATCGAGACAGGAAGAAAAATCATCAGAGATCTGGGAAGAATTGTCAATCCCAATGGTATCCAGGAAAATTATACCGTTAACATCAACGGGGTGGATCAGTGGCTGTATGCCCGCGGACAAAACAAGGATAATCCGGTTATTCTCTTTATCCACGGTGGGCCTGCATCGCCGCTTTCGCCGGTGATGTGGACCTTCCAGCGCCCGCTGGAAGAATATTATACTATCGTCACCTACGATCAGCGCGGCGCCGGCAGAACATTCCTGAATATTCCGCCGGACTCCATCGCAGCCAGTATCAGGATCGACACCTTCGTGGATGATGCCATCGAGGTAGCGTCGTATATCCGGCAACGTTATCACGCGAAAAAAATTATTCTGATGGGACATAGCTGGGGTACTATCCTCGGTATGAAAGCAGCGCTGAAAAGGCCTGATCTCTTTGCGGCCTATATCGGCGTAGGGCAGGTGATTAACGTGATGGAAAATGAACGGGTGAGCTTTGACTATGCCGTGGAACAGGCTACCCGCCATAAGAACGATTCCGCACTGGCGGAACTGAAATCCATCGCGCCTTATCCGGGTAATGAGCCGATAACACGGCACCGTATTATTATAGCCAGAAACTGGGCACAGTATTACGGCGGACTAAGCGCCTACCGCAGCGAATCGATGTATTTCTACAATGCGCCGTGGCTGTCTCCGGAGTACGCCGCCGATGATATTCCGGCTATAGATAACGGTAATATCTTCACGCTATGGCGTATCCTGCCGGAGTTCCTGCAGGTAGACTTCAAAAAGGTACATACCTTTCCTATCCCTGTATTCATGTTCCTGGGAAGGCATGATTACACCACACCTGCTGAGCCTACAGCCGCCTGGATGAAACAGGTTAAGGCGCCGGTGAAAAAAGCGGTCTGGTTTGAGCATTCTTCTCACCTGATACCCATGGAAGAACCAGGTAAGATGCTGATCTCCCTGAAAGAATGCCTGGATCCTGTAATCCGCGGAAAGTAAAAAATGTTCCGGCCATCGCATACTAGTGATGGCCGGAACGGTTTATGGAAAGATATGGTTTGTTTGTCCGCTGATGGCTGATAACCGGTTATTCCGCGAGCATCGCAAGGGAAAACCAGTTGCCGGAATCATCTCTGAAAACAGCTTCAGTGCCATAGAATTCTTTCTTCGGCGCTTTGGTGAATTCAACTCCTTTGGCTTTCAGCTCTTCATAGGTAGCATAAATATCATTACAGGTAAGTACGCCTACGCCAAAGGTACCTTTGGCAATCAGCTCCCGGAGCGTATCTGCTGCTTCAGGGGAAAAGCCGCCGGCGCTGACCGGCATCAGCACTATTTCAATTCCGTCCTGCTCCTGGGGTGCTACGGTAAGCCACCGGTGCGCTGTACCCATCGGTACGTCTGTAATAACCTTAAATCCGAGTTTGTTGACATAAAAATCGCGGGCGCGCTCCTGATCCAGTACATACACGCTGGTATGAGTCATTTTAGTAATCATGCAGGTTTCTTTTTATTATTTATACAGTGTACTTCCGTTAATCCCTGAACCATCCGTTCTTTTCTGCAAAGCAGCCTGGCACATACGTCTGCGGGGAACGGATCATCTGTGCCCTTAACTCCTGATGCCGCGCCAGGTAACGGGAAGGAGGTTCGCCGGTGATACGCCTGAATAACCCGCTGAAGGTGCTGACGCTTTCAAAGCCTACCTCATAACAGGCGTCAGTTACCGGTACGCCTGCTTTCAGCAGCTCCATCGCTTTTTTCATCCTCACAAATATCAGGTACTGATGCGGTGTACGCCGGTAGATGTTTTTGAACTGGCGGACAAAATGAAACTTGGAGAAGCAGGCTTCATCTGAAATGTTGTCCAGATCAATGTTTTCAGCATAATGCATGTCAATGTACAGCTTTGCTTGTACCAGCCGCCGGTAGAAATAGATTTTAGGATATTGATCTGCCGTCATATTGCTAAAGACTGTTGTACCCCAAAAGTAAGGGGTATCCGGGAGTCAGAGCAGGGGGTATTGTGACTGGTTTAGGGTAAATTCCGACATAAAAGAACGGGCGGAAGAGTTACTTCCGCCCGTTCGGGTACAAATAAATAACGTATGTTCATCACCGTTAGCTGCCGCTATTTGCTGCAGATAAACTGGATCACCCAGGGAGCGGCGATGTAGCTGTCCCAGAATCCCGGCGGATATTTAGCTGTTTCCTCTTCAGGGATCAGGTAAGGTTCCAGGGCCCAGGAGCGGAAGCCCGCGCGGCGGAATGCTTCCTGGTAGGTATCCCAGCTGTGCCACCAGGCGTCAATAGTCACCGCTTCTCCGTCGCCCAGCAGGGTCACGTGTATGGTGGCGCCTTCTTTCAGGGGAGATGCCGGCATCTCATAAATAAACTGATGCCCCTCCGGCTCCAGGGAAGGGTAGGGCGGCAGCTGCGGATTGAGGTTGCTGCCGATGAACAGCTGCCCTGGTTTCAGGTTGTCGTAAATGGACTGTACCATCTGGTTCAGTGTGGAGCGGGTACGGGCATAATGAAGCAGGTAGGAGGTGGTAACGATATCAAAAGCCCCCAGACTACCCATCCCGGCCACATCGGCGGTAACGTAGTCTATACCCAGCTGCTCTTCGAACTCTGTCTGCCTGGCCAGCCGGATCATTTCTATGGAGATGTCTACACCTGTTACCCGGGCTGCCCCCCAGCTTTTAATACGGCGGCTGCTCATACCGTCGCCGCAACCCAGATCAAGTACGGACAGTCCTTTAAGATTACCCATTCTTTTGTAAAGGGAATACCATTCAGGGCCTCGGTAAGGGATGGCTTCTGCTACTGCCCGGTAGCCTGTGGCGATGTGGTCATATTGTGTCATAATACGCAGGGTTTAATGAGGGTAACGATGAACCTGATGTATCAGGGTTTATTTCATTATCAGGAATTTGTATTTTAGTATATTAATAAACATAACCATATGGTTATTGTTGTGACAGTATCCGGAGGAGCGTGACTCACCACATCCTGTACAAGGCGCGCCGGGATGAATGACTCCCCCTTCCGGGTTAAGCGAAGATAAATGACATGCACTGCAATTACATTTCCTGTAAGTGTATCCGTACAGGGAAGATGGAAAATGCAGATAATATAATCCCTGACTACCATGATATTACTTATCAGTCGCCGTAATCATGCCATCACCATCTTTCAGGAGAATGAACAGCAGGTGCTGGCCACCGGCCGGTGGGAACGTGTACGCCGGGCAGGAAAACAGCTGTGGCTCTGTTCGCATAACAACCGGCAGGAGCTGCATATCCGTCGTAATCCCTGCAAATGGTTTCAGTGGAGCTGGAACATTACCTATACGCTGACCTTTTCCCGGGACCTGCATCCGCAGGAGTTCCGCATCTCCTGTGTGAAGTATGTGCCGCCACACTGGGAGATGACAGCCGGAGAGCATACCTGGCACTACTTTGCACATAACGGACATGCAAAATCCATTTTTAGGGACGACCGGCAGGTAGCAGGCATTGATAAGGATGCCTTCTACTGGTTTAATCAGGAAATGATGTACATCGCGCTTAACCATGAGGAAGAACCTTTGCTGATAGCCGGTCTGGCACTGCTTTTTAACCTGGAATCCAATGACGATGCTGAAATGTTTTCCGTGGATCTGGGTGCTTACTACGGACCCGGAACAAAGAAATATGACAAAACCTGGCGTCCCCGGTGACCAGTTTGACCTAAATGGGGCAATAACGTTCATGAATGTACGAATATGAATGCAGCATGCGCCGGATACTGTCTTGACATGTCTTTATGAAAAGGATAAACAGGTCAGGTCCTGTACTTGTTGCGGAAGCGATCCGGTGCGTTACCTTCAGTAAGTGCACAGATAACGTGGCTGCCGGTCTGCGGCTTTACCTGCGAAAGAGGCGCACCCGACCTGCTCATCACTAACGCCGATCAGTATACGAATATCAATACCTTGTTTACCCCTTACAGGGTAATCAAGGCAGGTAGATTGGCGGAATAAAAAAACGTGAATATTGTCAGACAGTAGGTTACCCCGCACGGAGCCTGTAGGAGCTGGTTTCCGCGGCGGGGCTGACCACTTGGTTTTTCATTGAAAAGACAGGACAGGCGCAACAGCAACTGCTGTTTGCCAGCAGCTGCGCTGCGCCGGGTCCAGGGGGAACATTGCATCAAATGAGGATGGGGTTTTTCAATAACAAACTTTTCCTCTCGCTTTCAATTCATTCTTTCGAAATCAACTTTTTTGACATCACCAGCCGGTACTTGCCATACCATTGAAATAGCCGGGTGACGGGGATTACCGGATAAAAGGCCGGGTCTCTTACTATACTCGTAAACCTCTAACTAATTCGATTACAGGCGCAAAAGTAATAGTGTATTGGTCGCCGGTCAACTGTGTAAATTCGCAGGTTATCAGATTCTTTATTAATTTTAGGCAAAAAAAGGATGCATCCCGATAAGTTGGAGTTTGGAACCTATTCAAAAGCATTTATTACAGACGTACCTGCTGACCTCAACAGTCAGGAGGCCATGCAGTTTAAACAAACCATCCGGAGATTTCCGGATGAGGCTATCTATATATATTCCTTTAAGGAGAACCGGATGCTGTATGCAGACGGCTGGGAGGAGCTGCTGGGCTACCGGGATGATGAAATCACCATGATGACCATCGTGAACATCACCGCACCGGAATACGCCCCCTTCTCTAATGAGTTGAATGATAAAGCCCTGATGTTCCTGCATAATAAAACTACTAACCTGGAACAGTACAGCTTTACCATAGAACTGAAGAAAATTCATAAAGACGGCACCCATGTACCGCTGATTTCCAAAGTAGGCGTATTCGCTTCTGAAAACGGTCAGGTAACCACCATCATCGGGCACTCCCAGAAAAATGAAAGTATCAACCTGGGTAACGTTATGCGCTATGCGGCATACGGTCCGGAAAAGAATGAGTTTGAAGAGGAACTGAACAAGCACCTCTTCCGTCATTATGCTATTTCAGAGAAGGAGAAAGAAGCGCTTTCACTTGTGGCGCAGGGATATTCCTTCAAGGAAATAGCCGCCAGGTTTGGAGTATCTCAATCTGCTATTGAAAAAAGGATCATCCCCATGTACCGCCGTTTTGATGTGAAAAGTCTGACTCATCTCATCAGCTTTGCGTTTGCAAATCATATTTTGCCATAGTAGAAGGCTCAGCGCCCGCATCCAGCCGAAGGTTCAGGGAAATCATCTTTCCTCTTTCCACCCCTATGCTGTGCAGCATATCCCGCCATTTCTGCGAGGAGGTGTCGCTATCGCCCATCACCCATATTACGCTGGTTTCTTTTAAAACGGTCCGGTTAATATCGTTTGTGGAGAAGGTATCTACAAAGCTAAGGAACCGGTCCGGGCTGATAATATCTTCCTTGATAGGGTCGCCGGGATTAATATCGTCAATCACCAGGATAGACGCCTTACGCCAGTTCCATAACATATCGTTCGAAGTACCTTCGTCATGATCGAAGAACATGCAGTACAGCTTCATGGCGGAGGTATAAACGGCGGATCTGTGGCGGATAGACAACTCCGTGGCGATGGCCACGCTCAGGCTGGTTTTACCGCTTCTTTTAGGTCCGAACAGAAACAGGTGCATGCCTGGCGTTTTATGGTCCATAAACTGCCGGATCAGGGCTACATCTTCCTGCGGAATATGTTCGGTGTTCCACTGGCTCAGCCTGAACTGGAAAGGATATGCCGGCGCCTGCAGGTACATTTTGGTAAGGTACCAGTAGTAGGCAGGGTAGATCATCAGCAGGCCCAGTACCACCACGGCGATGGCTGCGGCAGATGTTTCTGCGCACAGCAGGGAAGCGGTGAAGGCGCCCGTCCAGAAAAACAGCAGATCCGTGATGGTATCGAAGGCAATGTTACCCCAGGCCGGCTGAAATACATAATGCTTCTTCACACCTCCCGGTTTGCTCATCAGCAATGGCCCCAGGAAATTGATGGTTTCAAATGCCAGCCACAACACGCTGATTGCCCCGGCGCTGTACAGCGATGCCTGCGTTTCCGACATCCTTTTTTTCAGATAAAGAAATAACAGGAAAGTAGGAATAAAACCCAGGGAGAAATGACCAAACTGGTTGGCCAGCCATGAATACGTCAGGGTTACACCCCTGTAGGAATCTTTTCCTATCAGGTCTGCCTTCAATTGTTGGAATACATTTCTGCCTGTTATCGTCTTCTTCATGTGTAAGCTATGGGTACTGGGAATTTCTCATTGAATTTGACGGTAAATATAGTAAGTTACCGGAAAATAGCAGCAGGGTATGGATAAAACAACCATGGCGGCAGCCTTATTTGACAAGCGTGCGACGGAATACCAGGAGCGGTTTATGAACCAGGAAGGGTATCATGATACGTTTGATTTTTTCTGCCGCCACATCCCGCAGAAGCAGCCACAGATACTGGATGTGGCCTGCGGCCCCGGGAATATTTCCTGTTATCTGCTGCAGCAGCGCCCTGACTTCCGTATCACCGGTATAGACCTGGCTCCCAATATGCTGATACTGGCTGAGAAAAACAATCCCGGTGCAGATTTCCTGCAGCTGGATGCCCGCCGTATCCGCGATATGAACCGTACCTGGGAGGGTATTATCTGCGGTTTCTGTCTGCCCTACCTGTCAAAGGAAGAAACCCGGCAGCTGATAAAGGATGCAGCAGCGGTATTATCTCCCGGAGGAATTTTTTACATCAGTACCATGGAAGATGAAGAAGATAAATCCGGTCTTACACGCTCAGCGGCAGGAGATGAGCTGTATATGTACTATCACCGGGCGGATTACCTCTCTGCTTACCTGGAGGAAAGCGGGTTTGAAATACTATGGCTGGTAAGAAAAGCATTTCCCGGCAAGGATGGCGCGCTTACAACAGACCTGATTATCATCTCAAGAAAGCGTAATTAATAAATAATGGATAAAGTATATCGTAAGGGAGCAGTCGGTGCATTGCTCGATGAATATGAAAAAGCAATAGGTGAGCTGAAGGAACTGATAAAAAAAATACCGGATGAGGAACTACCGGTCATTGTGGATGCAGCCACTGCAGATGAAAACTGCCGGTCGGTACAAACTATACTTACACATGTGGTATATGCGGCCTATGGATATGCTACGTATCTCCGTAACCGGAAAGGCGGTACTGCTGAGTGCCCGCCAAAAGCAACGCAGTCAACAGTGGCGGCATACATACAGGATCTTGATACGGTTTTTCAGTTCACGGTTACCATCATGGAAGAGATGACCGAGGCAGAAATGGAAGATACCCGCAAAGTATTCACCGGATGGGGAGAACGGTATACTACCGAACAGCTGGTGGAACATGCCATTGTACATATATTAAGACACAGAAGGCAACTTGAAAAATTTCAGGTTGCCTTACAAAAGAGGTAAGGGATGCCGGCATAATGCCATCGTTGTGATATACTGTCCTGGCGAAAGGAGAATACCTTCCCGTGTGCGGAAGCCTGCCGGAATGGTGAACAGCAGGAGCATCATGAATTGTACAGTGTAGCGGTTGCCGGTGAAGGTAAACAGTCTGCTGCAAAAATATTCATATACTGATAATCCCGGAATACCGGCAAATTTGTATTTTCAGTTACCGGAAAACCAGTAGTGGTATGCAGCAGGTATTACCTGCTTTTCCGTTGAAATCCCTGATTATGAATTTTGAATTGTTACCGGTTGTGGATGCTATGCTGGCAATATATGTCCTGCCCGCCGGTATGGACCGGTTTCAGCAGTACCTGCAGCTGCTGCAGGGGAACACCCCTGGAGATATGCTGGTGCCGGCAGGCGGCTTTAACCCCATGGGAAAGAAACAGACAGCTGCACAGCTGCAGCTGCTCAGGTCCTTACAGGCAGAGCGTATCATGGCAGCAACGCTGGACACACTCAATGGCGGGCCGGAGAATGGCCCGGTTTTTAAAGTAGCCCTAAACCTGGCCGACGACCTCCACGGCGCGTGGACGCATCACTTCACCACCGACTATGATAACCGGTTTAAACTGAGCGGGCTGATAGCGCGTAATTATGCCACCGTTGTTTTCTGGACCAGCGAAACGTACAGTGAAGAACTGATCCGCCGCCGCACGCTGGAAAGTTGTCACCGTACCCGCTACCGGATCAGCCATCCGCCGTCGCAGACGCTGCAGGAACATGTGGCGCAGGAATTGTATGTGGCATCGCAGGTAAATTATCATGAAACACATTGCATGGCAGACTTCAGCCTGTTGCATGAATTTTACACGGCACATGCAGCTGATACTGATTATAGTATCATTTTTGATTTTTTATACGGAGATGAAGCTGCAGCCGGGCTTAACTATGCGCAGTATGGAATTGAGGGAGAAAAGGCCGGCCTGCATTATATCCGACATCTGGCAAATGGTCAAAGAAAATGAAACTTCTAACCAAAACACAACAGCAGAAAAATTTTCACTATGCCTACTACCTGGCGTTCACGGCGCCGGCTAAACGAAAAAACAGGAAACGCATCTTTGAACTGTGGTATTCCGCCGCTATCAACGGACATCTGCGGGCACAGTTTTATGTAGGTACCTGTTATGATAACGGGCTGGGCGTAAAGAAAAATCTGGAAGAAGCATTTAAATGGTATCTCCGCGCTGCCTACCAGGGACATCCTGATTCACAGTTCAATGTAGGTATGCTCTATCGCGATGGTATCGGCATTGAGCTGGACTACGGCAAATCGCAGAAGTGGATGAAAATGGCGGCTGATAACGGTATCATCGATGCCTGGCGGGAAATGGGCTACTTCTGTTTCTATGGCATCGGGGTGAACAAAGACCATGAAAAGGCCATCTTCTGGTATAGGAAGGCTGCCCGCAAAAATGACCCTATGGCTATTTATAACCTCGGCCTCTGCTATAAGTACGGAGACGGGCTGGCACGTTCCCGGCGCTGGGCAAAGTACTATTTTGAAAAGGCCGCAGGAATGGGACACCGGCGGGCAGGGAAGGAACTGGGGAAACTTTGAATGACGAATGACGAATGTGGCGGGGAGACGGGAGCGGAGATAAGTAGCGGAGATGAAGTACAGGTAATTCCTTTTGCCGGTTTAAGCATATTTACCTACATTGGCCCCTTACTGGTTACAAACAATATTTAAATATAGCTGAATGGAATTAAAAGATTTGTCTCCCGAAAATCTATGGCGCAATTTTGCCGGTCTGAATGCTATTCCCAGAGCTTCCAAGAAAGAAGAACGGGTAATTAACTTTATCATAGACTTCGGTAAAAGGCTGAACCTCGAAACCCACCGCGATGCAGTGGGTAATGTGGTGATCAAAAAGCCGGCTACTCCCGGTATGGAAAACCGGCAGACGGTTATCCTGCAATCCCACCTGGATATGGTACACCAGAAAAACGGGGATACCGTTTTTGATTTCGATACACAGGGCATTGATATGTATGTGGACGGCGAGTGGGTGAAAGCCCGCGGTACCACGCTGGGTGCGGATAACGGCATCGGCGTTGCCGCTATCATGTCCGTACTGGAAGCCACAGACCTGGTGCATCCTGCAATTGAGGCTATGTTCACCATAGATGAGGAAACCGGTATGACTGGCGCAATAAAACTGGATCCTGCGTATTACAGCGGCACTATCCTGCTGAACCTGGATACGGAAGAAGAAGATGAAATTACCATCGGCTGTGCCGGCGGTATTGATACCAATACCCGCGGTACTTACGAAGAAGTGCCTGCAGGCGCTGGCACGGTTGCCTTTGAAATCACCGTCAAAGGGCTGCTCGGCGGCCACTCCGGTATGGATATTAACAGCGGCCGCGCCAATGCCAACAAGCTGATGAACCGGTTGCTGTACAAAGCGCAGCGCGCAGGTGATATCAGCCTGGCACGCCTGGAAGGCGGCAGCCTCCGGAACGCCATCCCGCGCGAGTCTAAGGCAGTGGTGGTAATACCTGCTGCTGCAAAAGACGCCTTTGTGCAACTGGTGAACGATTTCGCGGCCACTGTTAAGGATGAATACCATACGCTGGAATCAAGGCTGGAAGTGACCTGCAAGGAAACGGAGACGCCTGCGAAAGTAATGGCTTCCGGTTACTTCAGTAAACTGCTGCGCGCCATCTATGGCGTACCCAATGGCGTATATCGCATGAGCCCGGATATCCCAGGTCTGGTGGAGGCTTCTACCAACCTGGCAAAAGTATCTGCAGCAGATGGCGTGTTTATTACCCATTCCCTGCAACGCAGCAATGTGGAAAGTACCAAGGAAGATGTAGCCTTTGCAGTAAGAGCTGCCTTCGAAAATATGGATTGCGAAATTATCCAGGAAGGCGGTTACCCCGGCTGGAAACCCAACGCGGATTCCGCTGTGCTGAAACTGCTGCTGGACCTGTACGGCAGCCACTTTGAACATAAACCGCATGTGGGCGCAGTACATGCCGGTCTGGAATGCGGTATCCTGGGAGCCCATTTCGGCGGCCGCCTGGATATGATCTCCTTCGGCCCGACCATCCGTGGCGCCCATTCTCCTGATGAAAGGGTGATGATTAGTTCCGTAGGCAAATTCTACGGTTATCTGCTGCATATACTGCGGGAAATCCCCGCCAGATAATATGGCAAAGGCGTCCGCTAAGGACGCCTTTCTTATTTTGCTGAAATGAAAACAGCGGCAGATAAAAAGATAACGTTTATTTTATCCTGACAACAATTACCCCTGCGAAGTAACCGGAAGCAGTCATTCTTATATTTTTATAAAGCGTATGCGTAGCCCGGAATGCCTGCGGGATATGGAAACGGTGCTTCCCGGCCTGCCCGGAGGCAGTTGCGGCAATCGCTTATCTGGATTTTCGGTTTATCTTTGCGACGCTATGCTGAGTCGCCTGATCCATTTCCTGTACCGGATTGTCGAAAGTTCCTGGAATCAGATTGTCAATGTAGGGATACGCCCGTCCATGCCTTTTATTGAGTCAAGGCGGACCAGGTTACTGAACCTGCTGGCGCTGCCCTGTATACCTTTCATTTTTTTATACGCCGTCCTGAATTTCTTTCAGGAAAGATATCTGTTGTCTGCACTCAACCTCATCACCTGCCTGATGTGTTTAAGCGTGCTGCTGCTGCACAAATACCAGCAGTATCCCAGCGCCCGGCTGGTACTCATCTTCGTCAGCGTAGGCATCTACACGTTTACCGGCCTTTACTTCCATAACGGATCTGAATACTTTCTGCTCAATATCCTGTTGATAACAGTATTGGTATATGACAACAAATGGGTGGTGATCGGCCTGAGCATATTGATTATTGTGGCGTTTATGATGATTGTGCTGATGCCGCAGAGCTGGTACCTGGCGCCGCCGGTGCCTGTTGCCCGTGTATGGAGCAATATCGGCGTATCCCTGATTTTCTTTACCATCGCACTGGGATGTTTTAAATATATACAGTCCGATTATCAGCGGGAGCTGGAACGGCAGCACCAGATGCTGGTGACCGTCAACAAGGATAAGGAGAAACTCTTCTCTATTGTAGCGCACGATATCAGAAGTCCGCTGGCTACCCTGGAAAGTTTGCTGGAGATGTTTCACCGCAACGAATATACGACGGAAGAGATGCAGGAAGCCACTGCTATCCTGCAACGGAAAATATCCCAGTTGGGAGGGGCGTTGGATAATGTATTGCGCTGGAGCAGCCGTAGCCTGAGAGGTATTCAGACGCAGCCGGCACATTTCTTCCTGGAGCCGCTGGTTACAGAAGTGCTGCATTTTTTCCAGATAAGCCTGGAAGAGAAAAAGATGGCCGTACATATGGAAATCCCGTCTGCTGCAACGTTGTATGCCGACCGGGACCAGGTGTCTGTTATATTGCGGAATCTCTTCGGTAACGCCCTGAAATTCAGCCATAGAAGCAGCACTGTTGCGATCGTGGTGAAAGAAGAAGAAAAGGATACGGCCATCGCAGTCATAGACAGCGGTATCGGGATGCCTGCCCAGCAGATGAAAACACTGTTTTCCCAGCAACAGACGCCCGGCTATAGTACCGGTGGGGGAAGGGGTACCGGCCTCGGTCTGATATTATGTAAGGAATTTGTAGCCCAGAACCATGGTCATATAGAAGTCGCCGCCAATGAACCTGCCGGTTGCCGGTTTACTGTTTTCCTTCCCCGTGGTTCCGCAGTGATCGCAGAGGCACAGGAAAAGGATGATTTCTTCTGACCCCGCTTTTCTCCCTACAAATAGGGATTGACAGCAGTTTTTTATTTTCGTATAGCCATCGCAGTGAGTATTTACTCGCTGTCCTGTAGCAGTGTATGCTGATAATTTAGTATCAGCATGCTGTATTTTAACCATCCCTGTCCAGAACCTCCGGATATATTTTCGTGTATTCATTGCTGTTATATTTTCATTCATCCTTTAATTCATTTCACCATGAAAAAATTGTTAGCCTGCATGGCTGTGTGTATGCTGATACTGACAGCCGGCATGTTCAGCGGCTGTAATAAATTGCCGTGGCCCGGCGGGGGCGGAGGGCTGCCGCATCACCTGCGCCAGGTGAAAAAGGTAACTATCGGAGAGGTGGTGCGTTCCTATACGTATGATACACAGGGACGGGTGAAAACCATCCGTAAGACAGATGGCACGCATTCCGTAGCCTTCAGCGTGGCATACGGTCCGTTGAACCGGGTAGATTCCCTGGTGATAACGGAACCGGCAGGGGAACCGTTTGTTATCCGGTATGAGTATGATTCCATAGGCTATAAACGTATGGTAGTGGCGGACCACGAATATGACATAGAAGAGCAGCGGCCGCCGTTTCCGTTTAATGTAACGCCGGTACCGCAAAGGATGTATACCATCACCGGTAATCCTTACTTCTGCCTGTATATAAATGCCGGTCAGAATGTGACCCGGGCCCTGGCCAAGATAGAAGGACTCTCTCACATCTGGGATGCCACCTATACTTACTCCGCATTCAATAACCCGGAGTATGAAACAGATAAAGCCCTGCATATACAGGAAATCAATTTTGCACTGAACTACTTCGGATTTAACCTGTCGATAATGGATGTAAACAGTCCGCAGCTGCCGGCCACGATGCAACTGAAGACACTGGGCGGACCGGCAACCAGCTATAGCCTTGCATACGAAACAGATGCGCTGAAACGCGTAACAGCTGTATACATAACGGATGGCGGCAAGAAAACGCTGAACCGTACATACGAATATTATTAATCAGTACAGCGAGCGAAGGTGAAAGAAAGAGCCGCTCTACGGAGCGGCTTTATTTTTCAGCGCAACCTCCTTCCTCAGCTGTAGCTGAGGAAGGAGGTTTATATTATACCTGCTTTCGGGAAACGGATTTTGATTACCATTGCAGTAAGAAACAAAGGAAGATGGATCAGGAAAAGATAGCCTTGCTGCGTGAGCAGACACCCGTGGGGATACGCCATGCCATTACCTTACTGGAGCGTACAGGCGGTAACGTTAGTGCAGCCCGGGAGCTGTTTGAGGCAGCGCAGATACAGACGGTAGCCGGCAAGGCCGGAGTGCCGCCGGAAACGGCGGCAAGGCATTTGCAGCTGCACGGCTTTGATATTTCCGCTGCATTACAAAGCATTGACAGGGAGCGTTACACGGTAACCGAACTGATTTTACGGAAACATGCGCATAAGCCGGAGGAGGCCGTCAGCCTGATCCTGCTGGCGCTGGAGAAAGTGTATTCCTTCAGAAAGGAATACTGGATACAACCGGCGCATGTCGCTGACCTGAATGAATGGCCGCGGGCAGTCGCACTGGTGTATGAGTGGATTTCCTGCAAAGATTACGAAGGCTTTGATACAGCGCTCCACATGTATCCTGAGCTGATGGCCACTTTACTGCAAACCACGCTGGAGCTGGAAGAAGGTGCAGATCTTATCCGTCGTGCACATATGCGCGTTTTACAGCTGGATGAACAGTGCCGGCTGCACGGCCGGCCGGAAGTGATGTACGGAGATCCGGAGCTGGACGCCTGCGAAAAAACGTTCCATGCCTTATGCCCGGTTATTATGGAAAAGTTGTATGCACTTATACAAACGCATGTCACCAGCTTCCCCTGAGCATTTACCTGCATCGCAGCATCTTGGCGGCAATCAGTTTTTTATCTGCCGGCGCACTGCACAGCATCATCGCTTTTTCAAAATGTTGCAGCGCCTGGTGATTGTCCGTACCGGTATATAATTCTCCCAGCAAAGTATGATACAGATGATGCCCGTTTAGCTGCAGCTTCTCTGCTTCCGCGATGGCTTTTGCTTTCCCGTGTACGCGCGACAGTACGTAGGTGCGGTTGAGTGCAGCTATGGGTGAATATTCCAGCTGCAGCAGGTGGTTGTACAGCTGCAGTATCTGCTGCCATTTGTCCGGTGTATCTTGCCTGATGGTATGCCAGTAGGCAATACCAGCTTCCAGGTGGTATCTGGTGAGCTGATCTCCCTGGGAGGAATATTGCAGGTAGTGTTCTCCCTGGGCAATCAGCGTATCGTTCCACAGGCTGGTATCCTGGTCGGAATAGAGAATGGTATCGCCGCTGCTGCTGGTCCGGGCGTCAAAGCGGGAGGCCTGAAAACACATCAGCGCCAGCAAAGCGTTGACAGGCGGTTGGTTGGTAGCCGCATTTTCCGTGAGCAGCTGGGTGAGCCGCATGGCTTCAAAGCAAAGCTCGCGGCGCAGGGGAGTATTATGACTGGCAGAGTAATAGCCTTCGTTGAAGAGCAGGTATAAGGTACGTAACACTATTTCCAGACGCCTGCCCGTTTCATCCGGGCCGGGAAACTGAATGGCAATATTGGCTTCCCGCAGCTTGTCTTTACCCCTTAATAATCTTTTATTGATCGTTTCCTTACTGGTCAGAAAGGCATCTGCAATTTCCGTGATGCTGAATCCGCAGAGCAGTCGGAGGGCAAGTCCTATCTGAGCTTCCGCAGGTATGGCAGGGTGACATACGGTAAACATCATCTGCAGCTGACTGTCCCGGATGTTTTCCGGCGACAGGTCTATTTCCGGCATCTCTTCCGTTGTTTCATGGCCTGCGTTTGCGGCGGCATTGCGGGTTACGACCTGCTGATGTTTCAGCAGGTTTTTAGCTTTATTGCCGGCTACGGTATACAGCCATGCTACGGGATTATCCGGTAAGCCCTGCCGCTGCCATGTTTCGGTGGCGGAGAGAAAGGTGTCACTGACAATATCTTCCGCAGTTTCGAAATGATCGAAACCAAAACGTCTGAACAGGACAGCGGCAATTTTCCGGTATTCAGTTTTAAAGAGATGTGGTATGATCGGATGCGCTTCCATGACGTTGTAAGTTACAACGCAGCCTGCAAATATCCATGCCGGCTGTTATTCGCCTTCCGGTAATTCTGCCTTCTCATTAAAATCATACCGGCGGAGGGCCGGCGCCTTGTCCTGTTCTTCCTTCACTTCCAGGGTAGGTTCGCCGAACCAGTTAAACCAGGGCTCGTGGATGCCCATAATATTGTAGAGGGGCGTGAGTCCCTGTTGTGCAATGAATTTAATATTGCTGCCTTTTTCACTTACCGTGGTAAGACCCAGGTTGGCGTCGGTAATTTTTAATCCTGCGCCGGCGCCTATGTCAGCATTGGCTTTCAGCTCCAGGCGGCCGCTGCTGCTGGTGGAAATAATGATGGTGGCGGCATCTGCCTGTACCAGGTTGGTAATTACATGCCAGTCCTTCTTCCAGGTACCATTTTTATATTTATCGAGAATAGCATCTGTAATTGCTGCCAGATTTACGATCTGCAGTGTTTTAAAACCGCTGGCTTTAAATACAATGGCTTTATCGCTGCTGAATCCGATGTCGAAGCCTGCATCTACCTGTGAGAATACACTGCCGGCGGCCGGTACGCTGCCTTTCAGCTTCACATCAATGCTCACTTTACTGCCGGAGGTATAGTCCATGTCAGCAGCGCTGTGATCTCCGCGTACCTCGGCTTTGATACCTTCCTTCTCCAGGGAGGTATGCACGGAAAAACTACCGTCAGGTTGTAATTTGCCAACATCTCCGATACGCAGTTCTCTTCCCGGGTCCCAGGTAGCGCGGTAGCCGGTTTCTTTGTGAATGTACTTGAGATAGTACTGTTGGGGGCTGAGGCTCATAACAATAATTTTGAGGTTAAGAGGGGGGTATACTGTCACAAACAAAATAAGGGTAAATAAATGAATCGGTGAAATTATTTACACCCGGTTTTTATCCCCGTCAGTCTCCCGCTTTCAGGCGTTTTGCCGGCAATGCCACGGCAAAGAATGCCTGCAGATGACCGGATTTACGAAAAATACCGGCGTGATACGGTTTTAAAATGCTTATATGCTGAAAGTTAAATATATACATATATTTTATTGTTTGGCTTGTCAGCTGCTGCAACTACACCGGGTATAGGGGGAAAGGCGTATTCAGGTGTCATTGTATGGAGCGCGTACAACAACAACTCCCCGGATTTTAGCAATTCATCGGTTTTATTCTACAGATCATTGGAAATTAGATGGACAGGAGAAGAGCGCTTTGCAATTTTGTAGTATGAATTGCTTCGTTCATTAAACAACTGTATATGAAATTTGAGAAAGTGCATAACAAGGGCCAGGCTACACTGTTCAGGAGCAAGTACCTGGAGGCGCTGACTAAAACCCATCCTGCTGTTATCTTTGGAATGTATCTGCCGGTAATCGGATATATGCTGTATTATAGTTATGCCGGCCTGCATTACTCGCTGCTGCGGATCATCCTGACTTATCTGGCCGCGCTGTTCAGCTGGACATTGTTCGAGTATGCCGCACACCGCTATATATTCCATTGGGTGAGCGGGCATCCTGTGGCAAAACGGATGGTATACACGCTGCATGGGAATCATCATGAGTACCCGCGCGACCGGCAGCGGCTCTTCATGCCCCCGGTGCCGAGCGTAATTATTGCTTCCTTCCTGTTTGCCGTCTTCTACCTGCTGTCCGGAAAAAATGCGTTGATGTTTTTCCCCGGATTTATTTCCGGTTACCTGATATACGGGAGCATGCACTACGCCATTCATGCCTGGGCGCCACCTTTCAGATGGCTGAAACCCCTGTGGCGTAATCATCACCTGCATCATTATAAAAATGATGACCTGGGCTTCGGCGTCAGCTCCACTTTGTGGGACCGTGTGTTTCGTACCATGTTCAGCGTTGCCGTGCTGTTGCTGCTGGCACAGTCGCCGGCATCCGCACACCAGCTGAGCGATGGCAGCTACAAGCTGGTGAAACAGGAGAAAAACATTGCCCTGTACGAGCGCTGGATTGCCGCTTCCGGCATGGAAAGCGTACGGGAGGTGAAGGCCGTGTTCACCGTAAAATCTGATGTACGGTCTGTGACGCAGCTCCTGAGAAGTCAGGAGCAGGGAACTAACTGGAACGCACATGTGAAAATGTACCGGGTACTCCTGTCATCCGACAGCAACCAGTGGACTACCTATCTCAAATACAAGATACCATGGCCTTTCGGCGACCAGGACTGCTGCCTGCTGTACCGTTTCAATCCGCATACCGCCGGAGAACGCCACGGGGAGATAACCTTTGAAAGCACCAGCAGCAGCCTGTTTCCGGTTACTGCCGATGTAAGCCGCATCACCGGTACCCGTGGCAGGTGGCTGATGGAAGATACAGGTGGCAGCATGAAAATAACCTACACCATTACCACCAACCGGAGCAAAGTACCCCGCTGGGTGTCCGATCCGATCGTGAGAAATAACCTCTTTTCCACGATGGACGATTTCCGCAGCATCCTTGAAAAGCAGCGCTGAGACAAACTATCCTCCGGTCATCCTATTTTTTGAACTATCTGTAATTATTTTGCTACTTTAACCGGGAAGTGAATTTTTCCGGCGTATGATCAATCTGAATATAAAAGCAACGGCCACCCATACTTTTGATGCTATTGTAGTAGGGTCGGGTATTACCGGGGGATGGGCCGCAAAGGAACTGTGTGAGAAGGGACTGAAAGTATTGGTGCTGGAACGGGGCAGGCACCTGGAGCACGTGAAAGACTATACGAACGCCACCAAAGATCCATGGGAAGTGACGCACCGCGGCGTACTCACCAACACGCAGAAAGAAGACCGGCCGCACCTGGTGCGCGACCGCCCGTATGATGAATTCAATGAGGCTTACTGGATGAAGGATAAAGACGGCCCGTATCTGGAAGAGAAGCGCTTTGACTGGATGCGCGGTGATATTCTGGGTGGGCGCTCCCTGATGTGGGGCCGCGGATCACTGCGCCTCAGCGATCTCGACTTCGAAGCCAACGCCAGGGAAGGCATCGGTATTGACTGGCCTATCCGCTACAAGGATCTTGCACCATGGTATGACCATGTAGAAGCCTTCGCCGGTATCAGCGGGCAGGCAGAAGGCCTGCCGCACCTGCCGGACGGAAAATTTCAGCCGCCCATGGAAATGAACTGCTTCGAAAAAGCGGTGAAAGGGCGCATCGAATCTGCTTTTCCCGATCGTAAAATGACCATCTTCCGCACCGCCAATCTTACACAACCGATAGGAGACAGGGGCAAATGTCAGTACCGGAACCGCTGTAGCCGTGGATGTCCGTTCGGCGCATATTTCAGCTCTCTGTCGTCCACATTGCCTGCCGCTGCCGCTACAGGCAACCTCACGGTGGTAACAGATGCCGTTGTCAGCTCCGTCATCTATGATGAGCAGAAAGGCAAAGCCACCGGCGTGCGCGTGATCGACAAGCATACGAAAGAAACCAGCGAATTTTATGCACGCGTTATTTTCCTGAATGCCTCCGCGATGGCCAGCACCTTTCTGCTGCTCAACTCTACCTCCGCCCGCTTCCCTAACGGATTGGGCAACGACAGCGGCGTACTGGGCAAATACCTGATGGATCATCATTTCCATGTAGGTGCTATGGGAACTTCAGAAGAATTTCCTGATAAATATTATTATGGCCAACGCCCGGCCGGCTTTTATATTCCACGCTTCCGCAATGTGCACGGAGAGAAACGGAATTACCTGCGCGGCTTCGGATACACCGGTTACAGCAGCCGTACCAACTGGGCAAGAGGCATTGCAGAACTGGGCATAGGTGCAGCTTTCAAAGATTACATCGCAGAACCCGGCCCCTGGCAGATGGGACTGATGGGCTTCGGAGAATGCCTGCCTTATGAAAATAATCAGGTGACCCTGGATCATACCACCAAAGACCCCTGGGGCCAGCCCGTACTTAAATTCAACTGCGAGTTTAAGGATAATGAAACCCGCATGCGGGAAGATATGGCCGCAGATGCAGCAGCCATGCTGGAAGCAGCCGGATTGAAAAATGTAAAACCATTCAACCGGGATTCCTATCCCGGTATGGCCATTCATGAAATGGGCACCGCGCGTATGGGAAAAGATCCGGGTACCTCTATCCTGAATGAATGGAACCAGGTACACACCGTGAAAAATGTTTTTGTTACCGACGGCGCCTGCATGACATCTTCCGCCTGCCAGAACCCGTCGCTGACCTACATGGCGCTCACCGCCCGCGCCGCCAACCACGCCGTATCACTCCTCAAACGCCAGGACTTATAATTTGGTTATTTGGTTATTTGAGATTTGGTTATTTAAAATACAGCGGAGATCTGAGCGTAAAATACTTGCTTAGATCTCCGCTGCATTTTAAATAACCAAATCTCAAATAACCAAATAATCAAATAACAAATTCTTTTCGCTTAACTCCTTATTAACACCCCTCGTAGCGATATCAACTATACATTGTATCTGCAATTTTGTTTTCTTTAACATCAAGTTATCTGCCAATAGTTGAAAAACCAGAATAACCGTACTACCGTCAACCTTTTATTGATTTGTTCGCACTAAAACCCATAGCATATGGTTTCTCACAATTCTATTCCCTGGTTTGCTGACATGAGAGCAAACAATCCTGTCTTTTACGATCCTGAATTTGTTTTCTATTATGGGGTAAAGGGGGCCTGGCAAGTGTTTCGTCATAAGGAAGCAAAGCGGGTATTGAGTGATTACCAGTACTTCTCCAATTTATTCATTCCTGATCTGGGAAAGAATATTATGGGAAGAAATGTTAACCAGAGCGATCCGCCGGATCATAAGAAACTGCGATCGCTTGTAGCAAAAGTTTTTGTTCCTGCTGTTATTTCAAAGCATAAGGACTGGATTAAACAGCAGTGTGAAGAAATCCTGGAACCCTGGCTGGAAAAGGGTGAGATGGATTTTATTCACGATTTCGCCATCGCACTTCCCAACCGCGTGATTGCGCAGATACTGGGTATCCCGGCGCAGGACCATGCACAGGTGCATGAATGGGTAACTACCATTGTTACCAATGTGAAAACGATGGAAGAAATGGAAGCCTCTTTTGCTGCGCAGCAAAGCATTGCGGGCTACCTGGAGAAAATGATGGAGCTGCGTAGAAATGATCCGCAGGATGACCTGGTCACCCACCTGCTGCAATCAGAAGTCAACGGAGAAAGACTTGGCAAGGAAGATCTGCTGGGAACCGTTGTAGGCATGTTCCTCGCCGGATTTGAAACCACGGCCTCGCTGCTCGGAAATGTGATGTACACTTTCTGTCAGCATCCGGAAGTACTGCAGCACCTGCTGGATCATCCGGAAGATTATGATAAGATCATCAATGAAGTACTGCGGGTATTGCCATCTGCCAAATCCATGACCAGGGTGGCTAAAGAAGACCTGGAACTGGGCGGGCAGCAGATTAAAAAAGGAGACTACATTAATATATGGCTCATCTCTGGCAATTATGATCCGGAAGTTTTCCCTGATCCGGAAACCTTTGATTTCAATCGTCCCAATCTTGCAGACACACTGAGTTTCGGGCATGGTATCCATTATTGCTTTGGCGTACCGCTCACCAAACTGGAAACGCAGATAGCGCTCGATGTTGTGTTCTCCCGGATCCGGGATGTACAGATCAAAAAGGGCGCAACGCTGGAAATGACGCCCAGCACAATTATCACCGGATTTCAATCGCTTCCTGTCACTTTCTCAAAGATCAAAGAATTAAGCGATGTAATGCAGTAAACTGTTCCTTTAATCTTCCGATTGTCATGTCTATGAATGCATATGAAACTTTCGCAAAGGTTGTCATTCCAAGGCTCTATTGCCCGTTCCCAACCAGAATCAGCCCTTATACAGACAAAGTAGCAGCGAACACCTATAAATTCCTGCACGACTACCAATTGTTGGAAACAAAAGAAGCCGAAGAACATTTTGCCACTTACAAAATGGCCTGGATGACCTGCCGCACCATGCCGGATGCAGATTTCGACCTCCTGTGCTGCATCGATAATTTTTACAGCTGGCTATTCGTACTGGATGAGCAACTGGATCATGTCACACCCGCAACGGCTTATATCCGGGAAGAAAACTATATCAGACAGCTCATTGAAGGATTTGTTGAAGCGCTCAGAAATAATGCGATACCAAAGGATAACAAGTTCTTTCATGCGCTCAGCGATATAGGCGCCCGTCTGCAGAAGATGACCCGGGCCAGCTGGCAGTCCCAGTTCCAGATCAGCGTGCAGGCTACCTTTGAAGCCGCTATCTGGGAAGCCTACAATAACAAGCATCCTGAGCATCATCCCGCAGTAGTGCAATACATGCATATGCGGCAGTTCTTTTCCGCAGCCAATATAGGTACGGATATCAATGAACTGGCTACAGGTGTTGAACTCCCCATGTACGTGCTCCAGCACCCGGATATCATGTATATCACGGAACTGGCCAGGAGGGTAGTATGCTGGGCTAACGACCTCTTTTCGCTCAATAAGGAACTGCAGCACGGGGATGAACATAACCTGGTGATGATGTTAAAACACCAGCATCAGTATTCCCTTAATGAAGCCATTCAGAAGGCCGCTTCCATCCATGATGCAGAAATGCGGGAATTTGTTACCCGGCGCAGCCGCCTGGCGGATTTCGGAGAGGATCTCAACAGAAAAATTAAAAAATACATCGATGGTCTTGAAACCATGATTGCAGGGTTTTTCTACTGGAGTATTATAGATACGCCAAGATACAATCCGTATTAATGCAGAAAAGAACCTGCTGCCGGCAGCTGTCAGTTCCTGACAATCACGCCCGTCAGCAGGTTTTTCACCATAATATCTATGAGTATAGGAAAATCGATCGGTTTTACCATATACGAACAGGCCCCATCCAGCATAATCTCTTCCATATTCGTTTCATCCGTATCCGCAGAAGCTACAATCACCGGAATATCTTTCAGGGTAGGAGAGGCTTTCAGCTCCTGTAAAACATCCTGACCGGATTTGCCCGGCAGGCTCATATCCAGGATAATAATATCGGGCCGGTCCTGGGCCTTTATCAGCGCCTCATGGCCATTTTCCGCATGCATGATGGAGAACCCGCGTTTGCTCAGTAAGAGCGACAGGTAACGCTTGGTCATATCATCATCATCTACCAGCAGCACTTTCTTGCCTTCAAAGGAAATCAGGGTATTATCTTTCAGCTGCACAGACGTGCTCTGGATCTGTCCTTTGTATTCTACTAACGGTAAGGATACTACGAATTCCGTGCCTTCGCCCTCCTGACTGTAAACTTCAATGGTGCCGCAGAGGATCTTTACCAGCTGATGGGTTATATTCAGCCCCAGGCCGCTGCCTTCCGCAAAATTGATGGTGGTGCGGGTAAACTCCTTGAAGATGGTGGAAATCTTATCTGCCGGAATGCCTTCCCCCTGGTCCCTGACGGCAATACACCACTGACTGCCGTTGTTCCGGTAAATACGTGTATGGATGACCGTATTGGCGCGCGTAAACTTAATGGCGTTCACGAGGATATTGTTGACAATCTTGGTCAGCTTGATGCTGTCTTCCAGGATGGCCATCGGGAAATCCTGTTCTATCTCCAGCTGTATCTTCACCCTTCTTTCATTGGCGAAGTACTGGTAAATATTGACAATATTATTGATCCAGCTATAGGTGAGAATAGATTCCTTCTTTACCTCATCGAAGTTGCCGGTATCCAGCTTGCATTTATCCTGCGTATTATTAATAAGGCTCTGCAGATTTCTGCAGGCAATGAACAGGTCTTCGTCTATCTTTTTCTCAATACTGTTTTTAGTTTTGGCCAGCAGCTTGAGCTGTGCGATGCTGTAAATGGCATTGAGCGGGGTTCTCAGCTCGTGGGTCAGCTCCCTGACAAAAATATTCTTCGCTATAACGGCGTTCTGCAGGTTGGCCGTGCGCTCTTTTACCTGATCCTCCAACCGGCTGTTGCTGATATGCAATTCCTTATTGAGCCTGACCAGCTGGTCATTTCTCATTTTGATAGTCCGGAAGAGTTTAGCGTTATAATATACAATAGATACCAACGAAATAGATGTTAGTATAACCACGGTAAATGCTGTACAGTAATGAATGAGCTGCGTCATGGATTCTGTGAAATCCAGGGCAGGCACCACCGGGTAAATCCGGTTCACCTCCAGTAACACCAGGGATAAGGCTGACAGGATCATGCACATGATCTGGGCCCGCCCTACTTTAATAAATGAAAGACAGGATATCAGCAGGAAAAGCGTAAGCCATAACGGATCAACCGCTTTTGCCAGAATGAATCCGTAATATACCGTTGAACAATTAATCATCGTTTGCAGGGTTACTCCTGCAGCCGTATGCTTTTTCTTTTTGTTCAGCAGTAGTATCAGCGAAAATAGGGCGGCATGCACAAGTGCAGAAACAAGTAATATCAGCATCCACGACATGACGTAATACACGATCCCAAATCCTAAACTGAGCGAAATCAGTAAAAGCGCGGTAATGTTTACCTTCTGGATTCTGTAGTTGTCTTCTTTAGGATAGAAATTACTGGTACCCGAATGAATGAGCGATGTGAAAAACACAATTGTTTCTTTCATTTAGATTGTAAGTTTTCGGTGTGATTGAGGTGTTATCCGAGAGGCTTTATATGGTTACTTTGGTTGTTGATTGGGTGTCCGTTTAGCTGCCCAATCGTTGTTTCTCCCTAATTTAATAATTATTAGGATGCCGATTGAAAATTATTTCCAGTATAGGTGGGATTAACAAAATTTAGTAGTTATCAAATTGTATTTAACATAAATATATTTCTTTCTGTAGAAGTTGTAATTAAATATCCCGGTTAATTTTTAAGATTAAATTGAATTTCATAATTGATTGATTGTTATATATTTATAAATGATTGTCTGAATGGTATTATTTATTGATATTTTTTCGGAAAACCTCAACATATGTAAATGTTTGGGTATGGCAGCAGGCTGATCTTTGTCTTCACAAACAAAAAAGACCAGATGAACGCAACACATAAAGATTACTTTAACGACCTGCTGGAAAACAAAGCAGTGATATTACAACCCGGAGAAGGGGAGAAAACAGGGCTGGGAGGATTTTCCTGCACGTTTAAAGTGACCAGCGAATTATCGGGCAACCGGTTAGGTATATACGAAATTACGCTGCCGCCGCACACCATTGGCGCCAACCTGCACTACCACCGGTATATGGATGAAGCCTTTATCATCAATAAAGGTGTGCTCACCATACAGCTGGCTGATAAAATGGTGGAGGTAGCCGCCGGAGGAGTAGCCTATGCGCCCCGCTTTACCCCCCACGGATTTCGTAACAACTCCGTGGAGCCGGTAACCCTGACCCTGATCTTCAATCCCTCCGAAAACCGCGAAGGCTTCTTCTATGGCCTGATTGAAACCCTGAGCGAACAACCGGTGGACCCGCAGAAATACCTAAAGCTCTATCATAAATATGACAGCTTCCCGGTAGACACAGACAATATGCTGCCGGTAAAATAAGAACGGAAGAATTTACCCGATCCGGATAGAACCGGTTGCGTAAGTGCGGGCATAGCCGGCAATGGTAACAACAGTATCATGATCGCCGCAGTACAGCGTACCTACGCGGTCCGACAGCTGCATGGCTGTCAGCTGCCGTTTGCCCAGCCGCCCGCTCCAGTAGGGAATCAGGGAACAATGCGCGGAGCCGGTGACAGGATCTTCAAAGATGGAAGCCTGCGGTGTGAAATAGCGGGATACGAAATCACAATGCACCCCCGGAGCCGTAATCACCACCCCGCCGGGGTCCAGGTTGATCTGGTCCATCACCTGCCGGTCAGGCTTCATTTCCCGTATATCCGTTTCCGTTGCATAGACGAGTATATAGTCCCTGGACTTCCACACTTCCAGCGGTTGCTTACCGAGAGAACGGCTGATGGCCTCCGGCAGTACGGCGGGCACGGGTTTACGGGAAGGAAAGCGAAGGGTATACAGGTCGCCGTCTGCTTCCACTTCCAGCGGACCGCTGGCGGAGTTGAACAACAGGCGGCGGGAAGAATGCTGCAGCAGGGAGATAATCACATGTGCCGTTGCCAGCGTGGCGTGGCCGCATAGGTCCATCTCAATTTCAGGCGTAAACCACCTCAGCGCGAAATCATCGCCCTGCGGAAGGAAGAACGCTGTTTCAGCTACCGCATTCTCGCGGGCTATCTTCAGCAGCATTTCATCCGGCAGCCATTGCTGCAGTGGTATGACACAGGCCGGGTTACCGCCGAATAAAGTATCTGTAAAGGCATCAATCTGATAAAACGGGAGTTGCATGGTGTTCTTATAAAGTATAAATGTACAATACTTCTGACCACTCTTTTTTAACGTCCGGCTATCATTCTGGCAGGTATCATACCGGCAGTAACCAGGAAGGTCAGTACCTTTGCCAGTGCTGTCCAGCGGGTTAAATCCAGTGAAGGCCAAATGATAAATAAGGTTATGAAAATGCCTGATAATGAGATGATTGGGATTATCCATATAAAGGACCCCTTGAAGGTGTGAAGCTGGTTCAACCTACGTATAACGGTACCGGTTAACCGGTAACTGACCGTCAGCAGCAGCCAAACAAACGGTATCATAGCCAATGCGCTTACGGTAGTATTCAGGTCATAAAACCACGTGATCAGCATCATCAGTACTCCATACATGCCGGCAAGGTAAGCCAGGGATAAAATCAACAGTTGTGTCGCCCTCATCTATGCGAAAAAAATTAATCCACAAATAAACATTCACGTTGATTACAGGTGGTCAGCCCTGTAATGGCAATAGTATAAAGGTATGATTTTATTGTACAGCACGCCCCCCGCCGGTATAGATTTCCAGGGAAATTATGCTTAACTTCCTGAACAAACATTGTCTATGTCCTTGTTTCATGTAGACCCTGATATAGCGGCCGCCAAAACCCTGCACAGTTTTTTTTATACTGACCCCGGCATCTATGATCTGTGCCGCAGCAAAATCTTTTTCCCTTCCTGGCAGCTGGCCGGCGATGCGGGTAACCTGCAGGAGAACGGTCAGTGTCATCCTTTTACCCTGCTGGAAGGATATATGGATGAACCCTTGCTGCTTACCCGCGATGCGGCAGGTGAACTGCATTGTCTGAGTAACGTATGTACGCACCGGGGAGCTATCCTGGTGCAGGAGCGATGTAAGGCCGCGCAGCTGCGTTGTCCGTACCACGGGCGTATATTTAAACAGGACGGCAGCTTTCACAGCATGCCGGAGTTTAAAGAGGTCAGGAACTTTCCGGCTGCGTCAGATAGCCTGCCTGCTTTTCCGCTCCTGCAGCTGGGGCCGCTGCTTTTCACCTCGCTGGACCGTGCAGCCGGCTGGAAGCCGTACCTGCAGGATATGACCGATAGAATCAGCTGGCTGCCCCTGCATGAATTTACGTATAGCCGGGAACGTTCCCGCACCTACCAGGTGGAAGCGCACTGGGCACTCTACTGCGAAAATTACCTGGAAGGCTTTCATATACCTTTTGTACATGCCGGACTGAATACGGTGATTGACTTCGGCCATTATACCACCGAGCTATTCCCGTTATCCAGTCTGCAGCTGGGCATTGCGAAGGATGAAGAAGACTGTTTCAGTCTGCCGCCGTCTTCTCCTGATTACGGCAAGAAGGTAGCCGCATATTACTTTTTTATCTTCCCCAATATGATGTTCAATTTTTACCCCTGGGGCCTGAGCATCAACATCGTGAAACCCAAAGGGCCGGATCGCTGCGAGGTGGAATTCCTGACCTATATCTGGAAGGCGGATAAGCTGGATACCGGCGCCGGCGCTGCGCTGGACGAAGTGGAACTGGAAGATGAGGCCATTGTGAAATCCGTGCAGCGGGGCATCCGTTCCCGGTTCTACGAGCAGGGACGGTATTCCGTTACGCGGGAACAGGGGACGCATCATTTCCACCGGATTATTTCTTCCATGTTATAATTTATTACTATGCCGGCAGATGACCAGGGAACTTCTGTTATTTCCTATCGCGGCGCCACAGCGATTGTAGCAGGATGTATTATTGGATCAGGGATTTTTATGAAACCTGCTACTATGGCAGCACAGGTAGGATCTCCCGTATGGCTGGCGGTCGTCTGGCTCATTGCCGGATTGTTTTCTCTCTGCGGCGCACTGATCTATGCAGAACTGGGCGCTATGTTTCCTAAAACAGGCGGATTGTATGTCTACTTCCGGGAGATGTACGGCGATTTCCCCGCGTTCCTGTACGGCTGGTCGGGTTTCGCAGTGATCAACTCCGCCTCTGTGGCAGCTATTGCTTTTGTATGCGCGGATTACAGCAACTATTTCCTGCACATCCCTGATCTGCCGCTGGAACTGGCGGGCGCATGGGAGCTGCCGTTGCCGTTCCTGGGGAAGTTGTATCCGCTGCAGCATGCAGGGGTAAAGCTGATTGCTGTTGTGCTGGTGCTGGGGCTCACCTGGCTGAATTATCTGAGCGTTAAAGCCGGGAGCGCCCTGCAGGTGATATCTACCGTTATCAAGATAGCCGCGCTGGGTATGCTGGTGGCGGGCATCCTCTTGTCCGGCAAGGGATCGGCGGTCAATTTTATACAACCCGGCGCAATGGAAAAACATGGCCTGGCGCTGGTCAGCGGTATCATCAGTGCGCTGACAGGCGCTTTCATGGCTTACGACGGCTGGATCAACGTTACTTTTATGGCAGGTGAGCTGCAATCGCCCAGGAAGGATATTCCGCGGAGCCTGACTACCGGGTTGCTGCTCAGTATGGTGGTATACCTGCTGGTAACGGCAGCGTACCTGTATGTGTTGCCGGTAGATACGATGGCGAAATCGCCACTGGTAGCTGAGCAGGCGATGTATGCAGCATTGGGAAATGTGAGCAGTACCATACTCGCCGCCATGGTAGTGATCTGTACGTTTGGTGCGGTGAATGGCAATACGATGGCTATTGCGCGGGTGACCTATGCCATGGGCAATGACCGGCTCTTTTTTCCGTGGACGGGTAAGGACCATCCGCGCTACCGTACGCCAGGCAATGCTTTATGGCTGCATGGGGGATGGGCGGTTATACTGGTGATCAGTGGTTCATTTGATATGCTGGCCGATATGTTCACTTTTGTTGCCTGGGTGTTTTACCTGCTGGGTGCGATCGGCTTTTTTATATTACGGCGCCGGATGCCGGATTATCCGCGGCCCTATAAAACATGGGGGTATCCTTTGCTGCCGCTGTTATTTATTGTGTTCTCCCTTTTTTATGTCATCAGTACGGTATGGAATGATGTGAGCGCATTCAGGAGCGGGCGCACGCCTGTGATCAACTCTTTGCTGGGGCTGGCTATAACTGCACTGGGACTGCCCCTGTATTTTTATTTCAGCAGAAAGAATAAAAAAGCGGGATGAATAATACCCCGCTTTTTTAAAAGGAGCTTAACCTTTAAGATCATAATTAACCATCCAGGCAATACCGAATTTATCTGTCACCATTCCGAAGTAGGCGCCCCAGAAGGCTTTGTCCAATGGCATGGTTATCTTACCGCCGGCGGCCAGGCCTTTGAAAATACGATCTGCATCAGCCTCGCTGTCAGGGGAGATGGCAATGGAGAAGTTGTTACCTGCGTTTACAGGTCCCATATGTGCAGGTGAATCACTGCCCATGAGGATAGTGCTGCCAATCGGAAGGGCCACGTGCATCACCAGGTTGTCTTCCCCTGCGCTGTCTTTATACTCTGCCGGAATTTCAGCGAACCGGGAGATGGTCAGGAATTCACCGCCGAATACGGATTTGTAAAAGTTGAAAGCTTCTTCGCAATTACCTGCGAAAGTGAGGTACGGATTTACTGCTGCCATAGTATATTGATTTAATTGTTAGACTGCTGTTATTTGTCAGGCAAACCTAATTTGAAATATCCACATGGAACGGGGGGGATTAAGACAATTAAACGGGGAAATACGACAATTTGTTTTAAGTAATGAAGGAATAGCTGACGAGCCGTAAGGTGTGCGTGGTATGAGCAGCGAAATAATAAAATAAGGAAATAATAAAATATTGACGGCGTGGCAGTTTAACTGCAACGCCGTCCTGGTATGTGGAAGGGAATTATTTGCGGGTGAATTTTATCTCCATATCTTTTACTTCTTTCCCGTTGACCATCCGGTACATTTCCATGGTATGGTGGTTATCATCCTGCCAGCGTATGACTTCACGTACTTTCATTTCCTGGTGGGTAGCGGGATCCACCATTTTGCCGTGGAGTATCAGCGCTTTAGCGGCGGGGTCCCATTTACCTTCCATCACGGAGAGGCCGGTGCCCATATTATCGATCCAGGTGCTGATGTATAATTTACGGGCATTATCGAAAGCGGTGGTACCGATGCCTTCGAATGGCATACCCATCATATCGCCGCTGAAGCGGCTCTCCTGGTAGCGGTCACCCAGGATCATTTTTGTGGTACAGTTTCCGGCTGCGTGCTGCGCGGGGCTGCCCGGCGAAGGCCAGAAGCTGAGATCGGTGGACCAGTTGCCGGCGCCTTTGCCCAGCAGCTGATGTTCAGGGCCGGGAGTGGCATATTCCATACAGGCTTTCTGCATGGCGGCGGAGTCCTGCTGTGCAGATGCAGAGGCTACGAACAGACATAACGCTACGGATAACAGGGTTAATGTTTTCATAATGTGCAGCAGTTTATTAGGTGAATAATGATTGGGGTGATATGCGACTGCAAAGTTACTCATTTATTATATCGGCGCCGTGTTGCATGTTATACCTTTCATTAAGCAGGCTGGCGCATTTGCCGTATAGATTGTATCTTAGGCGATCAATACCGGATCATGAGAACAGCTTCTATCAGTGAGTTGAAGAAAGAACTGCAGGCCATACCACCTTCGGAGGTGGCGGCGCTGTGCCTGCGCCTGGCCAGATTTAAAAAGGATAACAAGGAGCTGCTGACGTATCTCTTATTTGATGCGCATGATGAGCATGGGTATGTTGAATCCGTGAAAGCGGAGGTGGATGAAGGGTTTGACGGCATCCGGAATGACAGTCCGTATAATGCCAAGAAGCGGTTGCGTAAAATATTACGTGTTATGGCCAAGCATATCCGGTTTATGGGTTCCCGGCAGGCAGAGGCAGAGCTGCTGTTACATTATTGTACACGTTTTGAAGAAACAGGTTTGTTATCTCACTATAATACTGTCATCAATAATATTTTTCTGATGCAGATGAAGAAGCTCTCGAAACTGATTGATGCATTGCATGAAGACCTGCAGTTTGACTACCGCCGGCAGTTTGAGCGGCTGGTAGCGGCTGTCCGTTAAAAAGCTTTGATATTTCAGGGATAAGTAGTATTTTTTCCGTTGACCACATGATACCCGGTGGTCGTTCCACTTATGAAAGGCAGTATAGTATTGATTCTAGGGCTGTTTTTGGGGATGTTTTTGCAATCGAATGCACAGGCCAGGCTGCCGGTGCTTGGGATAGCCGCTTCCATTGAAAATGATAGTCTGGCACATGCTGCCGGATTTGTATACCTCGAAGAAACGGTAAAGAGATTATTATCGCCGGCCGTCAGCGACACGCAGTTTGCGCGGAATGTAGCCATGCTGAAGCGTGCCCGTTGCCGGGTACAGACCTGCAATGTATTTATTCCCGGTTATATTAAGCTGACAGGACCTGCAGCCGACGAGCAGCGGGTATTGGGTTATGTGGATACCGTGCTGCATCGGGCGAAGCTGGCAGGCATACAGCTGATAGTACTGGGCAGCGGAGAAGCCAGAAAGCTGCCGGAAGGCGTTACCGAAGCGGCGGCGAGGCCGCGATTTATTGCACTGGCGCGTAAGATGGCCGCGGTTGCTCAAAAATATAATTGTGTGATTGCCATCGAAAACCTGAACAGCAGCGAAACGAATTTTATCACTACGCTGGCCGCCGCCAATGAGGTGGTGACGGCAGTAGGGCATCCGCATTTCAGGCTTACGGCCGACATCTACCATATGCTGAAAGAAGGAGAATCTGCCGCCAGTATAGAACAGGCCGGGAAGAACCTGGTGCATTGCCACATAGCAGAGCGGGAGAAGCGGACCGCGCCAGGCGTTGCCGGCGATGACTTCCGTCCCTATCTGCAGGCATTGCATAAGATCGGATACACCGGCAGTATCATGATGGAATGCCGCTGGATGAATGCCGCTGCCGAATACAGGCCCGCCGTGGCTTATCTGGAGGCGCAACTGAAGGATGCCTATCACATCTCCCGGAAAAAATAATTAAAAACTATACAAATGACTACAACCAGAAAAACGAGACGGGAATTTCTGCAGCAATCGCTGATGGCCGGCGCCGGATTAACTATCAGCGCCATGGGGATGCCTGCCAGCAGTTATGCCCGTATCATGGGCGCCAACGACAGGATTAATGTGGGCCTCGTTGGTTTCTCCGACCGTGCACGCCAGGCATTGCTGCCTTCCTTCTTCAGTCACAACCGGGAACTGAATTTTGACCTGATTGCGGTGTCTGATATCTGGAACCGCCGCCGCGAAGAGGGAAAAGCATTCCTGCAGGAGAAAACAGGTCATAACGTACAGGCCTGTACGAATAATGATGAACTGTACCGGATCAAGGACCTGGATGCAGTGTTCATTGCCTCTGCCGATTTCCAGCATGCCTATCATACCATTGAAGCGGTAAAGAACAAGTGCGACGTATACAGCGAAAAGCCTTTTGCAGAAACCATGGCAGAAGCGCGGCAGGCGCTGAAAGCCGTGAAGGAGTCCGGCAAGATCATGCAGGTAGGTACCCAGCGCCGCAGTGGCGGCAGTTATCATGCCGCTGCCAACTTTATCAAAGATGGGAAATTCGGGGATATCACCATGGTGGAGATGACCTGGAATGTGAACCAGCCCGGCCGCTGGAGAAGGCCTGACCTGGTTAAAAGCATCCGTGAATCGGATACCGACTGGAAGCGGTTCCTGGCCGGCCGGCCCAATGACAGCTGGGATCCGCGCAAATACCTGGAGTATCGTCTTTTCTGGCCTTATTCCTCCGGTATTTTCGGGCAGTGGATGACGCATCAGATTGATACCGTGCATTGGTTCAGTGGATTGAAGCATCCGCGCAGCGCAGTGGCCAACGGCGGCATCTATATGTGGCATGATGGCCGTAAAAATCCGGATACGCTCACAGCAGTATTTGACTACGGCCCTGCAGACGCACCTGATAAAGGATTCCAGGTGATGTACAGCAGCCGCTTTCATAACTCTGCCGGGGGTACGAAGGAAATATATTATTCCAATGGCGGTACCATAGATATGTCTACCGGAAAAATCAGCAATACCGGCGGACTGACAGAAAGAGAAGCCAGTGAAATGGGCATGCATGCCAACCTGCTGCCTGCTGTATCTCTGAACCAGGAGAAAGTAGAAACGAGCGCCAATACCGGTGGCGATATACTCACGAATGCGCACGTACGAAACTGGATGACGTGTGTGCGTGAGCGTAAGCAGCCGAATGCGCCGATAGAAGCGGCCTATTCGCATTCCATAGCGCTGATTATGGGGAATGCAGCTTACAGAACGGGCATGAAGGCTACGTTTGACGAAGCCACGCAGGAAGTGATGGTAGGCGGAAAAGTATTTACATTGTAGCCGTACCGGCAGCATGCGCGGGTCTGTACGTTTGAACAGATCCGTGCTGCCGCAGTGGCCCGAAACATTTCCGGTATTTGTATCCCATTCTATTCAGGAACCCGGAAAAGGTATGTCCGCCTGCTTTAAACACCGGGCGGTGCGCCATCCATACCAGGCAGGAAGTAGCATAGAAAAATATGCCGTAAGCCGGTATACGGGCGCGTTTCAGCCAGCTGCGCCTATCCTGAAAAATAATTGCCAGCCGTTCCTGCTGAAAGGTAATGTGACTGGCTTCATCGATGAGAATATCCGTACAGATCTGTTGCAGCAGTTTACAGGGTGTGGCGTCTTTTAATGACTGGTAAAACAGCTGTGCCGTACTTTCCACCACGATCACTGCCACCGTCCATATTTCCATACTGGTATTGAAGTACCTGATTTTACGGAACAGGGTATCGCCCCAGTTCTGCTGAATCCTTTCTGCGCCGATAGCGTCAAGATACCGCCCCAGGCTGGCTCCGTGCTTTTGTTCTTCCTTAATAAACAGGCTTACTGCTTCCACATATTGCGGGTCCTGGATTTTCGCCGCATATTTTTTAGCGGCAGAGAGCAGGTGTGACCCCTCAGAGGTTTCTCCCAGCTGCCATGCCTGCAGGGAGGGGAGTAGTTCCCTGATAGCGGCGGCGGTGACTGCCGGTGACAGTTGCCAGTTGATGCGGTGGCGGGTGGCATTTTCCTTGAAATGCGCTACCCATTCGGCGCTGCTGTGCATGATGATGGCATTTTTCAGATGAGATAATTGTATTTGAAAGTGCTTTGTATTGCAAAGTAAAAGTAAAATTTTCTGCTACACAAAATTTTTCTGTACCGGAATATTTCAGGCAGATGATTATGTTATTTGCTTAAATAATGTTAATTTCAGTAATTATGTCAATCGATTGCAAAAAATATAAACCAAATACTGAACCCTTAACCCGGAACTAAAAATTCACTTTATGAAACCTTTATTCCGTGCGTCTTTCAAAGGAAGGCGCCTGTCCCTTTATTGCCTGACCACCGCCATTTTTGGTGTCCTGATGCTGGCATTTTCGTATAGCCATGCTCAGGTGACATTATCCGCCAATGGTCCCGGCAACACTTATGAACTCATCGAGAGCGTGCTGGGAAACGGCACGGCAGATGAAGTGCCGGACTGCGCACACCCTGCCTTCGGCAGGCATATTACGGAGGTGTTTGACAATGATCTCAATAAAAATGTGTTCGTCTTCCATATTCACAACACCCCCGACAATGATCGCTGCGGCGGCAACACCGACCGTCAGCGTAATGAAATAAAGACTTTTGGCCCTTCGCCGGCCAATGTAAAAGCCACTTACGGAGAAACAGTCACCTATCGCTGGAAATTCAAAATAGACGCAGGCTTTATTCCTACCAGCGGTTTTTGCCATCTGCATCAGATCAAAGCCGGAGACGGAGATGACGGCTCGCCGCTGATGACGCTGACGCCACGCGCCGGCAATCCGCAGAAACTCCAGGTAATATATACGCCCGGCACAGGCCAGACAGGAGGAGGGGAGAAAGCCAGCGCACCGTTATCTTCCTTCAAGGGAACATGGGTGGAAGTAGTAGAGAAAATCACCTACACCACCAGCGGCTCCTACCAGGTAACCATCAAAAAGGTAAGCGACGGCGCCACGCTGCTGACCTATACCAACAACAACATCAACATGTGGCGTGATGGCACTACTTTCTGCCGCCCGAAATGGGGAATATACCGTAAACTCGTCAGCGGTATGCGTGATGAGCAGGTACGATTTGCTGATTTCTGTATCGCTGAAGGCAGCGCCACCTGTGGCAGTACGCTGGACGAAACCGCCGCCGCACCGGCGCCGGCAACCGCAGACAAAACCGAAGCGGACCTTCCGGTAGTGGTAAACATCTTCCCCAATCCGGTACAGGAAGTAACCAACATCGATTTACAGGTAAAAGAAGCCGGCGCCACCCTGGTAGAGATTTTCGACATACGGCAGCAACGCGTAGCCATGGTCATGAATGCCAGCCTGAGCCCCGGCAGCCACCGCACCTCCCTGGATACCCATAACCTGGCCGCCGGTACCTACGTGATTAAGATTACACATAACGGGAAGAGCTATACGAAGAAGCTAAGTAAACAATAGAATTACGAATTACGAATTACGAATTGCGAATGAGGAACGAAGACATAATCGAAGAAGTAAATTCTTTATCCGCTAATGTCTTCGCTTCTCATTCGCAATTCGTAATTCGCAATTCGTAATTTTTACTATTTTGCTGTCATGATAAGGATACTTTTTATTTTTCTGGCCTTCACCAATGTATTATGCGCGCAGGGGCGCAGGTATGAAGAAGATGTTCAGACCATAAAGAAATATGATGAGATGTATGCGCCGGCAGCGCACCCTGTTTTGTTTACGGGCAGTTCCTCTATACGGAAGTGGGATGACCTGGAACGGACGTTCGGGGCGTACAACGCCATGAACAGAGGAATTGGCGGAGCAATTGTAAATGACATCTCCAACTTCACGGAAGAGTTGATTTTTTCCTATCATCCACGGCAGGTAATTATTTATGTGGGAGAGAATGATCTGCCGCTGGAAGGTACTACAGCAGACAGTGTGCTGCAGCGGGTAAAACGTTTATATACAGCTATCCGGAGCCGGTTGCCGCAAACGCCCATCGCCTATATTTCTATCAAGCCCAGCCCATCGCGGGTGCAGTATATTGAAACTGCTGCCAAAGCGAATGACCTGATACGTGAATTTCTATCGAAAGAAGCCAATACGCGTTTCATCAACATATATCCACTGATGCTGGACAGCACCGGTAAACCCAGACAGGAACTGTTTGTGAGCGACATGCTGCATATGAATGCCAGGGGGTATGCTATCTGGCGCAAAGCGATATTACCTTATCTTGTGAAGCCATAAAATTTTCTTTCCGATATTTATTTTTTGTAATATTAAGCCATGAATCTTATCGGAAATATTATCTGGCTCATCTTTGGAGGTTTTGTTGTATTTGTGGAATACATGATTTCAGGCATCCTGTTTTGTTTAACCATCATCGGTATTCCTTTCGGACTGCAATGTTTTAAAATAGGTTTGCTGACACTCTTTCCCTTCGGCCGTCAGGTGCGGGAAGTACCTGGTCCGACCGGTTGTATTGCCACTGTCTTCAACATCATATGGATATTCACCGGAGGCATCTGGGTGGCCTTGAGCCATCTGGTATTTGGCCTGTTGCTGGCACTGACCATTATAGGCATACCTTTTGCCCGCCAGCATTTCAAGCTGATGAGTCTTACGTTTGCGCCATTTGGGAAAGAGGTTATCTGAGGGAGGAATTAAACAGTCTCTTCAAAAATAATACTGTTGAGGAAGGGGTCGATGACAGTCATCATCAGGATATCGGGATTCCATTCCGCCCGTTCCAGTCCGGGTTTCATGTACTTATAATCTTTCTCCGTCAGTTCCTTGTGAAATGCCTTCAGGTTTTTAAAATCAGCAATAATGATTTTAGCGCCGGGGGAAGCATCGCCGTGGTGTTCTGACAGATCTATCACCGCATCGCCCTTGGAGATTTTCATGTAGATGGGAAAGCCGTCCGGCCTGTGTTCCCAGACAATTTCAAATCCGAGCCAGTCAACATAAAACTGTATTGCTTTGGCATAATCAAACATGCGAAGGATTGGAATAACACGTGACATAAGCAATAATTGTTCTTAAATATAAAATTTATTTTTCGCAGGGAAGCAGGGGCGGGAGATTTTTTTCAGAAAAAAATTTGGAGGAGAAAAATTAATTTCTATCTTTGCGCTCCCGAAAAGTTAATATATACAAGGGATTCCGTAGCTCAGTTGGTAGAGCAATACACTTTTAATGTATGGGTCCTGGGTTCGAGTCCCAGCGGGATCACCAGAGAAACAGGTTCGCTAATGCGAACCTGTTTTATTTTGTCATATTCCACCATCCAACAGAAATATGAAAATTGCAATAGCCGGTGCTCACAAGGTCGGTAAAACCACACTGGCAGAAGAACTGCTGCAGCATCTTCCCGGATATACCTTTGAAACGGAGCCATATTATCAACTGGAAACATCAGGGTATGAATTTTCAGAAATACCTGTTGCGGAAGATTTTATAGAGCAGTTTAATTATTCAGCAGCACTGCTTTCCAGGAGCGAAGACAATGTGATATTTGACAGGTGTGTTATTGATATCCTAGCCTATCTGCATGTTATTGATCCCGGGAGAAATATTCAGCGGCTGTTTGAAACAGCTCAAACAGTGATGGCAGGAATCGACCTCCTGGTATTTGTTCCTGTAGAAGAACCGGATCTGATACCTGGTCATCAGACGGATCTGCCGAAGCTCAGACGCCAGGTGAATGATTTGCTCTATGACTGGATAGGGGATTTTGGTATAGAAACGATTGAAGTCAGCGGTACACTATCGGACCGCAGCGGTCAGGTACTCGCTGAAATTTCATGATAGATCATTGTGATAAGATTCGCCTTAGTGGAGGGTTTGATGCATGCAGGAGTTGCGGTCCCCCGGAAGTTTTTTTTAAGCCAGGCCAGCCATCCTTTGCGTTGCCACCTGATGTTCATAATTGCAGGTAAAGTATTATTTTGTAACCTGTTCGTTTTCTACTGATATATAGCCGGCAATCACCGCATACCGGCAGCCATTGCCTGTACGCTGTAATTAGCATTTCGTCCTCACAACGATTATGAAAATAAAGCATAGCGTATGCGTAAGTTCCTTTTTATTACATGCCTTACATGGGCCCTTTTCTGCGGCCATAAAGGTTACGCCCAGTCTGAAAGCACTATTGCCGCAACAGGTTCCGGCAGACAATTATTACCGGTAGCGGGAATGCAGCAGGACCTTCTGATTTTACGGGATGCTTTTAAAGCAATTCATCCGGCCTATGGGTTGTATACTTCCGGAGATAGGTTACAGCAGCGCTGTGATACTACGATGGAGGCCCTTCGCCGGCCTCTGACAGAAGATGAATTTATTAATACGCTTTATCCTTTCGTCAGTGCACTGAAATGCGGACATACGCAGATAAAACACGCCGTAAACTATCAGCCATCCCTGGCGTACAGGATGCCGCAACTACCATTTCAGGTATTAGTGCAGCAGGGCAGGGCATGGGTGACTACCTGCCGGTTAACAGCCATTCAGACAGGCGACGAATTATTAAGTATTAACAGTGTACCGGTTACGGATATTATTAAGCATGGAGGAGATCTCTATGCCGCCGATGGTAATAACCAGACTTTCAAGGAGCTTTTTCTAAGCGAATATGATGGCTTTGAAGATGCCTGCAATAAATATTATCATTGGAAACCGCCTTACCGCATCACTTTCAGAAACCGGCAGGGGGCCATCAAAACTACAGTTGCTGACACCACCGGAAAATCATTGCAGTCAGCTGCAACCGAAGTTGATCATTACAAAGGCTGGAGCAGTGCTGCCAACACGGATTATCTGCCGTTGCGTTTTCTCCGGCATCCGTCTGTAGCCTGTTTAGAAGTACATAGTTACCAGTATCAGGACACGCTGATTTTTGATAAGGCATTTAAAGACATACAGGAGAAAGGAGCGGAGTACCTGATCATTGACCTGAGACATAATACCGGCGGCGATATCAGGATAGCTGCAAAGCTACTGACCTATCTGGCAGATGATCCGTTTCAGATGGTAGGAGATCTGTGGGCCAGGGTACCGGATCCCGGCCAAACCAGGTTTTCCGCTTACTTTGATTCCTCCGGAATGGAGAGTCTGTTTCAAAGTTTCCGGTCAACAGGCATAAAAAAGGATAACCATTACGAGATGGCGTTTCAGCCGGCGTTTGGGGACCTGCTCAATAAGACAGGTCTTGATAAAAGGTATCATTATAACGGGCAGCTGATTGTATTGATTGATGGCGCCACCTTTTCTTCAGGCGCTCACACTGCTGCCGTTATTAAGCAAAACTGCCGGAAAGCAATTTTTATCGGACGTGAAACAGCCGGCGGATCAGAAGGCTGCAGCGGCGGGTCTATTCAGCAGTTAACGTTACCCAATACCGGTGTAGTCATAGACTTTCCAATGTTGCGTGTAGTATCCGTAATCAGGCATCCCACGTATGGACGGGGCATTATGCCGGACTATCCGGTGTTGCTGACACCCATGGATGTGGTAACAAAAAGGGACCCCGATCTGGAGAAGGCTTTGAGTATTATCAATTCCCGGAAATGATGATATGACAGCCCGTTACGAAAGTATTTTCGTATAGGCGTTAATTTTTTTTGTAAAAGTGTTTGATTATTGATGGATTTTTATACCTTCGCGCTCCGTTTGAATGATTCCGTAGCTCAGTTGGTAGAGCAATACACTTTTAATGTATGGGTCCTGGGTTCGAGTCCCAGCGGGATCACAAATAGACTTTAAAACCTGCGCCTGGCGCGGGTTTTTCTTTTTAGTCGAGTTCCTGTTAAATAACCTCAATTTCTTTCCTGTACCTTATACAGGCTTTTACTAAGATATGAATCTAATTAATCTTGATCTATTAAACCCCGTATTAAGACTATTTCTCCCGGTTTCGATTAAGGCAAGGAGCTTTACACATGGAGCCAACCTGACCTTGGTAAACGTCCGGATTCCTCTTGGGCTTTTTATTCAGGATGCCGAAAATCAGTTAAATTAGAGCAAAGAATAGATACCAATAGACTATTATCCGATTAATAAATTTGAAAAGAAGCATGTATTGTTGCTTGTACGGGATATGCCGGAGTTTATTAAATTGAAATTACAGTTTAATTAAATTTTATACCAACTTTATCTCCCTTAATACTTTAAAATAATCCAATAGTTAGAACAATGTTACAAACTGGCTATAAAACTATGACCAAGAATTCCGTACGTATCTTTACCCTGCTTTGTTTATTCGTTTTAAACACAGGTCTGTCTATTGCCCAATCAGCAGACAGCCTGGTTATTACAGGGAGCCGACACACTATCTATTCTAAAATACTAAGCGAGAACAGAACCTATTCTGTTTATCTGCCGGCTTCTTATAAAAACAATAGAGAGAAAAAATATATAGTTGCCTATGTTCTCGACGGCGAAAGAAGTAAATTTTTAGAAGTATCGGGGATAGCACAGTCTATGCACTCCTCATTCAACCTAAAGTTACAGATCCCTGAAATAATTATAGTTTCTATAGAAAATACAAATAGAACCAGGGATTTTACGCCTACCCATTCCTTGAATTATTTGGATAAGGAAGATATTGCTGCATTTAAAAGTAGCGGAGAAGCAGATGGTTTTATGAACTTTATAGAGAAAGAATTAATGCTTGAAATTAAAAAATCTTTCAGAACCCTTCCACAGAATATGATTATTGGACACTCCATGGGAGGGCTGTTTGCTTTGTATTGTTTACTTGAAAAGCCAGAACTGTTCAGCTATTATTTACTGATTGACCCCTCTTGGTTTTGGGATCACAACTATATAGGAAAGAGAGGTAAAGAAGTACTGGAAAAACGGGCCGATATGAAAGCACGGGTATTTATTGCATTAGCCAATAATTTTCATGAAGACCCAAGGCACTACCAATGGGGAATGCAATTTTATAACCTTCTGAAAGAAAACAAGTCTTCTGATTTGACGGCAGAAATAAAATACTTTGAAGATGAAAAGCACCTGACAGTAACTATACCAGCTACTTATTACGGGCTTCGCTATATCTTCCAACCCTATGAAATTGATATTAATGAAGTAATTAAAGATCCGGCTGTATTAGCCAATTACGACAAGAAAATTCAGAAAGAACTGTTTCTGAACATGAAACCAGACGAGAATTTTGTAAATACAATCGGATATGTTGCCCTTTATGACAGGAAAATGCCAGATGCTGCAATTTCTATTTTAGAGATTAATACAAAAAATTATCCTCAATCATTAAATGCGTGGGATAGTCTCGCCGATGCTTACATCGCTAAAGGCTACACTGAAAAAGCAAAAATGTGTTACAAGGAAATTTTAATTCTTTCTCCGGATAACAATGACGCGAAAAGTAAACTGGAAAAATTAAACAGATTGTAACAGATAATATTTAATCTGACAATGGGATTGATTTTTTAATAATGCAATCCTGGAAGTAGAAAGGCGGGTTGACTCCCTGCCTCGAAATTTTCAATTTACAGCGCTACAGTTTTTCAGGGGAAAATGGGTATCATACAGGCTGAACTCTCGTCCAGCTGACGAGGTATTCCTACGTCTATACCCAAGTCTGCTTGTTTGTTGTCGTATGGTTGATGCTTCTTTAATTGTTACATCGCTTTCAATTGTATCGCTTCGGTTAAGGTGGGCAGGTCGTAATTATCCAGCATGACACATTGGCCATCTCTGTTGTGGATAGCGAAAAATTCAAATCAGTAGTGTCTAAGAGGGGCGTTTGCCTCAGTTGGATAAGGCGCCTGATTAGTAAGGCAGGAATTCTACATTAAACTTCCTGTCTTTAATTGCTGAGATCAGGCTTTCCGTAGCAACGAAAACCCGTTTAAATTCTGCGTCACGGGCAAGGAGAAAATTATCTGCAGCACTATTATTAAATGACGCTTTCGTAAGGATTTTAATGCCACGAATGTTGGAGAATCTTGAGGTTTCAAGATCAACCAATTTCAAATATTTTTTAGTCTTCGCGGCGAAATAAGTACATCTACCTCCCCTCAAGTGCAATTTCGCCGGAATTGGTTCGATATCGGCCAGCAATTCTCCAGGAGCATTCTCAACAAAGTTTTGTGAGAAGAGGGGGATACCCCAGGTCGTTTGCAGAAAGTCTGGTTGAACCTTCTCGAACTTTTGGAAGTTAAGGTCGGCATCCACATCAATGCATGTCAACATCGGGTTCACCTCTTCGTTATGCACGAAGAAATTCGTGCCCAACGTATCCTCTCCTCGCATGACAATAGAAAATTCTCCAAGTGAAGTTGGAGATAATAAACGATAAAAAATACTCATGTCACTTTAAGTTTTCAGGTTCTTCCCGTATGTCGAGTTGGTCTTGTCCTAACAAATTATTTCACAAATTTTACGGTAATCAAATATGATGGCCCGATAATTTCTAAAACACTTCTGAAGGCTGCTCCTTTTCTGCTCAATTAGATTTCTCTTTTTAATTGTTGTTTTTTTAATTTAACTCTGACAAACAGTGTGTTATAAAGCGTTTATGCATTAGCGTTACCGTGTTCGTGGCAGCTGCAATCAGGTGAACAAACCGCGGTTACATTCCGGAACTCTATGTTGTGCTTTTAAGCTAAGGTCCATGCTTACGGCATGGTTTATTATTGCACCTACTGATATGTAATCTACTCCCGTAGCTGCATAGTCTGCTACTGTATTCATATTTATGCCGCCTGATGCTTCTGTTTCATATTTACCATCTATCAATTGTATCGCTTCGGTTAAGGTGGGCAGGTCGTAATTATCCAGCATGATGCGGTGTATATTGCCCACACTCAATATGCGTTTTACATCATCAAGGTTACGGGTCTCTACTTCTATTTTCAAATCCAAATTATTTGTTTGCAGATAGGCCACCGTTTTTTCAATAGCTTTTTCAATACCGCCGCAAAAATCTATGTGGTTGTCTTTGAGCATCACCATATCGTAGAGGCCCATACGGAGGTTGGTGCCGCCGCCAATGCGCACTGCTTCTTTTTCATACACGCGAAACAATGGGGTAGTTTTGCGTGTGTCCAATATTTTGGTTTTATAGTTCTTTATTTTTTCTACATACTGATTGGTAAGGGTAGCAATGCCGCTCATGCGTTGCATACAATTCAATACCAGCCTTTCGGCCATTAGTATGGTATGTACATCGGCAGCTACTTCAAAAGCTATCTCACCATTCTGTACGTGGTCGCCATCTTTTTTGTATAAGGTAAATGTTGTCTCGGGTTGCAGATAATAGAATATTTCCTGTGCCAATCTAATACCAGCCAGTATGCCATCTTCTTTTATCTTTAACAGCGCTTTTCCTTTTGCCGTCTTGTCTATAGCGGCTAGTGTAGAGTGGTCGCCATTACCAATATCCTCTTTAAGAGCCGCTGCGATAAACATTGTACTATCCATATACACACCTGTTTGATCGCAAATATAGTAAATACAAAGTTGCAAGGCAGATATAAAGATTAACTTCAGAACAAGCCATTACTGTTTTTCTGAAGTCTCTGCTAATTTAAGTTTTACATTTTGCAAACCAGGCTTTAATGCAAGCGCCTTTCTATAGCATATAATTGCCTTTGAGCGATCACCTTTTTTCAGGTATGCATCACCCAACTGGCTAAAGGCAGTTGCTGATGCGGGATAGTTTTGAGTATTCATTTCCAGTAAACTTATTGCGCTATCCAGCGCTCCATACTGAGTTATTAAATACATGGCTGCGTTGTTCATATTTACCTCTGACGGTGTAATAGAATATCCGTACCGTTGGGACAGTTGCTGATAATGTTGCTTTACAACAGTGGCATTCAATGGTTTCAGATCTGTCAGTGGCAGATCCCATTGCCTGAAAATAAACCGTAAAGCGTCATAATAGGCTTTTATAGGCTCCGTCATATGTGTGTCTTCAGGATAGTAAGCATACTTATGGTCTAAGCTCGCTATCTTTCTTTGGGTTATTATAGCGTCGAATTTTAACAGATTGGTATGGAAGGCAGGTGATGACATTCCCTCGTCCGCATCACTGTAAAAGATTATTTTATTTACAATCCGATCATTTTTTAGTTTTTCATCAGCAAGGTTAAGTAGATATCCCTTGTCCCACCAAAAGGATGGGCTTATAGCTACATAGGCTCCAAACATATCCGGCTGCGTTAACAGGCAATTGATTGTGGTAATACCGCCGAATGAATGTCCTGCAAAGATTTTAAAAGGTTGTGTTTTGTAGTGGGCGTCAATATAAGGTATCAGCTCAGTGCCAATAAACTGTAGGAAATTATTTCCGCCTCCGCTTGACTTAAACCTGGAATTCGAACTGGTATCAGGTTTCCCTTCATAATCAGTAATACTCCTGGTAGGTGTAAGATCCCTTGTCCGGTTTGTATTAGGAATACCAACTATAATCATTTCCGGTATAGCATTTACATCGTTGCGGCTAAGGTACCGGCAATATTCTGTAAGGAGGCTAAAGTGGTTGTCTCCGTCAAGAACATATAGTACAGGGTAGCGCTTATCGGGCAGTAAGGTGTCTGCAGGTGGAGTATAAATATAAATTTTCCGGTCTTCATCCAATACTTTGGACGAGAGTTTGATGATGTCTGCTGATATGGGTCTGAATGCCGGATCCGTTTGAGCAATTAAGCATTTGGGTGCTAGTAGTATAAAGAGAATATAAGCAATGTTATTTCTAAAATGACGCTTTAAGAAACAGTTGTAAATCATACGAATAAAGGGTTAAAGTCAGCCTGGTTTGATTCAAGGAAGGCTTAGGGATATGTGTTTGACAAAATTCACAATATTTACTTCAAAAACTTCCCTAAGCTCATCAAAATTCAGTCTTTGTTCAAAGTTTACATTGGCTATATTATCTATCTCTGTTACTTTGAACTCAATATTTTCAAACCCGGTTCCAAAAATAATTTCCTGATTAATTGTATAATTCTTATTACCGTTAGTTTGTAATATGATGCTTAAAGTTATATCATTGGGCCTCTCTCCGTTTTCCTCCTCTATGTCCTCTTTGAATGTATACGATATGGAAAACGTAAATACTTCTCTTTTACCGCCTTCAAGCGAATGAAGCGTAAAGTTGTTTTTCTTTCCATAAATAACCTCTTTCTTTACCAATATATCAATACTTGTTTTAGGCAAACAAGTATTGATATATTGGTCTATTCGTAAAATTTCGGTATTAATAAATGATATTAGATTCATTAGATTTTATTTATAGTTTGCAGCTTTGGGATCACGAATTATGCTCCATTTACGGCCTTTGCTATCTCAATAATATCCTCTTGCAAAGATATTTTGCTTTGGAATTTTGTGTCGATCAGCTGCTGTACTGTCAGATCTTCTTTATAGAACGCTTTTAGCTCGCTTTTAAATTTACTAAGTCTCATCGTATTAACTAAAAAAAGCAAATCTGCCGTCTGCATTTTCAAAAGTGTAAAAAGTGCCAAGAATCGCTCCGTTCTGATTTACTGTAAGCAATTGGTAAACACTGGTTTTTTGTCCCAGGATAACTGGTTTAAGGAACTTAAGGTTTTTGGGGCTCATCATAGGTTTTTAGAAAAGCCTGTGACTGATTCCGTTATGTGAAAATCCATAGCTTTTTATATCTTCAGGCTTCAGTTTTTTTCTTTCCCCAAAACTATCAACAATCTCCACCCGGTAAATAAACTTTGATAAATCTTCTCCTCCAAAAATTAATTTAGGCAATTTTATTTTTGTATAGACCGTATCGTTTGAGTAGGTTACATAATACCCTGGAACTGTAGTGGGAGTTTGTGCATTTGAATTCCCAAATACCGGCAACAAAAAAAGCAGAAAAATGAATTGTCTCATTGCTGTTGATCATACATACCTCCAGTCCCCGGTTTATAGGTAACATTAGATTTACAAAAAGAGAATATTGGTCACTAAGTTTTCCCAATGCACAAGATACCGAAGAATTTGATGATATTACTGATGATATGTTGGATTTTTGTATGGTGGATCTTTGGTTTCGGTTCCGGGAATCCCGGTGGTAAATAGAATGCCAGCTTCTTCCAGCTAAATAACGGGTCATCTATATAAAGAAGTAAAGGATATCCAGGATTTTTTTACAAAATTGCTGGCCTGAATGTATCCGACATAATGCTGCCACAAGCCTGTATAGCCATTCTGCCCATTCTAACGGCGATTGGATGTGTCATTTAACGATAGTTATGATCCATCATTGGAGAACCGGGGAATCGTATTTGAGTTTTCCTGATATTGTTATGTGGGTAGCGATACCCCCATAAAATCCAGGTATTTTGTCAACAGCTCCTTGTTTATGACAGGGGTTTTTATATCGGTGCCTTTTAGAAATTCATCTGTGTTGCGTCTTTCGAAATAATAGGTCATTTCATAAACTTCTACCAGCGATTTACCGGGAACAACTTCTTCAGTGAAAAGGCTCAGTAAACTGTACAGTGGGCTGTTTTCATTGTCTTTCCATAGAGCCAGCCAGTCGCGGAAATGAGCAGGAACGAGGTTTAGGTTCAGGCATTCATTCAACTTTACGAAGAAGTCCGATACCGAAAGATCGTGGACCGGAGACGGCACCATATGGAAGTATTTACCTGGCGCGTCTTTGTTTTTCGAAATATGGACAATGGCTTTTGCCACGAAATCTACTGTGATAAGCTGATCTTTAAGTCCCATGATCATGGGATAGACACCGAGGGAAAGGCAACATCTGACAAAGCTTCCCCACCACTGGTTCATTTCTGTTGCCCCGGTCGTGCCATGACACATTACGAAGCCAAGGCGTATGCCAATTACAGGTAAGCCTTTCTTTTTCGCTTTTTCCAGTATTTTTTCCATGACCCATTTGCTTCTGACATAGTTGGTATCCCGGCAGATGGTCGGGAGGTTCTGATGTATGTCCTCATCCTCATACATCCACGTCTTGCCGGTCAGTAAATATCCCCAGCTAAAGACAGCAACAGTAGAACATGCAACAAGGTACTTGAGTTTTGTGGTGGTGGCAAACGCGATAATTTTCTGGATGCCGTCTACATTCACGGCTTTCATAATAGGGTAAGGCTTGATATAGTTAACATTCCCGCCAGTGTGGTAGATGATTTCCACTTCACTGGACAGACGTTGGTATTCATCCTCCGGAATACCCATGTTATCAAGTGTAAAATCCCCGATTACCGGTTTGATACGATGTTGCTGATCTTCCGGCCATGGCATGTTGTACTTGCCGAGCGTAAATTTGATCCTTTCAATCGCATGTGCAGTATTCTCTGCGCGAACCAGGCAATAGACATCTGCGGCTGTACCTGCAAGAAGCTCCAGTAGGAGGTGGACTCCGACAAAACCGGTAGGGCCGGTAAGGAATACCTTCCGAGGAGCCGCCAGCACACCGGGATCGATGTCGGTGGGATAGTCGTAATCGGCTTCCAGCAGAATGTCGTTAAGGAGTATTTCCGTTGATAGCTTCATTTTTTCCTCAAATGTCTGAGGGGGCTTATTGTCCCGGGCCCTGATCTCTGCGGCCAGTGTTTCAATAGTGGGAAAGAGGTAAAGGTCTATCAGTTTAAGTCGTATACGAATGTTGTCGGGTAAGGATGCGAGCACACGGACGATGCCAAGGGAATGGCCCCCGAGGTCAAAGAAGTTGTCCGTAGGCTTGATTTCCGGCCATTGCAGGACATGCTTCCATACCGTAATAAGGATACTTTCAATATCGTTTTCGTCCAGGCCGTCCAACGATAGTCTTTCTTCGGTTGACATCGTCTGTAATACTTTCTTGTCAGTTTTGCCAGCCGGGGTTTGTGGTAACGCTTCCAGTATGGCAATTTTTTCAGGTACCATATAGGATGGAAGCATTCTTTGTAGTGACTTGCGTATATGAGCTTTTACCCTCAGTTCGTCATCGGCCGGGAATTGTTGTAAAGTGATAAATGCGGCGAGCACCGCCTGCCCATGTTGTGCATTTATTGCTACTACGGCGCTTTCCTTTACGCCGCTGATGCTGTTGATGTGGCTTTCAATTTCTCCGGGCTCAATCCGGAACCCCCTGACCTTTATCTGGGAATCATTTCTTCCTATGAATTCGATATTGCCATCCGGAAGGAGTTTTACGATATCTCCCGTTTTGTACATCCGTATTATCTTTTTCTCATCAGTTGGATTATCCGCAATATTGATGTACGGAAACTTTTCTGCAGTCAATGCCGGCCTGTTCAAATATTCTTTTGCCAGTTGCGATCCGCCGATAAAAAGCTCCCCCGTTTCTCCTGCCGGCAGTTGCCGGAAATTTGAATCGAGTATATAAAACTCAACGCCTGGCAGGGCCTTTCCAATGTTTCTTACGCTTTGTCCCTGTTCATACCTGTGGCAGGTAACAGCTATGGTACTTTCAGTAGGCCCGTAGGCATTATATAACTTTACGTGAGCGGCCCAGTAGAGGTAGACATTTTCAGGGCATACCTCACCACCAACACCGATGCTTGTTAGTTCGCCAAATGGTTCCCCCTGCGGTATCGAAGCAAGAATGGTGGGCGTAATCATCGTTATGGTATCAATGTGGTGTTCTCTTATAAAGGCCAGGAGCGGGGCCCCCAGCATTTTGTTGTCCGGGTAGAGATGGAGGGTGGCGCCCACCAGCAGTGGGATCCACTGGTCCATAAAGGAAGCATCAAAGGTATAGGATAGTATCTGTATAACAGTGTTCTCTGCAGTAAGGCTGGTAACCGGCAGGTAATTTTTAGTGAAACTTGCGACAGCGCTGTGCTGTACTGCAACGCCTTTAGGATTTCCGGTACTTCCTGATGTGTAGATCACATATACCAGATCACTTAAAAGGATGGGTACCTCCAGATTACTGGTTGGGTTTGCGGATATCAGTTGTTGTTCGTCTCCTGGTATAATTATTTTGCCTTCGAAGTTGCTGAATCTGGAGGATAGCTCATGGGTGGTAATTGCATGAGATGCTTTTGTGTCCTCAAGCATGAAATTAATCCGGGCCTCCGGATACTCCGGGTCAAGCGGTATATACGCAGCGCCGATCTTCATTAGAGCGAGTATGGACAATGGCCTGCTTATGGACTGTTCTAAGCAGATCGCCACCAGGGCCCCTCTGGTAACTCCGGCGGCAATTAAATACCTGGCAAGCTGATTCGCTTTGTTATTGAATTCCTGGTAGGTTATACTTTCTGAGAGATGCACCAGTGCTGTTTTCCCTGCATGTAAAGTTACCTGCTTTTCGAAAATATCAATTATCGTTTCATCTTGGGTTAAGTTCATAAAAATAGATTTAATGAATTACATATATGCTGGAATATAATACCCCTGAAGTGTTGTTGCATAAGTTGACATTGCTGATAGTTAAGTACCTCTCTTCAGGCTCCTGAGCATAATTACTATTGATCTTTTGTAAGCGATATACGATTCAATGGTGAAAGTAAGCGCAATTGAATTAATGTGTATTTTGAGGATTTAGTTAATTGTTATAATGAAGATATGCTAACGGAGTTGAAGATAGGTTGCATTTTCAATGCTCCGATCCGGCGAATTAATGTACCCTTTAGGTGATAGAAAGAATGCTGATATGCTTCGTGGTTTTTCTATCAATATTGCTGTTGCGTTGCAGCATACTGATGTAAGTTATTGTAGATGTCATTGGTGCCACAATAGAAATTTTTTTAAAGTATGGGGAATAAATATTTTTAAACAAAAAAAAGCCATGAAAACGCATCCTGTCACTCAGTTTAATCCAGACCCCTGGTATCACGAGATGCGCAATCATCATCCCGTTTATTACGACCCGGATTTTCGCTTCTTTTTCGGAGCGCAGGGAGGATGGCTTTTATTTGCATATGAAGATGTAAAGCAAGCCCTTAATGACTACGAAACATACTCATGTGAGTATATACCTGTCACGGAAAATGATTTGCTTAGCGCCAGCATTTTTACGATGAACCCACCACGTCATAAAAAAATGCGCGCAATTGTTTCGAAAGCCTTTTCGCTCTCCATGGTGTCTCAGATGGAGCAATGGATGTACAATGTATGTCACTCACTCATCATGCCGTTTATCGGGGACGGCCGGATGGAGTTCGTACGTGATTTTGCCGCAGGCCTGCCCAATTTGGTGATGGCCCGGCTAATTGGCATACCCGATAATTATGGAGAAAAAGTATCACAGTGGTCGAAGACACTCACAGGAGACCCTGCAGTATTGGGAATGGACGCGCACTACAACACGATGGCCGAGATGAGTTCATTTTTATCGCAACTGATTCAGGAACGGTCCTTGCAACCGCAGGAAGACTTAATAACGAACCTTCTGCATGCAGAAATAGATGGCGAAAAACTGACAATAACAGAAATACTGGCATTTTGCGTTACACTGCTGGGTGCTGGCACAGAAACATCTGAGGGGTGGCTGTCAATTGCGATGTACATGTTCTCCCGCTATCCTGCAATTCAGCAGCATCTCCAGGCTGTTCCGGCAGATATACCCAAGGCACTTGCAGAGGTGCTGAGGTTGCGTAGTCCCGCAATTGGACTGGCGCGTATTGTAATCCGGGACATACAGCTCCAGGGGCAGAAGATCAAGAAAGGAGACCTTGTCAATCTATTTCTAAACGCTGCCAACCTCGACCCGGCTTGACATCAACCGGGACAACTCCCGGGCTCTTAGCTTCGGCTATGGAATTCATTATTGCATTGGGGCAATTCTAGGAAAAACGGAGGCAAGAATAGCATTTGAGGTACTGTTGCGAAACATGAAAAATATAAGGACCCAATCGGATAGCGACCCCATAAGGCCCCCCAGCACATTTATTTACAGTTATAAAGAATTGCCCATTATTTTTGATAAAACAGAACTGATTCAATAGGATATCGCTAAATATGCCGGCAGATGTTTTACTATGATAACTATTCTGTCATCCTTCTCCCTTAATCATAAGGGATGAACAATTAGTGGATAATATCTATCACTTGTCGTTGGATACAGTAAAGCTCCCCCTATTGGCCATGCTATTGTGGCGCTTATTTCCTATGGCCCCTTATCAGTTCATATGCTGCTACCGTTTAGACGTTCCCCTTTATTTCCCCTGGTCCGCAATTTTAATGCTTTAGAAAATAAACACCAGCTGATGCCGTTTACTCATCTTTTATGGTAATTCCTGCTACCGGGAATGTAGAACTGGTATCAGATTAGTGGTGAAATACAGGTATTAAAAATTAAAAGAAGATATATTATTGGGATATGCAATGAGAATTGTCTACTTTGGCCAGCATAAAAAAATAACTCCAATGAAGCTATCCCAATTCTCTATGCTGATTTTATTAACAGCTGCCATTTTTTTAGTAAACGCCTGCAGTAAGGATGGTAGTGCCGGGCCTGCCGGAGCCCCCGGTGGCAAAGGCGACAAAGGCGATCCTGGTGCTCCCGGTACTACAGGGATCATTTATTCCAACTGGCTGGATGTGAAGTATGAAGCAGATACTGTACATCTGGCCGGCGGCCGCATCGATACAACCGGCTATTACGCTGTCATAGATGCGCCGAAATTAACCCAGGAGGCACTGACGTCCGCTGATGTAAGATTGTATATTAACCTCAGTGACGCTGCGAATCCGACTATCGCACTTTTACCCTACGTAGAAGAAAGCGGGATAGTGATTCGTTTCATTGCATATAAGGGAAAACTGCAGCTGACTTCCAATATTAATGCCGGTACTATCATTGATAACCGTGGTGCCAAACGGTTGCAGTACCGCTACATGATTGCCCCCGGTGGTACAGCGGCACGAAAGGCCGGACATGATATTAACTGGAGCGACTATAATGTTGTAAAGGCTTATCTGGGTCTTAAAGACTGATCCTCCACATCGTCTGCTGACAATAAAAAAGCGTGGTGCTGACTCCACGCTTTTTTATTGCGCCTGTAATTTTCAATGAGAAAATGAAGAAGCCTTTGCCCTGTTAGCTGTTCCTTGGTTCAGCGCTGACGCTTCATCATCGTTACCAGGATATTTCTCCTGTTTCAGGATTGTTTTCCTCACTGAAAAACTTCCCTGTTGGGCCATCATCGCCAATCAACGCATATTTTACGATTCGTTTTCCGGCAGCTTTAACGGTTCCGGTTCCGCGATGTCCATTGAAATCTGTTTTTGTATATCCGGGGCAAACGGCATTTACTTTGAAGCCGGTATTTTTAAGTTCGTATGCCAGAACCACAGTATACATATTCAGCGCCGATTTGGAAGAAAGATAAACAACGCCTTTGTAGTCGTAGTATTTATATGTTGGGTCACTGTGCAGGGTAATGGAACCCTGGCTTGAACTTACGTTTACAATACGGGGTGCAGGCGAGTTTCTCAGTAAATCAATAAATGCCTGTGTAACCCGCACTGCGCCGTAAACATTTGCATCATAAGTTGCTTTAAACTGATCAATTGTTGCGTCAAGAGCCGTTTGAGGGTAACCACCATACATACCTGCATTATTAATAAGTATGTCCAGCACGTTGGTTTTTTTTCCTATTGCTTTGCGGGCTTTAATTACGGATGCATCATCTGTAATGTCAAGCTGAATAACTGCTACATTGTTTAATCCCTTCGCTTTTAATTTATCAACGGCTCCGGCGCCACTTTCCGGATTACGGCAGCCGAGGTAAACATATATTCCTTCCTGAGCAAGCTGCTGTGCAACTTCAAAGCCAATGCCTTTGTTAGCCCCTGTTACTAATGCAAATTTCATGTTGTATGAATTTTATAAGGCAAAAGTAGCAGGCCGGAAAATAGCGGGCATGGACAAATCTGTTTATTCCCCCGACAAATCGTGCCTGGGTAAAAATTCACTGGCGCTTTTACCGGTACTTTTTTTGAATAGCCTTGAAAAATAATCAGGATCATTAAAACCCAGTTCGTAGGCCAGTTCTTTGATGGAAATACCGGAATAGCGTAATTTTCTCTGCGCTTCCACCATCAAACGGTTAATAAAGTAATCTTTTGGCGATGTTCCGGAATATTCTTTTACAATCCGGTATAAACTGTTTGTAGATAACGCTAGTTTTTCTGCAATTGCGTTGATGGAAGGTTGCTCAGTAAGGGATGTTTCCACAACTAGTTTGAACTCAACAAATTTTGAAAGGTTGGTATTAAAGATATTGGCAGATGTTTTGTTTTTGAAATAGGCGCTGTTTAATTCTGTCAGTAACAGGTTCAGATATGCCAATATAATTTCAGTGTCTGTCTCAAATTTATCCAAGTACAGTATCTGGTTCAAAATTCCAAAAATCTTTATTACTCTTCCCTTTGCCGCGCTGTCAAGCGCTATGGTTGGTGTATTTAAAGGGTTGACTAAAAAAGGAAACTGTTGTGGCAACAAGGCCAGTGTATTTTCATCAAACAGCAGCTTGAAATATTTAAGGTTGTCTGTTTTGGCGGGGGGCGTAAAAATCTGATTGGGCATGGCAAAAAGCAGATGCCCGTCAGTAAGTGTATAGTCCTGTAATTCCAAATTGTATGTAATGGAGCCGCTTTCAATTAATACAATAAAATAAGAAGATAATCTGCGGGGTTGCAGCTGTTTTTTTTGAGAATCAGCTGAGGGGTAAGGATTGTCGTTTGACAGGATCTTTATTCCCGGCTCATCATGCGGTAAACCCTCCTGTTTATCTTTTTTTGCCTGCATAGTATTTGCCAAGGTTTGTAGTGGTCGCTATATAATGACCTCTAACCGGTGATTGGATTATTACAAAATTCGGATTCTTTTTTTACATTTTGTAAATCAAAAATAGTGGCCGGAAATGCCGGATGGGCAGTTGGACAGATAACAACGGTTTGCGCTGAACATCGGCAGGTCTTTGACAGACAAACCTAAAGATCAACTGTACCCTCAGCTGATGGAAAAGGTGCTGCCGTAACAAATAAGACCGGCTTTGCGGGCTACACTACGGGAAGCATGATTGTTCCAGGAGGTGCTGTACAACGGTAATGCACCGGTAGCGCGTACCATAGCTGCCCAGCGTGCCAGTACGGCGGCAGCATGGCCCTTGCCGCGAAAAGGGACCAGCGTATCAATGCCGGCCTCATGGGCGGTGGCGGTAATACGTACGCTGCGGCAAACAGACGCTACGCTGCCATTTTCAATTACGGCGGCGCACGGCTGAACATGCGCCAGCTCCTGTGGGAGCCATTTGAAGTCAGGGCCTATCAGGGAAGCGTGTGCTTTCGTCAGGTGAATGGAAGGCCCGTCGGAGGTAAAGTTCTCCGGTATATAAAAAGAAGGCCCTGCTTCCCAATGATGACTTTGCAGTAACTGTTGATATTGGGTGATATGCCGCGGCGCCTGGTCAGGTATACCTGTAAATGATTCAGTGCCTGCTACCGCCTCCAGTGCCTGTACTACAGCTTCCGGTACATCATGGCGGTATCTGCGTACCGGCGTGCCCGTTACCGGAAGACCCAGAAAGAACAGGGGAGCCAGGCCGCGGTCCGGCCAGGGCTCATTGGCCTGCAGCATGCGCCCGCGGGCATCGTAGGTGAAAAGCACGTCGGCATGCAGCTGCATCAACGTTGCTGCCGGTAAATCGTTCAGGAAGTCCATGCCTGCAAGTTATCCCAATAAAGGAAATTCTCACAGATCAAAGTCAGAAAAGTCCGGCTTTAATACCATGGGTGCTCATCACGGAACTGTCGGTGCCGGCCTCTGATGGGTTACTATATTCCTGCATGTTTTAGACATAGTACATCAGGGCGCCGGATGCCCGGAACCGGTTGCAGCGTATGCTTGTTCATATGGCAAACGGGAAGAAATTCAAAGTGCATACCCGGTAGATTTTTAAGACGGCTGATGTGGACCGGAACTACGGCTATCAGGCAAATCTGCAGTACACGCTTTACCTGACCGGCTGCTGTGTATAAGCAGGTGATTGTAAGCGTTTCATCTGGCAAACACCTGATCGGGCTATAAAATCACCCGATTGGAGTGTTGAAAATTAGAGGGAGTTTGAATACCGATCTTTAATTTTAATCAGGAAAACTAAAATGGACATTTCGATATGCTAAGTGCTGCTTAACAATATAAACTTTACCTGTCAACGATATTGTTAAACCTGAAGACGAAGTTAACCGGATAGGAAATATTCCTTAAACAGTGCAACCAGCTACTGAATGGATATGCCATTGACTGATAACAACACCTCAAAATAATATACTCAATGAAGACACCTGTGATTGAATTGCTGGAAGTAACCCCGGGGGTGGTGCAGATAACGATGCAGGACCGGATACATAAAAATACATTTTCCAGTGAGCTGGTATCAGGACTGGCGGAAGCCTTTAAAATAATCCACGGGAATCCGGCCTTTAAGGTGGCTATTCTTACAGGATACGACAACTACTTTTGTTCGGGAGGAACAGAAGAGGGTATACTTGCTATGGCAGACGGTAAATCAAAGTTTACTGATAATAATCTTTATAGCCTGGCAATGGAATGCGATATCCCCGTTATTGCCGCCATGCAGGGGCATGGTATCGGCGGTGGATTTGTGTTTGGGCTGTTTGCCGATTATGTTGTCCTGGGAAGAGAATGTATCTATACTGCTAATTTTATGAAGTACGGTATTACGCCAGGTATGGGCGCTACCTTTATTGTACCGAAGAAACTGGGAACAGGACTAGGAATGGAAGTACTGCTGGGCGCTGAAAATTACAGGGGAGGCGAGCTGGAAAAAAGAGGGCTGCCCTTTCCCGTATTGCCGAAAAATGAAGTGGTGAAATATGCACGGCTGAAGGCGCTGCATCTTGCAGATAAACCACGGATTTCACTGGTGACACTGAAGCAACATCTGGTTGCAGACATGCGGACGGAACTTGCCGCCGTCATTGAAAAAGAACTGCAGATGCATGAAATAACATTTCACCGGCCGGAAGTAAAAGACCGTATACGGGCCTTGTACGGAAGATAACCGGCCTTGTACTACTCCATGAATACATGTAACAAACACACACCAGCTAAAATTAACTTTTCCATGAGAAATACCATTGTTGACTTAATCACCAGAACCCTGGTTGAAATTATTCCTGATTTATCTGCAGAGAACATTGACCCCGATGAAACATTTGTTGATCTGGGAGCGAATTCAGTAGACAGAGGAGAGCTGATTGCACTTACCCTTGAACGACTGGATCTTGATATCCCACGTACAGATCTTGCGGGTGCACAGACCATCAATGAACTGGCAGACCTGCTGACAGCAAGAAACAGCTGATCTGTACCAATAGAGGAAGTATTACTGATCACGCCCCATTGGCAGAGCAGAGTCGCCGCCAGGTAATCTATTGCATAATCCCTGCCCGTATGGGAAATTATTTATTAACACAGATATTGAAACAATATGCATTTATCCGCTAACACCCTTGAGCAGAAGGATAAAATGTTTCTGCAGCAGGTATCTCTCAGGTTGAAAAGTATGCTGACAGATAACCCGGAACTGAAAGACTTACTGGTAGAACGCCATTACTGCGAATCTCTGTCGCAGGAAGCTTTCAGTATCACGCTGATGAGAACTGCCTGCGAAATTTATGCTGACAGGCCCGCTATGGGAAGCAGAAGTACCGGTATAGAAACGGATGAAAGCGGATTGTCAAAATTGACATTTTTGCCGGCGTTCCGGACTATTACCTACCGGCAGCTCTGGAAAAAAATAACGGATATAGCTACCGGATTACGTCACCTGCAACTGATAGGTTCAAAGGAGATAATGGCTTTCCTGGGGTTTGGCAGCATGGACCTGTTCATTATGGAACTGGCCTGCATGCACCAGGCAATTGTTGCCGCGCCACTGCAACCTAACCTTACCGCTGATGTGTTGCAGGAACTGCTGAATGAATGCCAGGCAAAAGCAGTTACCTGTAGCTTTGATCAGCTGGAGAAAGTAGTGGATTTACTACATCAGTGTCCGTCTGTACAAAGTATTGTTGTAACGGATTTCTATAATACGGATACGGAGCAACTGCAATGGGATAAATATGCACAGCGGCTGAAGGCGGTAAATGATAAGATGGTGATGATTCCGTTGCAGCAGGTAGAAGCACTGGGTGCCGGTATTGCGCCACTGCCCGTTGTCTGTCCTGAAGATCCTGAACAGCTGCTGACCCTGATATATACTTCCGGAAGTACAGCACGGCCCAAAGGCGCCATGTATACCGAAAGGGCAGTACTGACACAGACAAGAACCGCACTTGGATTTATACGTCCCTTCGAAGGCCTGCCAATGGTATCGCTTTCCTGCCTGCCGCAATGCCATGGACTGGGTAAACTGGGTGTGTTTGTAAGCATCATCAGCGGAGGGTTACTGCATTTTACCCTGAAACCGGATATGTCATCCCTGTTTGATGATCTCGCCCAGGTACGCCCTACTTATCTGATGCTGGCGCCCAGGATATTTGAAATCATTCATCAGGCCTATCATCTGAAACTCCGGCAGCATACAGCACCTGAAGGTAATGGAGCGATCATTGCCGGACAGAATGATATACCGTCCGAAAAGGTCGTTGCCGGTGACCGCCTGTTATGGACGGTTACCGCCGGCGCTCCCTTACAAGAAGAACTGTATGCATTCATGGAGAATACAATGGGCGTACGGGTTATTAATCTTTACGGGCAGACGGAAACCGGGTTTATCAGTACGGATAACCGGCTGATAGAAGCTAATGTAATAGATTATAAACTGGTTGATGTACCGGAGCAGGGTTACAGGAAGGCCGACAGTCCTTTCCCGAGGGGAGAGCTGCGTGTCCGTATCAGGGGAGGTATTACCGGTTACTTTAAGAATCCGCATGCGACACAGAGCCTGTATGATGAAGACGGATACCTGTGCATCGGTGATATTGTGGAAGAAAGAGCCCCCTGGCATATTGTACCGATCGGAAGAACTACGGGAATATTCAAATTGTCACAGGGAGAATTTGTAAATGTTAACCGTCTCGAAAATGTTTTCCATACAGCAGATGGCCCCATATCCAGGATTTTTCTCTATGGTAAAAGTACACAACCTTACCTGCTGGCTGTTATTGTTCCGCGTTTCGAGCTGTTGCAGCTGTTACAGCTTACTGAGAGCAGGGATGAACCTAAAATCAAGGAACTGATCAGCTGGCATCTGGCCAGGGTTGCTGAAAAAAATAGCCTCCAGGAATATGAAATCCCCAGGGATTTTATTATTGAATGGGAACCATTTACGATTGCCAATGGTTTGTTGACGGCCGCCGGAAAAACGGCCTATGGCGCGCTGAAACAAAAGTACCAGGAACGCCTCGATAATTTGTATGACAGGCACCAGCAATTAGCCAGGCTGGCAGCGCAGGAAACTAACGGTGAAAAAAGCCTGGCTGATAAAGTTCGTCATGTCTTTGCCATCGCATTGCATTTACCGGAGAGCCAGCTGAAGGAAGCTACTGGTTTTAAAGACACCGGTGGCGATTCTGTCAATGCCGCACTGTTGAGTGAATTGCTTTACAGGCATTGCCAGGTGAAAGTGCCGGTGAGCTTTATCCTGAGCCCTTCGGTAACCCTTTCTGATATTATCCGGTATATCAGCAAATCTGCCACCAGTAAGGATACACGGAGTTTTGAAGCCATTCACGGTAATAGCCCTGACAGCATTAACGCTGACCAGCTGCAACCGGAACATTTATTCAGCAGGGAAGAACTCAGCCTCTTTGAACAGGCCGCACCTTACATGGATGGTAAGGTAAAACAGGTGCTTCTTACGGGCGCCAATGGATTTCTGGGAAGATTTATTGTATTGGAAGCACTTACCCGTTTACCTGAAGATGCTAAGCTATATTGTATTGTACGTGGTAAAGACAGGGAGGATGCCACAAAAAGACTCCTGCAGTCATATGCTCCTAATCCGCATCTGGCATTACTGATGGAAGAAGCTATTAAAGCAGGATACCTGGAGGTGATGGCCGGCGATCTTTCATTGCCGCGGCTGGGGCTTGACGATGATACCTGGGACAGGCTCTGTCATGATATTGATTGCATCATTCACAATGGTACATTGGTAAATCACCTGCTTTCCTATGAACAGCTGTTTGCTCCCAATGTCGCCGGAACTGCTGCGTTAATCAGCATGACATTATCTGTAAGGAAGAAACGGTTCAGTTTTGTTTCTACCCTGGATGTTATGCGTTTCCTGCCGGTAAAGCCACGGTTAATAAACGAGGAAATCGCTGCCACTGCTATAACTTATAAAGTACCGGTGAGTAACACAGAACCTGGTTACAGCGCTTCCAAGTGGGCGTGTGAGGTATTGCTGGAGCACTGCCGGATACGTTTCGGCTTACCCGTCACCATATTCCGCTGCGGCCTGATCTTCGGGCATTCCGGTCTGCAGGACCAGATTAATATTCCTGATTATTTTACAAGATTGTTATTTAGTATTATTCATACAGGAATAGCACCTGCTTCTTTCTACACGGATCCTGTCAACGGATTCCATTCCATGCTGCCGGTTGACTTTGCCGCAAAAGCTATTGCGGGCATTACTTTCAGTAAGCTGGAGAAGGGATACACTGCCTATCATGTCTCCAATACGCATCGTGCCGGCAGTATATCGCTGGATGATATTGTACGTTATGTACAGGCTGCCGGCTATTCCATTAATACCATAGCCGGTTACAATACCTGGGTCAGTACTTTCAGGAAGAAATTGGAAGCCTTGCCTGCAGTACAGCAACAGCGTTCATCCCTGCCTGTTATAAGGCAATGGGAACAGCAGGAGTCCCCGGAGGACTATAAAATTGAAACCACCCGTTTCCGTGAAAAAATAATCACTGAATCAATTTCAGATACAATTCCTGATATAACAGGGGGGATGATAGATCATTACCTGAAATCAATGCAGTCTCTGGGTCTGATACCTTCTTCTGCCGGCGGGGAACTGTAAATCAGGTGTTGTGTATAGATATGTTGATGGTTTTTTGTGTGTATACATAGTAGTTAGGACTACTAATAACATAGTTTTAAAGAAAATAAAATTAATGTATGAATAAGGATGTCGCAATTATAGGCGTTTCGTGCCGCTTCCCGGGTGCGGAGAATTACGAAGAGTTCTGGAGGCTGCTGAAGCAGGGAGATTCCGGTATCCGGGAAATACCGCTTTCCAGATGGGATTGGTCGAAAGAAGAAAAGAAGGATGCATTTCGTGATAAGGAAAAGATAAGCAGATGGGGAGGATTTATCAGTAATGTTTCAGGCTTTGATGCGGCCTTCTTTAATGTGTCTGCTAAAGAAGCTGCTATAATGGATCCCCAGCAACGCATTATGCTGGAGCTTTCCTGGGCATGTTTTGAAGATGCGGGTATACCTCCGTCCGGTATGTCAGGCAGCAGAACAGGCGTATATACAGGTGTTTTTAATTATGATTATAAACAACTGCAGGAGAGTACGCCAGGTTATAGTATTCAGGCTCATTATTCAACGGGAACTGCTGTAACAGCAATACCCAACCGCGTTTCCTGGTTCTTTAACCTGAAAGGGCCAAGCCTGCCGGTTGATACGGCATGTGCGAGTTCATTGCATGCTATTCATCTGGCAGTACAAGGAATATGTACCGGAGAATGCGAAATGGCACTGGCCGGAGGTATCAGTCTGATGCTGACACCTGCACGGCATATTTCCTTTTCAAGGGCTGGTATGCTGTCGTCAACCGGTAGCTGTAAAGCGTTTGATGACGCAGCAGATGGATATGTCCGGAGTGAAGGCGCCGGAGTTGTCTTGTTGAAACCGCTGGACAGGGCACTGAATGACGGGGATCATATTTATGCCGTCATTAAAGGAAGCGCCGTAAACCATGGCGGAAGAGTACGTACCCTGACATATCCTGACGCAGATGCACAGGCTGACGTAGTGCTTTCTGCGATGCGACGGGCCGGTGTTTCTGCTGACAGCATAGGCTACATTGAAGCGCATGGAACTGGTACCCCCCTCGGAGATCCGGTTGAATGGGAAGGCTTATGCAGGGCATTCAACCGCGCTGCATCGTCGGGACTTGCTCAGCATTACTGCGGTATCGGTTCCGTAAAACCCAACATCGGCCACCTGGAATCCGCGGCAGGTATTGCAGGGGTAGTGAAAGTACTGATGGCGATGAAATACCGTGAACTACCCGGTCAGCTTAATTATCATACACCCAACCATAATATAGCTGTTGAAAGCAGCCCGTTTTATATTGTTGAGAAGAACCTGATATGGAAACACTTACAGGATGAAGCAGGAAACGAAATACCATTACGTGCAGGTGTCAGCTCCTTTGGATTCGGAGGTACCAATACACACATTATTCTGGAAGAAGCGCCGCAAATAAACCGGCCGGTGGCACATGCATTCCGGGAACAGCTTATTTGCCTGTCTGCCAAAACAGACGCTGCCCTTCATCGGAAAAAGGAAGCATTGCTGTCCTGGCTGAATGAACATCCGGATGCTGACCTGCACAGCATCAGCGCAACATTGCTGGCAGGAAGGGAGCATTTCGATATACGGGAAGCTTTTGTAACAGAAAGTGTGCCGCAAATGATAAATACGCTGAAGTCCTTGCAGGCGGGGGGAGTGAAACAGACAGCATTTGACCGGGAAAGTATGACGCAAAGAGAAGATGTAACAGCAACGGTTACACGTATATTACAGCCGCCGGCAGAAATGACCGGCGAAGAGTATAAACAATTGTTACAGCTACTTGCTGACAGGTATCTGCAGGGCGCCCGCTGGAATACCGCCGGCCTCCCAGTGGCTGCGCATGATTTTTATGCAGGAATGTCTGTTTATCCATTTGATAAAACGGAATACTGGCTTAAAATACCTCCTGCCGCCGTCAGTACGGATGAAACCACGGTCAGAAGCCCGCAACCCGCAACTGCCGCAGTTAACCTGAGGCAGCTGCTGAAGGAATATGCCACCGGTTTACTGGGGAGCATGCCTTCCGGACTGCCTGAAAATGCCCTGTTGTTTGAATATGGATTTGACTCTGTACGCTTCACTGCGCTGGCTGATAAGCTCAACCGGACATTCGGGTTAAAACTTTCTCCTACCTTGTTTTATAGCTATAAAACCATCCGGGAACTGGCGGATTATTTGCTGGCCGGCTTCCCGCATATCGCTGCGGCAGTAACAGCGGAACAGCAGGATAGCCGTAACGGTAATGCGGCAGCTGCAATTCCGACAGGCGAAATAAAAGCAGCTGTAAGGCCATCAGACAATACCAGACCGGCAGGTAAACAGTATGATGATGAGCGTATAGCCATTATTGGTATGTCAGGAAGATATCCCGACGCACCGGATCTCCATGTATTCTGGGAGAATATGGCGGCCGGGAAAAATGCTGTAAGGGAAATAGCTGCAGAGCGATGGAATATCAGCCGCTATTATCAGCCCTGGCCGGGACAATATGGTAAGACTTACTGTAAATGGATGGGAATGGTTGATGATGCGCACAGTTTTGATCCGTTGTTCTTTAATATTACCCGGGAAGAAGCATCCAAGATGGACCCTCAGCAACGTATTGCATTGGAACAGGCTTACCTGGCTTTCGGAGATGCCGGGTATAACCGCAGTGCACTTGATGGTAAAAAATGCGGTGTTTATCTGGGCGTAATGTCAGGAACCAGCGTATATCCCACCCAGGGAGAGGCAGCCTTTTTGACAGGAAGCAGTAATGCTATTTATGCGGGCCGTATCGCTTATTTCTTCAATCTTAAAGGACCGGCAATTACCGTTGATACAGCCTGTTCCTCCTCACTTACCGCTATCCATGCTGCCTGTCAGGCACTGAAAATGAATGAAACCAGCATGGCATTGGCGGGTGGGGTGACCTTGTATCTGAATCCGGTTTCCTATATCCAGATGTCAAGTGCCGGTATGCTCTCCGCTGACGGGAAATGTAAGGTCTGCGATGATGATGCCAACGGATTTGTTCCCGGAGAAGGCGCAGGTTTTGTGGTATTGAAACGGCTCAGCGATGCCATCGCTGACCATGACCATATCTATGGTATTATTCTTGGGTCAGGTATTAACCAGGATGGCAAAACGCAGGGGATTACAGCTCCCAATATGTACAGCCAGCAGGAAGTAGAAAGAGAAGTATATAACCGCTATGCTATTCATCCGGAAAGTATCTCCTATGTGGAAATGCATGGCACAGGGACCAGGCTGGGAGATCCCATAGAACTGAATGCCTTGTCCGCAGTTTTCCGGGAGCGGACAGACAGGCAGCAATTCTGCGCTGTCGGATCTGTAAAGAGCAATATTGGACACACTACTGCTGCTGCAGGTGTAGCCGGTGTTCACAAGGTATTACTGAGTATGCTGCATGGAGAACTGCCACCTTCGCTGCATATGCACCGGCCGAATCGTAATTTCGACTTTGAAACATCTCCTTTCTTTGTCAATACACAATTACGTCCCTGGATAGCTCCGGACAATACCCCGCTGCGGGCAGCCGTCAGCTCTTTCGGGTTCAGCGGTACGAATGCCCATATCGTACTTGAAAAATTCATCCCGGAACCTCAGGAGAAAATGGATGTTCCTGTAATCATTGTTTTGTCGGCTCAGCACAGGGAACAGCTGCAGGAGACAGCTGCCACACTGAAGGATTATCTGACTGCACATGAAACTCTCACGCCTGAAGACGTTGCATTTACCCTGCAGACCGGTCGCGATGCCCTGCAGGAAAGAGCAGGATTTATTGCTGATGACAGAAACATATTGCTGGAAAAGCTGACGGTTATTGCCACCGCCGAAATATGGGATGAGGATATATATACAGGAAAGGTAAAGCTGCATCGTTCTGAACACCTTTCTGCTAATGAAGACAGCATCGCATCTGTAAAGCAATGGATAACAGCCGGGCAATACACCCGGCTGCTGGAAGCATGGGTGAAAGGAGAAGTGATAGACTGGTCGCTGCTTTACCATGATAAAGACATGCAGCCGGATAAAGTCAGCCTTTCGCTAAATCCATTTGTAAAAGAACAGATGCCGGCAACCACCGATATCCCGGTAACAGAACCTGCATCTATAGCTAAATACAGGGAACTCCATCCTTTGCTGCATCAGAATATATCTACCCTGACTGCTCAGCGCTTCAGCAGCGTTTTTACAGGAGAGGAGTTTTTCTTCCGGGATCATGAAATACACGGTAGGCTGCTGCTGCCTGGTGTGGCCTACCTGGAGATGATCCGGGAAGCAGTAGTGCAATCAACCGGTGCTGCCGGAAATATCAGTATAAAGGGGCTTACCTGGCAGCAGCCGGTAACAGCCGGCGGCAATCCTGAAAAAGTACTGCTGGAACTGCATCCGGTTCGTGATAATGAAATGGCATTTGAATGTTATAGTGAAAAGGCTGCTGATACCCTGGTTATGTATGCATCGGGGACCGCTGTAATCCGGGAATTGCCGCCTCCTGCTGTATATGATATAGCGGCGCTGACGGAAAAGTTTAGCCATAACCGTTACCCGGCAGATAAACTATATCAGCAATACCGGGAAAAGGGATTCGCATATGGTCCTGGCATGCAGGCAGTATCAGAACTGTTCGCAGGAGAGGGGCAAATACTTTCCAGGCTTGTTTTACCGGAAGCATTGCAGGCGCATCTGAATGATTTTATGCTGCACCCTTCTTTAATGGATGCTGCGCTACAGACAACCGGAGCGTTTCACCTGCTTCCTGACGTAGCTGACTGGCCCGCTCCGGGATCAGCATTGCCTTACCTCCTGGATGAAGTGCTGATATACAGCAGCTGTACGCCGGTAATGTGGGCTGCCGCCCGCCCTGATCCCGCCGGAACCCTGCAGGGCCCCTTGTTCCGGGCCGATGTTGACCTTTGTGATGAGAATGGAAAAGTATGTATTGTGCTGAAAGGTTTTTATGTAAAAACAGTAGCTGCATGGACTGATTATCCGGTTCAGGAGCCGGAAACAACTGCTCTTCCGGCTTCTCCTTCATCTGGAGTGGAAGAAGCAACAGTATTGGTGCGGAAAGTACTGCTTAATCTGACGCAGGAACTGGCTGCTCTCCTGAAGATGAGTAGCACTGACCTGGAGCCGGATACCTATTTCAGCGATTGCGGACTGGACTCGATTCTTTTCAGTGCATTTACCAACCGCCTGAATGATATCTGGAATATTGGCATTACACCAGCCATATTCTACGAATACAGGACATTACTTAATCTCGCTGATTTTCTGGCAGTGGAATACCGGGAACAGTTTACTGTTTTGTTCCCTGATGCCGCAGCACAGCAAGAGACGCCGCAAACCGCAGCGATACTGCCTGAGAACAGGGAAAAGGTTGCGCAGCATAAAAAAGCACAGCCACGTTTCACATCAATGGCTGCTGTACAACCGGCTGCTGTTTCCCGGAACGGTGCAGTTGCGGTAGCTGTTATCGGTATGAGCGGCCGTTTTCCGCAGTCGCCGGATATACAGACTTTATGGGAGCAGCTCCTGGCAGGAAAGGATTGCATCACGGAGGTACCCGCAGAACGATGGAACTGGCGCGATTATACGGAAACTTATGGTGAAGCCATGCGCTGGGGCGGATTTATAGAAGGAATCAAGGAATTCGATCCGCTGTTCTTTAATATTTCTCCGGAAGAAGCATCCTATATGGATCCGCATCAGCGGTTACTGATGATGTATGCCTGGAATGCCATTGAAGATGCCGGCTATGATCCTCGTAGTTTGGCTGGCAGTAAAACAGCCGTTTTTACTGCCATCGGTTCTCAGGAGTACAGAAAGATGATGATGGATGCGCAGGTGGACATGAAGGCTTACTTCTCCACGGGTACAACACCCTCTATCGGACCAAACAGATTAAGCTATCTGCTGGATCTGCGGGGTCCCAGTGAACCTGTCGAAACAGCCTGCGCCAGCTCCGTGGTGGCTATTCACAAAGCCGTAACAACATTGGCTGATGGCTCCTGTAACCTGGCGCTGGCAGGTGGCGTGAATATATTATTGTCGCCTGAATTTGCAATGGGCCTTTCAAAAGGAGGCTTTATCAGCTCTGACGGCCGCTGTAAAACCTTTTCTGCTAACGCCAACGGGTATGTGAGAGGGGAAGGAGTAGCTGTCATAGTACTGAAACGCCTGGAAGATGCAGAACGCGATGGCGATCACATATACGGCGTTATCCGTGGTACTGCGGAAAATCACGGAGGTCACGGTAATTCACTTACTGCTCCCGGAGTGACCGCTCTGGCAGAAGTGGCAACTGATGCTTATAAACGCGCGGGTATAGACCCACGTTCAGTAGGGTACATAGAAGCGCATGGCACCGGTACAGAGCTGGGGGATCCGATAGAGGTAAATGCGCTCAAAGCTGCGTTTAAGAATTTATATGCTGACACCGGTGCTGGCGCTGCCACATCCCGGCATTGCGGACTCGGCACAGTGAAAAGTAATATAGGCCATACTGAAATGGCATCGGGTATGGCATCTGTGATAAAAGTACTGTTGCAGCTGCAACATAAAACACTGGTGAAAACACTGCATGCCGATCCCATCAGTCCTTTTATTTCACTGAACAACAGCCCGTTTTATATTGTGCAGCAGAATGAGGAATGGAAACAGTTGTATGATGCGGAAGGGAAAGAAATTCCCCGCCGGGCTGGTATCAATACTTTCGGTTTTGGTGGCGTGAATGCCCATATTGTACTGGAAGAATATGTTGCCCCTGAGACTGCCCCGCAGCCCATACCTGAAATACCCAACATGATTCTTTTATCTGCAGAAACGCCGGATGTACTGAAGGAATATGCAGGCAGGCTGCGTGAAATGATTGACAAAGGTTATTACCGGGAAGCAGACATGCCGCGTATCGTATATACATTACTGTCAGGCCGGTCTTACATGAAATACCGCACTGCTTTCATGGCGGATAACCTGAAGGATCTGCGGAAGAAACTGCAGCTGCTTGAAAAAGGAGAAGACGGAGCTGGAATGTACCGCAGTGGAGCAACCGATAATAAGCAACTTGTACAACTGCTGCGGGAAGAAGGCGACCGGGAGATAATGCTCGAAACATGGATGCAACGGAGAAAATTCGATCAGCTGCTGACAATATGGTCACAGGGCGAAAACCTTCCCTGGCATAAACTCTATCCCGCTGCACATCCGGTGCGTATCAGCCTGCCGGGATATCCCTTCGCAAAGGAACATTGCTGGATTCCGGAAGATAACGCACCTGCTGCGTCTGTTACTCCGGCCGCCATTCCGGCAGATACGGACAGCCTGCTGGCGCGAGAAACGCTATGTTTCTATCCTTCCTGGGAAATTGTTCCCGCTTTGAAAAGTAGTGTTGTGGCCTGGGAGCAGCGCCTGGTAATAGCTTGCGATCTTGAAATACCTGCAGACCTTGGGCAGAATGCCGGCATCTCCTTTGTAACGCTGCGGTCAGCAGAAGAACATCCCGGTAGAAAATTTACTGACTATGCCTGGCAGACGCTCGCTGCTATACAGGATCTGATAAAGGCTGCCGTCGGGAAAAAAATACTGGTGCAGGTACTCATTTCCCACAATATGGTGAGAAAAGGTGGAGCCGGATTATCCGGCCTGCTGAAGACAGCAGAAAAGGAACAGCAGCGGCTGGCCTGTCAGCTGATTGAAATTCATGGCCACTCCCCGGAAGAAAAATTATCAGACATACTCGAATCAAACAGTATGCAGCCTGGTGATAAACATATCAGGTACCTGGGAGAGCAGCGGCAGGTAAGGCGATGGAACCGGCTGGACCATCAGACCGTACAGGAGCTTCCGTGGAAGGATGGCGGCGTTTATCTTATTGCAGGCGGACTGAATGGCATAGGGCTCATCTTTGCAGAAGAAATCGTTAACCATACAAAAGATGCCAGCCTTATACTGGTTGCCCGCTCAGCGCCCGGAGAACAGGCTTTACAGAAAATAGAACAGCTGCGGCGTGCCGGAGCATCCGTGGAATACAAACTGACAGATATTGGTGATGAAGCAGCCGTTACAGCGCTGTTTGAACATATACGGCATCAGTACGGCCGTCTGAACGGTATTTTGCATAGCGCAGGGCTGTTGAGGAATAACTTCATCGTAAGAAAAACGTATGAAGAACTGCAACAGGTACTGGCCACCAAAGTATCCGGTTTGGTGAATCTGGACAGGGCGGGCAGTGAGTTTAATCTGGATATATTCATCCTGTTTTCTTCTATTGCCGGTGCAATCGGCAATGCAGGTCAGGCAGATCACGCTGCCGCGAATGCTTTCATGGATGAATATGCCCTTCATTATACCAATGAACAGCGTCAGGAGGTGAAATATCCTGAACCACCCGGTCAGCAGGATTTACAGCAGATTCAGAAAATGGAAAAGCTGCTGACGGAACTCCTGCTGCTGCAGCTGCATTCGTTACAATTCTTTAAAGGCGGACAACCGATAACAGTATTACAGGCAAATGCAGGCTGGAACAACCTGTATGACCGCTGGCTGAAGGAAAGCCTGCATATGTTGACACAGGCAGGATTGCTGCAGACAGATGGGGAAAATTATATGTTGTCAGGTAAAATGCCAGACGCAGATGCACTATGGGCAGCATGGGAACAGCAATGTGCCGCCTGGGAAAATGATCCCGGTATGCATGCACGGGCAATCCTTGTAAATGCTACGCTGAAGGCATTACCCGACATTCTGTGCGGAAGGAAACACGCAGTTCAGCTGATGTTTCCGGATTCATCCATGAAGCTGGTGGAAAATATTTACAGGAATAATCAGGTAGCTGATTATTGTAATGAAGTAATAGCTGATTGTGTGGTGGCCTGTCTCGAAGATCACCGGAAGAATAAGCCGGGACAGCCACTCCGGATACTGGAGATAGGTGCAGGAACAGGAGGAACCAGTGTGCCGGTTTTCAAAAAACTAAAACCCTTCCGTGACAGTATCGGCGAATATTGCTACACCGATATTTCGAAGGCTTTTTTACTGTATGCTGAAAAGGAATACGGTCCTGAACATCCCTATCTGACCTGTCAGCTGTTTAATGCAGAAGAACCTGCTGCCAGGCAGGCCATAGCCGGACAGCAGTATGATATCGTAATTGCAGCCAATGTATTGCATGCTACCAGCGATATACGGCAGGTATTGAAAAATACATCAGGAACATTGAAGGAAGGTGGCGTGTTGCTGTTATGTGAGTTACGCAGTAAGTCAGTATTCCATCTCCTGACATTCGGCCTGCTGGAAGGATGGTGGCGATACGGGGATCCGCAACTGCGTATGCCCGGCAGCCCGGGACTATACCCGGAGATGTGGCAGCGTGTACTGGAAGTGGAAGGATACTGTGATGTGTTTTTTCCCACAGCGGCAGCAACAGGACTGGAAATACAGGTCATAACAGCGCGGAAATCATCTTCCGGAAAATGGCATCCTTTTGAAGACATATACCGGGATTATTTCCGGCAATTGCAAATGTTCCGGAAAACAAAGATATTGTCTGTCAACTGGCCCTTCTGGCAGGATGGGAAAACAGCCGTGAAGGAAGTGGTACTGCAGGAGTTATATCAGCAGTGGGGACTGATGCCTATGGATACCGCTTCCGGATTAAAAGCCTTTTATCAGGCGCTGGCATCGAAACACCGGGAAGTAGCTGTTATGCATGGAGTAAAGGAAAGCATCCTGCCAGTTTTCCTTTCTGCAGAAAAAGCTTCACCGGAGGTTGTTCCGGAGGAGGGCAGGAGACGGGTCTCCGGGAAGGAAGTAATCGCCTATTTCCGTTCTTTTTTAAGCAAAGCATTGCGCCTCTCTGAAGATAGAATCGGGGAAGAAACACCCATGGAAAAATATGGCATCAGCTCCCTGATGATTATTGAACTGATGGCACAACTGAAGCAGATTTTTGGTCCATTGCCGCAGACACTGTTTTTTGAATTCAGTAACCTGCAGGAACTGAGCAGATATTTCGCGGATAATTATCAGGAAGTACTGGCAGCTTTGTTGTCAGAGAATGCCGGGAATACCGATATCAGTACTCCGGCAGCAGACGATGTCCCGCAACCGGAAATACCTGCTGGCCGTATACCACCGGGCAGAACTGATATTGCCATTATCGGTGTTGGCGGCAAATATCCCGGCGCCGGAAATATATATCAGCTTTGGGATAACCTCCGTAACGGAAAAGACAGCGTTACAGCGATTCCTGTGGAACGCTGGGATTATCAGCTGAATTTTGACGAAAGTAAGGCCGCAGCGGGAAAGGCCGGTAGTAAACACGGAGGCTTCCTGCAGCATATTGACAGATTTGATCCGTTGTTTTTTAATATATCTCCCCGCGAAGCCCATCGCATAGATCCACAGGAAAGGTTGTTCCTGCAATGTGTTTATGAAGCGCTGGAAGATGGAGGATATACGGCGGAAATACTAAACAGGCAGACACACGGCGGAAAAGTAGGTGTTTTTGTCGGAGCCTCCTATATGGAATACCAGCTGCTGGCATTGGAGGCAGCATTGCAGGGTAACCCGCAGCCAGTTATCAATATCATTTCTTCCATTGCCAACCGGGTGTCCTATTACTTCAATTTTAAAGGACCCAGTTTAGCACTGGATACGATGTGCTCTTCTTCCCTGACCGCAATACACATTGCCTGTAACAGTATATACCAGGGCGATTGCGAGGTGGCCATTGCCGGAGGTGTCAATATCTCTGTACATCCGTATAAATATAATCTGCTGGGTGAAAAAGGATTCCTGGCATTGAACGGAAAATGCAGAAGCTTCGGAATAGACGGAGATGGCATGGTGCCCGCAGAAGGTGTCGGCGCCGTATTGCTGAAGCCTTTGGACCGCGCTATAGCAGACGGTGATAACATATACGGCATCATCAAAGGCACGGCTATCAATCATGGCGGAAAAACAAACGGTTACACGGTACCTAATCCGGTAAGCCAGCAGCATGTCATATTGCAGGCGCTTCATGCCGCCGGTGTCAATCCCAGAAATATCAGTTACTTGGAAGCGCATGGTACCGGCACGGAGCTGGGAGATCCTGTGGAAATAGAAGGGCTGAGCCGCGCATTCAGGCAATTCACCGGAGATAAACAGTTTTGTGCTATCGGCTCTGTTAAATCGAATATAGGGCATTGTGAAAGTGCTGCAGGCATTGCCGGCATCACAAAAATATTACTGCAGTTCCGCCACCGTCAGCTTGCTCCCACCTTATACGCAGATGTACTGAATCCGCATATTGACTTTGAAAACAGTCCGTTTAAAGTCCAGCGGGAGCTGGCGGCCTGGGAACGCCTTGTGGTGAAGGGCAATGACAGAACGCAGGAAATACCGCGATGCGCGGGTATCTCTTCTTTTGGCGCCGGAGGTTCCAATGCCCACGTCATTCTTGAAGAATATATATCTCCTGTAACCACTGACAGTACCGGATTACCGGTTATAATCGTGCTGTCCGCCAGGCAAAAAGAAGAACTGCTGCAACAGGCAGAGCGGTTGGTGTTGTTTATAGCAACACAACAGTTAAATGATGATACACTCCCTCATATAGCGTATACCCTACAGACAGGACGGGAAGCGATGCCATTCAGATTGGCCTTTACCGCTGAAACGATGAGGAACCTATCAGATAAACTCCGCCGGTTTATCAGCGGACTTAGTGCACCGGATGAAATTTTTTATGGCGAGGGAAACACCGTAGTCTCAACTGCCAAGGACACGTTACCTGTCAGAGATTGGTTGAATGCCCGGGAATATAACCAATTGCTGAAATATTGGACTGAGGGCCATAATATAGACTGGCAGCCATGGTATGCCGGCAGAAACATGCGTCGTATCAGTCTGCCGGTGTATCCGTTTCAGGGCAAACGGTATTGGATCGCGGAAATACAGCGCAGGCAGCCGGATGCCGGCATCCCTGAGGTAAAGCAGATTGACGTACCTGAAAACAGTATAGCATCCGGCGCAGCCTTTCCGGTTGCAGAAAACAAAACAGCATTTACACAACAAGCAAATACGAATATGACCACTATCAGCACCCAGGTATTACTGGAAGAACTGGCAGCAAGCCTTTGCGAGATTTTATATCTTCCTGCAACCGCACTTGATCCTTCGAAAAACTTCCTTGAAATGGGACTTGATTCTATTCTGAGCGTAGAATGGATAGAGGTGATTAATGCAAAGTATGGTCTTTCCCTTCAGGCAATAATAATATATGATCACCCCACATTACGGGAAATCTCCTCCTTGCTGCAAAAAGAACTGGAGAAAAAGTATAATGGCGGCGTGCCGGAAACTGCATCCATTTCTGCCCCTGCGCCTGCCATGAATGTCATACAGCCCGAAAAGCCACCGGTAATAACTGCCGCATATTCCATTGCCCGTTTACAACAGGAGTTATCAGCAAGCCTGGGTGAAGTATTATATCTGTCAGAGAAAGAAATAAACCCGAATGAAACCTTTCTGAATCTCGGTGTGGACTCAGTGCTGGGACTGGAATGGATTACTGCTCTCAACCAGCGGTATGGCCTTTCCCTGGTAGCCACAGTACTTTATGATTATACTAATATCAGGGAGCTGGCTGCCTATCTGGCGACTGTACTCAAGGGGCAGGAGAATGTCTCCTCCGCTGTAACGCCTGCGGATATACTGCCAGCTACCAAAGCTACATCCGGGTTACCGGTAATTCATTTAACACAGACTTCAGTCGCAACAGCGGAAATAGTTTCAACACCTCCGCCTGTCTCTGTAACAGCTGCATTTTCAGCCAGCCGTTTGCAGCAGGAATTGTCTGATAGTCTGGGTGAAGTATTATACCTGCCGGGCAAGGACATTAATCCGAATGAAACCTTCCTGAACCTGGGAGTAGACTCCGTGTTAGGGCTGGAGTGGGTAACCGTAATTAACAATCAGTACGGGCTTTCTCTCACGGCAACCGTGTTATACGATTATACCAATATCAGGGAGCTGGCAGATTTTCTTGAAGCTACATTGAATGAAGGAAAGCATCCTGCGGCGCCGGTCGCAGCCAGCCAGCAGGATATGCCTGCTTATTCATTACCAGCTGTGACATTGTCAGACCTGGGAGTAAATACAATCTCTGAAAAGAATACCGGTGGTATCAGAGAGCAGCAGAAACCACAGGTATCACCGTCGTCAGAGGAAGCAACTGCAAATAGTATAAAGAATATTGCACCGGATCATCCGGATATGGCGCCACCGGGGACGGAAGATATCGCCATTATCGGCATATCAGCACAATATCCTGATGCACCAACCACACAGGATTTCTGGAATAATCTGTTGGAAGGCAGGGACTGTATCTCAACGGTGCCGGCCAGCCGCTGGAATATAGAGGACTATTATGATCCTGTACCTGGAACATCGGGTAAAACAACCTCCAGATGGATGGGAGCCATTCCGGATGTGGACAAATTTGATCCGGCATTTTTTAATATTCCTCCGGATGAAGCGGTGCGGATGGATCCTCAGCAGCGATTATTCCTGACTCATTGCTGGCATAGTATTGAAGATGCGGGTATCAATCCGGTTTCGCTGTCAGGCAGCCGGTGTGGCGTATATGTGGGATGCACTACCGGCGATTATATATCCCGCGATGTAGAAAGAGAACTGACTATGCGGGAATGGCTGGGTAATTCGGCTGCGTTGCTGAATGTGCGGATTGCTTACCTGCTTAACCTGCAGGGGACGGGACTGTCGGTTGACACTGCCTGCTCTTCGTCCCTGGTAGCCGTTATTGAAGCATGTAAGAGTCTTATTTCAGGAGAGAATGACTTGGCACTTGCAGGAGGCGTTACTGTATACTCCGGCCCATCCATGCACATTATGACGGCCCATGCGAATCTGTTATCTCCTAAAGGACGTTGTTATTCATTCGATCAGAAAGCTGATGGCTTTGTGTTGGGAGAAGGAGTAGGGGTGCTCCTGCTGAAGCGGATGAAAGATGCGTTGCGAGATGGAGATCCTGTATACGGAGTAGTGAAGGGATGGGCCACCAACCAGAATGGTAAAACAAATGGTATTACGGCACCCAGCATGAAATCGCAACTGGCGCTGGAAATGGATGTGTATAAAAAATCCGGCATCAATCCGGAAACTATCACGATGGTGGAAGCGCATGGTACAGGCACCCGTTTCGGAGACCCGATTGAAGTGGATGCCCTGACTACGGCTTTCCGGAATTTCACGCAGCAACAGCATTTCTGTGCTTTGGGAACCGTAAAAAGTAATATTGGAAATACCCTGGCAGCATCAGGAGTGGCCGGCATGCTCAAAGTATTGCTGGCTATGAAGGAAAAGGTATTGCTGCCGACTATCAATTTTGAAAAACTGAATGATTATATACACCTGGAAGAAAGCCCGTTTTTTATTAGTAACAGGCTACAGCCCTGGAACATACAACCAGGTATGCTGCGCAGGGCTGCTGTCAGTTCCTTTGGATTGAACGGCACAAACGCGCATCTCGTTATGGAAGAATATGCTCCGCTCCGGAAAAAGATTGCTGAGTCAAATGCCCCGGTGCTGATAGTATTGTCAGCCAGGAATGAAGCCAGACTGAAAGTCGGTGCGGAAGAACTGGCTGCGTTTATTTCCGGCCATCCGGAATTACTGTCTGCGGAAATAGCCTGGACACTGCAATATGGCAGAGAAGCCATGGAATGCAGGGCTGCATTTGTGGCAGCCTCCCGCGATGAGATAGTAGCTGCATTGAAAGGGATAGCTGCAGGAAACTGGTCATTACCAGGTATTATGACCGGAAAGGTAAGCAGCTGGCAGGATGCAGCAGGGCAGGCGGACCTTGAAGATGAAGCCATACTTCTGCGCTCATGGATAGAAAAAGGTAAACTGGATAAAACAGGCAATCACTGGATAAGTGGAAAAAACATTGAATGGCGGCTTTTGTACGGGAACAACCTTCCGGCGCGCGTACATCTGCCTGGTTATCCCTTTGCCCGTGAAAGTTACTGGCTGCAGGCTGCAGCAACAAATGGACAGACGAAAGAAGAAATCAGTCATCAGACAAAACAGGAACATTTCCCTGCTGAAAAAATTGAAGTTGTCGAAAATAAATTGCAGCAGCAGTTAAAGGAAAGTATTGCAGCAATACTTGCTGTGCCTGCGGAAAAAACAAATATAGATGCAAATTTCCGGGATATGGGACTGGATTCAGATAAGGCCCTGTTATGGGTCCTGGAACTTAACCGCAGATATGGAACCGATTTACTTGTGCCGCATGTTTTTGACTGTCTCAACATCAGGAAATTGGCTGTGTTGCTGGAAGAGAGAATAAGCAAATTGGCGCATGAGAGTAAAACTGGTAATACAGTACCGGTCAGTATCGTGGAAGTAGGTGATGTACTCCATCAGGTGAAGGCCGGAAGAATTGATATCGAAACAGCTCATCTGAAAATACTGCAACTGACCGGAAAATATAATGGCAGTCAGCATATTTGAATTACCCGGAACCTTTATTGGTAAGCAAAAAAATAATAGAAAATGATAACAGCAGGAATACAGGCCATGAATATTTACGGTGGCGCCGCCTGCCTGGATGTCCAGGAGCTGGCCATACACCGTAACCTGAACCAGACCAGGTTTGAAAACCTTTTGATAAAAAGCAAGACAGTAGCATTGCCTTATGAAGATCCGGTAACCTTTGCGGTAAATGCTGCACAGCCGCTGATAGCATCGCTGACAGAGCAGGAAAGAAGCCGCATCGAGTTATTGATTACCTGTACGGAATCCGGGATAGATTTCGGTAAATCAGTAAGTACCTATGTGCATCATTACCTCGGCCTTAACCGTAACTGCCGCCTGTTTGAGATAAAACAGGCCTGTTATTCAGGTACAGCAGGTCTGCAGATGGCTGTCAGCTTTATTCTTTCCAACGCTTCCCCCGGAGCTAAAGCGCTGGTGATTGCTACAGATATCAGTCGTTTTACAATTGTCAGCGGCAGCGAAAACGGTGATAAAGACCTGGCGTTTGCGGAACCCAGCAATGGCGCCGGAGCTGTGGCGCTGCTGGTAAGTGCATCTCCTGGTGTGTTTACAGCGGATATTGGTGCAAACGGATATTATGGGCATGAAATAATGGATACCTGCCGGCCACAGAATGACAAGGAGGTAGGTAACGCAGATTTGTCCCTGCTGTCATATATGGAATGCTGTGAGAAGTCTTATCTGGAGTACAAAAAAAGAGTAACCTATGCGGATTACCGGAATAGTTTCCAGTTTCTGTCTTTTCATACGCCTTTCGGCGGAATGGTGAAAGGCGCGCATCGCAGTATCATGCGTAAGCTGGTCAATGCGGACCCCGCTGAGACGGAAGCCGATTTTACACGGCGCGTAAAGCCAGGGCTGATATACTGTCAGCAGGTGGGTAATATTATGGGAGGTACGCTTTTTCTGTCGCTGGCCAGTACCATTGATAACGGAAATTATGATACACCTGGCCGTATCGGATGCTTCTCCTATGGGTCCGGATGCTGCTCGGAATTTTACAGCGGCGTGGTGACAAAAGACGGACAGGCCCTGCAGCGGCAATTCAGGATACAGGATCACCTCAGCCAGCGGTTAAGATTATCTGTCACTGAATATGAAATTATTGCCGGTAACAGTGCTGTTATGGGTTTTGGCGTACGTGATGTAACGCCTGATCATCAGCTTATTCCCCGCGCATGGGATGTGGTCAAAGCCGCACCAAGACTTTACCTGAAGGAAATCCGGGATTTTCACCGGAAATATGAATGGAGTAAATAGCATATTCCTGAAAACGACAAAAATGAAAATTCATGAAAGTTAAACTTATTCTGCAGGCTTTACAGGCAGGAGGAATAAATGTTGATGATGCACTTAAATCCATTCTGGCATTAAACGGACAGGAAGCAAACCGGCAGCACGCTTTCACACCGGACAATATACCTCATTCGAAATTAACGCGACTGAATAATGCTGTTTCCGGACGCCCGGTATTCTGGTTGCATAGTGGTATGGGGGGAATTGAACCCTATATAAAACTGATGCAGTCAGTACCCCGGCCTGTCTGGCTGCTTCAGCCAAAGGAACAGCTGCCGCCCGGAAATACTTTCATTCCTGGTATCCCTGCCATTGCCGCACGTTACCTGGAAGTAATACGGGCCATACAACCGGAAGGCCCTTATGAATTCGGCGGATTTTCATTAGGTGGCGTAATTGCCTGTGAAATCATCAGGCAGTTACAGGAACAGGGTGAAAAAATAAGCTCTGTTGTAATGATAGATCCGCCGTCTGACCGAACACGGTTCCTGACAAGTTACAAAGATCTGTTACTGAAGATGGTAAACTCCATGTTGTTTTCACGGGCAGTGCAACATCCTGAAGAATCAGGACGCCTGATTATCCGGAGAAACGAAGTGGATACTCACCTGGATGACAGCGCTTTCCTGCAACAACTGATAACACTGGCGTTGCAGAAGGGTTTCAGAAGACAGGAAGCCTCTTTTAAGGAACAGGTAATGTGCAAGGTACAGTTGCTATTGAACTACCGGGTCGATCACTATATACTGAAGCCTTTGCCACAACCGGAAGAAGTTCCCTGTTACTTTTTCTATAACAGGAATGAAATATTTTATGGTGAGATGGAACTCTGGTTCTGTCTGAAACCTGAGCCGCAAGATATGAAGAAGAGCGTTGACTGGAGGGACTGGAAAGCTGTAATGCCTGATTTTCATCTGCTTAACCTGGAGGCGCCCAATCACCTGCTATTGATGTATAATCAGCATCCAATAGCTTTACTTACTGAATTCTGTGAACTGTTATATGACAGGGAATATATGACAGCCGCCGCTTTCAGCGACTTTGTCAATAAAAGCTGTTTAGTTTGATTATATCACCTTACCTGGCAGCAATGATAAAGTAAAGAAAGCATAGCATGCTAATGAGAGGAACAGGTGTTGCAGCAGCAATATCTCCCACCGGGTACTATGCTGCTGACAGATAAAACCTTTACCTGATAGCAGAGGAGGGTGTCAGATTAATTTTTTTTATCAGAAAATTACATGTATGAAAGCATTTCTGTTTCCAGGGCAAGGCTCTCAATTGAAAGGAATGGGAGGTAACCTGTTTGCCCGATATCCGCATATTACTGAATCAGCAAACAGCATCATGGGATATGATATGGTGTTGCTCTGCCTTAAAGATCCTGAACGTCTGTTGAATAAGACGCAATATACCCAGCCAGCCTTGTTCCTGGTTAATACATTGATGTACCTGGAAAGAATTGAAAAGGAATCCAGACCCGATTGTGTACTGGGGCACAGCCTGGGAGAGTATACCGCACTGTTTGCTGCAGGAGCCTATTCCTTTGAAACCGGCTTCCGGATAGTTAAAAAAAGAGGAGAACTCATGAGTGGTATGACAAACGGAACAATGGCCGCAGTACTTGGACTTGACCTGGAGAAAACAACACAAATTCTGCAAACACATTTTGATACGCTGGATATCGCCAATTACAATTCTGCTGAACAGATTGTGATCGCCGGCCCGAAAGATGATATTAACAGAGCGCAGCAAATATTTACAGCCGAAGGGGCGAGGCTTTATTACCCGCTCAATGTCAGCGGCGCTTTTCATTCCCGCTATATGCAATCTGTGGCAAGAGATTTTGGGGCATATCTGTCTGCCTTTATCTTCTCGCCCTTACAGTTGCCTGTTATTGCCAATACTACTGCGGGTGAATATAAAGATAACGTTATGGATATGCTGATTCAACAGATAACCAGCCAGGTGAGATGGTATGAAAGTATCAGCGGGCTTATTCATAAAGGGTACAGGGAGTTCTGTGAAACAGGACCTGGCGATGTGCTGACTAAAATGCAGCAGTTTATTCAGATGAAGCCTGCCGGTAATAATGAAAAAGTAGCAGGGGCGATGATAACAACCCGGTCTCCGGAGCCTGCTGAACCCGGAAAAGATAAAAGGATATTTCGGGACACGGTACAAAGACAGGAACGATCAGACAAAGTTTTTGTGATAAAGGCCGAACAGCTGGGAGACCGGGAGTTCAGAAAAGATTATAACCTGAAGTATGCCTACGTTACTGGTGCAATGGTACATGGTATTGCATCCCGGGAACTGGTAATAAGAATGGGGCGCGCTGGTATGATTGGATATTTTGGAACCGGTGGTATGAAAAGAGATGAAATGGAGTCTGCCATAATAGATATACAACGGCAGCTCAGGAATGGAGAAGCATATGGATTTAATCTGCTGAACGGTTCCAGAGAACGGGACATGGTGGATTTAATACTCAGGTATAAGGTCAGACATGTCGAAGTAGCTGCCTATATGAATGTAACTCAGCAGCTGGTTCGGGTCAGACTGACCGGTCTTACCAGAAGTATGGATGGCTCCGTTCATTCTCCGGTGAGAATTATGGTGAAACTATCCAGACCAGAGGTGGCTGCTGCGTTTTTGAGCCCGCCACCAGAACAGTTAATCGAAAAATTGCTGGCAGAAAATATAATTACGCAGGAAGAAGCGACATTAGGCCGGCTGATTCCCATGGCAGATGATATCTGTGTGGAAGCGGATTCAGGAGGGCATACCGACCAGGGAGCTGCCCTTGCATTGGTCCCGGTAATAATGCGGCAAAGAGATGAGTATATGAAAAATCAGGGGTACAGCCGCAGGATACGTGTAGGTGCAGCGGGAGGCATCGGTATACCTGAAGCCGCTGCAGCAGCTTTTATCATGGGCGCTGATTTTATTCTGACTGGATCTATTAATCAATGTACAGTGGAAGCAGGCATGAGTGATGCTGTAAAGGATATGCTGCAGGATATCAACGTTCAGGATACTACCTATGCACCTGCAGGCGACCTGTTTGAAATAGGCGCTAAGGTGCAGGTGCTGAAAAGAGGCGTTTTTTTCCCCGCAAGGGCAAATATGTTATACGACCTTTACAGATATCATAATAGCCTTGATGAAATTGATGAAAAAACAAGAAATCATATTCAGAAGAACTTCTTTAAACGCAGCTTTGAAGAGATATACAAGGATGTAGAATCTTATTACTCTCTGGGTGACCTGGAAAAAGCAGTTCATAACCCTAAACAGAAAATGGCCTACATCTTCAGATGGTATTTCGGCTATTCGACAAGGCTGGCTATGAAGGGAGACATATCATGCCAGACAGATTTTCAGATACAGACAGGGCCTGCGCTGGGCGCTTTCAATCAGTGGGTGAAAGGCACTCCCTGGGAAAGCTGGAGAAACAGGCATGTAGATGAAATTGCCCTGAGAATAATGAAGGAAGCCGCAGAAATTTTATCATCAAAAATGAATATTTACCGGAATGAATAACTATCAGACTATAAAGGTGCGTATGGAGGCATCTGTATTCTATCTTCAGCTATTTCGTCCTGAAAACAACAATACTATTAATCCATTATTGATTGAAGAGTGCTTCGATGCATTGCAGCAGTACGGACAACATGCAACCATACTGGTGCTGCAAGGGTTGCCGGAAATATTTTGTATGGGAGCTGATTTTAATGAGGCCGCACAGCTGAATACCGCTGCCTTATATGAATTTCTGTACTGCCTGGCAACCGGACCGTTTATCAGTATTGCTCATGTACAGGGAAAAGTGAATGCCGGCGGAATGGGATTGATAGCAGCGTCAGATATGGTGATTGCCGGTGCAGATGCGAGTTTTAGCTTGTCTGAGCTTTTATTCGGACTAATACCTGCCTGCGTAATGCCTTTCCTGATACGGAAGGCCGGTTTTCATCATGCGCAATATCTCGCGTTGTCTACCAAAGCTATCAATGTACAACTGGCATATGGATGGGGAATAGTTGATGCCTGGGCGGCCAATGACGTGGCCCTGTTAAACACTCATCTTCTGCGACTGAAAAGAATATCCCGGCCAGCTATTATCTCATTGAAATCATTCATGAAAGAATTATACAGCCTGGATACTGTAAGAGAGCTGTCTGTAACTACCAGCGGAAAAGCGTTTGCCACACCGGAAGTTCAAAGGAATATCAGAAGATATGCTGAAACGGGTTTGTTTCCCTGGCAACAGTAGATATCAGCATATGCTATCAGGATGGTAAATTGATAATTATCTGATTGAGTTAAAACCTGAGTTATGAGTAACTTGTCATATCCTTCCGGATCCGATAAAATAAAGGTAACAGCTAATCATTCATTCGGAGCCATACAAAGGCGCATGGCCGGACACAAGGAGATGGTCTGCTGGGAGGCGGTTATCGATACTGAAGTATTTCCATGGCTAAAGGATTACCGGCTGCATGGGAAATGCATCTTTCCGGCTGCCTGTTGCCTTGAATATATCTCTTCTGCCATAGTAAACATTTTCCCGGAAAATAACTGGCATATAGAACAGCTAAAACTGACAGAACCACTTTGGATAAAATCAGCAGCAACTTCTGTGCAGTTGATTTTTACAACTGAGCAGCATAACATTATTCTATTTGAGTTTTTCAGTATGTCAGAAAATGCTCCCGGGAAATCGGTATTGCATGCGGAAGGTCGTATACAATTGTCTTATAAATCCAAAGTACAGCCCCCCGCAGCTGATATCAAAAGTGCCTGGGAAACCTTTTCTGAAGAGATTCCGGCAGCCACATTCTATGCTTACTTTAATCAGGCAGGCCTGCAAACAGGGGCAGCATTCAGATTGGCCTGCAGCTGCAGAAAGAATGCGCAGGAAGCAATGGTACACATGATCATCGGAGCGGACGCAACAACATACAGCAGGGAGTATACTATTCCCCCGGCTATTCTGGATACTTGCCTGCATGCAGCAATATGGCCTGTTGAGTATGAGAATGACAGGTTCTCCTATCTGCTTCCGGTAAGAATGGACAGATATCAGCTGTTTAGTAAAACGATTGTTACGGACGACTTATGGATACGCTACAGTAATATTGTCAGGGAAGACGAAAGTACCTGGAGCCTGCAGGTATGCGTATATAACAATATGGGACAACAGCTCGTCTCAATAGATAAAGTGTACTTCGAAAAGCATTCCGACAGGCAGCAACCCTCGATTGCAGATAGTTTTTATGAACTGCAGCTTAAGGAAGTTACCAGGGAGATATTACAGGGAGCTGTCGCAGAAATCAGAAATACCTGTTGGCTGATTATAAACAATACTCCGGAAACACAATATATCGTCGATTATCTGAACAGGTCTATGGCCAACGTGGATGTGTTGCCTGATATCAGTCAGCCACCGGACCGGATGACAGAAAATACTGCCTGGTTCAGCTTTGACAGGTCAGCAATTCATCCAGCTGCCATATCACTGAGCGAATTGCTGAAGAGAAAAGGTAACGCCTATACGGGTATTGTTTGTTTAATCAACACAATAGATGGTAATACGGAGGAACCGGCCACTTTGTGCTCGGACAAGTGTATGGAGCTGATTTCATTGGTACAGGCACTCCGGAAATCTGAACACCGGCATTCTTTCCGGCTGCACGTTATTTTCAGAGGGACACAACAGCCTGAAAATATTACCACAGATGCCTTATGGCAAGCGCCGTTGAATGGTCTTGCCCGGACAATCTCCAGAGAATACCCTGAGCTTGATTGTCAGCTGATAGATTTACCTGCTGCTGCCACCCCGGAACAGTTCGGGCAGCTCTGTCGTATTATTACCGGTAAACATACTGCCAAGGAATACATTATTCATGGAAATATGGTAAGCATATACCGGTTACAAAAAGTGAGTATAGCTGCAGAGAATAATATTGCACAGAAGCAGATTTCCTGGAAACCGTCAATCGCGTTTAGATTTGTTACCACCAGACCCGGTTTGTTAAACAGTATTGTTGCCAGGCAGGTAGACGCTCCGCCTCCTGGAGCTAAAGAGGTGGAGGTGAAGGTACAGGCTGCAGGTCTCAGTTACTTTAATGTACTGGCGGCATTAGGCCTCTATGAATCAGGACAGAACAGACAAATGTCTTTAGGAGAAGAGTTTGCAGGAGTGGTAACACGCATTGGAACCGGCGTAACAAGATTTAAAAAAGGAGACAGCGTAATGGGCCTGGACGTTAGCGATTCCCCCGGCAAGGCATTGTTATTTAATGAATCAGTATTGGCCCGTATTCCGGATGAAATTACAGTAACAGAGGCTGCTACCATACCAGGGGCCTATCTGACTATATACCTCGCCTTTATAAAATACGGCAGATTAAATCAGGGGGAGCGTGTTCTGATTCATTCAGCTACCGGAGGTGTAGGACTGGCGGCTATTCATATGGCAAAGATGCTGGGAGCAGAAATTTATGCCACGGCAGGTACAGCGGAAAAACGGCAACTACTGCGGTCTATGGGGATAAAATATGTATGCGACTCCCGCTCCCTTGATTTTGCCGCTGAGATAAACAGATGGACAAATAATGAAGGAGTAGATCTGGTGCTCAATACACTCACCGGCGACGCTCTTATCGAGGGCCTGAAGCTGTTGCGCCTGCATGGCCGCTTTTGCGATATAAGTAAAAAGGACATCTTTGGTAACAGCAGGTTGGAAATGAAGCACTTTAAAAAAGGGATATCCTATATTTTTATTGATTTGATGAAAATTGGCCGAGAAAATCCTGGTCTTATCGGAGAGATGTTGGAGGCATTCCTGGAATACTGGCGGGTGGGTAGCCTGAAACCTTTGCCTGAAACAGTTTTCCCCGCTTCCCGTATTCAGGATGGATTTAATCTGATGCTGAGATCAAAACACACGGGTAAAATTGTTTTCGATATGGAAGATCCTGCATTGCCGGTAGAACCACTGCCGCCGCCGCTTTTTACAGCAGATGAAACCTTTATGGTTACGGGAGGTACAGAAAAATTAGGTTTAATGACTGCCAGATGGCTGTGCCGGAACGGAGCAAGACAGCTTGTCCTCATAAGTAACCGGGATGCGGATGCTTCAACCATGGAAATAATAACCGGGATGCGTGCTGACGGCTGTGAAGTGGTTGTCAGGTTATGTGATATCAGTGATTGTAATTCGCTTAAACACTTACTGGAAGAGCTTAACAAGACAATGCCCCCGCTAAGTGGTATATTCCTCGCATCGTATGAATGGGAAGAGGGTATGACTGCCTCTCTGCAGAAAAATGATTTTTATATGCCATTCCGGGAAACGGTTAATAGCGGATGGTACCTGCATACACTGACGCTCGGAGAGCGTCTGAAATACTTCATTTCCTTTTCAGGAATTGCCGGCATGCTGGGTACTCCCGGTATGGCCGGAGCAGCTGCCGCTGCCGGATTTTTTGATGCGTTGATGGTGTTACGCCAACAGCAGCGTAAACCGGGATTAAATATTAACCTGGGTTTGCTGGAAGATATGAACAGCACAGAGACACAGAAGGCAGCAGCGAAGCGGTTGCAGCAGGATGGTGTTATGTCGTTTCCCGGAACCGTTTTCGAGGATCTGATGATAGCAGTCATTAATTGTTCCCGGCATACTATAGGGGCTGCCTGGCTGGACCGTAGTCCGGACAGGGCATAATCCATATTCCCGGATATATTCAGCCAATGATAGGTGCCTGTCAGAGTATACACAGGCATTGTATTATTAATCCTAATATTAACCCTATGATACTACAATATGATTACGTGATAATAGGCAGTGGATTTGGTGGCGCTGTCAGTGCTTTAAGACTGGCAGAAAAAGGTTATAAGGTACTTGTTGTAGAGAAAGGTAAGGAATTCAGCGCAACCGATTTTCCCAAAACAAACTGGAATCTCCGTAAATGGTTGTGGGCACCGTTACTGAAATTTAAAGGAGTTCTCAGCCTTTCTTTCTTCCGCCATATGACAGTGTTACATGGTGTGGGGGTGGGAGGTGGATCGTTGATATATGCTGCCGCACTGCCTGTGCCTCCGGCTGGTTTTTTTGACTCCGGTCACTGGAAAGGATTGGCAGATTGGGAAAAGGAACTGACACCTTTTTATGCAGAAGCCAGGCGTATGCTGGGAAGCGCCTGTAACACCAGAATGGAACCTGGTGACCTGGTAATGCAGGAAATGGCAGCAGAGATGGGAATACCCGAAAATTTCAGTAATGCAGAGGTGGGCATTTTTATGGGTGAACCCGGAAAGCAGGTTGATGATCCCTATTTCAACGGGCAGGGGCCGGCCCGCGCCGGATGCACATTTTGTGGCGGCTGCCTTGTCGGCTGTCGACATAATGCGAAGAACTCACTGGATAAAAATTATCTGTACTTCGCCAGAAAGCATGGCGCCGAAATACTGCCTGAGACAATGGTCAGCGACGTAGTTCCACTAGACGGTGCAAAGGGCGCGACCGGTTATAAAATAACATGCAAAACATCCGGCCAGATGAAAAGCTTTACTACCCGGGCAGTTGTTTTTTCTGCCGGCGCACTGGGAACAGTATCGCTCCTGCTTAAGCTGAAAGAAACCTCATTACCCCATCTTTCTCCTATGGTAGGATATGGTGTCCGTACCAATAATGAAAGTGTGGTGGGTGTAATCAACTATAAACAAAATAAGGATCTCTCAAAAGGAGTAGCCATCGGTTCGGTGCTGAGACTGGATGATAAAACTTATGTAGAACCCTTCAGGCACAATGAAGGGTCAGGCGTATGGCGGCTGTTTTTTATACCACTGGCCTACAGCAATACGCTGGCAGGAAGGCTCCTGAAAATAGCCTTTGATTTTATCAGGCATCCCCGGACAAACCTCAGGACCATTTTAGTGGATGATTTTGGTAAACGTACCCAGGGCTTGCTGTTTATGCAGGAGGGAGAACAATCCCTGCGGTTGAAACAGGGATTGTTCGGTATGCGGTCTGTATTACATAAAGGCGTAAAACCAACGCCATACCTGCCTTTAGTTGAAGTGTTTGCGCACAGTTATGCCCGTAGGATAGATGGAAAGCCGTATACCCTGGCTACTGAATCAGTTTTTGGTATACCGGTTACGGCACATGTACTGGGAGGTGCAGTAATGGGGAATGATATTACAACTGGTGTTATCGATAAGGATAATCATGTGTTTGGCTATGAAAATATGCTGGTCTGTGACGGTGCTATGATTTCCTCGAATCCCGGTGTTAATCCATCACTCACGATAACTGCCATCACGGAGCGTGCCATGAGTAAAATATCACCGAAATAGGCTTGCTATACTGAGAATATCAGGAGATGGGTAAGTTGTATACTCTCCGGTAATCAATCACGCCCTGATTAAATGCACCTGAATAATATTTTCAGCTATCTGCCGGTGTGACACTAAACTGAAATTTGCGGTTAATGCAGGGTCTGTTACCAGAATACCGCCATCGCCCACCATTACAGGATGAATATTAAAGTAGATATCGGTTACCAGGTCTTTTTCCAGGAAGGCGTTGTAAGTGATGGTGCCGCCGCCGACTGCGATTTCCTGACATCCTTTTTCAGTCAGGTAGCGGATAGCTTCTTCCGGGGAAGCAACCACCTTGTATTCATCGGTGGCTATTCCGGCGGAAGATATCAATACCAGCTCTATGCCGGGGAAAGCGCTGCTGACATCTGTCAGCACCCGTTGTAACATATCAAAGGTTTTTTTTCCGATTACCAGATTGCCAGCCCTGGCGGCTACTTCTGTGAATAACGCCACTGCTTCCTGTGGCGCCTGATAGCTGGTGTTTTCGGACAGCAGTACTTTCCCGTTGGCAGAGATATTGGCAATGAGTGCTATTTTCATGATGTCAGTATTTTTGGTAAAAGTATTTTACTTTTAACTTTCAGACACTATCCGTTACCTTGAGGAAAGTAATAAATCCAATTGGCCATGACATTGATTCAACGCTGCGAAAAAAATAATGGAAAAGAAAGAGCCCTGGCATTGAGAGATGCAATCGAGCTATTGGGCGGCAAATGGAAGATATGTATTCTGCAGCATCTTTCCTATGCCGGCACCATGCGGTTTAAAGATCTGCAGAAAGAGATTGCAGGCATCTCTCCGAAAGTATTGACAGAGGAACTGCGGCAGCTGGAACAGAATCTGCTTATTACAAAGACGGTGAATAACACCCGGCCGGTCACTGTTTCGTATTCGCTTACCACATATGCCAATGAAACGCGGGATGTGTTCAATGCCTTACTGGCATTTGGTACAAAGCACAGAAAGATGATTATGAAGAACAGTTATGCCGGGTGATATCCTGAAACAATCTTTCTGTTCAGGAAATCCAGTATCAACGGCGCTACTTCTTCAAAATGACTCTCCAGTAATTTATGACCGGCGTCTAAGATATGGATCTCTGCATCGGGCATGTCCCGTTTATAACACGGCGCTTCGGCTACACTGTAGAAGGCATCATACTTTCCCCAGATTACCAGCGCAGGAGGCTGAACGTTGCGGAAAAACTCCTGGAATTTCGGGAAGTAGGCCCGGTTGTTTTTATAGTCTTCGAATAAGGAAAATAATGCGTCTATATGACCGGGACGATTCATCAACACCCAGTCCAATGTCCAGGTATCAGGCGTGAAAAGAGGAACCTGATCTTCCGGAATGCCTGCCAGATACTGCCGGCGCGCGCCTTCCTCATTCAGGAATTCACCTATCTTCTCCCTGTTTTCTTTTGTAGGATGATCCCAGTAAACCTTGCAGGCATCCCATTCTTTACCAAGACCTTCTTCATATGCATTGCTATCCTGGAAAATAAGCGCGGTGATTTTTTCCGGATGCAGCAGGGCAACGCGCATACCTATTACAGATCCATAGTCATGGAGATACAGCGCAAATTGCGTTAGTTTTATCTGCTCCGTAAAAGCAGATAAGACTTGGCTGTAATGCTGAAACGTATACTCGAATGTTGCTGCAGAAGGGTAGGAGCTGTACCCAAATCCAGGGAAGTCCGGAGCAATCACATGGTAGTGATGGTCTGCCAGAAACGGAATTAATCTTCTGTATAAAAAGGAAGAGTTAGGGTAGCCGTGCATGAGCAAAATGGCCGGATCAGCAGGGTTTCCGGCTTCCCGGTAAAAAATATCCAGGTCGCCCACACTGATGGTGTTGTGATACACCTTGTGCTTTTGCGGGAAGTTCATAAGCTGTTTTTTTGCTGACTGATTAGTGTGACTGGTTTTATTTAGGTGCCTCAAATCCGGTGCCAGTATAGTTGGTTTAAATAGCAGAGATAGCCACCAGCGCTGCATAGCCGCCTATGCCGTTAGCCGTTTTATATTAGGATTGCTGCCGGATTTACAGCATGATGAAATTGTTATAGATGAACCTCCACCATATAGTTGGCGCCCGGACTGCACCACCATCATGCCGGTCCTTTTAATGTTATCTAGCTGTAACAGATTCCTGTTTCCCGGCAGGATCCCGCTCATCTGACAAAATGAGGAAAAAAATTGTCAATATTCTTTGCGTTTAAAAGATCATTCGTTAGATTTACCCCAATGAAAGTATGGTTTCCAGATATTCCGAATAAGTAGTTTTTAACCTGAAAAGAGATTCCGGACCAGCTGTTAGGTCAATTTTGAAGTATTTTGTTAATTCAACCAACGATTTAAATGAAAACAATTGTATTACCCGGTACCGGTTTGTTAGAGAGCCATTTTTTCTGAGTGATCTTATAAACCTGTTTTTTTTCGCATTATAAGTTAGAAGCAATCAGATGCTGTAGAGCCAGTTTCACTGCGCAATCGAATTACAATAAGTACAATGGTACTTACTGTAGCGATAGCTTTGTTTTGACCTGAATGATCTGCGTCAGAGCAGATAATCCATTTTCCGCAACCCACGTTAAAAAGTAGCCTATGTTAACTTATTATTACCCGTAAAACCTTTCACTCCGGTTCATTGCCGGCGTTGTTTCCCCTTACAAAAAACTTGTAGCAGCCATGCTATACGGGAACATCATTGCCGCATCTGAACCGGATCATCAACACGTATAGTGGTTATCTCCTTTGCTGATGCCCCTCGATAGGGGAAGGGGATTGTCATGCCTGTTACACAGTATCTCTTTTTCTCAAAATAATAAATCATTGCTATGAGTACCTTTAATACCGGATGGTACCTGATCTACACTATGCCGCGACATGAAAGGAAAGTTGTCAGCCAGCTAAAGGAATACGATGTTGAGTGTTTTTTCCCCACCTGCAAATCGGTCCGGCAATGGAATGACCGGAAAAAAACAATTGAGTTGCCCCTGTTTCCTTCCTATGTGTTCGTGAAACTGAGCAGCATCGAGGAGTTTTATTACGGACAACAGGTAAGCGGAGCCACCGGTTACGTCAGGTTCGGCAAACAGTTTGCCCGGATGGAAGAACACCAGATCGCACAGATTCAGATGGTGGCGCAGCATGGTGAAGATGTCAGGGTATCTAAGGAAACCTTCAGCACAGGACAAAAACTCGTGATTACCAAAGGCCCGCTCAGCGGATTGTCATGCGAAGTAGTGCATGTGGATCAAATGAAAAAAATACTGGTAAGGGTAGATCTTTTACAACGGAATATCCTTATCCGCTTTAAACCGGAATACCTGTCCGTGATGCACGATGTTGCAGCTGCCCGGACCTTTTAACCCCCCGTTAATCCTCAACAGTCACTATGCATACTTTTTTAAAGGACAAGGGGGATAGCCCTTGTCCTGCCACGCGCTGCGCCAATGGCAGCTGCACCCGGAAGTGCTCTCTTTTCCGGCCGGACGAACCTGTTCCGGCTGCTCCTTCACCCGATACAGATAACTTTTTTCTCCGGCAGGAACAGACAGTATGTTCCGGCAGGAAAGCTGACGGCTGCGATGCTGCCGGCGCACAGACAGATGAGCCGGAACAATCCGGTAGCTGACCTCCGTATAAACAACCGGCGATGACTGCCAGTGGTGAGATTCCGGAGAATGCCCCTATCCCAATTACAGGATCGTTAAACACGGTAACGGATGTACGAATTACTAAAAAAATTAAAAGCGCACCAGATTCAGGTTACTTTAAAAGATGACCGCCTGCGTATCAGCAGCCCGGCGACTATTCCGGCTGCTATCGCGGAAGAGGTGCGTACGCATAAAGAGGCGCTCATACAATACCTGAAAGAACGCCGGCAGGATGCGCCGGTAGCAGCTATACCGGCAGCGTCCATAAGCCCGGATTACCCGCTGTCATCAGCACAGCGCCGCCTGTGGGTACTTAGTCAGTACCAGGAAGGTAACCTGGCCTATAACATGCCGGCAGTATATCTCTTCGAAGGCCGGCTGGATATTGCCCGGCTGGAAGATGCCTTCGGCCGCCTGATAGCCCGTCATGAAATACTCCGGACCACTTTCCGGGTGAATGATCAGGGAGAGATACGCCAGTATATCAACCCGGCGCCGGAAAAGTTCAGCATCAGACAGGTAGACCTGCAGGACCACGAAACAGCGGAGAAATCTGCACAGGATTTAATACAGCAGGAATTTACCACCCCGTTTGACCTCTCATCGGGCCCGCTGCTACGCGCATCCCTGTGCAGGCTTTCAGACCAGAAATGGGTATTCCTGTATACGATGCATCATATCACCAGCGACGGCTGGTCAATGGAAATACTGATCCGTGAACTAATGATATTGTATCTGGAAGCGATGACGTTGCCACCGCTGCGCATCCAGTACAAGGACTATGCAGCGTGGCAGCAATCGCAGCTGGCAGCGGAACAGATGCAGCCGCACCGCGCCTACTGGCTCCGGCAGTTTGCCGGAGAACTGCCGGTATTGCAGCTGCCGTATGATCATCCACGGCCTGCAATAAAAACTTACCCCGGCGCCATGGTTAAACAGCTGCTGGACCCTGAAATATTTGCCAGGTTCAGAGAGGTGGTTTCAACTCAGAAAGCTACTTTGTTTATGGGATTGCAGGCGGCTGTCAATGCCCTGTTATACTGGTATTCCGGCCAGAGCGATCTCATTACCGGCACGCCGGTAGCAGGCAGGGATCACCACAACCTGGAAGAGCAGATCGGGGTGTACATTAATACACTCGTGTTAAGAGTGCACTGTCAGCCGGACGATACTTACCTGCAGCTGCTGGATAACGTCAGGCAGATTACGCTGGATGCTTACCGGCATCAGGTATACCCGTTCGACGAGCTGCTTGATGAACTGAACCTCCGGAGGGATATGAGCCGCAATCCGCTGTTCGACGTGATGGTGAGCCTCCATAACAATGATGTTAATCCTGCCGGTCAGCAGGAGCCGGACCAGCTCCGTGTGTGCCCGTATGCCTATACGGAAGAAGCCGGCCTGGTCAGTAAACTGGATCTGACATTTGATTTCCTCGAAACGGATGGTACGCTGCAGGCTATCATTGAATATAATACGGACCTGTTTGTACCTTCCACCATCAACAGGATGATGGGACACCTGTTGCAACTGATCGATGTGCTTTCCGCATCACCGGATACTGTCATCGGAGAGCTGGACTGTCTCCGTCCGGAAGAACGGCATCAGCTGCTGCAGACGTTTAACAATACTGCAGGCAGCTTTGCAAAAGATAAAACCATTGTCTCCCTTTTCCGGGAACAGGCAGCCCTTTCGCCGGACAAAACAGCTGTTGTATTTGAAGGCCGGGAGCTGACCTATCGGCAACTGGATGAACAGTCAGATTACATCGCCTGGCAGCTGTCTCAACACCTGCAGGTACAACCCGGCGAACTGGTAGCGCTGATGACAGAGCGCTCCATTCACCTGATGGCAGGCATGCTGGGCATCCTCAAGGCTGGTGCTGCTTACGTGCCGGTAGATCCTTCCTATCCGGCAGACAGAGTGCGCTACATCCTGGATGACTGCCGTGCCCGCGTGCTGGTAGCCGGTGAAGAAACTACCGTGCCGCCGGATTATTCAGGTACGATATTGAAACTGAGTACCATTACAGGGGGTACTAACGGAGACGTATATACGCCGTGTAACGTGTCGCCGGAAGATATAAGTTACGTCATCTATACCTCCGGCTCTACAGGGAATCCGAAAGGAGTGATGATCTGTCACCGTAATGTGGTGAATTTCTTTGCCGCGATGGATAAAGCGTTGCCTTTGCAGGCAGACGACTGCCTGCTGGCGATGACCAGCACTTCGTTTGATATTTCCGTACTGGAACTGTTGTGGACCCTGTGCCGCGGTGTTCAGGTGTTGATTCATCCGTCTGACCGGCTGCCGGGCAGCCTGGACCGTTATACCGGAGATGAACCGTCCCCGTTGGATTTCAGCCTGTTTTTCCTTTCAGGCTACGATAAGGACAGCAGTCATAAATATGATTTGCTGCAATCTTCCGTGCGTTATGCCGATGAACATGGGTTCCGCGCTGTATGGATGCCGGAGGGCCATGGTCTTGCATCGGGGGGCGTGCATCCGAATGCTGCTGTCATGGGCGCTGCGCTGGCAGCAAGTACCCGTCAGCTGGAAATTCGTGGTGGTGGCGTATTAGCGTCACTGCATGATCCGGTACGCATCACGGAAGAATGGGCAGTAGCAGATAACCTGTCCGGCGGCCGCGTGGGCTTATCATTTGCCTCCGGCCACCCTGCGGATGGTGTTGCATTATCCGCAACACCTTATACTTCCATGTACGAACAGATAGCGGCAGTACGCCGTTTGTGGGAGGGCGGCAGTGTTACCCGTACGAATGCATTAGGACAGGAAGTATCCCTGCAGGTATATCCGCGCCCGGTACAGGCAACCTTGCCTGTCTGGGTAACGGCAACAGACAGTGAAGATTCCTTCCGCAATGCCGGCGCCATCGGTGCACATGTGCTCACACCGCTGGCAGGCCAGCACCTGGAAGAACTGGCGGAAAGAATACGGATATACCGGGAAAGCCGCCGTGAGCACGGGCATGAAGGTTCCGGTACGGTAACAGTAATGTTGCCTGTCTATCTGGGTACAGAGGAAGCAACGGCGATGACGGAAGCAGAATTACCTTTTATAAGCTACCTGAAGAATACACTTGGACTGAGTCGTATCCTGCTGGAAGAATCAGGTCTGAATGCAGCAGATATCAGTGAAGAACTGCAGGCGCAGATCCTGCGCAACAGCTACCGCCGTTATGCCGGTGGCAGTGCGCTGATAGGTACGCGTGCAGGCTCCCGGCCACTGGTAGAGCGCCTGCGGCATATCGGTGTCAATGAAGTGGCATGCCTGATTGATTTTGGTATGGCTGCAGATAAAGTACTGAAAGGGCTGGAAGAGCTGAACCTGCTGCGGCAGGAATTTACCACGGTAAAACATGCCGCGCATCGTCCGGTAACATTGATGCAATCTACGCCTTCCTTACTGCGGCTGCTGGAAGAAGAAGGCAGTTCCGCCCGTCTGCTGGGATCCCTGCGGGCGCTGCTGCTGGGAGGAGAGCCGTTGCCGGCCTCCCTGCTGGCGCAATTACGCAGCCGCTATGATATACCGGTGTATAACATGTACGGACCTACGGAGACTACCATCTGGTCCTGCGTATGCCCGCCGGCAGCGCTGGATGAACCGGTGAGCATTGGCCGTCCTGTACTGAACACACAGGTGTACGTGCTGAACAGCAATGGTCAGTTATTGCCTGCCGGCATTGCCGGAGAGCTGTACATCGGCGGTGAAGGCGTATCACCGGGCTATCTGTACCGGGAAGAGCTGACAGCCGCGCGTTTTATACCGGATCCGTTTACGCAGGGCGGCAGATTATACCGCACGGGCGACCTGGCGCGCTGGCTGCCTGACGGCCGGCTGGAATGCCTGGGCCGTGCCGACGACCAGGTGAAAGTACGGGGCCACCGCATAGAACCCGGAGAAATAGAAGCCGCACTGCTGACTTACGAAGGCGTGGACAGCGCATTGGTTGTTGCCCGTAAAGACCCTGCCGGCGATCAGGTGCTGGTGGCTTACCTCGCGGCAGCGGCAAATATTCCGCATGCCTCCCTGCAGGCACACCTCGCCCGCAGGTTGCCTGCGTATATGTTACCAGGACATTATGTGCGGTTAACAGCGTTTCCACTGACACCCAACGGCAAAACAGACAGGAAGCAGCTACCTGACCCTTGGGCACAGGGACAACAGCCATCAGCAGGATATGTAGCTCCCGCGAATGAACTGGAACGTACATTGACAGACATTTGGGAAACTGTTTTAGGGAAAGGAAAAATCGGCATGCAGGATAACTTTTTTGAACTGGGCGGACAAAGCCTGAAAGCAGTCAGGCTGGTCACGCTGGTAAATAAAGAGCTGGCGCTGGGGATGGTGTTTACAGACGTATTCACCTATCCGACGGTGGCAGCTATGGCTGGCTGGGCAGGAACGTCCCGCTGGATCAGGGATGCAGAAAATGAGCCGGTAACAGAAGCAGATCAGGAAACAGAAAAAATGCTCTTTTGATCATCTTCCAAAAAAACAACATGATGACAACAACGGTAAAAAATATACTGGATACGCTGAGAGCAAAGCAAGTCCGCATCTCCCTGAACGGAGAACAGCTGCAGGTAGAAGCTCCTAAAGGTGTACTGGACCAGCAGCTGCAGCAACAGATCCGGGATAATAAAGAGGCTTTGATAGCCTACATCCGGCAGATCAAAGGCATACAGGAAATCACTATTGCACCTGTACCCGTGGCGGCATCCTATCCGCTCTCTTCCCCGCAGCGCCGGTTGTGGATACTATCCCTGCTGGAACCTGGCAATACGGCATATCATATACCGGTGGCCTACCGTTTTGAAGGTGCATTGCAGGTAACTGCCCTTGAAAAGGCATTGCAGCAGCTGATTGACAGGCATGAAATACTACGCACCGTATTCCGGGAACAGGAAGACGGAGAGCCGGTGCAGATCGTATTGCCGGCAGCACAATCCGGTTTCCGCCTGTTACAGGAAGACCTGCGCGGCAGTCATTATACAGAGCACGACATCCGTAAACAGATGAACGAGGTACTGATGCAGCCGTTTAACTTAACAACGGATGCGCTGTTGCGCGTAGGGCTGTACAGAACCGGCGATCAGCAATGGATGCTGCTGGCAGTCATCCATCATATTATCAGCGACGCCTGGTCCATGCATGTACTGATGCAGGACCTGATGCAGTATTATTATGCTGCTGCTGATGGCGCTGCTGCAGCGCCGCCGGCATTGCGCATACAATACAGGGACTATGCGGCATGGCAGCAGGCGCAATTACAGCAGGGAGGATTTAAAGATCATAAAAGCTACTGGCTGTCACAGTTTGAACAGGGCGTGCCGCCACTGCAACTCCTGGGCGATCTTCGCCGTCCGGCAGTAAAAACTTATCGCGGCGGCATCATCAGGAAAGAGATCAGTGCACGGTTGACACAGGGCCTGAAACAGCTGGTGCATGAGAGTGGTACTACGCTTTATACCGGGTTGCTGACAGTGGTGCAGGTACTGCTGTCCCGCTATACCAGTCAGCGGGAAATAGTACTGGGCACACTGATGGCAGGGAGGGAGCATATTGATCTTGATAATCAGATCGGCTTCTACGTAAACACAATCGCATTGCGGTTGTCCATCGCAACGGAACAGGGATTCCGGCAGCAGCTGGAAAGAATGAAACACTTCATGACCGGCGTCTATAAATACCAGGATTATCCATTTGATGAACTGGTGAAAGCACTGGACCTTACGCGCGATGCCGGCCGCCATCCATTGTTTGATGTGTTGGTTGTGTTGCAGAACATGATGCCGCAGACGGAAGCAACAATAGCCGGCAAACATAACCTGCAGGTGATGCCTTGTGAACTGCCGTTAACCGCAGCTACCAGCAAGTTCGATCTTTCTTTCTACTTTGCGGAGCAGGCAGAAGGTCTGTTGCTTGACATCGAATTTAACAGCGACATTTACCTGCCGGCCACCATCCAAAGAATGGGCAACCACCTGGAAATATTGCTGGAGGCGCTGTTGCGGGATCCGGATCAGGCAATGGCAAAAGCAGACTATCTGAGCAAATCAGAAAAAACAGTATTGCTGGAACGTGCTGCGCAGGGAGCTTCCCTGTATTTTACGGCCAGAGAGGCGCTGGTGATGGAGGAAGCCGGCGAATGAAACAAAATAGAATAACGCAGGATGATTACATAAATGCACTCATGTTGCAGCAATAAATTTTGAAGAATTTATTTTTTTCTGATTTTTATTCATAATATTGGTTGGTAATTCTGATACACTTTTGTACCCTGATATCCTTTTTTAACATTGATACCCAACTTGCAGTAACACTATACCGTATTTACTGTAGCGATAGCTTCGTTTTTTCCGGAAACCTTACCTGCATGAGATCTTCAGGGATCTTCCATTTTAAGATTTAAATATTCATTCAGCATATTCCATGAAGGAAACAATATATTCTCTCAAACCTGTTCCTGTAACCGGACCATTGTTTGAAAGATGGTATGCCCGGTCATATCTGATTCCGTCGTTGCTGCAGGCAGGTTTTGACCATGTGTCAACTGAAAAAACGATATGCCGGAAACAACAGGCGACAACGAAATTACCCGCAACACACTACATCACCCGATAGTATAATTTCCTTCCCCCTTTTAATTTCCAAATATTTATGGCAGAAGAAAAAAAGGAATCCCTGATGGACAGGGTCAGGGCGCATTTTGCATATATGAAGGATTTTTTTTCAGAATATAATGCACTGCTGGGAGAAGATAAACCCCGGCCTTTACCCTCATTTACAGATGAGGAAATGATGATTTACTGTGGTCATCCGGAAGGACAGGTAATTGCCCCGGAAGAGCCACCCGTAGCCGGATGAGCTATCGTCCGGACTTTCTTGTTTGAAAAATAAAAAGTATAATGGTGCGTACCGATAACCCCATCCATCATCTGCGTATTTATATCCTCGATAATCACGACCTGCTGGTACCTGTTGGTATCGCGGGAAAGATATGTATTGGCTGCGATCATCCGTCGGAAACAGACGGACATTTTGCTGCCGGATCCTTATCATCACCGGTGCCTGATCCGTTCCACCGGAACGGATGGATGTACAGAACCTCTGATACCGGCCGGTGGCTGGAGTCCGGGGAGCTGGAGCTGCTGCCTGATTTTCATATAACCGGTACCGTTAGTACTCCGGCAGATGTCACCGCAGCGCCTTTTGAAGCTCCGCGTAATACGCTGGAGCAACAGTTGCTGGATATCTGGCGAAGCATACTGGGTAAACAGGAGATCAGTATCCACGATGATTTCTTCCGCTCCGGAGGCCACAGCCTCAAGGCGGTACAGCTGTTTGTCAGGATACGCCAGGTAATGGGCCTGTCCCTGCAGCTGAAAGATGCATTTGCCCATACCACTATTGCGGAGCAGGCAGTTTTTTTATCAGCAGCTGCTGCCGGAGGCAATACAGGTATTGTCCGTATTCCCGTCAGGGAAAGCTATCCGCTCAGCCATGCGCAACGCCGTTTCTGGATGCTGAGCCAGCTGGAAGAACGTTCCAGGGCCTATCATATCTCAAACGCCTATACGTTAACCGGAACACCTGATAAAAAGGCGCTGCAACAGGCGCTATTATTTCTGCTGAACAGGCATGAAAGCCTGCGCACGGTTTTCCGCATTGACAACGAAGGAGAGGTACGGCAGCATATTCTGCCGGCAGGAGAGGTGGTATGTGAACCAGCATATGAAGATATTTCAGGCAGCCCTGATGTCAGCTATGCATTGCAGGAAATCTTCCGGCGGGAACAAGCGGCTGTATTCGATCTTACCAGGGCTCCGTTGTTACGTGTAACAGTCGTGAAAACCAACCACGATGAACAGGTGCTTTTCTATACGCTGCATCATATCATTGGCGATGGCTGGTCGCTGCAGGTGCTGGCCCGCGATATGACTGCTGCCTACAATGCACTGAGCGCCGGTGTGTTGCCCGATCTGCCGCGGCTGAATATCCAGTACAAAGACTATGCGCACTGGCAGGAGCAATACCTGCAGGGCGATACGCTGGCCTCCCTGGAAAAATACTGGTTCACACAAATGAGTGGTGAATTGCCGGTTATGCAGCTGCCGCTTGACTATCCGCGGCCGCTGGTACAGTCTTTCCACGGGCATAGCATCAACCGGCAAGTACCCGCAGCAGCAGTGGCGGCCTTACGTGCGTTATGTCATACCGCCGGCACCACATTGTTTACAGGGCTGTTGTCTGCCTTGTCTGCTTTGCTGTACCGCTATACCGGGCAGGAAGATATGATTATCGGAACGCCGTCAGGCGGCCGGGAACAGATAGAACTGGAAGATCAGATCGGCGTATACCTGAACACGTTGCCGTTAAGAATAAAACCGCAGCGTGATGATACTTTCACATCATTGCTGGCAAAAGGCAAAGAGGTGCTGCTGGGCGCCTATGAGCACCAGGCGTATCCGTTCAATATGCTGACAGACAAGCTGGCGCTTCCCGTAAATACCGGCAGATCGCTGCTGTTTGACGTAATGGTGGTGATGCAGAACCAGGAAAGCATTCTGCTGGAAAGCACCGCGCAGGGGCTTACCAACCTGGCCACCGGACAGGCACAGGAACTGTCGCTGCAAACCAGTCAGGTAGATCTTACCTTTACCTTCACCGAAAGAAATGGCGCGCTGTATCTTCAGATCGGTTATAATACCACACTTTTCAAACAGGATACCATTGACCGTTGGTTTATCCATTTTAACAACTTGCTGCAGGAAGTAACTACCCGTCCGCGGCAATATATTTCTCTGGTAAAATATTTATCCGGCGAAGAAGAACAACAGCTGTTATACACCTTTAATGATACTGCCACCGATTATCCCGCCACACAAACGATCAGCAGCCTGTTTGAACTGCAGGCAGCAGGTACGCCTGACGCGGTTGCCCTGATTTATGGCGCCCGGCGGATGACCTACCGGCAGCTGGATGATGCGGCTAACCGGTTGGCGCAGCACCTGCTCAGCCATTACAGGATAGGGCCTGATACCCTGATCGGGATCATGCTGGATAAATCCGATCTCATGATGATCGGCATACTGGGTATTCTGAAAGCAGGCGCCGCTTATGTTCCGGTCGACCGGAGTTATCCTGCCGCGCGGGCAGGAGCCTTGCTGCAGGATGCAGCCACCACGCTGCTGATTACAGATTCAGCAGCTGTGTTTGATATGATTACCTGTTTCCAGGGAGAAATGATAGCGCTGGATGTGCAGCTGGACAGCTTCCCAACACCGCTGCAGCTCCCTGTTAGTACCACCGGGCCGTCGCACCTCGCCTACGTGATGTATACCTCCGGTTCTACCGGACAGCCCAAAGGGGTGATGGTGACGCATCAGGGAGTGGTACGTCTGGTGAAGCAGACCAACATCGTTGCCTTCTCTGAAAGCGATGTGCTGCTGTCTACCGGTGCTGTCGCTTTTGATGCGGTAACTTTTGAGTACTGGGGCATGTTGCTGAACGGAGGGTGCCTGGTACTGGCAGACCGGGAAACCCTGCTTGATCCTGACAGGTTAGGAGATCTTATTAAAAATACAGGCGTCACTATGATGTGGTTTACCGCGTCGTGGTTTAATCAGCTGGCAGATACCGCCCCCGGCCTGTTTGCACCGCTTAAAACGATCCTGGTAGGAGGGGATCGTTTATCGCCGCACCATATCGGCAAGCTGCGTGCCTTATATCCTTCCCTGGTAATGATTAACGGTTACGGCCCTACGGAGAATACCACCTTTTCTGCCACCTGGCGGATCACGGAGGCAGATGCGGAAGATATTCCTATCGGACGGCCAGTCAGCAACAGTACGTGTTATATCCTGGACGCCAACCTGCAGCTGCTGCCGGCTGGCATTACAGGAGAGTTGTATACAGGCGGCGATGGTCTGGCGCGGGGATACCTGCAGGCGGCTGCCCTCACGGAGGCGCAGTTTATCCCTCATCCCTTTGTTCCCGGAGAGCGGCTGTACCGCACCGGCGATATGTGCCGTTACCTGCCGGATGGCATCATCATTTTTGCCGGCCGTAAGGACCAGCAGGTGAAGATAAGGGGCCACCGCGTGGAGCCGGCGGAAGTAGCGGCTGCAGTGAGCCGGGTGCCCGGCGTTACCCAGGCTGTTGTAACAGTAACAGCAATGCCGGGGAATGATAAGGTGCTGGCAGCCTATTATACTGCTGCACCCGGAACAGACCGGGAAACGGTCAGCCTGGCATTGTCTGCGCTCTTACCCGACTACATGCAGCCGCATACACTCATGCAGCTGGAACAGTTTCCCCTGAATACCAACGGAAAGGTGGATACCGCTGCATTACCGGCGCCGGATATGACAGCGCTGCGCGGAACCGCCACCAGCTATGTAGCACCCCGTAATGAAACGGAAGCACGCCTGGCAGGCATCTGGGAAGAAGTATTGGAAAGACAGCCGGTAGGTATCAACGATCACTTTTTTGATCTCGGTGGCCATAGCCTGAAAGCCATACAGTTGGTGAGCCGTATCAGAAAGGAATGGGCAGCGGATATACAGATAAAGGATATTTTCAATCACCCCCGCCTGACAGAACTGGCCACACTGATTGCAACTGCAGGGCAACAGACAGCGGAAGTTATTCCCAGTCTGCCGCCGGCCGAAAGTTATGCACTCAGTAATGCCCAGCTACGCTTCTGGGTACTGAGCCGCTTTACAGACAGCTCTCTGGCATACAATATGGCGCTGGGACTGCAGCTGGACGGACCGTTGCAGGAAGCGCTGCTGAAATCAGCCCTGCTCGCAGTTGTCAGCAGACATGAAAGTCTGCGTACCGTATTCAGACAAACACCTGCAGGAGAGATAAGGCAATTTATACATCCTGTAGCAGACATACAACTGAACTGGAATTATCAGGATATCAGCCGGGAGGAAAATCCTGACCAGCTGCTGAAAGAAATATATGCCACGGAACAACTTACGCCTTTCGACCTGGAGAATGGTCCGCTGCTGCGGACAACGCTGGTAAAGGTATCGGCAGACCGTCATGCATTTTTCTATACCTTGCACCACATCATCAGCGATGGCTGGTCTATGCAGGTGCTGGCCGGCGAAGTAGTAACCATCTACAATACATTGCTGCAGGGCGGACAGCAGGAGTTGCCGCCGTTGCCGATACAGTACCGCGACTATGCCGCCTGGCAGCTGGCACGCCTGGCCGGTGGCCGGATGCAGCAACACGAAGATTACTGGCTACAGCAACTGGAAGGTGAACTGCCCGTGCTGGACCTGTTCCCCGGTAAAACCCGCCCGCCTGTACAGACGCACCGTGGCGCAGGAATTACATTGACCCTTCTGGAAGGACGCATGGAAACACTGGAGCAATACTGCCGCCAGGAAGCCGTTACGCCCTTTATGGTGTTGCTGGCAGCGATGAAAGGACTGTTTTTCCGTTATACGGGTCAGCAGGATATAATTGTGGGCGTACCCGTAGCCGGCAGGCAACAGCAGGAACTGGAAAACCAGATTGGTATCTACCTGAATACGTTACCACTCCGTACCCGCTTTGAAGCAGCACAAAGTTTCCGGGACCTGCTGCAACAGGAAAAAGAAGTCTTGCTCGGTGCTTATGAACATCAGGAATGTCCGTTTGACCGGTTGCTGGAACTGCGTAAGGTAAACCGGGATGTTAGCCGCTCCGCATTATTTGATGTGCTGGTAGTGTTACAGAACCAGGGTAGCCTCAACGTTAACAATGCCGCCAATACCCTGGAGGGGCTCACTGTGAGCAGCATGGATTGGATGAGCGCTGAAACAAGTCAGTTTGATCTTACTTTTTCATTTGCAGAAAGAAAAGAAGGTATTCATCTGTCACTTTCCTATAACACAGCTGTTTTTGAAGAAAATGAAATACAACGTTTAACAGCCCATTACGCACAGTTTCTTGCTGCAGTGATGGAAGATGCTGCCGTGCCGGTATGTGAGGTGGATTACCTGGACGAAACGGAGAAGCAGACATTGTTATATACGTTCAATGATAACAGCGCCAACGTCCATGAAACAGCTACCATACTGGATGTGCTGGCGGTCAATATACAAAGGCAGCCTGATGCTCCGGCCATCAGTTATGAAGATACTGTCATCACATATGCCATGCTGGAGAAGATGGCCAATGATATGGCCAGCCGGCTGCAAACCGGTTACGGTCTGCAGAAAGGAGATCTTGCCGTCATCCTGATGGATCGTTCTCCTTTGCTGGTGGCCGCTATCCTCGCTATCTGGAAATGCGGTGCAGCTTATGTGCCCATCGATCCGGATTATCCCGCTACCCGTATACAGGCTATCATCAGGGCTGCACGCCCCGCACTGGTTATCAGCAGTGACAGCTGCCTTGCCCTGGCCGGGCAGCCGGACAACCTGCTGATGAATGTTTCAGTACTGCCGGAAGCGGCACTAACGCCAACGCATGTACGTATTGCGCCAGCAGACCTGGCCTATGTGATATTTACCTCCGGTTCTACCGGGGAACCCAAAGGGGTGATGATTGAACACCAGGGAATGCTGAATCATCTGTACGCCAAAACAGAAAGCCTGGGCATGTCGGCAGACAGTGTTGTTTGTCAGAATGCCTCGCAGAGCTTTGATATCTCCGTATGGCAGTTTTTTACGGCGCTGATGACTGGCGGCAGAACGGTTATCTGCAGCGACCGGGAAATATTTGAACCGGCAGCATATTGGGAAAAACTGCGCCGGGAAGGGGTTACCATCCTCGAACTGGTACCGTCCTATCTGTCGATGTTGCTGGACATACTGACACCACAGCCGGAAAGAGCAGCACCGCCGCTGCAATACCTGCTGCTCACCGGAGAAACACTGAAGGCAGTACTGGTGAAGAAGTGGTTTGACCTGTATCCGCAGATACCGATGGTGAACGCGTACGGTCCCACAGAAGCTTCGGATGATATCACCCATCACTTTATGCACAAGGCGCCGCCGACCGGCAATATTCCTATTGGCAAGCCGGTACGGAACATGAAAATATATGTGCTCGATGCGCACCGGCAGCTATGCCCGGTAGGAGTGGCCGGAGAAATTTATGTAGCCGGTATCGGCGTGGGCAGAGGCTATCTCGGCGATCCGGATAAAACGGCAGCAGCTTTCCTGTACAGCCCTTTTAGTGCAGACGTTGCCGAAAGAATGTACAGAACAGGCGATGCGGGCCGGTTCCTGCCGGATGGCAGTATTGAGTTTTTCGGAAGAAAAGATCAGCAGGTAAAAATCCGCGGTAACAGAATAGAACTGGAAGAAATAGAAAGCGTACTGTTACGGCACGATAGCGTAAAAGAAGCAGTAGTGCTGGCGATGGATGGCGCCGATGGCCGTACCATGCTGGTAGCCTATGTGGTGGCAACGGCTGCTGATGTAGCCACATTACGCGGCTACCTGGCTGAACTGCTGCCCGATTATATGATTCCTGCACATATTGTACAGATACTGCAGATGCCACTTACGCCCAATGGAAAAACAGACCGGAAGGCATTGGGGAAAATGCTGCCGCCGGAACTGCTGGAACGCAAAAGCGGAGAGCCTCCTGCCAGCGATATGGAAGCCCGGCTGGTAAACATCTGGGAAGAAGTAATCGGTGTGGAAGGAATAGGCGTGACTGATAGCTTCTTCGAACTCGGCGGCCATAGCCTGGGTGTCATCAGGATCCTGAATGCCGTGCAACAGGAATATGACGTGAAGGTGGATATGAGGGAACTGTTTAAAAGCCCCACCATCCGGCAGCTGGCGCAGGAAATCGATCTGCTGAAAGCCCTGCAGGAACCTGCTGGAACCACAAACAATCATCAAAGCAAGGAAATCTTTTTATAATGGAAACGAGGGAATTTATCCTTTACCTGAAGCGTGCAGGCGTTAGCGTTAGCCTGTCGGAAGGACAGTTGCGGCTGCGGATGGAGCACGATATTACAGACGATATGCTGGCTGTGATACGGGAAAGAAAACCAGAATTGATTGCGTTTCTCTCCGGGAAGCAAAGTCAGGATACCAGGGTGGCTGCCATTACACAGGCGCCTTCGCAGGAAAGCTATCCGTTAAGTCACGCACAGCAACGCTTCTGGATACTGAGCCAGTCACCGGAAAGCTCGGCTGCCTACAATATCCCCGGTGTGCTCATCTTTGAAGGAACACTGGATACGGACATATTTTCCCGTGCGCTGCAATTTGTGATGCAGCGGCATGACAGCCTCCGCACCGTTTTCAGGCTGAATGAAGCAGGAGAGGTCAGGCAATATATACTGCCCGCCGGCGATTGCCCGCTGCAGATATCAGACCTGTCAGATAAGGCAGACCAGCAACAGGAGCTGAAAGTTATTTTTGCCCAGGAGCAGCAGGATGTTTTCGATCTGGAAAACGGCCCGCTGCTGCGCACACGCATTGTCCGGCTGGAAACCGCCAAACACGCCTTCTTTTATACCATGCACCATATCATCAGTGATGGCTGGTCGCTGCAGGTGTTAACCCGTGAAATCATTGCTGCATATAACAGTTTCAAACAGGGGCAGCAGCCCGGCCTGCCAGCCTTGCCGCTGCAATACAAGGACTACGCACACTGGCAGCAGCAGGAACAGCCTCATTTCCGGCAGCAGGAAGCATACTGGCTGGAACAGTTTGCCGGTCAGCTGCCGGTACTGGAACTGCCTGCTGCCAGCAGAAGGCCTGCTGTTAAAACTTTCCGGGGCGCCTCTATGATGCGGACATTGTCGCCGGCTGTGCTCTACCAGCTGAAAGACCTCTGTGTGAAGGAAGGATGTACCCTGTTCATGGGTTTGCTGGCCGGCATGAATGCCTTATTCCACCGCTATACCGGTCAGGAAGATATCATACTCGGCACGCCGGTGGCAGGACGCGAACATCCCGGACTGGAAAATCAGATCGGATTATACATCAACAGCCTGGCATTGCGCACCCGCTTTTCGGGAACAGACAGCTTCCTTTCTTTACTGAGAACACAAAGAACAGTACTGATAGATGCCTACAGCCACCAGGGCTATCCGTATGACAGGCTGGTGGAGCGTCTTGCGCTACGCAAGGATGCCAGCAGGCAGCCCCTGTTCGATTTTATGGTGGGAATGCAGAACCAGACATCTGCCAATATCTACGATGGAAAAACAACCCTGGAAGGGCTGCAGATAAGCGCCATCGAAGGGCTACATATCGATAACAGCCACTTCGACGCTGCCTTTACCTTCGTGGAAGTACCCGGCGGCCTGGAACTGGTGATCATTTACAATACGGATATCTTCCATGAAAAGGAAATGTCGTATATGTTTAACCGTTATCAGCAACTTCTGCTGCATGCGGTCGCTGACTCCGGTCAACCAATAAACCGGTTGTCCTGGATGGATGCAGCTGAACTGCAGGAACTACAGACATTGGGCGGTATGCACCGGTTGCGGGCAGTTCCTGCGGCAGATACGGTGGCAGATCTTTTTGAAGCGCAGGAACAGGCAACGCCAGCCGCCATTGCGGTGATACATGGCGCCCGGCAGGTGAGCTATGCCGAATTAAATGCTACCGCTAACCGGATTGCGCACTACCTGCGGGAAGTGCAGCAGGTACAATGCGGACAGCTGATCGGGCTGATGGCAGAGCGGTCTGCAGACCAGGTAGCGGCTATGCTGGGCATCTGGAAGGCCGGCGCAGGTTATGTACCGCTGGATCCCGGTTACCCGAAAGAAAGAATCTGCCATATGCTAACGGATGCGGATATACGATTGGTGCTGAGTGAAACAGCTGTTCCACTGCCGGTAGCAGTGGAAGTGATAGCCCTGCCTTCGCTGGAATTATCAGCTGCTGCTGATGGCAACCCTGCGCGCACTACGCGGCTGTCAGATGTTGCCTATATGATTTATACCTCCGGCAGTACCGGTGCGCCGAAAGGCGTACAGGTCACGCATGGTAACGCGGCGCACTTTTTTGCGGCGGTGCGGCAATATGGAAGCGGCCCCGGTACAGTGTTTCCGTTTGTAGCTTCTCCCAGCTTCGATATATCCCTGTTCCAGTTGCTGACACCGTTGCTGAGCGGGGGAACCAGCCTGATAGCTGACCGGCAGGTGCTGGATGATCTGCCCGCCTTTACTTCGCTGCTGCAGCAGGCAACCATGATTGATACGGTTCCCGGTGTTTATAACCTGGTGGCCGATTACATCCTGGAAAATAATCTTTCAGAAAAATTTGATCAGGTAGAAAAAATATTCATCGGTGGAGATACCATTCCGGACATGCTGCTGAAAAAGCTGTCGGCTATTTTCAGGAAAGCAGTGGTGGTAGTAACCTACGGCCCTACGGAAGGAACCATCTTCTGCACATCGGTGGGCTATGATATAGCTGCGGGCGTACTTCCCGGCATCGGCGCATGCATAGGTACTCCGCTTCCCGGCAGTACCATCTGCATACTGGACAAAGCCCATCAGCCTTTACCGGCCGGTATTATGGGAGAGATCTGCATTGGCGGCGCCGGCGTATCTGCCGGTTACCACGGACAACCAGCGCTGACGGCAGAAAAATTTGTGTCCGACCCGCTTGTGTCCGGAGGCCGTATCTACCGCAGCGGGGACCTGGGCCGCTGGAATGAAAAGGGCGAACTGATATTTATGGGCCGCGCCGATACACAGGTGAAGATCCGCGGCTTCCGCATAGAAACAGGAGAGATAGAGCGGGCCATACTCAGCTACGGCGATATCCGTGAGGCAGTAGTGATTGCCCGCGAAGACGCTGCCGGCAGTAAATACCTGGCAGCTTACCTGGTGGCAGACAAAACTATAACCCCATCGGATATACGAAATTATTTGTCCGGCCTGCTGCCGGATTACATGCTGCCCGGCTACTATATCAGTCTGCCGCAGCTGCCGCTGACCTCCAACGGTAAAATTGACCGCCACGCGCTCCCGGAACCTGGTGAGGATGATGCCGGCCGCAGTATGGCCTATGCCGCTGCCCGTACAGACAAAGAAGCTCTGCTGGTGCAGGTATGGGAAAGTGTGCTGGGGCGTTCAGGCATAAGTATCCATGATAACTTTTTTGAAGCAGGAGGAGATTCCATCAAATCCATACAGATAGTATCGCGGCTGCGGAAGCATGGCTACAGGCTTGCTGTTACAGATGTATTGCGGTATCCTACTCCTGCCGGACAGGCACAGGTAGTGGAAGTGTTATCATATAGTAACCAGGAGGAAGTGTTGTCCGGCGAAGTACTGCTCAGCCCTGTTCAGCGTGCTTTCCTGGAAAATGAAGCACTGGAAAAAGGACAGTTCAATCAATCTGTTTTGCTGCAGCACGAGGAACGCATACAGGAAGATGGCATCCGGGAAGTCTTCGGAGAACTGTGCCGGCATCATGATGCACTGCGTCTTCGGTTTGAGCAGCGGAACGGTGTTTGGGCACAGGAATACAGCCATCCGGAAACAGCTTTTTATCTGGAAGTACATGATTGGGAGAACAGGGAGATAGCTGAGAGTATTACGCTTATGGAAGCGGCGGCGGATGTCCTGCAAAAGAGCATGACGCTGCACGAAGGGCCACTGGTAAAACTTGGCCTGTTCAGGCTCGCAGATGGAGACAGGTTACTCGTTATCATTCATCATCTGCTAACAGATGCGGTTTCCTTACAGATATTGCTGGAAGACCTGAGTACCTTATACGGGCAATACCTGGCCGGTGAAGGGTTTACGCTGCCGCCGAAAACAGATTCTTTCCGGCAATGGACGGCACAGCTGCAGGAATATGCACAGTCGCCCATGCTGCTGCAGGAAAAATCCTTCTGGCAAAAAATGGAGGCCATCAGTCCCGACCCGTTGCCCTTCGATCATCTCACAGCACAGAACCTGGTAAAAGATACACAGGCAGTTGCCTGCCAGCTGACGGAAGAACAAAGCCGGCAGTTGCTGACGGTGGTAAATAAAACATTGAACACGGAAACAGACGATGTGTTGCTGACAGCGCTGGGATTGAGTCTGTGGGATACTTTCGGGATGCGGCAGATACTGGTGGAACTCGAAGGACATGGCCGCCAGCCTGTAACCGGTCCGGCAGACGTCAGCAGAACAGTTGGCTGGTTTACCGGTATTTACCCGGTAATGTTGCAGGTTTCCACGCCTGATGATCTCCCGCAGCAACTGAAAAGCATAAAGGAAACCCTGAGAAGTATTCCGGACAAAGGTATCGGATATGGTATCCTGAAATACATGAGTACGCGGGAAGCAGCGGTGGATCTGCAGTTTAAGCTGTCTCCTGCCATCAGGTTCAATTACCTGGGGCAGTATGGTGATGCATCGCTGGCGGAAAATGAACATACCCGCTTTTCTTTCTCATCAGCAAATAAAGGGCAGGAAATCAGTGAAACCTCCGGGAGGGAAGTGGCGCTGGAGCTGACGGGCATATTGTTCAACGGAGTGCTGAACCTGCACCTGTCTTACAATATGCGGCAGTTCAACCAGAGTACAATGGAAAAGCTGCTCGATGCAATGAAGGAAAGATTATCCGGCCTGATCAGCTATGGCGCAGCTGCAAAGGAAATAGAAATAACGCCCCTGGATCTGGGCGATGCCGAATTATCAATGGAAGCATTCAATAACCTGTTTAAATGAGCGTATGCTGGTAAAGGAAAATATTAAGTTTATCTCCAAACTCAGTCCCCTGCAGGAAGGGATATTTTATCATCATTTGTTGGACCCCACTTCTCATGCCTATTTTACGCAGACGTCATTCCATATAAAGGGAAAACTGGATGTAGCACTGTCCGGGCAAAGTTTTCAACAGATTATAGACCGTTATGATGTACTCAGAGCGGTGTTTGTACAACCGGACATGACTGCTCCCAGGCAGATCATATTGAAGGAGCAGGAAGCGAAAATACAGTTTACTGATTTGTCTGCCACCACTACAACGGCCAGCCGGGAAGCTACCATAGCATCGCTTCTGGAAAAGGACAGGCAGCAGCTGTTTGAACTCGGTAAGGGCAACCTGCTGAGAGTGAGTCTGGCCCGGCTGTCTGCAGAAGAATACTATCTTATCTGGAGTCATCATCACATTCTGATGGATGGCTGGTGTCTCTCTGTGATTATCGAAGAATTTCTGGCCATCTATCATGGGCTGTTGTCCGGCAAACCTGTCCGGCTGCCGGAAGTAGCGCCCTATCAGCGTTATATCAAATACCTGGAAGGAGTAAACCGGCCGGCGGCGTTATCCTACTGGAATCAATACCTCGCGGGATATAATACACAGGCTACGGTGCCGGCAGCGCTGCCGGAGAACCAGGCGCCTTACCAGCTGGCCGAACTGTCCTGTACCTTCAGTAAACCGGTCAGTGATGGTCTGACGGCACTAGGCCGGAAATACCAGGTGACGCTTAACACTGTAATACAATCTTTATGGGGCGTGCTGCTGGGTAAATACAATAACACCCGCGATGTGGTATTCGGAGCGGTTGTATCCGGCAGGCCACCGGAAATATCGGGCATCGAAAAAATGATCGGCCTGTTTATCAATACTATTCCGGTAAGAATACAAACGGAAGAAGATACTTCTTTCGGCGAGCTGTTGCGGACCGTCCAGGAGCAGGCTATTGAAAGCCTGCCGCATCACTATGTGCAGCTGGCGGATGTACAGCTGCAGAGTGAGCCGGGCGTACGGCTCCTGGATCATATCATGATCTTTGAGAACTACCCGGTAGCAGAAAAGATACAGGAGGAGTCCGCCGCTGCAGGCATGGAACTGTCCGTGATTGGTACCGGCGGAACAGAGCAGTCCAGTTATGATTTTAATATTACGGTATATCCCGGCAGTACGGTTACTGTCAAATTCAGCTATAACGCCAACCGTTATACGGATATAACGGTGTCGGGTATACGCTCACACCTGGAACAGCTGGCCGCTGCGGTGGTAAAAGATGCCGGATGTCCCCTGAAACATATTCCCTGGCTGGGAACTACGGAGCTGCAGCAGTTACAGACATTGGGCGGTATGCACCGGTTGCGGGCAGTTCCTGCGGCAGATACGGTGGCAGATCTTTTTGAAGCGCAGGCACAGGCAACGCCAGCCGCCATTGCGGTGATACATGGCGCCCGGCAGGTGAGCTATGCCGAATTAAATGCTACCGCTAACCGGATTGCGCACTACCTGCGGGAAGTGCAGCAGGTACAATGCGGACAGCTGATCGGGCTGATGGCAGAGCGGTCTGCAGACCAGGTAGCGGCTATGCTGGGCATCTGGAAGGCCGGCGCAGGTTATGTACCGCTGGATCCCGGTTATCCGGAAGAAAGAATCTGCCATATGCTAACGGATGCGGATATACGATTGGTGCTGAGTGAAACAGCTGTTCCACTGCCGGTAGCAGTGGAAGTGATAGCCCTGCCTTCGCTGGAATTATCAGCTGCTGCTGATGGCAATACTGCGCGCACTACGCGGCTGTCAGATGTTGCCTATATGATTTATACCTCCGGCAGTACCGGTGCGCCGAAAGGCGTACAGGTCACGCATGGCAACGCGGCGCACTTTTTTGCGGCGGTGCGGCAATATGGAAGCGGCCCCGGTACAGTGTTTCCGTTTGTAGCTTCTCCCAGCTTCGATATATCCCTGTTCCAGCTGCTGACACCGTTGCTGAGCGGGGGAGCCAGCCTGATAGCTGACCGGCAGGTGCTGGATGATCTGCCCGCCTTTACTTCGCTGCTGCAGCAAGCAACCATGATTGATACGGTTCCCGGTGTTTACAACCTGGTGGCCGATTACATCCTGGAAAATAATCTTTCAGAAAAATTTGATCAGGTAGAAAAAATATTCATCGGTGGAGATACCATTCCGGACATGCTGCTGAAAAAGCTGTCGGCTATTTTCAGGAAAGCAGTGGTGGTAGTAACCTACGGCCCTACGGAAGGAACCATCTTCTGCACATCGGTGAGCTATGATATAGCTGCGGGCGTACTTCCCGGCATCGGCGCATGCATAGGTACTCCGCTTCCCGGCAGTACCATCTGCATACTGGACAAAGCCCATCAGCCTTTACCAGCCGGTATTATGGGAGAGATCTGCATTGGCGGCGCCGGCGTATCTGCCGGTTACCACGGACAACCAGCGCTGACGGCAGAAAAATTTGTGTCCGACCCGTTTGTGTCCGGAGGCCGTATCTACCGCAGCGGGGACCTGGGCCGCTGGAATGAAAAGGGCGAACTGATATTTATGGGCCGCGCCGATACACAGGTGAAGATCCGCGGCTTCCGCATAGAAACAGGAGAGATAGAGCGGGCCATACTCAGTTACGGCGATATCCGTGAGGCAGTAGTGATTGCCCGCGAAGACGCTGCCGGCAGTAAATACCTGGCAGCTTACCTGGTGGCAGACAGAACTATAACCCCATCGGATATACGAAATTATTTGTCCGGCCTGCTGCCGGACTACATGCTGCCCAGTTACTATATCAGTCTGCCGCAGCTGCCGCTGACCTCCAACGGTAAAATTGACCGTAAAGCGCTGCCGGAGCCTGCTGCCGGTGATATGGGCCGCAGTACAGCGTATGTAGCTGCCGGCACGGAAACGGAAATCCGCCTGGCAAAAATCTGGGAAGAAGTTTTGTCACGTACCGGCATCGGTATACACGATAATTTCCTGGAGGCCGGCGGCCACAGTTTGAAGGCGATTCAGCTGGTAAGCAGGATCAGGAAAGAGTTTGAAGCATCGATTGTATTAGCGGATATTTTTGCCTGCCCGGACATTGCCTCCCAGGCCGCTTATCTGGAGCGTGCTGCCAGCCAGGTATTTACAGCTATCCCACGTACCGCTGTCCAGGAAAGTTATCCGCTCAGCCATGCCCAGCGAAGGTTCTGGATATTGAGCCAGTTCGGCGACAGCTCCGCGGCGTATAATGTTCCGGGGTTCCTGCTGTTCGATGGCGTACTGGAACCGGCATTGCTGGAAAAGGTACTGCGGTATACCGCTGCGCGTCATGAAAGTCTGCGGACGGTTTTCCGGGAAGATGCTTCCGGGGAAGTAAGACAATTTATCCTGCCTGCAGAGGCACTGCCGCTGATGCCGGCATATACGGACATCAGCCATATGCCGGATCCCATGGCGGTTTTACGGGAGATGTTCTCCGCAGAACAGCATACCAGATTTGACCTGAGTGAAGGCCCGCTGATAAGAACATCGGTTGTAAAGGTGGCGGAGCAGCAATATGCGCTGTTCTACACCATGCATCATATCATCAGCGATGGATGGTCAATGGAAGTATTGTCCCGCGAGGTAATAACAGCGTACAATCATTTCCGGCAGGGACAGGAACCGGACCTGCTGCCTTTGCCGCTGCAATACCGCGACTATGCAGCCTGGCAGCTGTCTGCACCGGCAGCAGATGCTTTCCGCGCGGATGAACGTTACTGGCTGGAACAGCTGTCCGGTGAACTGCCGGTGCTGGACCTGCCGGCAGATAAACGCCGGCCGGCTATCAAAACCCATCCGGGCAGCAGTGTGACGGTAGCCTTACCGCCCGCTGTGGTGGCCGCCTTGTCCGCACTCTGCCAGAAAGAAGGAGCTACGCTTTTCATGGGACTGCTGGCCGCGCTGAAAGCGCTTTTCTACCGCTATACCGGTCAGGAAGATATCATTGTAGGCAGCCCCGTGGCTGGCCGTGAACATAAAGACCTGGAAGGACAAATAGGGTTGTATGTCAACAGCCTGGCTTTGCGCACACGCCTGAGCGGAAAGGATACCTTCGCAGAGCTGCTGGCAAAGGAAAAGAAAGTACTGCTGGATGCCTATGCACATCAGAGCTATCCATTTGACAGGATCGTAGGGGCGTTGCCGTTACCTAAAGATCTGAGCCGCCTGCCGCTGTTCGATATTATGGTGGGTATGCAGAACCAGGTTTCTACCAATGTATATGACCGCAGCGTGGGTCTCGACGGACTTGTACAAAAACATGTGGATGAAATGAAACAGGAAAGAAGTCAGTTCGATCTGCTCTTCAGCTTCCTGGAAGGACCCGGTGAATGGTATCTGTCGCTCACCTGGAATACGGATATTTACAGTGAACGCAATGTACAGGCGCTCTGCACGCACTTCCTGCAATTGTTACAGGAGGTGACACTCAGGCCGCAGACTGCTATAGACAGTGTGCAATATATTCCTGCCGCCGAACAGCAGCAATTGCTGCATGATTTCAATGACACTGCCTGTTCATTCGGGGAAGCCCGTACACTGCAGGAACATTTTGAACAGCAGGTATTACAGACCCCGGACAAAGTGGCGATAGTGGCAGAAAACAGGCAGCTGACCTATCAGGCGCTGAATGAACGGGCCAATCAGCTGGCACATTACCTGCGCCGTACCTACTCGCTGCAGCCCGGAGATATGGCGGCTATTATGGCCGACCGTTCCGAGCTGGTGATCATCGGTATACTGGCGGTGCTGAAGGCCGGAGCTGCCTATGTGCCGGTAGATCCGGCATATCCGCAGGAACGTATCCGTTTCATGCTGGAAGATGCGGCCCCCAAAGTAGTGCTTACATTTTCAGACCGGCTGTTTGAACTGATTGATTATTATTCGGGACAACTGTTTGCACTGGATATACAACTGGAAGGGCTAAACGAAAGCAGTGATAACCCTGCACCGCTGGCTGACCCGTCGAGCCAGGCCTATGTTATTTATACCTCCGGCAGCACCGGTCAGCCGAAAGGAGTGATGGTACCGCACAGCGGCGTCGGCAACATGTCGCAGGCCCAGATCCGCCGGTTTGATATTCAGCCTGATGACAGGATACTGCAATTTGCATCCCTCTCTTTTGATGCTTCTGTCTCCGAATGTTTCATGGCTTTCCTCTCTGGCGCTACGCTGGTGATGGCTGCTGATACGATCATCCGGGAGCGGGAACAGCTGATTGAATACCTGCGGCAGCAACAGATTACCGTTGTCACCCTGCCGCCTGCCTACCTGCAGCTTTTCAGTGAAGAAGAACTGTCGGGGTTACGCGTACTGATTACCGCAGGGCAGGAAGCAGACAGGGCTACTGCGCTCCGTTTCGCCCGTAAAATGCATTACTATAACGCTTACGGGCCTACGGAGAATTCGGTTTGCGCCACTATCTATAAAGTAGATCCTGATATGCCGCCGGCAGGCAGTGTGCCTATCGGGAAGCCTGTCGCCAACAACCGTATCTATATCCTGGACGACCGCCAGCAGCTGACGCCCATCGGCATACCCGGCGAAATATATATCGGAGGGGAAGGCCTGGCGCAGGGATATCTTCATAACCCGATCCTTACAGTTGCCAGGTTTATTGACCATCCCTACGGAAGATTGTATCGTACGGGAGATATCGGCAAATGGGATGCCGCAGGAAATATACTGTTCCTGGGAAGAAACGATCAGCAGGTAAAAATCAGGGGCTACCGGATAGAACTGGAAGAAATAGAACAAACGCTGCTGCAGCTGCCGGGCATCAGCCATGCAGTAGTGCAGCTGCGGAAAGAAAACAATGGCAACGGCCATTACCTGGCTGCATATGTGGTAGCGGAGGAGATGCCCGGCCATGCGCCGATAACAGCCTGGCTGGCCGCGCGGCTGCCGGAATATATGGTGCCGGCCACCTTCATGCAGCTGCCGGCACTACCGCTGACGCATAATGGAAAAGTAGACCGCAGGGCGCTGCCGGATCCGATGGCTGCAGATGCAGCAGCAGCGCAATTTGTACCGCCTGCAGGCATGCCGGAAATACAACTGGCAGCACTCTGGGAAGAGGTGCTGGGAAGAAATCAGGTTGGAAGAAACGATCATTTCTTTTCGCTGGGCGGCCAGAGCCTGAAAGCGATGCAGCTGCTGAGCCGCATCCGTAAAGCCTTTCAGGTGGACGTGGAGCTGAATGACCTGTTCACTTTTCCTGTTTTGCAGGAACAGGCCGCATTTCTTCAGGCCGCCACGCCCCGCAGCTTCTCTGAGATACCGAAAGCGCCTTTGCAGGAGAGCTACCCGCTGAGTCATGCACAGCAACGCTTCTGGATACTCAGCCAGTTTGAAAATGCTTCTGCCGCCTATAACGTGCCGGGAGCATGCATCCTGGAAGGAGAGCTGAATGCTCCATTGCTCGAAAAAACTATTGATATCATATGGCATCGCCATGAAAGTTTAAGAACCGTATTCAGGGAAGATGCGGCCGGCGATATACGGCAGTTTATTTCCGACCCGGAAGAACAGCGTGCTGATGTAGCCTGGCTGGATATCAGCCGGGAGACAGACATCATGGAAACATTGCAGCAGATGTTTGTCGAAACCCAGGAAGCGGCTTTCGACCTGCAACAGGGTCCTTTGCTCCGCATCAGGGTGATCCGTCTCGGCGATGCTGCCCACGCATTGCTGTATACGATGCATCATATTATCAGCGATGGCTGGTCGCTGCAGGTATTGATGAAAGAAGTGACCACCATCTACAACGGGCTGAAAGAAGAGAACAATTTCGTATTGCCTTCCCTGCCGGTACAATACAAGGATTTTGCAGTATGGCAGACTGCCGGCAGCGGCGACGGTCACCAGGAAACACACATGGCATATTGGCTGGAGCAATTCTCCGGCGTACTGCCGGTGCTGGACCTTCCTGCCGGTAAACGCCGGCCCGCGGTAAAAACACATCACGGCGCCAGTATCGGTTGTATGTTATCTGCCACCACCGTGCGCGCACTCGCGGCGCTTTGCCTGAAAGAAGACGCGTCCCTTTTTATGGGGTTGCTGGCGGCTCTCAACGCACTCTTTCACCACTATACCGGGCAGGAAGATATTATTGTTGGCAGTCCTATTGCCGGAAGAGATCTGAAAGAACTGGAAAACCAGATCGGGTTATACCTGAATACACTGCCGCTGCGTACCCGCTTTCAGGCAACAGATAGTTTCCTTGCGCTGCTGAAACAGGAAAGAGAAGTATTGCTGGCTGCATACCGGCACCAGGCTTATCCTTTTGACCTGCTGGTAAATCAGCTGCAGCTGGAACGTAACACAAGCCGCTCGCCACTGTTCGATGTACTGGTAATTATGCAGAACCAGTCTGCGGTAACAACCCATAACAATACCGGTATGCTCTCCGGATTAGAATGGCGGGAGATGGAAGGAATGAACAGGGTAACGAGCCAGTTTGACCTGGAGTTTTCCTTTATGGAAACAGGAGAGGAGGTGGAAGTGCTGCTGAACTACAATACAGATATTTATACGCCCCGCTTCGTCCGCACTTTGCTGACACATTTCGAACGGCTGCTGACATTTGCTGTCAGCCATCCGGAAGTACCGCTGGGCATGCAGGATTATCTGACCGATGAAGAAAAGTATCTGCAGTTGTCTGTCTACAATAATACTGCTGCTGCTTTTCCGGAAGATGCCACCATTGTAAGCCTGTTTGCCCGGCAGGCTGCTGCGCATGCCCATGAAACAGCCGTTGTGTTTGAAGACCGGCAGCTGACGTATCAGCAGCTGGACGAACAGTCGGACTACATCGCGTTGCAGCTGACCCAACAGCTGCAGGTGCAACCTGGTGAGCTGGTAGCGCTGATGACAGAACGCTCCATTCACCTGGTGGCGGGCATACTGGGCATCCTCAAGGCCGGTGCTGCCTACGTGCCGGTAGATCCTTCCTATCCGGCAGACAGGGTGCGCTACATCCTGGATGACTGCCGCGCCCGCGTGCTGATAGCCGGCGAAGAAACCACCGTGCCGCCGGATTATACCGGCGCTGTACTGAAACTAAATACGGCGGTGAAGCCTGCTAACGGACATGCATATACGCCGCGGACAGTATCGCCGGAAGATATAGGCTACGTTATCTATACCTCCGGCTCTACAGGGAATCCGAAAGGAGTGATGATCTGTCACCGTAACGTGGTGAATTTCTTTACTGCGATGGATAAAGAGCTGCCTTTGCAGGCAGACGACTGCCTGCTGGCGATGACCAGCACTTCATTTGATATTTCCGTGCTGGAACTGTTGTGGACCCTGTGCCGCGGGATACAGGTAGTGATACATCCGTCTGACCGGCTGCCGGGCAGCCTGGACCGCTATACCAGAGATGCGCCGTCTCCGGTGGATTTCAGCCTGTTCTTCTTTTCAAGCTACGATCATGGCAGCAGCAATAAATACGGCTTGCTGCAATCTTCCGTGCGTTATGCCGATGAACATGGGTTCCGCGCCGTATGGACGCCGGAACGCCATTTCCATGAATTTGGCGGGTTATATCCAAACCCTGCTGTCATCAGCGCAGCGCTGGCTGTAAATACGCAGCAGTTGGAGATCCGCAGTGGCAGCGTGGTAGCGCCGTTACATGATCCGGTGCGTATCGCGGAAGAATGGGCAGTGGTAGATAACCTGTCTGCCGGCCGCGTGGGTTTATCCTTTGCTCCCGGCTGGAATGCGAACGATTTTGTATTATCCTCCACACCTTATAACTCCCGCCACCAGCGGATGTACGAACAAATTGCAGCAGTGCGCCGTTTGTGGGAAGGCGGCAGCGTTACCCGCACGAATGCATTAGGACAGGAAGTATCCCTGCAGGTATATCCGCGCCCGGTGCAGGCTACCTTGCCTGTCTGGGTAACGGCTGCAGGCAGTGAAGATACCTTCCGCAGCGCCGGCGCTATCGGCGCACATGTGCTCACACACCTGCTGGGGCAGGACCTGGAAGAACTGGCGGAAAAGATCCGGGTATACCGGGAAAGCCGCCGCCAGCATGGTCATGAAGGTCCTGGTACGGTGACGGTAATGCTGCACGCCTATCTGGGCACAGATGAAGAAACGGTAATGGCGGAAGCAGAAATGCCGTTTATCAGCTACCTGGAAAGCTCCGTGGGATTGAGCCGCATCATGCTGGAAGAATCCGGTCTGAAAGCAGCAGATATCAGTGAAGAGCTGCAGGCGCAGATCCTGCGTAACAGCTACCGCCGGTATGCCGGTGGCAGCGCGCTGATAGGCACGCGTGCCGGCTGCCGGCAGCTGGTAGAACGTCTGCGGCATATCGGCGTCAATGAAGTGGCATGCCTGATTGATTTCGGTATCACACCAGACAAGGTACTGAAAGGGCTGGAAGAGCTGAACCTGCTGCGGCAGGAATTTGCTGCGGTAAAACATGCCGCGCATCGTCCGGTAACACTGATGCAATCTACGCCTTCCTTACTGCGGTTGCTGGAAGAAGAAGGCAGTTCCGCCCGCCTGCTGGGATCCCTGCGGGCGCTGCTGCTGGGAGGAGAGCCGTTGCCGGCCTCTCTGCTGACGCAGTTACGCAGCCGCTATAATATGCCGGTGTATAACATGTACGGACCAACGGAGACTACCATCTGGTCATGCGTATGTCCGCCGGCAGCACTGGATGAACCGGTGAGCATTGGCCGCCCCATACTGAACACACAAGTATATGTGCTGAACAACAGCGGACAGTTATTGCCTGCCGGCGTTGCCGGAGAGCTGTACATCGGTGGTGAAGGCGTATCACCGGGCTACCTGTACCGGGAAGAGCTGACAGCCGCACGTTTTGTACCGGATCCGTTTACGCAGGGCGGCAGATTATACCGTACGGGCGACCTGGCGCGCTGGCTGCCTGACGGCCGGCTGGAATGCCTGGGCCGTGCCGACGACCAGGTGAAAGTACGGGGCCACCGCATAGAACCCGGAGAAATAGAAACCGCGCTGAAAGCCATCTCCGGTATCCGCGAAGCGGTAGTGCTGGTGGAATTATCTCCCAAAGGAGATGCTGGCCTGGTGGCCTGCCTGGTAACGGACAACGCTCCGGATGCCCTGCAGATAAGGTCCTTACTGGCAAAAAGATTACCGTCGTATATGATACCCTGGCGCTTTGCTGACTTCCGGGAATTTCCGCTGACACCTAACGGTAAAACAGACAGAAAGCGCCTGAAAGAATGGCTCCTGCACGAAACCCCCGAAGAACGCGCCTATGTAGCCCCTTCCACTCCAACGGAAGAAAAACTGGCCGGCATATGGGAAACAATTCTTGGAATATCTCCCGTGAGCATTACAGACAGTTTCTTCACGCTGGGCGGTCAGAGTCTCAGTGGTATGAAGCTGCTCAACACCATCAGGACCGGATTCGGAATCAGCATAGGGATTGCAGACATCTTCAATGCCCAGACCATTCAGGAGCTGGCCCGGCTGATAGACGATATCGAAAAAGTAAATGCCATACAGGCGGATGTACAGAACGTTGAAAAAGAAGAAATAATCTTATGAGAATAGCGGATTTTATTATTGCATTAAAAGAACAGCAGATAACGCTGGAAGTGGCAGACGGTAATCTGAAAGTGGCGGTGCCCAAGGGCAGCAAAGTGCTGACGGATACGTTGAAGCAGCAGATCCTGGAAAATAAGGAGGCCATTATCACCTTTTTTATGAAGGTAGCCGCTTCCACGTCGCAGTTGAACATCCCTGTGGTGGCGCAAAAGGAGCATTATCCTTTAAGCCGCACCCAGAACCGTTTCTGGGTATTGAACCAGTCCGGTGAAGGCGGACTGTTATACAACATGTGCCGCTCCCTGCTGCTGGAAGGGGACCTCGATGCTGCCATGCTGGAAAAGGCATTGAACCATGTTATCAGCCGCCATGAAAGTCTGCGTACCTGCTTCCGGGAAAATGAAGCGGGAGAAACAGGACAATATATTCTCGCACCGGACGCGATGCCGGCAGTAATGGAGTTTACCGACATCAGCAGCAGGCCGGATCCGCAGGCACTGCTGAAGTCAATGGCAGAAAAAGAACAGCATACCCCGTTTGACCTGCGTCAGTCGCCACCACTGCGGGTAAAGCTCGTGAAAGTAAAGGAACGTCTGCATGCATTTTTCTTTTCCATGTATCATATCATCAGCGATGGATGGTCTATGGAAGTACTGGCAAAGGAAGTAATCACTGTATATAATCTCCTGCGGCAGGGCCAGCAGCCGTATCTGCCGGCATTATCCTTTCAGTACAGGGACTATACTGCCTGGCTGGAAGAACAGTTACAGCATGATCTGAAAAAATCAGAGACTTACTGGCTCACGCAGTTGTCGGGAGACTTACCGGTATTGGAACTGCCTGCCGATAAAGTACGGCCTGCCGTTAAAACAGGCAACGGCGCCAGTATATCCATACAGCTGCCACCAGCTTTGATGGCCGGATTGAACCGGTTATGCCGGGAAGAAGGAGCTACGCTTTTTACAGGCCTGCTGGCAGCAATGAATACGCTCTTCTTCCGCTATACCGGACAGGAAGATATTATCCTGGGCCTGCCGGTAGCAGGCAGGGATTATACAGAACTGGAAAACCAGATAGGGCTGTACCTGAACACGCTGGCGCTTCGCACGCGGTTCAGCGGAACCGTTTCTTTCAGGGAGCTGCTGCGCTTACAGGGCCAGGTATTAACAACAGCATATGATCATCAGTTGTATCCGCTGGATATGCTGCTGGACAAGCTGCCCCTTACGCGGGATATGAGCCGGTCGCCGCTTTTTGATGTACTGGTCGTATCGCAGGTGGGAGAACAGACAATCGCCGGAAACGGTGCTTCTCTGCAGGGATTGCAGGTGAGCGCCATGGAGAAAGGCGAAGGTGGTATCAGCGAATATGACCTGCTCTTTAATTTCAATATGGCCGGAGAACAGGTGTCGCTGGCATTAACCTATAACACGGATATTTTCAGCCGGCGTAATATAGATATGTATTGTCAGCATCTGGAACAGCTGCTGGCGGCGGCCATCGCGGAACCTGCGGCTCCGCTGGCCCTGCTGGATTATCTGCTGCCCGCTGAAAAAGAAATATTGCTGGTAGCGCAGCAGCAAATGCACGTACGCTTTCCGGAAGATGCTACCATTGTTTCCCTGTTTGAAAAACAGGCTTTACAAACGCCGGATAATATAGCAGTAGATGACGGTACACTTTTACTGACTTACCGGGAACTAAATGAAAAAGCGAATCAGCTGGCACATTATCTCCGTGACCAGCACCACATTGGCAGCGAAGCAGCGGTAGGACTGCTGATGAATAAAACAGCGCATACCATCATGGCCATGATTGGTGTGCTGAAGGCAGGAGGAGCCTATGTACCCGTAGATCCGTCTTTCCCGGAAGAAAGAAAGCAATATATTTTACAGGATGCCGGCATTCGCCTGATATTGACAGATGAAGAGAGGACTGAAGAAGCTGCAACCTGCGTGAACGTGGTAACAACCGGTTTCTCTGCGTTTCCGGTTACCAATCTGCCAGCCCGGGCAACACCACAGGGACTTGCCTATGTGATATATACTTCCGGCACCACCGGGCAGCCCAAAGGCGTGATGATCTCACACAGGAACGTGGCGCGCCTGTTCTTCAACGACGCGTCGCTGTTTACTTTCACGGAGAGAGATGTATGGACCATGTTCCATTCCTGCAACTTTGATTTTTCTGTTTGGGAGATGTACGGCGCATTGCTGTATGGCGGCAGGCTGGTGGTAGTGCCCGCAGCAGTTGCACGGGACAGCTATCGCTGCTGGCAGCTGATACGGGAGAAAGGCGTCACCGTTTTGAATCAAACGCCTTCTGCTTTTTATCAGCTGATGCAGGTAGCGCTGGAAGATGATTACGAGATCACCGCCTTACGCTACGTCATATTCGGAGGAGAAGCATTGCAGCCCGCAAGGCTGACAGCCTGGAAAAATGCATATCCTGGTGTAAAGCTGATTAACATGTACGGTATCACAGAAACAACTGTACATACGACTTTTAAAGAGATGACCATCGCGGAGATGGGAATGCCGGCCAGCAATATCGGGGTGCCGATACCGACGGCAGGTGTATATATTCTCGATGGCAGACAGCAGCTGATGCCGGTAGGCGTACCCGGAGAACTGTGCGTGTGTGGTGCAGGACTGGCGAAAGGTTATATGAATAATCCGGCGTTGACGCAGGAGAAATTTGTACCGGATCCGTTCCGCCCGGGAGAACTGCTGTACCGCTCCGGCGATATCGGCCGCTGGCTGCCGGATGGCAATATTGAATACATCGGTCGTAAAGACCACCAGGTGAAGATCCGTGGTTACCGTATCGAAACGGGAGAAGTGGAAACAGCCCTGCTACGGCATGAAAGAATAAAGTCGGCGCTGGTCATCGCCAGACCGGAACCTGGCGGCAGCCATCACGCGCTTGTGGCATATATAACCGCCACAGAACAGCTGGAGGCCAGGGCACTGAAACAATACCTGTCGGGCATCCTGCCGGAATACATGGTGCCCGCCTGGTTTGTGCAGCTGGATGCTTTTCCGCTGACCGCCAACGGGAAAACGGACAGGAAAGCGCTGCCTGATCCTGCAAAAGATGGACTGTCAGGAGGAGAAAGCTATGTGGCTCCGCAGACAACAGCAGAAAAACAACTGGCAGCAATATGGGAAGCGGTGTTAGGACGGGAAGCTGTAGGGCGTCACGATAATTTCTTTGAACTGGGAGGCCACTCCCTCGCAGCGATGCAGGTAATATCAAGAGTGCATCATGGCATGAAAGTACAGATAGGTTTACAGCACTTCTTTGAACATCCTGAGCTGCAATCACTCGCGGAAAGGATTGCTTCCTCGTCGCGCAGCGAACACGAAGCCATCACACCGGCTGCACCGGCAGCCAGCTATGAACTGTCCTATGTACAACGCAGCATCTGGATGCTGTCACAATTCGAAGAAAGAAAAGTAGCGTATAATATTTCCAGCGCATTGCAGTTTGACGGCGTCCTGGATATACCGGCTTTTGAAGCATGTCTGGATATGCTGGTAGAACGTCATGAAAGCCTGCGTACTACTTTCATGGAAACAGGTGGCATCCCTGTACAGAAAATTCATCCTGTAACGCCGGGATGGCTCGGCGCCGTATATACAGACCTGCGGGGAGAACCGGAACAGGAAAACGCTGCCGCGCTTATCAGGAAACAGGAAGTAAGCAAATCATTCCATCTCGGCAAAGGTCCGCTGGTCAGCGTACGGCTGCTGCACCTGGCAGAACAGCAATTCATCCTGCTGTTTACCATTCACCACCTGATCTGTGATGGATGGTCGCTGAACCTGCTGATGGCAGAAACTGCTGCGCTGTATAATGCCTGCCGGCTGAAAACCGCCAGCCCGCTGCCACCACTGCGGCTGCAATACAAAGACTACGCCGTATGGGAGAAAAAGATGCTGGAAGCCACCCGCCTGACCGAAGCAAAAAATTTCTGGCTCCGGCATTTTGATGGCGGCATCAAACCGGTAAGCCTGCATGGCGGTAAATCAGTATCCGCTTCCCGTAACTTCAAAGGCTCGCATCATACCTTTAAACTGGACGATTCCCTGAAGCAGGGACTGGAACAGCTGGCCAGAAAATACAGCGTGACGCTCTATCCGCTCATGCTCAGTATTTTCAACGTATTCCTGTCCAGGATCAGCAAAGAAGAGGATATCACCGTGCTGTGCGCCAGCGCCGGCCGCGAACATGTGGACCTCGAAAACATACTGGGCGTGTTCGTGAAAACCTTCGGTATCCGCAATTTCCCGGAAGGTGGCAAACCGTTTGCAGACTTTCTCGCGGAAGTGATGAAACGATACCTGGATGTAGTACACCACAATTATTACCCCTTCGAAATGCTGCTCAGCGATCTGGAAGATGTACAGCAAAACAGGAATATCGGTAACGTATATTTCCAGATCGATAATTTTTCTTCTTTCCGCATGCCGGAAACAAAAACAGGCATGGACGGAATGGCCATCTCTTCGCTGTTTAACGGTGCGGATACTTCAAAGGCAGACCTGATGCTGTATATCACGCAGAACCCGGATGAGTGGTACCTGACGTTTGAATTTAAAACAGATCTTTTTACGGCAGAAAAAATAGCGCTCTGGTCCTGCTGGCTGCGCGAGCTGATCGGCCAGATCATCGCAGCGCCGCAGCAACCGATCGATGCCTACCGGCTGAGCGACGGGCACGAACCGGAACTCTATACGCTGATGGGACAGTCTGAAGATGACATCTCCCTGTTGTATCCCCTTTCCGCACGGCAGGAAGATTTTTACCTCAATTGCCGTATCCTCCCCAAAGAAACTGCGCACCGCGTTATTTTCTATGCGGTAGAAGATTTCCTCGACATACAGCAATGGCAGGAAGCTATCGCTGTCATCAATGATATATATCCGATACTCACCACGCGGCTGGCAGAGCGCGACGGGGACGTATATCAGGGGCTCCGGAGCCGGATCGCCCTCAATACCGAAGAGATAGATCTCACTGCGCTGCAACTCCGTGAAGAAGACCTGGTAAACAGGCTGGGTGAATATGTAACGCTGGATCACGGACTGGATAAGGAGCTGGTGAAATATTTCCTGATAAAAATCAATGACAGCTGTTATGTAAATCTCATCAGCATTCATCACCTGATATCAGATGTAACATCTTCCGTACTATTTTTTAAGATGTTTGAAAAAGTATATGGTAAAAGGAGGGAAGAGATACCTGCGGAACTGTTCCACCAATACCAGTACTACGACTATGTGATGAATAACCCCCGGCAGTTTGATACAGCAGCAATTACGGATTACTGGAAGCATAAGCTGAAAGATGTGGAACCTGTGCCGGGTAATGTTTATGATGCTTTGCCGGAAGAAAGCATCGAAGAAACGCTGGTGATATCGCCTGCACATATGGAGGGTATCAGCCGTTTCTGTGTGCAGCACAATATCTCTGAGGCCCTGTATTTCAGGGCGCTGTATTCGTTGATGGTGCGGCTGTATGCAGTGCCGCAGGGTAATTTTATCATCAACGATATTACACACGGACGCGATGCGCTCACCAAAGATACCTTCGGCTGCTTTACGGCCATATTGCCGCTCGTGTACGATGCCAGTGCTTTTGCAGGCACCGTGGAAGAATATCTACGTTACCTGCGGCAGCAGAAGAAGGAGATTGCCGGCCGGCAATATATCACCGTGTTTCAGCTCAACCGGCTGATCAGTACCGCCGGACTTAAATTCTATTACAACTATCAGACGCTGTATACCATTAAAGAAGGCAGTGATAAGCTGGTGAAGGTGCTGGCTTACTTTGCGAAAGATGAAGTACAGTTTTCCATCCGCAATACAGCAGCCGGACAAACACTCATCCTCAACTATAACCGGGCCTATTTTAATGCCGGCGGGTTTCTGGAGAGACTGGCCATGGTATCCGAACAGTTCCTGTCCGGTGTAAAAACCGTGAACGATCTCAACATGCTGCTACCGGCAGAGCAGTCATGGTTGCAGGTGGCAACACCAGTGAGGGCAGCGGCATCCTGGACGCCGTTGTACCGTCAGATAACACAACATGCGCAGCAAACCCCCGCCGGTATTGCTATCCGTTGTGGCAACCGGGAGTGGAGTTATGCGGCATTGGAAAAACATACGACCGCACTGGCCTGTAGCCTGCGGGAACAATATGGCATCGCCTCCGGTCAGCTGATAGCTGTTATGACCGGCCGCTCCGCGGAAATGGTGATTGCGCTGCTGGCCGTGCTGAAGGCGGGCGGCGCTTATGTTCCGATAGATCCTGAATATCCGGCGGAACGGATTGCATACATCTGCAACGATGCCGGTGTGAAAGCGGTGCTGACAACCTCCGATCTGCTGTCTTCCATCCCCGCGGATTATGAAGGCGGCGTGCTGGCGCTGGATATTCAGCTGGAAGGATTACCCCCCGGGGATCCTCAACAGCTGCCCGATGCAGCACCGGACGATACCGCCTATGTGATTTACACATCCGGCAGTACCGGCCAGCCCAAAGGATGTATGGTCAGCCACCGCAATCTGCATCACTACATTTCCTGGGCCAACAGTTACTACTGGAACAGCGCCGCCACGGGCAACTGGGGCCTGTGTACCTCCATCGCTTTTGACCTCAGCGTAACCGGCATCTTTACCGCGCTGACAAGAGGCAGGCTGTTATATCTTCCTGCCGGCGACCAGATGCCGGCGCTCCTGCAGGAATGTTTTACCACGCAGGGCATCGACACCCTGAAACTGACTCCTTCCCACATCTCACTGGCAGGTACGCTTCCCATTGAGCGCACGGCAGTCAGTACCGTAATCTGCGGCGGAGAACAGCTGCTGCCGGAACAGGTAGACATACTGCTCCGGATGAACCCTGATATGTGCATCTATAACGAGTACGGCCCTACGGAGACAACGGTAGGCTGTACCGTGAAAAAAATTACGGCGGCAGACAGAAATATCTCCATCGGTAAACCCGTTGCAGATACGGAGATACTGATTCTGAATGAAGACAGGCGGCTGTTACCGCCTGGCCTGGCCGGAGAAATATACATTGCCGGTGCAGGCGTTTCAAAGGGATACCTGAACAATGCTGCGCTGACTGCCGGAAAATTCCTGCCACATCCATGGCAGCAGGATCAGCTGATGTACAAAACCGGCGATGCCGGCAGATGGTTGCCCGATGGCAACCTGCTCTATACCGGCAGAAAAGACAGGCAGGTAAAGATTCGCGGATACCGGATAGAACCGGATGAAATAGAAGCGGTGATCCTCCGTCATCCGGCCATCACAGCAGCCTCCGTGCTGACCATCCCTGAGAAGGACGGCGCCAGTCTGGCTGCCTTCTATGTAGCGGAAGGTAACCTGGAAAGCGCTGTGCTGAAGGAGTTCCTGACAGCGCAGCTGCCCGTTTACATGCTGCCGTCTTTTTATGTGCAGCTGGAACGGATGCCATTAACCGTGCATGGCAAGATAGATTACAGACAACTTCCTGTATTCCTGGAAGCCAGTCGTGCAGGCAGCCGCGAATACGTAGCGCCTGAAGGTGAAACAGAAGAAAAACTGGCGCTGATATGGGAAGAAGTGCTGGGGCAGGAACGCGTGAGCGCCACCGACAGCTTCTTCGACATCGGTGGACATTCCCTGAAAGCTATGCAGGTAGTATCCCGGATACACAAGGAATTTGATATGGAACTGGAACTGGGCCAGCTGTTTGAAATGCCGGTGCTGAGAACACTGGCTGCTCACATCCACCAGGAAACATGGTTCCGGCACGCACCCGATGAAAGCGCCGGCGTATTTAAAGAAATCAAAATCTAGCCCCTACTATGAAAGAATTTCTGGCAAAGCTGAGAAAGCAAAATATCCATCTGAGCCTGGACAATGGTGATATCTCTGTAAAATTTCTTTCAGAAAATATAGATACCGACCTGATACAGGAGATACGGACAAAGAAGCAGGACCTGGTAAGCTATCTTTCTTCCCTGAACAAAAGCGCTTTCTCAGGTATTATGCCGGTGGCAGTGCAGGCAGACTATCCCGCTTCTTCTGCGCAGAAACGCCTGTGGACTGTCAGCCAGCTGAATGAAGCCAATGCCGCCTACAATGTACCGCTGATCTGCAATTTTGATGGCGACCTGGATATCCCTGCGCTGGAAGCTGCTTTCAGACAGCTGATCGGCCGGCATGAAATATTACGTACCGTTTTCCGGGAAAATGAAAACGGCGAATTACGGCAACGCATATACGCTGATGGCGCACAAAACTTTGCGATTCACCGCAAGGACCTCCGCGATGCCATACTGCCTGAAACGGCTGCCCGGCAACAGGTAGAAGCTATCACCAGCCGCCGCTTTATACTGACGGAAGGGCCATTGCTCACCGCCGATCTGCTGCAGCTGGATACCAGCCGGTATGTACTGGTATGTGTCATGCATCATATTATCAGCGATGGCTGGTCTACCGGCGTGATGATGAATGAACTGATGAGCGCCTACAACGCTTTTACCACCGGTATCACCACTGCTCCGGCACCGCTCCGGATCCAGTACAAAGACTACGCCGCATGGCAGACGAGAGAACTCAGCGGCGACCGCCTGGCTTCGCACCGGCAGTACTGGCTGCAGCAATTCGATGGCGTACTGCCGCTGCTGGATTTTGCTGTTGACAGGCAAAGGCCGGTGATTAAAACGTATAACGGCGCGGCTGTCAGCCGGGAGATAGATCCGCTGCTGCTCCGCGGCTTCAGGCAACTGTTGCAGCAGGAGGGAGCTACGCTGTTTATGGGATTGCTGACGGTTCTGAAAGCCCTGCTGTACCGTTATACCGGTCAGGAAGATATTGTTATCGGTAGTCCCGTAGCGGGCAGGGATCACATCGACCTGGAAAACCAGATCGGTTTTTATGTTAACATGCTGGCCCTGCGCACCCGGCTGGAAAAGGACGACAGCTTCCGCGACCTGCTCAGGAAGGTAAAACAGGTAACCCTCGGCGCTTATGAGCACCAGGTATATCCTTTTGATGCGCTGGTGAGCGATGTGTACACGGCTGCAGATCCCGGCAGGCATCCGCTTTTTGATATTGTACTGGCGTTGCAGAATATGAACGACGGCAGTGACGGAGCGCAACAGCCTGCTGCCGCAGGCCCTCTTACCATTAGCCCCTACAGCGGCGCCGAGCGCGTGGTGAGTCTCTTTGACCTGCGCATTGACTGCCGGGAAGCCGGCGACCAGCTGTACTTCATGATAGAATACAACACGGATATTTATGATAAAGACCGTATAGAACGGTTGGCAGATAACCTCAGCGGCATGTTGCAGGCTGTGGTACAGACCCCTGCAGCACCCTTGTTCAGCATTTCCTATCTCCATGCAGCTGAACTGAAACTGCTGACCGGCAATGTGAACAATGCTGCTTATCCGGAAAATGAAACGATTGTAAGTCTCTTTGAAGCGCAGGCAGGCCGCACACCTGATGCGGCAGCCGTGGTGCTGGACAACCAGTCACTCACCTACCGGCAGCTGGATGAATATGCCAACCGCATCGCGCATTTCCTGATGAATAAAGCATCCCTGCTCCGCGAAGAAGGAGTGGCAGTGATGCTTAACAGAACGCCGGACTGTATCGCTGCACTGCTGGGCATCCTGAAAGCCGGTGGCATGTATGTGCCACTGGAGCCCGATCAGCCGGAAGAGCGGCTGAAGTTCATGCTGCGCGATGCCGGTATAAGGGTATTGCTTACGGAAAAAGCATTTATCGAAATGGCGAACCGCCTCCAATGGGTCTGCGATGAACTGGAGATTTACTGCTGCCTTGACAGCGGAGATGTGCATCATGAAAAGGAACAGCAGGAAAATGTGATGATGGCCCGCGAACTATGGGACCACGTGGGGGAGAATGCCGTAGATCAGATCACCGGCGGCGGATGGGGAAACAGTTTCACCGGCGGCGCCATTGCTGCGGCAGAGATGGAAGAATACGCCATGAACGCTTATCTCAAACTGCAACCATTACTGCACAGGAATATGCGCGTGCTCGAAATAGGCTGCTCCTCCGGGCTTACCCTCAGCAAGGTAGCGCCGGAAGTAGGATACTATCTGGGCACTGACCTCTCGCCCGTTATTATCGGCAACACCCGGCAGATGGCAGCGGAGAAAGGATGGACACATGTACGGCTGCAGGTGGGCATTGCGCATCAGATCGGCGATATCAGCGAAAAAGACTTCGACCTGGTTATCATCAACAGCGTTATTCAGCACTTCCACGGCCATAACTATCTGCGGGATGTACTGCAGCAGGCTGCCTCCCTGGTAAAAGATAACGGCTGGATATTTATCGGCGATATCATGGATACTGCCAGGAAAGAAAACCTGATAGCGGACCTCACCGCTTTCAGAGCCACACATAAAGGAAAGGGACTGCAGACCAAAACAGATTTTTCGGCAGACCTGTTTATTGCAAAAGGTTTCCTGGAAGACCTGGTAGCAGAAGATAATCCTTTCAAAACGGTGGAGATAACAGAAAAAATCTGCACAATTGAAAATGAGCTGACCAGATACCGCTATGATGCACTGCTGACGGTAGATAAAACCACTGCCGGCATCAGCACTGCACAGCGCAGAAACAAATGGCAGTACAGCAATACAGCAGTGCTGGAGCAGTCGTCAGCAAGACCGGCGGCGCCTTTATTACCGCATAACCTGGCCTACCTCATCTATACATCCGGCACCACCGGGCAACCTAAAGGGGTACAGGTACAGCACAACAATGTAGTAAGACTGTTTATGACCAGTCCTTCCCTGTTTGATTTTAATCAGGCAGATGTCTGGACGATGTTTCATTCCTATAGTTTTGATTTCTCTGTATGGGAAATGTACGGAGCATTGCTCTTTGGCGGTAAGCTGGTACTGGTGCCCAAAGAAGTAGCACAGGACGCAGGCGCCTATCTGCAGCTGTTGTCCCGCGAAGGAACTACAGTGCTGAACCAGACGCCTTCTGCTTTCTATAACCTGTCTGCCGAAATACTGCAGGCAGCTGACCTGCCGCTGCAATTACGTTATGTCATATTCGGAGGCGAAGCACTAAGCCCCGCGAAGCTGAAGGACTTTCATGCAGTCTGCCCCGGAGTGAGGCTCATCAACATGTACGGCATCACAGAAACTACCGTGCATGTTACCTTTAAGGAAATGACAGCAACAGAAATCGGGCAGGGCATCAGCAATATCGGGCAGCCTATACCTACGCTGAGCTGCTATGTGCTGGATGCCCGCAGGGAGTTGCTGCCCGTCGGCGTACCGGGAGAATTGTATATTGGCGGTGCAGGCGTGGCGAGAGGATATCTTCGCCGGCCGGAGCTGACAGCACAGCGTTTCCTGCCGGATACCTTCAGTGGTGCAGGAAGCCTATACCGCTCCGGAGACAAGGTAAAACTGCTGGCCGGCGGAGAAATGGAATACCTGGGCCGGATGGACCACCAGGTGAAAATCAGGGGATACCGTATTGAGACAGGGGAAATAGAAACCTGCCTGCAGCAACAGGAAGGCGTGGATAAAGTAAAAGTCATAGCCCGGGAAGACCGGGATGGCAATAAATACCTGGCGGCCTATTTCACCGGAGATACAGATACAAATGTAAAGGAGCTGAGAGCCGCACTGGAGAAAGAGCTGCCGCAATACATGGTGCCTTCTTTCCTGATACAGGTAACCGGATTTCCACTGACCCGCAACGGTAAAACAGATACCAGCCGCCTGCCGGATCCTTTGTCGCCCGCCATCCGCGAAGCAGCGGGGTATGTGGCGCCGGTCAACGCCACGGAGCAGCTGCTGGCCGCCATGTGGGAAGATATTCTGGGCAGGGACCGTATCAGCAGGAACGATAATTTCTTTGAGCTGGGAGGGCACAGCCTGAAGGCGATGCAGGTGAAAAGCCGTATCCAGAAAGAATTAGGTAAACAGGTAGTACTGAAAGACCTGTTTCAGCATAACACGATCAGCAGTCTGGCACAGCTGCTGGAAAATAATTATCATACAGGCGTTTACGTTAGTATACCCCGGTTGCCGGAGCAGGAGAGTTTCCCTGCCAGTTACTCCCAGCGCCGTTTCTGGGCCCTGAGCCAGCTGAATGAAAGCGCGGTGGCGTACAATATGCCCGGCGCGCTTTTCCTGCATGGCCCGCTGGACCTGGATGCGCTTCAGCAGGCTATCAACTGGGAAATAACCAGGCATGAAAGTCTGCGTACCGTATTCCGCCCGGACGATGCCGGCGACATCAGGCAGTTTGTATTGCCGGCAGCTGCAGCAGCATGCCCGGTGGTATTTATGGACATCAGCCGGGAACCGGATACCGGCGCTATACTGAAGCGCCTGTACGAATCCGATCAGAACACCGTGTTTGATCTTGCTACCGAGCTGCTGCTGAAAGTAAAAGTGATAAAGATAGCGGAAGATAAGCATGCCCTTTTCTACCTGATGCATCATATCATCTGTGATGGCTGGTCCATGGAAATACTTGCTGCAGAACTGGGAGAAGCCTACAGTTGTTTTGCAGCCGGACAAACGCCTGACTGGGCGCCGCTGGAAATTCAGTACAGGGATTATGCATCCTGGAAAAGCAAACAACCGGTAGCAGAGAATGAAGCCTACTGGCTGCAGCAGTTCACCGGTGATATACCGGTGCATACGCTGCCATCCGACCATCCGAGGCCGGCCAGGAAAAGCTATCGCGGCGGCAGTATCGAAAAGCAACTCCCCGATGAAGTTGTGCGTGCATTGAAAGCCCTTTGTGCGCAGGAAGATGCTACCCTTTTTATGGGACTGCTGGCGGCGCTGAACGCCCTGTTCTACCGGTATACCGGTCAGGAAGATATGGTAGTGGGAACGCCCACCGCCGGCAGGGAACATCAGGAACTGGAAAAACAGGTGGGGTTATACCTGAATACGCTGGCACTCCGCACACGCTTCAGCGGAACAGATTCCTTTCATGCACTGCTCGCCAATGTGAAGAATGTATTATTGAATGGCCATAGCCATGGCGCTTATCCTTTCGACCTGCTGATAGAAAAGCTGCAGCTGGGAAAAGACCCGGGCCGCTCTCCGCTGTTTGACATATGCATGGTGTTGCAGAACCAGCGTGATACCAATCTGGGCACAGGTTACCGTGCCATGAAAGGACTGGAGATAGCACCGTTTGAAAATGGTGAGCAGACTGCCAGCCAGTTTGATCTGCTGTTCAATTTTAATGAGAAGGAAGAGGAACTGTACCTCCTGTTGAATTACAGCACCGATCTTTTCACCGAAGCCACCATGCAGCGTTTGTATGATCATTATGTACAACTGCTGCGGGCAGTAACTGCTGTACCGCAAGAGCCGCTATGCGAAGTAAATTATCTTACAACGGCGGAAGTACAGCAGGTGGTGGAAGAATTTAACAATACAGCAGAGGTATTTCCGGCCGGCACCATTATGGAGCTGATCGAACAGCAGGTAGCGGCGCATCCGCAAAGACCGGCTGTGGTGTATGCAGACAGAACGCTGACCTATGCCGCTTTGCAGGAGAGAGCTAACGCACTGGCTATCCGCCTGCGGGAAGATTACCACTTAACACGTGGCGATGTAGCGGCGGTGATGATGGACCGTTCGGAATACATGGTCATTGCCTTGCTGGCACTGCTCCGGATGGGTGTTGCCTATGTACCTGTAGATCCTGATTATCCGGAAGAAAGACGCCGGTATATGCTGACGCATGCTAAGGCTGCCGTAGTACTCACCGATGAAAGCCATCGCAGTAAAGCCGGCGTATATCCGTTGGCGATAGTATCCGGTCTGCTTGACAGCACCCCGGAAACAACCCACCGGGAAGCCATGGCTGCACTACCGGAAGATACCGCCTACGTAATATTTACATCCGGTTCTACCGGACAGCCGAAAGGCTGTATGATTACACATCATAACCTCGCCAATTATATACAGTGGGCAAACGGATTTTATTTTGAGGAAGCCGCCGCCGGCAACTGGGGACTCATTACCTCGCTGGCGTTTGACCTGACGGTTACTTCGATATATACAGCGCTGACAAGAGGCAGAACGGTGTATGCAGGCGATGCAGGGAAAGATATCCGGCAGTTGCTGGAAGACTGCTTCCGTCATCCGGATATTGATACGCTGAAGCTCACACCTTCGCATATAGCCCTTTTGCAGGGAATGGAAATAACAACCACCGCCATCCGCAGGGTGATCTGCGGCGGAGAGCAGCTGGCGGGCGCTCATGTAGAGGCACTCCGGCATATACATCCGGATATCAGGGTGTATAACGAGTACGGGCCTACGGAAACTACGGTAGGTTGTGTAGCCTGCGAAGTGGCGCCTGTGCCCGGCGTGTTGCCCATCGGCCAGCCGGCCGCCAATACAGCCATATATATTCTGGACGAAGCCGGAAATATTTGTCCGCCGGGCGTTTACGGAGAAATGTATATCGGTGGCCACGGCGTAGGCAGTGGTTACCTGCATGACTCCGAACAAACCGGCAGGCGGTTTGTCTGTCATCCCTTCCGTCCGGGAACACGGGTATACCGTTCCGGAGATATCGGCAGGTGGCGTCCTGACGGCAGCCTTCAGTTTGCCGGCAGAAAAGACAACCAGGTAAAAATAAACGGTTACCGTATTGAAACGGGAGATATAGAACAGGCCATATTGCAGCAGCCGGGTATTACCGGAGCAGCGGTACTGCCCGGAGAAGTGATGGCGGGTACAGAACGTTACCTGTCTGCCTACTATGCCGCTCCGGCCAGTTTGCAGCCTGAAATGCTGAGAGCCGCGTTGCAGCAACTGTTACCAGCGTATATGCTTCCCCGTTATATAGTACGGCTGGATGCCATGCCGGTTACGGTACATGGCAAACTGAACACTGCCGGCCTTCCTGATCCGCGCACCGCAGGTCCGGCGGCAGATGCGTATACCGCGCCGGCAGATGAAGTGGAAGCACAGCTGGTATCCATATGGGAAGCTGTGTTGGAAAGGAAGAAAATCGGCACGCTTGATAACTTTTTTGAGCTGGGAGGTAACAGCCTGAATATATTGCGGCTGAGCGCAGCTATCAGAAAAAATATGGGCGTGGAGGTAGGTCTCCGGGATGTGTTAACGTATCCTACCATTGCACAGCTGCGCCGGGAAAGGTTTTCCGGGAAGGAGGCCGTTGCGGCTCCTGCCGGTATGCATCTGTTCAATGCACCGCATAAGTCGTCCCGGAAGAATGTGTTCTTCCTGCCGCCGGCTTCCGGAATTTCCTACTGGTACTCAGAATTACTGCAGGCATTGCAGCAGGATGTCAACGGTTATTTCCTGAATCTGAGAGGCATTTTTGACGATGGGAATCCTTATGGTACTATAGATGAACTCATCCGTGAATTCCTGGGATATGTGCTGTCGGCGGCGGTTCCCGGCGAACCTGTTTTCCTCGCCGGCTATTCCAGCGGCGGCCCTATGGCTGCTATCATCGCATCGATGCTGGAAGCAAAAGGATACAGGACGGTATTATTCCTCCTGGATGCTGTTCCCAAGGAAGTGTATACCGAACCGATTACAGCGCGGGAAACCTTCGTGTCCACCATCTTCCCGGATATAGACCGTTTCAGTAAGCTGGCAGCAGCCGTAGCGATAAACGCAGACCGGGCAGCGGTAGACAAATTCCTGGATATGGCATTTAACTTCCATTGCCTGTGGCCGGATTTCCGGCAGCCGGACATCACCTGCGCGGCCAATGCTTATGTATTTGTCAGTCCGCCGCTGCAGGCAGACCTGTCATCTTTCCGGAAATGGGAAACGTATATCACGGGAGAACTGCAATACATCATGCTGGAAGAAGGAGATCATATGCAGCTTTTGCAATACGGCGGCAATATTGACCGCATCGCAGCCTGCATCAGAAAAGCGCTCCGTTTTTTTGAATGAGTATTGCCGAAAAATACTATTTTGTGCAGTACCACTGTTTTGTTCATTATCTGTAAAACCCTCGACATGTTCAGATATAATTTTCAAGTGATCCTCCGGACTTTCAAACGATTCAGGTCCACGCTTATCATCAACCTGATCGGACTTTCCACGGGTTTGGCCGGCGCATTGCTGATTTACTTATGGGTGATGGACGAACTCCACTTCGATAAATTTCATCAGCTTGATAACCGTCTTTACCAGGTGATGGTAAACGAAAAAAATGCAGATAAGGTAATCACCACCGAAGGTACCGGCGGTACCGTAGGAGACAGGCTGCTCAAACAGGTGCCGGAAGTGGAAAAAACAATTACTACAGCTCCGGCGGACTGGTTCCAGAAATTCAACGTAACCTATAATGATAATACAGTCAGCGCTAAAGGTAATTTCGTTGGCAGCGATTATTTCAATGTCTTTTCCTATAAACTGATACAGGGAAATAAAAATGAAGTACTGAACAGCCCCGGTAATGTGGTCGTATCCAGGCGCCTGGCCGAAAAGTTGTTTACCAGCGCCGGAAACGCCATGGGAAAAGTGCTGCAATGGAAATGGCAGGCCTTTGCCAAACCCTGTACCATTACCGGCGTATACGAAGATATGCCGCATAACTCCGCTTACCGTTTTGATTTTGTGCTGCCTTTTTCCGCGTGGAAGGAAATCATGCCGGCAACCGATGAGCAGGTTACTTCTACCGGTCCTTTCACCACTTTTGTAGTACTGAAGGAAGGCGCAGACCCGGAACGCTTCAACGGTAAAATGGCCGGCTTCCTGGAATCCAACTACAAGGATGTTACCTCCGGCATGTTTATCAGGAAGTATTCAGATGCGTACCTGCATGGTAAATATGACAATGGCGTTCAGGTAGGCGGCCGCATTGAGTATGTACGGCTGTTTTCACTCATTGCGATATTTATACTGCTGATCGCCTGTATTAATTTCATGAACCTGTCTACTGCCAGGGCCTCCACACGTATGAAGGAAATAGGGGTGAGAAAAGCGCTCGGCGCCAACAGGTATACGCTCATTACTCAGTTTATGGGAGAGTCCGTACTGATTGTTTTTATCTCCATGATACTGGCTATCATGATAGTGCTGCTGCTGTTACCGCAGTTTAATATCATGAGCGGCAAACATCTCACCTTGCAGCTGGACATGCAGCTGCTGTTATCCATCGCGGGCATCACGTTGTTTACCGGCATTATCTCCGGCAGTTATCCGGCGCTGTATCTCTCCGGCTTTGATCCGGTGGCTACACTCAAGGGAAAGCTGATTCACACTTCCCTGGGAGAACTCTGGGCAAGGAGGGGGCTGGTTATCTTCCAGTTTACCATCTCGGTGGTGTTTATTGTGGCGGTCATTATTTTTTACAATCAGATAGATTTTATTCAGCATAAAAATCTTGGATACAATAAGGATAATGTGATCTACTTTGAAATGGAAGGCAGGGCAATGGACGGCAAAGACGCTTTCCTGGCGGAACTGAAAGGCATCAATGGCGTAGAGAATGCTTCCAGTATTCAGCAGAAAATCCTGATGCCCAGTTTTATGCCCAGCTCAGATGTACAATGGGATGGAAAAAATGATGATAACCGCATCCGCTTTTTTGAATTGCCGGTCAACTACGGACTGATTGAAACACTGGGCATTCAGATGGCTGCAGGACGCACATTTTCCAGAGACTATGGTACTGATACCAGCGGAGTGGTGCTGAACGAGGCGGCTGTTAAAACGATGGGCATACAGGACCCGGTCGGTAAAACCATCTATGTCCGGAAAAAAGCGACCCGTATTATCGGGGTGGCTAAAAATTTCCATTTCAACTCCCTGCATGAAGAGATCAAACCATTCATCTTTAAGTTGTCGCCGGAAGAAACCATGCTGGTGATGGCCCGTTTGAGAAGGGGAGATGAAACAGCCACCATTCAGCGTATCGCTGGTTTTTATCAGCAGTATAATTCAGGTTATTCCTTTGATTTCAAATTTCTGGACAGCGACTACCAGCAGCAGTATGCCGCAGAAAGGCTGGTGTCTGTCCTCTCCAGGTATTTTGCCATACTGGCCATCGTTATTTCCTGTCTGGGTTTATTTGGGCTGGCTGCCTTCACCGCGGAAAGAAGGATCAAGGAAATTGCGATCCGGAAAGTGCTGGGCGCCACAGAAGGCAATATCATTTACCTGCTGAGCGCTGATTTTACCCGCATCCTCCTGATTTCTATAGTAATTGCCATACCTGCCAGTTATTTCTTTACCCGTAGCTGGCTGAATGACTTTGCCTACAGGATACATCTGAGCCCCTGGTATTTTGTGGGCGCAGCCTTTGTAGCCGTTGCTACTGCATGGCTCACCATTGGTCTGCAGACCATCAGGGCATCCAGGATTAATCCGCTGGAATGTATGAAAGATGCCTGACCGTTAAATTAGTGTGCATGTTTAAGGAAGCTGTCAATTTATTCCTGTTACACCATGCCGGCGGAAACAAGTATGCCTATCAGCAGCTGAAATCGATGTTTCCGCCGGAGATAAAGGTGACGCTGCTGGAGTTGCCCGGAAGGGGCGCCAGGATGCATGAACCGCTGGTAAGTGATATACATCTGCTGGTGGAAGATATCTACCGGATGATATCGCCGGCACTGGATGCTCCGTATTTTTTTATGGGGCATAGCATGGGAAGTGTGCTGGCTTACCTGCTGACCCGGAAAAGCCTCCGGGAAAACAGAACGCCGCCTGCGCACCTGTTTCTCTCCGGCCGCAGAGGTCCTGCGTATGCAGAGGATAACACTTCACAAAGTTCCTCGCTGCCAAAGGACGCGTTTATAGCCGTGTTGCAGGAGCTGGGCGGTATTCCGCAACAGATCCTGGAGGATGAGCAGGCAATGAATTTTTTTTTACCGGTCATCCGTTCAGACTTCCGGGTGCTGGAAAACTATTGTTATGAACCGGAACCGCCATTGCGTATACCCGTTACTGTGTTGCTGGGTAAAGATGACCACAGTGCGCACAAAGCAGGTATTCCCTGGCAGGATATCACCACATACCCGGCAGATGTCAGGTATTTTGAAGGCGGCCATTTTTTCCTCTTCGAAAATCCCGTGGCAGTAGCCGGCGTTGTTGCTGAACAGGTCATGGCCCGTTTTCAGCATCAGATAATATAAATACATCTTTACCCATACCGCCGGAATAACCCTTCATGCCGGCTTCTTTTTTTGCAGTAGTGACGGCTGTCAGTTACTGTAGCGTTAGCTGTATCCTTTCATCATTTTCTATTCTGTTTTATGAACGTTCGCGTCAGCGCGCTCCGCAGCTACCTGGAAAGTATCTGCGGGAGCAGGAGTGTTTCTGATGATCCGGAGGTGTTATATCCTTACGGATCTGATCAGACACAACATCTTCATTTCCCTTTCGATGTGCTAGTGAAACCGGGAACACCGGAAGAAGTCAGTCAGATACTGCGCTATTGCAGCAGCAACGGTATTCCTGTAACGCCCAGGGGCGGCGGCAGCGGTGTGACCGGCGGCGCCCTTCCTGTACAGGGTGGGGTGGTGCTGTCTATGGAGCGGATGAACCGCATCCTCACCGTGAATAACGTTGACGGCTATGTGATAGCGGAAGCCGGTGTGCTGACTGCTGATCTGTGTAAGGAAGTAGAGGAGTATGACCTTTACCTGCCCGTAGCTCCCAGCAGTATGGGGTTCTCCATGATTGGCGGCAATGTGGCTACCAACGCAGGCAGCATCCGGTCATGCAAGTACGGCACCACAGCGCAGCAGGTCCTTAATCTGGAAGTGGTGCTGCCGGATGGCAGCATTATCTGGACAGGCGCGAATGTGAGAAAGAATGCTACCGGCCTCAATCCCACACAGCTGTTTGCCGGCAGCGAAGGTACGCTGGGGGTCATCACTAAGGTTGTTTACCGGCTGATACCAAAACCCCGTGCGGAAGTCTTGCTGCTGGCAGGTTTTCGTACACTGGAAGATGCCGTGAATATGGTAGCGGCCCTGAAAATGTCCGGTCTGTCGCCTTCCGCCGCTGAACTGATATGTGACAATGCATTACAGTTTACGGCCGCTTATCTGGGGGGCCGGCAGCCGCTGGTACAGGAAGGTATACATACACATCTGCTGATCGAATTTCAGGAGCCGGATGATGTATTGATGCATCACCGCCTGGAAGCGGCGTCGGCACTTTTGCAGCAACATGGCTGTGCTGAAGTGCTGGTAGGCTCCACAGCAGCAGAAAAGGAGCGTTTAACCAAACTACGGTATGCCATTGGTGAAGCAATGACCAGCTTTGGCACTACCTACCGCGATGTAGATGCGTGTGTGCCGCTGAGCGGGCTGCTTCCCTATATCGTAGCAGTGACGGACATCTGCCGCCGCCGGCAGGTACCGCTGATCTGTTTCGGTCATGCACTGGATGGCAACCTGCATACCATGCTGCTGCTGAACAGCCAGGCTTCTCTGCAGGAACAGGAAGCCCTGGATGCGGCGGCAACCGAGATCTACACATATGTTACCAGCCATGGCGGCGTATTATCCGGTGAACATGGTATCGGCTGGCTGCAAAAAAAATACCTGCCGCTGCAATTCGACGAAAAGCGACTGTCGTTCTCCCGGCATATTAAATCCCTGATAGACCCGGCCAATATCATGAACCCGGGAAAGTCTGTATCCACATTTTAGTTGATTGTTTGATTATTCCTTTTAAATCGAAATTTTATGTCTTCACCGTTCGTTACACAGGATGAGAGCCTGTATCAGGAAACCGACCACCACACGTGGTCGCAATTGTTTGAGAAACAACATCAATTAGGAAATGAGCATCTTTCCAGCGCCTACCTGGAAGGGTATGAGAAACTGGGGCTTAACGACAGGCGGATCGTGCGGATAGAAGATATCAGCCGCCGCCTCGAAGCTATGTCCGGTTGGACGCTGGTGCCCGTTGCCGGACTGATACCCACCCGGGACTTCTTTTATATGCTGATTAATAAAAAATACCCCGTCACCGTATATATCCGTCAGCCGCATGAACTGGATTTCAGCGAACAGCCTGATATATTCCATGATGTATATGGGCACCTGCCGTTGCTCACCAACGAGAAATTCACCCGCTTCCTGACTTCCTACAGCATCATCGCCCTGAAATATGTGAACAATGACAGAGCAGTGGACTTCCTGGGACGCTTATACTGGTTTACCTACGAAATGGGACTGATAAAGGAAAACGGCGAGAGTAAAGTATATGGCGGCGCTATTATCACCTCTGCAGAAGAAAGAGCGAATATCGAGAGCGGAGCAGCACCTGTTTATCCCTTTGCGCTCGATCATGTAATGAATACACCCTATAATCCCTACAAACTGCAGCAGCAATATTTTGTTATCAACTCCTTCGATGAGCTGTTCAATGTAATTGAAGGGCTGGAAGCCAAGCTGATAGAACATTTGCTGCTGCCCCAGCAGGATAATGTGGTGCGGAATTTTTCGCTCAACGATCATATCGGGAAAGAATTTAATGATGTAATAGGCTTCCTCAATGATACGCAGTTCAAATATCCGGAAGCGATTTCTTTTGTGGCCGGTCAGCCGGATGAACGTTTTTTTGATATCGAAGATCATATCGCGAGCTTTGATACGTATGTGCGTTACCGTACGGAAAAAACCGGCAGCACCCGCACGGAAGTGGTGAATAAGATCGGGCAGTATGGTAAAACAAAAGGCTTCATCAACGACCTGGTAGCGGAATACCTGAAGGTAGAGGAAGACATCAAGGTTACGCCTGAAGATATCCTGATGACCGTTGGCGCACAGGAAGCCTTTGGCATTGTGGTAGCCACGCTGTGCCAGCAGGAGAAAGATGTGGTGCTGGTAGAAGATCCGGGGTATATCGGTGTGAGTGCTTTTGCCAAGGTATTTAATTACAACATGGCCGGCGTTGGCATCGACGAGGAAGGGATAGACCTCAAAGCGCTCCGGAACAAGATACTGGCCATCAATGGCTCCGGCAAGCGGGTAAAACTGCTTTATGTCATACCCGACTATCAGAACCCTTCCGGTTCCTGTATGCCGATAGGCAACCGCCTGAAACTGCTGGAGATGGCACAGCAATATAACTTCATGATACTGGAAGACAGCGTGTATAACAGCTTCACCTATGCCCAGAAGAAAAATCCCACACTTAAATCGCTGGACCGCTACGGCAGGGTTTTATATGTTGGTTCCTTCTCCAAATCCCTTTTCCCCGGATTACGTATAGGCATGATCGTTGGCGGGCAGCTGGTGGAGAATCATTGCGGCGACAGAGTATCACTGATCGATGAAATGACAAAGGTGAAAGCGCAGATGACCAACAATACGTCCGGTATTTCCCAGGCCATGCTGGGCGGCGTACTGCTGGCCAAGAACTTCCGGCTCAGTGAATGGAACCGGGCAAAGTTTGAAAGCTATAAAATGAAACGGGACCATATGCTGGCAGCGCTGGACAAATACCTGGATCCGCAGACGCATGAATGGGCGGCAGGCATCCGCTGGACCCGGCCGGAAGGCGGTTTCTTTATCAAAATGTCGCTGCCTTTTGAAGTAGACGATCAGTCTGTCATGGACGCCGCCAGCCAGTTCCATGTGATCTTCAGCCCAATGCGTTACTTCTACCTGAAAACCGGCGGAGAGCATGAGTTGCGGCTCACCTTCTCCAACCTTTCCCGCGAAATGATAGAAAAGGGTGTCAGACAACTGGCACAGTTCATCCGCTGGAACGTGACCGGCGTAAAAGCAACACAGCCGCTGACAGCAGGTAATGCTATCTGATATCTTACAAAACTGAAAACAATTTTATGCATAACAAATCTCTCCGGATAGATTATATCGAGATATATACCCCTATGGCCAAAGCGCTGGCCTACTGGCATGTACAGGCACTGGGCTTTACGCCGGCCGCAAAAATGAATGCAGAAACGGGCGCGGCTACGGTGGCTTCCTATGTGCTGAAAAGTAACGATATACAGCTGGTGCTTACATCGGCGTATCCTACTGCGCAGGGCCCCGCCGCCAGGGAAGTGGAATCCTATATCAGCCAGCAGTACTGCGGCGTGAAGCGGATTGCATTGCATACGGACGATGTAAAAGCATCCTTTCATGACAGCGTAGCCAATGGCGCTATTCCTTTGCGGGTGCCTGCTGTAACGGAAGATGCACACGGATGGGTGGAGGAAGCTGCTGTTAAACTATACGACAACAGTGAAATCACCTTCGTCAACCGCTCCGCATACAATGGCGCTTTCAAACCAGGCTACCAGCCCGACAGCGCCGCCTGGCAAACGGAAGGGCAGTGGCTGCAGGCAGTAGACCATGTGGCGGCAGAAGTACGTATCAATGAAGCCGGCTACTGGACCAACTACCTCACAGCTGTTATCGGTTCTGCCATGGTGCAGAATATTGGCCGCAGTGAAGATAACAGAACGGGCATGATCCTGAATATTAATCAGACTGGCGACAGGCAGCTGACCTTTGTTATCGCGGAACCTGAAACCTGTCTGCGCCCCTCCAAAGTGCAGGACAATATCAATAAGTTCGGCCCAGGTGTGCACCACCTGGCCTTCAGTACGGAAGACCTGCAGCAGACAGTAGATGCACTGTCTGCCAAAGGCGTTGACTTTGTACGCTTCCCCGCCGCCTATTATGAACTGCTGCGTAATGATGCTGATTTTAAAACTATCGACATCGATGCGCTGGAAGAAAAAGGCATCATCATCGACAAGGAAGGAGATGCTTTCCTGCTACAGAAATTCATCAAGCCCATCAGCGACCGCCCATTCTTTATCTATGAACTGGTACAACGCGTAAACGGCTACAGTGGCTTTGCCCTGCGTAATATCAACGTACTGAAAAAAGCAGAAGAAATAGAAATACTGCAAACGCGGTAAAGCTGGCTGCGGGCTGGAATAAAAAAAGGTCCGGCTTTAAAATAATTGCGAATTACGAATTACGAATTGCGAATGTAGAAGCGAAGATTACAACGAAGATTAAAGGAAATAACTATTAAACATCTCCCTTAATCTTCGTTGTAATCTTCGCTTCTACATTCGTAATTCGTAATTCGTAATTCGCAATTATTTTAAAGCCGGACCTTTTTTTATTCCAGCCCCACCGCATACGTTGTTATCGCTTTTACCGGCGCATTGTTTGCGGATGCCTTAAACTGGTATACGTCGCAGAAAGCGACCTGTCTTCCATCCTTATACTTCAGTAGTCCCTCGGCAACTCCATGGTATCCGTGCGTAACGATCGTATGGATAGTCAGTTCCGCGAGGGTATCACTCCGGTGCTGTTGCAGTGCTGTAAGCACTGCATCCTTTCCTTCCACAGATGCCCCGCCTGCTATATTCCACCGGATATCGTCAGTAGTATGCTTGCTGATGAAAGTTTCATCATTATTGACAATTGCCACCAGTAAATCCTGCACGAATATTTTTTTCGGTGCATTGCCACAATCTTCTTTCGCATGAATTTTTACCATGGTATTTCCTGAGTTTAGAAGAATGATTACTGCATATGAAAATAGGATAAGTGTTTCAAATATTAAAAAAGGTCCGGATTTAAAATAATTGCGAATTACGAATTACGAATTGCGAATGTAGAAGCGAAGATTACAACGAAGATTAAAGGAAATAACTATTAAATATCTCCCTTAATCTTCGTTGTAATCTTCGCTTCTACATTCGCAATTCGTAATTCGTAATTCTATAGTGTCCGGGGAAACTAAAAGCCATAGTTAGCTTAGCGCTTCCGTGATTAACCAATAGGGCATGAAGGGCCTGAGAATGAGTATTTGTCTAAAATAACCAAAAGATATTTCAAATACTCAATTCTCTGGCCCCTCTAAAAAGTAAGCCCTTTTTCTAAGGAGAGAATAATTT
>NZ_JAABOK010000013.1 GCF_009928525.1 Chitinophaga solisilvae | reverse complement strand
CTTTTTCCGGTTCCGGCTCTCCATGTACCATTTTCGGATTTATTAAATGCAGCGGAGATCTTCGCAAAAAACCTTCGCTGCATTTAATAAATCCGAAAATCAAAAAATTCCAAAATCCGAAAATCCTTCAGGGGGCTTCCTGCTTTGAAACAAATCTCAAATAACCAAATAACCAAATAATCAAATAAACCCTATCTTGTTTGGTAAAAACCACGTTATATGAGTAATATGAACAATCGTCGCCAGTTTCTGCGGCAAATGGGTGTATACACGATGGGGCTGGGTATTATTCCTGGTGTGCTGGCATCCTGTAATGAAGGGAAGTCAGTGAGGAAGAAGGATAAAGACAGCTCCGCGGAGGCGGGGGCTGCCATGGATGCGGCCAAAGACCTTTTCTTTAAGATTTCGCTGGCGGAATGGTCCTTTCACAGGGCATTGTTTGCCGGGAAGATGAATCACCTGGATTTTGCCGCGCGCGCTAAGAATGAATTCGGTATTACCGGTGTGGAGTATGTTAATCAGTTTTTCAAGGATAAGGCTAAAGATCAGCAGTACCTGGCAGAGATGAAGCAGCGCGCGGATGACAATGGCGTACGCAGTGTACTGATTATGTGCGACGGAGAAGGGGAGATGGGTGACAGCGATGTGAAGAAAAGATTGAAGGCCGTTGAGAACCACTATAAATGGGTAGAAGCTGCCCAATATCTGGGCTGTCATGCTATCCGCGTGAATGCAGCAGGCGAAGGGCCGGCAGAAGAGGTGGCCAAAGCGGCTGCGGAGTCTCTCTCCAAACTGTCTGCCTTTGGAAAGGAGCATAACATTAACGTGATTGTGGAGAACCACGGGGGCTACTCTTCTAACGGAAAGTGGCTGAGCGGCGTTATGAAAACCGTTAATATGCCCAATTGCGGTACCCTGCCGGATCTGGGTAATTTCTGCATCAACAGGACAAAGCCAGAAAACAATACCCCCGAAGCCTGGGCTAAAACTACCTGCCTCGAAGAATATGACCGCTATGTAGGTGTGAAGGAACTTATGCCCTTCGCCAAAGGCGTCAGCGCCAAATCGTACGACTTCGATGCCGATGGCAACGAAACCAGCATCGACTACAGCAAAATGCTGCGCATCGTAAGGGATGCCGGCTACACCGGCGGCTACATAGGCATAGAATATGAAGGTGCACAGCTGTCGGAAGAAGACGGCGTGAGGATGACGAAGGAGCTGCTGGAGAGACTGGGAAGGATTTAATTACGAATTACGAATTACGAATTGCGAATTACGAATGAGGAGCGAAGATGTAGGCGGATAAAGAATTTTACTTCTTCGCTTACATCTTCGCTCCTCATTCGTAATTCGCAATTCGTAATTCGCAATTCAAAGCCCATATGTTTTTTTCAAAAACGCGCTCGTCAGTCCGAATGCGTCTTTTGTTGCGGCTTCATTAAAAACCGGGTTGCTGGGGTTGGCGAAGCCGTGGCCGGCGTCGTAGCGTTTAACCGTGAGGGTTTTACCGGCGGCTTGCATATTTTTTTCGAATTCGCTGACTACAGCCGGATTGATGCTTTTGTCCTGGTTGCCGAAGAGGCCGAGTACGGGGCCGTGTAATGTTTTGAGGATGCTGACATCTTTTTCTGGCATGCCGTAGTACATGACGGTGCCGATGTTCTGGGCGCCGTTGGTGAGGCCGGAGTAGAGGGAGAGGGAGCCGCCGAAGCACCAGCCTACGGTGGCGATGCGGGCGGATTTACCGGCATAGTCCAGTGCGCCCTGCATGATGGCGCCGAGGCGGGCGCGGGAGGCGGCCTGCATCAGTTTACCGGCGTCTTCGCGGTTGGTGGCTACCTTACCGTCATAGCAGTCTATTGCCAGTACGTTTACAGCGCCTCCCAGCTCGTTGTACAGTTTCTCTGACTCTTTCCTGATATAGTCATTGAGTCCGTACCACTCATGATATACGAACAGGTAGTTTTGGGAGGGCTTTTTAGCCTTGAAAAGGAACCCGCTGGCAGGTGTGCCGTCAGGGGTGTTGAAGGTGACAGCAGCGCCGCCTGTACCCTGGTAAACGTACGGTAACGGGTTTTTGTGTTCCATACGGAACTCCTCCTGGCTGCCCAGGGCGGCAAAAGCGGTTACGCCGTCAGGGTTATGGCAGCAGGAAGGGGTCTGGGCATATCCGAAACGGGTAATGCCGGATAGTAATAACAGGAAGAGTAGTTTTTTCATGCCTGGGAATTTGTTTCCCTGAATTTACAAAATGCTAAAAAGTAAGCACTACTTTATTCCGGTCAATTTTGTATTTGAAGTCCTGCTGCGCGCTGAGGTTGCTCAGTACGTCTTCCAGCGGGGCGTTGAAGAATACGGCTTCTGTAATGGTACGGGCTTTGGAGGCGTCGCCGCGGATGTCCACTTCTATGCCGAACCATTCTTCCAGGGTACGGGAAAGGGCCATCGGTGTGGCATCTTTGATGCGTAAGGTGTCGGATACCCAGGCTTCCAGCTCTTCCGGATGATAGGTTTCTTTCTCCATCAGGTCTATTTCTTTATTGGCGAGGATCATGTGGCCGCGCTCCAGTATTTCCGGCTGGTTGTCTGTAGCAGAATGATAGGATTTGCCGACCCTGATTTTACCGGTAAGCAGGTAAACGGTAGCACCCTGCTGGCTGGAGAAGGAACGCATTTTAAACGAGGTGCCCAGTACGGTGGCCACCAGTTTGTCAGTAGTCACCGAGAAGGAATCTGTACCAGGTTTTACCCGGAAGAAAGCATCGCCGTCGAGGATAACAGCCCTGCCGCCCTTACCGTAATTTTCAGGGACCTGTAAGACGGATGCCGAGTTGAGGATAACAACGGTGCTGTCGGCCAGCAGTACGGATTTACGGCGACCTGTCTCCCCTTCGTAAACAGTATATTTTACACCGGGTTGCTGAAGACTGACAGTATTGTTCGCAGGCTTATCGGAATGGCAGGCAGCCAGAGCCAGTAAAAGCAACATGGAAACACCCAGCCGGTAACGAACTGTAGTATCAGATTTAAATAGCATATGCCGGTATTTTTGTATTTAACGGAAAAACCCTAAAAGTAATCAAAATAAACAGGAGCCGGAAGCGGCACTGTAACAATTTCTGCGAAGCAATAGACAATTTCTGTTTATGCTATTAAAAAGATATACTGATATTATAATGATTTTTGTTTAAGACGCGCTTGCACCCTAACTTTGCGGCCCATGGAAAAGCAGCTACCCTTATCGTTTGATAATACGGCTATTGCGTTTGAGGCAAAGACCGACAAGGCATTAAAAAAAGCCAACTTTTTGTTCAGTAACATCGGAAAGCCATGGCTGGTGAAAATGGGTGCAATTTTCACTCCGCTTGCCTTTAAACTCAGGCTTCCGGTCAAAGGGATTATCAAAAATACCATCTTCTCGCAGTTCTGCGGTGGGGAAACGCTGGAAGAAGCAGCGCACACTGCCCTGCAGCTGGGAAATTACCATGTGGGTGTTGTGCTCGACTATGGCGTGGAAGCCATGGAGGGTGAACATAGCTACGATAATGCAGTGCCTGAATTTATCCGTGCCATCCGCTATGCTGCCAGCCGGCCGGATATTCCATTTATCGCCATTAAAGTTACCGGGTTCGCCCGTTTCGAATTACTGGAAAAAGTACACCGTGGCGACACGCTCTCCGCACAGGAGCAGCAGGAATTCATCCGCGTACGTTCCCGTGTTCATTCCATCGCGGAAGCTGCCGCCCAGTTTAAAGTAGGGCTGCTGATCGATGCGGAGGAATCCTGGATCCAGAAACCGGTAGATGACCTCACCGATGAAATGATGTCGCTGTTCAACAAAGAACACGTCATCGTTTACAATACCTTCCAGATGTACTGCCATGATCGTTTTGATTTCCTGCGCAAGTCGCTGGATAAAGCCACCAAAGCGGGTTACCTCCTGGGCGCCAAACTGGTGCGTGGTGCATACATGGAAAAGGAAAACAAACGCGCTGCCGAAAATAATTATCCTACGCCTATTCAGCCAAGCAAAGCTGCTACTGACAAGGATTACAATGCTGCCGTACAACTCTGCCTGGATAATATCGATAAACTCGGCGTATTCATCGGTACACACAACGAAGACAGCTGCATGCTTGCTGCCCGTACCATGGACGCTAAAAATATTCCGCATAACCATCCGCATGTGAGCTTTTCACAGCTGCTGGGTATGAGCGATAATATCACTTTCAACCTCGCACACGCAGGTTATACCGTTACCAAATATCTCCCATACGGACCTGTAAAAGATGTAATGCCATACCTGATCCGCCGCGCACAGGAGAACACTTCCATCGCCGGTCAGATGGGCCGTGAACTGGGCCTCATCAGAAAAGAAATGAAGAGAAGAGGCATCTGATTATTTGGTTATTTAGTTATTTGGTTATTTGAGATTTTGTATAAATCAGGAAGCCCCCTGGAATATTTTGGGATTTTCGGATTTTCAAATTTTGAGATTTAAAAAAATGCAGCGAAGACTTTCATATCTCCGCTGCATTTTTTTTAAAATTTCAAAATTTGAAAATCCGAAAATCCCAAAATATTCCAGGGGGCTTCCTGATTTATGTAAAATCTCAAATAATCAAATAACCAAATGATTACTATTTGGCTGTTTCGCTTTGAGGAAGTGGGAACATGGTCCATACATCATCATCGGGCCTGTCTTTGGGGAGGGTGCTCAGCAGGTTGTATCTGCGGAGGTCTACCCAGCGATGGCCTTCTGCGAACAGGGAATAGCGTCTTTGCGTGAGCATTTCCGTAATCAGGGAAGCCTGTGTCGGTGTGGGGGTAGTGGGAATAACCGATACGTTATGGCCGAGACGTATTCTGTTCAGTGCTACGATGGCATCCGGAAGCAGATTGAGCTGAACCTTGGCTTCTGCGTAGAGCAGCACCAGTTCTTCATTTCTGATAATGGTGATAGGCGCATTCAGCGACGGCCACAGGGTGAGGTCACGGTTGCCGGTCAGGCCGCCGCTGCTGGCAGGCTGGTTGCGGAGAGCGGTTTTATTGATACGGTCATCGCCCGGAGTGATCTCGGCCGCAAACCTGGGTTGCGCTACCCTCACTTCCCCGGTGGAATTAAGTTGCAGGTAGAGCGGGTTGGTCTGGTCGCCGCCGCTGGTAGAATAAGTATGATAGATACCATCGTTGAACTTACCATTCAGATCAAAGAAGGATTCATTCAGGGCTGTCAGCACCTCTGCCCATTGCTGGCGGTAGGCATAAACCCTGGCAGCGATGGCGCGGTTGAATTTAATCAGCCCTGCTGCACTTTTGAAGCCCTGGAATCCGTCAGACAATGGAAAAATCACCTCCGAGCCGGTAAGATCCGCTTTACCATCATCCAGGAATTTGCTGATGGCAGCCAGCGCGGCAGCCGGATCTGTAATGATAGGCCCCTGTGCTTCCCCGATGGCAACCGGTACCCTGATACCGTTGGTATATGTCATGGTAAAATTCAGCAGCAGCTGATAACCGATGAGCGTTTTAGCATAGCCGGAAAAAGCCTTGCGTTGCTTGTCGGTAGCTATTTCATCCCGCGTGGTTTTCAGTGATTCCAGCAGAATGAAGCATTGGCGCATTACCTGGTAGCGGTTAGCCCAGGGGTTGGTCAGGTAAAAAGTGTTGTTGTCAAGTGCTTTAGTGCCGCCTCCCATAATGTCGGTAGTCCAGCGGGGTTCGGACCCTGAAAAACGGTATGTCTCACGGCCTATGATACTGATGGCATCCAGATAGGTGCCTAAGCTGGTACGCATGCCGGATTCCGCACCGGTAGCCAGGTTGAACAGGTCGCTTTTGGTAGGGTTAACAATCACCTCGCTCACAATCGGCGTATTCAGACTGTTGATGGGGCCCTTCTGGCAGGCTGAAAAAACCGCCGCTAACCCTAATGTATATACGAATATCTTCTTCATAAAATGTCAGTTTTGAATAATTGGATGATGATCAGAAATCAATTCCCAGATGGAAGCTGGCTCTTTTGGAAGCAGGGAACGGCATTACATCTACTCCGGTTGATAACCCGTTGCTGCCGCGGCTTTGTGCGGTAGTCAGGGTATTGCTGCCGAAGTTGGAAACTTCCGGATCATAACCCGCATATTTTGTCCAGGTGAAGAAATTATTGGCAGAAATGCCCAGTCTCAGCCCTTTTACTACATTATTGTTTTTCAACGGTACATTGTAGTACAGGCCGATCTCACGTATACGCACATACGCAGCGCTCTGTACATATACGCCCGCATCGCCTGCATTGGGTCTGTACTGGCCGGCTTTCTTACCATCTATCAGGTCGTCATAATCCGGAGAGGTGAAACCTCCGTCTGAAAGCAGTTGGGAGAGATTGATATTGTTACCGCCGTTTTTCCAGTGAATCAGGAAACGGAGGGAAAGGTTTTTCAGGAAGGTAACTTCATTGTAGAAGCTCATCTGGAATTTAGGTTCTGCATTACCGATCAGTTTCAGTTCAGTGCCCACGGTGCCTTTGATCTGTGTGGCAGGCTGTCCTTCTTCCAGGTAGAATGTTCCGAGCGAGTTACCGAATGCGCCAATAGAATAAGGCGGGATAACGAGTTTGGTGACTTTAGACCTGTTGAACCACCAGTTGATATTGGATGTCCACTTAACAGCGGGAGTATTGACAGGCACTATACTGAGTCCGAGTTCCACCCCCTGGTTGGTGAGGTCGCCGGCATTTTTCCATTCCAGTGCATAGCCGCTGGAAGCGGGCAGGGCGTGGAGCAGCAGTACATCGTAAATTCTCTTGTTGTAGTAACTGGCTTCCAGTCCCACGCGGCCGTTGAACAGGGTGAAATCAAGACCTGTTTCCAGTTCTGTCTGGCGCTCCGGTTTAATATCGGGGTTACCCTGCAGGTTATCTACCAGGATACCGGCATTACCGCCGATGTTGCTGCCGAGCATACCGGTGAACTTACTGCCGTAGGGAGGTACGTTACCGGACTGGCCGTAGGCGATGCGGAGTTTCAGGTTATCCACTTTGTCTGCCTGCCAGAACTTCATTTTGGTGATGTTCCAGGAGAAGGCGCCTTTAGGGAATACGTAGTATTTCTGGTAGTCACCGTTGTTGGTAGACCGGTCGAAACGCACGCCGGCACTGAGGGTGAAGGCATCCAGGAAGGAGAGGTCTTCCTGCACGAAGATACCGTTGTCGCGGTATTTCTGACGGAACTGACGGGTGGCGGTATTACCACTGGCATCTACGTTGGTTTGTCTGTTCACCAGGTTGGTAGCGGTAGTAACCAGATTGTCCAGGCTGCCGGTTTCGAGGGTGGCGCCTAAGGTAGACACTAATGTCAGCCGTTCGTTTGGCGTGAATGTGTTGGCAAGAAAACCCGCCAGATTGGTATTGGTGTTGTTGGTATTACCCTGAATAGAGTGGCCCTGCTGGCCTTTTTCCTCAAATTGCAGATCTCTTGGGAAGATAGCCATGGTTTTGAGGTTGAAGTAGTCTACGCCGGCGCGTACTACCAGTTTGGTAGTGGAGTGATCGCTCTGTTGCAGGCGGAAGTCAAGGTTGGTACCTCCTACAAAGCGGTTGGTATTTTCGTTGTTAATCATTTTATCCCTTGTTTCCAGCGGGTTGGAAGAAGCAAACCCGTTGCGGGGATATTCACCCAGTTCGTTAGGATGCAGTTCAACAAATTCCGGAGTGGTAGAAAGCGCCACGCCATAGGATACGCCGTTGTTATCGTTATTGGTCAGACCGCGGTCTGCAGATGAATTGATATAATTGGTAGTAACGCCGATGGATATACGATCTGTAAGTTTGTGATCTATATTCAGGCGTACGGAGTTGTTGAAGTAGCCGGTGTTTTTCACGATCCCCTCTTCCTGGCGGCGGTTGGCGCCGAGGTAGAAGGTAGTTTTTTCGGAGCCTCCGCTGAGAGATACGCCGGTATTGAGCAGCAGCCCGGTTCTGCCATAGAGTTCTTTTTCGTAGTCATATAATTTGCCGGCCGCTTTGGCGGTTTCATATAATCCTTTGAGCCTGGCGCGGTTGGCAATTACATCAGGATCGGGGTCGCTGGCGCTGCCGCCCATATCTGCGGCTGTTTCCGGGGTAAATTTGCGGACGCCCAGCAGATGGCGTGCTTTCACAAAGCCCACTTCCTGGTTGAAGGTTACTTTTGATTTACCTGCCTTTCCTCTTTTAGTGGTGATGTTGATAACGCCTGCCGCTGCTTTGGCGCCGTATAAAGCGGCAGCAGAAGCACCTTTCAGGATCTCGATGTTTTCAATATCTTCCGGATTGAGGTCGGCAATACGGCTGGAGGGGTTATCCTGGTTATTGGGATTCCCTGCGGTAGCCGCGCCGGTAACGTCGTTCAGTCCGGCCGGAATACTGCTGTTGTTGAAGAAAACGCCGTCAACCACATACAGTGGCTGGGAGTTGCCGAATACAGAAGTGATCCCACGGAGTTTCACGGAGATACCGCCGCCGGGGGCGCCGGAGTTGGCTGTGATGAGGGCGCCCGGAATTTTTCCACTGAGGGCCGCATCGAAGGTCTGTGCCGGTGCAACGCCTGTCAGCTCTTTTCCGGAGATGGTGGCCACCGCATTGGCCAGGTTACTTCGTTTGATATTGGTGGCGAGGCCGGTCACCACAATTTCGTCAAGTTTGGCAAAGTCCTCTTCCAGTGCCACATTGAGGGTGGCGGCTCCGGGAGGAACAGCAACATTCTGTGTTTTGTAACCGGTGAAACTCACGGTCAGCCGCGAGGTGCCGGAAGGGATACTGAGGGTATAATTACCGCCGGCATCAGAGATGGCGCCCCTGGTACTGCCGGGTACACGGATGGTGGCGCCCGGAATAGGAGTGCCGCTCGCTGCATCCCTGATTTTTCCTGTCAGATTCTGTTGTGCTAATAGTGCGAGGGAGCTGCATAGGCATAACAGCACCAGCACGCTGGATTTTGGTAGAAGCATAGCATGAAATTGTTTAGAAATATGTATTGATAAAAACGCGGTTACACTATCATCAGCGTGATTGATTTTAAATGAATGGGGAAATAAGATTTTGGTCCGTCAAATTTTGGTTGTTCAATAGTTGTTAAATTTGTCTGTCGGGTCTTCTTCTCAGCACAGTGTTCCGGTTATTCAGGCTTTTCGTTCACGAAACTGTACCATACAGGTTTTTCCTATCTTTTATTCGTTGTAACTGATTAATTTGGGCGGTAGTTTACGAAAAAATGTATTGATTCCACTTTTTTTGTTTGGGTTATTTGTGTTATATTTTTTTCGCTTTCTTCGTAACTTGCCGCCGTATGGATCAGTATTTATCTTTATTACAACATATTATTAATGAGGGCAGCATAAAAACGGATCGTACCGGAACCGGTACTACCAGCGTTTTTGGCTACCAGATGAGATTTAATCTGCAGGAAGGCTTTCCTGTGGTTACTACCAAGAAGCTGCACCTCAAATCTATCATATATGAATTATTGTGGTTCCTGAGAGGCGATACCAACATCGCCTGGTTAAAGGAACACGGCGTAAGTATCTGGGATGAATGGGCCGATAAAAACGGCGACCTCGGACCTGTGTACGGCAAACAGTGGCGCAGCTGGGAAACCCGCAGCGGTGAAGTCATTGATCAGATCTCCATTGCGCTGGACACTATCCGCAATAATCCTGATTCCCGCCGTATCATCGTGAATGCATGGAATGTAGGCGATCTGCCGCAGATGGCGTTAAGCCCCTGCCACTGCCTCTTCCAGTTTTATGTGACGCCGCCCGATACCACTAAAGGTGAAACCCGCGGTAAGCTGAGCTGTCAGCTGTATCAGCGCAGCGCAGACGTATTCCTGGGCGTGCCTTTCAATATCGCTTCCTATGCGCTGCTCACCATGATGATGGCGCAGGTATGCAACCTCGACGCCGGTGATTTTATACACACCTTCGGGGATGTACACCTCTACAGCAATCATATGGAACAGGCGCAGCTGCAGCTGAGCAGACAGCCATTCCCGCTCCCGGTCATGAAAATCAACCCGGAAGTGAAAGATCTGTTTGCCTTTAAGTATGAAGATTTTGAACTCGTGAACTACCAGTTCCACCCCGCTATTAAAGCACCAGTAGCTATCTGATATGACCGTATCCATTATTGTGGCTGCCTCGGAAAATAATGCAATTGGTATCAATAACCAGTTGCCCTGGCGCCTGTCTACCGACCTGAAGTATTTCAAAAGCACCACGCTGGGGAAACCCATCATCATGGGCCGCAAAACTTTTGACTCGCTGGGCAAACCGTTGCCAGGCCGCCCTAACATCGTGATTACCCGGCAGCAGGACTACCATCCGGACGGGGTAACCGTTGTGCCGTCTGTTGCCGCCGCCATTGAAGCCGCGGCCGGATATGATGTGCCGGAAATTTTCATCACCGGTGGTTCCCAGATATTTGAAGCTGCCTGGCAGCAGATAGACCGTATCTATCTCACACGGGTATATGCGGTAGTGCCGGGCGATGCTTTCTTCCCCGTTATACACGGGAGCGAATGGAATCTTGTGAGCGATGAGCGCCATGAAGCGGATGAGAAGAATGAATACCCCTTCTCCTTCCAGGTATGGGAACGAATCAGGTAATATTTACGGTAACGGCTATTTGAAAATAACGGTGCCCAGGCCCTGGGTCAGTTCTTTCTCCAGTCCTTTCAAATGCACCTGCATTTCCAGGCAACGCATGATCTGATCCATGTCTGTGGAACGTTCCGCTTCTTCCTGGTTTTCCATGATCAGTTTTTTGATCTTGCGGAGAATAAGATAGTTGGTAGTGGAGATGGTATCTTTCAGGTAGGCATTGTCGCCATATATGGTATCTATTTCAAACCGTTCTTTCCAGTTGACGCTGAGGTCTGCCTCCTTATCTTCCATAATCAGGGCCGTGTATTTACTCAGGTCCTGGTCCTGGTGATAAAGAAACCATTTTTTATCAGGCTGGTTGCCTTCATCATACAGCTGCTTGTATTCCCGCAGGATACGTTTTACCATTTCATTGTCTGCCAGCGATTCAAAATCATAGGGCAGGCGGAAGATGTAATCCGCGACAGAGCTGTTATCTTCTTCACTGAAAATTTTATCGCCGAAGCGCAGGAGTATTTTCACCAGTTCCTTTTCCTGTTTCTCATCTTTATTGAGCAGGGAGGAAATGGAAACACCGGTTTCTGCAGCTTCCATGGCGGCGATGGCTTCATCGCTGAGGATGTCTTCTTCATCCGGCGCTGCCGGCGCGTTACGCGCAGCTGCCTGCTCTTTTTTAACAAGCCGCTCCCGGATAAATTTATTGACAAGGGTTACCAGTCCCTGTTCATCTATCTTCAGCAACTGACTGCACTGCCGGATATAATCCTGCTGCCGGGTAAAATCTTCCGCCTTGTCTATTTTGGAAATAGTTTCCGCGATTTCATTTACCAGTTGCGACTTTTTAGTACTGTCATTCCCGGCCTCCTGCATGCTTACCTGCAGCTTGAACAGCACGAAGTCCTGCTTGTTCTCATCAATAAAAGTGCGGAAAGCAGCGGCGCCGATGCGTTGTACATAGCTGTCCGGATCCTCTTTATCCGGCAGCAGTACCAGTTTTACATTCAGGCTTTCTTCAATGGCGAGGTCGAGTCCTCGTAGCGCGGCTTTCACGCCGGCGCTGTCCCCGTCGTAAAGGATGGTGAGGTTGTTGGTATATTTCTTTATGAGCCGCAGCTGGTCCTGGGTGAGGGAGGTACCGCTGGAAGCGACCACATTCTCCACCCCTGCCTGGTGCAGCGAAATAACGTCCGTATATCCTTCTACGAGCAGGCACTCATTGAGTTTGTCGATGGCGTGCCGCGCAAAGTAAGTGCCGTACAGCACGCGGCTTTTGACATATATCTCGTTTTCAGGAGAGTTGATGTATTTGGGGGCGCGGTCTGATTTTACCAGGATACGCGCACCAAAGCCCAGTATTTTCCCGGACTGGTTATGAATCGGGAAGATCACGCGGCCGCGGTAGTTATCTGCCGGCTGCTCGTTGCGGATAGTGACCAGCCCTGTTTTCTGGAGGTATTCCAGGTTGTAGCCCTTGGCCAGCGCTGTCTGCACAAAGGCGTCGCGCTCGTTAAGGCAATACCCCAGCTGGAATTTGCGGATAGTTTCTTCCGTAAACCCGCGTTCTTCAAAATAGCTCAGCCCTACGTTCTGCCCTTCTTCCCGGTTGAAGAGAGTATCCACAAAATACTCTTTGGCGAAGCTGTTGATGATAAACAGGCTGTCTGACAGCTGCTGGTATTGTTTCAGCTCCGGGCTGACTTCCGTTTCCTCAATTTCCACCTGGTACTTCTGTGCGAGCCATTTAATGGCTTCCACGTAGGAGTACTTCTCATGCTCCATAATAAAGCTGATCGAGTTGCCGCTTTTGCCGCAACCGAAGCATTTGTAGATCTCTTTGCTGGGAGATACGGTGAAGGATGGCGACTTCTCGTTGTGAAAAGGACAGAGGCCCATATAGTTGGCGCCTCTTTTCTTCAGTTTCACAAAAGAACCCACGATGTCCACAATATCAATGCGGCTGAGGATCTGTTGTATGGAGTTTTGAGATATCATGTTCTAGGTGCAACTGCAAATTTACATCAGATTTTTAGTCTTTCCGTTACACTTAACTGTATTTTGACGGGTTAAGTGTAAAATAATGCCTCCGGCGGAATATTAAAATGATACTTTTTTGACCGGCTGTCAGCCTGCAGGATGCCGGCCGGATTTTTCAGATGTTTGTTAATTTTTCCCTGTCATTGAATTTTATCTTTTTGTACCGGTAATTACCGGGGTATATTAAAGTTTCTGTTATCCTTCCTTAGTTAATTACAAATGCCGGAAGAAATTTTCCAATTTCCAATTCCTTATATTTGGAAGATTATCCATTAAGCCAAATCAATCTTATAAATCAGATGAAAGAAGTATTTATAGTAGCTACAGCCCGTACTCCCATTGGATCTTTCAATGGCGCTTTATCAGGTATTTCCGCCGTAAAGCTGGGCGCTACGGTTATTAAGGTAGCACTGGAAAGAGCAGGTGTGGATGCCGCACAGGTGAATGAGGTATTTATGGGAAATGTGCTCAGTGCCAACCTGGGACAGGCGCCTGCTACGCAGGCCAGTCTGGCGGCGGGTATACCCAATAATGTTCCCGGCACTACCATCAACAAGGTATGCGCTTCCGGTATGAAAGCCATCATGCTGGGTGCGCAAAGCATTCTGCTGGGTGATAACGACGTCGTAGTAGCCGGCGGTATGGAAAATATGAGCGCTGCGCCCTATTACCTCGATAAAGCCCGCACCGGCTACAGGCTGGGCCATGGTACCGTGACCGACAGCATCCTGCGCGACGGCCTCTGGGATCCCTACCAGGATTTTCATATGGGCAACGCCGGCGAAATCTGCGCGAAAGAATACCACATCACCCGGGAAGACCAGGACGCCTACGCCATCGAAAGCTATAAGCGCGCTGCCTACGCCTGGGAAAACGGACTGTACAAAAACGAGATTGCACCGGTAGAAATTCCGGGTAAAACCGTTACCGTCTTTGCAGAAGATGAAGATTACAAAAAAGTGATCTATGAAAAAGTGCCTGCGCTGAAGCCTACCTTCCAGAAAGATGGCACCATCACTGCCGCCAACGCTTCCAACCTGAACGATGCAGCAGCTGCAGTAGTGCTGGTAAGCGGAGAGAAACTGAAGGAACTCGGACTGAAGCCGCTGGCTAAGATCATCAGCTTTGCAGATGCCTCACAGGCGCCTGAATGGTTTACCACCACACCGGTGAAAGCCATGAACAATGCGCTGTCCAAAGCCAACCTGAAAATGAACGATATCGACTTCGTGGAAGTAAACGAAGCCTTCTCCTGCGTCCCTATTGCCAATGCAAAAGACCTGGGTATTTCCCTGGATAAGGTAAACGTATGGGGAGGAGCTGTAGCTATAGGCCACCCGATCGGTTGCAGCGGCGCCCGCATCGTAGTAACCCTGAACTCCATCCTGCACGAAAATAAAGCCAGATACGGCGCAGCCGCTATCTGCAACGGAGGCGGAGGTGCGAGTGCAATAATTATTGAAAGGCTGTAAAGCTTTTGTTTCAAATTACGAATTACGAATTGCGAATTACGAATGAGGAGCGAAGATGAAAGCGGAGAAGTAAATTCTTTATCCGCTTTCATCTTCGCTCCTCATTCGTAATTCGCAATTCGTAATTCGTAATTCTTCCCCCCCACACTAATCCTGACACTATCTGTGTTTATTTTCTGCAAACGGATGTTGCCGGTTGCGGTAGGTGGAATGATGCCGGAGGATATTTTTTCAAAGAACCAGTATTTGTCGGTAATAATGCTGTAGGCAGGTTGTGGCGCGAGGATGCCGCTGGTTTTGGTTTGCAGGGCATAGTCGTCATCGATTTTATAGCGGTGAAACCGGCTGTCGGACAGAAGGGTGAGGGTGATGACGAGGGTAAGGGTACGGAGGGGAGGCAGTAGTATACCGAAGAGGAGCAGGAAGGGGAAGCCGAAGAAGGAGAGGAGGTAGGCGTAGCGGGCATCGGTATCGGGCTTGCTGAAGCCGTAGAGTATCATGCCGCTGCCAGCGTAGAGGGTGAAGATGATGCGTTCCGTCTGCGTACCTTTGAAGCCCATGTCGTTGGCCATGAGCAGCAGACAGATAGCGGAAAGTACCAGGAAAATAAGATGAATGTACCAGGTGAGTACACGCAGTTCCGGTACTTTTACTTTTTTGATTTTGCAGGACAGGGCGATCAGGAAACAGATCGTCAGGATGGTAATGGTAATCATAGTGGCAAAGGGATAGGCGGCGGTAATAGTATTTTAGCGTATAAATATATTGTTTTTTTATAATAAAAAATATTCATCTGTTTAAAAGGCCGGAGGAGGGCGTATTGAGGGGATGGATGGGAGTAATCTTTGCTTTTTTCAGGAACAAACGATATTTTTGCCCTGCCTTACAACAATCAGGCATTTAAACTTTCAAACTTTATTAAGAATAGCATGCGTCAGATAGCTTTCAGACAAGCCTTAAGAGAAGCCCTGCAGGAGGAGTTTCGCCGTGATGAACGGGTACTCCTTATGGGAGAGGAAGTAGCCGAATATAATGGTGCTTATAAAGTGAGCCAGGGAATGCTGGATGAGTTTGGTCCAAAACGCGTTATCGACACGCCGATTGCTGAACTTGGATTTGCTGCGATCGGAGTAGGTGCTGCTCAGAACGGCCTGCGTCCTGTCGTGGAATTTATGACCTGGAACTTCGCTGCACTGGCGTTGGATCAGATCCTCAATACAGCTTCTAAAATGCTGGCCATGAGTGGCGGGCAGATCGGCTGTCCTATCGTTTTCCGCGGACCTAACGGATCTGCCGGACAGTTGGGAGCGCAGCACTCCACTGCTTTTGAAAGTTACTACGCCAATATTCCCGGCCTGAAAGTAATCTCCGTTTCCAATCCATACGATGCAAAAGGTTTGCTGAAAGCGGCTATCCGCGATAACGACCCGGTTGTATTCATGGAAAGTGAGGTGATGTACGGTGATATGGGTGAAGTACCTGAAGAAGAATACATCATCCCTATCGGAAAGGCTGATATCAAACGTGCCGGTAAAGATGTGACCATCGTTTCCTACAACAAAATGATGAAAGTTGCACTGGGCGCGGCTGAAGAGCTGGCAAAAGAAGGCATTGAAGCAGAGGTGATCGACCTCCGCACCATCCGCCCGCTGGATTGGTTCACTATCCTGGAATCAGTGAAGAAAACCAACCGCCTGGTGATCGTGGAAGAACAATGGCCATTCTCCAGCGTTTCTTCTGAAATTGCTTACCGTATCCAGAAAGAAGGTTTCGACTACCTGGATGCCCCTATCCGCCGCATCACTGCTCCGGATGCTCCCATGCACTACGCACCCAACCTGGTAAAATTATACCTGCCGGACGTAGAACGTACTGTGAAGCTGGTGAAGGAAGTAATGTACATGAGGAAGTAATTACGAATTACGAATTGCGAATTACGAATGTAGTTCGAAGATAAAAGCAAAGACCGAAGCGATCATACTGTAAAGTATCCGCTTCGGTCTTTGCTTTTATCTTCGAACTACATTCGTAATTCGTAATTCGCAATTCGTAATTATACAAAAAGGTCACTCGACAAATATCTGTCTCCGCGGTCGCAAATGATGCTAACGATTACGCCGCTACGAAGTTCGCCGGATAGTCTGGCGGCGGCGGCTACGGCGCCTCCGCTGCTCATGCCGCAGAAAACGGCTTCTTCCCGGGCGAGGCGTTTGGTCATGGTCCGGGCTTCTGCTTCGGAAATGTCCATGGTGATATCCACTCTTGATTTATCGAATATTTTAGGCAGGTATTCTTCCGGCCATTTGCGGATACCGGGGATGCGGGAGCCTTCTGTAGGCTGGCAGCCAACGATCTGAATACCGGGATTTTTTTCCTTGAGGAACCGGGATACACCCATGATGGTGCCGGTGGTACCCATGGCGCTCACGAAGTGGGTGATTTTACCATCGGTATCTTTCCATATTTCAGGGCCGGTAGTCCGGTAATGCATACCGTAGTTGTCGGGGTTGGCGAACTGGTTGAGCATGAAGTATCCGCCTGCTGCAACGCGTTCGTTGGCATAGTCGATAGACCCTTCCATGGATTTCTCCTTGGGCGTCAGTATTACTTTAGCGCCGTAGGCCTCCATCGTTAATACCCTTTCCTGGGTGGCATCTTCGGGCATAACTAGTTCTATTTCGATACCGAAGATACTGGCGATCATGGCCAGCGCGATGCCGGTGTTGCCGCTGGTAGCTTCAATGAGTTTGGTGCCGGCTTTGATTTCTCCGCGGTCCAGCGCACCTTTTATCATGCCGTAGGCTGCTCGGTCTTTCACGCTGCCGCCGGGGTTGGTGCCTTCCAGTTTGGCGTAAATGGTTACTTCGGGGTTCTGCGAGATGTTCTTCAGCTGCACCATCGGGGTGTTGCCGACGAGATCCAATATAGATGCCATATAGTTTGTTTATTCATGATTGCTCTCTGAAAACTTGTTTTCCGCCTTGTAATAAATGCGGGAAAACGGTTCCACGCTGCGGATCAGCCATACATTGCCACCTATTACGCTGTGGTGGCCGATGATGGTTTCTCCGCCGAGGATGGTGGCGCCGGCATATATCACCACATGATCTTCAATAGTGGGATGCCTTTTGCTGAGGGCCATACTTTTTTCAATGCTCAGCGCACCCAGGGTTACGCCCTGGTATAGCTTTACATGTTGCCCTATCACGGTGGTTTCACCGATTACCACACCGGTGCCATGGTCTATGCAACACCACGGGGCTATAACTGCGCCGGGGTGAATGTCAATACCCGTGCGGGCATGCGCCAGTTCCGTAATCATCCTGGGCAGCAGCGGAATGTGCAGCTCATGCAAGGCATGGGCCACGCGGTAAAACGCTATCGCGTAAAAGCCGGGGTAGGCGCGGATGACCTCATACAGGCAGGTTGCCGCCGGGTCGCCCTGGAGGATAGCCTCCGCGTCTTTTGTCAGCTCGTCATAAATTACCGGTACCCTGCCCATAAAGGACTGGCTGATAGCACCTGCTGTGTCGGGCAGCTGGCGTTGCATGGGCTGTAACAGTAACTCCAGCTGTATCTCCAGCTGGCGGCCATACTGTTCCAGCAATACCGGGTCGGCCATTACCTGGCCGGTATGTTCGGGGAATAACCAATTAATCAGGTTGTTGGCAAAATCACTTACAGCACTGGTAGCGGGATAAGCATTTGCTGCTGCCAATTGGTGTCTCCGCTTTAGTTCTTCGAAAAAATCACTCATATGCGGATGGAATTACAGAGTTGCACTTTGTTCGTTTACTAATTTACTCATAAATCCTGTAAAGTTAGTAGACTATTGTCTCATTTCCTTGAAATTTCAGGGGTATGCTGATTTTTTTGCCATTCGTATGCGCCTTCCATAATGATATCAAATACAGGGTCTTTTATGTCGTAATAGGCGTCAACGTTATCAGGAAAATATTTCGCCAGCTGCTGTTTGATCTCTTCATAAGCCCTGGCAGCAAAGGGATGAGAGCGAAGGTAATCCCGGCATAACAGGGGATAATGCTGATTGAAATTTCCATGCTGGCGTACATGTAAATTTACGTTCCTTTTACTGTATTTATAGAACTGTTTTGCCAGATCGGCAGTCGTCAGATCCGTTCTTCCCGGCGGCTGATGATCCTGCGTTATATGCGGCAGCCGCCTGTAACCGATAGCTGCCAGCGCCTCTTCTACCGGCAGCTGCAGGTCTGCTACAGTCACCTGCAGGTCTATCACGTCTTTGGCGGAAAGCCCGGGTACACTGGTGGAACCTATATGATCGACAGACAACGCCAGCGGTCCCAGCGCAGCCCTGATCTCCTGCTCCAGCGCGGCATATTCTTCCGGCCATGTGTTCCTGTACGGTACTATTTCAATCCTTTCTCCCATGATAATTTTAATTTTATATTGCTGCTTACTGATCCGGTAACGGGAGATGAACATATTATATTATAAGAAATCAGTAAAACGTTTATCTCCCGTACTGTTCCAAATTACTGTACCGGTAAAACGCCAAATCCGCAATTCAATCAGAATTATCTTTATTTTTGGCGCTGATTGTTACTGAGAACACCGGTAATGCAAACTTACAAATCTTACTATGGCTAACATTTTAATAATAGACGACGAAAAAAGTATCCGTAAAACCCTTACTGAAATCCTGTCCTACGAGGGATACAAGGTGGAAGAAGCTGCTGATGGCGTGGAAGGTTTTAAAATGTTCCAGGGTAAACAATACGATGCCGTATTGTGTGATATTAAAATGCCCAAAATGGACGGCCTGGAATTCCTGGAGAAAGCCAGGGAAGTTAACCCGGACGTTCCTATTATAATGGTTTCCGGCCACGGTAATATTGATACCGCGGTGGACGCCGTAAAAAAAGGTGCTTACGATTATATCTCCAAACCACCGGATCTGAACCGTCTGCTCATCACCCTGCGCAATGCGATGGATAAAACCACGCTGGTGACTGAAACCAAAACCCTGCGCCGGAAAGTGAACAAGGTACCGGAAATGATAGGTGACTCAGCTCCTATTTCCAAGATCAAGGAAACTATCGAGAAAGTAGCGCCTACCGATGCCCGCGTATTGATTACCGGTGAAAACGGCGTAGGTAAGGAACTGGTGGCCCGCTGGCTGCACGAGCGCAGCAACCGCGCCTCCGGACCTATGGTGGAAGTGAATTGCGCAGCCATTCCCAGCGAACTGATTGAAAGTGAATTGTTCGGCCATGAGAAAGGCTCCTTTACTTCTGCGGTAAAACAACGTATTGGCAAATTTGAACAGGCCAGCGGTGGTACGCTCTTCCTCGACGAAATCGGAGATATGAGCCTCAGCGCACAGGCCAAAGTATTACGCGCCCTGCAGGAAGGTAAGATCACCCGTGTGGGCGGCGATAAGGAAATCAGTGTAGACGTGCGCGTGGTAGCTGCTACCAATAAAGACCTGCTCCGCGAAGTGGAGGATAAAAATTTCCGCCTTGACCTCTACCACCGCCTGAGCGTTATCCTGATCCATGTAGCTGCGCTGAATGACCGCCGTGAGGATATTCCGTTGCTGGTAGACAGCTTCCTGGATACCGTTTGCGCGGAATACGGCATCGGGCGTAAGGCTATTGATAAAGACGCCATGAAAGCGCTGCAGAACCATAACTGGTCCGGTAATATCCGTGAACTGCGTAATGTGGTGGAAAGACTGGTCATCCTTTCCGGTAAAACCATTACCGTGGAAGATGTGGATGATTTTGTTGTGCCTAACCGCGAAAAGAAAAAAGTAAACTCCTGATAATATGTCCGCACACCTGTACCTGATCAGCGGCCTGGGCGCCGATGAACGTATGTTTCAACGGTTGCAGTACCCGCCGGGGTATCAGGTGCATTTTCTCCCCTGGATAAAGCCGCAGGAAAACGAGCCTGTCAGCAGTTATGCCGCGCGTATGGCGCAAAGCATCAGTGCTGACGGGCCTGTTGTTTTAATGGGCCTGTCTTTCGGCGGTATCATGAGCCTGGAAATAGCCCGGCAGATACCCGTGCAGAAAACCATCCTTATCTCCAGCATCAAGCACTCCACCGAGAAGCCCTTTTATTACAACTGGGCCAGGAAGCTGCATCTGCACCAGCTGCCGGATCAGTTGCTGTACCAGCGCCGTGGCATGATCGTGAAAAAATTCATGAGTGTGGAAACGGAGGAAGAAGCGCAGTTGCTGACGGAATACCTGTCAGACCGCGATTTCCATGATCTGCGCTGGGCCATCAACACAGTGCTGCATTGGGAAAACGAGGCGGTACCGGCAGATGTAGTGCATATCCACGGTGGGAAAGATCATACCTTCCCGATCCGTTTTGTGAAACCCACGCATGTCATTCCCGACGGCGGTCATTTTATGATCCTGAACCGCGCGGAAAAAATCAATGCCATACTTCAGGAAGTGCTGGGCTGACGTATCAGTCCCAACAGGTCTTCCAGTGATGTCAGTAAACGGACGTTAGCCGGCAGCGGCTGTGGTATGTGCTGCGTTTGAGGTCCGGCCAGCAGGATGACGGTCTGTGGGCACATGGCGGCCAGTTGCTCCGTAAAATGCTGCACCGCCTGCCTTGCAATGCTGGTGAGATGTGTATAAATATGTGTTACCCGCTGCGCTGCCATAAAAGGCGCAAGGTCGGTCAGCGGTACATCCTGTCCTAAGTTGGTGACCCGTTTCCCGTGCTTTTTCAGCAGATAGCAGACAAATAACAGGGGTATCTCATGAAATTCCCCCTCCGGCAGAAACAGCAGGAAATGCTCTGCTGCCGCATAGTTCATCTCTTCCTTTTCTATGGCGGCAATAATTTTCTGACGGATAATGACAGCGGAGAAATGTTCCTGAGCCGGCATGATACTGCCTGTAAGCCATAATACACCCATTTTCTCCAGAAAGGGCAGGATTATCCGGGTCATACAGGTTTCCATGCCTGTGTGCCTTAAAATGCGCTGGAAAAGGCCTTCGAAACGCTGCTGGTCAAAGTCAAGCGTGGCGGCAATCAGTTCATTCACATACAGTCCGTGCTTTTCTTCTCCGGAGGAAAGGTCGACGGACAGCTTATTCTGTTCCGCTTCGGATAAAGCGGCTATGCGCGAAATCTTGATTCCGTGATGGTATAAATAGGCTACACGTAATAACGCTTTCAGATCTTCCTTATCATAAACGCGATGGTTGGTATCTTTCCTCCTGGGCCTGAACAGCTGGTAGCGCTGCTCCCAGATGCGTATGGTATGCGCCTTTATACCGGTGAAGTTTTCAATATCTTTAATGGTAAAGGTATTCACAAATATAGTTCGGTATCCGGCAAATTTAGGGGATTAAGGGGTGAATACATATATGGTATTTTGTTTTAATGTTTTTAAAAGCCCTGTTTAAGGTATTTTTAAGAAAACTTTTGGGGAATAAAAGCCACTCACTAGCGACAGAATATTATATTTGCCTTTTTAAGCATCTAATACGCCCAACTGAATGAACCTGGCATTTTGGAAAAAAAATAAGGACGGTCAGCCAAAGAAAAAGAAATCTACGGCAAGAGAATGGTTAGACGCTGGTATATTCGCTATCATAGCTGCCACGCTTATCCGCACTTTTATTTTTGAGGCCTATACAATTCCTACTCCTTCGATGGAAAAGACATTGCTGGTAAACGATTTCCTGTTTGTCAGCAAAATCAGTTACGGTCCCCGTATTCCGATGACGCCGCTGGCGATGCCGTTTGTGCATCATACCATGCCTTTCACCAAATCCACCAAGGCATACTCCGAGGCGGTACAGTGGAAGTACAGACGTCTGCCGGGCTTCTCTGATATCAAGCGTTACGACGTGGTGGTATTCAACTTCCCGGAAGGCGATACGGTAGCCATTGATGCACCGGATCCGAGTTATTATAACATGGTAAGACTGACCGGCTGGCAATCCGTTCAGAACTCCTACAAGATCATTCACCGCCCGGTAGATAAGCGGGAGAACTATATCAAACGTTGCATGGGCCAGGCAGGCGATACCATCCAGATTGTACACGGCCAGGTAATCATCAACGGCAAAGCTGCTCCGGTACCACCGGGCAGCCAGCATAAATATGTGGTGGAAACTTCCGGCGATCAGCTTAACAGCAGCCGCCTGGATGAACTGGGTATCACCGGCCCTGAATACACTTTCGAAAGCGGCAACAAGTACGTATACAACCTGACTCCGGAAAACGTAGCGGCACTGAAACAGTTCCCTATTGTAAAGAATATTACTCCATACGAAGAATCACAGTATGCGGAATTCAATTACAACATGGTTTTCCCGCATGACAGCGTGCATTTCAAATGGACCGATGAGAACTTCGGCCCTATGTACATTCCGAAGAAGGGTGCTTCCGTTAAGCTGGATGAAAGCAATATCGCTCTCTACGACCGCATCATCCGCGTATACGAAGGCAATACGCTGGAGAAAAAAGACGGTAAATTTATCATCAACGGACAACCTGCTGATAGCTATACCTTCAAAATGAACTACTACTGGATGATGGGGGATAACCGTAACAATTCCCTGGATTCCCGCTTCTGGGGCTTTGTACCGGAAGATCACGTAGTTGGTAAGGCATGGCTCATCTGGATGAGCTACGGAGAAAACGGTATCCGCTGGAGCCGTCTCTTCAGAAATATCAAATAGGCAATTGCAGTAAATACATTTTAAAGTAACTTACGGACCGGCCAGCTGCCGGTCCGTACTTGTCTTTACCCCGGGCAGACACTCCTTACAGACCATATCCCGGCAAAGGCTACACGAAAATTATCAAATATGGAAAAACAACTCCAACAATTCGACTACCTCGTATACAACGATATTACAGCCCTTGAAGCAGAGGATGCCTGGTTGCTGAAAGAAGCGCAGAAAGTAACACAACATGCCTATGCGCCTTATTCTCATTTTCAGGTAGGCGCAATCATCAGGCTGGCCAACGGTAAAACCATTACAGGCACCAACCAGGAGAATGCCTCCTTTCCTGTAGGCATCTGCGCAGAACGCGTAGCACTCTCCGCCGCTTCCTCCGTATATCCCGGGGTTGCTATCGACACCATCGCGGTGAGCTATCACAATATCAACGGCGACAGCTCCAGCCCGATCTCTCCCTGTGGTATCTGCAGGCAAACCCTCGCAGAATACGAAAGCCGCCAGCAAGCACCCATTCGCCTGATCCTCGGCGGCCTCTCCGGAAAAGTATACATCGTACACCACGCCAACGACCTGCTGCCGCTGGCTTTCTCCTCCACCAATCTTAAATGATTTACGGATTTTGGAATTTTTTGATTTACGGATTTATTAAATGCAGCGAAGAGCTACCCGAATATCTCCGCTGCATTTAAACAAATTCGTAAATCAAAAAATTCCAAAATCCGTAAATCCTTCATCTCCGCCAATATCTCCGCTGCATTTAAACAAATTCGTAAATCAAAAAAATCCAAAATCCGCAAATCCTTCATCTCCGCCAATATCTCCGCTGCATTTAATAAATCCGTAAATCAAAAAATTCCAAAATCCGTAAATCTTCACTCAAATCTCAAATAAATAAATAATTAAATATATTTATTATCTTTGGCGCAATGCCGTATCATGATGACCCGTATCCTGTTCCTATGTTTTCATGTTGTGATGCTATGTAATACTGTGAACAATGTGCTTGCATATCCGTTGCCGGGTGTGCGTAACAAAGCCCGTCATTTTTACAGGGAAGGCGTTGCCTTCAGGAAATCAGGCAGGGAAGAACAGGCCCGGAAATGCTTTATAGCAGCCATCAGAGCTGACAGCAGCTTTACTGCTGCCTATAGTGAACTGGGAGATATTTACTTTGGTAAGAGATTATATGCGGACGCACTGATATGTTGCCGTAAGGCGCAGCAGCTGGGTGCGGATAGTATGAGTCTGCGGATAGGCACGAGCTTTTATTACCTGCAGCAATATGAAAATGCGGTGGAAGCATTGCAGCAGGCAAGGGAAGAAGAACCCCGCAACAGGGCTGTTCCCTATTTGCTGGCGCAGATATATGCACAACGGGGTAACTACCGGGAAAGCATACACTATTATCTGGAAGACCTGCAGTTAGACAGTATGCATACCGACGCCTGGTACAGGCTGGGCATGATGTGGTTCAATACCGCAGACTGTCACAATGCCATTGTCTCCTTTGAAAAAGCTGCTGCACTGGGATATCCGCAGGATGCAGGCTTTTGGCTGAATATGGGCGTAACGTGGCTGCGACTGCAGCAGGCAGACAAAGGCATCAGCTGTTTGCGGAAAGCGCAGCAGCTTCGTCCGGATGATGAAGAGGTATTATTTAACCTGGCACATGCCTGTTACAATAAAGGATATTATAACGAGGCGGTAATTCATTGGGAAAAGATATTACACTTGCAACCGACAAATGGTTTTACTATGTTTATGCTCGGAAAATCGTATATAGGTGCAGGTGAGCAGGCGAAAGGTGAAACCCTCTGTGATAAAGCCCTGACAATGGGTATAGTTGAAAAAACAATTAACGGTAATAACAATATTTGCCACAGTGTAGAGAGATGAAAAAACAGCGCATTAAGGATGGCAAGCTCCTTTTTCGCTGCGCTGCTTACTGTGGTATTTTCTTCGGCAGTTTTGGCCACGGCGGCTGCAAGCTGCCAGCGCTGCGACCCTCCACAGTCGCAGCGCTTTCATTTTATTATTTTATTATTTGAGATTTTCTTTCTGATCAATATGTACCTGAAGTTTTAGGTAAATACTGATTGGAGAGAAATCTCAAATAATAAAATAATAAAATAACCTACAGCTTCCACTGGAAACCAATATTGAAGTACCCGTTGGTGGCGAGTTTGTGGCCGGGGCGGCGGGAGAACATTTTAGATACTTGTTTTTCTTCAAATTCAGCGGACCGGAGAGGCATGATGCCGCCACCGATGAAGAGGTCGATGTTTTTGAGGTGCCAGCGGTTTTCAATGCCGATGGGAAGTTCCCAATAACTCATGAGTCTTTTATCGTCGGTGAGGCGGGTGATATCATAGGTCATCTGGCGTGGCTTGAAGGCGAGTGAGAGTTCGTATTGTTTACTGAATATTCTGGTAACGCCCACATTGAAAGCCAGTCCCGGGCCTTTGTCGGGCACGTTGATATTGAGTTTGTAGCGTCCGCCCATTTTCCATTGTACCAGCAGGGTGGGCCATACCATCGGATTGCCGAAACTGGTGTTGACAAACAAACCAAATCCCAGTGCGAAGTTGGGCCTGAATTGTTTGATGAAGGCGCCACCGGCATTGATGAAAATATCATTACCATCTATCTCCTTCATATCAGAATAGATGCCGGCAGATGCCATGCCCAGGAACGCCCAGCGGTTGCGGAGCGTGCGGTAATAACTCAGACCGAGATCACCGGCAAATAATTCTTCCGGGAAAACAGCCCTTTCATAATCCTTGTGCTGCCACCTGGAGTAACTGCCGCTGATGATGCCCGTGAGCGATCTGACAGCCCCGGTAGCGGTATCGATACGATTGTACAATGAAAATCCAAGTGCTGTATTGATACGTTGCTGTGTTGTGGTATGATGCGTTTTTACACTGTCTTCCGGCCGGATATACCTGGAAGACGGTACATATTCAGCACTCACCTGAACGGTTGTTATCCTTAGCTGGGCCTGTGTTTTCCAGGAGAATAAAAAAAGGAATAACATCATACAACCGGTAAGCCTGTATACAAGTGTTTTGTTCATGTGTTTTTTTAATGCAAAAGAAGTGAAGTGCCGGAGGAACCATTTGCACTAAACGGATAGTGATTTACATGATTCGTATTGTTTTTAAGAGAGCTGTCGGAAAATACGTATACTGTAAAAATAGTTACGTTTTCTGCTACTATAGACCATGACAATATCTTATAAGCATAAGCCGGAATGCAGGGAAATAACAAAAAGCTATCTCCCTGTTAATAAAAATTATTAACAGGGAGATAGAAAGAAGTCGGCATGTCAGGAAAGAATAGATACTTTAATGAAGCCACTGGCAATGTCTGCAGCGGTAACAGTATAGTAAATAGACAGTGGAGAGCTTAATGTGTTCACATAAAGCACATCTCCGGCCTGTACTACCACATCCTTATGATTGGCATTGATAATGGTGCCATATTCGCCGGTAGTAAGATTTTTTACATCATACAGCGCAGTAAGGATGGCCACATCTATTCCCAGTATTTTTTGGGATAAGGTCAGCGTCACATGCACGCGCGCCCTGGCGGGAGCCACGGCTGTAGAATCCTTTGCGAGGGCTTCAGTAGCAGGGTTGGCAGCAAATAACAGTACAAACAAAACACAGGTAAATGATAAGACTTTCATAAGGGTTTGATTTGGGTTAAGAATAAGGGATGCCTATAGGGTCGGCATATTAAAGTTAAAGTAACCTAACGTATTGCTACAGCAGCGTGGCATTGGCATACCGGAAAAAATACAGATTACGCAAATCAGACTACTCTTTTTACAACAGCGGGAATTTACAGACTTATACTTTTGAATACAAAAAGAAGAAGATGATTGCTGTTAAAATATTACTGCTGATAACCTTAGCGTTATGCTCCTTATTAATACTGGTATTATCTATAATTTTCTTTGTGTTGTGGCAGTTTCACCGGGAAAAGACAGTTCTTCCCATTGAACCGGCTGTCAGCAGGATACCTCCTTGTTTTATTCCTGTACCGGATAGGATATCTTAGCTGTTATTAGTTAATCAGCACGGCTGTTAACAGTAAGCAGTCCTGATATATCTGTTTCGTTCCGATACAGTACACCTTTAAGAAGAATACGTTTTCCGGATGGCAGCCGTATCATGTGTGAACGCGAACAGTATTTTATTTTTTATACTCTCCTTTAAATGAAAAAGCCGCATCACAGTTATTTGTGATGCGGCTTTTTTTATGGGGATGATAAAATTACATTCTTTCCGGTACGTTGATACCCAGCAGTTTCATGCTCTTTGCAATGATGTGTGAGGTAAGCATGATGATCTGCAGCCGCAGTTTCCTTTTATCTTCATCTGCTGCTTTGAGGATAGAATAAGTGGGTACGCCATCTACTTTTTCTGCGTAGAAGGAGTTGAATAACTGAGCCAGACTGAAAGCATAGTTGGCAATAACGGAAGGACTCATTTCCTTGTGTGCATCTGCCAATATGCCGCTGAATTGCTCGCTCAGTACAATCAGTTCCTTTTCCAGCGGCAGTAATGTGCCGGTATATACGTAGTCTTTGAGTGCTGATACATCGCCTGTTTCGCGGAGTATGGATTTGATACGGGCATAGGCGTACTGGATAAATGGTCCGGTAAAGCCGTGCAGATCGATAGATTCTTCCGGGTTGAAGATCATCCGTTTCTTTGGATCTACGCGGAGCAGGAAGAATTTCATAGCGCCCAGGCCGATGGTTTCGTAGAGGGCATCCAGTTCATCCTGTGTGAAGTCTGTATGTTTCTTGCCGGATTCTTTCGTGATTTCTTCAGCAGTTCTGATCATCTCTACTACCATATCATCCGCATCTACTACGGTACCTTCGCGGCTTTTCATACGGCCATGCGGTAATTCCACCATGCCGTAGCTGAGGTGGTAGATGCCTGGTGCGGAAGGTTCGCCGAGTTTTTCGAGGATGAGCTGCAGTACTTTGAAATGGTAGTTCTGTTCGTCTGCCACAATGTAGATGCTTTGGTCCATCTGGTAGTCATTGTATTTCAGGCGGGCAGTTCCGAGGTCCTGGGTCATGTATACGGAGGTGCCGTCGCCGCGGAGCAGGAGTTTTTCATCCAGGCCGTCGGCGGTCAGGTCTATCCATACGGAGTTATCTTCTTTGCGGAACAATACGCCTTTACGTAAACCTTCTTCCACGAGGTCTTTTCCCAGCAGGTAGGTTTCGCTTTCGTAGTACATTTTATCGAAATCAATGCCGAGGCGGGTATAGGTTTCTTCGAAGCCTTTATATACCCAGCCGTTCATGGTGGCCCACAGCTGGCGTACTTCCGGGTTGCCGGCTTCCCATTGCTGCAGCATGATTTTAGCCTGCTGCATGATTTCGGTTTTGTTGCGCGACATCTCTTTGATGTCGTCCATAATTTTATTGTACTTGTCTTTATCTTCCTTCACTTCCGGCTTGTGCATGGCTTTCACCAGCTTTTCCAGCTTTTCTGTCTCGGCGCCTTCGAAGTCCTGGAAATCATTTTCCAGCACGCGGTCAATGATAGGTTCTGCCTGTTCCTTCACAACGGATTCAAATTTCACGTAGTAGTCGCCTACCAGGTGGTCGCCTTTGATACCGGTAGATTCGGGGGTATCGCCATGGGCAAAGAGCTGCCATGCCAGCATGGATTTACAGATATGGATACCGCGGTCGTTCACCAGGTTTGCCTTGATAACTTCAAAGCCATTGGCTTTGAGTATTTCGGCTATGGAATATCCGAGGAAGTTATTACGCAGGTGCCCCAGGTGCAGGGGTTTGTTGGTATTGGGGGAAGAGTATTCCACCATGACCTTTTTCCCGTTGGCGGGCTGTATGCCAAAGTTTACATTGCTGTAACTGTTTTGCAGGAATGTTGTCCAGAAGGCGCTGTTAATGTTCAGGTTCAGGAATCCTTTCACCACATTGAAGCCGGCAATCAGCTCCGGGTTATTGGCGGAGAGATACTCGCCTACGCGTTGTGCGGTTTCTTCTGGTTTCTGTCGGCTGAATTTCGTAAACGGGAAAACTACAATGGTATACTCGCCTTCAAACTCAGGTTTGGTGATGTTAATAGAAACATCCGCTGCTGCGATATCCTGATTGTAAAGCGACTTAATGGCGGCTACTGCAGCCGTTCTGATAGATTGTACAACACTCATGCTGAAAATGATTAATGCGAGCAGCAAAGATAATATAGATAATTATGAATTAAGAATTATGAATGATGAGTCAGGGCGAAGATCTCAGCGAATGATAAAAACATCATCATTCGCTGGGATCTTCGCCCTGACTCATCATTCATAATTCTTAATTCATAATTAAAACATGTAAAACAGGTCAATCTGCGCTACTGAATTCTTACTACCTGGGTTGTTTCTTTTGACATCATATACGTTGGTCAGGCCAAAGTTGTACCTGCCGCTGATGCCGATGCCCATATCAAATTTATAACCCAGGCCGATGTTTAGTCCGAAGTCGGCGGTTTTAAAGCTGTCTTTCACATCGGTGCTGTTACCGTTGGCTTTCAGCTTTGCGCCGGCCAGGAAGCCGAGCTGCGGGCCTGCTTCCACATAAAAGGAAGGTACGATGGAGTATTGCACCATTACCGGGATGTTGATATAACCCAGTGCCAGCGTGGAGGATGGCACAAATCCCCACAATGCACTATTGTATTTCTGCCCCTGTGCGGAGTAGAGCAATTCAGGCTGTATGGCCCATTCTTTTGTCAGTGCTATGTTCACCAGACCGCCAGCATTGAAGGATGCGCGGGTTTTAGAGTCAGAGTTGGTCAGTTTACTGATATTCAATCCGCCTTTGATACCAAATTTTACGTCCTGTGCCTTTACTGCCATTATGGAACTAACGGCCAGTATGCCAGACATAATAAGTTTTTTCATGATATGTTTTGATATTTTGTAGCGGGAATACCAAGAAACATGCCATTTTAATTACGAATTACGAATTGCGAATTACGAATGAGGAGCGAAGATATAAGCGGATAAAGAATTTACTTCTTCGCTTAGATCTTCGCTCCTCATTCGTAATTCGCAATTCGTAATTCGTAATTATACCAAATCACTTCCGGTCATCAGAAAATCGTAAACTCCACTCTTCTGTTTTTCTGTCTGCCGGCAGCGGTTTTATTGCTGGCGATAGGCTGGCTCATGCCATAGCCTACGGCTTCTATCTTGGAGGCGTTAACGCCTTTGCTGACGAGGTATTGTTTTACGGATTCGGCTCTTTCCCTTGACAGTGCGAGGTTGCGGGATTTGCTGCCTACATTGTCAGTATGACCGGCCAGTTTAAGGTTCAGGTTTTTGCGTTTCAGCAGATCTGCCACCCTGTCGAGTGCCGCGAAGGAGCTGGGTTTGATGCTGGCTTTCGCGAATTCGAATTCCAGGTTCTGGATGGCTTCTTTTACGATGCGGGTATCTTCTTCGGTGATGACTACCTTTTCTTCTTTCTTTTCTATCACTGGTTCAGGCAGCGGGCATCCGGAGCCGTCTACTTTTACGTTGGCAGCAGTGCCAGGGCATTTATCGAAATAATCGGAAACGCCGTCGCCGTCGCTGTCTTTTGTCAGTTTATCCACGTCGGCAGTCAACCTGGCATTATTCTGATTGGCAGCTTCGAGGGCTACACGCAGGGTATTTTTCTGGGCTTCCAGCTCGTCGTATGTGGCGGCAGCCGGATTATGCCATTGCAGCTGCGGCTGGCCTTTTTTGCCGAAAGCGAATTCCAGGCCGGCATAACCATAGGAGTACTTATCCTTGTTGGGCCCGCGGTAATAACCGTCCAGGTTGTCGCCATCGGTGTAATACATGGTATAGCCGAGGTCGAGGTTGATGAATTCTGACAGCCTGAATTTCAGCCCGGCGCCTACAGGGATAATCAACTCCTTGATGGCGTCTTTGGTATAGTCAAAGCTGGGGCCGCCGCCTTTGGGCGTCAATGTAGGCTTGTAGCCTGCCAGACCGCCGCCGACAGAACCGTACAGCAATACGAAGTTCTTGCGGAACAGCCAGTTTACGGTCGTAATATTAAATACGGCATTCAGGGATGCAGACCAGTTCAGTTTGGTTTCAAAGGAACTGTAGGCCCTGTTTGGAGCGGCTCCGTTACCGAGATTCTTGCTGTTGTCTCCCTGTAGCTTGCCTCCTACGTAATCCGCCCGGAGTGCCAGGAAATGAAGTATCTGGTACTTGACATAACCGCCGTATCCGAAGGAGCCTTTCCATTTGGTAAAGTCATTGCTGCCTCCCGTCGGAACTGCCGGGGCAAGAACGCCGCCATTGATGCCAATGGACCACGTTTTGTAGTCCGCAGGACCTTGAAATAATCTGACACTTGGGGATACCGGGGAAGTTTGATCCTGTGCTTTGGCGATAAAGGGCATTACGGCCATCATAGTAACTACGGCCCGCCGGATAATGGATTTGTTCATAACAAAAAACGGTTAGGTTACACAATTTGCTTGGTAAATCGATGAGGCCAGGAATGAATAGTAACAGGAAGGCAGAGGTTATGAACTGTTTCGGGTCGTTATTTGTAATTATTATCTGCGGTCTGACAATTTGAGCATGCTGACAACCCGCTCAGACACCATATAACTACATACTAAAATCAAATATAGGACACAGGACTGACATAATTTCATATTTTTTTGCTTGGCATAATCATTGACAAACGTAAGACAATAACGACTTTTAACTTACAACTAAAGGAGAATCTTAATACTATGGGAAAAATAATAGGCATTGACTTAGGAACTACCAATTCATGCGTTGCCGTTATGGAAGGTAACGAACCGGTAGTGATTGCCAATGATGAGGGAAGGAGAACAACCCCATCTGTAGTGGCATTTTTGAAAAACGGTGAAAGAAAAGTGGGAGATCCTGCCAAACGTCAGGCAATCACAAACCCCGTTAACACCATTATGTCCGTGAAACGTTTCATGGGCCGTCACTTTAACGAAGTTGCAGGCGAAATCGACCATGTCAGCTATAAAGTGGTAAAAGGTGACAACAACACCACACGTATCGATATCGACGGCAGATTATATACACCGCAGGAAATTTCAGCCATGATCCTGCAGAAAATGAAAAAAACAGCCGAAGATTATCTCGGCCAGGAAGTATCAGAAGCAGTTATCACTGTGCCTGCCTACTTTAACGATGCACAGCGTCAGGCTACCAAAGAAGCCGGTGAAATTGCCGGTCTGACTGTACGCCGTATCATCAACGAACCTACCGCTGCTGCACTGGCTTACGGTATGGATAAAAAACACAGTGACAGCAAAATCGCCGTATTTGACCTCGGTGGCGGTACCTTCGATATCTCTATCCTCGAACTGGGCGACGGCGTATTCGAAGTGAAATCTACCAACGGTGATACCCACCTCGGTGGTGATGACTTCGATAAAGTTATCATGGACTGGCTCGCTGATGAATTCAAAAAAGACGAAGGCGTTGATCTGCACAAGGATCCAATGTCCTGGCAGCGTCTGAAAGAAGCAGCTGAGAAAGCAAAAATCGAACTGTCTTCTTCTGCTGAAACAGAAATCAATCTCCCTTATATCACCGCTGTGGATGGCGTTCCCAAACACCTGGTGAAAAAATTAACCCGCGCCAAATTTGAGCAACTGAGCGACAGCCTGGTGGAAAGAACACTGGAGCCTTGCCGTAAAGCACTGCAGGACGCAGGTATGACTACTTCCGAAATCGATGAAATCATCCTCGTGGGCGGTTCTACCCGTATCCCGAAAATCCAGGAAGTAGTAGAGAAATTCTTCGGTAAAAAACCAAGCAAAGGTGTTAACCCGGATGAAGTAGTAGCTGTAGGCGCTGCCATTCAGGGTGGTGTATTAACCGGTGAAGTAAAGGATGTACTGTTACTCGACGTAACGCCGCTGTCTCTCGGTATCGAAACAATGGGCGGTGTAATGACCAAACTGATCGAATCCAATACCACTATTCCTACCAAGAAATCTGAAACCTTCTCTACTGCAGCTGACAACCAGCCAAGCGTGGAAATCCACGTACTGCAGGGCGAAAGGCCAATGGCTAACCAGAACAGAACACTGGGACGTTTCATTCTGAATGATATCCCGCCTGCTCCGCGCGGCGTTCCGCAGATCGAAGTAATCTTCGATATCGATGCCAACGGTATCCTGCACGTAACTGCTAAAGATAAAGGCACCGGTAAAACACAGAACATCAGAATTGAAGCTGGTAGCGGATTAAGCAAAGATGAAATCGAAAAGATGAAAGCAGAAGCGAAAGCCAATGAATCATCCGATAAAGAAGCCCGCGACAAAATCGAGAAGCTCAATAAAGCAGACAGCATGATCTTCCAGACTGAAAAACAGCTGAAAGAATATGGCGATAAAATTTCTGCAGATAAAAAAGCTACCATCGAAACAGCCCTCAACAAGCTGAAAGAAGCACACAAATCACAGGATGGCGCTCAGCTGGATACAGCTACCGCTGAACTGGATGCAGCCTGGACTGCCGCTTCTGAAGAGATGTACAAAGCTACCCAGGGTCAGCCGGAAGGCGCTCCCAATAACGGCGGCGCTCAGCAGCAGGGCCAGCCGAACGCAGGTGGCGACGGCGTTACCGACGCTGAATTCGAAGAAGTAAAATAATTGTAATTACGAATTACAATTAGCAAATATTAATGCAGCGGAGATTTCACTCCGCTGCATTTTTTTTGCAGATAATTCTGCCGTTTTAATGGCTTATTTTCTATTTTGAGGCGCAATGCATCAGAAAATCCGATTTTATCTCCGCTATCATACCCGCTACGGACAGGAAGTATACCTGTTGGGAAATATTCCTGTACTGGGAAACGATGTGCCCCGGCAGGCATGCCACCTGCACTGGCTTCATCACGACTGGTGGGGGATCGACATTGACATCCCCGGCGGAGATGCTTTCACCCTGCAATACCAGTATTTCATCAGAGAGCTGGAAGAAGTGACCTGGGAAGGCGGCGTCAGGGAAATCCAGATCACGCCGGGCCTGCACCGGGAGCTGATCTTCACGGATACGTGGACGCCTGCCGGCGCACCGGAACAGGCATGGATGACAGCCCCGTTTACCCGTGTGTTTTTCAACCGGGAGATACAGGCAATACCAGACATACTAACGGCTACGCATATATTCCGCGTACAGGCGCCACTGTTAGATGCCTCCCATACCATATGCCTGCTGGGCAGCTCCCCATCTCTGCAACGCTGGGATACCGGACAACCGGTATTGCTGCAACCCGATGCCCATGGCTGGTTTACAGCTGCCCTCACTTTATCTGCCACTGATGTGCCGCTGCAATACAAATACGGCGTCTATAACCTGACGACCCGGCAGTTCCTGGAATATGAAAATGGCGGCAACCGGGAACTGCACACCGTGGCAGTAGCCGGCCGGCAGGTCATCCTGCACGACGGCTTCGTACGCAAAGATTATCCGCAATGGAAAGGCACCGGGGTAGCAGTACCGGTCTTCAGTCTGCGCAGCAGCGAAGGCTTCGGCGCCGGCGAATTTGCCGACCTGGCACCGCTGGCACGCTGGGCACAGCAGAGCGGATTGCAGCTGATACAGCTGCTGCCGGTCAACGATACTACCAATACCCGCACCTGGCGAGATTCCTATCCTTATGCGGCTATATCTGCCTATGCCCTGCATCCGCTGTATATCCGCCTGCAGCTCGTAGGCACGCTGCCGGCCACGCACCCGCTGCAACGGCAGTTTCATTCCCTGCGCCAATGGCTGAACGATCTGCCGGCAATGGATTATGAAACGGTGACTACCTTTAAAATGGCCTACCTGAAAGCCCTGTATGAGGCCCAGGGAGAGCAGCTGCAGACGCGAGACTACTGGCACTGGTTTGCCGGCAACGAGCACTGGCTGCTGCCCTATGCCATTTTCTGCCACCTGCGGGATAAATACCAGACCAGCGATTTTTCACAATGGAAGGAACATAACGTCTACGATTATACGGCGATCAGCAAATATGTCATCGCCGACCCGGCCGCCGCGGAAACCGCACACTTCCACTTCTTCCTGCAATATCATCTGCATAAACAGTTGTCAGCTGCGGTAAAGGAAGCGCATAGCTACGGCATCGCGCTGAAAGGCGATATCCCTATCGGCGTAAGCCGCTACAGTGTTGATGCCTGGATGTACCCATCCCTGTTTCACCTGGACATGCAGGCCGGTGCGCCGCCTGACAGCTTTACAGCTGAAGGACAGAACTGGGGATTTCCTACGTATAACTGGAAGGCTATGTCGGCGGATGGCTACGAGTGGTGGCAGCAACGGCTCCGGCATATGTCTGTTTACTTCGATGCCTTCCGTATCGATCATATCCTGGGCTTCTTCCGCATCTGGCAGATACCTGCCGGCGCGGTACAGGGGCTGCTCGGATATTTTCATCCAGCCATTCCCGTTAGCCGCGAGGAATTTGTACAGCGCGGGGTTGATTTCGATGAAAAACGCTACTGCAGCCCCTGGATAACAGATGATGTGCTGGATGCCGCCTTCGGAAATTATGCCGGCATCATGAAAGATACTTATCTGCAACCGTTGGATAACGGAGGTTATGAACTGCTGCCTGCATATAATACCCAACGTAAGGTACGCGGCTGCCAGCTGCCGGAAGCGGTGGAATCAGCCCTGTTTCAGCTGCTGGCAGACGTATTGCTGATAAAGGTGACTACAGATGGCAGAACCGCCTATCATCCGCGGTACGACCTGATGTCTACCGCCTCATTTGCCGCCCTGGATGCGCATACGCAGGAACAGCTGCGCGCGCTCTACCACAGCTATTTTTATGTAAGACAGGAGAGCTGCTGGCGGAAGGAGGCCATGCATAAGCTGCCACTGATCCGTCGGGCTACGCGTATGTTGATCTGCGGAGAAGACCTGGGTATGGTGCCGCACTGCGTACCCGGCGTGATGAAGGAGCAAGGCATCCTGAGCCTGGAGGTACAGCGCATGCCCAAGGATACCGGTATTACCTTCGCTGATATAAACAAGGCGCCCTACCTGTCGGTACTTACGCCAGCCACGCATGATATGAGTACCTTGCGCGGCTGGTGGCAGGAAGATGCCGCCATCTCCCGGCAATATTACCGGCAGGTGCTGCAACATGCACAGCCTGCACCACCCCGGGCTGGTAGTGACATTGTGCGGGAAATCATCACACAGCATTTGCAAACCAACGCGATGTGGCGTATATTTCAGATACAGGATCTGCTTACCGCCGCCGGCTATGTTCCGGCATTGCATCCTGATGAAGAAAGAATCAATATTCCTGCTATCTCCCAGTACTACTGGAAATACAGGATAGGAGAGGAAATCTCCGCCTATACATTGAAAATTGAAGAGGGCGTTTTGCAGGGGAAGGATAAAAAATAATATGGTACAATGAAACTGACACTATTTCCTTTTGAACTGAAATTCCGCTATACTTTTACGATCTCCCGTAAGTCGAAAGACGTACAACCCTTGCTGGTAGTGGAGTTGCAGCAAGACGGATATAGTGGTCTGGGGGAAACCGCCGACAACTCCTATTACAATATGACCGTACCCCGCCTGATGGAAGCCATCAACGCACACCGGTCCTTCATTGAAAATTATACGCTTGACAAGCCGGAAATTTTCTGGCAGGAGATGTATCCGCGGCTGCAGGATAACATGTTTGCACTCTGCGCACTGGATCTGGCCGCCTGGGATCTCTATGCGCAAAAGCAGGGGAAGAAACTGTATGAAGTATGGAACCTGGACATCTCTCATAATCCGCTGACAGACTATACCATCGGCATTGATACCATAGAGAATATGGTGAAGAAGCTGCAGGAATTTCCCTGGCCGGTCTATAAAATCAAACTCGGCACACAGGATGATATCGCCATTATAAAAGAGCTGAGAAAGCATACCAGTGCAGTGTTCCGGGTAGATGCCAACTGCGCCTGGGGGGTAGACGAAACCCTGCGCAATGCGGCCGCTATGAAATTACTGGGGGTGGAGTTCATCGAACAGCCGATGGCCGCGGCCGACCGTGAAGGTATGAAAGCCGTGTACGAACAGGTGGTATTACCGGTGATAGCAGATGAAAGCTGTATAGTAGAAGAAGATGTAGCCCGCTGCCATGGCTACTTCCATGGCATCAATATTAAACTGACAAAATGCGGTGGCATTACACCGGCATTACGGATGATTGCAGCAGCCAGGCAATACGGCATGAAAGTAATGACCGGCAGCATGAATGAAAGTACCGTAGGTACCTCGGCAGTAGCGCATCTGCTGCCATTGCTGGATTACGTGGATATGGACGGGCCGCTGCTGCTGGCAGAAGATACCGCAGATGGTATCAGGATAGAAAACGGACATATTATCTATGCAGACAGGCCGGGTGTTGGAGCCGTATTGAAGCCGGGCCACAGCAGGTCCGCATAATTCCCCAGCGATGCCGTTACGGCAGCCATTACATGCGGGTCATCACAACGCTGTATATCCTTACTGGCAATGATTCGGTCGGCATACGCCTGTAATAAGGACGGATGACCGGTAATAATTCCTACCCCTTCCAGCGGCTGAATATTCATACCTGTAGACGAAAACGGCCATCGGGCAGCCATTTCCTTCATATGGATCATTAACGGGTCTGTAGCGGGTAATTCTTTGGCAAGGCTGATCAGGTCCGGGAGGTAGCGCAGGCAAAGATCGGCGGAATAAATATCTGCAGGGCCTGTTGCGGAAGACAATATGGGTAACAGGTCGCGCAGGGTAGCTGCGGAATATTGCCGTGATTGCGTAAGCGAAGCTATCCGGTAAATGTACTGAGCTGCCTGTAAAGCACTGTGGGCGGCAAACTCCGGCGCAATATCCGGCATATCGGCAATATCATGCTGGTAGTAGTTTTGCAGCAAAGGAACAGATTCCGCCAGTTCTTCCCGGGAGAAGGCGTGCATACCTGTAGCAACAGTCACCTGGTTTTCCCTGACCAGGGTGGTGATAAAAACTGACAGATTCATAGGGTTCACTTTAATCGTTCGCGCATAGAGGGATTCATTATCTGACAAAGTAATAAAAAACCATTAAATCGCGGCATCCGGGAACGGATCTTCTTTCCAGGTTTTTGCGAGAAAGACGTAATCGATAATATATCCTTCTGCCGTGATGGTTTTTCCTGCCAGCTTCATGAGCGGATTATTCATAAAGGGGTTGTCGCCTGCCGGGCGGATCAGGTAATCGCCGTGAGCTGTAACGAGGTATACGCCCAGATGTTCGCTCTTGGTGTATTTACCAAAGGTGCGAAGCACCAGACGCCCGGTAAGGCTGATAACGGGAGAATTGGAATCCCATTGGGTGGTATCATCTGGTGACATATTCACGGTAACCAAGTATTTGATTGTTTTTTTCTTTCACTACGAGTACTTTGGCAATATACCTTTCCTCATCCACTGACGATTCCGAAAATACGTGAAATTTTACAGATGGCAGGGAGGCATTTGCAGATACTGCTTCCGGCTCATTGTTTTTGCGGTTGACGAACGTGTTGGATACGGAGGCGTCTGCAAACTGTTTTTCGCCGAGCAGCGACTGCATGGCATTATGCAGGGCGGGGTCTGTAGCAGGGGTATATTCAGACGGATGTGGTACCGCAATGAATTCATCCAGCATTTTGCCACGTGCCTCCAGGTTGTCGCGGCGGTTCTGCAGGGAGTTCACAAAAGTCTGCGTAATGCCGTCCGTGCTGGGATCTTTATCGTTGATAACCGGCTGCAGGGAAGGATCTCCGAGGAGATAGAACTGGGCGGCGGTTTTCAGTTCAAACGGATCGAGGGCAGGCCCCATTTCATTGAGGAAGCGTTGCCGGGCTTCCAGCAGCGCGCGTCCTGTAGAAGCGCCTTTCAGCACATTAATCAGGAAGAACTGGGTGAGCAGGTCTGCCAGCCCCTGCCCTGTTGGCGGGCCGTAAGCAATATTGGAGCTGCCGATAAAGGCAATGGCATGATTAATCATGTAGCTGTTGGCCATGCCCATCAGCCGGGCAGCATTTTTCTGCGGATCAAACAGCTGGCCGCCATAGCAGCATTCAGCGGCTACTACGGTACCCGGACTCAGTTTGTTCGCCAGTGCGTCCGAGCGCATGGCTAAAGGAAAGTCGGCAGTTTTTTGTCCGTAATACCCCGGATTATAAATAGCGCCGTGGCAGTTGATGAAATGCGTTCTGGGCTGCAGTTGTTCCGGTGTCCAGTTGGTGCCGTTCAGGTCTGCCGCGCCGGGAAAAACAAGCAGGCTGCTGTTATTGCCAAAGATGCTCTGCAGGCTGTTCTGGGTGGAGTTCTGCCAGTCGAAGGTGCTGATGGAAAAATAGTTGCTGTATTCAGACAGCGGGAGGGAAGCGGATTCCAGGATATCTTTTATCAGTGATTGCAGATAGGAGGGATCGCCTACCCCCGGAATATCGGGAAGCCTGCCCACAACGCGGGTGGGTGCAATGAATTTGCCCGGATTGGTATCGTAGGGCGTATCGCAGGCATAGGGCAGATCGCTGGGAATAAGGCTGTCGGGATCATTGCCGCCTGACAGCAGGTTTTTAAGCCGCTGAAAAGGGATAATATCCTGCGCGCCTATGAGCATGATATAGCCGGGAGAATAGAAACGGTACAGGTCATCGATGGCTTTTTTATGTTGGGCGTCATCTTTAACATCTGTTACGGGAGAAGACTGACAGGCCTGCATCTGAGCCGCATCGTCCAGGAAGATGAGATGGGTATTGAGTTGCCTGCCGGCATCGAAAGCCTGCAGCTTTTTCAGGTCTTCCATGATTACCGAATAATTTTCGCCGTACTTCGTCTCCAGGGCCGTTCTGTTGGTGATTACAAGTTTCGTCGTCAGCATATGTATAATTGGGGTCGCCATAATATCCCGGTTAAGCTCCAAAAATATTGAATAAACGGATACCTGGTATCTCCCGTTGTAATATTAATCATCCTGTACGCAAGGTACTTGCATACAGGAAAAGTATAACGTAATTTTAGGCAAATACATTATCCCGTTATGATCAGATATATACTTGCTGTTTTGCTTTCTTTGATGATGTGTCATGCGGTATGTGCGCAGGTAATCGCGCGCTATGCCGTTGCAGCAGGTAAAGTCAGCAGGAACAACTGTATAGTGCGTACGCCCATGCCGGCGACAGAAGATACGCTGCTGCTGCTGGAAGAGCTGAGTGGTAATAAGCGTATACCCGTTCCTGTTACCATCAACCGGGATCAGCTGTGGTGGATCATGAGCGGCATTACGCCTGCTGGCACGGCAAGGGTATATGAACTGCGCACTGCCAGGCGGGAAGAAATGATGCCGCCGCGTATGCAGGCAGAGAAGCGTTCCGGCGCAGTGGTATTGCAGCAGGGACCTCAGCTCATCCTGCAATATAACTCCGGCACGGTGGATCCGCCTGCCGGCGCCGATTCCGTATTCCGCCGCAGCGCTTTTATACATCCCCTGTGGGCGCCCAACGGAGCCGTGCTAACTAGCATATTCCCCAACGCAGGCCACCGTCACCACATGGGTATCTGGAATCCCTGGACGCATACGCTGTTTGAAGGCAGGGAAACAGATTTCTGGAATGTGCAGAAGAAACAGGGCAAAGTACGTTTTGTGCGCCTGGAAGACGTAGTGTCCGGTGGCGCCTGGTGTGGATTTACAGCCAGGCAGGAGCATGTAGCTTTTTTAAAGGACGGTAAAGAAAAAATAGCCCTGCAGGAGGCGTGGCTCGTACGCGCTTATCCGGCTTACTATAACGGCGCCCGCCGCGAATGGGATTTTACTTCCAGGTTCCGCTGCGCCGAGAGTGAAGTTACTTTGCTGCAATATCGCTATGGTGGAGGGTTCGGGCTGCGCGCCACGCCGTCGTTTACAGCACAGACCAGCCAGGTGCTGACATCGGAAGGGAAAACCCGTAAAGATGCTGACAGCACCCGCGCGCGATGGGTCAAAATCACCGGCGCCACACCGCAGGGAACCGCCGGTATGCTCATTATGAGCGCCCCCGAAAACTATGATTCCCCCGAACCGCTGAGAGTATGGCCGGAAAATATGGAAGGCGGTGAGCTGATGTTCAACTTTACTCCCACCCGCAACAAATCCTGGCAGCTGACTAACGGAAATGTATATACGTTGTCGTACCGTGTCATGGTATTTTCCGGCGACCTCACCCCGGAAGAGGCTGAGCTTGCATGGCAGAACTTCGCCCATCCGCCGGTAGTAACCCGGACACTCTGACGGCATTTGTCGGTTTATCTTTTTTATTTTATTTTAGCGGTATGTATGATCGGGCATACCATTTAACCCCTGATGGAAACCAAATCATCTGCAACCGGCTCCCCTATTGTATCATTATAAAAAGAGCATATGAACAATGTTAATACTCCGGAAACAGAAGAACAACGTCTTTCACAACACGACGACGAGGAAGGCCCATCCTGGGGAAGCGTCATTGTAGGCTTGCTGCTGGGCATTGCAGGTGTGGTACTTATCTTTTACCGCTATAACCAGTTTCAGCATCCCGACGGAGAAGTCATCAGCATCACAAAAATTGAAATGCTGCTGTATAAAGTCTCCGGCAAACGCTTTCAGGTACTGCTTGGCGCATACGGACTGATATCACTCGCCGGCTTCTGGCTGGCTGTCAGTAATATCATCCACCTCAGAAAAAGGAAATGATACTATCCCGTTTCTCTAATAATATAATGCCATATGAACAACCTACAGGAGCTGAGAGTAACGCTTTTGGAAATCCATAAGAGAGATAAACAGCAGATTTATACTGCTATGATAGTGGCCGAAGCGGCCGCCCTGCTCTTCCTGGCTGTCGTTACCAGCAGCCTGCACCGCAGTGGTGCTGAACTGCCCATAATATTGTATGTCATCCTGGGACTGATGGCTGTCGGGCCTGTCATTCCCTACGCTATCATGCTGCTGCAGGCGCAAAACCGGCAGGAGCGCATAGAAGAGTTTGTAGCCCGCCTCGCCAGAGGAGAAAACGTTACTAACGTATACACCTATACGGACTATAAACTGATACTGCCGCTGCGTCTGATAAGAATACGCCTGTTCCCGATGGAATTTGTGCATCTGGTGGTAGGCCCTTCCCGGAAAGAATACAGGCTTCCCCTGTCAGAAGAAAATATACAGCCATTCAGGGCCTTCCTCAGTCATGGCCCTGTAAATACTGCCAGCAGCGCCGGTTCCTCCGCCCACTGGTCTGCCAACTAAGCAAACAAGCTGCTTCACCATTGTGTTATTGTGGTTATGAAAACACTGGAAGAATTTAACGCTTTTGCAGATCAGCACCTGGAAAAAGATCTGCAGGCCCTCGATCAGCAAAGGGTTGCCGGCAAAAACTGGTTACGCCGGATGTGGGTGCTGGGATTACTTCCGGTGATCCTGTTCGCTGTCTTTTTTCTGCGTCCGGCTGCGGCTGCCGGCAGTGGTTATTTCATTGCTATCGGGCTGCTCACAGGTATCGTGCTGGCTGTGGGCGCAGGCTGGCTGTTGAAACGTATGATGCTGCGCCAGCCCGGCGCTGCAGCCGGTGTCAGCTATCAGCAGTCCTTTAAAGAAAAAGTGGTCAGACCCATCATAAAATTTATCAATCCTGATTTCAGCTACCAGCCACTGAATCACGCCAGCTACGAAGAGTTTACGGAAAGCGGACTGTTTGCCAGGCGGGAATATAATATCAGCGGGAACGACCAGGTGTATGGTAAAGCAGGCAATATGAACTTTCAGTTCTGCGACCTGAAGGTAACACACATGCCATTGATGACGCTCCGCGGAATCGGTGCTGATGTGGTGTTTGAAGGAAGTTACTTTATAGCCCAGTATTCCCGGAATTTTCATATACCCGTTTACGTTATACCGCGCATCTCACTCAGTGAAGGCCTCTTTGCCGATAAGCATACAGAGACCGGCTATATTGAAACCTGGCATCTCGGAAAAAAAGTGCTCCCTGCCGATACCGCCTTCAACAGACAGTTCATGGTTTACTCCCCCGACAATGACACTGCCCAGCAGCTGCTTACCCCGGCCCTGATGCAAAAGATAATGGCCCTGCAGGAACGTTCCCAGGCAAAAGTGTTTATCTCTTTCTGCAACAACCGGATATACATCGGCATCAGCCATGGCACAGACTACTTCGAAACAGATATCAACCAGCCGGTAACTAACCGCCGCATGCTCACCGATTTTTACCTCGACTTTATTTCGCTGTTGCAACTGGCAGAAGAAATTTCGGAATAAATCAGGAATGGAGAATTTTATTATTTTATTATTTTTTTATTTGAGATTTTGTGCCCAATCATGGTATTCTTTTGTACTTACAGGTACAAGGGAAATAATGATTGGGCACAAAATCTCAAATAAAAAAATAACAAAATTTCCCCTTCCTGATTTATTCCGAAATTTCTTCTTCTTCTTCCATAATCTGCGGTTGCAGTAACATGCGGGTTTTGTTCTTTTTCATGCGGGCGAGTTCTTCGCGCCAGTCGCGGCCGAAGAGGCGGCTCATTTTTTCATCTATCTCCTGCACGATGGTCTGCATTTTATTCGTATAGGCGTAATCGTAATAGTCGCTGCAGAGATAGCAATATACGGAGGAGCTGATTTCATCGTCGTTCATATTTACACCGGCCTGATATGCCTGGGCCAGCAGGTCGTAGTAGCGGCTGCTGTCTTTACGGCGGGTAAGCTCCACAGCAGAATACCAGGCGGTAACCGCCTGTGGCAGGAATTGATGTTCCTGTGCCGTGGTGGCCTGTTTGATGAACCAGTCGATGGCTTCCGTGAAATTCCGCCTGATCTGTGCGTAGGCGCCCTGATAGCCATAGAATTGTATCACCAGCGGGAGACAGGCCGGATCATGTTGCTGCATGCCCTGTTTGGCGATACGTGCGCCCTTTTCCAGCAGCTGGGGTATTTTAGGATCTCTTTTGAAGTTGAACAGCATGCCTGCATAGGTGATATGTGCTGTGGCAAACAGGCCCTTGTTACCGCTGCGCTGTGTGCACTCCAGCATCCGTTCTCCCCAGTAGTGCAGCAGCCGCAGGTCTTTTGCCTGCAGGGCTGCGCCCATTTCAAAAAGACATTTACGGTATTGTATTTCCGGGTCGTTGGGATTGCCGCTGGTGGCAAGCCGCTGTACAGCCTTTTCAAGTTCCAGCGGAATATGTATGGACAGCAGCTGTCCGGGGAAAGGGCGATCGTTGATAGCCAGGTAGTCTTTCCCTACGTGGTCCAGTACCAGTATTTTTATACCGGCAGGAATACCTCTTTTCAGCAGTTGTGTGAGCCAGTTGCAGAAGCTGCGCGTATCGCTTACCTGCCGGGGAAGCAGCGCCAGTACCAGTTCGCGGGGCTGTTCCGGTAAAGCGGCGCGGAAGGAGTATAACATTTGCAGCAGCAGGGCGTCCTGTGCCTGCTGAGGTGGCAGCATCGCCACATGGCGGTAAGGGGCAGGGTCCCAGGTCAGCGGCGTGCCCTGCGCTTCCATCTGCTGCAGCAACGGTGCGCTTTCGTCATATGTCTGCAGCCAGTCTTTGATGATGGCGGTACTGAAGGTATCTTCATTGTCAAAGGAAGTGAGGTGCGTCACAAATACTTCCCGCAGCTGCCCGTGCGGTGAAGATTCCAGCTTGCAGAAGCCCTCGTAGAGCCGGGCTTCTTCTGGTTTTATGATAAGCCGTACCAGGCGCAGGTCCTGGCGGCCGGCGGTAGCTTTCTGCCAGTGTTGCTGTATTTTATTTATTTCCTGAGCTATCGGATTGTGTTCGTTCATCAGCAATTCAGATTTAACATGCCTCCTTTGATATTGGTGTTGGTGGAGCCGTCCATATTTATTTCCTGGCTGTTGAAAGTCAGTTTGGTAGAGCCGGTGGTATCATGTTCTTCTGCCTTCAGTTTCATGTTGGCTTCAGATTCCATGTGGTAGAGGGATACGGCGGTACCTTTGATGATGTCTGCTTTGGAGAATATTTTATTGGCTTGCTGATCGATGGTAATCTGCGCTTCTCCTTCTCCGATGACGACTTTCTGGGAGCCTTTGAGATGAATTTCCTTGGAAAGGAATTCGATCTGGTTGGGTGCATCCACTACAATTTTATCCTCTGTTTTTACGGTCACCAGCGTTTTGGATTTCACGGTGATATTACCGGATCCGTCCATAATCATGGTGCTGCCGTTTTTATCGGTCACGGTAACGCTGCCGGTATTATCATCCAGCTGTATGAGGTTGCCGCTGCGGGTTTTGATGGCTTTCATATTATTCTGCGCATCGCCGTAGCCGCTTTTGGATTTGCCGTTGAATTTGCTGCCCAGCACGAAGGGCATTTCCGCATTGCCGCCTTCAAAGCCTACCACTACTTCTTCGCCTACTTCCGGTACAAAGTGGAAGCCGGTGCCACCGCCTGCGGCAGGTGAGGCCTGTCGTATCCAGGGGCTGAGTTCATTCTGCGGCTGCCAGAAAAACTGTACTCTTACGCGTCCCAGTTTTTCAGGGTCGTTGTTATCTTTTACCAGTGCGCTTTGTATCTCTGCTTTGGGCACCAGGTGCGGATTACTGTATGGAGGCACTTTTACATCCGCAGGAATGGCGGTAAAGGTGCAGTGATAATTGCCGGGCGTACTGGCGAAGTGATTGCAGGAGATCACCGTGTAGGCAGACTGACTGCTGTCGCTCGCAATGCTGATACGCTGACCGGGCATTACAGGAAGCTCACTGAGCCCGCTTACCTTCACGAAGGCGGCGGCAGTTACTTTGCTTTGCAGGTCTTTGGTATGTTTCAGTTCTTCCTGCGTATAACCGTGATGGATAAACGTCTGTTTACCGGAAGAAGAAGAATACAAGTCGTCAGAAGCAGAAGAGGAGAGCTGCATCAGTGGGTGGGAGCCTGTTTCAGCCTTCTGCGCTTTTTCTGAGAGCGGAGAGGCTTTCATGGCATCGTAGGACACATAGTTAATACGTTGCGGGGTTACGGCGGCGGTAGTCTGCAGGTTATGCAGGGTCACATTTTTAGTCAGCTTTACTTCTTTCTTCTGAATGTCACCGATAACGAGTGTATTGCCATCGTAGTACATCCATTCTCCGTAGCGGGCAGAAAGCCTGGCCAGGAAATCAAAGTCTGTTTCGTTGTACTGCACGCAATAGGGCAGCGTTTTTTTGTAGGCCGGCACTACCTGTGTTTTAAGCAGGCTGCTGCTGGCGTCTTTCAGTGCGCCTTGTATAACGTTCTGCAGCGACTGCTGATAGTAGGAAGCGCTTTGCGGAACATCGTCCAGCAGGATGGTAGGGCTTACGCCGGATACCTGAAAACCGCTGGCAGCACCGTCTTCTTCTATAACGGCAATGCTGGTGATCAGTCCTTTAAAACGGAATTCACCGAACGTAATAGAGATACCTTTCCCGATATACTTCTGGATGAGTTCCTGCTGATAGGAGAGGTCGCTGGTAAGCCGTCCGGGCCTCCACAGGAAGCTGAAGTAATGGTGGTTGCCGACGGATTGTTCCAGGGTTACATTTTTAAACTCCACTGGTCCGGAATATCCTTCAATACCTATTGCTGACTTGTTGAGAAATTTATCGTCACTCATAGTTGTAATCAGTTTAAAAAAATATTATCAATGAATGCTGACAGTTAAAGTTTATCTGCTGTGGCGCCTGTAGACCATTACGCTTACGGGATTGCCGTCTGTATCCAGAAAATGATAGGTGGCGTCGGTGTTGCCTGGCAGTTTATAAAACTGCAGCTTTACGCCTGCGCCTATGTCGCTCATAAAATATCCTGCCGGTTGTCTTTGCTGGTAATGCCCTGTGCTGATCAGTTTTTCGCCGTTATAATCCCTGATTACATAGTTGTTACTGTCTTTCGGATCTATGCCCATTTCATAATGTGAACTGTCGTTGCGCTTTTTCCTGATGAACACATAATCTTTTTCTGCCGTGATGTTTCCGGAGCCGTTGCAGGCGATGATACTGATGACTGCAGCCGCTGCAGCCAGCTGGTATATCATGCTATTGTTCGTTATCCGGTTGAAGCGGTGGATCATAATGCTGTGTTGCTGTTGCTTTACCATTTGTCATGACAGACGAACTGACGAGGTATCCTTTTTCATTGAATGTATTCCGGATGCCGTCTCCATGTTCGTTGTTGAAGTAACGTTCAGCCTGTTTTGTTCCGTTGGCATTACATACGAGCGCGTATCCTTTTTGCTGCTGATACTGATAGGCCATATAGGATTTCAGTTTACCACTGTAATGATATACACGCAGTATATAATCGCCTGTATCTTTCTTGTTCAGCCACAGTTCAATGTGGTCGCCCGCAGAGATGGTAGTGTTGTTCAGTACATATCTGCCGGTATCAATTACTGCTTCTTTCGGTTCATGCTGATGTCTGGTATGGCAACCTGTTAACAGACCTGCGGATAACATCCATGCAGACAGGATATGCCGGGTACGTTGATTCATGCATTAATCTTGTGGATTTATCAATATCACACCGGCTTTTTTCAGATCGATGTTATCTGCTTTCAGATCTTTTATGTTGATGTAAATAAAATATTTGTACGGATGACCGTTTCTGTCTCTGGGGGCGCTGTCGAAGCTGCCGGTGAAAGGCAGTGCGGCCGGGATGCTATGCTGACTTTGATACTGGTTAAACATTTCCTGGCTGACGTATGCGCCCACGAATTGTCTGCCCCAGTGCCGGTTGTAGGCATCCAGCATTTTAATCAGGGTTTTGTAGCCGCCACCGCTTTCAGGAGGGGTACGCTGCGCCACGTCAATGAAGAGGAGGTCATTGCCTTTTGCGCCGTCATTGAACAGGATGTCCAGCAGCTGGGTAGCGCCGGGAACATAGTCGATACCGGGGAGGTTGCCTTCTCCCGGTTTCCGCGTGGCCATATCTTTCAGCATATTCATGGGGCTGCCTTCCAGGATACCTTCCACGAGCGTCTGATCTTTGTACAGTCCTTTGTAGACCTGTCTCATTTCGCTCACGGATTTTACCAGGTTACGGTGTTTAAGCAGGTTAACAGGGGCGGGGGCTTTGGGAACAGCGCCCTTGATTTTGCCTTTCATCTGTTCCGTGAGGTAATCCATGTTGCGTTGAACAGCCGCATCGAGATCGGGGTCGGTGTTGATGAACCGGATGCTGGAATCATGCGTTGCTGTTTTGGCCGGGGACGGGGCTTTTGCCGGTTGTGCGGGCCTGTTCTCAGAAGGCCAGGAAAAGGCGTATATCCCGCCTTTTTCCACATCAATGATAAAGGTGCCTACATCGTTTACATGCACGCCCAGCAGGTTGTTGACCAGCATGGAATGCACATTGGATGCAGGGATGATGGTCTTTGTCAGCCCGGCATTATACAGCACAGCGGGAAGATGCAGCGCCATATGGGCAAGGCCCTGATTCAGCACCTGTGTGTCATACGCGGATCTCTCCACATTTTCGTTCTCCTGCCGGTTGAAGTTTTCATTGATAAAGATGCGGTGGGCACGTGAACGCAGGCTGTCCTGCAATCCGATATCATCGAATGTACGCTGGAGGTGCAGCAGGATGAACCTGGCTACAGCTTTAATATTTTCGGGGATAGCAGACATATTACTCCCATTTTCTTTGATAGGCAACGCTGCCTATTTTCAGTTCCCTGGCAGAAATAACGATATGGGTTACCATCGGGCTGGAGCCGGAATGGTGATAACTTTCATGGAACTGTATGCAGATGCCGCCGCTGAATTCCACGGTACGCAGACTGGAGTCATGATCCCTGCGCTTGAAAACGATAGAGCCGTCTCTTTTTTCTTCCGGTGAAATCATCCATTGAACCAGATCTGTATCCCTGGCGGATTCCAGGATGAGGGATATCGTACCGCCGCGAGGCATGGTGCTGGGTTTGCCGCTGGCGTCAGTATGCTGGGAAAATCCGTAATTGCATTCCAGCACGTTTGCTGATTTTCCTCCTATGATAAGTTCTGCCTTAAAAGACATAAGTAGAAATTTTTTGGCGTTAATGATCCGTTTTTTCTTTTCAGAAAACCGGCTTGTGTTATGTTGATCGGTTTATTTTAAATGGTGACCAGGCAACCGCCGGGAGCGTTTGCGAGGATTAACAACTGGCTGCTTTTTTGGGCAAAAGGTTCTTCTCATGGGTTCCAGTTTATGGATGTTAAATGGTTTTTCTGTCGACTATGGCTTTTACGAAAATAAATATTCTCCTGCATATAAATATGCCATCTCTGTATTTTATTTTTCAGGAAGAAAAGCAGGGGAGAATATGATATGTCATATTTGATTGGTAGACATCCTGCCCTTCTCACTGCGGTGAAATGTTAACCGGATAAAAATTTATGTATTATTTTTTATTGTAAAATATTTAGAAGTTGTTATATGGAATACCATTGTTTTTTTTGCCGGATGCCTGTCTGTAAAGGTATTGGAGGTATTGGCCGGAAAGTCCCTGCTGTATGCGTTTTTCTTTTAGATGTGTGATACTTTTTTAATATTAGTTTTACGTCCGTTTTTCTTGCCGCCGGCAGTATATGTAAATGTTTTAGCAGTATCTTTACTTCTCTGGTTTTACGCAGTATGTGTGTAAAAATGTAATTGTTAACTTTGATTAGAAAAACCTGAATCATCCAAATGACCCTGTCAGCAATGACCATATTCAGCGTTGAATTGCAGTCCGCTATCCGGATAGCGAAAGCGGTTGCGAAAGACTTTCATCATGCGCAGTATACCCCTGCACACCTGCTTCGTGCTGCCATGCATAAGGAAGCCGGACTGGCGCCCTTATTACACCAGCTGGATATTGACGTATACTATGTGGAAGAATGGGCAGAAGTAAGACTGGATGAATTACCGCGCTCTTCCCGTAACACCGATGATCCCGAACCGGATGATGCCGCTGCCACTGTTTTACAGGAAGCGGTAAATATCTCACAGCAGGCAGATGAACGCGAAACTGATGCATGGTCTTTACTCATATCGCTCTGTACACCGGGAGTAGGCTTCTCTTATGAACAGCTGAAAACATTTCCCTTTACCCGCGAGCAACTGATTGCTGCCAGCAGGAAAAGCAAAGGCAGTCATCCTGCCGCAGCTGCCTCTTCCAACGGACATGGCGTAAAGCCTGCCACGCTCAAATACGTCTATCGTATGACCGATCCGCAGCTGTTGCAGACCTACCATCCGGTAATAGGCAGAGAGGGCGAAATAAGGGCTGTAACGGAGATTCTTACCCGAAAGGATAAAGCCAGTGTACTCATCATAGGAGAAGGAGGCGTGGGTAAAACCGCCCTCGCGGAAGGTCTGGCAAGGGCTATTGTACAGAAACAGGTGCCGTTGCAGTTACAGTCAGCAGAACTCTATGCGCTGGATTACGGCGCCTTTATTGCAGGCGCAGCCTACAAGAATGAGCTGGAAGACAGGCTGCTGCAGATTATTCAACAGTTGAAACAGACAGGCAGGCATATCCTGTTTATCGATAACATGCATACGTTGCTGGATAAACAATCCGGCGGAGGTATGGCTAATGTCATCAAAGCGGCATTGGGTAAAAGCGAGATCATACTCATCGGTACCACTACCCCGGAAGGTTTCCGTAAACTGATTGAGCCGGATGCCATTCTGCGACACCGCTTTGAAACCATCACGCTCGCAGAGCCTGATGAAACGCAGGCAATACGAATGATGACAGCTGTCATGCCGGTATACGAGAGCTTCTATCAATTGAAGGTACCGGACGAAAGCATCCGGGAAGCGATCCGCCTTTCCCGGCGCTATCTGAAAGAACGCAGCCTGCCGGACAGCGCGGTAAATCTGCTGGACCGCACCATGGCTGCACTGCGCGCCATGCAGGATACCGGCGCCCCGCTGCTGAAAAGCCTGGAGGAAGAATTCACCGCACTGACAACGAAAGCAGCTTTACAGGCGGAAGACCTGCAGTGGTTCTACCGGCAGATGACGGAACGGCTGGGCGCCCTGCTCGCCAGTAAACTGAAAACAGACCAGGAAGTAAATAAAATGTCCGATACCACCGCCCTGCAGCAATACCTGCAGGAGTTACTGCAGCAGCTGTCTGCAGCGGTAGCCGAACAGCACAACACCGTAACTCCTGTAGACCTGGCTACCACCATCGCCGGAATGACCGGTATCCCGCTGGGGAAAATACAGGCAGAAGAGAGAGAACGACTGGTGAGCATGGATCTGCATTTACGCAAAAGAGTAGTAGGGCAGGATCATGCACTCAAAACAGTAGCGGATGCTATTCTTGAGTCCAGGTCCGGCCTCAGCAGACCCGGACAGCCCATAGGCTCTTTCTTCTTTCTGGGGCCTACAGGAACGGGTAAAACAGAACTGGCCAAATCACTGGCCGATTTCCTTTTCCAGGATGAACGCTGCATGATCCGTTTTGACATGTCAGAGTTTAAGGAAGAGCATGCCGCAGCCCTGCTGTACGGCGCGCCTCCCGGATATGTAGGGTACGAGGAAGGAGGGCTGCTTGTTAATAAAATACGGCAGCAGCCTTATGCGGTCGTACTCTTCGATGAAATTGAAAAAGCGCATCCATCTGTATTTGATATCTTTTTACAGATCATGGATGAAGGAAAGTTACACGACAGACTCGGAAAAACCGGAGACTTCTCCAATGCGCTGGTACTCTTCACTTCCAACATCGGCAGTGATACCATCGCCAGGTCATTTCAGGAAGGAGTGATCCCGCCTTCACAGCAGCTGATGGAACTGATGGCCCGCCATTTCAGACCGGAGTTCCTGGGAAGGCTGACGGAAATAGTTCCCTTCGGACCGATTCAACAGGAGAATGTGGAGAAAATATTTGACATCCATCTGCAACACCTGCTGCAGCTGCTGCAACAACAGCAGATCACCCTGCATGTTACACCCGGAGCCAGGAAACACCTGGCATTGATGGGATACTCTCCGCAATACGGCGCCCGCCCGCTGAGAGAAGTAATACGGGGGCAGCTCCGCAAACCCTTGTCACGCATGATCATTGACGGCAGCCTGCAGAAAGACATGGTGGTAACGCTGGATATCAAAGATGAAAAACCGGATTGGATCATCAGTTAGTTTATTAGTTAGTAGTTAGTAACCTCAATAGTAAATTGTTTACAGACATCTGCCGGACAAGACGGGATGCCTGTATCCGGAAATTCGAAAATCTCAAAATGTTTTGTTATGAATGACAACTACGGAATTGGTGGCACAGAGGTCAAGCTGGACGCCAATGAAGCCATCGCGGAAATCTCGCATAACCGCACCTTGTTTGCTGAAAAGCTTACCCAGCAAGCGCCTGTAAAGCCTGAAATAGTAGAAGGACTCACTTCCGTGGAAGCCGTATTTGAACATTTCAAACCTGAAGTGAATGTCAGCTTTCATGATGCAGATGGCCGCCCTGTTCCTGAGAAATTACAGTTCCATCACCTGGGCGATTTCGGTGTAAAGGGTATCACCGCACAAAGTGCGTTCCTGAACGACCTTGCGACAGAAAAGGAGCAGTACATGAAAATTATGAAACACCTGAAGACCAATAAAATACTGAAGACCGCACTCGCTGATCCTGATGCCCGCAAAGCTATGCTGGGGGCAATCCGCAGTATGCTGAACGATCTCAATACAAAATAATTCACAGTTCCCTATCCCGGAACATAATTTATTCATTATGGCAGAATTACAGAAAAACGAGGAACAGGAACTGCAACAGGCAGGTCAGTCTTCAGCCAGACAGGAAGTTAACCTCACCCAACAGCTCGAAGAACTGGCAAAGTACGGTGGCTTTGATCTCCTGGAAGCAACGGTAGAAGGTGCACAAAATATGAACCCGGAACGCAAGGCGCGCCGGAATATATTTTTAACGGAATCCGGTAAGAAACAGGAAAGAGATAAACTCAGGAAAACATTATCCCTCTGGGAAAAAGTATTGTCCGAAGCCAGCGAACTTCCGGAAATGGTTGATTACTGCAGCGAACATGCACAGGATGCAGAAGCCATACTGGCAAAGAACCTCGGCGAAGCCGTAGAAGCTACGCACGAACTGGAACAATCCTATCGTAACGTAGCGCTGTTCTTCAAGAATACAGAATCCGACAAGGTGAAGAATATCTCCTTTATCAATGTGGAACTGGAACAGCTGAAAGACCTGGACAATACCAGGTTTATAGATGCTGTCCGCAATGAACTGGTGGCTAACTACGACAGACTTGATCTGCGCGATAACTACAGCCTGCTGGTAGTTCCCGGTTACCTCGGTTCCAATAAGGTGATAGAAAAATGGGCGAAAATCGCACATGAAAATAAAGCCATGCTGATAACAGACTTCGCTCACCTGGATGCTCCGGATGATGTGATGGAGATGTTTGAAATGGCGAATCTTACCGGCGGCGAAATACACCGCTCCAACGTAATTATGTCCTGCAACTGGCTGGTAGGCCGCGGCAAATTTGAAGAAGTGGGAGAAGGAGATCATCTCTATGTACCTCCTTCCGGCGCACTCGCAGGAAAGATCTACAAAACACTCATGTCGCAGGTAACAGCCGGTAAGAAATTCGGCGGTATGAATGAAGTGGATGGCGTTAAGTTTGAACTGAAGAAAAGTGAAATTGCCAGCCTGGAGAAAATGGGACTGGTGCCAATGGTAAAGGAATACGGCAAAGTAATGGCCTTCAGCGCCAAGACATTGTTCAACGGAGATAATCTCGGATTGCAGACCTATTCCGTGGTACGTGTATTCGATTTCGTTACCAAAGTACTCATGGACTTCCTGAACCGCCGGGCTTTTGAAAACTTCAACGCCAATACCCGCAAAGACCTCATGAAGCAGATTATCCGCTTCCTGGATGGTATTACCGGTCCGGATAAACTGATTGAAGATTTCAATATCCGCCGCTTTGAACAGGATCCGATTCAGAAAGACCGTATCCACCTGGATATTCATCTGAAACCTTATTTCCCTGCCAAGAACTTCCTCATTAAAATGGAAGGGCAGAAGGGCGACGATGCTACCGACTGGGATACCACCTACGAACAGGATAAGTAAATGAACGGCTGTACATCCGCAACGGTAGCAGTATTCAGATGAACGGCCGCAGATGAAATAATATTTTATAGTTGTTTTCCGCAAGCCAGCCTGGCGGAAAACAACTGATTACAGTTAAGAGGTATTACCATGAAACGGTTGTGTAGTTTTTTAGTTTGTTTGTTAATTGCCGGAACAGCGCGCAATGCCGCTGCACAGGGGCCAAGAACGGATACAGTGCTCACCACAAAGGGAGCTGTAACGCTGATCACCTGCGGCTCTCCCATTTCTACCTTCCAGATAGGCGACGGTAAAAATGCCGATTATGATTATCGTATCGTGGACGGCAGTATGGTATTTGTAAGGCCCATCGTAGCCAATCCCAGACCTACCAATCTTATCGTCCGGGAAGGAGATAATATCCACTACATGATCCTGGCATTCCGGGATAAAGCAGATCTGGCAAAGCTGAAATATGCCTTGTCTAAAAAATCCAGAGATGCCGTTGCCTCCAATGCCGGAGGCGGTGGTACGCTTACGCCTACACGCCCCGGCAGTGGAGACAGCGGCGGGCGGCAGCTGCTGGAACTGCCCGCGGAAGATGAAGGAACACTGATCAGCATTGATACGGTGACCGTCAGCAAAATTGCAGATGACTTCGGCAGGGACCGTAAAGTAAACCACCAGCACGAAGTGAAGGTAGACGGCATCAATCTCGGATATGCCCAGGCTATGACGCTGAATAATATGCACTACTTCTGTTTCCGGGTACGCAACAAAAACAAGGAACCCTACGAAATTGTGAAGGCCACCCTGCTGCACAAGGAAAAGAAAGACAGCTCCGTACTGCATTCCATGCCATTGCTCTATAAGAAAGGCCCCGCTGTGATCGCAGGAAAGGAAGATGCTACCGAAGTTTTTGTTGTGCCTTCCAAGCAGTTCAGGAAAGACGATGAAGTGCTGTTAGTATTACAGTCAGGCGAAGACAAGCCACAGGTGGTGTTATACGTGCCTGTCAGCGCCCTGCCCAAGTACATGGTGACGAAATAAATCCTGTATAAAAATGAAACACTGGTTACTTACAGTGCTATTTTTTTGTTTGTTAACATGCCCGGGTATAGCACAACAGATTGACTTCTGCGGTGAAATAGTACCAATGGAGAGAGATTTTGTTTCCTTCCGCCTGATGGATGTCATTAAGCGGAATATGCAATACCAGGGCTATCTGCCGTCCCTGCGGCTGAAAGCGGAGCAGTTTTTTCCTGTTATTGAACCTATTTTACGGCAATACGAGGTACCGCTGGATTTTAAATATCTGCCCATCGTGGAAAGCGGATTAACAAATGCCACTTCCCCGGTCGGCGCACAGGGCGTCTGGCAGATTATGCCCGGCACAGCAGCGGAGCTGGGACTGGCGGTGAGTGAAGGATATGATGAAAGGAATCACCTGATTAAAGCTACACATGCGGCCTGCCGGCTGATACGCAATCTCCACACCCAGCTGAAGTCATGGACCCTCGCTGCCGCCGCCTATAATGCCGGCCCTGGTAACATTTCCCGGAATATACGCCGGCAGGGCAGTACAGACTATTACCAGCTGCTGCTGAACAATGAAACGGCCCAGTATATCTACAAGATCATAGCCATCAAGCAGTTGTTTGAAAGCCCGGAGCTATACCTGCCCGGCTTCGGTTATAATGTGTTCAGCAAAAGTTCCCGGAATGGTTCCGTCTTTGCCTCGCCACAGGCTGCGCCTGCCGGCAGCGCAAAAGATTTTAATACTATTCGTATAGATATTGGAAGAAAGGTGGGAAAGAAAACCACGATCGTATATGCAGCGAAGTTAAAGCATCATGATTCGTTCCGCGATGGAGAACTGGTGAATTTATCACTGCTGGCGGATCTGCAGGCAGACGGGGTATATATACGCCGGAATGCCAGCCTGTCCGGCAGGGGATGGATTGTAAACAACCGTGTATATGTAGACCTGGGTTTTGGTAATACTATCACGCTCTGTACAATGGATGGTAAAAAAGGGGTGCCCCTGGATCTGCTCAAAACCGGCGGCAATGTAGAACTTGTCAGCACAGACACTCACATCAGCACATCATTGATGAATACGCGGTATGGAAATGTGTTGGGTGACTTCTCCTTCAGCTGGAGCAACAGTTCTTCTTTCAGGTAATGCAGGTGAGCCGGCGGGTATTTTGCGGTAGGTTGTGTAAGCGTCAGCCTGATTTCCAGGGTACGCACATATCCTGCGCCGGTTCCGGGTTGCATCATCACGCCTTTTGTTACAGCCGCTGCTTTCAGCTCTTTGCCGAAAATAGTGTAGCATAATGCTTTCATATCTTCCGGTGTAACAATCCTGTTATGTGATAACAGGTGAGAGCGGTACAGGTTGATCTTCTCATCGATATTCAGCCTGTCTTTACCGCCTTGCGTGTTGGTAAGCAGGGTGATGCTGGCGGGTCTGGCATTTACGCTGCCATACTCCAGCAGGCGGCTGCCCATACGGATGTTGTTGGCGGCAGTACCATTGGTAGAATAGAATTCTATGAAAATGTATTCAGCATTTTCTTTAGGTTTTACCATCAGGTACGGGATATTTCCCTTGTTGGCGCCCGGTTGCAGTTGTTCTTCCAGGGAGGCAATCAGCTGATGCAGTTCCCGCATACGGTTGGTAACGTAATCATTTTTCACCTCATCGAACAGGGAGCTTTCATCTCTGATCACTTCCATCAGGTAGGCAATCACTTCTTTGGCTTCGCGGGTATCAAACCGGCCGATGCCGCTGCTGCGTACTACCAGCTCGCCTTCCTGTAACTGGCCGGCAGTGGAGAAGTTACGCACGTAATAGTCAGTGCCTTCCAGGTCATATACTCTTTTAATATCGAAAAATATGTCCTGTGTCTGCAGCGGAATGATGTTCAGGTATTTATTGAGTTTAAGCGATTGTTCGTTGTTTTTTTTGTTGATGACCGGGAAGCAGTTGATGCTGCAGTAAAGGTCTTCCAGCAGGGTATGGTGCAGCGCTTCCGGAAATTCAATGCGAATCCATTGAATCTCCTGGTGCAGGCGGCTGCCGTCTTGTCCGAAGATAGCAGACAGCTGTGCAGGAAACGCGCTGATGGGCTCTGTACGTGTATCCGTTACCGTAAGAAAGTGCCGGCGGAATCGTTGCAGTATATGCTGGCTGTACCGGGCGTCGTTATTTACAGATACCTGCAGCATTTTGTCTATTTCTTCCTCAGCGGCAGAGCGGCTGTGATGGTAGCCGTTTTTCACGGTGAGTTCCCGGTCATTGATATAGAAGCGGGCGAGGGGCAGGTAATGGTAGAACATCTCCTGCTGGTGTATGTTACGCAGATCGAAGAAAAAAGACATGCCTTCATAGCTTTGCTGCAGCTGTTCCGGGCGTAGTCCTATCCACAGGTGATTAGGCGGGGTATCGGCAGCATAGCGGCCCTGAAGTACCTGTTCTTTGAACCAGTTATCGCGGGTTTCGTACAGTTTGTTACCGATGACGAGATATTGTACATGCGCCCTGAACAGGCGGTGCGTGGTAACGGGAGAAAAGAAATAGTCCTGTGTTTGAGTCCCGGATTGTGTATGCTGATAGAATTGGTGGCCGGCATTAATCTCTGCGGTAGCTTCCGTGGCAATAGCATGAAGAATGCCGTGCGCGGGCTGGGCGCTGGTGATGGGTTCCGGCATCATGATCTGTGCGAGCCTTTCCACGAGGCGTGCATGTGATACGTCCACTTCGCCGGAAATCTTTTCCAGCTCTGCGGCGCAGGCTTCCAGCAGTAGCTGCACCACAGGGTCAAAGGAGGTTTCTACTTCCGCATCGGGGTATCCCCACAGGCGTGCGGCTGTTTTCAGCATCCGGTCTTTTATCCGTTCTTTTTTCTCTTTCATGCGCTGGTAGTTATAAACACTGATTAATCGTAAGACAACGGGCTGATGAAGAAGTAACTGGCGTACTGAAACGGGTTATTGTTTTTAGCCAGCACACCGGAAACGGTTACCCGTATTTTTTTCTTCATTTTTCGGGCAGCCTTCACCTGGAGTTCTTCCTGGTTAACCGCTGCCACTACTCTTATCTGCGCCAGTCTTTTTTCATACCTGGTAATAGCTGTTTTAACAGCATTTTCTATCTGTTCCTTTACTTCGTTGTTGGACGCTTTGATATCAAAATCGTTGTCCCACCATTTACAGCCGTATTGGGGATCATCTTTGTTTTCTCCCAGTACGGTAGTAATGAGCAGATGGATGTGCTGTCCTACAGAATCTTCCAGGGAGATGGCTTCCAGGTCTCTTTTCTGTAGAATCTGGGAAAAGTCCAGCGGCAGCTTATAATACTTTCCTTTCATGCAGCAGAATTAAAACGGCCAGAATTTCTTATCATAAATTACCCTGATTTCTGTCACACATCCGTTTTTGTCTTTAACCAGGTTGACCTTTTGTATTTTAACTCTTTTCTTGCCGTGTATGCGGTCGCAGAAGTGGGCGAAGTTATCGGTACGGTTATCGTTCAGTAATACTCTTGCCTGCAGGTTGTCGCAGAGGTATTTGGCGAAATCCGCGGCTGTTTTCTGTTTGCCGACTACCTGTGTGAGCATGTACTGGAATTCATCGTCAGAAACGGCGGGCACTCTTGGTTTTTCTTCCACCGGCGGCGGCGGTGGCGGAGGATCGTTGCGGGGTACTACTGCGGGGAAAGCGCCGCCATCGCCATCATCCGCAGGTTTGGCGCGGGCAGGAAATACGGTGATACTCTTCATGACCATATGGGCACTGTCGCCGTTGATGATGAGTGATAATGTTCTTTCACCGGGAGCAGAGAATGTATAGGTTACGGAAGACTGCGTATGTACTTCTGCGTTGTCCTGCATCAGTCTCCAGGTCCATTTGGTAGCAGAAGCAGTTTTGTTGTAGAAGGTAACGGGCCGGCCGGCAAACACTTCAGAGGGGCCTTCGATAACAGGGAATACATCTGCGGCGCTGCTCACAGGTGTTGCAGTCACCGGCATCACTACAATCACTTCCTTGTTCCAGGTGCATTTGCCTGATTTGAGGGTTACTACATAGCTGCCTGCTTTATGAAAGGCGTGGTATACCTGTGCGCCTGTCTGCCTTGCAGAAGAGTCGCCGAATTCCCAGGCGTAATCCGTTCTTTTTTTATCGGATCCAACGGCGTTGAAAGTAATTACTTCGCCTACCGTATATGATTTACCGCCGCTGTGCTGGCGGGTGCTGAGCTGAATATCCGTGTTGGTGCAATCTTCCTTGCCGTCGAGCTGAAAAGCAAGCAGGATGATGCTGATAATGAACAGGCCAAAGAATGTCCATAATACCATCGGGTCAACATGGCTGGCAATTTTACCAAAGGGTCTGAATGAGTTTACCTTATGCTCATTATCGGGTTTACGTGGGGCCATCGGTTTTTCAGGTTTTTACAATTTTACTGTTTTTTTAGATAAATTGCCAATGTAAAATGAAGAGTTTTTTTTGAAGCAGGATTTGAGTCACATATAATTACAATACGTTATTTTTGTAGCCAACAGTTAGCCCGAAAACCATAGACCAGCAGTGTGTGCAGATAGTGCTGCTAACCGTTTTTTACACGGAAAACCTAAATCAGATTAAATGATAAGCAACGCCCAGAAATCAGCTGTACTGGAAGAAGTCATTACACATGTAAATGCTTTGCCTTATGACATCAGGGCAGAGGTAGTAGTGGGTGAGCTGCTCGATAATCATGTGCGGCTGGAAGAGGTGGTGGTAGAACTGGAGAATGTGTTTGCGCGTTCTTTCAATAGAGATATTCTTCATGCGGAACTGGATGAAAGTCAGCCTTATCAGCCTTTCGTTGTGCTGTCACTTTCGCGTGATGGTATTTATGACCGGCTTCCGGAAGGTATGTTTCATGATTTTACACAGCAGGAAAAGAAGGGCAGTGGTACTACTGAAATGGTGGCGCGCTATAAGCGGCAACAGCAGCAGGAATTGCAGGCCAGGCGGTTTTTTCAGCCGCTGGAGCATGAATTTTTCCTGCAGCGGGTATTCCTGGAACAGCGGGAGAAGCATCTGTTGTTTGATGTATTCGGAAAGGATGCCGATCAGTTGTTTCATGCCTTCTGGAATCTGCCTGCGGGGCTTCCGGGGCAGGCGGCAGGCAGGCTGGTGAAACTGCTGCCATATATGCACCGAATTGCCGGTAATTTATCGCTGGTACAGCTGTGCCTGCAGATGATACTGGAGGAGCCGGTACAGATAGCCATGGATCATACGCCGCAGCCAGTACAGGCAGCAACCGGCACACTACTGGGCGAGTGTTTGCTGGGAGTAGATACGATGGCGGGAGAAGTATTTTATTCGGATATGCCCCGCATTATTGTTACCATCGGGCCGCTGCAGCATCAGCGCATTGTATCGTTCCTGGCATGGAATCCTTACGGCCGGCTGCTCGAAACCTGTTACGGCTACTTTTTTCCGGCTGACGCCACTGTGCAGACTGTACTGGAACCGCACCCGGATGAGAAGTCTGTAACCGTTTCTGACCGGAAAACAGGAGAAGGCATTATGGGTTATAATTTTTTCCTCTGACGGAAAAAATTTGTACCGATGTGGAATTATTTTTGTTAACATTGTTAACGCGTAAAACGACGCTGTATGTTAAAAACCCTAAAAACTGAAAAACCTGACATACCAGAAGAGCTATGAGATACACCGCTAAATTCTATATGATGCTGGCCGGCGTAATGGCCGTAGGATCTATCATAGTGGCATTGCTAAGCAGATACATCAAAAATTTCAGTCTTTTTAAAAAGAAGGCACTGTGGTATTTGGTATGTATGACGCTGGTGTTTGCTGTTATCAGCTCCATCCCTTTCCTGTTTACCCATCAGAACCTGATGAACCAGTATCTCTTCTATGAAATATGGTTTCTGGGCCTGGGTATTGTCCACTGTCACTTTATGTATACCCGCTTCTGGGCAAACGAAAATTCATTGGGCTCTGAACTGGCATTTATTGTAGCCATCTGGTGTTTCGGCGGTGTTGCCTTTGTGCTGATTAACCGTTTCCTCAATAAGGATGCTTTCCTGTACTACCCGATGCTGACCTGCATGTTTTCCTTTGTATTGCCGACGTTTGTTTATAAGACCTTTGAGAAGATGATGGCAATACCCGTTAAAGTGCATAAATGGTGGCAATATCCGATGTATAAGGATGCGCCGGAGGTGAATGAGGAAGAGATGAGAGATCTGATTGTAATAGGGCTGGAAATGGAAAAGGGACATGGCGACAACAGCCGTACCTACTTCCGCGCGCGTACGCCTATCAAAATGGATCTGGGAGATCTGTTCTATCACTTTATCAATGACTACAACGACCGTTACCCCGATACACCGATCGATTATGTGGATCATAATGGGCAGGCCTACGGATGGGTATTCCATCTGAAGCCGCGCTGGTTCGGTACTGCCAGAACACTGGATCCCGGCAAGGCCGTGTTTATGAATGGTATAAAGGAAAACAGCGTGATCATTTGTAACAGAATTATGTTATCCTAAACGTATTTATTATGGCAGAGCCGCTCAAACATTTTCCTGTTAACTGGGTAGACGGGATGAAGATAAAGAAGCAGCATTTCATTGATACCGAAAATGCCCTGCTGGATCAGATCAGGGATGGCATCAGCACCGGTCTGAATGCGCTGAACTATGGCCTGTTAACACCCAAATCAGAAAATAAGGAGTCATTGCGTTGCTGGTTCGTCAGCGACAACCAGCATCAGTGGAAAATAAAACTGACGGAATGCCGCGCCGTCACTCCCGGCGGCGGCCGTATAGAGATACCGGAGCATACCGTTCACTCCCTGAAGTATGCTACCACCTTCCCGGAAGCGACCTATACCTGGGATCCTGCGCATACGGAAAATACCTATTATATTTTGATTCAGGTGAATCCGTTTAACCGTCAGCCCAGCGGCGAACCATTATTGGAAGAAGAACCGCCGCGGCTGCCTTACGCTACCCCGGAATACAGCCTTTACGTAACACCCGCCTCGCAGCTGCCGCAGGGGCAGCTGGGCAGCTACCAGATGGTGCTGGGGAAAATTGTGGTGGCCGACGGACGCGCGCAGCTGGAAGATGATTATATCCCGCCATGCAGTATCACCAGCGCACATCCTGCGCTGATAGACCTGCATCATGAGCTGGATCAGTTCCTGGGACAGATGGAAATTTTCGGCGTGCATATCGTACAGAAAATTTACGGACGTAACCAGAATAATGACCTGGCGATGGTAGTATTGTATATCACAGAAAAAATGGTGCAGTTCCTCGGTACGCGCATCACACAGTTCCGCTGGCTGTCACTCAGCCAGCCGCCGGCATTTATGCTGGAGGTTATTGCCGGACTGGCCCGTACCATGAAGAACGCTATTGACCTGCGCGCCGGAGCAGGCAAGGAAGAGCTGCTCAATTACCTGTCTGAATGGTGTGAACTACGGCAGGGGGAGCTGGAGAACCTGATGATCAACTGCGCCAATATCCGGTACAAACACCTGGATATACGCGAATGCCTGCAACCCATGATCCCGTTTGTACGCGCAGTGAGTAAACTGTTTGAAAGCCTGAGCAGACTGGACTATATCGGCCGCAAACAGGACAGCAACATTTTTGTAAAAGAAGAATCTCAGGAAGACGCAGAATACCTGCGGAAGCATAAAACCAAACGCTGGTTTTTTACGGACTGAGTATACATACATTTTTTAGTGTTCAGCTTCCGGCTTGTTAATAATGGGTAGTTGTAAACTTCCGGAAGCGGCACTAATAGCTGGTTACAGCGCCATCCACACCTATCACCGAATTGATAAAATCAACTTTTCTATGCAAGTACTGAACAGACAGGAGAGAAATATATCCTTTATGTGGTTCCTGTTATTTTTTATTATCACTGTTGCACTGTTTGTGTTGGCAATATTTTTTAATTACCAGGTACCGGTGCGCGAGAATGCATCCCTGCGTAAGGAATTGAATACTTTCCGTCAGGAGCAGGCTTTTCAGGCGGAATTTGTGCAGAAGCTGGACAAGGTAAAGCATAACCTGGATTCCATTAACCTGCCCAATCAGAATGCCAATTACATGGATCAGGTCATTGCTGCCTCACTCGCGGATATGCGGAATTCTATTCCGAAAGATGTGGTAACACATTATGCCCTGTATGATAATATAGTACAGAATTGCCTGTCACTGCAGCAAACCAAGCAGCAGCTGCGGGAATTACAGAACGCGCAGCAGAGTATAGCCGGACTGAAAGAGCAGGTTATGGACCTGAATAGCAAGCTCGAAAGTAAAAGCAGGGATCTTGATAACTGCAGACAGATGTTGCTGCTGAATAGTCGCGGTGGCCGGTGAATACTGCGGCTGCAGGGTATTATAGTCTTAAATATCAGAAAATATTTTATTTGTTAAAGCTCCAAAAAACTGGTTAGGATTCTTGACTAGGCAGGGATTTCCGCTTATATTTGAGGTTCATACTTTTTCCTTATTAATAGGTATTTTTCTTTATTGTAACCTTAAAAATTTAACCCATCATGTCCTTCAAATCAGTTCTTGAAGTAGCCGGTGAAAAGTACAATGTACAGCACGTGGCTTACGACCTCAGTCAGGAAACAGATGCAACAGGCCGCCCATCAGCCATCACCCGTGGCGGACGCATCAAATTAACAGTTGAGTCAACCGGTAAAACGGATCTCTTTGAATGGATGGTCAACAATTTCGAAAGAAAAAGCGGTACCATCACTTTCTACAAAAGAGATACTGACGCCAAACTGAAAGAATTAAAATTCGAAGAAGGTTACCTGGTTAAGTTTGAAGAGTCTTTTGACTATGAAAACAAAAATCCGATGGTAATCACCTGCACTATTTCAGCCCGTGAAATTAGCATGGGCAATGGCAAACATGTTAATGAATGGGTTTAATCTTCCCCAGACATTATTGATGAAAAGGGCTGCTTGTATTAGCAGCCCTTTTCTTTTTTAATTACGAATGCGGGGATTTATTTATTTGAGATTTGTTTATTTGAGATTTTGTATCTAATCCGGATTTTCCGTTGGGCTTACAAGTACAAAAGAAAATCTGGATTAGATACAAAATCTCAAATAAATAAATCTCAAATAAATAAATCTCAAATAATAATCGTGTGGTTGTCCTGTGGAATGATACATGAAAGGGATTCGGCTGCTAAGGCTGCTGCGAGAGCGGTGCGGGTAAGGGAGCAATGGTTGATGGTATCCATATGTACGGCAATAACCTTTGTTTGTGCGGGATGACGTATTACACGGAATACATCATCGGCTGTCATGGTAATAGGATCGCCGGTGAGGAACTGGGCAGCTCCTGCATTCACTATGGTATATTCAGGTTGATAGGTATCCAGTGCTGCCTGTACTTCTTCGCACCAGATAGTATCTCCGGCAATGTATAAACGCTGCTGTGCATCTTTCAGTACAAAGCCGGATACCGGCGCCATCAGCTTGCCGATTTCACCTGTACCATGCTGTCCGTCTGTACGGAATATCTCAATGCCTTCCCAGATGTATTCATCAGCAACCGGAATTACCTGTGTAAATCCCAGCGCACTGAATTTCTCCGCATCAGGGGGCTGGCATATCAATGGCAGATGACGAGGAAGCAACTCTTCTGCCGCCGCATCCCAATGGTCGCGATGTGTATGCGTCACCAGCACCGCATCCAGTGAGTTAATAAGCACCGCCAGCTCATCTGCAGACAACTGTAATTCCGTCATCGGATTACGGATGCTGTTAGCGGTATTAGGAATGGGAATAATACTGTCTTTTGCGCCCAGCATAGGATCCACCAGTATTTTTTTGTTGTGTACTGTTACAACCATGGTGGCGTGACGAAGAAAATGAATATGCATAGTTATTGGGTTAAGTCACAAAGATATAAGGAGAATTAAGAATTAAGAATTATGAATGATGAGTTAGGGCGAAGATTTAAGCGAGTAACAAAATTTGTTCTTCATTTAAATCTTCGCCCTAACTCATCATTCATAATTCTTAATTTATAATTTTTATAACCGCCCACCATATCCACCAGATATATACCGGTTGGAACAGCAGTCTGCTCCAGGTATACCATGCCTGGGCGGGAAGACCGCCGGGGGCGGGAAGATGTAATACGGCTACTCTGATATTGGCCGGGAACATGAGAATGAGCAGTATGATAAGTGCCCAGGCAGCGGGGACCTGCAGGGAGGGTATCAGTAAACATATTCCCAGCAGCACTTCCAGGACGCCTGTGATAATCACCAGTGCCTGTGCGAACGGCAGCATACCATCAATCATATAGGTGAGCTTTTCCGGTTTGGCCAGGTGAAAGAAGCCGATTAAGATGAACATAACGGCAGCGGCTATACGGGCATCTGTATGCAGATTTTGCAGTACGGGAATGCGGAATAATATGCCGGTGAGATATAGTATACATCCGATGCTGAGTAATCCTGATAAGAAGGCCATATTGTTTTTTTTGTAAAGATCAGGATTGCTGTTGTGGTGACCGATAACAAATGTTACTTAATGTCAGCGGGCCTGGCGGATATTTTTTCTGATGCGGCTGAGGCTTTGAGGTTCAATACCCAGGTAGGAGGCAATCTGTTTGATGGGGATGTGCTGCACTACTTCCGGGTGTTGCCGGAGAAGCTGCAGGTAACGTTCCTGTGCGGATAGCTGCAGGAAATCCAGTTCCCGCTGGTATTTACGGAGGTACTGTTGTTCCGCTATGAGCCTACCTGCCTTTTCGCAGGTATGGGAACGGCGGTAGAGGTCCTGCAGATTTTCGTAATGGAAGGCATAGCCGGTAACCGGAGTAACGGCTTCCAGGCTGACAATGGCAGGTGTCTGGGTAATAAAGGAAGCGTAGGAGCAGGTGAACATGCCGGGGAAGGCGAAGTCCATGCAGATGTCTTTGCCATCGTGCAGGGTGAATGCCCGGACAATACCACCGGTGAGGTAGTAGATGGCGGAAGCATTTTTTCCGGCAGGAGAGAGGTAGTCGCCTGTCTGGAAAGAAACATCCTGCAGGATGTCTTTAAACAACGGCCAGCCGTCATTATCATCCTGCAGAATGTCTGTCAGTGCCTGTTTCAGCGTATCGATATTATACATTTACGTTTTACGCAATTTTATAGACTGCACAAAATGGTGGTGTCCTTTCTCCAGGATAAGGCTGGCACGGTAACGTGTAGGCGCAATATTCTGTTCGAGATTGGGTTTGTTGATATCGTTCCAGATCTGAGTGGCCAGTTCCACGGTAGCAGTATCCGAGAGGTGTGCATAGCGGTGGAAGAAGGAGTCCGGGTTCTGGAAGGCGGTAGCGCGCAGGGATTCGAAGCGGGAGATGTACCACTTGCGTATATCTTTTTCCGAGGCATCTACATAAATGGAAAAATCGAAGAAGTCGGATACGAATACAGCCGGATCTTTCTGCTGTTGCCGGGGGCGTACCTGTAATACGTTTACGCCTTCTACAATCACGACGTCCGGTTGTTCTATCCATTGCAGCTGGCCGGGCAGCACATCGTATTCCAGGTGGGAATATAATGGCGCAGCCACACGTTCTTTACCTGATTTCACATCAGCCAGAAAATGGACCAGCCTTTTGATATCATAGCTTTCCGGGAAGCCTTTCCTGTTCATGATATTGTTGGCTTCCAGGGTTTTGTTGGGATACAGGAATCCATCTGTGGTAACCAGGTCTACCCGGGGATGATCGGGCCAGGCTTGCAGCAGTTTCTGCAATACTCTGGCGGTGGTGCTTTTGCCTACGGCCACGCTTCCTGCGATACCGATGATATAAGGCACTTTCAACGTCTGGCTGCCCAGGAAACTACTGGTAGCTGTATGCAGCTGCTGGGATGATTTTACATACAGGTTCAGCAGATGTGCCAGCGGCAGATATACCTGGGTGATTTCCTCCTGGGTAAGTGGTTCATTCATGCCATGCAGTTGCTCCAGGTCATAGTCCTGCAGCTGCAGCAGCGCATCTCCGCTTCTCTCTGCCCATTCCTGACGGGAGAAGCTGATATAGGGAGTGTAGCGGTCTCGTTTAAGCGAGGTAGTCATTAACTATTTTGTTATTTGTTTATTTTTTTATTTTGCTATTTGATAGCCAATTTTGAAATTTTCGGATTTTTTGATTTTGGAATTTAAAATCTGGCGGAGGAAAATGTGTACTACGCTGCATTCAAATCTCAAATAAAAAAATAAAAAAATCCGTAAATCTTTATTGCTGGATGTACACGGTTTTGATATTCAAAAATTCGTGTGTGCCTTCCAGTGATAGTTCTCTGCCGTAGCCGGACTGTTTTACGCCGCCGAAGGGCAGGCGGGCATCAGAGCGTACCATGGCGTTGATGAATACGTTGCCGCTTTCTATCAGGGTCGCGAGCCGGGCAGCCTTGTCCAGATCGCTGGTCCAGAGAGCTGCGCCGAGGCCGAATTCCGTTTCATTGGCCAGTGCGATGGCATCCAGTTCGCTGGCAGCTTCGATGATGACTGCGAGCGGACCGAATGTTTCCTGTTTAAAGGCGGTCATATCACTGGTAACGCCTGTCAGCAAAGTGGGGGCAAAGTTACAGCCTTCCAGGGTGCCGCCCAACTCCAGTCTGGCGCCTTGCGCCAGTGTTTCCTGCAGTTGCTGCATCAGCTCTTCCGCCAGGTCCGGACGGGCCATAGGACCCATATTGGTGGTATCCAGTGTGGGATCTCCCTGTTGCATGTTTTCTAGTATGCGGCGTACTTCGGCCGTGAAGGCAGGCGCCACTTCCTTTTCTACGATGAAACGTTTGGCTGCAATACAGGATTGGCCGGCATTCTGCATACGGCCCTGTACGGCAGTTCTGGCAGCCGCTTCCAGATCGGCATCTTTTAAAACGATGAAAGGATCGCTGCCGCCGAGTTCCAGCACCGTTTTCTTGATATATTTTCCTGCCAGCGCAGCTACACTTTTCCCGGCAGGCGTACTGCCGGTAAGCGTAACGCCCTGTACGCGCGGATCTGCGATAACGGGCGCAATATCTTTGGAAGAAATCAGCAGCGACTGGAAAGTGCCGGCCGGAAATCCTGATTCCATGAAAACCTTTTCTATAGCCAGCGAGCAGCCGCTCACATTGCTGGCGTGTTTGAGCAGCCCGGTATTGCCTGCAAGTATATTGGGAATGGCAAAGCGGAAGACCTGCCAGTAGGGGAAGTTCCACGGCATAATGGCCAGAATGATACCTTTCGGCTCATAGGAAACATAGCTTTTATAAGCATCAGATTCAACCGGCTTGGGCTGAAGCATGGACGTAATATGTTCTGCATAGTATTCGGCAGAGGTAGCGCATTTCAATACTTCCGCCTTAGCTTCCTTCAATGTTTTTCCCATCTCCTGAGTGATAAGGGCAGCATGTTCCGCGACGTTATCCTTCAATGACTTTGCCACCTGCATCATCCATTCACGGCGCTGATCCAGTGTGGTATCCAGCAGTTGCCGGAAGGCTCTTTCGCCGGTCAGCAACTTGTGTTCTATTTCCGCTGGCGTATGAGGCGCATAGGTGGCTATCGTCTTCTGTGTGTACGGATTAATACTTGTAAACATGGCAATTACCTTTTAACTCAGACAATGAAATAATCACAAATTTCCCCTTTTCTCAGTAAACGCTGTTCCTCATTCCTTTATGTATCTTTGCGGCACGAAAAACAGCACGATTTATGGCGTTAAGCAAATGGAACATTATGATGATGGCCCTGTGTACGGGGCTGATAGTGGCCAATATCTATTATAGCCAGCCTTTGCTGGTACTTATCAGTGAAGAGTTTGGCGTATCGGAAAGCAATGCAGGACAAATTACTTTTTTTACGCAGATAGGCTATGCATTAGGGCTTTTCTTCTGTGTACCTTTGGGCGATAAACTGGAGCGTAAGAGCCAGATTATAGTGATGACGCTCATCGCCATGCTGGCGCTGACGGCTGCCGGTTTCTCACAGAATGTAACTATGCTGAAAGTAACTGGTTTGCTGATAGGGTTCGCTTCTGTATCTCCGCAGCTGATACTTCCGCTGGCGGCACATCTGACAGATCCATCGAGCAGGGGTAAAGTGATTGGTACCATTATGAGCGGGCTGCTGGTAGGTATTTTGCTGTCACGTACGCTGAGCGGCGTGGTTGGACATCACCTGGGCTGGCGCGCCATGTTCTGGATAGCTGCCGGTATCAGCGGGGTACTCGCTTTAATTATGATGATCTCTTTTCCCAGAAGTCAGCCGCACTTTGCCGGCACTTACGGTGATCTGATGAAGTCCCTGTTTACACTTATTAAAGAGCAGCCCATGCTGCGCGAAGCATCGGCCATCAATGCCTGCTGCTTCGGCATGTTTGGTATGTTCTGGACTACTGTGGTATTCCTGCTATCTGACAAACCTTTTTCCTATACCAGCGAGCAAATCGGATTCATGGGGCTGGCCGCTGCCGCAGGTGCTTTAGGGGCGCCGCTGATAGGCCGTATTGCGGATAAAAAGAATCCGCGTATAGCCATCGGGTATGGTATCATTTGTTTGTTCATTGGTTACTTCCTGTTTTATGTCTTCCAGGCTAACATCATCGGTATCATCGTTGGAATTATAGCGATAGACCTGGGTTTACAGGGGATACACGTTTCCAACCAGACAAGAATCTATGCGTTGCTGCCGGAAGCGCGTAACCGCCTGAATACGGTATTTGTAACCGCCAGCTTTATCGGTACATCCCTGGGTTCCGGAATTGGCCTCTGGGTATGGTCCTTTGCAAAATGGAACGGCGTATGTATAGCGGGGACTACATTGATAACGATAGCGTTGGTTATTTATCTGGCAACGTATAAGAAGAAGTAATTGCGAATTACGAATTGCGAATTACGAATGTAACTCGAAGATAAAAGCGAAGACCGAAGCGGATACTTGATAGTATTATTGCTTCGGTCTTCGCTTTTATCTTCGAGTTACATTCGTAATTCGCAATTCGTAATTCGTAATTCGTAATTATTCCACCCGTGTGATCTTCAGCATATTCGTTGGCAGGTGGAGCTGAACCGGTGTGCTGCCTGTGTTAACGGCTACGTCTCCGGGTTTGATAAAGCCTCTTTCTTTCAGGATGTTGATCTGATCGAAGACGATATCGTCGAGGCTCTCTTCTTCTTCGTAGTAGAAGGCGCGTACGCCCCAGCTGAGGCTCAGCTGGTTCACCAGGGTTCTTTCTTTGGTGAAGATGTAGAGCGGAGAGCGTGGGCGGTAGCTGCTGAGCATGAATCCGGTGTATCCGCTCTGGGTCATACCGATGAGGGCGTCCGCATCCAGGTCTTCCGCAATTTTGCAGGCGTTGTAGCACAGGGCATCGCTGAGGAAGGTAGGAGAGTGGCGGTGAGGGATCAGGTTACGGTTGTAGATGATCGCTTCTTTTTCCACTTCCTGGATGATTTTATTCATGGTCTGAATAACCAGTTCCGGGAACTGACCGGTAGCGGTTTCGCCGCTGAGCATCACGGCGTCGGCGCCTTCCAGTACGGCATTGGCCACGTCGGTGATTTCACTGCGGTTAGGGCGGGTGCGGTCCATCATGCTTTCCATCATCTGCGTAGCTACGATAACGGGCTTCGCGCGGTGGATACATTTGCGGATGATATCTTTCTGGATCATCGGGATTTGTTCAACGGGGAGTTCCACGCCGAGGTCGCCGCGGGCGATCATAACGCCGTCGCTTTCCCAGATGATTTCCTTCAGGTTCTGGATGGCTTCAGGTTTCTCTATTTTGGAGATGACCTTGATTTTAGAATTGCGTGCTTCCAGGCGTTTACGCAGGTCGCTGAGGTCTTTCACGCTTCTTACGAAGGAGAGGGCTACCCAGTCGCAATTATGATCGATGATGAATTCCAGGTCAATAATATCTTTTTCTGTCAGCGCAGGCAGGGAAACTTTGGTGTCGGGGAGATTGAATCCTTTTTTGGAGGATAATACACCCGGCAGGGTTACTTCTGCTTTGATTTCGCCGGCAGGCGTAATTTCTTTTACTACAGTTTCGATTTTACCGTCGTCCAGCAGGATTTTCTGGCCGGGTCTGAGATCTTTATACAGGTCGGGGTAAGACACATAGATTTTTTCCATGTTGCCTACCAGTTTCTCGTTCACAAAAGTGAGGATATCGCCGGCTTTGAGCGGCAATGCGTTGTTCTCGATTTCACCTACGCGCAGCTTGGGACCTTGCAGGTCCGCGAGGATAGCTACGTTATATGGTTCGGTTTTATTGATCTGACGGATGTATTCGATGATCCGCAGTTTGTCTTCGTGAGAGCCGTGGGAGAAGTTGAGGCGAAATACGTTCACCCCTGCTTTAACCAGTGCAAGCAGTTTGTCATAGGTATCAGAAGCCGGTCCAACCGTTGCAACAATCTTTGTTTTGTGGGAGGAGTGTTCTCTACCGGCAGCATTGTCCATCTGCTTGTGGTAGTATTTTGAAAGATCCTTTGTACTCATAAGTCTTATTTTTTAACTCGCAAGAATTTTAACAATCTTAAACCATTCGGGATCTATTTCCTGTTTGGCTTTTACAGCTTTATCAAGAGGGGTATAATGGATCTTGTCGTTTACAATGCCGATCATGACGTTGTGGGTACCTTCCAGCAGGGCGTCTACAGCGGCGTAGCCCATGCGGCTGGCAAGAATACGGTCCATACAGGTGGGTGAGCCGCCGCGTTGGATATGGCCGAGGATACAAACGCGTGTATCCAGTTGCGGGCAGCTTTCTTTAATACGACGGGCTACTTCGTTGGCGCCACCGGTTTCGTCCCCTTCGGCTACAACGATGAGGTTTACCAGTTTCTTACGGCGCTCGTTAGCCTGTAATTCTTCGATAATGTCGTGCAGTTCGGTTTTGCGCTCGGGCATCATAATGTGTTCTGCACCGGTGGCAATACCGCTGTGTAAGGCAATGTAACCGGCGTCGCGGCCCATTACTTCAATCACAAACAGGCGGTCATGTGCATCGGCGGTATCCCTGATTTTATCGATGGCTTCAATGGCTGTATTTACCGCCGTATCAAAACCAATCGTTGAATCAGTACCCGCAATGTCCTTGTCAATAGTACCAGGCAAGCCTATACACGGAATATCAAATTCCTGGCTGAACTTTTGCGCCCCATTGAACGAGCCGTCTCCACCGATCACTACCAGCCCGTCAATGTTGTGTCTCTTCAGGTTCTCGTAAGCCTTTTTTCGCCCTTCATATTCATAGAACTCCTTGCACCGGGCAGTCTTCAGAATAGTGCCTCCACGTTGTATAATGTTAGCAACTGATTTAGACTCCATCGGAAAAATTTCGTTCTTCAAAATCCCCCTATAGCCGTACATTACGCCGAACACATTCAGCTGATGATAAATGCCCGTTCTTACAACAGCACGAACGGCGGCGTTCATGCCCGGGGCATCTCCCCCGGATGTAAGGACTGCAATGTTGTTCATTTTTTTCATATAAATTGCTAAAAAAATATCTTAAAGGCGCACAAAAATAACATTTTGCAATTGTTTTCTAACAGATATCTTATGAAATAACCTAAATATTTAATTTTAATCAAACAAAGTAGCTAATTTTTTTAAAAAACATTAGGCATGTTGAAAAAAACTAATGGGAGTTTGTTAGTATTGAGTATGACAATGATGAGTATTACAGCAATGGGCCAACAACAATCTATACAGTATCCCGCAACGAAAAAGACTGATACGGTAGACAATTACTTCGGTACTAAAGTCCCTGATCCTTACCGCTGGCTGGAAGATGACCACAGCGCGGAAACAAAAGCCTGGGTAGACGCCGAAAACAAGGTAACCCAGGATTATCTCGAAAAAATTCCGTTCCGCCACGAAATCAAAAAAAGACTGGAAGAACTCTGGAACTACCCCAAAAACGGCGCGCCCACCAGGCACGGGAAGTATTATTATTTCTTTAAAAACGACGGACTGCAGAACCAGTCGGTATTATACCGCTCTGCCACCCTCGGCGGAAAACCGGAAGTTTTCATAGATCCCAATAAACTCTCTGCCGCCGGCACCACCGCTTTGGGGACTATTTCCTTTTCAAAGGATGGCAGATTTGTTTCCTATCTTCTCGCCAAAGCTGGCTCCGACTGGCAGGAAGCATACGTAATGGACGTGGTTACCGGCAAACTGCTGTCCGACAAAGTGGAATGGATAAAGTTCAGCGGCCTTTCCTGGAGAGGCGACGGCTTCTACTACAGCCGCTACGATAAACCCGATGAACAAAGTAAACTCTCCCGCAAAAATGAGTTCCATAAAGTATATTATCATAAAGTAGGTACTTCACAGGAACAGGATGAATTAATTTTTACAGATAAGGAACATCCGCTGCGCAACGCTGGCGTACAGGTGTCTGAAGATGAACGTTTCCTCATCCTCTCCCTGAATGAAGGTACTTCCGGCACAGAACTGCGTTACCGTGATCTGAAAAACCCGGCCCAGAAAGACTTTGCTGTACTCGTGAAAGGCTTCGATACGGAACCGGACTTCGTTGATAACGACGGTGGAAAATTACTGGTGCGTACCAATCAGGACGCGCCTAATTATAAGATAGTGCTGATTGACCCGGCCAATACAAATACGTCCGCCTGGAAAACGATTATCCCGGAAAGGAAAGAAGCCATGCAGGCAGCAGGCATCGCCGGTGGAAAAGTATTTGTCAGCTACCTGAAAGATGCTTCCACCAGTCTGTATCAATATGACTACAAAGGTAAGCTGGAGCATCAGATGAAACTGCCGGGAATAGGTACGGTAGGCGCTTTCGGTGCAGAGAAGCATGAGAAGGAACTTTTCTACAGCTTTACCTCCTTTGTTACACCGCCGGCAATATATAAATATGATATCACTACCGGAAAATCTACCCTGTTCGATAAACCGGAGGTGAAGTTCAATCCGGATGAGTATGAAACCAGGCAGGTATTCTTCACCAGCAAAGACGGCGCACGCGTACCCATGTTCCTGTCTTCCCGCAAAGGCGTGAAACTGGATGGTAACAACCCTGTACTGATCTATGGTTACGGTGGTTTCAATATCCCGCAGACACCGGCTTTCAATATCTCTAACCTGTACTTTATGGAGCAGGGCGGTATTTATGCAGTGGTGAGCCTGCGCGGTGGCAGCGAATACGGAGAAGAATGGCATAAAGCCGGTATGAAGGAAAAGAAACAGAATGTGTTCAATGACTTCATCGGTGCAGCAGAATATCTCATCAGTGAAAAATATACCAACCCTTCCAGAATCGCTATCCGCGGCGGTTCCAACGGCGGACTGCTGATAGGCGCCTGTATGACGCAGCGTCCTGATCTCTTTAAAGTAGCACTGCCGGCAGTAGGTGTTATGGATATGCTGCGCTTTCAGAAGTTCACCATCGGATGGGCCTGGGCTACCGAATACGGCAGCAGCGACCACGAAGAAGATTTCAAATATCTGCTGGCCTATTCTCCGCTGCACAACCTGAAACCAGGTACTGCCTATCCTGCAACACTCATCACCACTGCAGATCATGATGACCGCGTAGTGCCTGCACACTCTTTTAAGTTTGCAGCCACACTGCAGGCATGCAATGCCGGACCTAATCCAACCCTGATCCGTATTGAAACGCAGGCTGGCCATGGCGCCGGTAAGCCTACCTCCAAACAGATCCAGGAGTTCACGGATATCTGGGCATTTACCATGTATAACCTGGGCATGAAAAAATAATTCCCGCTGATAGCTTTCAGGCAGGTAGCTCTATTTGTTAATCCCTGTTTTTTTTCACGGTTAACTATCAAAGCTACAGACCTGAAAGCTATTTTTTCTTATCTTTAAAGACAGCGTACTAATATGGCATTATGAAGGTATTAATTACAGGTAGTAACGGACTGCTGGGACAACATCTGATCCCGCTTTTTGCCCGAGACGGTAAATACAGTGTAATAGCAACGGGAAGAGGCACCAACCGCTCTCCGCAAGGTGAAAATTACATCTACGAATCAGCAAACCTGCGCGATGCAGGCAGTGTGCAGCAGCTGGTACAGAAACACCAGCCTGATATTATTATCCATGCCGGCGCCATGTCACAGGTAGACGAATGCGAGAAAAACAAAGACGCCTGCTGGGATACCAACGTAGGCGCTACCCGTTACCTGGTGAATGCGGCGGAAAAAGTGAATGCTTTCTTCCTCTTTCTGTCTACAGACTTCGTTTTCGATGGTCTCAGCGGACCTTATAATGAAGATGCGGCAGTAAATCCCATCAACTACTACGGCACCAGCAAAGTGGCGGCAGAGCGGCTGGTACATAACAGTAAACTGCAGTGGGCCATTGTTCGCACTGTGCTGGTATACGGCGTTGCCAACGATCCGCACCGCAGCAATATGATCTCCTGGGTGAGAGATAACCTGCGGCAGGGAAAGAAAATAAAAGTGGTGGACGACCAGGTGCGTACGCCTACCCTATGCCAGGATCTCGCTACGGGCTGTCTGCTGATTGCAGATAAAAAAGCAACCGGTTACTTCAATATCTCCGGTAAAGAAGTTCTGACCCCATATGATATGGCAGAGCAAACAGCTGCATTTTTTCAGCTGGATACCGGCCTCATAGAAAAAATAAGCTCCAGAAGCCTTGCCCAGCCTGCGGCACGGCCTGCCAAAACAGGTCTGCTTATCAATAAGGCAGAGCAGGAACTGGGATACAAACCCCACACCTTCGCAGAAGGCCTGGAAATCGTTGCCGGCGAAATCAGGTAATAATAATTTACGGATGTACGAATTGCTGATTTTCCTGTTTCCCGGATGAACAGAATGGTTCGTTATATAATATCAGTAACTGCATGTGGAACATGCAGTACTGATAAGTTTAGTATTGTTTACGGTAATCAGAATTTCAGGTGGGCGGTGCCGTATTTACTCCGGGTAGAGTCCAGCCGGGCTGTGGTATCCGCCGGCAGTGAGGTTACCGGCAACGCTATGCTATAAAGACTATCCTTCTTTATCAATACCAGTTCAAACTGCTTCCATGATTTCCGGCGGGCCATCTTTTTGGCTGCAGTGGTACTGTCTTTATATGCTTCTATCACAATCAGGTATGAAATGGAATCGCTGACAACCGGTGTTGCGGCTATGGTGGCGCTGTCTGCCGGAGTTACTGCCGTAGCGGCGGTATCATGTGCCGGCATATCGGGTGTTTCGGCCGTTTCTGCCCTGGGGGCCTGGCGGCTGACGAAATACCAGATGGCGAGGCCGCCCAGCAGGAAAGCCAATGCAGCTGTAGCTCTCCACCAGCTGAAAATACTGTTGTCTGTCACCGCTTCCAGGGTATCCTCTTCTTCTTCCGTCATCACAGGTTCCAGTTCCTGCAAGGGAAGCGGTTCTGTCGGTACGGGAGGTTCCGGAGCAACAGGCGTGGCCGGTTGCCGGTGAATAGGAGAAATCGGAAGCGACTCCGGATTGATAGGCAGTTCTTCTGCATAGAAATGTACATTACCTGTAAAATCTCCCTGCAGTTTACCTATCCCCGCCAGCTCCAGCGTTTTGCCGTCTTTCAGGGAAGCTTTCAGCTCTTCCAGGTATTTTTCCATTTTGCGCTGCGCCACAGACGGCACCAGGTTTTCCTTCAGGCCAATCCATTCCAGCAGGGAACCATCGTCCTGCCACGACTGACTGAAGATAATCTGGTCACGGGGAGGCATCAGCGTTTGTGCGCTGGCGTTATACTGTGCCGGAAAATGTTGTATGGAAAATGTTCCCAGCTGAGGAACAACGCAAACCCGCTGTCTGAACAGCACTTCCTGGATATATTGTTGTATGATCAAGGGCCACAATTTTAATTATCTGAGATTTGGTTATTTAATTATTTGAGATCTGTTTCTGTTAAAGAAGCCTGCAGCAAAAACAGTAGGCATCAGGAACAGCAACAAATCTCAAATAACCAAATAATTAAATAACCTGGTCTCAAATGTAAGTTAAAACTTAATCATGACACCACCCACGATATTAAATCCGTAGGTTGGGTAGAGATACCAGCGCTGGTAGTGGGTATTGAAAATATTATTGGCGTTCAGCCAGAGGCTGAAGTTTTTATGAACATCATAGGATGCGCCTGCATTGAGGTCCCAGGCGCCTTTGGTTTTACCGAAGTCCTTGTTGGGGAGCAGGTAGTAACTGCCGCTCAAGGCAAACAGGTCGGCGCTGAGGCGCAGCTTTTTAGCAAAGGTATACTGCAAAAAGAGGTCGCCCTGGAAAGGAGGCAGGTGCCAGGGTTTTACTTCGGTTTCCTGCTTGTTATAGTTGTACCAGTCGAAAGTAACCCTTGCCTGGAATTTTTCTTCTTCTATATATCCTACCTCAGCGTGGAGCTGGAAAGCGCGCAGCTGTTCTTCATTGCGGGTGGTAAAGAATTTGGTATCCGCGCTGTCATTCACGAACAGCGGCATATTATACCAGGTAACAGCGGCAAATTTGGTGTTGTAGTTGAAGTGGCTGCCCAGTGTACCTTTGATACCGGTATATTTCTCTTCCACACGGGTATTGAGAATACCGTCTGCGAGTCCGGCCATAAACGGATTCTTGTTGATGAGGTTACGGTAGGAATTCTTTTCAAAATAAGAAATCCATCCGCTGCTCAGGATCAGCTTCTTTCTCACCAGGTGCGATTCATTCACTACATCCGGCAGCAGGTAGAACTTACTGTTGGTCCAGGTAGGATTTACGCCTGCATGCAGTACAAATCCAGGTTTGATGATGTCTACAGCAGGGTGGATGGCTACCACATTGTTATTGATGCTGCGTACATTTTCCTGTTTGTAGGTAGAGAGGTCAAACACACCTTCCGCTTTGATGTAGATGTCTTCAAACACCTGTTTGCGCACCGGAATGCGGGCCAGGAAGGTATTCTCCGTACGTTTATAGGAATCATTGAAGAGAATAAATTTCACCTGCGGCTGAAATTCAAAGGCCCAGTCGTGCTGCGGACGGTTTTTCAGTCCTACGGAAGCCGTGAACTGGTTAAAGGTCTGCGCTATATCTCCTTTGTTATATTTCAGGGTATCATGGTTATAGCCATAATAGTGAATGGTGTTGCGGTCGTAGGCCAGGCTGCCGTTGAGTTCGAAGCCGGGCAGCAGGTAAGCGCCGGAGGCCAGCACATTCAGGTTGCTGTATTGCTGATCGGAAATTTCCTTTCCCTGTGAGCCGACATAGTTAACAAACAGGCCGTAGTTGTAGGCATCTTTCCGGCCGCTGCCGAAGCCTGCCTGTACATATGGTGTTTTCAGGTTGCCATATCCCAGTTTGATAAAATTATTCTGCAGCGCACCGAGAGAATCCCTGCCCAGCGCCAGTGGTTTCAGCTGCGCGGCCTGGTACATAAAGTTCAGGTTCAGCGCGGGCACCTGGTATTTGAGCAGGGGTCTGCTGGTGTCTATTCCCGGCAGCGAAGCGGTAAGATTCAGTTTGTATGCATCCCGCAGCTTAGGCTGATTGGTGGAAATAATATCAATTGTTTCCTGTTTCAGCGGCTCCTGTGCAAAGGCTTTCTGCTGGTGCAGTACGCCTGTTGCGCACATGGCGGCTATCATCAGTGTTTGTCTGCTATATAATGTCTGAATGTTCATGTTGTCCTTTAATTTCTAAATCCCGGAATCCCAAAATCTCAAAATCCGTAAATATTTATTTCTTGCCTTTTTTACCGGCTGCTTTTTCTTCGGCTTCTGCTTTGGCCAGTTTATCCTTCGCTTCCTGTTTCAGTTCAGGAATAGGACAGTTGGCGGCAATGCTCTGGAAAGTTGCTTTGGCATTGAAGTAGTCCTGCTGACGAACATATACATCACCCAGCAGGATATACGATTTCGCTACCCACACTTCGTAGGAAGGAGTGTTTTTAATCACGTCGAAACCTGCTTTTTCAGCGGCGTTCAGGTCATTCTGCTGCAGGTAGCAGTCTGCGATATCATAACGTGCTTCCGCACCTGTTTCTGATTTGGTCAGGCCGGCTACTGTTTTGAAAGAAGCGAGGGCGTTGGCATACTGGCCTGCTTGTTTCTGAGATTTACCGAGATAGAAATGTGCGATGATCTGGTCATCTGTGCTGATATTGGCAGCAGCTAACAGCATCTCGGCATAGTTGCCTACTTCATCCCAGTGTTTCAGCTGGTAGTTGCTACGCAGCAGGCCTCTGGTGGCGGTAAGGCTGTTTTCCTTGCTGGTGGCGAGGTCCTGCAGCTGCAGATAATACGTACGTGCCTTATCGTAGTTTTTTATCTGGTAGAAATTGATGTTGGCGGCCTGCAGGGCAGATCTTTCTGCATACAGGCTGTTATTCCGGGATAATACAAATTCGTATGCAGGCAATGCGTTCGTATAGTCTTTGCTGTTATACGCGCACTCTGCTTTATAGAAATAGGCCGGCAGGATGAACTGTCCGTTCGGGAATTTCTGGATATAGCTGTTGAAAGCGGAGGTAGCGCCGGTGCAGTCGTTGCTGGTAAAGCGGGCTTCTGCGGAGGCGTATGCCAGTGAATCTTCTGCAGATGCGCTCACAGTTCTGCCACTGGCTTTCAGGAATGCCAGGTAGTCATCTGTTTTGCCCTGACTTACATAAATGGATTTTATGCTCTGCAGCGCTTCCGTGGTTTCCGGTGATCCGGGGAATTTCTCCACCACCTGACGGTAGTAACTCAGCGCTTTGCTGTCGTTGTCTTTATTAAAGTAGCACAGACCCAGTTTCAGCAATGCGCGGGGCGCGTTAGCGCCGTTAGGTTGCTTTTGCAGCACATTTTCCAGGAAAGGAATGGCTTCTGTATATTTTTCCTGGGAGAGATAGGTGTTGGCTATCTCCATATCTGTTTCATTACCGAATCCGGAGGAGGGGAATTTGTTACCCAGCTGCTTCAGCAGGGCGAGTTTTTCTGCCTGTTTGCCCTGCAGGCCGAGGATAATGGCTTTCTGGTAAGTAGCATAATCTGCACCCGGCTCGTTGTTGCTGATGATACGATCGTAGAGCGACAGTGCTTTCGGGAACTGGCGCAGCATGTAATAGCAATCGGCGCTGCGCAGGGTGGCATCCGTAGCAATTCGTTGTGCGTTGGGACCGCTGCTGCGTTGTGCATTTTCAAAATGCGGCAGCGCTTCGCTGTATTTTTCCTGTTTCAGCAGGCTGTAACCCAGGTTGTAGCTGGCAGTCTGCGCGTTGGCTTCGCCGGAAACGGGGGCTGTATTACTCAGATAGGCGTTCAGGTTAGTAATGGCTTTGTCGGTTTTATTCTGACGCAGCGCGATTTCTGCTTTCCAGAAGTGCGCCAGTTGTTTTATCTGGGCATCGGAACCATTTTGGATAGCCACATCCAGCAGGCGATCCGCTTCTGCGAGCTGCTGATCGTTGATGAGCTGTGTGGCCCTGCCGTAGGCTACTTTCTGATAGGCTTTGAGTACGGTCGGGTTTTTATCGGGAATCATCTCGATGGTAGCCAGACCGTCCCTGTAGTTGTTGGTATTCATGAACAGGTTCACCAGTATCTCGCGCGCCTCCTTGTTGTAGGTGGATTGCGGATATGTTTTCACAAACTGTGTCAGTTCAGTGAGTGCGGCATCCTGGTATCCCAGTTCATAGGAGAGCTTACCGTAGTGGAAGCGGGAAATTTCCTGCTGTTCTGCGTTGGAGCTGTTGTTGGCGCAGAAGGCGAAAGCATTGCGGGCATTGGCTTTCTGGCCGGTGCGCAGGTAGCAGTCGCCCAGCAGGTACATGGAATTCTGTCCCAGTGAATCCCTGGAGCTGCTCAGCTGTTTAAAGCCGTTGATGGCTTTATTCAGGTTGCCTGTCTGATAGTAGGAGTAGGAGAGCTGGTAGATATCTTCATTTCTTACTTCGTCGGAATTATCCTGGAACTCCTGCAGGTAGGGCAGTGCGCGTTTATAATCTTTCTTTTCGAAGTAGGCTTTTCCGAGCAGTTGTTTCATTTCAGCCTCATAGTATTGTCCGCCTTTGCTGATGAGTGGTTCCGCGTAGGCGATCAGCTGATCTGTTTTACCCTGGAAGTAATATATTTCCGCGATATAGTAGGGAACGATATTGCTGTATTTCGGATCGTTGATAACACGCTGGAAGCTGCTGAGGGCTTCTCCGTACTGGCGGTTGTAATAGGCGATGAAGCCATAGTAGTAGTTGGCCGGCAGGTAGTATTTGCCCTGTATTTCCCGGATGTCGGCAAAGAGGGGCTGTGCTTTTTTGAAATCTTTTACGTTGAAGTAACAGTAGGCGAGTTCAAATTTGGCTTCGGCTATTTCCGCATTGGAGAGGTTGTCGATATGCGCCTTTTCGTACAAGGGAATGGCTTCCTTGAATTTATTCTGATGGAAGTAGTATTTCGCCAGCTGATAGCTGACCAGCTGTTCCCGTGCGTTGTTGTTGAACATCTTCAGATATTCCTGTGCAATGCGTTCCGCGTTGTTCTGCTGTAATTTCAGCGCGCATACGGTGTAATAGTAGTAGGCGTCTGATTTTACGAGGTCGCGGTTGGTTTCATGGAAATAATCGATATTGTCGATTGTCTGCCTGAAAAGCTGCATGGACACACTGTATTTCTCCTGCTGGAAATACTGTTGTGCATCTTTGAATACTTTTTCCGGATCAGTGTAGATGCGTGTCTGCTGCGCCTGTGCTGCGGGCAATCCTGCTACACCTGCGCCGGCAAAAGCCAGCATGGCTATGTACAGATGTCCTGGAATAAAAACTTTTCTTATGAACTGCATGCTTTAGCTGTTATATCTTGAATTATGCGTTTAAAACGAATCCCCGGCAGAAATATTTTCCTGTCAGGTATAATACGGAACAGTATCTGGGACACAAACCAGGCAAATATAAAAGTTATATCTTTTCTTTTCCCATTGGTTTTCCAACAATGTGGATAACTCCGGATAGACGGCAAAAGCGATTAAGCTATATTGCGGCATAAATATTTTCAGAGCAAAAACCTTACCTGATATGAGAAAACTGTTCTCAACCGGTTATACCAACGGCGCTGTAAGCTTTTCCATGCTGGTGTTGCGCCTGGTATTCGGAGGACTTATCCTGTTACACGGCTGGCCTAAACTGATCCATTTTGCGGAAAAAATGAATTCCTTTGCGGACCCGCTGGGCGTGGGCCACAAAGTATCGCTGGGTATGACAGTATTTGCAGAAGTATTTTGCGCTGTGCTGGTGATGGCCGGTCTGCTGACGCGGCTGGCCGCTATTCCGCTGATCATCTGCATGAGCGTAATTCTTTTAAAGATTCATAATCATGATCTTATGACCATGAATTTTGACAAGATAGAACTGCCCATCATGTACCTGGGCGCATTTCTGGCCATTGCCTTCACCGGCCCCGGCAAAATTTCTATCGACGGCGCCCTCGGAAAGTAGGATGGACCGGTATTTGCACACAGGGATACATCAGATATAAATCAGCATAACGGAAACATGTTTATCAGCACAACAACAATCAGGGTCCGCTACGGAGAAACAGACCAGATGGGATATCTGTACTACGGTAACTACGGTCTGTATTACGAAGTAGGCAGGGCCGAAGCTATCCGCGAACTGGGATTCACCTACCGCGAACTGGAAGAGCAGGGCGTTATTATGCCTGTGGCAGAGTTAAATGTAAAATACCTGCGTCCGGCCTTTTATGACGACCTGATAACGGTAAAGACTATACTGAAAGAATTACCGAAGAGTTCTAAAATACAGTTTCACAGCGAATTATATAACGAGAAGGGAGAACTGCTGAATGTAGGCGTTACTACCCTCGTTTTTGTAGATGCAAAGACGAAACAGCGTGCCGGGTTGCCAGAGGTGTTGAAGGTGAGGCTGGAACCTTTTTTTAAGTAATTACGAATTGCGAATTACGAATTACGAATGATGAATTGCGAATGATAAGCGAAGATATAAGCGAAAAGATCTATTACGCTTATATCTTCGCTTATCATTCGCAATTCATCATTCGTAATTCGTAATTGAAACACTAACATTCAACACATGAGTAGGACCACCGCAAGCATCATTACCATTGGCGATGAACTGCTTATAGGACAAACAATAGATACCAACTCCGCCTGGATGGCCCAGGAGCTGAATGCGTTGGGTATCTGGGTACACCGGCGTGTAGCCATTGGCGATGTGCGGGAAGATATACTGGATACGCTGGCAAAAGAGGCCGGTTATTCAGATATTGTACTGATAACGGGAGGGTTGGGGCCTACGGCAGATGATATTACGAAGCCCACCCTGTGTGAGTATTTTGATACGAAGCTGGTGCAACATGAACCCACGCTGCAATGGGTATTGCATATCTTTGAAAGTCGTGGCCTGCCTATATTGCAGCGTAATGTGGATCAGGCGATGGTGCCGGAGGCATGTACGGTTATACGGAATGAGAAGGGCACCGCGCCGGGAATGTGGTTTGAAAAAGAGGGAAAGGTATATGTGTCTATGCCAGGTGTGCCCTATGAAATGAAGTATATCATGCAGAGTTATGTGCTGCCGCAGCTGGCGCTGCATTATAAAACGCCGGCGGTGCTGCATCATACGCTGATTACCTCTGGTATGGGAGAGTCCTTTGTGGCAGAAAGACTGACAGCTTTTGAAGCGAAGTTGCCACCACATATCAAACTGGCGTACCTGCCCAGTTTCAGCCTGCTCAAGTTGCGGCTCACCGCCTTCGGGGAAGATAAGCTCACTACCGCAGCGGAGCTGAGCCTGTATTTTCATGAGATGATGGCGCTGTTACCGGATATTACGGTGACAGACAGGGATATTCCGATTGCAGAAGTGCTGGGACAGCTGCTGAAGGAAAAAGGGAAAACGGTAGGAACGGCAGAAAGCTGTACCGGCGGACTTATCGCCAGCTGGATAACAGATATTCCCGGTAGCTCCGCCTACTTCAAAGGTAGTGTGGTCACCTATTCCAACGATATGAAAATGAAGCTGCTGGGAGTGAAGCCAGCTACACTGCAGGCACACGGCGCTGTGAGTGAGGAAACGGTGAAGGAAATGCTGGGTGGCGCACTGGCTCTCCTGGAAACGGACTATGCTGTGGCGGTATCCGGTATTATGGGCCCTGACGGCGGTACGGAAGAAAAGCCGGTAGGCACGGTATGGATTGCCGCGGGCAGCAGGGATAAAATGGTGACTGTCAGGTTCCACCTGCGTTATGACCGGGAGCGGAATACCCAGATGGCCGCTGTTTACGCCATCAACGAACTGCGTAAACTGATCTTGCAATAAGGATAATGGCGCGCGCCGAATTGAGACAATTCCCTTAAATTTGTCGCGCACTAAAAGTTAAAAACAATCTTATGGCCATTGTAGAATTGGTAATGCCAAAAATGGGGGAAAGCATCATGGAAGCCACCATTTTGCGCTGGCACAAAAAGGCGGGAGATCACGTAAAAGTGGATGAAACCGTTCTGGAAATTGCTACAGACAAAGTGGACAGCGAAGTTCCGTCCATTGCAGAAGGTGTCATCACCGAACTGCTTTTCAAGGAAAATGATGTAGTACCGGTAGGTACTGTAATTGCCCGCATTAATACCAATGCCGACGCAGCGGCCAATACTGCGCCTATACCTGCTGCTCCGGTAGCGTCAGAACCTAAATTTACTGCTGCTGCTGCGCCCGTTGCTGCGGCTGCACAGGAAGCGTCTGCAGCGCCTGCTGCCGGCGGCGCTAAATTTTATTCTCCGCTGGTACTCACCATCGCGCAACAGGAAGGAGTTTCCTTTGCCGACCTGGAAAGAATCCCCGGCTCCGGCGCTGATGGCCGCGTGACCAAAAAGGATATCCTCCAATATGTGGCTGACCGTAAAGAAGGTAAGGTAATAGCAGATGTAACGCCGGCTCCGGCCGCCGCTCCTGCCGCTGCCGCCGCCTCCCGCACCCCGGCAGTTGCCGCCACCGTTGCTTCCCCTACCTATAACGGTAATGTGGAAATCATCGAAATGGACCGCATGCGCAAACTGATCGCCAACCACATGGTGATGAGCAAGCAAACCAGCCCGCACGTGACCAGCTTCGCAGAAGCCGATGTGACCAACATGGTGAAATGGCGCGACCGCGTTAAAGGCGAATTTGAGAAACGCGAAGGCGAAAAACTCACTTTCACCCCCCTCTTCGTTGAAGCCATCGTAAAATGCATCAAGCGCTTCCCGCTGATCAACTGCTCACTGGACGGAGATAAAATCATTATCAAGAAAGATATTAATATAGGAATGGCTACTGCATTGCCTTCCGGTAACCTCATTGTACCGGTGATCAAAAATGCAGATATGCTCAACCTGGTAGGCCTCAGCAAACAGGTGAACGGCCTGGCCAATGCTGCCCGCCAGAATAAGCTGAAACCCGAAGATACCCAGAGCGGTACCTTCACCCTCACCAACGTTGGCACCTTCGGCAGCCTGATGGGAACCCCCATCATCAATCAGCCACAGGTAGCCATCCTCGCTGTAGGCGCCATCAAGAAACGCCCGGTAGTAGTAGAAACAGAACAGGGAGACTCTATCGCCATCAGGCACATGATGTACCTCTCCATGTCCTACGACCACCGTATTGTAGACGGATCTCTGGGCGCTACCTTCCTGACAGCCGTAGCGCAGGAGCTGGAGAATTTTGATCCCAAACGCAGCGTATAGGATAATTACGAATTACGAATTACGAATTGCGAATTACGAATGAGAACGCGAAGATTAAAACGAAGATTAAAGGGAATATCTAATAGGCATCACCTTTAATCTTCGTTTTAATCTTCGCGTTCTCATTCGTAATTCGCAATTCGTAATTCGTAATTTGAAAAAATCTGCACAATAAAAAAGGCTCACTATAAAAGTGAGCCTTAATTTCTTGGTGCCCGAATAAGGGATTAATAACGACGATCACGGCCACCACCGCCGTATCCACCGCCACGGTTGCCACCGCCACCTTTAAAATTATTATTCGGTTGTTTAGGTCTTGCTTCGTTTACCATCAGTTGTTTGCCTTCGACTTCGCTGCCGTTCAAACTATCCATAGCCTTTGATCCTTCTTCCTGATTAGGCATTTCCACAAAACCAAAACCACGGGAGCGGCCGGTTTCATGGTCTTTGATAACCTTAGCGGAGGTAACCTCTCCAAATTCGCTGAAAATCTGATGGAGATCTTCATCGTTCAACCTATAATGCAGGTTGGCTACGTAAATGTTCATGATAACTGAAATTAAAAAAATGAAAAATAATATACTGAAGTTATGAAATTAACGCTAATAAAAAAGTCGAACGGTAAAAATATTTCCAACAGGCTCGAATCCTGACAAAGATATGATTGTTAAACCCTTTGTAGTAAAAGATACCGGCTATTTCTAAATATACAACTAATTACTTGTATCAGCAGATATTGTCTGGCTTTTCTGCCCTTTTTTTCGTAAATTCAGTATCAGATCCATTAAATTTATTTGTTATGGGAACGCTTAGCGAAACCTGGTTTGCAGATGGATACATTGATTTTGAACTGAAGAAATATACTCTGCTTTCCTACCTGCAGGAGATCCACCGCCATTTTAACCAGAACAAACTGTACCCGCAGCTTTCCGACATCATCTTCCATTTCAACAATCTGCGCGCCTTCCGGGAGAACAAGCAACTGCTGGAGCAACAGTTTCCCAAACGGCTTACAGCCGTCAACCTGGAGAAACTGCAGCTGCTGTATGAGCAACTTAGTACGGATGACGAACTGATGGATGAACTGGAAGATATTATCGGTTACTCGCTGTCACAGATGAACAACACGATTAAAGACGGAACGGAAATCTATGAATTTGTGCAGCACCAGCTGAAGATCTGGCCGGTAGGGCTGGTACCGCTGGAAACCACCAATGGCTACCTGCTGCTCTGCGATGGCCGCTACAGTGATACGCTGGTATATTCCTACCAGCTTACCATCTTCGAGCGTCATGATGAAAAGTACCGGGGCATACGCACGGAATATGTAGAGGCCTATACGAAAGACCTGGTACATACCTGCGAGCATATCAAAACCATCCTGATACGCAAACATGCGCAGCAGCCCAATCCGGCGGTATATTGTGTGGAAACGCCGCTGGTATTGCCGCTGAATGAAACATTGTTGCCGGTTGCCAAACGGAGCCTGGTGCGGTTTATTGCGCTGAATGCCGCCTGATTACTTCAGGGGCGGCGGTGCTGTGGCGGCGTCAAAGCGGACTTCCAGCGCACGGTCTTTCATAAAGGGAGCATAGTACTGCGCCATTACCTTTCTGATCTTGTCCTTTGACTGCTCTATATATATGGTATTTGCCTCCAGCTGCGCGCGGGAGGTCTGGTAGAGTTTCTTCTGTACTGCCGTATAGGCTTCATCGTCCTGGGAAAGAAAAAGCCCTTTACGGGTGGAGGTTTCCATCCGGTCCATCTTCAGCTCATAGCTGAGCAGGCGGGGAGCCGGCAGATCGATGATGATCTTTTTAGGGGTCATCTCTACTTTAAAATCTTTCTCATCTACATGCACACCGTACTTCGCCTGGTAGGGAATAGATACCCAGACAGTATTTTCCAGGAAGGTTTTCCTCAGATTATCGGTCCAGCTGCCGTCGTTTTCCAGATTGCTGCGTTTGATGCTGGCGTTTCCCTGTACATCCAGGCTGGCCAGTTCCGCTATTTCTTTTACAATGATGCTGTTGGAAATAACCTGCTGGCTGACCTCCGTACTACCGAAACGCTTGCCCAGCCAGAAGGTGAGCAGCCCGATCAGGATGAAGGCAACGACATAGAAAAATTTCTTCATGAAGATGACAGATTGGTGAACTAATAACACAGTCAGGAAAACGGCGCCCGTAAATTACAGAAAAGCACCGGCTTTATGATCGTATGTCCGTTAGCGTTATCGGGTCAGGGAAGCAATCAGAGCTGCATGCTGCGGATAGGCAGCCTGCAGGGTGGTTCTGTCTGCCAGCTCAAAGTCGGCGAAATCGAACCCCGGCGCCACGGTACAGCCGGTAAGGGCAAATGCACCGGGTATCTCTACGCGGGAGGCAAACCAGTTGCCGGCAGTAATAACTACCTGCAGCTGTTCTCCTGCAGCAGGGTTACGCCCCAGCTTATGCACCTGCAAGTCTCCGCCGGGAGCTATCTCATAAATCATCAGCGTCTGTCCATCATAAAAATGCCATATCTCATCGGCAGCTATCCGGTGGAAGGCCGAGAACTGCCCTTCTTCCAGCAGAAAGTAAATAGAGGTGGAAGCATTGCGGTTACCGGACATGCCGGCAGGCAAAGTGCTCATATCCAGCATCCATTCGGAGCGGTAAGTTTCACGGAAGGAGCCGCCTTCAACATGGGACTCCAGGTTTAGGTGTTCACGCCACTGCGCTGCTGTGTTGTGCATATTTTATATTATGTTGTGCGTAGGTAATATTCTGACAGCGGAAAGGTAAGGAAAAACTACTTTTTCGTATAGATGTCAGGTTTATGAAGCTGCATCATTTTTTCGGGATTAGGGATGCCGGTAAAGCCGAACTGCTCATACAGGCCGTGTGCATCGGAGGTGACGAGCATTATTCTTCTTAAACCTGCCACGTCCGGGTGGGCTATAATACAGCGCATCAGGAATTTAGACAGCCCCCTGCCGCGGTAGGCTTCCAGTACAAACACATCTGCGAGGTAAGCGAAGGTAGCATAGTCGGTAATCAGCCGGGCAAAGCCCACCTGCTGCTGATGATGGTATAGCCCGAAGCACAAGGATCCCTGCAGCGATTTCTCTACTACGCTGCGGGGAATATTTTGTGACCAGTAGGATTCATGCGCCAGATAGTCATAAATCACTGCTGTATCCAGCTTTGATTTGTCGGTGGAGACCAGGAATTCACCTTCCTGTGTTTCAATGGTTGTCATGTCTGTAGTAACGGTTTGTTACTAAAATAGACATTTTTTTTAACTCGCCACAGCTACGGGTACGGCCGTTGCCGCCGGCATGTGCGCAATGCTGCCATGACCGGCATGAGCAAACCAGGACGGCGTTTCCCCGTTAAACTCCAGGTAATCGTGAATAAACATAGCCTGGTTGTAATAAGGGGTGCGGGTAATTTCCCAGCGCGGGGTATTCACCTGCTGTAAGGCACGCAGTGCTGCCCTGAAGCGGGCCATACGGGCAAACAGCTGCGGAGGTAACCCTACCACCGTTGTGAAGATTCGCTCTACTGTTGGCTTGGACATCCGGAAGGCTTTTGATAATTCTTCCATATTGATGTTCCCCTGCCTGGATAACAGCATATCCACCATTTTATCCACCTGTTTAAGAGCCGGATTGCCGGCAGATAATGCCTGTTCATATGCATGGTTTAATATGCCGGGTATGTCTGACTGGCCAGCCTGCGCCAGCTGCACGGCTAACGCATTCCAGGCGCTATTGTCCTGCGTGGCCAGGTTGCGGTAATAGTTGGTGAATGACTGTACGTTCATTCCCAGCAAACGATAGCAGCCATAGGCATTCAGCTGAACGATCACCATTTTTACAGGCCCCTTTACCTGCAGGTGACAGGCACAGGTCAGATGCCCGATTACTGCCTGCTGTGGCAGTGTGAAGGCAGCGTGTTGCGCAGGTTTTACCGAGGCCTCTCCCTGCTGGATAAATACCATGTACTGATCTCCCAGGGCAAATAACTGCTGCGGTAGCTGTATAAGCCCCCTGGTATTATCTTCCCAGAAATAGTATTGCTTTACAAATGGACGGAGTGCGTCCCCTGGATGGTAGATATGGAAATTCATAGGTGCAAAAATGTGGTGTTAATGGATATCGCTATCGCTGCAAGTCACACCATGCGCTAAAGTGGCGATTCTTAAAGTAAATATATTATAAAATTTTAGTATTTAGTAATTTTATAATACATTTTTTAAAATAATTACGAATTGCGAATTACGAATTACGAATGAAAAGCGAAGACCGAAGCGGATATTATCGCTTCGGTCTTCGCTTTTCATTCGTAATTCGCAATTCGTAATTCGCAATTATTTTAAAATCCCCAATTAATCCCTTTTTCCGTCGCCGGCACGCCGGATTCCAGCCATTGCGGCGCAGGAGCGCCTTTCAGGAAGTGGTCAAAAAACTGCTGTTCACGGCGCTGGATATCTTTCCGGTTCTGGCGCTGTACCAGGTTATGGGCTTCGTTGTTGTAGTTCAGCATCCAAACGGGCTTGCCTAAACGACGCAGACCGGTGAACAGCTCAATACCCTGATACCAGGGCACTGCGCCGTCGGCATCATTCGCCATTATTGCCAGTGGCGTGGTCACGCGGGGCAGATTGAACAGCGGAGAATTTTCGATGTACAGTTCCGGCTTTTCCCACAAGGTGGCCCCGATGCGGCTCTGCGAATGTTCGTACTGGAACTGCCTGTTCATACCACTTTCCCAGCGGATACCACCGTAAGCGCTGGTCATATTGGCAACAGGAGCGCCTGCCCATGCAGCTTTGAACAGCGGCGTCTGTGTAATCAGGTAAGCTACCTGATAACCGCCCCAGCTCTGTCCCTGGATACCCATGTTCTTACCGTCGGCCCACGGCTTACGCGCAATATCTTCTGCGGCGCTTACAATGTAATCATATGCGCTCTTGCCGGGATATCCGTTTTCGTAGGTAATATCCGGTGCAAACACCAGGTAGCCGCGGCTCACAAAGAAGGAGATATTCAGCCGGGAAGGCGTAGGTGCCGGTGCATGATAGTTAAACAGGCCATCCGTCAGCTTTTCATAGAAATAGAAAATAACGGGGTATTTTTTATTGCTGTCGAAATCTTCTGGTTTATAGAGTATGCCTTCTGCCTGTTTGCCGCTGAAGGTGGTCCATTTGTACAGTTCTGCAGTTCCCCAGTTATAGCTTTGCTGCTGAGGGTTGGTGCTGCTGATCTTTACTGCTTTCGCCATTTCTTCGCCGGTATAAACATCGGGAGAAGCGGTGTAGCTGGCCCTGGTAAAGGCATATACAGGTGCGTCCTTTGCGCGGATCAGCTCAGGATAACTGTTTGGGCTGAAGACCAGCTGTTTGGGCTGCTGTTTTATCTTTCCTGATTTACCGGGTAAACGCAGGGAGTAATAACCATTGTAACGGGTGCTGTCTGAAAAAGCAGACAGGATCAGGGTTTCATCAGCCTTGAAAAATTTCTGCTCTGCATCCAGCCGTACCTGGCGGAAGCGTATTTTATTCCGGCGGCCTTCGCCTCCTGTCAGCAGGAAAGCCGGGCGTTTCCCGGAAGGATCTGCCTGCCAGATATCATAACGGTCATATATCAGCACTGCCTGGTCGTCCTGCATCCAGCCGGCCATACCATAGGCTTCCGGTACATCCGGATGATCGTCTTCCTCATCAAAAACAGCGGTGGTGATACCTTTGCTCATATTCACCGTGGTACCGGCAGTGTTGTTATAGGCAACCCATTCTTTGTTAACGAGGTCATACCAGCTGATATAATTGCCGGCGGGAGAGATAAGGAAGAAGCCATCCAGCCTGTCCTTGATTTTCTTACGGGTACCGTCTTCCAGGTTGATGAGATAAGCGGTTTTAAGCGTGCGTCCTATCCATTGCAGGGAAATACGTTCTCCTTTGTCGGTATATCCCAGTGCGTAAGGTCCGTCATTTTTTGCCGGCACCACTACGGTTTCCATGTCTTTGTCTGCCAGCTGAATCATGCGCCTGGCTGCCGGATAATATACGGCAGCATAGCTTCTTTTAAGTTCCTTATCCGCATTTTTCAGCTGCATGGGCTGCAGGTAATCATCTTTATAATTCCAGATATCTACTTTAGCTACTTCGAAATCAACGATGGTGGTATCCTTTGCAGGCAATACCGGCGCGGTTCCGAAGAAAAGCCGTTTTCCTTCTTCGCTGAAATAAATGAGGCTGTTGGCGCTGATTGTCCAGTTGGAAGGCACGCCGCTGGTGTTTTTGTTCACCGCAACGATGGCGCTGTCCTGCCCCGGTTTGTAATAATACAGTTGATAGAACTGCTGTAACGCTCTGGCACTGTCGCGCGTACCGAAGTAAGCGGCCTGTTCACCTTTTTCGTCGAAGGCAAACTGTTTATAGTCGCCGTAACCACGACTCAGCGTATCTGCTTTGCGGGTGGCGGCATGCCACAGCAATACGCCGGTGCGGGAAAGGGAATCTTTTTTATCGGATGTAATGCTGATGAGCAGGTTGTTGCCAGGTTTGCTGATGGCATAATCTGCCACATTTTTAATGGTATCCTGTATGCCGGTGTGCAGCTGACGGATCACCAGCATACCACTCTCAGCGCTGCCTGCACCGCTTTTGTCATCGTCGGCACGGTCGCTGTCCGTATCTTTTCCGGTTTTTGTTTTTTTACTTTTAGCACTGTCTGCCGCCGGTTTCTCTGTTAAGAAAGCCAGCAGGCCACTGCCTTTGGCAGGTATTTTAAAGGATTTTACACCAGGAAATTTCACGATGCCGGGCTTACCCAGTTCTATGATACCGATGGAATCCTTCGGCATTTCAGGACCTTTCTTTTTTTTGATTTTCGCTTCGCGGGTATCTTTATAAAAAGGTTTGATGCTGAAAACCACATGACGGGAATCCTGTGAAATAGCAGGACTGCTACCCCGTGGAACGGTGACAGACGTAGCTGTTTTGCGGTCATAGATGACAAGGGAAGCATCTCCTTCCTGTGGCGTGACAGTATACACCACCCATTGTCCGTTGTTACTGATCAGTTGTGTACCGATACTCTGCCAGCTGTCATACACACTATGATCCAGCGGCTTCTTTACAGGTTGCTGTGCATAAGCAAAAGTGGCCCCCAGCATAGAGAAGGCCAGAAACATATTTCTCATGTTCGCAAAATAGCTAAGATATTTTATTATTTGAGATTTTATTATTTGGGATTTGTAGCTCATAAAGATGACTTCTATGCTGTTTGGTAGCCATTTTTACCGGTTCCGGTGGTAATTTTTACCGCTGTAATCTCAAATAAAAAAGTAATCAAATAAGCGATGCCTTCCGGAAGTCCGGAAGGCATCGCTGTCAGCTATAAATCTCAGATAATAAAATAACCCGATCTCAGCTAATTATTCCCAGCCTGGATTCTGACTCATCTTACCGCTGGGGTAGAGGGCAATCTGTCCGCTGGGGATGGGTTGCAGGTAATTTTTCGGATCTGCGAATGTGCGGGAGGCGGCAGCTGGTTTGTAAGGTAAAAGGTACCCTTCCGCATCGGTGATAATATCAGGATTGGGGCGGACTTTCGCGCCTCTCCAGATGTCTTTGTTACTGGTATTCAGGTAATCGCCTTTGGCCCAGCGCATCAGGTCATGGAAGCGGAAACCGTCGAGCATCAGCTCTACTCTTCTTTCGCGTCTTATTTCCCAGATGAGGGACGGTACCTGGGGATCTCTGGCGGGGTCCGTATAGGCGGTACCGTTAACAGCCGCCTGGTCGCCCAGCACCTGGAGGGCGGGCATACCCACACGTGCGCGCAGGAGGTTGACGGACTTGTCAAGGTCTGCCTGCACGAAGGCGTACTGGCCCATAGCGCTGAGTTCTGCAGCTGCTTCCGCATAGTTGAGCAGCACTTCTGCTAACCAGAACAGGGGGGCATCAGTATCGTTGTATGGCGCCAGCACATTGGACACCAGCGGCTGAAGGAATTTGGTCGGGCGATATCCGGTGCTGCTGCTGCGTCCTTCTACCAGTTTGGTATTGTAGCATAATACGGTATCAATGGAGAGAAGCAGCCGTTTGTCCCGGTTGGCCCTGGTGTTGATGATGGTGTCATCTCCCTTGTAAAGCGGAGATAACTTTACCGGCAGTCCGTCTGTACACAGGTAGGCATCTATGGCGGATTTGCTGAGTCCTGATTCCTGTGTGCTGCTGGTGAGATAACCTATTACGGAATGCGTCAGGTAACCCGGAAGGTATTTCTTGTACAGGATGATTTCCTGGTTGTTGGCGAGGTCCAGGGAATTGTACTGGGTAACATAATCCGGCGACAGCTTAAAGGTACCGGTCATGAGTGCTTCACTGGCTTCTTTGGCTGCTTTCAGAAATTTATCTGCTTCGGGCAGGGCTACCTTCACATGGTATTTACGCCAGGTGCCTTCGTACAGGCATACCCGTGACTTCAGCGCCAGTGCCACGCTCCGGTTGATGGTGTTGGGAATATCCTTTTCACGGAGATTGGCCACGGCGAAGTTGAGATCGGACAGTACGCTGTCCATCACCAGGGTGCGCGGATCGCGTGGTTTATAGATCAGGTCCGTATTGGTGATGTCCATGGATTTACCGATCCAGGGAGCATCGCCGTAGTCTTTTACAATATTGAAATAGGTGAGTGCGCGGAAGAAGCGGGCAACGCCTTTCCAGTGGTTTTTAGCTTCGTCTGCCATAGGTACCTGGTCAACACGTTCCAGCAGTACGTTGGCTTTGCGCACATAGCTGAAATCCCATTTGGTGCCGCCGGTGCCGGCAGGAATGTTCTGTGTGAACCTGGCAAATGCCGGACTGGCCTGATCGTCAGAGAAGCTGGTAAAATAGAAATCACCGAAGGTGGCGTTGTTGCCGTATCCGGGAAACAGCTCATAGAAGCCCCAGTTGTAACTGCGGACATTATCTTCCGAACGCCAGAAAGTGTTATCATCGAACTGGTCCGGCAGGCCTTTATCTACATATTTCTTACATCCGGTTGCTGCCAGGATGGTGGTTAATATAACGGGTAAGTATAAACGCTTTTTCATGAGTTGTCTGTTTAGAGTGTAACCTGTAATCCGAAGGAATAAGTACGCTGGAAGGGGAATGTTCTGCCGAAGATGTTAGCTTCGCCGGTGGTGATTTCCGGATCCAGCGGAACGCCTACATTGCTGATTTCGCCCAGGTTCTGACCGCTGGCGTATATGCGTAACCGTTGTATGTGCATTCTTTTCACGAGATGTGAAGGCAGCGTATATCCCAGGGTAATATTTTTCAGCCGGAGGTAAGCCAGGTTCAGCAGGTATTTTGACTGCGGGTAGAAGTTGTTGCTCCCGCTGAGCAGGCCGTTGATGGTGCCGTTGGTGTTACCCGGGAACGGACGCGGGTATTTGGCGTCCGGATTACTTTCTGTCCAGAAGTCCAGCTGATGATCATAGAGGATATCATTGCCGCGGTACAGCGGGAGGGTGATATCGCCGAGGCCCCAGTAGTTCTGTTTGCCTACACCCTGGAAGAGGATGTCCAGGTCCAGCCCCTTATAGGTAGTACCTATACGGAAGCTGTACTGGTAGCGGGGCAGGCTGTTCCCTATTACTTTCAGATCGCCGTGATCATTGAGGGTAACCTTACCGGCATTGATGACGGAATCGTTGTTAAGGTCCTTGTATTTTACGTCGCCCGGACCAAACACAAAGTTACCGGAGGCGAGTTTTTTCTGATCCGGCAGTTCGCTGATTTTATCGTCTTTGGTAAAGAAGCGGTCTGTTTCAAAGCCCCATATTTCTCCCAGCACTTTGCCTTTGTAGTTCTGTGAGAGCAGCATGGAAGGGTTGTTCCATTCGGTAAAAACGGTTTTGCTGTCCCAGAATGCTACGGTGCCATATACCTGCCAGTCTTTATTGATACTGTAATTGGCATCTATGGCTATTTCATAGCCGCGGGTACGGAAGCTGCCGCTGTTTTCGCGGGGAGCGGATACGCCGAAGGTAGCAGGTATTTCCTTGTTGGCGAGCATGTTTTCGGTGTTGCGCTGGTACCAGTCAACGGTAACGCCTATATGATTATTGAACAGGCTGATGTCGGTACCGATGTCCAGTGTTTTCACCCTTTCCCAGGTAAGGTTGGGTGCTACGGCTCTTGGCTGATCCACGCCGAGGGCGAGGTTTCCGCCGTTTACCCAGTTAACGGTGCTGGCAGTCATGGCCGGGATGTACCATTTGCCGCCCATATCCTGGTTGCCGAGTGCGCCGTAGGAAGCGCGGATTTTCATATCGCTGAGCGTGCGTCTGAATGTCTGCATGAAAGGTTCTTCAGTGAGCCGGTAACCCACGGAAGCGGAGGGGAAGAAGGCCCAGCGGTTGTTATATGGGAATGCGGAAGCGCCGTCGTAGCGGCCGTTCAGCTCCAGCAACCATTTATCTTTAAATACATAGTTAACACGCCCGAAGAAGCCGGCATAGGCATTTGCCAGGTGGCTGCCGTCTACCAGCTGATCGCCGGATGCGAGGGTTATTTCAGGTTTGGTCGGGTCGAGATAGTTACGGTGGTAAGCGCCGTAGTTGATGGTATCTGCATCCTCTGCATTCACACCGGCCATGAGTTTCAGGGAGTGGTCCTTGTTGAGTTTTTTATCGTAGGTGGCGTACATGTTAAAGGTATTCACCTTGTAGTTGCCAGCCTGGTAAGACACTACATCCTGGGATGGAGAAGCGATGTTGTTTAATGCGAGTGCGCCGGCAGCCCAGAAGTCCCATGCCGTTACCTTTCCGCCTATCACGTGCCGGGTGGAATTATCGCGGCCGATGGTATAGTCGGCACGGATGTTCAGGTCTTTGGTGAGTTTGAGCGTAGCGCCGAGGTTGACACGGGAATAGTTATCTGTCACCGTATTGGTTTGTGCCGCTGCAAGGTAGCCGGGTGTATGGCGGAAATATTTCCCCTGGTAGGTGCCGTAGGGGAAATAGGCGCCCCAGCGCCACAGGTACTGGAAGTAACTCTGGTATTGATAAGGATAGTCGTATTTGAAATTGCGGTAGAGCATTTTTACATCTACATCCAGCCATTTGTTGACAGAAGCGTTTACGCCTGCGGTGATGTTATATTTCTTCAGGTTGTCCGGGTTCATTTTCATGATACCACCGCTGTTGGTATATCCGCCGGAGAGGTAGTAGGCAATTTTTTCACTGCCGCCGGAGATGCTGATATTCTGTATCTGCTGTGGCGTCCATTTTTTGAGCATCATGTCTTTTACGTCCCATACCCGGTAGAAGTAGGTAGGCCCTTTGGGGTTCAGCTCAAAGTCTTCGCCGGGAACCATTTCAATGCCATTGCGGTTACCGGCATATTGTTCCTGCCATTTTTTAATGCCGTCTCTGAGTTTGGCGAGCTGCATACCGAACAGTTCGGGGGTGGTGGTACCAGCGCGTACGCCGGCATCGATGAGGCCGGACAGTTCTTTTACCGGATCAGCGAAGTCGGGCAGGGCGGTAGGGGTGCTCCAGCCAAAGTTGTTGGAATAGCGTACGGTGCTGCGGGTATTGCGGCCGCCGCTTTTTGTTTTGATGAGCACTACGCCGAAAGCTGCTCTGGCGCCGTATATGGAGGTAGATGCCGCATCTTTCAGCACAGAGATGCTTTCAATATCGTCCGGATTAATCAGCGTGAGGTCGGGCGTTTCCACGTTGTCTACCAGCAGCAGCGGGCGGCTGGTACCGTTGATACTGCCTGTTCCGCGTATGTTGATGGCGGGCGCCTGGGTAAGGCCGCCGTTGGAGAAGGAGATGTTCAGCCCCGGAACAATGCCCTGCAGGGCTTTTGACGGATCGGTGATAGGGCGGCTCTGCATGGTTTTAGCCACGTCTACGGTAGTGACTGCGCCGGTGAGGTTGGCTTTTTTCTGTGTGCCGTAACCTACTACTACCAGCTGTTCCAGCGAGCGTTCATCCGGTTCCAGGCCGATCTGGTAATCCTTGTTGCCGGTGACGGGCACATTCAGTGATTTGTAGCCGATGAAGGTAATGTGGAGGGTGGTAGTACCGGCAGGAACCTGCAGGGTAAATTTCCCGGCGGTATTGGTGACAGTACCTGTTTTTCCGGCCATGACGGTAGCCCCGATGATGGGCTGCTGGTTGTTTTTGTCTGTCACCGTTCCTGAAATCCCTGTCTGGGCAAAGGAGCTGGCATAAAACAGCAAAAAGGCGAAAGTGATGAGTATCCTTTCTTTCATGATAGAGGATTTAGAAATTTGGTTGCAATAGGTTACTGAAATAGTTAATCTCGTGAATTACAGTTATTTGGTTGATGATAGCCAGTGTTGGTACTTCCAGGGCGCACGTTATGTCGTTGGCACATACACGGTAGCTTTGCTGCTTCATGCGTTTTCTTGCATGAAAATATGTTTAAATTTCCGTAATTTATATAAATATGCGGGAAAACGCGTTTTATTCGCAGTGCAAACCTGCTAAAACACGCATAATCAGATTGGATGAGTTTTTTTTAAATTTGTGCACCATACAAAAGCTCCCCTGCATGTTGAAAGAAGAACGCCATGCGTTTATTATGCGGCAGATTAATCTGCATAACAAGGTTTTATCTACCGACATCAGCGCTATGCTGAATATCTCAGAAGATACTGTACGCCGGGACCTCAAAGAGCTGGCGGAAGAAGGGAAGGTGCTGAAAGTACACGGAGGGGCTATCGGTCATTCCTTTCATTATCCTTTTCATGCATCGAATACGGTATATGCACAGGAGGCGAAGCAACAGATTGCGGAGAAGACCCTGCGGCTGCTGAAAAATGATATGGTCATCCTTACGGGAGGCGGCACCACTATCCTGGAGCTGGCCAAAAGAATCCCGGAGAACCTGCGGGCCACATTTTTCACTATCAGCCCGCTGGTAGCGCTGCAGCTGGTAGATCATCCGCATCTGACGGTCATCAGTATCGGCGGACAACTATCCCGGAGTTCGCAGGTACACCTGGGGGCCAGCGTCATCAACCAGCTGGCGGATATTAAAGTGGATCTATGCCTGATGGGCGCCAACGGATTTTCGGTACAGGATGGTATGACAGATTCGGACTGGGAGGTAGTGCAGGTGAAAAGGGCTATGATACGGGCATCTAAAAGGCTTGCCATCCTCAGCATCGCGGAAAAACTCAATTCTTCCCAGCGCATGAAAGTCTGCGATCTCAACCTCATCAATTATCTCATCACAGAATTACAACCGGAGAATCATATTCTCACGCCTTACCAGCACCTGGATATGGAACTGTATTAAGCTGCCTTTACCGCTGCGCGGTGCTGGCGGGTTACCCGTATCATCTGCAGGGCAACGGACAGCATAATGCAGGCAAGTCCGCCATAGAAGGCATTGTTGAGCATTTTGTTTTCATGAAAGAGGAGGAAAGCCAGTATAATACTGTATACCGGTTCCAGATTGAAGCAGAGGTTCACCGTAAACGGAGATATTTTTTTCAGCGCGCTCATACTCAGGAGGTACATGCACACAGTGCAGGCCCAGGCAAGAATCAGCAGGTATACCACATCCATACTGGTAGGCAGCAGACTGGCCACCGGGAAGAGATACAGGTAAAGCGGCATAAACAGCGTGAGCACCACAAAGCCGGTAGACAGCTCATAGAAAGTGATGGTATTGGTATCAAACCGCTTGATAAGTCTTTTGTTGAATACGGTAAACAACGCTGCAAACATGGCAGAGATAATACCCAGCACAATACCGGTGCGGTACTGTGTATCGAAATGAAAGATGAGCAGTATGCCGAAGAGCGTCAGCATACTCAACAGCATTTCTGCCACATCAAACCGTCTCCGGTTAATCAGCGGATCAAAAACAGCGGTGAAGAGGCTGGTCAGGGAGAAGCATATCACCCCGATAGATACGTTTGAATATTTGATACTGCCGTAAAAGAAAAGCCAGTGCAGTGCAATCACCACGCCGGTAGCGCCTATGGGCAGTATATCCTTCCATGGCAGTTTTTTTAAGGTTCCCTGCAGCCGGAACAGCACAAATAAAGTGACTGCAGTAATCAATAACCTGTACCATACCAGTAGTCCTTCGTTTAGGGTAATGAGTTTACCCAGAATACCAGTGAATCCGGCGAGGAATACGGAGAGGTGGAGGTGGAGGAAGGATTTTTTCATTTGATCGGAAATAAATAAACAATTGCGAATTACGAATTGCGAATTACGAATGTAGAAGCGAAGATGAAAGCGTAGATATAAGAGGATTTTCTATAGCTAACCTTCTTATATCTACGCTTTCATCTTCGCTTCTACATTCGTAATTCGCAATTCGTAATTCGTAATTATTTTAACTGGTAACCCTTTTCTTATAATTCCTGAAAAGGCTTTGCCATTGTATTTTCAATACGCCCAATACACCTTCTTTCACAATACCTTTACTCATTTTGGAGTAGCCTTCGCGGCGGTCTTTGAAAGTGATGGGGACTTCGGCAATTTTGAAGCCGAGTTTCCAGGCGGTAAATTTCATTTCAATCTGGAAGGCGTAGCCAACGAACTGGATCTGGTCCAGGTTGATTGCTTCCAGTACGGTGTTACGGTAGCAAACGAAGCCGGCGGTAGGATCTTTAACGGGCATCCAGGTAATCATGCCAACGTAGATGGAGGCGCCGTAGGAGAGTACGGCACGGTCCCAGGGCCAGTTTTCTGTTTTGCCGCCTTTAACGTAGCGGGAGCCTACGGATACATCTGCACCTCCTTTGGCGCAGGCGTCGTAGAGGCGGATGAGATCTTTCGGATTGTGGGAGAAGTCGGCATCCATTTCAAATATGTACTGGTAATTTCTGGCCAGCGCCCATTTGAAGCCATGGATATAGGCGGTGCCCAATCCCTGTTTGCCGGATCTTTCTTCCAGGAATAATGCGTCCGGATGGGCTGCCTGCAGCGATTTTACAATCGCGCCGGTACCATCGGGAGAGCCATCGTCCACGATCAGGATATGAAAATTCTGCTGTAAGGAAAATACAGCGTCAATGATATTTCGGATATTATCCTTCTCATTGTACGTAGGAATAATGACAAGCTTTTCCACTTCAGCAGCGTGTGTTTTTTGGACTGTGAAAATAGTTCAATTCCGGCGCAAGATAGGACGTTCCGGAAAAATATTACAGTTTTTTTAACATCATATTATAGTAGATCTCCGACAGTTTCTGCTTGGTATTGAGCGGGAAATCTGCTTTCATCATCCAGTCGTAATACTGTGGTTCTGCTTTCAATACTTCTCTGACGGGTCTGCCTTTGTATTTACCGAAGTTGAATACTTCCTGTCCGCCCTGCATAACGATGCGGCGGGCGAAGTCTACGTAGTCTTCTTCCTTGGTGAATTCGGCGAGTCCTTCAATATCCTGCTGCAGGTGGTCGTACCGGCCCAGCTGGGCTTCCAGGATTTCGTAGGTGGCGAGTGCATCGGCTTCCGCGCTGTGGGCATTCTCCAGTTGTTTATCGCAGTAGAATTTGTAGGCGGCAGCCAGCGTACGTTTTTCCATCAGGTGGAAGATGCGCTGTACGTCTACAAATTTTCTTTTAGATACATCAAATTCCATATCGGCCCGCAGGAATTCTTCCACGAGGAGGGGAATATCGAAGCGGTTGGAATTGTAGCCGGCGAGGTCGCAGTTTTCCAGGAAAACTTTTAATTCGTTGGCTGCCTGTTTAAAGGTGGGCGCCTCTTTCACATCTTCGTCCCTGATACCGTGAATAGCTGTAGAACCTGCAGGGATGGGCATGCCGGGGTTAATACGTTTTACTTTCGACTGTGTAGTTTTATCAGGAAATACTTTGATGATAGCAATTTCGATGATACGGTCCGCTGCCACATTGGTACCTGTGGTTTCCAGATCAATTACGGCCAGCGGCCTTTTGAGGAGCAAAGAAGGCATTTCTATTTTTTATATTGATGATATTATAAGCTGTCTTGTTGTTGCGCAAATGTAGGGTTATTTGGCGAGGAGATTTTTCAATGAAGGAAAATCCATGCCATCGTATGTGCCGGAGCTCATGAGCAGCAGGTTGGCGTGATGATATTCCTGTTGTGCCAGGAATGCATCCAGCTGTGCTTTTTCATGGAATACCCGGATATCTTTCCGGCCAAATTTTTCAGCGATAAGTTCCGGTTGCAGATCCGGCATACGTTTTATTTCCAGTGCATGTTTGCTGTAGAATACGGCGGCTACATCGGCATTATCGAGTGCGCCTTCGTACTGCGAGAGGAAGTCTGCATTGAGGCTGCTGTAAGTGTGCAGTTCCAGTACGGCGATGAGTTTCCTGTCAGGGAATTGCCGGTGGGTGGCTTCTACGGTAGCTTTCACTTTAGACGGCGCATGTGCGAAGTCGCGGTAAATAACGCTGGAATCGCTTTTGGCAATCACTTCCAGGCGTTTGGCAGCACCTTTGAAGCTGGCAATGGCTTTCAGAAAATCTTCATCGCTGATGCCCAGTTCATTGCACACCAGTTTGGCGGCGTGCATATTCAGCAGGTTATGGTCGCCGAAAACTTCGAGGTCGGCATAGCCTTCGTCGAAGAATACGCGGGTAACGCCATCATTTATCATGTGGATCGGAATACCATAGGGCACCAGCCGGAGGTGACGGCCTTCGGCGGCCACGAGGCTGCCGAGTTCAGCATCCGAACTGTTGTAGATCAATACCTGTCCGGGTTCCATCTGCCGGATAAAAATGGCAAACTGTTCTTTATAAATATCGTAGGTAGGAAATACGTTGATATGGTCCCAGGCAATGCCGGTGAGTACGGCTATCTGCGGATGGAGAAAGTGGAATTTGGGCCGTTTCTCCAGCACGGAAGCCGGGTATTCATCTGCTTCGCAGACGATGAGCGGGGCATCGGTGATATTTACGGACTGGTCAAAGCCTTCCAGCCGGGCGCCTACCAGGTAATCGAAGGACTGGCCCGTATTCCGGAGCACATGCATGACCATGGCAGTGGTGGTGGTTTTACCATGACTGCCGCCAATGGCTACCCGTGTTTTATTTTTACTTTCCTGGTAGATGTATTCCGGGAAGGAATATATTTTCAGCTGCAGCTCCCGGGCGCGTATCAGCTCAGGATTGTCTTCCCGGGCATGCATGCCCAGTATTACCGCATCTGTATCCGGTGTGATACGGGTGGCATCCCATCCGGTAGCTGCCGGCAGAATACCTGCCTGGCGCAGGTTGGAGAGGGCCGGTTCAAATATCTCATCATCGCTGCCGGTTACTTCATAACCTTTATGCCTGAGTGCGATGGCCAGCTGGTGCATCACGCTGCCGCCTATTGCAATAAAATGTACTTTTGCCATACCGGGATTTATTTGAGATCTGGTTATTTGAGATTTGGTTATTTAAAATGCAGCGGAGATCGCAGCAGATTCTATTCGCGTATATCTCCGCTGCATTTTAAATAACCAAATCTCAAATAACCAAATCTCAAATAGTATTGTTTTTTTTAATGTATTATTTATATTTGCAAAATAACGTTACAAAAGACGATTAAAAAAGTTGTCGTATCATAATTTCCTATGAATTTTCGTTTACTTATTATTAAAACTCCCAGTATGAAATCAACTGTAAGAATTTTGGGCTACGCAGGTATGGTTTGTATCTTTGCAGCTTTATTAACATCCTGCGCCAGTCACCAGAAATTGGGTTGCCCGATGAGAGGGATGGCCAAAGCCCCGGTGGCAGCGCATCCTAAATTAAGCTAGTAATGACCTGGAAAACGTTGGACAGTGAAGCGCAGCTGCAGCAGATCATAGAGGAGTCTGCCATGCAGCCGGTAGTTATTTTTAAGCACAGCACGCGTTGTTCTATCAGCTCTATGGCTAAATCCCGCCTGGAACGGGCTGTAGCGCCGGAAGGATTAACATTTTATTATCTTGACCTGATCGCTCACCGGGATATTTCCGGTAAAATAGCGCATGATTTCGGGATAATGCACGAATCTCCCCAGGTATTGGTGATAGACAAGGGCGTTTGTGTATACGACGAAAGCCATAACGGTATCAGCATGGAGGAGATTGCCGGCCACCTTAACGGATAATAGGCTAGCTTTGTGCTATTATATAGCATAGCACCATGAAACATCGTATAGTAGTAGCAGTTACAGGAGCCAGCGGGTCTGTGTATGCGAGGCAATTGCTGCACAAGCTCCGGGCCGCCGCAGACCAGCTGGATGAAGTTGCCGTTGTAATGACAGAAAACGCCAAGACTGTCTGGCAAACAGAACTGAACAATGAAGATTATAACCTGCTGCCTTTCCGCTTTTATACACAGCAGGATTTCCATGCTCCCTTTGCTTCCGGCTCCGGAAGATTCAACACCATGATTATCTGCCCCTGTTCCATGGGCACCCTGGGGCGTATCGCCACCGGCATCTCCAACGACCTCATTACCCGTGCTGCCGACGTAGTGCTGAAGGAACGGCGGAAACTCATCTGCGTAGTGCGTGAAACACCTTATAACCTCATGCACATCCGCAATATGGAAACCGTTACCCTGGCCGGCGGCATCATCTGCCCCGCCACCCCCTCTTTCTACAGCGTACCCACCACCATAGAAGAAGTGGCCGCCACCGTCGTAGACCGCATCATCGATCTAGCCGGCATAGAACAGGACACGTACCGCTGGGGCGACCCCAATAATATTTAAGATTTTATTATTTGGTTATTTGAGATTTGTTTCAAAGAGAGGAGCCGTTCTGAAGATTTTGGGATTTTGGGATTTTGGAATTTTTTGATTTTTAAATGCAGTGGAGATATTCGCATAGATCTTTGCTGCATTTAAAAATCCCAAAATCAAAAAATTCCAAAATCCCAAAATCTTCAGAACGGCTCCTCTCTTTGAAACAAATCTCAAATAACCAAATAACTAAATAATAAAATCTCAAATAGGGGTTCTATCTTCGTTGCCATCATTAATTGTATCATATCATGCAGATAGCCATCATTAACGGACCTAATCTCAATCTGCTGGGCAAGCGGGAGCCTGGTATCTATGGCAGTGAATCCTTTGAAGATTATTTTAAACAGCTGCAGCAGCTGTTTCCTGCTATTCAGTTCAGTTATTTCCAGAGTAATGTGGAAGGGGAAATTATCAACTTCCTGCATGAAACAGGATTTTCATTTGACGGCATCCTCCTTAACGCCGGCGGCTATACACATACTTCCGTAGCCATCCGTGACGCCATCGCCGCTATCAAAACGCCCGTAATAGAAATACATATCAGCAACGTATATGCCCGCGAAGAATTCAGACATACTTCCCTGATTGCGCCAAAATGCGTAGGTAGTATTTGTGGGTTGGGGATGAAGGGGTATGAGTTGGGAGTGAAATACTTTTTGAAGTAATTACGAATTACGAATTACGAATTACGAATGTAGCCCGAAGATAAAAGCGAAGACCGAAGCAAATACTTAAAAGTATATCGCTTCGGTCTTCGCTTTTATCTTCGGGCTACATTCGTAATTCGTAATTCGTAATTCGTAATTATTTTAGCAGCATTGCGTCGCTTCTTCCTTAAACGCTTCTCTCGCCTTCAGTCCCAGTATCTCAAACATCATATGATCCTGTTCGAAAGACGGGTTGCCGGTAGTGAGTAATTTCTCGCCGGTGAAGATGGAGTTGGCGCCTGCCATGAAGCAGAGGGCCTGGTCGGACATGCTCATTTCCGCGCGGCCGGCGCTGAGGCGCACCATAGCTTTGGGCATGAGGATGCGGGTGGTGGCGATCATGCGTACCATATCCCAGAACTCCACTTTAGGGAGATGTTCGAGCGGCGTACCTTTTACGCGGGTCAGTGCGTTGATGGGAACGGAATCCGGGTGTTCCGGCAGGCTGCTTAATGTGTGCAGCATGTTGATACGGTCTTCATGGTTTTCACCCAGACCGATAATTCCGCCGCAGCAAACGCTTACACCGGCTTTTCTGACGTTGTCCAGTGTTTCAAGACGATCATCATAGGTACGGGTGGTGATGATTTCGCCATAATGTTCGCGGGAAGTGTCCAGGTTGTGGTTGTAGGCATACAGGCCCGCATCAGCCAGTTTTCTGGCCTGTTCGGCGGTGAGCATGCCGAGGGTACAGCATACTTCCATTCCCAGTTGATTCACACCCTTTACCATATCGAGTACCCTGTCGAAGTCGCGGTTGTCGCGTACCTCACGCCAGGCGGCGCCCATACAGAAACGGGTGGAACCGGCATCTTTTGCCTGCTGTGCATAGCTCAGTACATCCTCTTTTTTCATGAGGCCGTGAACATTTATATCCGTATTGTATCTGGCAGCCTGTGGGCAATAAGCGCAATCTTCCGTGCATCCGCCTGTTTTAATGGACAGCAGGGTACATACCTGTACTTCAGCGGTATCCTGGTACTCACGATGGAGGGTGGCAGCACGGTACACCAGCTCCATCAGCGGAGTGTTGTAGATGGCCTTAATTTCTTCTAACGTCCAGTCATGACGAATCTGCACATCTTGCATATGTATAGATATTATTGAGCAGCAAACCTATGGATAATTTGGGATTTTTGATCGTTGAATTTATATAGCACCCCGCTGCCGTGAAAAAGTTGGGGATATCATTGAAAAATAGTTACTTGCGGGCACTCAGTAATAACCAATATCTAAAAAATGTCGCTATGAAGAACATGCCCCGCCGCAGGCTGCTGACTGGCCTGCTTGCTTTTACCCTTGTATTTGCCGCCTGTAAGAAAAATGATGAAACCATTATTACGCCTGTTTCTCCTATTCTGACACAGGAACAGCTGTATGCACATGCAGTGACCGACGCCATGTATGCAGACAGCAGCGAGATTTCACAGACGCTATGGCCTGTTACCCGGGATAATCCCGATATGGAATGGAAAACCATTAACGGACAGGAATACGTACTGATGGCTACTTTCATGAAGTTTCCTGCCAGCTATCCGCAGGGCGACTCCATCACCAACGTATGGGGAGAATCCTGGGTGTTTACGCCCAAACAGATGAAGAGCCGTATTGGACCTGGATTTAAGCCCGGCTCCGATACAATCGGCCGCATTTGTCAGCTGCTGGGATTACCGCCTGCCGGCGCCGGCAGCAACACACATATTGCGGAAGTATGGGTGAAAGCCAGCAGCCTGTATCGCCCGGCCGGTAACAACAATATCACCACCCGTACTACTGGCGCTATTTTACAGGGCAGCGATTCCACGTATAATGCCTGGTTCAATAACTATATCATCTATGCGTATTACCGGCCGCTGAGCGGCAGCGGGATGCATTATCCCTGGACGCGGCTGGGCTACACCTACGACTGGGCGCCTGGTGCGAACGAAATGGGGCTGAGTGAATTTGTGATCCGTCCGAAGTCCGGTCTGTGGGTAGAAAGAACGCGCAGGGCGGCCGACTTCTTCCGTTAACAGCGGAAGCCGGCCCCCTGCGCGGGGCCGCCTGTATTACAGGTAGCGGAAATTTGTTTTCGGCGTAATCTGCAGCAAGGTCTGATAGATCAGCTGAATCGTATTTTCAATATCGTCTTTCTTCACCATCTCCACGGTGGTATGCATATAACGCAGCGGTAAGCTGATGAGCGCTGAAGGCGTACCGTCATTGGAATAGGCGAAAGCATCTGTATCCGTACCGGTAACGCGGCTTACTGCATGCAGCTGGTACGGTATCTCATTTTTCTTCGCTGTTTTGATAATCAGGTCGCGGAGGATGTTATGTACCGCAGGACCATAGGTAATGCTGGGACCGGAGCCGCATCTGATTTCCCCTTCGATGTTTTTGTTGATCATCGGGGTAGTGGTATCGTGGGTTACATCAGTGATGATGGCTACATCCGGTTTAATGCGTTTGGCAATCATCTCTGCACCACGTAATCCTACTTCTTCCTGTACCGCATTCACAATATATAAGCCGAAAGGCAGCTGTTGTTTCTTTTCTTTCAGCATCCTGGCCACTTCAGCGATCATAAAGCCGCCGATACGGTTATCAATCGCACGGCAGATATAATAATCGTAGTTCAGTTCCTCGAAGCCATCTTCAAAAGTACAAACGCAGCCTACATGAATGCCGAGGTCTTCTACCTCTTTACGGGAGCGTGCGCCGCAGTCCAGGAAGATATTATCTACCTTAGGTTGCGGTTCCTTGCCTTCGGTGCTGCGGTTGCGCGTATGGATAGCAGGCCATCCGAATACAGCTTTTACGATACCTTTTTCCGTATGGATATGTACCCGCTTGGAAGGGGCAATCTGTGAATCGGAGCCGCCATTGCGGATAACATAGATCAGTCCTTCCGGAGAGATATAGTTGACAAACCAGGAAATTTCATCGGCATGCGCTTCAATCACTACTTTGAATTCCGCCTTGGGGTTGATAACCCCTACCACGGAACCGTAGGCATCTACAAAATGCTCATCGATATATGGTGTGAGGTACTTTAACCACAGTTTCTGTCCTTCTTTCTCAAACCCGGTCGGAGAGGGGTTGTTCAGGTATTCTTTCAGGAATGCCAGCGATTCCTTATTGATGATTGATTTCTGTTTTTTGGACATAATAATTATAGCATTTTGAGACAGGCAAATATAATCAGCTTTTAAATAATACGCTGACTGCCATATGTAGGAGGGCAGAGAAGGCCATGAGCCCGTCCAGCCCGAAGTAGTAGAGGTAATCGGAAGGGCGGCGTTGCGCCATGTCGGTCAGCCCGGCTGTAAACACGACCGGCGCCATCAGGGTGAAGATAACGGGCAGGGTGGAGTAGGGCCCCAGCAGACCGGCGGTGACGGCGGCGATCAGCAGGGAGAAGTAATAGATCTTATTCAGGCTGCTCAGGTCCAGCCAGGTAATCAGGCTGCGGATACCTTCTTTTCTGTCGGACTCCACATCGCGGTAGTCAAACAGTATGCAGATGGCGTATATCAGGAAAAAGCGGTGGAGTCCGAGGAACAGCAGGGGCCAGGAGAACACCTGATTGGCCATCAGCGCCGGCAGTAGGGTGGTGACGTACGTCCATACGGAAGTCAGGAACAGTGTTTTGCCTACCGCTATTTTCCGCAGCCAGGTAAATGTTTTGTGCGGCACTTTCGGCGCTGAATAGAGGAAGGTAAGTATGGCGCCTCCACTAAGCACCAGCCAGTGTTCCCGCAGCTGCCAGAAGTAATAGAGCGCACCGGCCAGTCCTGTTCCGCACAGTACCAGCATCAGGTTCCGGTGTCTTTCACACCATTGTAGCCGGTCCGACTGTGAGAAAGCGCCGGGAGTAAGGTACCAGTGAAAATTATAGCTGCAAATCGTAGAAAAGAAAACAAACAGATAGAACGTCTGCTGCGGATAGTGAAGAGCCAGTATCTGGTTGGTCTGCCATATCATCAGCAGGGCGCACACGGAGATGTATACCGATGTGTAGAGGAAGAAGTTGAAGATTGATTTCAGCATATATTATGAATTACGAATTGCGAATTGCGAATTACGAATGCAGCGCGGAGAGATAAGCGGAGAATAAGCGATAATATTGCTAAATCCGCTTTGTTGTTTGCTGAGGTCTTCGTGTTGCATTCGTAATTCGCAATTCGTAATTCATAATTTCTACAAAGGTATATTGCCGTGTTTTTTTCTCGGCATATTCACCACTTTATTTTCCAGCATTTTAAAGCCTTTGATGAGTTTGGTGCGGGCCTGTTCGGGAACAATTACTTCGTCGATGTAACCTTTTTCGGCGGCGAGGTAAGGGTTGGCGAATCTTTCGGTATAGTCTGCCACCAGTTCGTTCATGCGTGCTTCCGGATCGGGGGCGGCATCGATTTCTTTTTTGTAGATGATTTCCACGGCTCCTTTTGCACCCATTACGGCTATTTCCGCTTGCGGGAAGGCGTAGTTGAGGTCGGCGCCGATGTGTTTGGAGTTCATCACGCAGTAAGCGCCGCCGTAGGCTTTGCGGGTGGTGAGGGTAATTTTGGGTACGGTAGCTTCGCAGAGGGCGTACAGGAGTTTGGCGCCGTTGGTGATGATACCGTTCCATTCCTGGTCGGTGCCTGGCAGGAATCCGGGAACATCTACAAGTACCAGCAGCGGTACGTTGAAGGCGTCGCAGAACCGCGTAAAGCGGGCTCCCTTAACAGAGGCGTGGATGTCGAGTACGCCGGCCAGCACAGCGGGCTGGTTGGCAACGATACCGATGCTTCTGCCGCCGATGCGTGCAAATCCAACGATAATATTATCCGCGAAATCCTTGTGTACTTCAAAGAAGCTGTCTGCATCGGTGAGGTGGCTGATGACCTCTTTCATATCGTAAGGCTGATTGGCATTGAGGGGGATGAGCGTGTTGAGGGCTTCCCTGCTTTCATTGCCGGGCTCGTACGGATATACGGGGGCAGTTTCTTCGCAGTTCTGCGGGATATAGCTGAGCAGTTGTTTGATGTTCTGAATACATTCTACTTCGTTGGCGCAGGCAAAGTGGGTGACACCGCTTTTGGTGGCGTGGGTATGCGCGCCGCCCAGTTCTTCGGAAGTTACTTCTTCGTGGGTCACTGTTTTCACCACGTTAGGGCCGGTAACGAACATGTAGGATGTTTGTTCCACCATCATGATAAAATCGGTGATGGCGGGAGAGTATACGGCGCCGCCGGCGCAGGGTCCCATGATGGCGGAGATCTGTGGAATCACGCCGGAGGCGCGGGTATTACGGTAGAAGATATCCGCATAGCCTCCAAGGCTTACCACGCCTTCCTGTATACGTGCGCCGCCGCTGTCGTTCAGCCCGATCACGGGAGCGCCGTTCTGCATGGCGAGGTCCATTACCTTGCAGATTTTGCGGGCATGCGGTTCAGAAAGACTACCGCCATACACGGTGAAGTCCTGTGAGAAAACGTACACGATTCTGCCGTTGATGGTGCCGTAGCCGGTAACCACGCCATCGCCGGGAAACTGTTCCTGTTCGGTGGTGATGCCGCGGTTGCGGTTTGCGACCAGCATATCCAGCTCTTCGAAGGAGCCTTCATCAAGGAGCAGCTGCAGTCTTTCGCGGGCTGTCAGTTTTCCTTTTTTGTGCTGGGAGGCAATACGGACTTCACCACCGCCTAACATGGCTTCCTTGATCCTGGACTGTAATTCTTCTATTTTGTTCATATGCTGAAAATGAAGGTTAAATCTGAAAAATAAAAGGATTCCTTTACGAAGGAATCCTTGTTATGTTGTAAATGTAATGTTTTTACACTTATTGATTTCTGCGGAAGGGAAATATTGGCGTGGCAATGGTATCGCTGATATTTCCGCGGCTGTCCCGGAGGTAGGTCACAAAATGTGCGCTGTCATTGGGGCGTGCGGTATAGTTAAAGGCAAAATGTTCCTGCTGCAGGCCCAGGATAACATCTGCTTTAATACGGTTACCCCGGTTTTGCCCGATGCCGGGCATTTTATATTTTCCCCATAATGTATCCTTGCTTACTTCCTGCTGGCTTTTTATCAGGATGGCGAGCCAGATGCTGTCCTCTATATCGCCGTCGCCATCTTCCACCCGCAGCGTTACATTGAACTGCTGGGTTTCCGGAGTGATGCTGTCGGCGGAATAGCTTTTGAAAGATACCATAGGTTTGGAGCCGATATTATCTTTTTTACAGGCATAGATCAGACCAGCCGCCAGGAATAAAAAGAGAGTTTTCTTCATAAAACAAACCTACATTAATTTAGGAAATATACAAATTATCGACTATCTCTGCGTACTCAGGACAAAACGTTTTTTTTAAGCTAATTGTTACTTCCTGCGGGTAAATTTATTCTTCTGCCTAACTTTGTACGATTTTAAAGATAGATGAATATGCAGGTCGTTTCTCCGGAACATATATTTTCATTACAGCCAGACGGACTGGAAGCTGCCGCCCTGGAGCTTTTCCGGTATCAGTACCGGGAGAATGACATTTACCGGGCTTATACCGATGCCCTGCATATTAATCCTGCAGGGGTAAAGAGTATCCTGGAGATTCCCTACCTGCCCATCCAGTTTTTCAAGACACACCGGGTCGCCTGCGGTGACTTTGAACCGGAGCTGATCTTTGAGAGCAGCGGCACTACGCAGACGGTCAACAGTAAACACCTGGTGAAAGATGCCGCCGTATATACACAAAGTTTTATGACGGCCTTTGAGCAGTTTTACGGTCCAGTAACAGACTATGTAGTGGTAGGCCTCCTGCCTTCGTACCTGGAACGGCAGCATTCTTCCCTGGTGCGGATGGTGCAGGAAATGGCAGTGCGCAGCGGCCGGGAAGAAAGCGGTTTTTACCTGTACGAACACGATAAGTTATTCCATCAGCTACAGGCGCTGGAAGCGCGGCAGCAGAAAGTGCTGCTGATCGGCGTTACCTTCGGACTGCTGGATTTTGCCGAAAAATATACCATGCAGCTGCAACATACCATTGTTATGGAAACAGGTGGTATGAAAGGAAGAAGGGAAGAGTGGACACGGGAAGAGGTACACGCTTTTCTGAAAGAGCGGCTGGGCGTAAAGGAAGTACATGCCGAATACGGTATGACAGAACTCCTGTCCCAGGCCTATTCCAAAGGCCATGGCTTTTTTGAGACACCCGCCTGGATGAAAATCCTGCTGCGCGATGAAAATGATCCCTTTCAGCTGACAGCCGGAAAAGGCGCTGGTGTAATGAATGTGATAGACCTCGCCAATATTTATTCCTGCGCTTTCATTGCCACAGAAGATATAGGTAAAATACATGCCGACGGCCGTTTTGAAGTACTGGGCCGGCTGGATAATTCCGCACTCCGGGGCTGCAGCCTGATGGTGAGTTAATTTATTTATAGTAGATTTACATAATATATACCATTCCTATGAAAAAGCAGGCATTACTGTTCCTGGCTTGTATATGTTGTATTTCTGCTGTACAGGCGCAATTCCTGAGAAAGATGAAAGACCGGGTACGCAGCCTGACTGCCGTGCGTACCGATTCCTCCCTGACAGAAGGTCCTTTTGAAACGCCTGCCAATGGCCCGGTGAACGGGCAGCCTTCCCTGACTATCAGCGGCAGCGGGCAGCTGCAGCTGGATTCCGTTTTTGAATTCGACATCGCAGTATACCAGGAAACCGAAGCCTGGCAAGGTAATCAGCGGGTAGTAAAAGGCGGGGAGGAGATCATCGTATTCTACAGCAGCGCCAGGCCGCAGCTGGCCGTACACCTGGTCAGCAAAAGTACGGGCGCCCGGTACCAGTTTTATGCGGACTTCCGGCAGGGCGCGCAGCTGAGCATTACAGCGATTCATAACATTGGCAGCGGTACCAGAGAAAAGCTGGACCTGCATAGCATGGAACCTGTCTACCCCGGCGAAACAGGATATCTCAACCGGCTGATAAAAACAGGAGAGAAAAAAGTAATTGCAGGCGTGGCCTGTGAAGAATATAAAGCAGATAATATCCGCCGCGACAGTACCATTGGGGGTACCAGTCATGCGCTGGCAACAGCTTCCGTCTGGACGCCAATGCAGCCCCATACGCTGTTTCCGGGATATGCCTTGATCCCTGAGGAGTACAAGGACGAGATGGAGCGTATGCTCGTTGCCGGTAGTTACCCTCCGGTAGCCATGCCGCTGGAAATGCACCTTGAATACAGCAATGGCGACCGGGTAGATACCTATACCACCGATATTGTGAAAAATGAAAACCGCCGGGTCAGGGTGGCGGCAGTGATAGAATAATTATTCTGTGTAGGCTGCCATATGCAGCAGCGCCGGGAGTTTTGCCGGGTCGTGCATGATGTTGGACAGCGTACCCATATACGGGAAGGAGTAATGATCCATACCGAATTTGTTCATCAGGTAAACATCCAGTTGTTCCGGAGCGGTATGCCCCTGGATATAATCGCCCACGTAAAAGAGAAAACGCTGCCGTTCCTTGTCGAAAAGCAATACCAGCGCCACTTTATCTTTGAGCGGATTGTTGCGGTTGCCGGTAAAGATTTTTAACGCCTGCTCGAAGTGGGCAGGGGTAAACGGTTCCGGCGGATTCGGCAACAGCTGCGTACAGAAATAGTCTACAGCAATATCGTCAAAATAGCTGACGCCGTCATCCTCTCCGGGATCGTTGTGCCAGGTAGCCCACTGCAGCAACTGCTCCGGGGTAATGCGCCCATGCAGCAGCGCTTCCAGCTGGTGAATCACACCGGCGCGGGAAGGGATGGCATCAGGAGCCTGGGTTATAGACCCGATCACTTCCTGGTAATAGTCCTCATTGACAGCAGAAGCTGTTCTCAGTATAAGCCGGGTAATATCTTCCTCATTGTCCTCCGTATCTGCAGGTTGCAGGTGTGCCGCATCATACAGGTCCTGCAGTACTTCCTCTCTTGTTTTAGTTCCGCGCAAATATGCCTTCATCAATGTAGTGAAATAGACGGATGTTACAGGGGGCATCTTATCTTTCATGGGCAGATTTTATTTCTTATCACACATTTGCGTGCAGTCCAAAAATAGGATAAAAACAGAAATAACATTTATTTGTGACCAGGGGAAAACTAAAACTGCTAAAATTGCGTAAGATTCTTACAGCAAATATTACAAAAAGGGGCTTTTCCGAAGCTGGTAAAATGGTGCAGTAATTGCGGTGAGGATTTTACACCCGACCCGGCCAGGCGAAGTCAGGCGATTTCAGGAAGCAGTTCTATTCCGGCATATGCATCATCAACTGTAATTATTCACGTCTTCTTATCAGTATCAGTTTATTATATCATTCATTTCTCAGTCTTTTTAAATGTAACAAAATGGAAAACAACAAATCTATCAGCAAAAAAATGCTGCTGTCCGGTTCCCTCGTTGCGGCTGCTATTCTTGGTTTTGCTGCATCGCAACCTGCTTCTGCCAACCCTGTCAGCTACCATCATATGGGTACTGGCGAAGCGGTAAGAAGTGCCTTAACCGGTAACGGCGCTGCTGCCAGTGCTATGGAGCTGGCCTGCGGTGCTAAAAAGGATTCTGCCGGTGTTAAGAAAGGGAAAGAAGGTAAGTGCGGAGAAGGAAAATGCGGAGAGGGCAAATGTGGCACTGACAAAAAGAAGGGAGAGAAAAAGGGTGGAAAAGGACACAAGCCTAAATCCGATACCACCAAAGGTGCGTAAAATTTCAAAGGCCGGAAAGACGGTACAGCAAACAGTTACAGCCTTCCGGCCTTTTTCCTTTCACCTAAACTGCAGACCATGGTCGGAGTCGGTTTTCGTCGCGATTTTGCGGCAGATATAATCAGCGGAAAGCATATCACGCCGGATTTCATTGAATTTGCACCGGAGAACTGGATGCATATCGGAGGAAACTGGAAGAAGATATTGCACCAGGTGGTAGAGAAGTATCCGGTATTATGCCACGGTCTTTCGTTGTCTGTGGGTAGTCCCGAAGATCTTGACAGAGACTTTCTGCGGCATGTTAAACAATTCCTGGAAGATTACCGGGTGCAGATTTATTCAGAGCACCTGAGCTATTCCAAATGCGATAATGCGCATATGTATGACCTGCTTCCCATTCCGTTCCGGATGGATGCGGTAAGGCATATTGCCGCGCGTATCAGGCAGGTACAGGATTTCCTGCAGCGTCCCCTGGTGATGGAAATAGTATCCTATTATACGCCGGTGGCTGCGGAAATGAGCGAGGCCGATTTTATCGGGGAAGTGGTGCGGCAGTCCGGCTGCCAGCTGCTGTTGGATGTGAACAACATCTATGTGAATGCCTTCAATCATCAATACAACGCCAGGGAATTTATACAACAGCTACCGCTGGACAAGGTCGCCTATATACATATGGCGGGGCATACGCAGGTATCGCAGGATTTAATTATTGATACGCATGGCGAACCTGTTATTGACCCGGTGTATGACCTGTTTGAATGGACGATCCAGTACCTGAAGCCGGTACCGGTGCTGCTGGAGAGGGATTTTAACATTCCTGAAATGCAGGAACTGCAGCAGGAGCTGAACAGGCTGAAAACTATCTGTCAAAAACAATGGACATCGCAAAATGAACTTGTTGCCTGATACTTACCGCATTCAACAGCGTTTTTCCGCGTATTGCCGCAGCGGAAATGCTGTAAAGCTGCCGGGGGTAACGCCCGGCAGGCTGAAACATTACCGCCGCCTGGTGTTCAATGTTATCAACGATATTATGGAAGATGGCTTCCCGGTTGCCTTTCATCATATTCCGGCGCGGAAGTGGAACAAAATGGTGAAGGACTTTTTTACACATCATGCCTGTCAGTCGTACCAGGTATGGAAGCTGCCGCTGGAATTTTACACCTATGCGGTGGAGCAGAACTGGGAGGAGGTGTATGGTATTCCTTATCTGAATGACCTGCTGGCGTTTGAATGGGCGGAAACGGAAGTCTATAATATGGAAGATATACCGGCAGCGCCTTTTCAGCAGGGTGGCAACTGGCTGGAAACGCCGCTGGTGCTGAATCCGGAATACAGGTTGCTGGCATTCCGTTACCCGGTGCACCTGCATGGGGATGCAACGGAGCTGGTACAGGGAAAGGGCGCCTGGTTTGTATTATTGTACCGGGACCCTGAAACGGGCAATGTACAGTTTACGGATCTTTCACCGTGGCTGGCTTTCGTTACGGAGCAGCTGGCGGTGGGTATAACGTTGAAGGATATACTGGAATATGCACCACAGCTGGGAATAACGTTAACGGATACACTGGAAAGGGATACACTGGCTTTTCTGCAACAGATGCAACGGCAACATTTTGTGCTGGGCTTTCAATCCTGACATATGCGTTTATATGCTTCCTTTGCCCGCCGGCTGTCAGTACTCAGGGACTGGCCGCTGCTGCTGATCCGGCTGGTGCTGGCGTATGGCTTCTGGCACCCGGCGATGATGAAATGGAAAGATATTCATGGTATCGGCGACTGGTTTGCGCAGCTGCAGATACCGCTGCCTTATTTCAATGCTTACCTGGTAGCTGTTACGGAGCTGCTGGGCGTTGTTTTGTTAACGTTGGGACTTTTTGTCCGCTTTATCACCATTCCGCTGATGATCAGTATGGTGGTAGCCATTATCACAGTACACCTTGCCAATGGCTTCGAGGCCGGCGATAATGGCTTTGAGATTCCGCTCTATTATATCCTGTTCTTATTTACGTTGCTCGTCTATGGCGGCGGCCGTATCAGTATCGATCATTTCCTGGAGCGGTAGTTCCTCTCTCAGGTGCAGTGCAAATCCCTGTTTACCTGCTGCCAGGTGTGGCAGGAGTACATCTTTTTCGTCGTAGTCGCCGCTGTTGCTGTAACGGAAAGGCAGCACAGGCGTGGTGTCCATAGTAAGGAGCCGTTCTTCCAGGGCAGTTTCCACCGCAGGATATTTATCTTCTGTGAGGCGGTCGGCGCTATATACTACAAAGGGCGGGAGTGAAGCGGCGCCGGTGAACCAGCATATTCCGTGGTGGATATGAAACAGGAGGTCGGACATGCTGCCGTTGATGCCGCCTTTTTCCAGGTAGTTTTCTTCCATGCCGCCGGTGGTGACCATCAGCATTACCTTTTTGCCGCTGAGGTTACCTATGCCGTAGCGTTGTTTGATGCCGTATGCGAAGCCAGCGGAGAATACGCGGTCTACCCAGCCTTTCATGATGGCGGGCATGCTGAACCACCATAACGGGAATACGAAAAGGATGGTGTCTGCCCAGCGGATTTTTTCCTGTTCAGTCATGACGGCGGCAGACAGGGTGCCGTTAGCCAGTGCTTCCCTGGCTTCCCTGCTGTAGAACAGGCGGTTGCCGGGAGTATAGGAGCTGAAATCGTTTTCATCGGCGGCGGCTTTCCATTGCATCTGGTAAAGGTCTGACACTACTACTTCGTGGCCGTTTTCCTGTAATATCCTGACAGCTGAATTTTTCAGTGAACCATTGAGGGAAAGGGGTTCCGGATGTGCGTATACTATTAATACTTTCATGTTTATGGTATTTTTACTGATGGATAGTGTATATTTGATGGTGTAAAATTGTACAATTTTAAGCGCATTTTACTTGTACAATTTTTCGTTTTTATAGTAAGATTCTGACAACGATATGACCAGGGAAAACATATATCAGCCATTTGAGATAATATATAAGGAGGTCGATTCCTGTCCTGTAGTGCCGCATCAGCACACTTTTTTTGAGTTGATTTACATAGTGGAAGGCAGTGGCATCCAGTATGTAAATGGTAACTCCATCCGTTTTGAAACCGGGCATCTCTTTTTGCTGACACCGCAGGATACGCATCATTTTGAGCTGGATGTCCGTACCCGTTTTTTCTTTTTACGTTTCAGCCAGGTATACCTGAACCGGCAGCAGACGGCCCTGATGTATACGCAGGACTGGAGGCAGCGCATGGAATTTATCCTGGGTAATGCCAGTCATCAGCCGGGGTGTCTGTTGTATGCGGCGGCCGACAAGCAGCTGGTGCCGGCGCTGGTAGACGGTTTGCTGAAAGAGGATGAAGGCCGGCAGCTGTATCACGGCGAGGTAATTTCCCAGCTGGTGAATACACTTATTACCATAGTAGCGCGAAATATAGCGCTGAAGCTGCCGGAGCAGGTGAAAGACAACACGGCAGTAATGGCGTTGAACCTTATCCGTTATATACAGGAGCATATCTATTCACCGCAGGAGCTGCGTGCAGAGGTAGTAGCGAAGCAGTTCGGTATTTCGGTGAGTTACCTGGGAAGGTATTTCAGGAAGCATACGGGGGAGAATATGCAGGACTATATTACCAATTATAAGCTGAAGCTGGTGGAAACCCGTTTGCAGCACAGTGACATGCGTATTAATGAAATAGCGGCAGAGCTGAATTTTACAGATGAAAGTCATCTCAACCGGTTATTTAAAAAATACCGGGGCATGAATCCTTCTGCATTCAGAAAGCAGGCAGCGGTTGCCTGATCAGCCGGTAGCAGCCATGGGAAAGGTATAGCCACCTTTACTGCAGTCATGGAACTGCTGCATGATTTCAAGACCTTGTTCGTAGGTGTTGGGTTTGGTAACAAAGGCTTCCACTCCCAGTTCTTTCAGCCGGTTTGACTGCAATGCATCCGGTAAGTCAGTATAGATGATAACCCTCAACAGATGATACCGGGTATTGCTGCGGATGGCTTCCAGTGTCTGTACGCCATTGAAGCGCGGCATGTTCTGATCCAGGATAATCAGCAGCGGCAGCTGATTTTCGTATAGTCCATCCAGGTAGTGCAATAGCGTCAGTCCATCGGGTACAAAGTGTACGTTTTCCAGGAAGGATAACTCTTTGCACATCATCTGCATAATAAATACGTCTTCGGGGTCATCATCTACAATAAGAATTTGTACGTCGGAGTACATAAAAATGAAATATAATGTCAACAATGGTTTGATCTTATCCAGATTACCATCAAAGGCAATGCCCGTTATAAATGCCATGCAGGGGCTGTTTACAGGGATGTGGCTGCTGGCTGTACGTCCGGAAAGAGCAACAGTATGTGGAATTATATGCGCGGAGCAGCTCTGAATGGCTGTTTCCGGTTATACCGGTTCAGTCCGGATGCCGGCAGGCCGCGGTTTCCCCGCACAGGAGCAATCTGATGCTGAAACGTAAAAAATAACTGAGAGGGATATACGAAAAGAAAGCGATTCACCGGTAGTTATCCTGCCTGAAAATTATTTTAAAAATTTCTTGCTGAAAACTATGAAAAATCGGTTTAGCTGTTTACATTTGATAAGTAGCTGAAAACAACAACCAAAATTTAAAACGATATATACTGCATAGCACTGAAGCGCCCCAGAGTACAGACCCGCGTTGGCAAAGCAGTATAGCATTAAACCCGGAAAACCGAAGTAAGACTAGAATTTCACGTTTATTAATTTCTTTCACATGGCAACACCTTTACCGTTCCTGAACGACATGCGCGTGCGCCTGCCTGTACGTATCCGTTACTACCCGCTGTACGGCGGCCTTACATCTTCCTGATCCGGCCTGTAGTCCTGATCTGCATACATCACGGGTCACTTTTTTCCTTTTTCCTGCAAAGGAACAGGGATACCTATGCCCGCTGATGACTGAAGAAATACCACCTGTTTCCGTTTGCCGGTATAAGCCCCGCTTATGCCGCAGGGAATCTCATTCCTAAACATTGCATGTATGAAGTATCTCTTTTACCTGTTACAACGTATAGCCATTGTCGTTATAGCTACCCTGGGCCTCTGCCGGCAAGGTGTTGCACAGCAGGTGCTCTATAAAAATAAAGATACTGCGGTGGCCGCCGCCGACACTGTCAGCTGGGTAAAAGGCATCATGAAAGCCAGCGACTCCACTGGTATTATCCGTAATAATGACCTTTTTCTCCGCACCGCCACCGCGGGCGCCGCATCGGACCTCCACATCAGCGAAGTCAGAAAATTACCTTATCTCACCATCGAACAGGCGCTCATTGGCAGGGTAACGGGAGTGGATATACGTATTCCTACCGCTGAACCGGGAAAGCGCAGCAGCATGTTCATCCGCGGTACTTCCTCCCTGCTCCTGAAAAACAGCGATCTGTTTTATGCACAACCGCTTTATGTAGTAGATGGCATGCCGCTTATTCAGGAACACGCTTATGCCTATGACATACAACGGTTTGATTTTAACAGGATGGGCACAGAAACCAATACCCTGGCAGGACTGGACATCAACGATATTGAAAGCATCTCCGTACTGAAAGATTTCGGCGCTACTGCCAGATACGGCCCGCTGGCGGCCAACGGGGTTGTCAGCATCACTACCAGAGGCCCCCGTGTTGGTAAAATGCAGGTAGCCGTCAACGCCTATGCCGGGCTGGCGCTGCGCCCACCGGCTGATGTGGTGAATGGTAAGTATGAAAGCGATTTCCGGATGCCCTTTTACCGGGAATACGCCAATGAAACACAGTGGCGTAACTTCCCCCGCTACCTGGCAGACTCCTCACAGCCGCGTTACTTCGGGCCCGCCAACTGGGATGACCTCTTCTACAGAAATGCCTTCTGCGACGGCATCCAGGCGGCTGTCAGCGGTGGTACGCCCTTCGCCAACTTCCGCTTCAGCATAGGACAGGTTGCCCAGCAAGGCGTCGCAGACCGCACCGGCCTGCAACGCTATGATGTGAATTTCGGTATTAACATCATGCCGGTGCGCAACCTCATATTCACCGCCTATATCGGCGTGGCAGCGCTGAAACGCAAACGTAATGAGTTCATCCGGGATCGTGCCGGCGATGAAGACTATCTCTTCAATTATGATGCTCCCCTGTCTCCCAACAAACAATTTCTGCAGCAGTATTATACCGACCTGGATAACACCATTAACCGCAACCGTAATAATACCGCCCGTATTATCGCCAATGCACAGTATTCCTTCGGAAAATATTTTACCTGGAACACCCGCTTCGGTATTGATTATACCCAGAACTTCCGGGATTTCTTCGTACCTACTTCCCTCGGTGAAGGCAACAGTTATGTATCCAACTACGACGGACTTAACAAGCGTCTGTTGCTGGACAACTCCCTGCAATATCGCCGGACCTTCAACGATAAACATACGCTGGACCTGGTAGCCGGACAATCCTCTACCTGGGATAAGTGGCGTTATGATTACGGTCGCGCCTACAAGGGAAAAAGTGATTATATCAAAATTTATCAGCCAGGGAACAATGACAGCAAGGAAGGACGTTTTGCGAATCTGCGGCTGATGTTTAACGCTAAAGACTATACGCAGTCCAACCTTGCTTCCTTTTATTTCAATGCCGGTTACAATTACGGACAGAAATATTTTGTTAACCTGTACCTGAGAAGAGACGGCACGTCTTATCTCTCCGGTGAAAACAGGTGGTTGTTGTCGCCCACTGTAGCGGCTTCCTGGAAAGTGTCCGCTGAAGATTTTCTGGCGGGCGCTTCCTGGCTCAGCAACCTGCAGCTGCGTGCCAGCTGGGGCCGTGTGGGCCGCCTGCTGATGGACGAACTGTATAAAGGAGGGCCTGTATATAATGTAGATGCTGGCTGGAATGGTATCCCCAATATGTCAACCTACAATGGCTTCCCCGTTATCAACGCGGCCTACGGAACCGGTTATGTGATGCCCGGAACACAATGGCCTTATGTAGAGCAGCTGAATGCCGGTCTGGATGCCGCTTTCCTGCATGACCGCCTTCGTATATCCCTGGACGTATATGCCAAAACGGACCGTAACCTGATGCTGCGTGTACCGACACCGGAAGAAGAAGGATATACCGGCGTGATCAAAAACGGGATGAGCATCCGCAACTATGGCTATGAGCTGGCGCTGGATGCAGACATTATACAGGGAACGCAATTCCGCTGGACCACCGGCATCACGCTCTATTCCAATCAGAACAAGCTGCTGGCTTTACCCGATGGCCTGACCGACCTGGTTATTGGTAAAAGGCGCTTTCTTGTCGGCAAGCCGGCAGACCGCTACTGGCTGCTGATTAATGACGGTATCTATGAAAGCGATGCCGCCGTACCCGTGAATCCCGCCACCGGAAAGCGTATGTCGTACCAGGGCGTACCGCTGAAAAAAGGAGATCCCAGGTGGCAGGATCTTGATGGTAACTATGACATCAACAACAACGACCGGGTGATGAGAGGACGGCTATCGCCCGCTGCCATGGGCGGTTTCAGCAATACCTTTCAGTATGGCCCCTTTGAACTGAATCTGTTATTCAACTTCGCAGCCGGCAGAAAAGTCATCAACGAAGCGCTGGCCAACCGTTTTGATTTTGCCAACCGCGAAGGTATAGACGACCCGAAAAGCATCAAGGAAATCACCTGGTGGTCGAAAGTAGAAGGCGATTACAGCAAGGTGCCGCGTTATAACCCCTGGAGCGCTGTATACGCCTATCAGCCGGAGCAGACACTGTTTCTGGAAGACGCTTCCTATATCCGCCTGCGCGCACTAACGCTTGCGTATACACTCCGTTCGGCAAGGCTGGAAAAAGCCGGTGTTTCCCTGCTGCGTATATACGCCACCGGTAATAACCTGTTTACCATCACTAATTATAAAGGCGGCGATCCGGAAGCAGTGAGCTTCATGGGATATGACGAAGGCTACTACAACTGGGCAGTTCCGCGTGCCTTCACGCTGGGTTTCAATTTTCAGTTCTGATGTAAAAATGAAGCAGATGAAAAAGATATTATTACTGTTGCTGCTGACTACGATATCCTGCCGGAAGATGCTGGACATACCTTCCCGGCGGGCGCTGACAGAAGAAAACATGTGGCAGAACAAGAACGATGCACGCGCCGGGCTGGATGCCTGCTACGCCCTGATGCGTTCCGCCATACTCAATGAAAATGCACACTGGATATATGGAGAGCTGCGTGCCGGCGATTTCCAGGTAACCCGCCGCGGCGACCTGCAGGCAGTAGTGGAAAGCAACCTGAACGCCAGTTTCAGCACCATGGATGAATGGCGCGACTGGCGCAGATTCTACGCCGCAATAGCACAATGCAACCTGACCATCGCGCGGCTGCCGGAAGTAACCAAACGCGACTACCGCTATTCAGCCAACGATATGCGGCTGGACCTGGCCCAGGCTGTATATGTACGCGCCTTCCTGTACTACTATATCGTGCGCATATGGGGAGATGTACCGCTGGTAACACTTCCTGCCGATGGTACCGTGAAAACATTCCCCCGCGAAAACTCGCAGCAGGTGCTGGACTTCGCCGCAGCGGAAGCGCTCCGCTCCGTGGAAGGACTGCCCTGGAAATATAACGGACAATCCCCCGAACAGCAGGGACAATACCGCGGACAGGGAGAAGATCATCACCGCTCCATCTTCGCCACCAAAGGAATGGCCTATACGCTGGCAGCACATATTTACCACTGGAAGAAGGATTACGTCAACTCCCTGAAATATGCAGACCTGATTATCAACAGTCAGGGACAAACCAGCTACGACTTCGTTACGCTGAATGACCTGACCCGCACCGGCGGCAGCTTCCGCGGACGTACCTTCAACAACATCTTCCAGGTAGACATGAACTTCGATCATGCCGAAATATCCACTACCGGGCAGCTGGAAGACTGGACATTACGTGATCCCTTTATTCCGAAACGGGAATCGGAAATCTATGTGCCGAAAGACAGCGTACTCAATATCTACAACGACCGCCACGATCAGCGCCCGGATTACTTCTTCACCAAAATGGAAGAAACGTTTCCTGTTTTCTATAAGATGAAACAGATAGATAACGAAGTGAAAAACCCGGTACTCAAATTATATTCTTCCTGTGTCATCATCTTCCGGTATGAAGAACTGTTCCTGCTTCGCGCCGAAGCCCGGCTGAGGCTGGGCAGGAAAGACGGTACAGATGACCTCAACAGTGTACGCAGCAGGCGCTCGCTGAAGAACCTGAACCCGGATCTCTTCACTATAGATGCCCTGATGGAAGAAGTTTTCCTGGAACGACGACGCGAGCTGATAGGAGAAGGCTGGCACTGGTACGACCTCGTACACTTCGGAAAGATTCCGTCGTATACAAACCTGACAGCTGCAGACGTAGCCAGGGGCGCCGCTTTATGGCCCATCTCACAGCAGGCGCTGATCAACAACAAATCACTCGTTCAAAATAATTTCTGGAAATAATAACCGACATCATGAGAAAACATTTATTCCTGTTGTTCGCCGTGATGACAGTTGCCTGTAACAAAGGCATGGATGATTACCGCCATGCAGCGCCCAAATCTACCGTAACGGTGAGTACCTATGAATTTCTGCAGCAACAGGGCGCGCTGTACGATACCCTCTTATTACTGATAGACCGTGTGAAGCTGACAGATACCCTGAAATCGCAGCAGGTGACCTTTTTTGTGCCCCAGGATATCAGTATACAAACAGCTATCAACAACCTCAACTTCAGCCGTAAACGCCTGGGACGTAATGGTAACTGGACGCTGGACAGCGTGCCGCTTATTGTGTGGGACAGCCTCCTGCGCCGCTACCTGCTGCGGGGTATTGTAGATGCAGACTCCCTGCGGTATGCAGACGGCGCTGAATTGGTTTCCCTGTACGGGCACGGTATGAACGGGAAAACCAGCGCCACCAACGCTTCCGGCGCTGTAAACGGAGGTACGCAACGATTGCTTTACAGTGATAAAAATAACTCCCGCTTTTCCAAAGACTGGTCCGTGGCTGCCACACAGAATGCCGATGTGAAAACAAAGAACGGTATGCTGCACGTCCTGGAAAGTACCCATGTCTTTGGCTTTACCTCTTTTGTCAGCAAGGCTTTCCCGGAATCGCTGCTCCCGCTGCAAGGCCCGTTCCTGGGCTATCCTATTCCTATACCCGGAATCGTGGAGGCGGCAGACTATGATGAAGGCGGCGATGGTATTGCCTATCATGACAATGATGTAGGTAATAACGGCGGACAATACCGCAACGAAAATGTAGATATAGAGAACTGCGGAGAAGGAGATAATGCCAGCGGAAGCCCTGGCGGCCGCTATAATGTAGGCTGGACCAATGGTTCCGAATGGCTGCGGTATACCGTGGATATTGCGGCGGCAGGAGATTATAAATGCGAACTGCGGCTGGCTGGCGGTGGCGGCGGAAAAATTCACCTGCTGATAGATGACGTGGATGTCAGCGGTGAAATACTAACGCCTTCCACCGGCGGCTGGCAAACCTGGACAGGCGTATCCGTTACCGTGAAACTACCGGCAGGACAGCATTTCCTGAAAGTATCCATCCGCAACAGCGGCTTCAACTTCCACCGGATGATCTTCACCAGACTATAACCTGAAAAGTAATAATCATGAAAAAACATATGCTGCGCTGGCTGTTACCTGTCATGTTTGTACTGACAGGATGTTACAAGGAACTGCTGCCCAAAGAGAAGGATTATTTCAGCAACGACGCTGCCTTCAATGGAGACGAATATATGGTGAACATCGGACGTACCAACGTGTTTATTGCCAAGTTCAACCCCAACTATTCCACACAGCCGCTTGACTTTATCATTCAACAGGTAGTACACCGCGATGGCTCTCCTGCACCGGAGCTGCTGGAACAGGTAGATACCTGGCAATGGAAAAAGTTTTACAGCGGCCAGGAGAAAACAATAGCGGAAATCTATGATAAGCGCATCCGGCAAAAGCGCCCCGTGCTGGATATACGTCCTAATTCCGGTGATGTCATCTTTTGGAATACCGATTCTTCCCGTATCAAACCTGGTCTGTACTATTTCGATATTCTCGTTAAAAATAACGGCGGACAAAAACTTTTCCAACGCCGGAAATTATATGTGAAACGGCCACGCCCCTACGAACCCTACGAATTCAATGATGATACCGGCGAGCGCAAAAAGGATGAAGACGGGGGCATCCTGCATCCGTCGTTATCCGGTGTGAAAGATGATCTTAACAATAACATGAACAATACTGATGTCAACGTCTACTTCAGAAAAACAGGTACTGAGAGCAATACGCTCACCATTAAATTTTTCGATAAGGATTCCCTGCCGGTGAAATTATCGCGCTTCAACCTGATAAAATGGGATTCGCTCGCCTATACCAGCAAAATAACGGACGGGCCTATACGATTTGGATTCAATCGCAGGATGGCGGCAGACAGCAGCGCGGTGACCTACGATATTCCCAATCCCTTTCCCGTGCTGGCAGATGTAGGCAGCACCGACGAGCGCGCCTTCATCTCTTTCCCCTATGAGCGGATTGCATTCGGCTCACGCACCAAAGCCAGCCTGGCATTCACATTCGGGATATTTGAACCGGGCAGCTGGGAGATGATATTCAAATTCAAGGTGAATCCGAGGTTCAAGAATGACTAACCTGATAAAACCAGTGCCATGAAAAAAAGGTACCTACATATATTATTCGCATTGTTGCTGGCGAGCATTACCCTGTATGGCCAGCAGCCGGTTACCGTCAGGGGACGTGTAACCGATGCCGTTACCCGGGAGGGTTTGCCGGGTGTCACCATCATTGACATAAAAAGCAATAAAGGGCTGGGCGTCACCGATGCGCAGGGTAACTTCACCATCAAGGCGGAAGCTGACAGAACACTGCAGTTCCGCTATATCGGGTATAAATTTGAGACGGTAAAGGTAAGCGGTACGCTGATGCAGGTATCGCTTACGGCAGAGAATAAAGCACTGAAAGAAGCGGTGGTAGTGGGTTATCAGAAGCGTACCAAAGAAACGGTATCGGGTTCTGTAGCCGTTATCTCCGGGAAAGATCTGCAGGATGTGCCGGTATCCAATATCCAGGAGCTGCTGCAGGGAAAAGTGGCGGGGCTGAATATACAGAATAACACCGGTGCGCCCGGCTTCCGCGGCACTATTTCCGTGCGTGGTATTTCCCAGCTGAACATAAGCGGCAGCGGGGATCAGGCGTATCTGGCTACCAACAATCCCCTGCTGGTAATAGATAATGTGCCGGTAGATTTTGATGGCGGTATCTCACAGTCCATGCTGCAGCCGGGCGCTGCCACCGGACCGCTGGCGCTGATTCCACCGGAAGATGTACAGTCCATCGAAATTATGAAGGATGCCCAGGCTACCGCGTTGTATGGCTCCCGCGGCGCTAACGGGGTGATCGTAGTGACCACCCGGAGAGGTAATTCCCCTACGCCTGTCATTGACCTCAACAGCAGCGTATTTGTGAACTTCCCGCCAAAGCTGCGCCCGACCTGGGGAGGCAACCTGGAACGCCGTTACCGCATCAACTCCATCCTGGCCAACAGCATCGATGATTATGTAGCCAGAATGAAATTGTCGGATGAAGGGGCACAGTTCCTGACGGACAGCCTGAATGCCTTTTACAACAACTCTACCGACTGGCAGGGATTGTTTTACCAGACTACCACCAATACCAATAACAACCTGCAGATCAGCGGAGGTAACCTGAAAATGAATTACAAGGCGAACTTCGCCTACCAGATGAATCAGGGCGTATTAAAAAATACCGGATTCAATAAATACAGCCTTAACCTGCAGTTGTTCATGCAGCCATCAAAGCGGCTGCGCATCGGTGCACAGCTGTTCAGCGCATTAGGACAGAAGCAGCGCGGCAATGGCGGCGGGCTTACCGGTAACGGCGCCGGCGATGCCTTCACCTCTTCCCTGTTGCCCGGTCCGTCTAAATTTGTAGGTAATCCACAGCTGGAAGGTTATAACAATAACATGGACGATAACAATACTATCAATGTGCGCGGCTTCCTGGATGTGGATTACGAAATCATCAACAACCTGCGTATTAACTCCACCACCTCCTATGATTATTACACAGATACGCGCGACCGCTTCAACCAGTCCTTTGCGAATAATAACCAGACCGGATTGTATGGCTTTGTGGGAAGACATGATGAACTGAATACCAGGAACGGAGTGAACTATAATTTCAGCAGTAACAGAAAGGATGTAGAGAAAGGGCATAACATCTACGCCAGCGTATTCAGTGAAATCAATATTAAGTCAGACGACCAGCATGTACGCGATGTGCGCAACGGTCCCAACGACTTTTACTGGGGGCCCCGCGGTTATTCCCCCCGCTTTTATCCGGGCAATCCCTGGAACGATAAAAACGGTGTCAACGTAAATGGTACGCCTGTTTCCTATGTGTACCATGCCGCTTCCTGGGCGGGTTTTCTCTCGTACAACTTCCGCACGAAATACAGCGTGGACCTGGCTTACCGGCTGGATGGAAATTCTGCCGCAGGCATCAATAACCCCTATACGAAAAATCCTTCTGCCGGTTTCCGCTGGAATTTTTCAAAGGAAAACGTCATGCGTCGATTATCGTGGCTGGACTATGGATCCATTCGTGTAACCTATGGCGTTAACAGCCGTCCTACCGCTACTATCCTGAATTCCCTGGGAGCGTACGGTATCCGGAAAAACTATAACAACAACACTTCCATCGCACCGAATTTTGATGTGATGGCCAACCCCGCGATGGAGCCGGAGAAGTCATCTCAGTTTAATTTCGGGGTAGACCTGGGTATACTGAAAGGAAGGGTGGAGGTGATCTATGATACCTATTTCAAGCGTAACTACAACCTGGTGCGTGACCTGTTTCTGCCGGATGCCACCGGCTACAGAAAGGTGCAGGTGAATGGCGGCGCAGTAGTGAACTACGGCCATGAGTTATCTGTAACTGCACGTCCAATTGTGCATACAAACCCTAAAGGGCTGCAATGGACGGTATCGGTGAACGGCGCCATGAACAAGGGAGTGTTGACGGAGCTGCCCGGCGGCGCGCAGTTCTACCTGCAGCTGGACGACTACAACGAATCCATCGCCTTGAAGGTAGGACGTAATCCGCTCGGCAATTTTATGTACCTGACAGAAGGCGTGTACAGAAGTACAGACGATGTGCCGGTAGACCCTGTGCGGGGCGTGCGTTACAAGGCTTTCCTGGGGAGTGGCATCCAGTACTTCCAGGGGGGCGATCCTATCTGGAAAGATCTCAACGGGGATTATAATCTTGGTGCGGCCGACTACGTAATTATGGGTAACCCTGATCCGCTGGTAACCGGAGGATTTAATAACACCGTCAGCTACCGTAATTTTTCGCTGAGTGTTTTCTGTTCCTATCTCATCAAGCGTAGTATTATCAACAACGCCTTATCCGCCAGGATTGTGCGGCTGCAGTATGCCGACAAGCTGCGGGCGCCGGATGGCTCGCCATCGCCCGGCCCTGTGAATATCTACGACCTTTCCCTGATTGATTACTGGCGGCGTAACGGAGATATTACAAAACATCCGGCCATTATAGGCTCTTTCTATCATGATGCCATGGTACAACCCAATCGACTGGACCAGAGCCTGTACATGGAAGATGGTTCCTACTTCAAAATCAACCAGGTAACACTGGCGTATCAGTTCCGTGATTTTGCCTTTATGAAGAAGCTGAAGCTCCGGCTGCTGCGGGCCTATCTGACTGCCTATAATGTGGGGATATTTTCTCCGTACTCCGGTCCCAATCCGGAAACGGTTACCTCGCTGGGCAGAGATGATATCAACGGCTATCCTGCTGCCAGCAGCTTCACTTTCGGTATAGGCGCACAGTTTTGATCACCTGAAAAATGTAAAGCAATGAAAAGATGGAAACATATCTGCTGGTTGCTGTTGCTGATAACAGCCGCTGCTGCATGTAAGAAATTTCTGGAGGTTAAGCCGCTGGATACCCTATCCGGTAAAGACTTCTGGCGCACCAGAGACGATGCGGAGAAAGCTATCAATGGCGCCTACGGCCTGCTGCTGGATAAATTTCTGGATGGCACGCTGTATAACGAAGGTGACTTCAGACCAGGGAACTGGAACTGGTTTAACAAGCGTAACCTGGCTGCCATCGGTAAAAATGACCTGCTGAATGGCGGTGCGCTCTGCTGGGATTGTGGCGACGGATCAGGCAGAACGGTTGACTGGTCTCAGTTCTACCGTGCTATTGCTGCTGCTAATTTGTGTGCAGACAGAATCCCTAAAATAGAACATCCCGACTTCGGTTCGCAGCAGAAGAAGGCGCTTGCCGCCGAAGCCCGCTTCCTGCGCGCTTTTATCTACTTCTATATGGTACGGTTATACGGAGATGTGCCGTTGCAGCTGGATCCCTATGACCGGCAGATCAAGCCGAGAGAAAAGATGGAAAATGTGTTGCTGACATTACTCGCAGATCTGGACGCCTGCAAAGATGACCTGCCGCTGGCCTATGATGATCCTACCTTCCGCGCAGTGCGCGCCACCAAAGGCGGTGCGCTTACCCTGATGGCGCACATGAATATGTGGCTGGCAGGTTTCGATAAAGCCAATCAGCGCAAATACTGGCAGGATGCCGCTTCGCTGGGTAAGGCCGTTATAGCGCTGGGGGTATACCAGCTGCTGCCATATACCAAAGAAACCTTCAAAAACATTTTCAAAGGCCGCTCTGAAGAAGGCATTTTTGAACTCTCCCTCGATGCCAACTATGGCGTACAGTTCCACTCATTGATTTGCCAGTGGACCTTGCACGAACCTATCATCCATAGCAGTGGTAACCTGTACGGTGGCTATGGCAGCGAGATTACACCGATAAAAAAACACCTGGACCGTATTTATCCGCAGGGAGAGCAGGACAAGCGATTTGAATTGTGGTTTGATGATCCCTACTGCACCCTCAATCCGCAGTCGGCCATGTTCCTGAAATTCTCTGCAGTCACCAATCCCAGCACAAGAGATTATGACGCCAATTTCATTTTCTTCCGCTATGCAGACCTGTTGCTGCTGACAGCCGAAGCGATGGCCAACCTGGGCACGCAGAACAATGAAGCCATTGCATTGCTGAACAAGGTAAGGGAAAGGGCAGGTGCGCGACTGTATGCCGGCAGCGGTGGAAAACCTCTTCAGGATGCCATCTTCACAGAACGGGAAAAAGAGATGATGGGAGAAGGCCACCTCTGGTATGACCTGGTACGTACCGGCCGCATTACAGACCGCAATCAGTGTGAGAACTACTTCACACCGGAGCAGCTGGCCCGCAGGGCCTGGACCTGGCCCATCTACAGCGGCGCCGTCAAAAATAATCCGCTGATCACACAGAATGAATACTGGATTCAATAACGGAAAAAAACAGCCCATGAAAATATTATTGCAGACAGCAGCATGGTTACTATTGGTATCGCTGTTATCATCTTCCTGTAAAAAAGATTATTATATAGATGGCGGTCTGGCGGAAGCCCGCTACCATGGATCTATATACAGCTATCTGAAAAATAATCCCTACCTGTTTGATACCATCGCCCATGTAGTGGAAAAGGCAGGACTCCGTAAAATGCTGGAAAGCGATACGGTCACTTTTTTCTCACCAACAGATAACGTCATCGGAGAAGCGATGAATGTGCTGAATGAATACCGCTATATCAACGTGGAAGACAGCGTACATATGGATGATATTTCACCGGAGATATGGCGCAGGTTTTTATCCCGCTATATCATCCGGGGAAGATATGAAGCGCGGCAGTTTGCCCGCGTAGATCCTAAAAATATTTATGCCTACCCCGGTATCAACTATGTGATGGAAAGCGGATACGTGCTGAATATAGGACTGATATACCAGGACTATAACAATGTAGAAGCAGTAGGCGCAAGGATCCTGCGGCTGACGGATATCACCTTCGATCCGCTGAACTTCACCAACAACCCATCCATCATTGTAGCTACCTCCGACATACAACCGGACAACGGCGTGCTGCATGTGCTGAATATGCGGCATACGCTGGGGTTCCGGCTGGAAGAATTTGTGCGGGTGGCGGAACAGTATTTACAGAACAGGTAGGGAGAATTGCGAATTACGAATTACGAATTGCGAATGAGGAGCGGAGATGTAAGCGAAGTGTTGAGTGAAGATGAGTGAGAAGATTTGAGCGATGATTATTGATTATTAAAATGAAAATCTTATGGGAAGATGTATTTTTTTTATAATGATGTTGTTCATGGTGCTGGCATGTAAAAAGGAGTCGGTGAATACAAGTGGTAATGATCCTTATCAGGAAACGGTGTTGCCGGCAATATTGATTGCGAAGGATGGAATCAGTCCGGCAAAGGGAAATGTGAACGATGAGGTAACGATACGGGGGAAGGGTTTTCTGGTGAATAAAGACAGGTTGTCCGTGTTGTTTAATGGTGCGAAGGCGGATATAGTGACTGTAACGGATACGACTGTACGTGTGCGGGTGCCTGCGGCTGCGGCTACAGGGAATGTGGCGGCGCAGGTAGGACAGCAGTATTTCTTCGGTCCTTTCTTCCGGGTGACCGGCGTATTTGAAATGGATACTTTATTTCCCGGTAACAGGGGAGCGAATAATGCTATTTTCGATATTGTGCCGGTAGAAGATAATAAATACCTGATTACCGGTGCATTTGATAATTATGATAATGCCAATATTGATGGGGGAGTGAACCGTGTGGCGCGTATCAATCATGATGGTACGCTTGACCGGTCATTTACCTACGGAAAGAAAACGGGGACTAACTCCTACGCTACTACGGCGGCCATGCTGCCTGATGGTAAATACGTGGTGGGCGGCGGTTTCAGCAACTATGAAAACACCGCTTATGTAAACAGTATTGCCCGTCTGTATAAGAACGGCGCGCTGGAAACACGTAACATCACGCTGCCATCGGGTAAGTCGCAGGTAGTATCCGTATTGAATGGCGGGGTTTCCGGGCAGGTATCAAAACTGTTTGTACAGGCTGACGGGAAGATGATTGCCACAGGTAATTTCCGTTATTATGTACAACCCGATTTCAACCTGGTAACTACCGGCGGGCTGGATTCCATGCACCTGGATTCCATTCAGGTGAATAACCTGGTACGGCTGCATCCTGACGGTTCTCTGGACAGTTCCTACAATTATGACCTGGCCAATCATCGTGGCAGGGAAGGCGCTAATGGTTTCATCACCGCCAGCCTGCTGCTGCCCGACGGCAAGCTGCTGATAGCGGGTAATTTCACGCGTTACAATGGTCAGGCTGCGCCCCGCATTGCCCGCCTGCTGTCCGATGGCTCGCTGGATGCCACCTTTAACAGCGGCTCCGGCGGCGATTACGGTATTTACAGTCTTACGCGGCAGCCGGATGGTAAACTGCTGATTACCGGCGCCTTCAACAGCTACAATGGTCAGAAATGCCCGCGTGTGGCACGCCTGCAGGAAGATGGCAGCTACGACCCCTCCTTCAGGGTAGATAAGGGCGCTAATGGTAACATCTTCAATGCTGCAGTAATGCCGGGCGGAGAAATTATTCTCAGCGGCACCTTCGATGAATTTGAAGGATTACGGCGGAATAATTTTATTGTCCTGCAACCTGACGGGAAAGTACATCCGGCCTATAATACCAGCGGCGGCATATCACTGGGAGAGAATGCAGTAACAGGTGCACTGGCACGTATTATCCAGCAGCCGGGCGAAAGGGCGATGATAGCGGTAGGTAGTTTTACAAGGTATGACTTCAGGGCCAGCAACCGCATTGTACGTATCAAATACTGATTATTTGCTGCTCAGCCACTGTAAAGCATCCAGAATCATTTTATTCTGTATTTCATTGTTGAAGGTAAAGGATAGCTCCCTGTTGGTATGGTGTTCATAATCAATATCGTTATGGCCCATGTTGACGTAGAGCATCCTGTACTTCTTGTTAGTCCATACTACCGGATAATAGCCGCTATGCCATATTTCATGAGGCTTCGGACCTGTACCCAGCGGAAAGCTGCCATCGTCGATGCGCAGCAGGATCTCTATATCAGGATTATACCGGAGATCATTACTCCAGCGATACCATTCATTGGGAGAAGAAGAGAAGGTAGGCGGCAGGTCCTTCGTCACGGGATGATGACGGGCCTCTACCCGCAAAATAGCTGCAGTAGGCCGCCAGGTATTGCTTGCATACGCGCCCGATCCCAGGAATGTATCATGATACCAGTTCCAGTTCTGCGGGAAGTCAGAAGGCGTCAGCGCAAAGGCCGCGAAATGAAAGCCTATCCATGCACCGCCATTTTCCATATACTGCTGAAATGCTTTACGTTGTGCTTCTTTTTCCGGGCGGCTGTCCAAAAACAGTACCACCTGATATGCTGCCAGAAATGCCGGGTTGAGGTTGTCCCAGTTGTTGGTGGAGTCATAGCAGAAATTATGGGCATCTGCCATTTCCGAAAACCACCGGTTAGCTTCATGAACAAAGCTGATGTGAGCAGCATCACTCTGCGCCCGGAAGAAAGCAATAACCCTGTAGGAGGGGCGGGGTGTCTGGGCAGTGCTGCGGCAAAAGAACAGCCCCAGCATAATGGCGAGCGCCAGGCAGAACGTTAGCTTGCTCATATCTTTTGAAGTTATCCGCAGGATATTTCCTGCTACCTACAATTTAACTGTTTTATTTTATTATTTGGTTATTTGAGATCTGAGGTTTGTTTCAAGATTTTGGAATTTTCGGATTTTGGAATTTTCGGATTTACAAATGCAGCAAAGATCTATGCGAAAATCTCCGATGCATTTAAAAATTCCAAAATCAAAAAATTCCAAAATTCCAAAATCTTAAAACAAATCTCAAATAACCAAATAATAAAATAAATCCATAACTTAAGGTAGTTCACACATCCTCATGGTTATGTCCAGACCCACCCCCATATCGCATTACCTCAGCATATTGAAATTATGGAGGGCTGCAGAGGCTTTTAACCTGCCTGATATGCCGGAGCCGCGCCGGAGTGACAGGAAGGTGGTCGCTGATTTGTTGCCCGGAGATCCGTTCCCATGGGAACTGGAAAATTTTGCGGTGGCGGAAGAAGGAAAAAAATGGAAGCATACTTTATATTTTGGCGGTATATCCAAACAGGAGGTGCTGGATAGCATCCGTATACTGGTGAAGGAAGCGGATGCCGTTGCGCCGGAGCCGTTGTATGGCAATACCTGGCTATCTGCGCTGGTGCTGGATGCGAATGGATCGCCGTATGATAAATCGTATGTGCGCGCGGCTTTTCCTTATGCGATGAAATCGTTGAAACAGCAGCGTCCTTTCGATGAGATCAATGAAGAACTGCGGAAGGCGTATACTGATTTTGATATCCGCTTTCAGATGACACCCGAAGGAGGCTGGAAGCAGGAAGAGGAAGAACATGCGGCAGAAGAAGGAGAAGCATTGCAGGACATTGCGCCGGTGAGCAGTCAGGCACTACAGCAGGAGGTGAATGATCTGAAACAGCTGACTGAAAATATTTTCAGCATTGGCAGCTGTATCCGTTGTGTTTCCGAACAGGTCGGCATATCTGCAACACCAGAAGCCCCTTTTCTGAACAGCTTCTATGCTAATGACCTGCATAAGCTGATATCGTGGGTGGGGGAAGGCAACACAATTCCTGCCGGCGTGGCAGACTACCTGAAAGCGCATCCGGCTATTGACAAACGGCTCGATCTGCAGGAGCATGTAACGATGATACAATGCATCAATCCTACGTTTCAGTCGCCCGCCCGCTGGCCGTCATCTCCGGCATTCGGACTGTACAGCGCACAGCAGGCAGCAGTGCATCTTACCCTGGATGACCTGCGTAACAGCGGGGGGCTGAGAGGCGTGAATGGTCCGCCGGGAACAGGCAAAACCACACTGTTGCGGGAGGTGCTGGCGGATATTATTTTCCGTCGCGCCAAAAGGTTGCTCGATGGCGATATTAAAAGTCTCTTTCAACGCAGGAGAATACCGGTAGGTAAATCTGCTTACTATGATATTGATCTTCGTATATGCGGTAACGATAGTATACTCATCGCCAGTAATAATAACAATGCAGTAGAGAATATTTCCAAAGAGCTGCCACTGCTGAGGAATATTGATACAGACCATTTTCCTGAAGCCGCCTACTTTCCTGAAGTTGCCGCCGCCGTAGCGGAGGACCGGGAAACATGGGGCATGCTCAGCGCCGTGCTGGGCAATGCATCCAACTGCAGCGCCTTCACACATAAGTACTGGTACAGTTCCGGCCTGAACCGCACACTGGATAATATCAGTATCAGCGGTGACAGCAATGCCGTCATGCAGAAGTATGAAGATACTGCTGCTGCATTGAAATCTTTGCTTACAGCGTATGAAGACTTTAAGAAGACAGCCGCTGCCTATCATAAAGGTGTGATGCAGCAGCTACATCCGGAATTGTTTAAAGAAAAGATAGCGCCTGCACGGATGGAAGAACTGCGGAAACAACTGACGCACACCTGGGGCATATCACCGGAAAATTTACCGGATAAAGGTTTCAGCATGCTGCCCATGACGGATATTCACCGTCTTACTCCCTATGCCTCTCCGGTTATCAATCAGCTCAGAAGCAATATATTTTTAAAAAGCCTGGAGCTGCATGCCTGTGCAGTGCAGGTACATGCCAAATATTTCAGGGCCAACCTCGATATGTTTTTCAGTATGTTGTCCGGTAAAGCGGGGCCATTGCTCAGCGATGCAGGAACCAACATGCTGTGGCAGACTTTTTTCTTCTGTGTACCGGTAGTATCCACTACGCTGGCATCCGTGGAAAGGCTGTTCCGGCGAACAGGCGCCGGCGGCCTGGGCTGGCTGCTGCTCGACGAGGCAGGGCAGGCTACGCCGCAATCGGCTATCGGGGCCATATGGAGGGCCCGGCGAAGCATCATCATCGGAGATACCTTACAGATTCCGCCGGTAGTCACCATGCCGGAAGGGCTGGGCAAACTGCTGCAGGATCATTTCAGCGTCAGCAATAATGACTGGTCGCCGGTGAACTATTCCGCGCAAAATCTGGCCGACCGCATTACGCGTGTAGGCACTGCCGTCAGAAGCAACGGCAGCAGCATATGGACCGGCCTGCCACTGCGGGCGCACAGGCGTTGCGACGAACCTATGTTCACCATTGCCAATGAGATAGCCTATGATAACCAGATGGTGAAAGTAACCCGCGACAAATACGTTCCCGTTATACTGGGGCCGGCATGCTGGATAGATGTGAAGACACAGCGGGCAGACGGGCACATCATCCCGGAGGAAACCGACGTGCTGCGACGGCTTGCCGATGCGTTGAAGCTGGCCGGCGATAAACGTTCCGCCTTTATTATATCTCCGTTTAAATCGGTGGCCGACCATTGCCAGGCAGTGCATAAAAAGCTGCTGTGCGGTACCATACATACCTTCCAGGGAAAGGAAGCAGATATTGTATTTATCATCCTGGGCAGCGATCCTGCGCGCCCCCGTGCCCGTGAGTGGGTAGCACAGTCGCCTAACATGCTGAACGTAGCGCTGACGCGCGCCAGAAAATATGTGTATATCATCGGCAATAAAGACCTGTGGAGCCGGCATAGATATTTTGATGTGCTGGCAGCCAGGCTACCGTTGAAAACCGCTGCGGAAATGCTGAAGAAACTGCCGGGAGCAGAATAGCCGGAAACGCTGCCTATACTTTTTCCAGGAGGCTGTCTGCCGACCGCATCCTGCAGCTATACAGCATTGTATGAACATGCTGATCGTTTTTTTTCTTACATTTGTTACTAAGAAAGCAACTTCATTCGGGGTCCGTTAACCGCCATATCATTATACACTTTCAACAAATAAATGTTCACTCATCTGATAATTTCTTTGCTATGAGAACGGAACGTCTGAAAGGTATTTTTGACCGGCTCCTCGCCTCTGCCGGTATCACTATCAATGGTAATAATCCATGGGATATTCAGGTACATAACGATAAATTTTACAGCGCCGTACTGGAATCCGGCTCGCTCGGCATGGGAGAAGCATATATGCAGCAATGGTGGGACTGCGATGAGCTGGATGAATTTTTTACCCGCGTGCTCCGGGAAAAACTGGATGCCAGAATAACGCTGACGCCTAAATTTAAACTGGAAATATTACTGTCCCGCCTTTTCAATTACCAGCGGCCTGCTGCTGCCTGGCGTAACGGACAAAAACATTACGATATCGGCAATGATCTCTTTGAAGAGATGCTGGATAAGCATATGACCTATACCTGCGCCTTCTGGGATGATGCGCTGACGCTTGATGCCGCGCAGGAGAATAAACTGGACCTGACCTGCCGCAAGCTCAACCTGAAGCCCGGTATGCATGTGCTGGACATTGGCTGTGGCTGGGGGAGCTTCGCCCGGTTCGCCGCAGAGCGCTACGGCGTGAAGGTAACCGGTATCACCATTTCCCCGGAACAGGCCGAGCTGGCCCGCAAACGCTGCAAGGGGCTGCCGGTTGATATACAACTGATGGATTACCGTACCCTGCACGAAAAGTATGATGCCATCGTTTCTATCGGTATGTTTGAACATGTAGGCTACAAAAACTACCGTACCTATATGAAAGTGGTGCATGCCTGTCTGAAAGACGACGGTATCTTCCTGCTGCATACCATCGGTTCCAACAACTCATCCACTTTCACCGACCAGTGGATGAACAAGTACATCTTTCCCGGATCCATGCTGCCTTCCATCCGGCAGATAGGGCAGGCCGTGGAAGGACTCTTTGTGATGGAACACTGGGAGAATTTCAGTGTACATTACGATAAGACACTGCTGGCCTGGTATGATAACTTCTCCCATAACTGGGACAAACTCAGTGCAAAATATGATGAAACCTTTTTCCGGATGTGGAAGTATTACCTGCTGTCCTGCGCCGCTACCTTCCGTGCCCGCAGCAGCCAGCTGTGGCAGATGGTGCTTTCCCGTAACGGCATAGCCGGCGGGTACGCTTTCACCAGAAGACCGGCAGCCATACAGCTGCACTGATAAGCCTGTCCGGAATCGGACAAATACCGTTTTAAAAACGGACAACGTATGTAGTCAGTGAAAGCATAATTTACTGGCAGACAAACGTTTAAGAAACCGGTACTCTTTTGGAGAAACCCGGAATATAACTTTCTGCATCTTTATGATCCGTAACTATTTAAAAGTAGCCTGGCGTAATATTACCAACAATAAAATACTTGGTTTTATCAATATCTTCGGACTGGCCTCCGGTATGGCTTTCGCATTGCTGATCTGCCTGTGGATACAATATGAACGCAGCTTTGACACTTTCCATGCCAACCGCCACCGCATTGCCCGCGTTGTTCGCCATACGCTCTTCAATGGTGAAAAAAGCAGCATGCATATTTCTCCCTTACCCTTGTATGAAGAACTGAAACATAACTATGCAGATATAGAAAGGAATACGCGTATTTCATGGACAGTAAATTCTACCATCATCGCCGGTAATAGCAGGTATAACAAATCAGGCTATCATGTAGATCCTGCCTTTCTGCAGATATTTTCCTTCCCGCTGATCAAAGGCGACATCCGGACGGCATTGAATAATCCTGATAATATCATCATATCTGCCTCCCTTGCTGAGGCCCTGTTCGGAAAAGCCGATCCGATCGGTAAAACCGTGCAACTCTATGAAGGGTTTACCTTCCAGGTCAGTGGCGTGTTGAAGGACATACCGGTTAACTCCTCACTGGAATTTGATTTCCTGGCTCCCTATGCCTGGCTGTTACAGCATAATAGTTTTGTGAAAGCGAGTCAGACGGAATGGGGGAATAACTTCCTGATGAATGTGGTGCAGCTGAAGGAAGGCGTGACGATGGAGGCCTTCTCACAGAAAATTTATAACCTGCCGGAAGAAAAAAACAAGGAGCTGCAGAACCAGCATATGACGTTACATCCCCTCGAAAAATGGCATCTGCAGCAGGATTTTAAAAACTGGCAGAATACAGGAGGGAAGATCACCTACGTCAGATTGTTTGCCATCATCGGATTGTTTGTGTTGCTGGTGGCGTGTATCAACTTTATGAACCTGGCTACAGCCCGCTCCGAGAAAAGAGCCAGGGAAGTAGGTATCCGCAAGGCGGCAGGTTCCCGCCGTATTCAGCTGGTAGTACAGTTTCTCAGCGAATCCATGCTAACTGCTTTCCTGGCTTTCTTTATGGCATTAGGCATCATCTTTTTGAGTCTGCCGCTGATCCGGGATATCGGTTTTGAAAACATACATTTCCGTCTCAGTAATGTTTTCCTGCTGGCGGCTATGTTTGCGGTTTGTATCATCACCGGGCTGATCGCCGGCAGCTATCCGGCGTTGTATCTTTCTTCCTTCATACCGGTGCGGGTACTGAAAGGAAAATTTGCCTCCGGCAGAGGAGCCGGTAACTTCCGCCGGGTGCTGGTAGTGTCCCAGTTTGTGATCTCTATTGCGCTGATAGTAAGCACCATTTTCGTATATCAGCAGATACGCTACGGTCAGCAACGTTCTGTAGGATATAATCCTGATAACCTGCTCACCGTGCGGGCAGCGCCGAACCTGCTGAAGAATTATGACGCGCTGAAACAGGAATTGCTGGGCACGGGCTATGTAGAAGCAGTATCAAAAGCGTCGCAGCCTATGACGGAAGTCTATAATTCCTGGAGTGATTTTTCCTGGGAAGGCAAAGATCCCAAGGCAGACCTGGCGCTTGACGCCATCATGGCGGATTACGATTTTGAAAAAACGGTAGGGCTTAAATTCCTGCAGGGACGCCCGTTTTCAGCGGAGTTTCCGACCGATTCAGGCGCAGTTATCCTGAATCAGGCAGCGCTACGGCTGATAGGATATAAAGACCCTATCGGCAGGAAGATGAAGGGATATGGCGGTAAGGAACTGACGATTATCGGTATTGTGGAAGATATAGTACTGAAAGATCCTTATAAACCGGTATATCCGCTGGCGATTTTGTTTGCCGGTAGTTTCAACAACATCTTCCTGCGACTGAAAAAGGACGCTGATATTACCAAAGCGCTGGCGGCCGTGCAGCCGGTTTTTTCCCGGAACAACCTGTCTGCTCCGTTTGAATATGCATTTACGGATCAGGAGTTTGATAAGAAATTTGCACTCGAAAAACAGGTGGGCAAGCTGGCCGGCATCTTTGCAGGACTGGCCATTTTTATCTCCTGCCTGGGACTTTTCGGGCTGGCAACGTATATGGCTGAACGAAGAACGCGGGAAATAGGAATCCGTAAAGTACTGGGAGCACCGGTAGTGCATCTCTGGCTGCTGTTATCAAAGGAATTTATCTGGCTGGTGCTTACCGCCTGCCTGATTGCTTCTCCGCTTACCTTCTTCTTTATACGTCACTGGCTTGAAAACTATGATTACCGTATTACAGTCAGTATCTGGGTATTTGTAGCCACCGGATTGCTGGCTTTGCTGATTGCATTGCTGACAGTCAGCACCCAGGCTATTAAAAGTGCGCTTGCGAATCCGGTTAAGAGTCTTAAAGCCGATTAATCATCCGTACAGTGAGGAACCGGTGTCTGTATAAATAGCTATTGACATTCATTTTTTATTATTTTATTTTTATAACAGACACCCGATTTAACCAGAATCTAAATCCACCCTTCTGATGAAGCGATTCCTCACTGTACTCATGATGGTGTGCTGTATTCATTTCCAGTTGTCAGCGCAATCCCGTACCATCACCGGCAAAGTAACCGGTCAAAACGGAGAAGTCTTACCCGGCGTAAGCATTCAGATTAAAAACACCAACAAAGGCGGTTCCACGGATGCTTCCGGTAACTACCGGATAGAAGTATCCACTGCAGATGCCGTGCTGGTATTCCGCTTTGTAGGTTATCTCACTCAGGAAACAGGCACCGGCGGAAAAAACAGCGTTGATGTTGTTTTAGCACCGGATACGCGCAACCTGGATCAGGTCGTGGTAACGGCGCTGGGCATATCGCGCAAGGAGCGCGCCGTTGGCTATGCAATACAGGAAGTTAAAGGTGAAAACCTGACGGTAGCCAAAGATCAGAACGTACTGGGCTCACTCTCCGGAAAGATTGCCGGCGTACAGGTAGTAGGTTCTTCCGGCGCCAGTATGGGCGGTACGCAGAAGATCAAGCTGCGTGGTATCAACTCCCTCAATGGTCAGGATCAGCCGTTGATAGTAGTAGACGGTACGCCCATTTCCAACATGAACTTTGCAGACCGTAACGGCCCTGACCTGGGCAACCTGGCGCAGGATGTGAACGCAGAGGATATTGCCTCCGTCAATGTACTGAAAGGCCCTGCAGCCTCAGCCCTGTACGGTTTACGCGGACAATACGGCGTGATACTGATTACAACAAAGAGCGGCCGCAAAAGCAACAAAAAGGTGCATGTGGATGTGAGCAGCGCCTATTCCATGGAGAAAGCAGGCAACTTCATGCCGCTGCAAAACATCTACGGCGGCGGTAGCAGCCAGCAGTTCTCAAAAATTACCTGGAATGGCGTGGAACAGCTGGTAGCTTCCGGTACGGATGAAAGTTGGGGGCCAAAAATGGACGGTACGCCGGTAAGACAGATGTACAGCTTCTATCCTGCCGATCCTGATTATGGTAAGCTGACGCCTTTTGAAGCGCATCCCGACAATGTGAAGGATTATTTTGTAACCGGTCATACTTTTAATAACAACATCAGCATGTCCGGCGGTGGTGAAAACACATCTTTCCGCCTCTCTTTCAATCATACCGACATCCGCGGGATTGAACCCAACACCTGGCTGAAGAGAAATAACGTAGGTTTCACCGGTTCGTTAAATCTTACTTCCAGGCTAACTGTTTCCACCAATTTCAACTACGCCAATAACAAAGGCCAGCGCCCGGCACAAGGATATTACCAGGGCTCCCGTAACTTCTACCAGTGGTTCCAGCGTTCACTGGACATGAAGCGGCTGCGCCAGTACAAATATCCGGATGGCTCTTTTTATCACTGGAATCATGAAGATATTGATGACCCGCAGTTCCTGAAGAAACCAGGCAGCGACTGGAATAACCCGTATTTCGAAGTATATGAAAACCCCAGTCATGATGCGCGCGACCGTTTCTTCGGAAATGTAGGACTGGCATATGATGTACTGCCCGGCCTGAAAATCAGCGGTGCGGTGCGGGCAGACATCTTCACACAGTCCATCGATCAGCGTAAAGGTTATGGCGGCAGAGATATCAACGAATATTACGAAGGGAAATTTGAGAATAAAGAGATGAACTATGAGCTGCTGGCGCAATACAATAAAACCTTCGGCAAATTTAACCTGAATGCCACAGCTGGTGGTAACCTGCTGACACAGCGCTATTCCTATATTACAGGCAGAACGCAGGGCGGACTGTCCGTAGTGAATTTCTTTAATCTCTCCGCAACGGTAGACCGGCCGCTGCTTTCCAACTACCTGCGCCGCAAGGAAGTGCGCAGCGCCTTCAGTGCCGTGAGCCTGGGCTATGATAATATTTACTACCTGGATGCCACCATCCGTAATGATATTTCCTCCTCATTACCTTCGCAAAACAACTCTTACTGGTACCCGTCTGTATCCCTCAGTATGGTGTTCAGCGAACTGCTGAAATGGGATTTCCTGAATTACGGTAAAGTGCGGATAGGGCTGGCAAAAGCCGGTTCTGACCTGGCGCCCTATCAGACAGGAGATTACTTCAGCCTGGGAGTGCCTTACCAGGGACGTGATGCAGCCACCTATCTGCCTATCTCCCTGCCCTCTACGCTGAACAACCCGGATATCAGGCCCTCACTGGGAACATCCTTTGAAGCAGGGCTGGATGTGAAAATGCTGAATAGTCGTTTAGGCTTTGGCGTTACCTACTACAATCAGCAGAACAAGGACCAGGTGCTGACTGTAAATACCTCCGGCGCTATCGGATATACCAATACCGTTATCAATGCCGGTAATATCCAGAACAAAGGAGTGGAAGTAACGCTGAACGGAGTACCGCTGCAGACCAAACGTTTCGAATGGAACTCCACGTTCAACATCAGCAGGAATACAAGCCTGATTAAATCATTGTATCCCGGTATCAATACGCTGGTGCTGGATCAGAATACCTATTCACGTGTAAGCGTATTTTTGAATGCAGATGTGAATGCAGCCTTCGGTACGCTGGTGGGTAATGCTTATCAGCGTGATGCCGCCACAGGCAAGATACTGCTGGATGATGCCAACCTGCCGTTGTTTGAGCAGAACCATAATTTCGGCAGTGTGTTGCCAAAGTTCACCGGCGGGTGGCAGAACAGCTTCCGCTGGAAAAACTTTGATCTCTCTGCCATGATAGATTTTCAGTCAGGCGGACAATTTTTCAGCTGGACACGTATGCTGAGCGTGAAATCAGGTCAGGCAGTAGAAACCGCTGCCCTCAATGATAAGGGGAAGAATGTGCGCGATCCGCTGAGTGAAGGCGGCGGCGTGAAAGTAAATGGTATCAACGCCAAAACAGGGCAGGAGGTAACGGCTTACGTCGACGCCAAATCCTATTTCCGTACCGTGCTGGGTAACTCCGTATATGAAGAGTGGCTGTATGACGCGTCGTATGTCAAGATGCGGGAAATTCGTTTGGGCTATACGTTTAGTAAGCAACAGCTGGGCAGGTTGCCGTTTAACAGCATCAATGTGGCCTTCATCACCCGTAACCCGTTTATGATTTACCAGAAGGCGCCGAAAGGACTTGATCCTTCTGAATTATCTACCGGCAGCGCTTCCATCAGCTGGCTGGAAACGGGACAGCTGGCATCTACGCGCTCTTTTGGTTTTAACCTCAACATTTCCCTGTAAAAGTGATTATCATGAAAAAGTTACTATATCTCTTTCTGTTATCGGCCGGTATGATGATGTGTTTTGCAGGCTGCAGAAAATTTTCCGACAGTATCAACAGAAATCCGAATCTGCCTGATACCTTCTCCAATCCCAAACTGCTGACCTATGCTATCCAGAAGCTGGATATGGGGCTGGCAAATCCTTACGGGCTGCTGTATACGCAGCTGCTATCTGAAAAGGTGTATACAGATGCCTCGCGTTATATCAATATCTCATTTGATTTTGCAGATTATTATGCTGTGCTGATGAATCTGAACCTGATTATCAACACCCGGTATTTTAATACAGATGAAGGCGCTGCCGCGAATCAGCAGGCAGTAGCCAGAATTCTGCGGGCGTATTATTTCTGGTTTATTACCGATCGCTGGGGCGATGTGCCCTACAAGGAGGCATTACAGGGCAAGGCAAAAATTGATCCTGCCTATGATAAACAGAAAGATATTTACACCGATCTGTTTAAAGAGCTGAAAGAAGCGGCTGCGCAGCTGAAAGATGATAGCGACAGCGCTGCTGCAGGGGATATGCTCTACTATGGCGATGTGAAAAAGTGGAAGCGTTTTGCCGGTACGCTGCACGCCCTGATGGCGCTGCGTTTATCAAAGGCAGACGCTGCCTGGGGACAGCGGGAGTTCAATGCTGCCATAAGTATTGGCATCTTCAGCAGTAATGATGATAATGTCATCTTCCAGCACAAGTCAGAAACAGCGTATGAAAACTACTGGTACTATGTGTACACCGTTCAGGGGCGCAGGTGGTATTGTGTGAGTGAGCCGCTGGTTAAATTTATGAAGCCACTGGTGGATCCTCGCCTGAAAATATATGCCGCCAAAACTTCCGGCGGCGATTATGTAGGTATGCCCTACGGGCTGGTCGGCAATGAAGCACAGAACATCCCTGCCGGTAATGTATCCTTTCAGGGAACAGAGATCCGCAAGCGCGATGCTACCTCCTATATCATTACCTATGCACAGGCATTGCTGGCAAAGGCAGAAGCGGAAAAGCTGGGTTGGTTGCCCGGCGGCGACGGAACAGCCGCCGCAGATTACAACAAAGCCATAGAGGCCTCCATCCAGCAGTGGACTGGCAGCAATACCGGCGCTGCCACCTACATCGCTCAACCGGAAGTAGCCTACAATCCCGCCAAAGCATTGCGCCAGATCGGCTACCAGCGATGGGTACACCTCTATATGAACGGATATGAGTCCTGGGCAGAGTGGAGACGTACGGGCTTTCCGGAACTCACACCTGCCCCCAATAACGGTAATGTACCTATTCCGCGCCGTCAGGGCTATCCGTTGTCAGAACACAATATCAACACCCGCAACGTAGACGCAGCCGTGAGCGCACAACCCGGCTTTAACGGCAAAGATGATCTGACCGGGAGGGTGTGGTGGGACGTTAAGTAAGGGAGGAGAAGATAGTGTTTTTAATAATTACGAATTGCGAATTATGAATTACGAATGTGGCGCGAAGATTTGAGCGGAGGGTTATTTGAGATTTTTTTATTTGAGATTTTGTATCCACTCATGAGATTCTTTTGTATCTATAGGTACAAAGGGAACAAAGATTGGATACAAAATCTCAAATAAAAAAATCTCAAATAACCCTCCGCTCAAATCTTCGCGCTACATTCGTAATTCGTAATTCGCAATTCGTAATTTTAACAAAAATCCGCATTAATGAAAGAGCACCATATATATTTCGCCCGGTATACCACGCCTCTGCCGCCGGACCGCTATCAGGCGCTGTTACGGGTGTTGCCGGCGGTGATGCAGGAGAAGGCGGGGAGATATATGCGCTGGCAGGATGCGCATGCGTATGTACTGGGTCGCCATCTTTTGCTGTATGGGCTGCGTCAGGCAGGGGCATCGCCGGACCTGTCGTATATCCGTTACAGTGATAACGGCCGTCCTTCGCTGCCGGGTATGCCCGCTTTTAATATTTCCCATTCAGGAAACCTGGTGGTATGTGTGATAAGCCCTGAGCCGGAAGTGGGGATAGATATAGAGTTACATGCCGATATTAATTTTGCTGATTTTGACCGGTGCTTCGGGCCGGCAGAGTGGGTGCGGATACATGCCGCTGCAATGCCCGGAAGCCTGTTCTATGACTATTGGACCGCCAAGGAAGCGGTGCTGAAAGCTGATGGCTGCGGACTGATTGAAGACCTGCAACTGCTGGCGCTCGATGAAGAAAACCGTATGCTGCTCAACGGGCGTTCCTGGCTGTTGAGAAGTATTCCCGCCTTTGAAGGATATTCCTGCCACCTGGCTACAGCGGATAACAGTTATGGCTATACGCTGACAGACGCCGGAGCATTACTGTAATCAAGATCACTGCAATAGATTTCAATGATGTCATACTTACGGGTATGGCAAAGCGAAGCATATACCCATATGCTTCGCTTTGCGGATAATAGCTGTCCGGCTGGTAAATAAATTATTGATACAGATAACGCAATGCAGTGATGTCATTGGAGTTGAAGCTGGTGCAGGCAGAGCTTGCGCAAGCTAACATCCAGGAACCTGCATCAGGAGAAGACGGAGTGCCAGGAATCTGAACAGCACCTACACCGGCAGTTCCTTCGTTGGTAGGAGTACCACCGCAGCTATAAGCGCGGTTCATCCAGTCAGTATGACGGAAGCCAATGCAGTGACCGATTTCATGCTCCATCACTTTTTTGATTTTGCAAACAGTGTTGAAATAGGAGCTGCAGGAGTTCAGCACGATGGAAGGATAAGGGTTGCCGCCGGAAGGGAAGCCACCATAACCCAGCACGCCACCGCTTAAGCACTGTGCAGTAATGTTGATGCTGGCAGAACCGGTAACATACTGGAATCTGAGTCTCAGACCCAGTGCGTTATACGCTGCAACGGCCTGCTGTGCTGCCTGTGCAAACATAGGGCTGCTGAAGCCGCTCACACTTACAGTGATTGTTTTAGGTAAACCGGTAACAATAGCAGTAGTACGGTATTGTTCTTCTTTACCTACATTGATTCTGTTTTTGCTGCCTACCAGATCGTGCTCATGCAGCAGGATATCGTTTTCTACGAGATAGCCATCTCCGATTTTCTGTACGTTGTCGGAGCTGAAGCCACTTTGTCTGATTTTGCTCAGTACTTCTTCAGAGATAGAATTTTGTTGTGGTGCATCCTGAACAGCGTCTTTCTTACAGGAGATGATTACAGATAATGCTAATACGCCAATGAGGATTACGGGTTTTACAAGTTTCATAATTGTGATTTTGAGTTGAGGGTTATGAATACACACAATTGCTACAGACAATTAATTTGCTGCTGGGTTATTGTGCTGCCGGACATGCGGTGCTCAGTAAGGAAAATACTCGACGCTCTTCGGGTTCAGTTACAGGTTCAGATTACTCGACGGTTATTGTTGTTTCGGTTGATAGATCCTCCAGAAGATAGTATGGGTCTTCGTTTAATCGATAGCGTTAGTGATCGTGTGTGCGTCTATCTTCAGTGCTTCAAATTAGGAACATTTTTTTTAATAACCAAAAAACTTCTCCCTGTGAAATAATGCCAGTGCGGATTTATGGCAGTGATAAAGTATGGATGTCTGACGGAATGCAGCATCGCATGCCTGTAAAATTCATAGGTTGTCACGCTTTTTTTCGGAGCGTAATACCGGCTGTTATGTTGTAAGCGGTATCAGGCAGCACTGATGTCAGGTATTCATTAATTTTGCAGACATGCGGCGGAAGAAAGACATACCATCAGCAGGAATGCCGGCAGCGGACGTTATAATAGATACTGATCTGGTACAAGGCTTATTGACAGATCAGCATCCTGATTTAGCATTGCTGCCGCTGCACAGTCCTTATGAAGGCTGGGATAATGTAGTATTCCGCCTTGGTGAAACGCTGGCAGTGCGCCTGCCCCGGCGTGCAGCTGCCGCCGCACTCGTAGAAAAGGAACAGACCTGGCTGCCCCGCCTGCAGTCAGTACTTACGCTGCCGATACCGGCGCCGCTGAGAACCGGGCATGCTACCTGCTACTATCCCTGGAGCTGGAGTATTATTCCCTGGCTGCCAGGTGAGCCTGCAGATATTTATCCCCCCGATGCTGCTGCCGTGCATGGCTTTATTGCCTTTCTGCAGGCGCTGCACCAGCCCGCTCCGCCGGAAGCGCCGGTCAGCCCCGTACGTGGCGTACCTTTACAGCAACGTGCTGCCGTAGTAGAAGAGAGGTTGCTGCGGCTGAAGAACAAAACCGCCCTGATTACCGGCGATATATATTATGCATGGTCCGCGGCTGTGAACACCATGATAGATACCCCGCGGTGCTGGATTCACGGCGACCTGCACGCTGCCAATGTACTGACGGTGAAAGGCCGCATAGCAGGTGTCATCGACTGGGGAGATATGGCTGCCGGCGATATCGCTACAGATCTGGCTTCCATCTGGATACTATTTCCGCAGCAGGAGGCACGCCGCCTTGCCATGACTGCCTATACCGGCATTACATCCCGGACATGGCGGCGCGCCAGGGGATGGGCTATATTGTTTGCCGCCATGCTGCTGGACAGCGGACTGATTAACCACGCCCGCCACGCTGCAATGGGAGAGAACATTTTCCGGCATATTGCCGCTGACCTGCATGATGATTCTCTGCAGGGAAATCTGTAATTTTATAGCAGTAATGCTGATCCTTTATGCAGGCAGATATTTCCACTATTTATGATTCACAGGTATGTTCCGTACATAATTTCCTGTGCCGGTGTACGGAATGCGGTGTCTCTGAAAAAGAGTATCAGCAGAATTTATCCATAGCGTATATCCGTCGGGGTAACTTCAGGTTCCGGGTTTTCAGGAATGAGCTGGATGCCTGCAGCGGCCTCTTTCTGCTGTGTAAGCCCGGTTATGAACACCGGGTAGCGCATGTGCATGATATTCCTGATCAGTGTACCATATTTTCCTTTCCCGTTGAAAGCGCGCAACGCCTGGCAGCTACAGCTCCTGCCTACACCTGGTTCTTCGATAACCCGGATAAGGATGCGATACTGGTGAAAGCCACACCGGAGATGGAACTCCTGCATCATCATATTTTCAGCGTCATACAGAAACCACATTATCCGCGGTTATGGGCAGAGCAACTGATGACGGAACTTTTTCTGCAGGTATTATCAGCCGGCAGCAGGGAACGGAAACTGCCGGAATTAAGCGACCGGCAGAAACGGAACTACCTGCCGGTAATAGAAGAGATCAAATTATTTATACACGAAAATTATACAGATGATATCTCCCTGCCCCAACTGGCGTCTATTGGTAATTTAAGTCCCTTTCATTTTAACCGCCTGTTTAAGCAGGTGACTGCTGCCACACCCTATAATTATCTGTTACAGGTAAGACTGAAGGAGGCGCAGCTGCAATTGCAGCATACCCGCCAGCCTGTTACAGGTATTGCTTTTGCCGCCGGTTTTAACAGCCTGGAACATTTTTCAGCCGCCTATAAAAAACAGTTCGGGAAATCTCCATCTTCCATACGTCTGTGAAAAACAGCAATTTTCCTTAAATGAACGCTTATGCCACCGGTTAATTTTGTGCTATCAAACATTATACAATGAAAGCATCACTATTAAGTACCCTGAGTAACGCAAGACAGTATACGTTACAGGTAGCAGAAGCCATGCCTGAAAAGCATTTTCATGTCAGCCCGGAAACAGATATCCGGACATTTGCAGAACTCCTGCACCATATTGGATATGGTATCAGCTGGTCGGAGGAGAATTATATCCTGCAGCAGCAGGCCGACTGGAACCCGCCGGCAGCCCCCGTTGGCAAAGCCGCTGTCATAGCCTATCTTGGGCTGTCATTCGACATGCTGAAAGCCACCCTGGAAAGTGTGCAGCTGACAGAGGAAGTCATTGCCGGATTTTATGCCACCATTGACCATGTCACGCATCATCGCGGTCAGGCGACTATATATCTTCGTCGCCAGGGAATTGTGCCACCGGAATATGTTTACTGATTTATTCACTATATTATGTCTGTTTACTACATCAATTCTTACGACATCACCGATCCTGCAGCTTATGCCGTTTACGGTCCACAGGTTATTCAGCTGCTGCAGCAGTACGGAGCGGAAGTATTAGCCTCCGATCTCAACGCTATCGCTGTGGAAGGCACACGATGCCACATGCATGCCATCATCCGTTTTCCATCGGAAGAGGCAGCCCTGCAATGCTACAATGATCCTGCATACCAGCCGTTGAAAGAGCTGCGGCAGCGCGCAACAGAGAATTGCAGGATGATACTGGCGCATGGGAAGTAATTGTGATAAATGAATTACGAATTGCGAATTACGAATTACGAATGAAACACGAAGACCGAAGCAATCATACTGTAAAGTATCCGCTTCGGTCTTCGTGCTTCATTCGTAATTCGCAATTCGTAATTCGTAATTGTTTTCAAACAACAAGTTAAAATCTGTAAACAATCTGATAATTTATATCAAATAAGTGCGTGCTAAAATCATCATCTTTGTAATAACAGATATGAAACCTGCTGAAGTGACCTTAAAATAATGTTGATAATAACGGATCATATACTGTCCTGTAAAAGCCCTGTTTAATACATATTTAAATTTCAGACCCGGAAATCCAGAAAAGTTTTATTAATGAAGTAAGAAAGAATTATTTGCTTATGCCGACTTGTTTCGTGTAAAATTTCCTCACCAGTCAAGACGTAACGTAGTACCCGCAGGATGGGTAACGACATATGGTTCCATGCTATGCCATCAGTGCAGCTTTGCCTGATCCTGACACATCATGTTTTTCCTTTTACTCAAATAATAATCATTTTATGAAAAAGAAAGTATCCAAAAAACTGGCACTTAAAAAATTAACACTGGCCAAACTGCAATTAACCAATCCTGAAGCTATTAAAGGAGGAGGAGTGCTGACTTCTTCCATCTGGATATGCGACGGCTGCGGTGGTAATACAACCATCTCATGCGGAGGTGCAGGTTATCCATGTAACTAATTTTTTATTGCGAACAGTTTTTTGTTTCCAGGTATCGGTGTGGTGCCATGGGAAGTACAACCATGCATTCGTATAGCCGTTACCGTAGTTTAACCATTCACCAGTTTAATTGTTTAACATGAAGAAGAAATCAGTAAAAAAATTGAGCCTGAAGACAATTACTGTCGCCAGATTAAGCGCAGACGGAGCAAGGGCAGTATTAGGCGGAGCATTTACCTCTGGCCCGAGTGGTCCTTCGGGCCCTACCGGTGCTACCAACGTACCGCTGCCGGATCCTTGCGCCACACAGTATCAGGCCTGTACCATGTGCTGCACACTGGACTGCTCTGCCACACCGGGATGCCAGCCGTAAGATAGCGTTTCACCATGTGACCTTGTAATACTACCGGGAACAAACTCCCTCCGGATCTGTCACCGGGGGGAGTTTTTTTTATGTCTGAAATTCAGACTGCTTTGTCATGCATTGGTGAGAATAGTTATTCTCACAAAAATCTTAATACACACAAAGATTTTATTAGTGCGGTACTACCAAATTTGCGTTATAAAAATGCAAATATGAATCAATCCCGAACAATCAAAATGTTATCCCGTGGGTATCTGTTGCTATCAGCGGTGAGTTTTTGTATGGTAAGTCTGATGGGTTTTTTTAGTCCGCAGGCAGTGATGGATCTTGTACAGGTGAAGTTACCCAATACCGATGCGTTTAGTTCTGTCAGAGGCGTGTATGGCGGTGTAGGGCTGACGATAACCATTATGTTGATACGTTGGATGATAAAGGACATACCGCAGGGTGTTGTTTTTTTATGCTGGCTCTGGGGGCTCTACGCGCTGTCCAGGATTATTACCTGGGTAGCAGAAGGGCCGCTGGGCGCTTTTGGGACGCAATGGCTGATTATTGAAAGTGTATTTTTTATGATGGGGGCGTTACTATGGCTGCGTTTGCGGAGAAGTACGTTCTCTTTACAGCGGTAAAAGCAGGGTTTCCAGTGTGCGGGGCTGTTTCTGCAATAGAAACAGCCCCGCTTTTAATGTTTATTCAGGGCTGTATATATTCGGTGATAGAGAAAATAATTAATCAAAGTACTTTGTATTTCAAAGTAAATTCGTATTTTTGATCAGACGAATAATTGTTCACCCTGAATTATTATCAACATGAAAACGTTTAGTGTAGTTACCTCTGTATCAATGGTATTTACCCTTACGATAGCAGTACTCAGTATTTTGGGTATTGGCATTACAGGTTTATATCCGGCGATTTTTGTGTTACTGGCAGTGATACTGATTCCCACTGCTTCGAAATATTATGCTAAAAAGATTGTCGGCAGATCCGCGGGGTTTCAGCGAAATTATTATGCAATACTTACGGTTGTCAATTTGTTATTAATACTGGTGGTGCTATGGATGACGTTTGTAATTGTACATGACCGCGTGCTGCACGACTGCTGATGACTGGCAGGAGGGGAGAGAAAGAGGTGTAACAGCGATCGGCAGCGGGATCAGGCTGCTGCTGAAACAACCTGCTTCAGGAAAATTTTATTATCATCAGCAGGAATGGCCAGAGGATATTTTTTATCCGGATGGATTGCTTCAGATTTCTCCGGCAGGTTTTCCGGTTATCTCATGAAAGCGGCGGCATAGCTTCTCCCGAAGTCATGCCGCCGCTTAGACATATACACAGATTATTTAGCCGCATTCACAGGATTGGGCCTCGCTTCTCCACCACCTGGCAGCGTAACAAAGTAGGGCGTGCCGTAACCGTTGCCCGGCCGGAAGAAGTCCGTAGAGATGATCTGGGCGCCGCTTTTAAAGGCAGCATCCGCACGGGTGTGATCATTTACTTTCGCTTCATAGGTTTCGATATCGGACCGTGTTCTTACCAGAAAGCCCTGTTGCACGGCCTGCTGTATCTCCTGCCGGCGCATAATGGCATTGTCTAACAGGAAAAAAGCGGCATAGCTGTCTTGCGGGAGCGACTGCATAAACATCACTCTGCCTTCCAGGTTAGGTCTATTCTTTGCATAGTCAGATACCATGTTCATACCCGCTGTGGATGGCAGCAGCAGGAAAATAAATTTTCCTCTCGCCGCTTTTATGGCCGGCCAGTTTTGGGCCAGCACTGCATCACGCAGGGTGGCGTACTTACCGTGTACATCGTCGGGCGTGATCAGTTTGTCCCTGCCCAGCTCTGAAATTACCTCCTGATCCAGCGCATCGAAGGCTTTCTCATCGAAAGGCAGTACCTGTGCTGAGCCGGGGAACAAAGGAATGCCTTTGTCCTTGGCCTCGATCATCACATAAATAGGGAAATGGCCGGGATGCGCATCAGACCAGGCGCGCATGGCTGCCAGCGCTCCTTTGAAAGTGGTATAGTGGGTCCGGAAATCAACATCGGCCATGTGCAATACTTTAAAGCCCGGCTTATCCAGGTCTTTGCTATCAAAAGGCGCCAGGTTATCAATGCCTTTCTGGCGCAGCACCCGGTAAGCGGCCGGATCGTTAAAACGGTTGCCGGTAGGGTCGTTGTATACATCTATCTCTATGCTTCTCACGCCGGCATCCAGCTGCACATCAAATGGAGGATGGTTGTAATGCAGCCCCTCACTCATCTTTACAATATTGGGATGAAATTCCTGAAATGCCGCCAGTTGCTCCTTAGGCATACTTTTCATATATGTCTGCCCCATTTTTTCAAAGATGGGATCAATTAAAGCCAGTACCGCGGAGTCTACAGGACGCGCATAACTGTTGTGGGTACCCAGCACCTGCACCTGATTTATTTTTAGTGTTTCCATCGACTGTGCGCCGCAAACGGAGGTAGCACAAGCCATCAGCATTGTTCCCAATGCGCGGGTAATAGTTATCTGCATGATCAGTTGATTTTTTAGTAGTTAGAAGATTTTAACGCTTACGCCTATCTGTCCCCGGATAGAATACCATTCAGCCTGTTCCACCCGGTCGAAAGTGCCATGATAGTAGCGCACCGGTGCATTGGTGATATTATTCAGTTCCAGGAATGTGCGGATCCTTGGGGTAATAGCGCAGGAGGCAGAAAAGTCCACCGTGAAATTTTCTGCGTACCAGCGGTAATGATCCGGGCCGGCGGCCTGCCGGATAACATCCAGGTATTTACCCTTATAGTTACCGGCTATTCTGACCATGAACTTCCCGTATTCATACAGCAGTGACGCATTGAAGAGGTGTTTTGCCTGTTTGGGAATAACACTGTTGTCTTCCAGCTTTTCGTTACCTGCGAACCGGGGAATTTTTACCCGGGAATCGGTATAGGTATAGTTGACATCTACCCCAAATCCTTTCCAGAAGCCGGGCAGGCCGGTAAACCTTTTCACAAAACCAGCCTCGAAGCCCGCCAGCCATGCTTCTTGCAGGTTCTGTGGCTCGCTGACGGTGTATGGTATACCGTTGATGTTTTCTGTAGATTGGTTCGTATATACGAGGTCTGTGAGTTTTTTGTAGAAAGCCCCTGCATTGACCATACCGATACCGCCGAAATAATGCTCTGCCATCAGATCGAAGTTATTGGCGAACGTGGGTTTGAGGCCGGCGTTGCCACGGGTGATCAGTTTGTTGGCATCGTCCTGTGTGGTGCCGGGATTCAGGTTGTTAAAGTCTGCGCGGGCGAAGCTGCGGGTATAGGCCGCACGGATAATGTCCTTATCGGTCAGGTTGTATTTTATATGCAGCATCGGCAGAAAGGCATTGTAACTGTTGTCCTGTGTAATGGCTGTTACCTGCTTACCGCTGACCATACTGCCGTTGAAGGTCACTTTGTTGTACTCGTTGCGGATGCCTCCTGTCAGTATAAGCTTTTCAGAGACTTTATATTCTCCCATCACGTAAAGCGCATATACGTTTTCTGTACCGTTGAAGTATTTGGTAGCGCCTGACGCATTAGTAGCGGAATCCACCTGGAAAGGATACTGTTTGTACTGGCCGATACCTTCCGGTGTTACCAGCGATCTCAGCTTCTCCAGTGCCATATGATCGATGATCACATTGTTATAGGGAGCATGTATTTCAGAGAGGAAGCCGCCGTTATAGGGAAATGGCTCTGTGCCCAGGCTGGCCATAGAAGGTGCTGCTCCCTGCATACCAGCCAGGTAGATGTTATAGGGAGACTGCACCAGCTTGTCTTTATGAATGAACTTACCACCGGACTTCAGCTGGAGAACTTCTGATGGTGTGTATTTCAGGTTGAAGCTGAAGCGCTTATTTTCTTCCCGGTTGGTGGCACGCAGCATAATCACCTGTGACAGCTTCATGGCATCGGCAGTGATGGGCGAAGTGGCGGAAATATGCGGCAGTACGGCGTCTATTACATCTCCCTTTCCGTCAGGTGCGTCCATGGCGAGGTACTTTTTACCGTCGGCTGCCAGTCCTTCGTAAGTAACCGCCTGCTGGAAAGTGGCCATAGGATAATATCCCGGATCTTTGAACCTGAATCCGGACTTGTCCATACTGGCTGCCCAATCCAGTGTCAGTTTGCCGGAGATAACCGACTGCCCGCTCAGCTCCCCGGAATACAGGTCCGTGAAGTAATTGGATGCCCTGTCTGTGATGGTAGCATTTTTATTATTGAAATAGAAATACGTTTCCCGCACCTGCTGTCCATCAAGAAAGGAGCTGTAGATACCTTTGAATTGTATCCTGTGCCTGTCATTGAATTTGTATTCCAGCCCGGCATTCAGGCCGGTGGTTTTTCGGTGGGCGATATAATCGCGCAGCTGCAGGTCGGTGATGGAATAGGACTGCTTTTCATTGGGGTTGGCGAAATCATAGTTCATATTGTAACGGTCCTGAGCGGAAGTGCGGTCCCAGATAACGGCTGACACTACAAATCCCAGCTTGCCTTTCAGCAGACGGTCACCATATACAACGGAGGCATTATAGGAGCCTTTACGGGCCTGATCACCGTACCCGCCGGCGGCATTGATGCGGAGCATCTTCGATTGTGGCGCAGCCCTGGTGATGAAGTTGACAGAGCCTCCGATGGCATCCCCTTCCATATCCGGGGTGATGGCTTTGGACAGCTGTACGTATTCTATCAGTTCTGACGGGAAGATGTCCATCTGAATACGGCGGTCGGTGTAATCGAGGCTGGCTGTAGGCAAACGGTTTCCATTCAGCAGTGTGGCGCTCCACTGGATAGGAGTACCACGTACAGACACATAGCGCCCTTCGCCCTGGTCACGCTCAATAGACACGCCTTGTATACGCTGCACCGCTTCTGCTGCATTACGGTCCGGCAGTTTGCCGATAGCATCGGCCGCCAGCACCTCCATAATTCCCGGTGCATTCTTTTTGATACTGATAGCCCGTATCTGAGAACCGGCAGAAGCGCCTTTCACTACTACTTCTCCCAGCACATCGCTGGCAGGTTCCATCATGATGGCGCCCACCTGGTTTAATCCCGGTTTAACATCTACCTCAACTGTCTTAACAGCAAACCCTACATAGTTAATTTTAAGTGTTACTTTCCCCGTTTTCCGGAGCGTAATGTTAAACACACCGGAAAGATCAGTTTGCGTTCCCGCACCATCGATGATGATAGTGGCGGAAGGTAAGGGTCCTTCCTTGGATAAAATACTCCCCCTGATCTGTTGTGCCGTACCGAAAACAGGCAGGAGTAAAATCAGTAATAAAAGCCGGCTGCTCATGTGCGAAAATATTTTTCTGCAAAGTTGAAACAGCAGTCAGCGGAAGTCGTCCTTGTAGATAAATCCGTACGACTTTATAGATCGGGGGAAACAGATAGATTCTTTATTTGTTGATAATCAATTGTTTGTAAAACATTACGGAATTGTTAAGCTATTCAGGTCAATGCACTGTTTACAGTACTTTGTGCAGTTATCACCACCGTATTTTTACTTTTCATATAGGCGGAAGGGGTAGTGCCGGTCACTTTTTTGAAGTACTGATTGAACGAGGACTTGGAATGAAATCCGGCTTCAAAAGCCAGAGAGAGGATGTTGGGTGTTTCTCTGTCCTGCCGGTATCTATCCAGCAGTTTTACCACTTCCCGGATACGGCATTCGTTGATAAACTGGTAAAAGGATTGCCCGAGATATTGGTTCAGTGTTTCTGAAAGATGATGCCGTGATATCTCCATGACAGCAGCCAGCTTATCCAGCGTCAGCTCAGGATCCTTATACAGTGCTTTTTCATACATCCGCTGTTTTACCTGTGCTGCAATGGTGGCCTGCTGTGAAGCGGACAGGATGGATTTCCGGGGTAATGCCGAAGTATCCGTTACGGTTTCTTCGGTCACTGTTACAGCAGGAGAAGTATCTTCCAGCAACGGCAGTGTTGTTCCGGTATCCATCAGCAATAAAATCCTTGTCCTGCCGATAGCAAGACAGATACTCAACAGGGAGATGTAAGTAAATATTCTGCCCCACAGGTGAGAATCAATGATGAAACGGGAGGCCGCCGGCAGGTAATTGTTAACGGTGAGTATCAAACTAAAAAGCATGGTAGATATAAATACAATCGCCATAAACCGTACCAGTTGTATCTCCGAATGCCAGAAAGCCGGAATGCGCCTGGCTTCCCGCAGCGATAAAATTCCATATAACGGAAAAGACACCATTGCCATATATCCCACTGTCTGGTTATAATATATGATGGCGGGAGGTGTTTTCCCCTCATGGGCAATGATATAACCGGCAATTGTAAAGTATGCCACGGCCGCCGCCATCGCCGGCAGAAAGTGGAGATAGCTTCTCCGTTTGTCCTGCTGGTCCCTGCCGGAAAGATGGGTGGTGTACATCCACAGCACCGGTGCATACATCAGCGTAATAAATGTGTAATACTGTTTATGAATTTCTGCATGCGGAAACAACGTGTGCAGCGTAAATCCCGCACCCAGGTGAACAAACACCAATATTAAAAACCAGCTCAATATATTATCGGAAGACCTTTTCTTATGGTTAATGATGAATATACTGAATATCACCAATGCCTGGAAGGCTCCCAGTAGAATAATATACTTCATGACATCCCTGTTTATGATTTCGGGCGTGAAGCTACATAACCATTATTAAGAAATTATTACCAACCGGGAGCGATACAGTCTATTAGATATTATCTCTGCTAACTATTTGCTTTAACTTTTATTGATTTCATAGAGCATAAGGTTTAGTAATCTTTCACTGATTGCTGCCAATTCTTCTTCCTTGAAAGCATCGTAATATTGCCTGGTTAGCCATTGTGCAGAATTATAGAATAATACATAGGATGATTCTTTCAATTTTATTCGTAAGGTCCTGGTGATAGAAAATGCTCCTGATCCCGGGAAGTTGGATTTTCATGTTGAATGAATGACACGAAAATTAGATAGGGATTAAATGGCAAGCGTTAATTGCAGGTTAATGCCGTAAGATAATTTCATTTGTTTTTTGGAACTTCCTGGTTTGATGAACCGTTAAGGGAAACCTGTGCCAGTTATAAACTTCCCTAAAATAAAACTGGCCAAACAGTGTTTAAACCGTTTGGCCAGTGAAGTGCCCAGAACTGGATTCGAACCAGCACACCCTTGCAGGCGCTGCGACCTGAACACAGTGCGTCTACCAATTTCGCCATCTGGGCAACTCTGATTTTGTGTGTCAGGGGTGCAAAGATAAGCATACAATTCATTCTGCCAAATTTATTTTTAATACTAACAGAAAAATATGGCAAACAGTATCTTGTGCCGTAACTATCTGCTGCGTGTATACGGTAGGGTTAGCCCTCCCTGCACCGGTGAACATGAAAAATTATAAAATCCGAATTCCATGATGAAGCCGTTGCTCTTCAGTGCACTCTTTCTTTTTACATTGTTACAGGCCATTGCGCAGACATGCCCTGTTATACCGCTGCCGGCTCAATACCAGCCAGGCAGTGAACCCTTCGCACTCAGTAAGCGGACGGCCGTCATCGCTAAAGACGCATCCCTGCAGCCAGTGGCGGCATTTCTCCGGAAACAGCTGCTTCAGCAATATGAATTGCCGGCCGGTAAAGCTACCGCTAATAAAATCATACTGGAACATAACAGTAACGGTGGTCCGGCGGACGCCTATACGCTGCGCATGTCGGAGAATAATATCCGCATCACCGCTGCCGGCCCGGAAGGCGCCTTCAACGCCGTAGCTACCCTGCTGCAACTAACGGCATCGGCTACACGTAAAAAGGACGCCCTCTATATCCCTGCCTGGAATATCGATGATAAGCCTTACTACACCTGGCGCGGACTCATGCTCGATGAATCCCGGCACTTCTTCGGAAAAGAAAAAGTGAAATCCATTCTCGACTGGATGGCCTTCTATAAACTCAACCGCTTCCACTGGCACCTGACGGACGCTCCCGGCTGGAGGCTGGAAATAAAGAAATATCCGCTGCTGACAACCATCGGTGGCATCGGTAATCATCATAATCCGGAAGCTCCCGCTCAATTCTATACACAGGAGGATATCCGGGAAATTGTTGCCTATGCACAAACCAGATACATTACCGTGATCCCGGAAATTGATATGCCCGGCCACGCCAGCGCCGCCAACAGGGCTTACCCTGCCTTCGATGGCGGTGGTACGGAAAAATATCCCTCCTTTACTTTCAACCCCGGCAGGGAAGGCACCTATCAATACCTGGCCAACATACTGCAGGAAACAGATGCACTCTTCCCTTCACAGATGATACACCTCGGCGGCGATGAGGTCACCTTCGGCAATAAAGGCTGGGAGTCAGATACCGGCGTTATCCGGCTGATGCAGTCGCACGGGCTTACTTCCCGCAAGGCGGTGGAAGACTATTTCATTCAGCGTATGGCCGATACCGTTATACGGATGCATAATAAGGTGCTGGCATGGGATGAAGTAGCAACGGCTACTTTGCCGGTCAATCAAACAATTGTCTGCTGGTGGAGGCAGGATAAGCCCGAAAATCTGCGCATGGCGCTGGACAAAGGCTACCAGGTAATATTGTGCCCGCGGTTGCCGTTCTATTTCGATTTTGTGCAGGACAGCTCCCATAAGATAGGCCGCCGCTGGGCGAAAGGAGAACTGAACAATATTCAGTCCGTATACGATTTTGATGCCAGCCGCCTCCCGGCTGCAAAGGACCATAGCAACAATATCCTCGGCGTACAGGCCTGCCTGTGGACGGAAGTAATTACTGATAACCGCCGCCTCGATTTCATGCTGTTCCCCCGCATCTCTGCGCTGGCGGAAACCGCCTGGACAGCCCCGGAGAAAAAGAATGCGGCGCAGTTCTTTCAAAGACTGCAATCACATCTGCAGTTATATCAGCAACATCATTTGTATTATTTCGATATGTCCGCTCCGGACAAACATCCGGAAACCGGTAAGCCTACTAATGAAAAATATATCGACTGATTATTTTCCCTTATCCAGCGCCATCTTCAGCGCCAGTCCGGCAAATATGCTGCCCATAAACCATTTCTGGGCACGTATCCATTTAGGGTTGGCGCTGAACCAGCGCGTAACACCCGCGGCGGAAAAAATAATCAGTGCGTTGACGGAAGCACTCGTGAATACCTGTATGAAACCCAGCTCCAGGCTCTGTACCAGGATAGACCCATACTCCGGTTTAATGAACTGCGGAAAAAGAGACAGATAGAATACGGCAATCTTGGGATTCAGCACACTGGTAAAAAGCCCCATGCTGAACAACCTGAGCGGTGAATCATATTTAAGGGCGGCGCCGGCCTCAAACACGTTTTTCCCTCCCGGCTTTACGGCCTGCCAGGCCAGATATAACAGGTAAATAACCCCGGTCATTTTCAGCGTAGTATATGCATACGGCACCGCCATCAGAATAGTGGTCAGTCCCAGTGATACCAGCAATATATGAAAAAGCATACCACAGGCTACACCGCCCAGAGAGATCATCGCTGCCCTTTTACCCTGGGAAACAGACCTGCTCACCAGATAAATCATATTGGGCCCGGGCGTCAGCACCATCACCAGGGCTGCCAGGAAAAACAGGATTATTTGCTGTAATGGAATCATAGCTGCAGAAAATTTGACCTGCTAAAATAAGCGATGTGACCGTTTACCTTTGCATCATTCTTGTTAAATGATACTTGTTTTACATTTTCTTACCTCGTAAGTGAGTAGCAAAATATTCATCTGATGAAATACCTGCATAATAAAATAATCATTAAAGGAGCAAGGGAGAATAACCTGCAAAATATTTCACTGGAGATACCAAAGAACGAAATCACTGTGTTCACGGGCGTTTCCGGCTCCGGTAAGTCTTCGCTGGTATTCGATACTATCGGGGCGGAATCACAGCGCCAGCTCAATGAAACATTCGACAGCTTCATCCGTCACCGCCTGCCGCACTACGGCCAGCCGGAGGTGGATCGCCTGGAGAATCTGTCTGTGGCCATCATCATTAACCAGAAACGTATCGGCGGCAATGCACGCTCTACCGTAGGTACCATCACAGATATCTACACTTTGCTGCGCCTGCTGTTTTCACGCACAGGCCAGCCTTTCGTTGGATATTCCAATGTATTTTCCTTTAATAATCCGCTGGGGATGTGCCCGCGTTGCGAAGGGCTGGGTAAAGTCAATACCATTGATGTCAGCAAACTGATCGACTATAATGCTTCGCTGAACAGCGGCGCTATCCGCTTTCCCTCGTTTACACCCGGCTCCTGGCGCTGGCTCCGGTATGTGCGTTCCGGATATTTTGATAATGATAAAAAGATAAAGGATTATACGGCGGCAGAAAAAGAGATGCTGTTGTATGCTACGCCGCATAAACCGGAACATCCGCACAAGGACTGGCCCAAAACTGCGTCCTATGAGGGAATTATTCCCCGGTTTGAGAAAAGTTTCCTGAAGCGGGAATCAAAGGAGAACATCCGGAATGCGGAGCAGCTGGCAGGTATTGTGACTACAAGGGAATGCCCGGAATGCCATGGCGGCAGACTGAATCAGAAAATACTTTCGTGCCGGATAAACGGGAAAAATATTGCAGACTGCAGCGCCATGCAGGCGGATGAACTGATCCGCTTTCTGTCCGGCATCAGGGCGTCTAACGTGAAAACCGTGCTGGACGAACTGACCGGCCGCCTGCAGCATGTGGTAGACATTGGCTTGCCATACCTGAATCTGTCGCGGGAAACATCCACACTGTCCGGCGGCGAGTCGCAGCGCATCAAAATGGTCAAACACCTGGGCAGCAGCCTGTCCGGCCTTACCTATATTTTCGATGAACCCAGTATCGGCCTGCATCCCAGCGATGTGCACAAGCTGAATACGCATATGCAGCAGCTGCGCGATAAAGGCAACACATTACTGATTGTGGAACATGACCCTGATGTAATCGCTATTGCAGATCATGTGGTGGATATGGGACCACATGCAGGCAAACACGGGGGAACTGTTGTGTTTGAAGGCACGCTGGCGGGATTGAAAAAATCCGGCAGCCTGACAGGTAAATACCTGTCAAAGCACCCGGAGATAAATACCCATCCGCGGAAACCGATAGGAGAGCTGGTGATTGCCGATGCATCCCTGCATAACCTGAAGCATATAACGGTGAAGATTCCGCGGGGAGTATTCACGGTGGTGACCGGCGTGGCCGGCTCCGGTAAAAGTTCGCTGATTAATCATGTACTGACGCAGCAGTACCCCGAAGTAAAAGTGATAGATCAGCGTGCCCTGCGGGGTTCCAGGCGTTCGCACCTGGCATCTTACACCGGTATTTTTGATCTGATCAGGAAGATGTTTGCGAAGAAGAACGGCGTCAGCGAATCGCTTTTCAGCGCCAATGCGGCGGGCGCATGCCCGGAATGCAGGGGGCTGGGTATCATATCCCTGGATCTTGCTTTTATGGAAGATGTGGAAGAAACCTGTGAAGTATGCGGCGGCAGTGGTTATCAGGCTGCTGTACTGCAGCACCGGCTGCGCGGTAAAAATATCAGCGAGGTATTACAGCTGACGGTAGAAGAAGCCTTATCCTTTTTTACGGCGCCGGAAATTACCGGTGTGCTGGAACGCTTATCCAGAGTAGGTTTGGGATATATCCCCCTGGGCCAGTCGCTGGATACCATTTCCGGCGGTGAGGGCCAGCGTATTAAACTGGCTATCGAGCTGCAGCACCAGGGAGAAATATATGTATATGACGAACCAACTACCGGGCTTCATCTGTCAGACATCGCCAGGCTGATGAAGATATTCGGTGAGATGGTGGATAATGGTAATACGGTCATCGTAATTGAACATAATCTGAATGTGATGTGTCAGGCCGACTGGATTATAGACATCGGGCCGGGAGCAGGCCATCAGGGCGGTACAGTTGTATTTGAAGGTACGCCCCGCGATCTGCTGAAACACCGGCAGTCTGTTACCGGAAAATTCCTGCAGCAATACCTGAAGAACGGATGATGGTTATTTCCTGCCCAGCGTCATCAGCCACTGTCCAAACCGGCTGATCTTTTTCACGCGGCAATTGTGGAAGGTGGCCATCTGCCAGTGATCTTCCCCGTTTTTAATCCACAGGGTAGTATTCACTGACTGGCGGCTTTCCGGTGCTTTCTTCTGCCAGCGGAAACGGATAGCGCCATAGGCAATGACCACAGCTGTTCTGTCATTCAGGAAACGGATTTGTTCTATATGCCCTTCCAGCCTGGCGCCTCTGAAAATAAAGTTGTTCATCAGCTGCTCATGCGTGGTGACATAGGCATCGCGGCCGCGCAGGTGTTCGCCGTTGAAGGTGATATAGTCGCAGTCACTGGTAAGATGATGCGCGGCAGACCTGAAGTTCTGCGTTTCAAAGCAACGGTAAATTTCATTGTTGATCTGTTGAATGGCATTGAATTCGAAAGCAGTATTCATGTCATTTGAATTTACAGACACAAAACTATTCGTCCGGCCATTACGGGAACAGTCGTTTTGGGTTGACGGCCCCGGTTTTTCGGTGAAAGCGGTAAATGTACCGGTAAAAAAACAGTCTGCCGCCTGGCAGACTGTTTACGGCTAAAATATCAGTTCCATTTGTATGTTGCAGCGTTCGTAGGGAGTAGCCCTGCCGGCCACTTTTTGGAATCCTAGTTTGTGATACAGGCTGATGGCGGGTTTCAGCATAGTATTACTCTCCAGATAGATGTTCCGTGCGCCGAGCGCCCGCGCCTGTTCCACGATGGCGCTGCCCAGCAGCCAGCCGATGCTCTTGCCCTGCATACGGGGAGAAACAGCCATCTTGGCCAGTTCATAGTCATAGTCAGGATCCTTCATTTTGATCAGTGCACATACGCCCACCGGCTCTTCTTTGTACAGCGCCACCAGTATGATACCTCCCTTGTCCAGTATATGACTTTTGGGATTGTCCAATGCCTTGTAGTCAGCCGCTTCCATCTTAAAATAAGTGGAGATCCATTCTTCGTTGAGGTCGCGGAAGGCCTGCTGGTATTTACGGCTGTAGGGGACGATAGTGACTTCCTGCCCTTCCCGTTTTTTCTTCTGATCCATGACACGGCGCAGCAGGGAGCGCTGTTCCAGCAGAAACTCCCATTCTCCGATTGCTTCCCACAGGTTGTGGGTGGCTGACGCCGACAGCTCTTCTATGGCGCTGCCTACATCTACGCACTGCTCACTGAGCCGCTGATTCACTTCCCTGCCGGCAGCGGATAAGGTGACCATATTCCGCCGCCCGTCTGATTTATCTTTCTTTTCCTTTACCAGCCCATGCTTTACCATCTCCCTGACAATCTTGCTGACAGACACATGGGAGTGTCCTATCTCTTTTGCAATGGCGGTAATAGTGAGGGCTTCGTTGTTGGCCAGCATATAGAAAACGGGAAACCATTTCGGCTGCAGCCCTACGCCAAACAGTGCATATATCTTTCCGGCGTCTTCCGTGATTTTTTCTGTCAGCAAACGTAGTCTGCTGCCTATGGCCATCTTGCCCGCAGTATCAAAAAAGCTCATATACCATCATTTTATGTAACTAATTATGTAACCAGTTACATAAATATACGCCGCTTTCTTTTTCTGCCAAAAAAATTATGATAACTGGCCGAAACGTACTATCGCTACCAGCATAGCCATAGCAAGCAGTGTCAGGTTGAAGGCCACGGAGTAGTATTCCCGGCGCCTGTAGTGGATAGGAGCAGCCATCACCATAATAGCAGCGAAGCAGGTGGAAGTAAGCGGCGTCAGAAACGGCGCCACATCAATAGCCCAGGGCAGCAGTATACCCACCGCGCCCAGCGTTTCGGTAATGCCTATCAGCCGGATAACGGGGTAAGACAGATTGGCAACACCGGTTTGTCCCATGCTGACCAGCTTCTGCCGCTGCTGTGTGGATTTCATGATGCCGGAATAAACGAAAACAAGTGCCAGCAATCCCTGTAGTGTCCATAATAACGTATTCATATCCTGAATGATTTTATGTCACAAAGTTGCAGACACCGGCAGGTTATTCCTTTGACAATTATCAAAAAGAGAAGTCTGCCCGGATACGGCTCAGCGTCTCCTGTGTAATACCCAGGTAAGAAGCAATGATACCCAGCGGCGCACGTTGTATAATGCCGGGGTGCTGCTCCATCAGCCGGCGGTAACGGTCGCGCGCCGTGGCAAAATGAAGCTCATCGAAACGCTGCTGCATCTGCACCAGCCCCAGACTCACCAGCAGCCGGCCAAAACGTTCTATCTCATGGCTGCTGTCATACAACCGTTGTATATCATCATGCCCGATAGCCCATATAATTGCCGGCTCCAGCAACTCTATACCGCGGATATCCGGCTGCCCGGTAACAAAACTTACAATAGACGTGGCAAATGTGCGCTCCACACTGATCCAGTCCGTCACATCTTTCCCGTCCTTCACATACCAGGTTCTTGTCAGCCCCTTTTCTATGTAGTAGATATATTTGCAGATACTGCCAGGATTTACCAGTACGGTGCCTTTCGGCAGCTCAGACCTTTTCATGACTGAGGCCAGCGCCTCCCGGCTGTCGGCGGATAAAGTGATAAAACTTTTAATGGTTTCAAAGAAATCATTCAGTGCAGGATCGTATGACATATATTTCGTTGTTCGGACATAAAAATACAGCATCCGGTTCATCAGACAGTAACAAATTAGGAGAGAAGATATTAGCTTTACATCATGGATCAGCAACCCTTAGTCAACCAGGAATTAACGATGGAGCGCTTCCCCGGAAAAGGCGGCTGGACATACATCCGTATGCCGCATATTCCTCAGGACAAGCGTAGCTATTTCGGCGCAAAGAAGATACACGGATTTATTGACAGCTATGAATTAAAAGACGGCACCCTGATGCCGATGGGAAAAGGTGTTTTGTTCCTGCCGGTCAAAGCAGATATCCGCAAGCGGATCGGCAAACAGGAAGGCGATATGGTAAAGGTAGTATTATATGCTGCCGCCGATGAGCCGCAGGAAGTGATCCCGGAAGATTTTCTGGAATGTCTCAAAGATGAACCTGCCGCCTGGAAAGCCTTTCAGCAGCTACCGGAAAAAGAACAGCAGGATTGTATCCGCTGGCTCATGGAAGTAAATGTACTCGATGCCCGCATTCAACGGATGGCCACCGCTATCAACAACCTCGCCGCCGGCCTGCCCGCACATCCCACCAAAAAAAACTAGGAAAATTTGAGATTTTATTATTTGAGATTTGGTTATTTAAAATGCAGCGGAGACCAACGCGGATACTCAATTTAAAATTTCGCTTTAGTCTCCGCTGCATTTTAAATAACCAAATCTCAAATAACCAAATATTAAAATTTTTGTGCTGTCTGTGCACTCAGCTTTTTCACGGTTTCCTGTAGGGCAGCAATGGCTTTGTGCTGCTCAATGATATAGAGGGTGAGTTCTTCAATTTTCTGCATCTGCTTTTGCTGCATACTGCCCAGGTCCAGGCCGTCTCTGCTGATTTCTGCTTCAGATGGAATTTCGGGCAGATGCTTTTTTTCACGGATGTGTTGTTCCACATATTCCAGGCTGGGAAGCTGGTAATCTTTATGGAAAACATAATCAGCCCAGTTGGTTGTTACCTTTACTTTATACGCTGTGATGGTGCCTGCAACACCCAGTTCTGACGGGGGAACATTAGTACCGATGCCTACCCGGCCGTTATCAAGTATCGTCAGCCGGGATGCACACAAACCGCCAGGGGTGCATTCTTTCTGGTCATATGCCCAGAACTGCAGGCTGTTGCCATAGGTGCCGGTCATATTATAAATGCTCCAGCGCATGGCCGTTCCGGGAGTGGTTTTAGTGGGATTCAGCAAATGAATAAATCCGCCTACAGGGCCGCCTGCACTGCTGGAAAGCCCGCCGTGCGTATAGATATTACCATTTACTTCCAGTTTGGAAACCGGTTCTATACCGATTCCTACATTGTTGTTTTTTTCTATAATCTGAGAAAAAGCGGGTAGGGACAAAAGGCTGACAGCAGCCACTAATAAGTATTTCATAGTCAAAAGGAGTTGGGTCCGGAATATTTGCAGGTACAAATTAACGCTTCTGTTACAATAACTTTTTTTTACTTGTTGCTTCTTTATCATGTGACGTGAAAAGATAACAATACGGCGTGTATAGGTAAGCGTTAACAAAACAGGAAACGGAACTTTGTGGTAGAAAAATGATTATATGGAACACATCGTTAATAAATTTTTTGCCGCCATGGCGCAGCGTAACCTGGATGATATTTTAGCGCTGATCGCAGATGAAATTGACTGGTACATTCCCGGCAATGAAGCAATAGCGCCCTGGCTGGGCCATCGGTCCACAAAAGCAGCCATAGCAGACTTCTACAGGATGTTATGGAAAAATACGGAAGCGGTGGAAGGGCATATAGATCATTCCTTTACACAGGAAAATGTTAACCTCACCGCCGGCCGTTTTACCACGCGTATGTTACAGACCGGCAAACTATATGAGTCCATTTTCTTTACCTCCATGACCATAGAAAATGATCTCATTGTAAAATACCGTTTGCTGGAAGAAGGATATGGCCTGGTGAAGGCATTGCAGCCATAAAAGATTCGTATTTTAGAGAGATGATAATAGCTCCGGACGACAGCATCGCTTTTTTTGAACAGCTCCGGGAACTGTCTGACCGCCATTGGGCCGGCAGCTCCCTGGATCATGATATCTTCGGCTTCCAGGTACAGCCGGGAACAACATGGAATCCCGGTTTGTCTGCAGCAGAGCTGAAGGCCTTCGAAGCGGCTGTGGGATTCACTTTCCCTGCCCCGCTGCGGCATTTCTATGAGGTCATGAACGGGCTGGATAAGCCCGGCGTAAATATCTACGGCAGCAGCGGGCATACGCCGGCCTATACACCTGTTTTCTATGCTTTTCCTAATGATATGGACCGCATACAGAACCTCCTGCAGTGGATTTATTCGGCTAATAATATCACCGCGGGTCGGCTCAGGGCAGAGGGGATTTCGCGTATCTTCCCTATTTGCGGGCACCGGTTTATGCTGGTGGATGTTCCCGGTAACCCGGTACTGTCTATGTATGGATCCGATATTATCTACTGGACAGATAATATCAGCAAACTGATTGCCACCCACATCTTCCCGGAGCTGGCAGGAAAACCCGCATTTAAACCAACACCGGTTCCCTCCGGAATTAAGTACTGGCTTACACCATAGACGAATGCCTGATATGAGGAATGAATAAAATGAACAGGAGCTTTTAAGCGATTATCGCCTACCTTCAGCAGGTTATAAAACCCTGTTTATGACCCATTCGCTGACCATATTTACCTGGATCACTATCGGCTGCTGGATCCTGTTCTGTAGTTACTGGCTGTTGCTGCGTAATAAAACCAAAGAAAATATTAAAGTAAGAACCGCTAAGGAGCGCTTTATGGGTGCTCTCGGCTATTTCCTCATCTTTTCTTCCCTGTATGCACCTTTGCTGATGACCGGAGGGATCGGCCGCCGCATCCTGCCTGCAGACGTAGTACTGCAAACAGCCGGCGTTGTATTGTGCATAACAGGTATCCTCATCTGCATCTGGTCCCGCTACCTCCTGGGCAAAAACTGGAGCGGCGGTGTAACCGCCAAAAAAGACCATGAACTGGTAATGACAGGGCCTTACCGCTTTGTAAGACACCCCATTTATACCGGCTTCATCACGGCAGTTACCGGCACCACCCTCGTTACCGGCGGCCTCGCCGCCATCATCATGACCCTCATTTTTGCCCTCGGCTTATGCATTAAAATCAACCAGGAAGAAATCCTGCTGAGCAACCTCTTCCCCGAAGCATACACTGCATACCAGCAACATACGAGGAAGCTGATTCCGTTTATCTGGTAAAATATACAGGAATTACGAATTACGAATTGCGAATTACGAATGAGGAGCGAAGATTTAAGCGAAGAAGTTAATTCTTTATCCGCTTAAATCTTCGCTCCTCATTCGTAATTCGCAATTCGTAATTCGTAATTATTCAGATTTAAGTACTTCCACAGGATTCATCATCGCTGCCTTTATGGATTGATAGCTAACGGTAAGGAGTGCTATTCCCAGGGCGCCGCCGCAGATGCTTGCGAGTATCCACCAGGAAATATCGGTACGGTAGTCGTAATGTTGCAGCCACCGGTTCATACAGTAGCAGGCTACAGGAACGGCGATGCTCAGGGCGATGAGTATCAGCAAAGCGAAATCTTTGGTCATCAGCCGCCACAGGTTGAAGATGGATGCGCCCAGTACTTTTCTGACGCCTATTTCCTTTGTACGTTGTTCTGCCATGAAAGAAGCCATGCCAAACAGTCCCAGGCAGCTGATAAAGATAGCCAGTACGGAGAAGAAGCTGGATAGTTTACCGATACGTTGCTCTGTATCGAATTTGATAGCATAATCGTCGTCAGCAAACGTATAAGTGAAGGGAACACCCGGATCGTATTTTCTGAAAATGCTTTCTGCCTGTGCCAGCGCTGCTGTCACAGGTTTGGCAGGATTCAGCCGGATGTTGATAAAGTTAACGTTTTTACTATCCAGCTCAAATATGGTGCGGAATACCGGTTGATAGGGCGATTCCATCACCATGTCTTTTACTACGCCGATCACGGTAAATGGCTGGTTGTCCTTCTTCACGATTTCTCCCACAGGGTTTTTAAGTCCCATAAACTTCACAGCAGTTTCATTCAGTATAATGGCGTTGCTGTCTGTAGTAAAATTACGGGAGAAGTCTCTGCCGGCGATAATCTGCCATTTGATGGTTTGTCCGAAATCGTGGCTGACGTTCAGCACCCCGAAATTACCCTGTGTGCCGGGCTGCATATTTTTCCAGGTATATCCGTTGTTGATCTGACTCAGGCGGGTGGTGGGAGCGGAAGTCACGGCTGCTGCCTGTGCGGCGCCGCTGCCAGTCAGTTCCTGCCGGATAAATTCGAAGTTGTCGTACAGTTTGGGAGTGGCTATCGGGATGGTGATTAATCCTTCCCGGTTATAGGCAGTAGGGCGGTTCCTGGCATATTGTATCTGTTTGAATACTACTGCCGTGCCGGTAATCAGTATAACAGATACAGTAAACTGCAGTACTACCATTGCTTTGCGGGGAACGGCCGCATACCGGCCGGCGCGGAATGTTCCTTTCAGCACTTTGATCGGCTCAAAGGAGGACAGGTAAAATGCCGGATAGCTGCCGGCAATTATTCCGGTGAAAAAAGTAACACCGAAGGCAATGAGCCAGAATAACGGTTGCCGGACAGGGATGCTGACTCTTTTGTCTGCCAGACTGTTGAAAAATGGTAAACTGATATATACTAACAGTAACGCCAGTACGAAACCAACGCAGGCCAGCATCACTGATTCACTCAGAAACTGGGAGATAAGCTGACTGCGGACAGAGCCCACCGCCTTGCGGATACCCACTTCCCTGGCCCTTTTCTCAGAACGCGCGGTGCTCAGGTTCATGAAGTTAATACAGGCCAGCAGCAGCACAAACAGGCCGGTGCCGCCAAAAAGCCAGACAAACTGAATACGTCCGCCGGTATTTTTTCCGTCCTTCCATTCCGAATACAGGTGCCATTTACTCATCGGAAACAGAAATACTTCCGGTTTGAAAGCGGCGTCCTCGGCGCGCACCTTGTGCAGCTTTACATCCTTTATTTTTGCAGATACTTTTTCCAGGTCAGCGTTATCGGCCAGCTGCGCATATGTCTGGGTGAAATTAGAACGCCACGGATTTTCCATTTCCTTTATCCACGGCTGACTGATCAGGTACAATTCCCAGGGCGCTATAAATTCCAGGTCGCCGAAGGACGAATTGTGGGGAAGGTCTTCATATACACCGCTCACTTTTACATCCAGCCTGCCATCCATTTTTACGATTTGGCCAACCGGATCCGTGTCGCCAAACATAGCCCTGGCTGTAGAAGCAGATAACATCACGGAGGAAGGATCCTTTAATCCTCCGCGGGTACCGCTCAGCATCCGGAGGGTAATCATCTCCGGAAAATCAGGTTCAAAGAAATTACCTGTTTTGGAAACCGCGTGGTTGCCTTGAGCCAGAATGTGTTTATCCGGCCACGACGTCATGATTACATGTTTGAAGTCGCTCCCGTATTTATTCCTGATCTCTTCACCCAGCAGATAAGGATTAGCTGTTTGCGTACCAACGTCTCCATTGAAGGTCTGGTGTTGCATCACGGCAACAATGCGGTCATAATTCGCGTGGTGTTTGTTAAAGGTCACTTCATCATAAATCCACAGGCCGATCAGCAACGCCACTGCCAGACCGGTTGATAAGCCGGCAATATTGAGCAGGGAAAAAGTTTTGTTGTTGAGGAGATTCCTCCAGGCAACTTTAGTATGATTCCTTAACATTCCTTACGTGTTTGCAGCTGAACGACAATAATACTGCCATTCCGGAAAGTGGCTACAGTGCCGCATCCTGTATTTTTCTGCAACAGCAGGTGTCCGCTGGCGGACATCTGCTGTCTGAAAATGAACGGATACAGGATAACCGGTGGTGGAAGCAGTAAAAGTTTTTTTAATGTCCGTATGCACATGATAATTATCCGGAAAAATAGTATCTTCAGATAAGTTTGTGTTTTGACGTACCCGATCCATTTGTACCAAAAGCCCGTTCCACGAATCAAAGTACTAATTCCCCCCGAGCTTTATTCATATTGATTTTCCAGCCGGAAAATTTTAAAGAGCATGTTGTAACGATAAAACCATATTGTTTTCCGGTGACCTTGAGCTGAATGGTAAATTCCACTATTGTATCAGCTGGCTGAAAACCCGAACACCTTTTAACCCAAAATCTGAATACATGAAAAAACAATTCTTTATGATTGCCCTGGCCGGATGTGCCATTGTTACTTCCTGTGGTAAACGGGATACTGCCGGTACCCTGGATATGCCGCAGGATAAGCCCTCCACCCGTATTGACTTCACTATTACTGATGGCGTTACAGGCTATGCCATCCCTGAAGCCGCCATTACCGTCAAGGCACCCGACGGAAAAGAAAGCCTGCTGAAAGCCGGAAAGAATGGTACCGTATCATTTCTGGCAGTAAATGGTAAGTTCACATTTACAGTAGGCGGACAAGGATACAACCCGCTGCAGACTTATTTTTCCACCGGAGAAGAGGATGTTATCCGTGCAGGTATTGACCTGGATCCTGTTAATGTTGCTACAGCTGCTGCTGCCAGAACAACGGGCAAAGATATGGTCACTGTGAGCGGATATTTAAGTGATGCGGCCGAACATGCGCCGCTGGCGGATGTGGAATTAAATCTGGGCGCCTATAGCGCCAGAACGGATGCCAGAGGGTTTTTCTCTGTCAGCATACCTGCTGCTGCAGATGAGGTGAACCCGGAGACAAAGCCGGCAACTATTGCTATCAGCGCTGTCAGGCCCGGATATGTAACACATGTGCTGAAGAATTTTTACCTGGTACCCGGCGCCTACACTTTTAAAATGGCAATGCGTACCACTGGATCGTCTGTAAACGGCAGGGCGGGCAATGAAGATGTAGAATATCTGCGGCAAGGCTTATTTGACCGGACAGCAGGTGAATCACTGGAAAGAGACGCTGCTGCTGTTGCAGCAGAAAGCATGACAGGTACGCTTGCGAAAGCCGCTGCATTGAGTTTACCCGCCAGCATCCGGGTGGGGCTCAGCTGCTCCTGTCTTTCCTGCAGCAGCGTAAAGGTGATGAGCCTTGAAGCCTATACGGAGTCTGGTCTTGACAACGAATGGATTTCCAGCTGGAAGGCCGCGTCGCTGCAGGCCGGGGCGGTAGCCTACCGTTCTTATGGCGCCTGGCATGTGCAGCATCCGATAAGAAGCAACTACGATATTTCCAGTACGCCCTGTTCACAAGCCTGGGGCAGTGAAACCGCTTCTTCCACCATTAATGCGGCAAGGGCTACAGCAGGCGTGTATCTGGCAAAAAGCGGTGCCATTTTCAGATCTGAGTATTCTGCTGAAAATAACAATGCCGGCTGCGGAAATGGTTACAGCGGTACGGGCAGCTCCTGGCCCTGTATCTCTGACGCACGCTGCGCAGGCCGTGCTACCAATGGCCATGGAAGAGGAATGTGCCAGTGGGGCTCAAGTTTCTGGGCCAGCGATAAGGACTATCGCTGGATATTGAATCACTATTACAATCCCGGTGGCGTAACAGTACAATAGCATTACAGGTCTTCCCGATAAATGTTGAAATGACAAAACCCGCTGTTATAGCGGGTTTTGTTTGTTTTTTTACGGAAGATTGAGTCAGTGTTTATCTGGCTTCCACTTTCTCCAGCCGGCCTTTTAAAGCGATATTTTCTTTTTTCAGTTCAATCATGTAAAGCGTTAATTCTTCTATTTTCCGCAGTAATATTTCGTTCATCTGACCTACATCCACGCTGCCTTCTTTTTTAACGTCTGCTTCAGAAGGTACGCCAGGCAAGTGTTTGTGGGCGGTAATGAAGTCTGCTACTTCCAGTAGTCCAGGCAGCTTATAGTCGGATTGAAATACATAGTCGGGCCACTCTGTTGTTGTTACTTTTATTTTCTGTGCTTTGATATCTCCGTTCACAGCCAGTTTCGCACCGGGGTTATTGGTACCAATGCCCACATTTCCGTTGGAGGCAATCCGTAATCTCTCTGCACCTGATGTGCCCATAACGATATTCTGAAACATATCCGGCTGAGTGGCAGTATATCCTGACAAATCAATAAAAGACTTGGTGCCCGCATTGGTGCCGCCGCCGGCACTTAACCTCATGAACCCGTCATCGCCGCCATACCATCCCGGGCTGGTTCCCCTGATTTCGCCGGTAATAGTGCCTGGCGCCAGCGCAGGCCGGGGGCCGGCAGAGTTGATAGGAGCATAGATCGTTACGCCTCCGCTGACAGAGAAGATCGTATGCGGGTTAGTAGTACCGATACCAACATAACCGTTGGGTTTAAACGTCATCCAGGGTGCTGCATGTGCAGTAGTAGCGGTAGTATTGCCTCCGATGTATGCGTAGTTCATATTAGATCCGATGGAATACACGCCAAAGCAGGCCATCTTACCGGCATTGCTATGTGTAAAACTGAACTCTCTGGCCCATGATACGGTAGCATCCATATCTAATGAAACGCCGAAAGGATACCCGTTGGAATTGGAAACCCTGATGTTGCCACCATGTACCTGCAGGTAATCTGATGGAGTGGTAATACCAATACCAACCTTGCCGGTTTCCTTGATGACGTTCGTCTGTGCTTTCAGGCCCGCTCCTGCCAGGAGCAGCAAAAGGGATAAATGATACTTCATGTAACTTGTTTATGATTTTATCAATCGGATATATTCAGTAAAGGGAAAATGAGTGCATATGAACCGGTTAACATTCTCCTGCGCAGATGCCTGTACTCTTCATGGTTCCTTCTCCGTAAAGCGAAGTTCTATAAGAAAAATTGTATTCGCTAATATTTTTTGAAGCTGATAATTTTAAACAGGGAAAGATTTTTCCAGCGGGTTCATTTATAAATTAATAGAAACGTAACACAACATCTCTCCGCCTCCTGAAGTCTAACTGATATTTTTGTCCTGACAAATGGTATACATCAGTGGAAACAAAAAGCACAGGACCATCGCGATCAGGAACAGCACTTCAACAGGAGGATGCCGTTACATTCGATCAGGTCTATGCGCAGTATTGGAAGCCTTTGTTGCGTACGGCTTTCCGTATTCTGAAAGATGAACAGGCGGCTGAAGACATTGTTCAGGACACCTTCATCAAGCTGTGGGAACACTGGAACATGCCTCATACAAATATTAAAGGATGGCTGTTTACCACATCCTATCACCTGGTTCTCAAAAAGCTGAAACAGCTGCAGTCCATTGAACGCATTGAGCTGGCAAAATATTCCGAACCCCTTGCCGGAGAAGCAGATGAGTCTATACAAACAAGACAACTACAGCTGGTGGTAGAAGCCTGTGTGGACAACCTGCCCGAACAATGCCGCCGGGTGTACACCATGAGCCGGCATGAAAAATTTTCTATCAGACATATTGCCTTTGAGCTGGGCATTTCTCCGAAAACAGTGGAATACCACATTACTACAGCGCTCCGGCACATACGCCAGCGTATCGGCGGCGCACTCCTGCTGATGCTTTCTCTTTTCGTCTAATCTTTCTTTTAATCTTGTTCACCTGTTTGCCGTTACATTTTTTTAAAAAAAATTGTCTTGCCGGCCAGGGGTAACCGTCTGTTTCCGGATTGTATGTATAGGGCGTATGCCAATACCGGCAAAAACCGGAAAGAAGAAATAGAAAGATGGATAACGAAATATTCAAAAAGCTATTACAGAAACATGCAGACGGACGGGCGCTTAGCCCCGAAGAAGAAGTGTTGCTGCAGCAGGGATATGATGAGCTGCTGGAAGAAGAACTGACCGCAACCGAAAAGGAAGACGCGCTGTCAGCAGAAACGGGACGCGATCTGCGCCGCCGGATAGACCACATCATTGCAAGCCGGCAAACAAAACGTTTCCGTCTGAAAGATTTCAGGCGCATTGCTGCTGCATTGCTTGCAGGAATTATCCTGCTGGCCGGTGCATATTGGCTCCGGCCGGGTAAAACCGGGAACAACGGCCGGCACGAAATTCTGCCGGGAAACAACATTGCCAGTCTTACCTTGTCAGATGGCTCTGTTATTGCGCTGGACAGCGTGCAGAACGGGACCATTGCCCTACAGGGAGGCGTTCGCATTGAAAAAGATACCAGCGGAAATATCCGCTATCATGCGGAAGCCAGGACAGGAGTAATGCCTGCAGCCACCAATACTATCGCCACACCCAGAGGAGGACAATACCGTATCATCCTGCCTGACGGATCGGTAGCCATGCTCAATGCGGCATCCTCCCTCAGCTATCCGGTATGCTTTGCTGAAAAGGAACGCCGCGTAAAAATGACAGGAGAAGTCTATTTCGAAATCAGGCAGCAAAAGATGCCAGGCGGAAAAGAGAATGTTCCCTTTTTCGTGGAATCAGCCGGACAGGAAGTACAGGTATTAGGTACACATTTCAACATCAATGCATACAGCGATGAACCCGCTGTAAAAACAACACTGGCGGAAGGCAGCGTAAAAGTCCGGTCAGCCGGCGGCCGTTCTGTGCTGCTGAAACCCGGTCAGCAAGCTGTTCTGGCAAAGCAACTGACTGTGCAACCTGCAGATATCACCGAACAGCTGGCATGGGTCAGCGGTGATTTTGTTTTCCGGGGAGAAACCCTTGAAAGCGTATTGCGGCAGGTGGGACGCTGGTATGATGTGTCGGCAGAATATCCGCCGCATATCGGGCAATTGCGTTTTAACGGGATGATATCAAGATCACAACCACTCTCTGCCATCATCGGCATGATACAATCGACAAAAAAAGCATCGGTAACAATAAAGGAAAGGAGGTTAATAGTGACAGATTAATACAAGACCCGAAACTGACAAGCTGAAATAATAGCCAAAGGTGGTGGAACACCTCTGGCCGGATCGTTAAAGCTTATCGGAGACATTGCGACAACAATAATCATCAACAGCGTTTAACATTTTCAAAAGTATGAATTTTTATCAATGCATGCGTGTTATGAAGATCACCATGTTTCTCATCACCTGCTTGCTATTGCAGGTCAGTGCCGGCTCCTATGCCCAGCGCATCAGTATAAACCGGCAACATTGTACGATCCAAACCGTACTGGAGGATATCAGAAAGCAGGCAAAGTATGACTTTTTTTATGATACAGACCTGTTCAGCAAGGCAAAGCCTGTCAGCCTGCAGGTTACTGACGCCACGGTAGTACAGGTGCTCGATGCCCTGTTTAAAGGACAGCCTTATAGTTATACGATCGATAACAAATGGGTAGTTATCACCGCAGCCGTAACCAGGCCCGTTATAGTGAATACTGTACACCGGCAACCCGGCCGTATCGCCGGAAAAATTATCGATGACCGCGGTGCACCACTTCCAGGCGCAAGCGTAAAGGTTATACAGACCGGCCAGACTGCCCTCAGCGGTGTAGACGGCAGTTACAATTTCAATATTGTTCCGGGCAGCTATACCGTAGAAGTCAGCTACATCTCTTTCCAGACGCGGCAAATTACCCAGGTGGAAGTAAAAGCAGGACAGCTCACAAACCTCAACATCGCTTTGAAGACAACGAGCAGCACACTGTCGCAGGTAGTGGTAACCGGCACCTTCAAAAAGGAGAGCGTGGCAGGGTTGTACGCCGCACAAAAAAATGCGGCTTCTGTAACAGATGGTATATCTGCAGAACAGATTTCCCGTGCACCGGATAATGACATGGGACAGGTGCTGAAAAGAGTCACCGGGTTGACAACGATAAACAATCGCAATGTGGTTGTACGCGGTATGTCTGACCGCTATAACCAGGCCATGCTCGATGGCGTGGTTGTTCCGAGTACATCCCAGAACAAAAGGGATTTTTCCTTTGATATTATTCCGACTGAAATGGTGAGCTCCGTGGTGGTCAACAAAACAGCTACACCGGACGTATCTGCTGAATTTTCCGGCGGACAGGTATCTGTGAACACCATTGATATCCCTGAACGGAATTTTACTTCCATGCAGTATGGGATCGGCGGCAATTCACAAACGGTTGGAAAAGATTTCTACCGCCTGGGTCAGCGATCTGCCGGCGAGTATTTCGGTTTTAGTAACCCATCCGCCCAAAGGCCGGAAGGTATGAGAACCTGGATCTGGGATAATCGCGCCATGCAGCTCGATGTGCCGCCGGGTTATCATCTGTCAGATCCCGAATTGAATAATGTGCCGCTTAATCAGGTTGAATATGGGAATAACGTCAGATACAATGACCTGGATGCGATCGCTCAATCCCGGAAGTTAAATAATGATGCGTTGAAGTCCTATAAATATAAGGCTCAACCTAATCAGCATATGCGTTTTTCACTAGGGCGCGTCTATGACCTGGGGAATGGGAACCGCTTTGGGTTTGCTGCTACTGCAAACGTCAGAAATGAGCAGAATATAGTGACTTTTAATAACACCCGGTCTTCAACCAAAGGTAATTATATGGATAGCACCGGGATCGGAGACAATGGCGCCGGTACCTCTTACCGGTTTAACAGCAACATGGGGCTGGTAGCGAATATGGGATGGCTGGGCAAAACATTCAGGATTGCGCTGAAGAATATATATGCGCGTACCTACAGCGACCATTACAATGAATCTGTCAGGAAGCCTTATGATGATTCCAACCCGATCGCCAATAAACTTACCTATCAATTGCCGGAAGCCATGTTGCTGCAACAGCATCAGCTGACCGGCAGCTGGCAGTTACCCTGGAAAATCAAGGCAGAAGGAATGTTTACGGTTAACAGGATCAGGCAACAGATACTGGATGAGCGTAAACTCTCCTATCAATTGACGACGGTCATCGGCGGTAAACCATATTTTCAGACCCCTGCCCTGATGACCAACAGCTTTGCCTCTGTGGGCGGAACTGTGAAAGACTGGAGAATGTGGACATCGATCGATGAAACGGATTATAACTGGAGCGCTGCATTTTCCCGCAAGTTCGGAGAGGATAAAAAGGTAGCTACGCTCGTGAAATTCGGATATCAGGCCTGGTCGAAAAAAAGATCGCTGGATGTATTCAAGTTCATTCCCTGGACAAGGTCCTGGGCGGAAGGCACCACGAATAAACTGCCGCCTGCCATTGAAAAAAGCTATGACCAGTTATTCGCTGGCAGCAACATCGGGAACGGAAACGGGCAGGCCTATTACTATGCAGATGCACTTGGCGGAAGGTTCTATGACGGTAGTATGGGATCACACGCTTTATACCTGATGGCGGATCAAAAGCTCTGGGGCAGACTGCGGCTGGCATATGGTGTGCGTGCCGAGTACTTCGATTTAAATTCCAGGCAGGAAGCCCTTTTCCAAAGAGCTTCCCAAAAACCGGAACTGAATCCCGATGATGAATTCAGACACCGGTTCGGCGTCAGGGAGAATAACTGGCGCTTTCTTCCATCGATCAACGCTACCTATAGTCTGACGCCTGAACTGAATATCCGCAGTAGTTATTCGAGAACGGTTATACGTCCTGATTTCAGGGAGATCGGCATGTTTGGGATGTATGATTTTGAAATAGATGGTTACGTATATGGAGAACATGTGCAATCAACATTGATTGATAACATGGATGTCAGACTGGAATGGTATCCGTCTCCCGGAGAAATTCTTTCTGTAACCGGATTTTATAAAAAGCTGGATAAACCCATCGAATTGATCCATTCGGAAGCATCCAATTACACCTTTGCCAACATGGAAAATGCGAAGAACTTCGGATTGGAAATGGAGATCCGGAAAGACTTCTCCTTTCTGTCTGATAAGGATTGGTTAAAGCAGCTGTTTATTTATGCAAATGGTACATTGCTCAAATCCGAGGTGAATGTATTAAGCCACTGGCAATGGATCAACAACCCTGAAACGCAAAAGGCAGAACGGGTGCAGACCCGCTATCCTAACCAGGACCGGCCATTGATGGGGCAGTCGCCATGGTTGCTCAACCTGGGCGTTGGATACTGGGGAGACTATATAGGCGCTACCATCAGTTACAATCACCGCGGACACCGGACTAATCTGGCAAACGTCAATATGGCGAGGGTGGAATATGAACTGGCGCCCAAACAACTGGATGTACAGCTTTACGCACGCTTTTTCAAACGGAAAATGGAAGTTAAACTCAATCTGTCGAACCTCCTGAATGACTATACGCGATTCTATATGAATATTCATGATTATACACAGGATGATACAAAATTCTCTGTGCTGAAGGAAGGCAGATCTGTCAGATACCGTAAGGAAGACGGCGATATTATCACGTATCAGAGAAAAGATGGACGAAGATACAGCCTGAGTTTTAACTACAACTTTTAATTTCCGGTCACCTTTTGATGAATTAAAAAGATAAAGAATGAAATGCCATATAAAGAAGATAATAACTGCTGTTCTGTTGTCTGCAGTATTGTATTCCTGCGGGAAAGGGGAGTTCGCAGTACCTTTCACGGAATTTGCAGATGTGTATTTTGATGCTGATAAAACGGCCCTGAGAAACAATGGAGCGGGAGTGTTCATTGCGGCCAGGTACAACGGGCACCCGATTGATTGGGATGTATCCGGCAAAAAGATGAAAGTAATAGCAGGAGAGGGGAAATTCGAATTTTACGATACCCGTAACGGAAGGGTAGTAGCAGAAAGAGTAATCGATGTGAAAGCCGGCGGCGGTCAGCAGTATACGCTTTTCCAGCCAACGATGGAGGCGCCTGTCAGTTTTATCGATCCTGGTGCACAGGATAACGAAAGCCCTGCTCCGGCCGGTCAGATCAAACTGAAAGTAGCCAACTATGCAAAAGAGCTTATTCCTTTTGCGCACCTGGATATCAGAGTATCTATCAGTTATTTTGATGCCGACTGGAATGAAGTGATTACAGAAGTCGGTATAATCAAAGATGTACAGGACGCTGTTGACAAGGCTACCTACCATCTGCTGCCGGATGGCGTACCGGATCCTGTGCCGGAAATTGGCTACAACTATATCTTCGAGTTCCTGAATGGCGATACCGGGGAGCCGCTGCTCAATTATGGAGGAACAGCTTATTCCAATATCGCCCTGTCGCCCTCCGGTATTACACCGTTACCTGTCCGGAATGTGTTTACGCTATATATGGTTGCAAGGGAAACCTGGGGCGAAGCTCCTCCCTTTATCAAAAAGGGAGCTACTTTTTATGAGATAGCTACGAGTGTTCTTTTTGTAAATTAAGAAATTACACAGGTCAGATAAAGCCATCAGTCAGCGTACTGATGGCTTTCCTGTTTATCTGCCAATGAACCCGGTAAAGTGCCTGTGGAAAGGATAGAACATAATAAGTTTAAACATATTTTTCCCGAATGAATAAATTGCTTTCCCGATCCGATTGCGGTAAGAATAGCGATCATATTAGCTTTGCGGTGCTCCGGTAACCGGGCAAATATACTGTGTGCACTAACTTCTATTCAACGCTAATGAAACTATTCTGCTTATGTAAGTCAGGCCTGCGTGTCAGCCTGGCTATTCACACGCGCATCCTTTTGTTTTTATTTTTCTTGCTTGCTGCCGGTCAGCTGATGGCACAATCCAATGCTGTTATTCAGGGAAAAATCACCTCTTCCGATGGACAGCCGGTAGGGGAAGTACTCGTAATGCTGGTGGAAACACACCAGGAAACATATACCAACAAAGAGGGCGACTACCGCTTTGATCATCTCCGGAAAGGAAATTATACGCTAAAAGCTACCTTACTGGGATTGCCGGTAATGAAACGCACCGTAACCCTTACGGCTGACGGCAGTGCTACGGCTGATTTTATATTAAAGGAAAGCACTATCGGCTTACAGGAATTTGAAATCAGTACCCGTACGATCAGTAAAGAACTGAACAAGGAAAGCCGTATTGTTTCCAAACTTCCATTGAAGTACATGGAAAATCCGCAGGTATATACCACACTGTCCGATAAACTGATGACAGAACAGATTATTACGGACCTCAGTGAAGGATTGAAAAATGCGCCCGGCCTGATTAAAATGCAGGGAAGTATTGGTCGCGGTGGCGATGGCGCCGTATACTACAATCTCCGTGGATTCCCTACCCGTGTATCTATGGTGGATGGCCTTCCCGGTCAGACCAATGGCGAAATTGATATGGCCAATATTCAGTCAGTAGAGGTAATAAAAGGTCCCTCTGGCACCTTGTTTGGCGGCGCTGTCACTTCTTTCGGCGGTTTAATCAACGTAGTTACCAAAAAACCATTAGATACTTTAGGTGGTGAAATTTCGTATACTGGTGGCAGTTATAATCTCAACAGACTTACTGCAGATGTATATGGCCCGGTGAACAAGAGCAAAACATTAACGGCCCGGCTGAATACGGCATACCATATCCGCAATTCCCCACAGGACGCAGGTTTCAGGAAATCGTTCTTCATTGCCCCGGTAATTAACTATAAACCTACCGCACGCCTGGATATTACCCTGGGTGCTGAAATCTATTCCTATGAGGGTACCAATCCTTCTATTATCTTCCTGAGCAGAACCCGTAAGTTTTTTGCCACCAATCCGGCCGAAATGAATTTCGACTGGAACAGGTCCTATACCAATAACGATATTACCTTAAAGGCGCCATCTTCCAATATTCATGGCCGCATCGATTATAAACTGGGTAGGGGATGGGTGTCGAGCACCAATTTCTCCCGGAATACCAGGAAAACAGATGGTATTTACCAGTATGAGTTTATCCGTGGAAATGCCAGTGATGACCTGGTAGAGCGGAACGTGCAGCTGCAGCAGGCAGATGCTGCTACCACCAGTATTCAGCAAAACTTTACCGGCGATTTTCATATAGGCGGTATCCGTAACCGCCTGGTGGTTGGATTAGACTACCTGAACCAGAACGCTTTTAACAACTACTCCGGCATTGTGAAGTTTGACACCATCAGCGGTTCCAATCCAAACTTCGCCAAGTACAGTCTGCTGTCAAAGGCCAATGCCATCAATAAGATTGTCATGAGCGGGGCTGCACCGGTTAAAAACTATACTTCCAATAATATTTATGGTGCCTATGTTTCGGATGCAGTAAACATTACGCGTTACCTGGTAGCGCTACTTAGCTTGCGCCTGGATTATTTTGCCAGCAATGGAACCATGAACCATGTATCCGGTAAAATGCTGCCTGACAGCAGGTTCTATCAGACTTCCCTGTCGCCTAAACTGGGACTGGTATATGAAATCGTTCCGGAAATGGTATCCCTCTTCGGTAACTATATGAACGGGTTTATGAATGTTCCCCCGGTGACACAGCCGGTGGCCAATGTAAACGGAAACTTCAAGCCAATGTATGCCAATCAGCTGGAAGGCGGTGTGAAGCTGAATCTCCTGCAGAACAGGTTGACGGTAACTGCCAGCTACTACGACATCAAGGTGAAGAATATGATCCGTCCGGCTGCGCTGGTAGATAACGGTACCGAGTATACGATTACCGTACAGGATGGTACCCAGCGCAGTAAAGGAGCAGAAGTGGAAGTGATGGCGGTTCCGTTTAAAGGGCTGAACCTCATTGCCGGTTATGCTTATAACGACAGCCAACTGAATACTACCGGTAAAGACACTGATGGATACCGTCCTTCCAGTGCCGGTCCTCCCACCATCGGTAACCTCTGGTTGAGCTACACCCTTTACAAGGGAGTACTGAAAGGGCTCGGTATTGGCGCTGGTGCTAATTATGTGAGCGAGCACGTTACTGCCAATTCAGCTACCACCGGTCGTTTTGTATTCAAACCGTATACCCTCATCAATGCCACTGCATTTTATGATGCCAACAAATTCAGGCTAGGATTGAAGTTCGACAACATCACCGATGAACAATGTTTCACTGGCCAGGGAGTTATCAGTCCGCAGCTGCCTTTCAACGCATCTGCAAACCTGACGGTAAGATTTTAATCACAGATAATTACAGGAGAATGGCATCAGGGTGCATACCTTGATGCCATTCGCTTTTTATGTGATGGTGTGAGGTGCGGCCTCTCTCCAAAAAAACGGTAGCGCTGTAAAATGGACATTCCGGGGCAAATTTTCCCATGAAAAATCAAAATTCTCAGCAGCTCGGAACGATGTAGCAAAAGCAAGGAAACTGCTATTGAAAGAAGAAATTGATGCTACCGGCTATATGGCAATCAAAACCGGGAAAGAAGAAAGAATTATGCAACTGGCTGCCAGATTAATGGAGGTCACAAAGAATACAAACAATATAACGTCGGACGCAGGTTTTCCCGGAAATAAAAATGGACAAACCTAAGTTTGTCTATTCTAGTGCACCGGAGTACACTTTTCTCGAACCACTTTTTAGTATTTTTTTACCGGATATAAGTAATAAGTCTTGGGATATGTGATCGAGTAAATTACTATTTTCTTTTCATCATCCTCGAACCGGGTAATCTAGACTTTATTTGCTGATGAAAAGAGATCTATATTGATAGACCAAGAGTCCGGGTTGCCAGCTATGTTTTGGTAGAACCAAAACTACCGTTAATTAGAAGACCAACTGACAGGTTGTTTATAGCAGTTACGAGGTATCAATTAAATGTCGCTTTGCTCTCTGGAAGTTAACTTCTCAATATCGTCCAGATCCTTATGTCTGCCTGCTGCTTTTTTTGCCTCAATAAGATTATTCAGGTGTAAAAATCTGATCATCAATCCTTCTTCATTGAAAACTTGAGCTAGAGGGTAAGCATTGTCAAAATCAACACCTTTGAGTTTTGTAATGATGTCAATACTTACCGGTGGTCGCCCATAAGAAAAAACGTCTGCTGTATCGGCATCAAGAAATTTTGATTCGGTCATATCAAAGATGGGCAGACCGAACTCCTGAAATGCATGGGTTAGTTTCGAATAGTTTTCTTTTGTTCTGTTAACCCAAATATCCATATCCCCGGTTACTCTTCGGTAACCGTGCAGAATCACAGCATAGCCTCCAACAAGAATATACTCTACATCATGATTATTCAGTGCCTGAATAAACTCTCTGAAATCATCATTGAAAATAGTGCCCATTTACTTATTAAGTTTTCTACTGGTAAAATATTCCCTATCTAATCTGGGTTGATCTGCCATTGAAAATCCGTATGCCTGAGATACCAGGTAATATGCCTGTCGCAAACGTTCAATATATGGAACTTCTTTACCAAATACATTTGCTGCATCTGCTTCTTTGAAAGTTCTGATTTTAAATGCTGTCCTGTCAAGTTTAAAGTCCGTCATATGCAAGGTTATATGGGTAAATATACGGATAATGCTAGAAGCTTAAGAGTTAATTGAAAGTTGGCCGTAGTAGAATTATTCATTTACAAAGTGAAAGATGGTTCGATTTTCCCTGAAAGACTCACTTTTGACAAAACCAATTATCGCCTCCCCCAACTCAACGAAGTTGTTAAGCTAATATATGCGCTGAACATAGGTTGTCCTCAAAATAAAAATGGACAAACCGAAAATAATCTCGATTTGTCCATTTTTGTGCCCAGAACTGGATTCGAACCAGCACACCCTTGCGAGCGCTGCGACCTGAACACAGTGCGTCTACCAATTTCGCCATCTGGGCATCGCAGTCCGTCGTACGACTATTGTAAAACGGATTGCAAAGGTAAGCGCTTTTTTGAATTAACCAAATTTTTTTTGAGATGGCATAAAAAAGGCAGTACCGGAGTACTGCCTTTTACGTTTATACGGCTACGTTGAACTCACGCAACGTATCATTCAGACTCGTTTTCAGATCAGTGGAGGCTTTCCGCTGTCCGATAATCAGCGCACAGGAAACCTGGTACTCGCCGGCAGGGAATTTCTTGGTATAGGTACCCGGAATTACCACGCTGCGGGCTGGTACACGGCCCTTATATTCAATCGGCTCGCTGCCGCTTACATCAATGATTTTGGTAGACTGCGTCAATACTACGTTTGCACCCAGTACTGCTTCTTTTTCCACATGCACCCCTTCTACAACAATACAGCGGGAACCAACAAAACAGCCGTCTTCAATGATAACCGGGCTGGCCTGTAAAGGCTCCAGTACACCACCGATGCCTACGCCGCCGCTCAGATGCACATGCTTGCCTATCTGTGCGCAGGAACCAACGGTAGCCCAGGTATCCACCATGGTGCCCTCGTCTACATAAGCGCCGATATTCACATAAGAAGGCATCAGGATACAACCTTTAGCGATAAAAGCGCCATAACGCGCTATCGCGTGAGGTACTACACGTACGCCCAGATCTTTATAATTGGTCTTCAGCTTCATCTTATCGTAAAACTCAAAAGGAGGAAGCGTCATGGTTTCCATTGGTTGAATGGTAAAGTACATCAGAATAGCCTGTTTTACCCATTCATTTACTACCCAGCCATTTTCCGTTGGCATAGCCACTCTCAGATGGCCTTTATCTACAGCCTCTATCACTGTCTTCACAGCATCACTGTATTGCGTTTCCTGTAAAAGAGCCCGGTTGGCCCACGCAGCCTGTATTTGTTGTTGTAAATCCATTTGTACTTTTTTGCAAAAATAATAAGTTAAATAAATAATTACGAATTCTAAACTCCCGTGGGGTTAATTGCGAATTACGAATTACGAATTACGAATGAGGAGCGAAGATTTAAGCGGATAAAGAATTTACTTCTTCGCTTACATCTTCGCTCCTCATTCGTAATTCGCAATTCGTAATTCGTAATTAACTCCCCTGGAGTTTAGAATTCGTAATTATTCCCCTTTATTCCTAATTTCGCGACATATGAAAATTGGTTTTGATGCCAAGCGCGCATACCAGAACAATACAGGATTGGGTAATTACAGCCGGAGCCTGATTAATTCCCTGGTGGCGGGCTTCCCGGAGCATGAATATTATCTCTTTGCCCCGAAAAGAACAGATATGTATGAAGCCGGACCTACACCGGTGATATTGCCTGAAAAAAGCCTGCACCGCTGGCTGAAGTCAGCCTGGCGCAGCAGGTACGTGGTGAGCGATCTGCAGCGGCTGCATATAGATCTGTATCATGGACTCAGTCATGAAATACCTTTTGGTATTCATCAGAGCGGCGTCAGATCAGTGGTAACCATGCACGACCTGATCTTCGAGCGATATCCGGAGCAATATAATCCTATCGATGTGTGGACCTACCGCCGCAAAGCGAAGTATGCCTGCCGCTATGCGGATAAGGTAGTAGCGATCAGCGAACAGACCCGCCAGGACCTCATTTCCTTTTATGATACACCGGCAGATAAAATAGAAGTGGTGTACCAGAGCTGTGATCCCACCTTTGCTACGCAGCATCCGGAAGCCGCTGTAGCAGCGTTCCGCACCCGCTATCAGCTGCCGCCGCAGTATTTTTTATATGTCGGCTCGGTAATTGAACGTAAAAACCTGCTGGGCATCGTAACGGCCATGCATACACTGAAAGGTACGCTGGACATACCGCTGGTAGTACTGGGCAATGGCAGCGGGTACAAAAAAAAGGTGAAAGCATACCTGGAAGCCAGCGGGCTGACTAACCGCGTCATCTGGCTGAATGAGCAGACCCGGCTCCCCAATGCGGAGCTGCCACTGCTGTACCAGGGCGCCCTGGCGTTGCTCTATCCCTCTGTGTTTGAGGGCTTTGGCATTCCCATCCTGGAAGCGCTGTGGAGCCGTACGCCTGTTATCACCTCCCACGGCTCCTGCTTCGGGGAAACCGGCGGCGACGCCGCTCTGTACGTGGATCCGCTGGATAGTAAAGATATTGCCGCCGCTATGCGCCGCATAGCCGGCGATACCTCCCTGGTACAGGATATGCGCGAAAAAGGCTGGAAACATGCACACCTGTTCACGCCGGAAAAATGTGCGGCCGGTATGATGAAAGTTTATACCAGCCTGAATAAATAATGCAGCAATGATGGAAACGATTTTTGAAGAAGATATTATCAATGCCCTGACAGTGCTGCGTAACGGCGGACTGATCGTATATCCTACCGATACCATCTGGGGTATCGGTTGCGACGCTACCAGCGAATCCGCTGTGAGCAAAGTATTTGCACTGAAACAACGCAGCGAAAGCAAAAGCCTGGTAGTACTGCTGCCAGACCCGCGCGACCTCCTGCATTATGTATCCAACCCGCCTCCGGATATTACAGATACCCTGGCCGGCTTTACCAGGCCCACTACGGTTATCTATGAAGGCGCACTGGGATTGGCCCCCAACCTGATTAATGAAGATGGTACCGTAGCTATCCGCATCGTACAGGATACCTTCTGCAGGCACCTGCTGAAACGCCTGCGCAAACCGCTGGTATCTACTTCCGCCAATATCAGCGGACAACCATCCCCCGCACAGTTCAGCGACATCGCCGTACCTATCCTGCAGGGGGCTGACTATGTAGTAAAATACCGCCAGGAAGAAGCCGCTGCAGGCGTGGCTTCCAGGATAATCAGGATCGGAAAAGACGGATCAATAGCGATAATCCGGGATTAAAATTTTAATTTATTTACATTTGCGCCCTGATTTCAGCGAAAGGATTAAATTTTAACAGCGTTTTTAAATTATATGATCAGCAGCAAGCCATTGGACATTCCCTGCTCCCTGCAGGAACGGAAAGTGTTGGAAAAGATAGCGCTGGCAGCCCGCGACCTGGGAGTGCCTGCCTATCTGATAGGCGGCTTCGTGCGCGATAAACTGCTGGGCAGAAGAACAAAGGATATGGATGTGGTATGCGTCGGCGATGGCATCGCCCTGGCGCATAAGGTGGCGGAGAGCCTGGGTGAAAATATCCCCGTCAGTTTCTTCAAAACCTACGGTACTGCACAGGTAAAATGGAACGATCTGGAAATAGAATTCGTCGGCGCCCGCAAGGAAAGCTACCGCCAGGACTCCCGCAACCCAGAAGTAATGGCCGGCACCCTGGAAGATGACCAGAACCGCCGCGATTTCACGATCAACGCAATGGCTATCAGCTTGCGGGAAGACAATTACGGCGCACTCATCGATCCATTTGACGGCCTGGCGGACCTCGAAGCAAAAATCATCCGCACCCCCCTGGCGCCGGTACAGACCTTCAGCGATGACCCGCTCCGCATGATGCGCGCCATCCGCTTCGCGTCACAGCTCCAGTTCTCCATTGAAGAAAGCGCTTTCAACGCCATCCGGGAAAATGCAGAACGTATCCGTATCATCACCCAGGAAAGAATTTCTGACGAATTCAATAAAATCATGCTCTCCTCCAGGCCCTCCGTGGGACTGGATCTGCTGTACAAGGCAGGACTGCTTAAAATCATCTTCCCCCAGATGATAGACATGGTAGGCGTGGAAATGTATGAAGGAAAAGGACATAAGGATAATTTTTACCATACTTTACAGGTAGTGGATAATATCTCGGAGAATACCCGGGACCTCTGGCTCAGATGGGCCGCCCTGTTACACGACATCGGCAAACCATCTACCAAAAAGTTCGAGCCGGGCCACGGCTGGACGTTCCATGGCCACGATGCGGTGGGAGGGAAAATGGTCCCCCGTATCTTTACCAGGTTCAAATTACCTTTACATGATAAAATGAAGCTGGTAAAGAAACTGGTGGAACTCCACCTGCGTCCTATCAGCCTCACCAAAGAAAATATAACGGATTCGGCTATCCGCAGACTCCTCTTCGATGCCGGCGATGATATCGATGGCCTCATGATGCTCTGCGAAGCTGATATCACCTCAAAAAATAAATCCAAAGTCAAACGTTACCTGGAAAATTTTGAACTGGTACGCAAACGGCTGAAGGAAGTGGAGGAAAGCGACCGTATCCGTAACTGGCAACCACCGGTTACCGGAGAAATGATCATGGAAACATTTGCACTCCAGCCTGGCAGAATCGTCGGTGATCTGAAAAGTGCCATCCGGGAAGCTATCCTCGATGGCGTAATCCCAAACACTTACGAGGCCGCATACGCTTTCATGCTCGAAAAAGCAAAAGACTCCGGTCTTACCCCGGTTAAATAAAATTGGTAATTTTACAGCGTAGGATTTATTTTGATACTATCATACCGGCGCCCTGACTAAGCGCCGGGAAGACACATATTTATTCAACTATTAATCAAATTGTCATGCCGGTTTTGAAATTCAGAGTATACTGGGAAGAAGATGAAAGTGTTTACAGAGACATTGTCATTAAGCCGAATCAGACGTTTTTAGTATTTCATATGGCTATTTTACAGGCCTTTGAATTTGATACCAAGCATTTAGCTACCTTCTTCCGCAGTAATGATAACTGGCAGCGCGGCCGTGAAATCATCCTTCAGGCTGATAAAGAACCCCGCAAGGTGGAACCGCTGCTGATGTCTGAAACTACTATCGGAGAGGCCGTGAAAGCGCCTAACCAGAAATTCATCTACCTCTACGACTTCGCCAAAAACTGGGCTTTCCTCGTGGAACTGATCGGCGTGTCCAAAGACGAAAACAGCAAACTTACCTATCCCGTTTGCGTCCGCAAGGAAGGTCTCGCGCCCAGCCAATACGGTACCAAGGGCCTCGTCGGCGATAAACTCGTGGAAATGGAAGAAAAATACGACCTCAACAAAGAAGGTATGGACGAAGACGGCTTTGGAGAAGAGGGCGAAGAAGATACAAGCGATAGCGCTGATGAATTCGGCAGCAGCAATGAAGATGAGAATAATTTTTAATTAATTACGAATTACGAATTACGAATTACGAATGATGAATGGCGAGTTATAAGCGGAGATATAAGCGGACATGAAATTTTCTCCGCTTATTTCTCCGCTTATAACTCGCCATTCATCATTCGTAATTCGTAATTCTCCACAGAGTGACCATGCAAAAAACAGCCATCATCATATCCGGTCCTACCGCTTCGGGTAAAACGGCGCTGGCTATACGAATTGCACAGCTTTTCAATACCTCAGTCATCTCAGCAGATTCCCGGCAGTGTTACCGGGAAATCAGCATCGGCACGGCCAAGCCTTCTCCGGAAGAACTGGCGGCAGTGCGGCATTACTTTATTGATTCTCACAGTATTCAGGAGGAAGTAAATGCAGGTATCTTTGAAAAACTGGCGCTGCAATATGCGCAGGAGATATTTGCCGGACACGATGTGGCTGTTATGTGCGGTGGTACAGGGTTGTATATACGTGCTTTCTGTGAAGGTATTGATGATATGCCTGCTATCCCGCCGGAAATAAGGGCGGCATTGAACGAACAGTATGCGGAAAAGGGACTGTCCTGGCTGCAGGAGCAACTGCAGCACCGCGATCCGGCGTTTTATGCCACGGCAGAAATTTATAACCCGCAACGCCTGATCCGTGCCCTGGAAGTGCTGGAGGCTACCGGAAAGTCTATTACGGCCTTCCGCACGGCCACCACCACCCCGAGAGATTTCCGGATCATTAAAATTGGTATCACCCCGCCCAAAGAAATATTACACCAGCAGATACACCATCGCGTAGATCTTATGATGCAGGCAGGATTGCTGGAAGAAGTGAAGTCAGTACTCCCTTACCGGGAACATAATGCCCTGCGTACCGTAGGCTACCAGGAAGTTTTTGATTACCTGGATGGAAAAATACCGCTGGAACAAGCCATAGAAGACATTAAAACCCACACCCGGCAATACGCCAAACGCCAGCTCACCTGGTTCCGTAAAGACAAAACCATTACATGGTTTGATCCGCGTAATGCGGATGAGATTGTGGATTGGGTTAAAAAGCAATAATTACGAATTACGAATTGCGAATTACGAATGTAGAAGCGAAGATTAAAACGAAGATTAAAGGTGATACTTAATACTTATCCCCATTAATCTTCATTTTAATCTTCGCTTCTACATTCGTAATTCGCAATTCGTAATTCGTAATTAAAACTTAAGCCCTATTGTAAGCAAAATATTACTTCTCGAATAATCCAGGCTGGCAGCCGGTGGTTCAATACCTGGAGTGCCGCTGGTATAAAGGCGGTATCTGTCTTTAGCCTGGGTGTAGCTGTAGGTCAGATCGGCGTACAGGCCTTTGTTACGGAAGCCGAAGCCGCCACTGTATACTTTGCGGGAGCCATCTATGCCGGCGTTGTAGCCATCATTACTATAGGGGTTGCCATAGTAACCGAAACCTGCGCGTACGGCGTACAGGGTAGCGAATTTCAGTTCAGCACCCGCTTTGATATTGGATACAGCCTGATAAAGTGCGCCGATATTGGAGTTCAGCGCATCCTGATCGCCGCGGCTGTCTTTCATCCTGAATTTACCGGATGCCTGGTTCACATATTCGTAGTCAACGGTGATAAATCCTTGTGTATTGCTGACATGAGTAATGTCTCCGAAGAAGTAGGATACGCCTCCCATGGCACGCAGCGGAGTGGTGTAGTTGTAATCGCTTTCTACCGGGTAGCCATTGGTCATATCTTCAGAGTATACGGACTGTTTCCCGCCGTAGTTCTCTGTGTCGGCGGTCATATCCGCATGGTAGGAGTCATGCAGGCTGTAAAAGGTAGGCGTATGGAAGGCGCCACCCAGTCTGAATCTGTTAGACAGCTTGTAGAGGATCCCTACTTTAGCGCCGATACCAATACCGGTGCGGCGGAGATATCTTTTATAATCGAAGTAGTTGAACTCGTTGTTAGGTTTATTCTGTCCGTTGTTGGTGGCATCGTCTTCACTGACAGTTAAGGTTTCCCGGTAGTTGACATTGGGAACGGCAACGCTGGCGCCAATGTACAGGCGGTCGCCGTAGTTGCCGCCGATAGCAAAGGCAAATTCATCGAGGCCACCGCTGGTTTCGAGGATACCGCGTTGCTGTACTGCCGTGAGTCCGCCTACCTGGCGGGTAGGGGAGGCATTGCTCATGGGTTCAGTGATATTGGTACCCGGTTTTTTGTACCTGTCCAGTACAAAGGCGCGGTAGGCAAGGCTGGCGCCCAGCGGGTAATCGTTTTCATAGGCAACGGAGTCCTGGATACCCCACATCTGATCTACCCAGATATCGGAGTAGGAGGAGAAGTTATTATAGCCGGCTACGGCAATTTTATTGTTGTAGTTCGCCAGGCGGGTGTAGCCCAGGGAGAAGGTGACATTATTCCAGGAGTTGCTGCCGCTGCCTTTATTGCTGGCGAAAATTACGCCGATGCTTGGCATCTGGAAGTTGGTTTTATTGCCTTTGTTGTCGAGCCGGTTATTACCAAGATAATTTGAATTGTTGTTGGTGATACCTACGCCGGCAGAAATGAAAAATTCTCCTGTCTTGAACATGCCTATACCGGCAGGGTTGCTGTGTGCTGCTGAATAATCTCCTCCAAGACCTACGCCTGCGCCGCCTAATGCCTGGTTTCTGGCTGTTCCGAACGGTTGGTTGGGCGAATAGAGCAAGGCATCATTTGAACTCTGGGCTATGGCCGAAACGGATAAAAAGATTCCTCCTAAAAGAGGGTAAATTCTTTTAATCATATACTAAAACTTAAAAATGAGATTTGCTTGGTCTGCTTTGCTGCAGGTAATAACGTGCTGCGATGGTAATAACGTTTTGTAAAGGGCAAAACTTATGTCGTATAAAAAGATAAGCGTAGTTTTTGTGCTACGCTTATCCTGTAATGTGTTGTCTGAATTAACGGCCTCCTCTTGCCGGGCGGGAGTAACCACCGCCTCCGCCGCCACCGCTGTTAACGCGGCCGCTTCCTGAGCTGGGCGTATAGCTTGGTGTGCTGGGCTGGTAGGAAGGTGCAGGTCTGGAATATTCCATACTGCGTTGCGGACGGGAATAACCGCCGCCATTATCGTTATTGTAGGTAGGTCTGGAAATAACTCTTTCAGAACCTGATTGCTGGAATATCCTGCGTGGTCTGTCAGTACCGCTGTTAGGATTCACATAACCGCCGTTACCGTTGGCAGGCTGGTAAGAACCTCTGGCCGGGCGAACATATCCGCCACCGCCGTTACCGCCGCTGTTGGTATAGTTACCGCCGCTGATGATTCTTTCGCTGCCGCTTCTTACAGGACCATAGGAGTTAGTCGGACGTCTGTTGATGTAATATCCGCCGCCATGGCCATAGTAGCCACCACCGTAATATCCGCCGCCACCGTACCAGTGGGAGTAGTAAGGGTAACCACCCCATCCGCCACCCCAGGCCCAGGGAGAGTAACCACCATAGTAGCCATAGCTCCAGGGGCTGTAAAACGGACTGTAACCCCAGCGGGAACCCCAGCCCAGGCCAATGCTCAGGGAAGGACCCCACAGGCTGCTGTAACCAAAACCGCCGTATGGGCTGAAACCACCACCGTAGTAATTGTTCATGTAAAGATTAGACGCCGCATTGTAACCATCCCAGTAGCCGCCGCTGTAATTGCTGTTGCTGCCGAAACGGTTCAGCCTGCGCTGATAATCACCCTGGTCATCATCCTGGTACGTTACGTAAGTACCGCCATCTTCATCAGCTGACTGTGTATAGTTGGCATTCTCATCCTGCCTGGAATTACCATTGGAGCCATTGTTGGAGGCATATCCGTTGGTCTTCTGCCGGGGAGAATAATATACATCGTCCGGGGTACTTGTCGCCTGGTATGTACTGGAACAGGCACCCAGTGCGAGCGAACCGGCCAGTGCAATGTATAGTATAGGTTTCATTTGAAATATATTTTAAACGTGATCTATATAGTAAATTTACACTTTTAAAACGGAATCGGGCAGTACAAAGTTACAATAACAACGTCGCCTTATTTTATTTTACAACAACTATTTGCACCTTTATGATTTTCATGTAGGTTTGTGACATTTTCTTTTTGAATATAAAGACAAAAATTAAGCCAGTTTGTAATGTGTTTCCGGCTACCTGCCGGATAAATTTCATCAAGACAAATTGATTGTTTAATCGCTTAAATAAAACGACATATAAATTATCTATTTTTTCTATGAGTAAAGAGATTACAGCCCGTTCGGAAGATTATTCAAAATGGTATAACGACCTGGTGCTGAAAGGCGGCCTGGCAGATTATTCTGCCGTTAAAGGCTGTATGGTAATCAAACCATACGGCTTCGCGCTGTGGGAAGCCATGCGTGACGTTCTCGACGGTAAATTCAAGGAAACCGGCCACCAGAACGCTTACTTCCCGCTGTTTATCCCGAAAAGCTTTCTCAGCAAGGAAGCCGCCCACGTGGAAGGCTTCGCCAAAGAATGCGCTGTTGTAACTCATTACCGTCTGAAAAATGACCCCGGTGGCGCCGGCGTAATCGTTGACCCGGAAGCCAGACTGGAAGAAGAACTCATCGTTCGTCCCACTTCAGAAACAATCATCTGGAATACCTATAAAGACTGGATTCAGTCCTACCGCGACCTGCCCCTGCTCATCAACCAGTGGGCCAACGTAGTGCGCTGGGAAATGCGTACCCGCCTGTTCCTCCGTACTACCGAATTCCTCTGGCAGGAAGGACATACCGCGCACGCTACCTCCGAAGAAGCAGTAGCGGAAACAGAACAGATGCTCAACGTATACGCGGACTTCGCCGAAAATTATATGGCTGTTCCCGTGGTACGCGGCGTTAAATCTCCCAGCGAAAGATTTGCCGGCGCGGTGGAAACCTATTGCGTGGAAGCTCTCATGCAGGATGGTAAAGCCCTGCAGGCAGGTACTTCCCACTTCCTCGGACAAAACTTCGCGAAAGCTTTTGATGTACAGTTCTCCAATAAGGAAAATAAACTGGACTATGTCTGGGCTACCTCCTGGGGCGTTTCTACCCGCCTGATCGGAGCCCTCATCATGGTACACAGCGATGACCAGGGTCTGGTACTGCCCCCTAAAATAGCCCCCCTTCAGGTGGTGATCGTGCCTATCTATAAAGGCCCCGATCAGAAAGCCGGTCTGGATGAAAAAGTAAACGTAATCGTGGCTGAACTCAGACGCGCCGGTATCCGCGTGAAATACGATGATTCCGATAACAACCGCCCCGGCTGGAAATTCGCTGAATACGAAATGAAAGGCGTACCTGTTCGTATAGCCATTGGCGCGAGAGATCTGGAAAATAATGTGGCTGAAGTAGCCCGTCGTGATACAAAAGAGAAAATGAGCCTGTCTCTCGACGGCCTGCCTGCACGCATCCAGGAACTGCTCGGTGAAATCCAGCAAAACCTGTTCGATAAGGCTAAAGCATTCCGCGATAACAACATCACCAAAGCAGATACCTTTGAAGAATTCCAGCAGATACTGGAAGAAAAAGGCGGCTTCATTTCCGCCCACTGGGACGGTACTGCCGAAACAGAAGAAAAGATCAAGGAGCTGACAAAAGCTACCATCCGCTGCATCCCCCTGAATAATCCTCAGGAAGCGGGTACCTGTGTATTGACCGGCAAACCGTCAAAAGAAAGGGTGTTGTTTGCAAAAGCATACTAAATTTGAGATTTGGTTATTTGAGATTTAATTATTTAAAATGCAGCGATGATCTTCATGATATTCTACACGAAAATCATCCCGAAATTCTTCGCTGCATTTTAAATAATCAAATCTCAAATGACCAAATCCAAATTACACATAGTCTAACCATTAATGATATCCGATGTCCTTTACCCGTTACATACTGTTATGGTGGCTGGTCATCTTTTGCACAAGTACGCACGCGCTGGCTCAGGGCCTGATGATCCGGAACTATAATGTGAAAGATGGGTTGGCAAATGCGACTGTTTATGCTGCCGTACAGGACAGAGACGGGTTTATCTGGTTTGCTACGCCTACCGGCGTCAGTAAATTCGACGGGAAACGCTTCCGGAATTACGCCAAAAAAGACGGCCTGACAGATAACGATGTTTTCAGGCTGGCCGCCGACTCCAAAGGCCGCCTCTGGTTTTTTACCCTTAACGGAAAATTATCCTTCTACTACAAATCCATTATCCATAACAGCGATAACGATTCTACCCTGCGCTTCAATAACCGCAGCCACTATATGCAGTCGGCCTTCGAAGACAGGGAAGGAGGGAAGGAAAAGGCAGTCTGGTTCTATAACACCAATAACCGCGTTATTCAGTATACCGGTAAACAGGTGGTATACGATAAACTCGGACGGGGCGATGTGGCCCTGCTCTGGCTGCTGCGCAACGATGGCCTCTTTCGCCCGCTGCAGAATGCCTTCCACGTAGAGTCGCTGAAAGACCCCGGTAATGAGAACCTCGTGGTACACTCCGTATGCCCGTACCCGTTAACAGATACCGCCCTGGCTGCCCGCATCCACCAGCGGCCTGTACTCATGCTCCGTAACGCACTGTACTCTTACTCCGCCACCGATGCCATCTGCTTTTTCAACGGGCCGGCATGGGGTATCCGCGAAGATATCAGCAATGTCTGCATAGATAATAATAACCTCTGGGTAGGCACCCAACGCGCCCTGTACTTCATCCGTGATTTTTTTAACGGAGAGAAGAAAGTCATTAAACTCCTGGATAACCACTATATCACCTCCCTGCTGAAAGACAGAGATGGCAATATCTGGATTACCACTTTCGGCGACGGCGTATATTATATCCCCTACAAGAATTTTTATTTCAGCTATCTCGATAACACCAACGGACTGTATTCCCATTCCATTTTCAGCATCTGTAAAGATAAAAAAACAGATATGCTGCTGGTCGGACAGAACGCAGGCATCCTCAATACTATCAGCAGCAGCGGCAATATTAACCAGTTCACCTTGGATACAGCCAGCGGACGTAACAGCCTGCTGACCATATTACCCTACCGCGATAATGACATGCTGATAGGCACGGATAACAGACTCCTGCTGTTTAACACCGCCGCCCAGAAAGCCAGATTGCTGAAGTCTGTCAGAATGCTGAAAGATGTAGACATCACCCCCTCCGGTAAAATCAGGATCGCCGCCAAAAACCAGGTGATCGTACTGGATGAATATGCCATCAGCGACCTGGATATGATGGTAACTTCCATTGCCAGCGTAACAGATTCTACGTATTATGTAGGCACCAATACCGGCCTTTACTTCTGCTCGGATAACCGCCGGCAGCTGCAACCCGCCGGCAACGATACTTTCCGTAAACTCAGCATCAAGGACCTGAAGTGGATCAATGGCTACCTGTGGGTAGGCACCAGCGACCAGGGCATTTATGTGATGTACAGGGACGAAGTGGTCAAGCACCTCTCGTCGGCCAACAACCTTGCGAGCGACATCTGCCAGCAGCTTTACTACGATGGCAGCAAACACCTGTATGTGGCCACCAACAAAGGCGTTTCGGTGATTGATGTGAAAACAAGGACTATTACCCGCAATATCACTTCCAACGACGGACTCATGTCCGACGATATACGCGGCGTATACGCCGATCATGATATGCTGTATATCGCCACCTCGAACGGACTGTGTTACTTCAAAGGCAACAACCTGCCGGTAGACACGGTGCCGCCGGTTATTTACCTGAGCAATATCCGGTACGGCGACAGTACTTTTTTACCTGCCACCGACTTTACCCACCTGTATAAACGTAAAGCGTCCTTTGAAGTAGAATTCGGCACCATCGTATTCGACCTGCCCGACCTGGTGGAGTACCAGTATAACTTCTCCGGCGACAGCACCAATGGCTGGGTAACTACCATGTCAAACATTTTCCCGTTCCCGGACCTGCCGCCTGGCGCCTACAGGCTGATGGTGCGGGCCCGCAAGTATAAAAGCGACTGGTCAAAGCCGCTCAGCATGAATGTGAACATACTGCCGCAATGGTACCAGCAATGGTGGGCGAGAGGCATTCTGCTGGTAGCTGCTCTGCTGCTCATACTGGTAGTGCTGCGCTTTATTGTGAGAAGAATCAAGCAGGCGGAGAAACGCAAAACAGAATACAACCGCCGCATTGCAGAGCTGGAAGCCAAAGCGCTGACCAACCAGATGAACCCGCATTTTATCTTCAACTCCCTGAATTCAGTACAGCACCTGATTCTGGAGAAGGAAGAAAAACAGGCGCTCAACTTCCTGGCGGACTTTGCCACGCTCATGCGGCAGATGCTCAACAATTCCCGCAAATCATATATTTCGCTGGAAGAAGAAATCGCTTTCCTGACCCGCTACCTGGAACTGGAAAAAATCCGGTTCGCACATTCCTTTACTTACCATTTCATTATGGAAGATGCGCTGAAGGACTATACCGTCTATATTCCCCCCATGATTATCCAGCCCATTGTGGAGAACGCCATCAAGCACGGACTGGCGCCAAAGAACAGCAGCGGCTACCTGGAAATCAGGCTGGAGATGGTAGACGACCTGTTGTATTGCTCTGTAGACGATGACGGAATAGGCTGGGATAAGTCCAACAGCATCAAGAGCTCCCGGCTTATCAAACACGAATCCACCGCGTTAAGCGTGATAAAGGAAAGGTTGCAGATTATAAAATCTTTTAATGGAAGTGTTGGAAAGTTAGAAATTATTGATAAATTTAAATCTGGTTTCGGCAATAAGGAAGGTACCTTAGTTGAAATACTGATTCCCATTGTTAAGATGTTATGAGTAATATTAAAGCTGCCATTGTAGACGATGAAGTCCGCAACATTCATATTTTGCGTAATATTTTAGAGAACTACTGCAAGGATGTTACAGTAGTCGGAGAAGCGCAAAACATTAATGAGGCGGCGGAAATGATTAAGAATAACCCCATTGATGTACTGTTCCTCGATATTGAGATGCCACCGCACAATGGGTTTCAGCTATTGGAAATGTTTCCGGTACTGAATTTTGAAGTCATTTTTATTACCGCTTTTCAGGAATATGCTTTGCAGGCCATCAAGTTTGCAGCGCTCGATTACCTGCTGAAACCAATTAAGGTCAGCGAGGTGGAAGATGCGTTGGAAAAGGTGAAGAAAAGCAAGAAGGGAAGACTGAATGAACTGGCTTCCATCCTGAAGGACTATGTAAAGAATAACGACAACGCTTTCTCTAAAATAGTTATTCCGGTAAATGACGGGTATAATGTTATAGACCTGAAGGATATTATTTACTGTGAAGCATTTGACAGCTATACTAAAATACAGCTGATCAACAATGTTTCCCACCTGATATCCAAGTCATTGAAGGAATATGAGGAAATGCTCTCTGATAAAGGCTTTTACAGGGTCCATAAATCTTTCCTCATCAATATTCATCATATCGTGAAAATCATCAAAGGGCTGGGAACCGCCGTGGTGATGAGCGATCAGAAGAATATTCCTATCTCTTCCCGTAAAAAAGATGAATTCTTTACACAACTGAAAGGAGTCATCAACCTGTAATCTTATCTTTTTCCATAAAAATTTTGCGCCGGTGGCTTTACGCTTAACCGGCTTTTTTATGCGTTCCCGGTAAGAATATATGTGTTTACGAAATAATATAAAAGAACATCATATACTTATCTTATTTTCATTATGGGTTTTCATAGATCTAGCTATTACTCGTTGGTTTTTCCAGACCTTACTTGTATTAAATGAAAAAGCCCCATTCACTGAATGGGGCTTTTTCATTTAATAGCTTTTATCAGAGGTTTTCTGCACTGCCTCCTGTAACGATATTGTAATAGTAGATATTACCGCCTCTCTGCGGATAGAAACCTACCAGCTGTACATTTTTCTGTTTATCAAGGATGCTGCCCAGGGAGTTGACGGAGGTGACCGCGGTATTGCCGGCTTTCAGGATAACAAAGCCCGGCGCCATGCTGGTTTGTTTTTTCAGGATACCGGTACCGATGTCATTTACCCGGATACCACCTTTTACGCCGATGTTGGCGGCTTCTTCGGCAGTGAGTTCTGACAGGTCGGCGCCCAGGCGGTCAATGGAAGTCACCTTTACCACATCGGTATTACCCTGCAGGTTCCTGAGCGTTACATTTTCTGCCGTATATTCCTTGCCGCCACGGGTGTAGCTGATACTGATCTTATCGCCTGGTTTGTAGCGGGCTACCTGCTCGCTCATCTGGGAAGGGCCGGGGATGTTGACGCCGTTTATTTTGATGATCACATCGCCCTGTTTCAGGCCGGCGGTAGCGGCGGAGCTATTGTCCACCACTTCTGTGATCTGCACGCCGTTAACATCTCTTCTGATACCGATATCTCTCAGCTGGTCATCGCTCATAGAAGCGATAGCAGAAGGAGAGGCATATTTCACACCGAGGTAGGCACGCTGTACGCTGCCGTATTTCAGGATATCGTTTACCACTTTTTTAATGAGGTTTACCGGGATAGCGTAGGAATAACCTGCGTAGGAACCGGTCGGGGATGCGATGGCGGAATTGACGCCCACCAGCTCGCCGGCAGTATTTACCAGTGCCCCGCCGCTGTTACCCTGGTTCACCGCGGCATCTGTCTGAATAAAGGATTCGATGGAGTTGTTGATACGGCCGCCGCTTTTGTTGATACCAATGGAGCGGGATTTTGCGCTTACGATACCGGCTGTTACGGTAGCATCCAGGTTAAGCGGATAGCCTACTGCCAGTACCCACTGACCAATTTCCACGTTGTCTGAATTACCATAGAGCAGATAGGGAAATCCTTTACCGGTGATTTTGATCACCGCCAGATCCGTGCTGGGATCTGTGCCGACCAGTTTGGCCTTGAAGGTTTTGTTGTCGTTGCTGAGAGATACGTTGATTTCATCAGCATCCGCTATGACGTGGTTATTGGTAACAATATAGCCGTCATCGGAAATAAGCACGCCAGAGCCGGAAGCCATCTGGCCGGGAATGTAGTATTTACGGCCACCACCGCCGCCGTTGAATTCATCACCGAAGAAATCATCGCCGAAGAGGTCCTGCAGGATGCTGCGTCTTCTCTGCAGGTTATTACCGTTTGTAATCTGGCGGGGATTGATTTTCGTTTTGATGTGGACTACTCCGGGAACTGCTGCCCTGGCCGCTGTCACAAAATCTGAAGGGGGAACTGCATTGGCGCCGCGTTCCGTACCGGGCATATACCTTGCATAGTTTACGGGGATATCATTGGAGCCATTCTGTAATGCGCCTGATTGCCGGGTTTCAAAGTACTTGCCGTACACAAATATGGCGGCAGCTGCAGTGATACTACTGATTAACACAGTTGTAGCAATTTGCTTGAATTTCATATTATAGTGTGTTTAGCGTTGTGTAACTAAATTTAAATTTTATTACGCGGATTTAATCAATTTGTGTGCCTCGGGATACAAATTTAATAGCGACCCCATCTCAAACACAACAACCTCCGTTTACTTTAACACATTTTTATATCAATCGTTAAACAGAACTAAAAGTAATATGACAATTAGGCATGAATTGCGAATTACGAATTGCGAATTACGAATGCAGAAGCGAAGATTAAAACGAAGATTAAAAGATGTTTTATAGTTATCCCCATTAATCTTCGTTTTAATCTTCGCTTCTGCATTCGTAATTCGCAATTCGTAATTCGTAATTATTCTAAGAAAGACCAAGCAGAAACGCCATCGTATCAACTCCATCCGCGTAGTCATTCAGTGAGGGCTGCTGGGCCTGACCGAAGGGAGTGAAGCCGTTGCCTGCAATGGTTTGCAATTCGGGATGGGCTGCAAGGTCATGGCGGAGTTGCTGAATATCTTTGTAGTAGCCGTAATGGAGTACGCTCAGCGGGGAGAACAGCGATTCCGCCTCGTGGAGCAGTATGCAGCCATTGGTCAGGTATGGGCTGTTGTTGAGCAGCAGCAGTGCCAGGTTATAATCGTAGTTGTTCTTGTATTTGTGGTGATCGGCCAGGTAATCGTATTTGCGGAGGGCATTCAGGAGGGCGTCGAAGTTATAGCCTTCCGGTACCATCACTTTAGTGACATTGCGGCAGCCAAGACCGAAATAGAGCATCACGTCGTCCGCCAGGGCTTCCAGTTCTTCCGGGCTTTCCGTACCGGTAAGAACCGCCACAGAGGTTCGGTTGTGACGGATGATGTTGGGATATTTTGAAAAGTAGTAATTGAAATAGCGGGCGGAGTTGTTGCTGCCGGTGGCAATGTAGGCGTCGCAGTTTTTAAGCATGTCCTGCACTTCCGTCTGGCCGGCTGTTTCCGGATACCATTCGGTCATTTTGTCCAGGATATGTCTCATGAGTATTTCATCTTTGGAAGATAGTTTCATTTTGACCCGGTGGCCGCTCACGAACCCGCAGAGCCAGTCGTGGAAGCCTACCAGCGGAATATTGCCGGCAGCTACGATACCTACCTGCCGGGGCTCCCTGGTGTTTTCAACCGCGGGGTACCGGCTGAGCCACTGCCGGAGGGCGGCAGGTTCCAGGAAATACCGGCAAATATTATCCAGTGAGATATCAATAAAAGGAGGTGTAAACCAGCCATTTGCTATAAAAGCACGTTCCTTTACTGCTGTCAATTCCGGACTATTGCCCGCCAGATATTGGCCAAGGCGCACCAACGCTGCTTCTTTTTCTGCTATATTCATGAAACTGTTTAAATATTTGACTTGATTAAACCGGGAAAATTTTATTTTTGTCCACAAAATTAATGGCTTACTTCTAAAAAAGTTTATTCTATGGCAATTAAGATAACAGATGAATGTATAAATTGTGGCGCCTGCGAACCGGAATGCCCCAATAATGCTATATACGAAGGTGGTGTAGAGTGGGCCCTGGCAGATGGTACTACCGTGAAAGGTGCCTACACCCTCATGGACGGTTCCGCTATGGATGCCGATCAACGCAATGCTCCTATCAGCGTAGATACTTATTACATCGTTCCCAATAAATGTACGGAGTGTCAGGGTTTCCATGAAGAGCCCCAGTGCGCTGCCGTTTGCCCGGTTGACTGCTGTGTTCCGGACGAAATGTACCAGGAAACTGTGGATGAACTGATGGCTAAGAAAGACAAACTGCACCTGTAATCTTTTCTCAGCAAACATATTTATGGCCATCCGGATCATTCCGGATGGCTTTTTTATGTAATTTATGCTGCCAACTGTCACCGGAGAGCCGGAAAGCGCCTGAAATAAAATAAAACCGCCACTGCCTTGCCGTTGACAATTAACAAATAACCTTTAACTTTACCCGCTTATTGTAAAATATCTTATGAAGAAGAATATAGCTTTGGTAGCCGGCGGATATTCAGGAGAATATGTGATATCCGTTCAAAGTGCTGTAACAATAGAGAAAAACCTGGATAGCAGCAAATATGCGATATATAAGATCATCATCACAAGAGAAGGATGGCATTATACGGCTGCCGACGGCAGTATCCTGGATATAGACAAGAATGATTTCTCGTTGACCGTCAACGGCAACAAGATAAAATTTGATGCCGTATTTATCGGTATCCACGGTACTCCCGGTGAGGATGGCCGCCTGCAGGGCTATTTCGAAATGCTGGGTATCCCGTACACCAGCTGCGGCATGGTTACCTCCGCGCTGACTTTCAACAAAAGCTTTTGCAATAAAGTAGTGGCTGCCCTGAACGTGGTAAACGTATCAAAATCCGAGCATATTTTCCGCGATCAGCCCTACGATACCACGGCTATCCTGCAACAACTGCGTTTACCCGTATTCGTTAAGCCGGCAGAAGGCGGCAGCAGTATCGGTATGTCCAAAGTGAAAACAGCGGAAGAACTGCAGCCTGCCATTGAAAAAGCCTTTAATGAAGACTCCCAGGTGCTCATCGAAGAATTTATCAGAGGCCGCGAACTCACCATCGGTATGTATAGGGCCAATGGAACACTCACCCAGCTGCCTATCACAGAAATTGTGAGCAGCAAGGAATTCTTCGACTACGAAGCCAAATATACCCCCGGCATCACCAACGAAATCACGCCTGCACCGATATCTGAAGAGTTAGCTAACCTCATCAGAAAAACCGCTGCTGCGCTGTACGATAAACTGAATTGTAAAGGCATTGCGCGGGCCGACTTCATCTGTGAAGAAGGTACCGGGAAACTGTTTTTCCTGGAAATCAATACCATGCCGGGCCAGTCAGAAAATAGCCTGGTGCCCCAGCAGGTAAGGGCGGCAGGGAAAACACTCCAGGAGTTTTATGGAACGCTGCTGGAAGAATGCATGAAATAATAATTACGAATTACGAATTGCGAATTACGAATGATAGGCGAAGATCTTAGAGGAGTTAGCATTTACTTCTTCGCGTAGATCTTCGCTTATCATTCGTAATTCGCAATTCGCAATTCGTAATTCATAGTTTAACTTTAATCTTATCAACGTGTTTGACTTTATTACCAAGCGCTCATTCGGAATTAACCTTCTGGTAGTTATTGCTTTATTTTTTGCGCTGGCACTGCTGTTTTTCTCTATGCTGGGTGTAATCACCAAGCATGGGCAACAGCTGGTGGTGCCGGATGTACGCGGCAAAAATGTAAATGAGGCGATAGCATTACTGGAAAAAGCAGGTTTTGAAGCGGATGTGAGAGATTCTATTTACATTGATTCTATCCCTCCGTTGTCTGTATGGGTACAAACACCTGATAAAGGCGCACAGGTAAAAGTAGGCAGAACGATTTACCTGACAGTGAATAAAGTGGTGGCGCCTATGGTAAAGATGCCTGACCTGGAAGGGCTGACCTTCCGCAGCGCGGAGATGATGCTGAGAAGTATGCGCCTCAATGTAGGAGATACTATTTACAGACCTGATTTTGCTGCCAATACCATTCTGCAGCAGCTGCTGAATGGTAAAAGGATAAAACCGGGTACACCTGTTCCGGAGGGTAGTAATATCACACTGATTATCAGCAGCGGTACCGGCAGCATCGAAAATCCGGTGCCTAACTTTATAGGGCTTACATTTGCGGAAGCCAGGGAAATGCTGAGTGCCGCTAATCTCAGTGCAGGAACCATCATTATTGATCCGGGTGTAAGCGACACCGCCAATGCCTATATCGTAAAACAGGTGCCTGCCCGCATGAACGACATCGGTGAATTCAACATGGTCAGGGCCGGCGAAAGCGTAGACCTGTGGCTGTCAGCCAGTAAGCCGGTAAAAGACTCTGTAGCCCCGCAGCCGCAACCAACCGAAGAATAATGCATCATTAACCACACCAAATACATGAACTATGCAGAATATTACAGCTGAAGAACTGAAACAGCGCATCGATAACGGAGAGCAACTGAACATCGTGGATGTACGGGAACCTCATGAGCGTGCTGAATTCAACATCGGTGGAACACATATTCCATTAGGCCAGATACAAACCATGCAGATCGATGAAATCGACGGGCTGCAGGAACAGGAAGTGATCGTGTACTGCCGCAGTGGTAACCGCAGCGGTCAGGCCTGCATGATCCTGGAAACCATGGGTTTCACCAACGTGAAAAACCTCACCGGCGGTATGCTCAACTGGCAGGACAAAATCAAGTAACATGTAGTTATTTAGTTATTTGAGATTTAAAATAAAGCAAGATGCCTTCAGAACAATCCTGAAGGCATCTTGCTTTATTTTAAATCTCAAATAACTACATCTCAAATAACTAAATAATAAAATATTATTGGGGGTCTCTGCATATGGCGGTGGCTTCTATTTCTACCAGGTAGCCCGGATTTATGAGCTTGCTTACTTCTACCATGGTAGTAGCGGGTTTGATGCTCTGGAAAAATTCGCCGTGAGCGCGGCCATATTCCTCCCAGCGGGAGATGTCTGTCACGAACATGCGGGTACGTACTACGTCGTGCAGGTTGGCGCCGGCTGAAATCAGGGCGGATTCTATCTTTGCCAGTACAAACCGCGTTTGTTCATACGCGTTACCTTCTGCGACTACTTTATCATTATCGGTTGCCACCGTGCCGGATACTTCGATCACATTGCCCACCCTTACCGCACGGGAATAGCCTACTTTGCTTTCCCATACAGCACCGGAGGAATAATTGGTACGTTTCATAAGAGAATATATTGAGGTGAGAGGATGCACAAAATTACGGCTTCCTGCTCATTCTCCGGTAACCGTTGTGTTGGGCGGCGGAGCAGATCTGAACTTCACCACTTTACCCAGCAGATCGAACCAGAATGGTGCTCCCAGCGAAATAGCCAGTGCGGTCATCGCCCAGCCGGCGGCAATGAGCCAGCCATTGCGCTGATAGGGATGCGTGAAGCCACAACGTACCACCGGCAGGCCGGTGGCAGTAGTATCCGTTACACAGGCCCTGCTGATGCCCAGCACATTCTTAGCATCGCCGAGGTCGTTGCGGAGCATGCCGTACACACCTATCAGCGATGTATCCCTGACCATTACCTTCCAGGTAGTATCTGTGCGGAAAAAGGCGCTGTCCCGGTGAAGTACATTTTTTCGTATAAGCGTATCCGTGATAGCCGCATATTGCGGCTGGCGGCTCATGGCCAGCTGCACCATCTGTTCGCGCACGCTCTTGTCCTTCATCAGGATGCGGGCAATGGCAATGGAATCCACATTGAATGCTGCCGCAATGCCCATTCCCAGTATCAGCAGCCAGGCCTGCGTATGCTTGCGGTACCACCCGCTGGCACGGGTCATGGTTTCATTGAACCAGGCTTCCAGCAACAGCCGGAAGGCGGTAATATCATGGCGGGCATCTTCAAAAAGATCCCGTATATGCGCCAGGGTATCTGCCGACAGCTGCAGGCTGTTCTGTGCCAGGCATTCCCGGATGGCATCCGCGTCGGAGAGCTGGTTATCCTTATGCGGGCCGCGCAACAGGTGTACCATGGTCTGCGAGAATATAGCCGGACTGATATAAGCCGGTCTTGCTGCCGCACTGTTTTCACCCAGGTAACGGATGGCGGGCGACTGGTAGAATTGCTTCAGGAAGGGACTGTTTTTAAACGGCTGGAAAAAGTATACCACGCTCCATCCCAGCTCATAAAAAAAATTGAAAAAGGTGAATCTCCCGAAAAAACCGAGATCCCCGCTATGGTCATCATCTTCCAGCATTCTGCGCAAACCCTTGGTGAGCACACGCGCACGGGCATTAAACAGGCGGGCTATCAGCTCCTGTACAATAGACGCCAGCAAACTATAGAGCAGGTATATAAAAATTAACCCCAGCGCTACATCAATGGCAAGGTTACTAAACATAGGATAGATATTAAGTTGACATATAGTATAAATGTAAATATTATTGCGAAGATAATACAGGGGTACGCATTGTATTTGCCGGAGGGAATCATTTTGGGATTTACGGATTTATGGATTTTGGGATTTTGGAATTTTTTAAATGCAGCGAAGATCTCCGCGGAATTATCCGCTGCATTTAAAAAATTCCAAAATTCCAAAATCCATAAATACTACTACCGGTGCTCAAAAAAGCAGCAGCTGCCACCAACCCAGGTGTCTTTACTGTTGAAACCGACGCCGATCATCTTTCCCTTGCTGATACGGGAAAGGTTGTGTACGAGTATAGGTCTGGGGGAACTATCGGGCCAGACATACATCATCCTGATTTCGCAGATGGCAGGCCCTGACGGCGTTTCAATGGCGGGCGCATATTTCACCTTATGCTGTAATATCCAGTTTTCCGGATCGGTGATCTTATCAATATCTTCCTGGGTAACGTCAATGACTACACCTTGTCCGGCGAAGGAGAAGAGGGGTTTCAGCACATAATTTTCAAGATCGGCGGGCACCACCGGCAACTCGTGCAGGAACCAGCTTTTAGGCACATATTCGCTGTGGATAAAGGGCATGGTATATTTGCTGATACGGTAAAACCAGTTGGGGTGTGTGATCCACTCCACATCCAGCTCCTGGAAGAGGTTTACGTGAGGGGGCAGGTCCGGCGACTGCTGCAGCAGATCGTCGAAGATGATGCGGTTATAAATACGCTGAACAGGCGTTTTCACGCCATCGCGCATATAGAATAGCTTTTTCCCTTCCTGTATCAGGTCGGTGAGGCATACAGCGCTGATTCCCAGGTATTTTTCGGTGCTGTAGAAATCAATCTTCGTCTTTTGCTCTTCAGGTTTTACTTCCAGCAGGATTACCTCTTCCGGCGGGCATGTACCGATAATCATCTCGCGTAACAGCTGATAGTAGCTGTTTTCATCCAGGCCGTTAAAAAAATTGCTGAGCTGACCGGGGATATTGAAATGTGTTTTAAACTGCCTGGCCATTACTTCCTGGAAGGCATACATTGTGGGAAAGCCCTGCAGCTCTATCAGCTGAGGGATCAGTGTGCCATCATCGCGGCGGCATACTGCGAAGTCTATCACTATAAAATGCGGATGTTCATTTTCATGAGGCACCTTCAGGTGCGGCGGAATGGCGTCGCGGGTGATGGTTTTGAAATCAGGCCGGAGCACTACATTGATGATTTCTTCGCAGGCCTGTACCAATTTGTCTGTCAGCTCAGCCGGCACAAATACCGGTGTTTCAGCCACCCGGAAAGCGGGCGCAATACCGGCGTCCTGCGCAATTCCCTGCAGCAGCTGCTGGTATTGCGTATCGGTAAACTGCTGATTGTAAGTAGCTCTGACAGCGGGTATCATGATGATATGGATTGTGTCTAAAAAATAAATCAGAAAAAGGTGTTCTCATCATCGTTGTGGGTAGGCACCTGAACGGGATGTTCAATGGCGGCCAGTCTGTCAGACAACTCCCCGTAAATGGCGTAATCCAGGAAAGCGGTGATGAGGCGGTCGTGGGTCAGCATGATCTTATCGGGATCTGTCAGCTGTTCCAGCATACTGTTATATTTCTCCAGGCTGTGATTGTTCACCACCTGCTGTTTCTTTTCATCCTGCTGCAGGTACATATACATACCGTCCGCATCTGCTTCCGGGTGAAACTGGGTACCGATGAAGTGCTCATTGAACCGTATCGCCATGGTAGCGCGTTCCAGCGGTACGTGCGGTCTTTCTTTTTCCAACGCCAGCACATGGCCGCCCATTGCGTGCAGGTTATCATAATTCAGTTCAATCACCTGCCAGTTACGGCTATCCACAATATAGAACGGATCGGGCAGTGCTGTGAAAACCTGCTCCTGCATACCTGCAGCGGTTTTATGGACCGGGAAAACACCAAATGCCGGCGACTTGCGTTTGCATACATTCCCTATTTTATAATAACGGCACATGATCTGATAGGAGTGACAGATAAAGAACGCCGGTTTTTTCATTTCCTGTGTACGGTTCCACTCCAGCAGCGCCGCTATCAGGGAAAAATACTTCCTTTCCCAGTTGCTGCCTTCACTGTCTACCGGGCTGCCCGGCCCTCCTGTGGAGATATAGATATCATAAGAGGTATCCGGCACCTGTTCCTGCTGCCGCACTTCAAATTCATCAAAATGCAGATCCAGCTTATGCATGGCAGCATATTGCATCAAAATCTCCCTGATACAGCGCATTCCCTCGTTGGGCACACCTTCGTACATATCCAGCACTGCTACTTTCCAGTTGGTTTTAATCGGAGCCATAATGCAAAGTTAAATAAATTACGAATTACGAATTGCGAATTACGAATGTAAAAGCGAAGAGCTAAATTGGAGTGCACCCAAAAAGTTGGACACTTTTATAAGATTTTAAAAATTAAGCGGCTTGAGTACGGTAATTTACTGGACTCAAGCCATTTAGTTTAAGTTTTATCCTATCATTATTATAATACTCGATGTATTTAACGATTTGCTGTCTCAACGACTTAATTGAATCAAATTTTTGAAGATAGAAAAGTTCAGTTTTAAGGATACTAAAAAAACTTTCCATAGCAGCATTATCCAGACAATTGCTTTTAGCAGACATACTCTGTAAAATCTCCCGGTCGCTAAGCAGTGTCTGATATTTTTCCATGCGATATTGCCATCCCTGATCAGAATGTAATATTAGGCTACTATCAGCTGGCAGCCTCTTAAAGGCT
>NZ_JAABOK010000012.1 GCF_009928525.1 Chitinophaga solisilvae | reverse complement strand
GTATTAAACAATAACGATGGCGCATTTATAATGCAGCAAAGATTTACGCGAATATCTCCGCTGCATTATAAAATCTCAAAATCTCAAAATCCGAAAATCCGAAAATATTCAAGGGGGCTCCAATTATTGAAACAAATCTCAAATAACTAAATAATAAAATGGATATGGGGTCTTTACCGGGGGGAATATTTCACAATATCGATGCCTACGCCGTTCGGGTCTTCGATGGCGAAGTGGCGGTCGCCCCAGGGTTCGTCGCGCAGGGCTATTTTTATGGGTATTTTCTTCTTTTTGATGGCAGCATATAGTTTATCCACATCATCCACTTCAATGGTCAGGTACATTCCTTTGCCCTGAAAGGGTTGCTGGAAGAACGGTTGCTGTGATGCGTGACCCGGCAGCAAGAAACTGATTTCAGCAGTATGGCCGGGGGTATGCAGCAGCAGGTAAAAATCATTTTCAAAGGTAACGCCGAAATCCAGTACGCTGGTATAGAATTCTTTTGTGGCAGCCAGCTTGCGGGTGATCACCCCTGCATTCATTTTCATGCTGGTAGTCTGCGCCCACGCGGTAGTGGTCAGAGTGGCAATCATCAGTATCAGTATAAACTTCTTCATGTGTTATTTTTTTTCAGACAGATGATATTGTTTTATCTGATACAAAGATGGTCATCATCTGCCAGCCGGAATTGTAAAAAACGGACAAATACCTTTGCGTCCTATTTTGTAACTTCAGGTATCCATAATTATACAGTATGTTACAAAGTATTTCCAGGCAGCAACTGATTACGGCGGCAATGGTGCTGATAATTTGTCTTACTGTGCTGCAGGACTTCCTCGAGGCCGGCTATCATCATTTCTCCTTCTATCTTTCAGAATCCGTTTTATTTAAAACCTACTGGCTGCTGTTTATTCCTGTCTGCATATTACTACGGAAGATTTTCGGCAGCATGAAGGACCGCTCCGTTTTCCTGACGCTGCCGCTTTTTGTGCTGACGGCAGTGCCGCTGCACCTGCTGCTTTACGGTTGGTCGGTTACCGGTCTTTCTTTCCTGCTGCTGGATCATACCTATACCGTTACTGATACGGTAGCATATGCCATAGCCGCCGATCTATACAAATATCTGTTTGTCTATAGCATCATCGGCGTGGTATTTTTCCGGAAACAGGCGCCACAGGAAACTGCGGTTCCGCAGGTGCAGGCGCCACTCCCGGTGGACAACCTCTGTATCAATACCGGGAAAAACAATATGGTCATAGCGACGGACAGCATCCTGCTGATTACCGCCGCCACGCCGTATATTACCATCCATACGGCTGATAAAAAGCAGCTGCATACCGCCACCCTGAAATCCATCATGGATAAACTCGATGGCCACCGGTTTGTACGGATACATAAATCTGCCATTGTCAACGTCAGTGCGGTGGTATCGTATACCTCCCGCCTCAACGGGGACTATGACCTGCGGCTCACCAACGGGCAGGAAGTGCGCCTCAGCAGAAATTATGTCAGCGGTTTCCGGCAACACCTGGATATGCGCTCCTCCTCTTAACCGGTTAACTCCTCCGCTTACCGCATTGCATTTTGATAGTCAACTATCTGCATGGATTTTTGCTGAAAACGATTTTGTATGAAGACTATCATGATTTGCCTGCTTTGGTGCGCCTCCCTGCTACACCTGCAATCGTGCCCCGGGCAACTCCGGACAAAAAAGCCGCTGGTTGGCGGTGGCTGCGATGGTTGCGAGCTGATGTATACCGGCATGCCACGGAAAATTTCTGCTACCGATACCAGTGCCGGCTGGTACGAAAAAGGGCAACGACTGGTTATCAGCGGCACCGTTTTCCGGCGTAACGCACGGCAGCCCGCTCCCGGTGTTATCATCTATTACTGGCAGACAGATAATAACGGCTATTACGCTCCCCGGCCAGGAATGGATGCCAGCACCAGGAGACACGGCCACATCCGGGGATGGGTAAAAACGGATACACAGGGAAGATATACCATCTGTACCATCAGACCACAGCCGTACCCCGGAGAAGATATGCCGGCACATATTCACCTGTCTGTAAAAGAGCCGGGCATCAACGAATATTATGTTGACGAATTTGTATTTGATGATGATCCGCTGCTGACAAAGGGAAAGCGGCAAAAGCTGGAGAACCGCGGGGGTAGCGGCATCCTGAAACCGGCTCTGCACAACGGTTTATGGAAGGCAACACATCATATGCAGCTGGGGCTACATATTCCGGGATATCCGGAGCAATAATCTCCTCACGGGAATTTAACAAGGATCGATGAACTTTTTATGGAGGCTGCTGTTAAAACTGGACCGGATTTATTCACCCTCAAAATATATGTTATGCCTTATTCTCCGTTATTAGTGAAACCTTTCCGCGATGAACTCACTGAGGTTGGTGTAAAAGAATTACTAACGCCTGCAGATGTAGATCAATTCATGATTAAGCCGGGGTTCAATATCCTGGTTATTAACAGCGTTTGCGGCTGTGCCGCCGGTATGGCCCGCCCGGCTATCAGAATACTGATGGAAGGAGACAAGAAGCCTGACAACATCGCCAGCGTCTTCGCTGGGCAGGACCTGGATGCGACCGCCCGATTCCGTAACTATATCGCCGATATCCCGCCATCATCGCCATCCATCGCCTTCTTCAAGGACAGAGAACTGATATATTTTCTCCCCAAACACCGGATTGAATCCAGGGATGCACAAAGCATAGCCAACGACATGATAGGCGTTATGGAAGAATACGCGTAAATATTTTTTTATTTGAGATTTGGTTATTTGAGATTTGCCTCCAATCCGTATTTTCTTCAGTGCCTATAAGTTCTGAAGAAAATACGGATTGGAGGCAAATCTCAAATAACCAAATCTCAAATAAAAAATTTCTTCAGCGCAGCCAGCTGCAGAAGTTCCGCTTCCATGCGGGCGGCATGTGGTTTCGGACGAAGGAAACCGTATATGCTGACAGTATCCGTATGTACGCCGGTAGTAGTTGTTTATGCCCTTGTAACGCCTGATAGCAGGATTAACAGCAGTATGGCGAGGGTCATGAAAATTTTCATACAATTAGTTGTTTACATTTACAGCACAAAAGTAAATCGGCAAACATATGCCGTTGCCGTACCACCCAATGTAGGGTACTAACTTGTATGTAAGTATGAGTAAATCCAAAAGCGCCGGCAATCTGCTGCCACCTGGCACAGAACCGTTTATGCAGCAGTGCCTGTCCGTGTAGAAAATGAACTGACACCGGTTGCCAGGCGGCTGCACATTTATCATAACGGAGAAGATTATACGTAGTAATGGCAGCCTGTACAGATACGCCAAATATCATCCCGATGAATAAGCAACAACTTCGTTCCCTGGCCTTACGCAACCTGTTATTCACCATGCTGCAGCCTGGCATGGTAGCCGGCGTGATTCCCTGGCTGCTGGCGAAGCAGCATTTCCGTCATGCCTTCGCAGCTTTTGACGGATTCAGACAATATGCCGCCGCAGTAATCTGGCTGGCTGGCTTAGCTATTCTGCTGCATTGCATTACGCGTTTTGCACTGGATGGCATGGGTACCCTTTCTCCCGCGGACCCTACACGGAAACTCGTTATCAGCGGTCTTTACCGGTATTCCCGCAATCCTATGTATGTAGGCGTGATGTTGCTGCTGACCGGCGAAGCTCTTTTCTGCAATGCCGCTATCCTCTGGCAATACAGTATGCTGCTGCTGATCATCTTCCACCTGTTCATTATTTTCTATGAAGAACCGCGGCTGAGAAGAGATTTCGGAGAAACATACGTCAGGTATAGCCAGCGGGTGAGAAGATGGGTTTGAATGCTGATAACGAATGATGAATTGCCGCAATTTCCCCAGGATTTGCCGTAATCATACCCGCATTATCATGAGCCTTCTATAGATATTTGTGACGGTAATAACACGTTCACTTAAAAAAGATTGCTATGCGGAAATTAAAATTACAGATACAAATGACCATTGATGGATTTGTAGCCGGTCCGAATGGTGAAGAAGACTGGGTGATGCTTGCCGGACCGGATGAATTTGGGTTACGCAAAATTATTGAGCTGGCAGACAGCTCCGATACCCTTTTGCTGGGGCGTAAGATGAGCCGTAAATTCACCGATTACTGGGAAAACACACTGGACAACCAACCAGGCAGCCCGGTACATCCGCTGGCGCAATCCATCGTTAATATGCGCAAGATTGTTTTTAGCCGTACACAAACAACTGTTACCGGAAGAAACCTGGAAGTGGAAAACGGTGACCTGGCAACGGCTGTGCAGGCGCTGAAGAAAATGCCTGGTAAAGACATCCTGGTGTATGGCGGCGTTAACTTTGTAAGTTCCCTGATCGGGCAAAATCTCATTGATGAATACTACATCATCACAAATCCGGTGGCCATCGGGAGCGGGATGTCTGTTTTTACGGAAAGAAAAAAACTGCAATTAGAAAGCTCCATCACTTTTAACAATGGGAAAATACTCAGTAAATATCTACCGGTATAGAATTACGAATGACGAATGATGAATGGCGAGTTGATTCGAAGATGGGAGCGATTACTCAAATTTAATCACCTGCTAAAATCTTCGAACCAACTCGTCATTCATCATTCGTCATTCATAATTCATAGTTTAATTGTATTTTTGCCCTGTGAAACACATCATTTCTACATATCATTCCTCTGGCGCGGCTATTGTAGCGTAACGCAGCAACAGAGCTGAAAGTATTACTGTATTCTTTCGGCGGCGTTGCTGTGCCTTCCCGATTTTTTTTCTGATATATCTTTAAGTTAATAACATACCGGTGATTATCGGTGTATTAAATCTATTCTCATATGCAATCTTTAATAATCAGGCAGGAAAACCAGGCAGATTATGAAGCCGTTTACCATATTAACAAGCTGGCATTTCAGCGGGAAGAGGAAGCGCAATTAGTAGATAAGCTCCGCAACAGTGGCGCTTTCATTCCGGAGCTATCTCTGGTGGCGTTGCTGGATGGGCAACCGGCAGGGTATATTTTATTTACCGCCGTACAGCTGGATAATGTTGCTGCGCAACACATAAAGGTGATTGGTCTGGCGCCGGTGGCAGTATTGCCATCCGAACAAAATAAAGGTATCGGGGGAGCTTTGATCCGCAAGGGTCTGGAAATAGCTACGCGGCTGGGCTATGAAGCAGCTATTGTGCTGGGGCATGAAAATTATTATCCTGTATTTGGTTTTGAGCCTGCTGAAAAATGGGGGGTAAAATTATCCATCGATGTGCCTTCCCCGAATTTCATGGCGCTGGAACTCAAGCCAGGGGCGCTACGCAACGCTGCAGGCATTGCGAGGTATGCGCCGGAGTTCGGGATTATTTAATTATTTGATTATTTTTTTATTTGAGATGTTGGCATCCCTTCGTTGTGCCTCTTGTACTTCTACGTTCAGGTGAAACAAGGATGGGGTGCCAACATCTCAAATAAAAAAATAATCAAATAATCAAATAATTAAGTATTCCAGCAGGCGCTCGCCGAGAGGAGATATTGTATAGCCGGGGTCGTGACTGATGGTCAGGCCGAGGTTTTTTAGTTTGCGGATATTTATTTTCAGCCAGTCTTTTTCTTTACCTGTGAGCAGGGCCAGGCTGGCGGCTTTCAGCAGGGGATTATTTTTAATGGCCAGCAGGATGTCTGTTGTCCAGGCGCCTTGTTTGCTGTAGGCGTCCAGCCTTTCCAGTTTTGTTTTGAGTGCAGCCAGTTGTGCTGCGGAGAGGGAGGTCTGCTCCCGGAGTTCCAGGCGCGGGTCTGGTGATTTGTATTGGACGGCTATCCGGTAAATATCGCCGGCCGGGTATTTATCCAGCTTACTGCGGAGTGCTGCCAGCGAGGAGAAGCCGGCATTACGGGCATCTTTCTCAGAAATGGCTGCTGCCGTTGTTTTGGTGACCGCAGTAATTTCCACAATGCCTACACTGGTTTTAACAGCACTGCCCTGTTTGGCGGATGGTTTATTCCATTTCCGGAATGCCAGGGAAACCTTCCCGGACCGGATTCCTTCCAGATGTTCCTGTTTAAAGAGCATATTATGTAAAATTAGTCTGCCGTGATGTTACTCATCATTCAGTCCTTTACCGTTGAGGATATCCTGCATACTTTTCTCTATCCTGGCCTCGCGGGTTTTAGACTGCTTGGGGGCGGCAAAATGTAAAAGATAACCTCTCTGCCTGCCTGGTGTCAGGGCTTCAAAAGCCTTTTTCAGTGCAGCATTTTTATCCAGTATATTTTTGAATTCTTCCGGCATGGGGAATTCGGCTGTTTTCTTTTTGGGTACTTCCACGCCTGATTTTTCTATTTCTATGGCTTCATAGATATAGTTTTTCAAAACGGATTTCATCTTTTCAATTTCACGCGGGTTGGTAAACCTTATCTGGCGGGCTGCCTGTACGTTCTCCGTCTGCTGTATGAGTATGCCGTGGCTGTCGGGCATCAGCGCGCCTTTCATGAAGAGTATGGCGCAATACTCCTTGAAGGTATGTACCAGCAGGATATTGCGGTCCTGGAAGGTATAGCAGGGAACACCCCATTTTAAGGTTTCCGTCAGCCCGCATTCCAATATAATCATCCGGAGCTGATCCAGTTCTTCCTGCCATTTTTCAGCCTCGCTGAAATACCAGTCTACTTTCGGATTTTCAATACTCTTGGTCATAGTAGGTTGTTTTTATAGGTGATGGTTAGCCGGCTTGGTGTGACAGTTAAAATTCATTCCCGGAATAACCTTTTTACAAATGTAGTCATTTGACTACATAATTTTATATTTTTTTCTTTTTGCAGAAAATAAAATTGTAATTAATTATAATATAATCATTTACAATTTAATTATTTACATACTATAAATAACCCGGCGGGCAGATACAGATAAAAAACGGACGCAAACTGATTCCTGATGAAAATAATTCCCGGAAGCTGCTGACATAAGGCTGTCATACCTCCCTGGTAATTTCGGGCTGTAAAAAATAAACAAGCCATATATGAAACTTTCATCGATCCGTATTATTACGGCAGATATTAAGCGTCTCGTAAACTTCTATGAGCAGGTTACAGGCATGTCCTTTACATGGTATACGGAAGATTTTGCAGAACTGCGCACCGCACACAGCACACTGGCAATAGGAAGTACCCGTACATTAGCATTGTTCGGCGGGGAAAAGGTAGCGGCTGCCGCCACCAACAGATCTGTCATCATTGAATTCCTGGTGGATGATGTGGATGCCGCCTATCAGCGTGTCAGGAATATTGCTACGGAAATTGTTCAGGAACCCACTACCATGCCGTGGGGAAACCGTTCCTTATTATTCAGGGATACTGACGGGAACCTGGTGAATTATTTCACGCCGGCAACTGCCGCTGCAAAGGAAAGAAATGAAACAGGCATATAAAGCAACAGGCTGCCCGTTCATCAGCGGGCAGCCTGTTTATAGTATTACTACTATCATCTTTCCCCCTGCAGTACCCTGATTACTTCCACGTTATACATCAGCGTATACCTGGCTTTAATCACATTGGCTGCTGCCACATTATAATCCAGCAAAGCCTTGTTATAATCCATGGCATTGGTTTCTCCTATATCATAACGTTCCTTTACCGCCTGGTAATTCTTTTCCAGCGCCCTGTACTGTACCTGCAACACCTGGTATTCCTTCACTGATTTCCGGTATTCCTGAAAGGCCAGGGCGAGCACTTTTTCCCGCTCTACCTTTACCTTGTTCAGTTCTGAATGCTTATTTTCCAGATCCAGCTTTAACCTGCTGATATTGTTCCGGGTCTTAAAGCCATCAAAGACCGGCATACTGAGGGACAGCCCGAAATTCAGTGCCCTGTTCTGATTTATCTGATCGCCGAAGGGCATATAATCTCCGTGTACATAATCCTTGCGCACAGAGGAATAGTTGGTACCATAGCCACCGGTGAAACTGATAACAGGGAAATACGGCGCCCTGGCATATCTTAGATTTAATGCAGACTGCTGTACGGATAACTCCGCAAATTTTATGGCCGGATCACGTACCGGTACTACTGCGGCTGCCGGCGTTACAGCCATTTCGGTATCCGGTGTTACCAGCAGCACGGAATCGGTGAGCGGTATTCCCAGCAATTGCTTTAATGCAATAAGGCTACTGTTGTAAGCTGCATTGTTTACAATACCATTCAGCTCATTACCCGCTACCTGGCTCTCTGCCTGGGCTACATCCACCAGCGTGTTCGTTTCCAGTTCAAATTTGGTGCGTTCCTGTTCCAGCTGTTCCTTCGCAAACTGCAGCTGCGTCATGCTCACTTCATACAATGACCGGTTGGCGGTAGCATCGAAGTACCTTGATAACATTTCCAGTTTGAGAGATTGACTGAGTTTACTTTTTTGTACTTCCTTACTTTCTACACCTAACAATGCCTGCCGGAGTCTGGATACCTGGCTGAATCCCTGGAACAACGTGGCGCGCGTACTTACATTGGCATTGGCATTATTGGTCCATTTATTTCCGGTTACCAGCTGACCGGCGATCTGATCAAACGCCAGCCCCAAGTTATACGTATTGCCTGCATTGAATGACAAGACAGGCAGGAAGCCGTTCCGCGCCTCCTTTACATCTACTCTGGCCAGCAGCAGATTTATATTGGCCTGACGCATGTCTTCATTCTGGGATTGCAGCAGGGCAAATGACTGATCAAGATTTATGCGGGTCTGGGAAAGAACAGTATGCGTCAGCATACAACAGCAAAAGGTCAGCACAATTTTACTTCTCATCAGTGGATTCATCTTCCTGGTGCATTAATTAACTGTAACGTGAAACAATATGCTTGACCGGTAGCGCAAATATTATTTTCCTTCGGACATCCGGTAAAATCAACATCTTTCACATTAACTTATCTACATAACTAAAAAGAATTTAAAATTAAAAAGTTTTTCTATTTTTAAAACAACTAGACCGTCAGAAAAAAAATATGCCGCTACGCACGTTATTCGCCGGCAGGAAAGAGAATGATCTTTTTAAAACCTGTCACTATTTGCTGGAATCCCTCAAGATAAATTTTACAACCAGAGGACTATCGGAAACCCTGCAGCACCACGTTGAATATCCTTCCCTGCTATCTCTGAAGGACACGCTTTCCGAATATAATATTGAATCTGCTGCCATAGAAAAAGGAGCGCATAGCTATGAAGCATTTGAAACGCCGTTTATCTGCTCTATACAGCAGGAAGGCTGGCACATGGCCTATTTCACCATTGTAACACGGGCGGAAGCAGGAAGAATTGAATACCTCGATCCGCTTACCGATAAACTACAGCAACTACCGCTGGAAGATTTTGAAAAAATAGATAAACATATTCTTTTACTGCTGGATACTGATGCTGCAAAACATGAAAAAAACTATGCAGCCAACAGGAAAATACAGCGTAATAATTTACTGGCCGGAAGAGTACCCTTACTCCTCGCATTTGCCGCTATCATATTTGCTGCAGTCCGGATATACACGCACACTGCCGGTATATTGAGCTGGTGCAGTGCGGGTTTCCTGCTTTCTTCCTTCCTGGGGCTGGTCATATCATCTCTCCTGATATGGAATGAAATAGATGCGCATAATCCTTTTATCAAAGAAGTATGTGGCGGCAACAGCAAAAAGCTGAACTGCAATGCGGTGTTATCTTCCGCGGGCGCATCGTTGTTCGGGATCAACTGGTCTGTATGGGGATTTTCATTCTTTGCTTCCTTCTTCTCCGCGCAGCTGCTCTTTCCTGCAGATACCCGCTTTATGCTGATCTGGTCCGCACTTTCATTGCTGGCAGCTCCTTACATCCTGTTTTCTGTTTATTACCAGTGGCAGATAGTAAAACAATGGTGCCCGCTTTGTCTGGCAGTACAGGTATTACTGGCAGTCAACGCACTGATTGCAGGCGCCTTCCTCTGGGGCACTCCGGTTGCCGTTACTGATATTGCACCTTACAGTGTAGCTGTGACTTTACTGACCGGGCTGCTCATACTTGTACTCACAAACATCATCATTCCGGAGCTCAGGAGTGCGCGCGATGGCAGAAGCTATGAAATGAAATGGAAGAAGCTGAAATATAATCCTGAGATATTCCAGGCATTGCTTGATAAAAGCGACCGCGTCAACATCTCTGCAGACAGCCTGGGTATCACCGTGGGCAATCCGGCTGCTGCGAATGAGATCATCAAGGTATGCAATCCCTACTGTGGTCCCTGTTCGAAAACCCATCCTGAGCTGGAGCATATCATCAATAACAATCCGGATGTAAAACTGCGCATCATATTCACCGCATCGGGAGAAGACAGCGATAAAAGAACATTTCCCGTAGCGCACCTGCTGGCTATCCAGGAAAAATATGGCAGCGAAAAAGTACAGCAGGCACTGGATGACTGGTACCTGGCCCGCGAAAAAAACTATGAGACCTTTGCCCTGAAATATCCGATGAATGGTGAACTGCAGACACAACGTGAAAAAATACATGCGATGCGCAACTGGTGCGATGCCATGAAAATCAGGGCTACTCCAACCATATATATAAACGGAAAGGAGCTGCCGGACAACTACCGCGTGGCTGAATTAAAGAACTTTTTCTAGAAAAATAGCCAGGTCGGTTGCAAACGATCCGGGCAAACAGAAGGCTCCCTGCCGAAAGACCCTCTGAAGATGCCCCGGAGTAAGTGGACATCAGGTATTAATCTCAATTTCACCATTATGAAAAAAATAACGCTGAAAAATCTGGATGCTTCCGGCGTTGAAAAACTGTCCGCAGCAACAATGAAAAAAGTAACCGGCGGCCAGCGCGGATGCGAGCCGTATGAATTCGAATGCTCCGATGGCAGCTGTATTCCACAGGAATTAGTACGAGATGGTAAAGCTGACTGCCCGGATGGCAGCGATGAATTCTAAATGTGTAAAAACGCAGCACATGCGAATCATGTAAGTATCCGGATCATGTACTGATCAGCACAAATTACTGACAGCTTTTCTTTCTCCGGCTGCATATCACTGTATCTGTAAGTAAATAGCCGGTTGTCAATAACCCATACCGGCCATCAATGATTCCGGATACCAGAAGGTTCCCTGCAAAAGACCCTCTGAAGATGCCCTGGAGTTAAAGGGCATCAGGTATAAAACTCAATTCAATATGATGAAAAAAATATCACTGAAAAACTTAGATACTGCAGGCATTCAACAATTATCCCGGGAAGCCCTGAAAGAGGTAACAGGAGGATGGGGATGCGGCCCGGACGAATTCATGTGTACCGATGGCAGCTGCATTCCTGTCAGCAGTGTTAAAGACGGTACCAATGATTGTTCGGATGGCAGCGATGAAGGTGCGGGTTTCTGTGGCTGCACATTATTCATTAACGGAAATGAAGCGGAGCGCGTCGGTAATGGCACCAGTGAAAATGCCTGCTGGGAAAGCTGCAAACAAGTCTGCAAAGCTACTGATGGCTGTTCCAACGTCCAGGCTGTGTATCGCAATGCATAATCAAAACAACCGGGGAGTGTGCTGATTATGCATGCCCCCGGTCTTAAAAATAAATCATCATGAAACCATGTGTCTGTTTTATCAGCGTACTCCTCCTGTTACTGGCGCCATTCCTTTCTTCCGCCCAGTATCATTATATCATTGAAGGAAAGTTTGACAATTCGCTGTTGGGCGATGCACATCCCTTTAGTTTTAAAGACGGCGACAGCGTTAAACTCTACTTCATCAACTCGAAGCAGCAGTATGCCACAACTGTTAAAGATCATTGCTTCAGATTTGAAGGCACAATAGATACTCCTTCCGTAGCCATGCTGGATATGAAAAAATTCGGCGTAAAAGTACATTTAGATAACAGTAAGTATAACTGCACCTTCCCGCAGGAAAAAGTAGGGAACAACAAAGTAGGATATGATTTCAACATAGAAACAGCCTCCTTCTTCCATAATCTACACAAAACATTGTTTCAGAAAAGCGGCGCGCTGGAAGCTAAACAAAGAGAGCTGAAGGAACTTATTGAAAACAGCGACGACAGCTATACTAAAAACACATATAAGGAAGAACTGGAGGTAATTGAAAAAGACCTGTCAGCGCTTTTCCTGGACGCATCGGTTAAATACAAGGGAACCTATGAAATGACTTACCTGCTCAATGGAGATCCATACTTTTCCTATGACAGGTATATTCATTACTACAATGAACTTCCGGATCAGGTCAGAAACAGCTTTTACGGAAAACTCCTGTATAACAAATTACAAGCCCAAAAGAAACAGTAATGACAAAGGAATTGCTAAAACATACAGCCACCCTGCTTTTCACATTTCTTACCGTTTTCGCATACGGACAGAAAAACGGAACCGGACAGCATTCCATTACTGTAAAAGGTTACATCAAGCCACCTGCAGCCTCAAAGTCATTCACACTGACATTAAAAACAGATAACGATACCTTTAACCTGTCCGTCGATAATACCGGTTACTTCTCCCGGACCATTAAAGGTATTGCAGACGATAAACACCCGGGATCTGCCTTCATAGCATATCAGGAACAGAATACCCAGGATCTGCCGGTGCCTGTATCCATCAAAAGACAGTTTGTGCTGGATACCCATATCATTGTCCTTCATCTTAATACCACCCAGGCAACAATAACGGTGGAAGGCGGCCCTGAAAACCGTATACAGGATCTTTTCAGAGAAACAGAAACAGTGTTCTCCGAAAAAATCAAGGAAAAAAATCTCACTCCTTCCGGCATACAGGATATCAGTACAGAAAAATACCTGCGGGAACTGGCGATAATAAAAAAACACAACCGCTCGTACGTTGCTTTTCAGAAACTGAAGACCATGTTCAGACCTACCGCCTATACCATCAAAGACAGTATCAGGGATGCCATACTGCAGCTGGATACCAACCGTTTCTCCCAGGCGGAGCGCGACGACATCATGAAGAAATTTTCGGACTATGTTGAAAAAATCAGGATTAAAAAAGATGACAGCATATTTCCCGACCTGATAACTGATGGTATGTCCGGCCAGACCACCTTTAAACAACTGGCCTCACAGTATCCCTACCTGCTTATAGATATCTGGGCTACGTGGTGCGGGCCCTGTATCCGGCAACATCCGTTTATCAATAAACTGGCTGCGGATAACAGTCAGAACAAATCCTTTGCAATTGCGGGGGTAGCTATATCCAGCAAGAAGACAGACTGGGAAAAACATCTGGCAGAAAAACCTTTCCGCTATGAAAACTACTGGCTGGATGAAAAGCAGAGCAGGCTGCTGGGGGAAAAAGTAAAACTCCTTGGCGTGCCGAGATATTTGCTGTTACGGACCGCAGACAATATCATCATTGAAAAGGATATTGAGATTCACGATATTGAAAAAACACTGATCAAACATAAACTGCTTCAACGTTAAACCGGCCAGCATCATTCCCGGAAAGAGTTTAATCTGCTGATAAAACAACTGATGAAGTGAGATAATTCTATACATGCTGAAACGTTTCCCACATTACAAGCAAATAGACCTGATGGACTGCGGCGCCACTTGTCTGCGTATTATCTTCAAATACTACGGGCAGCTTGTATCCATTCATAAAATACGGAAGCTCTGCCAGACAACGAAAAACGGCGTTAACCTGCTGGGCCTCTCGGAAGCCGCTGAAAAACTGGGATTCCGTACCTACGGCGCCCGTCTCAGCCTGGAACAGCTTAACCAGATTGAACTGCCCTGCATTCTTCACTGGAACCAGAAACACTTTGTGGTGCTTTACAGAATCAGGAAAGGCAGGTATTTTATCTCCGATCCTGCAGGCGGATTAATATCCTATGATGAGAGGGAATTCCGCAGCAACTGGTTTTCCTCGAAAGAGCAACCTGCAGGATTATCGCTGCTGTTAAGTCCGGGACCGGACTTCTACCAGATCGATGAAGACGAACCTTCGCGGGCTTTGGGATGGAGCAAAATATTAACCTACTTCTACAAATACAAACGCCTGTTCGTTCAGCTGGTCCTCGGTATGCTGGTGGGCACCGTACTTTCCCTCATAGGTCCGTTCCTGACACAATCTGTAGTAGATATAGGTATCAACACCAAAAACATCAGCTTCATCAACCTCATACTGATTGCGCAGCTGATGCTATTCACAGGCAGTACCGCCGTTACCTTCATCCGGTCGTGGATCATGCTGCATATCAGCACCAGGGTCAACATCTCCATCCTGACAGATCTGCTCATCAAGATCATGAAACTGCCAATGGGGTTCTTTGATCTCAAAACGCACGGAGATATTATGCAGCGTATGGCTGATCAGCAACGGATAGAATCCTTCCTGACCGGCAGTACGCTCAACACCCTGTTTTCGCTGGTGAATATGGTGATCTTCGGCAGCCTGCTCATTATCTATAATAAAAACATCTTCCTGGTATTCTTTGTCGCCACACTGCTTTACACCTGCTGGATACTGGCCTTCATGAAATACCGCCGGGAACTGGATCACAAACGGTTCAAAATTTCTTCGGAGAACCAGACCTATATGGTGGAGATGATACAAAGCATGAAAGACATCAAGCTGAACAATGCGCAGAAGCAGCAGCGATGGGGCTGGGAAACCCTGCAGGCCAGGCTGTTCAGGTTCCGGGTGCAGAGCCTCGCGCTGTCCCAGTACCAGAGCGTAGGGTCTATGGCCATTAATCAGGCCAAAGGCATCATCATTACCTATATCTCTGCTAAATCTGTTATAGACGGCGATATCACTTTGGGTGGTATGATGGCCATACAGTACATCGTGGGTATGGTCAGCAACCCGGTGGAATCACTGTTGTCATTCCTCCAATCCTACCAGGATGCAAAGATCAGCCTGGAACGCCTCAACGAAATCTATGAAACGGAGGAAGAGGTAGACATCAGGAAAGATTATCTGACGCAACTGCCGCAGGACAGAACGATAGAATTCCGTAATATCACCTTCAGATACTATGGCGCCGGCAACGAACCTATATTCACACGGCTGAACCTGACCTTTCCCACCGGTAAAACCACTGCCATTGTGGGCAGCAGCGGCAGCGGCAAAACCACTATACTGAAATTACTGCTGCGCTATTACAATCCCGAAGAGGGGGAAATACTGGTAGGAGGCAAACGCCTGGACCAGATCGACTTTGCCCTCTGGCGCGACAGCTGCGGTTCTGTATTACAGGAAAACTACGTATATGCGGATACGATAGCACGCAATATTGCTGTCAACGATGAACTGCCCGATGAATCAAGCGTGGAGCAGGCAGTACATATTGCCAATATGGAGGATTTCATCGCCAATGAGCCTTTCGGGCTGTCCACCAAAATAGGTACCGCCGGCAAGGGCATCAGCCAGGGGCAGCGGCAGCGCCTGATGATAGCCAGAGCTGTGTACAAGGATCCGGCCTTTATATTCCTGGACGAAGCTACCAACTCGCTGGATGCCAATAATGAAAAAGCTATCGTCGAAAACCTCGACCGGTTCTTTGATAAACGGACAGTTATTGTAGTAGCCCATCGTCTCAGTACAGTAAAGAATGCCGACAACATCATCGTACTGGAAAAAGGCGCAGTAGTGGAACAAGGCACCCATCAGGAGCTGACAGCCCGGCGGGGAAAATATTTTGAGTTGGTGAGAAATCAGCTGGAACTGGGAAATTAATATCATGGCAAAGAAAACTTATCCCGAAGAAGACATACATTCAGAAGACCTGCAGGAGATCATTACCAAACCTCCGTCCTGGCTGATGCAAAGAGGTATTTCCTTTGTATTGCTGACTATCCTGCTACTCATCGGCCTTTCGGTATTCATCAGGTATCCCGAAATGGTAGCCGTATCCATGAAATTCAATACCAGCAATGCCCCCAAGGCTCTTGTCTGCAGGGTAACCGGCAACCTCGTCAGGATACTCGGCAGAGAAGGGCAATGGGTGGAGAAAAATACAGACATCGCCTATATAGAAAGTATTGCAGACCATACCCAGGTCATCAGCATATTGCACCGGCTGAAGGAAATCAGAAACAGCGGCACCTCCCTCCGGGATCTGGAAGTCCTGGTTTCCCCTACAGAGCTGGATCTCGGCGAGCTGCAGAGCAGCTACCAGAACTTCTACGCCGCCTACCTCACCTATAAAGCCATTAACCACGAAGGAATATTGCAGAAGAGAAAAAACTTTATACAACATGAAGTGCAATACGTCAATGACCAGAACAGCCGTATCCGGCAGATGTATGAACTACAGAAAAATGAGCTGGACCTTGCTGAAGCTGAATATGAAAAATACAGGGTGCTGGCAGAAAGAAGAGTGATCAGCCCACTGGAACTGCAACAGAAGAAAGCATTGCTGCTGGCCAAAAGACAGGCTATCCCACAGATGGAGAATACCATCATCAGCAACCGGAGCAGCCTGTCAGCCAAAGACAAGGAACTTTCAGAAATAAAAAATCAGATTATCGAAGAAGAGAAAAAATTTCACCAGTCGCTGAATACGTTCATCAGCGATGCAGAGAACTGGAAAAAGCAATATGTTATCAGCGCTTCTTCCAGCGGATTTCTCGTTTATGGGGATTTTCTGCAGGAAAACCAGCTGATAAAAACAGGAGACATCCTCTTTTACATCAATGCCGGGAAAAATGATTACTACGGAGAAATACTGATTCCACAGGCATCTTCCTCAAAAGTTAAACGGGAACAGCAGGTGATGATAAAAGTACGCAGTTACCCTTACCAGGAGTACGGTTACTTAAAAGGAAGGATTGACTATATATCAGATATTCCTGTCAGAGACAGCCTGTTTTTTTCCAGGGTTGTATTGATCAGAACAGACCGCGACTCTGTCATCAAGCTGAAACCTGGCATCCTGGCGGATGCTGAGATTATTACAGAGGATCAGTCTATATTCCGGAGAATATGGATGAACCTGACGAAGTCATTGAAATTCTGATGGATTGTTAGTGTCATAAAAAACGCCGCACCCGTCACTCTCCTTTTGAAAAATCTCCGTTATTTTTCAGCCACCGCTTAGCGGCATTTTTCATATCCGTTACATCATCGGATAGTATTTTCACAGGCATGGCAATGATGAGTGCTGCCATCTTACTGGCCAGCGCCGGATGTTTCACCTTACTCAGCTGCATGATACGGTAGGGTGGCAGATACTTGTGAGGCAACAGATAATGTCCTTTCATATACGCAGCTATTGCAGCTTCATTATCGTTCAGCCGGGTATAATTTTCCGCCATCAGCACCAGATCGCTGTAGGTATAGGGTTTCTTATGCCGGAGTATCTCATTACTGGCGCTGTATAAATCCTGCTCAGATAAAAGCCGCGCATATACAGACAAAAAATTGTCCTCGTGCGCGAGTACCGGTAATAATGAACGGTATACAACGACCGCTTCCTGCAGTTCCAGGTGCTTGTCTGCCGCAGTCCATTGCCGGTATGCCAGTAACTGCCTGTACATGGTCTTCATCTCTGAAAAAAGGAGCAGCGTACATGCGGCTATCAACACCGGAATCCATATTACGGAAACGGTTATACGCCTATGTGCATACATCGCTGTTTCCGGCTGGCATAATGCCAGGTAAATAAAAAAACTTACCGTCAGCTCCGGTAACGACAATGGATAAGAGAAAAGTGAAAAAATCAGCCATGTGATTAGCGCGCCGCTGGCGCCGGTCCGGATGACGGTTTCCCCATCATGCCGGGGTTCCGTTTTCTGGCCGGGTTTTATGGCGGTGTATATTATTGCCAGGTATATCAGCAGCCCAATTATTCCCAGCTCGCAGGCTATCTGCAAGGGTTCGTTGTAGGTGCTGCCTACTTCGTCGGACAATAGCCTTTCGCTTTCCCGGCTGCTGCCGGACTTAAAATACTGTACCTGGTAGTCAGGATATTTATATCTGAAGGCATCCGGTCCGTGGCCGGTCAGCGGCCGGTCTTTATACATCTGCCAGCTTACTTTCCAGACCAGCAGCCGGCCGTTCACGGAGCCGGCCCTTATATTATACGACAGGAAACCTATCAGCAGCAGGATAGCGATTACCGGCAGCCACAGCCACCATCTGATATACTTCCGGAGCCATGCCAGCACGGCATGGCTATTGCCTGTCAGCCATGTGAAGGCTACTCCTCCCAGCAGGCCCGCCACAGCAGCTCTTGATGCTGCAAGCAGCACCGTTATTACCAGCAGCGCACCTGTGCCCAGCGCCAGGTATCCGTAACGCTTATCCGCAGATGAAGGATACTTCAAAATTGTATAGCCATAATAAAAAACAATCGGGCATAACATTGCTGCAAATCCGGCTAACGGAGCCGGATGAAAAAATGTGCCGGTGACCGGGAAGGCCCGGCTGTACCATTGCATATATCCCGCTAGCTGCAACCAGGCAACCACACAACTGACCACTGTCACGAAGCATAAGCCGGCAGCCACATACAACCGTGGCTTTCTGCCGCCTGCAGCAGCACCGGAAATCCATATGCGCACGGCGAAATATACCAGTGCGGAAGCAAAAAAATACAATAGTTTCTTATTGGCAGGAATGGCATCCGGCAGCCAGATGGATTGCAGGTACAGATAAGCCAGGAAAAGCGCTACCAGCTTATCCGTTATTGTTAAACGCAATGGCCGGCATATCGCCGGGATCCATAATATACAGCCTGAAAATACAGCCGTAAAAAAAAGCCAGTAATACCTGGCAAAAAATATATCCTGTGATATACTGCTGCAACTTATCAGGGGCGTGCAGAGAGCCGCCAGTATCATGATGCCGGCCAATCCGATCATCACCTGCCGGTATTGCGCCACCATCTTCATCAGTTTAATTCATATTTACATACCACAAATCCTCCTTTTTCTAATTGTGATTTTGTATCAGGAGGTAAGGAAGCAAATGCCTTTTCATCGTAATCACCAGGATAGATTAGCGCAGAAAGGGTTTTGCCATCAAAGTCCGACAGACTTTTCAGTTCGTTAGGCGCTGCTGTATCCTGCAGATAAACAATATGCCGGTTGCGGTCAGCATAGAAGAAACGGAATTTTCTTTTGTCCCATAACTGCCCTAAAGCATACTTATCTGTCACATAGGTGAATTCAGACAATAACCTGTAATGATTGTATTTATCTACTTTCTTCTCGATATCCTTCTTATCCGCATCCGGCACATTCAGGGCGCCGAAATTAAACTGATATGCCTTTTTAATTTTTCCGGCAGTGGAAAATACATATACATTGTTATCAACAGGCTTGTTATAAAACAGCAGACTATCCACCTGCAGAAAGCGGTATCCCGTTATCCAGAAGTTATCATCTACATATTCATTGTATCGCAGTACTTTTTCCAGCGGCTCCAGCTGCTTATCTGTTCTTATCACCTGCTGGCCGCGGTAATCTCCTTCATTCCAGGAAGACAGTCCCAGTAAAAGTTCTCCGCCCGAAAGCGCTTTAAGGATATCCGTTTCAAAAGGAGTCTTTTTCACATATTGCAGATGCCGTGCGGTATCATATACCAGCATACGATCCAGCTTACCATCTATAATATAAATATTGCCGTTATCATCCACATCAAAATCGGCGATGTTCAGGTATTCTTCCTTCAGCTTCCCTACTTTGCCAAGGTATTTTCCATTACCATCATACTGAACAAGTATTTTTTTCCGCTTATCGAGAATAAAAATTTTGTCATTCATAACCTTGACTTTACTGATCAGCGAAACATAATTCTCATCATCTTTCATCTCCAGGGATACATACTTTTTCTGTTTCACGTATTCATCCGGCAGACTGCTGAAATTTACTTCCTGGTACTTTGCAAGATCTATTTGTTCTGTAGGAATATTAAGTGGTGCTTCTTTACTGGTCCGGTTGCAGCCTGCTGCAAAAATTATCAGCAGGCAAAGCCATAAACATACGGATGCTTTCATAATGAGATGTGGTGATAATGATAAAATGAAGACGCAAGGGGCGGGCCTCAGTTCAGCCCGCCACCTTTGCCAATTGCATTCAAATGCATGGTCTGGCCATCTAGCGTTCAGTTCCGCCGGAATTACAGCCGGCAGTGTCTGAGCACTTGTTGGTATTACGGCTCTCACAATTGCCATTCTGCGGACGAGGGCCGGTGCATTCACCGAAAGCAGCCTCGTTCAGGGCAGCCACGTTAATACCGGACAAGGTAGAAGCAGTAGACTTCTCCGCGCGGAAAGTCAGCGCAGAGATGATGATGGCGAGCGCAATAGCGGCTCCACCCAAAGACAAAATTCTCTTTTGCATAAGTGAAACTTTAAATAGTGATGAAGAAAAAGTCTGTCTTTTTTGCAAAAATGCATTCAAATGCAAATTTGGAAACTAGCGTTCTGTTCCGCCGGAATTGCAGCCGGAAAGATCAGAGCACTTATTGGTATTGCTGCTTTCGCAGTTACCATTCTGCGGACGGGGCCCGGTGCACTCACCGAAAGCCGCCGCATTCAACGCTGCCACGTTAATACCTGACATAGTGGAAGCTGTAGACTTTTCAACGCGGAAAGTCAGCGCAGAGATAACAATGGTGAGGGCAATAGCCGCTCCACCCAAAGACAAGAGTCTCATTTTCATAAATGAAAGTTTAAATAGTGAAAAAAAGGGTAACTATGAGCTGTTGGTGAAGGCCACGGCGGGGCTGCCTATCTGGGCAGGTTAACATCCATCTGTCCGGTTAACGCCTTTTTATACAAGTCCCAGATGACGGTACTTAAAGTGGGGTTTCCTACCAGCATCACTTTATTATCCTTATCGAGCAGGAAGCACTGATACTCCATCTGTGCCGGAAACTTATTGATCCTGTTTATGTCATCGTTCACGTCAATGTGCACAGGGATTCTGAAATATTCCCGTTTAAATAGTTCAGTAAGGTTATCTGTTTTCCGCGGGTTAAAATAGAAAACGAAATCCACATCCCTGGAATTGGCTTCCCCTAATTCCTTTATAAACCGCTTCCATTCATCCAGGCGTAGTTTGCAGCTTACGCAGCCGACAGAATCGGTATATACCAATACGCGGAATTTTTTGTAGTCATTTGTTTTACAGGGTTTGATTTCTCCCAGTTCAGAACAAAGTACATTATCCGGGAACCTGATTTTCTTTCCCATCCATGTTTGTACAATATCTTCCGTTTTCGCGGAGCCACTGTGGCAGGAGGTAAAAAACATCACTATCAGCGCCAATAGGATACTTACAGGAAAAATGTTACGTTTCATGGGACTTACAAGGTTAATATAAGGGATACATAATTGGCATAAGCGTTATTTCAGGGTTACTCACTGATCACTGATCTCTGATCTCACCATCCGTGCGGTTCTTGTAAACCTGCCTGCGGAACTTCTGACCCAGCGGAAAATTATAAACTACCTGCAATGAAAAAGTACGGTTATTACTGATGGCTTCTGAAATATCCGTCTGGCTGGGATAGAAGGTGCTGGCCCTTACTTTTTCTATGCCGGCCGGATCATTCACAGACAGGTTCAGGAACAATTTATTTTTCAGCAGAATCTGTTTTAACGTCAGCGAGCTGGAATAGTAATCTCCATAGGTAGCATACTCCAGGTTCATCTTGGCATTATAGTAGATGGTGGCCTGTATTCTGGTACGGTCGCTTATTGTAAAATCATTTGTACTGCTGATTTCGAACAGGTTGGTATTATCGAATCTGTAACTCAGCCCTGGTGCATGATAGGTTGAATAGGCATAATTAACGTTAACCTCCGAGCTAAACCATTTGCTGATATGGAAAGACTGATAAGCAGCAATACCATATTGTTTCATTTGCCCCACATTGGCGGCCTTAAATTCAAACGGCTTATCTTTCTCAGGAATAAATACCCGCCTGTTGGATGAACTTTCATAATACAGGGTTACTACCAGCTGTTTGTACGTAAGCTGTCCTTCTATTCTGTCAAAATAGGCAGGCACAAAACCGATATTACCCGACTGTGTTCTGAAGTTGCTCATTACCTGCTGGGAAGGGTTAATATCTCCCATCAGCGGCCGTCTTATCTTTTTGGTATATCCCAGGCTTGCATTCAGGTTACTGCTGAAATCGTGCTGTATAACAAGATTGGGATATACTTTAAAATAATTTCTTTCTGCTGTTTCATCCTTGCCGGCCTGTCTGAATACAGCATCTGCATTTACCCATTCGCTTCGTAGCCCTGATATCAGCTGATACTTACCTAATTTCCAGCGGGCACTGAAAAATAAACTGCCGATCCTTTCTCTATAATGAAAATCGGCGTTACCACCGTTCAGCACCTGTTTAGTACTGTTTTCCAGCGCATTTAACTTTGCGCCGAACTCTGTGCTTACCCAGGCAGCTTTAAGTACGTCAGACAAAATTACTGACCCGTTATAGATGCTGGTCGTATTACGGAGATAGTTACCGGCGAAGGATGCGCCATTTATATCAGATACCCGCGCAATGCTGTTTGCATTCACAGCAGGATTATGCACATAGATGAAATTAGCATACAGGTGGCTGTTTTTCTTTTCGTTCAGCAGATATTTATAGCTGGCAGCCGTCCGGATAGATTTTCTTTCTCCCCGGTACCTGTTTTCAGCTGTAATAACCGAATCCTTAGCCGCATTGGAATAGTTGCTGAAGGTATAATGCTCCGATACGTTACTGATCGTGGAAGGCGTAAATGAAATATCAGCCTCTATACCGGCGCTGGAACGCTTATTTATATCGTAATCCATGGAGAGCCCCGGAGCAATTCTGAAAGCGGCTGTCTGAGCATACCGCTGAGAAGTAAACCGGAACTGGTCGTACACCACATTTTCTCCTGAAGATTTCTCCAATCCCCTCTGATTACCTGTGTTTAAAACGAAGGTGGTTTTAATTTTCCTGATTTTGAAATTGAGATTGGCTGACATGCCGCCGGACGGCATACTGCTGCCGAAATCTCCTGTTACCATATACAGCGGCTGGGAATAATTGGCCCGTATGCTGGCAATACTCCGCTCTTTCCGGGTGATCACATTGATGACGGAAGAAATGCTGGCATCATACCGGGAAGAAGGGAAGGCCATAATCTCTATTTTATCTACCTGGTCTGCACTCAGGGTAGCAAGATATGCCAGTTGTTCCGACTGACTTTTAAACTCGCCCTTTCCGTCGATCAGTATCAGCACCCCGGACCGTCCGTTTAGTTTAACCGCGCCTGACACCATCGTTACGCCGGGTAACCTGGTAAAAAGTTCCGCGCTGCCAGTGCCGCCTGAAAACTGATCCTGTTTCACCCGGTAAACAAGTTTATCAACATCTTTAGTCAGTTGCTGCTGAAAAATATTTACGGCTGCAAGCTGTACGGGAAGCCGCGATAGCGCCAGTACTACAACATCGTGCATTTGCCGGTCAAAAGATAACGGTGCAGATGTATAGGCTTCAAACCCCAGTGGTTTACATTGTACCCGTACCTTGCTGCTGAAGGTATCCGCCAGGTTCACCATACTGACACCCTGCTGATCTGTCACTGCCGAGGCCACCGTTTTTCCGTTCAGGTCTGCAATAATTATCCGGGCAAAAGGTATGGCGGAAGAATCGTTTGCATGGATTAAGCGGATCTTCACCTGGCATAACTGCTGCGCCCATACGCCTGCCGGCAGCATCAGCAGGAAAGCCATCCATATACCATATAGTGCCGGCAAACGCTTTACACTCCTGTATACTGCACCAGGAACCTTACTTTGAATACTAATACAATTGTAATGCGTCATATCTCTCCGGCTATCTGAGTATGCTGTTGCCAGCGGAATTTAATATCCACAGTGTATCCTGTCATAACAGGGGCGCCATGTATATCATATTATTTTGTGTTATTACAGTTGCTTCGTCAGTCATGCCGGCTCTGCCTGCATTCCTCTGACAACGCTGTTCTTCATTGATCTTCCGGAAGGATGGGTATTTTCAACCAGGACCATCAGGATAGTATTCCATTTTTTCAGAAGGGTAAAATATCTTTTTATCTGCTTCAGGAACTCAGCAAGCCAATAAACGTAAGGTTCTATACAACGGTAAGAGTTTCATTTTCATAGGCTAACATCATTCCATCAACTCTTTTTTGCGGATACATCTATTGAGCTTCCTTACAATGATAAAACAAAATCCACAATAAGGCAATCGAATTCAAAAAAAAATACTGACTGCTGTTACAGGTAAGCAGACTGCATTTTATTCTTTACCGGGATTATCCTTTGTTATTGTATCCTGACAGTAGAAAAAGTGGCTTTTACGATGCACATCATTATTTCCTGTAAACTTTTCATGACTTCCGGCAGACTGAAAAACACCGAATATACCAGTTATAAATCCTTTTAGCTATTATTAAAAGATGCTTATCTTCGGTTGCCGGATGATCCGGTTACCTATAACCCAAGAAGCCCTGCCATGAAACAAACCCTATCCTTATTTGTGTTATCCGTTGTCTTTTTTATGTTACAGGCCTGTTCCACAAAAACCAATGCACCGGTACAGCTGCAGCCGGCTTTAACAAAAGCCGGAGCCAACAGAACGGAAATACAGGCTGTTATAGATCATTACAGCAGCAACCCTGCCGACTCCCTTAAACTCCGGGCAGCATTGTTCCTGATATCCGGTATGCCCGGCAGGGGATATGAAAAATATGCACTGGCAGACAGCGGACTGAATAACGTGGAGATAAATCTTTTCCAGTATAAGTTCAAAGATTCTATCCGCAAAATGAAAGAGCACCTGGAGAAATTAAGGGGAAAGGAAATCATCTTTGAAAATAAAGGCTTCCGGGAAGATATACAACATATCAGTGCGCAACAGCTGATAGAAAATATTGACTGCGCATTCAGCGTAAAAGAACAGCCATGGGCAAAGCATCTGAGCTTTGCGCAGTTCTGTGAATATATCCTGCCTTACCGGATGGGAGAGGAACCCCTGCAGAACTGGCGCAAGCGCTTCTACACACAAACTGCATGGATTACGGATTCCTGTATGGATAAAAGCGTCCTGGCAACCAGCGCTTTTATCAATGACAGCATAAAGCGCGGATATTCCTACAAACACCTGGGCCTGTTCTACTATCCGGGCAACCTGAATCTGCAACAGCTGAATGACCTCACCGGCGGAAGATGTCAGGACCTTAACATGATCGCCTGTTACTGGTTCCGGGCTGCCGGCTTACCCGTTGCATCGGAGTTTACCCCTTTCTGGGCAAACAGTAATTTCGGCGGGCATCTGTGGCTTAGCATACTTGACAAAGATGGCAGGTTTGTTCCTATAACTGCAGGCTATGATAATCCCCGGAGAGATACCCTGCCCTTTGAAAACAAACTGGCCAAAGCCTACCGGATTATGTATTCCGTACAGGCAAACAGCCTGGCAGCAGCCACCAGAGGCAAGGAAACAATTCCTCCTCACCTGGCCAATGAACATCTGGCAGATATTACCGACGAATATATTCCTGCGACCAACATTACCATCCGCTTACAGCATACAGATACCGGCAGCCATTATGCCTACCTGGGCGTGCTGAACGGAGAAAGCTGGCAGATAGTAGGCTGGGGAAAAATTAATGCCAGCCGGGATAGCGCCACCTTCCTGAAAGCAGGGCAGAACGTTATCTATATTCCCATGGTCATTGTGAACAACAACTACGAAATTGCCGGCGATCCTTTTCTGCTGAACAACAAGGGAGAAACGGAATGGCTCATTCCCTCCGGTAAAAAAACGGAACTTGTTTTTAATGAAGTGGATGGCTCCCGGTGGCTGAATATGGACAGGAAATATCACCTGATCTACTGGAACAAGGGGAAATGGGAAGACCTGGAAGGTACACAGACCATCGTTGGCGATCCGCAGGTATTAAAGAAGAACAAACAATCCCATTACCTGCATTTTAGTAATGTACCGGAACAGGCAGTACTGCGGATGGTAAGGGATACCATATTCCGGCCCAATGACCTGGGCCGCCCGGTGGTACTGAAAAACGGGAAGTATAATGTGTATTAGCCCCTGGCCGGCACGCCGGCCAGGAAACTGCATACAGGATACACTCAGCTGTTAAGCACCAGCGTATTTATCATGGGAGCTATCCGGTTATCTTTTTTATAGAAAGCAAAACAGGTAACAGCACTGTTGGTAGATCTGCAGACAAGCGGATTGGTATCTGCATAAATATCTTTTAACCCGCCTTCACCGGGAAAATAATTGTTGTTATTCATATCTGTATTGGATATCCAGGTAGCATTGGATCCATCTAAATCGGAACAGCGGATCCTGGGCGCCAGGCGGTTTTCTTTCTTCCAGAATGAAAAACCGGTGATAAACTTACCTGCAGGACAAACCAGCTCGTTGGTATCTGCATATATATCCTTCAGCCCTCCTTCGCCGGGAAAATAATTATTGTTCATATCTGTATTGGTTATCCAGGCAGCATTAGATCCGTCAGGCTCAGCAGATAATATCCGGGGGGCAACCCGGTTGAATTTCTTGTACAGGGAAAATCCTACCATAATCTGACCTGGCGGGCAGATCAGCTCATTTGTATCTGCATAAATATCCTTTAATCCTCCCTCATCAGGAAAGTAGTTCTTGTTGTTCATATCTTCGTTCTTCAGGGAAAAAGTACTTCCCTTTCTGGCCCAGCTATTAAACTGTGCTATCTGCAACTCAGTAATTCTTACCGCAACATTGGGGCAACCTCCCTCGGAGTGGATACCCACAATGGACCATTTACCTTTATACATTGTCCATACAGGACTGCCGCTCTGCCCTCCATATGTATCAAACTCATACCTGAATGTAACATTATTCAGAGAGTATATAACATCTCCGGTTGACCACATGGTTTCTCCTGATTTATCAAGTGGGTATCCGGCAGTTAATACTACGCGCTCCTCCAGTTCTTCGGTCGTTAAAACGTTCATTTCAAAATTATGCTCCCATCCTTTCTTCAGCGGTATAAGTATTGCTCCGTAATCGCTTCCTCTTTCCCTGCCAAGCACAAAAGGATAGGAAGCAAAGCACTGATGGCCGTCTACAGTTATCCTTCCAAATGGACTATTTTTCCCGTCTATTGCCGGGATAACAATAACACTGCGCATCGCTCTTTTCTTCTCAAATTCAAAAAGGCAATGTGCTGCAGTAATGACAAGGCCGTAGTCCGCGCCGGGAATGCTGAAAATACAGCCTGTTCCCGCATAGTAATTCCCATCCTTGTCCTCAACGAATAACTCGCAGATACTGGAATAAGGCTGGGAAGTGGTCGGTGAAATCCGGACTCTTTCATCATTTCCACAAACCGCTTGTGGCTGTCCGTAACTTAGTTCATACAAACTTTTTGATCCTGGTTGCATAGGGAATGAAATTTATATTTATCAATAATAAAAAATACAAAAAAAATGAAGCAGATGCTTCCTCCTGCAGTATGATTGCAGGAGGAACCTGATACGTTGCTGCTCCTTTTGCAGCCGGCATAATTATACATCGTCAAAACATAGTTGTAACTACAGCTGCACAACTATGAAATCCAGCCTTTCTCACCTATGCGCTTCCTGTAACTTCGTATCCGGCACTTATCTCTTATACCAGTAAAAGTATACTTCACATCTTCCACATCTGAAACTTTCATTCATCTTTAAACTTCGTACCACATGAAAAAGAAAAAATTACATCTCGGCCGTAAACTGTTCCTGAATAAAGAGCACGTTAGTACGCTGACTCCTGAAAACGCAGGACTGATACAGGGAGGAGGCACCAATGACATTAACTGCTGGACATCCCTTGACACAACGCCCTGCAGGCCATGTCCCCTGACATATAACTGTCAGACAATCCGTTACTGCCCGGAACCGCTTACACGTGTTACCATAGGTAACCCCTGCTGCAGCATCAGCGCATAATAGCGGCAGCATTTATAAGCAATATCGAAAGCCATCTGCAGCAGATGGCTTTCAATATTGATACCGGGACAGAAAACACTTAAAAAGAAACACCCTTTCTGAGCCACGTTAAAAAATCTTCTTTTCTGTTGGACGCCACCGGAAGTTCGTAGCCATTGTATAATAAAACGCTGCCTCCGCGTCCTTTCTGATACCGCGTTACATAATTGAGGTTAACCAGATAGGAATGATGAATACGGAAAAAGATATGCCGGGGCAACTCGTCTTCCACCTCTTTTATTTTCCTGCCGGAAAGAATTTTACTGCCATTACTCATCCATATTTCTGTGTAGTTCCCTTTAGCGCTGCCATAAACAATGTCTGCAACATTTACCAGCTCAACACCTTCCACGGTGGGAATGCAGATCTTAGGTCTTTGTGCGGCAGCCTGCTGCATCAGCAGCATCAGGGAGGCAATCTTTTCCCTGTTCATCGCAGCGCTGCCTGAGAGGAAACGTTGTGTGGCGGCCGTCACCTGTGCTTTGCTGAGCGGCTTCAGCAAATAATCGATGGCATGATACCGGAAAGCATCCAGGGCGAAACTATTAAACACCGTGGTAAAGATGACATCAAACGCGATGTCTTCTGTTTGCGCCAGCACATCCAGTCCGGAACCCATTTTTATTTCCACATCCAGATAGACGATATCCGGCCGGCATTCTCTGATAAGCCGCACTGCATCCGGCACATTATCGGCGATGCACATCAGTTTCAGTTCCGGGAAGTTTTCTTTCAGTATCCGGGCAAGAAATTGCTGACCTGCCGGTTCGTCTTCAACAATGATTACTTTCATGACAGCTGTTTTGGTTGATGGTCAGCGGATAGGTAATAACCACCTTCGTTCCGCTGTAGCCGTGATCCGGAGGATGCAGGTCTTCCATATGTATGTTTATCTTCCCCGGGAATAAGCGATTCAGGATATTCAGCCGTTTTTCATTAACAGCGGTACTGGTGAGTTTACGTATATTGAAATGCCTGCTTAGCATCTTGCTTTTCTCTCTGCCGATTCCATTATCGGTAATGGTTATCCTGACATTTTCTGCCTGTTGCTCTGCCGTTACCGTCACAAAGCCCATCCCGTCAGGCAGATGGCGGATGCCATGCCTGATGGCATTTTCAACCACAGGCTGCAGCAACATAGCGGGAATGATAATATCCTTATCGGGCAGCTGCGTTTGTCTGGTGACAGAGAATCTGAATACATGGTTAAAGCGTTGCTGTTCTACAATCAGGTACTGGCGGAGGTATTCCAGTTCCTTATCCAGGGAAACAAAAGTCTCTGCACTCATTTCGAATGTCTGCCGGATCAGCAACGAAAAAGCATCAACAAATTCGTGTGCTTTCTCCTTATCTCCTGCCTCATAATGTTCCTTTATGGCGGCGATACAGTTGAAGATGAAATGTGGATTCAGTTGTCCCTGCAGCGCCATCTGTTCCAGATGGAGCAGGCTGCGTTGTACCGATAGTTGCTGCTGGTCCCTTCTTCTTAGCCAGCGGATAATTCCGGTGCTCAGGGTTATTAATGCAATAACGGACAACAGCACGAGCATAGTGATGAACCAGGGATTCCGGTAGTAGGGAGGTTTATTATAAAAATTCTGGACAAGTGTATACTGCTGATGCCAGTTCGGAGAAAAGGCCCTGATGGCCAGTCTGAATTTGCCGTACGGCAGCGACGGAAACGAAAGTGTTCTGCCGGAGATTGTTGTCCAGCTGGTATCTTCATTGAGGCGCCAGGAAAATACCGGTTGTGCATTACCTGAAAAATCAATCGCATCAAATTCTACTGACAGCGAAGCTGACTGCAGTTGCAGTACATCGTTACCGGGTGTGAGAAACACATCGCCGTTGCGTATACTGCTGATTTCAATTCTGGCGGCGGCATACGGCTCCGGCAATTCATTTTCATCGAAATAGCTGACGCCTTCTGAAGTACCCGCCCAAATCATATCCCCCTTCACATCAATACAGTTGACCTGATTACCGGCAAGCCCTGTGGTATAGGTCACATGCCTGGCGATACGGTAGGGAGGCTTCCGTGTAATGGCAAACAGTCCGTTATCAGTACCAGCCCACAGGTATTTCCGGGAGGCTTTCAGTGCCGCGATCCGGCTGCACTGCAGGCCTTCTTCCGGGCCAATGGTATCTATCACCTTGTTATGAACAATAGCCAGCAATACCCCGCCGTTATCGGCGCACCACAATACATGGCTGCTGTCTTTACAAAGCGCCGTGATGCGCGTGCGCAGGAACCTGTTCCCGGTATCCACCGGGAGGCAATGTCCGTCAGGGAAACAGGCTACAAGCCCGGACAGGGTACCGGCATACAGCGTATCTCCGATCCTGCTTACGGTTACTACCCGTTGTCCTTTCAATAGGGTATCCCGTGGCATAAATGAGCGGAAGCTAAACTTCAGCACACCGGTGTTGGTAGCTGTAATCATCTCACCATCAGCTTCTTCCAGCGCCTGTTTACAGCAGGTGTAATAAGCCTTCACCGGTTTACCCTGTATGCTTTTTTTCAGTTTAATACCATCTGCGGCCAGCATCCATACCTGCCCCTTTTCCCGCTTAACAAAAACACAATGTTCATACCGGCGTTCAGGATTTATTCGCTGTATGTTCGTCTGATACCGTCCATCCGCGCTGATTTTGGCTTCCACAAACAGGCCATTCTGCGTAGTGCCGTACATACCGTCTGCCGTGGCTTTAATATAGAGAAAAGCGCTCAATGGCTGAGCAAATGGCACGGACCGTACAGGAGATCGTACCATACGTATAAGTCCTTTACCGGCAGTTCCTATCCAAAGGGATCCGTCCTGTGTACGGATACAGGGGCCTGTTTTGTATCCGGGTAACAGCTGTTCCATCATTGTTCCCGATTGCAGGTTAACGAGGTACAGCCCATTCTCTGACCCAACGAAAACTGTTTCATCTTCATTGTTAGTGACGCCGGTGGGCTGCGTTATTTTTGGAAGGGATCTGCGCTGGCCGCTGTTTTCTCCGGCATAATACCAGAGTTCTCCCTGCGCAGGGCTGTAAACTGCAGAAGCGTTTAACACGGTGAACTGATCCGGTTCAAACGGCGCCTGTCCTGTAAGTTCAAAATAGCCATTCTTAAATACATATAGCGCCGCGTTACCGCATAAAACATGCAGCGCACCTTCTTTCCCTATGCATATATGTTGAATTGCCTGCTGATCCGGCTTCCAGCGGGATATTTTTCCGGCCGTATCCACCCGGAGCAATGCCTGCCCTTCCTCTCTGATCCAGAGATTGGCGGTTGCATCCATCATTATCTGCGAAACCCTTGCCTCCAGTTTGATACGTTTCAGCAAAGGGTCATCCGACTGATTGTACAGCCGGCCGTTCCTGTAGTAACACAAGGTATTCGTAAAAGGCAGCAGCCACACTCTGCCAAGCTGGTCTTCACTGATACTGAGCACTTCATTGTCCAGCAGCCCGTCCTTTTTAGTATAGTGCCTGAAATCGGATCCGTTATACCGGATCACCCCATTCTCCGTACTGATCCAGAGATATTTTCTGCTGTCCTGGAAAATGTTATAGACATTACTGGCATTGAAACCCTGTACCCACCGGTAGTTAATAACGGTATAGGATTGCGCCTGAAGCCTTTTTGCAGCCAGCAGCAGCAGTGCATAAAAAAGCAGGCAGGGAACAACATCATAACGACGGGTATGGGTTAATCGTATCATAAGTATGCCGGGGGAATAGTATTTCAGGCATACATAAATTACATAATTTTATTCTAAAACCGGAGAATGATACACCGGGCTTTTTCCCAGTCGGGGTAGCAGGACAGGTTTCGGAAAAACCGTACATAAATTGACATTTTTAAAGCGTATTTTAGGATAATACAAAAGTTGTCAACAATTAAAACGAACCAGTACATGTCATTTTCCTGGTATTTCCATTCATTTAATCCGCAGGATTTAGAAAACAAAATTCTAAAGGGACAAGGAAGCTATACTTCAAACGAAGAAGTAACAGAGAAACTCCGGATGTCAGCATTTGATTATAATAAACTAGACAAACAATACTGGAAATATTTAGACCTGTACTTAACACAGTCACTTATTGCATTACCCGAAACAGAACAGGTATCACCGGATCATGCTCACTGGAGCGTTTGGTCCACATTTGCCAGTTCAGATAATGCAGCGCCGGGGATAATTTTCGAGGCCTTATCCGGCGAAGGCAGACGTCATAATTTCATCCCACAGAAGAAGTCCTTTTTTTCGAAATTAAAATCGGTTCATGAAGTATTAACCGGAAAGAATACTCCTGACTATATCATTATAAAAGATGACGAGTTAAGCATATTTGTTGATAGCTTACATAAAATATTTGCGTCCGCAGATGAAGGAGCTTTTGAAAAATTTGGTGATAAGGAAGAATTAAAGCCTTATTTTTTAACACCTTTTGTTCTTGCGAGGGAACAGGAGAAAGCGATATTGGGGATGCTGACCTGAGCGGCATGCAGCGGCAGAAATACGATGAGACAGTAAGGATATGCCCTTTTTGCCGTGAAACAATACCGGCACATCGATGCTGGCAGGTTGTAGAGAAAAGTTTATTCATGAATCAAAAAGGGGGGCAGGTTCCTGGAATACATTCCAAAGATTTAAAATAAAAAAGGAGATCAGTGATGATCTCCTTTTTTCCGTCGCTCTGTCTGTACAAATTTCGAACTTATTTGTCTGATTTGAAAAAACTGTCATTCCAAACCTGGCATTAAGTTATTGATATCCAGCAATTATTAAATTGTAAGCATCCCTTGGTTTCTTGCATGCCGAATTCAGATGTCAGCCTATGTAAGCTATCATCGCCTTTTTCTAAGACTTTCAAACCGCGCTTTATAGCGTTTTTCAATAATCGTCTCTTCTCTTTTATATTTTTCAATATCCCAATCGATATCGAATTCTTTCAGGTATTCTTTTAAAGACTCCAATCCCATTTCTTGTCTTAATTCATCAACTTGATCAGGATTTTCAAGTGGAACTATATAACCTCCGTATTCCTTATCGGAAATAATTGTTTGCGTACCATAGCGCTGTTTTTTTCCTTGATTCATTAAAAGTCTATCTGTTAAGAACGCATATTGCCAAGGTTCTGCAGCTTTACTCTTTATGGCTTCAGCCAATATTGGTAAATATTTTGTCTGGGCGACCGAGTCATCCACATGCTGAATTGCTAAAAAGAGCATTTCATTAGCTTCTTTTCCAATTTTATCCTTACCTAACCAACCATGCTCATCAATGATTTTTTTTACAGACTCGGCACTTTCAAGGTCAATTTCTTTCATCTGCCTATTTACCAATATAGTTAAAGCAGAATCTTGGGGTTGCTTTTTCTGTTGATACAAAAGGACTAATCGGATACCTTGATCTTTGTACTGTATATTCTTTAATAATAGACGGATCGTATTATTATACTGATTTATTCTTTTGTCTAATCCTAATTTGAATACCTTCCAGTCCTTGCGATTGTGTAATATTTTAAAATTCTTATCGACTTTTATCTCCTCCAAAAAATAGTCCTCCTGGATCAGACTATTTAGGTTTTGGTATACTTCATTATATTTTTTCCCCCTCAAAAACTTTGTAGAATTTTGATAGTTAGGAAGATTTTCTTTTAAATAGGTTGGAAAGATGCTTATTAACGAGGCCTCAAATTTATCCTTTCTATGTTGTTTTAAATGAGATAATGTTTCAACAATCAGCTCGTCACTATTTTGTGCGCAAAGGGCACCATAGTTTAAAAATGTGAGAATAAACACAAATGCAACAATAAGCTTAGCCATTCTTCTTTTTGATTTTGATATGTCTAATCAGTTTCGGAATCTTTTATAGCCCAAAATACTACAAATACCAGATCAAGTATTCAAATAGTGACCTTCTATCGCAAAATCGGACAGTTTACAAATAGACAAAATGGGCAATTGGTAGGGTAAATGAAGTGGCAAGACTTATCTATGTATTGGATAGCCATTTAAGCCCAAATAAAAAAGGACAAAACAGAAGTAAATCTGTTTTGTCCTCTCAAGTCGGGGCGGCAGGATTCGAACCTGCGACCTCCTGCTCCCAAAGCAGGCGCGATACCGGGCTACGCTACGCCCCGTCTCCGATAATCGGGATGCAAATGTAGGAAATAATAATTCATATAAACAAATTTATTTCCGGAATATTATTGTTTGCGCTGTCGGCGGGTGCAGGCTACTACCAGCAGTATCAGGGCAATAACATTGAAAACGGTGCGGATGGTATGCCAGGAATTCCAGGGGTTAGCGAACTGCTGACGCGCGGCGGCGGCCTGCTGCGGGCTGGCGGCAGCTACATCAAAAGCGGCCAGGGCATCGTTCAGCGGCACATTACAGGCTACAGTTACCCCGAAGGTACCAATCACATACGCTATAGCGGCAATAATCAGCGGCAGCCTGCCTTCGGAGCGCTGCTTCGCATAGCTGTAGCCCAGCACCGGCAATAAAAATACCGGCCCCATAAAGGCAATCATAAACACCGGGTTAACGATCACATCATTGATGGCCTGCATGGCGGCAATGTATTGTACATCTGTCAGCCGCAGGAACGCCGGATTTACGGACACGGAAAAACCGAAAAAAAGACCCGCCGTAAGTCCTGTCAGTACGGTGGTGGCGATCAGCAGTGGTTGTCTGTAATTCATCTTATTCATTTAAATAGTGGGAAATAAATACCGCTTCATAGTTCCTGATAACACAAAACTATGAACTGGCGCCGGCCGGAAATTGAACAAATCCGACAAATGCTATTTTATCAGTACGGGGGTATTGCTATCGGCAGCATCCTGCTGCTGCTTCTGAAACTGAAAGGGCGAGCAACCTGTAAACTCCTTGAAGGAGCGGATAAAATGGGACTGGTCTGCATAATCGTTTTCAAAGGCAATATCAGACAGCCTGGTGTATTTATTATTTTTCAGCTGTTGCAGGGAAGCCTGGAAGCGGCATATCCGGGAAAACAGTTTCGGTGAAATCCCTACATACTCTTTGAACTTACGCTCGAAGGTTCTTTCCGTCATATGCAGTTTATCCAGCAGCTCTTTCAGCGGCACGCTGCCGTTGGATGTCATAATACGGGATACTGCATATTCAATAATACCGTCAACCGGCACATGACTGTTGCTGATCTGGGAATGGAGATAGGAAGATAAAATTTCAATCTGATTGTCTATGCTGGTACTTTGTAACAGCTTTTCCGAGAGATAGCATTTTTTTGGAGAAGACACCAGGTTCAGGTCTACACAGGAATTGGTAAGATCGCCGGCATTCAGCCCGAAAACGGATTTCAGGGCATTGGGGTGAAAGATCACACCGGCAGACCTGAATTCGCCCAGGGCCGCTATTTCAGTATGCTTCGTGGTCTGGCCATACAGGAAGATCTCCGGCAATGCTTTGTCATCACGCACAAACGCGCCTCCTTCAGTCTGCTGAAAAATCATGCCGGGACTACCATCTACCAGCGAGCCAAATACTTTGGACAGGGCTTCCATAGCATCTCCCTCCAGGGTCCAGAAAAAACGGACATAGGAACGCAGATACACTGGCGGCTGAATAAGTTCATATTTCATGGGTTCTCCGGTTAAAATTCCCTCTAAAATTACTATATTTTGAGATTTGGTTATTTGAGATTTGGTTATTTAAAATGCAGCGGAGACAAAATTTGTAGATTTACGGATTTTGGAATTTGGAATTTGGAGATTTATTTAAATGCAACGGAGACAAAAGAAGATATTAAAATAATATTGCGCTTCTGTCTCCGCTGCATTTTAAATAACCAAATCTCAAATAACCAAATCTCAAATAAATTCCTGTTTTATCTTTGCGGGCTTAAACCTGTCAATCACCGTATGCATACTGCTATTATCAGTGCTTTCGAAAGTTTGATCCGCCTTGCTGACAAAGAAAAGGAACTGGTATCTTCCCTTTTTATTCCCCGGCAATACGCCAGAAATGAATATTTTCTGCGGGAAGGCCAGGTATGTAAAATGCTGGGATTTATTACGGAAGGACTTATCCGCTATTATACCACGAACGATAAAGGAGAAGAACAGATATTTGATTTCGGTAAGGAGATGGATTTCACCTGCAATTATGAGAGCTTCCTGGATCATTCGCCTTCAGTAGTCAATATTCAGTGTATAGAAGACAGCGTTATATATTGCCTCAGCTACGATGGGCTGCAGGAGCTGTATACGCAGCTGGAGGAAGGCCAGAAGTTCGGGCGGCTGGCCTGTGAACAACTTTACGTATATGCAATCAAGAAAATCCGTTCCCTGTATAATGATTCGCCGGAGCAGCGCTACCTGCATTTCCTGCAGTATTATCCTGACCTGCAGCAGCGTATTCCACAATATTACATCTCTTCATTTGTGGGAGTAAAGCCGCCTTCGCTGAGCCGTATCCGTAAAAGGATGTCATCCTGATATGTTTATTAACCCAGGTGAACGGCCATGCAATGACGGCTGTATAGTTTTGCATCATCACTCAAAACATATACTATGCTGCTTTTCAATGTATTGCTGCTGATTCATTTTATCGCTTTCGCCGCCTACCTGTGGATACTCGTACAGCTATGGCCCAACCCTGCTGCGCCCAGGGATAAAAAAGGGCTGATACTGGGCATTATCTTACTGCTGACCGGCATTGCGATGGTGGCCCTGAAATATCCGCATATAAATTATTTTAAGGTGGTTCCCAAAACCGGGCTGTTCCTGGTGGTAACGGTCATCAACGCTGTTACGGGCGACAAGCCATACACCCGCACTGCCTATTATGCTCTCATTGTGCTTACCCTGCTGGCGGCATGTATCGCTGTTTTCAGGGTGTAGGCGGCCGTCATGCAATACCGGCCGCTTTTTTAAAGGCATTGAACAGGTCGTTATTATCGCGGTAAAGAATTGTTTCGTTGATGATGAGCTCGGAGGCTACCGCCCGTATCCCCTGTGCAGCCATTCCTTTTTTAAAGACGGTAGCATCCACGCCTTTCAGCTCCATAGGATATACACAGGTGCCGTCTTTGGCCGGAGTAATACGAAACTGCGGCAGGCGGTTGAGCATGGCAATGAGGGCGTCGCCCTGTTGCCGCGCCTTTGCGAGGCGGTCCATGAATCCATCAATACCATGCAGCACCATAGCGGCATTGGTCCAGTTACGGTACATGCTGCCTCCGTGAATCTTTATCAGGCGGGGCATCTGGCTGATGACTTCCTTTTTACCACAGAGCATCGCACCGGATGCAGCTCCCAGGTACTTATACAGGGAAATGTAGATAGTATCTGCCAGTGCAGCATATGCTGATACCGGTATACCAGACCAGGCGGAGGCCATGAAAATCCGCGCTCCGTCCAGGTGCAGCGGTATCTGCTGCGCACGGCAATATTCACTGATCTGCTCAAACTCCCGGTAGCTCATCATCCGGTTGTCGTTGCGGCGAACCGGTATTTCCACAGCCATAGCGCCTACGCCAGAGGGGAAGTATTCACCTTCTTTATAGTATTCAATGGCCGCTTTCAGTTCATCCAGCGGAAAGCGGTAGTTTTCCTTACCCAGCGGAATCAGTCGTTTGTTATGCAGGGTGCTGGCGGCATCAGCTTCATCACGGTAGTAGTGGCTGTTTTCCATCACCAGTACTTTGGTTTGCTGTCCGCTCAGTACTTTCATGGCCAGCTGATTGGCCATGGTGCCGGTAGGCATAAAAATGGCCTTTTCTTTTCCTGTCAGTTGCTCAAACTTTTCTTCCAGCGCAGTTACACAACCACCATTACCAAAGGCATCCTGTTCAATGGGCGTGGTTTGCCCTATCTGTTGGAGTTTTTCGGCATACTGCTGTGTGTTGAGCAATTCACCGGCGGCCACAAAGTTAACGGCAGGCACGGCTGCAGGATGGCTGACAGCCGCGCCCATCAGGGGCAGCAGGGGTGTCAGGAAGGGCAGGCTTCCCAGCCCGGATGATTTTATAAAAGTTCTTCTCTCCATAAGTACTGCTTATGTTTCCTAAAATAATACAAAATCAATCTTCCTGCTGCTGCAAAAAACGGAGTGTCCGGATAACGCTCAGGGATATACGGCCTAATTCTGGTCTCCCATGCGGTCAGCCTGATCTTTCTTACGGTTGAAGCGGTAAATGAGGGTACCGGTAAATTGCCGCTGCAACCCTTTGGAAAACCTGTCAAGATAGTAGGTATCCGTGGAGGTAATCTCCTGGTAAGTATTGGAGTCCAGCAGATTATTCACGGTTGCAGTGAACGTCATCCTGTCTCCCAGAAAATCCCTGGATATGCCTGCATTCAGGCGGTATATCGGTTTTATCAGCGATTGCACATTCCTGTTCTGACCGCGGTAGTTAAAGCTGAGATCCAGCGATACCACCTTGGGGAACTTAAACCCTGAGCGGATGGTGGAGAACCAGGTTTTACCCGTTACATGATATTTCTCTCCTTCATAATTTCCTTCCTGGGTGAACTGATAGAAGTTAACGTCCATGGATAAACGCCACCAATTGTACGGATTCCAGGAAGTGTTCAGCTCCACACCGAAACGCTGCTCCAGGTCAAGGTTTACGGGTGTACGCAGGAAATATCCTTCGGGAGTAGTCCGGAGTATGTAATCAAAATAGTTAGTGGCAAACTGGTAATACACGGAGGGATTCAGTGTGAAGTTACCCGCTTTTTTCAGGATACCGGTTTCCAGCGCATTGGTATACATCGGGTTCAGATCCGGATTTCCGACTGTCAGCAAACGTGTGTCAGACAAGCCGGAGAACGGATTCAGCTGCCAGAACTTAGGCCGGTTGATACGGCGGCTGTAGCTCAGCTGCAGGTCCATATCGTTCTTCAGACTGTATTGCAGATGAACGGCAGGAAAGAAATCAATATACCTTTTGGCATTGTTGAAGTTGCCCTTGCGGTCCCTGATACCTATATCAGACAGCTCTGCCCTCAGCCCCACCTGGTAGTTGAACTGCTTCACCTTGCTGCCATATTGCATATAGGTGGCGTAGATGTTCTCATCATAGTTCAACTTGTTATCGTACTGAGGCAATAAAATTTCATCCTGACTGGCGGTGTAGTCGCTTTTAATGGCGCGCAGGCCGGCACGTACTCCCATTTCCAGCTTACCGCTACCTTTCAGGGGCGTCACATAATCGCTCTGAATAAACAGGTCCTTGCTGTATTCCAGATCTCTGGAGGTGAGCTTGAAACCGTTGTTCTCAGGATGCAGGGAGCGCTGGGTAATCAGCTGGTTTTCATCATCATGCCAGAAATCATACTGCAGATTGGTGGTCCACTTTCTTCCTTTTTTGGCGAATGTTTTCACATAGTTCAGCTCCAGTTCATTGAAGATCTGCGGTTCGCGGTAGTCTTCAAAACGGGTAATGCTGCTGTCCGGCTGCCCGGCGCTTCCGTAATAATTATAATTGTTCCGTGCAGAATCCCTGTTGTTGACTTTTATCCGGTAGAAGCTACCTGTAAGCGTATTACGGTCATTGATGTAATAGTCCATACCCAGGTAATAGTTGGTAGCTGTGTTGCTGTTGCGGAGGTTATTCACCTGGTACATGGAAGAAACAGGTGCTTTACCGAAGTTCTGCCGCCGGGTAATATCTTCAAAAAATCTTTCCTGGTACCTGTAACCGACGTTGGAGAAGATGTTTACCTTTTTTGTCTTATAACTCATATTCAGGTTAAGACTGTTATTGGCAGGGCTTCCCAGGCCTGCCTGCAGGGAAGCGTTGAAGCCTGATAACGCATTTTTCTTCATGATAATATTGATGATACCCGCGCTGCCTTCCGCTTCATAGGCAGAAGAAGGATTGGTAATCACCTCTACCTTTTCTATGCTGGAAGCGGGAATCTGCCGCAGGCCGTTGTTGACCGTCAGCATAGAAGGCTTACCGTTAATGAGTATGCGTACGTTGGCATTGCCCCGGAGGCTAACCGCGCCGTTGGGGTCTACGTTAACGGAAGGCACGTTGTTAAGAATATCATTAACGTTTCCTCCTTTGGAAAGAATGTCTTTCCCAACATTAAATACCTTCCTGTCTGTTTTCAGTTCTATTTCAGATTTGGTGCCGGTAACCGTTACTGTTTCCAGCTGCCGGGTATCTTCTTCCAGGGCAATATCTCCCAATGTGGTGTCACTGCTGAGTTGCAGCGCTATGACCAGAGGTTTGCACTGCAGCGCTTCTATTCGCAGGGTATATGCACCGGGGGCGGCAGGTATGGCGAAAGTGCCTGCGGCATCCGACAGGCCGGCCTTTGCATGAGCGGCGTCTTTTATCAGCCTGATAGTAGCGGCAATAACGGGCTGTCTGTTTTTAGCTGAGATCAGCTTTCCTTTAAGCGTAACCATGGGTTGCTGTGCGTAACCAGCCAGGCAGACGCCTGTTAACAGCAGCATCCATAGTACTTTCACTTTGTTCATACGGGATAATTTTATGCAAATATTAGCCGCAGACTGCTTCAAAAAACAGACAGGCGACAAAGAGGCGGGTCCTGCCTACAGAATGGAGAAATTACTGCAGCAGGCATATTCATATGCTGCCAGGGCATTTTTATAGGCTAAAAGACATGGTTTGTCTCCGGTGGCGTGCATGGCACTCAAATAACCTTTAGATTTGATCCTGTTATGCCAGTTATAGAAAACATAGTAAACTTCAGCAACCGGCGCCGGATATTGGCTCATTGCCTGCTCTGGGCAGCCATATTTATCTGGACAATGATCCGGCATGATAGTTTCCGTATTACGGATCAGCAACCATTTTACACTAAATACGATACGCTGTACAAAGAGGTATTATGTGTGCTCCTCGATATATCCTTCGCTATGATAGGCGCCTATTTTGTGTCGTATCGTATTCTGCCGGCACTCATGAAAGCCACCAATTACTTCTGGATACTGGTGGAGTTCCTGGTTGGCGTATATATTATCTGTACCGTGGCACGCATCACCACCATATATTTACTGGAACCGGTAGTAAGAACACCGCCGTTTGACCAGGAGCCGATCCTTGAAATCCTGACGGATTTCCGGCAACTGTTCAGAAATTACTTTATCTCCATCTTTTCTGTATCTATCCTTTTTATTTTCCTGAAGCTGATAAAAGATCAGTATGTATCTAACAAACGGACACTGGAACAGGAAAAGAAGAAAACGGAGATAGAACTGACTTCTCTGAAAGCACAGCTCAATCCGCATTTCCTGTTCAATACGCTGAATAATATTTACTCCCTGTCGCTGATGAATGCGCCGCAGACCTCTACTTCGATTGCGCGGCTGTCGGATATCCTGGATCATTTGCTGTACCGGTGCAGCGGCAAATTTGTGCCGGTATCCCAGGAAATCAACCTGCTGCATAACTATATAGAACTGGAGAAACTCCGGTATGATGACCGCTTACAGATCACCTTCCGCCACAATACAGAAACAGAAGCTCATATCGCGCCGCTCATCCTGCTATCGCTGGTCGAAAATGCCTTCAAACACGGCGCCGGAGAAGATGCCGGCAGCCCCGCCATTAAAATAAGCCTGGAGTTCACCCGTAACATCTTTTCCTTTGAAGTAAAAAACACCTTCCGTAACTCCGCTACCACAAAGGATAGCAGCAATCAGATAGGGCTGACCAATATCCGGAAGCAACTGGAGCTGATATATCCCGGCTCACATATATTCCTTACCAATGTGGAGGATGGCGTATTCACCGCACATCTGCAGATTATGATGAAAGAAAAAAAATAGCGTAAATTCCCTGTTGTGAAAGTAAAATGCCTGATTGTTGATGATGAACCACTGGCCAGAAAGCTGTTACAGAACCATATAGAACAGCTGGATATGCTGGAAATAGCAGGCCAGTGCTCCAACGCTGTTAAAGCGTCGGAAATACTGCGCGCCATGCCTATAGACCTGGTATTCCTGGATATCAAGATGCCGCAGATCACCGGCATTGATTTTTTAAAGATGCTGAAAAACCCGCCGGCAGTTATTTTCACCACCGCCTACCGCGAATATGCACTGGAAGGATACGAACTGGATATCATCGATTACCTGCTGAAGCCCGTCACCTTCGATCGTTTTTTCAAAGCAGTGGAACGCTACTTTGCCCGCTCCGCACCAAAAGAAACAGGTGTAAAAATAGTGGCGCCGCAGCAGCAGGATGACTATATCTATATCCGTACCGGCAACAAATTTCACCGGCTGCCGGTAGCAGATATCCTCTACATAGAAAGCATCCGGGATTATATTGTGGTACACCGTACCAACCAGGAAAAACTTCCCGCCAAATATAAAATCGGCGACCTGGAAGAAGACCTGAAAGGCAAACAATTCCTCCGCATCCACCGCTCCTTTATCGTTAACATGCAAAAGATAACCGCCTTCACCATGCAGGATGTAGAAATAGACAAGCTGCAACTCCCCGTTGGCAACAGCTACCGCGAATACGTGTTCAAGATGCTTAAATCCTGATGGGGATTTTATTATTTGAGATTTTATTATCTGAGATGGCTGTGTCATCAGGATGTCCTCCGGACTGATCGGTTCTTCAGTAAAAGACTATGATGAGAGAGCCATCTCAAATAATAAAATCTCAAATAATAAAATCTTCTCACGACGAAACCGGACATTCTGTTGTATCGAAACCGGACGGTTGCAGGGGAGCTTGACAGGTTAATATATTGAAAATCAGCGCTCAACCAAAGTGGCATTATAGTGGCAGCCGGCAAAGACATCTGAGGAGGTTTATTAAAATAAAATAGCGTCATGCTTAAAAGTCATTTGATCATTGCGATCAGAAATTTATGGAAGCACAAGGGTTTTTCAGCCATCAATATAGTAGGGTTAGCGCTGGGTATGGCCTGCAGCCTGCTGATATTATTATGGGTGCAGTCGGAGCGGCAGGTAGACGGATTTCATGAGAACAACTCCCGGTTATATGGTGTGTACATGCGGTACCAGCTGGAAGGCAAGGTAGAGGCGAACTATTCCACGCCGGGCCTGCTGCCGGAAGAATTAAAGAAGACCATGCCGGAAGTGGAGCTGGCCGCAGGTTTTGGCTGGGCGCGGTCCTGTTCTTTTTCTGTCGGAGATAAAATGCTGAAGGAAATTGGTAATGCGGCAGGACCAGATTTTTTCAGCATGTTCAGCTATCCGCTGCTCGAAGGTAATGCAGCAGAAGCGCTGCGGTCGCCGGAAAGCATTGCCATATCCCGCAAAATGGCAATAGCATTTTTCGGTAGTCCGGCGCAGGCTATAGGGAAAACCATCCGCTATGAAAACAACGAGCACTTCACGGTAACGGCGGTCTTTGAAGATCTGCCGGCTAATACATCTGAGAAATTCGACTTTCTGCTGAACTGGGAGTTCATGAAAAAAGAAAGCGAATGGCTGACAGACTGGGGCAGCAACGGCCCTAAAACCTATCTGCTGCTGCGTGCAGGCACAGATGCCGCGCAGCTGGAAAAGAAACTGCTACACCTGATGGATATCTATAACCGTGCGAATAAACAGTTTCATTACGAACTGGGACTACAGCGGTTTGACCGTCAATACCTGCATGGTCATTTTGAAAACGGTTACCTGAGCGGAGGAAGAATAGAGTATGTACAGCTTTTCAGTCTGGTTGCTGTTTTCATTTTGCTGATCGCCTGTATCAATTTCATGAACCTGACCACAGCCAGGTCTGTAAACCGCCTGAAAGAAATCGGTGTCCGCAAGGCAATGGGTGCTATCCGCTGGGAACTGATCCGCCAGTTTGTAGGCGAAGCAATGGTAGTAGCCCTGCTATCCGCTATCCTGGCGATGTTGCTGGTATCGGTTACCTTGCCGGCATTTAATATACTGACAGACAAACAAATCATACTGCCCTACGGAAAGCCGCTGTTCTGGCTCATGCTGGCATTGCTGACACTGTTTTCCGGCATGTTATCCGGCAGCTATCCAGCCCTGTTCCTGTCTTCCTTCAGTCCGATACATGTGCTCAAAGGCCCGGCGAAGACGGGTTCCGGCTCCCTGTGGTTCAGAAAGGGACTGGTGGTATTTCAATTTGTACTGTCTATCATACTGATTATTTCTACAATCCTTATCTCCCGGCAGATACAATATGTACAACATACCTACCTGGGCTTCGACCGGGAGAACCTGGTATACCTGCCGCTGGAAGGCGACCTGGTAGCGCGGCAGGAAGTGCTGCGTCAGGCAGCACTGCGCAGTCCGGGCATCAGTGCCGTTACCAAAATGATGGGGACGCCTACCAGTCTCAATGCCCGCACCAGCGGCGTAGAATGGGAGGGCAGGAATCCGGCTGCTGTCAACTATTTTACCCATTCGCTGGTAGGGTACGACTTCATCAACACCATGCACCTGCAACTATTGCAGGGCAGGGATTTCTCCCGCGACTTCCCCACCGATTCCAGCGCCTATATCCTCAATGAGGCAGCCGTGAAAGTGATGGGCCTCAGCGATCCCATAGGCAAATACATTTCCTTCTGGACAAAGCGGGGGCCGGTCATCGGCGTGCTGCGGAATTTCCATTTCCAGTCATTGCACAGCGCCATTGAACCGCTCATACTGCGCCTGGAACCAAGTGCAGGCAATAGCTTTCTCACCTCTTACCAGGGTACCACCTTTGTTATCAGAACACAGGCCGGCAAAACCAGGCAGGCACTGGCCAGCCTGGAAAAGTTATGCCGGGAGCTAAATCCTAAATTCCCCTTCTCCTATAAATTTGCGGACGAAGAATATACCAGGCTCTATAAAAGTGAGGAAGTCATAGGCCGCCTCTCCGTTATCTTCGCGGTACTGGCCATATTCATTTCCTGCCTTGGCCTGCTGGGACTCTCCATCTTCACCGCAGAACAGAAAGCCAGGGAAATCAGCATCCGGAAAATAATGGGCGCCAGCGCCACCTCCCTGTTCAGACTACTGTCATCGGACTTCCTCTGGCTGGTAGCTATCGCCTTCCTGATAGCCGCTCCACTGGCCTGGTGGGCCATGCATACCTGGCTCCAGCAGTTCGCCTATAAAACCCCCATCAGCTGGTGGGTGTTTGCCTTATCCGGCATCCTCGCCGTACTGATTGCCCTCGGCACCGTGAGCGTACAGGCGATTAAGGCAGTTAATATGAATCTGATAAAAAGCCTACATAATAAATAATTACGAATTACGAATTGCGAATTACGAATGTAGAAGCGAAGATTTAAGCGGATCTTCGCTTATGTCTTCGCTCTTCATTCGTAATTCGCAATTCGTAATTCGTAATTATTTCATCAATCATAATCTACCCCGGGATTTTTCCCCCCATACATTTTTAAACATCTTTAATTCTTCCTTGTTATATAGGCAGGACAAACCCCATATAAGATTTATCGACTCTCAAAATGACCATACAAATGACCGTATGCAACCGGAAATCCAACAGGAATATGATATGTGGCAGACAGTGTAACGGCAGGTCCACGGCCGGATAACCAAAGACACTGAAAGAGTATCAGGTTGACGATTGGTATAAGAGAAGGCGCCAAAGTCAGCGTGGTGAACAGGTAGCGTAATGGACAACGCACTATATAGTTAATGCAGATTCAGCTACCCGGTGGAGCGGCGATTTTCCTGCATTTCTACCCGCACAGATGGCTAGTCTGACGAGCACACCGGCAATGGTTGTATAGTAGATACAGGTTCAAGCCCTGTCCTGTTCACAAATCCGGAGCGCGGAAAAAGCGCTCGCACAGCAGTAAGCATTACAGTATTCACTGTAATGCTTTATTTTTTCAGCCAGTCTGATTTTTTTCTTCATAACATCATCATCCGCCTAAAAAATTTAAATTGTGTTATGAATGAAGAACTGACAACCGCGCGGCTTGCCATACAGCCGGTCACTATACATGATGCTCCCTTTATTTTTGAACTGGTCAATACCACTGAATGGAAAACCTTTATCGGCGACAGAAATGTGCAGAACCTCCAGGATGCCGGTAACTATATCCGGCAGATCATCAGTAATCCTGATATTAATTACAATGTAGTGCGGCTGCAGCACAACCAGCTGCCGGTGGGAGTGGTTACTTTTATCAAGCGCACGTATCTGCCGCATCATGACATAGGATTTGCTTTCCTGCCAGCCTATGCAGGCCAGGGGCTTGCCTTTGAAGCAGCCAGTGCCTACCTGTCCAGATTACGGCAGGAAAATTTCTATCAGCCGATACTGGCTACCACTATTCCTGAAAATATCCGCAGCATACGGCTGCTGGAAAAGCTGGGACTACAGTTCAGCGAGTCTGTCAGGCTCAATAATGAAGATGTGTTGCTGTACGAGCTGCTTCCCGGCAAGCCCTGAATATTATACAGCCGCCGTATTACGGGTTTCTGCCCGCTTTACCAGCCACCACGCCACCAGCAGGTTAGGCACCCAACATAACCAGGCCGTCAGGCGGTAGGCCGTAAAAAAATCTCCTGAAAGTTTTTCCAGCAGCGGCAGCCACAGGCGCAGCGTAACAGCTGCAAAGCAGGCCGCATAGCTGTATATCATCATCTTCTCATGCTGCCATACGTTGCCTTTGCGGATACTGCTCCACGCATTGACGGTCGTAAAAAACCATACCAGCCCCAGCCCGATAAATCCCAGGGAAGCAATGATGCCGCCGTTGGCATGGAAGCCAAGGTAGATAGCCGCCACTGCACTGCACAATACCGCTATGATGTAAATCTTTCCTATGAACCGGTGCGTGCGCAGGTATCTTGCTCTCATACGCCGGTTAAACTGCCACCAGCCTGTCAGCAGCGCCAGCCCGCCGGGAAGGATGTGCAGGTAAAAGGCCGCATTCCATAATATACCAGACAATAACTCCGGCTCTTTTGAAGTCAGTATCCCGAAACGGGGTATGACCAGGTAAATGACCGGGTACAATCCCACAACAATAATCAGCAGTACAGGTACTGCCAGTAATAAAGATGTGCGTAATTTCATATGGTGAGGATTAAGTAAGGGGTAAATTACTGCTGCCCGTACGATTACATGGTTGTGCTGTCAGTCATATTACAATTTACCGTAATTATACAATTTTGTACATAAAAATCATAGTCGTAAATTGACAACAGAATTGTCATTTTAAGTGAAAACCACCACATGGAACAAGTACAAGCCGGGAAATGTGTTTATCTGCTGAATACCGGAAAAAACCTGTATAAGATTGGCAAAACCCAGGATCTGCATAAGCGGCTGGCTGCCTACCATACCCACCTGCCTGTTATGTTCCGTGTTATCAGACAGTACCCTGCCCTGAATATAACCCATCTCGAAGAAAGTCTGCATATCATTTTTCAGCATAAAAGAATCAAGGGAGAATGGTTTGAGCTGAGCAAAGGAGACCTGACTATCTGCGATAACGTGGCTCGGAATTATGCCCTGCACCATATGCAGCGGCAGCCCCGCCGGTATACTGATATCACTTTCAGCGAGAACCCGATGTTGCAGGTCATGGAAGCCAATGAAAAATATCTCCAGGATTATTCGAGGATAGCGGACGATATCCGGATGGGGCTCAGCAATGAGGAAGTTTTTGAGCTGCATGAAGGCACTATCAACAAATCGGTGATAGACACCGTCAGGCGCCTGCTGCGATACCGTACACCCAATGCCGAGTTTCTGAGCAAATGGCTGTGCGTTATCAACGAAATGAGCGAAGGCGTGAGTGAAAGCGCCATCCTGCAGAAGTACAAAGGACAAATCACGCGGTCTACCATTCAAATGATTAAACGAATACTCCGCAACCAGTTATACTGACCGTACCGGTGGCTTACAGATATCGTTTTTTTATCCTGTGGTTTTCTTTATAAGACTGTAAGCTATCATGACTGCAGGTATATTACAGTAATATTTTCAAAAATTTGTATTTTAGTTGCACGCCCTGAGCGGAAACACGAAGCAGTAGCCGAAGATCTTACCGGTATGAAATTTCGTTTATATTGAAACAGCATTCACGCAACTGCCTGGCTTTCCGTTACAGCTAAACCTACAATGCTTTTACTGAACAATTGCAAATTCACTGTATCCGTGTCTCAGATAACCGTTCTAACCGATGCTATCTCTTTTCAGACAAGGTGATCCTGATAAAGTCATCCTGGTTAACAGTGACCGTGCTTATTCCGGCGGCATCCTCCAAAAACCATACAGTACTACCTGATGATAAAAAAACTCATAAATATACCATCCGCTAAAGAGACTTTTATACTGGCTCCCGAAGGCAGCAAAGCCATAGGGCGCATTATCAATATTATCGCATATTCCACCGCACTGCTGGCATCCGTTATGGCGCCGATACTGTACGGCATGTCCGGTCAGAAAATTATTCTCTATGCCGGCTTCATAGAAAGCCTCTGTTTCCTGGCCGTACCGTTGCTGCAATACCGTAAACAGCTGACCGCCGCCATTACGCTGTGTTTCACATTACAGTCGCTCGCCGTATTATATTTCGGATTACTGCTCACTCCCATAGCGCCCATATGGGCTATGGGGCTGTTCCTCAGCCTGGTGGCGTTGCTCATCTTCAGCAGCCGGAAAGCAAAAATAGCAGCACTGGTTTTTGTTGTACTCATTATCCTGGCGCTGGAACTGAATTATCAGTTTGAATTTATTTCCCCGATTACGCTATCGGTCAGGTATGAACAGCTGCTGCGCCGGCTGGTAATAGGTACCGTATTGTTTCTCAACTCTATCATGCTGTTCTTTTACATGAAGCAGCTGCAGATAAAACAACAGGAGATAGATGAAAATACTGCCGCCCTGCAGAAAGCCAAAGAAGAGCTGCAGAATTACACTTCCTTTGTTACCCATGAGATGCGCAGCTCCCTCAACGTGATATATGGTATAACGGAACATTACAAGCCTGCTATCATGAACCATCAGCCGGACGAGGCCATGGCGATGGAGGTAAAGCACTTCCAGCTGCTGCGGCTGGCCACCGGCGAACTGCTGGACCTGGTAGGCAATGTATTGAACTGGCGGGAAATAGAGTCCGGCGCCAACCGGGTATTAATCAACGAAGCCTTTAACCTGAAACAGTTCATATCGGATATATCGGAATTTTTTACAGAGCAGGCAGCTCAGCGCCATGTGCTGTTTGCTGCCAGCATTCCTTCCCAGCTGCCACCGGCCATCATTGCCGATGCGACCAAGCTGAGACGCGTTATCAGCAACCTGCTGACCAATGCCATCAAGTTTACGGCGGCGCAAACCACCGTTACGCTGCATGTAGCCTTCCGCGACAATGCGCTGGAACTGGCTGTCAGCGACCAGGGCAAGGGCCTGACCACAGAACAGCAGCGCGATATCTTCCAGCCGTTTTATAAAGGCACCAATAAATACTATGAAGGCAACGGACTGGGACTGCCTATCACCAAATCCCTCATCGAAAAAATGGGAGGGGACATCACCGTACAGAGCAAGCCTGATGAAGGCTCCACCTTTACCGTAACCATTCCCGTAAAAACTACCGAGCTGCCCGTTGCCCGCTCCAAAAAAACCGAGGAAAATATCAGCCGGCAGTTCACCGGTATTGCAGCTTTGTATATAGAAGATGAGATCCTCAGCCGGGCCATTATGAAAATGCATCTGACCCAGCTGGGTATCACGCACTATGAGGCGGACAGCTACGAGCAGGCGGCCGGTATCATACTGCAGCACAGGCCGGATATTATCCTGCTGGACGGCTCCCTGCCCCATACCAGCGCTGTAGACGTACTCCGGCAGCTGCAGGCATTACCGGAAGCACAGCATATTCCGGTTATCATCGTTTCAGGAACAGCTACCCCCGAATTTGTGGGCGCCACTTTAAAGGCAGGTGCCAAAGACTATCTGCTCAAACCTGTATCCCCACTGGTTTTGAAGAACTCTATACAGAAAATTCTGGCGCAGGATACTTACGCAAACCCATTGTAAATTAAACCGCGGTCAAAAAGCTTATTGTTAACGATCTTTATTCTTCACAAAAACAATAAGTCATGAGAAAGCAAAAAATTGCGGAGCTGCTGGCTCCGTTCCCTCCCCGCATCAATCGGTTTGCAAATGAATCCAGAGAAAACACCCGAAAATGGGTCGAGAAATTCAAGCTACATGAAGGTAGCGACTTTGACGCCTACCTCAAGGACAATCTAACTTACATGACTGCACGCTTTTATCCAACCGCTCCCAAAGAGCGGTTTTTTATTGCCGATCAGTTTAACACGCTGCTCTTTGCCATGGACGACCGTATGGATCACCAGGATAACAGGGACATCATTATCAGCAGTAAAGAACGGTTCACCCGGTTCATTGACGCCTGCCTCCTCATCATGAAAGGAGAATACAAAGGACAACTCCCGGCCACCGGTCACCTGGCCGCCCTGCACGACGTATGGACAAAAGTAAAAACCATCAGCACGCCCGCATGGCAGGAAAAATTCATTTCCAGTATCAGCAAAATGTTTGACGCCGCCCTCTGGGCGCACGACAATGTTGCTGCCAGACAAATTCCTTCCATTGCGGCGTTCTACACCATGCGCCCCTTCCTGGGCGCCGCCCACACTTCCACCGACATGATCGAGATCATTGAGGAAGTACATATTCCCAATACCATTCTGGATCTCCCGTATTTTCAGGAAATCACCAGGCTGTGCCAGATCACCGTATGTATTGCCAACGATATGTTTTCTGTCATGAAGGAAATAGGGCACCAGGATTATCATAACATGGTGGTAATTATGATGCAGGAAAAAGATATCCATCTGAAACAGGCCATGAAGGAAACCCGCAGGCTGTACAACGCAGACATGCGCCAGTTCCTCCGGCTGATGAGCATCAACAGCCACCAGCTGTTTACAGGGTATGAAGCCGAAATACTCCGGTACAAGGAGTGCCTGCAGGCTATCATGCGGGGTAATATAGACTGGAGCAGTAAAGAAACCAACCGATATACCAACTTCGTGTATGGTAAAAGCCAGCTTGTTAAAAGAAAAGAAATCTAGCCAATGAATCCCGGCTGCTGTCTGATAAAGACAGACAGCAGCCGTTTTGTTCGCTTTCATACAATTTCCTTGCTGCGCCGGTACTGATCTTTGAGCAAACAATTACATACCATGAAAGCGATCATCCCTGCTCTGTCATGCATCATGACCCTGTTTTCCATCGCCGGCAAAGCACAATCATCTTCCGGCACCCTCGAAGAAGCTAAAAAAGCTATCGCGCTTTGCAATGCGCAACACTTTGCCCTCTTTGCCAAAAACGATGGTTCTATCCTCAGCCTGTACACCGAAGACGCCTGCCTGCTGATGCCCGGATCGCCCATGCGCTGCGGCCGCGAAGGACTGCTTAAATTCTTCAACGACGCCTATACCGCCGGCTCCCGCAGCGGCAATATCACCCCCCCCCGGATTTATGGCGACGGACAGGAATACGTTACGGAAGAAGGGCTCACACAGGTTTTCGACGGCAACGGTAAAATGATGGGAGCAGGAAAATATATAGTATCATTTCATTATTTTATTATTTGAGATTTATCTGCTATCATTATCTCTCTTGCACCTGCCGGTGCAGCAGTATACCAGGATGGGAAACAAATCTCAAATAATAAAATAATAAAATCTTAACCGCTAAAGGAAGGAATTGTTAATGATCCCTGAATTTACTCAAAGCTGCGATACCTGTTGTTATCCGGATAAAAAAATAAACGGTCCCAGCTGCAGGATGATTATTTTTACGTGACAATATTCTATTATGAAGCAACTGGCGCTACTTTCAACGATAGTATTTTTATTATCCGCTTCCGTGTCCGCGCAGGAAGCAAAAACGGTTATCACCACAGATATCGATCATTTCTGGGAAGCGTATGACAGCATCCGCACTACGCAGGACAGCCTGCAGCAACTGCAATACATACAGGAGCTTTACATTGATAAGGGTACGCCGGGATTGCATGCATTTATGAAATTAAAAGACTATACTGCTGCCGGTTATGTGAGCCTGATCCGCAGGTATCCTGCGTACTGGAACAGCATCCGTTCCAATACCATGAAAGTGAAGGAACTCGCCGGCGAGTTTGAACCCGGCATCAGGGAATTCCGGAAGATATACCCGGAGCTGAAACCGGCTGCCATCTACTTCACCATCGGGGGTATGCGCTCCGGTGGTACGGCACAACCCGGCATGGTGCTCATCGGCGCTGAAATGGTGACCGGCAATCCACAAACGGATGTCAGCGAGCTGCCCGCCAATACCCGCAAATGGCTCCAGGGTTATTACGGTTCCGATCCTTTTAAAAATGTGGTGCTGCTCAATATTCACGAGTACGTACACACGCAGCAACCTAACTACGGCTACAACCTGCTGTCGCAATCTCTCTGCGAAGGTGCATGCGACTTCATTACCGAACTCGTTACCGGCAAACAGATTCCTTTGCCTTATATGGACTACGGCAGAAAAGAAGAAACTGCCCTGAAGCAAAAATTCAAAACAGATATGTTCGGTGACTCCTGGGATACCTGGTTGTATAACAACGGACAGGGAGCCGCCGTTGCAGATCTCGGCTATTTTATGGGATACCGCATCTGCAAGTCCTACTACCACAAAACAAAAAATAAAACGCAGGCAGTAAAAGATATCATCGGATTGAACTTCCAGGATAGTGTGATGATAGAAAATTTTCTGCGGAAATCGGCCTACTTCCCCGAAGGCTTTAACAAAGCGACGCTGCTCACCACGCTGGAACGCCAGACACCCGTTGTAACCAAAGTAGGAACAGTAACCGGCAACAGCCTGATACAGGCAACAGACACCCTGCTGAAAATAGATTTCTCCCGGCCGATGAGCAGCAATGGCTATTCTATCAGCCTGTCTGCCGACACCACGCTGCAATATCCCATCAAAGCCGTAAAGGGCTTCAGTCCTGACGGGCAGTCCATTCTCATTCGGGTAAATTTACAACCCGGCGTGCGGTACGGATTTATCATGACGGACCGGTCTTTCCGGTCAGCAGATGGTTACCGGCTGAAGCCCCATGAGGTAAGATTTGAAACCGGCGTACAATAAATCAGGTCAGGATATGCGCCTGAAAGCGCCTGCTGCAGCCGCTTTAAAAGAGACGGTAACAGGCGCTTTCAGGCACATAAAATATTGTTACCTTTCCTGAAAAAGTATGTCTCATTCCATGCAACAGTACCTCTGGCAGCAATTCGGCGGCGCCATCGACATGCTGGAAAACGCCATGCTGGCGTGTCCGCCGGAACTGTGGGATACGCCTGCCAGGTTCTGGTATATCAGTTACCATCTGCTATTCTGGACGGATTACTACCTGTCCGACACCCCGCTGGAAGCAGACTACCAGCCGCCGCATCCTTTTACCCGCGCTGAATTTGAAGACAGGCTGCCGGAAAGGGTATACAGTAAAGAAGAATTGCTGGACTTCCTGAAATCAGCCAGGGAGAGGTTGCGCAGACAGCTGCAAAGCAATACAGCAGAAGACTTGCTGAACAGGCGTTTCACCAGTGAGTACAAGGATTTCTCTCTTTTTGAGTTATTGCTGTACAACATGCGTCATGTGCAGCATCATACCGCGCAGCTGAACCTGTTACTGCGTCAGGGGATTAACAGTGCGCCCGACTGGGTTTCTGCGACGGAAGAACCGCTGCGGCAGGGAGCATCGTCGTAATTATCTTTTCTTTTTAATGTTGGTCTTGCGGTGTTCAAGCCCCCAGCGGATCATAGCATCGAATACCGGCCTGATTTCCCTGCCGGATCTGGTCAGCTCATATTCCACTGTTACGGGCAGCGTATCATATACTGTCCGGGAAACAATACCATTCACTTCCAGTTCCTTCAGTTCCTTGGATAGCATCCGCGGGTTAATATCAGGGATGAAACGTTCTATTTCACTGAAACGTTTCTTGCCGGTAGTGAGTGCGCCGATGACATGTAGTTTCCATTTACCGGTAAATACGTTCAGCGCGTCATTCAGTGCCAGCATATATTCTTTCGGGCAACCCTCCGGAGATACCCGGAAGTCTACCCATGTATCATACGGTTTTTTCATCTCCAAATATAGGAGTATATGCTATACTTTTGTTTAGTCCTATACTAAAGTATAGGACTTACCTTTCTATAGTCAGGCTGCCTAATTTTGTTGCAGCTAAAACTATTACGATGACACAAAAGAAAAACGTTTCTCTGCAGCACATCATGCTTTGGGTATTACAGGCAGCGGTAGCCGCTGTTATGCTGATGGCGGCTTTTATGAAGCTGGCAGAACCCATCAGCCGGTTAGCCGCCAGCTATCCCTGGATGGGGCAGGCATCGCCCTTATTTGTGCGGTTTATGGGAGCCATTGATCTGCTGGGCGCGCTGGGATTACTGCTGCCGGGCATACTGCGCATCCGGCCAGCGCTGACCGCCTGGACGGCTGCAGCGATTGTACTGCTGATGATCTGCGCCATCATTTTTCATGTTTCCCGTGGCGAAGGCGCGGTGACAGGCTTCAATATTGCCGTAGCACTGATGGCCGCCGTAATAGCCTGGGGGCGGTTTCGCACAACGCCTGCAACACGCCCGGCAGGCTGAAAACATCCGGTCAACTGTTTAATACAATAAACATACCTATGCAATTCTTATTTACAGCACGAAGAAAATTTGATGCTCAGCATCAGGAAGACGACAGTATGCCCTGGGAAAAATATATAGCATGGAGCAGACTGCCACAGCTGACTGAACTTGTTTCATTGGATACAGGGCTGAATGAAGTACTGGTTGAACCAGACCGGGAGAATGAGGATGACTGGAAACATTTTACCTTCTCAGGACCGCGTGATACGGAACTTTTTACTACGCTGGAATTTGTACTGAAAAGAACGGCAAAAGAAACAGATTTTAATCTACTGATGACAGTTATTAATCCGGAAGAAGATTGCGCAGGCATTCAGGCAGATGCCTATGATTTTCTGGGTTATGAATTGATCGATTATTATTACTGCACCAGTGCATTATCCAACTGCGGCGGTTTTGATGAAACCTTCCTTCCTGCGGAACTTAACCGGTATGGCCTGATTGATGATTACCAGCGTGCGTATGAAATAAGGAAAAATCTGCTGGTAAATAATCCTGAAGAAGATCATGCAGATACCGATGTTATAGCCATCTGGCGGCATAGAACCATCGGCAGATAAACCTGCCGGCGCCGTCTGTTACTGAGTACTGTATTGCAGGTCAGGCGGAACAGGAATTACCTTTTTTTCCTGCAGATTACGCGGAGTAACATATCCCAGTTTCAGATGCAGGTCTTCCTGTTTGCGCAGATATTCCAGCCGGAGCTGATAAAATCCTTTTTTCAGCGGAAGTATATAAGAAGTAGTACGCTTGCTGGCAGAGCCTTCCCAGCGTATGAGCAGCTGATTGTTCAGATACAGTTTCGAACCGGCGTCTGCATCCAGTGCAAAAATATAGTAGCCTTCTTCCTGTGTTTCCAGCAGACCGTCAATCAGCAGGGCATAATTTTTTTTCCGGGGAAGTTTATTTTCAAAACCCGGGCTCAGTATTCCTGTCTGTTGTGGTTGCAGGGATTTCAGGCTTTGCAGCGTATCCCATGGCACTTCATAGTAAGCATAATGAAATCCGCCCGGCCGGACGCCAACCGGCCGGGATACCGGCGTCATGGCCTTTCCGGCGGTAAAGTTGCCGGATCTTAGCTTATCGTACCGGGCGCGGTTGGTAAACTGTTTGATGTACAGGGTAGTAGCATCCGTCAGCGTAATTTCCGGGGATATGGTTGCTGCGGTTCTTTCCGGCACGGTTCCATTCAGGGTATATCGCACAGCGGTGGTATCACTGAAAAACCATACTTTCAGCGGTTGATTTTTAATGATGATACCATTCTCCGGATGAAATTCCAGCTGCCCGTCGTGCCAGCCGTAGGAAAATTTCAGGCCGTCGTAAATAGTTTTTAATCTGATGGAGCTGTGTGTTTCATCCGGATAGGGAATGCTTTTCCAGCTAAGGTCTGCCGGCGCCATTTTCTTCAGTACCGCATCCATCGAATCTATCTTCATATTCTTTCCTTCATTTCCGGCTCTTCCGCTGATGAACAGGGTAGTTGGTCTGCCTGCCAGTGCGGGTAATTTATCCGGCGCTATTCCCTGTATATAACAGTTATCCCACCAGAGGCTGGGGTCCGCAGCAATGTAGGATTTAAAAGTCTGCGGCGCCTGCAGGAGGGCGTTGATAACAAACAGTCCGCCCAATGAATGTCCCCAGAGGGCGTTATCACCGCTGGAAGGATAGTTGCTGTTGATATGCGGTATCAGTTCTTCTTTTATAAAACCGAGAAATTTATCTGCTCCGCCGGAAGTATTCCAGTCCCTGATATGTGTCGGCGTCAGGTCTTTGTTGCGGTCTATTCCCAGGATACTTACCACAATGATGGGCGGCATATATTTCTCATCTTCCAGGAAATGCTGCACTTTCATTATCAGGCCGGTGTTCCAGTTTCCGCCATCCAGTACATACAGCACATCATATTTATCCTTACTGCCGGGTTTGTAAGTAGCAGGAACAAATACCTGTATCAGTCTTTTTTCTTTTAAGATACCGGAGCTGATAGTATCCAGTTTTCCGGTATCAAAAAATCTTCTCACGGTATCCTGTGCCTGCGATGTTGCTGTTACAGCCAGCAGGATAAAAAACAAGACAAGTTTACTTTTCATGATGACAGCTGTTTTTTAGACGTGTTGTGGCAGTCTTGTAAGATTAGTAAGATAGTAAATTATAGTGCTTGTGTACAGAAGCATGAAGACATGATAATTTAATCTGCCGCATTCAAATCACCCGTTTTATTTTAGACTTGTCTAATTTTTTATTTTTGCCAATCTAAAATAATTATAGAAATTGGCCGGTAATAGCAATAAAAAAAGAGAAGTCTGTATCAGCAGCACCGGCCACGTTGCCGGTGCAGGGCATACTTTGCCCTGATGAGCCGTAAACAAATGTAAAAAACGGAAAAATGAATATAACCTTACAGTTACCAGCACTTCCTTATGCACAGGAATCGCTGCAACCTTACATTACAGCTGAAACCTTTGAGTATCATTACGGGAAACATCATGCCGCCTACGTAAAAAATCTGGAAGGGCTGGTGAAAGATACTCCCATGTCTGACATGACAGTGGAAGAAATTATCCAGTCAGCTTTTGCACAGCAGCAGGTCCCTGTTTTCAACAATGCAGCGCAGCACTGGAACCACAGCTTCTTCTGGCACTGTCTTTCTCCCGATGGAGGCCGTACCCCCACCGGTCAGTTACAGCAGCTGATTGACCGTGATTTCGGCAGTTTCGACGCTTTCCGCCAGCAGTTCTCTGACACCGCTCTCAGGCTCTTCGGCGCCGGATGGACATGGCTGGTACAAAATCAGCAGGGCAAACTGGAAATACTTGCATTAAAGGATGCCAACACACCGGTGACCGCAAGGCAAACGCCCCTGCTTACGCTGGACGTATGGGAGCATGCCTACTATATTGATTACCGTAATGCCCGGAATAAATTCATTGAAGGCTTCTGGGATGTAGTCAACTGGGATTTCTGCAACAGTAACCTCAAAAGCCTGGCATTATGAAACCGGAATTACTGCAAAAAGAGGCCGCCTGGAAACAACAGACCGAAGAAGGCAACCGGTTATATCACCTTAACCGGTACCGGGAAAGCATCAGTTACTATTACAATGCGCTGGAAATTGCCGAAGAGCTGCTGACAGATATAGATTATGCCTACCTGAAAACCGGCGTGCCCGTCATCGATATCTACATTATTTCCTGCAATAACATTGCCGGTACTTACTGGGACCTGCAGGAACCAGACAGCAGCGAAGCCTATTACTTAAAGCCCATTCAGATGATTGAAGCATTAACACAGGACATGCAGCTGAGCAGATGCCTGCGGGTTAAAGCCTCGCATCACCTGATAAGAGTAACAGTCTCGTATCTGGACTTCTGCAAAAAAACCAGGAGAACGGTTCATGCAGGATTAGCGGCAGGCTGGCAACATCATCTGAAGGAAAAGAATTAGCAGCATACAGCAGTTATATAGCAGATTCAAAAGGGTCTTCAAATCACGGATTTGAAGACCCTTTTTCATTTCCCGAATGCCGCTTATCCGCAAATATGCCCCGGCCGCGTAGTGCAGGGAATGTAAGTGTTCTGGAAAGTGGTCATGCCACATTCACAGGATTGCAGATTAGGTAACGGATCAGGTGTTGTACAGGGAGGCCCGCAGGTGGGACACCTGTAGGTTTTGACGGGCATCGTAGCAGGCTCACCGCCGCCACTGACAACCGCTCCCAGATTGACAATGATGCTCTTCTTAAGCACCAGGGGGGTAGTGATTTTTTTCTTTTTCATAGTGGGAGGTATACAGGATTAAACAATAAAAAATCATTGACTGCTATTCGTAAGACGCTATCTGAAAATTTAATAAAGTGCAGCAGCATATTGCTGGTTGATAATTACCGGAGCATTTAACTTATTATCACCTGTCAGACCCTTTGGATGCTATTAAACAAAAACGAAGCTATTTCTTTGTACTGGAAGCTGCTGATTGGTATCAAAGTTAACTAGAATCGCTACGGAGGCAGTATGAATATTACCAGATTATTATCAGATATTGACCATTGACGGTATACTTATCTGCTACAGGCAAAGCGCTCCTGCGTTTACCCGTGAATGGATTGTTAATCTCCGGAGTACGGGTAACAAATAATAAAGCCCTGCCTTACAAGCAGGGCTTTCCAGATGATATCATCAGGATGCCATCTTACTAACTTCCGCTATTACAATCAGTAAATCCGTCGTTCAGTATACCAGGGTTCGTATTTCCATTGAGTTTCTCCAATAAATACTGGTAAACCGGCAGCTGGTGTGCACATCCGGCGCCGCTGACTACATTGGAATCATTTGTTGAGTCCACCTTGTAAGCCTTGGCTACCTGGGTATAGATATTCTTACCGTTTATAAACCACTGCGGAAGATTGGGAACGTTATCCGGCACATTATACACCCGCTGGCTTCTGCCAACGTTGCTGTTAAATGTGTCGCTGAAGGTTTTATCACCTGTCATCGGTGATGCAAACGTATAAATGCTGAGATCTATATCTTTATCCTGCCCAACGGAAACAGCGGCAGCGAAATAGGTGGCTATTGTAGCTCCCAGGCTATGGCCCGCAACCACTGTCAGCACTTTCTGAATATCCGGCATAATACTCACCGGATTAGCTGCAACATTCTTTAGCGGTACAGATACCTGATTAGTATCGTGGGGCAGTGATGTGACTACAGCTGATTCATAAAGATCGTAAAATCCGGCTGGTACCTGTGCGTTGTTGCTGAACTCATTAAAGGTAGTTGGCACGATATAATCGTCTGAACCGATTTCTGATATGGTTTCTGTACCGCGGAAAGTGATTACATAGTCATTAGTACTCTTATTCTGCGCTATAAAACCATAAAATACCGGGGAGCCATTCTCCATCGTCTGGATGTTATACAATAATTTGTATTGCAGCTCAAAGTTCGTGTCTACCTGCAACTGATAGGTCTTACTTCTTAACACATTCCTGTAGGCTAGTATGGAAGGATTTTGCTGCGCATTCGTATCACTATTCTTTACGGCCAGTTTGAAAACAAGGTCTGCCAGATCGACTAATTTAGCATACTTAATTGCTTCTGACAGCGAAATGGCTACCGATTGGGATTGGGATTGAGTTTCCATGGAAAAATGGTTTTGAGGGTGAAAAATGAATTAACTTTTGGGATACTATAAGGTTTTCTTTCATTAAGTAAGGACTCCAAATTAGTATTTTTTTCTTCTTTTACCAACAAAATAACATTTAGATCCGGCAGCCATCTGGCCTGCCGCATCAGGCAGCAAAAACGGAAAGGAATACATTATCGCGAAATAAAGGATGCAATGATTTGAATACTACTTGTCCGGCCATTATTGCTGACTACTGAAAGATAACAGTACATTATGGGAATCGCTTAAACAGGTTCGGCCGGGGGGCTAAACGCTATCAGCATAGCATACAGATTTATATAAACGAAAAAAGTCTTAATCTTTTTTTGACAAGAATATTAAGACTTTTTCCGGTCGGGAGAACGCGACAAATTTCGAACTTTATTATAGCAAATATGAACAAAATTGCGCAATACTGTACAAAACAGTCGGAGAAAGACAAGAATAATTCTTTTTTTGCCAAATAAGGATTTACCAGAATACCATTGCACCAATGGCTTGCTACTAAATGAAGCACCTATCTTTTACACACTGTTTTTCCTCTGCATTGTGCCTTCGTATCAGCATTACTATTTTTAATAAAGTATCCTCCGTTATCCTGGCAATTTAAAACATCGTATAACCCAATTATCAAAATCATTTATCAATGCGTTAAATCTACATCCCATGAAAAAAACAATTTCCCTTCCGATCCTACTCCTGAAGAGTATGGTCATCACTATGCTCATATCTGTATACTGTTATATTCCAGCTAGTTCACAAACTAAAATATACGCCAGTTCAGAGACCGTTGAACAGGTGGCAGGCTGCGGAAGCTGTCAGGTCCTCAACCCACAAGGCAGTGTCGGCAGTAATGAAAACGATTATGCTACATTGGTAATCAACACCAGTGCATTAGGAGGTTCTATTACGCAGATGCTGGGCTTCCCGCAAATGCAGACTAACGCCGTTTCCAAAATTGTGGTAGGCCTTGGCAGGGGCAGAGGATTCTCCCTAAAATTATTGGGACATGTGAGTATCAGAACCCTCCAGGGCTTGGGTTCCAACGGAGATACCCGTTACATTGACAGTACCAGTATCGGTTACAATGCGGATTCTACCCGATTTACCTACACCTTTTTTACCTCAAAAAATTTTGACCGTGTGGGCATTGAACTCGATGGCGGCCTGCTTTCGCTGGGTGATAGTTTAAGAATATACTATGTTTATTATGAGACCCTTCCGACCAATCACTGTGTGACCCCTCCCGCCAGTCCATTGGCCTATTATCCATTAGACCTGAACACCAACGATTATTCTCCCAATCATTTTAATGCTGTTACCAACCGGCTTGCGTACACAGATAATGCTATCTGCAGAACTGCCGCAGCAGATACTAACCTTACCAACAGCTCATTTACAATGCCTACATTACCGGTAAAGGCAGACGAATTTACCATCGCCTTTTGGACCAAAAGCATTAATAACAGCTCCACGCTATCAATAACCTATGACTACTGGATAATTACACAAAGATCTGATAACAATAAAATAGCAACTATTGGAATATATGTGCAGCCGTTGGGGCACCCTTTCCCGGCCATATCTGATGCTATTGTACCCGCCTCGAATGCAGATAAATACCATCACGTTGTCATTACGCTCAAAGACAACCTAATTTCATACTATCTTAATGGATCTCCCAGATTAACTGGCAGCAAGCCTGCAAAAGACCCTACTCTCCCAAATATCCCACGTCCCACAGGTGTAACGCTCAATCAACAATACCTGGACGATTTGGTTTTTTATGATCGTGCCCTAACAGCCCAGGAAGTAACTGCATACTGGAACTCTTATCAGGTACCCGATTCTACCGCTACGCCAGCGCCCAATATCCATACAACGGCCTTAACCGCTCATACGGCTAAAACTCAGTCGCTCCAACTGTACCCTAATCCAACAACCGGCTTGATCATTATCAAATCTAAACTCGATCCTGATGGTAACCTCATCACACTAACCGATATATCCGGGAAAGAAGTCTTCAAAATCAACACCACCAATCCGGTAATCAACTTACCACCTTCTGTGTCATCAGGAAATTATATTCTCCGGGTATTGGCAAAAGATGGAAAAATCTACAGCGAGAAAGTTGTTGTACATCGTAATTAGTAACGTACGCTATGATGTACGGATAAGATTTTCTTTGGGGGAAAAGGAAGTCATATCAGCTTAAATAGAAAAGAGCCATCTGAATATTCAGATGGCTCTTTCTTCGGTCGGGGCGGCAGGATTCGAACCTGCGACCTCCTGCTCCCAAAGCAGGCGCGATACCGGGCTACGCTACGCCCCGAATCCCTTTCCGGGCCACTCTTTCAGCTCCAAAAAGATCTTTTCAGATCCCCTGTTTCTTCAATTGTGGAGTGCAAATGTAGGCATAAGTTTGACATAAAAACAAATTTCTGTAAAAATTTTTCCGCAACAACAAACCCGCATCGCTCCAAACAAGCCACCAACAAACGTTTCATCAATAAATATTATTTTAAAAAATTATTTTTTAAGATCTGACCGGCAACGAAAACCACATCAACTCCGCTCCGGTCAAATCTCAAATCATAATATCTCCAATAATCCCATCATCAGTTGCCCGTTTTCTTTGCAGGCGTTTTATCAAATATGGATGCGGGCTTAATGCGGTCAAACTCTACCACACCGGTTTTCTTCGCCCACTCAAAATAGGCGGCCGACAGCTCATTTACTACCTGTGTATTGGCTGCAGCTACATCATTGGTTTCGCCGCGGTCTTTATCCAGGTCGTACAACTCCCAGCGATATTGCGGGTAAGCAGATACCAGCTTCCATTTACCTCTACGGACAGCCCGGTTGCCGGCACGCTCCCAGAACACAGGCTCTGGCCTGTTCAGCGGCGTTCCTTCAAAAAGCAGCCGGACAAGGCTCTTTCCCGGCAGGGCATTGGTGGTTACGTGACGATATTCAGCAGGATATTTCACCCCCGCCAACTCGTAAAAGGTAGGCGCCAGATCTATCAGGTGAGCTGTACCCTGCGCAATGCTGCCCGCCTTGATATGGCGCGGAAACCAGGCGATAAACGGGGAACTGATACCTCCTTCGTACATAAAGCTCTTAAAGGAACGGAAAGGCGTGTTGGATACAAATGACCAGTTCTTACCCTGCGATTCAAATGATCCTGCAGTACCTACCGGACCTGTATTCCTGGCGGCTTTACGGCCCCAGTGCGCAACATCTTCTGCCGGCGCACCGTTGTCGGAAATAAATATCACCAGTGTATTATCATCTTTTTTCAGGGCTTTGACTTTATCCAGCACCTTGCCCACACCCTGATCCATACGATCTACCATGGCGGCGTAGACTTCCATTTTAGCTTTCCATAATTGTTTCTCATCGTAGGTAAGACTATTCCATTCCGGCACTTCTTCATCGCGGGCAGCTACCGTCTGCTGCGGGGAGAGCAGCCCCAGCTCCGCCTGCCGGGTCAGGCGCTGCCGACGCAGGGAATCCCAGCCTATGTCATATTTTCCCCGGTACCTGGCCATATCTTCAGGGAGCGCCTGCAACGGCCAGTGCGGCGCATTAAATGCGAGATACAGAAAGAAGGGCTTGTTGGTATGGTTTTGCTCATCGAGGTATTGCACGGCATGGTTAGCTATTTCATCGGTGAAGTAGTAACTGTTATCTGCCGGATGCAGGCGCTTATTATTTTCTACGAGCAATACCGGATACTGCCCGCCACCCAGCGGAAGTGGCTTTGCATCGAAGTAGTCTGCGCCGCCACCGATAACGCCATAATATTTTTCAAAGCCGCGCTGGTTAGGCCATGATAGGCTGTCGTTCCCTACATGCCACTTACCGGACATCAGCGTGCTGTAACCTGCTGTTTTCAGCACTTCTGCCAGCGTCAGGGATTCCCGGTTCAGAAAACCCTGATAAGCGGGCAATCCCAGGTTTACATCAAAATAGCCGACACCCGCTTTGTGCTGGTACTGGCCTGTCAGCAACGATGCCCGCGTAGGTGCACAGATGGCGTTGTTATAAAATTCCTTCAGCCGCAACCCTTCCTGCGCCAGGCGGTCCAGGTGAGGTGTATGTATCTCCGAGCCGTAGGCCCCCAGATCCGCATATCCCATATCATCTACCAGGATGAGAATGATGTTGGGCTGCTTTTGTTGTGCGGCGGCTGTTGTTAGTATAGCCGTCAGCGTTAGTAAGGCAAATAATTGCTTCATGATATCAGTAATTTTATCTGTTGATTAAAGGTTGCGTTTTCCGGGCGCTGCCGCCTGCTGCGGGCGGCCTCCGGTAGGGGCGGCGAAACCTGCCGGCCCAGCGGGTTTGATACGGTCGTAATCTACCACATCATTCTGCCTGGCCCATACCTCATAGGCTGCTGCCAGCTCCTGTACTACCTGCGGCTGCTGCGCTGCCAGGTTATGTGTTTCTGCCCGGTCGTTGTCTATATCGTATAGCTCCCATTCCCGGGAAGGCCAGGACGACACCAGCTTCCAGCGGCCTTTACGCACGGCCCGGTTGCCGGCTCGTTCCCAGAACAGCGGCTGCTTTCTGTCAATCTCCTGCTGAGCGAAAAATAATGACGCCAGGCTCACTCCCGGCAACGGATGCGCTGCCGCGCCTTTATAGACAGCCGGATAGGCTGCGCCCGCAACTTCATAAAAGGTAGGCGCCAGGTCTATCAGATGAGCTGTTCCCCGTGCAATGCTGCCGCCTTTTATCCTGCGCGGGAACCAGGCTATCAGTGGAGAGCTGATACCTCCTTCATAGGCGCTGGCTTTATATGCCCGCAACGGAGAGTTGGATACATGCGCCCAGCTTTGTTCCTGGTAGTCATAGGAACCTGCCGTACCTATCGGACCGGAGCTGCGCTGCCTTCTGCGGCCCACCGGTATAAAACCTCCCTGCGCGCCGTTGTCGGAGATAAAAACAATCAGTGTATTATCATCTTTCTTCAACGCCTTCAGCTTCGCTAATATCTTCCCGATCCCCTGATCCATCCTGTCTATCATGGCAGCATATACTTCCATCTTCCGCTGCCATAATTGCTGCTCGTCATAGGTAAGGCTCTCCCATGCCGGTACTTCGGGATCCGGGGCTATAGTGGTATTGGGAGCAATGATACCCAGCTGTTGCTGCCGGGCTATGCGCTCTTTACGCAACGAGTCCCAGCCAATGGCATAACGCCCCCGGTATTGCTGTATATCTTCCGGCAATGCCTGCAACGGCCAGTGGGGCGCATTATAGGCCACATACAGGAAAAAGGGTTTACGGGTTTTGCTTTGCTCTTCCAGAAACTGCACGGCATGCCCCGCAATTTCATCAGTCAGGTATTGCCCCTTTGCCAGGTTGATTCTGTTGTTATTTTCTACCAGGGACACAGGTGGTACCTTATCGGTATAATCACCGATATCGAAATAGTTGCTGGCGCCGCCGATGAATCCAAAGAACCGGTCAAAACCACGCTGGTTGGGCCATGCAGTACTATCATCACCAACATGCCACTTACCGGCCATCAGTGTACTGTAACCAGCCTGCTGCAATACTTCTGCCAGCGTAAGCGATTCCCGGTTCAGGTAGCCCTGGTATGCCGGCAGTCCCAGGTTTACATTGAAGTAACCGATACCCGCTTTATGATTGCTTTGCCCGGTGAGCAACGAGGCGCGGGTAGGCGCACAGATGGAATTGTTGTAAAACTCTTTCAGCCGCAAACCCTCTGCTGCAAGCCTGTTCAGGTTAGGCGTCCGTATCTCCGAGCCATACGGACCAATATCCGAATATCCCATATCATCTGCCATAATCAGTATGATGTTGGGCTGCTGCTGTGCCCTGCCGGTTATCAACAGGCTGAACAGGCACAGGGTGGCAATCATCTTTTTCATCTGTAAATTTTTAATAGTTAACCCAAAGCGGATCCTGCTTCAGTTTCGGATTGAGGTTTAACTCGCGCTGCGGTGTAGGAAAATGTATGTGGCGTGGCGCTGCCAGCGTTTTACCGGCAGCCTTCAGCGTTTTAACGTAATAGTCAGGCCCTCTTCTCACCAGATCAAACCAGCGCTGATACTCATACACAAATTCCTTTCTTCTTTCCTGGAAGACGGAATCACGGAAAGCCTCACGGGTCAGTCCCGGCGCGATGTCCTGCAACCGTTGTACCCCCGACCTTTGCCGCACTGCATCTATCGCTTCATAGGCTGCCGCCGATGGCCCGGCAGTTTCATTCAATGCTTCTGCATACATCAGCAATACTTCTGCGTAGCGGATAATGGGAAGGTTCTTGGAAGACTGGCTCTGGTTACCTGTTACAGCAGGGTCATAATATTTATGAAAGTGCGGCTCAAAAGTATAGACGCTCCCGTCTGCAGGACTCTGCATCCGGGTAACAAAGGTAACGGCACGGCGGCTGTCGCCTTCCCCGTAACTTTCGTACAGCCCTCCCTGTTTGTGCAACGCATCGGCATAATCTCCGTTGATACCCGGTACTTCATTAGGTGCAGAGCGGCTGGCAAGGCTGTTTCCCTGGTAACCGCCGTTGCCCTGGAACTGTGCAGAAAAAATATGCTCGCTGCCATTCTTCCTGGATACATTGAATACATCTGCGAAGTCAGGAAATAAGGCATACCAGCCGCGGTCTATCACTTCCTTGCTTTTGGCTGCTGCCCGTTGCCAGTCTTGCTGCGTGAGGTAAACCTTAGCCAGCAGGCTCTTGGCCGATCCGGCGGTGGCACGGCCTATATCTCCGGTACTGTAATCGCCGGGAGCAGGTAAGTTCTCCGCATCCTGCAGGTCGCGGATAATCTGCGCATATACAGCGGCTTCAGGTGATTTTTCAACATACAGGGCGTCTGCATCCAGGGAAGACGGCTCATGCAGTACAACGGGCACTGCGCCGAACCAGCGCACCAGATTGAAATAATGCAGGGCACGCAGGAATTTAGCTTCATTGACAAGGCGCGACCTAACGCTTTCGGTTATACGATCTTTGGCAATCAGCGGAATACGGTCTATCGCAATGTTGGATACATTGATAGCGTCATAGCTCTGCTTCCACAACTGCTCCATACGGTCGTTGGAGGCATCGTGGGTAAGCCCGGAGATGGCACGTACATGGGCGTTACGCGCACGCGGCCCTGCTTCATAATCGTCTGTTGCCATTTCCACACCTATCTGGAACAGGCTGTTGTAAAGTGACTGCCCCGATTCATACAGCTTACGGTAAGCTGCGGTGACTGCGGCTTTCGCTTCTTCTTCATTACTGTAAAAATTATCTGTTGTTAATACTGCCTCAGGATTTTCATCCAGCCGGGAGCAGGCTGCCAGCAGGATGAGCACCGCCGCTATATATATTCTTTTCATATGCTCATATTTAAAAAATGATGGTTAAAATGTAAGCCGCACACCTGCGCTCACAGTCCTGGCTACGGGATAAATACCGGCATCTGTTCCCGGCGATATGTTGCTGCCGGAAGTTACCTCCGGATCAAATCCGCTGTAACGGGTCCAGGTAAGCAGGTTCTGGGCAGACAGGTATACATTCAGCGCCGATAATTTTCCGATGATACTTCTCGGCAGCGTATACCCCAGCGTAACATTTCTTACACGCAGAAAAGAGCCGTCTTCAATAAAACGATCGGAAAATACGGGTGCAGGATCCAGCTTGGCACGGGGAATCTGCTGGCCTGGATTGTTGACAGTCCAGCGTTCCAGGGCTACTTCCGATGCATTCTGCTGACCGGTAAATAACTCCAGTGACTGCCGGTTGGCGTTCAGGATTTTGTTACCATAAGATCCCTGCAGTAATACAGAAAGATGAAACCCCTTCCAGGAGAAGTTATTGGCGAGTCCGAAAATAAAATCAGGCTGCGCACTGCCGATAATGGTTCTGTCGGCAGCTGTGGTGAAAGTGCCGTCACCGTTAATATCCTTATAAAGCCGGTCCCCTGGCTTAGGTGCAGCGCTGCCTGTATACCTGCCTTTAGCGGTTGTTTCGCCGGCTTGCAGAATACCATCCGTTACCGTACCATAGAAACTACCCAGCGGCTTGCCGGCCTGTATGATGTAGTTACCGCTGATATAGGAACTCGCGCCATTGCCGATGGTCAGTACTTCATTGCGGTTAAAGGAAATGTTGAAGTCTGTATTCCAGGTCAGCGCACCGGTCAGATTACGGCTGCTGATACCCACTTCAATACCTTTGTTCAGCACGGAGCCAAAGTTCTGCAAGGAAGATGACTGCCCGGAAGTCCATGGTATTTCCACATTCAGCAAAAGGTTGCTGGTCTTCTTATAATATCCTTCCAGCGTGAGTGATAACCTGTCATGAAAGAAGCCGGCATCAATACCAACATTATACTGGTACGTGGTTTCCCATCCCAGCTTTTCGTTGGGGATGCGGGAAGGTGCGAAACCGGTAGCCACTTCCTTTCCAAAGAGATATCCCAGGCTGTATAATGTTGCGAGCGACTGGTATTCCCCGATTTCCAGGTTTCCTGTAGTACCAAAGCTGGCACGCAGTTTCAGGTCGCTGATGGCGTGCGACAACGGTTTAAAGAAAGGCTCGTTGCTCACGCGCCAGGAGGCAGCAGCGGAAGGAAAATATCCCCACTTGTTGCCTTTGCCGAACCGGGAAGAGCCATCCGTACGGATGCTGGCAGTAAAGTAGTAACGGTTGTTATAGTTGTAATTTACGCGCGCCAGCCAGGAGTGCAGTACCCAGGCGGTTGCGTCAGCAAACGGGCGTACCGGTACAGAGCCGCTCTGCAGGTTGTTGTAGGTCAGGTCATCTGATACAAATTTTTCTGCACCGGCTCTGACAATATCACTTTTGAACTCCTGCTGTGTAAATCCTCCCAGCACATCAAAAGTATGTCTGTTGATTTTTCTATTGTAGGTGATGGTGTTCTCATTCAGCCACGAGTAAGCATTGTAGGTACCTCTTGCTGCGATGCCCTTGCTTTGAATGCCTTCGTAAATAGTAGCAGGGATATAGTTTTTTTCATTGGTATTATTCACATCCGCTCCGAAAAGCACTTTTACCTGCAGGCCGTCAGCGAGGGTATATTCTGCGAAAGCCGTGCCCAGCAAGCGGTTAGCGGCAGATCTATTTACCTGTTCGTTGAGGGTGGCGATGGGATTGGCGAAGATATTTTCGAAAGGATTACGCAATGTGTATTTGCCGTCCGGCTCGTAGATAGTGGCCGTGGGCGGCATCTGCAGGAGTGCTGTAATAATTCCTGCGGGCGACACGTTGGCATCAGACTTACTGAGTGACAGGCTGGCACTGACTTTCAGCCGGTCGTACGGTTGCGCATCTACGTTGGCGCGCAGGGCAATGCGGGAGAAATCCGTATTACGTACAATACCCTGCTGATTAAAGTAGTTACCCGAAAGCAGGTAACGGGTGCGCTGCGTGCCACCGCTTACAGACAGCTGATGGTTCTGCGATGGCGCCGTGCGGAAGGCTTCCTGCTGCCAGTCGGTGCCCGCGCCCAGCTTACTGATCTGTTCCTGTGAAAGATACTGGTACGGCCCTTTTGCAGGGTTGGTATCAAACAGCACTTCATTTCTGAGCACCGCAAAATCGCGGGCATTGAGCAAGGCTATTTTCTTTCTGAGCGATTGTATGCCGTAGGTACCTTCATAGATAACATTGTTTTTGTCGGCCTTCCCTTTGCGGGTGGTGATGATAACTACGCCGTTGGCGCCCCGGCTGCCATAGATGGCGGTAGCGGAAGCATCTTTCAGCACGTCTATACTTTCAATATCAGCGGGATTAATGGCCGCCAGCGGATTTACGGGCGTACCGCTGATGGTGCCCGGGCCTGCGGGTCCGTTGTACACCGGAAATCCATCGATGACATACAGCGGTTCATTGCCGCCCTGTATAGAGCTGCCGCCCCGTACCCGGATGCTGACGCCGCCACCGGGTTGCCCGGAAGTCTGCGTTACCTGCACACCGGAAACAGCGCCTTTCAGCGCCTGGTCCGGAGAGCTGACAGGTTGTTTCAGCAGCGGGCCGGATACAGAGGCAATGGCGCCGGTTACATCGCTTTTCTTCTGTACGCCGTAACCTACTACCACTACATCATTTAACTGGCTCTGTATGGCTTCCAGCAGTATTTCTATGTGGCCGCCGGCAGCAATTATCTCTGTTTTCCTGTATCCGATATAGCTGACGATCAGGGTATAGGGAAATTTCTGTCCGGTTACAAAAGCGAAGCGACCTTCTGCATCTGTGGATACGCCGTGTGTAGTGCCTTTGATATTCACTACTGCGCCGGGAAGTGGTTCCTTTGTTCTCGCATCCAGTACAATGCCCGTCAGCCTTGAGTTGATGAGGGGCGTACCCGGATCCTGCGCTGATAAAATAAAGGGAATAAAAAGTAAGGCGGAGAGCAGCTGCGCCAGCAGTCTGCTTCCTGGTAAATATTGCTGCATTTTTTTAATGACTGGTTTTTCTGGTCCGTTCCGGTATGGCGATGCCGGAAAGCTGCTATGGACATAGGAAGCCCATACCATACCGGTGAAACGGACAGCATTGATGAATCAGATACCTAAAGGGAGATGTGCCGGGAATCGGCTACAGTTCATTATTGCACACGAAACAGCACCTTGCTCCGCATCTACAGGAGGAGTAATACATGGTTGACATCTAAAATAGATTTAGTGTTTGATGAATACTGTTGCCGGATAGCGTCTGTCTGCCCCTGCCGGCTTTATCGGGTGGTGCTAAAAGCAGCAGGAGTGTTCTGGTTTGCTGTAATCTGGTATTGGTGACAGTGCCTTGCCTGGAACAACGGCGTAAAAGTAATAATAATTCTATTAGTACACAATATTTGTAGACTATTAATTTAAAATGAACAGATAAAAAATGTAAATTAGAAGAGGCAGTGCCTGGGTGCTGCACTATTAAATCCTGTGGTCATGTATGAATTATTAAATGCTTTTACCGGGCAATGGAAAACCAGTGGCCGGATACCTGCCGCTGATATGGACATCAGTGGTACCGATGTATATGAATGGTTCCCGGGCGGTCATTTCCTGCAACATACAGTGGATGTGCGCATGGGTACGGAGCGTCACCAGACGCTGGAGATGATCCGTGCAGACGAAGCAGGCGGCAGCATACATATGCATGCCTTTGACAGTCAGGGGCAGTACACGGAAATGACCGGTACCTGTGAGAACGGAAAATGGATATTCCGGGGAAATCGTTTACGCTTCACCGGTAGTTTCAGCGAATCGGGCCGGGTGTTATCCGGAATATGGGAGCAGGCTGACGAAAATGGTTACTACAACCACTTTATGGACATCAGGCTGGAGAAAATGTAAAAGACAACTGACGATAATTGTTAACTACGTATATCCATTACGTATAGACGTACTACTTTTGTAACGGCCTTCAGCTTAACGGTTTCCCCCCTGATCAGACTGAAGGCTGTGCAAAAATGAATTAGAGAACCACCTTTTCAGGTGGTTTTATTTTTATAGCTATTTCGTGTAGCCGTTAGCGTAAGTAGCTGTTAATTGATGGTAACCCGGATATCTGCGTAATATTTGTCGGTTGCACCCGGCGAGGCTTTCACGGCGCCTTCAATCAGGAGATTGCCATCTGTGGAACGCACGCTTATTTTCCATTTGTCGGAGCTGGGGTGGCGGGCACTGAAGCGTATGCCGCTGCCGGTTTTCAGGTTCATGGTCTGCTCAAAGGTACCAACACCGGACACTGTCCATTTTTTCAGCGGGGCTGTACCTTCTCCGTACTCAACATCCCCGAAAGGTATGTCTGTCCGTGATTCCAGCTGAAACACCACTTCGGTGGTATCTGGTTTTTCTTCCTCTTTTGTACATCCTGAACAGAAAAATATACTGATGCAAACAAACAACTGTAACCATTTTCTCATGAGGCGTATGGTTTATATAATACCGGAATTTACTAATATGTTATATAAGTTAGGTTAAACTGATTAAAGTTAAGGGACTTTAACAGGAATTATCTGTAAAAATAATTCTTCTAAACAGGAATTCGTGGATGAATTATTGCTTTTCGGTGAACGATCAGGATAGATCTATTTACGATCTTAGTTAGCCTTATTAAGGCTACTGATAAATATTTAACCTCTCTTTTAATTTTGTATGAATTTCTTTCAATAAAAGCAACAAAGCATCAACGTGAACGAACGTTTTAAAAGCTTTATTTTCAGACCAGATAAAATAACTGGCGAGATCATCTTTGAACTGTAATAAAATATCCTTCTCCAAAAGAGCTAGTAATCTTTCATCATTAATCTGATTTGCATAATCCTCCACAATCCCCAATGTGTCATAGATAGATTTCAACAAATCAACATCATTTAAGTAAAAATTGTTTTGTCCGAGAAGATCCAAATTGATTACTGCATATGATTCTTCAATACCGTTAATTTCTCTGGCCCATTCTTGTAATATTCCATTATCAAAAAAAGAAGTACCCTTTAGTATTACTGATAATAAATCTGCAGGCAAAGAGAAGAGAAGTATATTACCATCAGCATCAACCAATAACTTATCTGTTTCCTGATCTGAAAAATCTGCACCAGAGACGGTATAATACATCTGTTCTTCAAATACAATTTGCAACAAATACTTTCTGTATCTTTCCGATATATTATCAATTTTTTTCATATTTATTTTAAGGCTGCTTATACCCAAGTATTCTTATTCGCTGTAAAATAGCCACAGTGGCTCAGAATATACATTTTCTCCCACAGAATTAAAAAGAATTCTGCCGGAATTAATCCCTATATTCAATCACGTATCCCATACGTTCACTCAGATAACCCAACAACCTGATAATTCTACGTACCACAACCTGACAATGCCTTTATTCATTTTTAACCCTCTAAATGCTGACCATGAAAAAAAAGACCCTTGTACTGCTCTTGTCTGCCCTTGTTTTCACACAGCTCTTCAGTTGCCGGAAAGATGCGGCTACGGACCCTGTTATCAATGCCGGTATTAACAGTGAAGAAACCACTATCGTTAACGGCAAAAAAGCCTATGTAATGAGTTTAATCAAGCTGGGTACGGGACAGGAAGACTGCCTGGTGAACAGCAACCCTGCCTATGCGGGTATTAACCTGGTGAGCAACCCTGACCTGGCTGCTTCCGCGTGGACGTATTCCGGCACGCCGGGAGTGGCGCGGGATTTCATTAAATTTCCGGGTATCAGCTATCTGCCTGCGGGGACTAACGTTGTTGCTGCCACCCTTACCCTGTATGGTATGGCTCCCGGCACGGCGGTAGCCAATCCGGGTGGCAACTCCTATTATCCCGGCTCTCCGTACAATGGCTCCGGTACCAATGCCTGCTGGGTGAAGCGGGTGCTCGGGTCCTGGGATGAGTCCACGATTACCTGGAATAACCAGCCTGCCACCACCAGCGCCAACCAGGCTGCCGTAGCTGCTTCTACCTCCCAGTGGAATTATTCCACTACCGTGAACGTCACCGCCCTGGTACAGGACATCGTCAACAGCGGCCAGAATAATGGTTTCAGCCTGCAGCTCCAGGTAGAAAACTACTACCGCAACCTCAACTTCTCCGGCCACCGGAAACCCGACCCTGCCACCTGGCCCAAACTAACGATCACGTATACACTCTGATTTATTTTTTTATTTTATTATTTTTTTATTTGAGATTTCTATAGAAGCGAAGACCAAAGCGATTATACTTTAAGTATCTGCTCTGGTCTCCGCTTCGATTAAATCTCAAATAAAAAAATAACAAAATAAAAAAAGCCTCAGACACTTGCATGTCTGAGGCTTTTACCTGCGGTGAGGGAGGGATTCGAACCCTCGGTACAGTTTAACCCGTACGACGGTTTAGCAAACCGTTCCTTTCGGCCACTCAGGCACCTCACCGTATTTCCCTGAAGGGGTTGCAAAAATAGGAAAAGTTTTATATTCTCCAAAAGCATTTCGATTTTTTTCGAAAAAAATTTGTGGTGATGTAAAGTTCAGGGTCGCAGGGGGATCATAAGCAGCTGGGTCATCATGCCTTCTTTCAGTTTCCTGCGATGCAGGAAAAGCGTGTGTGAGTCGTTCTTCCAGGCTTCTTCGGGCATCGTCAGCGGTACTCTTCCTGTCTGGGTCCGGGGGAGCTTAGTGTTCAGACCTATATCTTCTATTCTGGTGTAGTTCTCCATACACAGCGGCATGGTATCGGGTTTACGGCTCATCATGGCGTAGCGTACTTCTTTTCCGGGTACCAGCATCAGCATATCCTCGTTGGTGGTATTGATCCAGTACGGCATACTGTCGTGGCTTATTTCCCGTTCCCAGTGATAGCTGATCGTGTTCAGCAGCATTCCCAGCGAGTCCTGGCTGAAGGTAGATGCCAGCATCAGTTCCAGTTCTGTGAGGGTGAGTGATCTGCCGGGGATATCACCGGCATCTTCATCGTACATCAGTTGAAAGATGTCCGGTTCTTCAGGCAGGTAAAGGATTTCCACCGGCTGATCTTTGTAACGGGCGGAAAACACTTCTGAGGGCAGGGACACATGGGCTTTTACTTTTTTGTTTTCCCTGGTAGTAAACTTCACGATAATGTTACTCACGGCATATTCCTGCTGCTGTTGCCGTACGCTGCTTTCTATACTGCCGGCTACTTTCACGCCCTTCCTTTTCAGCTGCCATTCTTCCCGCAGGCCTGCCAGGGCATAAAAGACAAAACAGCCTATAACGGCGGCGCCTACCCATGCGAGATGCAGACTATGACGCCAGTCGCGCTGATTTTTGTCCGGATACAACTCCCGCAGGCTCCTGTAGCCGCATACCAGCTGCATGAGACAACACGCCAGCAATATGCCGCCTGTAAGTGAAATGGGTAGGGTGGCATGATGATAGGCTACTACAGATATCTGGCTGCTGAAGAGAAATACAACAAGGCATAGCAAAATGCTCCAGATGACACTGTTGATCTTCATAGGATTCTTTTTCTCCTGATAAAATATGTAATTTTTTAATATAAACGATCAGGTGGGGAGAAAAAATAATTGCGAATTACGAATTGCGAATTACGAATGTAGTAGCGAAGAACTAAACGTAGATAAAGGTGATAACTACAAAATGTCCTCCTTCATCTACGTTTAGTTCTTCGCTACTACATTCGTAATTCGCAATTCGTAATTCGTAATTATTTCAGATTGGGATTTTAAAAAAGCTCAGGGGGTCTTACTTACATAGCGGCCAGCTGTACTTTCTGTTGCAGTTCAATGACGCTGTCGCGGAAATTATTATCTGTATCCATCAGGTCTTTCACGGTCTGGCAGCTGTGAATCACGGTAGTGTGGTCACGTCCGCCGAAGTGTTCCCCGATTGTTTTCAATGAATTTTTAGTAAATGATTTTGCGAGGTACATGGTGATCTGGCGTGCCTGTACAATTTCACGTTTACGTGTTTTCTGCAGGAGTTTATCATAAGGCACGTCGAAGTATTCGCAGACCATTTTCTGAATGCTTTCTATGGTAATTTCTTTGGAAGAAGTTTTTACGAAAGATTTCAGTACGCGTTTGGCCAGTTCCAGGTCTATTTCCTTGCGGTTCAGCGAGGACTGTGCCAGCAGGGAAATGAGGGCTCCTTCCAGTTCACGGACGTTTGTCTGGATATTATATGCCACATATTTCACTACTTCTTTGGGCATTTCCAGTCCGTCATTTTTCATTTTGAGTTCCAGGATTTCCATTCTGGTTTCAAAATCAGGGATCTGGATATCTGCGCTGAGGCCCCAGCGGAAGCGGCTCAGCAGGCGTTCCTGCACACCGTCCAGGTCTTTGGGCGCTTTATCGGAGGTCAGGATCAGTTGTTTGCCCGACTGGTGCAGGTGGTTGAAGATCGCGAAGAACGCGTCCTGTGTTTTCTCTGCGCGGGCAAAGAACTGTATATCATCTACGATCAGTACGTCAATCAGCTGATAGAAGTGAATGAAGTCGTTGATGATATTATTCTTGGAGTGATCGATAAACTGATTAATGAATTTCTCTGCGCTCACATACAGCACGGCCTTGTTAGGATGAATGCGCTTCACATCGTTGCCTACAGCCTGCGCCAGGTGGGTTTTTCCCAGCCCTACGCCACCGTAGATCACCAGTGGATTAAAGGAAGTGCCGCCTGGTTTTTCCGCCACCGTTTTTCCTGCACGGCGCGCCACACGGTTACAATCCCCCTCTATATACGCATCGAACGTATAATTCGGATTGAGCTGCGAATCAATCTGCACGCGTTTGATTCCCGGAATAACGAACGGGTTCTTCACCGGGTTATGAATCGTAAGCGGAAAATCTACTTCATTGTCTTTCTGGGGCTTGGTAAACTGCGTAGGCATGTTTACCGTTCTGGGATGCTGGTGTGGTGTACCGTTCTCTACTACAATGCGGTATTCCAACCGGGCTTCTTTACCTAATTCTCTTTTAATTGTTTTCCCTAACAATCCCACATAATGCTCTTCAAGGTATTCATAAAAGAATTGGCTGGGGACCTGGATGGTTAAAACATTGTTTTCAAGTTTAATGGGTTTAATAGGTTCAAACCAAGTCTTAAACGGCTGCCATTCCACTATATCCCTAATTATATTAAGACACCTTTCCCAAACTTGTTCGCAAGTTTTATTCATTGAGATAAAAAAAATTAGTTGTTTCTTAATTAAGGATGCTTAGTTCTCGAATTCGAAATCTCCCAACGCAGGATGTTGAAAAATTTTCAGACAGGACGACGAATATCTGTAGAAAATGTTGAAAAAAAAAATTTATCTACCCTTGTTTATATTCTCCTGATTACAGTGTGTTAATACTGCTCTTGCCCCTGCTGCTATTGCTTTACAGCATTGACGTTACGCGCTTTTAAGTACTATAAATACCGTTGATTAACAACACCTTTATCTTTATCATTGTCCTTTTTACCATAAATATGGATATATACCTGATAAAATAATATCGTAACTTCTCTCCACAAAAAATTCTTTCACAGATAAACGGCGAGATATTCACAATTTTTTCTGCGAGGGTGCAAAACTATGTTAGTATCTCCATTTAAAAAAATGTGTTTAACAATAGTTATTACGGAAGTATTTTTTTATATATCCGCGCGCAGGGTTTAAATAAAAAATATTTGCACGCACTTCAGCGAATACCGTATCTTTGACCCTTCTGAATTTAAAATAATTTTTCTATGAGTTTTGAAATTACCGGAAAGCTAATTGTGAAGTACAACACAGTACAACGTAGCGAAACCTTTAAAACAAGAGAGTTCGTTATCGAGAAATCCGATGATATCAACGGCCGTGTTATCAACAACTACATCAAGTTCCAGTCGGTACAAGACCGCACCGGTATCGTGGACAGGTTTAATGAAGGAGAAAACGTTAAAGTTTATTTCAATATCAAAGGCACCAGATGGGAAAAAGATGGTAAAGTGAACTACATTACCAACCTGGACGCATGGCGTATGGAATCTGTTATGGCTGCTCCCGCTCCGGGCGCCGACGCAATGCCTAACTACAATACTCCGCAAATGCCAGCCGGCGGCGGTGATGGCAGCGATGATCTGCCGTTTTAATTTTAAATTACGAATTACAAATTGCGAATTACGAATGTTAAGCGAAGATTTAAGCGTATAAGGAATTTACTCCACCCGCTTAAATCTTCGCTTAACATTCGTAATTCGTAATTTGTAATTCGTAATTCTTTTAGGATAAATACCTAACTCTCTCATGCAACAACAGATATCTCTCAAAGTGCTGCCGTCCGATGCAGCACACCCCGCCCGTATTACCACACTCGCAGCGGAAGCTCTCGGTGTAAAACCAGCCCGCATCACAGGTTATCATCTGCTCAAAAGATCCATAGACGCACGCTCCCGGCAACAGGTGTATTTTATGCTCACCCTGCTGGTATTTGTAGATGAACCTTTTCATGAAAGGGTACATGCACATCCCGTGTATAAAGAACTTCCTGCCAATGCCCCCCGGGTGATTATTGCCGGAGCCGGCCCGGCAGGCCTCTTCGCGGCATTACGCCTCATAGAAGCCGGTATACGCCCTGTAGTGCTGGAACGCGGCAAGGATGTACGCGCACGTCGCCGCGACCTCGCGGCCCTCAATAAAACCGGCGTAGTCAACCCAGACTCCAACTACTGCTTCGGCGAAGGCGGCGCCGGTACCTACTCCGACGGCAAACTATATACCCGCTCAAACAAGCGCGGCGATATTAACCGCATCCTCAACATATTCGTGTATTTCGGCGCCGATGAAAAAATTATGATCGACGCCCACCCGCATATCGGCACCAACAAACTCCCGCATATCATCACCGCTATGCGCGAACAGATCATCGCCAGCGGCGGAGAAGTACACTTCGAAGAAAAAGTAAGCTCCCTGCTCATCAGCAACGGAGCCATCACCGGGGTGCAGACAGCCGCCGGCAACACTTACACCGCCAGCCAGCTGATACTCGCCACCGGCCACTCCGCCAGAGATATATTTGTCATGCTTCACCAGCAGGGTATTCTCCTCGAAGCCAAGCCCTTTGCGCTCGGCGTCCGCGTGGAACACCCCCAGGAACTGATAGACAGCGTACAGTATCATTGCGACCTGCGCGGCGAATACCTGCCGCCTGCCAGCTACAGCCTCGTGGAACAGGTGGAAGGCCGCGGTGTATTCTCCTTCTGCATGTGCCCCGGCGGTATCATCGCCCCGGCTGCCACCGATCCGGGCGAACTGGTCGTCAACGGCTGGTCGCCCTCCAAACGCAACAACCCATTCGCCAACTCCGGCATGGTGGTAACGGTTGATGAATCCGACTTCGCTCCCTTTGCCCACCACGGCCCGCTGGCAGCCATGTACTACCAGCAGGCAGTTGAAAAGCAGGCATATATTACCGGTGGCGGCAACTTCGTAGCCCCCGCACAAAGGATGACCGACTTCGTAAAAGGAAAGGTTTCTTCCTCCCTGCCCGAATGCTCCTATGTACCCGGATTGCACAGCGCCGACCTCCGCCACGTGCTGCCCGCAGCCGTTCACCAGCGGCTGGCAGGAGCCTTCAAAGCCTTCGGCCGCAAAATGAAAGGATACTATACGGAAAATGCGGTACTGGTAGCTACCGAATCCCGTACCTCTTCCCCCGTACGCATCCCACGCAATAACGATACCCTGGAACACCCGCAGGTGGCCGGTCTTTATCCCTGTGGGGAAGGCGCCGGATACGCCGGCGGTATTGTCTCCGCAGCGATGGACGGCGAACGCGTGGCTGACATGATCGCCGCAAGTCATCAGTAATTTTCATGTGGCATTAATTCCACTATAATTCATGATTAATCTGTAATTTTTCGTCATGAATCTACTTGAAGTCAAACACCTGAAAAAGTACTATGCCACGCATAAAGCAGTAGATGATATCAGCTTTGATATTCAACAGGGCGCCATTTTCGGACTCCTGGGTCCGAACGGCGCCGGTAAAACCACCCTGCTGCGCATGATTACCGGCATATTCTACCCCGATGAAGGCAGTATCCGGTTCGACGGCCGCCCCTTCGACCCGCAAAACGATGTGCACTACATCGGTTACATGCCGGAAGAAAGAGGCCTGTATAAAAAAATGAAAGTAGGCGAACAAACACTCTATCTCGCCCGCCTCAAAGGACTGTCGGAGAAAGAAGCCCTGAAACGCATCAAATACTGGTTCGAGAAATTTGAAATCTCCTCCTGGTGGAACAAACGCGTAGATGAACTCAGCAAAGGCATGCAGCAAAAAGTGCAGTTCATCTCCACCATCATGCACGATCCCAAACTACTGATACTGGATGAACCCTTCTCCGGCCTGGACCCTATCAACGCCAACCTGATCAAACAGGAAATCTTCCAGCTCAGCCAGCAGGGCACCACCATCATCTTCTCCACCCACCGGATGGAACAGGTAGAAGAAATCTGCAATCATATCATGCTGGTCAACAAAGGCCGCAAAATCCTCGACGGCAGCATAAAGCAGATCAAACAGGACTTCAAGCAGGGACTTTTCCGTATAGGGCTGGGCGTTATGCCCAATGCTGCCCAGATGGCCACCTATCATTTCAATATTGTGCAGGTACATGAAAAAGCCTTCACCGTAAAAATGAATGCAGACAGCACCACCAACGACATTCTCCTGCATTTCATCCATCAGGGTATCCCCGTTACCTATTTCGAAGAATTACTGCCTTCCATCAACGAAGTATTCATCACCCAGGTACAGCAAACTGAACATACCGCCCCCGCGGTTCCTCAGCCTGCCTGATTCATCTCGCCGCTATGAACAAAATCTGGCTTATCATACAACGCGAATTCACTACCCGCGTACGTAAAAAATCCTTTCTCGTAGTAACGCTGCTCGTGCCACTGGCCTTTGCAGCCATGATTATTTTACCTATCCTGTTCGCAACCGGGTCAAGCGAAACCAAACGTATCGCCGTCATCGATAAAAGCGGACTGTTCAACAACAAATTCCCGGATAAAAAAGGGTTGTTCTTTAAATATCTGCCGGATGCTCATCTCGACAGCCTTAAACTGCATTATCAAAGTGCTGGCTATGCAGGTGTACTCTATATCCCCGACATCGATATCAACCGGCCCTCCGGCTTTGAGTTCTTCAGTAAAGGACAGGCCAGCATCTCCATGGAAAGCGCTATCAACGCCGATATCAACAATATCATCGAAAGAAGGCGTATGGAACTGCAGGGCATCGATAAAACAAAGCTGGACGCCATCAGCTCCACCGTTTCCGTTGAGTTCAAAACCGGCGACGAAGAGAAGAAGGGCAGCTCCTGGGTGGCCTACGGCGTAGGCTATGCCAGCGGATTTATTATCTATATCATCCTGCTCCTGTTCGGCACTTCCGTCATGAGAGGCGTGATGGAAGAAAAAGTAAACCGTATTGCAGAGGTCATGATCTCCAGCGTTAAACCTTTCCAGCTGATGATGGGCAAAATCATCGGCATCGCGGCGGTAGGACTCCTGCAGTTCCTCATATGGGGCGTACTCATTACGGCCATCTATTCCCTGATTCCGCTCTTTATATCGCCGGAAGCAGTACAGGCTGCCAGTCAGACTAACATGCAAGGTAACAATGAACAGGCCATGGAAGCGTTTCAACGGGTGAGTGAGGTGATGGGCAGCATCAACTGGGGCCTCCTGCTTTCCTGCTTTGTATTTTATTTCCTGGGCGGCTACCTGTTTTACTCCGCCTTATATGCCGCCGTAGGCAGCCTGGCAAACGAAGATGCATCAGATGTGCAACAGCTGAGCTTTCCGATCACCGTTCCCATCATCATCGGTATAATCATTATGATGAAAGCAGTACAGGACCCCGGCAGCCCGCTCGCCGTATGGGGCAGCATCATCCCTTTCACCTCTCCGATGGTGATGATGGCACGCCTGCCTTACGGCGTTCCCGGCGCCGTTCCTTACTGGCAGCTGGGCCTTTCCTTCATATGCCTGATCGGCGGCTTCCTCCTTACCACCTGGGCTGCCGGAAAAATATACCGCACCGGCATCCTCATGTACGGCAAAAAAATCACCCTCAAAGAAGCCATAAAATGGGTGGTGAAAAAACAGTAGGCCCATTTTATTATTTGATTATTTGAGATTTGGTTATTTAAAATGCAGCGGAGATCTGAGCGCAAAATATTTGCTCAGATCTCCGCTGCATTTTAAATAATCAAATCTCAAATAATCAAATAACTACATCCCAAGGGCTTTTCTTACTGCTTCAAATTCGGACCAGATCTCTTTTACTACTTCGGCGGCGGGTTTTATGTCATGAATCAGGGCGCTTACCTGGCCTATTTCCAGTTCGCCTTCATCGAGATTGCCTTCGAACATGCCGGCTTTGGCACGGGCGCGGCCCAGCAGGGTTTTAAGTTCACTGATATCGGCGCCGTTATCTTCAGCGGTTTTGATGGCTTCGTAGAAGTGGTTTTTAATGAGACGTACGGGGGTCAGTTTTTTAAGACTGAGCATGGTATCGCCTTCGCGGGCGTTGAGGATAGCCTGTTTGAAATTCATATGGGAAGAGGCTTCCGGCGTGGCCACGAAGCGGCTGCCTATCTGTACACCGGAGGCTCCCAGTGCGAAAGCCGCGGCCATAGCCTTTCCGGAGCCTATGCCGCCGGCAGCGATGACAGGAATTTTCACCTGTTCGCAGACAGCAGGAATCAGTACCATAGTAGTAGTTTCCTCGCGTCCGTTATGTCCGCCGGCCTCGAAGCCTTCGGCCACCACAGCGTCTACGCCGGCAGCCTCGCTTTTCACGGCAAATCCGGAGCTGGATACCACATGCACCACCGTTACACCTGCCTCCTTGAGCACCGGCGTCCATGTTTTCGGATTCCCGGCAGAAGTAAATACAATCTTCACTCCTTCTTCCAGTATAATATTTATCAGCTGATCTATATCCGGATACAACAACGGTACATTTACGCCGAAAGGTTTGTCTGTTGCCTGTTTACATTTCCGCAGATGTTCCCGTAATACATCAGGATACATACTGCCTGCACCTATGAGCCCAAGACCGCCGGCATTACTCACAGCACTGGCTAAACGCCAGCCGCTGGCCCATATCATGCCAGCCTGGATGATAGGATATTGGATGTGGAAGAGTTCTGTTATACGCCGCATTGGATTTTAAATTACGAATTACAAATTACGAATTACGAATGTAAGCGCGAAGATTAAAGCGAAGATTAAGGCAGATATACAATAGTTAATCTGCCTTAATCTTCGCTTTAATCTTCGCGCTTACATTCGTAATTCGCAATTCGTAATTCGTAATTATTTATCCGAGATCTATCTCCGTATTATCCCCGATATTCAGGCTTTGGCTCAGTCCGCGGATATTTGCGTCGCTGCCGATGAGAGATGATTTCAGTACAACTTCGTAGAGGTTACTGAAAGATCCGATGATGGAGTCTTTTACGATGGAGTAGGAAATGACGGTGTTATCGCCTACGGCTACGTTGGGGCCGATGATGGCGTTTTTGATGTTGCAGCCTTCACCGATACTTACCGGAGGGATGATGATGGTATTTTCGAAGGGCAGCACAGGGTTGCTGGCCAGTTTATATTTTTTAAGGAGGATGGCGTTGGTTTCGAGCAGGGTGTCTTTTCTGCCGCAGTCGAACCAGTTGGCCACCTTGAAGGCGTTGAATTGTACGCCGTGTTCAATCATGCATTCCAGCGCATCGGTGAGCTGGAATTCGTCATGAGAGCGGATGTGGTTATCCAGGTTGGTTTGCAGGCAATCATAGAGCTGCGCCGTTTCCTTGATTTTATAGAGTCCTACCAGTGCGAGGTTGGATTTGGGAATCTGTGGTTTCTCCACTACGCGGGTGATACGCCCATGTTCGTCCAGTTCCGCTACGCCGAAGTTACGCGGATCGTCTACCTTCTTGAGGCCGAGCACGGAGTAGGGGGAGTTGATGACTTCCTTGAAATCGCATTCGCAGATGGTATCCCCGAGTACGATCAGTACTTCATCTCCGCCTACTACATCGCGTGTAAGCAATATAGCATGACCGGTACCTTCACGGCTATTCTGCTGCACAAAGTGACAGGTAAGCTGCGGATATTTTTTTTCTACGTAGTGCTGAATCTTTTCACCCAGATATCCCACCACAAAAACGAATTCAGTGATGCCTGCTTCTACCAGCTGATCCACAATGATACTGAGAATGGTCCTGCCGGCTAAAGGTATCAGAGCTTTGGGCTGTGTATATGTATGTGGCCGGAGTTTGGTGCCTGCGCCAGCCACGGGTATTATTGCCTTCATTGTACGTTGTAGTTAGGATGAGCCTCGAAGCGCGAAAATACAATAAATTATGAATAGCACTCAGCTTTTAGCAGGGAGTAATCATATATTAACTTATCAACAGCTGATACAGCTATTAATTGCATTTAATCCGGCTTTATTCTATTTTTGCACCAAAATTTTCAGGCATCATGCAAAGAGACCAGCAAATATTTGATATCATACGCCAGGAACTGGACCGTCAGCGCCATGGCATAGAACTGATTGCATCAGAGAACTTTACCAGCTTACAGGTAATGCAGGCTATGGGTAATGTGATGACGAATAAATATGCAGAAGGATACCCTGGCAAGCGATACTACGCAGGCTGCGAAATCGTGGATCAGAGCGAGCAGTTGGCTATTGACAGGGCAAAGCAGATATTTGGTGCTGAATACGCCAACGTACAACCACATTCCGGTGCACAGGCCAATGCAGCGGTGATGCTGGCTATTCTCCAACCAGGCGATAAAATCCTGGGACTGGACCTCAGCATGGGCGGCCACTTAACTCACGGTTCTTCCGTAAACTACTCCGGAAAGCTCTACCAGCCACACTTCTATGGTGTTAACAAAGAAACCGGCCTGGTAGAATACGATAAAATGGAAGAAATTGCCAACCGCGAAAAGCCAAAGCTGATCGTGTGCGGTGCTTCTGCCTATAGCCGCGACTGGGACTACAAGCGCATCCGCGAGATCGCTGACCAGGTAGGCGCTTTTGTACTGGCCGATATTGCCCACCCGGCAGGCCTGATCGCCAAAGGCTTACTGAACTCTCCGTTCGCTCATTGCCATTTTGTAACGACTACTACCCATAAAACACTGCGCGGTCCCCGCGGTGGTATGATTATGATGGGCAAGGATTTCGAAAATCCGTTCGGACTGAAAACGCCTAAAGGCGAAATCCGTATGATGAGCTCCCTCATCGATACAGCTGTGTTCCCCGGCATCCAGGGCGGACCGCTGGAACACGTGATCGCTGCCAAAGCCGTTTCCTTCTTCGAAATCCTGTCCGACGACTACGGCCAGTACGCCCAGCAGATGCTGAAAAACTCCCAGGCAATGGCTAAAAGCTTCGTGGACAGAGGCTACCAGATCATCAGCGGCGGTACCGATAACCACCTGATGCTGATCGACCTGCGCAACAAAAATATCTCCGGTAAAAAAGCCGAACAAACACTGGTAAAAGCCGAAATCACCGCCAACAAAAACATGGTGCCTTTCGACGATAAATCCGCCTTCATCACTTCCGGTATCCGTATAGGCGTACCCGCTATCACCACCCGCGGCCTCAAAGAAGGTCATATGGGCCAGATCGTTGACTGGATCGACCAGCTGCTGCTGGACGCCGACAACGAAGCACTGATCGGTAAAATTAAAGGCGAAGTGAACACATTTATGCAGCAGTTCCCGTTGTACCCGGAGTTGTAAGGCTCTCTGTTCAGGATTTTCCTGAGGGAATTACGGATTACGGATTACGAATTACGAATTGCGAATTACGAATTACGAATGAGGAGCGGAGACATAAGCGGAGATTGAATATATCTCAATTAATATAAAGCAGCAGCCGTTTGGAAATTTCCAAACGGCTGCTGCTTTATATTATACATGATACATTAACATTCCTCTCCGCTTATGTCTCCGCTCCTCATTCGTAATTCGTAATTCGTAATTTTTTTTGCTGAATCCAAAAAACCTCCTACATTTACAGTGTACTAGTAGAGTAGTACACTAAAACACACGATATGATTACTATTACATCCCTGAAATTCAGCTACCGGAAACGTAAGCCCCTGTTCGAGGACCTGAACCTGTCACTCAGCGCAGGGCATATCTACGGGTTGCTGGGTAAAAACGGCGCCGGCAAATCCACCCTGCTCAAGCAGATAGCCGGATTGTTGTTCCCCGACGGAGGTAAATGCCTGGTTATGGGACGCCACTCCTTCAAAAGAGAACCGGCATTCCTGCAGGAAATATTCCTGGTACCGGAAGAATTTTACCTGCCTAAAGTGAGCATCCGTACCTATGTGAAAAATTATGCCCCCTTCTATCCCAACTTCGATGAATCCGCCTTCCACAGCTACCTGAAAGAATTTGATATTCCCTACGACCAGCAGCTGGCGAATATGTCATACGGACAGAAGAAAAAAGTGATCATCAGCTTCGCCCTGGCAGCCAATACCAAAGTGCTGATTATGGACGAGCCTACCAACGGCCTGGATATACCCTCCAAGAGCCAGTTCCGCAAAGTCATTGCAGCCGCTGTCAGCGAAGAAAAATGTATCGTCATCTCTACCCACCAGGTGAGGGATCTCGATAACCTGATAGATAGCATCGTCATCATTGATGAACACAAAATCATCTTCAACCAGAGTGTTGACACGGTAACGGATAAACTGAGCTTCAAACTGTTACATCAGCTGGATGACAGGCAGCAGGTACTGTATAAAGACAGCTCCCTCCGCGGCCACTCCGTGATTCTGAAAAATGAAAACATGGAACACAGCAAAATAGATATGGAGCTGCTGTTCAATGCCGTTCTTTCCAACCGTCAACCTATTCAGGAACTATTTAATTAAGCGCACTATGCAAACCAATAACATACTGGATTTCAGCCGGCTCGGTAAATACATGGCCCTGCACCTCTCCGTATCCATGCGGACTTACGTGCTGGGCATCCTGGCCATGTTCGGCGGTATGTCCATCTTTTCTGTCATCACTATTTACTCCAACCATACTGTTTATTCACAGTCTGATATCATCCCTTTCTATTATATCGGGATGTACTTCATAGGTCTGCTGTTTACCAGCATGTCCTTCAGTGATTTCAGCAGCAAGGAAAAAAGTGTCAGCTTCTTCATGCTGCCGGCATCTTCCTTTGAAAAGTTCATTACAGCATTCCTGTTTACCAGCGTGGGCTTTCTGGCGGTATATCATCTTTGTGCATATACTTCCTTTCATATCATCGACTGGGGCATGATGCACAGATATGATAAACATATTGTCCGGGACTGGGATTTTTTCAATGCAGATAAAGGACATATCTATCTCTACTATGTCTATATTTTCCTGCACGCCATATTCCTGTTAGGCGCTATCAGCTTCAATAAGGCATCGTTCATCAAAACATTGCTGACCGCCTGTCTGGTTCCTGTAGCGCTGGGAGTCATCAACGTCCTGTTTCTCTACCTCTTATTCGGCAACAACTGGATTCAAAAGCCGGCACACCTTCCCTTTGTACTGGTAGCCGTAGAAAAAGGCGGTAACGGTGGCGTATATATGATTTCTCAGGGCATGATTGATACCTATATCTTCATCGCCAAATATCTGCTCACGCCCATATTCTGGACTATTGCCTATTTCCGCTTAAAGGATAAAGAAATCTAAAATTTAAAAAGATGGAATTCAAAGATTCACAAGCCATTTACCTGCAGATAGCAGATTATATCTGCGAGCAGGTACTGTTGCGGAAATGGCAGCCGGAAGAACGTATTCCTTCAGTAAGGGAACTGGCCGTATCACTGGAAGTAAACCCCAATACCGTGATGCGTACCTGCGAACTGCTGCAGCAACAGGAAATCATTTACAATAAAAGAGGCATCGGCTACTTCATCAGCGGCGATGCTGTTAAAAAAATAAAACAGTTCAAAAAAGAAACCTTCATCACCAATGAACTGCCTAGTCTGTTTCGCAGCATATACCTGCTGGATATAGATCTGGATGAACTGAAACCTTATTACGAAAAATTCAAAAAATCAAACTTCAAATAACATGAAAACGAGTAAAAAATTAATCATCGGCTTCAGCAGCGTGCTCGTGTTATTGATGTTGGTTACAGATATTGTGCTGCGTGTCAATTACAGCAAAGGCATTACCAATGTCAACTTCAGGATCAATAAAAGCCCAGCCCCTGTAACTAAGCAGCTGCAACCCTTTAAAGTACTGATGCTTACCAATGCGCAGCACAACGGGTTGTCAAAAGCCAATTACATTTACATCAATCCGGGGAAAGAATACCAGATACTGGTTGACAGCACCGATGCGGCGCAGTTCCGCCAGACGGGCGACACGTTATTCATTACCTTCCCCAACAATAACGCCTATACGATCAATTGCCCTTCCCTGGAAGCGGTACATAATAAGGACTGCAAAGTATTTTTCAGCGACCTGGAACTGAACAGCCTGCAGGTCACCAGTACCGATTCAACGGAGATATCGTTTAACGGCAACAAACTAAAAACACTCACACTCACAGCAGGAGTTCACAGCGACCTGCATGTGAATGACGATAATACTATAGACAGTATGAATATACAGCTGGGCAGAAACAGCGGATTATGGTTCAGCGCTACTTTCAACAAAGGGCAGATCAATGTGGACAAGCTGCGGCAGATGGAGTTGTCGGGGTCCGCTGTAGAACATATTCAGACTATTAAATAACTATTGTTTCTAGCAAAACCAACACGGGTTAATTTATCAAAACCGACCTGTCATCACTAAAAGTTTATCAGAAATAAAAAAACGTCCTGATTTTCATCAGGACGTTCTCTTTTATATGCAGTACGTTTATTGTCTGACGAACTGTGTGGCAAGATAGGCCATAGCGCCCATACCTACTTCGATAGCGGCCTCGTCTACATCAAAAGTGGGCGTATGTACGCCAGAAGTAATGCCCCTGGCTACATTGCCGGTACCTAACCGGAAAAAGCAGGCAGGCACTATCTGTGAGTAGAAGGCGAAATCTTCGGCCCCCATACGGATTTCCGTATCTTCCACCTGTTGTTTACCCAGGTAATCTTCGGCATAACTGCGGGCGTGTGCCGTCACTTCTTCATTATTATACAGGGTAGGGTAGCCTACCAGGATGTCGATCTCAATTTCCGCACCCATTGCTTCTGCAATGCCAACGGCCTGCTTACGGATCAGCTCATGCGCGCGGAAGCGCCAGGTTTCGTCCATAGCCCTGAAAGTGCCCATCAGCTTTACTTCAGAAGGAATCACATTGGTGGTGAACCCGCCGTTAAAAGCGCAGATAGACAATACAGAGGGAGAGAACGGGTTGTTATTACGGGAGATGATCTGCTGAAGGCTCACCACCAGCTGGGATGCTACCAGGATGGTATCTACGGTGAGCTGCGGCAGCGCAGCGTGGCCACCTTTACCTTTTACCGTAATATATATTTCATCAGCGCTGGCCATATACTTACCCGCGCGGAAGCCCAGCTTGCCGGCCTCCATCGTGGGTTGTACGTGCATGCCCAGAATAGCGTCCGGACGCGGATTATCGAGTGCGCCCTCTTCAATCATGATACTGGCGCCGCCGGGATGTTTTTCTTCTCCCGGCTGAAATAATATCTTGATAGTACCTTCCAGCTCATCTTTCAGCTCATGCAGGATTTTAGCTGCGCCGAGTACACAGGTGGTGTGTACATCATGGCCGCAGGCATGCATAACGCCGCTGTTGGTGGACTTGTAAGGCACATCGTTGGCTTCTGTAATGGGTAATGCGTCTATATCGGCCCTCAGCGCAATGGTGCGGGAGGAAGGATTCCGGCCTTCAATCAGCGCAATAACGCCGGTACCTGCAATACCTGCAGTAAAAGGCACCCCGAAGGCAGTCAGCTGCTCCTGGATGAAAGCGGATGTATTATACTCCTGGAAAGATAATTCAGGATTTGCGTGGATATGACGTCTTATTTTGATAAAGTCGGGTGCATAGGCCTTCGCCAGCTCTTTAATACGGTTCTTCATTCGATAGCTCTTTATCCGGTGACACATTAATAATGGCTGGCACTACAAATACGCCACCAGAGAACAGGTTTGATAATTTATCCCGCAATTCGCTGGCTTCTTCACGGGATTTGAAATCGCCTACGCGCACTTTAAAATAGGGCGCCTGATAATCCAGGTAGGTACGGTAATCGCCGTACAGCTGCATTACCCGGGCTTTCGCTTCGTTGGCATCGCCTCGCTTGTTGGTAGAGATCACCTGTACCCGGAAACCGTTCTGGTTACGGATAGCGAGCGTGTTGATATAAATCTGTTTTTTAATCAGCACATCAAGCCGGCTGTCCCGGATCACCTTTACAGACCCGCCGGACATCTGCGCCACTTCCTGGCCCATAGCCCAGCTGCTTACCAACAGGCAGCATGCCAGGATGAATAATTTCTGCATGAATACTGTATAATTAAAAATTAATAATCGCTGCTCTGTGCTACGCCACCGGCCTGGCCGTCCGCGCTCTCCTTCACGATATTCACACTGGCACTGGCGCCTATACGCGTAGCTCCTGCTGCTATCAGCTCTTTCGCAAAAGCAAAGGTACGAATACCTCCCGAAGCTTTAATCTGAATATTCTCCGGCAGATTAGCCCGCATCAGCTTCACCGCTTCCACGGTAGCCCCCTTCTCCGCATACCCGGTAGACGTTTTCATGAAATCCACGCCATACCTGCTATACAGCTCACAACACCCGATGATCTCCTCATCTGTCAGCACCCCGCTTTCAATAATGATCTTCACCACCTTCTTCTTCTCCCGTATAATATACATCAGGTTGGCAATTTCCTTCTCCAGGTATTCCCAATCCTTATTCTTCACCGCCGAAATATTAATCACCACATCCAGCTCATCCGCCCCATCCACAATAGCCAGCACCGTTTCCGCCACCTTCGCCTCAATAGCCGAATACCCGAATGGGAAACCTATAACGGTAGCCACCTTTGTATCTGTACTCCCCAGGAACTGTTTAGCCAGCTTCACATACAAGGGAGGCACGCAGGCCGCTGCGAAATTATATTCTACACACTGCATGCATAAGGCTTTTATGTCATCCAGGGTGGTGGTGGGTTTTAGTATGGTGTGGTCGATGTATTTATTGATAAGGACTATGTTCATAATGCCAAAAATAAACAATTACAAATTACGAATTGCGAATTACGAATGCTGAGCGGAGATTTGAGCGAAGATATGAGCGGAAAATATCAGGCAGACCTGCTTTTCAGGGTTTTCTGGATTGCACCGAGTATTTTTATCAATTCCTGGCAATCGCTGATGAATGATTGTGCCAATCCGGATTCCAGCTGCTGGGTTTCTTTCAATAACTTCAGCCAGTATATAGTTTCACGGGCCTCGCGGTAGGAAATATCAATTTTATACTTGAAATCCCTTGTAGTAGAGGCGCCAACGGCTTCTTCAGTATTTGCTCCAATAGATGTTCCGCTCCGCAATAACTGCCTGGTAAGCGTTTTTGAGGCATTCCTATTGTCAAGGTGAGTTATCAGCTTCACAATTCTCACACTAAAGGCAAAGCTTTTCTCAAGGATAACATTCGGTTTCATACAAACAATGTTTTAGGGTCAAACAATAAAAAATAAAAAAAACGGATCACAAATTCAGTAAATAAGATACTGTTTTCGTGATCCGTTAATATACATCAAACATCAAGCGCTTCTACATTTCAATCTCCACTGATATCTCCGCTCAACATTCGTAATTCGCAATTCGTAATTCGCAATTCCTGCCTACAAATCTTTCCCATGGCAGTTCTTAAACTTCTTCCCGCTTCCGCAAGGGCACAAATCATTCCTTCCCACTTTAGGTCCTACGCGTACGGGTTCCTGTCTTTCTTCAGGTATTTCGTAGTGAGCGTCTGTATCGTGGCCGTTGCCGCTTTGTTCGGTGATATCTTCGTGGGAAGCGCGCATGCCGCTCATGTCGGTTTTTTCCTCATGGCCTTCGCGGATTTGTTCGTTTTCTCTTTCCTGGCTTACGGGGATACCGCATTTGCTGAGGAAGGAGACGATGTCGCGGCTGGTTTCGCCGTTCATCTGTTCGAACAGTTTGTATGCTTCCAGTTTATAGATCAGTAATGGATCTTTTTGTTCGTAAACGGCGCCTTGTACGGATTGTTTCAGTTCGTCCATGGCACGCAGGTGTTCTTTCCAGGCTTCGTCGATGAGGGCCAGGGTGATGCTGCGTTCCAGCGCGCTCATGGTTTCGTGGCCTTTGGTATCCACTACTTTTTTCAGGTTGGCCAGTACGTTGATACCTTTTTTACCATCGGTGAATGGGATAGAGATATTTTCGATCTGGTGGCCTTGTTCGTTGTAGATACGCTCAATCACCGGTAAGGTGTTGGTGGTGATATCTTCTGTTTTACGCTGGTAGTTGGCGGTAGCTTCGTGATACAGTTTGGATGTCAGGGTAGTGGCATCTGTACGCATCAGTTCTTCTCTGGTGATATCTGTATCGATGGAGAAGTTGATGATAGCATCCATTTTGAATGCTTCGTAGTCGCTGCTTTCCTTGTGGGTAACAACCATATTCTGCGCCACATCGTAGAAGGCGTTATCTGTATCGATGGCGAGGCGTTCGCCGAACAGGGCGTGGTTACGTTTAGCGTAGATAACAGCGCGCTGTTTGTTCATTACGTCATCGTATTCGAGCAGGCGTTTACGGATGCCGAAGTTGTTTTCTTCTACTTTTTTCTGTGCTCTTTCGATGGAGCGGGTGATCATGCTGTGCTGGATCACTTCTCCTTCTTTATAGCCCATGCGGTCCATGAGGCCGGCGATACGCTCGGAGCCGAACATACGCATCAGGTCATCTTCCAGGGAAACGAAGAACTGGGAAGTTCCGGGATCGCCCTGACGACCGGCACGACCACGCAGCTGCCTGTCTACACGGCGGCTTTCGTGTCTTTCGGTACCGATGATAGCCAGACCGCCGGCATCTTTCACGCCAGGTCCGAGTTTGATATCCGTACCACGGCCCGCCATGTTGGTAGCGATGGTTACTGCTCCGGGTAAACCGGCTTCAGCAACGATCTGTGCTTCACGGGCGTGCTGTTTTGCGTTCAATACGTTATGCGGCACCTTTTCGAAGGTCAGCATCTTGCTCAGCAATTCGGACACTTCCACGGAGGTAGTACCTACCAGTACCGGGCGTCCTTTTGCCTGCAGGGTTTTGATTTCTTCGATAACGGCTTTGTATTTATCTCTTTTGGTTTTGTATACCAGATCTTCTGAGTCGATACGGGAGATAGGCAGGTTGGTTGGGATGGTTACCACGTCCAGCTTATAGATTTCCCAGAACTCGCCTGCTTCCGTAGAGGCTGTACCGGTCATACCGGCCAGTTTGTGATACATACGGAAGTAGTTCTGCAGGGTGATGGTGGCAAATGTCTGGGTAGCGGCTTCCACTTTCACATTTTCCTTGGCTTCGATCGCCTGGTGTAAACCGTCGGAATAGCGGCGGCCATCCAGGATACGGCCTGTCTGCTCATCTACGATTTTCACTTTACCGTCCATTACTACGTATTCCACATCCTTATCGAATAAGGTGTAGGCTTTCAGTAATTGCTGTACGGAGTGGATACGGTCTGACTTCAGGGCATAATCCTGCAGCATGACTTCTTTGCGCTGCAGTTTTTCTTCCGGGGAAACTGACAGTTTTTCAATTTCAGCCAGTTCGGAGCCTACATCCGGCATAACGAAGAAGTTCGGATCTTCGCCGGCGCCGGTAATCATACCGATACCTTTCTCGGTGAGGTCTACGCTGTTGTGTTTCTCTTCGATAGCGAAGTACAGGCCTTCGTCTACTTTAGGCATCTCGCGTTGCTGATCTGCCAGGTAGTAGTTTTCTGCTTTCTGTAATAATACTTTTATACCGGGTTCGCTGAGGTATTTGATCAGGGCGCTGCTTTTCGGCAGACCTCTCCAGGCGCGCATCAGCGCCAGACCGCCTGTTTTGGCGTCGTCCTTACCTTCAGCAATGAGTTTTTTAGCTTCCAGGAGATACTGGTTGGCAACTTTCTTCTGCATATCCACGAGATACTGGATACGCGGTTTCAGGGCGTGGTATTCCTGTTCTTCACCGCGCGGGATAGGTCCGGAGATGATGAGCGGGGTACGGGCATCGTCAATGAGTACACTATCCACCTCATCCACCATGGCGTAGTGGTGTTTACGTTGTACCATTTCATCCGGGCTGTGTACCATGTTATCACGGAGGTAGTCGAAACCGAATTCGTTGTTGGTACCGTAGGTGATGTCCGCCAGATAAGCATTCCGGCGTTCAGGCGTATTAGGCTGGTGTTTATCGATACAGTCAACGGTGATACCCAGGAATTCGAAGAGAGGGCCGTTCCATTCGGAGTCACGGCGGGCCAGGTAATCATTCACGGTTACGATGTGTACGCCTTCGCCAGCCAGTGCGTTCAGGTACGCAGGCAGGGTGGATACCAGGGTTTTACCCTCACCGGTAGCCATTTCTGAGATCTTACCCTGATGCAGTACCGCACCACCGATCAGCTGTACGTCGTAATGCACCATGTTCCAGGTAACCTCACTGCCAGCTGCTTTCCAGCTGTTATTCCAGGAGGCCTGGTCGCCGGAGATGGTCACATAATCCTTTCTCACCGCCAGCTGACGATCCAGATCGGTAGCAGTGGCCGTAATGACAGGATTGGTGGCAAAACGGCGGGCCGCTTCCTTCACTACCGCAAAAGCCTCTGGCAGTAATGTTTTCAGCACTACTTCCAGTTGTTTGTCACGGTCTTTCTTCAGTGTATCTATTTCCTGGTATATATTTTCTTTCTCTTCAATATTCTCAACTGATTCCGCAGCTTCTTTCTTCTCTGTTATTTCCTTGTCAATAGTGGCAAGGTGAGCGCTGATACGCTGGCGGAAATCCTGTGTTTTGTAACGCAGGTCATCGATAGGCAGGGATTTCAGTTTCTCATATTCCTCATTAATCTGCTGCACCAATGGAGCAATGGATTTAATATCCCTGTCGGACTTATTCCCCCCAAAAAGTTTTGTTAAAAAACCTAACATGTTGAATGTTTAATTTCGAATTACGATTTCAATTTCTGTAACGTATCCCATCCCTGCTGAATCTGTGTCAGTTGGTTATTCCGGCTTACCAGCCTGTGGCACGAAGGCTGCGGGCTTAGCTAGTTGGATAGACGGGAACACAAGTTACTCAAATATTATGCTCGGAAAGCAGAACTGTCAAGCTGTCAGTTTGTTGTAGCCGCTTTATCAAGGAGGGTAAAATTAGTAATAATTCCGTGGAATAATAAATAGCTTTTGGGGTCTGCGGCTAAATAGCAGACAACCGCCGGCTTCCTGCTTTCATGGTGAAAACATTGGCCGGCGGCTGCAAAGGGTATCCGGGCTTTATCTTTCGCGGTAAGCAATATCTGCCGGCTTGCCCAGTCCTGTAAAGGATTTGTCAAGCACCAGCGGCTCATTACGCGCAGGAATATTATAGCGGTACAGCGTACCGTTCACATCATCGGGCTGTGAAGGATCATATGCACCTACAATCAGCTGCCGGCCAATAGTGATATAAGGTTCTTTGAACCGGCCGAAACCAAAGTCAAAGGTTTTCAGCACAGACACCTTTTTATCACCCAAATCAGCCATGACAAAGGATTTCTTTGTAAACACATCATACTCGTACAGCTTCCCGCCAGCGGCATAGAAGATATATCCCAGCTGGTTGCTCACCGCAAATGTGGCAGCCTGGCCAATATCCGTGGCGTCCGTCATTTCGGTATAATAGCTTTGCGCCACTCCGTTGCGGGTAACCCGGAAACAGTAAGTGTAGTATTTACCGGCATTATCTTTCATAATAGCAAAAATATCACCGCCGTTATAATTGGTATTGCTCATGAATACCAGCTCCCGGCCAGTCTTATAGCTGAACAGCGTACCATCGGCCAGGCTGCTGCAGTTATTGGCGAGGGCATTATGTGTTACAAAACGCCGCTGGGTTTTGTCATACAGCACATACAGGTTGGCAGCATCATTTCCTCCGGCAATAAAAGGCGCCGGCTGAAAGAAATCCTTCTCTTCGTCCACCCGGTTGATTCTTACGCCAAAACCCTTCATGCCGTACATAATATTCTGAAAATACACCCTGTCGCCCTCTATCAGGTAATCAATACCCGGATATTTAGGGGTATTATAAAAATAATCCGGTTTATATTCCACAGGAACAGGTACCAGCATCTCGTAACGGATATTGTAGGTGCTCTTCCATCCAAGCCCTTCTCCATCCAGCCGGTTAATACCGGCAGCGGAATTCAGGTAAATCTGATCACCGTTGGATCTGTAGGCAAATACAATCTGGCGTGGCGAGGGCTGCGGCGGTATACCGGCATTGGTAAACGACAGCACGTCGTTGATAACACGGCTGCTGTCTCCGAGTACAGAGATCATATCCAGCCTGGACATGCCGTTGACATTACATAATACCAGCCAGCCGGTATATACGGCGGACTGCACCTTCAGCTTAAACCGGTATAACCACTCCACGCCTGTTTCTTCATCCTTTACGCGGTAAAACATATCATATGCCGCAGGACGCAATGCCACCGGGTATTCCAGGTTGCGGCCCGTTCCCACCAGGTACAGGGAGCTGTCGCCCGGAATCCTGGTAACGCCGTCTACCAGCGCTTCCCAGCGGAAGGAATACCGTTTCTTTACGTCTTTATCCATTGTCGGAAACAACTTAGGATTAATACGCAGCGTATCTTTAAACAGCATCAGGTACTCCCCCTTAATATTCGTAACACTGTCCATGCTGTTGATTTCATGGTAATCATAGTTACCCAGATCTTTATAGCAGGAGGTATGGAGCAGGCAGACAAAAAACGCTGCCATCAATAGTTTCAGATGATTTCTTTTCATGACGGTTTGAATTTTTGACCTGTTACTGCATATATTTTCCAAGTTTCATGGGAGAGCCATCCTCTTCCATTACGGGCGTACCGGCCAGCTCCATGTCTTTCAGATACAGCTTCAGCGTATTGGCATAAAACCGGGTGTAGCTGATTTCAATACTATTAACAGGGCCCGCAAACTTATTCAGCGGCAATTCAAGAATACTGCACATCAGCCGTAACTTTTTAGCGGTAAATACGCCGTAATAATCATCCAGCCAGTCAGGCGGCTTGCTGAGCATATCATTGATGACAACCACATGCTGCTGCAGAAATACTTTTCTGTCGTTCACCCTATCGATTACCGCATACTTCAGATTGGTGGTAAAATGCTCATTGGCTTCCAGCTGCAGCCTTACCGAGAAGTTTTGTTGCTGCATATCCGCTGTTTTATGCAATACCATCCGGATAGTAGTGCTGACAGCATTGGCAGGGATGACAAAAGCAGCAGGCAGGTCATAATGCACACCGGCTTTGGCGGCAGCCTTCGCGGTATCTATTACCACACACCGGAAAGCTCTTTCCTGCGGTGATACAGGTCCCAGGATACGCACAGGCAGCAGTATCACCGAATCATTCCGTTCGGGATTATAGGAGAAGGTAATGGCAGTAGTATCTATACTCAGCCTCGACTGCTGATTTATAACGGAGAAGTATATATCACTGCTTCCTGAATAAAAAGGAATCTCTGATTTCTTACACGCCTGCATCAGCAGCAATAGCATTATGCAGTATAATATTCTGTTCATAAGAAATGATTTTAGTTGATTGATCAATCTCTGTACTGTGTTTCACTGTCCGGCAAAGGCACTACGTACTGGCTGGCGGTCATCGCCACATTTCCGGAGCCGGAGCCGGCGGGAACACTGCCGGTAGCATTGCGCTTATACCAGAAGAACATCTGCCCTTCGCCATAGAATTCGCGCCTGTAATCTTTCTGCAGCTCTGTATTCATAGCAGCCGTTGGCGGAGCATCGCTGATACCACGGTTTTTACGTACCATATTCAGGTAGGCCAGTGCGGCAGCCGGATCCGGTTCGCATTCCGCCGCAATGAAATACATTTCACTCACCCTGATAAGCGGGATCAGGTTGCGGAAAGGCTTCGAAAACTCTTCCACATCTGCGTACTTATAAAAGCAACGGTAGGATTTCTGGTTGGAGCCGGGCTGCATCCACATATTACCATAGCGGTAATCGTTGGTATTGCTTTCAAACTCGGTAGTGAGCCGGCTCTGGGCAGTATATAATATGGTTATCTCCGGCAATGCAGGATCAAACAGACGCCTGTAGGTACTGTTCAGACGCAGGTCCCTTAACGCGAAAATCAATTCTGTAGAAAATACCCTGTCAGGGTTCTTTACTTCTCCCACAATAGCATTCAGTTTCACAAAGGGGAATAAAACATCTGCCTGCCGGATTACTTCTTTAGCCTGCTGCAGCGCGCTGGCTTTATCGCCGCGATACAGGCACGCCCTGGCGGTAAGCGCTTTTACCGCATAGTAATTCATACGTAACCGGCGGCTGCCCCAGCCGGTGCCATCTGTGTTACCTGTTACTACCGGTTCATCCTTCAGCAGGATGGCAGCGCTATCCAGGTCGTTCAGTATTTTCACCATCGCCTCGCTGCCTTTCAGTAAAGGATTGTACTGTGTACTGAAAGTGGTATAGTAAGGAATGCAGCGCAGGCTGGAATCCTTGCTGTACACAGGCCCGAAAAGACGGAGTATATCAAACTGCAGGAATGCCCGCAGCGCCATGGCTTCTCCTTTTATCCAGTTATAATGATTCACGGATAAAACATTACGCCTGGCATTCGCTTTATCAATTAATACATTGAGGTTGGCTACGTTGGCATAGGCGCTGCGCCATACGGAGGAAATCCGCTGCTGTACTGCCGGTTCCTTATACTGGTAATTATTCACCTGATACAGGTAATGATCGCTGGCAATTTTATAACGCTGTCCCAGTACTTCCGTAAACCGCATGGTCATTTCCATGCCATAGGAGGTACTGTCACACATATTCAGGTATACGCCGTTCAATGCCGTGAGAAAGCCGGCTTCGCTGCTGAACAGGTCATCCTCCACTACTTTATCACGGGGTTTTACATCCAGCCATTTTTTACAGGAAGTAGCGCCTGCAAGCAGTGACAGTATAACGACTATGTATATATGTTTTTTCATGGTTACTTACATTTTATCATTAAAAACCTACGCTGACAGAAAAGGAAACTGTATTGGCAAAAGGATATTCAATACCACGTTCACGCCTGATGGAAGAAATGCGGAAAATATCGTTCATATAGGCATTCAGGCGCAGATAGGACATCCGCCAGTGCTTAACGGCTTCCCGGCCGAATTCATATCCGATATTGATTGATTCGCCGGCCAGCGTATTTTCCTTTTCTACGAAACGGGATGTCATAGGCGGTACATTCGCCCTGATAGCATTGGTATTTTCAGTCATGGAAATAGTGCGGAAACGGGCAATATCACCGGGATTGCGCCAGCGGTCGTACAGTGCGCGCCTGTCCTGGTTGAACTTAATATCCGTTGAATTGATGTTCTCCACTTTTTTATACAGGGCTTCATTGAATACGTCGGCGCCGGTGCGGTAACGCAGGTAAATACCCAGTGACAGGCCCTTGTAGTTCACGGTAGTACCCATGATTCCTTCCAGTTTAGGGCGTTGGTCGCCCACTACTACTTCATCTCTCGCATCGTAGTTGAAGGTGAGTGTACCATCTTTTTTAATCAGCACCTCATTGCCGGTGCCGGGATCAATACCTGCAGAACGCACAGCCCATAAAGCGGTAGGGCTGCCGCCATCGTAATAGCGTTCCAGGTTGCGGGAGCGGTTTTCCTTGTTCATGGACTCCAGTTTGTTGTTCATGTTTGCATAATGGGCATTCTCATGCTTTGCGGAGAAGTTGATAGCCCAGTTAATGCGCTCTGCCGGCTTGCTGACAGGGAACACGCTTACCATGAAGTTGTAACCGTTGCCGACCTGTTTGCCCAGGTTAGTGAAGTAGGCGTCGGTACCAACAGATACCGGTACGCTGATACGCGCCACCAGCGGGTCTGTTACGCGATTATATACGTCTGCATTAATTTTCAGGCGGTTGTTGAAGAGGATGATATCAGCACCGATGTTCTTATCCAGTGTTTTCTGCCACAGCAGGTCGGGATTTCCGAATCCGTCTATCACCGCGCCCAGGCCGAAATCATTAATGGTTTTAACGTTGTAGATATAGGTGGTGAAAGACTGATAGGTAGAGAAGTTCTGATTACCCGGCGTACCCACGGAGCCACGTATTTTCAGGAAGTTGATCCAGCTGACATCCTGCAGCATGGCTTCCTTATGCAGGTTCCAGGAAAGACCTACGGACCAGGAGGTAGTAAACAGGTTGTTGGCGCCGAAGATGGAAGAACCATCCATCCGGAAGTTCACGTCAGCCATATAACGGTTATCCAGCATATAGCCGGCATTGAAATAAAAGCTGGTGCTGCGGGTGGTGGATTCCGTGGAGGTTGATTTTCCGTCCTGCGGATAACCGGCGGCAAATGCCGGAGAAGAAATTCCCGGCGGCAGACCTGTTACACTATAGCCGTCGCCTGTCATCCGGTTCTGCTGGAATCTCCAGCCGGCTACGGCATTCAGCTGATGGCGGTCGCGTATCAGTTTACCGTAAGTGGCAGTCAGTTCACCGTCGTAGTTGAAAGAAGCGGTACGTCTGTTGGTAAACTGTCCTCTTTCAAAAACAGATTTATTACTGAACATGGTGTGACGGGCATCCTTGAAGATTTCCTGTGTCAGGTCTTCTTTGGTAATACCCAAACGGCCGCGCAGCCTGACATCTCTCGTAATATCCCATTCGGCCATGAAGTTGTTGATGACATTGAAGTTGCGGGAAACGTCGAAGTTGTTCAGCGAAGCATTCCACAGCGGATTATAGGCGGTATCATTGGAACGGCCGCTGGGCTTGGAAGCTATATCCAGGAACATAGGGACAGTACCGTCGTCGTTTCTTTTCCTGTAATATGGATTTGCCAGGGCAAATTCTGCAAAAGAGCCATAGGGAGATTCTTTCCCTGTAAAGAATCCGATGGAGAGATTATTACTGAAGCTGAATTTATTTTTCCGGTAGAAGAGTTTAACATTGGCCCCGCCGATGTCGCGTCCGGAGCCTTTCATTACTCCGTTGATTTTTTTGTAATTGGCGCCGGCGCTGTAACGCATCTGGCTATCACCTCCTTCTATGTAAAGGGAATGACCGGTGGAAAAGCCGGTGCGTACGGGCTCGCTGAGCCAGTAGGTATTCACACCGCTCAGTACAGATGCCAGCTTTTCACTGTAAAGTGCATCCAGTACTTTCTGAGAGTGCTGGTCATTTTCAAAGCCAGGCCCTACACTGAATCTGCCGGTAATTCTTTCAAACTCCAGTTTTTCAGTAGCATTCATCAGGTTGTAATCATGCAGGTCGGGTGCTGTAACGCTGTTATCGCTGGTATAATATACCCGCAGTTCTCCGGGCTTCGGCTTCTTTGTTTCGATAACAATGACGCCATTGGCCGCTTTGGAGCCATAGATAGCGGTAGAAGCGGCATCTTTGAGGATGGTTACACTTTCCACACGGTTGATGTCCAGGTCTATGATGGTACGCAGGCTGGTTTCAAACCCGTCGAGGATGAAGAGTGGCTGGTTAGGATCGGTGCCGTATTGCTCTTTCAGCCCTATGACGCTGGTTTTGCCACGTATCTCCAGGTTAGGCATCACGTTGGGGTTGGAGCCCATCAGGTTATTTTCGAATACGGTGAAGGCGGGGTCCAGGGAGCGCAGGCTCTGGATTACGTTCTGGTTGCCCACCTGTTTCAGTTCCCTGGCGGTATAGGTAGATGCAGATCCCGTAAAGCTCTCCCTGGTTCTTTCATAGATACCTGTTACCACTACCTCCTTTATTTTGGAAGCATCTTCTTCCAGTATAACGTTAATGGTTGTACGATTTGATACCGGTATTTCCACAGATTTGTAGCCGACATAACTAATCAGCAGTACGGCATTCTCATCGGCGGAAAGGGTAAATCTTCCTGCGGCATCGGTATGGGTACCAGTGCTTTTCCCTTTTACCCTGACGGTAACGCCGGGGATGTGCTGTACCTGACCTTTGCTGTCTTTCAGACCAACGATGCCCGTAACGGTAATAATTTCTGCCTGTTGCGTCGTTTTCACCGGTGCTGTGGCAGCGGGTTTCGGCGATTTATTCTTTACAATTACCTGGTTGCCGACCACGGTATATTTTACATCATCCTGAAAGATGTCATGCAGTACTTCCCGCAGTGCAGCGCCGTTGGCGCGTACGGTAACTGACTGGGACCTGCTGATCTGGCTGCCGTCGTAAACGAAGTTCAGGTTGGTTTGTTTCTCGATTGCTGACAATACTACGGCAATTGGCTGATTGGTAGCTGAAACAGTTACTTTTCTGTTGAGCGCGAATGAGTCATCCTGTGCCTGTGCCGGGCTGGCGGCAGCTATCAGGGCTGCCAGCAGGAGTGTGCCCGATACATTGCGCCAGCGTTGATAAATAAACTGTACGTAATTTTTAGTCATGGATAAAGCGGTTTAGCATTAGGCTAATCAATTTTGGTTGGCAATAGTCTGTTGGTGGTGGTCCTATAAAGCCTACAGTGTTCAGTTGTCTTACTTTACATAAATAGTGTCGTTCCTCTTTTCAAATTTGTAATCGTATAATGCGGATAATGTCTGCAGTACATCGTCCAGCTTCATATTGTTAAAATGTGCGTTAAATCTGCGCTGTTGATTCGTTGGTGTTCCTGCGATGATATTGGTCTGATAATATGCTGACAGCGCTGCGCATACTTCCTGCAGTGAGGCGTCTTCGAACAGCAGGTCGTGTGTACGCCAGGCCATCTGGTTGGGCGATGCGCTGCTGTCTGCCATGGCAGCGCCACCGTTCGCAGGGATGGTAGCTGCCTGGCCGGCGCGGAGGCGCAGGCTGCCCTGCTCATGTTCTCCGGCTACGGCGATGCTGCCGCTTTGTACAAAGACGTGTACATTTCCTGCGGCATTTTTTACGTTGAAGGAGGTGCCCAGCACATGAATCTGCGCCAGGCCGCTCTCCACGGTAAAGGGATGAACAGGATCGGCGGCAATGCTGAAAAATGCTTCACCGGCCTGCAAATGTACCTGCCTGTTGATGTTGAAGGTGGCAGGATATAGAACAACCGAATTTTTGTTGAGATAGATGGCAGAACCATCCGGCAGCAGCAGGGAATCGGCCTGGGGGCCGGTGGCTTTGCTGAGCCATTGTACTTCCCGGTGCTGCATATTCCACCAGGCGGCGCCTGCCGCCAGCAGCAGCACTGCGGCAGCGGCGGCAATATAGCGCCGGCGGCGGTATGAAGGCATAGTTACGACAGGCGTGGCAGCAGGCAACAGGGCCAGCTGATCAAGAAACCGCTGCGTGGCGGCGGGAGCATCTGCTTCTTCAAAATAAGCAGCTCCCGGAGCCAGCTCCCACAGCCTTTTCAGCTCCCCGTATAGTTGGCGCGCTTCCGCATCTGCAGTAAGCCTTTCCTTCAGTTGTGCCTGTAACGTTTCGTCCTGCGGAGACTGCAGGCACATCAGCATGAAAGAAAAATGGTCGGTTGGTTTTTTCATCTTACGAAAAAAAGGAAACGCTCATTTGCTGAGACAAATCGACAAAGGTTTACCCCCAAAGCGCCGGAAAATATTTTTTATGCCAGCCAGACCAGCAACCGTAGCCGGCTGCCGGCAGATATAGGTTTTTCCGGATGATCCAGCAGGGCAGCGCGCAGCTGCTTCAGTGCAATGGTCATCTGATTTTCCACCGTTTTAACGGATAAGTCGAGCTGATGGGCTATTTCATTGTTCTTAAAGCCTTCATACCGGCTCAGTTTAAAAATACGCCGGCATTGTTCCGGCAGTTTCTCTACAGCATAGTGGATACGTTCGCGCAGTTCCTGCTCTTCTATAAACGTACAGAGATAACTTTCTTCCTGTAAATATTGCAGCGCGGAATGATGGTCTTCCGTCCTCCGGTTGCGTTGCAGGCTGTTCAGCGACTGATTGATGACAGCGCGGAAAAGATAACTTTTCAGCGCGGCCGCATGTTCCAGCCGGAAATCCTTCTCCCAGAGCTTCAGAAAAACATCCTGGATAACCTCTTCCGCCTGTGCCCTGTCTTTCAGGTATTTACAGGCCGTAGCGAAAAGTACGGGATAAAAATGCTCGTACACCCGTGCAAAAACCGCACGGTCCCTGGCCTGCAGGCCACGTAACACCTCGTCACTGTACAAGCCCCCGATCATAAAATCATGTAGCTTTATTATGGTTCATATGCCGGCTAAGATAGCCCATTACAGCGCGAAAAGGAAATTTTCAAAAAAAATGATGTTTTACCCGTAAAAATTGAAATTATGCAAATACTTTTTATAAATTTAGTGGCTATTACAGCATAATCTTTAATTTATAAACTTCCACGTTATGACAATAGCTAATCAGCCGGCACAGCTGCTTCATTTCAGTTGTCCGGCGTTCATCACTACAAGACTGATACGGGATGTCAGCGCTGACATGGCGGCCATTCACAGGTACTGCCCCGGATAAATATTATGGGCGGTACAGAAATATTGTCTGTTGCTGCTATCTTGCCTTTTTTCAGGTGTTGAGGCATACATTCAAATCTGTTTTCACTCCCCCTTACCTTCATCCGGCTGTATTCCATTCCTCCGGGAACAGGCAGCAGCACAGGTTTTACCGGGGAGACAATTATTCAGCAGTTGCGATTTAAAATATTGAGAACTTAAATAACTACCAGCAAGATGAACCGCAAGTTAAGAATGGGAATGATCGGAGGCGGAAAAGACGCCTTCATTGGAGCTATCCACCGTATCGCCGCCAATATGGACGGGCTTATTGAACTCGTGGCCGGTGCACTCAGCATCAATAATGAAGTGGCTATTGAATCCGGAAAGATGCTGTTCCTGGACCCGGCGCGCACCTACACCGATTTCAAAACGATGCTGCAGCAGGAAGCTGCCATGCCGGCTGATAAACGCCTGGACTTCGTGACTATCGTGACTCCTAACTTCGCTCACTTTGAACCTGCCATGATGGCCCTGGACCTGGGTTTCAACGTTGTCATCGAAAAGCCGATCACCTTCTCCCTGGAAGAAGCCAAACAGCTGCAGGCGAAAGTGGAAGCTACCGGACTTACCTTACTGCTCACACATACCTACACCGGTTACCCCATGGTAAAACAGGCACGCCAGATGGTGAAAGACGGCGCGCTGGGAAAAATCCGCAAGGTATGGGTGGAATATCCGCAGGGCTGGCTCAGCAAACTGAGTGAAAGAGAAGGCAATGCGCAGGCAGCCTGGAGAACAGACCCTACCAAATCCGGTAAAGCCGGCGCGATGGGCGACATCGGCACACATGCCGCCAACCTGGCCGAATACATCAGCGGCGCAAAAATTGAAAAACTCTGCGCCGACCTCAACATCCTCGTACCAGGCCGCGCACTGGACGACGACGGCGCAGTACTGCTCCGTTTCGACAACGGCGCTGCCGGCGTACTCATGGCCTCACAGGTGGCTGCCGGAGAAGAAAATGCTTTGAAGATCAGAATATACGGTGAAAAAGGCGGCCTGGAATGGGCACAGCACGAACCCAACACCCTGCTGGTAAAATGGCTGGATAAACCCACCGAAATTTACCGCGCAGGCTCCGGCTACACATTCCAGTCTTCCTACATGACCCACAACACCCGCACCCCGGGCGGCCATCCGGAAGGTTACCTGGAAGCATTCGGTAACCTGTACCGCAACTTCGCACAGACATTATCCGCTAAAATCGACGGCGTTCAACCTTCACCGGAGTCACTGGACTTCCCCGGTGTCGTTGAAGGCGTACGTGGCATGGCCTTCATCGATAATGTGGTGCGCTCTTCGCAAAGTGATGTAAAATGGACGAATTTCGAGATCTAACAAGAACGACTATATGAAAACTATAAAAGGGCCTGGTATATTTCTGGCGCAGTTCATGGGAGATGAAGCGCCTTTCAACAGTCTGAAATCCATCTGTGAATGGGCCGCATCCCTCGGCTTCAAAGGCGTACAGATTCCCTCCTGGGAAACCCGCCTGATTAACCTGCAACAGGCGGCGGAAAGCCAGACCTATGCAGACGAAATCAAAGGTATTGTGAATGCAGCCGGACTGGAAATCACCGAACTGAGCACCCACCTGCAAGGACAGCTGGTAGCCGTTAACCCGGCCTTCAGCGAAATGTTCGACGGCTTTGCACCGGAACAATACCGCAATAACCTGAACGCACGTACGGAGTGGGCCGTCAGCCAGCTGAAATATGCTGCACGCGCGAGCCGTAACCTCGGACTCAACGCCTGCGCCACCTTCAGCGGCGCGCTGCTCTGGGCCCCTGCCATGTATCCATGGCCGCAACGCCCCGCAGGTCTGGTGGAAGCCGGATTCGCTGAACTGGCCCGTCGCTGGACTCCCATCCTCAACGAATTCGACGCCAATGGCATAGACCTCTGCTACGAAATACATCCCGGCGAAGATCTGCACGACGGCGCCAGCTACGAACGCTTCCTCGAAGCCGCAGGCAACCACTCCCGCGCCTGCCTGCTCTACGATCCCAGCCACTTCGTACTGCAATGCCTGGACTATCTCCAGTATATCGATATCTACCACGAAAGGATAAAGGCCTTCCACGTAAAAGACGCGGAATTCAACCCTACCGGCCGCTCCGGCGTATACGGCGGATACCAGGCATGGATAGACCGCCCCGGCAGATTCCGCTCCCTCGGCGACGGACAGGTAGACTTCAAATCCGTTTTCAGTAAACTCACCCAATATGACTTCGCCGGATGGGCCGTCATGGAATGGGAATGCTGCATGAAACATCCCGAAGACGGCGCAAGGGAAGGCGCCCCCTTCATTAAAGATCATATCATCAGAGTCACCGAAAAAGCCTTCGACGACTTCGCAGGAGCCGCTACCGACGAAGCTTTCAACAAACGCATACTAGGCATTTAATCATGTGATTATTTGATTATTTGAGATTTGGATCACCTTTTGTTCCATGCTTACGTTGCAGGCAGTTGAGAATGTGATTATTTGATTATTTGAGATTTGGATCGCCTTTTGTTCCACTCTCCCTATGCTCAAATCAATAAAACACAAGAAAATAAGGAAATAACAAAATAAAAAAATAACAAAATGAAAAAATGGTATCTGGTTATGGCAGGAGCATTATTTTTTGCAGCCTGCGGTGGTGGAGAGAACAAAACGGAGACGAAGCAAAGCAGCCAGGAAAGTGCAGCTGCAGATAACTCAATGGTATCACCCAATGCCGGCAAACCTGCCAGCAAAGGCGAAACGCTGATGGCCGAAAGCGATTGTAAAACCTGCCACAAGGAAGAAATGAAAGTGGTAGGACCTTCCCTGAAAGACATCGCCGGTAAATACCCGAACACTCCGGAAAACATCGATAAACTGGCGCAGAAGGTAATCAAAGGCGGTTCCGGCAACTGGGGCGACGTAGCCATGCTCCCGCACCCGAACATCTCCCAGGAAGATGCAAAAGAAATGGTAAGCTATATCTTATCATTATCCGGTAAATAATTCCTCATCTCACAACCAGCAGTAAATGAAAAAAGTAATCATGGGAGCTTTGCTGCTCGGCGCTGTCACCAGCGCTACTGCAGTGAAAGCCCAGAAAGCCAACAGCCTCTCTGCCAAAGAGAAAAAAGAAGGATGGCAGCTCCTGTTCGATGGTAAAACCACCAACGGATGGCATACCTATCTCAAAGACGCTGCCAGCCCCGCCTGGAGAGTGGCTAACGGCGCGCTGGAACTGGACCAGCAGGCCAAAAAGAACGGCGCCCCCGGCGGCGACCTCGTGACCAACGATGAATATGAAAATTATGAACTAAGCATCGACTGGAAAATATCTTCCGGCGGTAACAGCGGTATCATCTTCAGCGTTCACGAAGATCCTTCCTTTAAAGCTACCTATCTGACCGGCCCTGAAATGCAGGTCCTCGATGATGATAAACACCCGGACGGAAAAATTACCAAACACAACGCCGGCGACCTCTACGACCTGAAAAAATCAGCGCAGAAAGCCGTTAAACCCGTTGGCGAATGGAATACCGCCCGCATCATCAAAAAAGATGGTCACCTTACCCTCTGGCTCAACGGCGTAAAAACAGTTGAAACCACCATCGGGACACCCGAATGGGACACCCTCGTTGCCAGCAGCAAATTCAAAGACTGGCAGGGATTCGGTAAATATTCCAAAGGCCGCATTGCACTGCAGGATCATGGAGATGCGGTGTGGTACAGGAATGTTAAGATCAAATTACTTTAATTTAATTACGAATTACGAATTGCGAATTACGAATGAAGAACGAAGATGAAAGCGGAGATGTAAATTCTTTTTCCGCTTTCATCTTCGCTCTTCATTCGTAATTCGCAATTCGTAATTCGTAATTCTTTCTCATCATTTTCCACCATGAAAACAATCACCGCTTTTATTACCGCACTGCTCCTCACCACTTCCGTGCTGGCTGTGCATAAGCATAAGGCTAAAAAGATACTGGTATTTTCCAAAACAACCGGATTCCGTCATGACTGTATTCCGCTGGCGAAAGCAGCGATTATGCAGCTGGGAAAAGCGAATGGATTCGAAGTTGATACCACGGAAGATGCATCCGTATTTACAACCGCTAATCTGAAAAAATATGCAGCAGTAGTTTTCAGCTGTACTACCGGCGATGTGCTGAACAATGAGCAACAGCAGGCATTTGAAAACTATATTCACCAGGGCGGCGGATGGATGGGCATCCATGCGGCTACAGATACGGAGTACGACTGGCCCTGGTATAACAGGCTCGCCGGCGCCTGGTTTCTCAGTCATCCGCACCAGCAGCAAGCTACGTTGCGCGTGACAGACCATAACCATCCCGCCACCAAAGACCTGCCGGATGAATGGATACGCAAGGACGAATGGTACAACTTCAAAGACCTGAATCCTGATGTACATGTGCTCATCAAAATAGATGAAAGCACCTATGAAGGCGGAAAGAACGGCGACAACCATCCCATGTGCTGGTACCATAACTTCGAAGGCGGCCGCTCATTCTATACAGAAATGGGCCACACCAGAGAATCCTACGCTGATCCGGTGTACCTGAAACACCTGCTCGGCGGTATTCAATACACGATGGGCATCGCTAAAATCAAGTAAATATCCCGCTATGAAACATATACTCAAACTCTTTGCAGTACTGGCGCTGGCCAGCATTGCAGGCTGTCAGAAAACACGCCCCGGACAACCGAAGGTGCTGGTATTTACCAAAACAGCCGCCTTCCGCCATGCTTCTATCGCCGCCGGTATCAACGCAGTACAGCATCTGGGCAGGGAAAACGGCTTCCTCGTAGATACTACCGAGAATGCAGAAAGATTCAATGAAGATTCCCTGCAGCAATACGCTGCCGTGATATTCCTGAACACTACCGGCGATGTACTGAACAATGAACAGGAAGCTGACTTCGAAAGATATATACAGGCAGGTGGCGGCTACGTGGGCATCCACGCCGCTACCGATACAGAATATGACTGGGGATGGTACAACCACCTCGCAGGCGCCTACTTCCTCAGCCACCCGCCTGGTACCCACAAGGCAACCGTAAAAGTAGTCAGCAAATCATTCCCCGCCACCGCCGGACTCCCGGACCAGTTTGAACATACCGACGAATGGTACAACTTCAAACAACGTGATACCACCACCACCGTGCTGATGAAAGTAGATGAACAATCATACCAGGGCGGCGCCATGGGCAACGACCATCCCGTGAGCTGGTACCATGACTACGACGGCGGACGCGCCTTCTACACCGCACTCGGACACACGGAAGAATGCTACTCCGACAGCCTCTTCCTGAAACATATCCTCGGCGGTATCCAATACGCGATCGGTAAAAATCAGGTGCTGGACTACAGCGCCGCCAAAACACTCCGCACAACCGACGAAAACCGCTTTACCAAACAGATGCTCACCTCCGGCCAGTTCTTTGAACCAACGGAAATGACCATACTCCCTAACCTGGACATACTCGTGGCTCAGCGCCGCGGCGAACTGCTGCTCTATAAACAGGCTGACAAAACGCTTACCCAGGTTGGATTCCTGAAGGTCTACTTCAAAACAGAAGTACCCAATGTGAATGCTGAAGAAGGATTCCTCGGCCTCGCCGCAGACCCCGACTTCAAAGACAACCACTACCTCTACCTCATGTACTCCCCGGCAGATACTTCCGTAAACCGCCTCTCCCGGTTTAAGTTTGAAAACAACAAACTGGATATGTCTTCCGAAAAAGTTATCCTGCAGTTCTATTCCCAGCGTGATATCTGCTGCCATACCGGCGGCTCCATCACCTTCGGCCCGGATAAACTGCTCTACCTCTCCACCGGCGATAATACCACGCCATTCGATGAAGCCGGACAGCAATATGTGAGTAACGGTTACGGCCCTACGGACGACCGGCCCGGTCACCAACAATACGACGGACGCCGCTCTTCCGCCAATACCAACGATCTGCGCGGAAAAATCCTGCGTATTAAAGTAGAACCCGACGGCTCCTATACCATCCCTGAAGGTAACCTGTTCCCGAAAGGGACGCCCAACACACGCCCGGAAATTTACGTCATGGGTACCCGCAACCCATATCGTATTTCCGTAGACAGAAAAACAAATTACCTGTACTGGGGAGAAGTAGGCCCCGACGCCAGCAACGATGACCCGAACCGCGGCCCCCGCGGCTACGATGAAGTAAACCAGGCTAAAAAGCCCGGTAACTACGGCTATCCGATGTTCATCGCCAACAACAAAGCATATCACCCATACAACTACGAAACCGGGGAAACTGGCCCCGCCTACGATCCGCTGAAACCCATCAACAACTCCCGTAACAATACCGGCCTCAAAGAACTGCCACCCGCAGTTCCCGCCTTCATCTGGTATCCTTACGGTAAATCTGACGAGTTCCCGATAGTCGGCAGCGGCGGACGTAACGCAGAAGCAGGCCCCGTTTACTACAGCGAATTCTATCCGAAAGAAACACGTTTCCCGGACTACTATAACGGCAAACTCTTTATCTATGACTGGATACGCGGATGGATCATGGCCGTTACCATGGACACCAACGGCAACTTTTCCAAAATGGAAAAGTTTATGCCGCATACTAAGCTGAATGCACCGATAGACATGGAAATGGGCCCCGACGGCCGGTTATACGTACTCGAATACGGTAACGGATGGTTCAGCAAAAACGCCGACGCCGGCCTCGCCCGCATCGATTACAACGGTGGCAACCGCGCGCCAGTTGCAGACATACAGGTGAACCGCCTCACCGGCGCACTGCCGTTTAAAGTGAAACTCACAGCCGACGGCGCCGCCGACCCGGATGGCGACCAACTCACCTATCTCTGGTATTTCGGTAACGGCAACAAAAAGGAAACAACAGCACCTTCCGTTGATTACAGCTACACCACCGCCGGCGAATACACCGTATACGTGGAGGTATCTGACGGCAAAGGACTGAAAACGAAAAGCCGCGAAATCACCCTGTACGCCGGCAACGAAACACCTGAAGTAAAAATCAATATCGAAGGCAATAAAATGTTCTACTTCCCCGGTCAGCAGGTACGCTACAACATATTCATCAACGACAGGGAAGATGGTTCCAGCGCCTCCGGCAAACTGGATGCTGCCAACATATTCGTAAAAGCAGATTACATCGAAGGCCGCGACAAAGCCAGCGCACCGCAGGGGCACCAGGTCATCACCGGCGCTATCGCCGGTAAAAACATCATGGATGTTTCCGACTGTAAAACCTGTCATAAAACAGATGAAAAATCTATCGGACCCTCCTTTAAACAGGTAGCCGAAAAGTATAAAAACGATCCGGCTGCCCCTGAGATGCTCGCGAAAAAAATTATCAGCGGCGGTGGTGGCGTATGGGGCGAAACAGCCATGGCTGCACATCCCGGCATATCCGTCGGGGAAGCGCGCCAGCTGGTGGAATACATCTATTCCCTCGGCGGCAATACCCCCAAAGTTACCTCCCTGCCCGTTAAAGGCAGCATCAGCCCTACCATGAACCAGGAGCTGAAAGATAACGGCGTGCTGCAAATTCTGGCCAGCTACACCGATAAGGGCGGCCCCGGCATCAAACCTATCACCGGCACTGCTACCGCTCAACTGCTCAACCCTAAACTGGCAGCAGCCAACTACAGCAAAGCCGACGGCGTTTCCGTCTTCCAGATGGATAACATGAAATTCCTCATCCCCGCCACCGCAGAAGGATGGGCCACTTTCAACAACCTGGACCTCACCGCCGTAACCGGCATAGACATTATCTACATGGTGCAGGAAACACCACAGCAAGGCTATATCGTAGAAGCATTCACCGACAACGCCAACGGTACCCGCCTCGGCGCAGTTACCATTGGCCCCGGCGCCATACCCAAAGCCCCTAACAAGGCCACTATCACCTTTGGCGCCATCACCGACGGCAAACCACATCATTTGTATTTTAAAATAAAAGCAACAGATGCAAATGCGAAAGTACCGTTGGGGATATTGGCGTTTCAGCTGAAATAAAGCATGGAATAAATAATTGCGAATTACGAATTGCGAATTACGAATGTAGAAGCGAAGATAAATACGAAGATAAAAGCGAAGAACCCGTTTGGAATAATACCAAAACGGGTTCTTCGCTTTTATCTTCGCTTCTACATTCGTAATTCGCAATTCGTAATTCGCAATTATTTATTTCCCTCGCTTTGCAGACATATAAAACTCCACCTTCCCTCCATTCATTATCTCCTCATGCGTTATATACCATCTGTTTAGCGGAGTACCATTCAGGACTACTTTCTGAACGTATACATTTTTATCGCCCTGGTTTCTGGCTTCTATGGTGAAGGTGCGGCCGTTTTCCAGCTGTAGCGTGGCTTTATCTATGGCGGGACTGCCAAGTGCATACTGGTTGCTGCCGGGGCAGACAGGGTAGAAGCCCAGCGAGCTGAAGATGTACCAGGCGCTCATCTGCCCGCAATCATCGTTGCCGCCTAAACCGTCAGGGCCGGGGTGATACATTTTCTTCAGGATCATGCGGATGCGCTCCTGTGTTTTCCATGGGTGGCCGGTCCAGTTATAGAGGTAGGCCACATGGTGGGAGGGCTCATTACCATGCACGTAGTTGCCGATGATACCGTCTCGGGTGATGTCTTCTGTTTCTGCAAAATATTTATCCGGCAGTTCCATGGTGAACAGGGAATCCAGGTGTTGCGTAAATTGTTTTTTGCCACCCATCATGGCTATCATGGAGTCCGGATGGTGAGGAACATACAGGCTGTAATTCCAGGCGTTTCCTTCAATGAATCCCTGGTCGTGCGTTTGCAGGGGGTCAAAGCTGACTTTGAAGCTACCGTCGCTCAGACGGGGACGCATAAATCCGGTGCTGCGGTCGTATACATTTTTGTAGTTGGCGGCACGACGGATGAATTCGTTGTAGAGGTCTGTTCTGCCTAGTTTTTGCGCCACCTGTGCGATGCACCAGTCATCATAGGCGTATTCCAGTGTTTTGGATACGGAGGCGCCGTTTTTATCTTCCGGCACATAGCCCATATCCATATAATAGCCGAGGCCGTCATAGGTACGGTGGCGGGCAGTAGCTACACAGGCGTCGAGGGCTTTGTTCACATCAAAAGGCGCGTTGCCTTTCATGATGGCGTCGGCAATGACGGAAACGCTGTGGTAACCGGTCATACACCAGTTTTCGTTGGCGTAGTGCGACCAGACAGGCAGCATATGCTGCACGCTCTGTTCATAGTGGTGCAGCATGGATTGTATCATGTCTGCATTACGTTTGGGCTGTATCACATTGAAAAGGGGATGCAGCGCCCGGTAGGTATCCCACAGGGAGAAAGTCGTATAGTTCGTATAGCCGTTTGCGGTATGTATGTTCATATCCAGTCCCCGGTAGGCGCCGTCTGTATCCATGTAAACCGTAGGATTGATGAAGGCGTGATACATGGCGGTATAGAAATTTTCCTTCTCTTCGTGGCTCCCGGAAGTGATCTGTATTTTATTGAGTTCAGCGGTCCATTGCGCTTGCCCCGCACGCTTTACAGCTTCAAAGTCCCAGCCGGGGATCTCTGCGCGCAGGTTCTTCAGCGCGCCCTGGGTGCTGACGGGTGATAGGGCAAATTTTATCTTTACCTGTTCACCTTCGGTGGTATTAAAATCGAACCAGGCGCGGATCTGTTTTCCGGCCATCTCCGGGAAATCCTTTGTCTGATCAAATTTACGCCAGAACCCTTTGTATACATCTTTCGCGTAGTTCTGATGACCGTAGGCCTTAAATGGTTTGGAAAAGGCCATGGCGAAATACTCTATTCTCGTACGTGCCCAACCGTTAGTCTGCCGGAAACCTGTTACCAGCGTATCATTTTCTACCCTGATGAAAGTCCAGACGTTTTTATTCTCATAGTTGTAGATGCCTGCCATCATATCCAGGATGATATGGGAGCGGGAAGAAGCGGGAAAGGTATACTGATGAAAACCCACGCGGGTACTTGTTGTCAGCTCCGCGATGATGTTATCATCTTCCAGCTTCACTTTATAGTAATTAGGCTCCGCTATTTCGGTGCTGTGCGAAAAACGGCTGCGGTAGCCACTTTCCGGATGGTCTGCAGTACCGGGATTCAGCTGCAGTTCACCCACTGCAGGCATAATGAGAAAATCGCCCAGATCGGAGTGGCCGGTACCGCTGAAATGCGTATGACTGAAACCGGTGATGGTTTTATCTTCATACTGATAACCTGCGCAATACTTATACACATCCTTATTGTATCTGCCATTCATTTCATAGGGAATGGTATCGGTATCCGGACTAAGCTGCACCATGCCGAAGGGGACGGTAGCGCCGGGATAGGTATGTCCCATTTTCCGGGTGCCGGTAATGGGCTTTACGTACTGCAGTACATTTTCCTGTGCGTACGTCAGCAGCGAAGTGCCGCCCAGTAAGGATAAAAACAGAATCCTGCGTATCATTGAAATCAGTTTAACAACGGGAATGAAAAAAGGGACATCCCGAAGAATCGGGATGAAATATATACAGTGAACAATGAAAATTTTTGCTCTTATTTCTTTGTGGAATAAGAGTAAGGAAAAGCTGCGGGCTGCGTGCCTTTTGTTTTTTCAGGAGCGGCGCCCATTCTGAATGTCAGCTTACCGCCCTTTTGGAGGTCCTGGTGACTGATCCAGTTTTTCGTATATGCTTGCCCGTTTAATGCCGTGCTTTGAACATACAGGTTTTTATCGCTGTTACCGGGTGCTTCAATTTCCATTTTCTTACCATCTTCCAGTGTCATGGTAATTTTGGAGAAGAGCGGGGTACCGAACACATATTCAGGTGTACCGGGGCATACAGGATAGAAGCCCATGGAGGAGAACACGTACCAGGCGGAAGTCTGGCCGTTATCTTCATCACCGCAGTAGCCATCCGGCATAGCCTTGTAGAGGCGTTCCATCACCTGACGGATCCAGTACTGCGTTTTCCACGGCTGGCCTGCGTAGTTATACAGATAAATCATGTGCTGAATGGGCTGGTTGCCGTGTGCATATTGTCCCATGTTCATGATCTGCATTTCGCGGATCTCATGGATAACAGTGCCGTAGTAGCTTTCATCGTATACCGGCGGCATTTTGAAAACGGAATCCAGCATGGCGGCAAATTGTTCTCGGCCACCCATAAGGGAAGCAAGGCCCTGTACATCATGGAATACGGACCAGGTGTAGTGCCAGCTGTTTCCTTCCGTGAAGGCATCGCCCCATTTGAAAGGATTGAAAGGTGCCTGGAATCTGCCGTCTTTATTTTTTCCGCGCATGAGTTTTGTTTCCGGATCGAAGATATTACGGTAGTTCTGCGAACGTTTTTCGAAACGTGCTATTTCTGCCGCAGGCTTATTCAGGGCCTTTGCCAGCTGCCAGATGGTGAAATCGTCGTAGGCGTATTCCAGCGTGCGGGCTGCATTCTCGTTTACGTCCACATCATAGGGCACATAGCCCAGCTGGTTGTAATACTTCACACCGGCTCTGCCCACGGATGTCAGCGGACCTTCGTGTTCTGTATTTTTAATGATGGCTTCATACAGGGTGTTGATATCGTATCCGCGTATACCTTTTATGTAGGCGTCCGCGATGAGGGAAGCGGAGTTGGAACCGATCATGCAGTCGCGGTGACCGGGGCTTGCCCACTCAGGCAGCCAGCCGCTTTCCTTGTATGCGTTAGCCAGCCCTTCCATGATATGTGCGCTGAGAGAAGGATACATGAGCGTGAAGAAAGGATGCACTGCGCGGAAGGTATCCCAGAAACCGTTGTCGGTAAACATATAGCCTGGCAGCACCTGTCCGTTGTAAGGACTGTAATGTACAATTTCATTCTTTGCATTGATCTCATAGAACTTGCGCGGGAAGAGCATTACGCGGTACAGTGAGGAGTAGAAGGTGCTCACCTGTGCAGAGGATCCGCCTTCAACCGCCAGCCTGCCCAGTTCCTTATTCCAGGTATCCTTTGCTTTTTTGCAGGTGGCATCAAAGTTATCTTTCCCTATTTCGCGCTGCAGGTTTAATTCAGCCTGTTCAGGAGAGATGAAGGAAGATGCGGTTTTCAGCGTCACCTTTTCGCCTCGTCTGGTTTTAAAGCCCACGATGGCGCCGGTATGGTCTGCCTGCAGCTCCAGCTGTCCTTTTGTAAGGGTGGAGTCGTGCCAGGTGGAAGCTACGCTGAAAGGTTTATCAAAGTAGATGACGAAATAATTTTTGAAGTTCGCCGGAACGCCGCCGCTGTTTTTGGTAGTATAGCCAACTATTTTCTGCTGCTCCGGTAATATTTTAATATAGGAACCTTTGTCGAAGGCATCCACCACGATATAGGCGCTGTCGGTGCCGGGATAGGTAAACCTCAGCTGGGCAGCCCTTTCCGTAGGTGTGATTTCTGTGGTTACATCTGCATCTGCGAGATAGACGCTGTAGTAGTAGGGGCGCGCTACTTCTGTTTTATGGGAGAACCAGCTGGCGCGGGCATCCTGGGTAAATTTTACGGATCCTGTTACCGGCATGATGGCAAACTGGCCGTAGTCGTTGATCCAGGGGGAGGGTTGGTGCGTTTGTTTGAAGCCCCTGATTTTGTCTGCAGCATATTGATATGCCCAACCGTTGCCCATGACGTTGGTCTGCGGCATCCAGAAGTTCATACCCCATGGCAGGGCGATGGCAGGATAGGTGTTACCGTTGGACAAACTCACTTTTGAATCTGTTCCCATGAGGGTGTTCACCCATTCTGCAGGTTCAGTTACCTTGTTTACGGTCTGGCTCTGTGCGCTGAGCATACAACAGATGGCAGCTGCCAGTAATCCGGTTTTTTTCATGATGTAGCGTAATTATAAAAGTTTCTTTCCGGTGCGGAGAAGATGAAAAAGGCAAAAATAACCTTTCAGGAACGGGGAAAATGCATCTGCGGTGTTAAGTTTCCTGTCATGAAAAATCGATTTAGCATATCTTCAGAAAAAAAAGATTCACAGAATCCTTTTCTTGTTAAAATCTCCGGCTGGTATTAAAAGTATAAATATTTTCGGATCATTTGCAACTAAAGCGGCGATTTTTGCAATTTATTTAAGACCTGTCAGGCAGACCCGCGGAGAATGAACCTGCCGGGCAGTTCTACCCCGCTGTTTTTGGGCATGGGGGCGGTACGTTTCCCCAGCTGCTGCATCAGCATGGCAATGGCGGTGCGGGCAATGCCTTCTATCGGTTGTTCAATAACGGAAATTCCCGGCGGATAGAGGCGGAAGATATCATGATCGTCGAAACAGATGACAGATAAGTCGTCCGGCATCCGCAAACCCAGTCCGGCTATAGCTTCCAGCCCCAGGATACCCAGGTAGTTGGTAGCAAAGAAGATAGCGTCTACTTCCGGGTTTTCCTCAATAAACTCCTGCATTTCCTTCAGGGACTCTTCGCGGACCTTATTATACTTCAGGTGCAGCATATGTTTCTTTTTTACCGGGATGCCATGTTTCTTCATGGTAGTCATATATCCGCGGAGGCGTTCCTGCAGCTGGATCAGCTTTACATCAACGGTAACGAACGCTATTTTAGTAAACCCTTTGCCGATCAGGTGTTCCATGCCCTGTTCCACGCCTCCGAAATTATCGATCAGCACATATGGTGTTTTGATGGCCGGAAAGTAGCTGTCCATCAGCACTACAGGCTTATGGTGCTGTACCAGCTGCTGAATTTCCTTTTCCATTCCCGGCGCTGGTGTAATCAGGTAACCGTCTACCATCTGGCGGCCCAGCATCCGGATGAGCTCTCCGCCTTTCTGGGCGTTGTTTTCCGTACTGCAGTATACTACATTGTAGCCCATCAGCTCTGCTTCGGTTTCAATTGTTTTGGCAAGACTCGCAAAGAAGCTGCCGGAGATGCTTTCCACGATCAGGCCCAGCGTTTTCGACTGCCCCGTGCGCAGATTCACCGCTACGCGGTGCGGCTCGTAACCTGATTTCTCTGCCACCTGCATTATTTTCTGGGCAACTTCATCGCGTATACGCATCTGCTTTGCCTTTCCATTCAATACAAAAGATACTGTGGAAGGCGCAACACCGGCCATTTTAGCAACATCTTTGAGGGTTAGTCTTCTCATCGGATTCTATTAATTTGATTGGTTTTATTACGTGCATCGCCGTTGTTACTTTCATAATAAGCCGGCCTCCCGGACTAATGCATGACGCGGGAAATTACAAAATAACCGTTAAATCATACAAACTGCCGATAATTTGGGTTATCTTACGGTGAAGCAGTCATGTCGGAATAATTTTATCCAGCTGCATGCGTTATTAAACTAGAACCAGGTACATAAGCCAACTCACAACTGGTAGCTGTAGCCCAACTTTTACACTAGCATATGAAGCAACTTTCCCAACTCACAGATCCTGTGTACGTCAGGCCGGCAAAGGAGTCTGTTTTCGACAGGCTGTTTAAAAAGATGATCCGGGATGAACGCGATCTTCCTTTTGTTTACCTGACATTGAAAATTACTTTTACGCTATGGCCGCTGGCTATACTCATGTACTGGCCGGGCGTCAGTAACTGGGTATGGTGGGTAGCTGCAGTTGCCTATCAGTTTTTTAACAATATTACCTTCAAGGGGCCTTTCGGCCTGATGCTCCACTGCACCAGCCACCGCGCCTTCTTCGAGAAAAAATATCAGCTGCTTAACAATTATCTCCCCTGGGTGATAGGCCCGCTGTTCGGACAAACGCCGGAGTCCTACTATTCGCATCACATCGGGATGCATCACCCGGAAAACAATATGCCGGACGATGACAGCTGCACCATGCCTTACCAGCGCGATTCTCTCCGCGGTTTCCTGCATTATCTGTACAGCTTTGTTACGTTCGGTGTATTTGATACTGCCAGGTATCATATCCGTAAGAAAAGAAACAAGCTGATGGTGAAACTGGTCAGGGGCGAACTGATATTTATTGCAGCCTGCGTGGGTTTATCCTTTATTAACTTCCCGGCCACCTTTGTGGTATTTATTCTGCCTTTTATCATCTCCCGCATTATCATGATGGTAGGTAACTGGGCGCAGCATGCATTTATCTGCCCCGGCGATCCGGATAATCCTTACCGCAACAGTATTACCTGTATCAATACCAAATACAATCATAAATGCTGGAACGACGGCTATCATATCAGCCATCACCTGAAACCCAGCATGCACTGGACCGAACACCCGGTATACTTTACCAGCACGCTGGACCAATATATTGTGAACGAAGCAGTCGTATTCGACGGTATTCACTTTCTGCATGTATGGGCCTACCTGATGGGCAAGCGCTACGATTTACTGGCGAAGCATTTTGTGAATATAGGCGACCGCTTCCAGTCCGACGCAGAGGTGATCTCTTTCCTTAAAAAACGTACGCTCAGAATAGCGCTTGTTCCTGAATCAGCCGTGGTGGCTGCATAAACTTCGTTTAGCCGTTGGCTTTCAGCTTCCTGCAAGGCATAAAGCTGAAAGCCAACGTTAAATACTGTTAAATCCCGTCGACCTATCTTTCTTACCCGCCCCAAATCCGCTACAGCATTACATCTCCCGGCAAACAGCAAAAGTTATAATATATTATCTTAATGAATATGCTTATCTATAACAATAAGTAACTAAATTTGCGCTCTAACTTTTTTTATTAAAGTAAAAAATATGCGTACTGTTACACTGAAAAGGGTTGTGGTTACCGGCTTGGGAGCACTAACACCTATCGGGAATGATGTAAATACTTTTTGGAACAATATGAAGGCTGGCGTCAGTGGCGCTGGTCCCATCACCAAATTTGACACCACAGAGTTCAAAACAAAATTTGCCTGTGAAGTCAAAGATTTTGATGTAGAAAAGTACATGGAGAAGAAAGAGGCCCGCAAAATGGACAACTTCACGCAGTACGCAATGGCTGCTGCCCAGGAAGCTGTGCTGGATGCCGGTCTGGAAAAGGAAGGTATCGACAAAACCAAAGTAGGCGTAATCTGGGCTTCCGGTAACGGAGGTATGCTCACGTTCGAGGAACAGATCGTAGAATTTGCGGCCGCTAATTTTGTACCTAAATTCAACCCGTTCTTCATCCCTAAACTGATCTGCGATATTGCTGCCGGTCAGATAGCGATGAAATACGGCTTCATGGGTATCAACTTCTGTACAGTTTCTGCCTGCGCTTCTTCCACCAGCGCACTGGTAGACGCATTTAACTATATCCGTCTGGGTAAAGCCAACGTGATTGTAACAGGCGGTTCCGAAGCCCCTGTAACCCGCGCCGGTATTGCCGGATTCAACGCCCTCAAGGCGCTGTCTACCCGCAATGAAGATCCTGAACATGCTTCCCGCCCGTTTGATACAGAGCGCGACGGCTTTGTAATGGGTGAAGGCGCAGGCGCCATCGTACTGGAAGAGTATGAACACGCTATCGCCAGAGGCGCTACCATTTACGGCGAAATGATCGGCGGCGCCATGACCTGCGATGCCTACCACCTCACTGCCACCCATCCGGAAGGAATGGGCGCCAGACTCGGTATGGAACAGGCCCTGGAAGATGCCGGCATCACCGTGAACGATGTGGACTATATCAACTCCCACACCACTTCCACTCCCGTAGGCGACCTCAGTGAACTGAAAGCTATCGTGGCCGCCTTCGGCGATCACGTGACCAAACTGAATATCAGCGCCACCAAATCCATGACAGGTCACCTGCTCGGTGCAGCCGGCGCTATCGAAGCCATCGCCTGCATCAAAGCTACCCAGGAAGACATCGTGCCGCCTACCATCAACACCACCGTGCTGGGTGAAGGTATCCCGACCAACCTGAACCTGACACTGGGCCAGGCACAGCAACGCACCGTAAACGTAGCCATGAGTAATACTTTCGGCTTCGGCGGACACAATGCGATTGTTGTATTCAAAAAATACAAATAGCTTAGCAATTACGAATTACGAATTGCGAATTACGAATGATGCGCGGAGAACAAAGCGAATCAGTAATCTGAGAATATTAATATAAAAAATGATGCCCTCCGGAAATCCGGAGGGCATTTGTATTGAAACAAAATCTCAAATAAAAAAATCTCAAATGACGCCTCCGCTTAGTTCTCCGCTTTTCATTCGTAATTCGCAATTCGTAATTCGTAATTCTTCCGTAGCTTAGTGCCATGGCGAAGAAAAAAGAACCCGTTCTTGTTCCGGAAGTAACATCAGATGACCAGATAGCAGTATTTGGCGCACGGGAGCATAACCTGAAAAACCTGGATTTACAGCTGCCCAAAAACAAACTGGTGGTGATCACCGGTATCAGTGGCAGCGGAAAATCTTCCCTGGCGTTTGATACTATTTATGCAGAAGGACAACGGCGCTATATGGAGAGCTTCTCCGCGTATGCCCGTCAGTTTATAGGTGATATGGAAAGACCCGATGTGGATAAAATTACCGGCCTCTCACCGGTTATCTCCATCGAACAGAAAACCACCAATAAGAATCCCCGCTCTACGGTAGGCACCATCACAGAGATCTATGATTTTCTGCGTTTGCTGTATGCCCGCATCGGACAGGCGTATTCCTACAATACCAACAAGCGCATGACGCGCTTTTCTGAAGAAGAAATACTGGAACATCTCTTCAAAAATTACAGCAAAAAGAAACTCGTTATTCTCGCCCCCCTGGTACGCGGCCGTAAAGGTCACTACCGCGAACTCTTTGAACAGGTACGCAAACAGGGATATGTCAAAGTACGGGTGGACGGGGAAATAATGGACCTGAAGGAAAGAATGCAGGTAGACCGCTACAAGATCCATGATATTGAGCTGGTCATAGACCGTATCCAGGTTCAGGACGATGCCCGTACCCGCATCAGCCAGAGCGTACAGAAAGCCCTCACCATGGGTAAAGGCCTCCTCTTCGTCATGGATCATGACACCGGTAAGGTAAGCCAGTACAGCAAACAACTGATGTGCGAGGACACCGGCCTCTCCTACGAGGAACCATCTCCCAACACCTTCTCCTTTAACTCCCCCTACGGCGCATGCCCGCGGTGTAAAGGTCTGGGCTCCATCCATCAGATCAGTATGGACGCGATCATCCCCGACTACAACGCCACCATTGATGAAGGCGGCTTAAAACCATTGGGAGAAGCCCGCGATACCTTCACCTACAAACAGGTGCAGCAGCTCGCCAAAAAATATAAGTTCTCCCTCACCGGGCCTATCTCCGCCATCCCGCAGAAAGCGCTCAACGTGCTTCTCTTCGGCGATGAAAACGGCAAGCTGGAAATGGACCTCTCCTACGGGGAAGGTGGCGCCACCGACCAGTACTCCACCGAATACGAAGGGGTGGTGAACATGGTACGCCGCTATTTCAACGATACCGCTTCCGATCATGTGCGCTCCTGGGCCGAGAGCTTCATGGAACTCAGCACCTGCCCGGAATGTAATGGCACCAGACTGAAGAAGGAAAGTTTATTTTTTAAGGTAGACGATAAAAATATTTCCGAGCTGGGAAATATGGACCTGGACAAGCTGTCTGAGTGGTTCCGCTCCATCGAATCCAGGCTGGAGAACAAGCAGAACGTCATCGCCAAAGATATCCTGAAAGAAATCAGGGAACGCCTGGGATTTCTGCTCAACGTAGGATTGAACTACCTCACCCTCAACAGGGCTACCAGAACGCTCAGCGGTGGCGAATCACAGCGTATACGCCTCGCCACACAGATAGGCTCCCAGCTCATGGGCATCACCTATATCCTGGATGAGCCCAGTATTGGCCTGCATCAGCGCGATAACATGCAGCTGATAGACGCGCTCCGCAACCTGCGTGAAATGGGTAATACCGTGATCGTAGTGGAACACGATAAAGACATTATGCTGCATGCGGACCACCTGGTAGATATTGGTCCCGGCGCCGGTATCCACGGCGGCCAGATCATTGCACAGGGCACGCCTGCACAAATATTAAAACTGAACACCCCCACAGCGGGCTACCTCAACGGTAAACGCGCGATGGACATACCGGAGCAGCGCCGCAAGGGCAACGGCAACTTCCTGGAGCTGAAAGGCGCTACCGGCAACAACCTGAAGAATGTAAGCGTGAAACTGCCCCTGGGCACTTTCATCTGCGTTACGGGCGTTTCCGGCAGCGGTAAATCCACGCTCATCAATGAAACGCTGTACCCGATTCTTTCTCAGCACGCCTACGATTCCAAGCAGGCCCCCATGCCTTATAAAAGCGTCAAAGGGCTGGAGCATATCGACAAGGTGATTGAAATTGACCAGTCGCCCATAGGCCGCACTCCACGCAGCAATCCGGCTACCTACTGCGGCTTCTTCACGGATATACGCACCCTGTTTGCACAGGTGCCCGAAGCTAAAATCAGGGGCTACAACGCCGGCCGCTTCTCCTTCAATGTGAAAACAGGCCGCTGCGATGTTTGTGAAGGCGGTGGCATGCGTGTCATCGAAATGAACTTCCTCCCGGACGTATATGTACATTGCGAAAAATGTAACGGCCGCCGCTACAACCGCGAAACACTGGAAATCCGCTATAAAGGCAAATCCATCTCCGACGTACTCGATATGACTGTAGATGAAGCCGTAGAATTTTTCCAGCCGGTACCGTGGATATACCGCAAAATCAAAACCCTGCAGGATGTGGGCCTGGGTTACATCACCCTCGGACAATCGGCCGTAACCCTCTCCGGTGGCGAGGCACAGCGTGTTAAACTGGCAACGGAACTGTCTAAAAAAGATACCGGCAAAACCATTTACATACTGGATGAACCTACTACCGGCCTGCATTTCCAGGATATACAGCTGCTCATGAAAGTACTGGACAAACTGGTCGACCGCGGCAATACGGTACTGGTCATAGAACATAACCTGGATGTGATCAAAATGGCGGATTATATCGTAGACCTCGGCCCCGAAGGCGGTGCAGGCGGCGGTACCATCCTCTGCACCGGTACACCGGAGCAGGTAAGCACCTGTAAAGACAGCCATACTGCCCGCTTCCTCAAAAAGGAGCTGGGAATTTAATATCTTGCCAACGTTTTTAACAAGAATGAAAACTATATACCAGATATTACTCCCCTGTTTATTACTCGCCGGCATCGTTGCCTGCGAGAATGAAACGAAAATCTGCGATCAGACTTTGCGGACTGAGTTGCGCATCGCTTTCAAAAAAAAGCCGGATAATTTCAACAGAATCAGGGATACCGTCCTGCCCAAGGTAACGCTCTTCGCTATTGACCAGGGAAAAAACCGGGACAGCATCTTTAAAAAGGCGCCGCTCAGCAGCGTATTCCTGCCACTGTCGCCCGTGGCTGACAGCAGCATTTTCTTCCTCCAGGTGGATTCTACCGCAGTTCCTGACACCCTAACGTTCAGGTATACACGTAGTAAACATTTTATTTCCCCCGGATGCGGATTCGGCACCTACTTCTTCCTGGATACGATGCTGGCCACCAAACACCGGATCGATTCAATTGCATTCAATTCAAAATCAGTAATAAACAGTAATGATACGCATCTTACTTTTTTCTTTGCTGAGTAGTATACTGACGGGCATCACAGTACAGGCACAAAACAAGCCGGCCGTGATAAAAGATACTCTCCATAAACCGGCTGCTGATACCCTCCGCAAAAAGGGAATTGACACAACGGCAACGGCCGCGGTGAAAGCCAAGGACAGCACCTACTTCCTCCCCGGCGGTATCCGCGTGGGAGTGGATCTCAGCCGCATCATTACGGCCATCTATTATCCCTACCGCAAGGAATTCACCGCCGTAGCCGACGTGCGCCTCAAAAGCGACCTGTATGGCGCAGTAGAAGCCGGCTATACCAACACGCCCTACAGCGACGACAACTACACCTATAAGGGCAGCGGCGTCTTTATCACACTGGGCGTCGATTACAACTTCATGAAAAGACTATACCCCTCCGAAAAAAATATGTTCTACGGCGGTATACGGTACGGTTTCTCACACCTTACCTATGAAGTGCCCTCCTATAAAATTACCAGCCCCTACTGGGGCGGCAACCTCACCGGCAGCGTTCCCAAAACCAATGTCAACGCCCACTGGGTAGAACTGGTACTGGGCCTGAAAGCTGAAGTACTCAAAAACTTCTTCCTCGGCTGGAGCCTGCGCGAACGTATCCTCCTCAACAACATCAAAACCGATGAATTCACCCCGCTCGTCATGCCCGGCTTTGGCAGCGGCTCTAAAAAATCCATCTTCGACATGCAATACACCGTATCGTATGTTTTCCCGCTGTATAAGATAAAAGTACATGTGAAGGAGAAGAAGGAAAAGGAGAAGAAAATACCGAAAAGATAATTGCGAATTACGAATTGCGAATTACGAATGAGGAGCGAAGATGTAAGCGGATAAAGAATTTACTTCTTTGCTTATGTCTTCGCTCCTCATTCGTAATTCGCAATTCGTAATTCGTAATTATTTCCTTACCATTTCCACATGCCATATCCCATCCTCCAGATAAGGTTCACTTGTGCTTACAAAGCCCAGCGAGGCATAGAACCGCTCCAGGTATTGCTGCGCACCTATTCTTACGGCTATCTTTCCGAAGGTATTTTCGAGTGTTGACAAGGATTTTTCCATGAGCTGACGGCCGGCGCCGGTACCGCGTGCCTTCGGTGAAGTGACCACGCGGCCGATGGAAGATTCTTCGTATTTGATGCCGGGAGCAAAAATACGGGTATAGGCCAGCAGCTGCCCGTTGGCATCCCTTCCCATCAGGTGGTATGCCTGCTGGTCATAATCATCCAGGTCCTGATAGGCACAGTTCTGCTCTACCACAAATACTTCGCTCCGTAGTCGCAATATATCATACAGCTCATTGATCGTCAGCTCTCCGAAAGTCTTGAAATCCCAATTCATAAAACGATGATTTGCTATAAAAATACTTGAACCATCCGATAATACTATTATTTTTATAGGCGACAATGAATCTTTAGCCCAACCAAGTAAACCATGGAAGAAGTAAAGACACCCTTTCTCTCGCTGGAACATGTTACCGTAAGGTATCTCGACAAAACACTCTTCAATTCCCTCAGCTGGGAAGTCAATAAAAATGAACAATGGGCCGTGACAGGTCCCAGCGGGTCAGGTAAGACCGCCCTGTTCCATACCATTCTTGGTAAGTTTAATATCATCAATGGGACCGTCAGACATCATTTTTATGATGCATGGAAACAACAGCATACCATTACCGATCCGTACTTTACCTATCGCAACCTGGTGCAGCTGGTAGGTCATCATCATACTTTCCGGAACCTCTCCAATACCACCACCGACTTCTACTATCAGCAACGGTTTAACAGTGCGGATGCCGACAACTCGCCGGTTGTCAGCGAATACCTCGGCATCGCCGAAGTGCCGGCACTGCTGCTGCCGCTGAAGGTAGCGCCGCTCCTGGGAAAGCGCCTCATCAAGCTGTCAAACGGGGAAACCCGCCGTATCATGATTGCCCGCGCCCTGCTGCAGCAACCACAGCTGCTGCTGCTCGACAATCCGTACATCGGCCTGGATGTACAGACCCGCAAGGACTTTACCGCGATGATCAATGAAATCATCAGCAACGGCACCACAGTACTGCTGGCAACTACACCGCATGAAATCCCGGAACATATCACCCACGTACTCACCCTCGAAAACGGAGAGATAACGGGCAGGTATACACGCAGTGAATTTGTACAGCTCCCCCTGCCAGCCGTTGAAGAAGATATACTGCCCCTGCCACAGGCAGACAGGATCGCAGAAATGGTAAAAAATCATACGGAAACAACATTTGAGCACATCGTACGCATGGAAAACATCCGGGTGAAATACGGAGAAAATACCATCCTCGACGATATTAACTGGACCGTAAAAACCAATGAAAAATGGGCACTGCTGGGCCACAACGGCGCCGGTAAATCAACGCTGCTCAGTCTCATCAACGGCGACAACCCGCAGGCATACGCCAACAAGCTATGGCTGTTCGACCGCCGCCGTGGCTCCGGAGAAAGTATCTGGGACATCAAAAAGAAGATCGGCTTCGTTTCTCCTGAACTCCACCAGTACTTCAGCTCCCGCGACAACTGCCTCCAGGTAGTATGCTCCGGCTTCTCCGATATCATCGGCAGCACCCGCCCGGCCACACCGGAACAACAGGCAACAGCCCGCACCTGGCTGGATATCCTGGACATCGGAGCATATGCTGCCACCCCCTTCAAACAAGTACCCGAAAGCGCCCAGCGACTTTCCCTCCTGGCCCGCGCCCTGGTAAAACACCCGCCACTCCTCATTTTCGACGAACCCTGCCAGGGGCTGGACGATCAGCAAAAACGCCACTTCAAAAAAGTAATTGAACAACTCTGCCACCATATGCCCGTTACCCTCATCTACGTCACCCACTACGAAGAAGAACTCCCGGAATGCGTAGATAAGTTCCTGCGGCTGAGCGGAGGAAAAACCATATAATGTAGTTATTTGGTTATTTGAGATTTGGTTATTTAAAATGCAGCGGAGATTATTGCGAAAGTATTCGCTCATGTCTCCGCTGCATTTTAAATAACCAAATCTCAAATAACCAAATAACTAAATGGACTATCTTCGCATCTAATCAGTTAATCACCATAATCCATTCCTGATGCACCTATTCAAACGGCTTTTAGCTGTAGCAGTATTCATTGTTTCCCTGGCTGCGCTGACACAGATCAGTGGCTGCAGGACTACCAAAAAAGAAATGAACCCCGCTTTTGCCAAGTATATCGAGGCTTACACAGCGGGTGTCATCTCCAAACAGAGTCCTATCCGCGTGCATCTCGCGGGGCAGGTAAACGTCACCCATACCCAGAACGAAGTGCTCGACAAGGAAGTCTTCGAGTTTTCCCCGTCTATCAAGGGCAAGTCCTATTGGATAGATGCCACCACCATCGAATTCCGGCCGGATGAAAACCTGCAGCCCGGAAAAACCTACCAGGCTACCTTTAAACTCGGTAAGGTGATGGAAGTGCCGAAAGATCTCAAAACCTTCGATTTTGATTTTAAAATCATCAAACCTTCGTTCTCCCTGGACTTCGCCGGACTGAAAGCCAGCACCAACTCGTCTCTTGATAAGATGACGTATACCGGCGCCGTTTTCACTGCCGATGTGGAAGACCCGCAGGTAGTAGAAAAGCTCCTCAGCGCACAATATGCCGGTAAAAAACTGCCGGTCACCTGGCAGCATAATGCCGCCGAACGTACCTCCCGCTTTACCATCGCCGGCATCGAACGCGGAAACATTGCCCGCAATATGGAACTGACCTGGTCAGGATCTCCGCTGAAAGTGGATAACGAAGGAAAGAAAACCGTAGAAGTTCCGGCCAGAGGAGATTTCAAGGTGCTCGAGGTAAAAGCCATGTCTGAACCGGAACAACACCTGCTCGTACAGTTCTCTGATCCCATCAGCGTAGCCCAGACCCTTGAAGGCCTGGTCGGCATCAGCGGGCAGAGTGACCTGAGATATACCATCGACGGCAGTGAAGTACGTGTATACTCCCCCGTTAGACTGGAAGGCAGCTATAACGCCATCATCAACGAAGGTGTTATCAATATCACCGATCAAAGACTGGGCAAGACTTTCAGCGCCAATGTCAATTTTGAAAATACACTGCCCTCCGTGGAAATCCCCGGCAAGGGCGTTATTCTGCCCGAAAGCAATAAGCTGGTGATGCCGTTTGAAGCAGTTAACCTGAATGCCGTAGATGTAAGCATCATCAAAATTTATGAGAACAACGTACCGCAATACCTGCAGAACAACAACCTGAACGGCGACCAGGAGCTGCGTCGTGTAGGCAGACCCGTAGTAGAAAAAGTGATCCGCCTGGATAGTGATAAATCTGTTAATCTCCATAAGAAAAACCGCTTCTTCCTCGACCTCGACAAACTGCTGCGTACAGAGCCGGGCGCTATTTACCGCGTAACCATCGGCTTCCGTAAATCATATGCGCTTACCCAGTGTACAGAAGAGAAGAAAGAAGGAGAAAGCTCACAGGGAGAAGAATCTGAAGAAAACTATTACGGGGAGAAGATAGATGATGATGATGCCTTCTGGGTACGCTACGATAGCTATTATCCGTACGGGTACGACTGGGAGCGCCGTAACGATGCCTGCTCCAATTCTTACTACAATAAAGACAAATGGGCTTCCCGGAACATTGTTTCTTCCAACATAGGCCTTATTGCCAAAAGAGGTAATGATAACAGCATGCTGGTGGTGGTAACGGATATCCGCGATACCAAACCATTGACAGGCGTGGAGCTGGAACTGCTCGACTATCAGAACCAGGTGATCTATAAAACAAAGAGCGACGGCGACGGCCTTGCCTCTTTTGAACTGAAACGCAAACCTTACCTGCTCATCGCCAAAAAAGGCGATGAAAGAGGCTACCTCAAACTCGACGATGGCAGCTCCCTGCCCCTCAGCCGCTTCGACGTAAAAGGCGAAGAAGTACAGAGCGGTATCAAAGGCTTCCTCTATGGCGAGCGCGGCGTATGGCGGCCGGGCGATTCCATCTACCTGACATTTATCCTGGAAGATAAGGATGATAAACTGCCGAAAGATCACCCCGTATCCCTGGAGTTATACAACCCTAAAGGACAATTGTATAAACGCCTCAATCAGCATGAAGGCCTGAATGGCTTCTATAGCTTCTCTACCTCCACGCAACCCGATGATCCAACCGGTAACTGGCTCGCCAAGGTAAAAGTCGGCGGCGCCACCTTTACCAAAAACATCCGCGTGGAAACCGTGAAGCCTAACAGGCTGAAAATAAAAATGGACTTCGGATCCGCCACGGCCTTATCCAAAACCGGCTCCCAGGGCTCGCTGTCAGCCATGTGGCTGTTTGGCGCCACTGCCCAGCACCTGAAAGCCAAAGTGGATGTATCTCTCAAAGAACAAACTACCAGCTTCAAAAATTTCGAGGGCTATACCTTCGATGACCCTGTCACCCATTTTGAGGCAGAGAATAAAACCATCTTCGAAGGTGCGCTGAGCGATGCCGGCACCGCTACTGTCAGTGCAGACATGCAGCTCGGTAAGATTGCCCCCGGCCAGCTGAAAGCCAACTTCGAAGTAAAAGTATTCGAGCCGGGAGGTGATTTCAGTATCGATCACTTCTCCATGCCGTATAATCCGTTCACCTCCTATGCCGGTTTACGCATGCCCGAAGGCGACCGCACCACCGGTATGCTGCTGACAGACAAGCCGCACAGCATAGACATTGTGGATGTAGATGATAAAGGTAACCTCATTGGCGGCAGCCGCGAAGTACAGGTAGAACTCTACAAGGTGAGATGGAGATGGTGGTGGGATGAAAGCGAATCCAACGAGTTCTCCAATTTCACACAGGACAACTACAACCAGCTGCTGAGCAAAGAAACCATTACCCTGCACAACGGCCGCGGTAAATGGGAGCTGCGCGTCAACTCACCGGACTGGGGCCGTTACCTGGTAAGGGTAAAAGACTTGCAAAGCGGCCATACCAGCGGCAAATCCGTATATATTGACTGGCCGGGATGGGCAGAAAGAATGCAGAAAGAAAATCCCGCCGAAGCATCTATGCTGGTATTTACTGCTGACAAACAAAAGTATAAAACCGGTGATGATATCAATCTGACTATCCCCAGTAGCGCAGGCGGACGTGGATTAATCAGCATTGAATCCGGCAGCAAGGTGCTGAAAACATTCTGGGTAAATACCCAGCAGGGGCAGACCACCTTCCGTTTCAAGGCAGAAAAAAATATGACGCCTAATATATACGTCAACGTTACCCTGCTGCAACCACATGCCCAGACTGTCAATGACCTGCCTATCAGGATGTATGGTACCATTCCTGTTTCAATAGAAGATCCGGGCACCATCCTGAAACCGGTCATCAGTATGCCTGACAAGCTGAAACCGGAATCCGACGCTACCATCACCGTGAGCGAAAGCAACGGCAAATCCATGACATATACCATCGCCATCGTAGATGAGGGGCTGCTCGATCTTACCCGGTTCAAAACACCGGACCCGCACAGCTCCTTCTATGCAAGGGAGGCCCTGGGCGTTAAAACCTGGGATCTCTTCGATTTCGTGATCGGCGCATGGGGTGCAGATATGGAACGTATCCTCAGCATTGGCGGCGACGAAGGGCTGAATAAAAATGCCGGCGCAGCAAAAGCCAACCGCTTCAAGCCGGTAGTGAAATATATGGGACCTTTCTACCTGAAGAGCGGTCAGAAACAAACGCATAAATTCAAACTGCCACCCTATATAGGCTCTGTTAAAGCTATGGTGGTAGCGGGCCAGGACGGTGCATACGGTTTCGCTGAAAAAGCGGTGGCCGTGAAAAAACCGCTCATGCTGCTTACCAGCGCTCCGCGGGTACTTGGTCCGTCAGAAACCATCCAGCTGCCTGTAACGGTATTCGGACTGGAACCCAACATCCGCTCCGCCAACGTTACCCTCAGCACCAATGCCCTGCTGGAAGTAGTAGGCGAGCAAACCAAAACGGTTACCTTCAATCAGCCGGGAGAACAGATCGTATACTTCGATGTGAAAGTAAGACCGCAGACAGGCATAGGCAAAATCAAGGCTGTAGCCACCAGCGGCAGTGAGCGCGCAGAAGAAAATGTAGAACTGGACGTACGTAACCCGAATCCGGTGATAACCAACGTCATCGACTATACGCTGGAAAGCGGCAGGAACTGGAGTACAGCCTACAGCCCTGTAGGTATGTCGGGCACCAACTCCGGCGTGCTGGAAATATCCACTATACCGTCGCTCAACCTCGGCAAGCGCCTGCAGTTCCTCATAGAGTACCCGCACGGCTGTATCGAGCAAACTACCTCCGGCGTATTCCCGCAGCTTGCACTGAACCAGCTGATGGATCTGAAAGAAAGCCAGCTGGCAGAAATAGACCGTAACATAAAAGCAGGTATCAACAGGCTGAAAGGTTTCCAGACCTCCGACGGTGGTATGAGCTACTGGCCGGGGATGGCAGATGCAGACGAATGGGGCACCAACTATGCCGGTCACTTCCTCCTGGAAGCTCAGGCCAAGGGCTATACGCTCCCTGCCGGCCTGCTGGATCAGTGGAAAAAATACCAGCGCAACAAAGCTGCCACCTGGTCACCGAATACACAGAACTTCTATGGCGGCGACCTCATTCAGGCATACCGCGTATACCTGCTGGCACTCGCCAAAGTACCGGAGCTGGGCGCCATGAACAGGCTGAAGGAATTCAAATATATTTCCACTCCTGCCAAATGGAGGCTGGCAGCAGCTTACAGGCTTGCCGGACAACCAGAGGTTGCCAATGCACTGGTACAAAGCCTCCCTACTGAGGTGAAACCCTATACGCAGCTGGGCGGCACCTTCGGCTCCGACCTGCGCGATAAAGCTATGATCCTGGAAACGTTGACCATGCTGGGGCAACGCAACCGCGCCAATGAACTGGTAAAACAGATTGCCGCACAGCTTTCACAGGATAACCAGTGGTACAGCACACAAACCACCGCCTACGCCCTGCTGGCAGTAGCCAAATTCTGCGGCGCCAACAAAGGCAACAGTAAAATCAATGTCAGCTATACACTCAACGGCGCAAAAGGCACTGTTAACGGACAATCCTTTGTCACGCAGATCCCTGTTACCTTCAACAGTGCTCAGGGTAACATCACGCTGCAGAACAATGGCCAGAACGTCCTGTATGCGCGCCTGATCCTGCGCGGCCAGCCGGATGCCGGCCAGGAACCGGTAGCTACCAACAACCCTGACATACTCAGTATGCAGGTACAATACAGCACCCGTGAAGGACATCCGCTGGATATCTCTACCCTGCGTCAGGGCAGCGATTTCATGGCCACCGTTACCATCAAAAACCCTGGTAAACGCGGTTATTACGAACAGATGGCGCTGTCCCAGATATTCCCTTCCGGATGGGAAATACTGAACACCCGCCTGATGGACAACGACAGCTCCTTCCGCTCATCGCCTGCCACCTATAAGGATATACGCGATGACAGGGTGTACACCTATTTCAATATCGAAGAAAACAAAACACGCGTCTACACCGTATTACTTAACGCCTCTTACCTGGGCCGCTACTACCTGCCCGCTACCTCCTGCGAAGCCATGTATGACAATACAATACATGCGTTCCTGCCGGGGAAATGGGTAGAAGTAACGAGGTAAATTGCGAATTACGAATGTAAAAGCGAAGAGCTAAACGTAGATTAAAAGAGATAACTATTGTATATCACCTTTAATCTACGTTTAGCTCTTCGCTTTTACATTCGTAATTCGCAATTCGTAATTCGTAATTATATTATCTGTACAATGGGCAGCGTTTCAGCATAAACGCCAACGCATACCAATATGAATTCTCTTCCATCATTAAAGCCGTGCGCTGATTACTATATATCCGGTCGTTGCGGGAGTTGTAGATCATGATGCTGACTTCGTTGTTGTATTGTTTGTCAACGGTAGTATTGGCTACTTTGGTCTGATTCAGTTTGTTGTCTTCTTTCCTGATTTCTTTGCCTTCGTAGGTGTCTACCGTTTCGCGGGAGCTGCGGGAGAGGGAACCGTGTATGATGTATTCCACGCCAAGGACGCTGCATAGTTCTGCATAGGTATAGCCCCTGATAGTGTTTTCATCGATCCCTCTGCGAAACAGCAGTGCATTGGTGGTTTGCGGGTCCTGGAACCTGTAGGTGGCGGCACGTTTGCTCAGATACGCGTAGGTATCATCCTGCAGCTTCTCTTTTGTTTCGGCGACAGGCTCAGGATAACCGTTTACCTGACGGTACTTGAAAGGCAGGATGGCTACCAGGTTGGGAGTCATGACAGGATAAGGCGGCTGATCTGCAGCACTTTCCTTCGGCGGATGTGAGATCATTTCAATTCTGCCACTGGCGAAAGTGATCTTGCTGATATCCGATTTTTTCAACGTATACAGCAATGTTTCTCCGCTGTGCATAAACTTTACAATGTCGGTATCCACTTCAGTAATCTTTCCATGTTTTTCTTCACCATTTTGCATTACTACAATATCTTCACGGGCAGGAGCTGTTTTTTGCTGCGCAGCAGCGGGCATAACAAAGTACAGGCAGCTAACCAGTACAGCCAACGCAGAAGGGATGAGCTTTTTCATCTGATGATTGTTTTTTGTTTTTACGGGAGACGGTAAATTAGTATAAGAATAATCTGTCTTATGCAAATAGCATACCTTAATCATTGCTATTTTTGTATTGACATAAATTGCAGAGCTTTACACGATATGTTTAGAATTGACCGACAGAAAATCCGTCAGTGGTGCATCAGGAAAAAATGGTGGTTAACAGCTGCTGTGATTGTGCTGACTGCCTATTATTTTTGTTTGCCCCGGCAGTTATTTACCAGCCCTACTTCCTTTGTACTGGAAGATGCAGGCGGCGATCTGCTGAATGCCAGCATAGCGTCCGATGGCCAGTGGCGTTTCCCTTATAATGAACATGTACCTGAAAAGTTCAGGCAATGTATTATCACCTATGAGGATAAACGATTTTATTACCACTGGGGGATAGATCCGGTAGCAGTAGCCCGTGCGGTAAAACAGAATCTGCAGGGCAGGCGTGTGGTGAGTGGTGGCAGCACCCTTACCATGCAGGTCATCCGGCTGTCGCGCAATCAGCCGCGTAACATCTGGCAGAAGTTAGTGGAAGGCGTACTGGCTACCCGTCTTGAATTCGGTGCTTCCAAGAAAAAGATTATTGCGCTCTATGCTTCCAATGCGCCGTTCGGCGGTAATGTAGTAGGGCTGGAAGCCGCCTCCTGGCGGTATTACGGCCGCAAGGCCGATCAGCTCTCCTGGGGCGAAATGGCCGCGCTGGCAGTGTTGCCTAACAGTCCGGCGCTGGTGCACCCGGGCCGCAACCGTCAAACGTTAATGACTAAACGAAATCAGCTGCTGGATAAATTGTATCAGCGTAAAACCATCGACAGCATTACCTGTCAGCTGGCCAAGCTGGAACCACTGCCGGCACAGCCCCTGCCTTTACCGCAGGATGCGCCGCATCTGCTGGACCGCTTTCACGCCGATTACCTGCAGCAGCACGAAGAAGGTCCTACCCGCATCAAAAGTACCATAGATGGCGCACTACAACGAAATGTCAGCGCTATCACAGAAAGATACCACCATACCTATAAGGCCAATGGCATCAACAATGCGGCTGTTCTGGTTCTGGATGTGGAAACAGGCAATGCGCTGGCTTATGTCGGCAATATCTATCATCCGTCAGATCCGGAAATGGAGAGTCATGTAGATGTGGTGCAGGCACGTAGAAGCCCAGGCAGCACACTCAAACCCATCTTATATGCAGCTATGCTGAACGACGGATTGCTGCTGCCGGATATGCTGGTGCCGGACATTCCTACACAGATAGCCGGTTATTCACCGCAGAACTTTGACCTCGGATACGACGGCGCTGTGCCCGCCTCCCGTGCACTGGCAAGATCGCTCAACATCCCCTCCGTACGCATGCTCCAGCAGTACCGATACGAACGTTTTCATATACTGCTGCAGAAGATGGGAATCACCACCCTCAACAAACCCGCGGACCATTATGGCCTTTCGCTGATCCTTGGCGGCGGTGAAACCACGCTCTGGGAAATGTGCGGTATGTACGCCAGCATGGCCCGCACACTGATACATCTGGATCAATACAACGGCAGATATGACATGGATGATATTCACCCGCCCAACTATCAGCTGAACATCAGTCGCTCGTCGAAATACGGACTCAGCAAAGAAGGGCTCCTGAATGCAGGCGCTATCTGGCAGACATTTGAAACCATGACAGAAGTGATGCGTCCGGGAGAGGAACTGCTCTGGCAGCAATTTTCCTCTTCTCAGCGCATTGCCTGGAAAACCGGTACCAGCTTCGGTTTCCGCGACGGCTGGGCTATCGGCGTAACACCCGGATATGTAGTAGGTGTATGGGTAGGCAATGCCGATGGAGAAGGCCGTCCGGGCCTGATCGGCGTATCCACCGCTGCGCCTATCCTCTTCGATGTATTCCGTCAGCTCCGTACCGGCAGCTGGTTTACACCTCCCTATGCACATCTCCGGAAAATTGAAGTATGCCGGAAAAGCGGTTACCGCGCCAGCGAACTCTGTGAGGAAAGAGACTCCATCTTTGTACCTCCCGCAGGCATCCGCGCAGGCATCTGTCCTTTTCACCAACTCATTCACCTTGACAGAACCGGCCAGTGGCGCGTAACAGAGAACTGCGAATCGCCGCAGTTCATGCAGCACAAATCCTGGTTTGTACTTCCTCCCTCACAGGAATATTATTACCGCAGCAAAAACTATTACGCTGCACTACCTCCCTACAAACCGGAATGCCTCACCTCCCTCGGACAGGACAAAGCCCCGATAGAACTCATCTATCCGCGGCCCAACGCCCGTATCTTTGTTCCCCTTGAAATCGACGGCAAACCCGGCCAGACCATCTTCACCGCCACCCACAGAAACCCCGCTGCCAAAATATTCTGGCACCTGGACAACACCTTCATCGGCGCCACCTCCGAATTTCACCAGATGGCCCTGCACCCGCCCGCAGGCAAACACACGATTACACTGGTGGATGAAAATGGCGAAAGAACAGGGTTGGAGTTTGAGATAATTGATAAAGAAAGGAATTGAGTTATGAATTACGAATTACGAATTGCGAATTACGAATGAGGAGCGAAGACATAAGCGAACAATACTATTTAGTATCCGCTTATGTCTTCGCTCCTCATTCGCAATTCGTAATTCGTAATTCGTAATTCTCAATAGTTATATTTGTCCTTCCACAGCTGCTTCAAATGCCTTCTCAGCTCATCTTCGCGTGGGTTATTTCCCGGATCGTACAGTTTGGTGCCTTTGATGGCGTCGGGGAGAAATTCCTGGAGTACGAAATTGTTTTCGTGGTCGTGGGCATATTCGTAGCCTTTGCCGTATCCCATTCCTTTCATCATTTTCGTAGGTGCGTTCCTGATATGCATGGGTACAGGCAGGTCGCCGGTTTGGGCAACGATGCGCTGGGCATTGTTGATAGCCATATAGGAAGCATTGCTTTTGGCGGAGGAGGCGAGATAGGTCACGCATTGCGACAGGATAATCCTGGATTCCGGATAACCGATCAGATTTACCGCCTGGAAGCAGGAGGTAGCCAGCAGCAGGGCGTTGGGATTGGCATTGCCTATATCTTCGGAGGCGAGGATGACCAGGCGGCGTGCGATGAATTTCACATCTTCTCCGCCATCAATCATGCGGGCCAGGTAATATACGGCGGCGTTGGGATCACTGCCGCGGATGGATTTGATAAAAGCAGAGATAATATCATAATGCTGTTCTCCTGTTTTATCATAGATGGCTACACGTTGCTGGGCGATATCCATCACTTTCTGGTCGGTGATGACAACGGGATCTTCCTGCAGGGTGCCTACTACCAGCTCAAAGAGGTTCAGCAGCTTGCGGGCATCTCCGCCGGAGATGTTGAACAGCGCTGCCGTTTCCCTGAGTTCTATATTTTTGGATTGCAGCCATTTATCCCTTTCCATGGCCTGCTGCAACAACTGCATCAGCTGTTCGTTGCCCAGCGGCTTCAGCACATATACCTGGCTGCGCGATAATACGGCCGCATTTACCTCAAAAGAAGGGTTTTCAGTGGTAGCCCCGATGAGGGTGATGATCCCCTTTTCTACGGCTCCCAGAAGGGCGTCCTGCTGTGATTTATTAAAGCGGTGGATCTCATCAATAAAGAGCACGGCATGTTGCTGCCGGCGGGCTATTTCGATGACCTCGCGTACTTCCTTTACTCCCGCGGAAATAGCGCTGAGGGTATAGAACGGCACCTGCAGGGTATGGGCAATGATGTTGGCGATAGTGGTTTTACCTACGCCCGGAGGGCCCCACAATATCATGGACGGGATCTTTCCCTGTAGTATGGCTTTTCTTAATATACTGTCTTTACCGGTAAGGTGTTCCTGGCCAACCAGTTCGTCCAGCGTTACCGGTCTTAACCGCTCTGCTAATGGCTGCATACACGAATAGTTAAGTGTGAGGATTTTATTTCTGGCCGGCTTCCGGGTGATTGATCTTTTGCATTTTCAGCTGCATGATACCCTGGATGGAGCGGGCGCGGGTGAGTGCCAGCGCTGCTTTTTCCCCGGTAAAATGTTCATTCACGGTAGCTTCGAACAGTTGCAGCCAACGCTCAAAATGAGGCGGCTCCAATGGAATTTTCCTGTTGAGCGCAAAGTGAGGCTCCATGGTATTCCGGCCATAGACGCCGGTATCCAGCAACAGGCTTTCCCAGAAATTGTACATGATGGGCAGATGATGCGGCCAGTCTACCTTCGCAATATCGTTGAAGATAAAGCCTATCCTGTCATCTGCTTTTACCTTGTCATAAAAACTGTCTACCAGCAGCTGAATATCTTCCCTGCCGGCGATTTCCTTCCTTTCCATATGATCTCCTTTATTCTTCCCTGCCTTCCTTCATTTTCGTCCACTGGCGGAGAAAATAAAAAGAAAGATTTGCGTTAAATGTCAGGATTAAACTGATCAGTAACAGCGCTACCCCCATACCGCGCAGGAAGCCGATGCTCAGGTTGCCGTTGTTCTGTTTCATAGCCTCTGCCATCACTTCCTTCAGTACTTCCGTCGGGATCATCTGCAGTACCAGTCCGCAGAAAAACAACAGCGCAGCAAATATCAGCGTGATGCCGCCCATAATACGGATGCCTCCCGGCGAGCTTTCCTTCAGTGTAATTTCCGGGAACATGATACTCCGCTGAAGATATACAGATAAAATACTATGTATGAAACAGGCCCCCCAGATCACGGCAGATACCAGTGCGGGGAAGTTGACAAATGCAAACAATATCCCGCCGAACGTGAAAAAACCCGTAATCATCAATGCCAGCGCCGTTAAAATCCTATATAATTTAAACCTGAAACTCATTAAAAAATCGTTTTTACCGTCACAAACCTACTAATTATTTAGAGATTCGGGGCGGGTGTTTCCCGGCAATTCTGCCTTTCATTGCCGTTCATACAAAACGGATGACTTTTGCTTCCTTGTTTTCCATAACTTTAAAGACTAAACCTGTTTTACATATGAACAAAACTAATGCGGTAAAACTACCGTTGCTGGCTGCCATGATTACCTTCGCGGCCTGCAATTCCGGTAGTTCCACGCAGGAGCACGGGGCAGACTCAACCGCCAAAGTGCCTGCGTTTCCCCTGGCAGATCTCGACACCACTTACAAAGCCTGTGACGATTTCGATAACTTCGTTAACGGCGGCTGGAAGAAAAACAACCCTATCCCCTCTACTGAAAGTCGTTGGGGCGCCTTCAACATCCTTGACAAACAAAACAAGGAAGTACGCCTGAAAGGAATCATCGAAGAAATTTCCAGCAAAAAAGAGCTGAAAAAAGGCTCTGAAGAGCAGCAAATCGCAGACTACTACACTTCCTACATGGATACCGCTACCATCGAAAAACGCGGTATCACTCCGTTACAGCCTTATCTGGATAAGATTAATGCGGTAAAAACACTGGCCGACTGGTCCAATGTTTCCGGTGAACTCCAGAAAATCGGTGTATCCAGCTTTATTGGTTTCGGCGCTGAAGCAGATGCCAAAGACAGCAAAATGAATGTGCTCTACCAGGGCCAGAGCGGTCTGAGTCTGGGCGAAAAAAGCTATTATGAAAGACAGGATTCTGCTACCAAAAATGTACGCAGCGAATTTGTCAATCACGTAAATAAAATGTTCTCTCTCGCAGGCTTCACAGATGCCAATCCAGGCGCTACCATCCTGGGACTGGAATCACAGCTGGCTAAAATACAGCTGTCCAATGTGGAACTGCGCGATCCTGTTAAAACATACAACAGATCCGCTTACGCTGAACTGAAAACACTGGCGCCTGATTTCGACTGGGATGCCTTCACGCAGCAACAGGATATTAAAACTGATACCATTGTACTGCAGAACAAAGGCTATATCTCCAACGCCAACAAACTGCTGAAAGCTACGCCGATAGACGTTTTGAAACTGTACGCCAAATGGCAACTCCTCACTCACTTTGCCGGCTACCTGCCTAAAGCAATCGGTGATGAAAACTTCCACTTCTTCGGTACAGTTATGACCGGCAGAAAAGCACAGAAAACACGCCCTGAAAAAGCAATCCGCTCTACAGACGCACAACTGGGCATGCCGCTGGGCAAACTGTTCGCCAAGAAATATTTCCCTGAAAGCAGCAAGGAGAAAGTATCCCAGATGATCGAAAACGTTCGTAAAGTATACGGCGAAAGAATTGATCAGCTGAGCTGGATGAGCGACTCCACCAAAGCGATGGCGCATAAAAAACTCGCTGCCTTCACTTACAAGATCGGTTATCCTGACAAATGGAAAGATTACTCTTCCATCAGCATTGAAAAAGATAAACTGCTGGAAAACATTATCGCCAGCGCTTTATACGAGCATAAAGAAAATATCGGTAAAATCGGTAAACCGGTTGATAAAAGCGAATGGGGCATGACACCGCAGACCGTTAACGCTTACTACAATCCGCTCAACAACGAAGTAGTATTCCCTGCAGGTATCCTCCAACCGCCATTCTACAACCCGGATGCTGACGATGCCATCAACTACGGCGGCATCATCGCGGTAATAGGCCACGAATTTACCCACGGTTTCGACGACCAGGGCTCTCAGTACGATGCTGACGGTAACCTGAAAAACTGGTGGACCAAAGCTGACCGCGATAACTTCGATAAACTCACCAAACGTTACAGCAACTACTTCAGCAGCCTCGAAGCATTACCAGGTTTCAAAATCAACGGCGATCTCACCATCGGTGAAAACGTTGCTGACCTCGGTGGCTTAACACTGGCATTCTATGGTCTGAAAAAATCCTTCGAAGGTAAAGAAGAACCTAAACCTGTCGATGGATACACCTGGCAACAACGCTTCTTCCTGGGCTGGGCACAGGTATGGCACGCCAACATCACCGACGCTGCACTGCGTAACCAGATCCAGACAGATCCGCACTCTCCGGCCAGATTCCGCATCAACGGCCCGCTGCCACACCTGAAAGAATTCCAGGCAGCATGGGGTTGCACTCCAGGTAACAAAATGGTATTGCCTGACGCAGAACGCGTAGTTATCTGGTAATTTAATTATTTAATTATTTGAGATTTAAAAATGCAGCGAAGCTCTACCTGATCTTCGCTGCATTTTTTTTAATCTCAAATAATTAAATGACTAAATAACAAAATGATTCTCTACTTTTGCGGCTGCATGAAAAAGGTTTCCTGCATATTACTTTGTATCATCATACTACTGCAAAACTTCAGTACGACGATGTTGTTTATCAGCTACAAGATAAACCAGGCCTATATTGCAGCCAATCTCTGCGAGAACAGGGACAAGCCGCAGCTGCATTGCAATGGTAAATGTCATCTTCGTAAACAGCTGCAACAGGAAGAACAGCAGGAACAAAAAAATCCGTACGCACAGAAAGAGGGAAAAGAAATTGTACTATTCTGTCAGCAGCATCATTTCTCCGGAGAAGCACATAGCTTCACTATCAGCAACGAACTGATTTCATTCTATCTCATAAAACCCACCCACAGTCCTGTCAGCACCATTTTCCATCCCCCGCTGGCGTAATGGCCTGATCATTATTTTCACTGCATCTGCAGCCGGTTTCAGGCTGTAAGGAATCCTTTTTATTTTCTCAATGTGTCGCAATGGCGCGCAGGCAGTTTCATCACTGCTATGCCGTTGTGTACCTGCTATTACCTGCGTAAAATGAAAAAGTTATTTTTCATCATGGCTATTCTCATGCCTGCCGGCGTCTTCGCCTGCGATATCTGTGGCTGCTCTGCCAGCGGATACCAGCTGGGAATCCTGCCACAATATCATAAAAACTTTATCGGCCTGCGGTACGGATACCGCCAGTTCCGCTCTACCCATCCGACGGAACTGGGCAACACAATGAACCACGAATCAAGGGAGTTTTATCATACTACGGAGCTGTGGGGCAGATGGTACGCTACCAAAAGACTACAGCTGTTCGCCTTTGTGCCCTTCCAGTATTTTAAACGGGAAGAAGGCAAAAGTATTACCACCGTTTCCGGTCTGGGAGATATAACCCTGATGGCTAACTATACCTTCCTCGACAACAACTGGGACCTGTCCAGGAAGTGGCACCATGTATTCCAGGCTGGCGGCGGTATTAAGCTGCCAACCGGCAAAACCGGTATTCCTGATGAAGGCGGCAACATCTATCAGAACTTCCAGCCCGGCAGCCGCAGCACCGACTTTGTGGTGAATGCCGTTTATACCATGCGCCGCGGCAAATGGGGTATCAACACCGATGCCAGTTACCGGATCAATACAGCTAATAAGGAATCCTACCAGTTCGGCAACAGGTTTAACACCTCCATACGCGGGTTTCTTTACCAGCCTGTCAGCAAAACAGTAGCCCTGCAGCCATATGCGGGCGTTATGTATGAGCATGCGGCCGGAGACAGGCAGGACCGGAAAACCAAAGACTATACCGGCGGAGAGATGGTGCACACCAGCATAGGCGCTGATGTATATTTCAAACGCTTTTCTGCTGGCGTACAGGCACAGCTGCCAGTATACCAGCATTTATCTGACGGGTACAACCACAGCTATGCGCGTGTATCCGCCACCGTTAATTTCTTCTTCTAAAAAACTATTATGAAAAATTATATTTTACTCATAGCCGCCGTTCTGCTGGCATCCTGCTCCAAAGATACCACTGCTCCTGCTACCGACCCTTCGGAAACAGGCACCATGACACTGGAATTCGATAACCGCGCCGGTTCCGACGACCTCATCCTCGGCGTCCAGGTATATACCAACGCGCAAGGCGAGAAACTGACTATCACCAAATTCGCTTATTATGTCAGCAACTTCAGGTTTATAACTGCTAACGGTAACGTATATACGGTTCCTCAGGACAGCAGCTATTTCCTGATCAGTGAAGCAGATAAGGCATCAGCCTTCCATACGCTGAAAAATGTGCCCGCAGGCGATTATGTACAGGTAAAATTCATGATCGGGGTAGACAGCACCCGCAGTCTCATGGACATCAGTAAACGTACCGGCGCGCTGGACCCTGCTACCGGCGCCAGTGACATGTACTGGGGATGGAACAGCGGTTATATCTTTGCGAAACTGGAAGGCAGCTCCCCGTCATCAACAGACAGGCAGAAGCTGTTCCGCTATCATGTCGGCCTGTTTGGCGGCGGCTTCAACAATGGGGTTAAAACACTGAATAACACCCGTGAGGTAACGCTGACCATTCCCAACAATGGCAAAGCTATTATCCGCAAGGACAGGCGCGCGCAGGTGCATTTCTTTGCCGACGCCCTGAAGATGCTGAACGGTACCACCAATATAAGCGTTGCAGCTAATCCCAACGTTATGGTGGATGCGCTCTCCGCAAAAATTGCGGATAATTACACACAAATGTTTATCATTGATCACGTGCATAACGAATAACATAAAAACAATCTACAATGAAATACTTCTTCATAGCCAGCAGCGCCTTACTGATATTTTCCTGCAACCAGGCGCCCAAGACAACGGAAAAACAGGAAATGCCGGCAGTGGAAACAACCACGCCTGAACAGGCAGACATCAGCGGCAAGCTGCCGGACCCGGTTTGTCAGATGCCCTATGACACCAGCTATCATGAGTGGACTGTCTATAAAAATGATACCATCCATTTCTGTTCTATCACCTGCAAGGATGTATTTGCCAAAGCGCCGGAGAAATTCATGGCGAAGCTGAAAAAGTAGGTCATCCCTGCCAAATATTCGTTTATGCGTCATCGTTACTGGTGGGGCCAGGGGATTTTATTGCCTGTACTCACCATCCTTTTCATATCATGTAACAAAACGGAACAACAGGAAACCATGCCACCCGTGCCGGAAAACATCGCTTTTGTTAAGCCGGCCGGGTTTCCTGAACCCGCCTACCGCTTTACAGACAACCCGGTTACCACCGATGGGTTTGCACTGGGGAAAGTATTATTCTATGACGGCGCCCTGAGCCGCGACGGCACTATCAGCTGCGCCAGCTGCCATATTCAGGCCAATGCCTTCACACATCACGGGCATGATGTCAGTCACGGCATCGACGACCGGCTGGGTGTCCGCAATTCCCCGTCTATCCAGAACCTGGCCTGGTCTACCACCTTCTTCTGGGATGGTGGGGTGCACGACCTGGATCTGCAGCCCATCGTACCTATCGAAAATCCGGTGGAAATGGATGAGAAACTGGGCAATGTCATCAAGCGGCTGCAAGCCAATACCCGCTATCAGCAACTGTTTCAAAAGGCCTTCGGTTCACCGGACATCAACAGCGCCCGTATGCTGAAAGCATTGTCCCAGTTCATGCTGATGCTCGTCAGCGCCAACTCCCGCTACGACCGCTACCTGCAGGGCCGCGAAACCTTTACAGACAGCGAAAAAAATGGCCTGGCCGTTTTTCAGCAGAAATGCGCCTCCTGCCATCAGCCGCCGTTGTTTACGGATAACAGCTTCCGTAACAACGGGGTAGCACCCCGGATGTACGGCGCCGATTCCGGCCGCTATGTAATTACCCTCGCCGGTGAAGATATGTACCGGTTCAAAGTGCCATCTCTGCGTAATGTGGCCCTTACCGCGCCATATATGCACGATGGCCGCTTCGGCAGCCTGGAAAGCGTTATGAACCACTACGACAACAACTTCTTCGACAGCCCCACACTGGACCCCGTCTTCAGAAACGGATTCGCACTAACGGAAACGGACAAACGCGATTTAACCGCCTTCCTGAGAACATTGAGTGATAAAGAATTTATAACCGACAGACGATTCGAGCCGCCGCCGGGATTTATCCCGCGGGACTAGACAAAAAATGAACCGCCCCGGTATATACCGGGGCGGTGTAATAACTGCTATGAACTAATTACGGTTATCATACATATTTCCCTGCTGTTACACATCCCCTTCCGCACCTGCTCCATTAAACTTCCTGCGGCAGTAACAGTCTGTATACAGGACATTCTATGCAATTCCTCCCTGCTTCACCTGTCATGCAATAAAAGTAGGCCTGACAGATGAACGGAATGTTAAATACAGCATTATCTCCATGTGAATTTTTCTAACGCTGGCATCATATCACCTGAACGGTTATATGAAAAAAGAACCGCCCCGGTATATACCGGGGCGGTGTAAATACAGCTTATGAAATCTAAATTAATATACGATTATTAGAATTTGGTCCAGCCCTTATACCATGTGTCAGTACCGCTTGCAGCACCTACATAGGTAGTTTTGGAGAAGTTTGCCAGTTTAGCGTTGCTGAAGTCAGCGCCGCTCAGCAGGGCAGAACCTGCAGCAGGAGTTGGATCAAATGTGCCGTAAGCTACGTTGGTCAGTTTCAGATCCAGCAGCGTTACAGTTATTTTATTGGAGAATGCAGCAGTAGAGAACCATTTTGGCGCATCAAAATCTTTTGTGCCAGCAGCTACCGGTGTTACGCAATCAGCCAGGATGTTATTCTTTGCTTCCAGTGCATTGGAAGTTGCATTCGCCTCTGAAGCAACACCATCAACGAAGATACCCACAGGCCATGCAGTGAACACAGAGTTAAATACAGACAGTCTGCTGTTCTTTCTGATGTGTGCGCCACGTTTGAAAGGAGCAACCGGTGTACCGTTTGCAGCAGGTCCGATGATAGTCATGTTGCTGAATACAGCCGAAGTGAAAGGCGCATTGGAGCTGCCATCTGCATCGTTATCAGACTCAAAGCCATTGGAAGCACCGCCGCTTGCGAAGTCAGCTACGTTGTGATCGCGCAGTGCGATACCAAACTGAACTCTGCCGGAGAAACCGTTGTCTGTATCAAAATCATCGTCTGTTGCGCGATAGGAAATCAGGTGATTACAGTTAACGGTACCGCCAAACCACTCGAAAGAGTCATCGCCGGAGTAAGCTACTTCTACGTAATCTACTGTTGTACCGGAACCAACGCTACCGAAAGTCAGACCGTTGATTTCGTTGTTCTGCTCAAACGCAATACCTGCATATTCAATACGAACATACTTCAGGGTACCGGAGTTATCCTCCGCTTTGTTACCACCGTGCAGACCGTAACCGGTTGCAGTAGTATTAACACCGCCTTCGATCGCCATCAGACCTCTGGTAGCGTTGTACAGACCGTTGGTAGGCGCGTTACCCAGGATGATTATGCCACCCCAGTCACCTCTGTTGGGAGCGTCCTGGTTGGAAGTAAATACAATTGGTTTGTCAGCAGTACCCTGTGCATCAATTTTACCATTTCTGGTGATGATGATAGTACCCTTATCTGTTTTCATACCTTTGATAGTTACACCTGCTTCTATTTTCAGGGTAGCGCCGTTCAGTACGAACACAAAATTCTTCAGGATATAAGTTTTACCGGCTTTCAGTACGGTGTTGGAAGTAATGTTCGCTTTCAATGTATCACCAGCCAGTTCTTTAAACTCGCTGTTATCAGTTGTTCTGCTAATATTGGCAGCGGTCATGTCGGTAGTGCCAGGTGTAGGAGGTGGCGTATTGTTATCGTCATTCTTCGAACACGCTGCGAATACTGCAGCCATCATTACAGGAAACAAGATTTTTTTCATACGTCTTGAATTGAAAATTTTTGCAAAGGTTAGACTCGAATATTAACTTAAACTGAACTAAATATTAATTAATTATAAATTACACTTAGAATTTATATGAGAAAGACAGATTCACATTGGTACCGTATTTTGTACTGATACGCAGGAAGTCTGTTCCCTTATCGTATTTCTTGTTATCGTTGGCGTCCTGGTAGAAGTTGGCGGCCTGGTTTAATATATCGCTGACAGTCAGTTTAATTTCTCCACGTTTAGCAACACGCTGCGCTACCATCAGATCCAGCAGGGAACGGGGCGCCTCGTACATATCCGGCTCAGTGTCATTACCTACAATGAATATCCTGCGGCCGATACGGTTGAACAATACATTCACCGTAGTTCCGGTAGATGCCTGCTCATACTGCAGCCCAGCGTTGATTACATAAGGCGACTGGCCCTGCATCGGGCGCTCTTTCAGCGCTTTGCCCTTCTCGAAAGACACTTTATTGTAGATGTAAGTCAGGTTGGAAAACACGGTCAGGTTATGCCAGAAGTTCTCTTTTCCACCGGAGATAAAATCCAGGTTTTTGCGGAACTCTATTTCTGCTCCTGCACTGATGGCTTTCGGCACATTCAGGAATGTTAAACCGATAGAACCTGCACCACTGTTATAGAAGCGCTCGATAGGAGCATCGAAGTACTTATAGAACGCACCTACGGTGAACAGCTCTCCGGAACGGGGATACAGTTCATAACGTATATCCACATTCGTTACCTTGCTTCTTTTCAGATTGCTGTTACCGGATTCGGTAGCCATCAGTTCAAAATTGTAGAAGGAGAACGGCGCCTGTTCACGGAACTCCGGTCTGGTTACAGTCTGGGAGCCGGTTAAGCGGATATTGGTTTTATCATTCAGCTGATAGGTCAGGTTAGCAGATGGAAGGATATCCGTTACTTTTGTTTTCACATTCTGCGGACCGTCCTGGTTGTAGCGGATAGACTGTTCGAAATTTTCTATGCGCACGCCCCATACCAGTCTCCATTTATTAAAGATGGCATTGTCCAGCTGGAGATAGCCTGCATTCAGGGTACCGCTGGCTTTGTAGGCATCCGGTGCGTTGGTGATTTCATCTATACGCAGCAGTTTGTCGGTAATATTTTCCGGAGCGAATATTTTATCGGGAGATAAACGTACGATCTGCTGTGCAGCAGGATCAGAAGGAGTGAACATGGTATAACCAAATGCTCTTGGTGTAAACCCGCGTTCCTTGCGCTGTGTGAGGTAACCGATCTTAGCCTGCTGTTGTCTGCCGGCAATTTTAACAAACCTGCTGAGGTCTATACCGCCGCCGTAAACATCATCTTTCAGTTTGGAGTAGAAACGGCCGGAACCTGTCAGGGTAGCGGAACCACCGGAGGCTACGTTGGCAACATAATCATCTTTACCCATGTTGCTGCTGTAGCCAAGTCTGCGCAGATCCGGAACATCCTGTTTAAGGCTGGAATAATTACCATTCCAGCGGATCTTCAGCTGTGCTGCATTCCAGAAGTGTTCGCCGGACAGCTGTGAAGTATAAATCCTGTTGCTGTTGAAGAAAAGCTCATACGCTTTCATATCTGTTTCAGACGGATAATCTTTTCCGCCACGGATAGTGGTAGCGTTGGTAGAGTTAATGCTGTACAGGTTTTTGAAGCTGATTTTATTTTTTCCAAACTGATAGGAGAAGTTGGCCAATCCGCCTACCAGTACATTTTTCGTGTATTTGCGATCGTTGAAATCGTACAGTTTGGTGCCGTCGTTATCGTAGTCGCCGCGGTAGGTTTCCAGGTTACGTGCGTTGCTGTTGTAGCTTAAAGACAGTACAGCGCCGAATCTGCTGCCTTCTCTGCCTTTGTTGATACCGCCGGAAAGCTGGAAGTTGCTGTTCAGCGGAGCATTTTTGGAAAAGGTGCTCCAGTTGTTGGGGAATGCTTTGGAAACAGCAATTTTCTGTTCGGTAGTATAATTATCGAAGTATTCATTTTTCGTAGCCGGGAAAACGCCGGGGATACTGCGTGTACCGTCGTCCAGCCCGAGCCAGTCGCGTTTACCGCCTTTATAGCTGTAGAAATCCTTTCCGGTAGTGCCGGTATTGACACCGGTTCCGGCCATGATGGTCAGGAAGTTTTCAGAAGGAATATCTTTTGTGTTCACCTGTACCAGACCACCCGCAAATTCGCCGGGAAGCTCAGGTACAGCCGCTTTGTTGATGATAATGTTTTCAACAATATTGGAAGGAAAGAGATCGAAGGAGAATGTTTTACGGTCAGGTTCCGTGCTGGACATGAGCGCACCGTTTACGGTAGCCTGGTTGTATCTGTCAGCCAGACCACGCACTACCAGGTATTTACCTTCCTGCATAGAGGCGCCGGAAACGCGTTTCAATACTTCCGCCGTGTTTCTGTCAGGTGATTTTCGTATAGCCTCTGCCGATACTACCTGCGCTACGGTGCTGGTATTTTTCTGCAGGGTCAGTAATGCGTTGATAGATTCCTGTTTGGCGGTACCGGTGATAACTACTTCCTGCAGTTTTTTAGAACTGGGTTCTTCCATTACTACATCGAGGTAGGTGGTTTTACCGGCAGTAACAGTTACTTCAGAAATCACTTTCGCCTGATATCCCATGAATTTGAATTCGAGCGTGTATTTGCCGGGCTGTACAGGGATGTTGTAGCGGCCATCTACGTCGGTAGCAGCGCCCTTACCGGTTCCGGAAACGAGTACGGTTAATCCGATCAGCGGATCGCCGGTTTTCTTGTCCGTAACTTTTCCGGTGATTTTAGCAGGATCGCCTGCCACTGCTGCATTGGTTATAAATAAAAGGAGGAGTGTCCAAAGCTGTACAGAGATATAACCTTTCACGATATTATTTTAGATTTCATGTTTAATCGGGAGCAGGCGGATTTTCTAATTCCGTTTTAATCCCGTTTTAATATCGGAGGCAAAAATATCCCGGGCGAATTAACGCAATGTTAAGCCGCCATTACCAGTATGTTAACAGTTTCACACGACAGACAGAAACTCACTAACGTTATAGTATAAACGAAAATAAACAGACAGGAAAACAATAGGTCATAGGTTCAGGACATGGGTACAAGGCTACAGTATGGGCCGGGTTTATCAGATAAGAAAGGAAGGAGGAGTGTGCCTGTTTTTCAGGAGCATATCCAGGGATATATCTATGGAAAAATTTCTTTCCTCTTTTCTTTCAGACAAGCCGGAAGATATCTGGAACAGGTGCAGGCTCTTATTACGGAAGGGTTTGTTATCGCGGCTGCATAATTCCAGGGAGAAGTTGAACTTCTCTTCCAGTTCTTCTTCAAATTCGCGCAGGCTCAGTGTTTCATCTATCGGGAATTCCACGAGGGCTTCTTCTTCGAAACCGGCTTCCTTCAGCGTATCATAGTTATTCGCGAGGGAGTTGCGCACATATACCGCCACATTACAGGACAACAAACGTTGAATTTGCATCTGCAATAGGGAGATAGTCATTAATGGGTGTAGTTTGAGTACTTTCATCGCTTGTTTCTTCAGTTGCTGGTGCAAAATGCTCACACCTGATTATTATTCCGGCAAACTTAATAGTCTACTTTTAATTTAATATTAAGCGCTTGTTATGATTATGTGAAAATAATATTAAAATATAAATATATTTAAAATATTATCATGTGAAGTATAGGGCAGGGAGAAAAAAAATCAGGAACCGGGGAAGGTAATGATACGCGCCGCGTCCCAGTCGGGCAGGGTATCATCGTCTTCTTCCGGGAGTACGATCTTTGTTTTACTCACAGGATGCTGGTAGAGGGTCCATTGCTGGTTGGTATACTCCAGGGAGGTGAGGCTTTCTACCCAGTCGCCGGAGTTCAGATAGGTCACGGATTTATCGCCTACCTGCATCTCCTTGATGAGGGGCTGGTGGATATGCCCGCAGCAAACCACGTCAAAACCTTTATCCACAGCGATTTCTGCTACTGTCTGCTCAAAATCGGAGATAAATTTCACGGCGGTCTTCACGCCCTGTTTCACTTTTTTGGAGAAGGACATCTTTTCCCGGCCCATTTTCTCCAGAATATTGTTTACCAGGCGGTTGATGATAATGAGCAGGTCATACCCCTTGCCGCCCAGCTTGGCCAGCCATTTGGAGTTTTTCATGGTCACGTCGTACACGTCCCCGTGGAAAAACCAGTGCCTTTTTCCGTCTACTTCCAGTACCAGCTTGTTATCGATGGAGAAGTTGCTCAGTTCAAAGCCGGCATATTTGCGGAGGGCTTCATCGTGGTTCCCGGTCAGGTAGTACACTTCGGTGCCTTTTCCGATCATTTTCAGGATTTTCCGGATTACTTTGGTATGGGCTTTAGGAAAGTAGCGTTTGCTGAACTGCCAGATGTCAATAATATCTCCGTTCAGTATAAGGATCCGGGGTTCTATGCTGTCCAGGTACTGGATCAGTTCTTTGGCGTGACAACCGTATATCCCCAGATGTACATCGGAGATAACAGCTATATCTAATGGGCGTTTATCAGACATTTAATTACCAGGTATATCAGGTTGTAGGCCCTGTTTTGTGATTCAAATTTTCAATACAAAGGAAAAATCGCTATATTACTTTTATATTAATCCAGTGTTAAGGAATTATTAATTCAGGTTTTTTTCTGGCTCCGATAGATTCTGAAAGCTATTTTTGCGGCAAATTTTTAAACTCAAACGTATGGGAGGCTTCAATTCCTTTGTAAAATTATTCATGCCGAAAGACCGGGTATTTTATTCTTTATTTGAAGATGTGGCTTCCAACCTTGTGGAAATGGCGCAGGTGCTGAATGAGCTGGTAGCAACAAATGACATGGCCGTACGTAAAGACAAGGTACATCTGATCGAGCGCCTGGAGCACAAAAATGACGATTATACCCACCGTATATTTGTAGAACTGGGTCAGAACTTCATTACGCCGTTTGACAGGGAAGATATTCACTATCTGGCCGCTACCCTGGACGACGTAGCTGACTACATCCATGGTTCCGCCAAAAGAATGGACCTGTACAAGGTGCATAACCTGAATGAAAGCATCCGCAAGCTCGCTGAACTGATTCACCTGGGCGTGCTGGAGCTGCATAAGGCTATTCCTGAACTGCGTAACATGCAGAATATGCGTGTTATCACAGATGCCTGCGTAAAAATCAACAGCCTGGAAAACCATGCTGACGATATCTATGATATGGCTATCGCTGAACTGTTTGATACCGAGCAGAATGCAGCAGAACTGATTAAAATGCGTGAAATATACCAGGCCCTGGAAATCGCTACTGATAAGTGCGAGGACTGCGCCAATGTGATCGAAACCATTATAATCAAATACTCCTGATAAAGGGTAATCTTGTTCTGAACGCATAATTCTCGTGGTACCATGACTTTATTAGTAGTTATTATTATACTGGCTTTCGTGTTTGACTATATTAATGGTTTTCATGATGCAGCCAATTCTATCGCCACTATTGTGTCGACCAAAGTGCTGACACCTTTTCAGGCAGTACTCTGGGCCGCAGTCTTCAACTTTGCGGCTTTTTTTATAGCCAAATATGTGATCGGCGAGTTTAAGGTAGCCAACTCCGTTGCCAGCTCTGTCTTTGAACAATACATTACCCTGAAAGTGATCCTGTGCGGACTGGTGGCCGCTATTTCCTGGAACCTGTTCACCTGGTGGCTGGGTATTCCTTCCAGCTCCTCCCATACCCTGATTGGGGGTTTTATCGGAGCGGCAGTAACCAGTGCGGGCACCCTGGACGTTATCAACTATCACAAGGTATTGCCGATTGTATACTTTATTGTACTGGGGCCGTTGATTGGTATGCTGGTGGCGTTTATCTTCACCCTTATCATTGTGAATGTGTGCAGAAAAGCCAATCCGTTCCGGGCCGAAAACTGGTTCAAACGCTTGCAGCTGGCCTCTTCCGCAGCGCTGAGTCTGGGTCACGGCAGTAACGATGCCCAGAAAGTAATGGGGATCATTTCCGCAGCCATGGTGGCAGCAGGTTATATTCCCAACATTAAGTCTATGCCCGACTGGATTCCGCTGGCGTGCTTTACTGCTATCGCCCTGGGAACGATGAGCGGTGGCTGGAAAATCGTGAAAACGATGGGTACCCGTATCACCAAAGTAACGCCCCTGGAAGGCGTTGCCGCTGAAACTTCGGGAGCTATCACCCTGTTCATCACGGAGCACCTGGGTATCCCGGCCAGTACCACGCACGTTATCACCGGCGCCATCATGGGGGTGGGAGCAACCAAAAGGTTGTCTGCCGTACGCTGGGGTGTTACTGTGAGCCTGCTCTGGGCCTGGGTTTTAACGATTCCCATCAGCGGCCTGCTGGCAGCGCTGACTTATCTGATCGTCAGCCTCTTCATTAAGTAAGATGATTATCTGTCATATTTTTAAAAGCTCTCTGTATATTACAGGGAGCTTTTTTTATAAAACATGCTGTCATGTGAGCGATAGCTCCTATTTTTGTGCGATTTTACTGTGAAAAGCTATCATACTTTAATAAAAAACTGTTCTGAGAAATGAAAGGAATTATCCTCGCCGGCGGCTCCGGCACCCGCTTACACCCCATTACGTATGCCATCAGCAAACAAATAATGCCGGTTTATGATAAACCCATGATTTATTATCCGCTGTCTACTTTAATGCTGGCCGGGATCAAGGATATCCTCATTATCTCCACTCCGCATGACCTGCCTTCTTTTCAACGCCTTTTTGGTAATGGCAGCCAGTTTGGCCTGAACCTCTCCTACGCGGAACAGCCGCAACCCAACGGGCTGGCCCAGGCGTTTGTGATCGGCGAGGAGTTCATTGGCACAGACAGTGCAGCGCTGGTGCTGGGAGATAATATATTTTACGGTGCGGGACTGGGTTCTCAGCTCGCAGATAACGCCCGCCCTGATGGCGGTATCGTTTATGCGTACCAGGTTTCCGACCCGGAAAGATACGGCGTGGTGGAGTTTGCAGACGATATGCGGGTACTGTCTATCGAAGAAAAACCGGCGAAACCCAAATCCAATTTTGCGGTTCCCGGCCTTTACTTCTATGATAACAGCGTAGTGGAAATAGCCAAAAACCTGCAGCCCAGCCCTCGCGGAGAATATGAAATTACGGATGTCAACAAAGAATATTTACGCCGTGGAAAATTAAAAGTTTCTATCTTACCCCGCGGAACAGCCTGGCTGGATACCGGCACTTTCGATTCCCTGATGCAGGCTTCTCAGTTTGTACAGGTAATTGAACAACGCCAGGGCATTAAAATTGCGTGTATCGAGGAAATTGCCTACCGCAAAGGGTTTATCAGTGCAGACCAACTGAAGGAACTGGCTAAACCCCTGCTGAAAAGCGGTTATGGCCAATACCTGGAAACAGTGCTGGAGCAAAAAATGATCTGAAATCTCAAAAAATTGTAAATCTGAAATTATCATGAAGGTTCTTGTTACAGGTGGTTGTGGCTATATAGGCGCCCATACTATTGTAGATTTAATCAATCATGGATTCGATGTGGTGTCCGTGGACAGCAACATCAGAAGCTCTACCCAGCTCCTGGACGGCGTGGAAAAAATTACCGGCAAAAGAGTCCGTAATTACAAAGTAGACCTCTGCAACCTGGAAGATACACATGCGGTTTTTCATGAAAACCGCGACATTGTGGGTGTAATACATTTTGCAGCACTGAAAACAGTACCGGAGTCCGTTGCGGATCCCTTACTGTATTTTCACAATAACCTTACCTCTCTCATCAATGTTTTAAAATGCATCAAGGAATTTAATATCCCTCACCTGGTATTTTCTTCTTCCTGCTCTGTTTACGGCAATACCAAAGCCCTGCCGGTAGTGGAAGAAACACCGCTGGGTGAAGCGCAGTCTCCTTATGCACGTACCAAACAAATGGGAGAACAGATCATTGAAGATTACAGCCGGGTAAACGATACCCAGTCCATCCTGTTACGCTATTTCAATCCGGTAGGCGCACACCCTTCCGCACTGATAGGCGAACTGCCGCTGGGCAAACCGGATAACCTGGTGCCGGTAATTACCCAGACTGCCATCGGTAAAATACCTAAGATGACTGTTTTCGGTACCGACTACGATACCCGCGACGGCTCCTGCGTACGTGACTATATCCATGTAACGGATATCGCCAACGCACACACAAAAGCCCTGCAGTACCTGATTGCCCGCAAAAACAGCAGCAACTGCGAAATCTTCAACCTTGGCACCGGTAACGGCGTTACCGTACTGGAAGCCATCCGCGCTTTTGAAAAAATCTCCGGCGTGAAACTGAACTACACCACAGGCCCCCGTCGCCCCGGTGATGTCATCTCCATCTATGCCAATAATTCCCGCGCCAAGGAAAAGCTGGGCTGGGAACCCAACATCGGTATAGAGGACTGCATGCGCACCGCCTGGCAGTGGGAAGTAAGCCTGCGCAACAAAGTGCTGAGTAACTAATTCGTCACTTTAAATGTTTACTTTTACGCTTCAATTTTAAAAAAACCGCAATGGTAAAAGATATTCAACCGCTGAACGAAAAAGAAACCCGTGCCGGATTCGGCGAGGGCATCCTGGAAGTGGGTCGTAAAAACCCCAATGTTATTGCCCTCACCGCCGACCTGCTCGGCTCCATGAAGCTGAACGCATTTATCAAAGAATTCCCTGATCGCTTTGTACAGGTAGGTATTGCCGAAGCCAATATGATTGGCATCGCCGCCGGTATGACCATCGGAGGCAAGATCCCGTATACCACCACTTTTGCCAATTTCTCTACCGGCAGGGTATATGACCAGATCCGCCAGTCCGTTGCCTACTCCAACAAAAATGTAAAAATCTGCGCATCCCACGCCGGTCTTACATTAGGAGAAGATGGCGCTACCCACCAGATACTCGAAGATATCGGTATGATGAAAATGCTGCCTGGTATGACCGTTATCGTACCTTGCGATTTCAATCAGACCAAAGCCGCCACTATCGCTATTGCAGACCATGAAGGTCCGGTATACCTGCGTTTTGGCCGTCCGAAATGGCCTAATTTCACACCTGAAAACCAGCCATTCGAAATCGGTAAAGCCCAGATCCTCCACGAAGGAACTGATATTACCCTCTTCGCCTGCGGCCACCTGGTGTGGATCGCCGTTGAAGCCGGTAAAATCCTGGAAGAAAAAGGCTACAGCGTGGAAATCATCAATATCCACACCATCAAACCGCTGGACGAAGCTGCTGTCATCAAATCACTCTCCAAAACCGGTTGCGCCGTTACTGCCGAAGAACATAACGTACTCGGTGGTCTGGGCGACAGTATCGCACAGGTAGCTGCCCGTCACGTGCCCGTACCTATCGAATACGTAGGTACCAACGATACCTTCGGCGAAAGTGGCAAACCCGTTGAACTGCTGAAGAAATACGGACTGGATGCAGACCATATTGTGGCCGCAGCCGAAAAAGCCCTTCAACGCAAGAAAAAACAATAATCATTTTGTTATTTGATTATTTGAGATTTTGAGATTTGTCTCTGATATATATGCCCTCCGGACCTCCGGGGGGCATTTCTTTTTAAAGAAAAATCTCAAATAATAAAATAATAAAATGATTAAACTTTCCGGCCTCTAAAGCATCTTATTGTATTATATTCAGGATATAAAAAACCTGTCCAGAACCATTTAACCTATGGCCGTTACACAGGACGATAAAGCATTACTGGCACTGTACCGGATACCTGCGTCAAGGGAAGAAGGCTTCACGTTAATCATCCGCAAATACCAGGAACGGCTTTACTGGCATATACGCCGGCTGGTGATTGCGCATGATGATGCCAATGATGTGCTGCAGAACGTATTCATTAAAGTGTGGAAAAACCTGGAGAACTTCCGGGAGGATGCTCAATTGTATACCTGGCTGTATAAGATCGCAACCAATGAAAGCCTTACCTTCCTGGAACAGCAAAAGCGGAAACAGGCCGTTTCACTTTCAGATGTGGAAGATGGACTCAGCAATAAGCTCCGTGCCGACAGCCAGTTTGACCCTAACAAGCTGGAATGGAAACTACAAAAGGCCATCCTGCAATTACCAGAAAAACAGCGGATCGTATTCAACCTCCGGTATTATGACGAGATGCCCTATGAAGAAATGAGCCGGGTACTGGATACATCCGAAGGCGCCCTGAAAGCCTCTTATCACCATGCCGTTAAAAAGATTGAAGAATATATCAAATCCAACGATATCTGAATCTCAGTTTTCTATTTTAAGCAAACTTTAAAGATTTTTGCCAAAAGATTAAAATTATATTAAACTATTAATAAGGGCTACTGTCTAAAAACTGTATATGAACAGGGAAAGCTACATTATCACTGAATTGGAACAGCTCGTACCGGGAGCCGGATGGCCCGCTGAAGCGCCCTTTACGGCGCCGGCAGGTTACTTCGCGCAATTGCCCGCCGCCGTGCTGCAAAGAATTCAGGAAGAGGAAACTCCCCCCGTTCAGTCCGTTAAGCCCAGTCATCCATTTTCAGTTCCTTCCGGTTACTTCGACGCTTTACCCAAAGCTATCCTGCAACGACTGCATACTGCTGCCGATCCCATACAGGAAGAACTGGCTACCCTGTCTCCCCTGTTGGCCGCCATCCCGCGGCAGATGCCCTTTTCAGCGCCAGCCGGCTATTTCGACACACTGAAGCCTGCAACACCGGCAACGCCTGCGCCTATGCGCACCGTTCACCGGAACATCACCGGCACATGGCTCAAATGGGCTGTGGCAGCCTGTCTCGTGGCATTTACCGGCACTACTGCACTCATATTTCTGCAAAAAGAAAACAGCTTTAATATAGAAAGACAACTGGAAGGCGTCAGCGACCAGGATATTGTGAACTATCTCCAAACCCATACCGACGCTTTTGACAACGACATTTTTTTCGCAAGCACAGACGGCAAAGACCAGGCCTCTGAAGACCTGCAGAAAAAACTGGAGGAAGAAATTCCTGCCGATGCCATTGAAAAATATCTGGAACCCGTTCTGTCAAAAGAGGTATTACCTAATCAGTGATGCATGAAGAGTATTAATATTATATGGATTGTCTTGTCTGGCCTGCTGATGATAACCCACATCAGTACGGCACAACAACCACCGTCTGAAGAAGCCGCTGAAAAAATCAAGGCCCTCCAGATGGAATACCTCTCCAAAAAACTGGACCTCTCCGCCGATGAAGCCCAGAAATTCTGGCCTATCTATAAAAATTATACGAAAGAAGTAGAACTGCTCATCGCAGACCGCCATAGCAAAAGACAACAGAACCGCCTTATCGGCGAAGATGCCGACGCCATCGCCAAACGTAACATGGACAACGACCTCGGCTACGAAAAAAGAATGTACGACATCCGCTCCCGATATACCTCCGAATTCCAGCGGGTACTCCCCGCCAGAAAAGCCGGCGCCATATTCCGGAGCGAAAAGGAATTCCGCACCATCATGCTTAATCACCTGCATAATCAACGCCTGAATAGAATGAATCAGGGAATGATGCGGAAAAGACAAATGTAAAATAATTACGAATTGCGAATTACGAATTACGAATGTAGTAGCGAAGAGCTAAACGGAGATTAAAGGTGATATTTAGTACTCATACCTTTAATCTCCGTTTAGCTCTTCGCTACTACATTCGTAATTTGCAATTCGTAATTCGTAATTTCATTATTTATAATGCGCTCTTACTTCCACCACCAACCCCTCTTTCACAATCATCATCTCCGTACTGAGTTTGTCCTGAACGCTTTTATAGTAAAGAACAACAGAGTTTACGCCTTCCAGAATGTGGTATAAATCGAAGTGCAGGTCGGGGTAGGCGGTAAGCGCACGCTGAAAATAGGCGCGCAGCGCTGCCTTACCACGGATACAGCCGGACGGGTCATTGTTGATCTTCACAATGAAGGGAGAATAAAATACGATGTCTTCATCATAATGGGACATAATGTCTTCCAGGTTATGGGAATTCCAGGCATGCAGCCATGCTTCAGCGATAGCGGTGAGACTTTCCATTGTTTTTTTCAGAAAGATAAGGATTGCAGCCGGGTGATTATTTGCTGAAAAGATCACTTTCTCCGTTGCGCCATTGCAGCGGAGTGAGGTGATAATAATGCCGGAACTGGCGGTAGAAGTGAGTAACGTCTTCAAACCCGCTGCTGTAAGCTATTTCAGGGATAGGCCGGACAGTGGTGCGCAGAAGGAAAGCCGCCATCTGCAGCCTTTTTTCCCAGACCCACTGCATCGGGCTCTGGTGATACACACGCCGGAAACGGCGCTTCAGGGTGGCTGTACTCATATATCCCATGGCTGCCACATCATCCAGCTGCCGCACCTGCTGCAATTCCCGGCACAACTTCTCCATCATCTCAGGCAAAGGCAGGGAAGATGTCAGCAACTGCAGTATGTGTTTATCTTCCTGCTGCAGGAGATACAAAACCTGTTGAATGGTGGCTTGGTAATCGGGCCTGGTATTATCATGAAAATCGCGGTACAGCTGCCGGCTTAACTTCCACCAGTGCGGAGAACGGGGTAATGCAGTAGTGTGTCCGGCAGGAAAACCGTTGGCAGGCGTAAACCGGTATTCCCTGAGCTGCTCTTCCGGCAGTACAATATTGATACTCACAAAATCTTCCTGCGGACAAAGAATTTCGGAGCAGATGACAGCGCCGGCAGGAATCAGGAATATATCGCCGGCACGCAGGTGATGCACCTTTGTGCCGTCATACATTCTTTTGCGGCCGCTGAGTATTAAATTCAATACAGGCTGCGGTATATACAGGCCGTGGGTAACCGGCTGCCTGTATTCACTGAAGGCAGCCCAGGGATGGCCCTGCTGCTGCCATGTTCTGACATTGTATTGCCCTGCCAGCCTGAAATTATGGTACAAGGTATACATATGCGTTTACTATCAGAATTTAGCGGTTGGCTCTTTGGTGTCGTGATAGAAGAGGAATGTCCAGCCTTCCTGCTTACCACGCTCCAGGAACTCCTGACGTAATTCCATGCTGCGTTTGCCGTCATAGTCATACTTGGCTACAAAGCGGCTTTTCATCTGTGATATCTGTGGCGCCACATCGCCGCCGAAAAACACTTTATCTTCTCCGTCGTCAACCAGGAATACCTGGTGATAAGGGCAATGTCCTCCGGTCAGTTCATAATGAATATATCCGTCGATAGTACCGTTGCCGGTAGTGAACACAACATTATCACGTTGCTGCAGCAGAACGATATCTTCTGCCAGGTAGGATTTACCGGCATGTTCCATTGCGTACAGCATTTCTTCGTTATTAACATAATAGGTAGCGCCGGGGAAAGTCAGGGTACGTTCGCCTGTAACCGGATCTGCAGCGGAAACGCCGCCGGAATGATCTTTATGCAGGTGGCTCATCAGTACTTTGGTAATCTCCATCGGGTTGATGCCGTGGTCTATCAGGTGCTGATGAATCTGTAAAACGCCGTCAGGATTACGGAATCCCAGCCCGGTATCAAACAGGATATAATCGCGGTCAGTTATTACTAAAAATGGTTGAATCTCTACCAGCAGGGAGCCGTGCGGACGATCCTGTAGATTGTCCACGCCTGCTTTGAATGGAGAGAAACGTTTGGTAGCGTCTACCGTAAATGAACCTTCTGATAATGGAATAATACGTGCCATAGGGCAAAGATAAGACTTACCGGGTTTTAAACTGTACCAGCAGGCTTAATGGCCTTCCTGTCTCCAATAATAAGCAAGGAGCTCCAGATAATATCTGTAGCTCCAGGATCGTAATTTTTTTTATACTAATATTAAGGAGTGCTTTGCCTGTTAAGAAAAACTTCAAAAAAACCACAATAATCATACTTCCTGATTTCTGTTGCAAAGTTATCCGTAACAATCTTCAGCAGTTTAAACAGATCGGCTTCAGCATTACTTCCCTCAAAACTAACTGTATTGTCCAGCTTTAATATATATCTGAAAGTATCATGCGGTACAGTTTTGTTTATGTGCTTTAGTGATTGAATCTTTGTCAGCAGACTATCGGTCTGCTTTTTATCAACTTCGGAAAGTTGAAATGTTAATATTTTCATGATTGAATCATTCTTCCCTGACACATAATTTATAGTATCCCGTTTCTCAAAGCAAAAGTTTACAGTTCCGGCTCCCTGGTTATCAAAACTGATGATATAGTAAGAAGCATTACCAGGACATTCTATCTGCAGGCTGCAATTCCTGTAATCAGATTCATTCATCTGCTGATCAGGCGGCCGTTGCCCGGAACAACCGGACAGATACAAACCAGTGCTGAGTAATGCCAGTAATATGATGCCATACATATTTATCTGTTTTATTTATTGGTAAAAAAATAAGCCGGATTATAGGCCACCCTGACAGGAAGCTTATGCTCCTGCCGTATAATGTTCTCAGTTGGATAATTACTTCTTTTGGCATTTCCCGGGATAGTGTAATTTCCAATACCATGCGCTTCCAACTCACCCAAAGAAATTCTTTCTGTATAGGTTTTACCGCTTACACCAGTAAAGGTATTAAGTTTCGTATTGCTGTTAGGCCGGTCATAACCATCCATCATTACCAGCGAGTGAACCAGCTCCTGCGCCAGTACAATATATTCCAGCTGCTTTTCGGATACAGTTTTCCCATTTCTGGATACCTGTGCATGTACATTATTAGGTGTGAAAGTCATGGCTACATCTGAACCAGTACCGTTCTGAGAGGCATTATCATTTAGCGGAGAAGCACCGGAATTTATTTCATTCTTTTTAAAATCAATGGTCGTTGTTTTCTCATGACCGATTACCCCTCTGAGCAATGCTGTACCTGCAGCTAAGCGGTTGTCATTCCTGGCGGCCATCTGAACAATGTCTACCCTGCCGGTCTTTTCATTATACCGGATTTTATCTATGGTTAATTTTTGTAACCATTCCATTACCTTATCCCTTTCACTCTTAGTCATTTCTCCGAATGCAATACTTCTTCCGTCAGGATCTACAAACTTAACAGGGTTGCCAGCTACATAATTGTATGGTGTCCAATCGAAATATTTTTCACTTAACGGATCAGGTGTATGCCATCTTCCTATCTGACTGTCATACAGTCTTGCTCCATAATCATACCATTCCAACCCGCTTCCATCGCTGAATTCCATAGCCTGTAATTCCTTCCCATTATACCTCAGCCTATTTTCAGTATAGTTTTTACCAGAGAAAGCGTTAAAGGAGATACCTGCCATTGTTAATCCATAGGGGTAATAATGCGTTTCTTCCAGTAATGGCCCTTTGGCATCGAACACTTCTACATCATCAAAATATACGTCCTGTGAGCTTTCATTGCTTGTATAAATGTACAGAAAACCACTTTTAGCGATGACCATTTTTTCCTGTACCAGCGACTGTATTTTATCAGGTTCAGCTTTCACTCTTTTAACACCACTATTCTTGTCAACGAGTTTAAACTGATCGTCAAACAAAACGAAGTTCAGATAAGCTTTGGGCTGTTCCGGTTGCTGTTGCGGATCTTTATGTTTTAACTGTTGATATTGATGATTGTAAAAATCGGCTGTAAATGGTATCTGAGGACTTGTAACATTTCCTCCATGAGTCATTCCGGCAGCAGTACTGTAGCCGGCAACAGCAATCAGATCAGCCAGCATGTTTTCCGGCTGCTTTAATGGCGACTGTCTATCATTACCAGTAGTAGTTTTATAAAATGCTTTAGTAGCGATCCGTATACTATCACCTGCCATTACGCGCAGTACCAGAGAAGGCCCAATACTTTTCTGTCCCTGCCTTGCATTGAGCTTCGAGGCAAATCCGTTGGTTTTATTACCGGCAGCAGGATACCCCGCCGGTAAGGGTTGACGGGTTTCATCCACATTACTGAAAAGCGCCGTTTCCTTCGGTGCTGCATCAGGTTCCATCGATGCTGCATAAAATGAGAAATCAGTCTGATCTGTAAGCACCAGTCGCGTATTACCAAGGTGATCCTTCTCAAAATAATCATTCACATACTGAGGCAACTGACCTGTCTTATACACAACTCTTGTCCTCCCTTCGCTATGGCTGATAAAACGCAGCGAGTCATTCCTATAAAACAGTTTTCCGATGTAATCCGTTACTGTTGTTCTGGCAACCGGTGACAGTTCTGTAACAATTTTCTGTAATTTTCTGCCACTGATATCATAGAGATACCGGATATTTCCCTTCGCACCAAAGTCTATAAATTCAGGCAGGTTGAGGTAGTTATAGGTAATACCGGTAATCTTCTTATTTAAATCTTTAGTAAGATTACCATTGTCATCATAATCATAATCATCTCCTGCATTCACTCCATTCTTAAAATCACCCAAAGGCGCCGCTGTTCCACCGGCATCTGCAACAGATAATAACTTATTACTGTTAACAGCATAGTTATAGGTTAGGTTATCTATGGTCACTTTGCTGATGCCATCCATTCCGTTTTGTTTCATAGTAAGGATACTGCCGTTGGCATTATACTGTATACCACTTACTGAATAATCCATTGTACCACTAGTGAAAGTACCTCCAGGCTGATCCTGCTGTGTAAAATCTGCTGTGGTAAGCCGGTCATTTCCATCATAGTCATATCCAAATGCACGATATACAGCATCATTATACCCACGCCAGGTAACCCCTGAAATATTACCGCTGAATTGTTTCCTGGAAAATCCATGATCGTAAAATACCTGCGTTCCAAAATAGTGCCCTTTCCCTTCTGCAGCACCATTTATTACATACCCTTTATTTATAGCTGTAAGCCAGCCACGTATATTGAAATCATACTCCAGGCTGTCAATATCTGCCAGTTGTTTTGATAGCAGTTCTCCCTGTTCATTATACCTGTTGGTGAATATTGTTCTGAAAGCTGGTTCATCATTAACTCTTTGCCGCCCGGTGATCAGACGTCCGCCGTTATCATACTTACTGACAGTTGTAACTGTGATACGCGGGGTCACAGCACTTTTCGGATGGGTATGGCTGGCATATGTACTTAATACATTACCATTGAAATTGTATAACATCGTTAATGCATCCTGACCACCGGCTATATTATCTGACAATACCTGCAGCAGTCTTTGCTTATCATCATAATAACAGGTGGTGACAATCCACTTCTCAGGATTGCTGCCCAGCACTTTCTGTTTTGCGCCTGTCAGCAATCCGCGTGTCAAAATACTGGTTGTGGTGACACGTTCAGCATTGGGTGCTCCGTCTGCATCAGGATGTTGCAGGTCCTGATGCACTGCAGGTTTAGCACCGGCATAGCTATAGTTATCGAAATAGTTATAGTAAATGTAACTCAGCGGAGTAGCACCAATATCCGGCGTCGTTCTGTTCCACATTGTTGCCGCCAGCGCGCTGCGTGTTACATTCAGCGTATTGATGGCCTTAGCCGTTACCCGGCTGAAGACATCGTAAAACGTTACCAGCCACACTCCGTTCTTCATCATATTGGCATCCCGTGAATACACGGGCCTGTCCAGCTGATCGTATACGACCTCTTCAGGACCTGCGCCGGGGATTTTCTTCACGATAACCCGGTTGCGCGCATCGTATTCATAACGGTAACACAGGTCATCACGTAATGCTGCAGACAGCGTATAACCATTACCGTTAAGTACTGATACTGCAGCCGGTGGCAATACACATCTCAGGTTATCTTTATCATCATAGATATAGTAAGTGCAAAACCATCCGCCTATGTTGCCATTGGCCGTACCGGCAGACGTTTTTACCAGTACTACCTTCTCCTGCTTATTCTTAAAGGTGATGGTAGTATTACCGGCTTCGTCTGTAGTACTGTTTTTGTACAAAGCACCCTGTGCATACAACGCCTGCGTTTGTGGCATGCTTCCTTCCGGCAGTTGTACAGACCATAACCTTACATTATCCGCCGGTGTATTCAGTTCATACGTCTGCGCAACGCCCTTATTGCTGCCTCCCCAGCTGTTGCCGGCGGCCAGCTGTTTCAGCACACGGCCGTCTGGTGTGGCATCAAAGCGGGTTTCATTGTAATATATCTGCTCATCCGGATACCTGGCGAGCATGAAATTTTTCTGCTCCGTGAATGCACCGGATTTTATCAACCCATTATTTTCCCGCGATACATACGGCAGATAACCAAACTGCTCTCTTCCCATCACATTGTACACAGACATGGACACCAGGTCCCTTTCTCCTGCACTCCCTTTCTTGGCAACGGTTTGCACCGTGCGCCCCAGGCCATCCATATAGGTAGTGGTCATCTGTATCCTGGAAACCGCGGCACTGGTATCCAGCACCTTGTGCAGATTACTTTCTGCATACTGCGGAATACTCATCCTGATAAAGTTTACAGGCATGCCGGCAGGATAAACCGGAACAGGTTGAATGCTACCGGCGGGTATCACCGGTTTCAGTGAATTATCCGGCTTCAGCTGCGCTGCAGCCGGTATTCCCAGGCAAAGGCTATATAATAAAAACGTTATCAGCTGTTTCATCTGGTAAGGCATTTAATATTATTGACAAGGGGTTTTGGATGTAACAGCGCCCAGGGAGCTTACCCGGTAACCATATACACCATCTGAATAATAGCCCGCCGCCAGCGGGGTCGTCATGGCAGCATCTGTAAACAAAAGTGTAAACCTGTCTATCAGCTGTCCGGTGAAATATACCGGTATGGTTCTGATAGTGGTACAGGCTGCCGCAGCTGTAGGACCCTGAGATAGGGTTACAGAGACCGCGCATCCGGACAGACTGGTGATCACTCCATTGGCGCCTGTTACATACACCTGTCCGCCATCAACGGCATAATAGCCGGCGGGTAACGGTACGGTAAGACTTTCATTACTATACAACACAGTGCCCACGCCTACAAAAGGAGTACTGTTATAATAGATGTCCGTCACTTTCGGGGCTGCACAGGCGTCTGCTAATTGCAGACCTGCCCCTGCTTTCACTCGTGTAATACTTACATAAGCATCGCAATTATTTACTGCACCGATAACCCCATCCGTTACCAGGAAATATTTGCCGTCATAGAAATAATATCCATCCATCACTACGGTTGTCCGGGTATGATCTGCGTATAATGTAGTACCGGCGGCCAGCGGACCATTGGCAAAGGCAGCGCGGCACGGCCCTGAAGTATCACATACGGCATTTCCGGCGGGGAGCGAATGGCGGTACCGCAGTATATATGCCGCTCCTGCTACACAGGTAGTGGTATACATCACTATTCCGTCTTCCACATAATGATAGGTTGTAGGAATTGTTTTATTGGTAGTAGAACTGAAGAAGCCCGGTCCCAGCAGGTTTTGCAGACCGGAACCGCTGTATAGCCTGGAACCGGAGATACCCGGCGTCAGCGAAGTTCCCACAGTAACGCTGGTTACAGGCCACCACTGGGAGGCTACATTACATAGCCCGGCAGGCGTACTGGCGTAGCCGTAAAGTCCGCTACCACCCATATCATTAAATACACAGCCACCGACTGAGTCTGCATATTGCTGGCCCCGCGCCGCTATTTCACGCAATGCCTGCTGATTGGCATCTTCTACACTGATGGTGGACGCTATGGAATTTGCTTCAATACTATACGGTATTAATCCGCTCACATAGCCAATTTCACAGCTTCTGCTTTTGAAATAACCTGTCTGCCGCGTATTCACATAGAACATACATTCCACCGTCTGACCATTATAGTTATAACAGACCGTTTTGATGATATTCTTTTTATGATCCCTGATAACTGCCAGTCTGCCCAGGTTATCATACTCATAATATTTTTTCAGGTTATTGACATCTGTTTCCATAGTGATGCCGTTGAGCAGATCATACTGATAAGTGGTAATAGCGGACTGCTGTAACGCAGCACTGTTACGCAATGGCGTCAGGTATGCTTCCAGCTGGCTGTTTGTCATGATGCGGGCTGCTGCTGACGCTACCGCCTGCGCCCCGCCCAATGCGGCTTCTACATCACTGTAACTGGCATTCTCAATTTTTGCTACGATATACAGGTTGTTATAACTCCATACATAGCAGGTCTGAATACCACCACTCACATTCATGCTCAGCACATTACCGATGTCGTTATATTTATTGAATACCGTCCTGGTTTCTGCAGGGATGGAACCATCAGAAGATTTCAGATATGCAGGCAGATACAATCCTCCTTTGGTGGCGAGCGTCCTGCTATACTCCGTTGCTTCCACAGCGGTGAGATTATTATTCACCAGCCTGCTTTTCCCGATGGATACGCCTACCATTCCGCGTTGATACATTTCCCTGACCACCGGCGATAAATTTGCATCGCTCACGTAATCTGTACGGGATTCTATCTGCTTATTTTCACTGCTGGTAATTTTAGTACTTATCAGATTCCTGTTATTGACATCATACGCAAACTGAGTGAGTTCATTAAGCTCCACTCCATTTTCGTAAGCAGTGCTAACTGTTTGTTTCAGATACGGGAAATAAGTATAAATGCGGGAGGCCGTTACCCTGTACGAAGGAATATTATCATCTGCAATACTGTTTGGGCTTTGCGTCCATACTCTTACATGCTCCTCAAAACGCTGCGGGTCATCATTGTACTGATAGCTGACTTCCCGTTTTTTCGCCTTCGCATTATTGTAATACTCTTCTTTTAACACCTGCCCTCGTTCCAGTATCATGCTGTTGCCTTCATCTTCTTTCCAGAATTCATATATCTCCGTATTATCGCTCACAGCATTATCTGCCGGTTTATCTCCATAACCATTATCATGATTTTTATAGGTATGCACAACGAAACTGCCATCTGCATTTACTTCTGTCACTTCTGAATAATTGATATGATTACCCCTTGTGGCAGCCATCGGATAAATAGGGTTGCTGGCCATCTTCCAGCTGACAATATTTCCCCTGTAGGTGGAAGTGCTGGAAGCCTGACGGTACGGCGGTTTCACCTCGCCTTCATAACGGAGGAAATAGCTGGGCTGAAAGGCAAGTACACCGCTGGAAAGCGTACCATTATTCTTATAATCTTTTGTGTAGAAGAATGTTTTTTCATTGGCCTTATGACCAGGCGCATCGTAAGAAGCCACAGACCTGATCCTTACCCCGCCGGTGATTTTATTAACGAGCGGTGTATTGGGGGCTACGCCGAAAGGCCAGGTGGTAACAGTGGAACTGTAGTAGTTAGGTTCATATTCATAAACGGTATAGCCACCGGTCGGATAGGTAATCTTCTTCAGTATCTCCGACTGTACAAATGCTGTATCCGGGTCTTTTGAACGCGTCATCGCTTCCTGGTCAGCATCGGGGAAGCCGTTATTAGTGGACTGCGGATAATAGGTACTACGGCCATTATAGAAACCAAAGTGATCCAGTTTATTGGATAAATATGGCGGTAAAGGCCGCTGGTCATACTCAAAACGATAGTCGAATCCTTTCACGCGCGCAGCACCCTTTACGGTCATCCCCAGTAATTTCAAACGGGTATTCAGGTTTTCCGTATACGAGAAATTATAGCTTCTGTTGAAAGCGCCATCAGGATAACACAGTATAATACTATCGAGTTTCAGCGGACAAAGCCCTTCTGTTTTTGACTGATGTACATCGTAATAAAAATCAAAATAACGCAGGTTGCCGCCCGCCATATTATCGAGGGACGGGTTTTCCACATACTGCAGCTGCTTATCTGCTATGCTGTTGTAAAAGAGGAGCGAGTCTTTCGGCGATACAATTTTAGAGAGAAATGAACCTGTCATCATCAGCCCTTTTTCGCCCTTCACTACCGGCGGAGGAGTATACCGGATCGGTACCATAACGGGCCAGGAATAGGCGGCAACATACGTAAAACTGGTTTTCGTAACGTAGTTACGTCTTACATATTCGAAACGTATGCGATAGCCGTTAGGCGATTCAATAGCCGTCAGGTTCCAGGTAGAAGGCAGTACGCTGCTGGCCAGCGTCAGGTCAGAGGGGTAGGTGGCAGCTTCAAATCCGGGCCTGGTAAACTCTATTGCATCATCATTTCCGCCGAAAATATACTTAATGCCATGGGCATCGGTCATGGTAATTTTATATACCATTTTTGTTTTCAGCAGTATATCAGAATAGGTACCGCTGATTCTTGGCGGCGTTATATTCTGCGGCATCGGCGGCATTTTGATATTACGGCTTTCCGCTATCTCCATTTCCACCTTAAAGAATTTATCAGACTTACTGCTGATCCTGTAAACACCTTCATGATCGCGGTAAATTTTGCCGGTAACGCCGTTGAGGTTAAACTGGTATTCATCCGGGTTACCTCTGTCATCCGCTGCCTGGTAGCCTTTCAGCCCCCGCTTCAGATCTTCGGCGGAGCTCCAGGTAGGGGAACTGGTAGGCGGATAGGAAACATACGGCAGCATATCATCCGAAGCTACCCGTTCATAATCCGGTAATCCTCTTACGATGGCGGTAACAGCACCGCCTGCATTCAGCGCCCAGCCCATACCTACCGGGCCGGGGAAGATATCAGGCTTATTGCCGGCCGCATGATAACTCAGACTTACCGGTACACTCAGCTCCTTATAGTCGATGGTGTAAACAGGCACATTAATGTCGGGCAGGCCGTTAAAACCGGTGGTGGCAATTTGTCCGAAAATCCCCAGGCTGGCCGCATTGGGAGAGGCTGGGATAAAGAATCTGCTTTGGCCGTTGGGTTGTGAGGGGTTCATATTTACGCTCACTTTCTGACCGTGCACAGTGAATGGCAGCATGGCTATGCACATAGCATACACATGCCGCAGCTTTGAGCTACAGGAAACATGTAACATAGGTACGCAGAAATTCTGTTGACAAAAAAGGGAAGGCTAACCAGTCAAATCAAAGGCTATTTCTGTGTATTCACAGTCAGGGACATAGCAACGTAACACAATGATTGCACTTCATTGTAATAATAAAACTAAAAAAATAAATGCCTGTAATTTTCTCCGGCTGGATAATTAGCGTAATACCATCTGCCTGTCGGCATCCAGTCTCAGCATGATAAATATCAGCATGGTAAATGTCATGAGGGAAGATCCGCCATAACTCACCAGGGGCAGGGGAATCCCGATAACCGGCGCCAGACCTATCGTCATCGAAATGTTGATGGCCAGGTGAAAAAAGACAATACTGGCTACCCCATACGCATACACGCGCGAAAATGTCGAGCGCTGTCGTTCCGCTACAAAGATGATCCGGAAGAGCAGCGACACATACAGCGCCAGGAAGATGACACTGCCCAGGAAGCCGAAGTCTTCCCCGACAGTACAGAAGATGAAGTCCGTACTTTGTTCAGGTACAAAGTCATAACGGGTCTGCGTACCTTTCAGATATCCTTTGCCCCAGAAGCCTCCGGAGCCGATGGCGATCATACTCTGGCGCGTATTATAGGTAGCCTTGGGATCATTTTCCTTACCGAGCATTACCTCGATACGGCGTACCTGGTAATCTTTCAGCACCTTGGTGAATGCGAAGGGAACAATGAACATCACAAAAACGGAGCAGAAGGCGTATACGCCCAGAATAACGAGCAGGCGGGAACGCTTTCGCTTTATCTCCCGTCGCATGAAATAGATGACCAGTGCAGTAATAACGGAGAAGATGATGAACAGGACATATTTATCCACCAGCAGGGCAGATAATACCAGCACGATACCTGAGAAGGCAATGACCAGCAATACACCGGGCAGCCCTTCGCGGTACATGACCAGGAAGAAGGAGAAGTATACCAGCGCCAGCCCTGTTTCGTCCTGCAGGATGATGATACCTGCCGGGATGAGTGCAATGGCAGCTGCGATTAGCCGTGACCGTAGTTTTGTAAAATCCGTTTCCTGGGAAGACAGGTATTTGGCCAGCGCCAGGTTGGTACATAGCTTAGTTAACTCTGCCGGCTGAAACTGAAATCCGCCAATTACCAGCCAGGAATGCGACCCTTTTACATCTTTACCGATCGCCAGCACCAGCAGCAGCAGCAGCAACCCTCCCGCGTACATGAGATTGGCCGTGGCCGTAAAGAATTTACTGTCTGTTAACCAGATGACCGATGCCAGTACAACCGACACACCAAACCACATCATCTGGCGCGAATAGTTTTTATTCAGATGAATAATATCCTGCCAGATATTGTCCTCACCGCGGTATTCTGCCGCGAAGATGGACATAATGCCGATGATCACCAACGCCAGGTAGAGGCCTACGATAGGCCAGTCAATCCCCTGTGTCAGTTTGGCTTGTGAGCGGTTCATTGCTTGTTAACTCAGTTTATTCGATGAAGTATATAATTACTTTCCGTTCTTTTTCAAGGCGGCGGTTGCATTCAGTGAATCCAGTTTGGATTTTAATACCATGGCATTATCCATGGTAACCGTTTCCATTACGGTTTTCATCAGTGCCTGCCGTTTGGTGGAGATGGAGTCTTTCAGGTATTTCTCCATCATCAGACTGGCAATAGGCGCTGCATATCTGGCGCCGAAGCCGGAGTTCTCCACTATAACAGCAATGGCTATACGCGCTTTTTCTGCCGGGGCAAAAGCCACAAACACCGCGTGGTTCTTCAGTTTAACACGCTTTCCATCCACAAATCCGTAGTTTTCCACCGTACCGGTTTTACCGCCGATGCTGATACCTTCAATCTGGGCAATACGGCCGGTACCACTGGTGATTACATCAGCCATACCATGAATTACAGCACTGTAGGCAGTATCCGTGATATGCGCCACTATGTGTTTCTCTTTATATTTCGCCAGCAGGTTGGTGTTATCATTATCTATACTTTGTACAAAGTGCGGAATGAAATAAGAACCGCGGTTAGCCACAATACACATGGCATTAGCCATCTGCAGGGGCGACAGCGTCAGCTCACCCTGACCTATACCCAAAAATACGGAAGTACAGGAGTTCCAGCTGCCTTTATACATCTTATCATAGAATGCCGGGTTAGGTACCGTACCCCTGGCCTCGCTGGGAACATCCACACCGATACGGTGTCCGAAGCCGAAGCTGCTCATGTAATCAGACCATTTCTGCAGGCCGCCGATCCTGATACCGCCGAATTTGGAGGCATCAACACTGAGGCGGTACACGTGCGAGAAATAGGAGTTACAGGAGTGGGAGAGCGCCAGCCGCAGGTTGGCGGCGTGTCCGGCATCATGGTGCTCGCATTTGATAGGGCGACTGCAACCGTAGTATGCACCGCCGCAGGGATAGCCGAAGCTGGGCGTGATAACGCCTTCATCAAGTCCGACCAGCGCAATCATGGGCTTGAACGTAGATCCCGGCGGATAAGTAGCCTGAATGGCCCTGTTAAAGGTAGGTTTGGTAGTATCCCTGTTCAGCAGTACAGAGTTGGTACTGCGGTAGGAGCCTGTGAGCAGGTTAGGATCAAAGGTAGGTGCGCTCACCATTGCCAGGATACCGCCGGTCTGCGGATCTATGGCTACGATGCTGCCCATCTTACCTTTCATGAGCTTTTCCCCGAACTGCTGTAAATCTATATCCAGCGATAACCGCAGGTTTTTGCCGGCGATAGCGGCGCTGTCAAATTCACCGCCTTCGTAGGCGCCTTGTGGGCGGTTAAGATTATCTTTTACGAGATACTGAATACCACGTTGTCCCATCAATACAGACTCGTAGGTTCTTTCCAGACCGGCCAGCCCCAGGTAGTCGCCGGAGTTGTAAGACGCGTAGGCCGAGTCTTTCAGGCGTTCCGGGGAAATTTCCCCGATATAACCGAGGATATTGGCGGCGGCAGCATAAGGATAGGAGCGTATCTGGCGGGGTACCAGCTCAAATCCAGGCTGGAAGAGGTACATACTTTCCTGCAGCTGCCCGAACACTTCGGCTGGCAGCAGGGCGGCAAAAACGGATTGTCTGACGCGGCCGTTCTTCACGATAGCATTGACAATGCGTTTTCTGAATTCTTCCTTATCTATCCGGAGAATATTACAGAGATAGGCAGTATCGATATTTTTAACGCTGGAAGGCGTGACCACCAGGTCGTAGAGCACATCGTTGCTGAGGATGCTGCGCCCCTTGCGGTCAAAAATGATACCTCTGCTGGGATACACCACCTTCCGCAGTACCGCATTGGCATCCGCGAGCTTTGCGTATTTCTTCTCTACTATCTGCAGGAAAAACAACCTGGTAATGATCAGCACAACCATCCCAAGTATTATCGCCTGTATAACTCTCTTTCTGGGCTGATTAAAAACTGACATATAGCAATGAGCTGTTGGTGTTAACCGTCAGCTGTCGATTTATTTATTCGTATAAATTTATTAATAATAATGTTACGCTGCTCGCATCAGGAAAGCTAATCGTGCATTACTAACAACATTTTAATCTGTAACCGTTATTTCCGGGAGAAGAAGAGCAGTTCGTACAACACAATCAGGAAAAGACTGGCGGCAGTAGACAAAACGATTTTCAGCACCAGGTACAGTGGGTTTTTAAAGCCGAAGACTTCCAGCGTAAAAAAGACAGTATGATGCAGAAATACCAGGACAGCAGCGTATATCAGGAACTGGGATACGCCCATGCTGGTCATGGATGGCGTTTTCTGCGTGGTTTCAAAACCACCCTGCGGCGACAGAATATTGATAATAAACGGGCGCAGATACGCAATAAACACGCAGGCAGCAGCATGCAGCCCCATCGTATTCATAAACATATCGAGTGACATGCCCATCAGGAATCCCAGCAGCATGACTGCCGGACGCGGCAGGTTAAACGGCAGCGCCAGGATAAAGAGCATATACAGATAAGGGCTCACCAGCTGATCGATCAATATCTTATTGAGCACAAATACCTGTATCAGTAACAGGAATACAAATCGGATGATATTTCTTAACAGTATACTCATTTAATCAACTTATAAGTTGAGTCCTCTAGTCGTTGTTGTTCATCTTTCAATAAGTTCTCTATCACATACACGTACTGCAGGTTATAGAAATTGGTAGCCAATTTCAACCGGATATTGAACGAAGTGCCTGATTTATCGGCAATGGTAACGGTATCCACATACCCGATAGGTATATTTTCCGGGAACAGGGCAGAGAAGCCGCTGGTCACCACCGTATCGCCTTTATGTACCTTGGCGCTTTTAGGAATATCTTTCAGCAGGGCATAGCCGGCGCTTTCCCCGTCCCAGTGTACAGAACCCATTTCCTTTCCCTGTCCCAGACGGGCGCTGATAGATACGGAATTGGATTTTGACAGCATGGATAATACCACGGCATAGTTCTCGCTCACACTTCTTACAACGCCCACCACGCCACTGCTGCTGATAACGCCCATGTTAGGCCGTATACCCTGCGCGCTGCCGCGGTGGATGGTAATATAGTTGATGGGTTTGTTAACGGAGTTGTTGATTACTTTGCCTTCAAAGTATTCATAACGGCGGATCCTGGTGCCGGTTACCTTATGGAGGGTATCGTCGCTGTACTGACGGATGGTATCTGTTCTGAAACCGTTGGAGGTAATCATGGTATCAAAACTGGTTCCCAAAGTATTGTGTAAACGGGTATTTTCAGCTACCAGGCTATCGTTTGTGGCTTTCAGGTGAAAGTAGTACTGTACGTTGTTGTATTTATCATACAGCTTTCCACTGACATTATTGGCGGAGTTAAGGTAGGCTGATCGCTGGAAGTTGTTATTCTGAAATACCAATACAATACAAATCACTTCCAGCAGCAGAAATAAGAAGAAGTTAAAATATCGCCTAAAGAAAATGATTAAATTCCGCACAAGCGCGTAGAGATTTTGAGATTTAGGGATTTACGGATTTTGTGATTTAAATTCCGAAATCACAAAATCCGTAAATCTCAAAATAGTTTTTATTGCATCAGGAACGGATATTTACCCACATGCTTCAGTGCAATGCCGGTACCTCTTACCACGGCGCGCAGCGGATCGTCTGCTACATGCACAGGTAATTTGATTTTCTGGGCAAGGCGTTTATCCAGACCACGCAGCAGCGCACCGCCGCCTGTCAGGTATAAGCCTCTGCGGTAAATATCTGATGCCAGCTCCGGTGGCGTTGTTTCCAGCGCTTTCAGGATGGCTTCCTCAATTTTAAAGATAGATTTGTCCAGGGCTTCTGCAATTTCCTGGTAAGATACCATGATCTGCTTGGGGATACCGGTAACCAGGTCACGGCCATTCACAGGGATATCATCCGGTGGGTTATCCAGTTCCTTCAGGGCAGACCCGATATGGATCTTGATTTGTTCAGCGGTTCTTTCACCGATCAGCAGGCTATGGTAGCGGCGCAGCGCTTCCATAATATCTGCGGTAAATTCATCACCGGCAATACGGATACTCTGATCGCACACGATACCAGCCAGCGCTATCACGGAGATACCGGTAGTACCGCCGCCTATATCGATGATCATGTTACCAACCGGTTCTTCCACATCAATACCGATACCCAGCGCAGCTGCCATCGGCTCGTGCAGCAGGTAAACCTCTTTGGCGCCCGCCTGCTCGGCAGAGTCGCGCACCGCTCTCTTCTCCACTTCCGTAATACTGGAAGGGATACAGATCACCATGCGCCAGCTTGGAGCAAACAGGGGCTTCTTGGGGTAAACCATTTTTATGAGTTCCCTGAGCATTCCCTCAGCGGCATTAAAATCCGCGATCACGCCATCTTTCAGGGGACGTATTGTACGAAGATATTCATGTGTTTTTTCGTGCATCATCATGGCCTTTTTACCAACAGCCACAATTTTACCGCTAGCCCGTTCTATCGCTACAATGGAAGGCTCGTCCACAACCACTTGGTCATTATGTATAATCAGCGTGTTCGCTGTACCCAGATCAATCGCGATTTCCTGCGTTAAAAAATTAAAAAATCCCATTGTTGATACGGTCAAAAATTAGAATGCAAAAATGAATAATTCCAACGAATATACGATGCAAAAAATGGATATTCTTGCAATAATACGGCTAAATATTAAAAAAACTTATTTGTTATAAAAATGGCACTATGACAGCTCTCTTTATGCCCTGAACACATGAACGGAAATCTCCCGTTTTAATTGCTCTCCCACACAGCCCCCCCTCTGTATTTTTTTATTTGGCTATCTGGTTATTTGAGATTTGATGGAAACGCAGAAGTATGTTCATCTCCGCTTCCATCAAATCTCAAATAACCAGATAATTAAATGAACTCATAACCGATGTCTCTGCGATAGGTCTTGCCTTCAAAACTGATTTTTTCGGCTGTCTGGGCAGAATGCGACAATGCCAGCGACAGGCTTGCGGCCAGTGAGGTGATAGCCAGCACGCGGCCACCGTTGGTCAGCACCGTTTCTCCATCCTGGCGGGTGCCTGCATGAAATACAATCTGATCGTCTGCCGGCGCAGGAATACCACTGATAGCCTTATTCTTCTCATATGCCTCCGGATACCCTTTGGATACCAGCATCACCGTAGCGGCTGCACGGGAATCCGTGTAAATGGTTTGTGCGGACAGCTTCCCTTCGGATACTGCTGTAAACAGCTCCAGCAGATCATTCTGCAGCCTTGGTATCACTACTTCCGTTTCAGGGTCGCCCATTCTGCAGTTGTATTCTATCACAAAAGGCTCTCCTTCCACATTAATCAAGCCAAAAAAGATGAATCCGTTATAAACGATCCCTTCGGCAGACAAACCCGCTACGGTCGGGCGGATAATTTTTGTTTCCACCTTTTCCATGAAAGCCTTGTCAGCGAAAGGTACAGGGGATACAGCTCCCATACCGCCGGTATTCAGCCCTTTATCGCCTTCGCCTATACGTTTATAATCCTTTGCTTCAGGTAATATCTTATACGTATGCCCGTCTGTAAGTACGAATACAGACAACTCAATACCGGAGAGGAATTGCTCTATCACCACGGTTTTGCTGGCATCGCCGAACTTGGCGGACTGGATCATCTGCTCAAATTCTTCCAGGGCTTCCTCATGGGAAGAGGTAATCACCACCCCCTTGCCAGCCGCCAGCCCGTCGGCCTTGAGCACAATTGGTAAGGAATGCTGCTGAATATAAGCCACGCCTTCCCCGTAGTTACCGGCGTTAAACTCCCGGTACCCGGCCGTCGGGATGTTATGGCGCTCCATGAACAGCTTGGCGAAAGCCTTGCTGCCCTCCAGCTGAGCTCCCGTTCTGGAAGGGCCCATTACCGGTATGTGCTGCAGTGCAGCATCTGCGCCGAAGAAATCGTAGATACCATTCACCAGCGCTTCTTCCGAACCAGGCACTACCAGATCCACCGTATTCTCCAGGCAAAATGCCTTTATCTTCTCAAAATCGCTGACACCGATGTTTATGTTGGTACCACATTCCGCTGTGCCCGCATTTCCGGGCGCAATGAATAATTTTCCACAATGGGAGCTTTGTGACATTTTGCGGGCCAATGCGTGTTCACGGCCACCACTACCAAGTAATAATATGTTCATAAGAATTGCCTAAAAAATGCAGATGCGTAGAAAATGCAAAGAAAGATCAAAAAAGGACAAAAAGGGCGCATTTCCACCATTTTTTTACGAGATAAATGAATTTATTTAACTTGCCACCTTTAGAGACTTAACAGAACCTTAAAACAACTATTGCTAAAACTAACCATTTATGATGCAAACTGCTGTTGCACAGGAACCCTCGGTCGCCTCGGAAAAAGGCCATCCTAAGGGTCTTTCTGTATTATTTGCCACGGAAATGTGGGAACGGTTTAACTTTTATGGCATGAGAGCGCTGCTGACGCTCTTCCTGGTAAATGCGCTGGCTTTCTCTGAAGCTGATTCCTCCTATGTCTATGGTGGCTTTCTCGGCCTCTGCTACCTTACACCTATGCTCGGCGGATATATCTCCGACCGCTACCTCGGTAACAGGAACTGTATTTTATTAGGCGGCTTTATCATGGGTATCGGACAACTGCTCATGGTACTCAGTGCCACCCTCTACGCAACCAATGTAGAAACCGCCAAAGTCATTGTATGGCTCGCACTGCTGGTCATCATCTTCGGTAACGGCTTCTTCAAACCCAACATCTCCTCCATGGTAGGCCAGCTCTATCCGAAAGGCGACCGCCGCCTGGATGCCGCCTTCACCATCTTCTACATGGGTATCAACATGGGCGCCTTCCTCGGTATGCTCATCTGCCCTATCCTGGGAGACGTAAAAATAGACGGCGTAAGAATGGTAGGCGCCTTCAAATGGGGCTTCCTCGCTGCCGGCCTGGCCATGTTCCTCGGCACCATCCTGTTCTACTTCCTGAAAGACAAATACGTGGTTACCCCCGATGGTAAAGCCATCGGCGCCAAACCAGACTTCAGCAAGCCTTCTGAACACGTGGCTACCGGCGAAGCTGACAAAGCTCACTTCTCCCAGAAATCCATATTAGGCGTTGTAGTACTGCTGGTAGTATTGTTCTTCGGTATCCACTTCCTCTCCATAGATCCCAACCCGATCAAATCCTGGCTGTATCCCTTCATCTATGCCTCCGGTATCAGCCTCGCAGTATTGATCCTCACCGATAAATCCATCACCAAAATAGAAAGACAAAGAATCCTCGTTCTCTACTTCGTGGCTTTCTTCGTCATCTTCTTCTGGGCATGCTTCGAACAGGCAGGATCTTCCCTGACCTTCATCGCTGACTACCAGACCGACCGTCGCCTCTTTGGCTGGGATATGCCGCCAAGCTTTATCCAGAACGCCAACTCTATATTTATCATCGTATTTGCACTGCCTTTCAGCTGGTTATGGCTGAAATTACAGAAACGCAACCTGGAACCCATCTCCCCGGTAAAACAATCCATCGGCCTCGCTTTGCTGGCACTGGGCTTCTTCATTATCGCACTGCAGGTGAAAAACCTCGGCTCCAATGAAAAACTGGGCGTTATCTGGTTAATCATCATGTACCTGTTCCATACGCTGGGTGAACTGTGCCTCTCTCCGATAGGCCTTTCCCTCGTATCCAAACTGGCGCCGCACCGCTTCTCCTCCCTGCTCATGGGAGTATGGTTCCTCGCCAACGCAGCCGGCTACGCACTGGCAGGTACCCTGGGCGCATTGCTGCCACCTACCGCCGATAAATTCCAGAAGGCACAGGAAGCAGGCATCGACCTGAAAGCTGTCCTGGATGGTACTATCACCGCTACCGCACAACAACTCGATAAGTTACATGAACTGAAACTTGCCACCCATTACCCTACTTTCGCCGGATTCACCATCCATAACCTCTATGAGTTCTTTATGGTGTTCGTGATCCTGCCAGGCGGTGCGGCAGTGTTACTGTTCCTGTCTACCAGCTTCCTGAAAAAATGGATGCACGGAGTTAAATAAAGCTATTATTCGTGATGCCGTTTTATTTTAATTACGAATTACGAATTAGGAATTGCGAATGATCGCGAAGATAAAAGCGAAGACCAGAGTATTTATACATAAAAGTATAGGCTCTGGTCTTCGCTTTTATCTTCGCGATCATTCGCAATTCCTAATTCGTAATTCGTAATTTTTTTCCCTAACTTCCCAGCTCTAGCAACTAAAAACTATGGCTGACAACAATTTCAAACCTTTTGTGCCACCTGGTGCGCACATGAAAGAATTTACCCTCAAATCCATTCTGCTGGGCTGCATATTCGGTATTATCTTCGGAGCAGCTACCGTATACCTCGCACTCAAAGCCGGTTTAACGGTTTCCGCATCTATCCCTATCGCCGTAATTGCCATTACATTGGGCAGAAAATTCTTTAACACCACGATACTGGAAAACAATATCATTCAGACAACCGGTTCTGCCGGCGAATCTATTGCAGCCGGTGTAGTGTTTACACTGCCGGGGTTCCTCTTTCTGAGCGACGGCGGCGGCGCACAGTTCTTCAACTACTTCACCATCCTGATACTCGCGATTTTCGGAGGCATTCTGGGTACTCTCATGATGATTCCCTTACGACGCTCACTCATTGTAAAGGAACACGCTACCCTGCCTTACCCGGAAGGTACCGCCTGCGGCGATGTGCTGATTGCCGGTGAAAAGGGCGGCGACTTTGCCAAAACAGCCTTCTACGGACTGGGCTTCGCTTTTGTGTATGCCACCCTGCAAAAGGTGCTGCACTTCATCGCGGAAACACCGGAATACATGACCAAACAGGTCAACAAATACTTCCCTTCTGCCAAAATCAGTGCTGATATTACACCTGAATACCTGGGTGTGGGCTATATCATCGGACCACGTATTGCAGGCGTACTGGTGGCCGGTGGCGTACTGTCCTGGCTGGCGCTCATTCCCCTGCTGTCATCCCTGTTACCGGCAGACGTTATTGCCAGCCAGCTGGTGAAGATCGGCTACCTGGCTAACCTGCAAACACCCGGCGGACAAGGTTCCTGGGATCCCGTTACCCATACCTTTGCCGATTACTCCGCAGCCGTCTATTATGGCTACGTACGTCAGATAGGCGCAGGCGCTGTAGCTGCAGGCGGTTTCATCACCCTCCTCAAAACCATTCCTACCATTATCTCTTCTTTCAAAGGCAGCATCGGCGCTATCAAGGATGGTAAAGAAAATGGCAGTAATAATAATGATGTTCCCAGAACAGAAAAGGACCTGAGCCTCAAAGTAGTACTGTTCGGCAGTATTGCCCTGATATTGCTGATGGCTTTTCTGCCGCAACTTCCGGGCGATTCTATCGGTAAAAAAATGCTGGTAGGTCTGCTGGTGGTTGTTTTCGGCGCGTTCTTCGTAACGGTGTCCAGTCGTATCGTAGGACTGATCGGCTCTTCCAACAACCCGATCTCCGGTATGACCATCGCTACACTGATGGGCACCTGCCTGGTATTCATCGCGGTTGGCTGGACCGGCAAGGTATACGAGCCGATGGCACTGGTTGTAGGCGGTATGATATGTATTGCGGCGGCTAATGCCGGCGGTACTTCCCAGGATCTCAAATCCGGTTATATTGTGGGCGCAACACCTATGTACCAGCAGCTGGCATTGTTTATCGGCGCTATCGTTTCTTCTGTGGTAATCGGCCTGACCGTGAAATTCCTCGATAAACCCACCGCTGAAATGGTGAGCAAGGGTATTACGGAACATGCTATCGGCAGCGCGTATTATCCTGCGCCGCAAGGCACGCTCATGGCTACACTGGCAAAAGGGATACTGTCCTTTAACCTCGACTGGCAGTTTGTGCTGGTAGGTGTTTTCCTCGCCATCACCATGGAGCTGTGCGGTGTTAACTCACTGTCTTTCGCCGTGGGAGCTTATCTGCCATTGTCTACCACACTGCCTATCTTCATTGGTGGCGCTATCCGTGGCGTGGTGGATCATAAAAACAAAAAAAATAAGAAAGAAGTTTCTGCTGCTGAAGAAGAACTGGGCAAAGGCAATCTGTTTGCTACAGGCCTGGTGGCCGGTGGTGCAGTGGCCGGCGTTATCATTGCGGTATTAGCCGGCTTCGACGGGTCAGCAGCCGTGCTGGCGAAGCTGAATATGCATGGCGGCCTCGTTTCAATCATTCATGAAGGCGGCTACTACGTGCTGGGATGTGCTTTATTTGCCTTCATGGGCTGGTATCTCTACAGAACTGCCCGCAAATAATCTTTAATCTTTTCAAGATACACAACAGATGCCGGTACCGGATGTAACAATCCCGTACCGGCATCCGTTTTTAAATTTGAAAATGATTATTTTTATCGGATCTTTATTACAACTTTTGATAATAAGTACCTATGCGCATACTTGTAACCGCACTACTCAGCACCGCTGTGTTGCTGGGCTCTTCCTGCGGAAAAGAAAGAAAAGACGATAGCCGCGACCGCAGATTTGTATCATTTAAGCTGGATAATAAAATCTACTTGTCCAAAGATCCCAAAGGGATTATTCATGCACCAAATTTCACCGACGATGATCCGTTAAACGATTATCCTAAAATGGAAATTAGCGGGCAAACCTATAGCGGAGATCTGATAAGCCTTACGCTGGTGGCTCCTGTACTGCCTTTCAAACCAGGCATCTACCCCTGCTCCAAACAAGGCAACTCCATTATCATGGTGACCAACAGCAACATGCCGGCAACGCTGGCCTCCGGAGGAAGCAACAGCTGCTTCATCACTATTTCCAGAATAGATAATGTAAATGTAGAGGGCTCTTTCTCAGGACCGCTGCGCGACATTTCAAGCATCAGCGGCTCCAGAACGGTACGGGACGGCGCTTTCAGAGCCATCATCACTACCATCAGCCAGTAAGCTATACAAAATCAAGATGCGTGTAACTTTGCTTCAATATCTGCTTATCATCTGCACCCAGCCAGGAAGATAACAGGGTCGCATACACGCTTTTGAAATCAACTTTATATTGCAGGTCCCCGTCTTTCAGCTGCTGCAGGTCGGGGCCTTCATTTAATATACCCTGCCTTTTCAATCCGCCGCCCACCAGGAACATATTGTTGGCCGTTCCGTGGTCCGTTCCCCCGCTGGCATTCTGCCCCACTCTTCTCCCGAATTCTGAAAATGTCATCACCACCACATCACTGAAACGGTTATTCTTTTTCAGGTCGCCGGTAAATACCGTCAACGCATCGCTCAGCTGCCTGAACAATCGCGCCTGCTGATCCTGCTGATTGACGTGCGTATCAAAGCTGCCATGGGATACGTAATATACCTTGGTATTTATATCCGACATTATCAGGTTGGCAATAGTACGCATATTCCGGCCCAGTGCGGAATCCGGATAGGATTCTTTCGACTGGTATGTTTTAAACTGCTGCTGTATGTAGGCGGCAGAAGAAATTGTTTCTCCCATGGTTTTATACAGGTAATCAACATGCCGGTGTTCATTTTCCGGATGATGTTGCTGCAGCAGCTCGCGGAAGTATTTATCATTGCTGGAGCCGTACAGCCGCGCCGGGTCCGTGAGCGCCAGCCCTTTGGCATGGCCTCCCTTGAGCGCCAGGCTCAGCGTGTCATCAATTTCCAGTGCCTGCGTAGGCTTATCACAACCATTGCATTGCGCATCGAGGTAACGGCCTACCCAGCCATCGTTCCAGTATTCCGAAGCAGGGCTGGCTGAATGCCAGATATCCATGGAGCGGAAATGGGAACGGTCCGGATTGGGATAACCTACGTTGTTGAGAATACCCAGCGCGCCGTCATCATACAATGCCTTCAGCCCCTGCAACGCCGGATGAATACCCAGTTCATCATTCAGTGCAAGCGCTGCTTCTCTTTGAATCCCCAGTGTCGGGCGGGAGCGATAGTAAATATCATTGCGGTATGGGATGATGGTATTGAGTCCGTCATTGCCTCCTGACAGCTGCACAATCACCAGCACCTTGTTGCCGGGAGGCACGAGGGCGCCTGATTCCAGCGCTTTGAGGAATTTGGGCATCATCACCGCAGCGGATGCCAGCGAGCCTACCTGTAAAAAACGACGCCTTTGCATGGCCGAAGAATTTTAGCGTTAACACAATTGATATTCCGGCGTACTCATCACATCAATGGTCACCGTTTTGATGTAATTCTCCCTGGAGCTGCTGTCAGCATATTTCTCCAGGAGCTGCCGGCTCACATTCCCCGGCTGCTGCAACAGCAGCCCGGACACAGCGCCGGCCAGTTGTTCCCGCGGAACATCGCTGAAGCTTTGCAGGTAGGGCTCCCAGTTAATGCGCGCATTTACTTTCCGCGCATATTGCCGTTTCAGGAATTCGTTGATCTGCAACGTCATCTTATAATTGCTGCCATCGCCCATTTCAGGCATCAGTTCCTTCGGACGTATGTTGAGCGTCTGAGAGTAGAGGATTACCTGTGGTACACGCAGGCGGAACATCAGGCTGGAGCTGTCTATCCAGTTACGGCCGCCGGGCCAGCCGGCAACGTTGGGCGGATAAAAAAGCACCTGCCCCAGTATACGCTGAAACACCAGCGTTACTTCTTCCTGTTCAAAGGCCATGGGTATACTTTTACGGATACCTGCCAGCAATTCAACCGGCGATTTGATACGGTTGCCGATGATGCTGCTGTCATAAAACCAGTCGGCCATAAAGATATCGTGCATCAGGGTACGGATGTCGTAACCGGCATGATAAAACCTGTCTGCCAGCGCATTGATACGTGCTTCGTCCGGGTTATCATCTACAAAATACCTGTAAATTTTTGTGGTGATAAACCTGGCTGTCTGCCGCTGTTCCAGCAATATCTTCAGCACATCGTCACCGTTAAAGCGGCCGCTTCTCCCTAAAATATTTTTCTCTCCGTCATCATGTTGCTTTTCCCGGAAAACAAAATGGCCTGTTGCATCAAAGCCCCATCCGGTGAAGGCTCTGGCGGCCTCTTTCACATCATTTTCGGTATAATTGCCACGGCCCATGGTAAATAACTCCATCACTTCCCTGGCAAAATTCTCGTTGGGGTGCTGTTTACGGTTTTGCTGATTATTGAGGAACTGCAGCATGGCCGGGCTTTTGGAGACAGCGCTCAGCAAGGCGCCGAAATCGCCGGTGGCATGCTCCCGGATAAGCCCTATGAGCTGCTGGTTAAACAACACGTTCTGTGTGCGGCAGGCGAAATGTCCGTGCCAGAAGAGGCTCATCTTTTCCTGCAGCGGATGTTCGCTTTTCACCATCATATTCATCCAGGCTACGTTCAGGTCTTTGATACCCTGTGTATTCATCTGCCGGACCTTCTTTCTTTCTTCTCCGGTCATTCCCTTCTCCTGCTTGTAATCCGGCAGGTCGGTAACGTTGATGACATCTACGGATTCAGTAACAAAACCTTTAGGGCCTGTTAATATATGGCTGACTATTTCCTTCCTTTTTTTCTGTGCCCAGGCAGTAATTACAGGCAACGTTTCACCGAAGCCGGCGCGCCAGGCAAGGTGTTGCATCTCCGATTTTCTGGTAACATCAGGCATATGCAATTAATTTAATGTATGACTATGTCCTGCCGGCAAAGTTTAACCGGCACGGTATGTTTATAGCAACAGTAAATTTTTCAGGAGGCAACGGCCAGGTTAACGAAACCGCCAGATCGGGTAAGGACGGCCCTTTTCGAAGAAGTTGCTGTCTGCCGGCAAAGCCATAAAAGCGTCTGCCAGCAGCAGGCTGGCCAGATCGCCGGAACCATGGTAGGAGTGCGGCCTGGCGGCAGTAATACCATCGGGCTGCGGGAATAATTTTACCGGAAGATAGTATTCCAGCGCGGGTTCGAAGATAACATTCTCCTGCAGCACCGCATATGCCTGCGGCCGCTCTTCCGCGCCCATAGCGGCTTGTAGCCAGGGCAACACAAACCTGTAAAAGCACATGAAGCCGGACACCGGATTGCCGGGGAGCGCAAACACCACCGGGCCATCTTTGAAAATGCCGAACAGGAAAGGCTTTCCGGGGCGCTGCTGTACTTTATGGAATATCTGCTGCATGCCTAACTGCTCCAGTACGGCTGGCAGATAATCATATTTTCCGGCTGATACCGCGCCGGAGCTGATCCACACGTCCGTTGTTTCCAGCAACGGGCGCAGCTGTGTTTCCATCTCTTCCCGGTCATCATTGAGGTGCACATAACGGGCGGAGATGCCCGCCTGCTGCAGCGATGCCAGCAGGCTGTATATATTGGACATACGTACCTGGTGCTCTTCCGGAGTGGCCTCCACCGGCACCAGCTCATTACCTGTAGCGATAACCACCACGCGGGGCAGCCTGCTCACGGTAACATGCGTTTTCCCCACCGTAGCCAGCACGCCTGCCTCCGCAGGGCCCAGTAAGCGCCCAGGTGAAAGCAGTGTGGCATGCACGGTTACATCAGATCCTTTCAGGTGAATATGTTGTCCTTTCTTTACGGCCGCGTTGATGGTAAAGCGCCGGAATCCTTCATGGTCGGTAGCACTCAGGTGTTCGTACGGAATAACTGTATCTGTCAGTTCCGGTAAAATGGCGCCGGTCATCACTTCCATACAGTTGGCTGTATTGGAAAGCTGCAGGCGCGGAGCGCCGGCGGCCTGTATATCTTCCACACCGAAGATATGCTGCCCGCGCGCGAAGCTGTCGTAATCCACAGCAATCCCATCCATCATTACCCGGTCAAAGGGCGGGAAGGGCCTGTCGGCCTGTATGGATTCCCGCAGAATACGGCCTGTAGCCGATTCAAAAGGCACTACTTCCGTACCGGTATCCCGGACAGTTTGCAAAACAGCCTTATATGCGTCAGCTACACTCAGCATCATTTATTATTTTTACAGGGAGGAAGATGATTAAATTTATGATTTTATGTCCAATCCATCAAGCGGTGAATTCACCCATCTCGATGCAGCCGGCCAGCCGGCGATGGTAGATGTCAGCGGTAAACATCATACTTATCGTATAGCCGTTGCCGAGAGCAGGGTATTTTTACCCGCGGTTATCCGGGAACAATTCCGGGACAATGACATTCAAACCCGCAAGGGCGCTGTATTTCAGACCGCCATCATTGCCGGCATCATGGCTGCCAAAAAAACGCCGGATCTCATTCCGCTCTGTCACAGCCTGCTGCTGGATGGTTGCGATGTGCAGATTCAGCTCGCAGCAGAAGAAGCGGTGATCCGTTGTACGGTAAAAACCACCGGTAAAACAGGTGTGGAAATGGAAGCCCTCACGGGAGCCAGCATCGCCGCGCTGACCATCTATGATATGTGTAAGGCATTTTCACAGGAGATGATTATCCGCGAAACAAAACTCATCAGTAAAACCGGTGGTAAACATGACTACAGCAGATAACAACGCACCTTTAAAAGGACTGGTACTCTGCGGCGGCTACAGTACGCGGATGCAGGAAGACAAAAGTATGATCGCCTACCATGGCGTACCGCAATGGCAATATCTGACCCGTCTGCTGCAATCTGTGCTGGAGGAGGTATTTATCTCCTGCAGACCGGAGCAGGCAGCATTATTTGATTACCCGCGGCTGATTACCGATAATGTGCCCAATGGCGGCCCGTCGGCCGGTATTCTGAGCGCGCACCGGCAGCAGCCTGATACAGCCTGGTTGGTGCTGGCCTGCGATCTGCCGCTCATTACAGCGCAGACACCGGAGCTGCTGATCCGCTCCCGCGACCCGCAACAGGCCGCCACAGCGTTCATCAGCCCGGTAAACGAACTGCCGGAACCGCTGATCGCCATCTGGGAACCTGCAGGGCTGCAGGCTTTATGGCAGAATGTAATGATAGAAAATAAAAACTGCCCGCGTAAAACGCTGCTCTCCGCTTCCATAAAACTGCTTACGCACCCCTTTGCAGCAGAGCAGTTCAACGCCAACACGCAGGAAGAAAAACAGGAGGCGCTGCGGAAACGCTAGTCACGGCCATCTTCAAAAAATTCCTTTTTCCAGATAGGCACCGTTTCCTTTAAGGTGTCAATGGTATATTCGCACGCATCGAAGGCGATACCTCTGTGCGCCGATGCTACAGCTATTACCACCGCTATATCACCGGGATATTTATCGCCGGTGGCATGCAGCATCGCCAGCTTCTTTATATCCCATTGCGCTTTTACATGATCTGCAATTTTATGCATTTCGGAAATGGCCATCGCTTCGTAGCATTCATAAAACAGCTTCACCACCCCGCGGCCTTTGGTATGATTACGTATAGTGCCTGTAAAAATCACCTCCCCGCCGCATTCCGGCGATTGAATGAAGTCCAGCGCTTCCTGTACGGTAATTGTTTCTTTTATACTGATTAATACATCCATGGTAAACAGTTATTATCCTCCGCTGACAGGCGGTATCACGGCTATTTCATCTGCTGCGGTAATGGCCTGCCCGTCAGTAGCATAGCTGCGGTTAACAGCTATCATCATGGAACTGAGCTGCATCAGCGCAGGGTAGTGGTTGTACAGCCATTGCTTCAACGCGCCTACATCGGTAATATGTTCCGGTAAATCCATCTTCGGCGTGCCTGCAATATCTTTTGCCACACCGAACAGCAATATGCCCATATCCATCAAAATTGTTCCCTAAAACTACAATATAGCCCTGATAATGTAGTACTTTTAGTATGGCATAAAATCAATTTTTATGAAGATAAGACTGAGAGGCAACAGCATCCGGTACCGGTTAGATAAGCTGGATGTATCCCTGCTGGAAGAAGCCGGCAAAGTGGAGTCTATCACGCATATCGGCACAGGGGCACTACACTTCGTGCTGCGCTCCCGGGATATCACCGATCCGGTTATCCGGCTGGAACATGATGGCGTACACCTGCTGCTCCCTGCAGAAAGGCTGCAGTCCTGGTATGCGCCGGATCAGGTGGGGTTTGAACTTATTCTTCCCAATGCAGACGGCTCCGAGCTGAAAGTATTGGTGGAAAAGGATTTCCAGTGCCTCACCTCACGCGATGAAGACGACCGTAACGCATTTGACAATCCGCAGGCCGGACAAAACTGCTAGGCCATGCTCAGGGATGCACATCATCGTATAATCGATTACGTTAGATTGTCAGTTACAGACCGCTGTAACCTCCGCTGCACTTACTGCATGCCGGAACATATGCATTTTGTGCCATCCGCCGCACTGCTCACCGATCAGGAAATCATCACCCTGCTGGAAATACTTGCCGGCAACGGCATCTCAAAGGTGCGCATCACCGGCGGAGAACCTTTCCTTCGCCCGCAGCTGCTCCCGCTCCTGGAAAAAATAAAAGCAATCCCAGGTATCAATACTATCTCCATCACTACCAACGGTGTGCTGACACACAGCTACGTCCACGAACTGAAAGCGCTGGGTATCACCAAAGTGAACCTCAGCCTGGATACCCTGCAGCCGGAGCGCTTCCGGCAGATTACCCGCCGGCCTAAATTCGATGCCGTTATGCTCACCCTGAAGAACCTCCTGGCCCATGACATGCAGGTAAAGATAAATGTGGTGGTCATGGAAGATGTGAATACCGACGAACTGCTGGACTTTACCGCGCTGACAGCACAATATCCCATATCTGTCAGGTTCATTGAAGAGATGCCTTTCAACGGCCAGGGACACGCTTTTTCAGGCATACGCTGGAACTACCGCGAAATATTACAGTATATCCGTTCCCGTTACGACCTCTATAAATTACCCGATGCCCCGCATACTACCGCCTTACATTACGGCATCCCCGGCCACCAGGGCAACATTGGCGTGATACCTGCCTACAGCCGTACTTTCTGCGGGTCCTGCAACCGGCTGCGTATATCCGCTACCGGTAGTATCAAAACATGCCTGTACGGAACAGATGTATTAAATGTACGGGATATGCTGCGCAGCAATGCCGGCGCCCCCGCGCTGCTGGGGGCAGTTCGCGAGGCGCTGCAACACCGTGCTGCAAACGGATTTGAAGCAGAAAAGCAACTGTTGCATCTGCCGGAAAGCATGTCTGTAATAGGAGGATAATTATTTAATCAGCATTCTCACCCCTGCATATAATATCAGCAATGCCGTAGCACCGGCCACCCACCGCGGTTTGAGTATCCGCGCACTGAGCAGTGAGCCAACCTGGCCGCCGATAATCACGGAGAGTAATAACGGGCCGGCAAAATCCCACTTAAAAACAATGGCATGTTTCGCCGCCTGCCCCAGCAGACCGGCAATAGAATTCACCAATATAAAAAAGCTGCTGAGACCAGCTATATTCTTCGCAGTATCGTACTTTCCCAGCCGCAATACCGGCGACAGATAAATGCCGCCGCCAATGCCTGTCATACCGGACAGCAGCCCTATACCACCGCCGATAACACCATACAGCATTCCGTTTCCGCTACGCAGCGCTGCCGGATCGCCTTCTTTCTCAAAGAAAAGCCGGTAGCACATAAACACCGCCGCCAGTGTTAATGCAATGCCCAGCAACAGGAAAAAAGTCTCCTGCTTCAATGGCAGGTAGCTACCTGCAAAGGCCAGGGGCACACTCACCAGCGATAATTGCCAGGCCTTCTTCAGCGGCAGGTGCCCGCTTCTGTAAAAATGATAGACACCGCCGGCAACTACGGCTACGTTACATAGCAATGCAGTGGATTTCATCAGCTGAAAATCCACACTCCACAGCGCCATCAGCGCCAGGTAGCTGGAACCGCCGCCAAAACCGGCAGCAGAATAGGCCAGCGCCACCAGGAAAAAAAGAAAGCAGAGTTCTGTTACCACTATCAATAGGTTTGCATCTGAGGATCAATTACGCAGGCCCACGCATGAATACCGCCTTCCACATTATACACCTGGCGGAAGCCCAGCTCTGCCAGCCGCTGGCCTACCGCGCGACTACGCATACCATGATGACAGATGACCGCCACCGGTTTTTCCGGCTGCAGCGATTGCACCCGCTGTAACACCTGTCCCATAGGGATATGCAGTGCCTGCGGAATATGGCATATTTGCCATTCATCATCTTCCCTGACATCCAGGAGCAGCAGGTTATCGTCTGTCAGCAGACGTTCGTTCAATTCCTGAACGGATAAGGATTGTATCTGGTTCACTTCACAAACGGTCTGGTGGTAGTCTGCCTGCAGCTGCGTCAGCTGCTGATTGGCCGGCACCGGGGTTATGTTAAAAATAAGATGGGTATTATGCAGGGTATCTATCGTAAGCAGTTGATTTTTCAGCGGGGTACCGATACCGGTGATGACCTTCACCGTTTCGTTGGCCTGGTAGCAGCCAATGATACCGGGCAGTACGCCCAATACGCCGATGTCGCTGCAGTTCAGCATTTCTCCGTCTTCCGGCGCTTCCGGAAAAATACAGCGATAGGTGGCGCCGCCATCGTAATTGAATACGCTGACCTGCCCTTCATACTTATAGATAGCGCCGTACACGAGCGGCTTTCCGGCAATCACACAGGCATCGCTGACCAGGTAACGGGTGCCGAAGTTATCGGAGCAGTCTGCTACTACGTCATAGGCGCTGATAATTTCCAGGGCATTATCAACGGTAAGCCAGGTATCATGCGATATAAAGGTCACCTCCGGATTCAGTGCCTGCAGGCGTTTAACGGCCTGCTGCAATTTTGGCTTACCAGCATCGGCGGTAGCATAAAGTACCTGCCTTTGCAGATTGGTGACGGAAACGGTATCATTTTCCACGATACCGATTTTTCCTATACCCATTGCCGTTAGATACTGTAAAACCGGGACTCCCAGGCCTCCCGCGCCTATTACCAGTACGGCAGCCTGTTGCAGCAGGGCCTGCTTCTGCGGCCCGAAGCCTTCCAGTCTCGTCTGACGGTCATATCGTTGCATATTCTTCTGCTTGAATCGTGAAAAATTATGGTTTCACGCGACGGTACATCATTACAAGGTCGGCATATTCACCATCGCGCGGGGCTATACCTGCCGGCATACGGCCACATTCCAGGAAACCAAAGTTACGGTATAGCTGCATGGCTTTCTCATTGGTAGAAAATACATTCAGGTAAATGATCTGCAGCTTTTTATGCGCTTCCGCCCATCGTATCATGGCCGTCATCAGCCGCCGCCCGATTCCCATATTCCCCCAGGCTCTCTCCACGGCAATACCCATTTCAGCGATGTGTCCCTTCTTATGATACCCGCTGTGATTCACCGTAACAGATCCTACAATGGTATCTCTTGCCACCGCCAACAGCATCAGCTGATCGCCGGAGTTAAGATAAGACTTAATAAACTCTTCTTCTGACTTTACATCCAGCTCTCCCGCCTCCTGCCGCGTAAACAACAGGAAGTCCGTTTCTCCGATCATCCGTTGAAAATTCGCCAGCAAACCAGGCGCATCGCCGATCTCAGGCCATCTGATAGTAAGCTCCTCCCCATTGGGCAAAAAGTGTCGCATACACAAAAATAGATTTATTTGATTATTTGGGTATTTGAGATTTGGTTATTTGTCATGCAGCGAAGACCTGAGCATATATTCATTTCCACTCAGGTCTTCGCTGCATGACAAATAACCAAATCTCAAATAACCAAATAACCAAATAACAGTGCCCTCCGGATGGACCAGAGGGCACTTATAACAAAGAGAAATCTCAAATAATCAAATAGCCAGCTATTAAATGGTGGTATCGCCGAAATACCTGTGCAGTACTTCCGGCAGCCTGATTCCATCCGGGGTCTGGTTGTTTTCCAGCAGGCTGGCCATGATACGTGGCAGTGCCAGGGAGCTGCCATTCAGGGAATGGGTGAGCTGTGGCTTGCCGTTGTTTTCTTTATAACGGATCTTCATCCGGTTGGTCTGGTAGGCTTCAAAGTTGGATACAGAGCTTACTTCCAGCCACTTTTGCTGGGCGGCGCTGTACACTTCAAAATCGTAGGTGATGGCAGAAGCAAAGCTCATATCGCCACCACAGAGGCGCAGGATGCGGTAAGGCAGTTCCAGTGCGTTCAGCAGTTTTTCGATATGCGCCACCATTTCGTCCAGCGCCTCGTAGGATTTTTCCGGATGTACGATCTGCACGATTTCTACTTTATCAAACTGGTGTACGCGGTTGAGGCCACGTACATCTTTGCCGTAGGAGCCGGCTTCGCGGCGGAAGCAGGGCGTATAGGCAGTCATTCTGATAGGCAGGTCTGTATCTTTCACGATCTCATCTCTGTAGATGTTCGTTACAGGTACTTCTGCAGTAGGAATCAGGTAATAGTTATCTTCTGTAGCGTGGTACATTTGTCCTTCCTTATCCGGTAACTGGCCCGTGCCGTATGCAGAGGCTTCGTTAACGAGGTAGGGAGGCGCATATTCCAGGTAGCCGTTGCCGATGTTATAATCCAGGAAATACTGAATCAGTGCGCGTTGCAGGCGGGCGCCCTTGTTTTTGAAAACAGGGAAACCGCTGCCGGTGATTTTATTACCCAGCTCAAAGTCAATCAGGTCGTACTTTTTAGCCAGATCCCAGTGTGGTACGGCTGCGGCATCCAGGGTAGGGATGGTACCCCCTCTGCGCACCTCTACATTGTCTTCCGGCGTTTTGCCGGCAGGCACCTGTACAGAGGGCAGGTTCGGTATTTTTGCCAGGGTATCGTGCAGTGCTTTTTCAGTAGCGTTCAATTCTTCATTTACAGGACCGAGCTTCTCTTTCAGGGCATTAACGGCAGCGCGCTGCTGTTCCCCTTCTTCTTTCTTTCCCTGCGCCATCAGCTTCCCGATCTCTTTGGAGAGGCTGTTTACCTGCGCCTGTGTTTCATCATACTCCAGGGTTAATTTCTTGCGCCTGTCATCCAGGGCAATTATTTCATCGATCAGGGCTGTTTCCTTAAAATGTTTTACAGCCAGTCTTTCCAATACCAGCTCTTTATTTTGACGTATAAACGGTACTTGTAACATGTATAATTTGTATAAAATTTGGTCAAAGATAGAAAATTAGCCAAAAGCTAACTAAGATACTTGCCTACGATAGGTATCCTTCTGCCCACACCAAAGGCTTTTGAAGATACGCGTATGATAGGGCAAAACTGATTTCGCTTGTACTCATTGGTGTTCACCATCTTTAAGGTGCGCGAAATCAAAGCCGAATCGAAGCCCTGAGCGATAATTTCCTTTGGTCCCTGGCGGCGTTCAATGTACTGGTACAGGATACTGTCCAGTACGGCGTAGTCTGGCAGACTGTCGCTGTCCTTCTGATCCGGACGCAGTTCTGCAGACGGCGCCTTCTCGATGATATTTACCGGAATAATTTCCCTGTCGCGGTTGATATACCTGGCCAGTGCATATACCTGCATCTTGTATACATCGCCCAGCACAGACAGGCCGCCGGCCATGTCGCCGTACAGGGTACCGTAGCCGGTAGACAGCTCACTTTTGTTGGAAGTATTCAGCAGGATATATCCGAATTTGTTGGAAAGGCCCATCAGCAGGTTACCGCGGATGCGGGACTGCGTATTTTCCTCTGCCACATTGAATGGCAGCCCTTTAAAATAAGGCTCCAGCGTATCCAGAAAGCTCTGGTAAATATCATTGATACGGATGATGTCGTAGGGGTTACCCAGATTTTTGGATAATGCTACCGCATCATCTACAGAGTGTTCAGTAGAGTAGGGAGAAGGCATAAGAATGGCTCTCACATTGTCTTTGCCAAGAGCGTCGCAGGCAATGGCGAGGGTAACGGCACTGTCTATACCACCGGAAGAGCCAAGGATGGCCTTTTTAAAGCCCATCTTCCCGAAATAATCACGGATGCCCAGCACCAGCGCGTCGTAGATGCGGTTGATGTTATGGTCAAACACCAGTTTGGTAAGCGGCGTGAACTCCTGCATCCGCACCGGCGCTTCTCCGCTGCCGGTAAGCTTTTCCAGTTCCATACCACCCATAGCTTCTTCAAAGTAGGGCAGTTCTTTTACCACATTACCCTTTGCATCATAAATGAGGGAGCCGCCGTCAAATACAATTTCTGTCTGAGAACCCACCGTATTGCAATAATACATGGGCAGCCTGTACTTGAGTACGTTGGCCAGGATGATCTCTTTCCTGTCTTCATCATGATCGTAGTCAAAGGGAGATGCAGACAGGTTAATCATCACGTCTGGTTCCTGCGCCATGAGCAGGTCCATAGGACAAACGCGGTACAGCGGATTATCTCCCAGGTTCCAGATATCTTCACAGATGGTTACAGCCAGTTTTTTACCTTTGAAAGGAATGACATTCCATTCGTAGGCGGGTTCAAAATAGCGGTATTCATCAAATACGTCATAGGTAGGAAGCAGTGTTTTATGTACCACCTGTTTTACTTCTCCCTCGTAAAGGAACCAGGCAGCGTTGAACAGGTCTTTTCCTTCTTTTTGCGGATTGCGGGCCGGAGCGCCTACCAGCACGGCAATATCCTGTGTATGCGCTTTAATGCGGTCAATAGCCGCATGGCTTTGTGCGATGAAGTCTTCAAACTCCAGGAAGTCGCGCGGAGGGTAGCCGCATACGCACAGTTCGGAGAACACGACCAGGTCTGCCCCCTGTGCTCTGGCGGCTTTGATGCCATCGATTATTTTCTGTGTATTATATTCGAAGTTGCCTATATAGTAATTCTGTTGTGCCAGTATAATCTTCATAATTAGATCCAATTAAAGTAACAGTTATCTGCTAAAAGAACACGCCCAGGCGCAGGGCAAAGCTATTTAAATTTACCCTTCCGTCATCCCATTTTCCGTTCCGGGTAACATCTACAAATCCGTTCTGGTAGGTGATACCAGCAACGCCAGTCAGTGTTTCACCCAGCGGATATTCAATGCCGGCGCCAATGAGCATGCCTATATTGATACGGTTCATTTCCTTCAGGATGTTCACCCTGTCATGTGTCTGACTGAGGGAGATAACATCTGCGCGGCCGCTTACCGGGAACGAGAGGAAGGTACCGAACTGGCCCCACCAGTCCAGACCGCCGTTTGAAGTGGTTTTCAGCTTCAGTGCCAGCGGTATTTCCACGTAGGTGAGTTTCATATTATATTCGGCCGGATTTCCTTTAAAGTCGCTCAGCCCTTTACCGGCGTCATATTTCAGCTTGCTGCCGGCCAGTACCACCTGAAATCCCGAGGCAATGGCATAGTTACCGGTTTCATTCAGGTTGAAATCTGCCATGAGGCCGAAGCTCAGTCCGGCTTTGGCGCTGTTGCGATTTACACCCGATTCCTGCGGTTTCAGTATCGAGATCATGGGGTCTACCTTGAAACCCAGGCGTACCCTGCTTCTGAATGTACCCATTCCCTGCTGTGCTATCCCCATTTTCACCATTCCCAATGTCAGTGCTAAAAGGAAAATCCGTTTCATATTAAGGTCCAGTTTAAAACATGAAATTACCAAAATGAAAAGTAATTACGAATTACGAATTGCGAATTACGAATGTATAGGCGAAGATTAAAACGAAGATTTAAGAAGATAACTATTAAACATCTCCTTAAATCTTCGTTTTAATCTTCGCTTTAATCTTCGCCTATACATTCGTAATTCGCAATTCGTAATTCGTAATTATTATTTATTATATATTTACAGCGATGCGAATTCAAATGAAACATTATTTTCTGCAAAGCTGTGTTGCCATATTGTTGGTGACAGGTGGCTGCAAGTCGGGCAAAAAGGCGCCGGATGTCAGTCAGATACCTGTGCACGTTAGTATTGAACGGTTTGATACCGCGCTGTTTGCGTTGGATACAAACAATTTACAACCGGGGGTATCGCGGCTGCATGTGGCGTATCCGGTATTTCTGCCGGTGTACTTTGCTGAGATCATGAATATGGGAGCATATTCAGATAGCAGCCTGGGCGTACAGCAGCAGTTAAAACGGTTTCTGACCAATCCCGATTTCCGGCAGCTGGAAAAGGATGTGGCCCGTAAGTATGCCGACTTATCGCAGCTGCAAACGGGTCTGACAGAGGCTTTCCGCTATACTAAATATTACATTCCTTCTTTCCGGCCCCCGAAGGTCATTACCTTTATTTCTGCCATTGCCAATTATGGCGCCATCACAGTGGATTCTATCCTGGGTATCGGTCTGGATATGTATATGGGAGAAGATTTTCCGCCCTACAGCCGTATACCGGATTATCCGGATTATATGATTCATCGTTTTGCGCCGGAGTACATTGTCGCCAACTGTATGCAGGTATTACAGCAGCAGCTGTATCCTGCGGCGCGTACCAGCGGCGGCCTGCTGGAGCAGATGATAGAGGCCGGCAAGCAGCAGTATTTCCTGGCTGCCGTACTGCCCGCTACGCCTGATACTATCCGTTTTGGCTATACGAAAGATCAGCTGCAGTGGTGCCATGATAATGAAAAGATGATCTGGCAGTTCTTTGTGCAGAACAACCTGCTGTATAATACCGACTGGCAGCAGATCAACCATTTCATGACAGATGCGCCCTCCACTCAGGGTATGCCCGAAGGCGCCCCTGGAAAAATAGGCTACTTCGTGGGTTACCGTATTATAGAAAAATACATGAACGCACACCCCGAAACAACGGTGCAACAGTTAATGGAGATGAAGAATTTACTTGAAATCTTTAAGGAAGCTAAGTACAGACCGTAATAACTTTTCTAGTTCAGTTTAAATGGAACAATCATCTGGAATTCAGGAATCCTTACTTCGAAGAGTTTCTTGTCCAGCTGGTTTTCCATTTGGTAGGTACCGTACATTTTGCCTATCTCCGTACGCAGGTTCGATCCCGAGACGTACTGATAGGTTTCACCGGGGGCCAGCAGCGGCTGAACGCCCACTACGCCTTCTCCTTCCACTTCCCGGTGGGTACCGTTCGAATCGATGATATACCAGTGGCGGCGGAGCAGTTTTATGGGGAATGTATTGTTGTTTTCAATGGTGATACGGTAAGCAAACATGAATTCGCCACCAATAGGATTTGAATAATCCGGCTGGTAAAATGTTTCCACGCTTATAGTGATGCCCTCTGTTACCTTCTTAACCATAAAATCAACCTTTAACGTAAAAATAAGGAAAATAAAGGCAGTCGGTATAAAAAATATGCCGGACGGTACACTTTAACGATTCTTTATAGAATTTCAATGCGGTTTAAAATATGCTGATCTTTTTCTGCCAGCCTTGCCGCCACTTCCAGACGATTGTTGTAATAGCCTCTGCGGGCGCTTTCCCAGAGATACCGGCACATAAAACCGGCGTAACCGTATTGCCGGTACTGCAGCAGGTGGCATGCCTCATGCCGCAGCCATGCTATATTGGACAGAAACTCCAGGCGGGACGCACCATATAAGTGGATGGTGCGCCCCAGTACCATGGCTATTCCCTTAACGCCCATCACCTTTGCCGCAATGCGGGCAAAGGGTGAATTAACACGTATATGGCATTTTATTTTTTCCAATCTTTTTTCCCGAATAACGTAAATCTACGGGAAATATTGAAACCCCAGCGGTATTGTCCCTGCAGCCAGGAGCTTACCGTTTCAGGAATAAACTGACTTTCCTGGATAGCGGTGGAGTTGGTAAAGTTGATACGGAATACATGGCCGCCGGTTTCTATCTCTATACCTGCGCCGAGCGGATTGTAAAATGTAATTCCCTGCGATTTGAAATAGTCCTTGCTTTCCTGCGACCGGAAAGGGAAGTAGTACTCCATTACGAAGCCTACTCTTTTCGAGATCTTCAGGCGGCCGGAAGCTCCCAGCGCAAACATATTGTTCATATCCTGGTAGCCTACACGGTTGCGGTGAACATAGGTAGGCGACAATGTCAGCGACAGCCGGTCGCCGAATTTTCTGGACACGATGGCCTGCGCCACATAACTGAGGCGATCTGCAGTAGTACCGAAATAAGTAGGTTCATGTTCATCATCAGCCGAAGTCATGCAGCTGATCGTTGCGTTGCCGAGCACGGCCAGCGATACCGGGATATAATTATCCGTTGTCTGCTGCAGCAACCGGTATTTTACGAGCGCATCTATCAGCTGCTGCTGTACGCCTCCGCCTTTGGAGCGGCCCAGGCCCACCATCAGCTGATCGGTGATGCCATATTCGAATGCAATGCGTATATCGGTGGAATTATCCGTTCCGAAAAAGGTTTTCGGACCGCCAAATTCTCCGGCAGCATCGCCAAAGCGGTGATCTATCCTGAAATCCAGCTCATGTTTACGGAGCATCTCGGTGGATTGTCCGAGTATAATGCGTGTTCCCTTATAGGTATACAGCACGCGTTTGTGTTTGGGACCGGTGGTATCGAACATCCGGGACAGATCGTCCTGCGCCGTACACCAGGCGCTGATGCTGCAGCATAGCAGCATGATAGCAATCATTTTCATGGGTTGATAATAATTCAGTTATTTGCTTACAGGCGTATACCCTGCATTTACCGTTACAGCAACTACTTCGGCAATGTTTTTCACAACAATCGTGGGAATCTGTATGCGATGATCTGCTACATGTACGTTGAATGTGGCGACAGCCCTGATATTGTTGCCCTGCACCGTAATGGTGCCTTTTTCCTGGTAGTTCTTTTCTACTCCGTGAATACTCAGTGTACCCGTTACCGTTACCGGGTAAGTTCCGTCTTTTGTGAGATCAGTTTCTTCTGTAATTTTCCCCTTGAATTCTGCATACGGGTACTTGTCGCTCTCCAGATAATTTTGGTTGAAATGTTCCTCCATCAGCTTTTTCCTGAATTTGAAGGAAGCTACAGGCACTTTAAAATAGATGGCCTTTGTCTTGATGTTAATGGCAGATACGCCCTTATCTGTTTTGGCTTCTATATCTTCCAGCGGAGCGGAAGAGAAGAAAGACAGATTTGCATTGCGGCAGGAAAAAATATCCTGCGATTCCGCCTGCAGGCATAGCAGCATACATCCCAGTAATAACAGCAGGTTCTTCATGATTGCGGGTTTAAAAGGTTATTTATCAGGCATTCCACGCGCCACCCAGCAGGCGAGAGAGTCTTTCATACCCTGTGACAGCGGGGGGAAGCGTTGCGGCGGCATATTGGCCTGCGGACCTGTTACCCGCAAGGCAAATACTGCCGGCTTGTTGTTAATAAACTGCTTCAGTTTCAGTACTGAAGAAAAATCCGGGATCGTGGATGCTCCTCCGCGATGGCATCCACGGCTGGTACAATTGGTGCGGATAGCAGCTGCCACATAGGAGCTGTCGATCTTTGCCTTGCTACAGTCAAGACCACCGCTGACGGGTGCTGGCGCCTGTTCATTCTTACAGGACGTTATCAGCGCAATGGCTGATACCAGAAGGGTTATTCGTTTCATAGATCCATTTTGCTGATATGTTTACGGGAGAAGGCTTGGATGGGTTGCTTTGGAATTTCCGGTTTTTTATACATTTGTATCAAACACACTTACCGTGAGTATAGAACAACTGTATAAGATTTACCGGCAAAACCCAGGCGTACAAACAGATACACGTAAACTGAGAACTAACGATATATTTTTCGCGTTGAAAGGTAATAATTTCAACGGCAATGAGTTCGCAGCGAAAGCGCTGGAAATGGGAGCCGCCTTCGCCGTGGTAGACGAAGCCGCCTATTTTACCCGGCCGGACAAAATGATGCTGGTAGACGATGCACTGGAAACCCTGCAGCAGCTGGCACTGGAACACCGGAAGCAGCTGAACATCCCCGTTCTTGCCATCACCGGTACTAACGGTAAAACCACTACGAAAGAATTAATTAATGCTGCATTATCTGCCGGCCTTAAAACATATGCCACCGAAGGCAACCTCAATAATCACATCGGCGTTCCCCTGACCATCCTCAGCATCCGCCCTGATGTGGAAATTGCCGTGATTGAGATGGGCGCCAACCACCAGCTGGAAATCGCCTCCTACTGTAAAATAGCCCTGCCTACGCACGGTATTATCACCAATATCGGAAAGGCTCACCTGGAAGGCTTCGGCGGTGAAGAAGGCGTTAAAAAAGCCAAAGGAGAACTCTATGATTTCCTGCGCGCCACCAACGGCACCGTATTCGTCTGCCATGATTACAACTACCTCGTGGAAATGAGCAAAGGCATTCCGCATATCATTACCTATGGCAACAAGGATGCGGACTATACCGGCACTCCCGCTGCCGACACCGCTTTCCTCGGCGTTCAGGTAAACGGCGAAGCCGGATTTATCCAGACACAACTCGTGGGCGCCTATAACTTCCCGAATGTAATGGCCGCCATAGCAGTAGCCAGCCACTTTAAAGTGCCTCCTGCAAAAGCCGCCGCCGCTATTGCCGCATATACACCTTCCAACAACCGCTCCCAGGTAATCAGGCAAGGCAGCAATACCATCATCATGGACGCCTACAATGCCAACCCCTCCAGTATGAAGGCTGCGATCGATAACTTCGCCGGCATCCAGGCTCCGAAGAAAGTACTCCTGCTCGGCGCTATGATGGAACTCGGCGCAGACAGCATCCGGGAACACGAAGCACTGGTAGCCATGCTGGAACGCACCCACTGGGACGCCGTTGTACTTGTTGGCGGCGACTTCAAAAAAATTACCCACCCATATATATATCTGGAAAATTCTGCCGAAGCCGGCAAATGGCTGCAACAACAGCAACTGCAGGATACTTATATACTTATTAAAGGATCCAGGAGTACGGGGATGGAAAAAGTACTCGCTTAAATAATTACGAATTACGAATTGCGAATTACGAATGTAGTAGCGAAGAACTAAACGAAGATGAAGGAGGATATTTTATAGTTATCACCTTTTAATCTTCGTTTAGCTCTTCGCTACTACATTCGTAATTCGCAATTCGTAATTATTTTCCTCATTATGCAATTAATCCTTCCTAATCCCGTTTTAATATAGTCCCACCTGACTACATTACATGACTTTCCCTTACCGAAGAAACGGAGAATTGAAAAACTGAGCCTTGAAGTACTGTGTAAAAGCGTACAAAAGTACCGGAGTATAAGTACTGCATTACCGGAAAGAAAACCCACTGGACAATGGAGCTGGCTAAAAAAAAAGACCTGCAAGCTAAAAAACCCGCAGGTGTTCATAACCTATGCCAACTTTAGAGTAATCGTGAAAGCTTAAAGTTTGTTAATGTGTAAAACTTAAGCCTTATAATATTTTGAGTATTGAATATTTCTTGATTGTTTAAAGTTCTTACTTAGAGATAACGTCCGGGAAAATAGTTTTGTTCAAAAAAAGAGAAAAAATTTTGGTTCGCTTTTTCATTCTTATCTGCTTTCCGGGGTCACTCATCTTTACCTACGTATAGAAGGATTCGTTTGGATTGCTAAAATGGAAAAAAAACTAAAAAAAATCTAATTATTTAAATTAGACATATATAAGCAATTCTCTACTTGACTTCCTGACAAATTTCGATCAAAACGCCGTTTGTATTTTTAGGGTGCAGGAAGCAAACCTGCTTGTTATCAGCCCCTTTTTTCGGTGTTTCCTGCAATAAAACAAATCCTTCCTGCTGTAGTCTTTTCATTTCTGCATAAATATCTGCTACCTCAAAGGCAATATGATGCATCCCTTCTCCCTTTTTCTCCAGGAACTTAGCAATGGCGCTGTCCGGGCCGGTAGCTTCCAGCAGTTCTATTTTAGTTTCTCCCTGCTGAAAGAAGGCAGTCTGTACCTGCTCGCTTTCCACCGCTTCCTGTTTATAGCACGGCGTATCCAGCAATTTTTCAAACAATGGAATGGAAACGGATAATGACTTTACCGCAATACCTATATGCTCTACTTTTAACATCTGAATTATTTTAATTGGTACAATAAAATGAGGTCATTTATGACCAGTTAAAAATAGAACTTATGTTGTAGATTTGGATTGTTTAGAGAATAATATAAACTTTAAAACAAATATGTTGAAGCTGCCTGTATATCTGGATAATAACGCTACTACTCCCTGCGATCCGCGGGTAGTGGCGGAAATGTTACCCTACTTTACAGAGATGTATGGTAATGCTGCCAGCCGCAGCCATCCTTTTGGCTGGACGGCAGAAGCAGCGGTGGACAATGCCCGCGAGCAGGTAGCCAGACTTATCGGGGCAGAACCAACGGAAATTATTTTTACCTCCGGCGCAACAGAAAGTGTCAACCTCGCCATCAAAGGCGTTTTTGAGATGTATGCCGGCAAGGGTAACCATATCATTACCGCAGCAACCGAACACAAGGCGGTACTGGATACCTGCAGACACCTGGAAAGAAACGGCGCCCGGGTAACCTGCATGCCGGTAGATAATACCGGACGGCCCGACCTCCAGGCGCTGGAAGCAGCCATCACACCGCAAACCATCCTGCTGGCCTTTATGTATGCCAACAATGAAACCGGTGTCATCAATCCGGTAGCAGAAATTGGTGCTATAGCCAAAAAGCACGGCGTAATTTTCCTGTCGGACGCTACACAGGCAGCCGGCAAAATACCGGTGAATGTGCAGACAGACGGCATAGACCTGCTTGCAGTCAGCGCCCATAAAATGTACGGTCCTAAAGGAGCCGGAGCTTTATACATCCGCCGGAAAAGCCCGCGGGTAAAGCTCATTGCCCAGATACACGGCGGCGGCCACGAACGCGGCAACCGCTCCGGTACCCTCAACGTTCCGGGAATCGTAGGGCTGGGTAAAGCCTGCGAGCTGGCCATGCAGGAAATGGATTCGGAAGCTCCCCGCCTGGAAGCCCTCCGCAACCGGCTGCAGGAAGGATTACTGCTACTGGATCAGGCTTACGTTAACGGCAATACGAAATACCGGCTGCCTCATGTACTGAATATTTCTTTCCGGTATATAGAAGGACAGACACTGCTGACAGGCTTCAGCAAAACCATTGCGCTCTCCTCCGGATCCGCCTGTACAGCGGCTTCCCTGGAACCCAGCTACGTACTGAAAGCCATGAATACGCCGGACGATCTTGCATATGCCTCTCTGCGCTTCGGTCTGGGCCGCTTTACCACCGATGAACAGATTGACTACACCATCCGCACCGTTACGGATACTGTCAACACTCTCCGGGCAGAAAGCCCGCTGTGGGAAATGTATAAAGACGGCACCTATCCTGAAAATGTCCTGAAGCCACACATATAACGGCTGATTTTCTTTTCCTATATATTTGTATCATTATGTATCCTAATCCTTACAAAACTGTCCATGCTTGCCATCTTTAAGAAAGAGATAAATCAATTTTTCAGCAGCGTAACAGGCTATGTGGCCATCATTCTTTTTTTACTTGCCAACGGCTTATTACTCTTCGTTTTTCCGGAAACCAGCCTGCTCGATACCGGCTACGCCAATCTGGATCCGCTTTTCGACCTGGCGCCACTGATCTACCTGCTGCTGATACCCGCCATTACGATGCGCAGCTTCGCAGATGAATTCAAATCCGGCACCATGGAACTGCTCAGCACCCGCCCCCTTAGCTGGTGGCAGGTAGTGACAGGAAAATTCCTGGGGAGCTTCCTGATTGTTGTCATCTCCCTGATACCTACCCTTGTTTATTATATTGCCATCAGGCAGTTAAGTGTAAACCCGCAGCAGCTCGACAATGGCGGCATTATCGGTTCCTACCTCGGATTGCTGCTGCTGGGCGCCGTGTTTACCGCCATCGGTATATGGGCCTCCTCATTAACGGCTAATGCTATGATATCCTTTCTCATAGCGGTTTTCACCAGCTTCATCTTCTACAACGGCTTTGATGCGCTCAGTAAAATACCTGCCTTCAGTGGCAGTGCAGACTTTTACCTGCAGATGGCCGGCATCAAATTTCACTATACCTCCATCAGCCGTGGTGTTATTGACAGCAGGGACATCATTTATTTTCTCAGTCTCATCGGCCTGATGCTATACCTTACCAAACTATCCCTCCAGAGAAAGCTCTGGCAAACCTGAAATTATTTGATTATTTGATTATTTGAGATTCGGTTATTGGTGCTATGAATGGTTTTCCGCTAATGCATACATCTCAGATAAAAATATAAATGCAGGCAACCGCTGCATTTCAAATCTCAAATAATAAAATAAAAAAATACTCAACGACTAACTATGGTGGCTACACGAAAGAAATATATACAAAGTGCGTTGCTGGTAATACTGGCGCTGGTAGGCGTTAATATAGCGGCGGCGTACCTGCATGGCAGATGGGACCTTACTGCTGAAAAAAGATATACCCTTACAGGAAATACACGGCAGCTGCTGCGTCATCTGGACAGTCCGGTGGATATTGAAGTATTCCTGAAAGGCGATTATCCTGCCAGTTTCCGGCAGCTGGCACAGTCTACCCGGGAGCTGCTGGAAGAATTCCGGGAATACGGTAAACAAAATATACGTTTCACCTTTGTCAATCCCGGCCAGGGGCTTTCTGACTCTGCCCGCATGAAATTTTTCGGAGAGCTGACGGCGCAGGGCATTATGCCTTTCAATATGAAAGTGCAGGAAGATGCCGGTGAAGGATTTGCCCAGAAACTGATTTTCCCCGGAGCGCTGGTGCATTACAAAGGAAAAACGATCGGTGTAAACCTCCTGAAAAATCAGGGAGGGCAGGATCCGATGCAAACCATGAACAATTCCGAAGCCTTGCTGGAATACCAGTTCACCAATGCTATCAGCAAGTTGCAGGAAGATAAAAAACCACTGATAGGATATATGCTGGGCAACGGCGAGTCGCTGGGTGCAGAAGTATACGATGCATTAAATACGCTGCAGACCAGCTTCGGGCTGGATACGCTTACTTTACAGACCACCTCTCATATTCCGGCAGATTTCGACATACTGCTGTTTGCGAAGCCGGCGGCCGCTTTCAGCGATCTTGATAAGCTGAAGATAGACCAGTATGTGATGAATGGCGGAAAGGTGCTGTGGTTTATTGATGAAACCAATGCTACACTGGACAGCCTGCAGCGGCATCCGGAGTACCTGGCATTTGACCGCGGCCTGAATCTGGAAGACCTGCTTTTCCGTTATGGCGTGCGTATCAACCAGGACCTGATGCAGGATATACAATGCGATATAGTGCCGCTGATTGTAGGTAACGTCGGTAACAGACCGCAGATACAACCCGTTCCGTTCCCGTATTTTCCGATGCTGACACCCACCGGCGCGCATCCCATTGTAAAAAATATGGATATGGTGCTGAGCAGGTTTGTCAGCTCGCTGGACACCGTTAAAGCGGAAGGCATCCGGAAAACCGTACTACTGACTACTTCCGGCAACAGCCGCACCGTACGCATACCAGCACAGATCAGCTGGGATATTGTAAAAACCAAACCCAATATGCGTGAATACCGGCTGAAAAACCTGCCTGCAGCGGTTTTGCTGGAAGGACAATTCAGTTCACTATTCCGCAACCGGCTGGACCAGGAAACTATGAATACGCTGCAACGCGCTTCGGGAAAGCCTTTCCGGGAAACCGGCACCGGCCCGAATAAAATGATTGTGGTAAGCGACGGCGACCTGATTGCGAACGCTGTTTCCCGCAAAGAAGGTCCGCTGCAGATGGGCATCAATGAATTCAATCCCGGCTATGCCTTTGCCAATAAGGAGTTTTTCCTCAACTGTCTTGAATACCTCAGCGGTAACGGCGGCATCATGGAAAGCCGTAATAAAGAACTGACGCTCCGCCTGCTTAACGGAGAAAAGATAAAACAGGAAAAAACCAAATGGCAGATCATCTGCTTCATTGTACCCATCGGTATGGTGCTGCTTTTTGCCATGGTATTCCAGTTTGTACGCCAACGCAGGTACAGCGAATAAAATGATTCATTTACGGATTTTTTGATTTCGTGATTTACGAATTTTAAAATGCAGCGGAGATTATAATTTATTCATATATCAAATAACAATCTCCGCTGCATTTTAAAATTCGTAAATCACGAAATCAAAAAATCCGTAAATTCCTTTTACATATCTTTGCTGCTCATAAAAAAAACAGTCACATGACACCCATTCAGTGGACGTATCTCATTTTCGGCATAGTGATCGTCCTGGCCTTAATCTTCGATCTTGGATTATTCAGTAAGAAAGGTCAAAAAACATCTCTAAAAACAGCCTTCTGGCAGAGTATATTCTGGATCGGGCTATCCGTTCTGTTCTTCGGGTTCATGTGGTTTGAGGATGGTGCCAATACAGCTGTCAGCTTTATGAGTGCTTATCTTATGGAGAAGTCATTATCCATGGATAATATTTTTGTGTTCATTCTCATATTCAGTTTTTTCAAGGTAAAGGAAGAGAATTATTCCCGCGTGCTGCTGATAGGTATTCTGATGGCGCTTATATTCAGAGCCATTTTCATCAGTGTGGGCGTGGTGCTGATTAACAAGTTCCACTGGATACTTTATATTTTCGGGCTTTTCCTGTTATATACCGGTATAAAGATGTTTAAAGCGAATCCGGAAGATGAATTCAAACCGGAGGAGAATATGGCTTACCGTTTTATGTACAGGTATATGCGGGTGACAACGGAAGAGCCTAAAGGAAGATTTACTATCAGGAGAAATAATAAGGTATATCTTACAACGTTATCTGTAGTAGTAGTCATGCTGGCCGTAACCGATATTATTTTCGCGCTGGACTCCATACCGGCGGTATTTGCCATATCGCAGCAACCGGTGGTGATATATACCTCCAACATCTTTGCAGTACTGGGCTTACGTTCCCTGTTCTTCCTGCTGAGAGGCGCCGTGGATAAATTTGATTATCTGCCGCAGGGTATTGCCGTCGTACTTATATTCATAGGCTTAAAAATGCTGGCAGATTATTTTATACATATACCAGTATATGTGTCTTTAATTGTAATAGTATTATGCCTTGGAGGTTCCATTCTTTATTCCCTCTATCATCAGAAAAAAGGATTGCCGGAAGGTGAAGTAAAGTAAAAAGCAGCTCCAGATTAATTTTGTAGCTGCTAAGTGATTATTCAAACCTGATTAAAGTGTATAACGCAGCAAGCATCAACAAAACTCTCAAAGGGGAATTGTTGCAAGAGACAGGATTTTCTGAAATTGACCATCTCTTATTGGACAGCCGGAAGCTGAGCTTCCCGGAAACATCACTGTTCATACCATTGGTAAGCCCACGGCGCAACGCGCATCAGTACATTGATGAATTGTACCGCAAAGGCGTCAGCAACTTTATTGTGAGCGAGCCTGTGCCACTGGAAAAATATCCTAAAGCAAATTTCATACTGGTAAAAGATACGCTGCATGCGCTGCACACGCTGGTGGCATCGCACCGGCAGCAGTTTCATATTCCGGTGATTGGTATTACCGGCAGTAACGGAAAAACCATTGTAAAAGAGTGGTTATACCAGCTGCTGGAAAAAGATTACAACATTGTGCGCAGCCCCAAGAGCTACAACTCTCAGATAGGCGTGCCCTTGTCTGTATGGCAGATGAAACCGGAACACCAGCTGGCAATTTTTGAAGCCGGTATTTCACAACCTGGTGAAATGGTGAACCTGGAAAAGATCATCCGTCCTACTATCGGCATCTTTACCAATATCGGAGAAGCACACAGCGAAGGTTTTTTGAATATCAGGCAGAAGATTAATGAGAAGCTGGTATTATTTGCGAAAAGCGATATTCTGATTTACTGCAAGGATTATCTTGCGCTGAACGAATGTGTATTATCTTTCCACAACCAGGTAGGGAAGAAGGATAACCAGGAAGGCGGCGGCGGGCCGGAGCTTTTCTCCTGGTCCCGGAAAACGGATGCCGACCTGCGTATCGTCAGCACAGAAAAGCATGATCATCATACCCGCATTGAAGCCCTGTATAAACAGGAGACGCTGCACATCACGATCCCCTTTGTGGATGAGGGTTCCATTGAAAACGCCATTCACTGCTGGGCGCTGATGCTGCATCTGGGTAAGGAACAGGAGGTGATTCAGCAACGTATGGATCTGCTCAGCAACATTGCCATGCGCCTGGAACTGAAGCAGGGTATCAACAACTGCTCCGTTATCAATGACAGCTATAACCTGGATTTAGGCTCGCTGACCATTGCACTGGACTTCCTGCAGCAACAGCAGCAGCATGCTACCCGTACTGTTATACTCAGCGATATATTGCAGAGCGGTAAAAGCGATGCCACCCTGTACGAGGAAGTGGCAGACCTGCTGCAGAAGAAAGGTATCAACAAACTGATTGCCATTGGTAAAAACATCACCCGCGAAAAGAAAAGTTTTCAGCAGGTAGAAGGGTTGAAAACACAGTTTTTCAATACCACCGATGAATACATACAGCAGTTCAATGCAGATGATTTTGAGAACGAAACTATACTGGTAAAGGGTTCCCGCATATTTCAGTTTGAACGGATCGGTAAGGTGCTGGAGCAGAAAGCGCACCAGACGATCCTGGAAATTAACCTCACCGCACTGGCCAGCAATGTAAAGCTGTATCAGTCCATGCTGAAGCCTGATACCCGGCTGATGGCGATGGTGAAGGCCTTCTCCTATGGCAGCGGCAGCTTTGAGATAGCTAACCTGCTGCAGTTTCACGGGGTGGATTACCTCGCGGTAGCCTACGCCGACGAAGGAGTGGAACTGAGAAGGGCGGGTATTACCATGCCTATCATGGTGATGAACCCGGAGCCGGCCAGTTTCGACGCTATCCTGCACTGGAACCTGGAACCGGAGATATATGCCATGCATATACTGCTGCAGTTTATGGAAGAAGTAAGTGCGGCGGGCAAAACGGAATTCCCGGTACATATTAAGCTGGATACCGGTATGCACAGGCTGGGTTTTGTAAAAAGCGATATTCCGGCATTGTCGCAGGCACTCACTGCGGCCCCGTTGCTGAAGGTACAGTCTATCTTCAGTCATCTTGCCGCCAGTGAAGATCCTTCCAAAGATGCGCTGACACAGCAACAGGGGCGTCTTTTCTATGAAATGAGCCATGAACTGCAGAAGGCGCTGGGATACACGGTGATCCGGCATATTGCCAACAGTGCGGCTATTACGCGGTACCCCGACCTGCACCTGGATATGGTGCGGCTGGGCATCGGTATGTATGGAATAGACAGTAGCAATGGTATTCAGGAGCAGCTGCGAAATGTAAGCACCCTGAAAACAACCATCGCACAGCTGAAATACCTGCAACCCGGCGATACCGTGGGATACGGCGCCAGGTGGGAAGCGCATGCGCCTTCCGTTACCGCTACCGTGCGGATCGGGTATGCAGACGGCTATCCGCGCAGGCTGGGCTTGGGCAAGGGCAAGATGCTGATCCGAGGCAAGCTGGCGCCGGTAATAGGCGTGGTGGCCATGGATATGATTATGCTGGATGTAACCCATATTCCCGATGTCATGGAAGGTGATGAAGTGATTGTATTCGGCCAGGACCTTGCCGTACAGCAGGTGGCACAATGGGCGGAGACTATTCCCTACGAAATATTAACAGGAATTTCACAGCGGGTAAAACGGGTATATTTTCAGGAATAATGATATTGCAGGTTCCGACTTTGAAATAATCTGTTATTTTTGATAAAATTTTAATATCAATTGAAATATCGTCACGTAGTACTTATCGTTATCCTTATCCTGGTAATTGACCAGGCGCTGAAGTTCTGGATCAAGACCCATATGTTCATGCAGCAGGAGTTCATCATTTTCCCCAACTGGTTCCGTATTCATTTCATTGAAAACGAGGGTATGGCCTATGGGCTTAAATTTGGTGGCGACTTTGGCAAGATATTACTGACCACTTTCCGCCTGGTGGCGGTAGTGGTGGGCTTTTTCTATATGAAAAAACTGGTGCGCGAAAAGTACAGTAACGGACTGCTGATCTGCGGTTCGCTGATACTGGCTGGCGCTGCCGGTAACCTGATAGACAGTATGTTCTATGGTATTATCTTCAATGACAGCATAGGATATGAGGTAGCCAAATTCCTGCCTGCCGGCGGCGGTTATGGCAGTTTCCTGCACGGCCGCGTGGTAGATATGCTGTACTTCCCCATCTATGAAGGCTATCTGCCCAAGTGGGTGCCCTTCAAAGGCGGCGATTATTTCGTGTTCTTCCGCCCGGTATTCAATATAGCCGATGCTGCTATTTCTACCGGTGTTATTGCTATTCTCCTTTTTCAGAAGCGCTTTTTCGGCAGGCACCTGGAAGTGAAGGAAGTAAAAGAAGTAAAGGCAGACCAGGCCGTATAACAACGATATTCTATATATTATGCAGTCCCCCGGTAATCATCTTACCGGGGGATTTTTTTTGTAATAGCCGTATTTCCGCGTCCATATTGCCTTTCCCACTGCAGTTACTGTTTTCTTTCCCCTGTCATTATCAACCTATTATCTTTTTTTCTTCTTTTTCCTTTGAAATGAAAAATACCCGTTTTATATTTGTCTACTAATTCTATAGACTATATGGCTTTTAAATTTACAGATGATATAACTGTTGCTAAACGATGTTGAGTCACAACACCGGCTTTCCGCACCCCATCAGGCGATCATTTTTTCTTTCCAGAATCTATAATTCTATAACATCATCATGCAAAAGTTCTTACCTATACTGGCTAAATACGTATGGCTCATACTGTTCTTTAGTCCGGTAGTAGTACAGGCACAACTTAATGGCTCCTATGTCATTGAGGGTAAAATTACCGACGACCGCGGCATTGGCCTGCCCGGCGCTTCCATCCAGATCAAAAACACTTCCTTTGGCGCGCAGACAGATACCAGCGGCCACTTTCAGGTGACTACCAACAGCAAATTCCCACTGAAACTGATAGTGAGGCTTATCGGCTATCAGCCACAGGAATTTGAAGTAAAAAACAGTAACAGCAAACTGGCCATCCAGCTTTTTACCCAGTCCCTCCTGGTAAATGAAGTGGTAGTATCCGCTTCCCGGCAGCAGGAGAAGCTGCTGCGGTCACCCGTAGCCATAGAAAAGCTGGATATCAGGGCACTGAAAGAAACGCCTTCTTCTACCTTCTATGATGCATTAGGTAACCTCAAAGGCGTTCAGATGACCACTGCCGGCCTGACCTTCAAGGTATTCAACACCCGCGGATTTAACGTACCCAATAACTTCCGTTTCATGCAGCTGGTAGATGGTGTAGACAATCAGGCAGCTACCCTGGGTGTACCGCTGGGTAACGCCATCGGACCTACGGAGTTGGATATCCTCAGCGTGGAAGTAACACCGGGCGCCTCCTCTGCATTATATGGTATGAACGCCATCAACGGCATGTCCAACCTCATCACCAAAAACCCTTTCCAGTACCAGGGTGTAAGCGTTTATCAGAAAATAGCATTCAACCATTTCGATGGCAGCGGCAGCAGTCCGAAGCCTATAACGGAAACGGCTGTACGCTACGCACAGGCATACTCCAAATGGTTCGCCTGGAAAATAAATGCCAGCTACATGCAGGGTACTGACTGGTATGCAGACAGTCATGATGACTTCACCCCGCAAAGCAAGATCAATCCTGACTTTCCGCAGCTCAGCGGCGAAAACAACATTGCCAACGACCGTTGGAATAAATATGCAGACCAGGGCAATATCGCCATCACTGATAAGGACGGACGCGCGTATACCGTGCATCGCACCGGCTACTGGGAAAAAGATCTTGTAGGAGATTATACCGTGAGAAATACCAAGATCGACAACTCCTTTAACTTCCGTATCAGGGATAAGATCGAGATCTCCCTGTCCAACCGCTATGGTAAGATGGACGGCTTCTTTCAGCGTGGTAACCGCATTGGTCTGAAAGGTGTAACCGTATCCAATCATAAACTTGAAATCACCCATCCTGATTTCACGGTACGCTCTTACGTATCCATTGAAAATACCGGCGACTCCTATAACATGAATCCGCTGGCAGACAACCTGGAGAAATCTTTCAAGTCAGATAAAGCCTGGCAGAAAGATTATACTACCGGGCTGAATAATGCACTCACCGCCGGCAAGGATCTGGTAGCCGCACATCAGGCTGCCCGCACCTTTGCGGATGCCGGCAGATGGACGCCCGGCACGCCTGAATTTGAAGCGCAACGCGAAAAAATAAAAGGCATCAATGACTGGGATATTTACCCTACCTCCAAAAACCCGGACAACACCTCCGGTGGCGCTGCCCTGCTGCAGAAGAGCCGTTTCTATCATACAGAAGGTACCTGGAACCTGCGTAAATACATCCATTTTGCAGATGTACTCGTAGGCGCAGATTACCGCACCTATGAAATCATTCCGGATGGCAACAACTTTGTGGATTTCTCCCTGCCGCTGGACAAACGTAATCAATCAGGTGGAAAGCACATCTGGTACGGCAAAGCAGGTGGCTTTGCGCAAATCAGCAAAGCATTTTTCAACGATGCGCTGAAGCTCACCGGCTCGCTGCGTTATGATAAAAACGAACAGTTTGCCGGTAAAATAAATCCGCGTATAGCCGTTGTATATAGTATCAAGGACAAGCACAATTTCCGGGTTTCCTGGCAGAATGGATTCCGCTTCCCGTCACTGTTTGAGGCATACTCCTTTGTTAACAACGGACAGGTAAGGCGTGTAGGCGGACTGGCATTCATAGAAGATGGGCTGGGTTATTTCAAAAACTCCTATCTCACTTCTTCCGTTGATGCCTTTAACGTTGCCGTAAACAAAACCATCAACGCGGAGCATATCAGCAAGGAAGCCGCTGCAGCCAAAAATGCCGGCGTACTGAAAGCTGCCAACCTGGACCCCATAGTACCGGAACAAATTACCTCTTTCGAAGCAGGCTATAAAGCCGTACTACTGCAAAACAGACTCTTCATTGACGTGGATGGCTACTTCAGCTCGTACAAGCATTTCATTGGTCAGATTGAAACTGTGGTTCCGCAAACCGGTAACATCAGCAACCCCGATCAGGCTGTGCTGAATCAGATGCTGGACAAGTCTTTGCAGAACAGGTACCGCGTGTGGACCAACAGTAAATCTACCGTGAACAATTATGGTTTTGCCCTCGCTGTCACCTACGATATTTACAAAACATTCACCGTGAGCGGTAATGCCAACTTCAACAAACTGGCACAGGACAAAACAAAGGACGATGCGCTGATTCCGGGTTTCAACACTCCGGAATGGTTCACCAACGTGAGCATAGGTAACCGTAACGTATACAAGAACATTGGCTTCAACGTAGTATGGCACTGGCAGGATACCTTCTACTGGCAGAACCTCTTCGGCAACGGCGATGTACCAGCCTACAGCACTGTAGATGCACAGGTTACCTACCGCGTTCCGAAGATCAGTACCTCCTTTAAACTGGGAGCATCCAATCTGTTCAACACCGCTTACTTCCAGTATGTAGGCGGCCCTACCATACGCGGGTTGTACTACTTTACGATCACGTATGACAATGTGTTTAAGAAAAAATAATTACGAATTACAAATTGCGAATTGCGAATGTAGCGCGAAGATAAAAGCGAAGACCAGAGCATTTACATTGAGTAAGCTCTGGTCTTCGCTTTTATCTTCGCGCTACATTCGCAATTCGCAATTCGTAATTCGTAATTAAACTACTTAATCTCTCCCACCATATTACCCGGCACTACCCATTCGTCAAATTCAGCCGGGGTTACGTAACCCAGTTTCACTGCCATTTCTTTGAGGGTGGTACCTTCTTTATGCGCTTTCTGGGCTATTTCGGCAGCTTTATAGTAACCGATTTTAGTGTTCAGCGCGGTAACCAGCATGAGGGAGTTATCTACGTGCTTTTTGATATTAGCTTCAATAGGCTCGATACCTTCTGCGCATTTATCATTGAAGCTCACACAGCCTTCGCCGATGAGGCGGGCAGAGTGGAGGAAGTTGAAGATCATTACAGGCTTGAACACGTTCAGTTCGAAGTGTCCGTTAGCGCCGCCTATGCTGATGGCTACGTCGTTGCCCATTACCTGTGCAGCTATCATCGTGAGGGCTTCGCACTGGGTAGGGTTCACTTTACCCGGCATGATGGAAGAACCAGGTTCGTTGTCCGGGATGTGGATTTCGCCGATACCTGCACGTGGGCCGGAGCTGAGCATACGCACATCATTTGCTATCTTCATCAGGCTTACGGCTACTGTTTTCAATGCGCCATGTGCTTCCACGATAGCGTCGTGAGCTGCCAGTGCTTCAAACTTGTTGGGAGCAGTCACGAAAGGCAGACCGGTTAAAGCAGCGATATTTTTGGCTACGTTTTCGGAATAACCTTTAGGGGTGTTGATGCCTGTACCTACGGCAGTACCGCCCAGCGCCAGTTCGCTCAGGTGCGGCAGGGAGTTGTTGATAGCTCTCAGACCATGATCCAGCTGCGCTACATAACCGCTGATTTCCTGACCCAGGGTAAGCGGGGTAGCGTCCATAAAGTGCGTACGGCCAATTTTCACCACATGCATGAACGCTTTGGCTTTTGCTGCCAGCGTGTCGCGGAGCTTCTTAATGCCCGGAATAGTGGTTTCCAGGAGCATTTTATATGCCGCAATGTGCATAGCGGTAGGGAAAGTGTCGTTGGAAGACTGTGATTTATTCACGTCATCGTTCGGGTGAACGAATTTATCTTTATCAGTGAGCTGGCCGCCGTGCAGTACGTGTGCACGATATGCCACCACTTCGTTAACATTCATATTGGATTGGGTGCCGGAACCGGTCTGCCATACCACCAGCGGAAACTGGTCATCCAGCTTACCTTCCAGGATCTCATCGCACACCCGGCCTATCAGGTTGCTTTTCTCTTCAGGCAGTACACCTGCTTCCAGGTTGGTGAGGGCAGCTGCTTTCTTCAGGTAGGCAAATGCCTTGATAATCTCTTTAGGCATCCTGTTGATATCCTGAGCTATCTTGAAATTTTCAATGGAACGCTGGGTTTGAGCGCCATAATAAGCATTCACAGGCACTTTTACTTCGCCCATTGTGTCTTTCTCTATTCTAAATTCCATAGCTTAACTTTTAAGTTGCCACAAAGATAAGGTCATTTGAGATTTTATTATTTGAGATTTGGTCATTTAAAATGCAGCGAAGACATAAGCAAAAATCCTTATAGATCATCACTTATATCTTCGCTGCATTTCAAATGACCAAATCTCAAATAATAAAATAATAAAATAGCAGGGGCTTATTCGCCGGTGAAGTTGGCCTGTCTTTTCTGGACGAAGGCGGCAGCGCCTTCCTGGAGGTCTTTGGTGGAGAAGCAGGCGGCGAATTCACGGATTTCTGCTTCGTATCCGTCCTGATCCTTGTCCAGGGCGGCGTTGACGCATTTAACCACGCGGGCTACCGCGAGTGGGGCTTTTGCCTGTATTTTCTGCAGGATAGCGATAGCTTTAGGCAGCAGCTCTTCCTGTTTTACAACGTGGTTAACAAGGCCCCATGACAATGCCTCTGCGGCAGTGATCATATCGCCGGTCATCATCAGCTCCATGGCTTTGCCTTTGCCGATGAGCTGTGTCAGGCGCTGAGTACCGCCATAGCCGGGGATAAGCCCCAGGTTCACTTCCGGCTGGCCGAATTTGGCATTTTCGCTGGCTATCCGGAAATGACATGCCATTGCCAGCTCACAACCTCCGCCCAGCGCAAAGCCGTTTACTGCTGCTATGATGGGCTTGGGAGAATTTTCAATATGATGAAAAACCACATGGCCGCTCTTGGCCAGCTCACCACCCTGTTTGGGCGACAAACTCAGGAACTCGCTGATGTCAGCGCCCGCCACAAAAGCCTTTTCACCGGAGCCGGTGAAAATAGCCCCCTTAATATTCCTGTTACTGTATACTTCATCCATTACCAAACCCAATTCCTGCATCATCAGCTGGTTAAGCGCATTCATCTTATCCGGACGATTGATAGTAATGATCAGTATATTTTTTTCCAGTTGCGTGGTTAATGTCTGGTACATAATTATATGGTTTATCACTGCAATTTAAGTGTTTTAAATAATTGCGAATTACGAATTGCGAATTACGAATGTAACCCGAAGATAAAAGCGAAGACCGAAGCAAATACATAAAAGTATATCGCTTCGGTCTTCGCTTTTATCTTCGGGTTACATTCGTAATTCGCAATTCGTAATTCGTAATTACTTAATCAGTCCTATTGCTGTTTCCAGCTGCCGGTCTATCTGCACATCGAGTTCTGCTTTGTTATATTTTACTTCTACATCAGGAGGGAAGCCTATACCTTCATATATCTTATTGTCCCTGTATCTGAATGTCAGGGAAGAAGTATATACTTCGTTCAGGAAAGCGGTTCCGAATCTGCCGCCATTGTAGAATTTGTTGCCGGTAAGCGGACCGTTCCCGCCCCAGGTGCGTTCTCCTACGAAATGCCCGTTGGGTAAGGTTTTAATGGCCATGGTGGTCATTTCAGCCATACTAACAGACCAGGCGTCTGCGAGGATAACGATAGGCACGGTGATAGCACGGGCATCTTTATGCGGCCTTACATAGGCGGGCGCCCAGGGAGAATAGTCCAGGCGGCCCATACCCATTTTGGAACGGGTAGCACCGATAGTGATAGGTTTATCAATCATACGGCCCACCAGGAAATCCAGGTCTTCCAGCGCACCGCCGCCGTTACCGCGCACATCAATGATAAGACCTTTGATATCGGTTTTATTCTTCAGTTTGTCAAAGAACCAGGTTTCCACTCTTTTCACCCCATTCATGGTGTCGGTGTTGAATAAGCCCTTCAAACGGAAATCTTTAAAATAGAAGTACAGGATATTACCGTTGATAGTGCCGGAAGTGGCTACAGACTGGGAACCATCGGGGAAGTTGGTAAATCCGCGAACACGGTCCGGGTCCAGGTATTTGGAGGTGATTACATTATAGAAATGCAGGATGCTGATACCGGGATGATAATTCGGGGAAGCTCTTTTACGCTGGTAAGCCGGATTGATAGAGGCAGAATCTGCCAGCCAGGTATCATTGAAAGAAAGGTCATAGTGCGAATCTACCAGTCCGGAAGTCATCTGTTTGAAATAGGTGTATGCTTTCTGAACATCAACAGAATCGTTGGCGTTGAGTTTGGCAAACAGGGGTTTGTAGGTTCTGTAAACGCGGTCCCAGTCAACGGTATCAATATCCCAGAAAACATAGTTGTTATTCATACCATTCCAGTAGGCGTCAAATATTTCATTAAAGTTGGCTTCTACGTACTGGCCCGGGTCATTGATCTGCGGAATGTCTTTACGGCATGATGTTACAGAGAACAGCAGTACCAGTGCTATCATATATTTATATGGAGACAGATGTTTCATCTTGATCTTATTAAACAGTGAATGAAAGTTTATTGTGCTTCAGTTTTGGCTTTGGCAGGGAAGAGCTGGCGGAAATTAACGAGGCAGCCGGCCTGTAAAACATAGGTATCGTTGTAGCGCGGAATCTGGTTAATCATATAGTTTTTCTGCTGATCTGATAAACCATAGTAGTAACGTGCTTCCGCGAAGATGCGGAATTTTTTATGCAGCAGGTATTCCACACCAGCGCCTGCTACGAGACCAAATTCCATACGGCGGTCACGGCGGCTGTCGAAGCTGTATTTCTCATCGTAGCGATAGGCATTGTTGTACTGGAAATAATTGTACGACTGCTGGTTATCCGGCACGCCTGTTCCGGGATCCATTACATTGGCCATGGCGCCCTTTACGCGGCCGGAAGCCCAGTAGGCAGCATATCCGCCGGCATTGAAGAAGCCTTTGAATTTAGTACCGCCAAAAGAAAAATGTGCCATCAACGGCAGCTGGATGTAGCTGTTGATACTTGTCTGATAGATACCTTCAAAGAAATGATCGCGGCGCAATTCGTAATTCTTCTGAATGTACGATGGGTCGGCCTGAATAGCAAGCCAGTCATTGAAATGATATTGCAGTACAAGGCCTGCAACAAATCCACTTTTTTCGTGGTACTGGGTAAAGGAGCGGTACCCTGCACTTGTTTTGAGATAGTTCCGGGTATAACCTCCGGAGATACCTACTTCAAACTGTGCCTGGGTGGTTTGGGTTAGCAGACTGCAACTTGCTAAGAGTGTGGCAAAAACAATTAGTGTTCTCTTCATAAAGCAGTGGTTTGGAGTTTTTGGTTCGGCTGATAAATAAAAAAAATCCCGTAGCTTAAGGATGCTACGGGAAAATGTAATGTAATATAATGAATTTGGCAACTAGTAGTTCACCTCAAACTCCGTCTTGCCACTTTTCATCTTCAGATAGTGTCTTTTCTTCTTTACCTTGAAATAATTCACCCCATCAAAATTGTAACCCAGCGTAACCAGTACCATATTGGCGTCCAGGTTCCTGTAGGGATATACTTTTGTGCCTTTATCACTGTAGTTAAAGTCGCGGTTGAAGAAGTTCTGCGGGTAATACTGCACTTTCAGACCGAAACCGGGGTTGATTCGGAATCCTGCGAATACAGAAGGCATCAGCAGGGGAGTACGGTCACTGAACCATTCGTTGAACTTGTGCTCTTTCCTGCCGTTTACGAACTGTTTTTCCTTATAGTTGACAGCCATATCAATTTCACCGCCTGCGAAAAAGAAGAAGGTGCCGCCGGTAACATCGCCTATTTTAAAGCCTACCGGTATACCAATGGTATACACGCGTTGCTTCAGCTTCAGGGAGTCCGTTGGTTTTGATATCAGACCGATATTTTTTATACCGAAGCCGGTAAATACCCCGAAATGGCGCGAGAAATCCTTATTGAAATTTGTCGAGTAGTTAAAAACGAAACTGAACCGGGGTATATTCCGCAGGTATTCTCCATTATCTTTCATCGATGCAAATGACACCATACCAGATAAGTTGGTGGTGACATACATTTTCTGCCGGTGTTTCGGATACTTGCCAAAAGAGATAGTTAACTTATCAGTGCCGGTGGTGGCAGTGGAATCTTTTTCCTGTGCATAAACGGTTGCAGTACACAATATCAGGAACAGGGCCGCTAATATTTTTCGGTTCATAAAATGGACGGTTGTGGTTTTATCAAGTACATATCCCACAAAAGACGACCAGGAAATACAAATGTTACGGTTACACGAAAAGTTTTTTAAAAATTTCTGTGGGAGGCTACCCAACCGGTGATGTATTCAGAAATATCTTTGGTGTTGGTTCCCGGCGGAAACAGTTTACCAACGCCCATTTCCTGCAGTTCCTGCATATCGGCGTCAGGGATAATACCGCCTCCGGTGAGGAGTACGTCGTTCAGCCCTTTTTCTTTCATAATGGCTATCACTTTAGGAAAAACAGTCATATGTGCACCAGACAGGATACTGATACCAATAGCGTCTACGTCTTCCTGGAGAGCGGCATTCACCACCATTTCCGGGGTTTGCCTTAACCCGGTATAGATTACTTCCATGCCCGCATCCCGGAGAGCGGCTGCAATAACTTTAGCGCCACGATCGTGACCATCAAGCCCCACTTTAGCAACCAGCACACGAACAGGACGATTTAACGGGTTGACCATTATCTTGAAAAATTAAGGTAGTAAAGATAGGGGATTCACTATTAAAAAGGTCAACGTTTCAGGCCAAAGGCTAATTTTATCTATCTTTGCAGACATATTAAAATTTCTTATGAGCGAAGAAAGGTCACTCAACTTTATTGAACAAATAGTAGAAGAAGACATCGCCAATGGCGTGAACGACGGCCGGGTACTTACCCGCTTCCCTCCGGAGCCTAATGGCTATCTGCACATTGGCCATGCCAAATCCATCGTCGTGAATTTCGGTATCGCGCAGCAATACAATGGCAAAACCAATCTCCGCTTCGATGATACCAATCCCGTTACTGAAGACACAGAATATGTGGAATCTATCAAAGCAGATATCAAATGGCTGGGCTTCACCTGGGATAAAGAACTGTATGCCTCCGATTATTTTGAGCAGCTGTATGCATTTGCTGTAAAAATGATCGAAAAAGGACTGGCATATGTAGAAGACGCTACCGCGGAAGAAATAGCTGCCGCCAAAGGCACCCCTACCACCCCCGGTACACCTACTCCTGCCAGAAGCAGATCCGTAGCCGAAAACCTGGACCTCTTCCAGCGTATGCGCAACGGCGAATTCAAAGACGGCGAAAAAACCCTGAGAGCCAAAATAGACCTGGCCTCTCCGAATATGCACATGCGCGACCCGCTCATGTACCGCATCAAACATGCACACCATCACCGTACCGGCGACAAATGGTGTATCTATCCGATGTATGACTTCGCCCACGGGCAGAGCGACAGCATCGAACAGATCACACATTCCCTCTGTACACTGGAATTTATACCGCACCGGCCGCTCTACGAATGGTTCATCAATGAACTGGAAATATTCCCCAGCCACCAGTACGAATTTGCCCGTTTCAATATGTCCTATACGGTCATGAGTAAACGAAAACTGAAACAGCTGGTGGAAGAAAAAATTGTGGCCGGCTGGGATGACCCCCGCATGCCAACACTCAGTGGACTGCGCCGCCGGGGATACACCCCTTCCAGCATACGCAACCTGTGCGAACGCGTGGGCCTGCAGAAACGCGAATACATGATTGACTTCAGCCTGCTGGAATTCTGCATCCGGGAAGAACTGAACAAAAGCGCCAACCGCGTCATGGCCGTGCTGGATCCGGTTAAACTGGTTATCACCAACTACCCGGCAGACAAAGTAGAAATACTTACTGCTGAAAATAACCCGGAAGACGAAAGCGCAGGATCACGTCAGCTGTACTTCAGCAATACGCTCTACATTGAAAGGGAAGACTTTATGGAGAACCCTCCTAAAAAATTCTTCCGCCTCGGCCCCGGCCTGGTGGTACGCCTTAAAAACGCCTACGTCATCCAGGGAGAAAGCGTGGAAAAAGATGCGGATGGCAACATCACCACCATCTACGCTACCTACCTGCCTGGCACCAAGAGCGGTGAAGAAAACAGCAACATGACCGTAAAAGGTACCATCCACTGGGTAAGCGCCGAACACGCCGCCAGCGCCGAAGTACGCCTTTACGACCGCCTTTTCACCTCAGAGAACCCTGGCAGCGAAGAAGGCGACTTCAAAACCTTCATCAACCCGGACTCCCTGCAGGTTATCCGCAACGCCATGGTAGAACCCGCACTGCTGCAGGCCAGCCCCGGCGACCGCTTCCAGTTCATGCGCAAAGGCTACTTCACCGTAGATGCCGATAGCACGCCTGAAAAGGTTGTCTTTAACCGGACAGTGACACTGAAGGATGCGTGGGCAAAGGAAAAAGCGAAAAGCTGAGAGAAGAATTGCGAATTACGAATGATAAGCGGAGATAGAAGCGAAGGGTAAGCGTAATAAAAGATAAAAGCAGAAGCCGTTTGGATAGTCCAAACGGCTTCTGCTTTTAATTTTATGTGAATGCTATACGTTGAAATCTTTGCTTCTATCTCCGCTTATCATTCGTAATTCGTAATTCGCAATTCGTAATTACTTAAAAGCCTCCAATCCCTTGGCAATCCTCGCCTTCGTCTCTTCTATGCCTAAGGTGGCAGCAATGTCAAACACAGGAGGGCCGAATTTGCCACTGGTCAGCATAATGCGGAATGGCAGCTGCAGTTCGCCCATTTTGATATTCTTTTCTGCAGCCAGTGCTTTGAAGCTGGCTTCCAGCTCAGGAGCAGTAAAGGATGACAGGCTGGCCAGCTGTTCAGACCAGGCAGTGAAGAAGGCTTCTTTATCGGCGTTCCACTTAGGTTTCACGGAGGCTTCATCATAGCTCAGCGGAGTCTGGAAGAAGAAGAATCCGTGGTCCCATATTTCGTTGATCACGTGGCAGCGTTCTTTTACAAGACCGGCAACGGTGGCTACGTAGGCAGGATCGGCAGTAATACCTTTTTCTGCCAGTACCGGCTGGAAAAGGGCTGCCAGGCTTTCATTGTCTTTGCGCACCAGGTACTGATGGTTGAACCATTTCGCCTTTTCGAAGTCGAATTTGGCGCCGGCCTTATGTACCCGTTCGATAGAAAATTTCCGGATCAGTTCCTCCAGGGAGAATATTTCCTGTTCGGTACCATCGTTCCAGCCCAGCATCACCAGCATATTGATGAATGCTTCCGGCAGGAAGCCCAGCTCACGGAAGCCTTTGGTAAATTCGTTGCTGCGGGGATCTGTCCAGTTCATAGCGTACACCGGGAATCCCAGGCGATCGCCATCGCGCTTGCTGAGCTTTCCGTTGCCGTCAGGCTTCAGGATCAGCGGCAGATGCGCCCACTGCGGCATATCTGCTTCCCAGCCGAGGTATTTCCACAGCAGCAGGTGAACAGGAGCTGATGGCAGCCACTCCTCCCCACGGAAAGCATGGGTGATTTTCATCAGGTAGTCATCAACCACCACCGCGAGGTGATAGGTAGGCATACCGTCAGCTTTCAGCAAAACTTTATCATCTACCTGATTAGTATTGAAAGTAACTTCTCCCCGTACCATATCGGTGAAGATCAGTTCTTCATTGGCAGGCATATTAATACGGATAACATGCGGCGTATTCTTTGCCAGCAACTCCTGCACTTCCGCGTCAGGAAGAGTGAGAGAGTTACGCATTTTCTGTCTTACCACATGGTTGTACTGCGGCGACGGGTTTTCCGGCGTTTTCAGCCGTTCGCGCATGCCTTCCAGTTCTTCCGGGGTATCAAATGCATAATAGGCGTGGCCGGATTGTACCAGCTGCTCAGCATACTGACGATACAGCGCTTTGCGTTCACTCTGGCGGTAAGGCGCATAAGGGCCGCCCGCCGCAGGGCTCTCATCAGGCGTAAGACCGCACCAGCGCAAACATTCATTGATGTATTCTTCCGCGCCGGGTACATAGCGGGTTTGGTCTGTATCTTCAATACGCAGTACAAAATCGCCTTTGTGCTGCTTTGCAAACAAATAATTGAACAATACAGTGCGCACACCTCCAAGATGTAGGCCACCAGTAGGGCTGGGGGCAAAACGCACTCTTACTTTTTTGTGATCCATAGACCGCAAATATAGGAATTCGCCATTAGCTTTCAGCGCTTTCGTATATTGCAATCTAATCAGGCTATATGTTCTATCTTACCAAAACTCCCGGCATACTGAAAGCCCTGTACAAAAGCTGTATCTGGAACTTCTCTCCGGCGGCAAATACCGTCTACCTTACCTTCGATGACGGCCCGCATCCTGAAGCCACTCCCTTCATCCTGGAACAGCTGGCAAAATATGAGGCGAAAGGTACCTTTTTCTGTATCGGGAAAAATGTTGTGGAACATCCTGCTATCTATCAGCAGATCCTGGAAGCCGGACACAGTACCGGTAATCATACCCATAATCATGTCAACGGCTGGAAAACCGGCACAGACAAATACATAGAGAATATACTGGAAGCCAGAAAATACATTACCTCCAACCTGTTCCGCCCGCCATACGGCAGAATTACCCCTTTCCAGATCAAACAGCTGAAAAAAACCATTCCGGAAGTAAAAATTATTATGTGGGATGTACTCAGCGCTGACTTCGATCAGGAGATAGACGGGGAAACCTGTGTGCAAAATGTAGTATTCAAAATGCAGCCCGGCTCCATCATCGTTTTCCATGACAGCACCAAAGCCTGGGACAGGATGTCGTATGCGCTGCCGCGTGTATTGGAATATTGCAGGAAGATGAAGTTTGAAATGGCGGGGATAAAATAATTACGAATTACGAATTGCGAATTGCGAATGAAGAAGCGAAGAGCTAAACGTAGATTAAAGGCGATAACTAAAAATCATCCTCCTCAATCTACGTTTAGCTCTTCGCTTCTTCATTCGTAATTCGCAATTCGTAATTCGTAATTATTTCAAACTGATTTCTTTCACCTTATCGCTATTCACCACAATCGTCGCCTTATTATCGCACACGCCATTACCGTAGTCTATTACAGCGCTGATGCTGTTAAATTCGACTTTCAGCTGGCCCTGGCTGATCCAGGCGCAGGCGGCGGCTTTCAGGAGGGGGCTGAGGGTGGCGATGGTAGCAGAACCGGCGGGTCCGCCTTTTTCGTAGCTGAGGGAAGCGCTGCCGGTGATGTTGTAAGTATCATCATCAGGGGTAGGTGAGCCTATTCCCTGTACCTGTTTCACTGTTTTTTTGCTGTTGTAGCCTACGATGAGGGAGTCTCCATAGCTTACTTTACCGCCGGTGATTTCGGTGGTGTATTGAACGCCGGAGGTGAGATCCAGGGTGATATCGTAGATAGAATCCTTGCCGGATACAGGGATACCGTTGTATTTGTAGTTCTCGGTGTGGATGCCTATACGGGCGTTGGGCGCGAACAGCCTGCCGGACATGTAGATAATCAGCTTACCGCTGCGGGTAACGCCGAAATTATCCTTGCAGGCATCGCCATAGTCTACGGAGATGCGCTTGGGCCACACGTTAACATCGGTACTGCTGATGATAACAGACGGGCATGCCAGCTGATTGGCATAATCTTCCGTGAAAGATGCCTGTCTGCCGGTAATCACCTGCCCCTGACTTTTGGCTATGATGGCCATTGACGTGAACATATCACCGTAGATAGCGTTAATCTGTGTTTCATGCGAGGCCACCAGGAGGGTGTTATTATCGTTTTCATTGGCCCCTGCTGTATCGGTGGTCACTTCTTTCTTACAGGCAAAGAAAATAGTTGCGATGGCAACTGCTGCGATGGTCCATGCCAGCACACGATTTGTACTGAAATAGCTTTTCATAGTATAGTTTTTTAAATTAGGTTTTTCAGGCTTTCTTTGTATCGCTAAAGGTAGGCATTAAACATTAAAAAAAATAGGAATTTAATAAATAAATTATCATGTTCTGGATCGATACGCATGCACATTTATATTCGGATGAGTTTCTGACTGACCAGCAGGCCATGATCCAACGCGCTATAGATGCGGGGGTGACCAGGCTGCTGCTGCCTAATATAGATGAATCTTCCATCAACGGGATGCTCATGCTGGAAGCGGCATGGCCTGAAAACTGTTTTGCCATGATGGGGCTGCATCCGTGTTATGTGCGGAAAGAAGTGGAACCGCAGCTGCGGCTGATCAAAGACTGGCTGAAACAACGTCCGTTCAGGGCTATCGGGGAAATAGGGCTGGACTTCTACTGGGATAAAAGCCTTACCGAACAACAGCTGCATGCCTTCAGGGTACAGCTGCAGCTGGCCAAAGAGTATAAGCTGCCTGTTTCCATCCACAGCCGGGAGGCTACACGGGAATGCATAAACGAAGTAAAAGCCCTGCAGGACGGAGGGCTCAGCGGCGTATTCCATTGCTTCTCCGGCACGCTGGAAGAAGCCAGGGAAATCATAGACCTGGGCTTTTACCTGGGCATAGGAGGCGTGGTCACCTTTAAAAAATCGGGGCTGGACCAGCTGCTGGAACATATTCCGCTGGAAAATATTGTACTGGAAACAGACGCACCCTACCTGGCGCCAACACCTTACCGCGGCAAAAGAAACGAAAGTGCCTATATCCCCCTGATAGGTGAAAAGATAGCGGATATAAAAAATCTAAAAATCGAAGAAGTAGCCGGTATAACAAGCAGTAATGCCCAGAAATTATTCAAAATGCTCTAACCTTTTAGTAGATACCTTTGCAGGCAACTGGCAGTAAGCACAATGAGTAAAATATTGATTATTTACACGGGCGGTACAGTAGGTATGATCTACGACGATAAGACGAAAGCCCTCCGTCCGATTGGTTTTAATGAAATCAGAAACAACCTGCCGGAATTATACCGGATGGGCATAGACTTCTACGTATATGCGTTCAATCCGCCGATTGATTCGTCTGACATGCAGCCGGAAATATGGGTGGAACTGGCCAGCATTATTGAAGACCGGTACGACCGCTACGACGGATTTGTGATTCTGCATGGCTCCGATACCATGGCATTTACCGCGTCGGCACTGAGCTTTATGCTGGAGAACCTCTCCAAACCCGTTATCCTGACCGGCTCACAGCTCCCTATCGGAAAAATCCGTACAGATGCCAAGGAAAATATTATCACTGCCATGGAAATAGCCTGCTCCCGCCATGCCAATGGCAGCAAGGCTTCTATGGTGCCGGAAGTATGTATTTATTTCGACTTCTCCCTGTTCCGCGGCAACCGTTCCAAAAAATATAATGCGGAAAAATTTGAGGCCTTCTATACCATGAATTATCCGCAGCTGGCAGAAGCAGGCATCGATATTAAATTCAAGCACCAGTTTATACTCCCGCAGCCCGAAGCGCCGTTAAAAGTGCACAAGGAGCTGGAAACAAACATTACCGTGCTGAAACTGTTTCCGGGTATTACCCGCAAGGCAGTGGAAGCCATACTGAGCGTACCGGGGCTGAAAGGCGTTATTATGGAAACCTTTGGCAGCGGTAACACCACCACACAGTCCTGGTTCACCGAAAGCCTGAAAAAGGTGATAGACAACGGGGCTATCATTGTGGACATCACCCAGTGTGATGGCGGCTCCGTGGAACTGGGTAAATACGAAACCAGTCAGCACCTCACCAACATAGGCGTAGTAAGCGGCCACGATATGACCTTTGAGGCAGCAGTCACCAAACTGATGTTTGTACTGGGTCAGGGATTATCGCCGGAAGAGACCAGACGACTGATAGAAACTCCGCTGAGAGGGGAGTTAACACCGATAGAAACATATTGAAGCAGTATAACCATGATGAATCAGCGGAAGATCTTTGTCTTCCGCTTTTTTATTTTCAAATATTTTACGGTAAATTTATTTGGTCATGTTGTTGAGTGCTAAGTAGTTGATAACCCCTATTATCCCTGATACACAAATATTTCAATTCACCACAAAATCCATTGCTATGCAGGTTTCCTTATCTCAAAAGTGTTTTGCTGAATTTATTGGTACGTTCGTGCTGGTGTTGATTGGTTGCGGCAGTGCCGTACTGGCGGGTGCACATGTAGGTTTTTTAGGCATTGCCTTCGCCTTCGGTTTGTCGGTGCTTACGATGGTATACGCTATCGGGCACATCTCCGGATGTCATATCAATCCGGCCATTACGATCTCCATGCTCACTACCGGCAAAATTTCCGGTAAGGATGCAGGCGGTTATATTGTATCCCAGATAGCCGGCGCTATCGCTGCTGCGGCAGTGCTGTACTTTATAGCCCAGGGCAGAGCCGAATATACCCTGGCGGCCAACGGCCTGGGACAGAACGGCTATGGCGACGCCTACAACGATAAATATTCCCTGGCGGCCGCCCTTACTTTTGAGATTGTGTTCACCGCCATCTTCCTGGTGGTTATACATGGCGCTACCAGCAAAAGTAACGGCAACGGCGCGCTGGCCGGCGTAGCTATCGGTCTGTCGCTGACCATGATCCATATCGTGGGTATCCCCATTACCGGCGTATCCGTAAACCCGGCCCGCAGTATCGGACCAGCCCTTTTTGCCGGTGGCGACGCCCTTTCCCATCTCTGGGTATTTATCGTAGGACCCATAGTGGGCGGGGTTATTGGCGGATGGATCTGGAAGATGTACGATAAAGCATAAAAAATTCTTGGAAATATTAATGAAAGGATTATCTTTGCAACCCTGAAACGGAAACTCAACCCTTCCATCAATGTTTCAGAGATAATCACGGAGAAGTGCAGGAGTGGTTGAACTGGCACGCCTGGAAAGTGTGTATAGGTGAAAGCCTATCAAGGGTTCGAATCCCTTCTTCTCCGCAAGCTTTAAAGCTCTGGTAACGCAAGTTATCAGGGCTTTTTTGTTTTGGGGGCAGGAAAGCCTGAATTCAGGCAATACAGTTGCTCATAGTGGGGAAGTAACCATCACTAGCTTGGTGGATGGCAGAATAATCAGTCATTACAGGAAATTTATCTAGCCTGTTCGTCTGTAAAATTCAGAAAATCATCCTCATTTTTCAATGCTTTAGGCAGATAGTCCTTTGCAGTAGATAATATATATTCCCAATCTTCTACAGCTATTTCAATATCTTTACCTGAAGCGTAGAATTTAAAAGATACTTCTTTATCGCCTGAGATGGCTACCTCTAAAAAAGGCTTTGTACTATCTTTTAAAAAGACTTCTAAATAGGGATAATCAGCATTAACATCCCCAATTTTTTCTATTCTTATATTTTTCATAGAATCAAATCATCTTATTCCTCTAAAACCTATGAAAGTTCCGTCTAATCCCCTACTTGCCGCATTACCATTTGGCAAAGTATGAGTAATCTTATAACGTTAGCCATTATTGATTCATATTTAAAGATATTTTTTAAAAATGTCTTCACCATTATACAGAACGTTATAAGGGCTATTTTCATCCAGAATGGAAACAACAATTTTACCTTCATCCATAGTTATTCTTAACTGAACAGTTTCCAAATTAGCCCTGGTCTCAATAAGTACCTCCTGCTTAATTGGGAGATCGAACGTAAAACATTCCGGCTCGTGTATTATCTCCATTTCGGTATCAGAACTATTTAGAATCTTAAAACTTGTTTTTGGATTCATTTGAAATATCATTAATTGTTAAAAAAGTTCTTGCTAATTTAATTGCTGGGTTTCTTCTTACAATAGCTGCTGGGTTAAACGCTCAATTTAATTGGGTTTTTACAATTTGATCATTATAAGCTCTTGTTAATTCGACTACCTTTCCTTTTGTCCATCTATTATTTAATAGTTCTTCTTTTAGTAAAATCAGAAATAGATTTTGTCAAATTTGTTTTAGTTCCCCATCCAAAAAATTAAGAAGCTGTCTTTGTTGTATAACCATTAGAATTTAGCATCCTGGTTAAACTTGTACCTCTGGTGGCAGCCCTTCAGATTTTCCCTCGCATCACTGTCACAAAACCTGCCTTTATCTCTCTATACCTGAAAAGGCATACTCATGAAACAATTAACTATTTCAGGATCAGCTATCAGGAAACTGCATTACATTTCCGGTATAACCCTTTCTCTGTTCATCTCCATTCACTTGCTAAACCACCTGTTTGCACTGGCTGGTCCGACGGCACATATAGCCTTAATGGAAAAATTAAGAAAAGTGTACCGGCACCCTGTGATTGAAACCATACTGTTGCTGGCAGTGCTGACACAGGTAGTATCGGGTATAAGATTACTGTTTAACCGGCAAAGAAAACTAATGGCCGAAAGCATACAAATCTATTCAGGCATGTATCTTTCATTCTTTTTAATCGTTCACGTCTCTGCCGTTATCGCAGGCCGGCTCATGGCACACCTGGATACTAATTTCTATTTTTCGGGGGCAGGACTTAATCTATATCCCGTCAACCTATTCTTTATACCCTACTACTTTCTCAGCGTTTGCGCTATCAGTCTGCACATTGCCTCCCTGCACTACCTGAAAACAAAGTCCGGATGGAGTGCCGGACTGATAGGCGCGGCTGGTCTTACAGCTGCTTTACTCATCATTGTAGCACATACCAATAACTTCAAGTGGTGGGAAATCCCCTTTGAATATCGGGCATTTATAGAAAAATATTCCGGGAAGGGATAATGTACGCACTCATACCACAAATTTCATCTTGCAGGGGTTTCTGATCATATATATTTCGCTGATGCGGTTACTATCATCAAACAGTGGAATCATGACTGTATCAAGGCTGATGGTCATTGAATTCTCTATCAGAACCCCTGTTTCAAGATTCACCTTTCTGATGCTGTAAGACAAGGCGTTGCCGAATTTATTGGCAATGCCTGTCAGGTAAGCAATAACACCAGCCTGCCCGGCAACAGGTTTAAGTGCGGCCGCGACTTTACCGCCACCATCGGCAAAAATGGTGATCTCCTTCGAGAGATATGTTTCCAGCCATTTAACATCTCCGGTGGCACATGCTGTCAGAAAAGCCCTGGTCATTTCTTCCTGGTCCTGCCGGGACGGGCTATATCTGACTTTACCTGTTTGCAGCTTTTCCTTTGCACGGTGCAGGTGCTGCCGGCAATTATCCTGGCTGATGTTTACCAACGAAGCGATTTCATCGTAATCGTAATCAAAACTTTCACGCAGTAAAAAAACAGCCCTTTCTGTGGCATTGAGTTTCTGCAACAGCACCAACAGCGCATAGGAGACATCATGCTGCTGTAAATCCGGAAAACGTTCATAAATAACAGGTTCAGGAAGATTAATTCCGGGATATGAAATACCCTTTCTTTTATTTAATACCGCAAAACATCTGTGAATCACGGAACGAACCAGGTACCGTTCCGGCTCCAGGATCTGGTTAAGCGGCTGCATGGAAAAAGAGAGATATACATCATTCAGAATATCCTCGGCATCACATGCACTCTCCGTCATTTTATATGCTAATCCATGCAATCCGGACTTTTGTTCCAAAAAAAATGACAGGTGATCCCGATGTTGTGTCATACTATTAAACTGGTTTGATATCAAAACTAATGCTGATTATCGGTGAGAATGCAGATTTTTTTTCAGAGATCAGTATTATAACTTCTGCATATACGGAAAGCGATTCTTGTCGGCGGTATACCAATTCCGGTGCTGCAGGTAAAAAATATACACAAATTCTTTTTTCAATCGTCTTTAAGAAAAATCTCCAGCTATCCTGCCGGCAGTAAGATGGCAGGGGAAAAAATTAAATTATCTAGAAAAATATCACTTAACATTACATTCTCATTTATTATTTCAACCATGGAAAAGTTATTAAAAGAAGTCCGCTTCCTCAAAATCTACTCGCTGACGCTCACTGCTGTTCTCGCCTTCTTCATTTTCATGTCTTTCCGCGCTGACTATGCTAAACAGCGCTTCCAGGAAATTGATGTGGAACGTATCAATGTCCGTGAAAAAGACGGCACCATCCGCCTGGTGCTCTCCAATGCAGAAAGACAACATCCCGGCGCCATGGACGGCAAGGAAAATGCTCCACGCCGCCGGCAGGCTGGGCTGTTGTTCTTCAACGATCAGGGCGATGAATGCGGGGGCCTCGTATATGGCGCCGATAAGAAAGAAGGCGCCGGTATGGTGTACTCTGTGGATCAGTATAAGAATGACCAGATTATGCAGCTGCAGTATTCCCAGGACATGGAAGGAAAAGACAAACAGCGTAGCTATGGCCTGAAAATGTGGGACCGCTCAGACGATTTTCCGATCGCTAAACTCGTGCATGTATTCGATTCTCTCGAAGCCCTGAAAAATGAGGCTGTCATGAATGCGGAAGTAAAAAAACTGCGGGATGCCGGTCTGCTGCCTACTGAGCGCTTATTTGTAGGCAAAACCGTTGCCGGCAGTTATGGCCTGTTCATCAGGGATGAAAAAGGAAAGCCAAGAATAAAAATCTATATCGACAAAAACAATCAGGCGAAATTAGAAGTGCTGGACGAAAACGGCAAAGTCGTACCACAGTAAAATCATTTATCCTGGCCTGTTTCCGCAGGTCAGGATTTTTTTGTTGAATCCCTGATGACCAGCTCTGAAGGAATAACTACTGCTTCCGCCTGCCGGACCGGCTTCTTTTCCAGCTGCCTTAACAGTAATTCGGCTGCAGTTTTCCCCATCTCAAATGCAGGCTGTGTAATGGTTGTCAGCGAAGGCTGCAGAATAGTCGCGATTTCCAGGTTGGAGAAACATACCAGCTTAACGTCAGCGGGCATACGAAGTTGCAATGCCTGGCATACCTGGTATACGGTAGTTGTCAGTTTTTCCATAGATGCCACAATACCGTCCGGCGGTGTTGCCTGCTGTAACAGCTTCTTCACCAGTTTATAATTTACTGCCGGGTCAGCGGTACAGGAGATCATATTTTTCCGGGTAGCAGCAAGCCCGTATTCCTGCAGGGCATGCTGGTAACCAGCCCTGCGGTGATGGCTGATAGACAGTGTTTCAGACATTCCCAGGAAGGCAATACGCCGGCATCCGTTCTGTATCAGGTGCCTGGCAGCGGTATATCCGCTGTGATAATCATCCGTCAATACCTTCGCTACCGGCAGTTCTTCCAGGGCACGGTCAAAAAATACCACAGGAATATCCTGTGCCATCAGCTGCCGGATATGCTGCCCGTCCGTTGTTTCACGGGATACCGACATCAGCACACCATCCACCCGGCCACTGTAGAATTCCTTCATTATAGCCGATTCTGCGGCAAAACTCTCATGGGTAAGGTAAATGAGCACATGATACCCTTTCGCCTTCACAGCAGCCTCTATTCCGTTGATAGCAAGCGAAAAGAAACTGTCTGCCACCTCCGGAATAATCACGGCTATATTTTTACTTTTCTTTCCCCGCAGGCTGCTGGCATAGGCATTAGGCGTATACTGCAGCCGGGCGGCCATCTCCAGCACCCGTTGCTTGGTAGCCGCACTGATCTCATAGCTGTCGCGCAATGCTTTGGAAACGGTAGACGAGGACAGGTTCAGCTCCTGCGCCAACGCTTTTATATTCACCTTTTTCATCGTACTAAATCTACGAAACCGGTTTCGTAAATAAAACCCGCGCTTTCGGTGAAACTTCTGCCTGAATTGCCGAAATTTAAAGTGAAATATAAAACCAGTCCGCCATGGAGCAGCCACGTTCATTCTCAGAAAAAGAAATCAATCCGTTAGAAAGCCTTGACCAGTGGGAAGATGCCGTACTGGAAAGATACCCGTCTCCTGAAAGCATTGCTGCCGGGAAATCCACAGATGAATACCGGAACTACGACAACCCGGAAAGAGATACCGTGCGCGAATTCTACCGCCTGAACCATACTTATCAGACATACGATTTTGTAACACAGAAAAGAGCAGATTTTCTGCAGTTCAATAAAAAGGAAATGCCCGTATGGGATGCCTTCAACTTCCTGAACCAGCTGGTAGACGACTCCGATCCGGATACCGACCTGGATCAGTTCCAGCACCTGCTGCAAACATCGGAAGCCATCCGGAACGACGGCCACCCCGACTGGATGGTGCTTACCGGCCTGATGCACGATATGGGTAAAGTACTCTGCCTCTTCGGAGAACCACAATGGGCCGTTGTGGGTGATACCTTCCCCGTTGGATGCCCCTATTCCGATAAAGTGGTTTACCCGGAATATTTCCGCAACAACCCCGACTATAACAAACCGGAATACCAGGAAGGCACCGGCATATATTCCAGCGGCTGCGGCCTCCGCAACGTACACCTCTCCTGGGGGCACGATGAATACGTGTACCAGATGATGAAAAATCACCTGCCCGAACAGGGACTGTACATGCTGCGCTATCACTCCTTCTACGCCTGGCACCGCGAAGGCGCCTACGAATACCTGCTCGATGACCACGACCGCGAAATGCTCAAATGGGTGAAACTCTTCAACCCATACGACCTGTATTCCAAAAACCCGGTGCCGCCGGACTGGAATAAGCTGCGTCCTTACTACGAAGATCTTGTAGCCAAATATTTACCCGACACCTTAAAATTCTGACTATTCTTATCTGAAAAACCCGTCACCTTTATTTTTTTCTGACAGTGCAAGTGTGTTCCCCCTTTGGGGGAACGGAGAAATAAGTGTATCTTATCCATATCAACCATCAACTGAATTCCACCACTTATCCAACTTACATGAATAAGCTGCAACTAGCTGATTACATCGTTTTCTTCATCTACTTTATTGCCATTGCAGCCTACGGCTGTTACGTATATCAACGGAAGAAAGCCGCCAGCACCAGTTCCAAAGATTTTTTCCTCGCGGAAGGCTCCCTTACCTGGTGGGCTATCGGTGCCTCGCTGATTGCTTCCAATATCTCAGCAGAACATTTTATCGGGATGTCCGGCTCCGGATTTGCACTCGGGCTGGCTATTTCCACCTACGAATGGATGGCGGCCGCCACGCTCATCATCGTTGCCGTATTCTTCATTCCCGTGTACCTCAAAAATAAAATCTATACCATGCCGCAGTTCCTGGCGCAGCGGTATAATGATAAGGTCAGTACCGTAATGGCGGTATTCTGGCTGCTGGTATATGTTTTCGTGAACCTTACCTCCATCATCTATCTCGGTGCACTGGCCATTGCTTCCATCTCCGCCATTCCCTTTGAATGGTGTATTGCGGGCCTGTGCATATTTGCCGTGATCGTTACGCTGGGAGGCATGAAAGTAATCGGTTATACAGATGTTGTGCAGGTACTGGTATTGATTATCGGCGGACTGGTAACCACCTATCTTGCGCTGTCACTGCTGGCAGAAAAAACAGGTCATGGCAGCAATATCATCAAAGGGTTATCTGTACTGAGAAAAGAAGCGCCCACGCATTTTCATATGATCTTTGATAAAAGTAATCCCTACTATAAAGATCTTCCCGGCCTTTCTGTATTGATCGGCGGTATGTGGATCAACAATCTTGCCTACTGGGGATGTAATCAATATATTACACAACGCGCACTGGGAGCCAGTCTGCCTACCGCTCGGAAAGGAATCCTGTTTGCCGCCTTCCTTAAATTACTCGTACCTGTCATTGCAGTATTGCCCGGTATCGTTATGTATGTACTGCATAAAAACGGGATGTTCCAGCAGGAGATGACAGATGCTGCAGGTCATATCAAACCGGACCACGCTTATCCTACGCTGATGAATCTTTTACCACCAGGACTGAAAGGCGTTGCCTTTGCGGCGCTCACCGCCGCTATTGTCGCTTCGCTTGCCGGTAAGGCCAACAGTATTTCCACTATTTTTTCACTGGATATTTACAGAAAGTTCTTTCATCGGGAAGCATCAGAACAGCAGCTTGTCAGGGTAGGCAGATGGGCGGTGATCGTTGCCATGCTGCTCGCCGCCATTGTTACGCCCCTGCTGCGTTCCCTGGATCAGGCATATCAGTTCATTCAGGAATATGTGGGCTTTATTTCTCCCGGCGTACTCGCTATCTTCCTGCTGGGATTCTTCTGGAAACGCACTACTGCCGCGGCTGCCCTCACCGGCGCATTGCTGACCATCCCTGTTTCTACCGTGCTCAAATTCCTGCCCGTATGGACAAACGGCGCCTTTCCCGATTATCCGTTCCTCGACAGGATGTCGATAACATTCGGATTAATTGTGGCTATCATGATAGTGATGAGTTTACTGAAACCAAGGCAGGACGATGATGCGCATACAATAGAAGTAGATACTTCCCTGTTCCGGACTTCCGCCGGATTTGTAGTAGCCTCCGTGATTATTATTGGTATTCTTGCCGCGTTATATACCGTGTTCTGGTAATTACTGCCCTTCGGCACGATGCCGGATTACCTGCAGGATGTTCTGCTGAATGTCCTTCATGATCCACGACGCCCACCAGCTGGCATAAAAGTTAAAGCTGGTGGCCAGTTTGAAATGACTATAGAGATGCAGTCTGCAAATGCCGCCAGATAAAGGTTCCAGCTCATACGTTCCATCTAGTGCAGTTACAATATTTTCCGGTACTGGTTGAAACAGCACCGGAAAATAACGTATAGTCATTTCAGTTAGTTTGCCTCAACGAGTTTTTTAATCTCTTCCAGCAAAGCGCTCCAGCCACCGGCCTCCTCCGCTTCCCGGAATCTTCTTTCACCTTCATTCACGGTGGCATAATTGCCCTGGCTGACCTGCAGCAGGGTCTGTCCGTTATCTTCCGTGAGGTCATAGGTTACCTGCAGGTATTTTTCAGAAGTATCGTCAATATCGGAGTTCGGGTCAATGGTGGTATAAATTAACCGTTTGCCCGGAATAATTTCTTCGATATTTCCTTTAACCGCAATCAGTTCTTTTCCTTCATGTATCATCTTCCATAACAGTTCGCTGCCTTTCTTCCAGTCTGACACAGTTTCGCAACCGAACATGTACTGCTTTGTCCTGGCCGGATTTACCAGCGCGTCCCATACTGCTGCCGCAGGCGCATTGATGGTGATATTATTTCTTACGAATAATTCTTTGCTCATTTTAAATGTGTTTTAAAGGTAATCAGATAGGTGATGACAGCCCAAAATTATGAGAGCTGGAAAAGAAGGCATTGCATTTTAAGGATTATTTCTAACCGAAAAGGGAGTGAACCCGAATTTTTTCTTGAAAGCATTATTGAAGTGCTGCGGTGTGGAATAGCCCAGCTCAGCCGATATTTCAGCCGCTGTTTTACCGGTATCGCGGAGATACCGGTGTGCCAGTTGCAGGCGCTGATCGGTCAGGTAGCCGAAAACAGTATTATTGAATTCTTCCTTGAAACCCCGTTTCAGTTTGTATTCGTTCAATCCTACAGCACGGGCAATTTCAGACAGGCTGGGAGGCGAATCCAGCCGCTCTATCAGCAGGTCGCGCACCGCCACAATCTTTTCCTTATCGGTTTTTCTTTTGAGAAACACATTTTCCTTGCTGGTAGCGGCCTGGCAGGATTCGGCGGACAATACCAGCAGCTCTATACTTTTGGAGAGCAGGAATAATTTCTTGAAATGCCCCGCGTACTTACAATGAATAATCTGTGCAATCGCCTGCTGGATACCGGTTTCCAGCGGGCCCCATTTCTCTGACAGCATACAGGGTTTCCCGTTGATAATGTTTTCAGAGAAGCGCTTCAGCTGGTCAGTAGCCTGCTGGGTGAATTCAATAAACATCTCCCTGGGCATCTGTATGCCAAAGGTTTCGAGTGACAGGGTTTTGTTCTGAATGATAATATCGAAAGGGTGGGAGTACATGATATTATGATGCCCGCCGTTCAGATCATACGTGGTATTGAGTTGCTTGTATTCGAAGATATAATCGCCTTTCAGTCCGAAGTGCATTCTGATCACATCCGTATCACTGTGGGCGGGAAAGGTAAAGCATTCATTGAAGGAGGAGAGCGCATGTCCCATCCTGATGCCATCGCATTCCCAGACAGTACTGGTGATTGTTCCGTTGTTGTAGGTCTGAACCTTTTTCTCTTCCATATAAGTTCCGGCGGCCGTCTTTACTGTCCGGCTGCGGCGGTTATTCACCTGTTAAAAATACAAACATAAATTGATTTGTTAAATCAGGTCAAACGCCTGGGCGAAGCTGGTAAGATCGTATCCGGATTGTGCGCCGATTTTACTTTTGATATTACGGCGATGGGTAACGGCGGTTTTCTCGGAGATATGCACTTTTTCTGCTATTTCACCGGAGCTGAAGCCGAGTGCCATCAGCCTTAATATTTCCTTTTCCCGTTTGGTCAGGGCTGCATAGATGTGCTGGTTGCGGCGCAGGAAATTATTTTCTTCCAGCAGCCTGTTTACCTTGCTGGTAACATGATGCAGCGGATCGATAGGAATGGCGCAGGTGATAGCATGGGTAGGTATGCCGGCGGCATTGCGCATGAATACGCGGGTGGTGCTCAGATGCCATACCCAGTCTCGGGAGGGCGCCAGTCTTACCTGCTGGAAAAAGGAAACCGTCAGGTCTTCTTCCTGCGGAGCGGCCAGCATGGCGGTTATTTTAGGAATGTAATCAGCTGCGTCGTGCGGATTAAAGTAGGTATCAAAGTAGGCGGTACCCATTGCTTTCAGTTCTTCCAGTGTTACATCCAGCTGCTGGCGGCCTTTACGGGACATGTATTCCACAAATCCCTGTTCCACATTCATGACAATAAATACAGCGGGCAGCTCATGTTCTATGGCCTGCAGTGCCTGCAGCTTGTCCTCAAAACCGGCATTCTGTGGCAATTCGGAATACGTACTCATGTCCTGCGAAAAAGATGTATAAAGATGTATAGGTAAAAGATAATGGTTGATAGCGCATCTGCTCTGACCGCAAATGTATATAAAAAAACAGAAAGGTCCCTTCCTGTGTGAAAGAGACCTTTTTTTGGGGGTAAAAATATGATGATCTTCGGAACAGTATTAGCTTATGCGATGTATAGAATAATGATAATATTCTGCGGAACAAAGATAGCAGAATCACTGCAGTCAGAAAATACCTAGTAGTGGGTATTTTTTGAAAACGGGAAAAATACGGGTGTCATTTGGTCAAGCCGGATGACCACCTTTCTCAGTGTATACGTCAGCGTTAGTCAGCATACACAAAACCCCAAACCATTGCTACACAAAGGTTTCATTCAGAAAAATCGATTTTACAAATAAGGCAGGAATAAGCAGTGACCTCCGCTCCACATTCGTAATTCATAATTCGCAATTCGTAATTCGCAGTTAACAATAACTTGCAAGTCAACATAATTCAGCTTATCTTATATTGCCTCCGGCATCCTACATTCATCTGATTTAAAGCATATTTATGAAGAAATATATGTTGCTGCTGGCCCTGCTCCCCCTGGCAGCCCGCGCCCAGCTGCTCCGTCCGGCTGCCCCTGCCGCCGCCGGCATGTCAGCCGAAAGACTGAACCGGATAGATACCCTCATTCTTGAATATATCAGCAGGGGATATGTCAACGGAGTAACGGCCATGGTTATACGTGATGGTAAAATAGTGTATAACAAGGCTTTCGGTTATGATAACACCGCCTTGAAAACACCGGAGAAAACCGATAACATTTTCCGCATTGCCTCCCAGACCAAAGCCATTACCAGCGTGGCGCTGATGACCCTGTATGAAGAAGGTAAATTCCTCCTGGACGACCCTGTTTCCAGATACATCCCGGAATTTGCCCGGCCGCAGGTGCTGAAAACATTCAACCCGGCAGACAGCTCCTGGACCACGGAGCCGGCTACACGGGAAATTACCATCCGTCACCTGCTGACCCATACCTCCGGTATCGGGTATGCCCAGATAGGCAGCAAGGAAGCAAATGCCATCTATGCCAAAGCCGGTGTGATAGCCGGTATCGGCGTTAAAGATGCCCTGCTGGCGGATAAAATGAAGATCCTGGGCAAACTGCCGCTGTTCCATAACCCCGGTGAAAAATGGACCTACGGCCTGAACACCGACGTACTGGGATACCTGATCGAAGTGCTTTCCGGTAAACCGCTGGATCAGTTCCTGCGCGATCGCCTCTTTACCCCGCTGGGCATGAAGGATACCTATTTCTATCTTCCCCCGGAAAAACAAGGCAGGCTGGTTACTTTATATTCGGAAGACAAAAAAACGAAGCTGATAGCGCCCATGCCGGCGGATATTGAATTACAGGGAGCCAGGCTGATACCGGACTACCCGAAAATGAAAGGCAGTTACTTCTCCGGCGGAGGCGGACTTTCATCCACGATGTACGACTATGCCATTTTTCTGCAGATGCTGCTGAACGGAGGCAGCTATAACGGTGTGAGAATACTGAGCCGCAATACCGTAAGGATTATGACAATGAACCAGACCGGGGACCTTCCTACAGGCTGGAACAGCCAGGATAATTTCGGACTGGGCTTTGCGGTGGTCAATGAAAAAAGCAGCGGCGTAAGCCTGCTGCCCGCGGGTGTTTTCAGCTGGGGCGGCATGTTTAACACCGCCTACTGGGCTGATCCCAAAGAAAAACTCATCGGGATTATTTATAAAAACATCTGGCCCACCACTCACGGGGAGCTGAATGATAAATATAAAGTGCTGGTATACCAGGCTATCAACGATTAATTATGCACTGATAGCCAGGTTCTTTTTTTCCATCAGGGCTGCCAGCAGCTCGTCTGCCTGAAACGTCCGCTGCATGAAGGTATCCGTGAAGCTGTAGGTAATTTCCAGTGATGGCGTTACCACAAATACTGCCGGTACCGGCACATCAGCATTGACGCCGGAAACGCGGCCCCAGATAGGATCTGACTCTTTATAAATACCTGCCTTGCGGGCAATGCGGTGCTGTACATCCCAGGCCACATCAAACGGAAGCTGTTCCTTATTAAAGGCGGTAAAGTGTTTCCGCTGTTCGCTGGACAGTACCAGCAAACGTGCGCCGGTAGCTTCAATAGCCGCATGATGCTCCTGCAGCTGCGCCAGCAGGTGATCTCCGTACTCATTCCAGTTAACCGAATAAAACGCAATCACCAACGGCTGCCCTGTCAGCAGATGCAGGGACGTTCCCGCTTTCAGGTGCTGCAACAGCTGCGCACTGCTGATTACCTTATCTTCTTCAATAAAAAAATCGGGGAAAAAATCTCCGGTAGCAAGGGGTTTTATGCGCTCGCGGTTTCTTACGGGGCTGGGGAAACTCTCCGGTATCTCCTGGGGCAGGTAGTCTGCGTATCTGTGTAAAGTAGACATGTTCGCTGATTTAGTTAATGGCTGATAAAACGGCCGTTGCAGGTGTATATTTTGTTACAGTTATAGATCCTGGAGCAAATATACAGCAAAAAAAATAATATCCTACTAATTCTATAGACTAAATATATTTAAAATCATAAAAGATTGATTTTTAGGCATACTGCATTTTGTCACCGGAAACAGGCAGGTGGTCAAAGCCGGCCATTAAGCAGGAAATGCAGGATGTAGGTTTGTAAAAAACAGACAGACCATGCACCTGACCACTTCTCGACAGGCATATATCGACTGGCTCCGGGCAGCAGCCGTTTACGGCATTTTCGGGTACACCGCTGCCCGGCCGTTTATGGGAGACAGCACCTGGATGGTGAAGAATACCGATACCAGCCTCCTGCTCACTAAAATGGCCCAATGGCTGAACACCTGGTGCCTGCCCTTATTATTCTTTGTGTCCGGCGCAGCCACCTGGCACATGACCATCTCCCGGGACCACAGCAAAAGAATACTGCTATGGTTGCGCCGCCTCTTTATACCACTAACGGCAGGCATCTTGCTGGTATTGCCGCCGCAGATATATATAGAAAGACTCAACAGCGGCTACCAGGGCCGTTTTACCGACTTCCTTCCTTCGTTCTTTGAAGGCAGGCCGTATCCGGGCGGCAACACCAGCTGGCATCATCTCCGGGTAATTGCCTGCCTGGCGATATACGAAGCCATGCTGGCGCCGTTGCTGTCCCGGGCGGCCTCGTTTCAGGCCAGGAACGTCATCCGCCGCCTGGCATGGTTCTACCGCGGATACAGGATTTACTTGCTGGCCATTCCCGGTATCATATGGTATTGCTGCGCCCCGTCCGCCTTTCCGGACAACGCCGGCCGCCTCCTGCATACAGCTGATTTCATCTGCTGGGGCATCTTCCTCGTAACCGGTATCCTCTTCGCCATGCAACCCATACTGGCAGACAGCCTGGTACGCAACCGCCGCGCCTCACTGGCAGGACTGCTAACCTGTATACTAACAGGCATCATTATACGTACTATGGCTATTCATCATACACCATTGCTTTCTCTCCTCACCGTTTTACATGTCTGGTTCCTGCTTTTCACCCTTACCGGCTACGCTAAAAAATACCTGGACAGCTACCAGGGCATTTCCGGATACACCACCATTTTCATGTCGCCGTTCTTTATACTCCAGCAAACGGTTACCGTGCTGGCAGCCTGGTTCATTGTGCGGCTGCCGGCCGGACCGGAGCTGAAATTCCTGCTCATCGCTTCCTCATCCTGGATGGCTTCGGCGCTGATTATTCATCTGCTGATCAGGCCCTTTATCCTCACCCGGCTGCTCTTCGGCGTGAAACCCAAAACACCGCCGGTAGTTACCGGCAAAGTCATAAAGGTACAGTTACCATCGGCCGATTTTTTTTACTAATTTGACACCGATGGAACGGTTCTGGCGAAAATATATCTTCCCCTTAGTTTATGCATTCATTGTTTATCTCAGTCTGCGGCTGATCAATGCGGTACTGACCGGATTCAGATTCTGGGAAAGGCCCTGGTACGATACCGGTGCTGAAATGATACTGCTTTCCGTCGGCTATCTGTACATGTACCTGCTCAACCGCCTGCTGCAGCACTATCAGCAGCAAACAAAGCCGCATTCCACCGCCAGGGAATATATGGTGGTTACCGCTAATATCCTGCTCATCTCTGATGGCCTCATCCTCCCGATGCAGCATTTTTTCTTCTTTGATACCGGTGGCTGCGACTGGTACGATGTGGTCAACCTGACCATCATACCTACGTTGTTCTATCTCCTGTATTATACTATCAGGAGAGCCAATGCTTCTCTCCGCAAAAGCTACGAACAACAGCTGCTGCTGGAGAAAATCAGTAACGATCAGTTGCAAACAGAACTGCGTTTCCTGAAAGCGCAGTTTCACCCCCATTTTCTGTTCAATGCACTCAATACTGTATATTTCCAGATGGATGAAAGCGTAGGCGTGGCCAAACATACGGTAGAAAAGCTCTCCGAACTGCTGCGTTACCAGCTTTACGACCATCAGCAAACGGTGGCCATAGGTGCAGAATTACAATACCTGCAGTCATTCATAGACCTGCAGAAAACCCGTATGAACGATCATCTGCAGCTGCAGGTGGAAATGGATACCCTGTTAAACAAACAAAGCGTATATCCGTTATTGTTATTACCACTGGTAGAAAATGCCTTTAAATACGCCGGCGGCGACTATTGGATCCATATATCTGCACAGCACCAGAACGGGTGGCTGCACTTCAGGGTCAGCAATGCCATTCCGCCCATGGAAATGAAACACAAAAAGGGAGGCATCGGGCTGGAGAACCTGCGTCGCAGACTGGCCCTGCTTTATCCCGGTAAACATGCGCTGGAAATCAGTAAGACACAGGATACTTTCACAGCCGGTTTAAAAATAGCTTTATGAAAATCACCTGTATCATTACAGACGATGAACCTGTAGCAAGGAAAGGACTGGCAGGATATGTGGAAAAAATTGATTTCCTGGAACTGACGGGCGTCTGCGAGGATGCCTTGTCCCTCAACAACCTGTTACGCAGCAAACCGGCGGATCTTCTCTTCCTGGATATAGAAATGCCTTACATCAGCGGGGTGGAACTGCTGCAGAGCCTTGCCAGCCCGCCGAAAGTCATTTTCACTACTGCCTATGAGCAGTACGCCATCAAAGGGTTTGAACTGGCAGCCATCGACTACCTGCTAAAACCCGTATCCTTCGACCGTTTCCTGAAATCGGCCAACCGGGCCAGGGATATACTGCAACCCCTTGCCGGGAGGGAAGACAGGTTTATCTTTGTAAAATCAGCCGAGAAGCTGGTAAAAATTCCACTGGATGATATATTGTACCTGGAAGCTATGGAAAATTACGTGCATATATATACGACCAGCGGACGTCATACTACCCACACCACATTAAAATCTGTTATAGAAAATATAAACGGCCCGGAGTTTGTACAAACACATAAATCTTTCGTAGTAAACGCCACCCGGATTACCAGTATAGACGGTAACATCATCGAGATAGGAAAGGCCACCGTACCGGTTTCCAGGGGAATGAAGGATTTTGTCATGAATAGAATTATCAGAGATAAATTGCTGAAGAAATAAACCCTGAAATATGCTGCTGAAACACAGGCTTTCGCTGCACCAGATCTTTACCTTCACCTGGAAGGTAGATATTATGCTGCTGTTATGTTGTACCCTCGTCTATCTCCTGGACACCTACTGGCTCTCCGATCACATTGCCATCCCCGTTTCCGTATCGGCCGTTTTAGGTACGGCCATCGCTTTTTTCATCGGCTTCAATAACAACCAGGCCTACGACCGGTGGTGGGAAGCCCGTATCATCTGGGGCGCACTGGTGAACGATTCCCGTTCCTGGGGCAGGTCACTGCTGCACTACGCCAATACCAACGGCGACCTGGAGCTGCGCGCACAGGTCAGGCACATGATTTACCGCCACCTGGCATTTGTATATGCCCTGAAAGCCGCGCTGCGCAAGCTGCCCGATAACTACTACACCCGTTTTCTGACCAAAGAGGAAATAGACCGCGTACAGGAACAACAGAATATCCCCAACGCACTCCTCAACCTGCAGTCCGAAGACCTGCAGCAGCTGCGGCAATCCGGCGCCATCGACGGCTTTGCATTCATAGAGCTGAACGAACTCCTTGTCAAACACTGCGACGAAATGGGCAAATCCGAACGTATTAAAAATACCGTGTTCCCGCCCAGCTACGTATATTTCACCCGTGTCTTCATCTGGTTTTACGTGATTATGAACACCCTCATGATGACCGAAGCCATAGGCCCCTGGTCTATCCTGTTCGGCTGGGGATTCGGCTTCGTTTACCACGTCACCCACCTGAACGGTATTTCTCTCATGAACCCCTTCGAATATCATCCACTGGGCACCCCGCTGGACAGCATCGCCCGGACAATAGAAATTAACCTGATTGAACTGATGGGTGACGAACCGGTGCCGCAACCGGTGAAACCGAAGATAGACGGACTTTATATCATGTAATTACGAATTACGAATGATGAATTACGAATGTGGAGCGAAGATTTAAGCGGGTAAAGCATGGTTTTCGCTTAAATCTTCGCTCCACATTCGTAATTCGCCATTCGTAATTCGTAATTCCTTATTTTTACCCCCATGACTTATGATCAATTATGTAATCTATATGCCCAGTCTGTCACGTTAAAGATACTTCGGGCACGTAGCGCGCCAATGATGTTGTCATTTTTTCACCAAACATTCAAGGAAAAAAACCATACCACCATTTCCAATGTGGAACTGGTGACACGTTTGTCCGACTACCTGGGAGCTACCGGGTACAGGGCCGCAGACGATGAAATAGACGCTACCAGCCTCTTTGAACATGATGACGAAAAGGCTAAAAAATATATTGAGCAATGGAGCAATAAAGGCTTCCTGCGCAAATATCCGGACGATGACGGCAATGACATCCATGAGCTGAGCAGCGACATGGAGAAGGTGATGCACTGGATATCCACCCTGCAGAAACGCGAATTTGTGGGCACCGAAAGCCGCTTTAAGGACATTTTCTCCAAACTCAAGGAGCTGATAGACCAAAGCAACAAAGACCCGCAACAGAGGATTCAGGAGCTGGAAAAAAAGAAATTTGAGATAGAACAGGAGATAAAAGCCATTACCATTACCGGTAAAGTACAGGTGTTTGACGATACCCAGATCAAAGAACGCTTCTACGATGTAAACCGGATGGCCCGCGAACTGCTCAGCGATTTCAAGGAAGTAGAACAGAACTTCGAACAGATCACTCAGGAAATATACCGCAAACAAAGTGAACGGGATATTGCCAAAGGAGCACTCCTGGCCTATACCCTCGATTCTTTCGAGGCATTGCGCCAAAAAGACCAGGGCAAAAGCTTCTATTCCTTCTGGCAGTTCCTGATGGATGAAAATAAACAGGAAGAAATGCGGGAGCTGATAGAAAAGCTCTATGTACTGCTGGAAGACCGTAACATCGAATACAAAAACGACCGCTTCCTCAAAAAGCTGAAACAGTTCCTCCACGCGTCGGGGAAAAAAGTAATCGACGCCAATAAAAAACTCAGCGATAAACTCAGCCGCGTACTCAGTGAAAAAAATCTCACCGACCACCGCAAGGCGGTAGAGCTGATTAACGAAATACGGCAGCTGGCCTTTCAGGCCCTGGACAATGCCCCCGGCGAAGAATTTTTTATTGACATCGAAAGCGATCCCGAGCTGGACCTGCTGGACCGCTGGGATCTGGCAGAAGAAAAGAAAGCCTTCCCGGATGTGGAATTCCCCGAAGGCATCGGTGGCGACGAGTTCTCCGCCGAAGATATGAACTCGCTCTTCAATCATTTCAACATCGACCGCACGATGCTGGAAAACCGGATCAACACCCAACTGCAAAACAAAAAACAGATCAGTTTGAAGGAACTGGTAGAAATCTATGGCGCAGAAAAAGGTCTTACCGAACTGATTACCTATTTCTCCATCGCCAGCCAGTCCTCCAGCCATATCATCCTGGAAACACAGGACCCGGTATCGCTGGGCAACCGTACCATCAACATGCCGATGGTACTGTTCACAAACAATCAAAACTAGAAGTATGACTAACACCAATATATCTCCCTTTGCACACGTGTTCCTCAAACTCATGCAGGGACCTGTTTATGAAGAAGATAAAACTTACTGGAAAGACCTCCTGGGATGGCAGACAGAACTCAGCAAATACCTGCAGCAGGTAGGTCTGCAGCTTATTATCAATGAAAGCGACGGATTTGCACGCATCGCACAGCCGGAAGCCTCCGAGGATAACGAGAAGCCGCTGCCGCGCCTCATGCGCAAAACAAGGCTTACCTACGAAGCTACGCTCCTCTGCATTGTTCTGCGCGAAGCCCTCGATGAATTCGATATCAAGGGCAACGGTACCCGGTTGTTCATGACACAAAGAGAAATCAAGGAAAGACTCACCCTTTTCTTCAAAGAACGCAACAATAAATCCAAACTGCTCAAAGATCTTAACAAACCTATCAACAGCCTGCTGAACATAGGTATTCTGAAAGCCATCCGGGAAGACGCAGCCAACAAGGAACTGCATCAGTACGAGGTAAAAAGGATCATCAAGGCACTGGTCAACAACGAGAAACTGGAAGAAATAAAATCAAAATTAAAACTGCATGTCAACCCTGTTCAACAGTGATTCAAAGGAAAGCGGGTTCCGGTTACAATACCTGGAGATATACAACTGGGGCACGTTTCATAATAAAATATACAGACTTAATACCAACGGCAACACCTCCCTGCTCACCGGCGCCAACGGCAGCGGCAAAACCACGCTGATCGATGCGCTGCTGACACTCCTGGTGCCAGCCGGAAAACGCTTCTACAACCAGTCATCCGGTACAGAACAACGGAAAGACCGTGGAGAAGAATCCTACTTCTGGGGATACTACGGGAAAACATTCTCCGAAGAATCCCTCCAGTCAAAAACAGAACAGCTCCGCCACAAGGAAAACAATCCGTACTCGGTGCTGCTGGCCTATTTCTACAATGCCGCCACCATGCACCAGATCACCCTCGTGCAGGTCAGATGGTATTCCGGAGAACTGAAAAGACAATATATCGTTTCTCCCCATAAACTCAATATCAACGACCATTTCGGCAATGGTAAATTTGATCTGAAAGGAGACTGGAAAAAGAAACTGCGGCTGGAATATCCGAAAACGGAAATCACCGACAGCTTTAAGGAATATGCCGCCCTGTTCAGCAATATCTTCGGACTGAGAAGCGAGAAAGCCCTTTCCCTCTTCAACCAGACCGTAGGTATCAAGGTACTCGGTGATCTGAATACCTTCATCCGCAGCCAGATGCTGGAAGAAACCGATGCGGAAGGAGAATTTCTCAAACTGCGGGAGAACTATGACAGCCTGCTTACCAGCCACCGCGCCATCCGCAAGGATGAAACGCAGCTGAAGATGCTGGAACCCATCATAGAGAACCGCGCCGCCTGGCAGGAACTGCAGGATAAAAACCGCGATCTGCAACTTGTACAGGACATCCTTCCCGCCTGGTTTAACAAACAGGAAAAAGACCTCCTGGAAAAAGAACTGCAGGTACTGCAACAAGAGCAGGAAGTAACTGCCAGCACCCTCGCCTCCGTGAATGATCAGCTGAAAACACTGCAACTCCGCAAAGACGAACTCATTGCGCAGAAAGCCAATAACAGCGTGGATGAACAACTACGCTCCATCGAAAAAACGATTCACTACGAACAGAAATCACTCGAAGTGAAACGTAACAAGATGGAAGAATACAACGTGCTGGCAGAAAAATTTGAACTGGCTCCCAACCCCGATGAACAACAGTTTCATGACAACATCGCGGGTGCAGAACAGCTCAAGGCCGCACACGATAAACAACTGGATACCCTCCAGGAAGAAGCATTTCACTATAAAAGCAGTCTTGCTGCCGAACGCACACAGGCTACCCGCCTGGAAGAAGAGATAGATTCCTATCTCCACCGCAAAAACAACATCCCCTATGAACTGATCCGTATCCGGCAGCAACTCGCGGATATGCTGGATATTGCCGAAGAAGATCTTCCTTTCGCCGGTGAACTCATCAAGGTAAAAGATAAGGAAAGCCACTGGGAAAACGCCATAGAAAAAGTATTGCACAACTTCGGCCTGCGCCTGCTGGTACCGGAAGATTATATCACTGACATCAACAGGTATATCAATGATAACAATCTGCAGACAAGGCTCGTATATCATAAAATTGAAGAGGAAACATATACGATGCTGCGGATGCCTGGCGAAAAGGAAAGTCTGCTGCAGAAAATAGATATTAAACCGGGTACGGAATTCAAGGACTGGCTGATGAAACAACTCCTCGACCAGTTTGATTATACCTGTACGGACGACATGGCCGTTTTCAACCGCTCACGCAAGGCCGTTACCTCCAAAGGATTAACGCGGCAGGCTACACGCCATGAGAAAGATGACCGCCCGAACCGCTCCCAGCAAAACAATTACGTACTTGGCTGGAACAACAAAAACAAATTACGCCTGCTCAAAGATGAACAGGATGAATGCAATAAAAACATAGATTCCCTGCAGCACAGCATTTCCGCACTGGAAAACAAACGCCGGGATATTGCCGGCATCACCTCACTGCTGAGCGCATTCTTATCATTGCGTAACTACAGCGAGATCAGCTGGCAGTCGCACGCAGGTATCATCGAAACCATCTCCCGCGAGAAAACACAACTGCTGCAGACCAGCGATAAATATCAGGTGATCTGCCAGCAGCTGGACGATGCCACCGCCCAGATCTACGGCAAAGAAAAAGAGAAGGAAAGGATACTGCAGGAAAAAGGCCGCCTGGACGATAAAGCGGCTGAAAAGCAACGCTACTTCAAACTGCTGAAAGTAAACAAGCTGGATGACATCTCCCTGCAACGTGCCCTGGATTACCTGTCAGATCTGGCTATCACCGACCCTGCACAAACCATGCAGGAACTCGCCACACAACGCAAACGTGCAGACGAAAGCCTGAAAACCACGCTGCACGACGCCATGCGGCAATCCGCTGAAAAAGAATCCGAAATTACACGGCAGCTGGCCACCTTTGTCATGCCTTCCAAAGCCATCCACGATGAATATCCTGACTGGCTCGGTGACGTGAGCGACCTGCAGCCGCATGTAAAATACCTGGATGAATTCACCTCTCTCTACGAGAACATCAAATACCAGCGCCTCATTGAACACAAGGAACGCTTCCGTAAATACATGGACACCAGCATGCTCAATGCCATCACTAACTACCGGGCATGGATATACGGACAGGAAGACCTCATCCGGGAAGTAATGGATGACCTGAACGAACCGCTGCGTAACATTACCTTCAACAAAAATCCGGATACCTACCTGCAGCTGGAATGCCGCCATGTAAGGGATGTGGAGATCAGGAACTTCAAGGACAAACTCAGCAGTGCCGTACCCGACTCCCTGAAATATCACCTCGAAAAAGATGACGCCTACGGTGAACAACTCTTTGAAAACATCAAATTACTGATCACCGAACTGCAGCAAAACGAGGCATGGCGCCGCAAGGTAACTGATGTCCGCAACTGGCTGGATTTCGGCGCCAAGGAGTATTATATCGCTGATAACAAAGCCTTCAAGTATTACGAAGATACTGCCAGCCTCTCCGGGGGCGAAAAAGCCCAGTTCACCTATACCATTCTCGGCGCGGCCATCGCCTACCAGTTCGGTATCAATGAATCCAACAGGCAACACCGGAGCCTGCGCTTTATCACCGTAGACGAAGCCTTCAGCAAACTTGACCCTGAAAAGAGTCACTACCTCATGGAATACTGCGGACAGCTTAACCTGCAACTCCTGGTAGTAACCCCGCTGGATAAACTCAACATCGCAGAACCGTATATCCATGCATGTCACTTCGTTTCCAACAAAAACAAACGCGACTCCGTGGTATACAACTTTACCATGGAAGAATACGGAGAGAAGAAGAAAGAGTTTGAGCAACTAGCTTAGGCAGGAATTACGAATTACGAATTGCGAATTACGAATGAGGAGCGAAGATCTAAGCGAAGAAGTAAATTCTTTATCCGCTTAGATCTTCGCTCCTCATTCGTAATTCGCAGATC
>NZ_JAABOK010000011.1 GCF_009928525.1 Chitinophaga solisilvae | reverse complement strand
AGCCTTTAAGAGGCTGCCAGCTGATAGTAGCCTAATATTACATTCTGATCAGGGATGGCAATATCGCATGGAAAAATATCAGACACTGCTTAGCGACCGGGAGATTTTACAGAGTATGTCTGCTAAAGGCAATTGTCTGGATAATGCTGCTATGGAAAGTTTTTTTAGTATCCTTAAAACTGAACTTTTCTATCTTCAAAAATTTGATTCAATTAAGTCGTTGAGACAGCAAATCGTTAAATACATCGAGTATTACAATAATGACAGGATAAAACTTAAACTAAATGGCTTGAGTCCAGTAAATTACCGTACTCAAGCCGCTTAATTTTTAAAATCTAATAAAAGTGTCCAACTTTTTGGGTGCACTCCACTTTTAATCTTCGTTTTAATCTTCGCTTCTACATTCGTAATTCGCAATTCGTAATTCGTAATTAAACCCACCTACTTTGCCGCCTATCACTATTTCCCCACCTATACTTGCATATCCCCGCCCATCTTTATATCTTACCGTCACCATCAGCCAAAACATATCACAGTGAACTAACAGGGATCTATAAACGAATCCAATCAAACAGATATATGGCAAAACAAAACAGCGATTCAAGGCGCGCATTCCTCCGGAATTCCCTGGGGGCACTGGCCGCTTTTACGATTGTTCCACGGCATGTACTGGGGCGCGGCTTTCTGGCCCCCAGTGACCAGCTGACCAAAGCAGTAATAGGCACCGGCGGTATGGGCCGCGGCCACTTTGGTTATGCAGGCACCCGCGTAGTGGCAATCTGCGATGTTGACCGCAACCACCTCAAACTCGCTATGGACCAGCTCGGAGATAAAGGCGTCAAAACCTTTTCCGATTACCGGGAAGTCATCACGTTACCGGAAGTGGACATCGTTCACGTGGCCACACCGCCGCACTGGCACGGTATTATTGCTGCCGATGCAGCACGCGCCGGTAAAGACATCTGGTGCGAGAAACCGATGACAGCTACCATCGGCGAAGGAAAACGCCTGGTGGAAGCAGTACAGCAGCATGGCCGCATCTTCCGGCTCAATACCTGGTTCCGCTTCGAAGACCGCTTCTATGGCATGGGCACCACCGTGAAACCTATCAAGAAACTGGTAGACAGCGGTCTGCTCGGATGGCCCCTGAAAGTCACCGTAAGCAAGCATACCGGGTTCGACTGGAAATTCTACTGGGTCGGAAAAACCAACCTGGAAGCCATGCCCGTACCTAAAGAACTGGACTATGACATGTGGCTCGGCCCCGCACCTTACCGTCCCTACAACGCTCATCGCGTACACCAGACCTTCCGCGGCTACTGGGATTATGATGGCGGCGGGCTCGGCGATATGGGACAACACTATCTCGATCCAATACAGTATTTCCTCGGTAAAGATGATACCAGCCCTGTCAGCGTAGAAATAGATGCACCGCAGCAACACCCCGATGCAGTAGGCACCTGGAGAAGAATTACCTACACCTACGCCGATGGCTGTCAGATCATCCTGGACGGTGAAGGCAAAGATGAAAAGGCCGCTTATATTGAAGGCCCGAAAGGTAAGCTGTATCCGGGTTTCCGCTCCGATATACCGGAGCTGGAAAAGAAACTGGCTGCATTCCCCGACCCGGCGCCACAGCAGACAGACTTCGCTGACGCGGTAAAGAACCGTAAGAAATTTGCACTCAACGAAGAAAACGGTCACCGCTCCTGTACGTTGGTGAATATCGGAAAGATCGCCCTGCGCCTGAACCGCAACCTGAAATTCGATCCCGTAAAACAGGAATTTATCGACGACGCAGGCGCCAACAGCCTGATCTATCAACCCATGCGTGGTTCATGGACCATCTAAATCTAACTACCAGGAAATTTAAACTATGAAAAAGAGTTTATACATATTGGCATTGCTGGCTGGCTGGTGCTGTACTGCGTTTGCGCAGGGCCCGTCTGATCAGCGTGCATTTCATACCAAAGTAGCTGACGTACTGGCCCTGCTGCCATCGCCGGATAACGCGCAGTTCAACACCAGCATGAGCGCCATCGCCGCTCTCGGAGAAGAAGGACTGACCCGCATCGCCGGTATGCTCGCCGCACCCGGCAAAGGCGACAACACCCAGCTGCAGTATGCGCTGGCAGGATACGCCTATTATGTAACCCAACCCGGAAAAGAAACCCTGCGCAAACAGGCCGCAGCAGCCTTCTGCCAGGCAATCGCCAAAACTGCCGATCCGGAAAATAAAGTGTTCCTGATCACGCAGCTGCAAACTACCGGCGACAATGACGCCGTAGCCACCCTGAAGCCGCTGCTGGCGGAAGACCGTTACTGCGATCCTGCTGCACGCGTACTCATCAAAATAAATACGCCCGATGCACAACAGGCATTACTCGGTGCGCTGGCAACCGCCAACGCTGAGAACCGTATCACACTGACTACCGCCCTGGGCGATAGCCGCTGCCGCAAAGCGGTAGCAGCCATTACGCCTGCTGTGAACAATGCAGACAAGAGACTGGTGAAAGCCTCCTTATATGCGCTGGCGGAAATTGCCGACCCGGCTTCTGCCGCCACCATCGCCGCCGCTGCTGCCAAAGCCGGCTACAACTATGATATTACCAATGCTACGGCCTCGTATATACGCTTTGCCGGTCAGCTGCTGTCAGACGGCAACAAAGCCGCTGCCGGAAAGATCGGGGAAGCGCTGGTGAAACAATGCACTGCTGATGCACAGGTGCATACCCGCACTGCCGGCCTGAAACTTCTCAGCGATGTCAACAGGGAAAAAAGTATCACCGCCGTTATACAGGCCGTCAACAGTAAAAACAATGAGTACCGCGACGCTGCCCTGAAATTTGCTGCGCCTTATGCCGCTGCTAATGCTGCCGCCTGGCTGCAGCAGCTGAAAACTGCCGGCGATGATAACAAGGCTGCTATTCTGACCATGCTCGGCGCGGGACAGGTGAAGGCTGCTCTGCCCGTAATGCTGCTGGCGACTGCTGCTAAACAGGAAAACGTAAAACACGCTGCTGTTACAGCTGCAGCCAGAACAGGTGAAACGGCTGCGCTGCCCGCACTGCTGGCAGTCATGAAAACAGGTACTGCAGCAGACATTGCCGCAGTGAAGGACGCATTGCTTCAGATCCCCGGCGAAGCAGTGGTACAACAGTCCGCCGCCGCGCTGGCAACTATGCCACCTGCGGCACAGACAGCTTTGATAGCTGTGCTGGCGGCCCGTAAAGCTGACGCGCATGTGAGTGAAGTACTGAAGCTGACCGAAAGTACGGATAAGGATGTACGAAAAACTGCTTTTGGTGCGCTGAGAAATATAGCCGGTAAAAGTATGATACCGGTATTCTTTAACATGTTACGCGTTGCTGCTGACCCGCAGGAGATCAGTGACATACAGGCAGGTCTTATCAGCGCCGGCGCCGGCAGCGAAGAAGTACTGGCACAGATGAAACAGGCGCCTGCTAACGATCAGGCCCGCTACCTCGCCATCCTGGCAGGTATTGGTCAGGGTACCGCATTACAGCCGGTAATTGCTTCCTTTACTAACGGTGACGGAAGTACGAAAAAAGCGGCGGTAGCTGCGCTGGCAGGATGGAAAAATGCTTCCGCTGCTCCCGCATTGCTGCAGATAGCCCGCGACGCGGCTAACAGCGCGTATAAAGAACAGGCGCTCAGCGGCTTTATCAACCTGGTGAGAAAATCCGGTTATCCGGCTGACCAGAAGCTGCTGCTGCTCCGCGATGCAATGGAATTAGCTCCTTCTGTGCCTTTACAACAGCAGCTGCTGGAAGGCGTGGAACAATGCAAAACACTGTCTGCCTTACTCTTCGCCGGCAACTACCTCGATAACAGCAACCTGCAGCAGGAAGCGGCCATGGCAGTGATGAACATTGCACTGGCCAATAAATCCTATAACGGTGCAACCGTACGTAACCTGCTGGAAAAGGCCGCCAAAGCGCTGAAAGGCGGGGATGCAGACTACCAGCGGCAGTCTGTCCGCAAGTACCTGGCAGAAATGCCGGCAGGCGAAGGCTTCGTGCCCCTGTTTAACGGAAAAGACCTGAGCGGATGGAAAGGCCTGGTGGAAAATCCGGTGGCCCGTGGTAAAATGGATAACAAAGCCCTGCTGAAAGCACAGGATAAAGCCAATGAAGCTATGCGCAAAGGCTGGTCCGTGAAAGACGGCCTGCTGGTTTTCAACGGGCATGGCGACAATCTCTGTACAGAAAAAAAATACGGAGACTTTGAAATGCTGGTAGACTGGAAAATTACGGCCAACGGAGATGCAGGCATCTACCTGCGCGGTTCCCCGCAGGTACAGATCTGGGATACCTCCCGCCGCGATGTAGGCGCAGATGTAGGTTCCGGCGGATTATACAATAATCAGCAGCATCCTTCCAAACCACTGGCGCTGGCAGATAACGGTATCGGTGAATGGAATCATTTCCGCATCGTGATGAAAGGAGACAGGGTAACAGTGTATCTCAACGGCGTACTGGTGACAGATAACACTATCCTCGAAAATTACTGGGACCGCGGCCTGCCCATCTTCCCGGAAGAACAGATAGAACTGCAGGCGCATGGTACTTATGTAGCGTACCGCGACCTGTATATAAAAGAACTGCCACGCGTACAGCCGTTCACGTTAAGTGAAGTAGAAAAAAAGGCAGGATACAAGGTGTTGTTCGATGGTACCAATATGCACGAGTGGACCGGTAATACCAAAGATTATGTGATTGATGAAGGCAACCTGGTGATCTATCCGAAAAATGGTGGTCACGGTAACCTCTATACGAAAAAGGAATACGGTAATTTTTCCTTCCGTTTTGAATTTATGCTCACACCGGGTGCAAACAATGGTTTAGGTGTGCGTGCCCCGCTGGATGGCGACGCTGCTTATCAGGGTATGGAGTTACAGATCCTGGACAGTGAGGCAGACATTTACAAGGACCTGAACATATACCAGTATCACGGTTCCGTATATGGTGTTATTCCTGCGAAACGTGGTTTCCTGAAGCCTGTGGGAGAATGGAACTATGAAGAAGCGATTGTAGACGGCACCCATATCAAGGTGATCCTGAACGGTACGGTTATCCTGGACGGAGACATTGCCGATGCCCGTAAGAACGGTACACTGGATCACAAGGACCATCCCGGACTGAAGAATGAAACCGGTCATATCGGTTTCCTGGGACATGGTTCTGTAGTGCGTTTCCGCAATATCCGTGTGAAGGAGTTGTAATAAAGCTGACTGTAATACAGTAAGGGCGCCGGTACTTACCGGCGCCCTTTTTTATACAACCTGGCGAAAGGAAAGTAAGAGGTGCTGCCTGCGTATCCCGGATGATGGGGCCGGAACTGCCATAGGCATCAGGAGAAACGCCGGCCGGAACCGGCGTTCTTTTTATTGAACGAAAGGATCCGCAAATTTCGGATCAGTAGCGAGTGAGTGGTCGGTAAGGGTTTTCAGGAAGGCGATAATATCTGCCATATCATTTCCGCGGAAGGGAATACCCGGGGAAATGCCGCTCAGCTGAATACCGATATTCGGGTTTTGTTTGATGCCGGTATGATAATGTTCCAGTACCTGTTCCAGCGTGGTGAAGCGGCCGTCGTGCATGTAGGGGCCTGTTAGCTCCACATTGCGCAGGGCGGGGATTTTGAAGGTTCCCTGGTCTTTCGCAAGATGGGTGATTTCGCCGATACCTTTATCGGTATAATCCGTTTCCAGTCCGTTGTTGGAGCCGAAGCCGGTATTGACGCCGGTATTTTCCACGATGAGCATGGAGGGTATCTGTCCGAAGGTAGAGGTTGGAAGGTCGCTGTGGCATTCAGAGCAGAAGTTCACCTGGAACAGCCGCAGCCCGTTTTTTTCCTGGGCGGTGAAGTTGCTGAAGTTATTGTCTGTGCCTTTGTCGTATTTGGAACTGAAGGAAACGATGCTGCGCAGGAATTGAGACAACGCTCTGGAGATTCTGTCAGCGGTAACAGTTTCAGTACCGAATGCTGCTTTGAACAGGGGCCTGTAGTAGGCGATGCCGGTGAGTTTGGTTTCCAGTGCGCTGAGGGAGGGCATGCCCATTTCTATCATGTCCTGGATAGGCATAAGCGATTGCGCTTCGAGATGGGCGGCGCGCAGATCCCAGAACATGGTTTTGTCTTTGAAGAAACGGAGGTTTACCGTAGGCATACCATTGCGGCGGGTGAGTTCGCCGGCGAAACCGGGTGACCGGGAGAGGCCGTCTGTAAAGCCTTTATCCTGATGGTGGCAGGAGCCGCAGGATTTTGTATTGTTTACCGAGAGGGCTTTGTCATAGAACAGTACCCGTCCCAGGGTGGCGCCTTCATTGGTAATCTGGTTGCCGGCCGGCATATTGTCTATCTCCGGCCTGCCGTTGAGGAAATTTTTCATATAGGTGGGCATGTTATTGCGTGTGCCTATATAATCATAGAGAGTGGCCGGCAGCCGGGGAACGCCTGTTTCTGTGACCGGTGCTGACGGCTCAGGGGCCTGGCCACCGGCTGAGGGCTTAGGATCTTTCCTGCACGACTGTGTCAGCAGGAAGGATACACTTACAGTAAAGCATAGGAGCAGCAGGTGTTTTTTCTGCATATTTTTTATCATGTCCGGTTATTTGCAGTAGTACACCTTTGAAAAGAAAAACCCTTACATCTATATGAAAAAAATTAATTTGCCGCGCGATAAGGGTATTCTTTACCTGAGGTGTATTATTACCGTAACAGCTAAACATTGGACGAACATCTGATAACAGGCGGGGATCAGGAACAACTGGTGGAACGGGCCTTTCATCTTTATTTTGAAGGGCTGCACCGTTATGCCTTTACCATACTGAAAGACAATGACGAAGCCAAGGATGCTGTGCAATCCGTATTTCTGAAGCTATGGGAAAAGAGAGCAGGACTGGATGAGCAGCAGTCCGTTAAATCATACCTGTATACGGCAGTATATCATTATTGCCTGAACATCAAACGGCATGAAAAAGTAAAAGACAGTTATATATCAGCCAGCAGTAACGTCACCGGAGTACAGGAACATGCGCTTGTCAGCAAAGAAACCTATCAGCAGATATTGCAGCATATTGAAGCGCTGTCGCCACAATGCAGGATCATCTTCTGCAAAAGCCGGTTCGACGGAATGAAATATGCCGAAATCGCCGCAGAAATGGGATTATCGGTGAAAACCGTGGAAGTCCAGATGGGTAAGGCATTACGCATATTGAGAGAAAAACTGTCTGAATTCCTGGTAACGCTGATCATTTTCTACCTGTTATAATCAACTATGGCATTCAATTTTACACGGCATGAATAAATCCGAACATATTCCATATGAACTGCTGGGAAAGTACTTTTCGGGGGAAGCCTCCCCGGAAGAGGCTATAGCAGTGGAAGATTGGATAGCGGCCGCTCCGGAACACCGCCGGCTGTTTGAGCAGACGGCCGGTTTATGGGAAAATGCGGCCGGCGGACAGCAACATACCTTGCCGGATAAAGCCGCAGTATGGCAGGAGATCCGCCGGCAACTGCCGGGCGCCGCTCCGCTGAAAACAGCTGCTGTACGCCCGGGCAACCGTCGCCTCATGGCTGCCGCCATACTGCTGCTTATCTGTGGCGCTTCGTTGTATTTCCTGCTGTACCGGACATCGGCGCCTGCCGCAGATTGGGTGTCCAGGCAAACTACTGCCGGCATTTTCCGCGATACGCTGCCGGATCATTCCCTGGCTGTGATAAACAGCCATTCCGCTATCAGCTATGAAAAAGGTCTGGCCGGCCGGAACCGGCTTATCAGGTTAAAAGGACAGGCATGGTTTGATGTAACTTTTAATCCCGGTAAACCGTTTATTGTGGAGGTGGGCGATATAGCAGTGAAAGTACTGGGCACCGCTTTTAATATTCAGCAGAAAGACAGCACCATCGAAGTAGCTGTACTGAACGGAAGCGTTGCTATGATGAACAGCCGGAACAGGCTCACCGTAACCGCCGGCCAGCAGGGTATCTATCATGCTGCCTCCGGCACCTTCGAACTGGTGAACGCTTTCAACAGCAACAAAATGGGCTATGCCACCCGTGTGTTTAACTTTGAGAATACATCCCTGAAAGATATAGCCGCACAACTGGAAAAAGCCTATGGCGTTACCATCCGCATTGCAGATAAAAAACTGGAGAACTGCGCCATGAGCAGCTCTTTTGAGAATAAACCATTGGATTATATTTTTGAAGTTATCTCTGTGACGCTTAATGTTCAATGCAGGGTAGAAAAAGACAGTGTATATATAAATGGCGAGGGCTGTAATTAAGCATCTGATCAGCAAGGCTGCTGTACTGATTTTCCTGATAGCAATAAGTGCTGCCCGTACCCGGGCGCAGCAGACACCTGCTTCCCTGCAACGGAAGGTAAATATAACAGTAACGAATATACGTTTTGACTCCCTGCTGAGCCTGGTCAGCAAACACACCGGCGTTAAATTTGCCGTGAATACACACAAGTTTCCCCCTTCAAAAATTATACGCGTCAGAAAAGGCGTACAGCCCATAACTACGCTGCTGGATAATATCAGGGAGCATACCGGCATCTGGTATACCGTCGTCGGGTCGCATGTTATTTTTGTAGATAACCCGCCGCGCAAAAAGGAACCGGTAACAGCACCCGCGACAACCACTGCTGCAAAGTATCCCGCGATACCTGTAAAACGTATAGCCGATACCGTATTCCGCATCGCACTGCAGCCACTGGCTACCGTGCAGTACCGCCCGGATACTATCCCGGATAGCTCCGGACTGGCATTCCCTTCTTTCGGTATAAAATTAAAAAAGACCAGAAAAGTAACCGCCGATACCAGCGCTACCGGATGGCTGAACATCAGTCTCCTCCGGCTGCCTTCCCTGTTTTCGCTGGGACTTTACCGGAACGATACCATGTACAGGCAGCTATCGGCGCACAGATCCCTGGTCATTGCCGGATGGTATGATACCACAAAGCAGCAGCCGCCACCGCCTTCGCCTGCAACCGCAGCAAAAAATACTGCTGCCCGCATCGTTGCCGCCAGACAACATACGGAGCGTAAACCAACACTGTTGCAGCGTACCGGCGATTTTATTAAAGAGGCCCTCACAGTGCCATACCGGCCTTCTACCAATGATACCAGATCAGAGAACAGTGATGCCGCCACCTTTGCGTTAGCACCCTTTATCAGAACAGGCGTATATGCGGATGAAACTTTTTATGTGAACCCCACCCTGCACCTGGGATTGCCATTCCTCTACGGCGTGCTTACCTGGAGCAGTAATTTAAATAAGTCGCTTGTCCGTTACGGCGCCGGTACGTCTGTACGGCTGGCTGATAACTGGCGTATGCACCTGCAGGTGACTACAGGTTCTCTGAACCTGAATGCAACAGACCATGATACCCTGGGAACTGCACTGCCGCTGGAAACAAAATCCAACTACCTGAAAGCAGCATTGCTCGCAGATAAACGCGTGGGTAAACAATTCAGGCTACTGGCAGGCGTTACCTTCAATCAGCTCAGCAGCACCTATTACTTCCGTAATAACCCGGTAGCCCCCGGTGACAGAGACTATCCCCGCTTTGCCAATCTGCAGCCGCCAGGCCCGCCCTACGGTAACAACAACGAAAACAATAAGCGACAATGGATTGGTTTTTATCTAGGCATTTTTTATCAGCTTGATTTTTTAAAATAGCATAAGGGTATTTTCTAAGGGAGGTGTATTAGTAGTGATTAAAATGAGCATGTAACTATTTCACTCACTACAACTTCTTATGACAATGATCGCACTACTCAAGACTGCGGAACGGACCAGCCATACTTCCTTCATCAACAACTATGTTTTTCAGCGGCACGTATTTGCCTATAAGGCTATTCCTCTTGAACATGTTGCCGGCCGTCATGTGCTGGAACTGGGCAGTGGCGAAGGTTACGGCATACAGCTGCTGTCGCGTTACTCAGCACGCTACCTCGCGCTGGACAAACATAAGCCGTTTGCCGAATTCCTGCCGGTGAATGCATCCTTCGAACAATGCGACCTGCCGGACCTTTCCCGTATCCCGGATAATACTTTTGATACCATCGTATGTTTCCAGGTAATCGAACACATAAAAGACGATCATACCCTGCTCCGCGAAGCCAGACGGGTACTGAAACCGGGAGGTACAATGTTTCTGACCACACCGAACAGACTTACCTCGCTTACCCGCAATCCCTTTCACGTAAGGGAATATCTGCCTGCAGAAATGAAAGCGCTTATCCGCACACATTTTGCCATCTCCGAAGTACAGGGCATCTATGGTAATGACCGTGTTATGAGCTACTACCAGGAGAATAAAAAAAGTGTGGAAGCCATTACCAGATTTGACATCCTGAACCTGCAATACAGGCTGTCGGCAGTTTTGCTGAGAGGGCCCTACACCCTGATGAATAACATCAACCGCTGGCTGCTGGTAAAAAAGATGGCAGATGTTACCGTGAATATCGAACACAAGGACTTCTTCCGGCAGCATCTGCAGGATGACTGCCTTGATTACTTCGTGACCGCAGTAAAAGAACAGTAGGGACTATTTGGTTATTTGAGATGTGGTTATTTGAGATTTGTATCTCATCATGATCATCCTCCTGACAACCAGGCTGGCATCATGCGGTGATACAAATCTCAAATAACCACATCTCAAATAAACAAATATTAACTTTTCTTTTAAAACTGTTTTTTGGGAAGGTGTAGTAAAAAAACTAACTTTTATATCAGATCCTGATCAGTGGTTTTTTTAACTATTAAATCTTCCACCTATGATTGATTACCTCTATTACAAAATGTACCGCGCATTCCTGTTATCCTATCTGAGAGACATCCCGCACACTTCAGCCAGGATATATTTACCAGGTCTTCTCTATGTCAACGTTCTGATCTTAAATGCACTGCTCTCGCGGTTGCATGTATTGCCTTTTATCTTCTACAACACCGGCATCGCCGTCTCGGTATGCCTGCTGCTGATAACTTTCAGTTTCGCCTACTTCAGCGATGACAAAAGTCTCAGCGTTGTAGAACGTTACGAAGATGAAACTGACGAGCAGCGTGTCAATGGCAACAAACGAGTGATCTCCTACGTTATCCTCACCCTGCTGTCTGTCCTCGCCATACTTATTATTTAGTTATTTGAGATTTGGTTATTTGAGATTTGTTTCACCTCACGATGTCCTCCTGCCCGTCACGAGGAAGATGATGATTTAAAACAAATCTCAAATAACCAAATTTCAAATAACTAAATATTCGCCGGGTTTTGCTGGAAGATGCGGCTCAGCATCTGGTATAGCTCCGGATGTTTTTCGGCGAGGAGGTCCGGCCGTTCGAAGAAGTATTCTGATATGACAGCGAAGAACTCGGCTTCGTTGGTAGCGCCGTATGGGTTTATATCGGTGTGCCCTTCAGACATTTCATGGATGGTTTGATGAACGAGTTTCATCCAGGGGATGCTGTAGCTGTGTTCCAGTAGTTTGGTAGGGAGGCCGTCTACCGTACCGTCTGACTTATCCAGGAGGTGTACAAATTCATGGATGGCGGTATTGCTTTTGTCGGTGGTGTTGGAAAAGCCTTCCCGCAGGGCAGAGCGGGAGAGGATCATTTGTCCGTTCAGTGCGCCGCTGCCTACCATGCCCAGGATATTACGGCGGTTGCCTTCAAACTGGTAGCTCTCATCAAAGGTGTCCGGGTAGAGGATTACATTGGTAAGATTGAAATATTCCCAGTCTTTGAATCCGAAGATGGGAATGATAGCGCTTGCGGCGATCAGTACACGGTCCAGGGGTTCTGGTTCAGCGCCTACGCCTTCGATATGTGTTCTTTTGAGGAAGCGTTCTACTTTTTCTTCAAAGCGTATTTTATCGTTGGGGCCCAGTTGCTGATAGTAGCGCACATTGGCTTCCAGCAGTTGCCGGTAACCGGTGGGAACGGCTGTTTTTTTGCGCTTCCGCCGGGTGTACAGGTTTTTGAAATAGAGCATGAGTATCAGCCCAATCAGTATCAATCCGAATAAGTCCATGCTGAATAGTTGAAAGTATTATTTTCTGTATGCTTTAAACTCTGATCCCGTTTTCCATTGAGGGAATCCGGTTTCATTGCTGAGGGTATAGCCAACATCGAACAGGAGGCGTACATCCGTTACCATGCCATCCATCACCCAGGTAGCCGGATTGAATTCATCGGCGGGGGAGTGGTAACGTAAACGGTTATACGCAGCTGTCTGTTCTTTCCCGGATCCGGGGGCTTTTCCGGAAATGTCGTTACCAGGGCCGATATAAAGGCCGGGAATACCTTTTTTGGCGAAATTGAAATGATCGGAGCGGAAGAACCAGCCGCCTTCAGGATTGGCTTCTTTCACGATGATGCGGTGCTGTTTTGCGGCGGCCCGCTGTGCGTATTCATCCAGTTCCGACTGACCGTATCCGATAACGGTTACATCGCTGGTAATACCAAAAGTATTGAGTACATCCAGGTTGATGTCTGCCACTGTTTTCTCCGGAGCAAAGACAGGGTGGGAGGCGTAGTATTCAGATCCCAGCAGCCCTTGTTCTTCGCCGGTGACAGAGAGGAACAGTACGGAACGTGCCGGTTTTTGTTTCAGCCGGGTGAACGCGGTGGCCAGTTCCAGCAGCCCGGCAGTACCGGTGGCATTGTCTACCGCGCCGTTATAGATAGAATCACCTTTAACGGCTTCACCTATCCCGAAGTGATCCCAGTGGGCGGAGTATACCACGCATTCCTGCGGCCGTCTGGCGCCGGGCAGTATGGCCAGTATATTATGTGAGGTGGATTTTTTGATGGTGTTGTTAATCACCAGGGATGTTTGCAGATGGAGGTCTACCGGCTTGAAATCCTTGTTCCTGGCCTGCTGCATAATATCCGGAGACACGCCAGCCAGCTGGAATATTCTGCGGGCGGCATCCTGCGTGATCCATCCTTCCAGCGCTGTCCGGGACATATTGTTGTCGGCTGTCTGCAGGTGCAGTTTAGAGTTGGACCATCCGCTGCGCACTACTTTCCATGGGTAGCTGGCGGCGGCGGTTTCATGGATGATGATAACGCCGGTAGCGCCCTGCCGGGAGGCTTCTTCAAATTTATAGGTCCAGCGGCCGTAATAGGTCATGGTGCGTCCTTTGAAGAGGGTGCTGTCTACGAAGCCCGGATCGTTAATCATCACGATAACGGTTTTCCCTTTTACATCCAGTCCGGCGTAATCGTTACGGCCATATTCCGGTGCTACGATGCCATAGCCGGCAAATACCAGCGCCGAATTACTGACGGTCACCTGCTCCTGTACACGGCGGGTGGCGGCTACATAATCGTCGAGATATTGCAGGGATACTTCGCCGCTGCTGCCTTTGATGACCATGTTGCCAGCGGGTCTGGAGGCGATATTCACCATCGGTACTTCCTGGAAATAACTGTTGCCGTTACCGGGTTTCAGTCCGAGTTGCCTGAACTGTGCTGCCAGGTATTGAATGGTGCTGTCTTCCCCGCGGGTAAAAGGTTTACGGCCTTCAAAGGCGTCGGAGGCAAGCACCTGTATATGTTTTGCAAAGCTGGTGGCATTGATTGCCCTGATAGCAGCGCTGTCCTGTGCGCGGATGCCATGCATGACCATTGAGCCGGCCAGGGTTAATATAACGGATGTTTTCACGGTTCTGATCAGTTGTTTGTTTGCAAATATTAACTTTTTTGTTGCAAAAATTAACCAAAGCTGCCGGTGTTTTAAAATGGCCGGCGAAGGAAATTTAATACAGCAAAGGTTCTACAGTAAATCTACGTATTTAAATGAGGAAATCCGAAAATCCCGGAAATTCAAAAATGATGCTTACATTGCCATATGCTAAACGCCAACCGCACTGCTGAAATGCCTGCCGGCAAACATGAGGAAAAGGATTACGCCGGTTTTTGGTACGAGATGCAACAGGACAATGAACAAGGCCTGTATAAGATTTACCACGAGTTATATGATAACTTTTATCATTACGGCATCTCCGTCGTATTGGATAAGGCTATTGTAAAGGAAGCCATCAATGATATTTTTGTAGAGATATGGCGGAAACGGCATCAGCTGGAGATGCCCGCCAATATTAATGCCTACCTGTTTATCTGCTTTAAAAGAAGATTGTATAAGATGCTCGCCAGGGAACAAAAGAGCGCGGTAATATCGGACAGTCAGCTGTTCCGTGAACCGGAAGAACAACCCTGGGAGACAGTGCTGATACGCCAGGAAACGGATTCGCTGGTGAAGGAGAAGCTGGAAAAAATGCTGACGCTGCTCACTTCCCGGCAACGCGAATTTATCCGGATGCGGTTTTACGAAGACCTGAGCATCGATGAAATAGCCATGAAAACGGCGGCTACGCCCCGTACTATTTATAATACCATTCACAACGCCCTGGTACGTATCCGGGAAGTATATACAGATGCCACATTTATAGCGCTGCTGCTGCTTTTGATAGACATAGAAAAAAATTCCTGAAATTCTTTGGTAAAAAATTAACCGGGTGGTCCTCTTTATCTTAAACGCCCGGAATGGATTTACAGCAATACAAGGCGGAAGACTTCATCCTCAACGATTCCTTTGTTCGTTATTGCCTGCGCAGTAACGAATCAGACATTCAGTTCTGGGAGAACTGGCTGGAAAGGTATCCGCATAAGCAGGAAGAAGCGGCTATCGCGCGGGAATGGTTGTTCCGGTTGGGGCTTCGCATTACCCCGGAAGAAAAGGAAGCGGAGTTCGGCAAGCTGAAACTGGCGGTAGCCGGAGCAGCAACGCCGCCGTCGGCCTTTCCCCGGAAAAGAATAATACGTATAGCCGCTGCTGTCATGCTGCCACTGATACTGGCGGGTAGCTGGCTGCTGAGCAAAAGACAGGGCCATACACCACAACAGTCTGATACATATACGATATATACCGCTGCCGGCAGCATACGCCGCGAGATCATGCTGGCAGACGGAAGTCATGTGATCCTGAATGCCAGCAGCACGCTGAAAGTACCGCACAGTTACAACCAACAGGACCGCCGGCTGGAGCTGCAGGGCGAAGCGTTGTTCGAGGTAGCAGGCGTAGAAAACAAACCATTTATTGTTAACAGTGGCAGTCTGCATGTACAGGCATTGGGCACTGCATTTAAATTACGCGCCTATCCCTTTGATACCGCCGCCGCCGTGCTGCTGGTAAACGGAAAGGTACGCGTGGCGCAGGCGGCAGCTACTGCAGACCTGCAGCCCGGAGAACAGCTGACAACCGGTAAAGAACAGCCGGCATTCCGCAAAAGTACCTTTGACACCAGCCGGGAAATGGCCTGGAGAAAAGGCCAGCTGATATTCAGCAACGCGTCCCTGGCAGATATTGCCGCTTCGCTCGAATACTGGTACGGCATAAAAGTAGTGGTACAACCAGGCAAATACAAGCCTATCCGCTTCAACGGCGTATTCAGCAACAAGCCGCTGCAGGATGTACTGGCAGCAGTGTGCTTCGTGAACGGATTATCATCATCAACAAAAAACAACATTTTATACATACAGGCAGTAACTAAATAAGACCACGCTACCATCTAAACAACCAAAATGCGTTATGACGAAAACATCCCTTTTGAGGGCATGCTTTGGCATGCTCATGTCCTTCCTTTTGCTAAGCTGGGTACAGATAGCAGAAGGTCTGAAAGATAAGATCGACGTTGGTTTCAGACAAACGAAAGTACTCGGTGTGCTGCAGTACCTCGAAAAAAATACCCGTCTGAAATTCTCGTACAATCTTGACGATCTGGAAAAATTAAAACCTGTTACGATCGATAAAAAAGAGAGAACAGTAGAGAATTTATTACAGGAAATCAGTCATGTTACTTCACTTGAATTCAGGATGACAGAAGACATCATCCTGGTGAAAGTGCCTGCTGCCAGAAATGTGGCAATGGTAACCACAGCTGCACCGGCACAGGAAAAGCCGGTGGCAGGTACGGTGAAATCTGCTTCAGGAGAGGCTTTGCCTGGTGTAAGCGTGCGCGTGAAAGGAACTTCACGCGGCATGCTCACTGACGTAAAGGGTGCTTTCCGCTTCACTGACCTGCCCGCAGGCGCAGTGCTGGAAGTATCTTTTATCGGCTACGATAAACAGGAAGTGGCATATACCGGCCAGCAGGTGCTGGATATTACCCTCAATACCTCCACCAAGGTACTGGACCAGGTGGTGGTAGTAGGCTACGGCACCCAGAGCAAAAGAACGGTGTCCAGCGCTATCTCCTCTGTTAAAGGCAGCGAGATCGCCAATGTAGCCAGCAACAACCCTGTAGGCGCATTACAGGGCCGCGTGGCGGGTTTAACCGTCAACAATACCGGTGGTACCCCCGGCGCCATGCCTGATATCAGGCTCCGTGGCGTAAGCACCTATGGTTCCCACGCTCCGCTGTTTATCATAGATGGTAGCCCCGGAGATCCCTATTACCTGAATAATAATGACATTGCTTCCATTGAAGTACTGAAAGACGGCGCCGCGGCGTCTATTTACGGTTCTAAGAGTGCCAACGGCGTTATCCTCGTAACTACCAAGAAAGGTAAAAAAGGCGCGCCTAAAATGGAATTCAACGCCTGGTACAGCATGGTAAACCCTACCGGTAAAATGAAACTGCTGGATGCGGAAGGCTACCTGAAAGTACACACCATGATGTATGATAATGCACCCAGGGCCAAACGTCCGGCTTACCTGAAAACAGGCGTTACTGCCAACACCAACTGGCAGGACGAAATCACCCGTTCCGGTAGTTCTGAAAACTACAGTCTCAATGTTACCGGCGGCGGCGATTATTTCAACTATGGCCTGAGTGGTAGCATCGCCAATGATAAAGGTACTTTCATCGGCAGCGACTTCAAGAAGAAAGCACTCCGTTCCCGTAACGAGTATAAGAAAGGCCGCCTCACCATTGAGGCTAACCTGGTATATGCCGAAACTGAACGCAAGGATGTAGCTTACAGCATCAAGGATGCCTACTTCCAGTCCCCGCTGCTGTCTGTTTACGATGCAAAATCCAAATATGGCTACGGGATGCAGATCAACGAACTGCCGAAGTTTGAAAATCCTGTAGGCGTTAACTTCTATAACGACAACTACAGCAAGAGCCAGTATTTTAATGGTAACGCCCGCCTGTCATTACAGCTGATCCAGGGTATGAAGTTCGTGACGAACCTCAACCTGGTGAACACCAACTATATCAACTACGCTTTCCATCCGCCGTACCGCGCCAATGCAAACGATCCGGAAACGCCTTTTGCACGGCTGGAAGACGGCCGTTCCAACTACCGCGAACGCCTGATGGAAAACCTGTTATACTATGACCGCACCTTCGGTAAGCACAGCCTGAACCTGCTGGCGGGTTACACTGCACAGCAATATCAGACAAACAGCATTACCACCGTGGCGGATGGTAAAACAACCGTATACACCGTAAACGGCGATGGCGCTATTGAAAGCAATGTGATTCCCGGCGGTTTCCTGGATCCTTCCTTCAATACTATGGATGGCGCTGCCGGCGGTTCCTTCAAGGCAACCGGCTCCCGTCCGCAGTACTACCGCCTGTCTACACTGGGTCGTATTAACTATGCATACGATGGTAAATACCTCCTGCAGCTGTCCGTTCGCCGCGACGGTTCTTCCAAATTCGGTGAAAACCGCCGCTATGGAGTATTCCCGTCTGTGTCGGTGGGCTGGAACATGCAGAGTGAAAACTTCATGCAGTCCCTGACCTGGCTCAATCAGCTGAAATTACGCGCCAGCTATGGCCGCCTGGGTAATGAAGATGTACTCGGATATTACGATCACCAGCAGCTGATCTCCGTACTGAACTACATGGGCGGCGGATATGTGCAGGGTGATGGCAGCACGGCATGGCCCGGCGGTATCGCCTGGGATCTGAAAAACAAAGATCTGCGCTGGGAAACAAACGTATCCCGCAACATTGGTTTTGATTTTGGTGTGCTGAATAAACTGACGGGTTCCTTCAACTATTTCAACAACGTGACGGTTGACCTGCTGATCACCAAGGAGCTGGCTCCAAGCGCCGGTCTGGTAGAGCCTACCCTGAACGCCGGCCGCATCGGCAACCGCGGATGGGAACTGGACCTGACCTGGGCTGATAAAAAATCTGACTTCTCCTATAGTGTAACCGGTACCGTTAGCCAGGTGAAAAACAAAGTGCTGGAACTGGCCAACAAGGGACAGTACCTGAATGGCCTTGGTCTGAAATACGGTACTTCCGTATTCCCTACCAGCAGCCGCGAAGGCACGGAAATGGGCGCTTTCTACCTGTATCAGACACAGGGCCTTTTCCAGTCTGACGAAGAAGCGGCCAACTATAAAAATGCCAAAGGCGAAAGATTACAGCCTGCCGCAAAAGCCGGTGATATCCGCTTTGAAGATACCAACGGCGACGGTGTGATCGATGATAACGACAAAACCTATAAAGGCAGCTATTTCCCTAAACTGGAATACGGCCTGAACATCAACCTGGCGTACAAGGGCTTCGACCTGCAGATGTTCTGGCAGGGTGTTACCGGTAACAAAATCTATAATGGTAATATGTATGAACTCCAGGGTATGGATGCCGGCCGTAACTTCGACGTGAGCACCCTGAATGCCTGGACGCCACAGAATACCAATACCAGCATACCACGTGCTGTGTTAGGTGATCCGAACAGAAACAACCGCGAATCTACCCGCTTCCTGGAAAATGGCAGCTACCTGCGCCTGAAGATGCTGCAGCTGGGTTATGCCTTCTCTCCGAAACTGCTGGAAATGGCTAAAATATCACGGTTACGCCTCTACGTAAGTGGACAGAACCTGCTCACCTTCACCAAATATTCAGGGCTGGATCCTGAAATCGGTAATGCGGACGCACTGAACAGCGACCCCACTACCCGGAAATACGGTAGCCTGAGCAATGGTATCGATCGCTGGAAATATCCGCAGAACAAAGTGTTTATGGTTGGTATGCAACTGGAATTCTAAAATTATTCGTTATGAAAAAATCTTTGTTATATACAATGCTGGTATCAGCAGGACTTTTTTGCAGCACCGGCTGCAAAAAGGAGTTGCTGAACCAGAACTCTCCTGATAAGCTGACTACCGATAACTTCTGGAACAGCCGGGAGCGCGCACTCAGCGGCCTGGCTGCCGCCTATTCACAGGTCGAGAGCTTCGTAGGCTGGGAAAACTTCATCGAAGGCCGTTCCTGCCGCGAGTACTTCCGCGAAGATTTCGTGGAACCAGGTACAGACGCCTACAACTACAGCTGGTGGATGGAGATATACAACTTCACCTATCAGTCAGACAATGTGGCCATCGATTATTTCTGGAAAGATAATTACCGCGGTATCAACTTCACCAACCAGGTGCTGGCCAACGTAGCGGCGATGACCGACAACCAGATCGACGAGGCCAGCCGCAAGGCTATCCTGGCGGAAGCCCGCTTCCTGGAAGCCTATTACTACTTTAAACTGCTGACCAACTTCGAAAAGGTAATCATCCGTGACAAAGTGCCTGAAGGCGAATCTGATATGCCTAAAGCTCCTGCCTCCCGCAGTGAAGTATGGGATCTGATTATCAATGACCTGAAGCTGGCGGAAGCTGACCTGCCACTCCGCAGTGGCAGACCTAACAAGGAATTGGGAAGGGCCACCAAAGGCGCTGCACAGGCTTACCTGGGCAAGGCGCTGATCTACCGCGGTGGTGAAGATGCCGCCAACAAAACCAAATACTACACAGAAGCTGCTACCTGGCTGAAGAAAGTGATGGACTCCAATGAATACTCCCTCGAATCCAATTTCATGGGCATGTTCAACGGTACACTGAAGAATTCCAAAGAATCTGTTTTCGAACTGCAGATGACCATGGATGAATCCAATGGGAACTACTTCAAATCACAGCTGAGCGACTGGATCGCAGCCTTTGAACTGGGCGGCTACGGCGAAATCTATGGTACGCCACGCCTGCTGGCAGAAATGAAGAAAGAAGGCAAAACAGCCTCCGATGGCCTGTACGATCACCGTATCTACAGTACTGTTTTCTTCAAGGATGCCTACTTCAACGATCCCGCAAACCCGCGCGTATATGATGAGATCTACGACGACGTGTTCAAAAACAACGACGGCGCCATTGCCTTCCGCAAATGGATTCCTGCCAGCAGCGCCCTGCTGGGCAACGCAACCGCCATCAATATGCCTATCATCCGCTTTGCGGACGTGAAGCTGTTGTATGCGGAAACACAGAACCACCTCGGCGCCCAGGATAAAGCCATGGAACAGGTCAACGATGTGCGCGCACGCTCCGCAATGCCTGCACTGAACCTGACTGCCTCCGCAGACGTATTTAACCAGATCGTGCACGAACGTGTCATGGAGTTCACGCTGGAAAGCAGCCGTTTCTACGACCTTCGCCGCTGGGGCCTTTTGGCAACAAACATGCAGGCTGCAGGCCGTACCTGGACAACAGCGAATAACTATTTCCCGCTGCCGCTGAAAGAAACATTAAACAACCCGCTTGCTAAATAATTACGAATTGCGAATTACGAATTGCGAATGATAGCGAAGATGGGAATTTGATAATTAAGAATTATGAATTATGAATGATGAGTTAACGGGAAGATAAGAGCGGAGATGGAAGCATTATTAACACTTGTTCTTTATGCCTATGCCAGCTTTTAGCTTCGCTGCTATTTTCCCGTTAACTCATCATTCATAATTCTTAATTATCAGATTTCCATCTTCGCTATCATTCGCAATTCGTAATTCGTAATTCGCAATTCTTAATCCGGAACCATGAAAAAATTCCTCCTCTATCTGCTTCTTCCACACCTGGGTTTTGCACAACTGCCTGACTGGGAGAACCCGCAGCGGCCCTCGCTGAATACTATGGCGCCTCATGCGCACTTTACGCCTTACCCGGATGCCGCTGCTGCTATGAAAGGTGGCGCATCAGACTTTATATTGTCACTGGATGGCACCTGGCAGTTTCACCTGGCCCGTAATCCGGACGCGCGTCCGGATGGTTTTGAAAAACCGGGCTATGATGTCAGCAAATGGAAAACTATTGCAGTACCTGCCAACTGGCAGACGTACGGTTATGCCCCTTACATTTTTACGGATGTGGAGTACCCGTTTACACCCAATCCGCCTTATGTGCCGAAAGAAGATAACCCTGTAGGGTCCTACCGCCGCGACTTCCGCCTGCCTGCCGCCTGGAAGGGCAAGCAGGTACTCCTGCATATCGGCGCAGCCAATGCCTTCGTGTATGCCTGGGTAAACGGACATATGCTCGGCTTCAGCAAAGACAGTAAAACACCCGCCGAATTTGATATCTCCGCCTGGCTGAAACCCGGCGCCAACACCGTAGCGCTGCAGGTATTCCGCTTCAGCGACGGCTCCTACCTGGAAGGACAGGATATGTGGAAACTCAGCGGCATCGAACGCAGCGTTAAACTTGTCGCCAGGGAACGGTTAAGCATATACGATTTCTTCGCCCGCCCGACCCTTACCAATAACTACCGCGATGGCCAGCTGCAGCTGGATATTGCCCTGAATAAAATACCGGATGTAACGGACAGGAATAAACGTATTAAAGTACAGGTGCTGGATAAAGACAAAATTCTCCTCTCCCGTATCCTCGCTATTGAGAAAGACAGCCTCCTGCAACTACAGGAATTATTCCCCGCTATCCGCCCCTGGAGCGCGGAAAAACCACATCTCTACCAGCTGGTAATTTCCCTGGAAAATAAACAGGGCGCCGCTGTAGAAGTATTTAAACATGCTATCGGATTCCGGCAGGTGGAAATAAAGCACGGCCTGCTGCTGGTAAACGGTACCGCGGTGAAAATTAAAGGCGTTAACCGCCATGAGCATGATATGCAGACGGCCAAAGTAGTGAACGTGGATGGCATGCTGAAGGATATACAAACCATGAAGCAGTATAATATCAACGCCGTGCGTACCAGCCACTACCCCAACCGGGAAGAATGGTATGAGCTGTGCGACCGGTACGGATTATATGTAGTTGATGAAGCCAATATAGAATGCGATGGAATGAGCATGCATCCGCTGCAGACCCTCTCCGACAAACCGGAGTGGAAAGCTGCTTACCTCGACCGTACCCGCCGTATGGTGGAACGCGATAAAAACCACTGTAGTATTATCACCTGGTCGCTCGGCAATGAAAGCGGTTTCGGTGAAAACTTCATTGATACCTATAAATGGACCAAAGGCCGTGATAATACCCGCCCGGTACAATACGAAGCTGCCCGCAACAATCAGTGGACAGACATCGTATGCCCTATGTACAAATCACTCGGATGGATGCAGGAATATGTGCGCGAATACCGCGACCGCCCGGCTATCCAGTGCGAATATGCGCACATGATGGGCAATAGCGGCGGCAACCTGCGCGACGACTGGGAAATGATATACCGTCACGATCAGCTGCAGGGCGGATTTATCTGGGACTTCACGGATCAGACATTCCTGCAGCGCGACTCCCTCGGCAGAACCATCTGGGCTTATGGCGCAGATATGGGAACCGTTGGGTCTACCAGCGATACCAGCTTCTGTGCCGATGGCATGCTGGCTGCCGACCGTACGCCGCATCCCCAGGCCTTTGAAGTAAAGAAGGTGTATCAGCCGGTACACTTTGCTACGGTAGATTTATCTGCCGACCAGATCCGTATTCAGAACCGCTACGACTTTAACCGACTGGATAATATCATCCTGAGCTGGACCCTGAAGGCGGATGGAAAGGTGCTGGCAACCGCCACGTTGCCGGCGCTGCACACCGCTCCACACCAGTGGGATACTGTGCGTATAGCCTTACCCGTTATCAATCCGGCTCCGGGTACTGAGTATTTTGTACACCTCCAGGCCCGCCTGAAAGAAGCAGACGGTCTGCTCCCTGCCGGCGCCATAGTAGCCGCCGATCAGTACCAGCTGCCGGTATATGCACCCGTACAGGCGAAAAAAATTGCCGGTAAATCCCTGCAGGTGAAGCAGGAACAGAATACCTGCGAAATCTCAAATGATCATTTTACGGTTACCATAAAAGACGGCTGGCTGCAGCAATTCAGGGCTAACGGGCACGACTATATGCAATCTGCCCTTCTGCCGTCCTTCTGGCGCGCCGCTACGGATAATGACATCGGAAACAGCCAGCAGGTGCGCTGCGCCATATGGCAGCATGCTGCTGATAACGCTGTCGTAAAATCGGTGGAAGTAATCCGTCAGGATGAAGCGCACGTACTGGTGAAAGCCCGTCATTACCTGCCGCTGGTAAAAGTAAACTACGCTACCGACTATACGATTTATGCCAATGGGGACATAAAGGTGGCCGTGCAGTTCCTGCCGGGAGATGCCATTTTACCGGAAATGCCGCGCATGGGGATGCGTATGCTGCTGCAACCGGCAATGGATAAGGTTTCCTGGCTGGGCCGCGGGCCTTTCGACAACTACCAGGACCGCAAATATGCTGCCGATGTAGATGTATATACCATGCCTGCAGACTCCCTGTTCCATCCCTATCCACGCGCCCAGGAAAGCGGCTATCGCTCGGATGTACGCTGGATGGCGCTCCGCAACACCGCCGGCAACGGCTGGATGGCCTGTACAGATTCACTCCTCAATATGGGCGTATTACACTTCGATATGAGCCGCCTCGATTTTAACCGCAAACATAATATCCATGGCGGTTCCATGAATAACCAGCCGCTCATCTGGTGGAATATTGACTACCAGCAGGCCGGTCTTGGCGGTGATAACAGCTGGGGCGCAAAACCACATGCCCCTTACACTGTCATCTGCAAGGATTATCAGTACAGTTTTATATTAAGACCATTATTTAACGGAGACGATGCTTCCGCAAAGGCGAAAGAAATATATGAATAAACTGAAATGGTGTGTACTGCTGCTCTGCATGCAGCAGCAGGTACAGGCCCAGCGCACACAATTTCCTGATGTACTGGACATCCGGTACACCGTGAAGGATACAGGCAGGGTGTCGGGCTCTTTTTTCTCGGACAACGGGGCATGGCATGCCTATGCACTGCCCGCAAATAATACGGCAGCTGGCTTTACAGGCCCGCTGCTGATGGATATGAAAGGAGAGTGGCTCTCCGGATGCATCGCGCAGCTACGGCTATACGAAAATGACCGGGAGCTGGTATTGCAGCAGACAGACAGCGCCATGCGCTATTACCCCGGACTGATACAGGGCGCCTGGAATGCAGGCCCGGTGAAGGTGAACATGCAACTCCTGTTCAGCAGTAACAGAACCGCCATACTACAAACCACCATTATCAATACCGGCGGCAGTCCGCTGCAACTGAAAGTGCAATGGGAAGGTAAAACCGCGTTGCAGCGGGCGCGGCTGGAGTCCGGAAAAAATGAACTGCGTATAGGCATTGCCGGTACCGGCCATCATTTTAATATCCGTTACCTCACACAACAGCCATGGGATATTGCCACTACCACCGGCAGCTATACCGCTGCCAGCAATATTTCCCTGGCAGCGCATGGCAGCTGGTCTGCCACACAGGCTCAGTCTTTCTACCCGGAATATAAAGAGCAGGAACTGCCGCCGGTTGATTTTGCTGACGCCTTCCGGCAGAATGAAACACGCTGGAATGGATACCTGAAGCAGTTATTCAGCCATATGCCGTTTCCTGCCAGCGATACCTTCCGTAGCCGCCTGGCAGTAAAAAGTATGATGACGCTGCTCACCAACTGGAGAAGTGCATCCCGTCATATACGCCGTGATGGCGTATTCCCGTCTATCTCCTACCAGGGATTCTATGGTATCTGGTCCTGGGACAGCTGGAAGCAGGCAGTAGGTATCAGCTATTTTGATCCTGCCCTGGCGCAATCCAACATACAATCCATGTTCGACTACCAGGATGCTGCTGGCATGGTACCGGATTGTATTTATGCAGACAGTACCGAGAATAATCTCCGCGACACCAAGCCGCCATTGGCAGCGTGGGCCGTGTGGACGGTATTCGGAGCTTCGCGGGATACTGCTTTTGTCAGCCGCCTGTACCCATCGCTGGTACGCTATCATAACTGGTGGTACACTGCCAGGGATCATGACCACAACGGATTGTGCGAATTCGGCTCCACCGATGGCACCCGCATTGCAGCAGCCTGGGAAAGCGGGATGGACAATGCCGTGCGCTTCGACAAAGCTGTGATGGTAAAGAACGGCGAAGGCGCCTGGTCGCTCAACCAGGAATCCGTTGATCTCAACAGTTATCTCTATAAGGAAAAGCTGATACTGGCGCAGATGGCTACCATGTTGCACCGGCCGCAGGAAGCCGCCACCTGGCGCAGACAGGCAGCCGCTTTGAAAAAACAGATTCATGCTGCTTTCTACGATGAAGCCAGCGGCTATTACTATGACCGTATGCATAACGGTACGCTCATCCGCGTAAAAGGACCGGAAGGCTGGATTCCTTTATGGACAGGTATTGCACCAGGAAAAGCTGCTGCAGCCACCATAAAATATATGCAGGATACCACTGTTTTTAATACATTAGTGCCCTTTCCGGTGCTGGATGCCAGTGAAAAGGCGTTTGACCCGCAACGCGGCTACTGGCGTGGTCCGGTGTGGATAGATCAGTTCTATTTCGCTATCGCGGCCATGAGGCAGTACAAGGCCGGCGCAGCTGCTGCCGGCATGAGCGCCAAACTATGGAACCATGCGGCAGGTATGCGCGGCAACGGTCCGCTGCACGAGAACTACCATCCGCGCACAGGTAAAGGATTGAATGCATCAAATTTCAGCTGGACAGCCGCACATGTACTGATGCTGCTGGCAGATAAACAATAATAACGGGATTATGTACTATACTTTTTCTACAACAGGCATCATTAAACTGGTGCAGGAATATTACGGACTCAATGTGACAGGCAAGGAACTCGAAGGGTATGAGGAGGCGAACTTCTTCCTGGAAGATGAAAACGGAAAGAAATATATCTGTAAGGTAGCAGATGATACACATAGCCCGTCTTTCCTTGATGCGCAGGCAAAAATACTGGATAAGCTGTCCCGCAGCAATATCGCCGGGCATTTCCAGCAGGTGCTGAAGAATAAGAAGGGGGAAGCAGTTACACCGCTGATATTCCCCGAAGAAATACATTACATGCGCCTGTATACCTGGCTGGAAGGAAAGCCCATGGTAACGGTAAAGGGTACACGGGAACTGAATGTCTCCCTGGGTAATTTCCTCGGTAAAATGGATCAGGCCCTGGAAATGTTTTCTCATCCGGCCATGCACCGTTACATCAAGTGGGATATTGCGCAGGCGCTGGATGCACGTGCACAGCTGCCCTGCATTAAAGACCATGAGAAACGCAGACTGGCAGCCTATTTCCTGTTGCAGTTTGAAATGGAGGTTTTACCGCAGCTCTCTTCCCTGCGTAAGGCATATATCCACAATGATGCAAACGATTATAATGTTCTTGTAGAAAATAATGCCATCAGCGGGCTGATTGATTTCGGCGATATGGTACATACCACACTGGTGAATAACCTGGCTATTGCCTGTACCTATGTTATGCTGCAGGCAGCCGATCCGTTGCAGGCCGCCGTAGAAGTGGTGGGCGGTTACCACCAGGCATATGCGCTCACGCCGGAGGAAACAGATCTGCTCTATTACCTCATCGCTGCACGTTTATGCATCAGCGTTACTACTTCTGCCGGTAAAGCTGCGGAAGGCAGTGATAATGAATTCCACTTTATCACAGAAAACGGCGCCTGGCAGCTGCTGTTCAAACTGATTACCATCAACCCGGTGGCTGCGCAACAGGCATTCCGCCTGGCTTGCGGGTTTCCGTCTGTTATTCAGGAAGATGACGCCTATGCACCGCTGTTAGACAACCGCCGGGCACATATCGGCCGCAATCTCAGTATCAGCTATAAAAAGCCGTTGAAAATAGTACGCGGCGCACTGCAGTACCTCTATGATGATAAGGGCCGCACCTATATTGATTGTGTGAATAACCCCAGTCACGTAGGGCATTGCCATCCTACCGTGGTAAAAGCGATGCAGCGCCAGATTGCGAAGCTGAATACCAATACCCGCTATCTGCACGATAACCTGGTGGATTATGCGGAGCTCCTGTTATCTACGTTGCCTTCCAGTCTGGAAGTCTGCTATTTTACCAATTCCGGCAGCGAGGCCAATGACCTGGCTATCCGTATGAGCCGCCATTTCACGAAACAGAAAGATGTTGTTGTACTGGATCATGCTTACCACGGCACTTCTACGGTGGCGATGGAGCTGAGTCCGTATAAGTTCGATGGTAAAGGCGGATTCGGCAAACCGGAGCATACCCATAAAGCCCTGAATCCTGATATGTTCCGCGGACCATACCGTAGTGATGATCCGCAGGCAGGAGAAAAATATGCGGAAGATGTGCAACGCATCATCACCGGCCTGCAGCAGGACGGTAAAGGCGTGGCGGCATATATCTGTGAAACGTTGCTGGGCGTAGGCGGCCAGATTCCATTACCACCCGGTTACCTGAAAAGCGTGTATGCCGCTGTGCGCGCCGCCGGCGGCGTTTGTATCGCAGACGAGGTGCAGGTTGGCTTCGGCAGGGTAGGAGACGCTTTCTGGGGCTTTGAATTACAGGAGGTAACTCCGGACATCGTGGTGCTGGGAAAACCGATCGGCAACGGTCACCCGCTGGCCGCCGTAGTAACCACCAAAGCCATTGCAGACGCATTTAATAACGGGATGGAATATTTCAACACCTTCGGCGGTAACCCCGTATCTATGGCTACCGGGCTGGCAGTGCTGCAGGTCATCAAAGAAGAAGGCTTACAGGAACACGCCCGCGTTACCGGTAATTATTTCATGGAAGGCCTGGAAAAACTAAAGGCACGGCATGCCATCATCGGCGATGTGCGCGGACACGGTTTCTTCATCGGCGCAGAGCTGGTGCGCAGCCGCGAAACGCTGGAGCCGGCTGTTCCGGAAATAGACCAGATTGTAGAGGCAATGAAGGAAAGAGGTTTCCTGCTGAGTACCGACGGACCGCTGCATAACGTGCTGAAAATAAAACCGCCCATGGTGTTTAACAAGGCGAATACAGACGCATTGCTCGCGCATCTCGACGAAGTACTTGCCTCATTCTGATTCCTTATATTTGTTGCATGCAACAGGATCTGGCAAAGAAAGCCGCAGGAGAAGCCGCGGCAGCATATATTCAGCCCGGTATGACCATCGGGCTGGGAACAGGCAGTACCGCCTATTACGCGATTATGCGTATAGGCGAGCTCGTTAGGAACGGGATGCAGCTGCAGGCTGTCGCTACTTCGGCCGCTTCTGAGGAACTGGCACGCGCGCAGCAGATCCCCATCATCCCTTTTGAACAGGTAGACAGCATAGACCTGGATATTGACGGAGCTGATGAGGCAGACGAATCGCTGCAACTGATTAAAGGCGGCGGAGGCGCTTTGTTGCGCGAGAAGATTGTGGCCGCTGCCGCGAAGGAAATGCTGGTGATTATGGATGCTTCCAAACTGGTGAAACAGCTGGGAAATTTTCCCCTGCCGGTGGAAATCATTCCATTCGCCTGGGAGTTCACCTTCCGGCACCTGGAGCAGTCAGGCGCATCACCGGTGCTCCGTAGAAAAGAAGGTAAAATATTTATTACAGATAACGGTAATTATATCCTGGATTGTCATTACGGCCGGATTACAGCCGCCCCTGAGCTGCACCGGCAGCTCAATGACATCCCCGGCGTAGTGGAGAACGGCTTGTTTCTCCGCTACGCCAGCCGTCTGCTCATCGGTTATGCGGACGGTTCTGTTAGATCCTTGTCCAGATAGGAGTTCCGCCTGGTATCTTTGGAGGTAATATATACCAGCAGCGATATGAAAATACAAACTGTCACATACCAGTAGTACCAGGATTCATGTCCTGTTTTCTTAAAATATAATGCGATGGATTCCGCGGTACCGCCAAACAGCGCTACCGTGAGCGCATACGGGAAGCCTACGCCCAGCGCCCGCACTTCAGCGGGGAACATTTCAGCTTTTACGACCGCATTGATGGAGGTATACCCGCTTACGATGATGAGCGCCACCAGTATCAGCAGGAAGGCCGTGCTTTCTGAGGTAGTCTGACTGATGCCGGTTAAGATAGGCACCGTAAAGAGGGTGCCGAGCACGCCGAAGCCTATGAGTAAAGGCTTTCGGCCATATTTATCTGACAGCAGCCCGAACAGAGGTTGCATGCAGGCGTATATCAGCATCAGGAAGAAAACGAGTGTGGTTGTCCGTTCAATGCTTAGTTTCACTGTATTCACCAGAAATTTCTGCATGTAGGTAGTATAGGTATAGAAGGCCAGCGTGCCGCCCATGGTGAGTCCTACGACGGTAAGCACCGCCCGCGGATATTTTTTGAACAGCTCTTTTACGGAACCTTTTTTATCTGTCGCTTTGGATTTGTCAAACGAGGTAGATTCCTGCATATGGGAGCGCAGGTAGAGGGTGAACAGGGCCAGCAAGGCGCCTATTACAAAAGGAATACGCCAGCCCCAGCTGTAGAGCTGCTCCCGTGTAAGCAGGGATTGCAGGATCATCTGAACACCGAGTGCGGTGAGTTGGCCGCCTATGAGTGTTACATACTGGAAGCTGGAGTAGAACCCGCGGCGGTTGGCGGTTGCCACTTCGCTGAGGTATGTCGCGGAAGTGCCGTATTCGCCGCCTACGCTGAGGCCCTGTAATAACCGCGCCAGGAGCAGCAATACAGGCGCCATCACCCCAATGCTTGCATGCGAAGGGGTAAAAGCAATCAGCATGGAACCGAGGGACATCAGCAATACAGACAGTGTCATGGCTGTTTTGCGCCCTTTCTTGTCAGCAATGGCGCCAAACAGCCACCCGCCCACAGGGCGCATGAGGAAGCCTACCGCAAAGATAGCCGCCGTATTGAGCAGCTGTGCTGTATAATTATCTGATGGAAAAAAGACAGGCGCAAAATATAAAGCAAAAGTAGAGTAGACATACCAGTCATACCATTCTACCAGATTGCCCGCCGACCCGGTTAATATGGCTTTTATCCGCCACGTATCAGTGTTTTTCATATAACCCGCTAAAATATGTAGTTATTTTTTTATTTTATTATCTGAGATTTGAAGGCAAAGCAAGAATTCAAAAGAGAAGTACATTTTATGTTAAACTTCAAACAGTAAAATATAAATTTATTTTATCATCTTATTATTTGATATTAGAATAGGGTAAATGAACCTAAAAAATCTTCGCTCATTTCAAAATCTCAAATAATAAAATAATTAAATAATCAAACGGGATGGGGCCTTGCGGTAAAAAAAGTTTGGTTCGTATTCCGGAAAACTCTTATCTTCGTTGCGCTTCTTAAGAATATTGTATTTCAATTCTGTTGGTAATCTCCTTTTACACTCAGCTTTTATTTTACATTTTTTCTTCTAGTCGCCCAGGTAGCCGCCTGTCTAATAATTGGCGAGAACAAGTTCACAATTAAATATTAAATAAATGCAAACAGGTGTAGTAAAATTTTTTAATGAAGCTAAAGGTTTTGGATTCATTAAAATCGAAGGAACTGGACAAGAAATTTTTGTTCACGTATCTGGTATCAAAGAAAGCATCGGCGAAAATGACCGCGTAGTATTCGACGTGGAAGAAGGCAGAAAAGGCCCGAATGCTGTTAACGTAAGACTGGCATAACTTATTGAATAATAGTTTTGTTATTAACTGCCCAAGCTTAGCTTGGGCAGTTTTTTTTTGCCATCTTTCGTTATCTTCATGAAGGAATGCACATATTGTTAACCCGTACTGCGAACGCCTATGAAGCTATCGGCTTTTTTTCTATCTTCGCAGTTTCAATTTTTAAATAATCATGCCCCAACCGGATAATACGAATACCATCTTTCACCTGGCGGCAGATTTCATTAACCACACACACCGCCATATATTCCTTACCGGGAAAGCCGGTACAGGGAAAACTACGTTCCTGAAGTATATCAAAGAACATACAAAAAAGAATACGGTAGTAGTAGCGCCCACCGGTGTTGCCGCTATCAACGCAGGCGGTGTAACCATGCACTCTTTTTTTCAGCTTCCTTTCGGCCCCTTTGTTCCGGGTACGAAAAGAGGCTTCGCGATGGATGAAATCAGCAGTACGGACAAACACAGCCTCTTCCGCAATATCCGCTTTACCAACGATAAGAAAGCGCTGTTGCAGGAAATGGAACTACTGATTATTGATGAGGTGAGTATGGTGCGCTGCGATATGCTCGATGCTATCGATACCATCCTCCGTCACTTCCGGAACAAGCCCCTGTTGCCTTTCGGCGGCGTACAGGTACTGTTCATCGGGGATCTTTACCAGTTGCCGCCCGTAGTGCCGGATGCCGAATGGCAGCTCCTCTCCGAATATTATAACAGCTCCTTCTTCTTCGATGCCAAAGTGATTGACCAGGCGCCGCCTTTATATATTGAACTGAAGAAGATCTACCGGCAGAATGAACAGACCTTCATCGATATTCTCAACCGCGTGCGGAACAGTGAAGTGCTGCAGGATGACCTGACTACGCTGAACAGCTTGTACAGACCGGATTTCAAGGGAGAAGACGGAGAATATATCGTGCTTTCCACCCATAACCGCAAGGCGGATGAAATCAATACCCGCCGCCTGGCAGATATGCCCGGAAAGCTATATCGCTTCGAAGGCAGGATAGAAGGTGATTTCAGCGATAAGGCATTGCCCACAGAGCTGGTGCTGCAACTGAAAATAGGAGCGCAGGTCATGTTTCTCAAAAACGACCTGGCCCAGCCCCGCCGCTACTATAACGGGAAAATCGCTACCGTAAAGGAAATCAACGATACGGAAATTACGCTGGTATTATCAGGATCCCATGAAGAGCTGAAACTCGAAAAGGAAACCTGGCGTAACATCCGCTATTCCTATAACCAGGAAGAAAATAGTATTGAAGAAGAAGAGATCGGCAGCTTTACACAGTTTCCGATCCGGCTTGCCTGGGCTATCACTATTCATAAGAGCCAGGGGCTTACTTTTGAGCGTGCCATCATTGATGCAGGATATGCCTTTGCACCCGGACAGGTATATGTGGCGCTGAGCCGCTGCACGTCCCTCGAAGGACTGGTATTACATTCACGCATCAGCCACGGCAGCATCAGAACAGACCGGCAGGTGATTGAATTTGCAGAGAAGGAAGTAGCGGCCAATGAACTGGTAGTATTGCTGGAGATGGAAAGGAAAAAATTCCAGGCTACCACGCTGCTGCAGCTGTTTGACTGGTATCGTATGCAGGCTACCATGAGGAGTCATGGTGTCTGGATACAGGATAAAAAAGTGCCCGACTTCGATGCGTCTATTCAGCTGAGCCGGCATCTGAGCAGCAAAACAGAACAACAGCAGGAAGTAGCCAACAAATTTGTGGTGCAGCTGCATCAGCTGCTGGACACCGTGGTGCAGACCGGCGAAACGGAACAGCTGGAAGCGCGCGTCAATAAAGCCATTGGCTACTTCACCCAAAGCATATACGAAGATCTCATCAAGCCGCTGAAGGCACATATCGAAACCGTCAGAAAGGCGAGATCGAAGAAATACCTGCTGCAGCTGATGGGGCTGGAAAGTGACTGCTGGCATAAGCTGCGGCAGATATGGGAGGTATCCTATGCGGACCTGAATTTCACACAGGGACTGAAAGATTATTTACAGCTGCGGGAAGAAGAAGCTACCACCACCGGTGAAAAAGTACCGGCGGTAAAACCACCGGCCAAAGGCAAGGTGGAAAAAGGCAGCAGCCGCCGCGGCACACTGGAGCTGTACCTGGGAGGTAAATCCATTCCGGATATCGCGGTAGCGCGGCAGCTGGCCGTCAGCACCATTGAGAGCCACCTGGCCCAATGCGTGGAGGCCGGAGAGCTGGACCTGCACCGCTTCGTCAGCGAATCCAATGTAAAGCTGATTATCTCACACATAAAGGAACTGGGCGCCACCGCCACAGGACCTATCAAAGAAAGGGTAGGACCCGCCATCAGCTTTGCGGAAATACGCGCAGTACAATGGTATCTGAAAAAACAGCAGGAGGAGGAAATCATGCGGGATTAACGTAACAGGAAACGGCAGCTACCAGTACGACATACAGCACAGACAAGATACATTCAGATCATATAAAAGAACAACAAGATGAAACTTAGTGTACTGGATCAGTCGCCCATCAGAAAAGGCAGCAACGCCACCGAAGCGTTGCACGAAAGCGTGGAATTGGCGAAACTGGCTGACAAGCTGGGTTATACACGCTATTGGTTATCGGAACATCATAATACAAAAAGCCTGGCCGGCGCTTCACCGGAAATATTAATTGCCAGGCTGGCCGGCGTCACGGAACGCATCCGGCTGGGATCGGGCGGTGTCATGCTGCCCAATCACAGTGCCCTGAAAGTAGCGGAGAACTTCCGGCTGCTGGAAGCCATGTATCCCGGCAGGATAGACCTTGGTATAGGCCGCGCCCCTGGCGGCGACCGCGTAACGGCGCATTTGCTGAACCCTTCCAACACCTTCGATCCGAAAGAATTTGTACAGCAGCTCGTAGATCTGCAAGCATGGCTCACCGACACAGCCGCACCCGGCTCCATGCAGGAAAAGGTGAGAGCCATTCCTTCTATTCCTACCACCCCCGACCTCTGGATACTTACCTCCAGCGGGGAAAGCGGCCTGCTGGCTGCCCACTTCGGGATGGCCCTTTCTTTCGCCCACTTCATTTACCCGGTTGGCGGCCCTCAGGCGGTGAGCAACTACCGCAAACAGTTTAAGCCTTCCGCCTGGCTATCCGCACCCCAGGCCAGCGTAGGCATATTCGTGTTCTGCGCCGACACCGAAGAAAAGGCTGCACAACTCCAGGCCGTTATGGATTATCGCCTGCTTAGCTTTGAAAAAGGTCGCTATGACCTCAACATCGACTACGCCGATGTGAAGGATATCACCTACACACCGGAAGAGCAGCAACGTATCCAGGCCAACCGCGGCCGTATGGTAGCCGGTACGCCCACCCAGGTAAAAGCGCAGCTGGAGCAGCTCGCCGCCGCCTACGACGTGGATGAACTGGTCATCGCCACCATCACCCCCGATCATGCAGACCGCCTCCGTTCCTACGAACTGCTGGCGCAGAGCTTCGGCATCAGATAATCATTTACGGATTTTGGAATTTTGGAATTTTGAGATTTTAAAAATGCAGCAAATATTTACACAATGGTCTTCGCTGCATTTTCAAAATCTCAAAATTCCAAAATTCCAAAATCCGTAAATGTTAATCAAATCTCAAATAATCAAATAATAAAATAACCATATATTTGTAGCGTCTTACCATAATCCAAATGCCTATGAAGAAACTGTTTATTGGCGCAGCTATGCTGGCCGCTGTCATTACTGCGTGTTCCAAAAAAGATGATACCAATACCGGCAGTGGTAACCCGGATAACAATACACCTGTACCTGGCGTGACCAAAAAGGATACGCTGGCAGTTTACAAAGACATTGAATTTGACATCTCCCCTGACAAGGATAAATATGGAGTAGCCTTTTCCACGAAGGAAGGAAAGGTATATCTCCGCAAAAACCTGCCTGCTGACGGCAGCAAGATAGACCTGGTATTTGCAGATGTGGATCCGGCGATGCTCTTCTTCAGCAGCCCTGACAACAAAAACCTTACGGTAAAGATTACCGGCGCCACCACCACCCTGTTCCGGAACTATCCTTCGGCGAACGAGCTGGATCCTGCTAAATTTGATACGCTGTCGCACGTAGCTGCCCTGAATAACCTGTTTACTGCCGCCGACAACGGCAGCTTCCCCATGACCTACAAGGGACTGGTACTGTTCAAAAATGCCGCCGGCAAATTCGGGGTGATGAAAGTTACCGCTATCAATGCGGAAAGGGTGCAGGTGACTATTAAGACCCAATTGTAATTAATAATTATGAATTAATAATTATGAATTATGAGTTAAAGGGAGAAGATCCAAGCGAATAACTATTCTATTATTCGCTTGGATCTTCTCCCTTTAACTCATAATTCATAATTCTTAATTCATAATTATTAAAAATAAGTTAGTAAGCGGTAAAAAACAGGAAGGAATCCTCCTGCCTTCACCGCTAAATTTGCAGGTGATCATTTAAACTATTGTATCCGTGAAAGTAGGATTATTTATACCGTGTTACATAGACCAGTTTTATCCGCAGGTGGGTATTGCCACGTTGCAGCTTTTACGGAAGCTGGGATGTGAAGTGGAGTATCCGCAGGGACAGACCTGTTGCGGACAGCCGATGGCGAACAGCGGTTATGAGCATCTGACGCATCAGTGCAACAGCCTGTTTATTGAGCATTTTGCCGGATATGATTATATAGTGGGGCCTTCGGGCAGCTGCGTGCTGCATATCAGGGAGCACCTGCATGATGCGGAGCAGGAGCCGGCAGCGGCCGGCATACGATCACGGATATACGAACTGACGGAATTCTTAACGGATGTGCTGAAGGTAACGTCGTTGCCTGCACGGTTTCCCTGTAAGGTAGGCCTGCATCAGAGCTGCCACGGGCAGCGCGGCCTCGGGCTGGCGCAGATGAGCGAGCTGGTGGCAGCGCCTTTCTCCAAACCTTTACAGCTGCTGCAGATGGTGGATGGAGTAGAGCTGGTAGAGCTGGACCGCAAAGATGAGTGCTGCGGATTCGGAGGTACTTTCTGTGTAACAGAAGAGGCCGTGTCTGTCAAGATGGGAAAAGACCGTGTAGCCGATCACGTTAAACATGGCGCTACCGTGATTACCGGTACGGATGTGAGCTGCCTGATGCACCTGGAAGGTATCTTACGCCGCGGGCATCAGCCGGTGAAAGTGATGCATATTGCAGAAATCCTCAACCAGACAACAGATGAACAGGCAAACAGCTGACCACGCCACGCTGGCGGATAAATTCAATGAAAATGAACCACGTGTCAACTGGCACGATGAAACGTTGTGGTGGGTGAGAGCCAAGCGCGACAAACAGGCATGGAGCATTCCTGAATGGGAACAGTTACGCGAAGCTGCCTCGCAGATCAAGTTGAATGTGCTGGGTAACCTGCACGGCTACCTGCTGCAGTTCGAGCAACAGGCACGGCAGAACGGCGCAATAATACATTGGGCCGCGGATGCTGCCGAGCATAATGAAATAGTGACCGCTATACTGAAGCAGCATGGCGTGAAACGGATGGTGAAGAGTAAGTCCATGCTCACGGAAGAATGCCACCTGAACCCGCATCTGCAGGCCAACGGCATTGAAGTAATAGATACCGACCTGGGAGAACGCATTGTACAGCTGGCAGATGAGCCGCCCAGCCATATTGTGCTGCCCTGTATACATAAGAAGAAGGAAGAGATAGGGGAGCTGTTTCATGAACACCTGGGAACACCCGCCGGCAATGCTGATCCGCAGTTGCTGACTGCGGCGGCACGTGCACACCTGCGTAAGGAATTCCTGGCATCCAGGGCTGCGATCACCGGTGTGAACTTCGCAGTAGCGGAAACGGGAGAGATGGTGGTTTGCACCAATGAAGGCAATGCCGATATGGGGGCGCACCTGGCAGATGTGCATATAGCCTGTATGGGCATTGAAAAAATTATTCCGCAGCGTAAACACCTCGGGGTGTTTTTGCGGCTGCTGGCGCGCAGCGCCACCGGCCAGCCCATCACCACCTATTCCAGTCATTTCCGTACGCCCGTTCCCGGTAAGGAACTGCATATTGTGCTGGTAGATAACGGCCGCTCCAGGCAGCTGGGCAGGGAAGATTTCCGTAACTCGCTGAAGTGTATCCGTTGCGGGGCATGTATGAACACCTGCCCGGTATACCGCCGCAGCGGCGGGCATAGCTACCATACTGCGGTAGCAGGACCAATAGGCGCTATCCTGGCGCCCAACCTGGATATGAAGGATTATGCAGACCTGCCTTTTGCTTCTACCCTGTGTGGCTCCTGCTCTAATGTTTGTCCGGTGAAAATAGATATACATCAGCAGTTGTATAAATGGCGGCAGGTATTGGTGAAGGAAGGGCATACCACTGCGGGGAAAACTGCAGGGATGAAGATGATGAGCGCTGTGTTATCAAAGCCCGGTACCTTTAAAAGAGCGGGGAAGATGGGACGCTGGGTGATGCGCGCCTTTCCGGGCATGGTGAACAACCGCCTGAACCCCTGGTACAAACAACGTGATATGCCTGCACCGCCGAAACAATCTTTTGCAGAATGGTATGCAGCGAATGAAGAAAAAAAGTAACCGGATATTTATCGTAGTAATCAGATAAGTATCGTAGTGTCACAAAAAAAATAATGATGAGCAGCAGAGATAAAATATTAAGCGCCGTAAAAATGAATCAGCCTGAGCAGGTAGCATTGCCTTCGCTGGATGGTCTGCGCGGCGCTATGCCAGCTACTTTGGACGCCTACCGTAAGGTGCTGGAAAGCCTTGGTGGCAGCTTGTTTGAGATCAGCGATGAGAAGGAGATCCCTGCTTTGCTCGCGCAACATTATCCAGAAATGAAGCGGGTGATAGCAGCCACATCAGGAGAACGGTCATGGATACACGAAGATCCGCATATGCTGGAGGATGTGGATATGGCTGTTATCCGCGGACAGTGGGCCGTGGCGGAAAATGGCGCTGTATGGGTCACAGAGGAAGAAGCGCCGGTGCGCGTACTGCCTTTCATCTGTCAGCATCTGGCAATCGTTATCTCACGGGAACGCATCCTCGCAACCATGCATGATGCATATGAAAAAATTGGTTTACCCCTCACCGGCTTTGGCGTATTCATTGCGGGCCCTTCCAAAACCGCTGACATAGAGCAATCCCTCGTATTAGGCGCACATGGCGCAAAGAGTCTGGTTGTATTCGCATTGTAATCTTCCCGTTAATCTTTTAATTTTTTCAAAAAATTTAGTTGAAATCGTAAACACTTTACCTAACTTTAGTTCGAAATTTATTGTTTCTACTAAAGTTGGTATGGTGTTTGTTTCTTAACGCCCGTCTGAAAAAGACTTTAGTAGTTTGATTATTGAACCATATCGCGAACTTTAGTTAACCGGAAAAACCGAAGAACCATGTATCAAAGTGTTAAGACCTTAGCTATGCCAGCGGGCAAATGTTTGAGAAATAATAAATATAGCAGCAGTCTCGAGTATGATAAGCGGTTGAAACTGCCCGGCGTTGGCAGTTGTTGCTGCTAGTATCCCTTTTCGTATATCCCATGTTGTTAGTAGTCCGAATCTGCCTGAAATACAGGCCGGGTAAGACTGCCAGGGGATTGTATTTTCAGGTTGGGTCCTTACTGTCACATCAGTTACTGTTCACAGGGAAAGTCATCTTTGAAAAGTTTATGTTTTTTAAAATTGTTTACTTTTTCATAATAGAGATGTCAAAATTTAGTGTTTACTTTGCATGAACTTTGAAAACCATATCATGCGAGTTTGTAACTGAAATCTGATTTGTAGGTAAAGACGCCGACTATGAAAACCCGGAAAGGGCGTCGCTTATAAAATAGACGAGCATATATTTAATAACCATATCTTATCATTGAAACCTATGGTGCACAGATCATCATGGATTACCCCGTCATGGCTTATTTTGCTCTTAGACCTTGGGTGCTCCGTTCTCGCCATCAATCTGGCCTTTCTGCTCAGACTTAACTTTGAGGTAGAAACGCTCTACCGATATCCCCTGAAAGAAATTTCCCTCCTCGTAACAGGCGTGACCCTGATACTATCACTGATACTGCGTACTTACCGCGGTATTGTCAGACATACCAGCCTTGCAGACATAGGTAATATCGCCTGCATGAACATCATCAGCTGCTGTATGCTGGTCAGCATAGGCTATAGTCACGTGCTGGATGCAGATGCCAACCTGTTTCCATTGTCAGTAGTCCTGATTAATTTCTTTATAGGCTCCTTCTTCCTCTTATCGTACCGCCTGCTCGTGAAATGGGTGTTCAAATATTACAACAATTTCCGGGCAGTGAACAGAACACGTGCGGCCATTTATCATACCGGACATACCAGCCTTATGCTGCGTAAGGCTATTACAGACAATCCCGGTTCCGATATCCGTATTGTGGCCTTCCTGGCAGATTCAAAATCTCATGCCGGTAAATCTATTGAAGGCCTGCCGGTGTATGTTTCCCGCAAAGGTCAGTTGTTCAAAATGGCCCGTCAGGGTAAAATCTCCCTGCTGCTGATTCCGGATGACCACCTGGATATGCCGCACCTGAATGAGCTGGTGGAAGAATGTATCTCCCTAAACATTCGTGTACAGAAAATTATTTCCGTTGATCAGTGGATCGATGGCGCACATAATAATGGTATTCAATTGAAAGATATTAATATAGAGGACCTCCTGGAAAGGTCTGTGATCAATATCAAGAATGAACAGCTGAGTGAGGAACTGAAGGGAAAGAGTATTCTTGTAACCGGTGCTGCCGGATCTATCGGCTCTGAAATTGTACGCCAGGTCATCAAGTATGAACCCAGTGTGATTATACTCTGCGATAAGGCGGAATCGCCGCTGCATGAACTGGAGCTGGAGATGCTGGAGAAAGGCTCCGATGTGCCCGTTATTCCGTACATCGGTAACGTATGCGATAAAGTACGTATGCAGCAGCTGTTTGAAGTATATGCACCGGCTATCGTATATCATGCTGCTGCCTACAAGCATGTGCCTATGATGGAAAAAAATCCTTCCATCGCAGTTATGAATAATGTGCTGGGAACTAAAATCATGGCGGAACTCGCAGTAGAATTCGGTGCAGAGAAATTTGTGATGGTATCTACCGACAAAGCCGTGAATCCTACCAATGTAATGGGGGCATCCAAACGTATTGCTGAAATCTTCACACAATCTTTCAATAATTCCATAAACGAGCATTTCAAGCAGACAGGCCCCATATTCGGCCTGCCGCCTACACGTTTTATCACTACCCGTTTCGGCAACGTACTCGGTTCCAACGGGTCTGTCATTCCACGTTTTAAAAAGCAGCTGGAGAGCGGCGGTCCGCTCACCGTAACGCATCCGGAAATCACCCGTTATTTCATGACCATCCCCGAAGCCTGCCAGCTGGTGCTGGAAGCGGGCGCTATGGGACAGGGCGGCGAAATATTTGTGTTCGATATGGGCAAACCCATGAAAGTGGCAGACCTCGCCCGGAAGATGATCCGCATGAGCGGAAAGGAACCCGGCCGGGATATTCAGATCGTTTACTCCGGATTAAGACCGGGAGAAAAACTGTATGAAGAACTGCTCAACAACGCAGAAAATACCCTGCCTACCTATCATGAAAAAATACTGATTGCCAAAGTACGCAGCTACAGCTTTGCAGAAGTAGACGCGAGAGTCAGCGAACTGATTGCCTCTGCGCAACAGCATTACCTGACGCCTACCGTGGCGCTGATGAAAGCGCTGGTACCGGAATTCATCAGTAAGAATTCTGCTTTCGAAGAACTGGATAAAGACAAAATAAAACTGTAATAAAAGATGAAGTTATTCAAGCGGGAAAATCGCTCCCTGTTTTTTAAGTGTTTAGGTGGTAATAGCTGGTCTGACTGGAGCATGATGGCTGTGTTGAGCATATGCCTGTTTTCCTGTGCTGCGCCTAAGAATATTACTTATTTCAAAGATCTGCCTGATACATTGAACAACCGGGAGGTAACACAGGCTGCCTTTAAAACACCGGTAATACAATCTGATGATATTCTGCAGGTGAGCATCCAGACACTGGACCCCGCAGCTACCACCTTACTGAACCAGCAGAACACCGCCAGCTGGCCGGTAACAGGAAATTCCAGCCTGCAGCCAGCTGCAGCCAACAACGGCGTTGCGGGTTACCTTGTTGACAAGGAAGGAAACATCGTACTGCCGCTGGTAGGCAAGGTGCTGGTAAAAGGATTATCCACTGACCAGGTACGTGATACCATCCGGGCAAAGGCGGCTGAGTACTACAAAGACCCGGTGGTAAACGTACGTTATGCCAACTTTAAAATTACTGTGCTGGGAGAAGTAAACCGCCCCTCCACCTACGTGATGCCCAATGAAAAAGTCACCCTGCTCGATGCATTGGGTGTTGCCGGAGATCTTACCATCTACGGGAAAAGGGAAAACGTACTCCTCATCCGTGAAAATAACGGCAGGAAAGAATTTGCGCGGTTCAATCTCAATAACAGCAACCTGTTTACTTCTCCGTATTTCTACCTCCGTCAGGGAGATGTGGTTTACGTGGAACCGAATAAATCAAAAGCTGCTTCAACTGATATGGCACAGGTAAAACGGATTTCTATCATGGCCTCAGTATTATCACTGCTGATTGTTGTTGTGTCGAGAGTAAACTTCTAAGTTTTTTTAAGGTTTGATTATGCAGGAAATTATTAAACATAACGGCATACACCTGAACGGTAACGGGGTGGATATGCCGGTCGAGAGCAAAGACAATTCATTTAATCTGCGGATGATACTGGATCAGTTTCTCGCATACTGGTACTGGTTTGCCATCTGCCTGATCGTGGGTGTACTGGCGGCCTGGCTCTACCTCCGCTATGCAGTGCCCCAGTATAAAGTGGCCGCTAAAATACTTGTTCAGGATGAACAGAAGGGAGGAAATGCTCCCGGTGAAGAATTACTGTCACAGCTGCAGATATTCAACAGCAAAAGTAATGTGGACAATGAAGTAGAAATTATTAAGTCGCGCTCCCTGATGGAGAAGGTGGTAAAAGACCTGCAACTGAATGTAACCTACTACACGGAAGGCCGGGTGAAGAAAACGGAGGAATTCAGCCGTATGCCCTTTACTTTCCGGTGGCTTAACCTGAAAGATTCTATCGGGAAAGGAATTACTTACAAGCTCAGGGCTACAGATGCAGGATACGCACTGTCAAAGCCAGGGTACGATCATGATGGCGCCTGGGGCGATACCTTGGTACTGCCGGAAGGTACCCTGCATATGCAACGTAACCGCGCATACGAAATGAGCAGCGAACCATTTCTCATCAACGTGGTATCTGTTGATCAGGCAGTATCTGACTACCAGAAACTGCTGGAGGTACGCGTTCCCAACCTGCAGGTGAGCACCGTGGATCTGACGCTGACCACCACCATACCGGATAAGGGAGAACTGATCCTCAACCGGCTGATGGACTTCTACCAGCGTTCCAGCGTGGAAGCCAAAAACAGGATTGTAGACAGTACCATCGCCTTCGTGGATAACCGACTGGTAATCGTGAGCCGGGAGCTGAGCGGCGTGGAAAAGGAAATACAGTCATTCAAACAGTCCAATGAACTGGCTGACCTGACGGAGCAATCCAAACAACTTATCCAAGGCACCGGTGAATTTACAAAGCAGCTGACAGACCAGCAGGTACGCCTCAGTGTTATCAATACCCTGGAAGAATATATCGGCGACGAGAAAAACAACAAACGTATTGTTCCCGCGGCCATGATTATGCAGGACCCTACGTTTATGTCGCTGGTAGAAAAGTATAACAACCTGCAGATGGAACGGGAACGCCTGCTCATGGCCAATACCGCCTCCAACCCGGTAGTGGTGAATACAGACCGGCAGCTGGCCGGCCTGCGGGGAGACCTGAAATCTAACCTGTCCACTATCAAAAGAGGGGTAGAGGTCAGTATCAGCGAGCTGAAATCCCGTGCGGGCAGCCTGGACAGCAAGATAAGGCAGGTGCCTGCAAAGGAGCGTATCTTCCTGGACTTCTCCCGTCAGCAATCCATCAAACAGGAATTGTACCTGTTCCTGCTGAAAAAGCGTGAGGAATCAGCTATTTCCAAGTCATCCAATCTGGCGGTTGCGAGGGTGATAGACAGTGCCAAAACCGCTGCCCTGCCATTCTCTCCCAAACGTCCGCTGATATATCTGCTGGGACTGATGTTCGGGGTGATATTCCCGGCAGGCTGGCTGTATCTGCGGGATACGCTTAACCGCCGCGTGAGCCGCAAGCAGGATATTACCAACTATACGCCGGTGCATATACTGGGTGAAATAGGCCACAGCTCCTCCAGGGAATTGATTGTAGCCCAGCAGGGGGCCACTTCCGTGATCGCAGAACAGTTCCGCGCCATGCGTACCAATCTGCAGTTTATTTTAGCAGGTAAGGAAGAAAAGGTAATACTCCTGACTTCCAGCATGAGCGGCGAGGGAAAAACCTTTGTATCAGTGAATCTGGCTGCAGTACTGGCTTTGTCAAATAAAAAAGTGGTACTGCTGGAAATGGATCTGCGCAAACCCCGGATATCTCAGCAGCTGGGTGTTCCCAATAACATCGGATTCAGTACTTATGCCGCGGGGCAAACGCCATTGGAGGCCCTGATTCGTCCTTCGGGTATTCATGATAACTGCAGTATTATTTCTTCCGGACCATTACCACCGAACCCTTCAGAATTATTGATGCTGGAAAGAACGACTCAACTGTTCAACCGGTTAAGGGAAATGTTCGATTACATCATTATTGATACAGCACCGATAGGTCTGGTTACGGATGCACAGCTGCTCGCAAGGCAGGCAGATGCTACACTGTATCTGGTAAGACAGGGATACACCTTTAAAGATCAGGTGCAAATGACAAGGGAGCTGTATTACTATAAGAAACTTCCCAAGCTGAATCTTATCGTGAATGATGTGAAGGCAGATGCCGGCAGCGGTTACGGATATGGTTATGGCTATGGATATGGTTATGGCACAGAGAATAACCGGAAAGGTATGTTCAGGAAAATCAAAAAAACTTTCTCAAAAGTATAATTAATCAAATTGTATTTCAATTAAAAAAGCAGAATATGAATCAGCAGGATGTAAAGATTGCTATTGTCGGATTAGGATACGTAGGCTTGCCTCTGGCAGTGGAATTCGCCACCAGATACAACACAGCCGGCTTCGATATCAACCAGGGAAGAGTTCAGCAACTTAATGATGGTATAGACATCACTCTGGAAGTAGAAGGTGATAAGCTGAAAAGTGTACTGAAAGACGGAGGAGCCCCGGGCTCTGGTCTGTTCTGTACCTGCAGCCTTGATGGTATCAGGGATTGCAATTACTATATCGTTACCGTGCCAACACCGGTAGACAAACATAATAAACCAGACCTTACCCCACTTTACAAAGCCAGTGAAACCGTTGGTAAAGTACTGAAGAAGGGTGATGTAGTAATATATGAATCTACGGTATATCCAGGTGTAACGGAAGATGAATGTATACCGGTACTGGAAAAGGTTTCCGGCCTGAAATTCAATGTGGATTTCTTCGCCGGTTATTCTCCGGAACGTATCAACCCGGGGGACAAGGAACATACTGTTGCCAAAATCAGGAAGGTAACTGCAGGTTCCACCCCTGAAATAGCGGAGAAAGTAGATGAACTGTACAGATCCATTATTACTGCCGGTACTTTTAAGGCTGCTTCAATCAGGGTTGCGGAGGCTGCAAAAGTAATTGAAAACTCTCAGCGCGATATTAATATCGCTTTCATGAACGAACTGGCAAAAATCCTCAACCGCCTTGGTATTGATACCAATGATGTGTTGAAAGCTGCCTCCACCAAATGGAACTTCCTGAACTTTAAACCCGGTCTTGTAGGTGGTCACTGTATAGGGGTAGATCCCTACTACCTGGCCCAGAAAGCACAGGAAACAGGTTACCATCCTGAAATCATCCTCGCCGGAAGACGCCTGAACGACGGTATGGGAGAGTACGTAGCGCATGAAGTGGTGAAGCTGATGGTAAAGAAAGATATTGCTATTAAAGGTGCTAAGATTCTGGTGCTGGGAGTAACTTTCAAGGAGAACTGTCCGGATGTCCGTAATACAAGGGTAGTTGATATTCTCAATACTTTATCAGGATACGATACAGATATTACTATTTATGATCCCTGGGCGAAACCGGAAGAAGTAAAACACGAATATGGATGGGGAGCTATTAATCAGCTCAACGGACACCGTGATTTCGACGCTGTTATCCTGGCCGTTGCCCACCGCGAATTTGAGACGCTTGAGATTAACAGGTTATGTAAATCCAATGCAGTGGTATATGATGTAAAAGGCGTATTGCAGAAAGAGGCTGTAGACGCAAGATTATAGCAGCAACTTTAACGAAAACCATGTACAAGAAACCATATCATACTGAAGACCTGAGCCGTAGCTCCTTCCTGGTAACAGGCGGAGCCGGGTTCATAGGCAGCCATATCGTTGAATACCTCCTGAAAAACGGCGCCGGTAAAGTGCGGGTGCTGGATAATTTTTCAACAGGATCCAGGGAGAACCTTGCCCCGTTTGCAGATAATCCTGCTTTTGAACTGATGGAAGGCGACATCCGCCACGCGGAAGATTGCAGTAAGGCAGTGGCAGGAATGGATTATGTAACCCACCAGGCTGCGCTCGGATCGGTACCCCGCTCCATCAACGATCCCATCACCACCAATGATGTCAATATCAGCGGCTTCCTCAATATGCTGGTGGCCGCACGCGATCATAACGTGAAACGCTTCGTGTATGCCGCCAGCTCCAGTACTTACGGAGATCATCCGGGGCTGCCCAAAGTGGAAGACCGGATCGGAAATCCGCTTTCTCCCTATGCCGTCACAAAATATGTCAACGAACTATATGCCGCGGTATTCTCGCGTACATATGATTTTCATGCGGTCGGGCTGCGTTATTTCAATGTATTCGGACCCCGGCAAAACCCGAAAGGGCCGTATGCCGCAGTGATACCATTGTACATGGAAGCGGCGTTGGAACAGCAGGCGCCTTTCATTAACGGCGACGGAGAAACCAGCAGGGACTTCACCTTTGTTGAAAACGCCGTGCAGGCCAATATCAGGGCGCTGCTGACGGAAATCATAGACAGGCATGAAGTGGTGAACATCGCTTTCGGGCAACGTACCACCCTCAATGAACTGTGGCAGGAAATATGCAACATCACCGGTATTGAACTGGCGCCCATCTACCGGGAAGAACGCAAAGGCGATGTAAGACACAGCCTGGCAGATATCTCCAAAGCTGCAACACTGATTGGTTATAACCCGGCAGTTTCCGTACGTGAAGGTCTGAGAATAACCGCCGGCTGGTACCGGCTGGCTGCGGACCACTAACGGAAACGGCTAACCGCTAATACAAACACCATTACTATGAATACCAGTCAACGGAGCAATAGTCTCAAAAAAAACGTGTCCTGGATGTTTATCGGTAACGGAAGCTACGCTTTTGCCCTATGGGTACAACTTTCGCTGGTAACTAAATACTGTGGCCCGATGGACCTGGGTACCTACACCCTGGCCCTGGCAGTAACTGCGCCCGTATTTATGTTTACCGGTCTGAATCTGCGGGCTATCCAGGTCACCGATGTGAAAGGAGAGTGGCGCTTCGCTGATTACTTCACCCTGCGGCTCTTCTCTGTTATCCTGGGGCTGCTGATCATCGGCGGCTATGCACTGCTTTCAGATACACACGCCATCGCCATCTTCCTTTGCATAGGATGCCTCAAGGCAATTGAAGGCTTTGCAGAAGTATTCAACAGCAAGCAGCAGCTGCACGAACAAATGAAAAATATAGCGATATCGCTGATGTTGAAAGGACTCAGCGCTACCATATCCATCGCTGTGGGCGTATACTTTTTTCATGCCCTCCATATAGGATTACTCCTTGCCATTTTTACCAATTTCTGTGTATTATTTTTTAATGACTACCGGAGATGCCTGCCGCTTATCAGCGGGCAACCACTTTTTGAAATAGATATGCCCAGCCTGAAAGCATTGCTGATAAGGGCTTTGCCGCTGGGTATCGTGATGTTCGTCATCTCTGTGAATACCAATGTGTCCAAATATTTTGCGGAATATTTCCTGGGCACCGCCGAACAGGGCGTGTATTCTACCATTTCTTACCTGATTGTACTGGGCAATTTCGTGAACATGGCCATCGGACAGTCGTTCACGCCCAGGCTCAGCAGGTATTATGCAGACGGGCAGCTGTCGCAGTTTATCAGACTGAAAAATAAATTCATGCTGATCAGTACCGTACTCGGAGCAGGGCTGTTCCTCGGCTCCCTGGTGCTGGGAAAGCCACTACTGACAATGCTTTTCAGCAAGCGCATTGCGGAATACCATCAGCTGTTTACATTGGTGATGTTTGCCGGCATATTCGTGTACAACGCATCTGCCCTGGGTTTTACCCTCACCTCCATGCGCATTTTTAAGGTGCAGCCCTACATCAATCTGGCTGTACTGGCGGTGAATTGCATCAGCAGCTATTTCCTGATAAAAAGTTACGGACTGTATGGTATCACCTATGCATCCGTACTGGGATTTGCCACCCAGCTGATAGTCACCTGGTTTATTATCAGAAAACACCTGAAAGAAAAAAGCAACACAGCAGCAGCTGCAGTAACGCATACAACAACAGCATTGGCCGGAGAAGTTTTGTAAGAAATTAAAGGATGAAAGAAATGAAAGCACTGCACATATTGGCAAGACTGGACAGGGGCGGGGTAGAAACCTGGCTGAAAGACGTATGCCTGAACCTGGAGGGAACGCCGCTGAAAATCGACTTTATGCTGATGAAAGGTGGCAAGGGCGCATACGACGACGTGATTGCCGCCAGCGGCGCTCAGTTGTATTCCCTGCCCCTGCAGCGCAAAAATATTTTCAGCTTCGTATGGAAATTTTACCGGCTGATTAAAACACAACACTACGATGCGGTACACTCCCATGTGCACCACTTCAGCGGATTCCTGCTGTTCATCGCCTGGCTGGCAGGGGCGCGCTGCCGCGTGAATCACAGCCATACGGACTCGCGTATACGAAATGCAAAGGCAGGCAGGCTGAAACGGATGTATATCAAAGTATCACACCTGTTCTCAGATCTGTTCTCCACAAAGAAAGTGGCCGTTTCTCCGGAAGCCGGTATCGCCCTGTTCGGCAGCAAGAAATTTACCATCCTGAAACTGGGAATAGACCTCAGCCGCTTCGGACAGGCTAATCCTGCCTTCCGCCGGCAGATATTGCAGGAACTGCACATCCCGGACAATGCCCTGATTATAGGGCATGTGGGCCGTTTCATGGAAGTGAAGAATCATCGGTTCCTGATAAACGTGTTCAGCGAAATACTGGGAGAGAACAACAACGCCTGGCTGCTCCTCATCGGCGCAGGGGATCTCCAGAACGATACGGCCAGACAATGCTTTGAGCTGGGTATCGCAGACAGGGTGAAGTTCCTCGGACTACGCGGTGATGTCCCCGATTTTCTCAGAAATGTTTTCAACGTAGTAGCTATGCCTTCCCTCTTCGAAGGCTCGCCGGTAATACTGCTGGAATCCCAGGCCGCCGGTGTACCCTGTGTGGTGTCCGACGGCATTTCCGCTGTAGACCGCCCCATCCCGGAACTGTTTACAACGTTAAGCCTGAATAACCGCAAGGAATGGATAAGAAGTTTGCAGGAAGTCACGCCCGCCAATGATGCGGTAAAGGCGGCGTGCTACCTGCGTATGGTCAACAGTGATTACAGCATCGCCAGCTCGGTGAATGCACTCATTCAATTATATGCAGCGAAATGAATAGTTTAAAAGCCATCATCATACAGATTGTATTCATCCTCGTGATATTCACGGTGTCATCCTTCATTTATGACGCCGGTATCCAGGAATTTGAACTGACGTTATCTTACCTGATCGTCATACAGTTTGCATGGCAATCGCTCAACTTCTTCCGGTTGAACGATACCGTGGTGAGCATCTTCTACTTTTTCCTGCTGGCAGGCATGCTGTTCAACGGTGGTGGATTCTTCGTGAAAATATTTAATCCGACCGAATACTCATTGATGACAGAAATTACGGATCTGGCTGTAAAGCGCGACACCATTATATTTGTGGCGTTGTGTTTTTCCTTCCTCTATCTCGGCGCACTGCTCTATCTGAATCACGGTAACCTGAAATCAGTGAAAACCATTGTCTACAATCAGCCGGTATATATCCGTACCTTCCGCGTAGTAGGTTTTGCACTGCTGGCGGTTTCCATCGTATTTGAAATGAGCTATATGATGGATTCCCTGCAGGTGGCGATGGCCAACGGTTACTACGCCCTGTACGGTATGGAGAAAGTGTATGGGGTAGACTCCGTGCCGAAGATTCTGCGCGACTTCTACATTCCGGCCTTGTATATTCTCTACTGGTGCGATGTAAACAGCGGTAATAGAAGAAGCCTGATATGGATGATTATGATTTTCGTGCATTGCATGCTGCTGTTTATGATCGGCTTCCGCGGCCACTCCATTATGCCCGTACTGGGATTTGCCATCCTGTACGACAGATGTGTGGCACGCATCAATATCCGCAAGTCTTTCATTATCGGCGCAGCCGTATTGTTCTTTGTATTCCCGCTGATTAAAAACTACCGCAACGCAGCCGATAAGCCAACCATGGAAGCGGCCCTGGAATACCTGGGCGACTCCTTCCGGGAGCTGGCCATCCTCAAGGAAATGGGCAGCAGCGTGAAAACCGTCGGATATACCCAGACACTCGTGCCGGCGGAAAGAGATTACGCCTACGGCTCCGGATACTTCTGGGCCATGACCAGTATTTTTCCCAACATATTTACTAACGGAAAACATCCGGCTATTGAGAACGCTCACTACAGCCAGTGGCTGACAGAACGCGTAAACCCGCATGCTGCTGCAGCCGGCGGCGGTGTGGGCTATTCATTTATCGCGGAAGCATATATGAACTTCTCCATCTTCGGCGTATTCTTTATGGTGTTGCTCGGTTATATGCTCGTGAAACTGGACGTATTTGTCATGCAGAAAAATACCCGGCTGATACTGGCGGCATCCTTTACTTCATTCTTCCTGATGTATGGCAGAGGCGAGTTCCTGTTTGTGGTAAGAAGCCTGCTGTGGTATTCCATCGGACCTTACCTGCTGTACAAATTTCTGTTACAGCGGGCCATTAAACCCAAACTATTTCAACGCATAAATGCATAAAAGCTTTTTATTATGACCAATATTTTGATACAGGCATGGGTGGTGCATAAAGCAGGAGATCAGTATTATCTGCCATATACCAACTGGGTTTATCTCAGTGAAATAGTAAAATATTATGATGACGTTTGCCTGCTTTCACCGGTAAAACAGGATGATACCGCCGAAGAAACAGGACTGCTGCCGGTAGGCCGGTTCAGTAACGTACGCGTTATCCCCCTTCCTTACGCGGAAGGCTATATGAACCAGGTCAGACATCTTTTTTCGTATAACCGTGCCTATAAAAAACATGCCGCAGGCTTCGACTCCGTGTATGTCAGATACCCATCTCCCTGTGGCTGGCTGAGCAAACGCTATTTCAGGAATAAACGCCGCATCGTGCATTTTGTGGGAGATCCCATTGATGCCGCCCGCAATAATCCGAATTTCAGCCTGCTGAAGAAAACAATGCTGATTTCCTTTTTTCAGCCGGAACACCAGGCTTACCTGTGGGCCTGCAAAGGCGCAAAGGTATTCACCAACGGCACACACCTGCAGCAAAGACTGGCAGCGCAACGTGTAAATGCTACTGCCGTTGTTTCCAGCACACTGGATGAAAACGACTTCTTTCTGGATGAACAGCGGCAGCTATCACAGCAACCGCTGAAACTCCTGTATGTAGGATATCTGCGTAAGGCCAAAGGTGTGGAAGTGGTTATCAGGGCTTTTCATGAATTGCTGCAGACGAAACCCGACGCCACACTGACGATCGTAGGCTCAGGCGATTTTGAAAATGACCTGAAGACACAGGCCGCTCAGGCAGGCATCAGCAATAAAATCAATTTCGTGGGGCATGTGGACAAACGCAATCAATTAAACCGCCTGCTGAGAACACATGATGTGTTTGTTTTTGCCAGTCTGTCGGAAGGCTCACCCCGCGTAATTCTTGAGGCAATGGCCAATGGTATCAATGTCATCAGCACACCGGTAGGATCGCTGCCCGGTATGTTCAAAAATGAAGAAGATATCCTGTTTGCGGATTTTAATGATCATACAGATTTTAAGAATAAAATCATCAGCCTGACTACGGATGATGCGCGTGCCGCAAGCTTACGGAAGAATGCATTTAACAAAGTGAAAGAAGTAACGATACAGCAGTTTATCAGGAAAATATTTTATGAATCCTGATGCTGGTATTAATCAGACAACTATGACAATTATCTATCTGCACCAGTATTTTTCTTTGCCCAGCACCGCCGGCGGAACGCGTTCCTATGACCTGGCGAAACAGTTTCAGCAGCAGGGGCACCGGGTAGTGTTTATTACCAGCAGCGCTTTCCTGAAGGGAATGCCGCTGTCCGGTAAATGGACCGTTACACAGGTAGAAGGACTGGAGCTGCATATTCTTCAGCAGGAATACAGTAACAAGCTGAGTTTCTTCAAACGCATACTGGTATTTCTGCAGTTTCTGATAGCTGCTTCAAAGCGGGTACTGCACATAAAAGGAGAAGTGGTGATTGCTACCTCCACTCCGATTACCATTGCCATCCCTGCGCTGGTAAAGCGCTGGCGGCATAAAACGCCTTTCATTTTTGAAGTGAGGGACGTATGGCCGGAAGTTCCTATAGCCATGGGCGTTATAAAGAATAAATGGGTCGTGAAGGCGCTGAATGCCTTTGAACGCATAATTTACAAGCGTGCGGCGCATATCGTGGCTTTGTCGGACGATATGAAGGCATCTATCCTGAAACGTACTGCTACACCGGCGGAGAAGATTACGGTCATACCCAATATTTCAGAAGTAAAACGATTTGAAGCGTTTGATCCGGAGAAGAAAATGCTCACTGATCTGCTGGGATTCAGGCCGCAGCGCAGCGTCTTGTATGCCGGTACCATCGGAATGGTGAACGGGCTCCGGTATATGCTGGACCTGGCTGTACATACCAAATCCATCGATCCGGAAATAAAATACCTGATTATCGGTGATGGTATGGAAAAGGATGCCCTGCTGAAATATGCGGCAGATCAGCAGTTGCTGGATCAGAACGTTTTCTTTTTACCACCGGTGCCGAAATCCAGTTTGCCGCAACTGTACCATGAATGCACCGTAGCTTCCTCATTTGTGATTCCGGTCCCCGAGTTGTGGGCTAACTCCGCCAATAAATTCTTTGATAGTCTGGCGGCCGGAAAACCCATGCTCATCAACTATCGCGGCTGGCAGGCCACTGTGCTGGAACAGGAGAATGCTGGCATCGTTTTGGCGGAGGATGTTTCCTGTATAAATACAGAAGCCCGGCGTTTTACCGGGTATATCAATAATGCGGCATTATTATCTGCCCAGGGATTAAACGCTACCAGGTTAGCCCGTGCAAACTATGCGCTGAATATTGCTACACAAAAATATTTAGAGGTAATCAAAATGAGTGCATCATGAAAAACCGATTAGTGCAGGCGGGTATCGCCATGTCTTTATTGTGTATTACTCTCTCTGCTGCGGCGCAGCTGAACAGCAACTTTAAGTACCGCAAACTGCCTGCAGCCTATATGAAAAAGGGCGGCAGCGTACAGGCTTTTGCTGCTGCGGCGCCTGCCGCAAAAAGTATGAAAAGCGATGCTGCCGGCGTATTTGATCTGACTACCCTGTTACCCAGAGGATATGTGAAAGACGGCTCTGTGGATTATACGGATCAACTGCAGCAAGGTATTCAGCAACATGAGGATGTGATGTTTCCCGATTTTCCGGTAGCTGTAAATGCAAGGGGGCTTACCCTGCGCAGTAATACCAGCGTGCGTTTTCAGCCAAACTCTAAACTGCTGCTGTTACCCAACAGCAAGGAAAATTATGAAGTGCTGCGCCTGCATCAGGTGAAACAGGTGAAAGTGTATAATCCTGTTATCACCGGCGACCGCAAAGCGCATCAGGGCAGCGGCGGACAGTGGGGGATGGGCATCTCCGTGAGAGGCTCGCAGGATGTGACGATTGTCAGCCCGGTGGTGTCCGACTGCTGGGGAGATGGTATCTACATCGGGGATATCAGCGGGAAATGCAGCAGCAACATTATCGTGAATGACGCTATGCTGGACTTCAACCGCCGTAACGGTATCTCCGTTACCTGTGTAAATGGTCTGCAACTGAACAGGCCCGTGATTTCCAACACTTCCGGTACCAATCCTAAAAGCGGTATCGATATAGAACCTAACAGCAATACAGATGTGATCGATAATATCAGCATCAACAGTCCGGTTACTTTCAATAATGGTAGCGCCGGAATAGTTGTATCGCTGGGGAAGCTGACGGGTAAAAGCCTGAAAGATGTAAATATCACAGTCAGAAATCATATTGACGATGGTTCATTTATCGGGTTCTATGTGTACGGTACAAAACGTGAGCTGCCGCAGCCAATGAAAGGCAGTATCAATGTAGAGAATCCGGTATGGAAGAACTGCCAGAAGAAACCTTTTCTGTACAACTCTGCAGATTATGGCGTAAGTACAAAACTGAAAAATGTGGAAGTAAAGAGAACAGAAGCCAGCAGGGAAGTAACTGATAATAATGCGCTGATGAATATCCGGAAAGAAGCAGCACAGCAGAAAGTGCAGGTGCAGTAAGCATTTCCGGCAATCGTCCGATATCTTTATAAAAACCATATCAATTGAAGCCTTACCAATTTTTCTTCAAGCCGTTAACCGATGGCGCAGTAGCCCTGTTGGGGCTACTGTTATTATCTCCTGTTTTCCTGATACTGGTATTGTTGCTGAGTATAGCCAACAACGGGAAGCCGTTTTTCTTCCAGGCACGTCCCGGCAGGAATGGCCGCATCTTCCGGGTAATCAAGTTTAAAACCATGAATGACAGGCGCGATGCCGGTGGTATGCTGCTGCCGGATCATGAGCGTCTGACAGCGGTGGGCAGCTTTGTGCGCAAAACATCCCTGGATGAAATTCCGCAGCTCATCAATGTGTTGAAGGGAGATATGAGCCTGATTGGTCCGCGGCCGTTACTGGTGGATTATCTCTCTTTATATTCTCCGCGGCAGGCGAGAAGGCATGAGGTAAAACCCGGTATCACCGGATGGGCGCAGGTCAACGGCCGCAATGCCATCAGCTGGGAACAGAAGTTTGAACTGGATGTGTGGTATGTGGATCATATCAGCCTGTTACTGGATATACGGATTCTGATAATGACAGTGATAAAGGTATTTAAGTCGGAAGGAATCGCACAGGCAGGGCATGTGACGACCGAGAAATTTACCGGTACTGTTAGCGTGTAGCCAGCAACGTTAGTAAAATATTAACCATATAATTATTGTTAACTATGAATGAAAAGATCTGGCTTTCCTCGCCGCATATGGGGGAGAGCGAACTGAAGTTTGTCAACGCGGCGTTTGAAACCAACTGGATTGCGCCACTGGGGCCAAATGTAGATGGATTTGAAAATGACCTGAAAGCATATCTCAAAGCGGGTGATGTGGCAGCATTATCTTCCGGTACTGCAGCGCTGCACCTGGCGCTGATACTGGCAGACGTAAAAGCGGGCGACGAAGTTATTTGTCAGAGCATGACCTTCTCCGCTTCCGCCAATCCGATTGTATACCAGGGCGCAACGCCGGTGTTTGTTGACAGCGAAACGGATACCTGGAATATGGACCCGGTATTGCTGGAAACAGCTATCAAAGACCGTATCAGCAAAGGCCGGAAGCCAAAAGCCATTATTCCCGTGCATCTCTATGGTATGCCGGCAAAGATGGAAGAGATACAGGCGGTGGCAGAAAAATATGAAATCACCGTGATTGAAGATGCGGCGGAAGCACTCGGATCTTTATATGATAACCGCGCCTGCGGCACATTGGGAGAATATGGTGTGCTGAGTTTCAACGGTAACAAAATTATTACGACCAGCAGCGGCGGCGCTCTGGTAGGTCATAATCCGCATGCGCTCACGAAAGTGCGCTTCCTCGCTACGCAGGCCAGGGACCCTGCGCCGCATTATGAACATAGCCACATCGGTTACAATTACCGGATGAGTAATGTTACTGCCGGTATTGGCAGAGGCCAGATGGAAGTACTGGATGAAAGGGTAAGGCAACGCCGCGCCAATTACAGTTTTTATGAAGCACAGCTGCAAGGGCTCCCCGGTATTGAATTTGTGGCAGAACCTGCGCGGATGTTCAGCAACCGCTGGCTCAGCACTATCCTGGTGAACCCGGAAACAAGCAACGGGATTACCCGGGAAACCATCCGCCTGGCGCTGGAAAAACTCAATATTGAATCCCGGCCGCTGTGGAAGCCAATGCACCTGCAGCCGGTATTCTCCGGAGCGCCGGCCTATGTAAACGGTACCGCTGCCCGCCTCTTCGAAAACGGGCTTTGTCTGCCCAGCGGTTCCAATCTCACTACAAAGCAGCTGACAGCTACCGTTGATTGCATTAAATCACACTGGCAATAATATTCCATTCCACGTTTTGGTCCGTGCCATTCATCAAAGCAATTATTGCAAAGATGTCTGGCACTTTTTTTTACTGTCGCCGGAAACAAGCCACCGGCAAGTGTATGCGCGAAACGCTTTTTGAACAGGTACGATGAAAATATGATTCCCTCTCTTCATAATCAGTTGTCCGAACCAAGAGGGGACTGAGCCGAAAGGCCGGTCCCCTTTATGTTTTCATACGATTATATTTTTTCTTACTGTTATATTTTTTGAACAAACAATAATGTTTTCATGTTGACAGTTATTAAATAATCGTTCGGGGATAAAATTAATATGTACATTTGTGTTCATGTGTTATTGTTTATGTGAAAGAAGTTAATAGATCTATAATTTCCTAATGCGCTCAAATACTTAACCATTCTGATATTGATTGCCGGTAGCATATTTGCCAGCGAACATTGGCCGGATTTCAGAGCAAGCACTTAATTTATGGCTGCAGTGAAAAACCTATTTGTAAGAAAAAATTTCTTGACGATGCTGCTATGGCTATCCTTTTTGTCTTTAACGGATATCCATGCACAGGATGTTATTATCCGTAATCCTTCCCTTGAAGGGAAGCCCAAAGCTGCCACCGCCCCGCCGGAATGGACGATCGCAGCTAATTCGCCCGACATTCAGCCGGGCACCTGCTGCAACATTATGAAGCCTGCCGTGAACGGCGATACCTACATCGGGCTACTCGCTACAGCAGAATGGGATGAAGGCATCTCCCAGCAACTGAATGGTGTACTCAAGGCGGGCATCACCTATGCGCTGTCTTTTGATATGGCTTTTCCGGTAGATTATTTTAAGCAGAAAGTATGTAACGGAGGTCTTGCCATATACGCCGGTAACGGTTCGCAGGCTAAAGGGGAGCTGTTGTGGAAATCGCCCGTATTCACGCATACGGAATGGAAAAGATATAACATCATCTTTACACCGAAGGCAGACTACCACGTGTTTTCCCTGTTCAGTTATCACAGCAGCGACTGCAACAATGGTCGTCTGGCGGGTATACTGGTGGACAACCTCTCGGCCAGCGTACTGGAAACCCCGCGGCTGTCGCTCTCTTCACAGAACACCTGCCAGGGAGAAAGTACCGGCATTGTTCGTGCAGCCGTTACCGGTGGTACCGGCCCCTGTACTTACCTGTGGAAGCCTGGCGGACAAACCACCAGCCAGGTGACCCATCTGCCGGCAGGTAACTACGAGGTAACAGCTACTGCCCGTAACGGTACCACCAGCACCGGGCAGATAACCGTGATGGAAACCATCCTGAAAAATGATATCCTCATCACACCCTCCCGCTGCTCCGGTGATAACAACAATGAAATAGCGCTGACGACCAGCGGCGGCACACCGCCGTATCATTATTTCTTCAACGGCGGAGGTCATCCCACGGAAACACCGCAGTTCAGGAAGCTCCGCCCCGGCAGCTATCAGGTAAAAGTAAAAGATGATCCGGGTTGTTCGGTAACACTGAATGATATCCGGGTCGTAGAGCCATTACCGTTACAGATAGCACACCAGGAGGTAAAGGATATCAGCTGCAGCGATACCCGCGATGGCCGGATCTCCCTCGCCATAGCCGGGGGCACCATGCCTTACCTGTTTAAACTGGAACTGGGCAACTGGCAGTCAGACAATGCCTGGTCCCAGCTCAACGAGGGCCGCTATTATTTCCAGGTGAAAGATAAAAATGAATGTGAGGTACGCGGCAATGCTGAAATTATCCGCAACCAGCGGCAATGCGCGGTATATGTCCCTACGGCGTTTAGCCCTAACAGTGATGGCCTGAATGATGTGTTCCGCTGCCGCGTGAATGATGATGTACGCGATTTCCAGCTACAGGTATTTAACCGGTGGGGGGCTGCCGTTTTCCGGAGCAGCAATCCGCAGGATGCCTGGGATGGGGCGCAGCAACCTGCGGGCAGCTATATTTGGGTACTTACCTATACAGACAGCCGGCAGCAGGCCCGTAAGCAGCAGGGGAGCCTGACGCTCATCCGCTGACAGCTAATCCAGATGGGTGAGGGTATTGTTTTTAAACGGGTATTGTTCCAGTGTTTTCAGCAGCTTCCGGTTCTCCGGAATTTGACACAGGGCATGCATATGCTTATCGTGGTGCAGGTCAGTGCCGATAAAGTCAATCATCTTCTGCTCCATTAATTTTTCGGCGGCCTGTTGTACGCTTTTACCATAGTACCCGGTAAGGGAGAGCAGGTTCACCTGCAGCAGGCATCCCCACTGCTTAAACTGTTCGTAGGCGGCAAAGTTTTTATGACAGTAGTTATATCTCTCCGGATGAGCAAGCACAGGCACATAGCCCTGGGCTACCAGCTCAAACAGCCACCGGTGCATCTGCGGAGGGGCCATGATAAAAGATACTTCCACCAGCACGTACCGGCCGCTGAGGGTGAGCAGCGGTGACTGCATCAGCAATTCAAACTGTTCGTCCATATAATATTCAGCGGCATACCTGAACTGCAGCTCCGGATGTTGTACCGAGAGTACGCGCATGACTTCCTGATAAGGCCCTGCCAGCGTTTTGACAGAGTTAGGATACCGGTCCATCATGATATGCGGTGTGGTAACAATTTTCCGCAACCCCATTTCCTGCAGCTGCCGTATGAAACGCAGGCTGGTATCAGCATCCGGCACGCCGTCATCCACGCCCGGTATGAGATGGGAATGTATATCTGTTTCTATCGCTGATAAAAATGGGGTGAGTATTTTATGGCTTTCCTTTTTTTTTCCAAAGAAGAACATGGCAAAAATTTCTTTTAATGAATGAACGCTTGGGATTTTCCAGGCTGGTTGCTCAAAATCTTTGCCAGTTGAGGTCCGGACTATTATCTGCCTGTCTGTTCCAGTGTTATAATGCTATTAATTTTACAATTTCTTCCAGGTATTGCTGATCGGTGGTATCAAAGTGATCCGGCAATTCGCTGTCAACATCCAGCACACCGGCCACTTCCCCGTTTTTGAACAACGGTACTACAATTTCTGATTTGGATAAACTGCTGCAGGCGATATGTCCGGGAAATGCCTCCACGTCCGGCACTATAAGGGTCGCCGCCTGTGCCCAGCTGGCGCCGCATACGCCCCTGTTCTTACGGATACGGGTACACGCAACCGGACCCTGAAAGGGGCCTAATACCAGTTCTTCCTGTCTGACAAGATAGAACCCCACCCAGAACCAGCCGAACTGTTCTTTCAGCGCTGCGGCCACATTAGCGAGGTTAGCCACCAGATCCGGTTCCCCGTCCAGCAATCCTTTTATCTGCGGTATCAGTGCCTGATATTGTTCCGCCTTACTGCCCTTTGCTATCTGTAAATCCTCTGCCATTGTTTCTTTTTTCTGTAAAAATACAGTAAATCCGTATTTGTAATTTTTTTCTCTATTCAGCGTTATTATTGTATATTTATTTAGGTAACCATTAGAGAGTAGACGATTAAAGATCTGTATTTTACTGCCAGCTAACATTTATTAAATATCTTTGTTACGCTATGAATTTACCTGAAGTAATATTAGTGACAGAATCCGATGAGGCTATAGGGACAATGGAAAAAATGGAGGCGCACCGTAAGGGCCGGCTGCATCGTGCTTTTTCAGTGTTTGTAATGAATGATGCGGGAGAAATGTTACTGCAACAGCGTGCGCTGGATAAATATCACTCACCCGGGTTATGGACAAATGCCTGCTGTAGTCATCAGCTGCCGGGAGAACCCACACTGGCCGCCGCTCACCGTCGCTTACAGGAGGAAATGGGTTTCGACTGTCCGATGCAGGAAATTTTCACGTTCACATATAAAACAGTATTTGACAACGGACTTACTGAGCACGAATTTGACCACGTGCTGCTGGGGACTTTCAATGGTGCTATCGTCCCCGATACAACGGAAGTAAATGATTACCGGTATTTGCCAGTACACCAGGTACTGGAATTAATGGAACAGGAACCTGCTACCTTTACGAGTTGGTTTCACCTCGCGTTACCGAAGGTATTACAACACCTGAACCTACCTGTCACAACAGGACTGTAATTCGCTTCAGGGATTTTTCAACGCTTTACCGTTAACCGAAGCAGCTGATTCAAATTTTACTATGCTATACGTATGGTAGGCCTGTGGTATGCCTGCCAGTCATGTTTCCGGGGAATGACAAGCACTCCGGAAAAGCCTATGTCATTTCTAAACCCTAATAGTTAACGATTAAAATCCACAGACACATGACAACGATCCAGTTTCCCCGGATCCAGTATCCGTTTCCATCCCGTATCAACATCCATGTAGCGGAAGCCCAGGAGCACATCTGCAGCTGGGTAAGAGATTACAACCTGCTTACAACAGAGAAGGCGCTCACCAGATTTGAAAAATCCCGTTTCGCCTGGCTGGTGTCCAGAGCCTTCCCCGATGCCTCCCTGCATGAACTCTGTCTAATCTCCGATTTCAACGCCTGGCTCTTCATCCTCGACGATCAGTGCGATGAAGCGGAAACTGGTAAGAAATCCGCTTACCTCAGAAGCCTGATGGCCAGTCTGACCGACATCCTGCACAACAACAAAGTAGTTACTCCCGCCTATGGTGCGCCCCTGGCCGCCGCCCTCAGCAGCATCTGGGAGCGTATGCGCGCTATCAGCAAGCCCTCCTGGCGGCTCCGGTTTATCCGCGACATCGAAGATTATTTCAACGCCTGTATATGGGAAGCCGAGAACAGGGAAACGCACATCATCCCCTCCGTAGCCGACTATATTAAAATGCGGACACATACAGGCGCCGTATATGCGGATGTTACTGCGGTAGACATCATCGAAAAAATTTACCTGCCGGAAGATCTCCTGCAAAACGCCATCCTGCAACGTATGGTCCTCGCCTGCAGCAACGTGGTATGCTGGGCCAACGATCTCTTCTCCTGCAACAAGGAATCCCGCCAGGGCGATGTGCACAACCTTGTACTGATACTCCGGCACGAACGCCAATGCTCCCTGCAGGAAGCCATCAACGAAGCCGCCCGCATGCACAACGAAGAAGTAGCCATCTTCCTCGTCCTGGAAAAACTACTACCCCTCACCGGCACAGAAAAAGACTACGAACTGCTCCGCTATGTATCCGTTCTCCGCTCCTGGATGATCGGCAATTATGACTGGAGCATGCAGGATACAGGGAGGTATGGAGTGGCGGCGGTGAAGGAAACAGTTAGTGTTTAATTTAATTATGAATTACGAATGATGAATGATGAGTTAGATCGAAGAGCTAAGCAAAGAATAAATTTTGTTCTTTGCTTAGCTCTTCGATCTAACTCATCATTCATCATTCATCATTCATAATTTATTTCTTCATTCTTTTCTCAATCACCTTCCCCAGCTGCCAGAACGACAACGCCAGGATGGCGAAGAAAATACCTTTATTGGTGCGGTCCCAGAGGTATTCAAAGTAGCGGGTGTATAAATCCAGGAGCAGGAAAATGATGCCGAGGTCCCGGAGCTGGTTGTCTTTCAGGCGGAGGCCAAGCAGGAGTACGGCAATGCATTGGGCGCTGAAAATAAATACCCACATGAGCAGATGCACCTGCCGGAGTTCCTGCCATTCCTGCCAGGTGCCGCAGTTGCCGAAGATGGAGATGAGCCAGCCGGAAAGCATGAACAGCAGCCAGCTGCCGCTCCAGGTAATATCTTTTACGGGTTCATACAGGTTGGTGTTGCGCATGATGCGGGCAGCCAGTATCATGATTCCCGCGAGCAGGGCCATGCGGCAGGGGAGGTTCATCCCCAGGAAATAGGGGGCATCGCCGGTAAGATAGTAGGTGAGTTTTACGTAGGCCGGTATCAGAGAAGCCAGCGTTCCGATCCAGAGCAGGCGGGAACGCAGCGTCAGCGCCAAGACGGCATAGATAACGGTGGCCAGCAGCCAGAAGAGGCCATAATTGCCGTTGAAATAATGCACGCTTTTACCCAGGTATACTACGGTAACGCCTGTACTGAGAACCGGCAGCAGCCAGAACAACTCCCTGTTCAGCGAAAAGCCAGGCTGGTGCCTGTTCCTGCGCCATCCCTGGTAACACAGCAACCCGGTAATGACGGCAAATAGAAAGGCAATGACACCGTCCGTCAGGGAGAATTTCTTGCGGATGATCTCAATCCACTTCTCATCCAGTACCAGCGAACCAAACGCCATCAGCGCACAGGAAATGGCGGCAATGAATATATACAGGGCGATGGTCTGCCAGTCTGTACTGCGTATGCTCCAGGTTTTCCGCAGCTGATCCGCCTGGGCGCCGGTAATCAGCTGCTCCTGTTCCCACCGGCGGACTGCATTTTCCAGTAAACGTGCTTCTCTTTTGTCAAGTTCCAGCATAGGCTAACTGCTTTTATCCCCGATATGCACGAGGCGTAAGGTATTTCTTTTCTTTATCCTGATCCGGAAATAGTTAAATAACACCAACGCAGGTATGAAGGTATAACTTAAACGCTGAATAGTCATACCATCCGGGAAGATGAAGAAGGAAAGCGCTAGTGTCGTGAAAACAGTGGCTACCGTGAAGAAGTTGTATTTAAACCGCTGATATAACAGCTCTTTTTCTGTATGATGACCCGCAATTGCCAGACCCGGATTACGCTGGAATACGTAGTAGCTCAGCCAGAACAGACCCGCCAGACAACCTGCCAGGTTGCCCAGGTAAATAAACATGGGTAATACAAAGTTCGTAGTAAGATGCATCATCGCCGCAGCAGAAAAGGGAAAGCATACCACGAAAAATAAAAAGAAAAGGTTGCGGTAAACCAGCCCGATATTATAGTGCTGCATAAAGCGGCATAACTGCAGGTGCCTGATCCAGAAATTGCCGATAAAAGCAAAGCTGGCAACAAAAGTAAAAAACTCAAATACAAAGGGCTGTATGACTTTGCTATACTCGCCCGGCGCCAGGTGCTCCGGCACATGCGGTAATTTGATTTCGATAATCAGGAGGGTAATCGCAATGGCAAATACCGCATCGCTGAATAATATAACCCGCTCCAGCTCAAACTCCTTGTGCTCCTGCCTGGGCTCTTTAATAACTGACATAGACATAAGAAAAACGTATAGCTTTTCAGCAATATACGAAAAGCTGATAAAGCAGTTGGTTTTTTGGCAGAAAGCAGGAGATTTCCGGACAACCTTTTCACCATTCCTGTGTTATGTAGTTATCAATCATCATATACTTTCAAAGTAATAAGTATGCGTTGTAGCCTTGTTTTGTTTTCTTTTCTTTTTTTATCAGGAATAACAACTGTTTACGGGCAAATGGATACTACCCGGTCTGGAAACTATATCTTCAATCTGGCTGATTGCATACAATATGGGCTTGCCCATCATCATGATATGGTAAATGCCAACCTGGATGTTCATTTTTCAGAAGAACAGGTGAAGGAAGCCACCGGCAAACTCTTGCCGCATGCGGATATAACTGCCGGTTTCAACGATAATATGAAACTCGCCACCTCCCTGATTCCTGATATTGCCAGCGGTAACTACGATAAGAAAATTCCGGTGCAATTCGGTACCCGTTTCTCCTCTAACGTGCTGGGGCAGGTGAATCAGACCATCTTCCAGAGCGATTATTTCCTGGGCCTGAAAGCCGCGAAGGTCTATTCTGAACTCGCCTCTAAAACGTATACACGAACAGAAATAGATACCCGGGTGGCCATCACCAAATCATATTATGCCGTGCTCACCAACCAGGAAAATATCCGGCTCACAAAAGCCAACCTGGATCAGCTGAAGAAAACGCTTGCTGACACCAGAGCCAGATATGATGCCGGTGTTGCGGAAAGAATTGATGTTGACAGAATCCAGGTATCCTATAACAATTCCGCTACGGAAATTCAGAACCAGATCCGGCTGCTGGTATACACCATGCAGCTGCTGAAATTTCAGATGGGCATGCCGCAGGAAGACCAGCTGGAGCTGAAGGAAACCGTACAGGACCTGACGGTAGATGATTTTGCCACAGATACCTCCAACTATGCAGTAACAGACCGTATCGAATACAGCATACAGAATACACAGATCGCCCTGAATGAGCTGAACCTGAAAAGCAAGAAGATGGCGTACCTGCCCAAATTATCCGCTTTTGTCAACTACGGCTATAACTATTTCTCGGATAAATTCAGCAGCCTGTATAATACCGGCTTCGCTGCCTCTACGCTGGGTCTGTCTCTTACCTGGAACATTTTTACAGGTACCGAAAGGCTGCACCAGATCCGGCAGAACAGGATCACCCTGGAGAAATCCGTGAACGACCGGAACTATCTCTCCCAGCAGATCAAGGTGGAAGTGAAAAATGCCAATACCGTCTACCAGAACAACAAAGCGCTTTTTGTAACACAGAAGGAAAACATGACGCTCACGCAGGGTATTTACGAACGGGTGGTACTCAAGTTTGAACAGGGCGTAGCTACGAGCCTGGATGTGATTTCCGCTGAAAGTGAACTGACTCAGGCACGCACGCAGTACGTCAACTCCATGCTCAATACCCTTATCAGCAAAACTGATCTGGATAAGGCGATGGGCAGAATCAAATGATAAACAACTTTTCCTGATTAGCAATAAGTAATTCTATCATAATATGAATAACAGGATTTTACTGATCGTCATTACGCTGACCGCCGCAGCTTGCGGTGGCGGCAATAAACAGCAACAACAGGCGGCTATGATGGGGAGGATGAAAGCAACGGTAGTAGCACAGGAGGTCACCGTGGGCGCCCGTACCGTCAGCTCACAGTTCCCGGCTACCCTGGTGGCGCATGATATTGTGGAGATACGTTCCGATGTCACCGGTTTCCTGGATGCCATCAAGGTAAAGGATGGCAGCAATGTAACCAAAGGACAGCCCCTGTACGAAATTGATAAAAGCCGCTATACTGCTGCATACGGACAGGTAGTGGCCAGTCAGCAGCAGGCCGAGGCAGACCTCGCCCAACGGCAACGGGACTACGAAAGATATAAGACGCTGCTGGACCATGACGCTATTTCCAAACAGACCGTGGACCAGGCTTATACAGCCGTACTCACCGCCAAAGCCAATGTGGCCGCCGCCAAAGCATCGGTAGCCAGGGCCGGCACTGATGTAAATCACGCTATACTGCGTGCTCCCGTAAGCGGTAGTATCGGCATCTCCCTCCTGAAGGTGGGCGACATCGTGAATGCCGGGCAAACACTCATCAACACCGTCGTGAATGAACACCCCATGTTTGCCGACTTCGACGTGCCGCAGGCCAGTTTACCTGAGTTCCTGCGCATTCAGAAGGGACAGGGCGCTGAAAAATTCTTTCTGCAGTTCACCAATGGCGACAGATACGGGGAAGAAGGAGCGATACAGACAATTAATAATACCGTGGATGCGCAGACCGGCACCATCCGGGTGCGGCTGGTGTTCCCGAATAAAGACGGTATGCTTAAATCCGGTATGAGCTGCGTGGCAGTCATGCAGTTCAGCACCCCCGCCACCCAGATTTCTATCCCGGCCAAAGCCATTGTGCAGAACCTGTCTGAAACCAGCGTGCTTACACTCACGCCGGCCAACGTGGTGAAACCCGTGGACGTAATGCCCGGCGCCATCGCCGATACCATGATACTGATCCAGAGCGGCCTGAAAGCCGGTGACCGTGTCATAGTAGAAGGACTGCAGAAGGTAAGACCCGGCGATACCGTGAATGTTGCAGGCGCTACACCGCCGGCAGGTAAACAATAATCCTAAAACCGCCATCACAGTATGATCTCAAAAACATTTATAGAGCGCAAGAATACTACGATTGTAATAGCTATCATCCTGGTGATTGTAGGGTTGATCTGTATGTTTAACCTGCCTATTGCCCAGTTGCCGGATATTGCACCGCCCGTTACCGATGTACGGGCCAACTACGTAGGCGCCAACTCCACCACGGTGGAAGAAACCGTTACCACGCCCATCGAAAACCAGGTGAACGGTACCCCCGGCGCCATGTACATTCAGTCTGTAAGTGCAAACGACGGCTCCATGAGCCTGACCGTTACCTTTAATATAGGTACCGATCCCGACATCGCTACACTCGATGTACAGAACCGTGTGAGCCTCGCCCTGCCCAGTACCCCCGATGAAGTAAGGCGTGTAGGCGTTACCGTTAAAAAGCGTTCCAATGACATGCTCATGGTAATAGCCCTGAACTCGCCCAAAGGCACCCATACCCGCGAGTTCATGGACAACTACGTGAACATCTACCTGAAGCCGGAGCTGGCGCGTGTGACAGGTGTCGGCGACGTGAACGCCTTCTCCCAGGACTATAGTATGCGCATATGGCTGAACCCCGATAAAATGGCGGCCCTCAGCCTGACGCCGGGCGATATTGCCCGCGCCATTACAGAACAGAATCAGCAGGTGCCTGCCGGTAGTATCGGCGCGCCGCCCATGAGTAAAACACAGGCATTTGAATACACCGTCAGTGTTAAAGGCCGCCTCGCCACCTCCGAAGAATTCGGCAACGTGGTAGTGGCTACCAGCAAAACCGGCGGACTGGTCCGCCTGCGCGACGTTGCCCGCATCAACCTCGGCTCCTTCACCTACGCCATTGATGCCAAGGCAGACGGTAAAACAGGCAGCGGGATGGCTATCTACCTCGCTCCCGGCGCCAACGCACTGGATGTGAATGACCGTGTCATGAAGAAAATGGAAGAACTGTCCAGGTCCTTCCCGGAAGATGTCAACTGGCTCGTGCCCTTTGAAACGACTTCCTTCGTGAAAATATCCATCAATGAGGTTATTGAAACCTTCCTGGAAGCAATGGCCCTGGTGGTACTGGTGGTGTTCATCTTCCTCCAGAACTGGCGCGCCACGCTCATTCCCATCCTGGTAATACCTATCTCCCTCATCGGTACGTTCATCTTTTTCCAGCTGCTCGGATTTTCCATCAATACGCTGACCCTGTTCGGGTTTGTACTCGCCATCGGTATTGTGGTGGACGATGCCATTGTGGTGGTGGAGGCGGTGCAGCATCATATCGATTCCGACCTCATGTCGCCGCGGGAAGCCACTTTCAAAGCCATGTCGGAAGTGCAGGCGCCGGTAATTGCCATCGCGCTGATCCTGGCGGCAGTATTTGTACCGGTGGCGTTTATACCAGGGGTAAGCGGCCGGCTGTATCAGCAGTTCGCCCTGACGATCGCCTTTTCCGTATTACTGTCGGCCTTCCTGGCGCTGTCTTTTACACCGGCGCTAACAGCCATACTATTACGGCCGGCGCATCTCACGAAACAATCACATGGTCTGAATAAACTCTTTTTTAAATTCAACGAATGGTTTAACCGGGTGACCAACCGCTATGGCAATTTCGTGATGCGGCTCATAAAAGTCACGCCCGTAGTGCTTATTGGTATGGGGATCCTGTTTGCCGTCGCCTTTTATCTGTTTAAGAAAACACCTACTACCTTTGTGCCCCAGGAAGATATGGGCGCTATGTTCATCGCCCTGGAACTGCCGGAAGCTGCATCTGCAGAGCGTACCAAGGACGTGATTGCCGAAATCAACAATATCCTTCTGAGTGACAGCGCCGTGAATCACTTCTTCGGCATCAGCGGAATGAACTTCGTGGCCAACGCGGTGAAGCCCAACTCCGGTACGTTCTTCGTGAGCCTGAAACCATGGGATGAACGCTATGCGCACGGCGATGATATCAATACAGTGCTGGGGCGGATCCAGGGTGCTACCATGCGCATCGTCGGCGCCACTATCATCTGTATCCCCGCGCCCACCCTGCGCGGTATGGGTACATCGGGAGGCTTCTCCTTTATCCTTGAACAGAAAAGTAACCCGGACATCGGGGAGTTTATGAAGGTAATGGGGCAATTCCTCATGGCTGCCAACCAGCGCCCGGAAATTGCGCGCGCCTACGCCTTCTTCAGCGCCAATACCCCGCAGTTCAATGTGGATGTAGACAGGGATAAATGTAAACAGCTGGGCGTGGCGGTGAGCGATGTGTTTAACTGCCTGCAGACATTCCTAGGTGGCTTGTATGTGAACGACTTTACCAAATTCAGCCGCAGCTTCCGCGTTGTGTTGCAGGCTGATTCATTATACCGCACCAGTATCGATAACCTGGCAACATATTACGTACGTAACAACGTAGGACAGATGGTGCCGCTCAGCGCCCTGGTGACCTCGAAGAAAGGATCAGGTGCGCCGGTTATCAATCACTTTAACCTGTATCGTGCCGTGGAAATTGACGGGGACAGTAAAGTCGGTTACAGCAGCGGCGATGCCATCAATGCCCTGAAAGAAGTGGCCGAACAGACCCTGCCTGAAAATTTCGGGTACGACTGGGCCAACGTATCCCTGCAGGAAATACAGGCAGGTAATACCAGTGTTCTCATCTTTGCCCTGTCCATATTATTTGTATTCCTGCTGCTCACCGCACTCTACGAAAGCTGGTCCGTTCCGTTCTCTGTACTGCTGGCGGTGCCGGTAGCCCTCTTCGGGTCTATCCTGGCGCTGACATTAACCCGGCAGGCCAACAGTGTGTATTCCCAGATCGGGTTGATTACACTTATCGGCCTGTCTGCCAAAAATGCCATCCTGATTGTGGAGTTCTGTAAGGAACGTGTAGACAGAGGAATGCCTTTGATGCAGGCTACCCTGGAGGCAGTAAAGCTGCGTTTCAGACCGATCCTGATGACTTCCTTTGCCTTTATCCTCGGCGTGGTGCCTCTGTGTCTGGCAAAAGGCGCCGGTGCAGCTTCCCGTGTCAATATCGGCTATACGGTGGTGGGCGGTATGCTGGCGGCTACGCTGCTGGGGGTCTTCACTGTTCCGGTACTGTACGTGCTGATTACCAAAATGGCCTACGGCAAGAAAAAGCTGGCCGACCTGGAAGCCCATGGCAATGAAGAGAAGAAACCACATGGTCTGGGAGAATAACTTTATTTTTAGTCTGCCATGAAAAACACAGAACGATTCAGCAACCGTGTGGATGACTATGTCAAATACCGTCCGCAATATCCGGTAGCCATCATTCCTTACCTGCAGGAGGTTGCCGGTCTTACGCCATCAGCCGCAGTAGCCGATATCGGCTCCGGTACAGGCATCTCCGCACAGCCTTTCCTGGACAACGGAAATACCGTGTATGCCGTAGAACCCAACCGGGAAATGCGGGAGATGGGAGAGCGACTGCTGCAACGGTACCCTTATTTTAAAAGTATAACGGGAACGGCCGAACGAACTACGCTGCCGGATGCATCAGTAGACCTGCTGATAGCCGGACAATCCTTTCACTGGTTTGAGCGGGAGGAAGCCCGGCAGGAATTCCGGCGTATCATGCGCCCCGGAACTTCTGCCGTATTGATGTGGAATTTCAGGGAAACAGACACTCCCTTCGATAAAGCCTACGAAAAACTGCGTCATGACTTTGGCATCGACTACAAAGACATGAAGCACCGCAATATTCAGCCGCAGGAAATAGCCCGTTTCTTCCTGCCGGACACCTTCCATGAAAAATACTTCCACCACGTACAGCGCCTGGACTACGCCGCCATCAAAGGACTGCTGCTGTCATCCTCCTATATGCCCGATAAAACCCATCCGCGCTACAACGCCATGATCCAGGAACTGGAAGATGTATTTGAAAAACACCAGGAGAACAGAATGGTGGCGTTGAGGTATGAGACGAAGGTGTTTACGGGTAAATTATGAAGAAATAATTACGAATTACGAATTGCGAATTACGAATGAAGAGCGAAGACATAAGCGGATAAAGAATTTACTTCTTTGCTTATGTCTTCGCTCTTCATTCGTAATTCGCAATTCGTAATTCGCAATTAAACTATCGCATCATATAGTATTTCCACCGGATGCATCGCCTTCACCCCCGTTCCATCCTTTACCTGATGTCGGCAGCTGGTGCCGGGAGCGGCAATCAGCGTGCCTTTGGCAGCGTTGCGGACGGCAGGGAAGAGCACCATTTCACCGATTTGCATGCTGAGGTCGTAGTGTTCTTTTTCGTAGCCGAAGGAGCCGGCCATACCGCAGCAGCCGGAAGGGATGACTTCCACGGAATAGTTTTGCGGGATGCTTAACATCTGCTGACTGTGCTGGGAAGAGGATAGTGCTTTCTGCTGACAGTGGCCGTGCAGCTTGATATGCTGCTGCGCGGTGGTGAACTGCGCAGCAGTGATATGTCCTTTGGCAGCCTCGTTGGCGATGAATTCATCAATGAGGAAAACGTGTCTGGAGAGGTCATGTGCCTGCTGCCGTAAGCCTTCCCTTACCAGATCCGGGTATTCATCGCGGAAACTGAGGATGGAGGAAGGTTCTACGCCAAGCAGGGGCGTGTCTGCATTGATAACGGTACTGAATATACGAATATTCTCTTCTGCGATTTCACGCGCCTTGCGCAGCAGTCCTTTAGACATATAGGCGCGGGCGCTCTCCGGATGCTCCGTCATTTTTACATCGTAGCCCAGCTTATGCAGCAGCTTTACGGCTTTGATGCCGATGGTGGTATCGTTATAGTTGGTGAACTCGTCGCAGAAAACGTATACGGTTTTATTGCCGGCAGTACCTGTCTTTTCTTTGGGCCATTGCCGGTTAAACCATTTGCGCCAGGTGGTGCTGTGAAGCGCCGGCAGTGAACGTTTGGATGCAAAGCCGGAGAATTTCCGGATGATGCCGCCGGTGAGTTTATTATTGATTAATCCGTTATAGATACCTGGTGTGATGGCAGCGAGTGCAGACAGTTTAGAGAAGTTGCCGATCATTTTTGCACGCACCGGAACACCGTTGGCATCGTAGTAATGCTGGAGGAATTCCATTTTCATCTTGGCCATATCTACGTTGGACGGGCACTCTGACTTACAGCCCTTGCAGGCGAGGCAGAGGTCCAGCACTTCATAGATTTCCTTATGATCAAAGCGGTTTTCCTTGTGGGAGTGTGTCAGAAATTCCCGCAGGATGTTGGCTCTGGCGCGGGTGGTATCTTTTTCGTTGCGGGTGGCCATGTAGCTGGGGCACATGGTACCTCCGCTGAGCGGTGTTTTGCGGCAGTCGCCGGAACCATTGCATTGTTCGGCGTGCTGCAGGATGGTTTGTTCCGGGAAATGAAAGATGGTGTTGAACGCGGGTGTTTTCTGTCCGGGTTCATACCGCAGCATGCTGTTCATGGATGGCGTATCCACTATTTTGCTGGGATTGAAGATATTTTCCGGGTCCCAGGTGTATTTGATCTGCCGGAGCAGTTCATAGTTTTTATCGCCTACCATCTGTTTGATGAACTCACCGCGCAGGCGGCCATCGCCATGTTCGCCGCTAAGGGAGCCGTGGTATTTTTTTACGAGGGTGGCAATTTCTTCTGCAATTTTTCTGAAGAGGAGATTACCTTCTTCCGTTTTCAGGTTGATGATAGGGCGGAGGTGTATTTCGCCGCTGCCCGCATGTGCGTAGTGAACGGCATAAAGTCCGTATTGCTGCAATATGACGTTGAAGTCACGGATAAATGCGGGGAGGTCTTCCACGGCTACGGCTGTATCTTCAATAACCGGCACGGCTTTTTCATCGCCGGGGAGGTTGCTGAGCAGGCCCAGACCGGCTTTGCGCAGCGCCCATATTTTTTTGCTGTCGTTGCCGAACAGCAGGGGGAAATGATAGCCTAGTCCGGCGGCGCGCAGCGTGGCTTCCACACGGCCCGCTATGGCAGTGATTTCTTCCCTGGTATCGCGGCAGAATTCCACTACCAGGATGGCGCCGGGATCTCCCTGTACAAAGAAGCGGTTCTTGCTTTGCTCGATATTGTCTTTGGTACATTCGAGTACGTAGTGGTCAATCAGCTCGCTGGCGCTGGGTTTGAAATCCATGACGAGCACGTTGGCGCGCAGGGATTCATCTACATTATTGAAGTGGATGCAGAGCAGGCCCGTTTCTTTCGGAGGAAGCGGATCTACATGCAGTTTTATTTCTGTCAGAAAAGCCAGGGTGCCTTCAGATCCGGCGATAAGTTTACAGAAGTTAAAATCTTCTGTTCCGGCTGTGAAAGGCGCGGTTTCCAGGAGCATATCCACGGCATAGCCGGTATTACGGCGCGGGATACTTTTCTTCGGGAATTCGCGGCGTATTTCATCCTGGTTGGTATGATGGCTCAGGGCAGTGCGTATCTGGCGGTAGATTTTTGTTTCCAGTGTATCCGGGCCTTCGCATTTCTGATGGAAGGCTTCGGTGTCCAGGGTGCTGAAGGTGACTTCTTCGCCGTTGCTGAGCAGGGCTTTTACTTCCAGCAGGTGTTCCCGGGTACTGCCATAGACCACACTGTTGGAACCGCAGGAGTTATTGCCTACCATGCCGCCTATCATGGCGCGGTTGGCGGTAGAGGTTTCCGGGCCGAAGTAAAGTCCGTGCGGTTTAAGGAACATATTCAGTTCATCCCTGATAACGCCGGGCTGAACGCGTACCCAGCTTTCCGCTGCGTTGAATTCCAGTATGCCGGTGAAAGTACGGGATACGTCTACCACGATGCCGTTGCCGACCACCTGTCCGGCCAGCGAAGTGCCGGCAGTGCGGGGAATCAGCGAGGTATTGTTATTGCGCGCAAAACTGATCAGTGTTTTCAGGTCTGCTATATGTTGTGGGATTGCTACTGCCAGGGGCATCTCCCGGTATGCCGACGCATCGGTGGCATAGAGAGTCCGCATGGTATCATCTGTATAAAGCGTGCCTTCCAGTTCTTTGGCCAATTGCTCTAGCTTGTCGCGCATCATTGTAAAATACCGGTTTTGAGAAGGCGAAATTAATATTTCAGACTGTCATTTTTTAGCCTTGTAATGTATTCGTCAAAAAATAAATTATTCCTTTACAAACCGGGGCTTTTTTACGTGGAGGCCGCAAACGGCCTCCAGCCTGTCTGCCAGGTAGAGCGCCAGTTCGGGTGACAGCGCTTCATCATGCATATGCATAAAAAAATATATCTCCTGCAGGCCTTTGTCCAGCCAGTATTTGATGCGGTTGGCCCAGTCGTCGATACGGGTGTAGTCTGTCGGATGCAGGCTGTTGCCTACAAACCGGATGAATATTTTGGGGATGGTAAGATGCATATGCGCCACATCCCTTCTGCCTGCGGTATCCGTAATCACCGCGCCTACCTTCAGTTTGCGCAGCGTTTCGAAAAAATCCATGCGGGCAACCTCATCTTCGTACCACTGCGGATGCCGGACTTCCACAAAGAACTGCAGGTCGGTAGGCAGCGATGCCAGGTATTCGTATAGGGCTTCCCGTTTGGCCGGACCATATTTGTCACTCAATTGCAAAAAAATGGGACCCAGATGGTTGCCGAAAGCCAGCACACCTTCCAGGAAGGCGGTGGTTTTAGGCCCGGCGCTGACCAGGTTGCTGAAATGGCTGATGGCCTGCGGTACTTTCGGGCAGAATTTAAAATCCATTCCCTGCGCTTCCGCATCCCATTTGGAAATAGTGGGAGGGCCATAGATTTGGTAGTGAGTAGCATTGAGTTCTATGCTGTTGAAGTGCTTCACATATTCATGCAGGAACTGTGCGTCTTTGGTTCCCTTAGGATATATCTTGCCCAACCATTCCTTACGCCCCCATTTGGCGCATCCGGCATAGGCCAGCGGTTTCTTTACAGGCTTGCCTTTCAGTACTTTCTTGTTAAACAGCGGTTCTGCCGGAAGTTTGAAATCCAGTTCCTCCAGCGCTGCAGGTGTTACACGACCGAAATCCATGAGCAATGGTTTTAGCGTTAACAGGATAGGGGAAATCACATGACATGAAGTATAACAAAGATAAGAAAATGAAAGTGTTGACAGCTCAGGCGAAAAAGTCTGCGCTGCCGCCCTGCATACCGGCAAATCTCAAATAACCAGATAACAAAATCTCAAATAAATAAATTCCCGCAAACCTTTTGTTTTCTTATTTTTCCAAGGTAACTTAAGACAGATTATCAATTATTTAGCATGGAAATATTGCACGTGAGCGCCGAGTGTTATCCGGTAGCGAAAGTAGGCGGACTGGGAGATGTAGTGGGCGCTCTGCCCAAGTATCAGCAGCAGCTGGGGAATATCGCCAAAGTAGTAGTACCGGCCTACAGGAATAAGTATTATGACACACATGAGTTTGATGTGGTACATCAGGCCGGTATGTGGCTGGGCCACGATTGGTACCACTTTAATGTACTGAAGGAAAGACATAATGAACTCGGCTTCGACCTGTACCTGGTAGATATTCCCGGATTGCTGGACACACCGGGCGTGTATGGTTACCCCAACGATACAGAACGTTTTCTCGCCTTCCAGGTAGCTGTGCTGGACTGGGTGAACGAATGGCAGCATCATCCGGATGTGGTGCATTGCCATGATCATCATACCGGGCTGATTCCCTTTTTAATGAGCTATGGCTATAAATACAGCCGGCTGAAAGAAATACCTTCCGTGATTACTATCCACAACGCCCAGTACCAGGGCCAGTTCGGATGGGATAAACTATACCTGATTCCCGGCTTTGACCTCTGGAAAGCAGGATTGCTGGACTGGGGCGGCGCAATTAACCCGCTGGCTGCAGCCATCAAATGCGCCTGGCGCGTTACCACCGTATCTCCCGGTTACCTGGAGGAACTCTACACCAACGCCAATGGCCTCGAGAGCCTGATCAGCCACGAACGCGCCAAAACTGCGGGCATCATCAACGGCATCGATACCGCCGTATGGGACCCTGCCAGCGATGTGATGATCCCGGCGCATTATGATCCCGATAACATCGACAAAGGCAAGAAGGAAAATAAGAAAGCCCTCTGTGAACGCTTTGGACTGGACACATCCCTGCCGCTGGTAGCCTTCATCGGCAGGCTGGTAGGAGATAAAGGCGCCGATCTGCTGCCAGAAGCGATTGGCCGCTCCCTGCATGAACTGCCGGGAGAAGTGAATTTCCTCGTTTTGGGAAGCGGGGAACCACATATTGAATGGTCTTTGCAACAAACCAGGGATACCGTCAGCTACGGATTTAATCTGCATATTGGTTATAATGAATCCCTGTCGCATTTAATATATGCCGGCGCCGACTTCCTGCTGATGCCCTCCCGCGTGGAGCCCTGTGGACTCAATCAGTTATATGCGCTGCGCTACGGCACGGTTCCTGTAGTTCGCAGCACCGGCGGCCTCAAAGATACCGTCACCGACTTCGGGGATAAAGACGGCGTAGGCATCCGGTTCAGCCAGGTGGGCATATGGGACATCTGTTACTCTGTAAAAAGGGCCATAGAACTGTATGATAATAAGGAACATCTCCGGGAAATACGGTTGCGCGGTATGCATACCGACCATTCCTGGGGCCGTTCGGCACAACAATACCTGGAACTGTATCAGCAGCTGACAATAAGCGGTTAAGCACAGGAACGCCTTTTGCAGGAACAATGAAAAAATCACAACGAAAGAGAATCACAATATCCAATAATTTCACAGCTAAAGGCCCAATAACACACATGTGACGCATGTATGCCAACAGCTGATAGCCAACCGCTAAAGCTATAGTATATGGTTAATGACGTAATATCCATTATCCTCGGAGGCGGCGCTGGTACCCGCCTGTACCCCCTTACCCGACGCCGCTCCAAACCGGCCGTACCCCTTGCCGGCAAATACAGACTGGTAGACATTCCCATCTCCAACTGCCTGAATGCAGAACTGAACCGCATTTTTGTTTTAACACAGTTCAATTCCGCTTCACTGAACAAACACATCAAAAATACCTACCATTTCAGCAATTTCGACAAAGGCTTCGTGGATATACTGGCGGCAGAACAAACCCCTGATAACCCCACCTGGTACCAGGGTACTGCAGACGCCGTAAGGCAATGCCTGCATCATATGGAGAACTTTGAATTCAAATACGTGCTGATATTATCCGGCGACCAGCTGTACCAGATGGATTTCCGGAAGATGATCAGCCATCATATAGAAACCGGTGCAGAGATCTCTATCGCCACCATTCCGGTGTCCGCCAAAGATGCATCTGACTTCGGTATTCTTAAAACAGACGAAACCGGCGCTATCGTTTCCTTTACGGAAAAGCCATCCCAGCAGGCCCTGCCACCATGGGCGTCTGACGTAAGCGATGACATGAAAGCTGCCGGCCGAATATACCTGGCCAGTATGGGCATCTATATTTTCAGCCGGGAAGTGCTGTTTGAAATGCTGAGCAAACAACCGGAAGCGGCGGACTTCGGTAAACAGGTAATTCCGCAGGCCATAGAAGCCAAAAGCAGGGTGTTCAGCTATCAGTACGAAGGCTACTGGACAGACATTGGTAATATCAGTTCCTTCTGGGAAGCCAATATCGGTCTTACCGACGACATACCGCAGTTTAACCTGTTCAACGAATCCCAGACCATCTATTCCCGCGCCCGCATGCTGCCGCCGGCAAAAATCTCCGGAACCCTGGAGAAAACAATCATAGCAGACGGTTGTATTATTATGGCAAGCCGCCTCGAACAATGCGTGGTAGGTATCCGTACCCGTATAGGCCATGGTTCCGTCATTACCAGCACCTATATTATGGGGAGCGATTATTACCAGACACTTGACGAACTGGAAAGGGCAAAGGCGGAAGGCCGCCCCCAGATGGGCATCGGCGATAACTGCATCATTCACAGGGCCATTATCGATAAGAACTGCAGCATCGGAAATAACGTACATATCAACGGCGGTGACCACCTCCCGGACGGAGACTTTGAAAAGTATACCGTAAAAGACGGCATCGTTGTTGTAAAAAAAGGAGTTGTCCTGCCGGACGGTTTCACAGTTTAACAAAACGATCAGTATGCGATTGACAATAGAGCGGAAGTCTACCAAGATATATCCGGATCTCAAACGGGTGGTGGCCAGATTCTTTTTTAATGGAGAAGCCCGCGCCAAATCCATTATTCAGCTTGTAGCCGCCATGACAGATGAGGAGGTGGATATAACTATCACGCCTATACTCAGAGAGTTTTCCCGGCGCCACCGTAACATCACCCGCATCTTTGAAAAGCATGCCGATCGTATCAGGCACCTGTTTTCCGCTGTACAGCTGAATTACGAGGACCTGTCCCTTAAAAGAAAACTGCTCACCGGCTCTTACTTTACCAACGAATATTCTATTGAATCTGCCGCCTTCTTCAATCCCTCCCTCGTGGAAGATGTGGATCAGAGCGGACTGGAAGAAGGGCAGAAACGCGTTATACTCAGCTTCCGCGCGGTGGGCGAAGGACATATCTCCTCTATCGCCTTCCGCAGCGGGCTGATAGACAGCAACAACCAGGTCACTATCCTGGAAGCCGGCAATTACGTGGATGAAGCCGAACTTATCCGTAATGCCAGCTATAAAAAGACCATCTTCTTCCAGAATGCCGTTTCTATCAAACTCCCGGATTCCGTTTTCCAGGAAGTGCAAAATAGCCTCCCCGACGAGTTTGAATATATGGCACTGAAAAAGGTGATCCGCGAAATGCAGCAGCGCTACCAGGTAGACTCCCTCCTGAAAAAAGCCCTGGAAAGACTGCTATGGCTGGCAGACTCATATTATGAACTGAACTTCTCCCTGGATACAGATATTTCAGATAGGGTAATCTTCCCATACTCCGATGCTGAAAGCCGTGGTATTGAAGATGCCCGCTTCGTGAAATATACCGGGGATAACGGCAGCATCACCTACTACGCCACGTATACCGCCTTTGATGGTATTACTATTCAACCTAAACTGCTGCAGACAAAAGACTTCTATAGCTTTAAAATAATGCCGTTGTACGGCGAAGGGGCACAGAACAAAAACCTGGCGCTCTTCCCCAGAAAAATCAATGGCAAATATGTCATGATTTCCCGTATAGATGGTATCAACGGGTATATCATGTACTCCGACAAAATCAATATCTGGGAGAATCCGCAGATACTACAGACACCGAAGTATCCCTGGGAATTTGTGCAGGTCGGCAACTGTGGCTCGCCGATAGAAACATCCGAGGGATGGCTGGTCATCACGCACGGTGTAGGACCTATGCGTACCTACTGCATAGGAGCCAGTCTGCTGGATATAGATAACCCCGGCCGGGAAATAGGCCGCCTCCGCGAACCCCTGCTCATGCCCAATAAAGATGAACGGGAAGGATATGTGCCCAACGTATTGTATTCCTGCGGCTCCTTCATCCATAACGATGAACTCATCATCCCCTACGGTCTGTCCGATTATGCTTCCGGCTTCGCCACCGTGAACCTGGAAAAGCTGCTGGCACAGATAAAGGCGGACGGCATATAGTTATCTCACATGGTTTTATAGATTTCGAGATAGTCAGCAGTCATGCGGGTGGCGCTGAAATGCGTGCTGGCACGGGCGGTACAGGCATGCCGGTCGATGCAGGACAAGTCTTCCACACAGGCTGCCGCTTCATGGGTATTATTCACTAAAAAACCGGTTATCCTGTCAGTTATCAGCTCCGGCATAGCGCCCCGGTTGTAGGCAATGACAGGCGTTCCGCACAGCATTGCTTCGGCCACGCTGAGGCCGAACGGTTCATTGAAATGTATCGGATGCAGCAACGCCGCGGCTTTGCCCAGCAACGTGCTGCGGGCACTTCCTCCCACAGCTCCCAGGTACTTTATCTGTTCCCCGTCTGCATAAGGCTGTACCATTTCCCTGAAGTATGCTTCATCCTGTACAATACCGGCTATCAGCAGCGGCCGCCGCGTATGCAGCGCTATCTGTATGGCGTCGTGCGTGCCCTTGTCAGGATGAATGCGGCCGTAGTACAGCAGGTATTCCTGCGGAGAAGGCTCAAAGGTAAAATCGGCCGTATTGATGCCATTGTACACTGTAGCACGGTACCGTAGCTCCGGATGACGGTCCGCATTACTGATGGAAACATATTGCCCTGCATCATTGTAACGCTGATATACCGGGATAATTTTTTCTGAAGAAAAACCATGAATAGTAGTCACCATCGGCGTCCGGATCAGGCGGGAATAGGTGAGGGGAAGAAAATCAAAATGATTATGAATGATATCGAAGCGGTGAGCCTGCTCCATCAGGTAACTGATATGCATACACTCGTTTACTTTAGCGTCAGCTGTTTTGTCTTCTTCCCAGCCCTGCGGGCAGATCGCCTCCAGCTGTGCGCCGGTAACGGAATCCGCAGTTGCAAACAAGGTAACATCATGGCCTGCTGCTATCAGCCCTTCTGCCAGGTTAGACGCCATCTGTTCCCAGGGACCGTAATGCCTGGGGGGCGTACGCCAGGCAACAGGAGAAAGAACCGCTATTTTCATGTGAAATTTTTTTATGAAGTTATTTTATTATTTGAGGGTGTTTTGTTTTAATCATCGGAGAATATGACCATGTTTCGTCAGGATGATATAGTACTATTTGGCTATATTTTGTCCATATCTGCAAAAGAGCGTGTTCCTTTCGCCTGTTTCCCGTCTATCAAATTTCAAATAACCAAATAATTAAATAACCAAATTGTTATCTAACTTCGTTCATCCAAAAGTTTCGATGTATTCTTTTTACGTCTGTAGCTTTTATTGATCATTAGTAATTCTACAATATGCAGGAATATATTCCTTATGGGAAGACTGGCTATTTTAATCCGCTTGTCACAGATTTTTTAGCAGAAGAGGCGCAGATCAGACCTTTTTACACCTATTCTCCTGTACATCCCGATTTTGCCGCCGCCATACAGGCCAGGCAGCAGTTCAATACGCCACGCGCCGCGCTGGTAGCCGCGCTGGAACAGCAATACAAAAACCTGGAGCCGGTAACCGCGGTGCAGGAAAATATACAAAGCCTGCTGCAGCCACAGACCTTTACCGTAACCACGGCGCACCAGCCCAATATTTTCACCGGCTACCTGTATTTTGTCTATAAGATTCTGCAAACCGTCAAGCTGGCTGAGAACCTCCGTCAACAATATCCGCAACACAATTTCGTGCCGGTATATTATATGGGCAGCGAAGACAACGACCTGGAAGAGTTAGGCAGCATATACCTGGAAGGTAAAAGCCTTAGCTGGGCAGCCGGACAGGAAGGGCCGGTAGGCCGCATGCGCCCCGATGGCCTGGAACAGCTGATCGACGAAGTAAAGAACATACTCGGCTATGCACCGCATGCGGCGGAACTGATTACCCTGCTGCGCAATGCATACCTGGAACATAACAACATACAGGATGCCACCTTGTACCTGGTGCATGCGCTGTTCGGCCGTTTCGGGCTGGTAGTGCTGGTACCGGACAATCCGGACCTGAAACGTTTATACCTGCCTGTTATGAAGGATGAACTGTTTCAGCAGGCATCTCACAACATCGTCAATGCTACACTGGAAAAGTTAGGGGAGCATTATAAGGTACAGGCCAATCCGCGGGAAATAAATCTCTTCTACCTGCAGGACGGGCTGCGGGAACGAATAGTACAGGAAGGCGACCAGTGGAAAGTATTACACACCCCGTTGAAATTCGACGCGGTAGCCCTGGAAGCTGAGCTGGAAGCACATCCGGAAAGATTCAGTCCGAATGTTATCCTCCGTGGCATGTTCCAGGAAACGGTACTGCCCAACATCGCCTTTATCGGTGGCGGCGGTGAAATCGCCTACTGGCTGGAGCTGAAGCAGCTGTTTGCCCGCTACGGCGTACCCTACCCGGTACTGCTGTTGCGTAACTCCCTGCTGCTGGTCGATGAAGTATCCGCTCAAAGAATGAATAAGCTGGAACTATCTACCACAGAGCTTTTCAAAAGTACCGATGATATTGTTAATGATTTTGTGAAGAAACATACCAACGCTTCGCTGGTACTGAAAGATGAATATGCCGCCATAGAAAAACTCTATGACGCCCTGGAAGAAAAGGCCCGCAGCATAGACATCACCCTCATTGCCAGTGCCGGCGCTGAAAGAACCCGCGCGCTGAAATCCATCGGCAAAATGGAACATAAATTCCTCCGTGCAGAAAAGAAAAAGTTCGCCTGGCAAACAGACCAGATCAAACAAATAAAAAGCAGACTATTCCCAGGAGGCTCCCTCCAGGAAAGAAAAGAAAACTTCATGCCCTGGTACGCCGCTGAAGGCGCAGGCTTTTTTGACAGAATAATAGCGGCGCTGGAGCCGGTAACAGATAAGTTTTTAATAATTACGAATTAAGAATTATGAATGATGAGTTAGTGGGAAGACCTAAGCGATTAATTATCCGCTTAGGTCTTCCCACTAACTCATCATTCATAATTATTAATTCATAATTTCTACTGCAGCGCTTTCCCCATATCCTTCACCAATCCCAGTACCGCCTGCAGCTGATCATGTACCTGTTTGGTTTCGAGCATTTCGTCGCGTATAGGCGTGGCTCCTTTTCCTTCATTGATTTCGAGTTGTCTCAGGTGAACGAGGTTCATAAGGTGTTCGTCGAGAGTATCGAATGCGTGAACGGGAGGTTCTGGTTTGGCCTGCGCGCGGGTGGCGGGATCTATCATGAGATAGAGCTGGTCCATGTAGGCGAGGAGGTAGTCGCTGATTTGACGGTATTCCGGTCTTGGGAACTGAACGCCGTGGTGCATGCTGTAGGCCGCCAGTGCAGCGATATGGGAAGTGAGCGTGTGGTTCAGTACTACGAAGTGATATACCTGGGAAGCGTTCTTCTGTTTGCTTTTAGGTTCTGACAGCATACGCTGGAAAGCTGCCATCATATTGGCACTGGACACATAGGTGTCTTTACGGGCCAGTTTGAAATCTGTGATGGTGATGGATTCGTTGGCATATACGGTCATTACACGTTCAAAATATTTTCTGTTCGCCTGCATCATTTTCTGCATGTAGGAGGGAAGGGTGTTATGTTCCCAGGAAGGCCACAGCAGTATGTTGGCCAGGAAGGCGATGCCTCCGCCGATGAAGGTGTCGAGCACGCGCTGGGCGGCATTGTACAGGTCGGACGGATGCAGGAAGTGTAACAGGAAGATGATGAACGGCGTCACAAAAAATACGCTCAGCGTATACCGGAAGCTCATAAAGCTGTATGCGCCCAGGATGCTGAGCAGCATGGTAATGAAAATGATGGTGTCGTTGTTGGTAAGGTACAGCAAACCGGCTGCAAAGAGCGCACCGAGTACCGTGCCGATCAGCCGCTGTATGGAGCGGGACCTGGTAAGGCCAAAGCCCGGTTTCAGGATCACGATAATGGTAAGCAATATCCAGTAGACGCGGTCCAGGTGCAGGGCCTGTCCCAGCAGATAACCTGTGACAGTGGCCAGGCTCACGCGGATGGCATGTCTGAATATCTGTGATTTGAAGGTGAGGTTATCGCGGAAGGTTTCTACATCATACTTCTGACGGGTAGTGAATTTGGATAGTTCCAGCTTGGGATCTATGGATTCATCTTTCAGTCTTTCCAGTCTTGTTAAACGATGCAGGTTGTAAATACGTTGCGCCATATCCTGCAGGTTCTGCAGAATGTTGGTGAGGGGAATGGTGCGAGTTCTTTCCAGTAGCGTAGGCATTTTCAGTGTAATCTCCGCAATGGATTTTTTTACCTTTTCCATACCGTATTTCAGGTTGGATTTAGGCAGGGAGCGTTGTCCGGAGGCTACCGCGAGTCCGATATTTTTTAGTTCTTCCGTAAATTCAAGAATCAGGGAATGGAATTTTTCCAGTATCTCCTGGTCGCCGAAGTCGCGCTGCAGGGCTTTGTAGTCAGTCTGCGAAGCCATGATCTGTTCCTGCAGATCCACCATATCCAGGAAGATGAGCACCATACTTTTGTTGATGCTGGTAGTACCCTGTTGGGCGGAACGCCTTTTCAGCAGCAGTTCCCGGACGTTTTCCTGTTTCTCGTTAACGATTACCTGCTGGTCGAGAACGGCTTTATAGTTTTCTGTAACATTCACGCCGGGAGTGTAGAAGTTAGCACGGACTTCCAGGTAGCGGGCGGTTTGTATGATACAGTCGCCGAGTGCCTGTTGTACGTTGAGATAAGGTCTGATCTGCCACAGTATCAGCGCCAGCATGGCATACCAGATGCTGCCCAGCAGCACCATGGATGAGTGCAGGAGGGTGAGCGGAACTGATAGCTGCGGTTCTCCGAGGATAGATACCATGATGAGCAAACAGCCGGTACCGATGTTACCGCCACGGTTGCCATAAACGAGCATCATGGCGAACACGAAGCAGCAACCTGATATCCAGCCGGTCATCAGTACAGGATAGGGAGCCAGGAAACCTGTCACCAGCGCCGTGATGAAAATGAGAATGGTGCTGATGATAAGTCCGTTCCGCTTATGGATGATGGTACCGGGTACATCGCTGAGCGCCGTACACAATGCGCCCATAGACATGGCAATACCTAACCCCAGCTGCCCGAACCAGGCAAAAATCAGGGAAGGCACCACCACACTGATGGTAGTACGTAAACCATTGCTGAAGTGATAACTGTAAAGGAAACTCTTGATATCGTTGATCCGCTGTTCTGTTCGCAAACGTTAATGGGTTTTGGAAGCACAAAGGTAATATTTTACGCAAGGTATCCTTGTGTTTGCGGAAGAAGAAATCTTAAAAATTCTTTAATAATTCGTGTCTATCCCTTTTTTGCGGGTAGCGCTCTGTTGCAGTCTTCCGAAGCGCCAGCTGATTGAAATAGTGTAGTTGTTGGTACGTGAAACGATCGTGGATGTTCTGCGGAAAGCGTCGTCGCGGGTGTCGGAAGTGAAGCGCAGGTTCGGCCGGAAAGGCTGATCTGCATTGATGCTGAGCGATAGCTTCTTGTCGAAGAAGTCCTTGCGGGCAGAGAGGCCATAGCCAAGATAGGAAGAGCTGCTGCCTTGCAGGGAAGGCGCTCCGGAGGAATAATACATATGTGCGCTCAGACGGATATCATACTTGAAGGTATAATCAGACATAAAATAAGCGGAGACGAAAAAGCCGCTGTTGCTGATGGTGTCCGATCTGTACTGATTATGACTGATCCTGGTATTGGCGCTCAGGTTCCATTTGGGCGTAACAGGCAGGCTCACGCTCAGGTTAAGTCCGTTCGCCATGGTTTTACCGATGTTGTCATAGGTAGTAACGCTGCTTTTCCGGGTAGTATCGTAATGCGTGATAGAGGTGATGTTGTTGTTGCTGAAAAGCAGGTCATAACCAATGTTGACATTGAGCTTATCAATGATGAGGTTATAGGAAAGACCGAAGTTGTCGAAAACGGAAGGGCCGAGATCGGGGTTGCCGTACACAATATTGTAAGGATCGTTATCATTGACAAAAGGGTTCAGATTCTCTATCCACGGGCGTTGTATACGACGGGTATACGCAAACGAAAGGGAGTTGAAGCCTTTCAGGGTTTTGTTAATGTTGACAGAAGGAATCAGGTTGTAAAAGGAAGAACGGACGCTGGATTGCGTGGAGCCAAAGGTTCCCTGCATGTTGGTATGTTCCAGACGCGCGCCCAGCTTGATACTCAGCTTTTCGCCTATCTTAAAGCGATAGGTGGCATAGGCAGCCAGGATGTTCTGGGTAGAGTTGTATCTGTCAGCACGTTCCGGGTTTAATATCATTTCCTGCTCCTTGTTGCGGATATACTGGGCAAAGCTGCTCTCTACGCGGCGGAATACTCCCCTGACGCCGGTTTCAATTTTCTGGTCATGAGGTAAGGGGAGGTTGTAATCTGCCTGTACGCTGGTATTGGCAGAGGTGTTGTTGTTATGGTTATCATAGGCGCTGTCTGTTCCCGGAATATTATGTTGCAGGTTGTTAGCCAGACTATTGTCCCGGGAGCCGCTCTGGTTAAACTGTACAGAGAGTTCATGTTCCGGTTTCCTGAATTTCAGCTGATAGTCCAGCCCAACACTGTAGATATTTTCCTGCCTGCTGGTAATGCTTTCATAGATCCCTCTTTTTATCAGCGTGCCGGTGCTGTCAAAGAGCTGAAGATCCTGGGGGGCTTCATTGCCTGTTTTTGATTGGTTGATGCCGCCATACAGGGTAATACTGTTACTGCTGTCAATATCATAAGTGAGTTCCAGACTGCCGTTCAGGTTATCTCTTTTATCTTTCATATCAGTACGCTGGAGCAGGTTGGTTTTATTGCCGGGCAGCAGGCCTTCCATTCCTGATTCACTGCTGCTGCGGATACTGCTGTTATTGGTAGATACAAAGGAAGAAATACCGAATTTTCTGACCCTGGCGCTGATGGAACCGCCGCCGGTAAAAGAGCCCAGCGTATTGTAATTCGTGAATACATTACCGTTATATCCGATAATATTTTTCTGTGTAATGATGTTGATGATACCACCGATACCTTCTGCTTCGTATTTGGCGGAAGGTTCGGAGATAACTTCTATCTTTTTGATGATAGCTGCCGGAAAGGCTTTCAGGGCTTCTTTTGGGTTGTTGGCAATCATAGAGGTGGCCCTGCCGTTCAGCAATATTTTAAAGTTGGTCTGTCCTTTCAGTTTGATATTACCATCGGGGTCTACTGTCAGCATGGGTACTTTACGCATGATGTCGGAGGCGGAGCTATTGTCCTTGTCGATATCATTTTCCACGTTATAGATCAGCTTCTCGTCTTTTATTTCTATCATCGGTTTTTTGGCGGTAACGGTAACGCCTCCCAGCTGCTGGGTGGTTTTAGAGAGGTACCGCACGCCCAGCTGATGTGCGGGGTGGGTGGAGTCTACCTGAAAGGTGTCAATAATGCGGGGGCTGTATCCCAGCATGGTAATACCTACCTGGTAGGAGCCATAGGGCACTCCGGTAAAGCTGAAGTTACCCTGCCCGTCGGCCAGTACCTGCGCCACCGGTCTGCGTTCCGGGGCCTGCATCAGTACAATGGTGGCAAATTCGACCGGTTTACGGGAAAGGCTGTCCGCCACCTGACCATGCACGGAAGCGCCGCCCCGCTGGGCATGAGCGGATATGAAAATACAGGAGAGGAGCAACAGGAATAAAGCCTTAACCATGGATAGATAGATTATTTTGAGGCGGGGCTACGCAGGATAGTGGCATAAGTATCGTTGGCATAACTACATAGCTTCCCGGATAACCTTCACAATCTACTATAAACTACTGCTATGCGGGAGCGGTAGGGACAACCGGGGAAGGCTTCATTTCCGGTCCGGAAATTCCCGGTTAAATTTATAATTTCTCACAGGGAGTTAAATTCGAACTACGTTTTTTACTATATTTATAATCAGTCGTTTAGATTTTCAGTGAATGGTTCTTAGGTATTTATTTACCACCAGGGTGTGTATAAATAATTGACGGATATTATGGGTTCTCACTTAAATTACCTTTTCATTCAGGTAAAATTATATCTTTGACGCCTTAAAAAAACCTCGGAGTAAGTCGTGCGCTTAAAAACACTAGAAATTAAAGGCTTTAAAAGTTTTGCTGATAAAACTGTTCTGAACTTTGACGAAGGCATTACAGGGGTTATTGGACCAAACGGTTGCGGCAAAAGTAATATTATCGACTCCATTCGCTGGGTTATCGGGGAGCATAAAATCAGCAACCTGCGTTCTGACAATCAGGCAGGGCTGGTATTTAACGGCTCGAAGACCCGCTCAGCCAGCGGCATGGCGGAGGTTAGCCTTACCTTCGAGAACACCAAAAACGTACTTCCTACGGAATTTACTACGGTGACCATCACCCGTAAATTCTACAAGAACGGCGACAGCGAATACCGCCTCAATGATGTTGCCTGCCGCCTGAAGGATATCCATAACCTCTTTATGGATACCGGTGTCAGCACGGACTCCTACGCCATCATTGAGCTGGGGATGGTAGATGATATCATCAAGGATAAGGAAAACAGCCGCCGGCGCATGCTGGAACAGGCCGCCGGTATCTCCATCTACAAAACCCGTAAAAAGGAGGCTAAATCCAAGCTGGATGCTACCGAAGGTGACCTAAACCGCATCGAAGATCTCCTGTTTGAAATCAATAATAACCTGAAAACCCTGGAAAGCCAGGCCCGTAAGGCCGAACGCTTCTATGAGGTGAAAAAGGAATACCGCGATTTAAGCATTGAACTCGCTAAAGCCGCGCTGGAAGGCTTTAACATCACTTATAAGGAGCTGTCTGACAAACAACAGGAGGAAAGCGACCGCAAACTGCAGCTGGAAACAGAAATTACTACCGCCGAAGCCGCCGTGGAAGAAGATAAACTCCATTTCGTGGCCAAGGAACGGGAACTGCAGACCCTCCAGAAATCATTCAACGAACTGGTAGCTACCATCCGGACTAAAGAAAACGATAAAAACCTTGCTACCCAGCAGCTGACCTATCTGCGGGAACGCGAAAAAAATATCAACGACTTCCTCGCCAATGCAGAGGGGCAACTCCAGGGGCTTACCACCTCAATTGAGTTCTCTGAAAAACAGGTGGTGGAAGAGGCAGAGGTGTTTGAATCCATGGAAGATGAACTGGAAACCCTCCGTGAAATGGTGGAAGAGAAGAAGGACCGCTTCCAGCAAAAGAAACTCGCCCTCGAAACCCTCCGCAATGACCAGCAGCGCTGGCAGCGCCAGCAGTTCGAGGCAGAAAAGAAAGTAGCCGTAGCGGATACCTCCGTTCAGAACCTGCAGCGCAGCATTCAGCAACTGCAGGAAGAAAAAGCCAGCCGCCAGCAGCAGATTGCCCAGCTGGAAACAGAGAAGGAAGCCCTGCAGCAGACACTGAATACCGGCAAAAACGACCTGGATGAAATGGTACGCTTCCAGGAAGAAACCAAAGGCAAAATTCTGGCTACCCAATCCGATATTGAAGGTCTCCGCGATCAGCTGGTAGACGAAAACAGGACGCTGGACTCCAAAAAGAATGAGTTCGACCTGTTAAAATCACTGGTAGACAGTCTGGAAGGCTATCCCGAAAGTATCAAGTTCCTCAAAAAGAATCCTGACTGGAACAATAACGCTCCCATTCTGAGTGACGTATTCTTTTGTAAGGAAGAATACCGCACCTGCGTGGAAAACCTGCTGGAGCCATTCCTCAACTACTATGTGGTGAACAATGTGGCGGAAGCTGTACAGGCCATCCGCCTGCTGGATGAGAACAAAAAAGGTAAAGCCAATTTCTTTATACTCGATCAGTTTAAAATGCCGGCCAACGGCCTGCTTGCACCTGCGGGCACCATACCGGCACTGGATGTGGTGGAAATTGAAGAAAAATATAAAGGTCTCGGATATCACCTGCTGGGTAAAGTATTTATCGGAGAAGACATTACCCGCCTGGAATTCAGCCAGGTAGCGGACGATGAAATCTGCCTGGTAGAGAAGTCCGGCCGCATGCACCGTGGCAAATTCAATATCACCGGCGGTTCTGTCGGTTTATTTGAAGGCAAGAAACTGGGCCGCGCCAAAAACCTGGAAAAACTGGAAGTGGAAATCAAAGACCTCGAAGCTATCGTTGGCCGCCTCCGCATTCAGATCCAGGACAAACACAACGAAGTACTGGGCTATAACAGCCAGCTCAACGAAAATAATATCAACGCTGCCCGTGAGAAGATCAATCAGCTCAGTAATCAGCTGTTTGGTCTGCAGAACAGGATCGAGAATTTCCACCACCTCATTGAGGCCGGCGACAAACGGCTGGAGGAAATGCATACTTCCCTGGCCACTAACCAGGAAAGCATCTCCGGGGTGAGGGAAGAACTGGAAAACCTGAACGACCGGGTAGGGGAGCTGCAGGACAGCATTACGGAGGCCGACAGAACCGCGCAGGAATCTGAGCAGCAGTTCAATATGGCCAATGTGCAGTTCAATAACCAGAACCTGCAACATACCCGCCAGCACAGTAAGGTGCAGGCCCTGAAGCAGGAACTGGAATTCAAGCGCAAGCAACTGGCGGATCTCCATCAACAGATCACCAGCAATAAAACGCAGCTGGAAGATGCCGTTGCCAATATCACCGCGGCCGTGGAAAAACTCAGCCACGCTGATGACGGCCTCGTGGAGCTCTTCCGCCAGCGTGAAGAAGAGGAGAAGGCCCTCAACGAAAAAGACCAGGAATACTACAACTTCAGGAACCACCTGCAGGAACTGGAAACTACCCTGAGAACCAAACAGCGCGCCAGGGAACAGCTCGAGCAGCAGCTGAATGCAGTGAAAGATAAACTCAATGAACTGAAGCTGCAGCTAGCCTCCATGAAGGAACGCCTCAGCGTGGAGTTCAAGGTTAACCTGGATGAAATCATCGATGAGCAGCGAAGCTCCGAATTACCGGTAGACGAACTGCAGGCTGGTGCGGAAAGGCTCAAGAAGCGCATGGAGAACATGGGAGAAATCAACCCTACCGCAATAGAGGCCTACCAGGAAATGAAAAAAAGATATGAGTTTATCCTGGAACAGAAAACAGACCTGGTAAATGCAAAGGACTCCCTGCTGGCAACCATCCAGGAGGTAGAAACTACCGCTAACCAGAAGTTCCTGGATACCTTCAATATGGTAAAGGAAAACTTTATCCGCGTATTCAAGGCGCTCTTTACCGAAGAAGACCAGTGTGATATGATCCTGAGCGACCCGGAAAACCTCGCGGATACCGGTATTGAAATCATCGCGAAACCGAAAGGTAAGCGCCCGGCAGCTATCACACAGCTGTCCGGTGGTGAGAAAACACTGACCGCCACCGCGCTCCTGTTTGCCATCTACCTGATCAAACCGGCTCCTTTCTGTATCCTGGATGAGGTAGACGCCCCGCTGGATGATGCCAATGTGGGTAAGTTTACCAATATGATCCGGAAATTTTCTGATAATTCACAATTTATTATTGTGACGCACAACAAACAGACAATGGCCGCTGTAGACGTTATTTACGGCGTTACCATGCAGGAACCGGGCGTTAGTAAGCTGGTTCCGGTAGATTTCAGAAGTTTAAACTGATGAAAGGGTTTTGTTGTTGTTAGGAGAGTCGTTATTTTTATTCTTTATTCTGAAAAAATAAAAAACTGTAATTACTATGGGCGCATGGGGCACCAGGAATTTTGAAAATGAAGGATCACAGGACTGGATTTTCGATATCATTGAAAACAAAGATGGTGGCGCGGTAACCGATACCCTGGCACGTATCGTGAACAATACCGAAACACTGGAAACTTCAGATTGCGAAGAAGCACTGGCAGCTGCTGAACTGGTAGCAGCATTAATGGGACGTGCCAGTGAGGACTTCCCGGAAGATCCGCTGGACGCACTGGATTCACTGAATCTGATTGCCACAAAAGGCCTCAGAGGCCAGGCCGCTGCCGTTGTTACCAAAATCCTCGCCGGTTCCGAGCTGAGGAATTACTGGGACACAGACGGTCAGCTGCAAGCCTGGGAAGCCGTACAGGCGGGTCTGTTGAAGAGACTGGATGTGTAAATAGTTTAATTACGAATTACAAATTGCGAATGTTGAGCGAAGATTTGTGCGGATGAAGCATCTGTTTCATGAGATGCTGCATGCTGTTCTTACGCCATTCATCATTCGTAATTCGTAATAATGCATTCATATTTCAGTGAAATTCGTTATTTTTATTAAAACGGTTTCATATGGATACTAATCAATTGGTATTGATGAAAAAGAAGATCTGCATTATCGTTTTTATTGCAGAGATACTTTTCTTTATAGCAGGAGCTGGTTACCGGCAATTGCATAAGGAAACGGGCAAAGGAGCGCCGGCTGCCATGCAGCAAGAGCTGTCTCAGACCGTCAGCGCAAAAAGCCTGTAAAGAATTCGTGATTACAATGCCTGTATATAAAGAAAGCCGCTCATCATGAGCGGCTTTCCTGTTTCCGGACTATACCGGAGTATATCTATATCTTTCTTTAAATCAGTATACCGGCAATGGTGGCAGATAAATAGCTGGCAAGGGTACCACAGAACAGGGCCTTCAGTCCCAGTTTGGCAAGGTCTGTACGTCTGCCGGGAGCCAGTTCCCCGATACCGCCTATCTGCATGCCTACGCTGCTGAAATTGGCGAAACCCGCAATGGCGATTGTTACGATGGTAACCGCTTTGCTGCTGACGATAGGAACAGTATGGCTGGTAAGGCTTTTGAAAGCTACAAACTCATTGATGGTGAGTTTTTGCCCGAGCAGCGTAGCCACATTATTTACATCTCCTTTGGGAACACCCATAGCCCAGGCCATCGGCATGAAAAGTTTACCGAAAATCCAATCCAGGCTCAGGTTAAAGTCTGGGTTGAAAATATGCCCGATATGAATCAGGCACCAGTCTATCAGGGCAATAAGGGCAATAAACCCGATCAGCATGGCAATAACGTTCATGGCTATCTTAAAACCGTCGCCGGCGCCATGGGAGATGGCGTCAATAACGTTGGTGTAGTTGCTTTTTACCTCCATTTTCACGCGGCCCATGGTAGCGCTCTCCTCTGTTTCCGGGAATACAATTTTGGAAATCACCAGTGCGCCGGGAGCTGCCATCAGACTGGCGGTAATCAGGAACGGCGCTATATCCATACCTGCCTGGAAACCCATGTTGGCATATACCACCAGGATACCACCGGCGATACATGCCAGGCTGCCGCTCATAGAAGCCAGCAGCTCACTTTTGGTCATAGACGGGAGGTAGGGGCGTATCATTACCTGTGCTTCCACCTGACCCACAAAGGCGCTGGCCACATTACTCAGCGCTTCGGCGCCGCTCACACGCATCACCACGTTCATGGCCCGTGCAATCACAGCTACAATCCGCTGCATAATACCATAATGATAGAGAATAGCCACCAGCACACAAACGAGGATAATAGTGGCGGTTACATTAAAGGCAAATACAAAACCACCGCTGGCATAGTCTGCAATTGTACCTGTAGGTGGCTGGGCCACGCCGATACCACCATATACAAAAGAAGCACCCTGGCGGGCAAAGGCTTCTATCTTACCCATAGCATGACCTACTTGCTGGAAAAACCAGGTTATAGGAGGAACCTTAAATACCAGCAGTGCAATTACCACCTGCAACAAAATCCCACTCAACACCAACCGGTAATTAATCTTGCTCCTGTTGTTGGAAAATAAAAAGGCCAAACCCAGTATAAGGACTATGCCTATTAAGCCCTGAAAGCGTTCCATAAATGCAAATAAATCGTAAAATGTATGCAATGAAGCGACGAAGATAAGTTATTTTATTTAGCAGGGGCCTTGCGTAAGAAGGGAAATTTTCGGATTTTGGATTTTTCAATTCATTTGAGATTTTTTCATTTGAGATTCGAATTTTAGCCGTGGTTCTTATAAATCTTCAAATGAAAAGTGATAAAATTCCATGTTATCATGAAGCGCAATTTACTATGGATAGGCCTGGTCATGGTGGCCTGCGGACAAACGAAGAACAGACAGTACAACAGCCAGCGGCAGCAAGATTCCCTGGCTATCAGGGAGCAGTTCGCCTCCTCGCCGGTAAATGACGGGAAACAGGCTATGACACATATGCAGGTGGAAGATGGGCTGGAAGTACAGCTGGTGGCGGCTGAACCGATGGTGGTAGCTCCTGTGGCAGCCACCTTCGACGAACGTGGCAGGATGTGGGTGGTGGAAATGACCGGCTTTATGCCCGATACCAGCGGTACCGGAGAAGATGCTCCCGATGGAAAGATTGTAATTCTGGAAGATACTACCGGTGATGGTGTGATGGACAAACGCACCGTTTTCCTAGACTCCCTGGTACTCCCCAGGGCGGTATGCCTCGTAGGCAACGAAGTGCTGGTGGCTACCCCACCTGAATTATGGAGTTATGAAAACAACCATGATAAGCCCGGCAGAAAAACACTGATAGACGGACAGTACGCTGCCGGCGGTAATGTAGAACACCAGCCGAATGGCCTGCTGCGGGCAATGGATAACTGGATTTACAATGCCAAATCAGACCGCCGGTATCGCAAAGCAGGCGGTAAATGGATCAAGGAACCTACCGTCTTCCGCGGACAATGGGGTATCACACAGGATGATAAAGGCCGCCTTTTCTATAATAATAACTCTGAAAACCTGCTGGGAGATTACTTTCTGCCAGGACTGGGCGGAAAGAACAGCCACCAGCAGAACATGGCCGGATATGATCAGAAAATTGTGAGGGATAATCATGTTTACCCGATAAGACCTACCACCGGCGTCAACCGCGGGTATATAAAAGGTATCCTGAATGATAGTCTGCGCCTGGTGGAGTTTACGGCAGCCTGCGGTCCTGTTATTTACCGCGGCGCCTTACTGCCTGCGCAATATGCCGGCAACGCCTTTGTGGCTGAGCCTTCCGCTAACCTGATAAAACGGAATATCCTGTCAGACAGCGGCTATATCGTGAAAGGCCGGCAGGCATACCAGGGCCGGGAGTTCCTGGCCAGCACTGATGAACGTTTCCGGCCAACCGGACTATACAACGGCACTGATGGCGCACTGTATTTCACGGATATGTACCGTGGCATACTGCAGCACAAAACATACATAACGGCTTACCTCAGGAATGAAATTAAAATGAGGGAGCTTACCAGGCCGCTCAACTGCGGCCGCATTTACCGCATTGTCCCCAAAGGATCACATCCTGCAAAAACAGTGTTGGATACTACCGCCGCCGGATTGCTGAAAATGTTGCAACACCCTGCCGGTGCGGTACGTGATAAGGCGCAGCAGCTGATTACTGACAGGCAGCTGACAGCGCTGGCGCCGGCGCTGCGCAGCTTACTGCTGGACAGTACGTCGCCGGTGGTGCAGATACATGCCCTCTGGACGCTGGAAGGATTGCATCAGTTACATAAAGAAGACATAGCCGGTATTTTGAAGGGAGATGATATTGCCCTGAAAGCCCAGGCTCTGGCTGCATTGTCTGGTCTGCCTGATAAAGACGTGGATGGTGCTACGCTGGGCACAGCCGGCAGTCTGCTGCAAAACCCTTTGCTGGCGCCGTATGTAGCCTACCTCTTGCCTGCCATCAGCAGGCAGGATAAAATGCTTGCTGCCAGGCTGGAAACAACCCTGTTGAAAACGTATGCCCGTGACCGTTATGTATCAGCTGCGCTGGTCAATAATGCTTTCAACCGCGAAGCCGTTCTGCTGCAACAGCTGGAGGCATTCAACCCCGATACCTCGCAGGTATTACACCGGCAGCTGCGCCAGGTGCTGAAAGATATGGATGGACAGGCCAATGCTGCAAAAATGGATGCGCTGAAACTGAAATATCCGCGGGGATATAAAGTGTTCAATACCGTCTGCCAGACCTGTCATGGTAAAAATGGTAACGGCATCGCCGCTATGGCGCCGCCACTCAACGAAAGCAACTGGGTCAACGGAAACAAACAGGCGCTGGCCGCCGTGGTGTTATATGGTCTTACCGGTCCGGTAGAGGTGCATGGTAAAGTATATAAGGCGCCGGAAATTAACGGGGATATGCCCGGAATAGGTGGCAGCGACGAATTCAGTGACAGCGACATTGCCGAATTGCTTACCTTTTTACGCAACGCCTGGAATAATAAAGCAGGAAAAGTAACAGCTGCGGATATACAGCAGGTGAGAAAACAATATAACGGTCGCCAGAAACCCTTTACAGCAGCGGAATTAACGAAATGATACGCTTATATGAATAAAACGCCCTATCTTTGTGTCAAGAGAACTGACAACATTGATTAAGGCAGCAAACATATTATTCTTCTGTAGCAATCCCTGTACCGGCAAGCGTACTGTGGGTTTCCTGCTGCCATTTTTATCCTGTCCCAAAGACTTCAACAATTAAGCCCGGGCAACTTATAGCATCGTAACAGTTGTACCGGGGGATGACTTACGTGTATCTATTATACAGGTAGTTGAATCCAATTTGCATTATTCCAAAACAATCTTATAAAAACAGTTTTATGAATCATCGGATGGCACGATGGGCAATTTACTTTGTATGCCTGTTGCTGGATGTAAGTGTGGCTGCTAGCCTTTATCGCGGTTATTTATCAGGATGGATTTTACTGCCGCTGGCAGTAGGGCTTACAGTGCTTGCATTGTACGACCGCCTGCAGCGCAAACATGCTTTGCTGCGCAATTACCCGCTGCTGGGGCGCGCACGCTATATGCTGGAGCAGATCAGGCCGGAGATGCGCCAGTATTTTTTTGAGTCTGACACAGACGGCCGCCCTTTCAACAGAAGGCAGCGTGCGGTAGTATATCAGCGTGCAAAGGATGTTAAACAAACCGTTGCTTTCGGTGCGCTGGAAAACATGTACGAGCCGGGCTATGAATGGGCTGCGCATACTGCCTTTCCGCTGAAGGTAAAACCTGAATCACTGAGAGTAACCATTGGAAATACACAATGCAGACAACCTTATGATGCCAGCCTGCTCAACATCAGCGCAATGAGTTACGGTGCGCTGAGTAAAACGGCGGTGCTTTCCCTCAACGGCGGTGCGCTACTGGGGCATTTCGCACATAATACAGGAGAGGGAGGTATCAGTCCGTACCACCTGGAGAATGGTGGTGACCTGATCTGGCAGATCGGAACCGGTTATTTCGGTTGCCGTGACGAACACGGTAACTTCTCTCCGGAAGTATATACCGCGGCAGTTGCTGCACCATCTGTAAAGATGGTGGAGCTGAAACTGAGCCAGGGCGCCAAGCCGGGTAAAGGAGGCGTGCTGCCTGCAGCGAAGAATACACCTGAAATTGCGGCTATCCGTAAAGTGAAGCCCGGCATCAGCGTATTATCTCCGGCAGGACATACTGCATTTTCCAATGAATACGAAATGCTGGTATTCCTGCAGCAGCTGCGCGACCTTTCCGGTGGTAAGCCTGTTGGTTTCAAACTGTGCGTGGGCCGCAAGGATGAATTTGAACGTATCTGTCAGGCGATGATCAATACCGGCATATATCCTGATTTTATTACGGTAGACGGTGCAGAAGGCGGTACCGGTGCAGCTCCGCTGGAGTTCACGGATTCCATTGGTATGCCCCTCTATGACGCATTGGCTTTTGTGGCGAATATGCTGAAACAGTATAAGCTGAAGGAACATATCCGCATCATGGCCAGCGGTAAAATTATTACCGGCTTTGATATCATGAAAGTACTGGCACTGGGTGCAGACGCCTGCTACAGCGCCAGAGGCATGATGCTGGCTTTGGGTTGTATCCAGGCTTTGCAATGCGACAGCGGCAGCTGCCCGGTTGGCGTAGCCACACAGGACCCGTCCCTGTACCAGGGCGTGAATGTGGAAGACAAACGCGTACGTGTAGCCAATTTCCACCGCAATACCATCTATGCGCTCGCGGAACTGATGGGCGCCTGTGGATATGCTGCTGCAGATAAAATTAATCCTGCCGCCATGTATAGGAGAGTAACGAGAACGGATATACGATCATATGAAGAAATATATGCACCGGATAACGGTCGTTCCAATGGGGTAGCCCTCTATCCGGGGCAGACAGTCAATAACTGATAAAACCCTTGTTATCATGAAAAAGAAGCAGATTATTGTATCCCAACATGATTACGAAATTTTAAAGACCCTCTGCTATCATTCACCCGGCACGGAAAAGCTCCGGGAAGAGCTGGAGAGGGCGGTTATCAGAAAACACAAAATACCGGAAGATGTAGTACAGGTAAATTCCCTGCTGCAGTTCAGAGATGTACGCAGCGGTGCTGTACGGGAGGTGAAACTGGTATTACCTGCTGCCAGCAATATACAGCAGGGGAAATTATCAATCCTGTCTCCGATAGGTACCGCCCTGCTGGGTTACAGCACCGGCGATATTATCGACTGGGAAGTGCCGGCAGGTAAAACCCAGCTGCACATTCTGCGTGTCATCAACGACGGAGCAGGACAATGAAACAGGCTATTATGTTAGCGATCAAATATGTATCACAAGCAAAAAAAGCCCCGGCATCTGCCGGGGCTTCCTGTATGGGCTTTGAATTACGAATTGCGAATTACGAATTACGAATGAGGAGCGAAGACATAAGCGGATAAAGAATTTACTTCTTCGCTTATGTCTTCGCTCCTCATTCGTAATTCGCAATTCGTAATTCGTAATTAAATTCTAAAGAAAACCTTATCTCCATACGCAATATGGTATTTGTCGCAGAAGCCACCGTTTACTTCTAATACGTATTTGGCTTTTTTGAAAGAAGGTAGTCCTTCTTCAGAGAGTGGTGTTGCGTATTTCTGGATGGAAACGATCTCCATTTTGTCATCTATGTAAATAATATCCAGGGAGATGTAGGTATTTTTCATCCAGAAGGAGCGTTCTTCCATATCTGGGAAGATAAACAGCATACCTTGTTCATCTGTCATGGATCTTCTGTACATAAGCCCATCTTCGCGCTGCTGGTCGGTCTGCGCTACCTGAATATCAATTTTGCGGATGGTGTCCGCCTGGTTTTTAGACAGGAAATCCAGTGTGCCGTCCTTTTTAAATTCGCTGCCGTTGGAGGTAGCGGTAACAGCCGGCGTAGTGGTGACTGTGCCGGTATCAGCAGTGCCGGCGGTGTTATTACCGGCATTCCCCTGACATCCCGCAGTGTACAAAGCGGCTAGCAGTATGCATTTCAGATGTAATTGCATAAGATTACGTGAGCTTATTTAGCGAGTATTTCTTCATCAGAAAATACTACTTCGGAATAATCTTTTATTTCGTTGTAAACAGTATCCCTTTCAATTGGTTTTCTGCCGGCCAGTTTAATCAGATTGGCCAGTTGCGCTGTGTTCATGGAAGGGTTTTGTTCTTCCGCGCCGGCCATGGAATATATTTTAGTGGTATCGTCGATGGTACCGTCCAGGTCATTAACACCAAAGGAGAGGGTAAGCTGTGCGGTATTTCTTCCCAGCATAGGCCAGTAGGCTTTCAGGTGAGGGAAGTTATCCATGTACAGGCGTGCGATGGCATAGAGCCGCAGGTCTTCTACAATGGAGGTTTCCGCAATATCGGACATATCGTTGCCTTTGTTCCTGAACTTGAGTGGAATGAAGGTATTGAAGCCGTTGGTTTCATCCTGCAGCTGACGCAGGCGTTCCATATGATCTATGCGGTGTTCAAATGTCTCGATGTGGCCGTAGAGCATGGTCGCATTGGTATGCATACCACGCAGGTGCGCCGCCCTGTGAATGGCGAGCCATCCGTCTGCATCTACTTTATCATGGCAGATTTTGGCGCGTACGTCCGGGTGGAAAATTTCAGCGCCGCCGCCGGGCATGGACTGGAGGCCTGCTTCGTTGAGGATGCGCATGCCTTCGTCTACGCTGACTTTAGCTTTACGGAACATATAGTCCAGTTCCACTGCGGTGAATCCTTTGACGTGCAGGTCCGGACGGTGTGCCCTGATTTGCCGAATCAGTTCCACAAAGAAGTCCAGCTGCATTTTAGGATGCACGCCGCCAACAATATGTACTTCGGTAACCGGCTGGCCATCGTATCCTTTCACGATGTCCATCATCTGGTCTATGCTCAGCTCCCAGCCGTCTTCCCGGTTTTTATACAACCTTGAATAAGAGCAGAAGTGGCAGGTGAACACGCATACGTTGGTGGGTTCAATATGAAAATTGCGATTGAAGTAAGTTTTATCGCCGTGCATGCGCTCACGCACATGGTTGGCCAGTGCCCCTACAAAACCGATATCGCCTTTCTCGAATAAGGTGAGCCCTTCTTCGGGCGTAATTCTTTCCTGTTGCAGAATTTTTTGCGCTATGCGCTTCAGTGAAGTGTCGAGTGTTGCTTGTGTCAGCAGCTCCTGAACAGCCGGGTAGTCTTGTCTCATCGTCATCTTACTTTCATTAATTTAATGGTCTTGGCTCTGTTCCTGTAAATTAATTTTACAAAATAAACACCATTTGGCTCATTTACCAAATTAAAGGTCATCCGGTTATTGGCGGCGATGGCGCCGGGTGGTTTGGTGGCGATGAGCTGACCATTTGCGTTGTACAGGGATACCTGTAACAGGTCTGCCGGAACTTCAAAAAATGTGACCCATACGATGCCGTCGGTCGGGTTAGGATTCACCAGAACGCCGGCTTCCCGCAGGGCAGGATTTACATCTTTCCTGATAATCCTGATATTATCTATATAAATATTATTTTCTGAATTTGAGATGTTTCTGAAGATAACCTGAAATTTTTCTTTAGATACGAATGCGGTTAAATCCACAGAATCCCGGCGCCATTCATTGGCGGTAGGAACAAATTCCGTAGTAAGCGCATCCGGATGCGTAATCAGTCTCCGACCCCATTTGCGGTAAGCCAGTTTACCGGTCTGATGGCAATCTTTGGTAACAAGTACCTGCAGCGTATCCCATGGATTATTCGGAGTACCGGGATCAGAGTATACTGCCGCGGCCACGTCAAAAAACAGGAAAACGGAATCTGCCTGCTGAGGATCAATCACGGGCGTCACGAGGTCGTCTGTCTGGTTATTGACATTGTACCCCAGGTTGCGGATCAGCGCAGAAGCCCGGCTGTTACGGCCTACAGCCCTTTCGCGCTCCCAGGTGAAACTTCTGTCAGGGTTATAGATCACCCATCCCGGAGGAGGGAAGCTGTCATCTTCAAAGCCCTGTTCAAACGGAAGTGTTACGATATCATCAAAGTTAAAACGGCTGGTAATGGTATCATTAGCGGTGTTGGCATCCGGCAGGCCATTCGGCAGGTTCGTATAGGCTTTCAGGTTATATACCCCTATGGATACGGTGGAAGAGGGCAGTGTAACGGTGGTTTCGGTAAGACTGGCCAGGTTACCGCGCCAGGCGTAGGTAGCCACATTACCATTATTGATTCTGTAAAGGATGTTGATGCTGGTCAGCGGGTTACGGCCTTTGTTACGGAGCGTAACTACCGGCGTGATGCGGTTATCGCACTGTTTGCCGTTTGTACCGCTGATGGTTGTCAGGGAAGCGTCTTCGCCGGGAAGGCTCACCGGCTGGCATCCGTCGGAAGTCATCAGGGAGGGCCGGATATTTTCGAGTACGAAGCGCATCCGGTCTACCTGTCCGTTAGTAAAGAGGTGCATGCAGGCGTCGTCGGAGTAGTCCATGTAATTCATGAACATGATACCCGGATAGGTGGCGCTGCAGTTGTCCAGTTTAGGAAAGCCGGGGCAGCCGAAGGTATTATCTCCCTGTGGCGGGGTATCGTCAATGCCGTCATCGTCTTTGTTATTGGTGCGGGTACAGCTGCCGCTGTCGTCACCCCATATATGCCGCAGTCCGAAGTAGTGACCTAATTCATGTGTGGTAGTGCGTCCGAGGTTGAAGGTGCGGCCTACGCTGCCGGTGGTACCAAAAGCGGTATACTGGATAACTACGCCTTCCTGTTCGGCGGGGTAGCCAATGCCGGGAGGGGCGGCAACGCCGAGAAAGTCGCCGGAGATGCGGGTAACCCAAATGTTGAGGTATTTCCTGGTATCCCAGGCATTGGAACCGCCGGTACTATTATATTTCACATCGGGGCTGCCGTTGGAGATATCAAAGCTGCGTCCGGCGGCGGTGGTGGTGCGTAAAATGCCGGTAGCGGGTTCACCGCCGGGTGTGCGCTGCGCCAGGCAGAAATTAAGCCGCGTATTGCCTGTCAGCGGTTGCCATACGGCCGGTATCCCGGATATATCCTTATTGGTAGCGGTAAAGTCCCGGTTCAGCACGTCAATCTGGGAGCGTACCTGTGCGTCGGTAACCAGGCCGGGCTCATCCATAACGATATGTACCACCACGGGGATAGTGATGACCTGGGGGGAAGCCTCTGTACGGGCCATGCGTTGCCGCTGCTGACCCTGTACCAGGGTTCTTTCGGTAGTCCGTATCAGTTCCTGTAAGGCAGGGTTGTTTCTGGAGCGCTGCTGCAGCGCCTCAGTGGTGCCGCACTTCCGCTGGCCGGCGGCGGAAAGACAGTAAAGTAAGGTAAGCAGGATAATAAATGTCTGACGCAAAGAAGATAAATATTTATGATGTAATATACATAGCGTTGCTGAGATATGGGCATAAAAAAAGCGAAGATGCGAGCACTTACTCACATCTCCGCTTCCTGCACCGGTAGTTATAAAACGTCCGGCGGGCTTACTTTATTAGAGGTTTGCCTGAATTTTTTTCTCCAGCACTGATTTAGGAACAGCGCCTACCTGTTTGTCTACTACCTGGCCGTTCTTTACGAACAGGATAGCCGGAATGCTGGTGATACCGTAGTCAATAGATAACTGTGGGTTATGATCCACGTTAACTTTGCCGATATTAACTTTACCGGCGTAGTCTTTAGACAGTTCTTCAATTACTGGTCCGATAGCACGGCAAGGACCACACCATTCTGCCCAGAAATCTATTACAGATAATTTATCGGAGTCTAAGACTGTTGACTGAAAGTTCGCGTCAGTGAATTCTAAAGCCATATAATATTATAATTTAAAGGTTGTTATTAATGATTGTTTTTGATAGTCTTTGATTGTTTACGATGTTATTATGATCAAATCCTGATCCGAGTGCAAATTACTGCTTTTTTGACATCCTACTTATTGATAGTTTCGATATAGACATCAATATCCGGCTGTTTTCGCAGGAAGTGTGCCAACTCGTCATTCATTTCGATTTTCTTATTGAAGGTATGCAATTTTACCTGCAGGTTATCGTCGCGGTCGGTGAGCTGTACATGCAGTGTGCTGTTACCGGGGAAGCGGTTGATATTTTCTACGAGGAAGTCTACTGTTTCGCGGTTCAGCTGTTTGGGAGCAGTAGCGAGGAATACCTGTTTGGTATGTGTTTTCTTTACTTCCTGCAGCAGCTGGATACCGCTAACCTTGAACTCATATTCGTTATCATTGAAGCGTTTGGATTTGAAGCCGCCGTTGATGAACAGGCAGAGGCCCGGTTTCAGGTAGGGGGCGAAGCGGATGAAATCTTCGCTCCACAGCGCGAATTCAAATTTGCCGGTATAGTCTTCAATGGTCATCACCCCGAACTGGCGGTTGTTACGGGAAATTCTTTCCTGTGCGTTGGTGATGTATACGGCGAGGCGGAAGTTGCGTTCACGCGCTCTGCCACCGGTGCTGCCGGGTGTGCTGATTTCCGCCTGGTATTCTACCAGTTCCTGTACGGAGTTCATATTGTAGTGTTTCAGCTCAAAGCGGTAATCATCCAGCGGGTGGCCGGAGATATAGATACCGGTGATATCCCTTTCATTATTGAGCTTCATAATGAGCGGCCAGGGGTCGCAATTGGCAATTTTCGGCGGCTCCACATCGGGGAGAATATCGTCTGCAAAGAGGCTGCCGATATTGGAAGAGCCGGCGCTCACCTGCTGACCGAATTTCACGATCTTATCGAGGCCGGTCAGCTGTTCGCCTTCCGGTTTATGGAAATACTGGGCGCGGTGGAATTCCGGGAAACCGTCGAACGCACCGGACATCACCAGGGCTTCCAGTGATTTTTTATTGACTGCGCGCTGATTTACGCGTTTGATAAAGTCGAAAACATTTTTGAAGGCCCCTTCCTTCTTTCTTTCTTCCAGCAGGTTCTCAATAGCTGCTTCGCCAACGCCTTTCAGTCCGCCGAGGCCGAAACGTACGTGGCCCTGTTTGTTTACGGCAAAACCTTTCAGCGACTCGTTCACATCCGGCGGCAATACTTCGATGCCCATACGCTTGGATTCCTCCATGAAGAAGGTGATCTTTTCAATATTGCTGGCGCAGTTGAGTACGGCAGCCATATATTCTGACGGGTAGTGGGCTTTGAGATAGGCAGTCTGGTAGGCTACGAAGGCATAGCAGGTAGAGTGCGACTTGTTGAACGCATAGGAGGCGAATGCTTCCCAGTCTGTCCACACCTTATCGCAGACTTTCGGATCATGGCCGTTGGCAGCGCAACCTTCCATGAACTGGGCCTTCATCTTGTTCAGTACGGCAATCTGTTTCTTACCCATGGCTTTACGGAGGATATCCGCATCTCCGCGGGAGAAGTTAGCCAGCTTCTGGCTGAGCAACATCACCTGCTCCTGGTATACGGTAATACCGTAGGTATCCTTGAGGTATTCCTCCATTTCCGGAATATCGTAGGTAACAGGCTCCAGCCCATGTTTACGGCGGATAAAGGAAGGTATGTACTCGAGCGGACCGGGACGATACAAGGCGTTCATGGCGATGAGATCGTCGAATCTGTCCGGCTTCAGTTCACGGAGATATTTCTGCATACCGGGCGACTCGAACTGGAACGTTGCGTTGGTTTCGCCTTTCTGGTAGAGTTCATATGTTTTGGCATCATCCAGGGGGATGTTGTCTATTTCAATTTCCACGCCGTGGTTCATGCGGATCAGTTCCAGCGCGCCTTTGATGATGGTGAGGGTCTTCAGCCCCAGGAAGTCCATCTTGATTACGCCGGCAGATTCGATGATGCTTCCTTCAAACTGGGTGACCAGCAGGTCGGAGTCTTTGGCGGTAGAAACGGGAATGAGGTCGTAGAGGTCCTGTGGTGCGATGATGATACCGGCGGCATGTATACCGGTGTTACGTACGGAACCTTCCAGTACGCAGGCTTCGCGGAGTACTTCTCCCTGCAGGTCTTCTCCCTTGATGAGTTCGCGTAGTTTCTTTACATTCTCGATATCTTCACCGGCGAGGCCTTCTTTGTCTGACAGGCCTTTCTCGCCATCCAGCGGCGCATTAAAGATGCGGTCCAGCTGAATACCGGGTTTATCGGGTACCAGTTTGGCCAGTGCGTTGGAGTCCTGCAGGGGCAGGTCCATTACGCGGGCAACGTCCTTGATACTCATTTTGGCGGCCATGGTACCGTAGGTGATGATCTGTGCCACCTGGTTGCGGCCGTATTTCTGTACCACGTAGTCAATTACCTTCTGACGGCCTTCATCATCGAAGTCCGTATCAATATCGGGCATGCTCTTACGGTCCGGGTTGAGGAAACGCTCAAACAGCAGGTTGTATTTGATCGGGTCGATATTGGTGATGCCGATACAGTACGCCACTGCAGATCCGGCGGCGGAACCACGGCCGGGGCCGATGAATACGCCCAGATCGCGGCCCGCCTTGATGAAGTCGGCTACAATCAGGAAGTACCCGGCAAATCCCATATTTTCGATTACCTGCAGTTCAAAATTGATACGTTCTTCCACATCGGCGGTCATCTCGGTATAGCGGGTGCGGGCGCCTTCGTAGGTGATGTGGCGCAGGTACTGGTCCTGCGTGATAAATTCTTTCGGGATGGGGAAGTTAGGCAGCAGGATATCGCGTTTGAGATCCAGCAGCTGTACCTTGTCAACAATCTCGTTGGTATTGTCGATGGCCTGTGGCAGGTCGTGGAACAGCGCGCTCATTTCTTCCGTGGTCTTGAAATAGAACTGATCGTTATAAAAAGCGAAACGTCTGTTCTTCATCGACACGTCATCGTCCGAAAACTCTTTATTGGTGGGAGTTGATTTTTTTTCTCCCGTATTTATACAGAGCAGGATATCGTGTGCGTTGGCATCTGCCTGATCTACATAGTGAGAATCGTTGGATGCGATAATCTTTACGTTGTATTTGGCAGCGAATTTCAGCAGTACTGCATTTACCTGGTCCTGTTCAGGGATGCCATGGCGCTGCATTTCCACGTAGAAGTCATCGCCGAAAATATCCAGCCACCATTTGAATTCCTGTTCACCGGCATCTTCCCCGTGGCGCAGAATCGTTTTGGGGACAGAAGCGCCAAGGCAGCAGGTCGTGGCAATAAGTCCCTTGTGGTACTGCAGAATTAATTCCTTATCAATACGCGGATATTTACCATACAGCCCTTCCATATATCCCAGCGAGCACAGCTTAATAAGGTTCCGGTAGCCTTCCTCATCTTTTGCCAGCAGCACCTGGTGATAGCGTATATCTTTTTCTTCGCGTGTAAACGCACGTTTGAAGCGGTTTTCCACGAGATAGAACTCACAGCCGACAATCGGTTTTACTTTCAGCCGTTTATCTTTCGGGTCAGCCGGATTCAGTTTATTATTATAAGCTTCCGCCACAAACTGAAACGCACCAAACATATTACCATGGTCAGTAATTGCCAGCGCCGGCTGATTGGAAGCCATCGCCTTTTTGTACAGTGACTTGATATCCGCTGCACCATCCAGTAATGAAAATTGTGTATGTACGTGTAAATGGGAAAAGACCATAATTGATAAGCTGTTTCGTCGTCAAGGGCCAAAATTAGGATTTTAATTACGAATTGCGAATTACGAATTACGAATGTGGAGGCGAAGATCTGTACGAAGATGAAAGAATATATTATATAGTTATCTCCCTTCATCTTCGTACAGATCTTCGCCTCCACATTCGTAATTCGTAATTCGCAATTCGTAATTATATTGTCGTCAACCTCAATTTCAATGGGTTCATTCCACATAACTTTGTATTTTAGCGAAAATTTAACCGGTAACTATGATGAGAAGAAAGGAACATTTGTATGTAGGATTTTGTATTTGTGTAATGGCATTCAGTTCCTGTTCGACATCTAGGAAAGTGACGGTTAAGCGTCCGGAACCTGCGCCGGTACAGCAAAGCAGGAAGACGACCTTCATTGAGGGAATTACTACTCCGCGTTATAATCATCATACTGCTGCAGATGTTGGCAGCAGGAATGTGAACATCTCCCGTAATATTACCCGCAGCAGTGCCAATCTGGAAAATGCACAGAGCTGGCAGTTCAAGTATGCCCAGTTACTGGATGTGCCGGTAGAGGATGTGCTGAATCACAAGCTGTATAATTTTATAGAAGAATGGTGGGGTACTCCCTACCGGATGGGAGGCAAAACCCGTGATGGTATTGATTGTTCCGGTTTTGTGAATATGCTGGTGAATACCGTTTTCCAGCTGAGTCTTGCCGGTAATTCCGTACAGTTGTACAATGCGGTACAGAAAAGAGTGAGTGCCCGTGATCTGCATGAAGGCGACCTGGTCTTCTTTAAAATACACCACAGGCGTATATCCCACGTGGGCATCTACCTGGAGAATGACAAATTTGTTCATGCTTCCACCAGTGCAGGCGTTATGATCAGTGATCTGAAAGAGCCTTACTGGAAAAGATATTTCGCCGGCGGCGGCAGGCTGTAAGGCTTACGGCTTCCACACTTTGGCTTTCATCATCCGCCACATATTGTTTACATCTTCAGACAGGCGCGTCAGAATAACGGCAGCGCCGAAAAGTGTTATGTACAGCATGGTACGTATGATGGTGTCTGCATAAATATTCCAGATAAACGGCAGCTGCTGTACCAGCAGGATGCCCGCAATGCCCAGCAGCAGCGCCCCTGCGGTTTTGAGGTTAAGTGGTTGTATTTTGAACCGTATCAGTATAAAGAGATATCTGATCAGGTTGAACAGTGCAACGGTGATAAGATCCGCATACGCCGCGCCTATGGTGCCGATGCGCTTCTGCATGATATAGTTCAGCACCACCGAGATGATGACTACGAGTATAGAGCAGACGAAGTCAAACCGCCAGAAGTTGGAGGTTTGAATAATCTGGTTATTCACGCCGGTGATAAGATCGATCATTTTGGCGATACCAAGGATCAGGATGATATTGGAGATCGAGGTCCATTCCGGGCCGAGGAATGTCACCAGGTTGTTATGCGAAAGCCAGATAGCGCCGAAGATACCCATGCCTGCGATAGACAGGGTGATGGAGCTTTTGGTGTACAGCTCCTGTATTTTGGCCATATCCCGGTTGCGCCAGGCAGTAGCCAGAATGGGCGTGGTAATGGCGTACATACTGCGTTGCGGTACTTCCATGAAGCTGATGACAAAGGTGGCGTAGGAGAACAGGCCGGCCTGTTCCAGCCCCTGGAGACTGGAAATAATGAGTATATCATTGGTTTTGCGCAGCAGCGAAAATACATTCGAAGAAAAAACGTAGGAGCTGAAAACGAACATCCGCCGGCCCAGCCGCCGGGTAACGTTGCTGATACCACCTGTCAGCCGCAGTTCACCGGTACGGCGTACTATCAGGAACAGGGCTATGGCGGCAATGGCATATGGGAGCCAGAAGAAATTGATATACTGGGTGAAGCTGATACCTGAAAAGGCAAACAGCAGCAGGATAATCGTAGAGGCAATGCGGATACCTGTTTCCTTCAGGAAATTGGAAGCGATGGTTTTATGCAGCCCCCATGCAAAGGCCTCCAGCATATTATAGGCCAGTATAAAGAAGGTGAGGGGATAGATCGCATAAAAATATTCAATAAACAGGGGGGAGTTACCGCTGAATTTGCGGACAATCAGGTCCTTAAAGATAACGGTGAAGAGAAAAAACAGGATATACCCCACCAGGGATACCAGCAGCGTAAGTTTGGGGAGGTCGTTGTGGTCCGGCTTCAGGTAATAGTTATAGAAGGTAAAGAACTTGTTGATCACCGGCACGGCCCCCAGGGATGCTACCGTAGCCAGCAGCGTACATACATCTATCAATACCCTTGTTAAACCAATCTGTTCCTGTGAAAAGATTTTGGGCATTAACAACATGAGGTTCAATGCACCGAAGGCAAACCCGATATAGATAGATATAGATGAATAAAGACTCTGCTTCCTGACGATACCCATGTGTAATAGCTGCTGAACCAGCAAATATAGCAAGAATTGCGAATTACGAATTGCGAATTACGAATGTAGAAGCGAAGAGCTAATCGTAGATTAAAGGTGATATTTAATACTTATCCCTAATAATCTACGATTAGCTCTTCGCTTCTACATTCGTAATTCGTAATTCGTAATTCGCAATTCGTAATTAAAACCCAATTCTTTTCTCCTGTTGATTTTTTATCATATTTTTTGCACATACGCTAATTATAGAGTTAATTTGCGGTATTTAAAAAGGACCAAGGATGGGAACACTGGCGCCAATCATATTTATGGCCTATAAACGGCCGGAAGTGGCGAGGCAGGCATTGGAAAGCCTGGCTGCCAATCCGGAAGCTGCAGAGAGCGAGCTGTATGTATTTGCAGATGGTCCGAAAGCGGACGCCACTGAAGCCGATCTGGAGAATATTGCCGCTACCCGCGCGGTAATCCGCAGCCGCAACTGGTGCGGAAAGGTGCATATCGCCGAAAGGGTGCAGAATATGGGACTGGCCAATTCAGTCATTGCAGCGGTGACAGACGTGGTCGCAAAACATGGAAAAGTTATCGTGATGGAAGACGACCTGGTACTGGCGCCTTTCTTCCTGAAATATATGAACGAAGCACTGGATATGTACGAAGATGAACCGCTGGTAGCCAGCATTCACGGGTACATCTATCCGGTAAAGGAAAAACTGCCGGATACCTTCTTCATCCGGGGGGCAGACTGCTGGGGATGGGCTACGTGGAGCCGCGCCTGGAAACAGTTTGAGCCTGATGGTAAAAAACTGTACGACAGCATCCGCCTGAAAGGGGAAAGCAGCGCTTTCAATTTCGGGGATACCTTCGATTATATGAAGATGCTCCGTAAACAGATTGCCGGGAAAAACGACTCCTGGGCTATCCGCTGGAATGCCTCCGCTTTCCTGAAAAATATGGTGACCCTCTACCCGGGAACATCCCTGGTACAGAACATCGGCGCCGTGAGCGATGCCACCCATATGGATGTAGCTGACGGAGAACTGTATGAAGTGAAAGTGGCCACCACGCCGGTGAAGCTCGTGAAACAGCCCCCGGTAGCCAGTCAGCAGGGAACGGAAGCCTTTGCCGCCTATTTCCGTACCATCAGGAAAGGCTTCTTTGAGAAACTGATAAAAGTTATCAAAAGAAAATAACAGCAACACCACTAACCTATGGCAAACGACAACAGAAGTTACAAGTACAACAGCACCTCGGAAAGCAAGCGGGAAGAATTTACCAAAATTATGGCCATGATAGACCCTGGCAGTAAAGTGGTAGACCTGGGCTGCGGAGACGGCACCCTGCTGCGCATGCTGAAAGAGGATAAACAATGCAGCTGTAAAGGAATGGAACTGGTGGCCAGTGGGGTGGAAGTGTGCCGGGAAAGAGGCCTCGATGTGGTGCAGGGCCGTATTGATGAACGGTTGCCGTATGCTGATAATGAATTTGATGTGGCCATATGCAACGTAACCATCCAGATGGTGATGTACCCGGAAGTGCTGTTATCTGAAATGAAACGCATTTCCAAAAGGCAGATCATCACCTTCCCTAATTTTGCGTACTTTCGGAACCGCCTGGAGATGCTGTTCTCCGGCCGTATGCCCAAAAAAATGCTGTTTGGTTACTACTGGTACAGCACCGGGCATATTCATCAGCTGTCACTCAGGGATTTTAAAGAGCTGGTGACCAATGTAGGCGGACTGAAAATAAACAGGATGCGGTTTATGAAAGTTAGGGTGAAGGTCATCGATAAACTGGGATTCTTATTCCCTAACCTGTTCCGCAAACTCGTGATTTTTGAAACGGAACGTGTTTAAGCGTCTTTATTGAATTATGAAGGAAAGAGATACTACATTATATTATTGTACACTGTTTGACAGTAACTATTTATCAAGGGGCTTAGCCATGTATCAGTCGCTGGCCGCGGTTTGCCAGACGTTTCACCTGTACGTGTTTGCCTTTGATGAAAAATGTCTGCAGGTGTTGAAGAAAATGCAATTGCCCGGTATGACGGTGATATCACTGGAAGAATTTGAAGACCCGGAACTGCTGGCGGTTAAACCCGGCCGCAACCGTGCCGAATACTGCTGGACATGTTCTTCTTCCACTATTCTCTATTGCATTAAACAGTTCGACCTGCCGCACTGTACCTATATCGACGCAGACCTGTATTTTTATAATGATCCCCGCGTACTCATGGATGAAATGGGCAACCACGGCGTTATGATTACGGAACACCGCTATACACCCATGTACGACAAGAGTAAGCTGAGCGGCAAATACTGCGTGCAGTACATCACCTTCCGCAATAACCGCTGGGGGATGGAAGCATTGCAGTGGTGGCGTAACGCCTGCCTGGAATGGTGTTACGACCGTCATGAAGATGGTAAGTTCGGAGATCAGAAATACCTGGACGACTGGCCTACGCGTTTCACCAACGTCTGGGTGCTGGAGAATCTGGGTGGTGGACTTGCCCTCTGGAATATACAGCAGTACGACGTATTTATGCAGAACGGAAAACTGCGCTGCCGCGAAATCAGTACCGGTAAAGAGTTTGATCCGATATTCTACCATTTCCACTATCTGAAGTATTTTACGGATAATACGGTAGAACTGGGCCGGCGACTCATCGCACCGGCTGTAAAGCAGCTGTTTTACCTGCCTTACCTGCAGGCGCTGGAAGCTGCCAGAAGACAGATACAGGCTATAGACAACACCTTCGATCCGCATGGGGCCAGACCCAAGCCGGCAGGACTAAAACCTTTACTGGTGACCATATGGCGTAAACTGCGGAACGTATATCATATTTATTCATTGAAAGAGCTGGGTATTAAACAATAACGATGGCGCATATCATTAACTTAACAACGCATAGCGATAAAAGAGGTAATCTCACTGTAATAGAAAAACAAATTCCTTTTGATATAAAAAGGATCTTTTACATCTATGGCGTAGACGATTCCGTCAGAGGCGGACATCGCCATCATAAAACCATACAGGCAGCCATCTGCGTGCACGGCAGCTGCATTGTATCCAATAATAACGGTCAGGGACAAACGGAGGACTTCGTGATGGATCATCCCAACAAATGCCTGATCCTGGAACCGCAGGACTGGCATACCATGCACCATTTCACCCCCGATGCCGTACTGCTGGTAATGGCATCTACTCCCTTTGATGCGGCAGATTATATTTACGAACCTTACGAATAACGGGCTATGATAGATTACGAAAACCTGGGCTTGCTGAATAAGCCATTTTTTGAAGAGTTTAAAGCAGCTTTCAATGAAACACTGGAAAGCGGCTGGTATATACTCGGTAATAAAGTGAAGGAATTTGAAACTGCCTATGCGCAATACCATGGCAGTAAGCATTGCCTGGGACTGGCCAACGGCCTCGATGCCCTCACGCTCAGTCTGCGCGCTTTCAACTTTGCGCCCGGCGATGAGGTTATCGTACCTTCCAACACCTATATCGCCACGATACTCTCTATCGCACAATGTGGCCTGAAACCCGTGCTGGTGGAACCGGATATCCGCACCTACAATATTGATGCAGATAAAATTGAGGCCGCTATCACTCCCCGCACCAAAGCCATCATGGTGGTGCATCTCTATGGTAAAAGCTGCGAGATGGACAAAATTGTGGCCATCAAACAAAAGCATAACCTGGTGCTGATAGAAGACTGCGCACAATCTCATGCCGCCGCTTTCAAAGGACAGCTGACAGGTACTTTCGGGGAATATGGCGCTTTCAGCTTTTACCCTACCAAAAACCTGGGTGCACTGGGCGATGCCGGCGCTGTCATCTGCAATGACGACAACCTGGCTACTGCTATGCGCCGCCTGCGTAACTATGGCTCCGATGTAAAATATTACAACGAAGTAGTAGGCATCAACTCCAGGCTGGATGAAGTACAGGCCGCCTTCCTGCTCGTGAAGTTCAAATACCTTGCACAGATCACGGAACACAAACGCAAACTGGCACAGGTGTATCACGACGGTATCAAAAATGATTTTATCAAACCGGTTGTACATCCGGATTATTTCGATGTATACCACATCTATAACATCCGCCATGAGCGCCGCGATGAGCTGAAGCAATTCCTGCTGGACAACGGCGTGAAAACGGATATTCACTACCCGCTGCCTCCGCATAAGCAGAAGGCAATGGAAGGTATCATTGACGGTACTTCCTATCCTATCTCGGAAGAAATTCACCGCACTACTTTAAGTCTGCCCTGCTCTTATTACCATACTACGGCAGATATTGAGAAAGTGGTGGAAGTATTGAATAAATTCTAAAGTAATAACTGTGACGGATAAACGCTCTTCTCCGGTAATCAGCATTATAACCGTGTGTTATAATGCTGAAAAATTTATTGAAAGCACTATTCAGAGCGTGCTGGCGCAATCCTATCCGCATATTGAATATATTATTGTTGACGGGGCTTCCCGTGACAATACCATGCAGGTGGTAGAGAAATATGGTTCCCGTATTGCAAAGGTGGTATCTGAAAAGGACAAAGGGCTGTATGATGCCATGAACAAAGGTATGCAGCTGGCCACCGGGGATTATCTGTTATTTTTAAATGCGGATGATGTGCTTGCCGGCAATACCGTGCTGGAAGATATGCTGCAGGTATGCCCGGATGCAGATGTGTATTACGGAGAAGCAATGTTTATGGACGAAAACGGCGCTGACCTGGGACTGCGTTCCACGCAGACGCCCCACAAGGTGCCGGAGCAGCTTACCTGGAAAAGCCTGAAACACGGTATGGTGGTATCACACCAGGCATATATTATCCGTCGCAGACTAAGCCCGCTTTACGACCTGCAATACAAGGTCTGCGCCGACATCGACTGGATGATCCGTACCCTGAAGGCTTCCCGTCAGATCTGTAATACGCATCAGGTAGTTGCAAAATTCAGGGTAGGCGGCACCTCCAAACAGCGCCAGCAGCTGGCCTGGAAAGAACGCTACCGGATCCTCAGCCATTACTACGGCCACCTGCCCAACTTCACCCACCATTTATTCATCGCCCTCCGCTATATCTTCTCCAAAAAATACTGACTATTTGGTTATTTGAGATTTGGCTATTTGAGATTTTCATAAATCAGGATGCCCCCTGAAGGATTTTTGGGTTTTGAGATTTTTGGATGTTGGAATTTTTTAATGCTGCAAAGATCTACGCGAGTATCTCCGCTGCATTAAAAAATTCCAACATCCAAAAATCTCAAAATCCAAAAATCCCCAGGGGGCATCATTATCAGAACAAAATCTCAAATAACCAAATAACCAAATAATTAGGTTCCCTGGTTTTTGCGGGCCGCAATGATTTCCCAGATAAAGGCTGCTATTACCAGGATCAGCAGGATGCTGGAGGAGATAGCAGATATTTTCTGGCCTTTGAAGAAGGTGGTTGGTTCGAACTTCAGGGTGATCTGGTGCTGACCGGCAGGTATTTTCACACCACGGAGGGCGTAGTCAACGCGAACGATGTCGGTTTTCTTTCCATCGATGTAGGCGTTCCAGCCGGCAGGGTAGTAGATCTCAGAGAATACGCCCAGGCCTTCCCGGCTGTTGCTGGAAGTATACTCCAGTGCATTAAGTCCGTATTTGGTCAGCTTAATATTGGCGGCGCTGTCTTTTCCTGGTTTGAAACCGTTGCCCAGCACGCTTTCGAAGCGTTTATCGATAACGGCGGAGTCTTTGGTGTTGAGATGATCCAGCGTAGTCATTTCTGTATTGGCATCCGGGGCCCATACGATATCATTTACAAACCATGCGTTACCGTTAGCGTCAGGGTTGCGTTGCGCTACTGGTTGTCCGCCTTTCTGATCGGGTACGATAAAGTATTTGGTGTTGAGCATGTTCAGCACCTGCATGTTGTTTTTGGATATCTGGTGGGTGATGAGGTCCTGATAAATCCACAGTTTGGCGGGGCTGTAGCCGCCTACGTTTTTGTGGAAGTAGGAAGGCATGGCATCATCAAACGGAGAGGTGGCTACGTTGAGTATGCGGTAGTACGGATCCGGGTCCTGTTTGATCTGCAGATCGGCCTGGGTAGGGGTGAGCTGTGATTCCAGTACGGATTCATCCACGAAGCTGTCTTTACCGAGATAGTTTCTGTCTACCTGAATGAGGTCGATGGCTACAGCTGCTACCAGTACCAGGGCTGCCGTCTGCCATTTCAGTTTATCCGTGAGGTATGCCCAGATAGCGCCGCCGGCGATGGCGATGAATATCAGGGAGCGGATGCTGTCTTTCAGCAGGAGGCTGCTGCGGTCTTTTTCCAGTGCACGGACCAGGAGTTTTCCATTTTCTTCGCCGCCCATCATCTGCGCAAAATAATTCAGCATGGTAGCATCGCTGTGGCCGCTGAAGTTAAAGAAGAGGCTACCGCCGATACCGATGATGACCACGAGTCCGCCGGTGATGAGAAATGCCTGTTTCAGTTTTTTCAGCAGTGCGTCTTTGGTATGTTTACCGTTGGCCACTTCCTGCAAAGCCCAGCAGCCCAGTATCACGAAGGTGAGTGAGGGGAGTACCAGCGCCTGTGCCGGCGCCCTGAACTTGTTATATAAAGGCAGGTGATAGAAGAGGAAATCGTTGATAAAGGCGAGGTTTTTACCCCATGCCAGTATAAAACCGATGATGGTGATGGCCAGCAGCCACCATTTCTGCCAGCTGGTCACTAACAGTAACGATAATACGAAAAGGAAGCAGATGATGGCGCCTACATATACAGGGCCGGAGGTGCCTCTTTCCTGGGCGCCGTAGTACAGCGGGAACTTCATCTGTTCCATAAACTGTTCCACCTGTGCAGGGGGAGCGCCGAGGCTGACCATTTGTTCGTATACATGGGAGCCGGTGCCGAGTTTCTGCGCAGAAGAGTTACCGGCAAATCCGGGGATGAGGAATGTGAAGGATTCCATCGGGCCGTAGCTCCATTCAAATGCATAATCTATTTCGAGTCCGGTTGACTTTTTCAGGTCTACATCCTTTTTATCCAGCGTCAACTCTGATTTGCTGCCACGCATGGTATAATCAGTGTATTCGCGGGTGATGAGGAGGTTATCCATGGCGGGCAGTACAGCCAGCACGCCGGCGATGGCCAGCAGCACGGAGGCTTTGAAGAACTGTGGCAGGCCTTTTTCGCGGAGTGCGTGAACAAAGGCGGCAGCCACCAGGCAGAGCACCATGATAAGGGTGTAGTAGATCATCTGCAGGTGGTTGTTGTAGATGAGTACCCCGGTAGCTACTGCGGTGAGGGCAGCGCCACCGATCAGGCGGCCGCGGTAGGTGAGGATGATACCTGCCAGTACGGCGGGCATCAGGGCAATATCATACATTTTGGTGATGTGCCCTACATCCATCAGAATAACATTATAGGAGCAGAAAGCAAAAGCGACAGCGCCCAGCACCCGGATCCAGTATTTGAAATCCAGCACACAGGCCAGCAGGTACATGCAGGCCATCGCGAGGAATAACATGTTAACAGGGGTAGGCAGGTTCAGGGTAATCAGCTTGTTGACATATACCAGCTTGTTGACACTGGGACCGTTGTAAGTCACATATGTAGGCATCCCGGAGAACATGCTGTTAGACCATAGGGGGCGCTCGCCGGTAGCTTCATAAAAGTCCTTCGCCTCTTTGACCATTCCTTTTACGTTCATCATATCGCTCTGGTTTACTACCTTGCCTTCTAAAACAGGTGAGCAATAAACCGTTGCCAGCAACAGGAAGATGCCGATTGCTGCCAGATGCGGAAGAATGGCTTTAAGCCAGTTTTGCTTCATCGGATAATTTGGATTTAGTTTTAAAGAAACAAAAATAACTGTAATTTATCCGAAATTTCAATATGCGTTGGATTCGATTTGTGTTAAAATTTGCATTTATATGCAATCTGTGCTTTATTTTTGGTCAGATACTGCGCATTACCACCTATGATCATTCCCTGGATATGATGGTGAATCATATTGTGGTGCTTGGGCTGGGGGTGGCATTCCCTTTAAATTTCCTGATATGCGCCGTTACAGGAATCCTGTTGCTGCTGAAGAAGATTGAATGGAAACCTTTACCTCCCTGGCTTTTTTTATGCAACATGGCAGTTTTAATCTTTCAACTCATAGTTAATTACTGATGGTTAAGTCTATACTGAATGATAAACCCACTAAGTTGTTTGTCATATTCGCCAGTTTCTTTGTGGCCAATGCCCTGATAGCAGAGTGCATCGGAGGCAAGCTCTTTTCCCTGGAAAGCCTGCTGGGGCTCCCGGTACATAAGTTTTCCCTGTTTGGCCAGGATGGCCTTTCATATACGCTGACAGCCGGCGTTATGTTATGGCCGCTGGAATTTGTGATGACGGATATTGTGAATGAGTTTTACGGCCCGAAAGCTGTGCGCCGTATTTCCTATATCGCCGTAGCGCTGATATCCTATGCTTTTATTATGTTCATGGTTGCTATCAACATACCGGCAGACAGCTGGTGGATAGGCAGCAGCGCTGCAGAGGGCGTACCTGATATGCAGAAGGCGTTCACCGGTATCTTCGGGCAGGGCATGTGGATTATCCTGGGTAGCCTTACCGCTTTCCTGGTAAGCCAGATAGTAGATGTGACCGTATTTCATCACATTAAAAAGCGAACCGGCGAAAAGCACGTCTGGCTGAGGGCAACAGGTTCCACTGTGGTGTCTCAGTTCATCGACAGCTTTATTGTACTTTTCATTGCCTTCAAGGTCGGAAAGGACTGGAGCTGGCAACGTGTGCTGGCCATCTGTATGGTCAACTACAGCTATAAATTTGTCATCGCTGTAGCGCTTACTCCTTTGATATACCTCCTGGAAAACAGGATTATCAGGTACCTGGGGCATGATACGGCAGCGAAGATGAAGGCGGCGGCAATGGGAAAGGAGGATTGATCGGGAATTACGAATTACGAATTGCGAATTACGAATGTAAAAGCGAAGAGCTAATCGTAGATTAAAGGTGATAACTATAAAATATCCACTTTAATCTACGATTAGCTCTTCGCTTTTACATTCGTAATTCGCAATTCGCAATTCGTAATTAATATTTAAGCTTCACCAAATCCGCCACCACCTTATCAATCGGTAATGTTACCGCCGCAGCGGAGAAGTCTTCCCAGTTGATCCAGCGGGCGTGTTCTACTTCCTGGGCGCCTTCGGGCACGGTGAAGTCGAACGGTTTGGTGATGACTTTGGCAGTGAAGGGAGACAGGGGAGTGACCAGATAATAGATAGAGATGATCTGTGTTTCGTTATCGAAGGCAGAGATCTGGAAGAAGTCGGTCGTGTAGATGTGTTCCACTACTTTGATGTCCTGGCCCAGTTCTTCCTGCCATTCGCGTACCATGCAATCGAGGGTGCCTTCTCCGAATTCGAGGCCGCCGCCGGGAAACTTGGTGTAATAGCCTCCGCGTATATATTCATCTGTAACCAGTACCTGTTTATGTTCATTGATCATGATACCATAAACTCTGACGTTGAATCCTGTCTGCATATCATTATTTAACGGCGTCTACGATAATGGAGGTGTAGTTGAGTTTACCGTCCACGTTACGTTCATCATAGCGTTTGGAGCGATGTACCATCCCGTCTTCTTTTTTCCATTCGTTAAAATGGAATTGTCCCTGTTCATCAAAATATTCCAGGAGTTTCACTTCCCGGAAGCCTGCATTTTCCAGCAGGGTGGTGAGGAGGCGGTAGTTGTACAACAGTTTGTGATCGTCAGCGCCCCAGCCGGTGCCGCCTGGCTTTACGATATTGATATAGGCGGGGTCTGAGTGGAAGCCATCGGGGATGGCTATACGCAGATAACCACCTGGTTTCAGGTAGCGGTGGCAGGTTTTGGCGGCGGTGAGGCCCTCTTCGTAGGTGAGGTGTTCCCAGACGTGTTCTGCCAGGAATGCGGATACCGAGTTGTCCGGAATATATTTATTCCAGGTGTCCGGAAGCAGCAGGTTAAAATGTTGTACTTCAGTGGGTATCCAGCCGGATTCAAACACTTTACTGGCGCCGATGACCAGCTTCCAGTCGGAGCTGTCTTTCAGAGACTGAATCAGTTTCTTTTCCGTTGCCCGCAATACCATTGCATTGTAGCCGGTTACTTCTTTGGTTATCCGGAAGATACTTTTTAAAACTTTTAGCATGTTACTGCATGGATTGATGATGTCTGTAAATATAATGGACTAAAACCATTTCTTTTTCATGAAATACATACTGATGACTACTGAGATCAGGATGGACAGGATGATGGGTATATAAAAGGCATGTACGGTATGCTGGTAGGGGATATCTACGTTCATACCATAGATACTGGCCACCAGCATGGGAAAGGTCAGGATAATGGTGATGGATGTAAGCCTTTTCATCACCACGTTGAGGTTGTTGGAAATGATGCTGGCAAAGGCATCCATCGTACTGCTGAGTATGTTGGTGTAGATGTTGGCCATTTCAAGCGCCTGTGAAGTATCTACGATCAGGTCGTTGAGGAATTCCTTTTCATCTTCGTTCAGACCGAGGAAGTTGGTACGTTCCAGTTTCATGAGCAGCAGTTCGTTGCTGCGGAGGGCGGTGACCAGGTATACGAGGCTTTTCTGTATACGCATGATGGCCAGCAGCTCTTCATTACGGTTGGAGTCGTAGAGTTTGGCTTCGAGGATATTCCGGCGCTGGTTGATTTCCTTCAGGTAATCGAGGAAGTTCACCACCACTTTTTCGAATATTTTCAGCACCATCATATTCCTTTTTTCCGGGGAGCGGTTGTGGAAAGTATCCAGGAAGCGCTTGATGGCGGCGTTATCGAATGAGTTAACGGTGATGATCTGGTTGTGGGTGAGAATAATTACAATCGGGATGGTGATATAGAAGGCATCACTTTCGTTGATGGAATTATTTTCTGTAGGTGTTTTGATGACAATGAGCTTTACATTGTCTTCCAGTTCGAACCTGGCTCTTTCATCGATATCGAGGGAGTCCGTGAGGAAGTCCAGGGGAATATCCAGTTCTTCAGACAGCTGTTCGAATTCGGATTGTTTCAGTGGGGGCGTAATGTTCACCCAGGCGCCGTTTTCCGGCTCCTGGATAGCCACTGTTTTTGAATCTATATTTTTGAAGTATTGGATCATCAGATGCGGGGGTGAAATATGTGTTAGCCGATAGTAATCTGTCCTTCAAATACAAGTGTAGCAGGCCCGCAGAGCCATATGTTGTTAAACGATCGTTCACCTGTTTTGTGGAAGCGTACTTCCAGCTGTCCGCCCAGTGTCTGTACGGGGATCACATATTCTTTTTCTTCTTTACCGGCGAAGGTGAGGGCGGCGGCAGTTACACCGGTACCGCAGGAGTAGGTTTCGTCTTCCACGCCTCTTTCGTAGGTACGTACAAATATGCCGTTTTCGTAGGGCTGTACGAAGTTCACGTTGGTGCCTTCTGTAGCAAAGCGTTCATTGTAGCGGATCTGGCGGCCTTCGGTGAATACTTCGGTAGCCTGTACATCTTCTACATATTTAACGAAGTGGGGGGAGCCGGTATTCAGGTAATAATACAGGGGGCCTTGTTCCACAAAGTCTACATCCTGCATTTTCAGGTTTACCCAGTTGTTGCCGTCGAGGGTTGCTTCATGTTCGCCATCTACAGCAATGAAGTAGAGGTTGCCGTCGCCCACGCCCATTTTGTGGGCAAAGGCTGCCAGGCATCTGCCTCCGTTTCCGCACATGGTACCTTCCCGGCCGTCGGCATTATAATACTTCATGGCGAAGTCATAGTCTTCGCTTTTGTTGAGCAGCATCAATCCATCTGCGCCGATACCGAAACGGCGGTCGCATAATTCGTTCACCTGCTCATTTGTGAGCCAGTTGTACTGGCCTTCCCGGTTGTCCATGATTACAAAATCATTGCCGGTACCCTGGTATTTATAAAAGTGGATCTGCTGCATAATGCACAAAGATAATTACGAATTACGAATTGCGGATTACGAATTAAAATGCAGCGAAAATAAAAGCGAATGTTTATGTTTTGTTAACATACGAGGAGTTCTCCGCTGCATTTCATTCGTAATCCGCCATTCGTAATTCGTAATTACTATAAGGTAGAAATAATTTCAAGTCCTTTCTTAATCAGTGCAGCTACAGCAGCGCCGCCGTCCTTACTGAATTCTTTGCGGATGCGGTTGGCAACGATGGCGCTGATAGAGAGGCATTCGTGGCCGAGCACGCGTCCCATGCCGTAAATGGCGGATGTTTCCATTTCGAAGTTGCTGATACGGTGTCCTTCATAGGAGAATCCGGTGAGGTTGTCGATCAGGTTAGGATTGGCGAGCGTGCCGCGGAGTACGCGTCCCTGCGGGGCATAGAAGCCAGGGCAGGTAACGGTAATGCCTGTATGAAAACCGGTGGTAAAGTGCTGGTGCAGGCTGGCGGCAGCGGCAAACAGGCAGGGGTTGGCGCCGCCGGGTTGCAGGAATACCTGTCCGCGGAAGGCTTCCAGCAGCTGTTTTTCTGCAGTGGTGTTCTCAAAGGCGTAATAGGGCATGAGGTTGTCGAGGCCCAGGCCATGGGAAGATACCACGAAGCTGTCTACCGGGATGCTCTCCTGCAGCGCGCCGGAGGTACCCAGGCGGATAATCTGCAGGGATGTCAGTGCCGGCTTAACCAGGCGGGTATTAAAGTCGATATTTACCAGGGCATCCAGCTCATTCAGTACAATGTCTATATTATCTGTTCCGATGCCGGTAGATACGACAGACACGCGTTTGCTGCCGATATAGCCGGTATGCGTTACAAATTCGCGGTGCTGAGACTGATGTTCTATTTTATCAAAATGCTTGCTGACGGCCGCTACACGGTCGGGGTCGCCCACGGTAATAATGGTGTGCGCCAGTTCTTCCGGTCTTACATCCAGGTGGTACACTGCCCCCCGGCTGTTAATAATCAGTTCTGATTCAGCAATACGTTTATCCATAGTATTAATTTTTATTTTCACAAATGCACAATCCTTTTTTCTCTTTGTGCCTCAATATTCCTACCTTCCGGAATATTATCAAAATATTTTTTCAGATATTTTTTAAATAATATTTGGTGGTTATCAGAAATTTACTACTTTTGCAATCCCACAAAACGACGGGACGCCCGCTCTGGGCAAGCAAAGAGGGATCCTGTTGACTGAAATGGTACCGTGGCCGAGTGGCTAGGCAGAGGTCTGCAAAACCTCGTACAGCGGTTCGAATCCGCTCGGTACCTCCGCAATAAAAAAGCCGCTGACAACAGCGGCTTTTTTTATTACTGCCCGGCTATCTGTTTCCTGCAGATGTAGCCTTCACTATATCATAATAAAACCGCTCCAGCAGCCGCATATCCCGTGTGATAATCAGGCCCTGCGCCTTCAGCCCGTTTTTATAGGCTACCGCCTTGCGCTGATCTGTCTGCAGCCCGCTATCCAGACGTATGGTAGCCATAAACCCGCTGTCCGTAGCTACATGCGAAATATAATCTATCGTGCCCGGCACATAACCGAATTCCTGATAGGGATAAGCCTCGAAACGCAGCTGTACCCGGAAACCGGTGTCTATCTTCCCCAGATTACGCTGCGAGAGATAGGTTTCTGCAAAGAAACGGCTGTCAGGCGGATTGATATACCCCACCAGGCGGCCTGCCGGCAGAAACTGATTTTCCTGCAGGGAGATGGTGAAGGTGATTTTTCCATCAATGGGCGATTGCAGCAGGAATTTTTTCATCCACTCATCTACTGCGCTTTTCAGGGATTGGGTAGCCTGCAGGAAAATAATTTCCTGCTGACTGATATCATGATCCACCTGCTGGATAGCCTTCAGCTTGTCGCGCTGCTGGTACCTGTTGTTGAGAATAGCGGCCTCCATCTGCGGCAATGATGATTGTTTGCCGAGGAACTTACTCTTCTCATTACGGAAGTCCTGCGGCGAAATGACCCTGTCTTTCAGCAGTGAGTCATTCATTTTGAATGTCTCTGCGGCCAGCGTAATATCTTCTGCCGTATATATTTTCTGTTGTTCTGCCGTTTGCTGCAGCAGTTCGAGGTCTGTTATATCATGCTGCAGTAATTTCTTTCGTTTCAGATAGAATCCGTCCGGTATATAGTCGTTGTACTGCTGCCAGGCGGTGATGAACTGCTGGTAGGCAGCTTGCAGCTCTCCCAGCGTTTTAAACCGCTGCCGGAAAAGACGTGCCGCCTGTTCCGGGTGGCCTGCTTCCTGCAGGGCAATGCTCTGATCCAGCCGTGCCGCCAGCTGCAGCACGGCTGCGTGTGAGGCGGTACTTTCTATCCAGCCGATAACTGTGCCGGCACTGACGGCAGTATTATTCTGCGCCAGCAGCTTTACCAGTCTGCCGTCGGTACGCATCACTATTTCCTTGGGCGCATTGGCGGCGGTGAGTGTAGCGCGGCTGTTAACAATATCCGGGTAGCTGATAAACCAGGAGCAGGCAAAAACCGAGACCAGTATGCCACCGAAAATGAAGAGCGCCCAGCGTTCCAGGAGGTCGGGTTTGCGGGTAATAATTTCCTGGGCTATTTCAGAGCGCAGCTGTAATCTGTTGTCATCTTTTCCTGTGGGCAGGGTCGTGGAATCTTCCCTGATTACAACAGGGAGTGGTGTGTGAACGGGCATAATAAACAATTTAGAATAGTGGAATTTCTACGGTAATCTAACAGTCAGTATATATCAGGCTCCCAGCTCCAGCTGGTTTTTTACCAGCTCATAATATCTTCCTTTCAGCAGGGTGAGTTGCTGATGCGTGCCTTCTTCTGCAATACGGCCTTCATGCAGCACTACAATTTTATCGGCATTTTTCACGGTGCTCAGGCGGTGTGCTACTACAATAACGGTGCGGCCTTCAAAGAATTCTTCCAGCTTGTCAACGATCTCTCTTTCGTTGTTGGCATCCAGGGCGTTGGTAGCTTCATCGAAGAACAGGTATTGCGGGTCCTTGTAGATGGCGCGTGCTATGAGCAGGCGTTGCCGCTGTCCCTGGCTTACGCCGATGCCATCGGCGCCCAGCTGTGTGTTGAAGCTGTTGGGCAGCGACTCAATGAAGGGTAGTATGTTGGCGATATTACAGCTGTGCAGCAATCTTTCATGATCGATGAATTCATCGCCGACGGCGATGTTGCGGGCAATGGTATCATTGAAGATATAGCCGTCCTGCAGTACCGCGCCGCATTGCCTGCGCCAGTAGGAGGGGCTTACATATCTGAAATGTACGCCTTCACCGTTGGTCTGCTGATGTTTTCCTATTTTTATTTCTCCGTCGTACTGTTCATATATTTTCAGCAGCAGTTTGAGTAGCGTGGTTTTGCCGCTGCCGCTTACACCTACGATGGCAGTAACCTTACCTTCTGGAATATGCAGGTCTATATTTTCCAGCACGGGATCATTGCCGGCGCCGGGATAGGCAAATGTCAGGTTGCTGATGCTGATGTTTTTGCTGCCGGAGAGATGATTGACAAAAGTTTTATCTGCCGGTTCTTCATCTTCCAGCATATGTATTTCGTTTAGCCTTTCCATACTGATACGCGCATCCTGAAAGGATTGCACCAGGCTGATGAAATCATTGACAGGCCCGCCCAGTTGTCCGATAATATATTGTACGGCCAGCATGGCGCCGAAGGTGAGCTGCCCGTCTACCACCATCCTGGCTACCATAAAGCTGATAAGAATATCTTTGCCCTGGTTGATGAATAAGGCGCCGGCTGCCTGTACCTGCCCGTAGTTCAGCCCCTTGAAATTAATTTTGAAAATGGTGGCCTGTATGTTTTCCCATTCCCAGCGTTTTAATTTCTCTGCGTTGTTCAGCCTTATTTCCTGCATACCCTGTATCAGCTGCAGGGTGGCATTGTTTTCTTTGGAGGCCACGTGGAAGACTGCATAATTCAGCTTGCGCCGGAAGCGGAGAAAGAGGCGTATCCAGCAGAAGTAGAGCAGGTTGCCTGCACAGAAAAGCAGGAACAGCTGCACATTGAAATAACTGAGTATGATGGCGTATACAAAAAAGTTCAGCAGCGAGAACAACGTACTGATGGCCGATCCGGTCAGGAAGCCCTGTATCTGTTTGTTGTCTCCGATTCGTTGCAGGATATCGCCGGTATGATGCCGGTCAAAATAGGATACCGGCAACCTTGTCAGCTTTATCCAGAAATCAGACAGTATGGAGATGTTCATATGGTTCGATATCCTGAGTTGCAGGCGGCTTCTGATAAAGCCAACAACCGTATTGCTGAAGGTCAGCATCAGCTGTGCAAACAATACGATGGTGATGTATTCAAGGTTACCGGTGTTGATACCGGTGTCAACCATACTCTGTGAAAGGAAGGGAAAGATGAGTGACAGCACGGAGGTGACGAAGAGGGAAAGAAATACCTGCGACAGCTTGCCTGAATTGGGGCGGAGGTATTGCGTAACTACGCTCCAGCTGAGTTTCTCTTCTTTTTCTCCTGCCTGTGCAAAGAAGGTGGGCGTAGGTTCAAGCAGAAGCGCCGTACCGGTATCTTCACGTTGCGCGTTTTTGCTGGAAGCCCAGAAATGCAGGAATTCAGCGGGTGTATAAGACACGATGCCGCGCGCAGGGTCTGCAATTTTTACACCTTTGCTGCTGCAGCTGACCAATACAACAAAATGATTCTGATCCCAGTGCAGGATGGCCGGGGCAGGCGCCTGTTGCAGTTTGTGGTAGCTGAGGTGAACCCCTCTTGTTCTGAATCCTATTTTTTCTGCTGTTTCACTGATGCCCAGCAGTGAAACACCCTGCTTGCCGTAACCTGTTTTTTGTCTCAATGTATCTGTAGTATAATGTCTGCCATAATATTTGGCAACCATTCTAAGGCAGGTCGGGCCACAGTCCATTGCATTCAACTGTTGGTAAAAGGGGAAAGGCATATAACAATAATAAGTTCTGAGGAAGTACAGGAAGTTTCATTTCTATCATTAGAAAATTAAAAAAATTATTCTCTATTGTTTCTTTTTTTTTAAGAAAAAAATTATCATCTTTATTTGAGTTGAAGCAGCACAGAAATTTCTTACCTGTAAACCGCGATTATTACTTTCAGCTGCAGTATTTATGATTGTTAATCTTAACCAATACCTGATACTATGTCATTACGCCGTTATCTGGAGCGACTACACCTGATCGATAACCTTATCCGCAAAAAGCAGGCTGGCAGCCAGCAACAGCTGGCCAGTAAGGTGGGTGTGAGCCGGAGTTCCCTCAATGAATTTTTAAAGGAAATGAAAGAAGAAGGGTTCCCTATTAAGTATTGTAAAAAGTCAAACACTTATTATTATGAAGAAGACGGTAATATGGTAAGCTCACTTTTTGAACTGAGTAAAGAAGACCTGAATAAACATCACGGCGGGATATCATTCTTCGGAAACCATTGGTATAACAGTGTTTTCGTGAATTGTTAACAGAATGTCATAATGAGATAGCAAAGCAAAGTCCACTTATAATAGACTCAGGTCTCCGAACTTTGTGAATATATCTCATTGGCATGTTAGCACAAGTTATCAAGTTAGCGAAACCACCCGCATTCATCGATATTTCCAAACGGTTTGCGGACCTATTAAAAGTACCTGTTACACAAACGGCATTAGCAGTATCCCTGGAAGATCATCCCGATTATCCCAGCCTGTTAAGCATGAGCGATGTACTGCTCAGCTTCGGCATCAGCAACATAGCGCTGACAGTGACCATGAACAAACTGGCGGAACTACCACTGCCTTTTATTGCGCAGATAAAAGACCGGGAAACAGGGAAGGATTCCCTGGCCATTATCCGGGAAGTGAAGCGTGATTCGGTCAGCTGGTATACTGCAGAAAATCCACGTTGGGAAGAAGTGCCGCTGACCGCTTTTGCGGCGCAATGGCCCTCAGGAACAGTACTCATTGCCGATGCAGAAGATGCTGCCGGCGAAAAGGATTACAGGCAGCACAGAAGAACAGAGCAACGTCTGCAACTGGCTAAGACAGCCGGTTATATGGCTTTGCCCGTAGCTGCGCTGGTAACCGCTGCTACCACCGTGCTGCGCGGCGGCGCCGCCGGATGGTGGCCGGCGGCATTGCTCCTGCTGATGCTGACAGGCGCCTTACTCACCGTATTGTTGCTATGGTATGAACTGGATCAGTATAACCCGGTGTTGCAAAAAATATGCAGCAGTGGCAAGAAGGTGAACTGTGGCGCTGTACTGCATTCCAAAGCATCGAAGATAGCCGGCATCAGCTGGAGTAATATAGGATTCACCTGGTTCGCAGGCGGACTGCTACTGCTGTTGTTTACGGGAGTGACATCGCCGCCGGCGCTGCTGCTGACAGGTATGTTCAGTGTGGTTAGTATTCCTTACATATTTTTCTCTGTATATTATCAGTGGCGCATTGCCCGGCAATGGTGTGTGCTGTGTATGGGCGTACAGTCTGTATTGCTGCTGCAGTTCCTTGTAACCCTTGCCGGCGGCTGGCTGCAGCCGGTTCATTTCGACGCCGGCATACTGCTGACAGCCGCCATCGCTTATCTGCTGCCATTTGCGGTGGTGAGTATACTGGTGCCGGCGCTCCGTCAGGCCAAGGACGGCCGGCGATCCCGGCATGAGCTGCAGCGCCTGAAGCATAATACACAGATTTTTGAAGCGCTGATGGGCAGACAGAAAGCGGTAACCACAACTACAGATGGCATCGGTATTGTATTAGGCAACCCGGCAGCGAAGCACCGGCTGGTGAAAGTATGTAACCCCTATTGCGGCCCCTGCGCGGATGCACACAAACCTATTGAAGAGCTGCTGGAGAATAATCCGGATGTACAGCTGCAGATCATTTTCACGGCTACCAATCAGACAGACGACCGGCGGGCATTGCCGGCCCGGCACCTGCTGGCTATAGCTGAGAAGAATGATGAAGCGCTTACCCGGCAGGCGCTGGACGACTGGTATACCGCGGCGGAGAAAGACTATGCCTCCTTCGCTGCGAAATATCCCATGAACGGAGAACTGAAGCAGCAGGACGAAAAAATTACCGCGATGATGCAATGGTGTGAAGCACTGAAAATTTCCTTTACACCTACCATTTTCGTAGATGGGTACCAGTTACCTGGTATCTACAGTGTGGAAGACCTGAAATATTTCCTGGCCGTATAATCCATTTTCTTGCCAGCGGGCTGTAACCGGTAAGTAGCGCTGCTTCCGGAAGGACTGCCTGTTGTATATATCCCTGCCTGTGCAAGCAGGCCGAGTATTAACTATTAAAGCTTAAAGCATGAAAAAATTAAAATTAAAAGCGCTGGAACTCGGCGCAAAGGAAGTGCTTTCCCGCGATCAGCTGAAAAAAGTACTGGGCGGATTTACTGCTGCCGGCTGTTCTGTAACCATTACCTGCAGCAACGGTGAAAATAAATCCTGCTCCTGCCAGTCCGGCACCTGCTCTTCTTCTTCCACCGGCGTGAGCTGCGATTGCGATCTGCCGGGCGGTTCCAACGGTTCCGGTCCGGGCGTTATTGTCAGCCTCAGCTGCGGCAGCGGTTCTGGCGGCAGCAGCACCGGCTCCAACTAATGATGATGTATGTACCCGCAGTTTTGATTATATTATGATGTAATTGAGTCTGACGGACATCCGGCAGATGCTGCCGGCATTAAATGTTAACTGATATGTTTGTACCTTTCTCATCTTCCCGCAAATATATACTCACAGGCTTTCTGCTCTGCGCGTTACATTTAGTGGCCGGCAGTATAACTGCCCAGTACCGCTATGTTGCCGGCGGTAAACTCACCGGCGGCGCCGGGCATACCCTGTATCTCTCCCCCGATACCTATATACCGAATACGGCTAAACGATTATTGGATTCTGTGGTCATCGGGAATGATGAACAGTTCCGCTTTGCGGGCAACAGCCGCTACGCCGGACTGTACAGCATCTTTATCCGCGGACAGCAGCCGTTCCTGGTTTTTTTCCTGGATACGGTACCTGTTTCCATTGCCGGCGATGCAGCAGCCGTTTACCGCAGTAAGGTCAGCGGCGGAGAAGACCAGCAGCTGATTTACCATTTTGCTGCCATGGACGAAGGCATACAGCAGCAGCTGGAAAACAGCCTGCTCCAGGCGCAAAGGGCACAGCGGAAAAATGATAGTATCGCATTGCGGAGATATACCGCAGTCATAGATTCCCTGAACAGGATCAGGGCCAGGCAGACCACCACTTTCATGGTGCAACACCCGGCAGCGTTTCAGACATTTCAGAGCATAGAATTGTTCCTGGGCAACCTGGTACCGTATGATACCGCCGGTAAATACCTGGCGGCCATGCCGGCCAGATTCGCCGCCAATCCGGTTTTTGAGCGGCTGGCACGCCAGGTGGCCGGCCATATGAAAATGGTGCCAGGTGTTGTTATACCGGAAATTATGCTGCCGGATACCAGCGCCAGGCTCGTCAGCTTTAAGAAGCTGCGAGCTGCCAGTAAGTATATCCTGATTGATTTCTGGGCCAGCTGGTGCGCGCCGTGCCGCGCCAATAGCCCTGCCCTGCAGGCTTTGTACCGTCAGTATAAACCACTGCAGCTGGAGATAGCAGGTATCTCCCTGGATGAAAATAAAAACAGCTGGAAGGAAATCATACAGCAGGAGCAGATGCCCGGTGTACAGCTCTCAGACCTCAAAGGTATGAATGGCCGCTATCCGCAGCTGTTCGGTATACGGAGCATTCCGGCGTATCTGCTGATAGATGCCTCCGGAAGGCTGCTGCTGAAAACAAATAAACTGCAGGATGTATCAGAGAAACTCCGGCAGCTCTATTGATTCTTTTTACTAATCTTCTAAACCCGGAATATGAATACCGTTTGTGAAACAGCGACTATACCTGTTTATGTGATTAACCTGCCGGAAAGAACAGACCGGAAGGCGCATATCCTGGAACAGTTTGCTCCCTACCGGGAGTTTGCGCCGGTGATTACAGCTGCCTGCCGCCATGAAAGAGGCGCCACCGGCCTGTGGAACAGCATCTGTAACATAGTGGCCACCGCCGTTGAAAAGGAGGAAGACGTAATCATTATTTGTGAAGATGATCATCAGTTTACAGAACATTATACAGCCGGCAGCATAACAGCGGCTATTGCAGAAGCCCGGAAGCTCAATGCAGATGTACTGCTTGGCGGAGCCAGCTGGTTTTATGATATCCTGCAGGTAAATGAACGCTTCTTCTGGACCAAAAACTTTACCGGCACACAATTCGTTGTTTTATTCAGGGAAACGTTTACGCCTATACTGGAAGCTGATTTAACAGAACAGGAAACGGCCGACAAGAAATTATGCCAGCTGTTTGATAATATCCTGCTCATGTATCCCTTTATTTCCATACAGCAGGAATTCGGTTACTCTGATGCCACAGATGCCAACAACAAAGAGGGCCGCGTATTAGAGCTTTTCCGGAATGCCATGGAAGGTATCGATCGCCTGCGCAGCATCGGTGCGCATTATAGAAATCTGCCGCCCCCGGAAGACGAGCTGCCCGACCTGTATAGTATCACCATTCCTACCTATGTGATCAATCTGCCGGAAAGAACGGAAAGACTCGCGCACATCACGCAACAATTTGAAAACCGGCCTGAGTTCGATGTGACCATTATAGAAGCCTGTCGCCATGAAGTAGGCGCGCTGGGATTGTTTCAGAGCATGCGTAAAATAATTGAACTCGCCATGGAGCGGGATGATGATGTGATTATCATTTGTGAAGATGACCATGAATTTACTCCGGACTACTCACGGGAATATTTACTGAAGAATATCATCGAAGCCCATTACCAGGGCGTGGATATACTATCCGGCGGCAGCGGTAAGATAGACCAGGCAGTGCCGGTAACTGAAAACCGTTACTGGGTGGCGTTATGCCTTTCTACGCAGTTCATTGTTGTTTACCGCAGCTTTTTTCAACGGATCCTGGATGAACCATTCGACCGTACCGTTATTGCAGATCAGCTGTTTTCCACGATGACGGGCAATAAGATGGTCTTGTATCCCTTTGTATCTCAGCAGAAGGATTTCGGCTACTCTGATGTGACCCCGGTGCATAATGAGCGCCAGGGGCTGGTGCAGCGCATGTTTGCAGAAACTGCCGCCCGGCTGGATGTTATCCGGCAGGTGTACACGCATTATCAATCCGGCGCCCACCTCATCTGAAGCCTATGTATGAACAACTGATTACATTGCTCGAGGCTGCGCGGCAACGGCAGGAAGAAAGCTATCCCGGCTTATCCTGCGGCGATATGGGCATCTCCCTGGTATATGCGTTGCTGGCAAAAGGCACGGGACGGGATACCTGGAGCAACAACAGCAGCCGGTTGCTGCATCACGTGCTGGAACAGGCTGCCGCCCTGGAAGATATTTCCTTTGATACCGGCTTGTCCGGCATCGGCTGGGGAGTGGCGTGGCTGGCACAACAGGGGCAATCGCCATTTACAGATACAGATACGCTGTTAGCGGATGTGGACGAATACCTGCTACTGCAGCCGGAAGGAGAAACTACCGTTTCAGACATCCGGCGGCATCTTTATTTCCTGCAGCGTTTAACCGGGCAGCATCCGGAGAACAGCCGGCTGATGGCAGCTATGGCAGCACAGTCGGTACAGCTGATGCTACGTGCAGAGGAGCAGCTGGCAGGCGGCAGACCGCTGCAGCTGCAGGAGCTGGCGGCCTTCCTGCAATGCCTGACACAGCTTCCTGAAGACCTGCGTGCCAGCCTGCCGGCAGATAGTATGCATCGTATATCCGATGCCGTTATATCCACCATCAGTATCACCTCAGATCCCTGGCGGAAAGCTTATCTCGCCCTGTTGTTACATGCAGCCGGGGAACGCGTGGAGCAGTCTTCCCGGCTGCCTCAATACCGCGTGTATGTTGCCGCCTGTCTGGAAGCCACCGGTCACAGCCTGGCGGAGGCCGATAATGCCCGGCTGCTGCTGCAGCTGAAAGTGAGTGCCCTGTTATATGCGGCGGCGCCACAACCCGCCTTACGCGTATATGCGTTGACGATAGTACACGAATTATCCGGAAGGACGCTGCGCGCAGGGTTGTACGACGGCTATGCCGGCGTGCTGGCAGCTTATACCTGCCTGGAACAGCCTTCGCTGCTGCGTAACTGGCATTCCCTGATATGGGCAGACATTACCGTGAGCCACGTGCCGGCGGTGATCCACCTGATTGTAGGACCGGGCACCAATGCCCTGATTGACCGTTGTCTCCAATCATGGCGCCGGTTGCAGGAACACGGCTACACGGTAAGGATATGGAATGATGCGCTGATAGCAGCTTTCCTGGAGGAATACTACCCCTTCGCCACCGCAGCGTTTAGCCATGCCCGTAACCACGGCGAAGCATCAGACATAGCCCGGTATCTTATCGTACATGCTTTTGGCGGCTGCTATATGGACTGGGACATAGAGCTGTTGCTGCCTGATGCTTTCCGGGACCTGACAGGCCGTTATCCGTATGGTTTTCTCATTATAGATCCTGTCAACGATACGCTGGCCTCGGAAGCCTTTGCCGCCGGTAAGGGAGAGCCTTACCTGTTAAGCCTGGCAGAAGATATAGTCGCTATCTATAACAGTGGCCGGCGCGATACCATGCTGACACCGCAGTACTCCGGTCCCTACCGGATGCGCGATTCCCTGCAGCTGCACCGCAACTCCCGGCAGACGCAGGTACCGGTGAAGGAAATGTTTGTATACGATTACGCAGAGATCAGGACCATGCCGGAACGTACCGTCACCGTACCACTCATTCACTACTGGCTGCACACCTGGATGAAACCAGCATCGCCGCAGCCGGTATAAGATTTATGCCATGAGTAATTTTGAACAGAACGGATTCAGGACTATCCGCTATGACGTATCCGCTTCGCTGATAAAGGACCTGCGCAGCGATCTGAAAGCATTTACAGCGGATATTCCGCCCTGTCCCGGCACTTTTGAAGGCCGTGGTATTGTAATGTGTATCGGCGGTTTCAGCTACTATACCTGCGGGCTTATCGCCATACGGATGCTGCGGCAATCAGGCTGTATGCTGCCGGTGGAGGTATGGTACAAGGGGAATGAGTTGTCTGCAGAGGTGATGGCAGAGCTCAGCAGTTATGAGGTGCGCTGCTGTGATTTCAATAGCATTCCGCATACCGGCTTGTCCGGTGTGGCGCTGAAGCCGCTGGCAATCCTGCATAGCCGTTTCCGGGAGGTCTTCTTCCTGGATGCAGATAACATCTGCCTGAAAGATCCGGCAGCATTTTTTTTATGGCCTGCCTATCAGGAGCATGGCGCGGTGTTCTGGCCTGACTACTGGAAAACGCCGGCAGATAACCCCATCTGGAAAATCATCCGGCGGCCGTATGCCGACCAGCATGAACAGGAGAGCGGGCAGCTGCTGGTGGACAAGGAGCGTTGCTGGAGAGAGCTGCAGGTATGTGTATACCTGAACCGGCTGGGCCATATCTATCACAAGCTGTTGTTTGGTGATAAGGATACCTTCCGGTTTGCGTGGATGGCGCTGAAGTCGCCGTTTTATATGATCCCGTCGCCCGTTATTCCCTGCGGATATATGGATGACGGCTGTTTCCTGGGAACCACCATGGTACAGCATGATCCGGAGGGAGGGATGCTGCTGCTGCACCGCAACCTGCTGAAATGGGATATTACCACGCCGCAGGAGCGCTCCTGGATGGTGCTGAAACGTTTCAGGGATGGGGCGCAGCAACGGAGGTATGTACTGGGGCGGTCCGCGAAAGGACATCAGTACATAGACCTGGAAGGGGATGTATATACGGAGGATACGCCACCGGTCTTCCGGGAAGCGGAAGAGAGCTGTCTGACGCATCTGGCAGATATCCGCAGTTCTCCCGCCTATATCCGCTTTGCCATGCATACCTATTTCGCTTCAAAAAGATATGCCGGGGGAGAAGCATTCAGTCTTGTTTCCTGGTGATAAAAAACAAATCAGATGTCAGCAGAACATATCATAGAGCACCCCGGAGGGCTGGCTGCAGAAGATGCGGCTGTAATAGAAAATGTATTGAACTATTACCTGTCCTGTAACGAAGAGCTGAAGGAAGTCCTGCGCCGCCATGCGGCTGATCCGCTGCAACGTATGGCAGGCATTGGTTTCCTGACAAGGAAATTATTAGGGCCGCTGACGAAGGCCGTGGTTACCGCAACGGCGGAGGGATTGTTTGCCAGCGATCCGGAAGATTACGGCGTAGGGTGGGAGCTGCGGGAAAACGGGGCTTTCGGTACTGCGCAGCTGGAAACCTATTCCGCTTTACTGCCACCGGCGGCGAAGGTGCTGGTAATAGGCGCGCACATCGGTACGCTGGCCATACCGCTGTCGCACAGATGTGCTTATGTAGCAGCCATAGAAGCCAATCCGGACACGTATTCCCTGCTGGAGATGAATGTACGGCTGAATAATGTTCAAAACTGTGATACTTTTCACATCGCCGCCAACGATAAGGCAGAAGCATTACCGTTTCTGCTCAGCAGGGCCAATTCAGGCGGCAGTAAGCGCCGGCCGCAGCATAGCCGTTCCGAGTATGATTACGATGATCCGGAAGAGATAACGGTAACGGGTATACCACTGGATGATTTCTTTACCCGGCGTGATTTTGACCTGATACTGATGGATATAGAAGGGTCGGAATATTTTGCCCTGAAAGGCATGCAGGACATCCTGCAGCATGCGCGTACGCTGGTCACTGAATTTTTGCCGCATCACCTGCGGCATGTGAGTGCGGTGGGTGTAGATGAGCTGCTGGCGCAGATTCCGGATTTCCGTACGCTGACGGTGCCATCGCTGCAGCGGCAGGTCACTGCAGCGGAATTCGCTCCGCTGCTGCACTATATGTATGATAATAACCTGGGAGATGAAGGGATCATTTTTGAGCGGTAAAAAAGAGGGAATGTTACCTTTAAAATAATATTTGTACGGTGTCTGCAGTATGAAGTAAATATCGTAAATTGCTTATCCCGCAAAAGTTTGGGGCGTGCCCGGCAGTCAGAGGAAACTGAGGCATTACCTATTCCGGAAAACTTTTGCGTTCACAGATAATCAAATTAGTGTGGAATGACAGAGATCTTAAAAGTAACCGCAACAGACACCGGAAGCCTTGAACAGGTAAAGCAGCTTTTCAGAGAATACGCCAACTGGTTAAGTGTTGACCTAAGCTTTCAACAGTTTGAAGATGAAATGACACATTTGCCCGGACCTTACGCCGCCCCTGCCGGAGCCTTGTTTCTGGCTAAGGTAGACGGACAGGTGGCAGGTTGTGTGGCTGTCCGCTCTTTCGACAACACCACCGCAGAAATGAAACGCCTGTTTGTAAAGGATGCGTTCAAAGGACACGGTGTTGGCAAAGCCCTGGCGGCAAAAGCTATCGAAGAAAGCAAAGCCTTGGGCTACAGGCGTATTCTGCTGGATACGCTGGCGCATATGAAACCGGCTATCGAGTTATACACTTCCCTGGGATTTGAACCGATAGCGGCGTATTATGACAATCCGCTCAGCAGTGCCGTTTATCTCTCGCTGGTATTAGACGACCGCGAATAATACGGCTGCAGTAAGAAACAGTATTTATAAAACAAATCCGGCATCTGCCTCAACAGATGCCGGATAAATAAAATTGTTGTGTTATCCCCCGTGACCCTTATTCAAAATCTTCCTCTTCTTCCGGCTCATCATTGCCCATACTGAAATTCATCATGGTGCCTAACAGATCGCTGAAACGTGTTTCATTTTCAGCTACCTTTTTACTGATGAGGGAATAGGATGCAAGACCGTGCAGCACAAACTCCATGAGCAGCAGGGCTTCCCGTTTATTGGTCTGCGGAAAGCGGGCTTTCACCAGGTCATTCAGTCCTTCTACTTTGTGGAGGGTGGTTTCGTATTGCTTATCATTGATATCTTGCAGCAACTGCAGGGAGTTGCCCTTGTCGAACCACTGAATAACGCTGCGGTAAGGATTTTCCAGCGGGCCTCCCGGTTGTTTTTTCTTTTTGAAGGAATCAGGATTCGGGAAGTAGGAGGCGAAGAGGGTGCGGATGGATTTATCCAGCAGGTTGTGCGCCACCTGCAGCGGACCTTCCTGTTCGCCTTCGTATACCAGTTCTATTTTACCGGTGATAGCGGGTATGATAGACTGCAGGTCCGCTATGCGTACATGCGTTTCTTTTTCCTTATTGATAATGGCACGACGTTCGCCGGAGCTCACCGCATTTTCATAGGCGGCGATAGTAAGGCGTGCCGACACGCCGCTTTTCTTGTCTACGTATTCGCTGCTGCGCGCTTCAAATGCCACCTGTTCAATCAGGCGCTTCACCATATCAGAGATCGACACTTTGGCCTGTTGTTCTTCGTGGATATCCGCTTCCTGTTCCGTAATGAGCAGGGAGTTTTCCACGCTTTTCGGGTAGTGGGTAATGATCTGGCTTTCTATCCTGTCTTTCAGCGGTGTTACAATAGAGCCGCGGTTCGTATAGTCTTCCGGGTTAGCGGTAAACACGAAGAGAATATCCAGTGGCATTCTTACTTTAAAGCCCCTGATCTGGATATCGCCTTCCTGCAGGATATTGAACAGCGCCACCTGGATACGCGCCTGCAGATCAGGAAGTTCATTGATGACGAAGATACCGCGGTTGGAGCGGGGGATGATACCAAAGTGAATGGCTCTTTCATCGGCGTAGCTGAGTTTCATGTTGGCTGCCTTGATGGGATCTATATCTCCCACGAGATCGGCTACCGATACATCCGGCGTTGCCAGTTTCTCGCCATAGCGTTCCGTGCGGTGCAGCCAGGCGATAGGTGTTTTGTCGCCCTTCTCTGCGATGAGGTCGCGGGCGTAGCGGGACAGCGGATTAAACGGATCATCGTTTACTTCCGAGCCTTCCACCACGGGGATGTATTCATCCAGCAGGTCCGTCATCTGGCGGGCCATGCGCGTTTTAGCCTGTCCGCGTAATCCGAGGAAGAGTATGTTGTGTCTTGACAGCAGGGCTCTTTCCGTATCCGGAATAACGGTGTCTTCATAACCAACGATACCGGGAAAGGTTGCTTCTTTCTGTTGTAATTTTCTGACCAGGTTACGTCTGATTTCTTCTTTTACAGAAACGGGTGTATAGCCGCTTTTTTTCAGCTCGCCTAATGTTTTTATGCTTGTATCCATGAGTAATATGCTAGTTGCGGATTAAAAGAGTTTTCTCTTGCCATTTTCGAAATCGTAGAAAAGGAATTGTCCGAGTTTGTCGGTGCCGGAGAAGAAGGCTTTCCCGTTATTGGTTTCGGTAAATTCCGTTACAAACTTCTGCAGCCACGGATCGGAGGCGACCATGAAGGTGGTGATCGGTATTTTCAGTTTTTTACACTGCGCCGCGAGGTTGAGGGTGCGGTTCAGTATTTTTCTGTCCAGTCCGAAACTGTTTTTATAGTAGTCCTTTCCTATCTTGAGGCAGGTTGGTTTCCCGTCGGTAATCATGAAAATCTGCTTGTTGGGATTGCGTCTGCGCCGCAGCAGGTCCATCGCCAGTTCCAGGCCGGCAACGGTATTGGTATGATAAGGCCCGACCTGCAGGTAGGGCAGGTCTTTGATCTCTATCTGCCAGGCGTCGTTACCGAAAACGATGATGTCCAGCGTATCCTTCGGATACCGGGTAATGATGAGTTCACTCAGCGCCATGGCCACTTTTTTGGCGGGTGTGATCCTGTCTTCCCCATATAAAATCATGGAATGGGAGATATCAATCATCAGCGCGGTAGAGGTCTGGGTTTTATAGTCCGTTTCCTTGATTTCCAGGTCATCCTGGCTGATGGAGAAGCTGTCAATACCATGATTGATCTGGGCATTGCGGATGGAAGCGGTAATATCCAGCTGGTCCACGCCATCGCCGAATTCGAAGGGACGTGTTTCTGCATTCAGCTCATCACCGATGCCTGATTTACGGATATTATGGTTACCGGTGGCCGATTTTTTCAGTTTCCCGAATATCTCTTCCAGCGCACTCTTGCGGATGGTCTGCTCCGTTTTGGAGGTCATCTCTGTCTTGCCGCTCTCTTCGTTATCCCGCAGGTATCCTTTTTCTTTCATCTCCCGTATAAAATCTCCCACGCCATAATCGTTACTGGTAAGGCCAAATTCCTTATCCAGCTCAGTGAGCCATTGCAGGGCTTCTGTAACATCTCCACTGGTGTAGGTGAGTAGTTGGGTGAAAAGGTCCAGCAGTTTCTTGAAGGGCGGCTTAGTGTTTTCATCCGGATTGAACCGGGAAAATATTATTCCTCTCATAGCACATGTTCTGAAATAAAATTAAGCAAAAACCGGGATTAATGTAATTATATAAAAGAGCAGCCCGTTTATACAATGTTTCCGGGGCTTTCTGCGTTGTTTTTTACAAATTATCTTGCATTTTAACCTGAAAGCTATTACTTTCAATCATCAAAAAAATATCTATATGAAAAAACTGAGAAATGCATTTATGCTGGCTGGCGGTTTGGCAGTTGCCTTATTTGCAACTTCTGCCCGTGGCCAGGCCAGAGCAGATGCATTGGGCTGGAAACTGGGCGCACAGGCATGGACCTTTAACCACTTTACGCTGGCGGAAGCCCTGGACAAAATGGACAGCTGCGGCATCCAGTACGTGGAAGCATATCCCGGTCAGGTTATTGGTGGTGGTATCGAAGGTAAATTCGATTATCATATGTCGCCCGATAAACAGGAACAGGTGAAAGGGCTGTTTAAAAAGAAACACAAAGTGCTGATGGCATTCGGCGTAGTAGTGCCGGGGTCTGAAGCGGAATGGAGAATGCTGTTCGATTTCGCCAACCGCATGGGTATCCAGAGCATCACCAGCGAACCACAACCGCAGTACCTGGACCTGATCTCTTCCCTGTGCGATAAATACAATATCAGACTCGCTATCCACGATCATCCGAAACCAAGCCCTTACTGGCACCCCGACAGCGTGCTGAAAGCAATCCAGGGCAGAAGTAAACTGATGGGCGCCTGCGCTGATATCGGCCACTGGGTACGTTCCGGCCTCGATCCCATTGCCTGCATCAAACAGCTGAACGGCCGCATCGTAAGTCTGCACTTCAAGGACCTGAATGATAAATCCATGGACTCCCACGACGTAGTATGGGGTAACGGGGTTTGCCAGATCCCGCAGGTGCTGGAAACGCTGAAAGAGCAGAAATTCAAGGGGCTGTTCTCTGCAGAATATGAACACAACTGGGATTTCAACGTTCCGGAAGTAAAAGAAAGCGCGAAGTTCTGGAAACAGATGGTGAGCAACCTGTAATCATTTGGTTATTTGGTTATTTGGTTATTTGGTTATTTGAGATTTGGTTATTTAAATGCAGCGGAGACGGACTTTGTGTGGATGAGCGTTAAATACTGAAGATACTGACGTGCATGCACGTTTATAGGCGGTGGAAATTTACGTGTAGGGATACACGTGAGTTTCCACCGCTTTTTTATTGGAAATATCCGTATTGATTATCAAAGGTTGGCAAGCTCCGCCTTTTCTTGATATATAATTGTTAATTATTATTTAAAATTTATAATATATATTGCAACTGGTTTTGCGATGACTGTTAATTACCGAAAGAGAAGCTTAGGACGATCCCGATACACATACAAGTAACGCTCTATTATACCCTGTACCCTATATGCCTATGAATGCATTTTACAACCGTAATTTGTTGAGAAGAACCGTGTTGTTTACCCTGATCCTTTTCTGTACCGCTGTTGCGCAGCTGAAAGCCCAGACGGTAGTGGTACGTATGAAGGTGACTACGCTGGATATCAATTATGAGATTGACGGAGGGAGAAGTTATGGCGCCCGCTTTGAATTCTACCGGTTTACCGGCGCAGGATTACAAAACATAGTGGTGGGAGATAACTGTGTTAAAACGGCCTGGCATGTCAAAAAAGCGGTTTCCGGACCCGCCAATGTAAGCGGGGATCTCACGACCATGTATGTGGATATTAATACCCCCATTACAATTAAGATGCTATCTCACCACGAGCGGGAGCCGGGGCATAGCGGTAACGATGAATGTACTTCACAGGGCGACGACTCCTGGTATTATTATACGGATAATACCATTAACCTTACCAGCTATCAGCCGGGAACGGTGAATCAGCTGGTTTGGTCGCACTACGGCCCCCAGACGCATGCCATTGCCTACATTGAACTTTATTATACCATACTGCCGCCGGCAGCGCCTACAGGCGTAGGTACCACCTTCAATAATATTTGTCCCAACGAAGACCTGACCCTGACAACAAGCATCCCCGGTAATCCCTGGGGCCTGCAGTATGACTGGGAGTATTATATTGAAGGGGATGATGTATGGATACCTAATCCCAATTATTGTTCACCCCAGGACTGTGCTGCCCAGACCGAGTATGATGACTGGGGCAATATTATTTACCAGCCGGGTTGCTGTAATGAAGATCCTGAAATACTGGTGCCTAACTGGAGATCGCTCAGGCGGGATGCAGGGTCCCAGATTACGGTCAACATGCAATCCATCATCGGGCCGAGGAATGACCTGATGAATATCCGCTACCGCGTCATGGCACGGAATCCTTCCGGGCCTGCGGGAGACTGGAACCGTCCTAATTACAGCAGCTGGTCGCAGTCCAGTATTCCATTTTACTTCAAGATATCACCGCCGCAGTCTGCCGGCGCTGAAACCACGCCTTCCTGTCCGCAGACGCCGAACGGAAAAATTACCCTGAAGAATGTTACCGGCAAAAGCGATGGGGAATACCTGCTGATTATCCGCAGGGGTCTTAATAATATGGCCAAATGTAATCCGGATAAGCCCACGGGGCAGCCCGGCGAAACCGCCTGTCTGCGCGATGTATACGATTATGCCGTATTTCCCCGTGACAGCGCCAAATACATCCGTAACGGCAATGATATTACCCTTATCAATATTCCCAAAGGAGATTATACTGTATTGCTTGCCAATCCCGGCGATGCAACCGGCCTGTGTTACACCGGTTACAATGCCTCCGTGGGCGAGTTGCCGGTACTGCATGCATCGCTCAGCGCTGTCAGCAATGTCAGCTGTTATCATGCAGGCGATGGCAGCGTTACCGCTGTGTCAAACGGCGGCAGCGGAGCCGTTACTTTTACGCTGCAGCAGCAGGGCAACACCGTAGGTACCAATACCACAGGCACTTTTGAGCACCTCGCTCCCGGCGATTATACCCTGACCGCCACCGACGAGTGCCGGCAGGAGATAGCACCGATGCCTTTCACCATCACGCAGCCGGCAGCCATTTCCTTTACTGTCAGCGCCAACCAGCCTGTCTGCAATCAGCCGGGCAATGGTGTAATCAATGTTACTGACATTACGCACAGTAAAGGCGCGTATGACCGCTTCAGCGGCAATTATCGTTTTGTACTGCGGAAAGACGGGCAGCCGGTGAAGGAAGAAGCCGCCACTACAGCCGTTCAGTGGCAGATTCCGGACCTGGGCCACGGCAACTACGACATTGTGCTGACAGATGCTGCGGTTACTACCTGTAATGCCTATACGCAACATGTGACACTGACGCCGGCGCCTGACTTTATGCTGGGTACTCCGGTAACTACACCTGTAAGTTGTCATGGCGGCGCTAACGGCGCCATTACCCTGTCTGCCTCCGGAAGGCCGGGTGGTTATATTTACTATCTGAGCGACGGTGGTTTACCTGCGCCGATCAGTAACAGCACTGGTCAGTTTCCCGGCCTGGCAGCCGGTTCCTACGCTGCTGCCGTGACCAGCGCCCTGGCAGGATGCGCCGACCGCTATCAGCTACCCGCGCCGGTAGTGATTACACAACCGGATGCCATCAACATCCGGGTAACGGCAACGGATATGTCCTGTTTCAACGCGGCAGATGGCGCCATCGCCGGGGTGGTAACCGGCGGCATCACACCCTATGAATACCAGTGGGAGTGGCTGACCGGCACTGACTGGAACCCGCTGGGCCCTCCCGGCACCGATAAGGTTACTATTGCTGCGGCGGGTAGTTACCGCCTGCACATTTACGATAAAAAAGGATGTGACAATATTTCTACAGCCGTCACCGTCAAAGAACCTGCTTTACTGCAGATTACAAAGGCCGTAGCCGGCTTTATTACCTGCTACGGAGAAAAGGTAGCTTTCAGTGTGGAGGCTGCCGGCGGTAACGGACAATATACCTGGCTGGCGCATGATAACGGAAATGGGTATACGCCATTTACAGCGGCAGACAGATTTGGTCCTGGCAGCTGGATGGTAAAGGTGACGGATCAGAAGAACTGCGCGGCCGAGGTAACACAGCCCCTCCAGATTACCGCGCCGCCTGCGCCGCTGGCATTTACTGCCGCACTTACGGACTACAATGGATTCAACATTTCCTGTCATGGCGGCAATGACGCCCGGATTACTCTTACCGCCACCGGCGGCAACGGACAGCAATATAACGGTTACGCCTACTCGTTGGCCAATGATATTTACCAGTCGTCGAATCTGTTATCGCTGGTGTCTGCCGGGAATTATACCCTGAAGGTAAAGGACGGCCGCGGCTGCGTGGTCAGCAGGCCGGTAACGGTAACAGAACCTGCTGCTTTTGTAGGACTGAAAGTATCGGACAATGCCGGCGTTATCTGCGCTTCAGACAGAAACGGCACTTTCACGATCACGGCGGAGGGGGGCGTATCTCCTTACCGCTACAGCATCGGCGGCGGATCATATCAGTCTTCCCCTGTCTTTTCAAACCGGGCTCCCGGCCGTTATCACATCATGGTGAAGGATGCAAATACCTGCGGCAATGAAACAGATGTAACGGTAGCAAGCAAGTACACACCACTGCTCACCACCGTCAGCACCCGTGATGTCAGCTGCTTTGGCGGCAGCGATGGCAGCGTAACGCTGGATGTCAGCGGCAGCGCAGCGCCGTATTCGTTTGTCTGGTCGCCGGGACCTGCCGCAGGAAAGGATCTGGTGTCGGTGAAAGCCGGCAGCTACCAGGTAGCCATTACAGATATGGCAGGGTGCACCGGTACTGCCAGCGCGGTGATCAATGAACCGGCAGCGCCGCTGACAGCCGTGGTAACAGCCAGGCCGGTATGCTACGGCGCTCCGGACGGCATCATTCAAATCACCGCCGCCGGAGGTACCATGCCCTATAGTTATAGTCTGGGTGGTAGCTGGCAGCAACAGCCTCTTTTCCACAAAGGCCCTGGCGAGCATACGGTGACCATCAAAGACAGCAAGGGTTGCACCACTACGGGCAAAGCGCTTATCACGCTGCAGAACAGCCGGGTGGATCCGAACTTCCTGGTGTCTACCCTGCAGAATGCGATGGATACACTGGTTGTATCCGATGTGAGCCTGCCTAAGCCCGACTCGCTGCAATGGAGCTTCGATCCCCGTGCAGTTATCCTGCGTGGTGGGAATACGCCGCTGATAAGGTTCTCCCGGGAAGATACCTACTGGCTGCAGCTGACCGCATGGTATAACGGTTGCGACTATACGGTGAAAAAGGAAATCCGGGTGAAACCCTATGATCCGGATGCCACACCGGCCACCAGCACCGACGATGGCACCATCATATCCGCGGGTCTGTCGCCCAACCCCAACAATGGCCAGTTCAGGGCCGTCGTGAAACTGAAGAAGCGGCAGCGGGTGGCGCTGTTCATCAATGATATACGCGGCAGAGAGTGGTATCGGCTCACCATCCAGGATGTGAAGGATATGGATCAGGCCATACAGCTGCCGGGAGATGCCGCCTCCGGCATGTACATCCTCCGGGTAGTGGCTGAATCAGACATACGTGAAATACCATTTGTTATCCAACAATAATTCCGCATATGCCAGTAAGTAAAAGTAAATGGTTATGGTCCGGTATATGCCTGTTGTGCGCTTTTGCCAACATCTCCACCGCGCAGAATCTGGAACAGCTGGGCTGGAAGAAGGGCGTAAAAGTATCCGGATCTGTCAGCGCCAATACCATCCTGTACAGCGCTTCAGAGATGAAGGGACGCCGCGATCCGTTCAACTGGTCAGTGAACGGAAATCTGAATATCAGTCTGTTTGGCTATGATGCACCGTTTTCATTCAGCTACAGTAACCAGCAGCGCAGCTTTTCGCAGCCTTTCAATACGTTGAGTTTCACTCCGCAATACAAGTGGGTGAAGGCGTACCTGGGATATACGGCTATGTCCTTCTCCAACTATACGCTGGCAGGACATATGTTCCTGGGAGCGGGAGTAGAGCTGACGCCAGGCAAATGGCGGCTGGCAGCCATGTATGGCCGCCTGAAGAAAGAAGTGCCGTTTAACGTTTCAGACAGCCAGCAGCAGGCTGAACCCGCCTTCCGGAGAATGGGGTATGGCGTAAAAGCCGGCTATGGCGATGAAAGAGGCAGTATTGATATCAGCGTTTTTGCTGCCAAAGATGATAAAAACAGCCTGCTTTACATTCCCAAAGATGCGTTGCTGTACCCGCAGGAAAATGTGGCGGTGAGCATAGCCGGGAAGAAAACTTTTCTCCGTCACTTTTTTGTCGATGTAGAATATGCAGTATCCATGCTGAACAAGGATATACGTGCCGATACCGGCAAGCCTGCTACCGGCGGAGCCAACCTGTTCAAAGGGCTGCTGAAGGGATCGCCGGGAACCCGCTATTATGATGCGGTCAATGCCGGCATCGGGTATAACGGCGCGTTTTACTCCCTGCAGCTGCGCTATGAACGGATAGCGCCGGATTACCAGACGCTGGGCGCCTATTATTTCAACAACGATATGCGTAATATAACGATAGCGCCTACACTGAGACTGATGCACGGGCGTTTGTCGCTGGCAGGTAACATTGGTATGCAGACCAACAACCTGGACAGCTCCAAAGCCCATACCAATAAACGTTTTGTCGGATCAGCCAACGCCACCTTTGTGCCTTCCGACAGCTGGAATTTCAATCTTAACTATTCCAACTTTACTTCGCACACCAGGGCAAGACCCCTGAATGATCCCTTCTTCCAGAATCCCTATGATACGCTGAACTTTTACCAGGTCAACAATAATGTTACCGGCATGGTGAATTACCTGTTCGGCTCCAGGGAGCGCCGCCACAGTATTATGATGAATGTTTCCTATCAGCGTGCCAGCGATAACAGCGCCGGGAATGATAAGATACAATTATCCGATTACTATACCGGCAACCTGGGATACAATTATATGCTGACGCCGCTGGACCTGACGCTGGGCACATCTTTCAACTATTACGATACCCGCATTTCCGGCGTAAAGAGCATATACTGGGGGCCCGGAATAACAGCGGGAAAGCTCTGGTGGCATAAAACCATCAATACTTCTTTTGTGACAACCTATAACCAGACGAAGAGCAGCGGAGAGCAGACGGTTTCCAGCAAGGTATCCAGCACACGGCTTTCCATCGGCTATATGCCGAAACCCAGGCCGAAGGACAAGGACAGCCGGAAAATTACCGGCAGGCATAATCTGGGCATGAGTGTCAGCTACCTGAAGCAGTTTGGCACGCTGCAGTTGCCTGCAGGATTTTCGGAGTTGACTACCACCATGAACTATACATTATCATTCTAAGGAAAGAAATAATGCGGCAGCAAAAAAATATTCAACCATCACGTTTCCGGCGCTACCTGATACCGGTCTTGTTAGGCATCAGCTGTATGCTGCATCTGTCAAAGGTTTCAGCGCAGGTGTTCGCAGTCAATGCAGCCACTCAGCTGTCACCGCCCTATTCTGTTTACCTGCCCGATTATGCCTCGCCGGGTAATGAGAAACTACGGGTGATTCTTATCCTGCGCGATCTTACCCAGCCTGTATACCAGGTGCGCCTGCGGATGAGCATCTCGCTGAACGGCAAGGAAATCATGCGTTCATCACCGTTGTATAATCCGGCTCCGGTCAGCATTTACCCAGGTACGCCGGTAGTGGTATCCGGTGCAGACCTGGCGCCGTATCTCGACAGCAGGAATATAGATTTCTCCGGCTACAGCCGCGAGCAGTATGAACGGAATAAAGCGCTGCCGGAAGGTAGCTACCAGATCTGTTTCACCGCCTTTGACTATAACCGGAAAGATGTGCAGCTGAGTAATACCGGTTGCAGCTTTTATTTTCTGTATAAACATGAACCGCCGTTTATTATTCTTCCGGCAGATAAAAGTAATGTGCTGGCCTTGCAGCCACAGCTGGTAAACTTCAGCTGGATCACCCGGAATGTAGTGCCGCCGGGCATTGGGGGCATGTCTGATATTGAGTACCGGTTCAGCCTGTACGAAAATCAGAACAAGGTAGACCCTAACTTCCTCGTACAAAGTATTAAACCCATCTATACCACCTCCACTTCGCAGAAGAACCTTATTTACGGCATGGCCGAACCGCCGCTCACAGAAGGAATGCAATACGCAGTGCGGATACAGGCAGTAGATAAATCCGGTAAGGATGCTTTCCAGAATAATGGTTTCAGCCAGGTAATCTCTTTTGTATACGGACAGCTGAAGCCCGGAGAACGGCCGCTGCCTGCTATTACAGACTTCCGCGCTGCTGCCGCAGGAGAAAGAGCCGGCCGCATGTGGTGGACGCCGCCCTTCGACGCCGGTTTCGACAGCTACAGGCTGCAATACAAAAAAGCCGGAAGAGGATGGGAGTGGTTTGAAAAGATAGTGACCGGCACAGATGCCAAGGCATTTGACCTCGAACCGGATGTAAGTTATGAAACAAGATTACAGGGGATTAAAGACGGTCGCTATGGAGCCTTTTCGGACATCGCTGTATTCAGGACAGATAAGCCCCGTGTGTTTGCCTGTGGCGACGAATTACCCTATCTGCGCTATGAACAGCTGCGGCCGCTGGACGCCGCCATTCCCGGCATGATCTGGAAGGTAGGCCAGTTTGATATGCAGATTAACGAAGTAAACGGCGGTAATGGTACCTTCTCCGGTAAGGGCAGTATCACGGTACCCTATATCGGGATGAACCTGAATGTGCGCTTTGATAATGTGGAGGTGAATGAAAACAGGGTATTATACCGGGGAGAAGTGATAGCACTCTCCAAGCCACTGAAACAGTATATCGAAGAACAGCTGGAACAGCAAAAGGAGAGAACAGTTGAACGACAGCAGAAAGCCAACCGGGAGAAATACAAAGACCTCGAACTCTTTGCCTTCACACTTTCCTTCAAGGATTACGACATAGAAGGAGTTGCCTATGATAAGGTCACACAGGAAATCATCATCACGCATGACGGTGGTAAAGTGGAACGCAGAAAGATAAAACCTGAAGAAGGCGATAAAGACCTGCTGGTACAGGGCAAAGGAAAGGATCAATGGGTAGTGAAAAAGGATGGCACTGTAGAGAAGGTGACCGGTGGCGGATTGTATCCGGGTATGAACACCATAGTGGATAAGGAGGTGGAAGACCTGCTGAAGAAAGCGCTGGCCGCCTTGAACCGGGAGATGACGGCGGAGCATATTGCGTCGCTGAAAGCGGAGATGAAAGCAGGCGAAAGTAAACTGGACCAATTGCTGGCGAAGCCGGAAAACAAGGATGCAGCGCGTATGCACTTCATTATTGTATCACGTGCAACTATCAGCGCCAGCAGCGCCGGTATCAGCGGTAAAACGGAAGATGCAGCTGCCAACCTGGAATACAAGCGGAGCGAATATAAATACAATACGGCCATAGTTACCCGTATGATTACAAGCGAACGTAATACAAAAGAAGTCATCAGAATGCTGGCACTGGAACTTAAACCTGAAGGGCAGCCGGTTACGCAGTGGATCAGGTCAGCCAGACAGCGTCAGGAAGGCGACGATACTATTATTTCCAGGCTGAAGCCGCTCATCATCCTTCACATTGAAGGCATTGTGACTAAATACATATACAAGTAATGAAAAAGATGTACCGTATATACCGTGTATGCTGTTTACTGCTATTGTCTATGATGGTGTTGCAGCCACTGGCTGCAAGACAGCAACAGACAGATGATGCAGGGCTGGCCGCTGAAATCCGCGATGCATTTGTAAAGCAGGAGGCACTGAATCAACACTATGAGCGTACCGGGGAGGATAATCTTAAAAATTATATTATCCCGATTGTAATAGACCGGAACGGATCGGTGAGGGTAGAAGAAGCAACTTACCTGAAACAGATCGGTACCCAAAAGCTGCTGACAGATGAACAATGGGCGGGTATCAACAAAGATCTGATTAATTATAATGAGAAGACAGCAGGGAAGCCTGACATCAGTATGTATACTTTTCTGCTGGCAGACTGGAGTCTTAAAGTTCCCCGGCAGCTGGACGAGCGGGTGGGAGATGAAAGTTTTGAGAAAATTGAGCTGATAGGCGATAATACAGACCGGTCGCTGGAAGAGAAGGAAAAAGATATCTACGGCGCTATCTATAATGCAGTATTTAAGTGGAAGGATTTTACAATTGGTAAAAGGTCTCTCGCATATGTTTATTACACCCGCCTGGGCTATATGTCTCCGGACCAGGATACCCTGTTGTTCCGCAAGGTGTCATCCTATATGCTGGACAAGGATAACTGGCAGGAGGCAGAGCTGAAAGGGCTTGAAAGAGCATTGTCCTATGGTGGTGATTTTATTGATAACGGAAAACGTTTGTCTGTTGCCGGTATCCACGATTATATAGCTGAAAGCCTGAAGAAGGAGGTAGCGGACATGATCCGCAACCTCACCAATATCAAGACAGAAAAATGTGACGGTAATCCCTATTACCTGCAGCATACCCTTGCTGTGAGCGGGGCCGACGGTACTACCAATCTGGGAGAGAAGGTGGTACTGAACCTGAATGAAGCCATCAGGATAAATAAAACCAGGAACAGGTTTGGTGACGATCCGCTGAAAGCTAACCTGGATGGGCTACAGTATATTACTGCTGCTTCAGCCTATGATATCGGACCTGTTTTCCAGAACTCGCTGATGGCTGATATCAACGATAAGATGGCTTACCTGGAAATCGTAAAGGGATACCAGTTTTATATACACTTCCTTCCGGTAACCTGCCCTTATGATCAGAAACAGGTAAATGATTTTGCACAGGAAGTATTCAATAATAGTAAGATAGATAAAGACAGAGGTATACTGGTGCTGGTCACCTACTATACCGGAAGGGATATAAAAGAACTCAAAGCCTATCGTGTCGGAGTTGCCATGGGAAGCGGTGTCAGAGAGGCGTCGAAGATGAAGGAAGATATTGATCCGGCATTTGACCACACAAGGAGTATTAATGACCTGGCAGTAAATATTATTAATGCCTACAAGCATATTCCCAAAAAGAAGTACGTAGTAGAATATTACATATCAGAAGTCCCCAAAAGCAATAACCGCCTGTGGAGAGAAGGAACAATTTATAGATCACCCGGCGTATGGCTGCCCAGGGAAGAACCGGGGAATGTAATTGAATCCAGTTTCTTCCTGTATGCAAGAACTAATGGCGCTATCGGCAAACCCAGAGGCGTAAACAGAATACTGCGTCTGAAGGAACGTTATGTGCTGACAGAGAGTAATAGTTATGCCAGAATGGTAGGTAAAGAGATGGGTAACTGGCAATTTAAGACGCTGGTTTTTATCACGACCAATGTGAGTGGCAACGGGGGGTATATTACTGAAAAGGATCTGACTAAGGAAATTGATGGTTGCAAATTTGAATGGAGTGGCGAATGTGAAAGTGTTGTAGATAAAATAGTGGACATAGGGCTGATCGTAACAGGCGTGCCGTTGAGCTTCATTGGCATGGACTGGATTACGGACGGTATCGGTACCGTTTATTTTGCCAGCCGCGGAAAATGGGAGCAGGCGCGCGTTTACAGTGCCTGTATGGTACTGCCCTTTGTTGCTTCCCCGTTAGTGGAAGGAAGCCGCCTGATGGTAACCGGATTAAGATTGGAAATGTCTTCAGCCTGGAAACTGATCGATAGAAAGCTGATCTCCCTGGTTATAAAACCAGAACTGAATATTGCAAAAGAAACCATTGAGAACCTCCTGAAATCAAATGGCGCTGAATACCTGATTCCGCATGAATTATACGCAAGCATTTTTGCGAAGATCTCAGAAGATGGAAAAGTAGTATACGGCGTTGTTGTGCCCAACGGAGCTGATGGAGCTGTGATGGAGATCTGGGCGGTTGCGGAGAATAAGCGCTGGATAGGCGCCGGTGGAAAGACGGCCACAGAGAAGGAAATTATTGAACATTTCGAAGAAGCTCTTGCCAAAGGCATCGCAGACGATATTCCTACGATCCTGGGAAGACTTACCGGTAAACTGAATCGTACAGAATACGCTGCCTTTGAAAAATGTTTCGGCGGTGATATTAATCTCCTGCACCGGTTTGATACAGAGGACGAACTGCTGGAAGCCTGGAGAGGATTGCATAATGCCGGCAGGAATAACCTGAAAAAAGAAATAGGAAATGTAGAGAAGCTGATGGAGGTGCGCCGTAACAGCGAAAACCTGACACACTTCGGCATAACAGATGATATGCTCGTTAACCTGAGAGGTTCTATCGACCACTCTTACGTTGACGCACTGGAAGAACTGAATAAAGCCGTGAACAACCTGCCTAAAGGGGAGGGACAGGTAGAGAAATTCAGCGAAGTGATCAGAAGCGGTAATAACCGTGGTCTTACTGCTCCTGATCCTGCATCATTTGATCCGTTGCATTCCTATGTGATCCTGAAGAAAATCAATGAAAACGCTGCACTGATCAGCCAGGCAGATAAAGTGATCTTTGAAACAAAACTCACGGCCATGGCAGGAGTGGAAAATGCTGTGCCGGATGTGCTGATACGCGTAAACAACGGTTCCAAAAAAATCATCTTTGAAATCAAAACCGGAGAAGGTATCACCAAAAACTTCAATACCCAGTGCAGAAGATATTTTTATGAACTGGCCAGCATAGGCGATCTGCGTATATACTCACAGGTGAGTAATAAAATAGATAAGGCAGAAGTGATTGCCGCCTGGAAACGCGGCGGGCTGCTGGAGGATGCCAGGATCAGAGGTATGTTCAGCGACTTTATTGAAGAACGCGGCATGACTTACCAGATCACCAATAAGGATACCTTTGAACAGTTCCTGAAAGCGGATAATGACTGGTATAATTTAATTTTTAATTCTAATTTCACCAGATAACGACATTACTATGAATCTGAGCAATAAATGGCAGCATATTACTTCCATCTTCACCCATGAACAACGGTTATACGTTACCGTAAATGACCAGCTGCAAACGCTGGACGGTTCCGGGTTCAGCATGGTGCTGGAAGCACCTGTCATTGCCGTGAGGAGCATGCTCAACGGTATCTATTACCAGACCATTGATGATACCATACTGAGAAAACTGGGCGCTTCACAGGAGTTCAGCGTACCCGGGTGTACTGTCGGACTGGCGGCGGTTTTACCGGCAGATAACCGTATGCTGGCCACTGCTGCCAAAGGTATGAACAGGCACGAATCCTGGTGGCTTTCCCCCGAACTGCAGCCGCAGGGTACCAGCAAAAGATTCTATAACCGGGCATTACCGGGCGGCTTGTTTTTCTTTTCCGGCAGAACCCTGAACTGTTATGATGAAAACGAGCTGCCCCGCTGGGAACATACGCCGGAGAACCTGCACGTAACGGGCATTTTCAAACCTGGAAAAGGCATTGACAGTTATGCGGACCTGCTGTTTATTGCAACCGACAGCGCGGAGATGATTGCCCTGCGCCTGGATGACGGGCAGCCGGTATGGCGGAAACAGGAAGCCGGCGGGAAATTCACCCGCTATGAAAACAATATCTATTCCCTGTTTCATCACCTGGAAGAAACAGACGCCCGCACCGGTGAAACACTGCGCACCACTTCGCTGGAATACCTGGATAAACAGTATAAATTCTATCCTTCCAACGAAATGATGATCTATGACGACTATATCCTGCTGCAGGGCACCAGCGAAGCCATGGTAGCGGTACTGGACCGTAGCACTTTTGAGCTGAAGGATATAATCCGCACAGATGAAATGATTCCTTACGGAAAAACAAACCTGATCCGGCTGGATAACAGGATCTACCTCCTGGACTATGCCGGCACCCTGTATGAATTTGAACTGTAACCGCAGCATAAACAGATACACCGGCATATATCCCGGTGGTATCATCAGCATAAAATTACCCTAATCCTATACCTGCCTATGCAAATCTTATCCCGGCATTTCGGCCGTTACCTGAAATGGTACCTGTGCTTCCTCATGGCAGCCGGTATGATGCAGGCCGCGCTTGCCCAGAACCAGGGAGAATACGCCACTCCCATGGATATGAAAGTGCAGCGAGCCCTCTCGGTTATTAAAACAGTCAAGGACGAAAACCGTATCAAAGGCAGCATTGCCAATGAAGATATCCAGGATCTGCCCGTTGGTATTGTGCGTGAAATCAGTGGCAACCAGTACATCATCGTTATTGACTCTGCCCGTGTAACCCCGCAGGGTGGCTTTTTCTCTGCGTACGCTTCCGTCACTATTCCGGGAACTGAAAAGCAACTGGTATTTGCCGGGAAGGATATCAAGTTTCATCCCGGTGGTATTGCGGCTTCTGTGAGCACCCGTCTGGAACTGCTGACCGATTTTCATATACCCGTCAGCGATATGGTATCGCTGGATATACCCGCGGATGGGAGCAACTACCTGGAGTGGGATTGTAACGGTTTTAAATCCGTTAACCTGAAGGGTAATTTTGTGTTTTCGAAAGATATGCTGCAGCCGCTCAACGGCGTGGGTAATGTCACCGCCTCCTTTGCAGTCAATCTGACGGACCTGCACAACTTCCTCGTTGATGTCAATATCACGCCATTCAGAATGACCAACCTGAAGGACCTCTCCTTCGAAGTGAAGCACGCGGTAGTGGATATGAGCGATCTTAAAAATCCGGATGCCTTCACTTTTCCAAGGGACTACAATGCTGCCTTCGGAGGTGATGTACGCCTCTGGCGCGGATTCTATCTGCAGGAGCTGATGGTATTCCTGCCACCGGAACTGGGTACCCGCAACGGACCCGCCACCATAAAGGCCGCTAATGTGCTGATTGACGATGCCGGCGTCAGCGGGCTGTTTGCCGGAGATAACCTCTTTGATATGAATATGGGCAGTGCCGACGGCTGGTCCTTTTCCATCAATCATATTGAAGTACAGCTCCTGCGCAACCGCCTGGTAGGCGGCGGTTTCAACGGAGATATCCGCGTGCCCTTCCTCGGCAGCGACTCGCTGGCATATAGTGCGCGTATGTCGCAGAACGGAGATGAAACGGATTATCTCTTTGCCCTCGCTACCAATACCGACAAGGAATACCAGACTCCCTTCGGCGGTACGCTGCTGCTGGCTAAAGGAAGTACAATACAACTGGAGAAATCAAACGGTAAGCTGATACCCTCTGCCATTCTGCATGGTAAACTCACGATCTCACAGAATGTGCTGAAAGTGAAAAACATCGAATTCCAGGATCTGACGCTGAGTACTGCCAAACCCTATCTGCACAAAGGATATTTTGCTGTTAATACAGAAGAGCAGAACACCGCTTCCGGATTCCCGCTCAGCATCAACGAAATCTCGCTGGGGATCTACGAAGGGAAAGCTACGCTGGGTATGCATGTCTGGCTTAACCTCATGGGTAAGGAAGACAAAGGATTCAGTGCAGACGCCAAAGTATTTGTCAGCGCTAAAGTGGAAGAAACCTACGAAGGCGCACAGTTTAAAAAGCAATCCTGGAAGCTGGACGGAGTAAGGTTCGGAGATATCAGTCTGGCTACCAACATTGGTCCCTTCTCCCTGAACGGTACTCTAGGTATCTACCGCGATGATCCTGTTTACGGCAATGGCATTCACGGCTCGCTGCAGTTGCAGATGAGCGCTGTCATCACCAAAAAAATCAAGGTACAGGCTTACTTCGGTACAAAGGATACCTACCGCTACTGGCATGCGGATGCTAACCTGCCTATCCTCATTCCCGTATGCGGCGTGGTGAACATACAAGGTATACTGGGAGGTGTTTCCTACCATATGAAACGCCCTGACCGTATTGTTTTCGATAATAACGGCGACGTGGCAGTGGATGTTAATCCGCAGGAACGTATCGATGACCTGAAATATGTGCCGGATGAAAAAGTAGGTATGGGCTTCCTCGCCGGCGTAACACTGGTGGCTGTCAGCAAGAAACTCATCACAGCAGATGTTATGCTGGAATTTGTATTCAACAGCCGGGAACATGGCGGAGGTATCAATTCCATCAACTTCGACGGATACGGGTATCTCTTCTCCGATGTGGCTAAATACAAGGTAGGCGCTAACGGACAACGTGGCGGCGCACCGGTGACCTGCAATTTCAAGATGAGCTATCAACGAGATATCAATACATTTTATTCCAGTCTGACAGTTTACATGAACCTGGCCGGCGTACTGAAAGGTACGGGGCCGGATGGGCGTATCGGTACAATGGCTATGCTGTTTTCGCCTGATCAGTGGTATGTTAAGGTAGGCACGCCTTCCCAGCCGCTGGGTGTCAGCGTGCTGAATATTGTTAAAGCACAGACTTACTTCATCGCCGGTAATAAACTGACAGATATGATTCCTGACCCGCCGGAGGCAGTCAGGGAAATACTGGGACAGATACAACCGACGGATTTCCGGCGCAACGGTACCATCATGGTACGCGGCGCGGGAATAGGCTTCGGGCTTAGCCTGGAGGCCAGCACTAAAGGTGAACCGCTGATATTTTATTACGCCTTCGGTGTAGGCGCCGGTACCAACATGATGCTGCTGAATATGAAGGATGCTCATTGCGAAGGTAGCAACGGGCCTATAGGAATGGATGGCTGGTACGCCATGGGCGACGCTTATGCCTTCCTCTACGGCCGGGTAGGTATTAAAATCAGGAGCCGCCGTTTTGATATTCTCAGTCTGGGTGCAGCAGCACTGCTGCAGGCTAACCTGCCCAACCCGAGCTGGTTCAGAGGCACCATTGCAGCCAGGTATAAACTGCTGGGCGGGCTTATCAAAGGAAAGATGCATTTTCAGTTTGACGTAGGGCAGCAATGCCAGCTGGTAGGCACCAAAGAAATGGGGGATATAGAAGCCATCAGTGCCATTCAGCCGGATAACGGCGGACAGGAAGTCAATGTGTTCTCTTCTCCGCAGGTAGCCTTTAATCTGCCCGTCAACAAAGAAATTGTGCTGACGGAAAATGCAGAGAAGCCCGAATTCTACCGCATCATGCTGGACGAGTTTTTACTGACCAGGAACGGGCAGTCCATACCAGGCGCTATCTCCTGGAATGAAGGACTGGATGTTGCCATGCTAAAAACGCCGGATGTACTGCCGGAGTTCTCCGACCTGAAAGTAACCGTAAAGGTGCATTGGGAGAAACGTACGCCTAATACCGCATGGGAAAGGCTTTCCGGCGGCGGAAATATAGAGGTGAAGGAAGCGGTGTTTAAGACAGGGCCTGAGCCGGACAGCATTCCGGCGGAGAATATCGTATATAGCTATCCGTTAGACAGGCAGTATAACTTCTACAAAAACGAATACGGCAACGGCTATATTAAACTGAACTACGGACAGCCGAAAGTGTTCCGGAAAACAGATGATGGCATGAAGCTGAAATTTGCCGCGCGTTTCATCGGGCCGGACAAACAGCCGCTGGAAGTACCTTTCGCGTATGATGAAGCTAATACTACCGTCAGTTTCCAGATACCGGAGAAGCTGAAGAACGAATCCATCTATCAGCTGGCGCTGATGAGAACGCCGGAGGGCGGCAGCAATGACGCTAATCTGAAACGGGAACAACAGACCACGCAGCTGAGCGATGACGGCGCCGATATTTCTGTCAGAAGAAATACCCTGACCGGTACGGTAGCCGCATCAGCGGAGAAAGAAGTATTATCACAGTTCTTCCGTACCAGTATGTACAACACGTTTGCCGAAAAACTCACTTCCATCGGGCAGCTGCGCAGTCTTTTCGATATCGCCATCGGCTATACGGGAATTCTTGGCGGAGAATCCGCTCCCATGGAGGCGTTGGACAGGTTTGAGACAGCAGGTAACATAGAAGGTACGGTGAAAAAACTGGTGGCCGCAGAAGCGCTGCCAGACAACCCCTGGTTCAGTAATGAAGTGTATCCGCTGCTGTATCAGCATTATCCGCTGGAATCCGGTCTGACGCTGGATCGCAGCGGCGCTAACAAGGAACTGCAACTGCCGCCGCTGAATGGTATTACCGTTGATAATAAAGATGCCTGGGAAGGACAGTATCTGAATGACAATGAAATCAGGGCCGGGTTTGCCGCCAAACGTACGGACCGGCTGCTGGTACAGTATAAGGTATCTTTCTATGCCAACGCTGACTTCTTTGATCTGCGGCAGAAAATAGCGGCGAAATATGAAACCAGGCTGGGTAACGGTCAGGGTTATACGTTGTCGCCCGGCGTGCAGCAGATCTTTTACGCCAAGGGCGTACCGGCGCTGCGTGCAGGCAATTACCGCGTCAGGTTGAAATATACGCTGCCCGGTATCAATAAAGTAACTACATCCAAAGATTTTACGTTAACACTTTAACAGTTCAGGAGATGGAGATGAGTAAGAAAACAGGAGCAGCTATCGGATTAATGCTTGCATGTGCCGCCACGGCCATGGCGCAGCAGGCCGACAGCGATATCCGGGTGATGGCCAATGGCAGAAAGGATTCCATAGTAATCCGCTGGGCGCCCGCCACTCCGCAGGTATGGGACCTGGGAAACAAATACGGCTACATGGTAGAGCGTACCCGCTTGTTTAAAGATACGCGGCGCGCCGGCGCTGCGGATACTATCCGGGAGATACTCACGCCGCAGCCATTGAAGCCGCTGTCAGAAAAGGACATGGATAAGCTGGCGGATAAAGATGATAAAGTAGGCATCGTCATGGCGGCCATTTATAATAATACCGCCAAAGCCGGCGGAGCGGGGCCGGCAGCCATCATCGCGAAGAACCGGGAAATGGAAAACCGCTTCGGATTCGCCCTCTTCGCCTGTGATCTTTCTCCTGCTGCAGCCAAAGCTGCTGCGCTGATGTTCACCGATAAGAAAATCATTCCCGGCGAATCTTATCTCTACAAAATATATCCGGCGCAGACGCCCAGAGGCATTACTGTAAAACCCGGTATTGAAGTCATTAATACAGATGAAACACTGCTGCTGCCTAAAATAGGCGGTATCAAGGGAGAAGGCGCGGATAAGACCATCCGTCTCTCCTGGCCGCGGGACCTTACTGCCGGTATTTATTCTGCATACATCGTAGAACGTTCAGCAGATAATAAGCACTTTGTGCCTACCAGCAACCTGCCATATGTAAATGCCAACGAGAAAAATGAGCGGACAGACCGCTACTTCTTTACGGACTCCGTAAAAGAGAATAACAGGCGTTATTACTACCGGATCAGGGGAATCAGTCCGTTCGGGGAAGCCGGTCCGGAGTCCGATGTTATCGCGGTAAAGAGCCTGGCGGACCTGCAGCTGATCGTGGCGGTGGACAGCGCAGTAGTAGTAGATAATAAGAAAGTAAGGCTGGTATGGTCTATGGAGGGAAAGGCCGCTCCGCTGATCCGACAGGTTGTCATCAGCAGGTCCGGCGCAGCCGACGGAGCGTATAAGGAGGTAGCTACGCTGCCTGCCGCTGCTGCAGGGGTATATGAAGATGCACATCCCGAAGTGGTCAATTATTATACGGTGAGAGCGGAATCGGACAGCAGCGGCTATGTATTATCCTTTCCTGCTATGGCGCAGCTGGCAGATATAACGCCGCCGGGAATACCTGCGGGGCTTGCAGCTGCCATCGACAGCAACGGTCTGGTGCAGTTACGCTGGAAACCCAATGCTGATGCGGATATTTTCGGATACAGGGTTTTCCGCGCCAACAGCAGAAGTGAAGAGATAGCGGAAGTCACCCGCGACATTCTAAAGCTGCCTGCCTTTGCTGATACCATTAATGTGCGTACCCTGACAGATTCCGTTTACTATACCGTCATTGCGTTGGATAAGGCTTTTAACGCTTCTCCCTACAGTGTGCTGCTGGCGCTGAAGCGCCCGGATAAGGTGCCGCCGGCAAAGCCGCTATTCACAGTAGCGAGGCAGGATGCCGGCGCTATCCGGCTGAGCTGGGAGCCCAGCCATAGCCGGGACGTAATTTCGTACAGGCTTTACCGGTTGTCTGCCGGCAAGCCTCGTGCTCTCGTACTTTTACTGGAAAAGGATAGCCTGCACATCTCCTCCTGGCGTGATTCATTGCTGGCTCCCGGCGTGTCCTACCGTTATCTGCTGGAAGTGGCCGATGGCTCAGGTAACAGCAGTAACGTCCAATCCGGCGATATCTGGTTTGAACCCGGTATTCGTAAGGCCATCCGTCATATTAATACGGAGGTAGACCGTACCAACCACACTGTCCGCCTCTCCTGGAAGTACGATCAGCAGGAAGTCAGCCGGTATATCGTCTATAAAGCTAAAAAGGGAGAGCCATTGCTGATATACCGCACTATTCCAGCCACCCAGCAAACTTTCACGGACGACGCGCTGCTTATCAACAACATTTATCAATACAAGATTCAGGCGGTATTCAAAGGCGGCATTTATTCGGAGTTGGGAGAAGGGACGGAGGTTAAATATTGAGGGAATTATGAATTAAGAATTATGAATTATGAGTTATAAGGAGAAGACCAGAGCGGATATGCTCTGGTCTTTTCTTTTATGATACTTTAATAATGTTTGATAAAAAGAGAAGACCAGAGCATATCCGCTCTGGTCTTCTCCTTATAACTCATAATTCATAATTCATAATTCATAATTATTTTTTACCCGAGTCTGTTTCTGCAGGCATCGAATCCGTACTTACTTGCTGCAGTCCTTCCTTGTTGCGGTTGGTAGCGCCTGAGCCGAAATCTGTTTTCATGTGCTGTAACCAGGCAATGAACTGTTCGGCGGTCTGACCGTCGCGTTGGAGGTCGGAGGTGAGGCGGCTGGCCGGGAGTGATTTGTAGTAGCGGAGCTGTTGTTCGCAATCACGGATGATTTTGTCGCTCAGCTCATCACCTTTTTTAGTGTCGCCGGCCAGGTAGTAAGCGTAAACTGTTTGCAGGGAAGTGTAGTTATGCATATTGCCCGGAGTGGTCATAGCATAAGGGAAGTTCACTTCTTTGATATTCTGGTCCATGTGCTGGAGTACGCGGAGGGCGCTGTCTTTGGACGTTCCGCCCTGTGTCATGGCTACGCTCAGTCTGGTGAATGCCTGGCGCAGGTAGAGCAACATTTTCCTGTTAGGCTCATCGAAGTAGGTGCCTGCCGTCTGGGCGCCACCGAAGGCGAATTTAGTCATCAGGTTATCGTACATCACCCCTACATTGGCGTTGATATCCATGTTGAGCGGATCGGTAGCTGTTGGTTTAGGCAGTGGCACCAGGTGGTAAGCCAGACCGTCGGTCTGCAGGTAATCATTCAGGCCGAGGTCAGTAGGGCTGGTAAAGTAGATAGGTCTTTTCCAGTTATTGGTGGCAATGATGTCATACACGGCGAGGTCATTTTTCAGCAGGTAGCTTTTAGATATTTTGATCGGTACCTGTGGTAAAATGCGGGCGCTGTCTTTGGCGCCTACCACACCGTATTTAACTACTTCGTCCTTATTAACGGGGATGAAGAGCTGACGGGTAGGGAGGAAGTTTTCGGAACCGCCGTCCTGTGTATTTACTTTATTGTTCGGATCATCGCTGCCCATGAAATCCATGATGTCTTTCAGGTTGAAGTATTTATCAGCAGGGATGTTACCCGGATCGAAGAAGCGGATGAAGTTGCGGTTTTCGCCCTGGTATTTGTCGGCGGTCCAGCTCATGGGTACGCCCGGGCTCTGGTTCACCATTCTGCGTTGCTGATCGATGTACCAGTCAACACCGAGGAGGCTGAGGTTGATAACGCGTATATCCGGACGGATACCTTCCACTTCCTGGGCATACCAGAGAGGATAGGTATCGTTATCGCCAACGGTGAACAGGATTGCGTTCGGCTGGCAGGATTCCAGGTAATCTTTTGCGATATCTCTGGCGATGGTTTTGGTAGAGCGGTTGTGGTCATCCCATTCCTGAGCGGCCATGAGTACCGGTACAGCCAGGAGGCAGAGTGCGGTAGCCAGCACAGGGGAGAGGGCGCTTTTCGTTTTCTTCAGCAGGAAGTTATAGACGCCAAGTACGCCAAGACCGATCCAGATAGCGAATGCATAGAAGGAGCCTACGTAGGCGTAGTCACGTTCACGCGGCTGGTTACCGGGTTGGTTCAGGTACAGTACGATGGCGATACCGGTGAAGAAGAAGAGCAGTGATACGATGAGGGTATCTTTCCGGTGATGATTATACTGGAAGAAGAAACCGATGATACCGAGGATGAACGGCAGGAAGAACAGGCGGTTGTGCGCCTTGTTATCTTTCAGACTGTCGGGCATCATGCTCTGGTCACCGTAGATGAAGTTATCAATGAACGGGATACCGGAGATCCAGTTACCGTCGCGTACGTTGCCGTAGCCTTGCGTATCGTTTTGTTTACCGGCGAAGTTCCACATGAAGTAGCGGAAGTACATGAAGTTCATCTGATATTGGAGGAAGAACTTGATATTATCACCGAAAGAAGGTTTTTCGTTTTGTTCGAGGCCCAGCCAGGTGCGGTAGAAATCGGCGTGGCCCTGGTCGTTGCTGGCATCCCAGACGCGGGGGAAGAGCATCATGTCTTCTTTGGCGTAAACGGGTTCCATTTTTTTACCGGCCACTTCGTATTTTTTGGCTCCGCGGGCGTAGATGTTGCCGCCTTCATTATATTTTTCCGGGCGGGCAGTGAAAACCTGACCATAAACCAGCGGGAAGTCACCGTATTGTTCACGGCCGAGGTACCCTACCAGGGAGATCGGGTTATCTACGTTGTACATATCTACAGATGGGTTGGCAGTGGAGCGTACCATGGTAGTGATGTAGGTAGAGTATCCCAGGAGGGTGAAGAGTACAAAGAGGATGGTGAGTCTGCTGAAGTGCAGCGTTTTTCCCGGATTGAGCTTGACCCCCAGTGTTTTCAGGATGGTGGGGATGAGCAGGAAGAAGCCGGCCAGCAGTATTTTCACGAATACGGTACCGCCGCTGGCGTCATTGTAGGCGGGAACGAGTATAACGGACGCGATGACGATCAGCGGCGCGTATAAACCCAGTTTGGGTTTTCTGTAGCCGAGGACCAGTATCGCGATGATAGCAGCGAAATAGAAGATAAATCCGGAGAAATAGCCCATGCCGAGGTTATTCACGAAAAGCACGTCCATATAGCCGGATGCTTTAACGGTGTCCTGGATAAGATATTTCTGGATCATGCCGGTGAGGGCGCAGCCGATGAGGAAAGCCCAGAAGGTGCCCCAGCCGGTAACTTTGAAGCGGCGGAAGTAGTACACCATTACCATGGCCGGGATGGTAAGGAGGTTGAGCAGGTGCACGCCGATGGAGAGACCGAGCAGGTAGGCGATCAGTACAATCCAGCGGTCGGCGTAGGGTTCATCCGCTTCATGTTCCCATTTGAGGATGGCCCAGAATACGATAGCGGTGAAGAAGGAAGACATGCCATATACTTCACCTTCCACAGCAGAGAACCAGAATGAATCAGAAAAGGTATAGGCCAGTGCACCCACGGCGCCTGCGCCCATAATAGCGATCATTTTTTCACGGGAGATCTCTTCACCGGCTTTTACCATCAGACGACGGGCAAAGTGCGTAATTGTCCAGAAGAGGAACAGGATGGTGAAACCACTGGCCAGGGCGGTCATGGTATTTACGCCCAATGCAGCCTGAGATGGTGACAGGAACATGCTGAAGAGTCTTCCGAGCAAAACGAACAATGGTGCTCCGGGAGGGTGGGGGACCTGTACTTTATAAGCACTTGAAATAAACTCGCCGCAGTCCCATAAACTGCCCGTAGCCTCCATAGTCATGATGTAAACAAAGCAGGCTATGATGCAGATCACCCAGCCAACGATGTTGTTGGTCCTTTTAAAATTCATAAGGTTGTTTTAAGGTCCGACAAAAATATAAAAAGTAGCAAATTATGCTAATCTGTCGAACAGTTTTAACTTTTCGTAAATATCTTTTGTGTTGTCAGCTAACCCGCTGTTGTTCAATGGCCTGCCGGCGCGGGGTTTCCGGCCGGGGTGGTGAGGCGGCCTGCATCGAAAGTTTAATCTTTTTTTAATCTGGCAGGGCGCTATGGGCGCGGGTTTCAAAGGCTGGCGGCTACGTTGACCGACCAGGCTTCGGGTTTAGCGTTGAACAGTACTTTGGTGGCGGCCCAGGTTTCGCGGAACAGGTCTGAGTGCCGGTATATTTCCAGTTCTTCAGCCGTATTCCACTGGCTGAAGGTGAAGAAGGTATTTCCGGAGGCCGGGTGTTCCCACAGTTCGAGGTGGAGGCATCCGGGGAATTGCCTGATCTGCTGTTTTTGTTGGGCAAAGAGTTCCCTGAAGGAATTTACCTTGTCGGGGTGGAATTCCATTTTGACGAGTCGGTTGATCATTGAAAGATGATTCTTACAGTTTGGTAGTATGAAAGTTGCTGGTAGCCGGTGGGCTGGGTAAGTTGGTCCCGGCGGAATCCCTGGAGGCCAAAGAGTCCGGCAGCATTACCTTTATTGATAGCTATTTCCAGGTATCCGGCGGCGTTGAAGAGGGCCAGTTTCTGTCCTTCGGGCACATCGGCGTAGGTTTCGCTGATCTGGCTGATAACTTCGTTGCGGCGGAAGAATATCTGGAAGCGGCGGTTTTTGCACTGGGCATTGAACTGCTCGCGGGTGATGTTGACCACTACGTTTTCGAAGCTGTCTATATGGATGATCTGTCCTTCGATGAAATCGTCGCCTACGAGTGGCTGCAGGTTATTTTTCACATGGATCTGCTGCGTGAGGGGCGCAATTTCGCCGAGGGCTTTCCCGCGGCTAAGTTCGCGGGCGGCTCCTGCCAGCAGTTGTATCATGGTGAAGGTGTTTTTTGGTGCATCTTTCGGCAGTGATATTTTCACGACCTTTTCGGGCATTCCTCCGGCGATCATGGTGAGCAGGCCATTATCGGCGCAGCCGATGTATTGTCCGTTGTGTTCTGCTACCAGCACATGTTCCGGCTTGCGGTCAAATAAATTGATCAGTACAAAGTGGAAGGTGCCGAGCGGGAAGTAAGCGAAGGCGCTTTTACAGATATAGGTTGCCTGCGGCAGGTTGAAAGGGCTGATGTGATGGGTTATGTCCGTAACATGACATTCCGGGCAGTAATGCCAGAGCTGCCCTTTGATGGCACCTACCAGGTAATCCTGCATCCCTATGTCTGATGTTAATGTTATAATGGACATGCCAGAAAATCTAAATCCAAATCCCAATGCACTTAATACACATTTCAAATCCCATATGCGCTAACAGTTCCCGGTATCACATTCAAATGGCAAATTCATTGTTGTCGCTTTCCTTTCAAAAAAGATGCCATGGGGGTCAGCAATGCAATCTCATTGCAAATAAAGACAAAAATACCGATGGGATAGTAAATTAGGCGGAATTTTTTATTATCCTGTCATACTAACGTTAACGGCTAAGGCGAAACGATTGTTTAATCATCTGAGCGGAGATCCGGGTTCTTTTTTAAAGTGATTGTAAGCGATATGGTCCAGCCATGCCGGGAAAAGCTTGCTGAGTAATACAGTGAGTCTGCCTTGCCTCGTAAGCACCAGCGTACGTTTTCGGTTGACGATGGCTTTCACGATAGCAGCAGCGGCAGTTTCCGCGCTCATGAGTTTATCTTCATTCAGAGGTGTTTCACTCTGAGGGTGTCCGTGCGGATCCAGTGCGGTATTTCTGATATTGGAGGTGGTGAAGCCGGGGCATACCCACATCACGTTAACGCCTGTGTGCAGATTTTCTGTGCGCAGGGCTTCCAGAAATCCCTGCATGGCGAACTTGGAGGCAGAATAGCCGGTACGTGCGGGCAGTCCCCTGTATCCGGCAATGGAAGATATGCCGGCAATAGTGCCTTTGTTTGCCAGGATAGAGGCATATGCATACCTGGTGCAGTAGACAGTGCCCCAGAAATTGATATCCATCACGGATTTCACCACGCTCAGCTCCACCTCACTGAAAAGGGCGCGCATCGAAATACCTGCATTGTTGATCAGGATATCTATCTTGCCGAAACGGGCAATAACATTTTCAATAAAGGTTTTGCAGTCGCTTTCCACGCTTACATCCGCCGCTTCGATATACAGGGAGGGATGATTGATTTCATTTTTCAGTGCTTCCAGCGCAGGCAGCCTGCGGCCGCATACGGCGACAATGGCGCCCCGCCGCAGTATCTCTGTTACAAGCGCTTTCCCGATACCCGACGAGCCTCCGGTAATGACTACCGTTTTATGTTGCAGATCAGTTTTCATGGATGAAATTTATGCCCTGCAAAAATAGGTCAGAACAGGATAGTAACAGCAAATTATTATAGTACAGATACAGATGTGTATGGAGGTGTAAAGAAAAAATTTCCGCTGGAATGCTTTGTGGTGTTGGTTTTTATTAATGTGGTTTTCTTTTTTTGAATAAAAACTTGTTTAAAAATAAAATATTCCTATTTTTGCACCCGCTTAACAGCAATACAGTAAAGGATTCCGTAGCTCAGTTGGTAGAGCAATACACTTTTAATGTATGGGTCCTGGGTTCGAGTCCCAGCGGGATCACAAGGTGGGACAAGTCTTCGACAAGGCTTGTCCCATTTTTTTTTGAATAAATCTGAACTGTTAGAAGAGATGTTGCGGACAATCCGGCGATGGATAACCATGTACCTGTCAGGATAAGATCCGAAGCAGTAAATAATGAAATCTGATATTTTTTAAGTTACTTACATGTCAGAGAACAGCAATTGATTTAACCCGTTTTTATTATCACCTTACCGTATGAAAATTTTTCTTTCAAAAAGACGTAGTGTAGCTTTTTTTTGTTTGTTGTTGTTATGTAATGTTTTAAATTCCTTCGCACAGGCTGATCAGAAAAGTGACCTTCCGGTGTTTGTGCCACCATCACCCAATGCCGCTGCATTAGGGAAGTATGGAGATATTCCTGTTGGCTTATATACTGGCATTCCCAATATCAGCATCCCCCTTCATAGTATTAATGTGGGGAAATTCTCCATGCCGCTTTCTCTCAGCTATCATTCCAGCGGATTGAAGGTAGAAGAACTGGCCAGTAACGTAGGACTGGGCTGGTCAATGAATGCTGGAGGTGTTATTACACGTACGGTTCAGGGAAAACCGGATGAGTCTTCCATGGGATATTGGAAATATGGGAACCTGGATCCCAGAACACAGACAAGTTTCAACGTTCTTCTGTTCTGCAATGGCATATATGATACACAACCGGATATGTTTTATTTCAACTTCTGCGGACGCAGCGGGAAATTTGTGATAGACATGACACCTGAACACAAGGCACATATTATACCATTTCAGGATTTGCTGATTGAGCACGATCCTACCCTGAAAACATTCCAGGTGACAGATGAGAACGGAGTGAAGTATATTTTTGATCAGTCAGAAAGCACGATGGTGGAACCTGGCGGCCAGTCTGTCTATAACTACAAATCCAGCTGGTATCTGTCGAAGATTATTACCCAATCCGGCACTATTGAACTGAAATACGACCCTACGGAGGATTTAACTACTGTTGAACAGGAGTCAGCTGTAGATTATATACGTGACGCCGGGAATATTGGCAGATGTACTCCCCTTGAGAGAAGCAGCAGTACAACCGTTATCACTACCGGAAGTAAGGTGCTGACAGGTATTACTACTCCTCTTGAGAATGTTCGTTTCTTTTCATCCAGGAACAGACGGGATATTACTATGGCATCAAAGCTGGATTCGGTTGTTGTTTCAGACTACAACGGACAGGTGAAAAAGCGCTATAGACTTGCATACAGCTATTTTGGGAACAATATTGATGTATTCAGACTGAAGCTGGACACCGTTGCCCAACTTTCTGTAAAGAATAACAGCGCATTGCCATATATACTGGAGTACTACACGCCGGATAAAGTACCGGCCGTTAAATCATATTCGCAGGATTACTGGGGATTTTATAACGGAAAGTACAATACCAACCTGTTGCCGGAAGTTGATCCCCGGATATGGGGCAGAGGTTTTGATGCAAGCGGGGCGGATCGTGAGCCTGATCCGCAGGAAGCGCTGAGCGGTATGTTAGGAAAGATCAGGTATCCTACTGGCGGAACATCTGCTTTTATATACGAAGGGAATGATTATGGTTATAACCAGAGCGCACCATTGAATGAGAGGGCAGTATTGAATTTAACTGCCGCGACCTCCGCTTCAGCCATTTCAAAACGTAATACCCGACCATTTAAGATAGAATATAATCAGTCTGTAATTGCATTCACAAGCGGGGATTACAGCGGACCAGCTTCTCCGGAGGATGGCCCTTCTGTGTATCTGTCAAAAATCAATAATGATAGCAGCAGAACCGTTATCTTCTCAAGAGTGATGATAAAATCGAATGCCAAAACTTTATTAGAGCTTGATGCAGGCGATTATGAAATTACTGCTGCTGTAGATGGCGCCGGACAAAAATCAGGTATAACTATTGATTATACCGCCTTCAGGAATATTGGTGATGGAAAGGATTCTGTTAAATCCCTGCCGGCATGCGGGCTGAGAATAAAGCGTATCATTAATAGTGACAGCGTAACCAATATACATACCGTAAAGGAATTTATTTATAAAGATCTGGAAGACGCTATGAGGTCTTCCGGTAACCGGGTTTCTGCCTACAAATTTGTGGAATGGAAAGAAACGCATAGCAGGGATTGTAAATTTGTGCAACGGACCAGTTATTCCAGTAATTATCTGGGCGCCACACAGGGAAGCCCGATCGGGTATTCCCAGGTTACAGAACGTATTACGGGTACCACAAATGGTACAAAGACTTCCTATTTCACTAAATCTTCTAACACAGATGCCCAGTTGTACGCCATAGGCCCTCCCAATAGTGAAGGGTTATCAAATGTAAGGCTGAATGGAAGAACGGCTAAAGCGGTGACTGACATGGATATTTACAGGGGATATTTATCGGGGGAGAAATATTTTGACAGTAATAATAAGCTGGTGAAAGAAATAGCTACCGGCTATAATTTTGGTAGTGGTCCCGGGAAACCCAATTATTATGAACTGAATGTAAAACAACCTTTTTCATTCTACGTTTGCGGTAAGTTCTGTGGTAATTGCGATCCTACAGCTCCTCCCGGCTCTCTTCCCTGTGATGGCTGGACACTGAATAATTATTCCTTTGCAGAAAGCCGTATTATTTGCCCTTGGGTTTATAAATTATGGACAATGGAAACAACCTATGGTCCGGCGCAAGCTGATTTCATACAGAAAAGGGATACTTTTTATTATGATAATCCGCAACATGGACTCCCTACCCGTATTGTTACCACTTCCAGTACCGGGGATACACTGCTGACCCTGACCAGGTATCCGCAGGATAGTATTCCTGAACTGGAGCCATCCGCTATGGCTGCCAGGTATAAACTGGCTCAGTTACACTTTTCTGCTACCCTGCTGAAGCAGGCGTCTTACAGGAATAGCCGGCTGCTGCGTGAAACTTATACCAATTATAAAATATGGCCGTCAGCATTAATACTACCGGAAAATGTGGCGTCGCATGACCTTAATTATCCATTGGAGAAACGGTTGGTTTTTTCCGCTTACGATACCCTGGGGAATACATTGCAGCAAGCTAAGCATAACGATGTGCAGGAGGTCTACCTATGGGGGTATAAAGGACAGTATCCGGTTGCCAGGATAGTTGGGAGCGATTATAATACGGTAGTGTCAAAAATTAATACAGCAATACTTGACAACCCATCCGGAGATCAGGTGGTTCGTGATGAAATTAATAAGCTGCGTAATGCTTTTAAAGGAACGGAAGTATTAGTGAGTACTTTTACCTACTCTCCTTTGACAAGTGTAACCAGTGAAACAGATCCTGCGGGTAAAGTTACATACTATGAGTATGACGACTTTGGCAGATTATCAGTCATACGCGATACGAATGGCAAGATATTGAAATTGATTTCCTATAACTATCAGGTTCCACCGGCGCAATAAATGAGAACTTTTGTCAATCAGTATTGTATGTATATCCATCCCTATATAAAAAACGGCGTACTGTTAATCCTCGGCGCTTTTACCGCGCTGCACACTTCAGCACAGCTCAAACCTGATGGCAGTAGCATTCCTGCAGCTACCGCAGTGCCATTGCCAGCAGGCTATAATTCCCCGCAGATAAACTACATCCGTATATTTGAGCCATCGATGCCTGCAGCCGATCCGACGGCAGTTTCCGCTGCTACCGATGTGAAGGCCGTAAAACAAACCACACAGTATTTTGATGGACTGGGTCGTCTGATACAGACGGTGAACAAGGGCGCCAGCGGCGGCAGTACGTCGCGTGACCTGGTGACACCGGTGGTCTATGACAGCCTGGGGCAGGAACGGTATAAATACCTGCCGTATGTTTCTTCTGCTGCAGATGGAAAATTCAAGCAGCAGCCTTTTACGGAGCTGAATACTTTTGCCGGCAGCCAGTATCCCGGAGAGAAAATATTTTACTCAGAAACGGTATTTGAGGCTTCCCCGCTGAACAGGGTGTTGAAAACCATGGCTCCTGGCAACAGCTGGGCAGGCAACGGGCGGGGCGTTTCCAGCGATTATCAGATTAATACAACGGCAGATGCAGTGGTCATCTGGTCGGTACCTGTCAACGGTATTATTCCTGTTAAATCAGGCATGTATGCTGCCGGGCAACTGTTTAAAAATATCACGACAGATGAAACCGGCAACCGGGTCGTTGAGTTCAAGGATAAAGAAGGACTGATAGTACTCAAGAAGGTGGAACTTCTGTCCGGCTCCGCGGATGGGCATAATGGCTGGCTCTGTACCTATTATGTGTATGACGATTTAAACCTGCTGCGTTTTGTGATTCCACCTAAAGCCGTGGAGCTGATGAAGTCTAACTGGGTTGTTTCCCAGCAGATCGCTGATGAACTGTGTTTCCAGTATCAGTATGACGGCCGCAGGAGAATGATCACCAAAAGCGTTCCCGGCGCCCGTTACGCCACAGAGATGGTATACGACTTGCGTGACCGCCTGGTATTTACCCGTGATGCCAATCTCCGGACGCAGCAGCAACCACAATGGCTGGCTACCTTCTATGATAACCTGAACCGGCCGGTAATGACTGCGCTGTATAACTCCGCAGTTACCCGCGATGCGCTGCAGACAAGCATGAACGGCAGCACCGGCACACAGCAGGTGGCATATACTTTTCCCGGAACTGCAGATTTATATCTCAATCAGCATGATGGCAGCCCGGAATACAAGGCCACCAACAGCGTAAATCTGGAAGATGGCTTTGATACCGGTGCTTCCGGAACGACCGATGTGTTTACGGCGCCTGCGGCCAATGCCGGCAGTACTACTATTGCCGCTACTAATGCGCTGCCTGGCATTACCCCTTCCCAACTTACGCCGCTGACCTATACTTTTTACGACAAGTATAATTATACGGGGGCCCTTCCTGCGGTGATAGCTGATTTTTCAAAGCTGCAGGCAGGTAATAATCCGTATGCAGAACCGGTAAGCGCGGTGAGCAGCGCCACTACGGGACTGGTTACCGGTAATAAGGTACGTGTGCTGAATACAGACATCTGGCTGACGACCAGTATTTATTACGATGATAAAGGCCGCACTATACAGCTTGTCTCCGATAAAATGAATACTGGTAAGGAAGTTGTTTCCACGCTGTATGATTTTAACGGAAAAGCACTTAGCACCTATCAGTCTATCAATAATCCGAAAAGCAAGGTGGCAGCTGTCACCAGCCTGCTGACCGTAACGGACTACGATGCGATGGGCAGGGTGACCGGTATCCGCAAATCCCTGAATGGCACCCCGCTAAAGGACATGGTGCAGAACAGTTACGATGACCTGGGGCAGTTAAAAACAAAGACACTTAGTAATATAGAATCGTTGGATTATGATTATAACATCCGCGGGTGGCTGAAAGGGATCAACAAGGAGTTTGCAAAGGCCGGTGGGCAGGGGCATTTCTTCGGTACGGAACTGCATTACGATTACGGCTACACGCAATCGCAGTTCAACGGCAACATCTCCGGCATTACCTGGAGAAGTAAGAGCGACCAGCAGTGGCGTTCCTATGGCTACCGTTACGATGCGGCCAACCGCTTGCTGAAAGCAGATTTCACCCAGAACAACAGTGGCTGGAACACCAGCGCCGGCTATGATTTTACCGTTACCATGGGAGATGGCGCTACTGCAACATCTGCCTATGATGCTAATGGTAACATCCTTGCCATGATGCAGAAGGGAAGGAAAGGCGCAGGCAGCGCTGATATAGACAGATTGAGTTATACCTATCTGCCCAACAGCAACAAACTACAGGGTGTTATTGATAATGCAAATGATCCTTCCTCTGCACTAGGAGATTTTAAAGAGATCAATGGTCAGGGTAGCAATGACTACAATTACGACGACAACGGCAACCTCACACAGGATGATAACAAGAACATCAAAGCAGGCGGGATTAGTTACAACCATCTGAATCTGCCCAGGCAGGTAGCTATCAAGGGAAAAGGAACTATTGCCTATCAGTATGATGCTGCAGGGAACAAGTTGCGTAAAACAGTTACAGACAGCACTGCTTCCACACCCAAAGTGACAGTAACAGATTACATCAGCGGCCTGGTGTATCAGAATGATACATTGCAATTCATTCCTCATGAGGAGGGCCGTATCCGGGCTTTTGCGAAAGCAAATCAGCCGGTGACTTATTTCTATGATTACTTCGTAAAAGATCACCTGGGTAACGTGCGGATGGTGTTAACCGATCAGCAGGATACCAGCATTTATAGGGCTTCCATGGAAACCGCTGCTGCACCTGTAGAAAATGCCTTGTTCAGCAATGTGGACAACACCCGTTTCAACAAACCGGTAGGCTACCCCGCAGATCAGTCTTCCGAGCCTAATGAATTTGTAGCTAAGCTCAATGCAAAATCCGGCGGTCAGAAAATAGGTCCCTCTCTGGTACTGCGTGTAATGGCAGGGGATACCGTCTCCATCAACACGCAGGCGTTTTACAAATCCACCAGCCCTCAGCAGAACAACAAGTACCCGCTGGCAGAAGACATGGTTGCCGATCTGGCGCGGGCCTTCAGCAGTCCCGGTACTGATAACAGCGCCCACGGTATTACAGATGCAACCGGAACAACACCATTCAATACCAACTTCTACAACAATGATTACCGGAAATTACAGGAGAAGAACCAGGACCAGCCACAGGCAGATAAACCGAAGGCGTACCTGAATTTTGTTTTATTCGACGATCAGTTTAAATTAGTAGAAGAGAACAGTGGGGTGAAACAGGTGAAAGCCACTCCTGATGAACTGCAGCAGTTAGGCACGGAGAAAATGACAGTGGCGAAGAGCGGCTTCCTGTACGTATATACTAGCAATGAAACTCCGCAGGATGTGTTCTTTGATAACCTGGTAGTAGTGCAGAATGCAGGGCGGATGCTGGAGGAGACGCATTATTATCCGTTTGGGCTGACGATGGCGGAGATTAGTTCGAATGCGTTGAAGGGGAGTAACTATGCTGAAAACCGTTTGAAATACAATGGTAAAGAACTACAGTCAAAGGAGTTCGGAGATAATTCGGGGCTAGAATGGTATGACTATGGAGCGAGGATGTATGATCAGCAGTTAGGGCGGTTTGGTAAGATTGATAGATATGCAAGGCTGGCGGAAGATTTTTCTCCCTATCATTATGCTAATAATAATCCTCTTCTGTACATTGATATTAATGGTGATTCTACTGTACCGGTTAATCAGGTTAACTGGCCTAATTTTGATACCAAAAATAATGAGATTGGATTAAGTACGGTTACGATTACACCTAACTCCGGATCAGATCAGTCAAGTAGTAATACAACAAGCACTACGGCTTCTTCTTCAAATTCGAGTTGGTATACATGGGGTGGCAGGGGGAATTATGTGTATGGAAACACCACTTCTGTATTGGAAACGCTACCGGGTACATTTAGAATTACTAATGGCGTTCAAAGGCAATTTAGCCCTAAATATTATAATAGTGGTTGGATAGGAGGCAGTAAAGCAGGTATTAGAACCTATAAGGTAGCTAGGTGGGCAAAAGTAGGAGGAGTACTAAGTTTGGCAATAGGGACGGCTATGGATATTAAAGCTGTTAATAATTATTATAAGAAAGGAGCAGATGATCCGAACACAACACACCCTGCGAAAGCGGGATTGAATTTAGGTATGGGAGTTTATGGATTATATTATAATCCTCTGGCCGCAGGAGTTTATTTTGGTATGGATTCTTTTTATCCTGGTGGTTGGCCCGGTTATGCAAATGATTATGAACAGTTGCAGAATGCGAATCAGCAGATATTAGGAGACGGGTTTATAACAGCTCCGTTTGGAGCGTTAAAGCAATAATGGTTAATTTGAGTTTATGATGTTAAAAAAGGGGTATAGATATTTTTTTTATAAGATGTATAGATTTGCTGAAAATGCACCATCCAGATGGTGGAGTGAGTGGAAGGCAATGTTATCTGTAATTGTCCTTGAGATAATGCTTCTTATGACACTGGAAGGATATTTTTCAATTATATTTAAGCATGATATTGTTCCTGGATATGATAATTTAGTAACAATTATACAAGCAGTTGCAATTACAATTTTCAACTACTTTTTTTTTCTGCATAAAAACAAATGGAAGTTTTATATTAAAGAATTTGATAAGCAATCTAGAAAACAGCAGCTTATAGGAGGATTAGTTGTTTGGTCGCTAGTATTTTTAATTTTTATGAATTTGATTTTTATGTTTTATCTAATGAGTAGAATAGATTGGTCTTTGTATAGATAGGGCCATATAGTTTGCTGTAAAGCGTACTTATAAAGCCGCAGGTGTTCAGCACTTGCAGCTTTATAGATTATATGCTTTATGCGCTTTGTAATCGCGTAAGTAGGTATGCAAAAAGCGGTGGTCAGAAAATAGGTCCCTCTCTGGTACTGCGTGTAATGGCGGGGGATACCGTCTCCATCAACACGCAGGCGTTTTACAAATCCACCAGCCCTCAGCAGAACAACAAATCTCCGCTGGCAGAAGACATGGTTGCCGATCAGCGTTAGTACTATCGCACTTCCGTCCGGGGATAGTGGGGGAGGGCAGAACATAGGCTGAGCGATAGAACTATGGCCAAAATAAGAATATAAATTAGCATCAGTAACACATCAGCTATCCTCGGACGGTGACCTCGTTTTATGACCGGTTAGATTTTTTTTCTTTCATATGAAAAAGTAAAATCCATTATTTTTCGTGGGTAGAAGTTCTTTGAGCCCGTTGCTGGAAGAGGCACTATTATTATCCGTTTGGGTTAACAATGGCGGGGATTAGTTCGAATGCGCTCAAAGGGACGAATTACCCTACCAATAAGAATAAGTTCAATGCCATTGAACTAAATAGCGATCTGGATTTATATTCTTATGAGGCACACTACCGGAATTTAGATCCTCAATTGGGTAGATGGTGGCAAATAGATCCCAAGCCCAATGACGCAATATCACCTTATGCAGCTATGGAAAATAATCCGATTCGTTTTAGTGATTTTTTAGGTGACACTATTATATTTGATAAATCCACGACGAAAGAGTTTCAGCAAAATTTTAATAAAGCAATTGCCTTTCTTAAAGAGAATGGAGTTGGAGACTTTTATGACCAATTATCCTCTTCCAGTAAGATATATAGAGTAAAGGAGTTTGAAGGTACGAATGGCTCATTTCAAGGAGACTATACACGTGATGAATCTGGTAATATTGTAGGAGGAGGGAATGGTGGTACAATATCTTGGAATCCTTATAATGGGAAACAAACAGAAACGGATGCTTTTATCTCGCCTGCAACTGTACTTAATCATGAATTAGATCATGCGGCAGGATACGACACAAACCCTATGGAACAGCGGAATAATGTTAAAACACAAGATGCTGAATATGGTAATAAAGAAGAGAGAAGAGTGATAACCGGTAGTGAGCAGAAGACAGCAAAGGCGTTAGGAGAAACGAAACCAGGGCAGGTTACGGGAAAAGTCACCAGTTTAAAAATCAAATTATGGTGTCTGATCCAACTTCAAATAAGGGGCCAATTATAAGCCCTTACTATAATCTGGGCGGAGTAAATGTGACAGCACCAGCCATTAAGAAAAAGAAAAAAGACTAAAATCAAAATATAATAATATGCAGAATATAGTTATAAGTACAATTTTGATGATTTTTTTAAATACTTTTTTTACTATTTATGGTTACGGTCAATCTCAAAAGACGGTTACTGGAGCATTTATAGAGTATGAGGATTTTGGAACTAGTACTGTTGAGGATGTACATTGTGAGTTTTTTAAGGCAGCATTCACCGGAACAATTAGGCGCGTAGATGTAAAGGATAGCTTTGATCTTAAACGGCTTGCTGGTTACGTTAATAAATTTAAGGTGGCTAAACCCAGGTCTATAGATGTTCGGGTGTTATTTACCTTTTGCTATACAGGAACAAAAGAAGAGTATTGTATGGATCGTTGGGGGCTTTTTGTGAGTAAGAAAACAGGTAAGTATTATAATAATAAATTATTGACAGATTTTATCTTGAAAAGATGTCAATAGAGGAGTTTTACAAACGCAGAACAGCCGCAGGTATAGATCTGTGGCTTTCTTATTGCAATACATTTTTGATTTTTCTATTAGCAATGAAGAATCGAGGAGCTCATACACGAATATACAAAACCGATCTTCCAGGAAAAGAATTAGTTTTTTGACTTTACGACAAAGAATGCTAATGGATTGAACTATTCAAGATTTTTAGTTTTTTATAAAGGGAGGAAAGCTGGTATTTTAGAATTGCATAATAAAGTTGATCAGAGGTCGTTTTTGAAAATATCTAATCCAATTACAGCGTCTTTGGATTATTGAGATAAAAATGCGGGTAATAGAGGAGGTCCTTATATCAACTTAAGTAATTAATAAAAGTGATGTTAAGATTAGTAATAATTGCCATTTTGGTAGTAAGTTGTGGCAACCCATCTGCCAGTAATTGGCTTAAACTGCAAATGGGAGATAGAGATACATTATTATCTGATACTTTTAAGCGAAAAGAAGTTATTGCCTGCAGCTTAGTTACTGAAGAAGATTCTTTGTATAAGAATAGTATTTATTCTTATAAAGATATTATTGATAATAAAGTCCGGATATTAAGAAAGATAAATAAAAGGCTTGAAGGTTCTTCCGAAGCCGGAGAAGCTGTACTTTATCTGTCAGGAAAGGATACATTGAAAATGAATATTACCTTTTATGGTGAAACAGGGAAAAGTATATATGTATTTTATCTTAGAGATGGACATCCAGTTCTTTATATCGGCACTACAAACGTTTATAATGAGCCAGTCAATATATCTAAGGATGTAAAAGTAGACAGTACTACTATTGATAAAATAGCCCTTCGTAATAATGTTATTGTTAGCTGGATTCAAAATGGAAAAAAGGTTAATGATAACAACGAAGATAAAGGAAAAGAGGTAAGAGATCTTTATAACGAAATCAAAAATCTTCTGAGGCCATAGAATTTTTTACCGACACACTTTATGTAATACTACCCAGGCTGATATTCTACCGATCTCACTTATTCTCACCATAACAGATAACTTACATTACCGCTGCTCTGATAACTGCAATGGCGCCGCAGACCGCCGCTTCACTAACCGCTGCAGCAACCAGATCATAAACAGAATAACCACTACACTCACCGACTGTTTAACAATAAAGTAAAACCAGCTGCCGGAATCATAGGTAGTGATGTACAATGTTTTTTCGCCGGCAGTTTTACCAAAGATGAAAATGTCTGTCCAGTTCCATCCCAGGTGGATGCCCAGGGAAAGATACATGGAACCGCTGCGCAGCAGCGCTGTAGAGAACAGGAGATGTCCGAGGGTGATATAAACCAGGAAGATCATCATGACTACAGGCTGACCAAAAAGGTTTTTATTGACCCAGTGATATACTACAAAGAGGAGTGCGAATATGATCTGCGCTGTTCTGACATTGGTAATGGCTTTCGTTTTCATAAAGCAGTATCCGCGGAACACCAGTTCTTCCAGCAGTACAGATGCAAACAGCTGGTAAGCGCCCATCAGCAGGTAAAGCGTATTTACTTTCGGATCAGGGGATATGGAAAGCGGAGCGCCGGTGATAAGGCTGATCAGTATGATGGTAATACTGTAGAAGAGCAGGGAAAAGATAAAGCCCGCCGGGAAATAAAGCAGGTGTCTGACGCTGGGATTCAGACCCAGCGCTGAAAGCCCCCATCCATCCAGCCGGTATAAGCCCCAGGTGATGAACAGCATAATCAGCGGCATGGCATAGGGGAAAACAAAATTTCCGTTAGATAAGATCTCAATATATTTTGTGATAAGGCCGCTGATCGGAAAGGCTAAACCAAGACCAACGATGAATAGAATATATCTGCTGGCAGCATTAGATTTTTGGTTGAATTTCTGCATACGTTTTCTTAATGCGCGTTCTCGTGAAATGGTGTGTAGCGCTACAAATATAAGGAACGGTAATAAAGAAATATCAGGTAAAAGATTGAAAAATTCTTTTTTTGTTTTATACTTTTCATGTTCATGTATTTTACCTTTGAGTGTCAGGAAGCTCAGATAACTAAGGAGTATCAATTTAGCATCTGAGAAGGCGCCGGCATTACGTTAACGGTTATACGCAGATGAAAACTTTGTACCTGTTACAGGAGGTATGCGAAAATGTGCTGACAGCTATCATCCGTATTGCCGGCATGTCCTATTATATGGTTCAGGGCACTGAACCTCGGAAATTACCCTTTTCAGTTTTCCATCGTATCTTGCCTTCCATATCCGTTCCATCATGTACCACCAGGAATTTCCTCCTCCTGAAGCCCTCCGCGATACCATCAGATGCTTTTGGTACAACAGCCGGGACTTTGGAGAGCAGCCATCAGATTTTGAAGTGATGCCCGACGGCTACGCTGAAATCATCTTTCATTTCGGCAACCCGTGCTATATTGCCGTCAACGGACAACCGCAGTCTTTACCTCCGCTGTTTATGATGGGACTCCTCAATCAGCCGGTGATATTAACTACCAGCGGCCGTTTCGAAATTATTGCTGTCAGATGCTACCCCTGGACCGTATTCGATTTACTCGGACTCACTTCGGGTAATGACAGTGTACGCATATTTGAACATCCTGTTGCCGGTCTGTATCCGGTATTAAATACCCTGGTGGCTTCCGGTAAGATAGCAGAAGCAATAACACATGTACAGGAATATTTCCTGCAGGCGCGCTCGCAGGTGGCTATGGACAGCATGCTGTTCAGGGCTGGTGTAGCCATGCGGAAAGCCAATGGCGCCATGCCTGTCAGCGAAGTGGCTGCGGCTGCACATGCTACCATGCGTACACTGGAACGGCGTTTCAGGAAATCGTCCGGCTATACCGTGAAAGATGTGTCCGGCCTGATGCGCTTTGAACAGGTACGTAACCATCTGTGGCTTCACCCTGATACCCGCCTGGCCGGACTGGCGCATGAACTGGGATATACAGACCAGGCTCACCTGAGCCGGGAATTTAAACGTTACAGCGGCACTACGCCGGCGGCATTTGCACGGAAAGCAAGGAAAAGCAGACTGCATACCAGTAACAATAATTTTGTCGCGTTTATACAAGCCTGAGGAAACAGCATGACCGAATTTTGTGCTACAATCATGCTTTATGAAAACGACACCATCAGGCGGACAATCCGCACAAAATCATGCATACGATGTTATCATCTCCGGCGCAGGACCCGTTGGGCTGTGGCTGGCCTGTGAACTGGCGCTGGCAGGATGTTCCGTATTAATACTGGAAAAGGCGGAAAGCCCTGACTCACCGTTGAAACGTATGCCTTTCGGTATGCGCGGCCTCAATGCTCCTACCGTCGACGCCCTTTACCGCCGCGGTCTGCTGAACGAATTTAAAATACATCAGCACCTCAAAAATCCACACAGCGTCTCTGCACCGGCGCCTCGCCGCCAGGCAGGCCACTTCGCCGGCATACCATTTTATTTCGATGATGTGGATGCTGCTCAATGGAAATACCGGCTGCCCGGTACTATCAATAACCACCTGTTATCCGAAATGGAAGAAGTGGAATCAGTGCTGACCCGCCGCGCTGAAACCCTTGGCGTATCGATACTGCGCGGCCTGGGCGTGACCGACTTCCGGCAGACCGCCACCGGGGTAACTGTTGAAGCAGGCGATCGTTCCTTCACGGGTAAATGGCTCGCAGGCTGTGACGGCGCGCGTAGTGTGATCCGCAAGAAAGGAGCGTTTGATTTCGCCGGGACAGAACCGGAGTTTACCGGCTACTCCCTGCTGGTGGATATTGCCGATCCCGGAAAACTCAAACCCGGCCGCAATAAAATGGCGACCGGTATGTATCTGCAATCGCAGCCTGGATACCTCATCATGCAGGACTTTGACGGCGGTGCATTCCGCAATGCGGATAAACCGGTTACACTTGAACATGTGCAGCAGCTGCTGCGCCGCATTTCTGAAACAGATGTGACTGTCACCGCGCTGCACCTCGCAACGACATGGACAGACAGAACCCGGCAGGCTACCAGCTACCGCAACGGCCGGGTGTTTTTAGCCGGAGACGCCGCACATATCCATTCGCCACTGGGCGGCCAGGGGCTGAACCTGGGGCTGGGCGATGCCATGAACCTGGGATGGAAACTCGCTGCTGTCATCAACGGGAAAGCGCCTGAAGATCTGCTGGACACCTATACTGCCGAACGGCACCCGGTCGGAGTACAGGTACTGGACTGGTCGCGCGCACAGGTAGCCATCATGAAACCTGATGCTGCTTCCAATGCATTGTACAATATTATCGCTGACCTCATGCATACCCGCAATGGCGCTACCTACATGGCGGAACGCGTGTGGGGCGTAAACATGCACTACCCGCCCGGTAATCATCCGATGACCGGTTACAGCGTTCCTGATTTTGAACTGGAAGATGGCACGAAGCTCGGCGCATTCATGCAGGAAGGGCATGGGATACTGCTTGATTTTGAAGGCAATGCCACCCTGAAAACATGGGCGGCTGCCTATAGTAACAGCATCAGGTATATTGCCCGCAGCGCCAAAGAGCAGCTGGGTGTGAGCGCCCTGCTGGTACGCCCTGATGGTATCGTTGCCTGGGCGGCTGATCAGGTGGCAGACGACAATAATCTCCGCGAGGTTGCCGCCCGCTGGTTTGTTCCTGACCAGGATCAGGTAACAGCCCTGATCAGAACAGTATAAATAAATGCAGATGCCTTCAGCTGACTATCGCTGAAGGCTTTCTTCTTCCGTTACCGTCAGTTCCCACTTCTCCCGTAACAACTGCTCCAGCTGCGCAATTTCTTTCTGATACATCGTCTTTTTTCTGGTCCCGAAGTAAAGCACATTCTCCAGCGGATGAGTACCTTCCCACACCGCTTTTATCTTTCCCGATTTAATATATTCTGTACAAAGAAAATCAGGCACTATCGAAAACCCGGTGCTGTCGCTCAGACAACGGATAATAGAACTGATGTTCGGCACTATATAATTAGGACTGAAATCAGGATGCTCCCCGAAATGCGTGAGCCAGAAGTTTTTCAGATGCTCCATATCCGCAGCTGTACTATACCAGAGCTGCTGCTTCAGTAACCGTGTAGCTTCCTTCAGCTTACCCTGCTGAAACAAATCTTCCAGTCCGGCTGTTTCTGTTTTACAACCGGCTATCAACACAATCCTTTCCTTGGAAAACGGGAGGTACTGCAGATTCTGCTGATTGCCCTTTTGCGGCGTAATAATCAGGTCCAGCAGGCCATTATCGAGATCCTGCTGCATCTGGGGATATTCGCCGAATTTAATGATGAGGTTAAACGGCAGACTGGCAATATGTTCTTCCAGGGTGTATTGAAATGTCTCAAAGCACATCCCCACGCTGATCGTTACCCGCTCATCCTTCGAGCGCTTGTGAAAATGCTGTTCCCCTGTTTCCAGTTTCTTCAGCGGTTCAAATATGTAGTTGTACAAAATTTTACCCTTTTCTGTCGGGACCATTTTTCTGGCTGAGCGGTCAAACAGCTTATACCCGGTAAAGGCTTCGAGCGAGTTTAAGTGAAGGCTCACTCCCGGCTGGGATACAGAAAGTTCCTGCGCCGCAGCAGATAAGGTACCGGTTTCATATATGGCTTTGAATGTCCGGAGCCACTCTAAGTTCCATCGCATAACTATAATTTTTCTGATATAAAGGTGCAATTTAAGTTATTTGTGTGATATATAAAAATGATAGAATTTTGCATTATCAATAATTAAAATTATAGAAATGAAGATATTTATCATTAACGCAGGACAGGTTTTCGCACATTCAGGCGGGAAGTTCAACGAAATGCTGACAGGCTGGACAACCTCCTTCCTGAAAAGAAAAGGACTGGAATACCGCGTAGCCAATATCAACAATGATTTTGACGCTATGGAAGAGGTAGAAAACTTTAAATGGGCTGACATGGTCATCTATCATACGCCTGTCTGGTGGTTCCAGGTGCCGGGCCGCTTAAAGAAATATATCGATGACGTGTTTACCGCCGGCCACCAGAACGGGATGTACGCCAGTGACGGCAGAAGCCGCCTGAACCCGGCTATCAATTACGGAACCGGCGGACTCATGCAGGGGAAAAAATACATGGTCACCACCACCTGGAATGCCCCTGATACCGCATTTACTCTCCCCGGAGAGTTTTTTGACCAACGGCCTGTCGATGACGGCGTACTGTTCGGCTTTCATAAAATGAACCAGTTCGTTGGCATGACCCGAACGGAAGGCTTCCATTTCCATGACCTGGAGAAAAACGCAACTGAAGAGCGCATTGTCAATTACCGCCGCAATTATCTCAGTCATCTGGAAGAAATATTCACCCTTGAAAAACAATTATCATGAACATCTGGCTGACGGCTGTCATCAAAACAAAACCGGAATACCGCGAAGAAGTACTGGCTGTACTGCAACATATGGTACAGGAAACCAGAAAGGAAGAAGCGTGCCTCCTGTACGACCTTCATCAGGGAACAACAGATAAAGACCTCTTTGTTTTCTATGAAATATGGAAGAACCAGGAAGGACTGGATGCACATAACAGGCAACCATACATCGCGGCATTCGCCGCACTGGCGGCCGGCAAGCTGGCGGAAGCCCCGCAGATTTATCTCACAGAAAAAATATAAAAACAATGGAATACAGAATATTGGGCAATGCAGATCTGAAATTATCAGCTATCACCTACGGCGCATTTGCCATCGGAGGCAACATGTGGGGCGGTAACGAAAGAAAGGATTCCATAGCATCCGTAAAGGCATCGCTGGACAATGGCGTTACAACCCTTGACACGGCCCCGTTCTACGGATTCGGACTGAGCGAAGAAATGATCGGCGAAGCCATCAAAGGATACGACAGAAGCAATATTCAGCTGCTGACCAAATTTGGCCTCGTCTGGGATGGAAGCAATAGTGGCAAAGGTGAATTTTTCTTTGACGCGGAAGAAGCCGGAAAGAAAATACCTGTCTATAAGTACGCTGCCAAAGCCAGTGTGATCAAAGAAGTGGAAGATAGCCTGAAGCGGCTGCAAACGGACTATATCGATCTGTTACAGATTCACTGGCCTGACAGCACCACGCCGGTCAGCGAAACCATGGAAGCATTGGAATTACTGCAGCAGCAGGGAAAGATCCGGGCTGCCGGTGTGAGCAACTACAGTGTGGAACTGGTGGAAGCAGCCCGGAAAAACCTGCAGATCGCCAGCAACCAGGTAGGTTACAGTATGCTGAACCGCGGTATTGAAAAGGATCTTGTACCATACGCCCTGGAACATCAGCTGGGCATCATTGTATACAGCCCGATGGAAAGAGGACTGTTAACCGGTAAATATTTTAAAGATGGTAAACTGAAAGAAGACGATCACCGCAACGGATACTTCGGACAGTTTGACCTTGCCAAAGTGAAAACATTTTTAGATACAATTACGCCGCTGGCAGAAGCCAAAAACGCTACACTTTCCCAATTGGTATTACGCTGGACCATGCTGCAACCTGCTATCACCATAGTGCTCGCAGGAGCGAGAAATGCCGCACAGGCTACAGCCAATGCCCGGGCAGCAGATATTGATATTACCCCGGAAGAAATGCAGTTCATCCATTCAGCGCTTTCAAAAATTTAAAGTCATGAAAAGAAATATTATCAGCAAGGTACTGCTGTCAGGAATGTTGCTGTCAGCCGCCTTCCAGGCAAATGCACAACAGCAGAAGCTCTCCGTAAATCCAAAAGATACCGGCTGGTACCATGCGCCTTACGGCCGTAACGATGAAATAGGCGCCGCCAATTTAATAACACCGGAACTGGTGCTGCAGTCTTTAAAGCTCGTCAGGCAAGGAAAAACCCTGCCGCTGGCGGTGCCAATAGATAAACACCTGCCGGCTTTCCGGCATCGCAGTTTTCATCTCTACAATATCCAGCCGGGAGAACAGGGAGGCCGCACGCTGGGACCTAATAAATTCAGCTTTAACGATGAACTGGTGAACGGCTGGACCGGTGTGGGTACACAGCTGAACGGCATTGGGCACATCGGTATTGATAACGTGTATTATAACGGAAACAAGGCCACGGATTTTGTGACGGTGGAAGGCGTGAAAAAACTGGGAATAGAAAAGGTGCCGCCCATTGTTACCCGCGCGGTTTTACTGGATATGACAGCCTGGTACGGGAAGAAAATTGTTCCGGGAGGAACCGTGTTTACCGTAGCTGATATTGAGTCAGTGCTTAAAAAGGAAGGCCTTACCCTGAGAAAGGGAGATGTGATACTATTTAACACCGGATGGCTGGAGCTGATCGGAAAGGATAACAACCAGTTCCTGGAAACAGAACCCGGTATCGGTATGGAAGCCGCGCAGTGGCTGGCAGATAAGGGCATAGTCGCCTTCGGCGGCGATACCTGGGCCACGGAAGTGTATCCCAATCCCGGTAGCGGGGAAGAATTTCCGGTCAACCAGTTTATGCTGGCCAAGAAAGGTATTTACAACCTGGAACTGATTGATACCAGACCGCTGGTGAAGGAAAAGGTTTGGGAATTTTTATTTGTGCTGGGGCAACCGTTGTACGTAGGTTCTACACAGGTAAATATCAACCCCGTGGCGATCTGGTAAGTTTACGAAACTTAATAGTATCCGGATTCACATGTACGGGTTACTGCAGCAATAATGCAAAAGCCGCATGCACAGTGCTATGCGGCTTTTGTCATGGCGTCCGGCACTGCCTTCTGCCATTATGAGTGAACAGTCAGGGAAAATCAGTTGGATCTGCTTAACAGCTAAACTCTACCGAAGCACAGGTCCGCAACGTAAATTCACAGGTCCAGTCGCCTACTGTAGGGCGCTTTGCTGATTCAACCTGCTTATTCAGTCTGGCTACTACCACTTTGCTCAGTTTTAATTTTCTGGTTTCTTTTTTCATAACGCTTCTTTTTAGGGTGATGTAAATGGTGACACTTACCAAATATAACCAATAATTACCGCCGGAAATATCCCGTAAAACCGGTAATATGCAGCGATCTCTGCTGCTGTCAGCGCCTAGCCGGTATTAATTTCCCATGATTTTCTGCGGTAGCATTACCAGTATACCGCCGGGTGCATTACCTTCGCACTTATATCCCCCCGATGCTATGAACCGGACAACGTTTCCCCATACCGCTGTAAAAGTTATGCTGATCCTGCTGGCAGCTATTATCCTTTTTCATATAGCCGTTACCGTAAAGCTGATACCGTATGATATTGTCTGGGGCGGCCGCATTACCAGCAATGAACAGCTGCTGACCGCTGAAATCATCTCCATTACCATCAACCTGCTGCTGATAGCCGTACTGCTCCTGAAGGCAGATTATATCCGTCATACTTTACCGCAACGCTGGCTGAATATCATACTGTGGGCGTATGTGGTATTGTTTGCCCTCAATACTGCCGGTAACCTGATGGCCGAAAATCAGCTGGAGAAAATTATGTTCACGCCGGTAACCCTGTTGTTTGTAATCCTGCTGATACGTATCGCGGTAGCAACACCTGAAAAAAGGAGATAGTCTTAGCATTTTGTTAAAATGAGCAGATAGCCGTATAGGCGTGTATGCTGCTAAAATCTGCTGTGGTAAGAGGTTGTATCGGTTGTGTGTAATTTTCTGTACTGCTTTCTAATGTCGTTTTAATCCATTTCTTACCGTTTTATAACCAATTTTGTGTTGGTTTGCGATAATTCCGGCCGGTTTTCTCGCGGCCTTTCCTGTTTCTGCCCTGATCTGTACCTGTCTGTGCTTGTCCTGCGTGTGTCCGGTGGCGTTATACCGCCGGCATCTTCCCGTAAAAAAGACGGCAACAATTGTTTTTGTCAGCAGCAGCTGATAAAAATCTGTTTTGAAAAGATGTGGCGGAGCAACATCATTTTAAATAAATAAACATTAATTTACTTTATATGTTAATTAAAAGAAATACTGATGAATGATCGATAGGATACCTTACCCCCAGGAAGAATGATATTGTCATCCCCGCGGAATCTGAACGAAAGATATTATCTGGATTAAAACATTTTTTTATCAATGAAGAATAAGCTGTTTTTTCTGCTCCTGTCACTTATATTCTATCACTACGGTAACGCACAAACGGCGCCTGCTTTTAAAGAGCTGCTGGACAGTGCCATGGTGAAGGATGCAGACCTCAGAGCGCAACTGGCTAAAAATAAACTGACCAGCCTGGATCAGCATAAACTGAAAGATGTTTATCTGCCTACGCTGGAAGTGAGTGGTATGGCGGGTTATCTGAATGCCACGGCAAGAATCATTTCTCCTGAATTAAATCTGCAGCCGTTCCTGAATATTCCGGAAGGTAAGTATAATAACAACATCAATGCATCAGGTTTCTCCGGGCTGGCAAAGGCAGACGCCAAAATGCTGCTGTATTCCGGCGGGAAGGTGAAACAGCTGGGCAAAGCACTGGCAGAGAAAAAGCTGTCGGAAAATGTACTGCTGGAGAAAACGGCAGATGATGTGGCCGCCACCATTTCCCGCGCATACGACCAGCTGGCCCTGGTACATCAGTCAAAAAAGGTGCTGGACGAAGGGAAAAGAAGACTGGATGCCAATCGTAAAACGGCCGACAAAGCCCTGGGATATGGGCTTATCACACCATATGACCATAAGAAGATAGAGCTGGCCCAGGCCACCCTGGATGCTAAAGTAGCAGAATATGAAGGGAAGAAGGAATTGCTGCTGACGCAACTGGAAGTACTTACCGGTATCGGCAAGGACAGGCTGCGTCTGATAGAACCCGCGCTGGTGGCTGTAGCGCCGGCAGTGCTGCAGCGAACCATTGAAGAACGTGCAGAGATACGCGCCCTGAATCATGGCATTAACGCATCCGGCTATAAGATTAAGGCAGAACAGACCTGGTGGATTCCAAAAGTACAGCTCATGGCTTCGTCTTTCTATGTCGGCCTGTACGGTACCCGGATTAAATCATCGGATAATATCATCCCCGAAATTCCGGCTATAGGATACCCTGGCCGTAAGCTGGACTGGCGGCCTACCAACCTGAACATCTTTCCTTCGGTCATGGCCGGCATCGGATTTAAATGGGAGATTTTTGACGGCAGGGAAGGGAAGCATGCCATAGAAACAGCCCGCATAGACCGCGAGCTGCTGCAGAACCAGAAATATGACGCACTGCGCAAACTCACGCTGAATCAGGCTAACAACCAATCCAACTTTGAAATTGCGAATGCACAGATTGCGCTGAAGAGAAAGCAGAAGGAGATGGCCGCCAGCGCCCTGGTACAGGCGGAAAAGGAATTCCGCTACGGCATGAGTAAATCCACCCAGCTGATAGAAGCCGAAAATGACCTGGAAGCGGCAGAACTGGACTATCAGAATGCCGTGTTCAATCAGCGCCGTGCAGCCATAGAACTGATGCGCTCCACACAGGAGCTGGATATCAGCAAACTGTATTAACGCATACCTGTTCTGAATCACCATTACTAAAATTAACAGCTATAAAATGAGAATTACTACCTGCATATCACTGATGATTTTACTGGCACTGGCGGGCTGCAGTCCCCGGAAACGGGATGCAGACAGGTTTGAGGGCAAAGCCAAAAAGGATGTTGTGTCTTTTGCCCCGAAGGTGACCGGCAGAATACTGAAAATTTTTGTGGCAGAAGGGCAGACCGTAAAAAAAGGAGATACTCTGGCATTACTGGATGTTCCGGAAGTATCAGCTAAAATTGCACAGGCCCAGGGAGCCGTCAACGCCGCTACCGCGCAGGAACAGATGGCGCGCAACGGCGCTACCCCCGACCAGATGAAACAGCTGCAGGCCAAATACAAAGGACTGAAAGAACAGTACGAGTTTGCAAAGAAATCGTATGCCCGGGCCACCAATATGTTCAACGACAGCCTCATGGCGCCGCAGGCATACGATGAAATTTACGCTAAGCTGCAGGGCGCAAAAGCGCAATACGATGCAGTGGTAGCGGAACTGGATGACGTGAAAAGAGGCACCCGTGTGGAAAAGGTGAATATGGCCGCCGGTCAGGCCTCCCAGGCGAAAGGCGCGCTGCAGGAAGCCAACGTGGCTTATTCAGAAAGATATGTCATCGCTACAAACGATATGGATATTGAAACCATCAGCCTGAACCCCGGAGAACTCGCCACCGCCGGCTTTGCGCTCTTCAACGGATATATCCCCGGCAGCACGTATTTCCGGTTCACCGTACCGGAAAGTAAAATATCGCGCTACAAAAAAGGACAGGAGGTAAAGTTGCAGCTCCTGTATAACAAAGAGGAAGTAGACGGTACTATTGCCTACATCAAGCAGCTGACCCGCTATGCCGATATCACCACCGCCTATCCTGACTACCAGGTGCAGGATGCCGTGTATGAAATTAAGGTACAGCCAAAAGATATGAGCAAGGCAAAAGATGTACTGGTAAATGCGAGTGTTATCCTGAAATAATTAGGCATGAAAGAATTTATCCGATTGTTGAAACGTGAGTTCAAGCTGTTCATTGGCAATGCTACCCTGCGCACGGTATTTTTCCTGGCGCCGGTATTTTATGCCACCCTGCTGGGCTTTGTATATAAAAGCGGGAAAGTAGAGAATACACCTGTTATCGTGATTGATAAGGATAACACGCCGTTATCCAATCAGCTCGTGGAAATGCTGGGTGATAACAAGAGCATCCGCATACTGAAATACCTGCAGGAACCTGCCAGTATCAATGACGAAGTAATCAGAAAAGAGGCAGCGGCTGTCGTAATGATCCCTTCCCGCTTTGAGGCGGACCTGCTGCAGAAAAAGTATCCGGAAGTCAATGTATATGTCAACACCGGAAACGTATTAACGGCCAATTTCGCTTCCAAGGCTTTACAAATGACGATAGGCACCTTTTCTGCCGGCGTTTCCATTAAAGGCCTGCAGAAGATGGGGATGCCCGCTTCCCGGGCGGTGACACAGTACGAACCGTTTAAAACCAATTACATTACACTTTTCAATACCACCAGCAACTACCTCATTTTTATGTGGCCGGCCATGCTGGCAGTAGTATTACAGCAGGTGATCCTGCTCGCCATGGCAGTCAGCTTTGCGGCCGAATTCCAGCGTGGTTCCTTCACGGAAGAGTACCGCTCTATGCGTCGCTGGGCATTCCCGACTATGCTCATCAAAGTTATTCCCATCTGGATATTTTCTATCCTGATCGTATCTGTCTATTACCTGATGCATATCCTTTTCCGCGTACCATTGCCGGAAAGCATCCTGAGCTTTATCTGGCTGACCACTTTCTTCGTGGGGTCAGCTTCCTTTATGGGGGTATTTGTCAGCATCCTCATTCCCGATGCGCTGAAAGCTACCCAGATACTGATGGTCATTGCTTCGCCGGCCTTCATCATCAGTGGTTTTACCTGGCCGCTCAACGCCATGCCTGCATTTGTACAGTTCATGGCCAACATCATCCCTTTAACACCTTTCCTGCAGGCATTTAAAATTCTGCTGATCCAGAAAGGCACCGTAGACCTGACATATCCATTTATCAGGCACCTGAGCGTTTTGCTGATCGTATACGCCTTACTGGGATGGCTGGCGTTGAAGATAAAAATGTGGAGAATGTTTAAAAAATAATTGCGAATTACGAATTGCGAATTACGAATGAGGAGCGAAGAACTAAACGAATATTTAAGGTGATAACTATCAAATATCCTCCTTAAATCTACGTTTAGTTCTTCGCTCCTCATTCGTAATTCGCAATTCGCAATTCGTAATTAATCTAAACCATTACCATTCCCTTCCCAACCCCTCTTTCCAATCATACGGCAGTAATGCCTCCAGCTTCACCAGCACACCGTTTCTCACTTCTATTGTGGCCTGCAGGTTCTCCCTGGATAGTTGGCTCATCAGTTCCCGGCAACGTCCGCAGGGGGGCACGGCATCGCCGTTGGCATCTATGGCTACCACTGCTTTTATCAGGTGTTCGCCGTGCTTGAGCATGTCGGCAATGGCGCTGTGTTCTGCGCAGAAGCCCATGGAACAGGCGGTATCGATGCTGATGCCGGTGTATATATTACCGGCAGCTGTTTCTATGGCAGCAGATACGCCGGCATATTCTATAAAGTCATTCAGTTTTTTAGGTCTGGCCCATGTATGGGCTATCTCTCTTAAAGGTGTCATGCTGTTCGTTTTTATAGGCTGTATCAGGTATGAGAGAGGACAGGTATCATATAGCGATGTTCCCGGAACAGCGGCAGCAGTTCCGGTGATACAAACAAGGTCAGGTCTTCTTCCTTGTGTTCCCGGTAGCTAAAGCCGTTTTCTGCAGGTGCAAAGCCCAGGGCTACGGTGTGTATGGTGTCGTCTGCAAAGGCGGCAATAACATCATCCAGCGCTATGGCGGTGGGAGCGCAGATTTCCAGGATATGCAGCGTATCATCTTCCTGCTGCGCTACTACGGCTGCCTGCAGTGATTCGATATAATAAACGGAATCCCTGAAGCCGAATTTCGGATAGGCGTAACAGTAGAAAAACAACAGGCTGTAGTTCTGCACCGGCAATACAGTATGATACATCGCATGCTTAGCCAGGTTTTCCATCAGCTGTAAATCGGCTGCATTGTCCATGTTCAGCCTGCGTTTGGCTGCAGTATCGGCTTTACGGGGTGTTGTCTTTTTAAATGCCTGGTATTCTTTTACCGGAACAAAACCGAAGCGGGGATAAAAATCAAGTACGGTATCGTTGGCAAATAAAAACATACCATATACCTGGTCTTTGTATTCGCGGGCAATATACTCCATCAGCCACCGGCTCAGGCCCTGCCGCTGATACGCCTTGTCTGTCATCACGGTGCCCTGTTGCAGCAATGTAACAGGCCGGCTGCTGATGAAGCTCCGGAACAGGCTCACCGTCACATGCGATACGGCTTTGTCTCCGTCGAAAAGGGTGTGCAGGATACACGTTTCATCCCAATAGCCGCACTGGTAATAGTTTTCAAAGTCAAAGCCCCAGGTGGCGTGCATCAGGCGGTTAAACTCCTGGCGCCTGCTTTCGTCCTGCTGATAGCCGCTATGCAGCTGAAATGTCTGGTTGTTGATTACTACAGTCTTCATTTGAACATATATTTTTTCTGATAGCCCTGCCCGAATGTACCGAAACTGCCAGAATTCTTCTTCCGGAATGGCGGACAAAATGCTATTTTTATCATGTGTGTGTGGTGTGGAAAAGCGAAGAAAGATGAAGGTATGCTGTCGGAGCTGTATAAGGTAGCATATGATGAATTTCAGAAAGCGCTTAAATGCCGGGAAATTTGCAAATTGTGCAGGATTTAACATCAAACCATAACAACTAAGATCTGATATGCTGGAACACTTCCCCTTTTATTTAGGACTGATAGTCCTGATTATTCTGCTGATAATGCTGGGCAACAGGATCAGGGTAGCTTACCCTGTATTGCTGGTGCTGGCCGGCCTGGGTATCAGTTTTATTCCCGGTATACCTGCGCTCAAAATAGATCCTGAACTGATTTTCATTATTTTCCTGCCACCGTTATTGTATGAAGCCGCCTGGGCAAATTCCTGGAAGGAATTGTGGTTCTGGCGCAGGATCATCGGCAGTTTTGCCTTTGTAGTTGTATTTCTGACAGCTATTTCGGTTGCGCTGGCGGCCAATGCTTTCATTCCGGGGTTCTCGCTGGCACTGGGTTTCCTGCTGGGCGGCATTGTTTCTCCGCCGGATGCGGTAAGTGCCAGCGCCATCCTGAAGTTTGTGAAGGTACCGAAAAGAATGTCTTCCATCCTGGAAGGAGAAAGTCTGCTGAACGACGCTTCCTCCCTGATTATTTTCCGTTTTGCCGCTATCGCCGTATCTACCGGGCAGTTCATCTGGTATAATGCTGCGCTGAGTTTTGTCTGGATGGTGATTGGTGGTATCCTCATCGGTCTGGCAGTGGGATTTGTTTTTCTCAAGGCGCACAAGTGGCTGCCGACAGACGTGAATATGGACATTATCCTTACCCTGGTAACGCCTTACGCCATGTATATTGCAGCAGAGGAAGTACATGCTTCCGGTGTGCTGGCTGTAGTCAGCGGTGGCCTTTTTCTCTCTTATCACCGGCATCGTTTCCTGGGCAGCTCCTCCCGTTTAAGAGGAGAGAATGTCTGGCAGAGCTTTGTCTTTTTGTTAAACGGCCTGGTATTTATGTTGATCGGGTTAGATCTTCCTGAAATTACTTCCGCCCTGAAGCAGGAAGGCATTGGCTTTTATGAGGCAACGGGATACGGGCTGCTGATTACAGCAGTGTTGATTTTAGGCAGAATGCTGGCAGGCTTCGGGGCATTGATTGTTACCCGGATTGCGAGTTATTTTATTACGGTGGCAGATAAGAATCCGGGGGCCAGAGCGCCGCTCATTATGGGCTGGACAGGCATGCGCGGCGTGGTTTCGCTGGCAGCGGCGTTGTCGGTTCCTGTTATCACCAGCAGCGGAGCGGCCTTCCCGCACCGGAATCTGGTATTGTACATCACCTTCATCGTTATCCTGGTAACGCTGGTATTGCAGGGGTTAACGCTGCCACTGCTGATCAGGAAAGTGAAGCTGCCGGCATTCAACGACCATATGCCGGAGGAAGAAACGGCTGCCCTGCTCCGGGAAGAGCTGGCAAAAGTATCGCTGGCTATGCTCCGGGCAGATCATCAGGAGGAACTGTCGCACAGCTTCCATCTGCAGAAATTATCACGGCTGTGGCAGAACCAGCTGGAATCTGATGAAACAGTAAATGTTCCTGCAAATATTAAATCTATCTATAAAAAAATTCTTGACAGGCAACGTCAGCTGTTATTGCAGATGAACAAGGAAGAACAGCGTATTGATGAAGAAATTGTCAGGAAATTTCTTCACCAGATAGACCTGGAAGAAGAAAAACTAAAACTGGAATAATGGCTTTAAGTAAGAAATATGGCCGGTTCCCCGATGCCGGACGGAAAGCATATTTTAATACGCTTTCCAATTATAAAAGCGGGCAGTTTCAGAACCTGATCCCTACACCAGCACTGGTGGAAGGAGAGAATATGATGAAGGTGCTGTGGCAGTTTTTCGGGAAGCATACAGATACCGAGCCATCGCGTCCGCTGCCTTCCGTGAAAACGGATCTGAAAAGCCTGGCGCCGGAAGAAAATGTACTGGTATGGTTCGGACACAGTTCCTACTTCATCCAGGCCGAGGGCCTGAAACTCCTGGTAGACCCTGTATTCAGCGGTAATGCATCGCCCATCCGGGGATCGGTAAAAGCATTTCCCGGTGCAGATATTTACCATGCGGATGATATGCCGGAGATAGATGTGCTCCTTATTTCCCATGACCATTGGGATCATCTGGATTATCCTACCATGCAGCTGCTGAAGCAAAAAGTGAAAAAGGTGATCTGCGGACTGGGAGTAGCGCAGCATTTTGAGTACTGGGCCTGGGACAAAAATAAACTTGTTGAAAAGAACTGGTATCAGACGGAAACATTGGGCGCCGGTAATACGATAACGTTAACGCCTGCACGGCATTTTTCCGGCAGGCTGCTGCACCGCAATATTTCACTATGGACCTCCTTTGTATGGCAAACGCCAGCCAGGAAATTATTCCTGGGCGGCGACAGTGGCTATGGTCCGCATTTTAAGAGTATAGGCGCACAATTCGGACCTTTTGATCTGGCCATCCTGGAATGCGGGCAATACAATGAGAAATGGCCCTACATCCATTCCCTGCCAAATGAAGTGGTAACAGAAGCCAGGGAGCTGCAGGCAAAGAACCTGATGCCGGTGCATCATTCTAAATTCAAGCTGGCCCAACATCCCTGGTATGAACCTTTACAATGGGTGACCTCACTGGCCGAAGCGGCCGGCGTGCCGGTTATCACGCCACTGATCGGCGAAAAGGTAAACCTGGACCAGCCCGGCAAAACCTGGAACAAATGGTGGGAGCAGGTAAAGTAGTCAGATCTCCCAACGCAACACAAACAACAGGAAAAGTAATGGCAGTAAAACAATTTAATCATCAAACCACACCACACAAACGGCAGGAAAAAATAACCAAATCTCAAATAAAAAAAATAATAAAATCACTCCGCTTTTAACGATTTCACCGGGTTCATCAATGCTGCCTTCACTGACTGGAAGGAAACGGTAATCAGTGCGATGGTGACTGCCATCATACCGGCCACCACAAATACTGTCCAGCCGATGTTAACATGATAGGCAAAATTCTCCAGCCAGCGGTTCATGCCGTACCATACCAGCGGAACAGCCACGATAATGGCAATGAGTACCAGCCGCAGGAAATCCTTTGATAATAATATCACTACCTGTTGTACACTGGCGCCCAGTACTTTGCGCACACCTATTTCCCGCGTGCGTTGTTCTGCAATAAAGGCGGAAAGGCCCAGTAATCCCAGACAGGCCACCGTAACAGCCAGGATCGCAAAAGTGGTGAATATGCGTCCGGCCTGCTGTACATCTTCATACATGCGGGCAAAGGTTTCATCCATAAAAGTATAGCGTATCGGTTGATGCGGTGCAAAGCTCTTCCACACGCTATTGACGGATGCCAGCACCTGCGGCAGGTCCGGCGATTGTATTTTAACAGCTACCATATCCGGATAGCCACCGAGCCTGAGGCAAAGCGGACCTATTTCCTGTTTCATAGATTCATAGTGGAAATTTTCCAGCACACCGATGACGGTAAAGGTTTGTCCGGAGTTGGAAACGCGTTTTTCCAGCGGGTTTTTCAGGTTCAGCCGGCGGGCCATCGCCTGGTTGATAATCACCGCCTGTGAATCGGTAGGCATGGCAGCTGAAAAATTACGGCCCTCCGCGATATGCATGCCCAGTGTCTGGATATAATCCGGATCCACACTCCATATCTGAGCGCCGACAGCACTCTCTGATTCCCGTCTGCCTTCATTCCAGAAGGCATTCTGATCCCGCTGCGTGCCCTCCACCGGTAAGTAGCCGCTGATGGTAGCATGTGCAACGCCCGGTACCTGCAGCAAGGCTTTCTTAAAGGTCTGCGCCTGCTCTTTCAATGTACCGGCGCCCTGTATCAGCAACACCTGTTCTTTGTCAAAACCAGCCTTCTTATGCAGGATATATCCCATCTGCCGGTAGATAATCATAGTAGCCACAATGAGTATAACGGAAGCGGCAAACTGGAATACGACCAGTACGCTGCGCAGGGTGGCGCTTTTATTGCCGGCGGCAGCGCCGCCTTTGAGTACCTGCACCGGCTTCAGGGAGGACAGATAAAAGGCGGGATACAGCCCTGCCACTATGCCTACTATAATGATGGAAACCAGTATCCCTGGTGTAAACCACCAGGCGGCCCAGGGGATTGTCAGGGACCGGGAGGCGAGCGAATTGAAAAAAGGCAGCAGCAGATATGCCAGCAGGATGCCCAGGAGGAAGGAAAGAAAACTGTACAGCAAAGACTCCGCAAGGAACTGGCGTATCAGGCCGGAACGCGCTGCGCCGATTGCTTTTTTAAGTCCTATTTCCTTCGCTCTGCCGGCCGAACGGGCGGTAGTCAGGTTCATGAAATTGATGCAGGCAATCAGGAGAATGAATCCCGCCACAGCTCCAAAGAGCCATACCAGGCGTATGTCACCGTGATGTATACCGTCCTGTATACCGGCAGACCTGAGATGGATGTCTGCCACAGGTTGCAGCGTAATCTTTGCTTTTTCTGCCATGGTAGCGGCATTCACATCTCCGACTTCCTTCATGGCAGGAACATAGTACCCCCGGATGATGCCGGTGGTGATTTTGTTTTCCAGCGCCGCAACATCAGTACCGGCGCGCAGTTTAACATATGTAGTATAATTGGATGCTCTCCAGAATGTTTGTTCGCCGGGCCAGAATTCAACTCCTTTGAGCGTTATCAGAAAATCCTGCCGGAAGTGGGAGGTAGAAGGGAAATCAGCTATAACGCCGCCGATTTTATAAGGCTTATCTGTTTTATCGTTGAGGATAAGCAGTTTACCCACCGGGTTTTCTCCCGGGAAATACTTTGCTGCTTTACGTTGTGTGATGACAATGGTATTCGGCTCCGTCAGCGCCTGTGCAGGGTTACCGTAAATAAAAGGAGGCTGCAGTATATCCAGCAGTTCCTGATCTGCATATACCAGCCCTTCTTCATAGCTGTTGCCGGTGCGGTCTGCCCGCCTGACCTGACTGTTACCCGCACCGCTCCAGCCGGGGTTATCCAGGTATCTGCCGGTCTTCTCTACTTCCGGATAGTCTTTCTGCAGCGTGGCTGCCAGCGGCGCCGGCCACGCGCAGCCCTTCTCTGTCACCATCTTGTTATTGATGATGCCGATTACCCGGTAAATACGATCTGCCTGCGGAATGTGCCGGTCGAAGCTCAGCTCATTCATGATATATAAAAAGATCAGCAGGCACGAGGCAATGCCCAGTGCAAATCCGCATATCTTAATGGCTGCATACATTTTCTGTCTGGCCAGATTACGCCAGGCGATTTTGAAATAGCTGCTTAACATGTCCGGCTTTTTTCTCCCACCCGCTAACACAAGAATGCTGCCACCCCTGTAAATGCTGAAATATGGCTCTTTTACACGTTCCTGTATTGTTTGTTTGTCCGCATATGAACGCAGGCAGCGTCCGGATCCGGACAGCCATTTAATTATTTGAGATTTGGTTATTTGAGATTTTCTTCTCTGCAGTGTGTCTTCTTAAATACAGAGGGCATCTTGCCGGGAAGAAAATCTCAAATAACCAAATCTCAAATAATCACATCTCAAATGTCTCACGTTTTCACCACCGTGGCTTCCAGTTCTACCTTTAGTGTTTCAAAGAGGCTTTTAACTTCCAGCAGGGTGAGGGCCTGCTGTACGCCGTGCCTGGCGATCCATTCCCGGAAAATATCAAAACATTCCCACAGCTCAGCGGTGGCGGTAGTATAGATATTTAACCTTACAATGCCGCTGCAGGAGTAGCCGGCGGTATGGATAACTGTTTCCAGGTTTTCCAGGGCCTGGAGCAGCTGTGTTTTCATGTCGCTGTTGCTGGAAATGCCGTCAGTGCTGATAGCGGCCTGTCCTGAACAGTACAGGATGCTTTCCGGTTGTTTCACTTCAACGGCCTGCGCATAGCTGCGCTGATCCTGCCATTGCCAGGGATTGATTACTCGTTTTTCCATTTTTGTATGATAAATGTGTTGGCGCCAACGGGTAATAAAATCTATGCTGCAAAGATGATAACAACGATCGTTTTTTACGTGTGACAAATATCACAATTCAGGTAACGTTTCAGGCAGGATATGGAATATGATGGAGGTGCGGCTCATGAACGGCCAAGCCTGCTGAGGGTTTCCCGCGAAACGCCCAGGTAGGCGGCCAGCTGTGTTTTAGGTACTCTTTGAAGGAGGGAAGGATACCGGTGCAGCAACTGCTCATAGCGCTCCTTGGCATTGGAGGTGAGAAAGGATAATATCCGCTGCTGTGCGCCGATATTACCGTAGTTGGATTTATGCAGAAAGAACTGCTCCATCTTACGAAGACCGGCGCAGAGCTGCCGGTAATCTTCCAGGGTAAGACAAAATAAATCGGTAGCTTCTATGCATTGCAGGGACATGGTAGCGTTACGCTGCGTATAAAAGGCCAGGTAGTCGCTTTCCCACCAGTCTTCCATGGCAAAGGAAGCAATATGCTGTTTGCTGGAATCATCGTCATATACCAGCTTTAAAAGTCCGGATACAACAAAATAGGAATACTTTACCCGTTCTCCCTGCTGAAACAGAAACTCGCCCCTGGCGGCATGCCGGATGCTGAAATGAGCAGCGATAAAGGTAAACTCATCATCCGTGAGCGGTACTATCTTTTCAATATGTTGTCTTAATATTTCCTGCATACGCTGCATTTTATACCCGCTCAGATTAAATCTCAGATCATTAAATAATAAAATAACAAAATCTTCTCTGAAGTGACGGCCGAATTTTACTAATTTTACTTTTAAATCCTATGCCCGGAGGAATAATACAACCAATATCAACTGTCAAAAATTTCTGGATCAAATGAAAAAATTATGCTGCTCTTTGCGCAAAAACACGCGTGTGTATTTTGCTGCATTTGTATTTTCTCTGGTATGCCCGTTGTCCGCGTTTTCACAACATGAACCTGCCGCACTAACATCCGATATCGATCATTTCTGGGCTGCCTATGACAGCGTCCGGCCTTTGCAGGATAGAGAAAAACAGGTACAGCTGATGCAATCCATGTATATTGATAAAGGTACTGACGGATTAAAGGCATTCATGAAGCTCAGGAGATTTGATGCTGCCAGGCTGGTAGATGCGGTGAATAAATATCCCCGGTTCTGGAGTTCTATCCGTAGCAATACGTTTACGATTAAGGAAAAAATTCCGGCAATTGAAAAGCATATCCGGGATTTCAACGTGTTGTATCCTGAGTATCGCCCGGCAAAGATATTCTTTACTATCACTGCCATCCGCGCGGCGGGTACCACCAAAGATTCCATGGTGCTCATCGGATCTGAAATAACCATGGGCGATCCCGCTACCGATGTATCTGAGTTTCCGGATAAAAGACTGGCGAACTTCTTTCAGTCGCAGCAAACCAATAACATCATTCCGGTGGTGGTGCACGAGTACGTACACACGCAGCAGAAGAGCGAAGGCAAAACCCTGCTGGGACAGTCCCTCTGTGAAGGGGCCTGCGACTTTATCACAGAACTGGTGCTGCGGCAACCGCTGCAGAATGCCTACCTGCGTTATGGCAGAGAAAATGAAAAGGCGCTGAAAGAAGCATTCAAAAAGGAAATGATGGGAGAAGATTATTCCAACTGGCTGTATAACGGAACAGTAACAAAGACAATGGGCGACCTGGGGTATTTTATGGGATATACTATCTGCAAGTCTTATTACAAGCGGGCGAAAGACAAGCAACAGGCAGTGAAGGATATTATCACCCTGAATTATGCAGACCAGGCGGCCATTACGGCTTTCCTGTCAGCTTCCGCATATTACTGAGTATCCTGACAGCTCATGGTAAAGGCGTACGACAGTACGCCTTTACCATTTATAGCAGCAGCATATCAGCCGGTGATCTGTTCCTGGTAATGGGAGGCAATAAAATCCCATTTGCCAAATAATGTCAGCCTGGCTGCATGCGCCAGCCTTACGGATGCTTCATTGTCCAGCTGGCAGCGGTTTTCAGCGTCATGAGGCCTTCCGGAAGATCCGGCTTTGTGGTGATGCAGCAGGTGGCATCGCTATATAATAAAGTGCCGTTGCTGAAAATAGCCTTCCAGTAATCTGTCGCGGTTGATGAAAAACCGGTGCTGCTGCTGAGCCATGTCGTGTAATCCGTCATAAGTGCCTGTTTATTATACCTTCTGATCTACATCGATTTTGAATGTCTGTGGGATAAATTCATGAACTTGTCGAGATAGCAAGACCTCCTTTTTCCATGCAACCAATGGCGGTGCGGGCCGTCTTTCTCTAAACAGCGATGGCAACCGGGAACAATCCGCCGGTATGCTGCTGAACAGGCAGCGCAGCCTGCCAGTCACTGGTAAATAACGGGCATTGGCCTGTTCGTACAATAAAACACAACGAGGTAACGCCGGCGCCTGACTCACAGGTGCTGGCTTTTGTCGTTATTCATCCCGGATTACCTTATTTTGCAGCATATTTGAGCCAGATAACCCATGGAAATTATTACCCATCAAAACGGAAACAACCGCATAGCAGAAGTAACATCAGGGAAAATCCTGATCCGGCAGGCAGATGATGCCCTGCAGTTATTTATGGACCTGTACTATCAGGATTTCAACGGTATTATACTGCATGAACACAACATTACCCCGGAATTCTTTGATCTGAAGACCGGCCTCGCCGGTGAAGTATTGCAAAAATGCTCCACCTACCAGGTACGGCTGGCCATTGTCGGGGATTTCTCCGGATACCCCGGTAAAAGTCTGCGTGACTTCATCTATGAAAGCAATAAAGGCAGGCTGGTGAATTTCCTGGATACTGTGGAAGCCGCTGTCAGCAAGGCCCGGTAAATGTCCGGCTATGGCAGACCCTTTTACTGAACATTATCCGCCGACAGATTGTATACCTTAAAACATTTGTTATGGCTATTGTAAAAGTAATCGAGGTAATTGCCTCCTCTGAAAAAGGTATCGAAGATGCGCTGAATAATGCGGTGACCGAAGTATCAAAAACGATTCATAACATTGATTCTGTTTATGTGAAAGATATTAAAGCGCATGTGAAGGATGGGAAGATAACTACCTACGGACTGATATGTAAAGTATCCTTCCGTATAGATGAAAATACGCGCCACTAGGCCCTGATGTGCTATCCCTGAAATACCCCGGCAGCCTGCTGAAACATGGCCGTCAGGGTTTGCTTTGGTTGCAGGTAAGCTCTTTCCTTCGTATATTCGTTGACGTATATTGCAGCCGGAAGTGATCCGGAATACCATAATTCATTGCCATGAAAATCAAAGCTATTATTACAGGCGCTACCGGTATGGTGGGAGAGGGCGTGTTGCTGGAATGCCTGGAACACCCTGATGTGGAGGAAGTGCTGGTTATCAGCCGGAAAGCCAGTGGTTTGTCGCATCCCAGAATGAAGGAAATCATCCATCGTGATTTTTTTGATCTCACCCCGATAGTGCCGCAGCTAAGTGGCTATAATGCCTGCTTTTTCTGCCTGGGTATTTCTTCCGTTGGTGTCAGCCAGGAAGAGTATAGGCATATTACCTATGATCTTACCATGAATATGGCGGATACGCTGGCGCTGGTAAATCCGGATCTGACTTTCTGTTATGTTACCGGTGCCGGAACAGACAGCTCTGAACAGGGCCGTGTAGCGTGGGCGCGGGTGAAAGGCGCCACCGAAAATGCCCTCCTGAAGGTGTTTAAAAATGCGTACATGTTCAGGCCGGCGTTTATGAAACCCAGTGCCGGACAACGCAATGTTAAGAAACTCTTTTACCTCATCAGCTGGATGTATCCTGTTGGCAGAGCGCTGTTTCCCGGCGGTTTCTGCACCATCCGGGAAGTGGCGCTGGCCATGATTCACGTAGCGCAGCGCGGGCATTCCAGACCGGTGCTGGATGTAAAGGATATTGTAAAGCTGGCAGCGGAGAAACAGTAAGTTAACTGCTTTTCTTTGCCTCGATGTAAGGAAGATCCTGCAGTGAATTAGGTTTCAGGTATATCACATGATGCTGGAAATCCAGCAGGGTGTTGAACCGTTTTAATACTTCGTTACCCAGTATATGCGTTTTGAACCTGGCAGGGTTGGCGGTGGCCATCAGCTGTACCGGGATATTATACAGCGGCAGGGCGCCCAGCATCAGTTTTTCATTGTTGACGGTTATCACCGGTATTTCTTCTCCCTGCCCGTTTTTCATCACTACTTTCCGGATTATCTCCAGGTCCTGCGGATACTGCTGCTCCCGCATAATAGTGGTATCCAGCATGATGGTACGCTGGTAGCCGTTATCGAACAGAAAGCGGCTGGTATATTTTTTACGCTGTACTTCCAGTGTTCCCTGTACACAGATGGAATAGTGAGTGTATTCGATGGGTAGTTTCGTATAGCCTTTACCGATGGCAGGCATACGCGAGTGTACCACGAAGATATGCCGGTCATAATCTATCTCTACTATCTTCCCGTCGAACAGATCCCAGCCAAAGCGGCCATCGGTGCCTTGTCCGGACAGCACCACCTCATATACGTGCAGGCTGTCCCAGCTCAGGTTGCCTATCTGCAGCCGGTTGTGCAGGATATCGGGCGTCTGTATTTTCCGCTGCAGGATATCGTTGGTCAGCAGCAGCCCTGTAGCGCCGGAGTCGAACTTCAGGTATATGGTATCTTTCCCGTTGATGACCGCTTTTATTTTTATGTTATTCCAGGCCGTCAGCTCAAAGGGGATCGTGTCGCGGGTAACCGGCATATTTGCGTAATGCTGCAGCGGCGGACTTTCCAGCCTGGTATAACAGCTGTCTTTTCCGTTGAGCAGCACGATAAAGTCGAAGGCAGCTCCCGGTTTAAGTTTAACGCGGATAGAATCCCGGTCGGTATAAAAGCGGATCCATTTCGGTGCAGTGATTTTTGTGGTAGTGTGTACATCCGGTTTGGCAGCCGGAGTGATATGCCAGTTATACCGGTCTTCATCACCTTCCACAATTACGGCCTCCGCTGAGCCGGCATGGATTACAGGAAGTGGCTTCTGTGCTGCGGCTGCAGCCGTTATCAGTAAAACCGGCATCAGCAGGAAATATTTCATATAAGGCATAAGTTTTATCAGGGATGATGTTGTTGTTGTACAAAATAGAAAAATATACCGGCTGTTACTGGTATACTTTCACCCAGTCAATAATCATTTGTACGGGTAATGTTTCCGGTTGAACCTTGCCCACCCAGCTGCCGCCCAGCTGCTGATCTATGAGCAGGTAGAAGGGCTGGTCGTAGGGCCACTGGGTAATATCGGCGCCCGGTACATAGGGATAGGTGAAGGTTTCTTTACCGTTGAGGTAGAAGACGATCTTATCAGGATACCAGCGGATACCGAAAATATTATATTCGCCGGGATTGAAATGTGCAGTGCCGGAATGTGGCGGATTGTTTGTCTGCTTCAGTTCAAGGGTATACCAGGAGTGGGTGGTCTGATAGATAATGCTGTCATAGTTGAGATGTTCCATGATATCTATCTCTCCGTTTTTCGGGTAGGCGCCGTATTTGTCTGTTTCGGCGAGCATCCAGATGGCGGGCCAGGCTCCCCGGGCAGATTCAAGGCGGGCGCGGATTTCCACCATACCGTATTGAAACGCAAATTTCCCTTTGCTGTAAATGCCGGCCGTCAGGAACGGGCGATGATCCTTGCTGGTATCCGGATTTACCATGCCGCGCAGGTAAAGTTTACCGCTATCCAGTTTATAGCAGCGCGGATCATTGGTCATATGCCGGCCCCAGTCTGCATTGTTGGGGGGTATCAGTGTCCACTTGGAAGTATCCAGTGCCGGACTGTTGAAGTTGTCTTCCCACACCAGCTGCCAGGACTTGTTTTCCCTGCCGGCTGCCTGTATGTACAAATGTTTTTTTCTGACAGTTACTTTTCCTGTATTGCAGGCAGATAAGACTACCAGGCACAGCAGCCATACTGCCGCCGGTTTGTAAGGCATTCCTTTCATAAAGCATTTCATTGTCCGCAACGAAAGTAACCAATCAGATTAAAAACAGGAAGGAATTTGTAAGGAAGGTCCGCAATAAAAGAGGCAAAACAATCTTATGTATAAAAAAATCTCTGCTCATCTCTCCGCACTTCATCCGCTATTTGTAAATCGCCATCCGTAATTCATCAAAACCCTGTAGCAGGGCCACTTACCCTGCTACAAGGCAATCATTTAATCACACCAGCATGTTCTCCATTCTGAGTATGGAATACAGCTTTGTTTGCAGGAGTAACTAATGGGAGTTCCGGCGCCACCTTTTACCTGAAGTTGGCTGGTAGCATCCAGGCTGGCTACCTTAATCTTGCCCAATGAGAGCTTTTTGGTTGTTACCTTTTTCATGGAATTACGGGTTTGGTTATAACGTTGAAAGATACGGACGCCGGTGTGACGGTTGAGCTTTTTTCCGGCGTGCCTCGTCGGAGGCAATTCGGTGTAAAAACGCCCATGACTCTTCTTTTCTTGTGCCCGGCAATTATTTTTTTAAAATTTCTCCGGAAAAAATTGCGCAAGTAAATGATTGCATATATATTTGCAATCAAATGCTTGCATATAATGGAAATCAGAAGAGATGTATTTCAGGCTATAGCGGATCCGACGAGAAGACAGATTATAGAAATGCTGATGAAGCAGCCGCTGAATCTGAACACGATAGCGGAGAACTTTGATGTAAGCCGGCAGGCAGTATCCCTGCACGTGAAAATACTGGCGGAATGCGGCCTGGTCATTATCACGCAGCAGGGGAGGGAGCGCTATTGCGAAGCGCAACCCGACAAGCTGAACGAGGTAGCCGCCTGGGTAGAGCACTGCCGCCGGTTCTGGACAACGCAATTCAAATCACTGGATAAATACCTGCATCAGGTGCAGACAAATAAAAAAAGTAAAAAATGAAAACACACACTACCGACCGCGAAGCAGACTTTTCCCTGGTACATGTATGTAACGCCCCCAGGAGCCTGGTATTTAAGGCTTTCAGTAATGCGGATGCCCTGAATGAGTGGTGGGGGCCGGTGGAAACCAATAACAGCGTTATCAGCCTGGATTTCAGACCAGGAGGTATTTTTCATTTCAGCATGGAAGCTGGCGGACATGTTTCCTACGGTCGTTTTTTGTTCCATCAGATTATACCGGATGAGCTGCTGGAGTTTACCAATGCTTTTGCAGATGAAAAGGCGCAGGTAGTAAAGCCGCCTTTTGACCTGGATTTTCCGCTGGAAATATTTTACCGGATTGTTTTTACGGAGGAGAAGGGGAAAACTACGCTCACCCTTACAGGTTATCCGGTAGATGCTACTCCGGAAGAAGCGGCCGGCTTCAGGTCTATCCGCGGCAGCATGGATCAGGGTTTCAGCGCTACCTTCGGGCAATTGTCCCGCTTTCTTGAAAAACAAGGTATATGAGAAAATTAATACTGCAAATGCAGATGTCAATCGACGGTTTTGTGTCTGCCGGTCCTGCGGATGACCAGCAATGGATTACCTGGGCCTGGGAGGAAATCCGCCCGCAGGTCAGCGCCCTGCTGGAAGGCTCGGATACTATTCTCATAGGCCGCAAGCTGGCGGAAGATTACATTCCTTACTGGATGGATGTGGCCACACAGCCGGATCATGAAATGTATGAAACAGGCCTGCGTATTGCAGCAGCCAGGAAGGTGGTTTTCACTAAAACGTACGCAGCTTCCATTTGGGAGAACACAGCGTTGGCCACCGGTGATCTGACGGAAGAAGTAAACCGTCTGAAACAACATCCGGGAAAAGACCTCATCGTATACGGCGGCACCAGCTTTGTGGCGGCGCTCATCAAAGCCGGTCTTATCGATGAATTCAACCTGTTTGTCAACCCTGTGGCATTGGGGCACGGCGATCCCGTTTTCCATCTGCTGAACAGACATCTGTCTCTGAAACTGAAGAACAGCATAGCCTATAACAGCGGTATTGTACTGCTGCAATATGGAAGTATATAACGTTAACGATTACACGTAAATAATTGATATCCTCACCTGTGCGCAGTTAAACCGTACTGCGCACCTTCCTTTTTTATCTCCGCTCATATCATCACCAAAAATCTCCGATCAAATCTTCTCCCAAAAAACTCCGCTCAAATCTCCGCTCACATTCGTAATTCGTAATTCGCAATTCCTCTCAATCCCAGTTCCAAACAACCACCTCCCAACTTCCCAGTTTATCCTCATAACGATGTATCGTACGGAAACCTGTTCGCTGGTGTGCGCGGAGTGAACGGTGATTAGCGACGGAAATTTCGGTCAGCAGGAAATCATAGCGGGCTGCATACAGTTTTTTGTGATGATCGTACAGCTGCTGGAACACACCTTTGCCGCGGTAGTCGGGATGCACGCATATCTGTCCCATGACATAGTAATGATAGCTGTTGAGTGGTTTGTCATTGTAGGTAATCTGTTCAAAATGCTGCAGCATTTCTTTCAGCGGCGGATAGATGTCTGCCGCTTCTTTGGTGAGCACAATGGCGTAGCCGGCAACGGTATCACCGTCTTTTACAATGACCGGTGGTGTTAACCGGTGTACCTGCTGCAGAATTTCCATGTTGTAGGACCAGGTAACAAAGCCTTCTTTTGCTTTTTCTGCTGCTGTGAGCAGGGCTGTGTTATTGGCCTGTGAGAGGGCGGCTATCTGTTCCAGTTCCTGATCGTTTGTTACTATTGTTGCATGCATATGTTATCCGTTCTCGTTAATTAGAATGACTTAAAGATAAGGTAGTTTAACAGAAAATGGTGCAGCTGCCGTTACCCGTTTTTTCGTAGGGGCGGTTCCGTGAGTGATTTTTTTTCGGGAGAAAATAAGCAGTTGGCAGAAATTTGTTATTTTTGCACAGATAAAACCCATAACCTGGTCCAGCCACAGGTTAGTATTTTAGTCGGACTGAATAGTCAGGTTGCCTTTGTTTCCCCGCGCCCCGTCAAAGCAGCACAGATTTTTATTCCAGACAACAAATGAGGTGAATGTATAATGCCGCCTGCGGCAGATGTCTTGCAGCGTCCTTTCCGGATATCCGGAAACAGGGCTGTTATTTTAAAAATTTAAATAATGAACCTATGAACAAGTATGAAAGATTGAAACAGGACCTGGAAACCACGGGTACCGGAAAGATGAAAGCCTTTGGCACCTCCATGTTACCTATCCTGAAAAGTGGCACCCTGCTTACTTTTGAAAAAGCGGAAGAATATGTTACCGGTGATATAGTCTGCTGTAAAGTGAAGGGCCGTTATATAGATGCGCATAAAATTGTGAAGAAGGACAGCCACAAAGGTTTCCTGATAGCCAATAATCACGGATTTGAAAACGGGTGGACGCGCACTGTTTACGGAAGGGTAGTAACCGGCGAGTATGAGAATAAAGTTATCTACCGCCGCCGTTAGCGCCCCGGTCTTGCGCCGCTGTCAGATTCTGGTCGGCGAAGCCCCGTACATCTTTTTAAAGGCGAAAGAAAAATGAGAGAGATCTTCAAAGCCCACTTCAATATATACGTCCGACGCTGACGCGCCTTTCTCCCTTATCAGATAATATGCTTCCTGTAATCTTCGCTGCTGCAGCCATTTTCCCGGCGGCATGCCGAAGGTTTTTTCAAAATCGCGCTTGAAGGTAGACAAGCTCCTGCCTGTGAGATAGGCAAAGCGGTTCAGCGAAGTATTGAAATGAAAATTCTGCTGCATGAAAGCCTCCAGGTCTATTCTGCCGGGAGCGGCAAAATCGAACAGTACATCCTTCAGGGTAGCATTGCTTTGAAGCAGTATGCCGATGGCTTCCTGCTGTTTGAGTGACAGCAGTACTTCATTGCCTTCCTGTATCAGTTCATCATAGGGTTTCAGCGAATCAAAGTAAGCCTTTACAAATGGTGTGGCATGGATGGGTATTACCGGTGGCTGCTCCTGCTGCGGGTTGGCGGTAAAGCCGTATGTTTTGCTGAAACGCTGTAGCGTAGCCTGGTCCAGGTAAACGGAGATATTCAGAAATGGCGCCGTTGCCGCGGGTTGTTTCACGAATTTCATCAGGTTGTTCCGGCGGGTGAGCCGGCAGCTGCCTTCCGTGAAAGTATATTCCCGGACACCGTCATGCATGGTAATGCTGCCGGAGAGCTGGTAGCTGAAAACATGTTCCGGAATAAACTGTTCGCCTTCCCTGACCCTGCTGGTATAGCAGGAAAGGGAAATCTGCTTTTGCTGTATGTGAGGTGTTGCTGCATTCATGGAAAATAAAGTTACCAATAAAGGGCGTAGCCGCAAAGACAGGCTGCGCCCTTTAATGTGTCAGGAGGCATCTGTGGAAAGACTTACCGGCAGCCATTTTTCAAACTCTGCCTGGCGGATGGCTTCCGATTGTTGCAGTACGGATACAGCATCGCTGCCGAGGATGAGATGTACCGGCGGTTCCGGATTATCGGCCAGGGCCATCAGCACCTGCGCCATTTTTTCCGGGCTGCCTTTGCCTTTGAAGCTGCCGTTTCTGAAGGCGGCAACACGCTGGTCAACCGTTGTATCATAACCTTCCACGGCGGGCGCGTATCCCATGGAATCGCCGCCCCAGTCTGTCAGGATGCCGCCCGGTTCCACAGCAGTGACTTTAATACCCAGCGGCGCTACTTCTTTAGCCAGGGCTTCACTGAAGCCGGATAACCCGAATTTGGCGCTCTGGTAAAGGGAGAGGCCGATGCTGGTGATGCGTCCGCCGACAGAGCTGATCTGCAGAATATGACCGCTGCGTCTGGACCGCATGTGAGGCAGTACCGCACGGGTAACGGCAACCGGGGCATACAGGTTTACGGCATACTGACTGCGGACCTGTTCTTCTGTATATGCTTCCGCTGCGCCGGCGATGCCGGAGCCGGCATTATTAACGAGTACGTCTATACGTCCGAAATGTGCGATAGTAGTTGTAACCGCCTGCTGTATCTGTTCGGGATCGGTAACATCCAGCTGAACGGGCAGCAGTTGTTCCGGGTAGGCGGCGGCGAGGTCCTGCAGCTGTTCAGGGTTACGTGCTGTGGCAGCTACCAGATCTCCTTTAGCGAGGGCAGCAGCGGTGATACTTCTTCCTAATCCCCTGGCGCTGCCGGTAATAAACCAGACTTTTTTCATAGCAATGATTTTTTATGATGGTACAAAGTTGCACCATCAGCGGGGAGACTGCTTTGTTGTGGAGTTCAATGTTACTTTGTTGGAAAGGTCAGGCTGCGGGGGAGGAATGGAATAACAAAACAGGCGTGGTTCGCCTGTTGCAGACGAACCACGCATATCATCATCGGTAATGGTTTATATTGCCCAGATCTCCCTGACTTCCACATTGCCGCCGCCGGCAAAAACAGGGCATTCTCTTGTCAGTTCTACAGCTTCTTCCAGGGAGGAGGCTTTGATGATGGTGAATCCGCCAACAGCCTCTTTGAGTTCCATATAGGGACCGTCAGTTACGATATGCTGTGGTCTGACCACTTTACCGTGCGGGTACAGTCGTTGTCCGCTGTCTACCAGGTTGTTGCCGGCGGCCAGTTTGCTGATCCAGTCCATCCATTGCTGCATGTTGGTCTGTGCCTGTTCCTGAGTACGTTGCGGTGCATTCAGGTCTACTCTGAATACTAAAAGAAAATTTTTCATGACTGATAATTTTGTTGTTATAATCAGATGACAATCTGTTCAACGAAAAATGGACAGGAAAGGCAAAAAATTTTTTGATAGCTAATTTGATAGCTTTGCCGTCAAATGTAACTATTCATTATGGGATTTTTTTCAGGGCTCCTGGGCAATGCAGGAGCGGTAGACCGGGAGCAGCTTACCAAAGAGTACGGCAGGTTGCTGATAGATACCGAAACGATAGAGCTGGGCTTCCGGCTGATCCGGGATACGTTTATTTTCACGAACAAGCGCCTGATTCTGGTAGATAAGCAGGGGCTTACCGGCAGTAAAACGGAATACCGCAGTATTTCCTACAGAAGTATTTCCCGTTTCAGCGTAGAAACCGCCGGTACATTTGACCTGGAGGCGGAGCTGAAAATATGGATCTCCGGTGAGTCGCAACCCAGTATTACCCGGCAGTTTACCAAGTCGGTAGATGTATACGAAGTGCAGAAGGTGCTTGCCTGGTATGTGTTAGGCTGATAACCTGCACAGAAGGTATACCGCCGCAAACAGCAGCATCAGTACCGCTGCCAGGATTACTGTTTCCAGTATAAACAGACGGTCGGATGTGCTGCTGTTATTATATGGCAGGAAAGCATCTGCGATGCCTTCTACATAGGTATCGGTATAATAGGTTTCAATGGTGACATATTCCTGGTCGGCTATCAACTGATACTGCAGGGTGTACATGCCGCCCTGCCGGTTAAATGCTGTAAGGGCCAGGATGCCCATCAGCAGTGATATGGCGGGTTCGGGGGTGGTGAATTTTTTAACATGCATTTCCTTTACCGGGTATTGGGTGGTTTTAAAAACAATTCTGCAATCCATTAAGAAATCTGTTTGAGAGAAAAATTCATTTATGTGATAAATGTATTCAATTTTAAGATAGATAATTGTGTTTTTGTGATATTTTATTACACCAAAATGATTGCATTATTATCTTTCTGATATAAAAAGATTTGGTGCATATGAAAAAAGCTAAAATTGCCTCCAGGGCAGCTATAGGAGAGATGGTTTCGATGGGTAAAATTACCAGTATGGACGACCTGCTGGAGATAATCCCCCTGAAACAGATTTGCGAAAGTACGGGCATGCATTATTCCACCATGCACCGGAAAGCCAGAAATCCTGGTTTGCTGAAAATAGAAGAATGCAGATTACTGGCCGCATTCCTGCAAATACCGCCGGTTGATGTCGTAAATATGGTGCTCCGGCATAATCCTGCCGTTCTCTGATAAATTTATGGGAAATTATTCAATTTTGTGATATTTTTATTCACAAATAAGATATATGATTATCAAATTGAGTTAATTTATTACAGTATGCTTTCCCACTTACTAATTTTCTGAAAAGAAAAAAGATAGTAATGGCGAAAGTAAAAGATACGAGGATAGAAGCGGTGAAGTCGCTGGTGGAAGCTAATAAGCTCACCAGCCTGCAGGGTGTATTTGATATCATCCCTTTTACCGCTGTCAGCACCGCTACCGGCATACATTATTCTACCCTCCACAAAAAAGTACATACGCCCGGATTACTGAAAATAGACGAATGCATCCTGCTGGCAGAATACTTCGGTATTACGCCGGATAGTATATTGCAGCTGGCGCTGAATGATATGAAATACAGGCAGTCCAGGAAGTAAAGAGACTTTTTTTATAGAATTACGAATTACGAATTGCGAATTACGAATGTAAAAGCGAAGAACGAAGCAAAGCTCAAATATGAGATCCGCTTCGTTCTTCGCTTTTACATTCGTAATTCGCAATTCGTAATTCGTAATTCTTTACGCCATATATGTTTTTGCGAATTCCTCCGCAAATGCTGAAAACCTGATCTCTCCGTACGCCTGCTCCCGGTATTGGCGGAAATGGCTAAGCAGGGTATTGTTGCGGAGGGCAATACCGATTTCAATCATATATACCATGGCCATTTCTTCAGAGAAGCCGTTCTGTTGCAGGGAAGCCAGGAGGGCTTCATCGGAAAAGGCAGTCCAGGAGAGGTGGGGCATGGCAATAGCAGCTCCCAGTATACTGGCCAGTTCATCGCCGGTTTTTACATCGCTGACAACGTATTGTACCTGTTTGCCGGTAAAGAGACGGTTCATGGCCTTGGCTGCGGCAGCGGCGATATCTGCGGGATGTGTGAGCGCCATTTCCACGTCGCCGCTGAAATTGTTACCGAGCAGCTGCTGGTATTTTATCAGGGGAATAGCGCCGTAGAAATTGCTGTAGAACATACCCGGACGTAAATGGAGTGTGTGCGTGTCCGCTAGTGTGTTCAGCATGGCTTCCACATCATGACTTGCCCCTGCAGGCCCTGCACCCGCTGCATCGTGCGCACCTACTGCACTGAGATTCACCACATATTTTACGCCTGCCTGTGCAATGGCCGCTGCATAATTTTCGCCGGTAGCCCGGATATACGCCCGCAGATCCCGCGCAGCATAATCCGGTGGTATCATGGTGTATACAATGTCCGCTCCGGTAAATGCCTGTTGGAGAAATACGCGGTCTTTCACGGAGCCGATGGCAGCAGTTGCACCCAGTGCCGTCATCGCAGCTGCGCGCTCCGGCTGCTGGCTGATAACTGTTACCTGGTGGCCTGCCGTTACCAGCTGAGGTATGAGATATTGATTGATGTTGCCTAATGATCCTGTTAATGTAATCTTCATAAAAATGTGGTTTGTTTTTTTCTTTGTCAAAGGTAGATTTGCACTTACTTTTGTACAAGTACTTACCCTAAAGTAGGTTGCTATGACAGCGATTAAAGAAAGTTCAGCCATACAGGCCAACAAACAGGCAGCCTTCCAGGAATGCCCTGTTACCTATGTCATGGAAAAGATCGGTGGATACTGGAAGCCGATTATTCTTTTCCATCTGCTGGGAGGCCCCCGGCGCTACAGTGATCTCCGCAAATCCATTCCTGCCATCTCGGAAAAGGTATTAATACAGCAGCTGAAACAACTGGAAGCAGATGGACTGCTCCTGCGTCAGGTGATGCAGGTGGTGCCGCCGCATGTCACTTACAGCCTGACGGAAGCAGGCAGAAGACTGCATGCCGTACTTTACGCCATGGCTGCCTGGGCGGTGGAAGACAGTAAAGAAAACGCTGAAACCTTTACCCGTAATCTGCAGCACTTTCCTGGTATCTCCTGACTAATTCCCGTTGCCTGTGTCCCGTAAACGCCTGCTGCCCTGGATCCTGATCGTAGCCCTGTCCGGGCTGGTATATCTGCTGACTATGCTGATTCCGGATACCTTTTTATATTATTTCTTCCGGGATTATTCCCGGCTGCGGCTATCTTTTGAGAATAAAATTCCCTTCCACGGTGAATATTTCATATATGCGTTACCGTTTCTTATTATGATGGCTAACGTATATGAGCTATGCAGCAGGCCGGACGATGTACCGCTGTACAGATGGGCGCGATCGTGGCTGACACTGGGATTAAGTTTCGTGGCTGCGGGACTGATATATCTCTGCCTGGGTAAACCGCAAATCTGGAACCTCTTCTACAGCCATCGTGGTATTCCGGCCGTTGCATTCAGTATGCTGGCGGCGGTACTTACTTTCGGATGGCTGCTCTGCGTGGAAGGTGTGCGGCTGGTAATCGCCATAACCAGATGGGTAAAGGCCCGCCGGCAATCAAAATAATTTCCGGTAAATTATCAGCGGCAACCACCGTATTCAGCGGTTTAAATATTACATTTGATAAAATCATCTCCCCGGATATGAAACTGATTTTATCCCTGTGCTGTTGCTGCTTCCTTTGGCAGGCAGCCTCCTCCCAGACTTACCGGTTTAATGACTCCACCTTCCTGATATTTCTCAATGACCAGCAATGTGAAGTGGAGAAAAAGGAAGACGCGGCTTCTTTCCGTTTAATCTACGGTATTCATCAGGCCCGTGCACGCTACGACGTAAAAGACTTTTACGTGACCGGAGAGCTGAAGATGGCCGGTGGCAGTACTTCTAAAGAAAGACTGATCAGAGACGGAGAATTTGCCTGGTACAGAAAGGGGGAGAAGCGGCCTTACCAGACCGGCAATTATTCACGGAATGGCAAGACCGGCGTCTGGTTTGAGTATTATCCCAATGGAAAAGTCAGACAGCAGTCCGTCGCTTACCTCCAATCAGAGCGGGAAAAGCGGAGAATTGATAACCGCATTAATACCGATGAAATTATCAACAGCTGGGACAGCACCGGCATACAGGAAGTGAAGGAAGGTAACGGAGCGTATTCCCTGCGCAACGATCAATACAAGGTGATAGCTGCCGGCCTTATCAAAAACGGCTGGAAGGAAGGCGCCTGGGAATATTTTGACTCTACCGGAAAGAAGCTGCGGACGGAAGAATACAGCCATGGTGTATTACAGAAAGGCATCAATTTTAAGGATGGGCAGGAACTGACTTATACCATACAAAGAGTGTTGCCCGTATTTCCCGGAGGTACCGGCGCCCTGGGCTCCTTTATCAGTACAAAGCTGGTCTATCCCCGTGCAGCCATCAGCAAAAGCATTCAGGGCACCGTACTGGTGAGGTTCACCGTAACGACCGACGGAACGCTGCGTGATATTACGATTTGTCAGAAGGTAGAACCTTCCATGGACAAGGAGGCCTTACGTGTGGTAAGTATAATGCCTCCCTGGACACCGGGCGAAACCTACGGTGCAAAGCAGGATGAGGTGTTTATTCTGCCAGTCCGGTTTGTACTGGAGTAACGGCAATAATCTGTAACTTAGGGTATATAACGTTTCCGCATGAACGATTTCTGGTCCAATGCCGATAAATACTACAAGCTGACCGATAGTTCCAAAGCGCTGATCGGTCCGTTGCTGCAGCGGAAAATGCTTGCCAGACAGGAAATATTTCTGCATGAAGGAGCGGTGCCCCGCAATGTGGCTTTTATTGAAAGCGGCCTCCTGGCATATTACTACACGGATAATACCGGTAACAGAATCATTAAGCGTTTTTTTAAGGAACAGGAGTTTGTCAGCTCCCTGGCTGCCAGCATCACCGGAAAGCCGGGAGCCTTTACTATTGAAGCCCTGGAAGATACGGTGCTGTACCAGTTTCCGTTCACCTCCTTCAAAGCGCTCGTCAACACCCACTTTGACGTAGCGTTGCTGTACATTCACTATCTCGAAAAAAACTGGGTGACCGATAAGGAACCGATGGAGATTATCCTGAAGCACCAGACTGCCAGGCAACGGTACCTGGATTTCATGAAGGAACATGCTTCCCTGGCGGCGCGCCTGAAGCAGCATCATATTGCCTCCTACCTCGGCATTACGCCTACGCAGCTGTCGCGCATCAGGGCAGAAGAACACTGACTACGGCGCCGGATATACGAATATCAGGCGCTTACCAGCGGGATATCTGCTATCCGGTAGTTAATGCCGGTAGTGGTGCCTGCGGTCACATCAATGGTAACACCGGTAATCTTTCCGGCCATCGGCGACGCCAGGAAAACAGCGACATTGGCGATATCTTCCATAGCAGGCAATGCCTTGAGCATGGTATCATCCTTCAGCTTATTGAGGAACCAGGTACCCATCTCCTGGTCTGCTGCCATCGCTTCCATAAAGGGTCTGGAATCCGGTGAACCGGCTGACCGGATGTTCACCACTCTCACGCCGAACTGTCCCATTTCACTGGCAAAGTTCCTGGAGAAGCCTTCTACCGCGCAGCAGGCGGGCCCGAAGCCTCCTGTCATCGGATATCCGATACCGCCAGGCGTAGCCGTCAGCGATAATATCACGCCGGACTGCTGCTGTTTCATTACTCTTCCTGCAGCCGTTCCGGTCAGGAACTGTGTTGTCATAGCCACATTGAGCGGCCGTAGAAAGTCATCCGGCTCCATCTCCGTCAGCGGCATATTCTGTACATCTCTCCAGCCAATGGCATTGAAGGAAATATCCACGCTGCCAGCCTGTCTGACAACCGACTCCATATGCTGATCCACTGCACGTTTATCCAGCGCATCCACTACTGCCTGCGATGCATTGCCGCCTGCAGCAATAATACCTTCTGCCGTTTCCCGGACATTGTGCTCATGAAGTCCGCTAAGAAATACCTGTGCGCCGGCCGCCGCAAATGCGCGCGCTACTGCGCCCCCCAACGATCCGCCTGCACCATAGATTACTGCATTTTTTCCCTGAAGCAACATAAAATGATTTTGTACAAACGTACAATAATCAGGAGGTAAGAAGTAGGGGGAGACGCGACAAAGTGAGGGGAAAATACGACAGGACCCCTTCGGGGGAAATTATGAATTATGAATTAAGAATTATGAGTTAACGTGAAGATATATGCGAATAGCAAAATTTTACTATTCGCATATATCTTCACGTTAACTCATAATTCATAATTCTTAATTCATAATTATTTCGCCGATGATCCTCCGTCAATCACATATTGCGCTCCCGTAATAAACTGGCTGTCATCGGAGCCGAGGAAAAGTACGAGTCTGGCAACTTCCAGCGGTTGTGCGTATCGGCCCAGCGGGATGCCGGCGGCAAATGTTTTACGCATGGCTTCTGCCTGGCCGGGCTGGTAGCCTTCTTCGACGGCGCGCATCATGCGGTTGTCGACAGGGGAAGGGTGGATGGTGTTCACGCGTATGTTGCGGGGGGCGGCTTCCAGCGCAGCTGTTTTCATGATGCCCAGGGTGGCATGTTTGCTGGTGGTATAGGCCACAAAATTGGGAGAGGCGCCCAGTCCTGCTACGGAGGAGGTGATAATCATGCTGCCGCCGTCGTTCATCTGCGGCAGTACGTATTTACATCCCAGGAATACGCCTTTTACGTTTACCGCCATCACTTTGTCGAATACATCTTCCGGAAATTCGGTAATGGGTTTAACACTGCCTTCAATACCGGCGTTGTTGAAGAAGATATCTATCTTACCGAATTTTTTTACAGCCTCCTGTGCGTACCTTTCTACATCTGCGGAGACGGTGACGTTGGCTGTTACATAGGCGGCATTATTGCCGAGCGAGGCAGTCACTTCTTTCAGCGCTGCTTCGTCCAGGTCTACCAGCACTACTTTGGCGCCTTCTTCAATGAATAACTCCGCTGTTGTTTTTCCGATGCTGCCGGCGCCACCTGTAATCAGGGCTACTTTGTTTTCCAGTTTTTTCATGGCTCGATATTTTAGTGTGATGCAATACAATTACGAATTGCGAATGACGAATTGCGAATGAGGAGCGAAGACATCAGCGAATAAAAATATTCATCCGCTCCTATCTTCGCTCCTCATTCGTAATTCGCAATTTGTAATTCGTAATTATAATTGTGTTGTGCGCAGGTTTTAACGTTTTGGTAAGATATAGAAAAAATGTTGCTGTAAAGCCTCCGTCTGTTTAAATGCATTATCTTGTTATTTCAAAGGAAGAGGATGAAACAACTACAGGTGACTTTCATAGCCGCTTTGCTGCTGATGACTGCCGGTGCGCATGCACAGCAGCCCACGCTGGTGATCCGAAACATCCGTGTGATACCCATGACCACCGATACTATCCTGCAGGACCGGGATGTATGGATTGCCAACGAAAAAATTATACGTATTACACCGGCTGCCGGGAAACGCGCATTCAGAAAGAAGGGCTTCCGGCAGATCAACGGAACGGGAAAATACCTGATTCCTGGTCTGACAGACAGCCACGTGCATTACAAAAACTATGTGTCTGTTTTCCATGAATGCGACAGCCTCTATCTACGCTATGGCATAACCGGCGTGCTGGCCCTGAACGGCCGGCCGGAGCTGCTGCGTCACCGCGACAGCATCCGTCGCGGACTGCTGCAGGGCCCGGATATTGTATGTGCCAGTCCGCCGATGAATGATTCCACTATGACTGCCGAACAGGCCGTCGCCAAACTGGATACCTTCCGGCAGGCAGGATACGATTTTGTGAAGATATACTCAGACCTGTCGAAGGAAGGATTCAACGCTTTCAGCCAACATGCAGCCGCATACGGTCTGCGGCTTGCCGGACATATCCCGCAGCGTGTTACCACCATGGGAGTGCTGCACAGCCGGCAGGAACTGATCGCACATGCGGAGGAGTATTTATACAGCCCGCCGGTGAATTATTTTATGGGCAACATAGAAACGCCTGTGCTGCCGGATACTTCGCTGATTCCTATGCTGGCAAAGGCTACCGCTGATGCGCACAAGGCGGTTTCTCCCACGTTGATTACCTTTTATTCCATCTGGCAGACGGCGGAAGATGTAAACAGCTACCTGTCTGCCATGCCACTGCCGGCCATTGATCCGGTAGCGGTCACCTGGGACTGGATGAACAGCGGTATTCCGCAGAAGTTCGCCGCTCCCCGCGGCAGACAGAGAATGCAGGCGGCCTTTGATTTTCAGCTGCAGCTGGTGAAAGCGTTCAATGACCGGAAGGTATTGCTGCTGGCTGGTACAGACGCACCTACTATGCCCGGACTGGTACCGGGATATTCCCTGCACCTGGAGTTGCAGCTGCTGCACAAGGCAGGGCTGTCTAATTACGAAGCGCTGAAAACGGCTACCGTCAACGCAGCGGAGTTCCTGCATACGGCAGACCGGTACGGTACCATCAGCGAAGGCAAGGAAGCTACGCTCATCATCCTGGATCAGAACCCGTTTACTGATATACAACACACCTTGTCTGTCAACACGGTTTTACTGAAAGGGAAAATAGTGTCAGCCGGACAGCCATCACGCGGACGCAGGCTTTTTTAACAGATAAAAGAAACGATAGTTATGAACGAGAACGTATTGGATAATCCCGCCTGGGCGGCGCTGACAACAGCGCAGGCTCATTTTGCGGAAGGCGGTGAAGATGCAAAAAGATACCAGGAAAGCATATTGCCCTTTGCAGCAATTCGTACAGCCGTTGACGGTAGTGCAGTTGCTTTGGATGCTTTCATCAACAAGGGAGAGGCTTTTTTTCTTATCGGGGAAGTACCGGCATTACCGGCTTCGTGGACCAAAGTGCTGGAGCTGCCGTGTGCGCAGATGGTATTGCGCCGGGAACCGCCGGCCAGCAGTAAGGAACCGGTGGATATTTCCCTGCTGGGAGAAGCAGATGCGGATGATATGCTGGCATTGGTCAACCTGGTGCAACCCGGATATTACAGAAGAGATTCCAGGATGCTCGGTAATTATTATGGTATCCGTCAGGAAGGCCGGCTGGTGGCAATAGCGGGAGAGCGCATGCGCCCTGCCGGATTCAGTGAGCTGAGCGCCATTTGTACACATCCGGAATATACCGGTCGCGGATATGCGCAACAGCTGATGGTACAGATATGCCGCCGGCATGCAGCTGAGGGCATTGTTTCATTTCTGCATGTAGCGTTGACAAATGAGCGGGCTATCAGGTTATATGAGCATATGGGGTTTGAGCAGCGCAGGGTTATCAATTTTCATAAGTTTGTGAAGGAGTAAAATGATGAATGAGGAATAGGAGCGCAGACAGGCAGCGCGCTTTTGTCAGAATAGAAAGATCCTCGCCGGTTCCTGATTGCAGGAACCGGCGAGGATCTTTTTTAGTTGCTGAAAGCGCCTAATTCCGACAGTACGGCATAATGAGAGCCGTTGTAGTTGGAAGCAGTAACTATCTTGATATACCTCGCACTGATGGCGGAAGCAAAGGTGATGTACTGTTTGCTGTTTACATTGGCCAGTGTATAACTACCGCGGGAAGTATAACTGATGTTATTGGTACTGGTATATACGGTAATACCTTTCAGTGAACCGTTGAGGTTTTCACGCTGCAGGAAGGCAAGCCCCTTGATGGTTTGTGTAGTATTCATTTTTACCACTACGGTATGCGGATGCGCCGGCTGTACGGACTTCCACTGGGTATGCCATACGGTAGCCTGGTTGTTGTCCAGCAGATTGGCAGCAGGTCCGTCATCTTCCTGGCTGCTGACAGAGGAGATGCTCCAGCCGGATTTATTCAGTTCGTCTTTGGTACTGAAATTAATTACCGGCTCATTATTAACAAAAGAGTACGGGTAAGAAATTTCACTGGAAGAACCGTTTGTATACAGGAAGCTGATACGCAGGTCGTAGTTGCCGGTCGTATTATGCAGCTCGCTGACAGGCATACTGATGCTGAAGCTGTCGCCTGCAGGCGTGGCAACCCACGGAACGGCATCATAATCGTCGCCACCTTCCGGATCATTGTAGATATTCACCCGGTTGACCGTCCGGTTGGAAGTAAATTTGACTTTCAGTTCGATGTTGCCGCCGGTATAGCTGCCTTTAATCAGGCTGATGGTAGTATTGCCGCCGTTATAGAGTCCGGTGCCGGTAGTGGTGCGGAAAGTCTGGCTATTGTTGAGGATAGCGGCGCTGGCGGCGGTCAGGAAAGTAGGCGATTTGCCATAGGTGTAATTGCCGCTTCCCATGAGCGCCGTGCCTTTGGCGGGGTCTGCCAGTTCAGATACTTTTTCCTTGTTGTGTGGCAGGTTCAGGCCATGGCCGAGTTCATGCATGAGTCCTCCGATCCATTTGGTAGCCCGGTTGCCCAGGGTGGTGTTTTGTCCGAGATAGCTGGTATCCATTTCGGCATAATCCAGTGCAAAGCACCAGCGTCCGAGGCCGTAGAAAGGCACGCCGCCGGGGTCGCCGTCTGCCGCATAGGTACTGGCCGGCATGATGACAAGCGTATGCTCACTCCGCTTTTCAGCAGGGTGGGAGGAGAACCAGGTGTTCAGCTCATCGATAACTGTGTTGCCACCGCCTTCGTAGGGGTAGTTGTCTTTGGTAAGCGCGCCCCTGACTACATTGACCTTTACCTGCCCGGAAGATTCCAGGGCCAGACCAAACGAGCGGTCGCCATACCCATAATAGTTCATCCATTTACCATAAAAACGCTGTCCCTGTTTCAGGATACCGTTTAGCCGTGCCCGGTAGTTGGTAATGGTGTCATTGTCTGACGGTACAAAATAGATGACATTCAGCTGGTAGGCGCTGGTTAGAAGCTCAGTGGCAGCTTTCGGATCGCCGGAAGGAGTGGGCTGATCAGATACCACTTTCTTGCTGCATGCCATGGCGGCGGATAATAACAATGCTCCTGCCAGCATGGAATACGGGGTGTGTTTTTTCATTGTTCAGTTTTTAGATGAAATAAAACGGGAATCGTACAGATTTTAGCTGTAAATATTTGGTTGTAATGACAGATGCTGGTGAAGGTTTTTCAAGTTCACATTTCGTGTTAACAAGATAAGTAAAAAATACATTTCTCCCAACGGCTGTTAAAAAATGTATCTGTTAACCCGGTGTTATGCAATCCTGCAACATGGGAATGATGTATATTTTACCCTCGGCCGATTGTTTTAAAGACCCCCCTGAAAGGAATTCACCCGGATGAATAGGACTAAGTAGCTTATATCACGTTATAATACCAACACAAATACTGTATCAACCATGTTAAGAAGAACAACAAAGCAGGTGTGGCTGACTGCTGCGGTGGTATTTTCCCTCGCCGGACCCGTGGCAGCGCAGGATACCTGGCGTATGCAACCGGTTGCCATCCGGAGCAGGTGGGCAAAGGAAGTAACCCCGCAGAACGCACTGACTGCTTATCCGCGCCCGCAGATGGAAAGAAGGGACTGGCAGAATCTGAACGGCCTGTGGGACTATGCCATCACCGGAGATGAAAAAAAGTTACCCGCGAAGTACGACGGACAGATACTGGTGCCTTATCCCCTGGAATCTGCGCTGTCAGGCGTTAAAAAAGCGTTGCGCCCCGATCAGTACCTCTGGTACAGAAAAGTGGTGAATGTACCGGAAACAGGAGGAAACAGGCTGCTGCTTCACTTCGGTGCGGTAGACTGGCAATGCGTGGTATTTGTCAATGGTAAGGAAGCAGGTGGTCACACCGGCGGCTATACGAACTTTACCATCGATATTACAGACGCAGTAAAGCCGGGTGATAATACTATCCAGGTAAAAGTATATGATCCTTCCGACCGTGGCGCCGGCCCCCATGGCAAGCAGGTGCTCAACCCGGCTGATATTTACTATACGCCCAGCTCAGGCATCTGGCAGACAGTATGGCTGGAAAAGGTACCTCAAGACTATATCAGCGGGTTGTATTTTACTCCGGATATAGATAAGGGGGTACTGAACATTACCGTGAAGGCTCCGGCAGGATATACCGTTGAAGTCAGCGCGCTGAAAGACGGGGCCGTGGCAGGTACCGTTAAAGGCGCGGCAGGCGCCGCCCTGAAGCTGCCCGTGACGCAGCCGGTACTGTGGTCGCCCGCCAGCCCCTTCCTCTATGACCTGCAGGTACGCCTGATGAAAGGCAGCAAACAGGCCGATGAAGTGAAAAGCTACTTCGGGATGCGTAAGATCACTGTAGAGAAAGATGATAAAGGCGTGGAACGCATCTTCCTGAACAATAAACCTTATTTCAATCTCGGCACACTTGATCAGGGGTTCTGGCCGGAGGGCATCTATACAGCGCCCACAGATGAAGCGCTGGCATTTGATATCAAAGCCATCAAGGCGATGGGCTTTAACACCATCCGTAAACATATCAAAGTAGAACCCGCCCGCTGGTACTATTGGGCCGATAAGCTGGGGATGCTCGTATGGCAGGATATGGTAAACCCCAATCAGCGCCTGCCGGAAGGCTCAAAACCGCTCTTTGAGCAGCAATGTAAGGAAACCCTCGCACAACTGCATAACAACCCCTGTATCACTACCTGGGTGCTGTTTAACGAGAAGTGGGGAAGGTTTGATCAGCAACGGCTGACGGAATGGATTAAAAAAACAGATCCTTCCCGCCTGGTAAACGGTCACTCCGGAGAAATACTGTATGTGAATGAAAAACTCCGCAGCCCAAGCCCTAACGCTTACGTCAGCGCTGATATGACAGACGTGCACAGTTACCCCGATCCCATGAATGCGATGAAACTACCCGGCAAAGCCCGTGTACTGGGAGAGTTCGGGGGTATCGGCGTATTTATTCCGGACCATCAGTGGAATACCAGCAGCGCCTGGGGCTATATCATGGAGAAGCCCGCCGCCCTGAAATCCAAGTACGCCATCATGAATCAGCACCTGCAGCTCCTGCAGCGGGAAGGGCTTTCCGGCAGCATCTACACGCAGCCGTTCGATGTGGAAGGAGAACAAAACGGCCTGATCACCTACGACAGGGAAGTGGTGAAAATACCTTTCGCCGCGTTACGTAAAATACATGCGCCGCTGAACAGCGATATCGGTACTATTCCTGAAGTAACTGCCGCTGATGCAGACCTGACAGATCCTTCCGAAACCTACAGCGCCCTGCTGCAGCAATATGTTGATGGAGACAGGAAGCCGGATTTCCTTCGCAAACTGGCGATGATGGCATCACAGACCGGCGACAAGACCGGTGCTGCCCGTATCAGCGGCGACTACTTCGCTATGCTGAAACCTCCCTACGCCGCGGAAGATCTTAACTACGTGATGACCGTAACCCGCAACACAAAGGATACCGGTTTCAGTATCATCCGCGATAACATCGCAGCAATTGACACCGCTTTAGGGCCCCGTCAGGCAGAAGTGAAAATGATGTCGCTGATTTTTCAGGACCTCATCGCTCCCTATGTAGCAGACCCGAACGCTTCCCCGGACTGGAACAGCATCTACACTACCGTTAAGCCCTACGGCGCACCCGGTGAAGAAATCTTTCTGCGCGCCAAAACCATTCACCTGCTCAACAAGCAGGACAAGGCCGGCTATAAACCAGTTGCCAGAGAATACCTGGAGAAATACGGACAGTACGTGAAAGCAGAAGAGAAGAAAAAACTCGAAGCATTTATGAATTGAGTGGACCCCCTCCAATATTGGAGATTTTATTATTTTTTTATTTGAGATTTTGAAGCTGATCCTGGTTTTCGTTTGTACTGATAAGTGCAGCAGTAAACCTGGATCAGCTTCAAAATCTCAAATAAAAAAATAATAAAATAACTAAATCCCGCCGTGGGCCTTGCGTAACTCCCCGATGTCGAGTTTTTTCATTTTGAATATGGCATTGGTAACGCGTGATACGCGGGCGGTATCCTTGTCCTGGAGCAGGTCTGTCAGTTCGGTAGGTACCACCTGCCAGGATACGCCGAATTTATCTTTGAGCCATCCGCACATCTGTGCATTGGGATCACCGCCTTCGCTGAGTTTATTCCAGTAATAATCGACTTCTTCCTGGGAGCTGCAATTGACAACAAAGGAGATGGCTTCGTTGAAAGTGAATACCGGTCCGGCGTTCAGGGCAACAAATTCCTGCCCTTCAATCTGAAATTCCATTGTCATGACTGTGCCTTCCGGCATCTGATGTATCTCGAATCCTTCTTTTGTATAGTGGGTCACTCTGCCTATCCTGGAATCCTGGAAGATAGATACGTAGAATTTAACGGCTTCTTCCCCGTTTTTATCGAACCATAAGTTGGGCGTTATTTTCTGAACGGTGAGTTTCTTTTCCATAGTTAAAATTTTGTAAGATGGTAACTACTTCAAAGGTATACCAGGGAATTTGTTCAGATAGGGGGAGGGCACGACAATCTGAGGGGTAAATCCGACATGTTATGTTTTACGTGCCTTCCTGCTGTCTTTCCTGATTTTCTCCCGGTGCATATGTCCCCATTCCACCAGTGACTGCAGCACCTTTTCTAAGGTATCACTGTAATCTGTCAGTTCATACTCAATAATTACCGGCGTGGAATCGTAGACATTCCTTTTAATAAATCCGTTAAGTTCCAGGTCCTTCAGTTCATTGGATAATACCCTTGCAGAGATGCCTGCCACCATCCGCTGCAATTCGTTGAAACGGATGGTACGCGCCTCCCGCAGCGCAATAATGATTTTCAGTTTCCACTTGCCGCCAATCACATACAGTGCATCTTCCAGCACTCCCAGCTCCGACATGCACCGGTCATAGCTATGTGTATCGTGTTCATGTTTCTTCATAAGATGATAAATATAAAGATTTTCGGATTTTCGGATTTTTTGATGTTGGAATTTAAAAATGCAGCGGATATACTCGCTAAGATCTTCCTGATTTTATCCGCTGCATTTTTAAATTTCAAAATTCCAAAATCCGTAAATCAGTAAATCCTGTCAGTAGCTAACCCAAAGGTTACTGCTAACCCAAAGTATACTACTTACTTTTTACAAGCGAATGTACCTAGTTTTGATTTGTCAAAAATCTAATATATGAAAACACTGAAAATTGCTTATTGGGTGAGTACCGGTATTATCGTGCTGGTGATGCTGTACTCCGGTTTTGCTTATCTGACGCAACCTGCGCTGCAGCAGGGATTCCAGCATCTTGGCTATCCGGGATATTTCCGGGTGGAGCTGGGTATTGCGAAACTTATCGGTGCGGTATTGCTGGTAGTACCGGTATCCGCGCGGGTACGGGAATGGGTGTACGCAGGGTTTGCGTTTACGTTTATATCAGCTTTTATTGCGCATGCGGCTTCCGGTGATCCGATTGGCAATAAAATCGGGCCGGTGATTTTCCTGGCAATACTGGGCGTGTCTTATGCGGCCTGGGTGAAACGCAGTGTGACAGAGCAACGCACGCAGGTAGCATAAATCATTTAACAGGAAGTATCAGTTTTTGCTGAAGGCGCTGCAGATAAGCGGCGCTTTCTGTTGAAAACTTTCCCTGCTTCCGGCTGGCAGCACGCTGATATAGCAGCATAAAAGCCAGCGGATCATCTGCCTGCTGCAGGAGTTCCTGCCACCGCCCGGACTGCCGTATGATGCTGCACATATACCTGCCGGGGATATGACCGCCATTGACGGCATAGCCATTGAACATATCCTGGTAGCTGATGTCAATGGTGTGTGTGGCGGCCTGTTGCAGCAGGCTGTCGAGCTGCCGGATACATTGCCGGGACTGTCTGGCTTCATCATGGTAAAGGTCCTGCCAGGCGTCATATACAGGTGAGCTGCGTTGCAGTAATACGGGTTTATCTATCTGATCGGCGATACCTTCCTGTGATACATTACTGAGAAATAAAAGCAGGTACTGTTCCTGCGGAGTGGCTATGGTGGCGTTGAAGCGGCTGCCATGAAAAGACCTGCCGGTAATGCTGTGAAAGGCTTCATGTGCAGCGAGCAGCCCGGGTGCATAGGTATGCAGCTGGCAGGCCAGCAGCATGTCCATGATAACAAACTGCTGTACGCTGGTAGCATCGCTGAAACCCATAAAGGTATATATCAGTGTGGGCAGCAGGGTATCCTGGCGAAGGCGGGGCGGCAGGCAGGGATACAATGCTTTTTTCATGGCTGTTCTTACCGCCGGTTGTTCCAGCCCGGGAGCGGTGGCTTTTATCCAGGCGGCCTTCTTCCGGTATTCCAGGTGATAGGCCGCGCTTTCGGAAAGCGTGCCGGTATCGCTACCGGGCATGTATATACGAAACATATCCTGTACAAAGGTGACGCTGTCGATATGCCCGGTGCCTGTCAGCCACCTGCCGATACCGTCATCGAACCAGGTGTGCCATAACGCGGAGGATGGCTTTCTGCCTGCCTGCAGGGTATCTGCCAGCTGCCAGTAGTGGCCGGTAGTATTATAAAAGGCGGGCTGTTGCCGGGATACGGCGGAAAGGTGCAATAACAGAGCGGTTGACAGCAGCAGGATTATCTTCATCAGGAATTGTTCACTTATCCGAAAGATAGTGACTTTTGAGAGATGTGCTGCCGGTATCAATGATTTTTTCCGGCAGCAATGATTTCCCCTGTTTTACTTTGCTGTACAAATCCTATTACATCACAGCCTGCAGCGGTTACCCCTTCCGGTAGTGCTATCGTATAGCTGCCGGCAGACGTTTCTTTCAGGTCAATGTTTTCCAGTTTCCTGACAACGTTGATATGGGTAAGTTCCCTTCCGTTGTTTTCTCCTGCGGTGATGCGGCTGACAGCCTTCCGCTGTACCAGGGTGAGGAGCAGGTTGTTTCTTCTGGTTTTACCGTTATAGGCATAGCGGACCTGCAGCGCGCTGTCGCCGGCAGGGAGTACGCTCAGCGTCAGCTCTCCTCCGGGCGTGGCCTGCAGCCCCTCCTGTATGGCTGCCCGTAACAGCGGTTCCTGTGACCGTTTAAATACTGTTTTACCGTTAAGTATCAGTTGCGGCGTATATACGGTAGGGATGCTGAGTAATTCCCGGTAATGCCTTTGCCGGAAAGAGAAGTCCGGGCTGCTGAAAGGATCTTTCCATCCCAGGCGGTTCCAGTAATCTACATGGAAAGCGAGGATATACACAGCCTTATCCTGTTGCTCAGCGGCAATCTGCGCTACCAGGTCTTCCGCGGCGGGGCAGCTGGAGCAGCCTTCGGAGGTGAATAGCTCCACCACTGCAAAGCCGTTGGCCGCCTTCGGCGGGGCGAATGAAAGGGAAACGGCCAGCAGGGTCAGGGTACCGGCCAGGAAGATGCCGGCAGGAAGTAATTTCATAGCAAAAGCGTTTACCGGATAAAGGTACTGCAGGTGGTAACAACGGCGATAAATATTCTATGAACAGCAATTTCCGCCGGCCGGATGACTGCCATCAGGGTAACTACTGAAATTTTATCCCCGGGGATTTTCCCTGAGGTCTGGTGCAATATTAAAGCGTAACTTTGTACGGATGTTTCCGCTTATCCATACGATCTCCGCTTTTTTTAAATAGTAGGCCGTCTCTTTACCGGGGCGGCTTTTTTATGCTTCCTGTGGGCGTGGTGGCATCAATAAATCCGCTACCGGCAGGTGTTGCAGGAATCTATCAAAGTATAATAAAGACATCTTACAGGCAGTCCTGCCTTAATGCCGGCGCCTGAAAATCTGATACCATTTTCTGCGGTGATAGCCGGTAATAACTACTTCTCCTGCCAATACCTCCCCGGGCGGAAGGTAAAGCGTATTGACAGCAGGGAAGGGATATGGGATGATAACCGTATGTATCTGATAACCGATCGCGTTTAATTGCAGTGTTATTGCCTGATGCGCGATTTCATCAGGAATGCGGAGCCGGAAATTTCCGTTATTATCAACATGTGTACCCCGCCCGGTTCCTGCAATTAACACGGTAGCACCGTAGACCGGCGTTCCGTTGGCACTGTCTCTCACTGCACCTGTGAGGAAGGTTGCAGCAGTGGTATCATTACTGCCGGCCGGTTGCCCGGGCAGCTTTGTATCTGTCTGCATGGTTGGCATAACTGTCTGCTGCGCCCTGCTGCTGCCGGGCACTATCAGCGCCAGCAGGGAAGCCAGCAGCGCTGCCGTTCCCGACCTGCGTTTTACCGGTGGCGTTGCCATAATATGCCTGTTTACCTGCGAAGGGTGAAAGTTCCCGCACACAACACCGGAAGCTGTCTGCAGATAGGACAGTATTTCCCGGTCATTCATGGTAGAAAAATCCACCACCGTTTTCCGGCACCTGTCGCAGAAACGCCCCGGCCCAGCTGGCGTCATGTCATGCCAGGATTGTTGGCAAGGTTGAGGTACAGTGATGTACAGGGATTTTTTCATACGGGGAAGTTAGGGAAATATCAGGTACGGTAAATCAGTTCTGCTGACACGATAAACAGAGACATTGTAACGGTCATGTATAAACGACAAGTAGCTGTCTATGATTTTTTCCGCCACCAGAAAAGGAATTTACGTTTTACCGGTGTTTTGCAAAAGATAACTGTTTCAAAATTCCCGGTGACATGCAGGGAAAGGTAAATGTCTCTGTTAGCCGGCCATACCGGAGAGATAGTGATTTCCTGCTGTTCATATCCGATAAAGCTGACTACCAGTACAACAGGTTGCTGCTGTATCTTATCCGGCACCTGCAGGCGGTAATATCCTTTGGCATCTGTATGAACGGCGGTACTGGCGCCCTTAATGGTTATTTGTGCAGCCGGTACCGGTTCCCCGGTCTGATGGTCTTTTACAATACCCGAAATAACCGGTTCCGCTATGGTGTCGCCCGCCGGAGCAGGTAACTTCTCCTTGTTATCATGTACTGCAACGGGCAGTGTACGTGGCTGTGCTTTGCCGGCCGTAGGCAGCACAAGTGTCAGCAGGGAAGCCAGTAAGCCGGATACAACGTAGCGGCGCTTTGCAGGCTGCACAGGAGTAAGCGGTGTATTTAACTGTGACGCATGAAAATATCCGCAGGAGCTGCCGGCCGCCGTTTGCAGATAATCCAGTATTTCCCGGTGACTCATCATGGAAAAATCCACTACCGTTTTCCGGCAGCTGCTGCAGAAACGCCCGCCGGCCGCCGGCGTCATCGTATCCCATGACTGGCTGCAGGGCTTCGGAATATGTATCTGCAAGGATGTTTTCATAATACAATGATAAACAATTCTGCTGCATTCATGATTCATCTTTCGCAGTAATATCAGCAGGATAAGATCAATTATCTTATTTTTGACAACTAAATCAACAGGATGATAACGATTGCTCCGCTGACGCGGCTAACCAAGGCAGAAACAGACAGGATGGGCTTTCAGGGATATACTTCTGATAAGGTGTATAACGTTGACGTACAAACGAATGCTGCCGGCATGTCCATAACATTTACCCTGGCGCCGCTGGAAAAACCATATGTCAAATACTGGAAAATCACCGATGAAGATCTCTACGCATACCGGGATACCCTGCGGGCAGGCCATTCGTTCGGTGCTTTCGAGGAAGATACCTTAGTCGGCTTTGTGATCTGTGAACAACGGGACTGGAATAATACCATGTGGGTAGAAAGCTTGCTGGTAGCGGAAAGTGCGAGAGGTGCAGGCATAGGAAAATTGCTGCTGGCACAGGCTATCTCCCATGCTGCCGCCAGCGATTGCCGCCACCTGGAGCTGGAAACGCAGAACACCAACGTACCGGCCGTTACCTTTTACCTGAAAAACGGATTTGCGCTTACCGGTGTCAATACCACCCTGTACGATCCTTCCCAGGATAACAAGGAAATTGCTTTCTACCTGACGCATAACCTGAAAAAGTAAGATATGATTCATCAGCAATTTGTAAGACATATTATGGAAGTGATACAGTTCGATGAATCGATCGTCGGACTGGCAGTAGGCGGATCCTGGATCACTGATGAACTGGATGAATATTCAGACCTGGACCTGGTACTGGTTACACGGGAAAAAACGGGCGGTGACAGGGAGAAGATGATGGCTTATGCCGCCTCTTTCGGGGAGCTGCTCTCTGCCTTCACCGGCGAGCATGTGGGAGAACCGCGCCTGCTCATCTGCCTGTATGATAATCCGCTGCTGCATGTAGATATTAAATTTGTTACGCCGGAGGAATTTCATACCCGCGTGGAAAATCCTTTTATCGTGCTGGATACAGACGCAGAGCTGGATGAAATTGTCACCGGTACACCTGCGGCTTATCCGCCGCCAGACTACCAGTGGATAGAAGACCGTTTCTGGACCTGGGTGCATTATGCCCTCCAGAAAACCGGACGGGGTGAACTGATGGAAGCGCTGGATTTCTTCGGCTTCATCCGCAATGTGGTGACTGGTCCGCTGTTACAGGTGAAGAACGGATTATTGCCCAGAGGTGTCCGCAGAGTGGAAGAGAACCTGCCACCCGCGGACCTGGAAAAACTGGCCGCCACCATACCGGCGTACGACCGGGCTGCCATCCTCAAAGCCTTGCATCATACTGTTGCCCTGTACCGGGAACTGCGTCAGGCGGTGTTTCCAGAGGAAATACGCCTGCAGGCCGCCGCGGAAGAAAAAGTTATGCAACAGCTGGCAGCTTATTAAGAAATGCTTCCAGCAGCGCATTGAAGGCTGCCGGTTGTTCCATCATCGGCGCATGGCCGCATTGCGGTAACAGGATAAGCCTGGCATCCGGCAGGTGCTTTTTAAATTCGCGCGCCACTTCCGGTGGCGCAATTTTATCATCTTCTCCCCAGATCAGTAATACCGGTGTTTTTATTTCCGGCAGCAGATGCGCCACATAATTACGTTGCGCCGATTTGGCCATACGTACAATGCTAAGGCATTTGCGGGCATCCGTCGTGGTTTTGAAAACCTCTGCCACCAGGCTGTCTGTAGCAATTGCCGGATCATAAAAAGTATATTCCACACGCTCCCGGATATACGCATAATTTCCTCTTTTCGGAAAGCTGCCCATACCGAGATTTTCATGCAGCCCGGAGCTGCCGGTGAGTATAAGTTGTTTTACCTTATCCTGATTACGGTGCGTATACAGGATTGCTACATGGCCGCCGAGGGAATTGCCGACAAGTATCAGGTTATCCAGCTGCGCGCAGTGAACATAATCTTCCAGGAACTGAACCAGGTATTCCAGGTTATCACCCTTATGCTGATCGAAGATAGGCAGGGCAGGGATATGTATATCGTAGCCTGACCCGAAATGCGCAATCACTGCTTCCCAGTTGCTCAATCCGCCGAACAGGCCGTGTAATAAAATCATCTGCTGCTTCATGTGTTTTTTTTACAAAGCTATCAGATGTGTCACAAGGCGTCTGTGATCTCAGTCACAAAAGTTACGTGACTGGTCCAGCAGGTAGAGCCTGGCCCTGCTCAGGGCTTCGCGGCTGGTATAGAGATACCGCGCAATGTTGGTGAGCGATATTTTCTGGATAATGGCAGGACGGCGCTCCAGCAGGAATTTATAACGCTGCAGCGGACTTTTCAGGGAAAGAATATACTGGTGTTCGGATTGTTGTTCCAGCAGTTCCTGGTACAGTTGCAGGTTGACATGCAGCAGGTTCATATGCAGATCATACAATGGCTGCAGCTTTTTGATGTTGATACGCAGTATGGTGGCATCTTCCACGGCTATGATACTTACTGCGGAAGGCGCTTTTTTATTATAGCTTTCACAGTTGGCGAGGAAGTCATCCGCAAATCCGAACTTGACAATCTTCTCATTGCCTTCCTCATCCAGGATACAGAATTTGAACACACCTGATATTACAAATGCGGAATACCGGGCTACCTTCCCGTAACGCAGGAAACTATCGCCTTTCCGTATATGTTTTACTGTAGCAATACTATCCAGCAGCTGCCATTCTGCAGCTGTTACAACGGGATATTTTTTCATCAGCCGCTGGTAGTAAGATGGTAATTCGGATGTTATCATACCTGCAAAATAAAAAGAAAAATAAAAACGTGCATGGCAGGTTATTTATTTTGTCTGGCTGCGACGCTCTTCCACACAGCCGTCTTTCCGGCGGGTATCCATTACATGCTGGATTTTCCAGCCTTCCGGAAGTCTGACCAGCAGGAAGGAGTTGACGCCGCAGTGGTGGAACTGCTGTTTGAGGTAGAAGCGGTAGGGCGTCCATACGGAAGCCAGCGGGCCATCTATATGCAGGGCATCGAAGGTAATGCGTTCATCGGCGGTGCCGGCGGGCATTTTGCCGATAGCGGCCGCGAAACCGCTGATGGCGGTCGTCTGCACGCCCGGGTTACCATCTTTGTCTGTGCCGGCAGTCTGTATCACTGCACCGGGAGCAAAGCACTGCTGCAACGCAGCGGTATCTGCCTGCCGCATGGCGGTAAACAGGTTATTAATGACTGTTTTTACGGAATCTGCGGTGGATTGCGCCTGTACGGCGGCGGCCATCATCAGGAAGCCGGCAAGGGTGAGGGTTATTTTCTTCATAAAACTGTTTAACAGGGTAAACGGGTGAATAACTAAATGTATTTAAAATTCCGGTATATGGGAGATATTTAGTGACCGCCGGCGAATGGTCCGGATGTATTTTGAGCGAAAGGACTACCGTAATGAATGAGATATTATAATATTCAGGCAGATAACAGCTCCGGTTTGATACAATAGCTGTTCACCGGCAGCAGTAAGGCACTTATCTGTTGCCGGCTACATTTACGGGTTTTGATTTTCATGCTGCGTTATTACCTTTATACAAAACTCATTGTTTTATGGGGCCTGCTGAGATATTATTTGAAACAACCAACTGGGACGACCTACCGGTAACCACTCATCCGGGGGAATCGGGCACCGCCTGGTGGAAAACCTTACAATACGGAGATCTGAGGATAAGGATCGTGGAGTATTCCGCGGGTTACAAGGCAGATCATTGGTGCAGTAAGGGACATATTATCTATTGCCTGGAAGGGGAGATGATTTCCGAACTGGCAGATGGCAGCACTCATGTATTATCAAAGGGCATGTCGTATCAGGTATCGGACGGATGCAGCTCTCACCGGTCTGTCAGTGAACACGGCGTGAAGCTGTTTATTGTTGACGGCGGTTTTCTCGCCCGGAAATAAAGGACATGAAAAAACTACGGCATCTCTTCTGGCTGTTCCTGATGTACAGCAGCATGGCGCAGGCGCAAAACTACCTGTTTATCGGATCCTACAACTGGAATAAGGAAAAGGAAGGCATCTATGTATATCGTTTTGATACCGCCACAGGTGGACTGCAATTTGTATCCTCGTTAAGGGACGTACTGAATCCGGGTTATCTGGCATTGTCGCCGGACGGGCGTTACGTATACGCCTGTACGGAGGCCAGAACTCCCGGTGATGGCGGTATGAGCAGTTTTGCATTTGACAGTGTCCGTGGTGCGCTCACCTTTATCAGCCGTCAACCTGCCGGTAGTGAGAACCCTGTGTATACTGCGGTGCATAAAAGCGGCAAATGGCTGATCAACGCCTGTTATACCGGCGGCAGCGCCGCTGTATTCCCGTTGTCGGACAAGGGCGTCATCGGGCCGGCGGCCCAGGTGTTCCTGTTCCGGGATAGTAGTCTGACGGAGCGGCAGCGTAGCTCACATGTTCACAGCTCCGTCTTTTCCCTTGATCATCATCAGGTATTGCTGCCGGATCTGGGTGCAGACAAGATACGCTGTTTTACATTTACTGACAGCAGCAGCAGGCCGCTGCAAGCTGCCGCAGCGCCTTTTATCCGTACGGTTCCCGGGTCAGGGCCGCGGCATATTACTATCCATCCCAACCAACGGTTTGTATATTGTATAGAAGAAATGTCGGGTAACGTAGTCGCCTATACGTACCATAACGGTCAGCTGCAGGCACAGCAGACTATCAGGGCACATTTCCGGAAAGAGGGCAGTGATTTCAACAGTGCGGACATTCATCTTTCGCCGGATGGCCGTTTCCTGTATGCCTCTACCAGGGATCCGGAAAATATTATTGTCATCTTCCGTGTCAACAGCGCCAGCGGCCGGCTGACCAGTATTGGCCGGCAGCCGTCGGGCGGTAGTCATCCCCGTAATTTTGTCATTGATCCTTCCGGGAAATATTTGCTGGCAGCCAATCAGCTGAGCGGCAATGTGGTGGTGTTCCGTCGTAATATGCGCACCGGGCGTCTCCGCAAAACAGGCATTTCCATACAGGCGCCGGGGGCTTCCTGTCTGCAGCTGCGCAGCTACCATGTTACCAGATAAAAGGCAGCAGGGCTCTGCGTTGCACCGGAAAGTCCGGGAACTGCCGCTGGTACCATTGCTGGTTAGCGATGGCGCGCGGTATCAGGTTGGCGCAGGTCCAGATAAAGAATGCCAGCGCCGGAAAGCTCCAGGTGAGCAGGGCGTAGCCTCCCCATTCAATGATTTCACCCAGTAAATTAGGAGAAGACACATAGCGGAACATGCCGCCAAAGGGAATCTTATAGCCTGTCTCATGTATTTTCCGGAGGCGGATTAACCGGTAGTCTGCATCCAGGTTGATGGCCATTCCCGTAAAGAACAGCAGCGTACCTGCCAGAAATGCAGGTGTGGTAAGCCATTCTACGGAGTAGTCTGCAAACCGCGCAAACCAGATGCCCAGCAGGGAACCGTTTACCGTATTGAAAAGCACCGCCGACAGCATAATCACCAGCGGCATCTTTTTCCCGCGGGTACGTATCATAAACGGATATACGAAACTGCGATGCAGGTAGTGCAGCAGGAAGAAGACGACCATCAGACCTGCCGGCGTACGCCACTGGAAGCTGCGCAGCGGCATCCAGGCGAAAAAGGATACCAGCACGGTAGCTTCCATCAGTATCCAGCCGATTTTGTTGGAGATCAGCGGACCCCAGTTTTCCGAAGTATAGCGGCCATAGGGGGCCGCCCTTTTCAGGAGATAAATGCCTGCGCCTATACCGATGGCTGACCAGCAGCCGATAAACCAATAATATTGTGCCGGTGAAAATTGCCAGTTCATGATAGCTTGCCTGTTTGTTTGAACCATTGAATAGTGTCTGCCAGCGTAACGCTGACAGGACGGGGGCGGAACTGGAGGGCAGTGCGCGCCTTATTATTACTGATTTTTCTGTTGCTGCGGATCAGGTTATAGACAGACTGACGGGTATAATAGGGTGCTCCGCCGGTGAGCCCCGCCCATACATTCACCAACGGCAACGCACCCATGATCAGCCATACAGGTAATACGGGAAGGGATATACGTTTCCCGCGGATATTGCCGATATGTGCCGCCAGCGCGCTGAGCGTCAGCCACTCGCCGCTGAGGATATATGCTTCTCCCGGTGTGCCCTTCGTCAATGCCTGTACAATCGCATCCGACACATCTCTTACATCCACAAAATCAACGCCGCCGGGAAACAACGCCGGTATCTTGCCCCGGTACATATTGAGCACCGCTTTCCCGATAAGGGAAGGCCGGTGGTCATAAGGGCCGGCCACTGCTGTAGGCGCCAGTACCAGCACCTCCAGCCCGTCCAGGTTGTTTTGCAGCGCCATTTCCTGCGCCACCGCCTTAGAATGATCATACCCGAAGGGCAGGTTATCGGATGGTCCGCGTAATTCATCCAGCACCTCGTCATAGGGAGCCTGACAGTATGCCGTAATAGAACTTACAAATATAAAACGTTTTACGCCGGCAGCCCTGGATGCCGCTATCAGCAATCGCGTACTTTCGGTATTCACATGAAATAATTCCTTCTCCGGCCTGTCGCTGACAGAAATCATTGCCGCCATATGAATAGTTACATCCGCCCCTTTCACCAACTCATCCAGCACCAGCGTATCTAACAGTTCCCCATATACGAAAACAACTCCGGGCACCGCCTCCGTTTTTTTTCTTGTCAGCAACCGCAACTGGTGCCCCTGCTCCAGCAACATAGGGATAAGCACGGCGCCGAGAAACCCGGTGGAGCCGGTAATAGCTATAGTCATGGATGTGAAATTACAAAGTAATACTTTGAATTACGAATTGCGAATTGCGAATTACGAATGTAGCGAAGATTAGAGCGCAGATTTAAGAAGAGATCAAATGGCTCACCTTCTTAAATCCGCGCTCTAATCTTCGCTACATTCGTAATTCGCAATTCGTAATTCGTAATTAATACGAAAGCGTTATACCTGCTCCCAGTCCCATATCACTATCATAATGGGTGGAGAGGGAGAAGTTTTTGGTGACAACATAGCGGAAGCCGGCCATGTATTCCTTGTCGGTGTTGACCATGAAGTTGAAGCGGAGGCGCCTGGTGATGGGAACGTCTTCGCGGGTAAGTTGTATGCGCAGCCTGCCGTCGGTGTCGAGGGAGGCGTCTGCAACGATGAGCATAGGGAGCGTGTAGGACAGGCCCAGATGTAGTACCTGCCGGAAGTCTTTGGTGCTTTTTTGTCCGAACAGGTTTTTTTCGTCGTCATCCATTTTGCGGTAGCGTACATCCCAGCCGATGTAGGCGAAGAGCCATTGCATTTTCCCGAGGTATCTGCCGAAGTGGCTTTCGCTTTCGTAGCCGTGTTTATCGTTGAGGCCTACACGCCATTCGGTGGAGAGGCGGTAGCGGGTGTTGGCAACCATAATTTCTCCGTCGCTGCCGGTGCTTTCCAGGCCAATGCGCGCCATGGGGTGCAGCATGCGGTCATCTCTTTTCACCATGCGGTAGGCTTTTTTGGGATCGGGTACTTCGGGATTGGGTGGGGAGTCTTCATAGCTGAAAACGCGTCCCATGCCGCTCATCATGTGATAGAGGATATGGCAGTGGAAGAACCAGTCTCCACCCGGTTCGGTGGCTGCAAATTCGATAGTGTCCGTTTCCATGGGCATGATGTCCAGCACTGTCTTGAGCGGAGCGTATTCGCCCTGCCCGTTCAGTACGCGGAAGAAGTGGCCGTGCAAGTGCATGGGATGACGCATCATGGTATTGTTATAGAGAATGATGCGGATGTTTTCTCCTTTTTTGATAAGTATTTTATCTGTTTCTGAAACCGCTTTGTTGTTGATGGTCCATACGTAGCGGTTCATGTTGCCGCTGAGCTCGAATTTCAGTTCCCTGACCGGCGCTTCCGGCAGTGTGGTGGGTTGCGGTGCGCGCAGCATGCCGTAGTTGAGGGTAACGATATCCGGACTGTTAGCCGGCGGATCCACTATTTCAGGGTACATGACGGTGTTCATGTCCATGGTCTGGTTGGTCATCTGCATACCGTCGCTGGTGTCGAGGTCGCCGTTCATCTTCATCATGCCGTTCATCATCTTCATGCCTTCAAAATATTTGAGTTTAGGCAGTGGTGTGGCGGGTACTTTTTCTCCGTTGCCCAGCCATACGGAGGTAGAACCGGTTCTGTCTTCGGCGGTGGCCAGCAGCTGATATTTTTTATCTTCCGGAATGGTGACGATAACATCGTAGGTTTCAGATACGCCGACGATGAAGCGATCCACATCCACGGGTGTTACATCAGCGCCGTCGTTGGCCACTACGCTCATTTTTCCGCCGCTGTAGGTCAGCCAGAAATAGGTAGAGGAGCTGCCGTTGATGATCCGCAGCCGTACCTTTTCTCCGGCTTTGAATACCGGCTTTTCATCTGTATGCCGGCCGTTGGAAAGAAAGCGTTCGTAGTATACATCGCTGACATCCATAGCGGTCATACGTTTCCATTCATTGGTCACTTTGGTATTGAGATAGCCCTTTTTAACAGCTTCCGCATAGCTTTGGGTGGAACCTTTTTTAATGGCGAACCAGTCGTTTGCATTATGCAGGTAGCGGTTTACCTGGTGCGGGTTCATGTCGGTCCAGTCGCTCAGCAGTACGGTATATTCCCTGATGGGGTCAGGTTTTCTTTCATGGAAGATGAGCGCGCCGTATTCACCGCTTTGTTCCTGGAACATGGTATGGCTGTGATACCAGTAGGTACCGTGTTGCACAACGGGAAACCGGAACAGGTGTGTCTGGTGCCCTTTGATGGGTTGTGTAGTGAGGTAGGGAACACCATCGTACTGGTTGGGGAGTATAACGCCATGCCAGTGGATAGACGTTTCGTGGTGCATGGTGTTGTGGACATAAATTTCTGCGGTATCACCCTCTGTGAAATGCAGTTCCGGTCCGGGGATGCTGCCGTTGACAGCAATGGCATGCCGTGTTTTTCCGGAATAGCTGACGGTAGTGTCGCTTACATATAAGTCATAGCGTACGGTTTTGGGAGCGGCTGTTTGCGCGGCCGCAAAGCCATATATCGCCATAAACGTTATATACAGTAAAATCTTTTTCATAAAAAATGATTGGTGGGAGGGGGATTGGTTTTCCGCAGGAAGAAGGGGCTGTACCAGGTGATGGTACAGCCCTGATATGGTAATATGTTATTTAATGGTATCGGTTACTTTACCGCAGGTGAGCATCTGTGCGCCGTAGTACGGATTTTTGATACCGGAAGCGCTGCTCAGCCAGGATGCTTTTTTCATCGGGCAGTATTCCTGGTAAACAGGCGTTGCGGAGAGCTTCACTTCTTTGGCGAGCTGATAGATGTTATCAGAAAGCGTTTTAAAGTATTCGCGTTGTCTGGCGATATCTTTTGTTGCAGAAATATTGTTGGCATCTGACAGCAATTGCTCCTGCAGTTTCATGTAGGCGGTATGTGCGGCAGGGCTCATCGCTTTCATGTCTGCGGCTTTGGCGGCTTTTACAAAATCAGCGGCAGAGCCGGCAGCGTTGGCGGCATTGCTGCTCACGAGCGCATCTTTGATGTTGTAGTAAGATGTCAGGAGCGGAGAGAGCTGTGCTTCCTGTGCGTAGGTACGGGCAAATGGCGCAGCAAACAGGGCGGTTAAGAACATTAACTTTTTCATGTCTGAATATTTTTAGGCTACTTTTTCTGCTTTATAACCAGCTGCTTCTACAGCGGCTTTTACTTTATCTGCATCTACCAGGTCGGCGGAGATAGTCAGGATTTTATCGGGTGACTGCAGGTCAACTTCCCAGTTGTCTGCGCCCGCAGTTTCGTTGAGTCCGGGTGTTACGGTAGCGATGCATCCTGAGCATTTGATATTGGTTTTGAACTGTACTGTTTCCATGGTCGTTATTTTTTCTTTTTTGTTATTGTTGATGATGTAAAATTACACCCGGTGTCATGCTTTTCTGTTATACAATTATGCTTTCCTTTTATAAAATTTCCGGGGTGATTATCCGTCTACTTCCACGGTTACCTGGCTATCCAGCGGGTAGCTCCTGCAGAGGAGTATGAGGCCTGCGTCGAGGTCTTCCTGGCGGAGCGCATAATTTTCCAGGAGCTGTACTTTTCCGCTGCTGAGGCGGGCGGCGCATTTGCCGCAGGTGCCGCCGCGGCAGGAATAGGGCAGCGGTATTTTGTCTTCCAGCGCCGCGTCGAGGATGGTCATACCCGGCTTCACTTCCAGCAGGTTGGTCTGTTCATAGAGGTGCAGCAGTACTTCCTGCGTGGTATCCGGTAGGGTAATGCCGGTAACGGCTTCCGGCGCATACCACTCTTTTCGTATATGCGTTTCCGGTACCCCGACAGATGTCAGTGCTTCTTCATGCATTTTCATCAGCTCCGCCGGTCCGCAGATAAAATAGTGCGCATTGTTGTCTGTCGCAGCGATGGCCTGTTTTACCAATTTCTTCGCAATGATCCTGTTGATCCTGCCGGCGATGATATTATTTTCTGCTGCAGCTTCCCCGGCCGGATGTCTGGATAAAACATAATGGATGCGGATATTGTTTGGTTGCTGTTGCTGCCATTGATCCAGCTGTGTTTTGAAGATGGTGTCAGCCGCGGTGCTGCTGGAATACAGCAAGGTAACCTGCAGGCCGGGATGTTGCTGTATGGCGGATCTGGCGATAGCGTAAAGCGGGGTGATACCGCTGCCGCCGCCCAGCAGTACCAGATGCCGGCAGGCGGCTTCCCGGAGGGTGAAGGCGCCGAGCGGACCTTCTATCTGCCATTCGCCAATGGTGGAGGCCATGTTGAAAATATGGTTGCTCATAAGGCCACCAGGGATTCTTTTGACGGTAATCGCCGGATATACATCTGTATCCGGCGATGAGCTGAGGGAGTAAGACCGCGTGACCGGCTGGCCGTCGATAACCAGGGTTACCTGTATGAACTGGCCGGCTTCGTAGCGGAAAGGCACTCCCCGGGTATCAAAAACGATGGTCACGGAATCAGGTGTTTCAGGGATCACCGTTTTTGTATACCAGGTATAGTGTGAAGACATTCAATTACAATTTAGCTGTTTTTAAACGGAGACTGTTGGTGACAACGCTGACAGAACTGAGGGCCATTGCGGCTCCTGCAATCATCGGGTCCAGGAGGAAGCCGTTGAACGGATACAGCAGGCCTGCCGCTACCGGTATACCGATGATGTTGTAGATAAAGGCCCAGAAAAGATTCTGCTTGATGGTGCTTACCGTTTTACCGGACAGCTTCAGCGCTTTGGGTATACTGTTGAGGTCAGAGGTAATCAACGTCATCTTGGCCACATCCATCGCGATGTCGGAGCCTTTACCCATGGCGATGCTTACATCTGCCTGCGCCAGCGCCTGGGAGTCGTTGATACCATCGCCGACCATGGCTACCACTTTGCCTTGTGCCTGCAGTTCTTTTACAAAGGTGGCCTTGTAGGAAGGCATTACTTCTGCCTTAAACTGACGGATACCTACTTTACCTGCAACCGCTGCAGCAGTCTGCTGATTATCGCCGGTGAGCATGTATACTTCAATGCCCTGGCGCTGCAAGGCTGCTACGGCAGCGGCAGAGGTGTCTTTGATCTTGTCTGCGATGGCAATGACAGCCACCACTTTTTTGTCGCGTGCAAAATAGATAACTGTTTTAGCTTCATCCTGCAGCTGACTGGCTTTGGCGTTGGTAATGGCGTCCGGTACTATGCCGTTTTCTGTCATCAGTTTTTTGTTACCCACAAACCAGTGATGTTGCCCGTAACTACCTTTTACTCCCTGGCCGGTAACACTACTGAAAGAAGGCAATTGTACCGGGCTGACGCCGGTGTCTTTCAGGTGATTCACCACAGCTGCTGCCAGCGGGTGTTCTGACTGTTGTTCGAGAGAGAACAGTACTGCTGTAAGCAGGTTTTTATCTTCGTTGTCTGCCTGCCACAACAGGTCTGTTACTTCCGGTTTACCAGCTGTGATGGTACCGGTTTTATCAAGAATAACAGCATTCACTTTATGTGCCAGCTCCAGGCTTTCCGCATCCTTGATAAGGATATTATTTTCTGCGCCTTTACCAACGCCTACCATAATGGCGGTAGGAGTAGCGAGGCCCAGCGCACAGGGGCAGGCAATAACCAGTACGGTCACAGACGTGAGCAGTGCGTGGGTGAAGGCATTATCGCCGCCGGCAATCATCCATACCACGAAAGTGAGGATAGCAATACCGATGACAACAGGTACAAATATACCGGCGATTTTATCTACCAGTTTTTGTACCGGTGCTTTACTGCCCTGTGCTTCCTGCACCATTTTGATAATCTGCGCCAGCAGGGTATCAGTACCAACTTTATCGGCCTTGAACTGGAAGCTGCCCTTCTGGTTGATGGTGCCGGCAAATACCGGTTCACCTGCCTGTTTCAGCACGGGCACCGGTTCGCCGGTAATCATACTTTCATCAACATAAGAGTCGCCGCCGGTAAGGGTTCCGTCTACCGGAATTTTTTCTCCCGGCTTCACCATCAGGATATCATTCACTTTCACCTCTGCGATGGAGATCTCCCGGGTATGGCCGGCAGCATCTACCAGCAGCACTGTTTTAGGCTGCAGCCCGATCAGCTTTTTGATGGCAGAAGAAGTATTGGATTTGGCTTTTTCTTCCAGCAGCTTACCCAGGGAGATAAAAGCAATGACCACTGCGGCGGCCTCAAAGTATACGTGGGCATGTAATCCGCGCTGGTGCCAGAATTCAGGATAGATAGTGTTAAAGGCACTGAACACCCAGGCAATACCGGTACTCAATGCTACCAGCGTATCCATATTGGCTTTACCATGCCTGGCCTGCTTCCAGGCATTCACAAAAAAGCTGCGGCCCAGGAAAAACACGACCGGCGTGGCTAATGCCATCATGATCCAGTTGCCGTATGGCATATTCATAAAGAACATCCCGATGATGACGATCGGCAGCGATAATACAGAAGCCCAGATAGTGCGCTGCTTTACAGCTTTATAGTGTTTCTGCTGTGCCGCTTCTTTCACTTCTTCCTGGTTTTCTTTCTCAATAACAATGTCATATCCGACGGATCTGACAGCATTACGCAATATTTCAGGAGAGGCTTCTGACGGATTATATTCCACCCATGCGCTCTGATTGGCGAAATTTACGCCTGCATCTGTTACGCCGGGTACTGACTTTAACATGGATTCAACGCTGACAGCACATGCTGCGCAGGTCATTTCCAGTACAGGAAAGGTTTCTTTAATACCGGTTGTAGCTTTATGCTTCGCGGTGGCTTTATCTAAGATAGTAGTTGCTGACATATGGTGGATCGTTTTAGTAATGCAAAGGTACTTTGCTGTGAAGGGGGGAATGTTATACTATTCAGGGTCTTTTATATATAATTTTAAGGTTGGCGGAAAGGCATATCCCTGATAGCCGCCTTGGATTTCCGTATCTCCCGGAAATGGCCGGGAAGCAGCCCTGTTACTGACCTGAACCGGGCCGCCATCTGCCGCGCATCCCTGAAACCGAGCCGCGTGGCAATTTCCTGGCGGGAAGCATCCGAATACACCAGCCACTCCTTGATCTTCTCTACCCGATACCGTAATATATAATGATCCAGCGTACTGCCGCTGTCTTCCAGAAATACCAGACAGAGCTGCGCATACTCCTGCCGCAATACTCCGCTGATATAGGCGGCAAAATCAAATGCTGCCGGGAATACAAAATCCCCCGCATACACTGCTGCCACCACCGCTTTTATATCATCCATGATCTGTTGCATAAATAAGGATTTAGAACAGCTACAAAGTTGACGGGTAAAGCGGGAAATGGGCTTATACAATTATCGGAAAGACTTATATAATTTTTAATTGCGAATTACGAATTACGAATTGCGAATGTAGAAGCGAAGATTAAATCGGAGATGAAAAGAGATATCTAATAGTTATCTCCTTAAATCTCCGATTTAATCTTCGCTTCTACATTCGCAATTCGTAATTCGTAATTCGTAATTAATTCCAATCAGTAGCTGGCTTTCATCCCTCTTTTCTCATAGTAGTCTGTAATCGGCAAATAGGGACCATACTTATGCTGGGTTGCCGGAAACGTATCTGCATAGGGGCCTTTATCATAGTCGATGGCTTTTTCTGCAGGGTGGGGGTAGTCGTAGTTTTTGATATCCGGGCGTGGGTGGCGGCTGTCGTCATTGACGAAGGCGGCGATGTCCATGGCTTCGGCGTCGGAGAGGAAGGGGCGGTTCCAGGTGGCTTTGTCGTAGGGCATGTTGGCTTTGAGCCATTGGGCCTGTTTGATGATGCGGTGCATGCTGGAGCCGGGCTGGTATCCGTATTTGCCCCAAAGGGGAGGATAGGTGTAGGTGATGTTGTCCGGCCGGAGCTGCCCTTCTCCGCTGTTGCCATGGCAGCGGGCGCAATGTTGCTGGTAGAGGGCTTCGCCGCGTACCGGGCTGGCAGCGATGTCGGGGAAGGTGACAGGCAGATTTTTACTTCCTTTATGCGGTTGTGTTTTGGGCACGAAGCTGTTGATCCAGCGGAAGTAGGCGAGGAAGGCTACCATCTCTTTGCTGTTCAGCGGTAATGGCCGCCCGTTGTGCGGGCGTGTAACGCAGTTGTTGACGCGTTCTGCGAGGGTGAGTACCTGGCCTTCGCGGGCGCGGTATTGCGGATAATTTTCATGGGATAACATCAGGTTGAAAGAGAAAGGTTTGGTACCCGCATCCTGGTGGCAGTTGGTGCAGTTCATGCGGTTGCCGAGGTATTTGCCGCTGGTGCCGTCAGGACCAATATAATAAGCGGTGTTGAGCATCAGGGCACGGCCGTAGCGGACAGCTTCGCCATATTTATCGTCCGGAATGGCGGTGGTATCCACGTGTAGCAGTACGGCTGCCGGCGCGGCAGGAACCGGCGCCTGTTCCCTGGCGTTGGTGGCGGTATTGCAGGACCATACTATCACTGCTGCGATGGCGGAAAAAGCGCAGCTATTGCGGATGACGGAAGTTCTTTTCATATCGTGGCGTTAGTTAAAGATGTAGGGTAGCAGTTGCTCCCTGGAAATAAATTCCGCGCGGTACGGAATAAAAGTGCATCGCATTGTCCACAGTGGTGTGCCCTCGCGGTTACCCAGCACAAGGGTATTCCGTTTGGAACTGCATTGCAGGATGCTGTTATTGTCGGTCAGATAAGCGCTGCCCATGCGTTCATTGAAAAGATAAGCCGGCAGTACGGCTTTTATTTTCACGGTAGCGCGGCGGTGACGGAGATCCAGGTGGAAAGCCAGCGTTTGGGACTGCTGACGGGAGACACCGTTATCGAACAGCATCAGATCACCATCAGCATTGAGGTGCACGGCATGTCCCATATCGAAGCCGGCAGAATCAGGATAGCTGAAATCACCGCCCCTGCCGAATTTCCAGTGTACCTTGCCGGTTTTTGCATCCAGCTTCCATATCTGCCCGTTGTTATAAAAGGAGATCAGGTAGTTGCTGTCTTTGTCAAAGCTCAGGCTGTTGGCATGCATCCAGTCGCTGCGGGTATGCAGTATGTCTTTATCGGCCGCAGGGTCCAGCACATCGAACACGCTCCACTGCCATATCTTTTTCCCGTGCCGGTCTGTTACCAGGATGCCGTCGCTTTTAACCGTATCCCTTTCTCCGCCGCCCTGCGCGCGGAGATCAGCAATTTTCTCCGTGCTGGTCAGCATCACCACATGATCGTCTGCTGTCAGCAATACTTCATGATGTACATTACTGGTAAAATCGCCCGTTCCCTTCTTCAGGTGCAGCAGGGTATCGCCGGTCAGGCTGATTTCCAGGATCTCGTTACCGTAGCTGGTAGGATATGTTTTATCTCCCAGTATGCACAGGATAGTTTTGCGGTGTGTGAAATGCGCACTCTTGCATCCTGTTCCCTTCACCTGATGGTACCATACAATGTGTCCGGCGGCATCTGTGATCAGCATACTCCCCGGATCATCCCGCTGATTCATCAATATATATCCATCAGCAAAAACAGCAGGGATCTTATCCGGTTGCTGTACGGAAACACTGAGCTGATCCTGCATCCAGGAAGGAGCATTCATGCTGACATTTATTTTCGCAGTCCTGCTGCAACTGCATAAAAACAGGAAAAGGGGGAGGAGTTTTTTCATGGTCCAACTTTTTTTATTTGATTATTTGATTATTTGAGATTTGGTCATTTAAAATGCAGCGGAGATTCTCCCGAAAATCTCCGCTGCATTTTAAATGACTAAATCTCAAATAATCAAATAACCAAATCTCAAATAAATGTTATCGCCACAACTCGCTCTGCGTTGCCTTAGGGTTGGAATTCAACTCCCTGGCGGGTATCGGCAGAACATAATGTTTGGCGGCAAATGTATTGGCGCCTTGTTTTTGCCGGTTGCGGAAGAGTGATTGTAACTGGGCGGCAGATTTATTCCATCTTCTCAGATCATAGATCCTGTTTTGTTCAAAGAATAATTCCAGGAGTTTCTGGTGGTCTATTTCGGCGAGCAGCTGATCCGGGCCGGGGAGCTGGGCGGATGTTTTAGGATCCAGGCCGGCTCTTTTGCGGATCAGGTTGATGTCGTCGAGGGCCGGGCCGGCATGGCCGTTGCGTGCAGCTGCTTCTGCGCGCAGGAGCAATACTTCTGCGAAACGCATCACGCGGTAGTTGGCGGTGGAAGGTGTAGCGCCCCAGTAGTTATCAGCATCTGCGACCTTGCGCCAGGCGCCTGTATATTTTTTAATCAGGAAACGTCCGTTGGTAGTGGTGTCCAGCTTAGTGTCGGGATACAGGCGCTTAATCTTCAGCAGCGAGGAATTCCACAGCTCGTCGAAGGTTTTGCTGTTGTACCAGGTGTTATCCGTTTCGCCGAAGAAAGAATATTTCCACATGAGGGAGGCATACATTCTTTTGTCGAACCGCGTAGAGGAGCCTTTCGGACGTTCTTCCCGGATGAATTCACTCACGATGTAGTTGGAAGGTACATACTTGAACCAGCCGCCGCCAGCTACCGGGCCGATAAACTGCGGGAGGTAGTTGAACATAGGCGAGTTGGCGGTTTCTGCGCCCCAGGGTCCGTAGGGATCGCCGAGCGGTGCGCAGTTCCACTCGAAGATGGATTCCGTATTGAACTCGTTCGCATCAGTGAAGTTGTCTTCGTAATTATCTACCAGCGCATAGTTATACGGCGCCTTCGAAAGGAGGCTGAGGGTAGCTTCTGCTTCAGGGTATTTCTCCATGAACAGGTAGCTCTTGCCCAGGAATGCTATGGCAGCTCCGCTGGTAACGCGGCCTTTTTCCTTGCTGTCGCGGATGACGGGCAGTTTGTCTTTAGCGGCGGAGAGGTCGCTCACTACCTGCGCCCATACCTCTTCTTTACTGTTGCAGGGCGCTGCATAGGCGTTGGTGGTTTCTACCGGCGCTGTTCTTACCGGCACGCTGCCCCAGTTGGAGGCGAGTATGTAGTAGGAGAGGCCTCGCAGGAATTTTGCTTCGGCGATATACTGTTCTTTTTTGGCAGCATCCATAGGGATGTTGTCAATCCTTGCCAGGATGAGGTTACAGCGATGTATGCACTGGTAGGTTCTGTCGAAGATATCGGCGGCGTCGCTGTTATTTTCGTCGTTGGTATACGATGCGATAGCCCAGGTAGATGGCTCTTCGCCGGGAAGCGTAAATACATCGTCGCCCATGGCGTTGATGTCCTGTACGCCGGTGAAAGCGCCCCAGTACCCGTACAGCGGGAGGCGCAGCGGGCTGTAAGCTGCTGCCAGCGCCATACTGATGCTGTTTTCATCTTTCCAGAAATTATTTTCAATCACCCTGTTAGGATCATCCTGCTTCAGGAAATCCCTTTCGTTGCAGCTGCCGGCCAGCATCATCGCGATGGCCATAGCGCTTATATATCTGACTGATTTTTTCATGTTACAATGCGGTTTTGACAATTAGAAGGTAAGGTTAAGACCGAAGAGGAGGGTGCGTGACAGCGGATAGGCATCCCAGGAGTTATCCATTCCTCTGGAGAGGGTGCCGGTGCGGGAGTCCTGCCCCAGGTCCGGATTGTAACCTTTGTATCCGGTGATGGTGAAGAGGTTTTCTGCAGAAACAAAGGCGCGGAGTTTTTCAATACCCCAGGCGCCGGTTAATTTGCGCGGCAGGCTGTACCCCAGCTCAAAGCGCTTGAAACGCAGATAGGATCCATCTTCCAGCCAGCGGTCGCTGTTCTCGCGCTTGTTGTTGTTCGGATCAGATAAGGTAAAGCGCGGGAAGTCAGTATGATTTTGCGGTGTCCAGGCATTGAGTACGGAAGTAGAGAGGTTGGTCACCTCTGTCATTTTCTCCATCCATTGTCTTCTGCCGTTATAGATTTTATTGCCGGTGATGGCTTCCAGGAAGATGTTCAGGTCAAAGCCTTTCCACGAGAAGTTGCCGGACAGGCCCATGGTAAAGGTAGGAAAGGGGCTGCCCAGGTTCTGTACATCGCCGTTGTCAATTTTACCGTCGCCGTTGAAGTCCACGAAGCGGATATCGCCGGGCTGTGCATTGGGCTGAACAGGTACGCCATTTTTGCTGTATGCCTGAATTTCTTCAACGGTATTGAAGATACCATCGGTTTTAATGAGGAAGAAGGAGCCGATAGGTGCGCCCACTCTGGCCCTGGAGATGTCTCCGAACTCCTGTCTGCCTGAACCGATGGTGATGGCCGTCATTTCATTTTTGGTATGTGCGAGGTTGAAACCAACCCGGTAGTTGAAATCGCCGCTTTTGTCAGCATACTCGATGGAGGCTTCGTAACCTTTGTTCTGGATAACGCCGGCATTCAGTGTAGGCGATCCCGTTTTACCGACAGACAGCGGGAAGGGTACATCGAGTAATACGCCGGTAGTTTTTTTATGGAATACATCGAAGATGAAGAAGAGCCTGTTGTCGAGGAAGCCTGCATCTACGCCCACGTTGGTGATTTTTGTTTCTTCCCAGGAGAGGTCGGTGGGAGAAGCGTAGGAGCTGACTGTAGCGCCGGGCCACAGTTCATTGCCCTGTACATAGTTGATGCCATTGGTGATAGCTGCCTGGGTCAGGTAGTTACCGATTTCCTGGTTACCCAGCACACCCCAGCTGCCGCGCAGTTTCAGGTTGCTGACAATATTTCTGATACCGGAGAAAAAGTTTTCATTGTGCATGTTCCAGCCGGCGGAGAAAGACGGGAAGGAGCCGAACTGATAGTCATTTGCAAAGCGGGAAGATCCGTCTCTTCTCACAGATGCGGTGAACAGGTAGCGGGAGTCGTAGGAATACATCACGCGGCCGAAGTAAGAGAGGATAGCGTTCACGCTGGCGCTGCCGCCGTTTTTCTGTGAGTTGGCAGTACCTGTGTTCAGTACGGTAGTACCTGTGGCGAGGTCGTTGCGGGAAGCGTTGAAGCCGGAAGTGGTATTTTTCTGTGCGGTGTATCCGGCTAATACATCGAGGTTATGTTTACCGAGTTTTTTGTTGTAGTTAAGGGTGTTTTCTACCAGCCACGAGTTGGTGGTAGATGTATTTTCCTGCAGGTCGGGCATCTGGTTGCCGGTATTACCGTCATGATAGATGCCGGTGAAGGTGCGGCCGTTGTTCTGTGCTTCAGTCAGACCAACATTGAATTTATATTTCAGTCCTTCGATAAGTTTTACTTCTACAAAGGCGTTGGCCAGCAGGGAGAGATCTTTGGAGCTTCTGTTGATCATTTCCAGGCGGGCCACCGGGTTGGAGAGGTTCTTCATGTAGATGGGCCTTCTGCCGTAACCGCCGAGATCCTGGGTAGGATCAAATACCGGAACGGTGGAGGGCATGACGAGGGCGCTGCCGACGAGGCTGTGTGTCTGGTCGCCGCCGTCAGGCGCCAGGCGGGTAACGCCTCTTTTGATGATAACGGTTTCGCCTACTTTAAATATGCCTTTTTCGTATTGTGTTTTCACACGGAAGTTGGCGGCAGCATAGTCGGTATTAATCATGGTGCCGTTTTCCTTGAGGTATCCGCCGGAAACGTTGTAGGTAAAGTTTTTGGAGCCGCCGCTGAGATTAAGGTTGGTTCTGGTGATGGTGGCCTGACGGAAGATAGCATCCTGCCAGTCGGTATTGATGCCATTGTATGCGGGGATGCCGGTAATGTTGTCGCTCATGAGTTTGGTCCATTGTTCCCCGTTGAGGAGGCTCATTCTTTTGGGGATGGATTGTACGCCGAACCAGGAATCAATTTCTACTTTCGGAGGCGCTTCTTTTCTGCCGCCTTTGGTTGTAACGATGACTACGCCGTTGGCTGCGCGGGAGCCGTAGATGCTGGCGGTGGCTGCATCTTTCAGTACTTCGATGGATTCCACATCGTTGGGGCTTACGCCGTCGATGCTGTTGACGAAGATACCATCCACGATGTAGAGGGGTGCGTTGTTGCCGAGGGTGCTTAACCCGCGGATGGTGATGTTGAGGCCGGAGCCGGGCGCGCCGCTGGATGCTTCCACGGAAACACCGGGTACGCGGCCCTGGATGGCGCTGCTGATATTTTTGGATACGTTGGCGCTGAGGGTGCTCATTCGGACAGAAGAAACGGAGCCGGTCACATTTCCTCTTTTCTGGGTGCCATAGCCTACTACTACCAGTTCTTCTGTTTGTACGGCTTTCGGTTTGAGGGTGATGTTCAGTTCGCCCGCCTGTGATACGTTGCGTTCGATGGTTTCATAGCCGATGAAGGAGATCACCAGTATACCGCCGCCATCGGGCAGCTGCAGGGAGAAGTTCCCTTTAGCATCTGTGGTGACGCCTTTGGTGGTGCCTTTCAATTTTACGGAGGCGCCGGTCAGCGGTTCGCTGGTGAGGGCGTCGGTGATTTTACCGAATACGGATATGTTGGCAACGGGCTGCGGCTGTTCGTCAGCGCTGCCGGTGGCTTTTGCGGAGAGGATGATGGTGTTGTCCAGTATGCTGTAGTTCAGCCTGGCACTGTTGAGGCATTTGCCCAGCACTTCTTCCAGGCCTGCCTGCTCTGCCTGTATGGATACCTTTGCCTGTTTCAGCATTTCGGTATTGTAGAAGAAAGTGTATCCCGTTTGTTTCCTGATTTCCTTCAGGACCTTTGCCAGCGGTACATTCCGCATGTCAAGGGTGAGTTTTTGGGAATAGCCGGTTGCACTTACCTGGAGGGCAATGACCAGCAGCAAAAAGGCAGTTAGTTTCATAACTTTCAGCATTTGCGCGCACGCCGGCCTGTGCCGGTGTTTGACGGCATTTCTAAATGGCATAACTTTGTTACGTTTTTTGGTGAGCAATAAGCTTTACGACAATAATTGTTTACATGCTTTACCAGACAATGCCTTCCGGGGACGTGGCGACGTCTCCGGATTTTTTTTTGCCTGATAAATTATTTTGATTGATCTGTGATAATTTATTCTGACTGGTTTGCGGTGATAATAATTTTCCGGTCCTGAACGGTGTACCGTATGCCGGCTGTTTTCAGAATGCGTAAGGCTTGTGACAAAGTGGATTGTTTGCGGATGGAGCCGGAATAATGCATGTCAGGTATACGGCCGGTATAGGCTACCTCTACATCATACCATCTGGCGAGCTGCCGCATAATGGCGGGCAGGTCATCATCTTCAAACTCGAACATACCTGTTTTCCAGGCAGTGACTTTATCTGTATCTGCTTCACTGACAGTCAGCTGCTGATTGTTCCCGGCAAGTACTGCCTGCTGGGAAGGAGCCAGCAATACTGCGTTCCCGGCGGGTGGTGTGACTTTAACCTTACCGCTGACGAGGGTGGTGTTAATGGTGGTTTCATCTGCATAATTCATAACGTTGAAGGCGGTGCCCAGCACGCTTATCTTTAGTCCGTTGTCCAGCGCCACGTGGAATGGCTGCCGGTCGTCAGGTGTAATTTCAAAATAGGCTTCCCCTTTCAGGTACACGGTGCGTTCGTTGCCGGCAAAGCGGGTAGGGAAGCGCAGGGAAGTAGCGGCGTTGAGCCATACTTTACTGCCGTCGGGCAGCACTACCTGGTATTCGCCGCCACGGGGCGTAGTAAGGGTATTAAAGACAATCTTCTCCTGGTTTTTTCCGGCAGCGCCGTATACCAGCCGGCCGTTATCTTCATGGATGAGGGTACCGTCCTTTTCCTGGTGGTTGCTGCGACCGCTGGTATCCAGGGTAACGGTGGCGCCGTCGCCGAGGGTGAGCACAGCTTTGGTATGGCCGGGCAGTATATCTGATGGTACCTGCTGCGCCACTTTTTGTGGCGGCCGCGTGTAAAAGCGGACAGCGGTACCGGCTGTCAGCATCAGTACAGCCGCTGCAGCAGCCTGCCACCAGCGGATATTTCGTACAGGCTTTTCCGTTGCCCGCTCCTGCAGTAGCTGCCTGAACTGGCTGACGGCGGCATTGAGCTGCCCCTGCTGCCCGTTGATGACTTCAAATATCTCTTTGGCGCTGGCCACCAGATCATGTTGCTCCGGATGCGCTGCCAGCCAGCCTTCCCAGGCTGCGATAGCTTCCTCATCTGTTCCCATGCAATACTGCAGGAAAGAATCGTCCTGTAATAAGTCTTCCGGTGTGTTGAATAGCTGGTTCATGATCTGTGCTGCTGATATATAGTGTAAGCAATGCCTGGTTATTCCCAAGAAAACAGAAAATATTTTTTATTTTTTTTCCTGCCTGTGGCAGATGGCCGGTCAGCATCTCTTAAAAATGGCTACAGTTGCCGGCCTGGCTTTTTGTGGTAAATGTAATCCGTTCACTGGCAGAAGGACGGCAGTGCCGGTCAGTGGCGCAGTAATAACAACAGGAGGAGAGAGAATTCCGCTGAAAGTATTTTCAGGGCGCTGCCGAGCGTATTGTAGGCTGTTTTGGTGGTGATGCCGGTACGGCGCGCCACTTCTTCCATAGGGAGGCCGTCAAAATAGCGCAGCTCCACCAGCTCTTTCTGGCGGGGAGTGAGGCGGGCGATCGCCCGGAGTACCTTCTGCCTGGTTTCTTCCGAGGTTTGTACGGCTACGATCCGTGCTTCGTAGGACAGTTCTTCTATCGCGCCGGTGGCATAGGCGCTGGCTGCCAGCTGGGTTTTGTGGTTCCTGCGGATGCCGGCCATAATTTTGCGCCGCAGGTAGGTATACAGGTAGGATGGCACGTTGGTAACTGCCGGCAGGCGGCCGCGCTGATCCCATATCTCCAGGAAAACATCATTGATGGTATCTTTGGAAAGTTCTGCATCTCCGCAGATACGTATGCCGTAGCTGACCAGCGGGAAATACATTTTTTCGTACAGGCTTACCAGTGATTCCTGGTCACCGTTACGCAGCATGTCCCATAGTTGTATATTGGTGGCGGCATCAGGCGCCGTATCGTGCTTCATCTCGCCGGAAAATTATACAGGTACAATATTATATTCCATGGCCCTGGCCGGGAATCATTCATGTTCACTTTTCTTTAGTTCAGAAGGAAGGCTGCGGTCCATGTTGGTTGTCATGAGCGCTGTAATGATGGTATACTGTCTGTCTTCTGACCGGGTAAGATAGGTCAATTTCCGAACTTTCCGCGGGAATTTTACCTGCCTGGAAAGATTATTTCAGGCTGCCGGCAATATAGGCGCAATAGTCCCTGTACTTTTCCTGATCGGCCGGCGGATAGGTGATCATAATGGTCTGGAATACATCTGTCGGGTCTTCGCCCATGTACTTGATATTGCGCTTAACGGTTTTGCAGTAAACGGTGTTGCCGGACTTATCTGTTCCGGAGAAGATGAACCAGTTGGGCTTAATGACTTTGTATACGACCTTATAACCGCTGCTGGCTGTCCTGAAGCGGTCCTGCACAATATCGCCTTCCACGTCGGTGTCATCTGCCAGGGCGCCGAAGATCAGTATTACCGCTTTGCCGTCTGCGGAAGTAAACGTTTGTCCGTCACCGTTGGCCGATTCTCCCTTGCCCGTAAATCCTTTCGGATATCCGGCACAGAATCCGAACCTCGCGTTGCAGTACTCTGAACGCTGCAGGGTGAAGGAACTGAACACACAAGTCAGTATAACGGCGGCAATACTCAATTTTATCTTCATAGTTACAAAAATACAAATCTATATTTCCTGCGGTTACATTGCTGTGATTTTTTTAATTTTAAAAATTAAATACTGATACTCCCTGATGAGAACATTGCTGATAGCCGCATTAATGCTGGCATCCCTGTACACACAAGCGCAAACCCTTTATACGAAAGCGTTTGGCAACCCAAAAGACAAAGCGGTAATTTTCCTGCACGGCGGCCCCGGATATAACGCCGTTAATTTCGAGGTAACTGCTGCGCAACAGCTGGCAGACAAAGGCTTCTATGTAATCGTATACGACCGGCGCGGAGAAGGGCGTTCTGTGGATTCGGCTGCCCGTTTTACCTTCGCGCAGACGTTCGACGATCTTGCCGGCATCTATAAAACCTATGGCCTGAAAAAAGCCATCCTGATGGGGCACAGCTTCGGCGGGGTAGTGGCAGCCCTGTATGCCGCGCAACATCCCGCTGCCACAGCAGCTGTAGTGATGGTGAGCGCTCCTGTATCCATGCAGGAATCATTCCGTACCATTCTGCAACATGTGAAGGAAATCTATACCGCCCGCAAAGACAGCACCAACCTGAACTATATCAGCATGATCGAAAATATGGACACGGCGTCCATCCAGTACAGCTCCTATACTTTAGGCCACGCCATGCTTAACGGCTTCTATGCTCCGAAACATCCTTCCGCAGCGGCCAAAGCCATCTATAAGGAAGCGGCGGCAGACAAAACCCTGCAGAAATACGGCAATCTGATGCAACCCCTCGCCGCCCGCGGCTTCTGGGAACATGAAAAGTATACCACCCTCAGCCTCACCGCCACCCTGGAAAAGCTGATCGCCAACAAAACAAGGCTCTACGGCATCTACGGCAAGGAAGATGGCCTGTATTCACCACAACAGGTCGCATCCCTGGAGAAAATGACCGGAACCACCCGTGTATTTTACCTGGAGAATGCCGCACATAATGTATTTGCGGATCAGAGAGAGGAGTTTGTGAGGATAATAGAGGAGATAAAATAATTACGAATTACGAATTGCGAATTACGAATGTAGAAGCGAAGATTAAAGCGAAGATTAAAAGAGATCTAATAGTTGTCTCCTTAAACCTTCGCTTTAATCTTTTCTACATTCGTAATTCGTAATTCGCAATTCGTAATTATTTATTTCAACTTGCTTCCAATCATCTCTTCCACCTCCTCCATACTCTCCACATTACTGAGGGAGGCAAATTCCATTGGAATAGGAGAGGCCAGCCATTGGTCGCCTTTTTGCACCACTCCGAATGCCGCACCGTTGATGTCAATTCTGTAGGATCGTTTAACCTGCTGAAATACAAAGCCGTATTCCAGTAATGTTTCATGATTGATGGCGGTCATTATATTTGTGTTTATACAAATATAAATATTATTTTATGAGATAGCCGGGAAATAAAAAAGCCACACCGTTACAGGTGTGGCCCAGACGCGTCCGCGTCACAGTTTCTTGAATGGACTAACCCGGTTAGGCGATACCAACCGCTGGTTTCCATGAATATACTGTAGATAACATGAATACCTCCTTTTCTTTGATGAACTATCAATTTACAACTTTTCCCTAAACACAACATTGTTTTTTACCACCCATAATTTAGGGGGCCGTTAAGAATAAAGGTTTATGTAATTTAAAAATTACGAATTACGAATGATGAATTGCGAGTGATGAGCGAAGAGCTGAGCGGGTCCGGGATTTGAGATTTAGTTATTTGAGATTTTATAGCCATGCTGGTTTTCCCTGGACATATAGATACAAAAGAATACCATGAGCAGAGGCTAAATCTCAAATAGCTAAATCTCAAATAGTAACATCTTAAATAGCTAAATCTCAAATCCCGGATCCGCTCAGCTCTTCGCTCATCATTCGTAATTCGCAATTCGTAATTCGTAATTCCTGACTACTTTAGTCTATAAATTTGGTGGACTAAAAACAACTTATTACTTTTAACTGTCAATTTCACTGCACGCGGACTACAAACAGGGTACGGGTGCATGTATCAACCGGATCAAAAATTACCTATGGACTCATTCTCCCGCAGCACATCCCGGATGGGAAGAACTGCCACATGGCTGCTGCTATTACTGACAGCTCCGCTATGGTTACTGGCGCAACAACGTATAAGCGTTAACGGTAGTGTGCGTAATGAACGCAAGGAATCATTGCCAGGCGTATCTGTAACTGCTACCAACGAAAGCTCCGGTACCAGCGTATCGGTGCAGTCAGATGCCGGCGGCAATTTCAGGTTTCTAAACCTGCCCGCCGGAAATTATAATTTCCGCTTCACCTCAATAGGGCTGGAGCCGTTACTGCTGCCGGGATACCGGATACAGACAGACGCCCCGCTGCAACTCAGCGCCGTCATGAAAGAATCTACCTCCTCCCTCAACCAGGTGGTAGTGGTAGGCTACGGCGTGCAACGCAGGAAAGAAATCACCGGCGCTGTGGCCTCTATCCGCGCCGCCGATCTCAAAGATCAGCCGGTATCCAGCTTTGAACAGGCCATCGCAGGCAAAGTAGCCGGGGTTCAGGTAATACAGAACACCGGTGCACCAGGTGGCAGCATCAGCGTACGTATCAGAGGACTCAACTCCATCTCCGCCGGCATAGACCCGCTCTATGTGGTAGATGGCTTCCCGCTCTCCAACGACCTTAAAAACCTCCAGGGCACAACAGATGTGGTCAACATCACCGGACAGGCTTCCTTCCAGAAATCCCCTGACCCGCTCAGTACCCTCAACAGCGACGATATTGCTTCCATCGAAATACTGAAAGATGCTTCCGCGGCATCTATCTACGGCTCCCGGGCCTCCAACGGCGTAGTCCTTATCTCTACCAAAAGAGGAAAGTCCGCCGGACCGCCTTCCTTCAGCTATAACGCCTACGCCGGTGTGCAGCAGGTAAGTAAAAAAATAAAAATGCTGGATGCCTACGAATGGGCACGCCTCAGCTACGACGCTAAAAATAATGCCTACCTCGACGCATTCCCCAACCGGTCCATCAACGATGACAACGCCACCCGCGGCAACTCCAACTACCAGATACCACCGGAAATACTGCCCTACCTGAAAGGCGAACCCGGGTTGACCAATACCGACTGGCAGGACGCCGTTTTCAGAACAGCTCCCGTGCAGAACCATACGCTGTCCGCCTCCGGCGGCGATGATAAATTCCAGTACTACATCTCCGGCAACTACCTGGACCAGCAAGGTATCATCACCGGCTCCGGATACAAACGTTACGGCGTCCGTGCCAACCTCACCGCACAGCTCACCTCCAGGTTAAAAGTAGGGATACACCTGAACCCTACCTTCGATCAGTATAATCTTATCAACAGCGAAGGCCCCTGGACATTCGACGGTATCCTCAGCAATGCGCTGAAAGCCTCGCCCATCTTCCCGGTATATAATCCGGACGGGTCGCTGGCCACCAATAAACAGAACACCTGGGCCTACGGCTATTCCGGCGGTGAAAACCCGGTAGCGCTGGCCACACAGATTGAAGATAAACTGCGGCATGTACGTAATCTCGGTAACATCTACGGAGAATATCAGATCATCGAGGGGCTAACCTTCAAAACTTTCTTCGGAACGGATATTAATTACTTCGGCAGAAACTATTACCGGCCTTCTACACTGGGCAGCTACAAGCCTATACAGCAGGGCGCTCCCACCATCCCTAAAGGATCGGAACAAACTGCGTTGTCTACCAACTGGCTCTGGGAAAATACCCTGAACTACCGCTTTGCGCTGCACAAGCACCGGTTCGATGTACTGGCAGGTTATACCTCCCAGAAGAATACGACCCGTGCCAATGAAACAACAGGTACCGGATTTCCCAACGATGCCGTGCATACCATCAACGCAGCTACCATTACCAGTGGCATTTCCAACACCTCGCAGTGGTCGCTGTTATCTTACCTGGGCAGGGTGAACTATAACTATGACGATAAGTATTTCCTCAGTGCCAGCCTGCGCAGCGACGGCTCCTCCCGCTTCGGCGCCAATAACAAATGGGGGTATTTTCCTTCTGTATCCGGCGGCTGGCTCATCAGCAACGAATCATTTTTTAAAGTGCCCGTTATCTCCGAGCTGAAGGCGCGTATAAGCTATGGTACCTCCGGTAATTTCCAGATTGCCAACTATGCTTCCTATGACCTGCTGGCGTCCAATAACTATATCCTCGGTACAGGTAACGGCGCCGTCGTAAACGGCGCAGGGCTGGCGCAGCCGGCAAATCCTGATCTTACCTGGGAAAAAACAAAACAGCTGAATGCAGGCATCGACCTGGGTTTCTTTGATAACCGCATTTATCTCAATGCAGATTATTATAAAACCACTACCTCTAACCTGCTGCTGAATGTGCCGGTGCCTTTCAGCTCCGGTTTTGCCACCGCACTCAAGAATGTGGGAAAGGTGCAGAACAGCGGTGTGGAATTCGGGCTGACTACCCGGAATTTAACCGGTGCATTTGTATGGAATACCAGCTTCAATATCTCCGCCAATAAAAACAAGGTGCTGGAACTCGGCGCCGGCGGCGCACCGATCCTGTCTGACGGCGGCAACGGCACTATCTCCCAGCTGTTCATCACACAGGTGGGGCAGCCTATCGGCAGCTACTACGGTTACGTGAATGGCGGTGTATTCCGCAACCAGGAAGAAATTGCGGCCTACCCCCACTATGCTGTCGCCAAACCCGGCGACCGCAGGTTCCTCGATGTCAACAATGATAAGAAGATAGATGCAAATGACAGAACCGCCATCGGCAGCTATTTCCCGGACTATATCTGGGGAATGACCAACGAATTCCGCTACCGGGGATTTGATTTGTCTGTATCCCTCCAGGGCGTGCAGGGCAATGAAATCCTCAACCTGCAGCGTCGCTTTATCTTCAATATGGAAGGTAATGCCAACCAGATGGCGGAAGCTGCCGGCAGCTGGAAATCGCCCGATAATCCCGGCAGCGGCGACGTGATGCGCGCCAACCGTGTGACCAATGCCAACAGCGCCCAGATCAGCTCCTTCCATGTGGAAGACGGTTCGTTTGTGCGTTTACGTAATCTCACCATCGGCTATACGTTTTCTGATAAACTGCTGCGGAAGAAAATCAATTCGCTGCGGTTGTATGTATCCGGACAAAACCTCTATACCTGGACGAAGTACACCGGATATAACCCGGAAGTGAACGCAAGGCCCGACAGTCCGCTGTCACAGGGCGAAGACTATGGCACCTATCCGCTGGCAAGAACTTTTATTGCCGGCGTAAATCTTTCATTCTAAAAAAGATCTTATGAAGATCAATAGCATAAAATATTTCATCGGAGCAGTACTGTTAGTGGCAACCACTTCCTGCGGCAAGGATTTTATCAACCTGACGCCGCCATCCAATCAGACTACCGCCACCTTTTTCAAAACATCCGCCGACTTCCAGCAGGGCGTTAACGCCATATACGACGGGCTGCAGAGCACGCAGGCATATGGCAAAGCGTACTACTACCTCATGGAAGTGCGCAGTGACAACACGGATATATGGGACCGCGGCGCACTGGCCGGGGTGGCCTCGCAGCTGGACTTCTTCACGGAAGCTACCACCAATCCGTTTGTGAGCGACGGCTATGCCGGCAGTTATATCATCATCGCCAGAGCCAATGCCGTGCTCGATCAGATAGATGGCTCCGCCATACCTGATACCGACAAGAAACAATTCAGGGGAGAAGCCCTGTACCTGCGCGGGCTGACTTATTTCAACCTGGTGCGCCTCTATGGTAATGTGCCGCTGGTAACGAAAACGGAAACTACCTCGCAGGCACTGAACCACCGCCGGAACCCGGTTACAGAAGTATATGCACAGATAGAAAGCGATCTGCAGACTGCCGCCTCGTTGCTGCCTGTCAGTTATACTAACGCCAACGACTATGGGAGAGCCACCGCAGGCAGTGCCTATGGCCTGCTGGCAAAGGCGCTGGTGACGCAGAAAAAATGGAGCGACGCACTGGCAGCCATCACAAATGTAAAGGGATACAGCCTGCTGCCCGATTATGCTGACCTCTACAAACCGGCTAACATCATCAACCCCGAAGTACTCTTTGCCGTACGCTACCGGAAAGGGCTGAACCCTTCCGAAGGCAACAACTACTTCGCCGATATGGTGCCGGTATCTTTTTACTACAATGGTATACTGTACGGAGGTTCCAACAACAACCGGCCTACAAAAGACCTGGTGGCCGCCTACGGGCCCGGCGACAAGCGCCTGGGTATTTCGCTGGATACTGTTTACTATAACAGTCCGGTTAACCTCATGAAAGGAAACTATGTAAAGAAATACCTGGATGCACCCGGCGCTACCAACGACGCCGGCAGCAGCTTTATCGTACAGCGTTATGCAGACGTACTGCTGCTGGCAGCAGAAGCGCTCAACGAACAGGGATACAGCAGCGCCACCGGCGCAGGCACCGCCTTCGGCTACCTGAACCAGGTGAGGGAGAGAGCGGGGCTGCTGCCCAGGAAGCCCACCGAACTGCCTGACCAGCAAAGTTTCCGGGCAGCCGTGTTCCAGGAAAGACGCGTTGAACTCGCCTTTGAAAATGACCGCTGGTTCGATCTGGCACGTACAGCCGCCACCGGTGTCAGCATCTTACAGCAATACCTTAAAAATGAATACAATCTTGTAGCGCCGGTATTAACCACCGACCGGCTCCTGTTCCCTATACCGCAAAGCGAAATCAATATTCATAACGATCCGGCCAGCTTCCCGCAGAACAAGGGATATAATTAGCGGCCGCTAAACAAGGGACCATGAAACATATTATCACAGGCGTACTGGGCCTGCTGCTGACTATTTCAGCTGCTGCCCGGTCCGCCGCGGACTCCGTATGGGTACATGCCAGCTACAGTAAGAAAGAAACGTATATCCGTATGCGTGACGGGGTAAGACTATTCACTACCATCTATTCCCCGAAAGATAATACCGGGAAGCATCCCATACTTCTCTCCCGTACACCTTACTCCAGCGCTCCTTACGGAGAGGCCCTGATGCCGGCACTCTGGAACAGTTACTGGATTACGTATGCCCGTGAAGGTTATATCATCGTTGTGCAGGACGTGCGCGGCAGGTGGATGAGTGAGGGGCAGTTTGCAGATATACGGCCGTTTAATCCGGCCAAGCAGGGAACAGATATAGACGAGGCCAGTGATACCTACGATACCATCGACTGGCTGGTACATCAGGTGCCGCACAACAACGGACGTGTAGGCATGTGCGGTATATCGTATCCCGGTTTTTACGCCACCATGGGCGCGCTGAGCGGGCATCCGGCATTGAAGGCGGTAAGTCCGCAAGCGCCGGTGACCGATTGGTTTCATGGCGATGACTTTCATCATAACGGCGCCTTTTTCCTGATGGACTGCTTCGGTTTTTACACCAAAGGATTCGGTTACCCGCATCCGCAGCCGGTATGCCAGCCGCCGGTACAGGCACTGAAGCTACCTGCAGCAGATAATTACAACACCTTTCTGAAGATCGGCACCATCCGTAACTTCACCCGGCTCACCGGCGACAGCCTGGCATTCTGGAAGGAAATTATTGCGCACGCCAACTATGACGACTGGTGGAAGGCACGTGACCCCCGCCGCCATGTTGCAGGTATTAAACCGGCCATGCTGGTAGTAGGCGGGTTGTTTGATGCAGAAGATTGCTACGGGGCATGGAACCTGTATAAATCGCTGGAGCAGCAGAACCCTGCCACCCACTTCAATAAACTCGTGATGGGGCCCTGGTATCACGGGCAGTGGGCCGCTACCGACGGCTCCCGGCTGGGGCATATCCGTTTTGATACCAATACGGCTACGTGGTACCAGGAAAATATTGAGACACGCTTCTTTAATCATTACCTGAAAGATAAAGGAGATGTTAACGACCTGGCAGAAGCAACGGTCTTCTTTACCGGAGAAAACAAATGGAGGGAATATCCCCGCTGGCCGGCTGCAGCCGTACAGTACAGAAAGCTGTACCTGCAGCCCGGCGGCAGACTGAACTGGCAACCGCCTGTGGCTAACGGTCATGAATACACGGAATATATCAGCGATCCTGCCCATCCGGTGCCATATACAGCAGATGTACACTACATCCGCACGCGTGACTATATGACGGACGATCAGCGGTTTGCAGCCAGGAGAGCCGATGTGCTGAGCTTTCAGACAGACACGCTCACGCAGGACCTGACCCTGGGAGGGCCGGTGACAGCAGCGCTGCATGTCAGCATAAGTGGTACTGATGCCGACTTTGTGGTAAAGCTGATTGATGTGTTCCCGGATAATTTCTGTTACACCGGCGCACCACCGCCCAACAAAACCCGTGATGCCGGAGGGCCTTATCCCATGGGGGGCTATCAGATGCTGATACGCGGAGATATATTCCGGGGACGCTACCGTCGCAGCTTCTCCCATCCGGAGGCATTCGTGCCGGGCAAACCAGACACCGTGCAGTTTCAGCTGCCGGATGTAGCGCATACCTTCCGCAAGGGCCACCGTATTATGATACAGATACAAAGCAGCTGGTTTCCGCTGGCAGACAGGAATCCGCAGCAGTTCGTGAATATTTATGAAGCAACGGAGAATGATTTTAAAAAGGCTGCCATCAGCATATATCATAATGCAGTGAACAGCTCCGGTATTATTCTTCCGGTATTACCATAGCCGTCAACGTTATACGGATTTCTTCATTAAGATATCTTTCTGCTGGTCTTCTCCCAATACAAAAATATGCGTGTCAAACGCCACAAAGCCATGCCTCTCATAAAAGGTAATGGCTTTGCTGTTTTTCTCCCAGACACCCAGCCATACATAGGGCGCGCGAATATCCGCCCCCGCGGCCATCGCCTTTTCTATCAGCGCATGCCCTGCCTTAACGCCCTGGTACGCTTTCAGCACATATATCCGTTCTATCTCCAGCGCCTTCATCTCCGCGTGTTCTGTCTGCTTTACACCGGTATTGAGTTTTATATAACCGATCTTCTCCCCGTTATACTCCGCAAAATAAAAGAAACAGTCTTCCTCCTGCAGCTGCGCTGACAGCCGCTCTGTTGTAAAATGCCGCGACAGGTATTCCTGCATATCCGCCTCCGTATTATGTTCAGCATAGGTATCTATAAAAGTAGTCGTGCACAAATCCTTTAAAACGGCTACATCCCCAATGGTGGCGCGGGTAATATTAATCTGCATAGCATGGGTTTTGAATAAAAATACAGATTCATTTTATTATTTGGTTATTTGAGATTTGGTTATTTAAAATGCAGCGGAGAACCAAACGAAAATTTTTGGTAACTACCGCTTAGTTCTCCGCTGCATTTTAAATAACCAAATCTCAAATAACCAAATAATAAAATGAATCTGTATTTTGGGTAAGTAGACCTTTTAAAATGTTGTATGGGGGAAGCTGAATTAAAGTCTGCGTGGATGCTGGTTTGCCAGGATGATGATCAGCCGTCGTTCCGGATGTTGTTTGATTTTTTTTACAGCCGGCTGGTGCTTTTTGCAGCGGACGTGGCCGGCAGCCGTGAGGCGGCGGAGGAGGTGGTGTCGGATGTTTTTGTGCAGTTGTGGAAGAACAGGAAGACGGCCGGTATAAAGCAGCTGAAAACATACTTGTATACTGCTGTACGGCATCGTTGTTATAATTATGTGCGCGATGGCAGGCGGCATCAGGTGCTGCCACTGGAGGCGGCAGCATCTGCGGCTGCGCCTGTTTTGCCGGCGCTGGAGTGGAAAGAGCTGCAGCAGCAGCTGGACGATGCCATGACGCAGTTGTCGCCGCAGGGCCGTACTATTTTCAGGATGATCCGGGAAGAAGGCTTTAAGTATAAGGAGGTGGCGGCTATCCTCGATATTTCGCCGCGCACAGTAGAAACCCAGCTGGTGCGGGCCATAAACCGGTTGCAGCAGGTGTTGCGGCAGGCCGGCAGTGAAGTGCGTCCATGATGCGGCGGCTTCCTGAATTTTTTTTTAACCCCTGTAGGTAATTCCTTTCTTTTTGGTGTCTGTGATAGCGGGAGAAGATATTTTATGGGCACATCTCAACATCGGCTGGACATACTGATTGCCGGCAAGCTAAGCGGTCACCTCGACGAGGCCGGAGAAGCGGAGCTGCAGACCTTACTGCAACGTTATCCTGAACGGGCTGCAGAGCTGGCTGTGCTGCAACAGTACTGGCATGTTCCGAAGGTGGAAGAAGCGCCTCCCGCTGCGGCTTTTGACCGTATGATGGCGGTAGCCCTGACGGATGCATCTCCCGCAAAAAAAATCATACGCCTGCGGCAGCACTGGCTGAAATGGGGAGCTGCCGCGCTGGTAGCCGGATTGATCGTGTCGTTGTTCTATCTGCCGTATAACAGGCCGGCGCAGCTGATAACAACTGCTGACGGAGAGCGGCGTAACTTCCGGCTGCCCGATGGCAGCATCATTCATCTCAATGGCGGCAGCCGCCTGACCAGCCATATGGATGCCCATCGCCGCGAGCTATGGCTGGAAGGAGAGGCATACTTTGAAGTTGCGCCCGATGCCGCCCGCCCTTTCACCGTACATGCGGCAGACATGCACATCAGGGCATTGGGGACAGCGTTTAACGTGAAAGCATATCCGGAAGAAGGCCGTTGTGAAACCACCCTGCTGCAGGGCGCCGTAGAAGTGTATGCAGACAAAGCCCCTGCCGGTAAAATACGGTTACGACCCTACGAAAAAATAGCTTTTATCAGTAAAACCGGAAAAACGGATATGGCGCCACTGCAACCCATATCTGTAAAACAGCCGGCAGCGGTGGCAGACAGCGCACTGCAGGAAACGGCCTGGCTGAATAACCGCCTGCAGTTCGACGCGATGAATTTTGAAGAACTGGCCCGGCTGCTGCAACGCTGGTATGGTATCCGTATCGAATTCCGTAATGAAAAAGTGAAACAATATATTTTCAGCGGCTCCTTTGCCGGCGAATCCGTCATGCAGGCACTGCACGCGCTGCAGGTGACGGAAGATTTCCAGGCTGACAGCAGCGGGAATCTGATAACCATATATTAATTGTCACCATAAACCCGGAACGTTATGAAACCTTAAACAGTAGAACAAACAGAAAAAGAACAGGAAATGCTACGAACATTTCCTGTGTCCAGGCAATCAACAATGCAATATCACCTTTGTCCGGGCGGTAATGGCATTGCTATTTTCTCACCTTTCATCACAAATCTATGCAAAATGTCAACCAATTGTGCCGTTGCCGGCGAAAGGCAGCGGTACTAAAGCCGCTTATCATCATGAAGCTAACTTTCTTTATTGTTTTACTTTCCTGTCTGCAGGTGGCGGCCAATGGCTATTCCCAGCGGCGTATATCCCTGAAGGTGAAGGACACGGAGATAAAAAAGGTGCTGGACAACATCTCCGGGCAGGCAGATGTCCGTTTCCTGTACAGCAACCGCAAGGTGGACCTGCACAAACGGGTAAGCCTGCAGGCAGAAGATGCGCCGCTCCATTCTCTGCTGGATCAGCTGCTGACAGGCACCGGGTTCACCTGGAAAGAGCTGGAAGGCAGGCTGATAGTCATTATACCAGAGAACACCGACTGGCAGAACATCCGTGTAAAAGGTAAGGTAACCGGCGCTGATGATCATACGCCGTTGCCGGGTGTTACCGTACAGGTGAAAGGCACCGCCATCGGAACACTGACCGACGAAAACGGGAACTTCTCTCTGGATGCACCTTCAGGCGGTGTGCTGCTATTCCGCTACGTAGGCTACGAACAGCTGGAACTGCCGGTGAAGGCTGCTATGGAGGTGGCGTTAAAGAAATCTTCCAGCGCCCTCACCGAAGTAGTAGTGGTAGGTTACGGTGTTACACAGAAAAAAGACCTGACAGGTTCGGTTGTCAGCGTTACCCCCAAAGACTTTAACAAGGGTATTATCAGCAACCCGGTACAGGTGCTGCAGGGAAAGGTGGCGGGGCTTGTCATCAGCAAACCCGGCGGCAACCCCAACGGGAAGGTGAGTATACGCCTGCGTGGCGCGTCCTCCCTGTCCGCCAGCAGTCAGCCTTTATTTGTGGTAGATGGTATACCCGGCATTGATATCAATGTGGTGCCACCGGATGATATTGTGTCCATCGATGTGCTGAAAGATGCTTCCGCCGCTGCCATCTATGGCTCCCGCGGCGCCAACGGTGTCATTATCGTTACCACCCGCCGCGGCCGCGAAGGCGCGCCGCAGGTATCCTACAGCGGTTATGTGGGCTTTGACCGTATCTCTAACACCTATGATGTGCTGGATGCCAGCCGGTACAGGAAATATTTAAAAGATAACAACATAGATGCATCGGCATTTGACTTCGGCGCTAATACCAACTGGCAGAAAGCCATTACCCGCACGGGACTCAGCCACAGCCACAACATTTCCATGGGCGGTGGTAAAGACCATACACGCTACAGTGCTTCTGTGAATTACCTCAATAATGAAGGCGTAGTACTCAACTCCGGCCTGGAACGTATCATTGGCCGTATCACCCTGGACCAGGGCATCTTCGATAACAAATTACGGATAGGGCTTTCCATGAACTTTGTTGGAGAGAAAAACAAATATGCCGGTCTTGACCCCGACGATCAGGGAGATAACCGCATCTGGGAACAATCTGTAGCCTATAACCCTACGGCCCCTGTCTATAACCCCGATGGCTCCTACTTTGAAAAACTGGATATCAACGATAACTACAATCCGGTGGCGCTTGCCAACCAGATCAAACATCAGCGCGCATTCAATAAATTTATAGGAGCTGCTAAAATTACATATGATATTACAAAAGATCTGACCTACGATCTGTTGCTGGGACTGGAAAGGGCCTCCAGCGACCGCGGGCTGTACTACTCCAAGAAGTCGCCCGTTATTGAAGGCGCCGGCAGCAACGGTTCTGCCACCCGCGAATCCAAAACGTGGGATAACAAAACGCTGGAAACCTATTTCACCTATGGCAAACAATGGCAGCACCATAACCTGAAGGTTACTGCCGGCTACTCCTGGCAGAATTTCTACAGCAATAATATGCGCGCCGGTAATACCCGTTTTGTATCCGATATCTTCGGCTATGACAATCTGGGGGCAGGGCAGGCAGATCAGCCTGCAGTCAGCTCCGGTGCAGGCGCCAACTCGCTCATCTCTTTTATAGGACGCGTGTTCTACAGCTACCACGATAAATACCTGCTTACCGGAACCATACGCCGCGACGGCTCTACCCGCTTCGGGAAAGATCAGAAATGGGGAACCTTTCCTTCTGCCTCCTTCGCCTGGCGCATGACGCAGGAACCTTTCCTGCAGGGCCACAGCTGGCTGGAAGACCTGAAACTGCGTGTAGGCTACGGCGTTACCGGTAACCAGGAAATCGATAACTACAAATCTCCGCTGACATACAGCCCCGGAGGTAAAGTACTGGACAACGGCCAGTGGGTTACTTCCTACGCCATTGGCCAGAATGAAAATCCTAACCTCCGCTGGGAGTCTACCGCACAATTCAATGCCGGCCTGGACTTCAGCATCTTCAAAGGAAGGATCACCGGTACCCTGGAGTATTACGACAAGCGTACCAAAGACCTGCTGTTTAACTACAACGTGCCTTCGCCGCCATACCTGTTCCCCACCATCCTCGCCAACGTCGGACAGATCAGCAACAAAGGCGTGGAGCTGTCGCTCAGCGCAGGCGTAATAGAGAAAAAGGATTTCAGCTGGAATGTATCTTTCAATATCTCCCGTAACTACAACGAAATACTTTCCATCGCCAACGACCAGTTCAAAAGCGATGCTATATACGCCGGGAAAGTAGGCGCACGCGGACTTACTGCCGTGGAAATCGTAAAAGTAGTGCCCGGCTATTCCATCGGCACCTTCTATATTCCGCAGTACGACGGCGTGGATGCCAACGGCAACCAGCAGTTCAAAGACCTGGATGGCAGCGGTTCTTTCGACTTCCGCAGCGACAGCCGCGTAGCAGGTAACGGGCTGCCTAAATACCAGGCCGGCCTCGCCAATACCTTCCGGTATAAAAACTTTGATCTCAACTTCCTGCTGCGCAGCCTGTTCGGCTACCAGATATTCAATGCCACAGAACTTGTGCTGAGCGACCGTTTCAGCCGGCTGCCCGGCAGAAACGCCATGGCGAAGTATGCTGACAGCAATATCCGCGGTACCTATGTATCCGACCGGTTCATAGAAAACGGCGCTTTCCTGCGGCTGGACAACCTCACGCTGGGCTATAACATCCCCGCCGGAAAAAGCAAGTACTTCGCCAATCCGCGTGTATACTTCTCCGGTCAGAACCTCTTTGTGATAACCGGCTACTCCGGACTGGATCCGGAACTGCCCATCGATGGCCTGGCGCCGGGCATTGATAACCGTAACGTATATCCGAAAACACGCTCGCTCGCCGTGGGCTTTACGGTCAACTTTAAATAACGATAACATGAAAACAAGCATCCTGAAATATATACTGATAGCCGGTTTCGCCTGCAGCCTCTGCAGCTGCACCAAACTTGATGAAACATTTTACGACAGGGGAACAGACGATAACTTCCTGAAAACAGAAGATGAGCTGAACGCCTTCGCCAACGGCGCCTACGCCAAATTGCGCAACTACCGCGACGCCTACTGGAAAATGAATGAAGTGACCACCGATGAAACCACGGTGCCCTCCCGCGGGGCAGACTGGAATGAAGGCGGTCTTTGGCGGGTACTCATCAGCCACCAGTTCCCGGTAACGCATCAATACATCAATGATATGTGGAACAGTATCTACCGCGATGGCGTGAACCCTGTAAATGCCATCCTGCAGAAGCTGGAAAACGGCGCGGTTCAGCTGCCGGGCAAGGCGCAGATCATCGCGCAGATGAAAGTACTGCGCGCATTCCATTACTATCTCGCTATGGACGCCTTCGGCAATATCCCGGTCGTGACCTCTTTCAGCCAGTCGGCTCCCCCCACAAACACGCCACGGGCGCAGGCCTTTGCCTTCATAGAAAAAGAAGTGCTGGATAATATTGCCACACTGCCGGCAGCCCTCAATACTAAAAACTATGGTAAAGTCAGCAAGGGTATGGGCTTCATGCTGCTGGCAAAACTATACGCCAATGCAGCCGTATATACAGGTACTGCGCGGTGGAATGACTGTATGCGTATGTGCGACTCCGTGAGTACCCTCGGCTACCAGCTGGAGGCAGACTACTTCGCCAACTTCTCCACACGCAACGAGGCTTCGCGGGAAAATATCTTCGTGGTGCCTTATGATGCCGTCAACGCTAAAGGCATGATGCTGCACTATCTCACACTGCATTATAATAACCGGTATACCTATGGTCTTCCCAGCTCGCCCTGGAACGGTTGGTGCACGCTGAAAGCGTTTTATGAATCATTCGCCGCGGAAGATAAAAGAAGAACCATGTTCCTGACAGGACAGCAGTACTCCCAGGATGGCACTCCGCTGAAAACAGAGCAGGGCGCGCCACTCAGCTTCACGCCGGAAATCAACGACCTCGCTAATGCCACCCAGACAGAAGGGGTGCGGATCGTGAAATATGAAATAGAAAAAAATACGCCGTACTCCGACCAGAACAACGACCTCGTCATCTTCCGCTATGCAGATGCGCTGATGCTGAAAGCGGAATGCCTGCTGCGCACCGGACAAACAGGCCCCGCTATTGCCCTGGTCAACCAGGTGCGCGCCCGTAACTTCGACCTGCCGAAACCACTGGCCACCCTCACCCTGGATGACCTGCTCGCAGAACGTGGCCGCGAATTCATCTGGGAAGGCTGCCGCCGCCAGGACCTGATACGCTTCGGCAAATGGAACAGCGCCTGGCAATTCCATACCCCCGACCAGGAGTTCAGGAAACTGTTTCCGATCCCGCAGGCGCAGCTGGATGCGAATCCGAACCTGAAACAGAATCCGGGGTATGTGCAGTAGGAATTACGAATTACAAATGGCGAATTAAGAATATGGCGCGGAGATTTTGGATGATGATCTGAGCGGATGATGCAGGAAGACCTGGGCGTATATGCTCAGGTCTTTGTTTTTTATGGATAGGGCTGACAAGACAAGTAGCCCCGAATCAGGCTATGCGGAAATGATTTCGATGTAATAAATTTGTATAGACGTATCTATACCATGAAAATTTCAGCACCAGCCATGCTTGCTCCTTTAGTATTTGCCGTTATCAGTATTTTGTATACGCTTTACCGTTATTTCATAAAGAGGAAAGAAACATACCCTTTACATTATGTTCCTTCAACACCAAGAACAATTCAACGTACCTGGACGGAGGAAGCACTGGCCGTTTTTGCCGGTAACTGGCAGCAGGTGATGGGATATACTGATTACCTGAGCCGTCATTTCGATGTAGAAAACGGAGATTATAAAAAGGTATTCAGGAAAACACCTTTTGCCTGGAATGGGGTAATATATGAGACGGTAAATGATCTGAGTGTTCATTTGAATGATGCATCAGATGTAGCGCAGATGCAGTTTTTTTTATCAGTAGCAGAGACGATGAGGAAGGAAGATACGTTGCATTATGCGCCAATGAAAACCGCTAAAGGGCGTATAGGCGTTTATGTGATAGATTTCTCACTGACGGATGGCGCAGCAGAGGATATAAGCAGGGGATATGTAGATGTATATGAGATGCCGCCATTAGACACATGGATTTATATTGATAGTATCCTTCACCTGCTTTACTTCTGGGTACCTGAGACATTCATTCCTGTTGTACAGGACGCTGCAGATGTTACCTGTTCAGAGAATATCTGCTGGCTGGAAGATAAGGAACCGGACCTGATTCCCCTGCTGAAGGACGCTGTGTTACATACCTGATATTTCTGCTGTTACCCCTTTCCGTTTCTTTGGTTATTAAACAAAAGATGGGTTTGCCTTGTTAAAGAAGCCTGAAGGTGAACCATTTCTTTACACTAAATAACCACTTATGCATTGGATTACGTCCGTATTGCAACAGTATCCTGAACTGGCCATTTTCCTCACACTGGCATTGGGTTTCGCCATTGGCCCGCTTAAAATAAAAACTTTCAGTCTGGGTACCGTAACAGCCGTGTTGCTGGTGGGCGTAGTAATCGGACAGCTAAAGATCGATATCTCTCCAACTGTAAAATCTGTTTTCTTCCTGATGTTTCTCTTTGCGGTAGGCTATAGTGTTGGCCCTCAGTTTTTTCGCGGACTGAAGAAGGATGGTTTGCCCCAGATGGGATTCGCGGTGCTGATGCTGATATCCTGCCTGGTGTTCCCATGGCTCTGTGCAAAGTTTATGGGATATAATATGGGGCAGGCGGCGGGTCTGCTGGCAGGATCCCAAACTATTTCTGCCGTAATCGGCGTAGCCGGCGATACGATCAGTGGGCTGCCGTTGACGGCAGCAGAGAAAACGGATTACACGAATGTTATTCCTGTATGCTATGCAGTAACCTACCTGTTTGGTACAGCAGGCTCCGCATGGTTGCTGGCCAGTGTGGCCCCTGCCATGCTGGGTGGCATCGAAAAGGTAAAGCAGGCATGCCGTGAGCTGGAAGCCAAAATGGGCGGCGGCAACGAAGCCGATCAGCCGGGAATGATATCTGCCGATGCAGTCATTGTTTTCAGGGCATATAAAGTAACGAACGATTGGTTCGGTGATGGCAAAACTGTGAAAGAACTGGAAGCATACCTCGCTTCAAAGGGATACCGCCTTTTCGTAGAGCGGCTCCGGCAGCAGAATAACCTGGTGGAAGCCGCACCGGATGTGCGTATCCGGAAAAACGACCTGGTGGTGTTAAGTGGCAGGAGAGAGAATATTATGAACGAAGATCAGTGGATAGGCCCTGAAGTACAGGACCATGAACTGCTTAACTTCCCGGCAGAAGTACTCTCCGTATTAATCAGCAAGAAAGAAATATCCGGTATAAAAGTCAGTGAGCTGAGAGCAAAACCCTTTATGCACGGCATTTTTATCCGCAGTATCAAACGTGCAGATATAGCCGTTCCCGTGATGGGAGATACTGTTATAGACAGGGGAGATACCATTGAACTGATAGGCCTGAAGAAAGAAGTAGATAAAGCCGCAGTACAGATAGGCTACGCAGACAGGCCCACCGAAAAAACCGATATGATGTTTGTGGGTATTGGCATTGTGCTGGGCGGCCTGCTCGGCGTGCTCACCATACATGTAAAGGGAGTGCCTATCAGTCTGAGTACCAGCGGCGGTGCGCTGATAGCCGGGCTGGTCTTTGGCTGGCTGCGCTCGCAGCATCCTACCTTCGGGCGTATTCCTGCTCCTGCCTTATGGATGATGAACAATGTGGGGCTGAATATGTTTATTGCTGTAGTAGGTATTACTGCAGGCCCCGGATTTGTGGATGGTTTCAAACAGGTAGGCGTCAGCCTTTTCCTGGTAGGCGCGGTGGCGACCGCGCTGCCCCTTATTACCGGCGTACTGCTCGGAAAATACATATTCAAATTTCATCCGGCCTTAATCCTGGGCTGCACTGCGGGAGCCAGAACCACTACCGCCGCCCTGGGCGCTATCCAGGATGCGGTGGAAAGCAAAACGCCTGCCCTGGGATATACTGTTACCTACGCAGTAGGCAATACCCTGCTGATTATCTGGGGAGTCGTGATTGTCCTGTTGATGCGATGACATCTTCCTCTATAGCTTTCTGACTGTTCATTATCTAAAATAGTTTTGTATGGCGCTGACAAAAATTAAAACCAGCAGAAAAAAAGAACATTTGCTGGAAGGGCTTAGCCCATTTCAACTGAAGGATAACCTGATTAAGCTGGCAGAAGAAGAAAGCCGTAAAAACTCTACGGTGATGTTGAATGCAGGCCGGGGTAATCCTAACTGGATTGCTACCATACCCAGAGAGGCTTTTTTAACGCTGGGGCTTTTTGGGATAGAAGAATGCAGAAGGGTAATGAATACGGCAGAAGGGCTGGCCGGTATTCCAGAAAAGAAAGGTATTGGCAGGCGTTTTGAAAAGTTCCTGTCCTCCAATAAAAATGCGCCGGGCATAGACCTGTTACAGAAAACCTATAGGTATGGCATTAAGCAGCATGGTTTCAATCCGGATGCATGGGCGCATGAGCTGGCAGAGAGCGTGATTGGTGACCAGTATCCGGTGCCGGACAGAATATTATCCCACATGGAGCCCATTATACATGATTACCTTATACAGGAAATGTGCAACAGTGAGTCGCCCAGAGGTAAGTTTGACCTGTTTGCCGTGGAGGGCGGTACGGCTGCCATGTGCTATATTTTTGATTCGCTGATGCAGAACCATCTGGTGAAAAAGGGCGATAAAATAGCGCTGATGGTACCCGTATTTACACCTTATATAGAGATACCGCAATTGGAGCGGTATTCCTTCAACGTAGTGAATATTGAGGCCTCTTCCATGAACAAGGATGGAAGGCATACCTGGCAGTACCCCGACAGTGAACTGAATAAACTGAAGGATCCCAGGATAAAGATATTGTTCACCGTCAACCCCAGTAATCCGCCTTCTGCTGCCCTGCATCCTGAAGCGATGAGGAAAATTGTGAATATCGTGAAAAAGGAAAATCCGAACCTGATGGTAGTAACGGATGATGTGTATGGCACGTTTGTTCCCGGATTTCATTCCCTGATGAAGACGATTCCCTACAATACCATCTGTGTGTATTCCTTCTCCAAATATTTCGGATGTACCGGCTGGCGGCTGGGCGCTATTGCCATTCATCAGAAGAATATTTTCGATGACAGGATCCGTAAGCTGCCGGCGGCCACGCAGAAGCTGCTGCATAAACGTTACGGCAGTATTACCCTTCATCCGGAGGAGCTGACTTTCATTGACAGAATGGTGGCGGACAGCAGGCAGGTAGCCCTCAATCACACCGCGGGCCTGTCACTGCCGCAGCAGACGCAGATGATGCTGTTTTCAGCATTTGCATTGCTGGATACAAAGAATAAGTATAAGAAAATTACCCAGGCGCTGGTGCAGAAGAGACTGAAACTTTTATGGGATGAGCTGGAAATACCGCTGATCAAAGATCCGCTTAATTCCGGGTACTACTCTGAAATAGATATTCAGATCTGGGCGAAGAAAATTTACGGAGATGATTTTGTGAAATGGCTGAAGAAAAATTTTGAACCGGTAGATATTTTATTCCGGCTGGCAGAAAGAACCGGCGTTGTATTACTCAATGGCGGCGGATTTGATGGGCCTGAATGGTCTATCCGCGTATCGCTGGCCAACCTGCCTACAGAGGCATATCCTGTAATAGGGAAACATATTACGGAACTGATGCAGGAATATGTACGCGCCTGGAAAAGCAAATAACAACATCATACACTAAAACCATCTATTGCTATGAAAAAGCTGACACTCATTGTATGTATATTATTTGTCTGTGCGGCAGCGAACGCACAGAAACTGCCGCGCGTTAAAATACTGGCTACCGGCGGCACTATCGCCGGGAAGGGTGCATCGGTAGACCGTGCGGCCTATACTGCCGGCTCGTTGCCCATCCAGGATCTGATAGATGCAGTGCCGGGTATTGACAAGGTAGCGGAGATCACCGGAGAACAGATTTCCAATGTGGGCAGCCAGGATATGTCAGTCGATATCTGGATGAAACTCAACAAACGTATCAACGAAATTTTTAAGAATAATGAGGCAGATGGTATTGTCATCACGCATGGTACCGATACCCAGGAAGAAACCGCTTATTTTCTGAGTCTGACTGTCCGCTATGACAACCCGGTAGTGCTGACCGGTTCTATGCGTCCGGCCACGGCTATGAGTGCAGACGGTCCCAAGAACCTCTACGACGCAGTGGTGGTAGCCGCCAGTCCCAACTCTAAAGGAAAAGGCGTGATGGTAGCTTTTAGCGAAGGTATCTTCGACGGCAGGGATGTGGTGAAAGTGAGCACCACGCATGTGGATGCGTTCAAATCTCCCAATACCGGCCCTATCGGCCAGGTGTATGACGGCAGGGTATCGTACTATATGGGCGAAAGAAGGAAATCTACCAAGGATACGCCTTTTGATATCACCGGTCTGACTAAGCTGCCCGAAGTAGCCGTGGTGGAACTGTTTGCGGATGCGCCGGGAACAGGTATCAATGCCTATACTGCTGCCGGTGTGGCCGGTATCGTTACCGGCGGACTGGGGAACGGCAACCTGAATAAGGCAAATACGGAAGCAGTAGTCAATGCCATTAAAAAAGGAGTTGTTGTATGCCGGGCTTCCCGCGTGGCTACCGGCAGGGTAACCCTCTTCGATGAAACAGACGATTCCAGGCTGGGGACCATTGTAGGGGATGACCTCAGTCCGCAGAAAGCACGTATCCTGCTAATGCTGGGACTAACACAAACCAAAGACAAGAAAAAATTACAGGAATATTTCTTCACTTACTGACCGCCCCCTGTTGTGTAATGAACAGCCGTTGTATCAAAACCGAACATATTTATTTTAAATAAATATGAAAGGGCCTGGATACAACGGCTTTTTATTTTGGCATTTTTCTTAGGTTGCATCTGGCATGATACGCAATTACTTGAAAGTCGCCTGGCGCAACATTGTTAACAGCAAAGGTTACAGCGCCATCAATATTTTTGGTTTATCGGCCGGTATGGCGGTAGCGATGTTGATAGCCCTGTGGGTAGTCAATGAATTTTCCTGGGACAAAAGTTACCCGGACTACCGGCAGCTGTACCAGGTAAAGCGCAACTTCAACAGCAACGGGGATACCCTTACCTTTAACTCCACCTCCCTGAAGCTGGCCAACGTATTACGTGCGGAGATACCTGAAATGGAATACGTATGTGAAGCCAGCTGGACAGGCCCCCACGGCCTGCTTAGCGGAGAACATAAATTGTTTGTGAGCGGTACCGGCGTAGACAAAAATTTCCTGAAGATGTTCGGGCTTCCGATGCTGGAAGGCGATCGTAACACTGCACTGAACGACCCGTATTCAATTGTGCTCAGCGAATCCATTGCTGTCAGCTTATTCGGAAAGGAGAGCCCGATCGGCAAAACCGTGAGAATGGATAACACGCATGATCTGCGCGTAACCGGGGTGATGAAGGATCTTCCCGCCACTTCTTCCTTCAGGTTTAAATATCTTTTTCCCTTCAGTTACCTGGAACAAACAGATGAGAACGTGCGTGCCAACCGTAACGGCAGTTTCGGCGCCAACGGTTACCAGCTGTATGTGAAACTGAAACCGGGTACCGCAGACCGTGTGGCGGCCAAAATCCTGAATATTGAAAAAACTGAGACGAAGAATGCCAATGCCATGAATTCCGCGGTGATTCTGCACCCGATTGCGGACACTCATCTTTACGGCAAATATGTAAACGGGAAGGTAACCGGCGGTTTTATAGACTATGTGCGTATCTTCAGCCTGATAGGTATCCTGGTACTGGCTATTGCCATTATCAACTTTGTGAACCTGACCACTGCCCGTTCAGAAAAGCGTAGTAAAGAAGTCGGCATCCGCAAGGCAGTAGGTTCTTACCGTAGTCATCTCATCATGCAGTTTCTGGCAGAAGCGTTGCTGCTGACCGGTATTGCATTTTGTTTCTGCCTGCTGATGGTATACCTGCTGCTGCCTGCCTTCAACCGGCTCACCCGCAATGAAATCAGTATTCCTTTTACAAATATTTACTTCTGGCTGATAACCGTGAGCGCTACCATACTCACTGGTATCTCCGCCGGACTGAAGCCCGCCTTTTACCTTTCTTCCTTTAACCCGGTTACTACGCTGAAAGGGACGATGAAAGTAGGACAGCGTGCGGTGTTTTCCCGCAAAGCGCTGGTAGTGGCGCAGTTCACCTGCTCTATTGCATTAATCATCAGTACGATTACCGTATACCGGCAAATGAAGCATGTGAAGGAAAGGCCTACCGGCTTTAATACTGACCTGTTGCTGCAAACGATCTCCAATAATGATGTCCGCCGGCATTATGAACCACTGAAGAATGAACTGCTGCAGAGCGGGCTGGTAACAGCGGTGGCCACTGCTTCCAGTTCAGCTACAGATGTAGACTGGCATACCGATATAGACTACTGGCCGGGTAAACTGGAAGGAGAGACGATAGAGATGGGGGCCATAGAGATCTCCAATGATTACTTTAAGACGATGGGAATGGAGTTGCTGTCCGGAAGAGATTTTTCAGCAGCAGCCGTGCCGGACAGTACCAATGTACTGCTGAACGAAGCGGCCGTAAAACGTATGCGCCTGAAAGACCCGCTGAACCAGACCCTGGTAGTGGATGGCAGAAAATACCATGTCATCGGTATTGTCAGAAATGCGTTGGTAGAATCGCCTTTCAGCGAAGTGGGGCCTGTGATGTTCCTGCGCAGCATGTATCCGGAGAGCATTATGCTGTACCGTATGGCCGCCGCTGCCAGTCCGCATGCCGCCATTGCGGGGCTTACAGAAATATTCAACCGGCATAGTGCAGCATTTCCGTTTACCTATAAATTCGTGAATGAAGAGTACGGCGCCAAATTCAGGCAGGAAGAGCTGATAGGACGGTTGTCCGGTATTTTCGCCTTGCTGGCGGTACTCATTTCCTGTCTTGGTTTACTGGGGCTGGCAGCCTATATGGCGGAGCAGCGGACGAAGGAAATAGGTGTCCGTAAAGTGCTGGGCGCTACTGTTGCGCAGATATGGTTCCTGTTATCACGTGATTTCATTACGCTGGTAATGCTGAGTAGTGTGATAGCTGCTCCGCTGGCCCTGTATTTCCTGCAGCGCTGGTTGCAGCAGTATGAGTACCGTATATCCATAGGTGCAGGCGTATTCTTTGTGGCGGCAGCCATTGCGCTGGTAATTACCTTATCCGTGATTAGCCTGCAGGCCATCAAAGCAGCCATTGCCAACCCGGTAAAGAGTTTGCGTTCAGAGTAGGCCGGATGTCTTTCACTCCGGCAGCTTTCGTATATTTATGCCTTAAATAAAGTGAACGGGCATATGGAACTAACGGGTGAATCAACATATCAGGCAGCTACGGCCGTAGCCGGAATAATAGAGTCGCATTTTATCAGACATTTAACAGCTGCAAAGGAAGACGGTGCGGAGAACCTGGCGACCGCTCCCACCGCGGGCATCGTAGAAAGAATTATTGATGTGGCTTTCTGGGCCAGTCTTCGGAGGGAGGAGGGAAACTCCACCCGGATGTCGCTGGCATTTGTAAGCCCGGCTCAGGCGGGCAAGCCTTTATTATTTGAGCAACCGCTTCCCCTCAATCCGCAGGTGCTGACCAAACTGGCTCCCGGCGTGGAAAGAGCCGGCGTGCATGTAGGCGTCTGGCATGACGGGGAAGAACTATATATCTGGGGGACCACCATCAAGCTCCCTAATTTCTGTTTTGTACTGGATGTATCAGAGCCGGGACTGCTGGTCGTGAAACACCGGCGCATCCTGGGGCTGGGCAAGTTTACCAATGTGGCTATGCTGAAGGGCGACCAGATAAAAGTAGTAGATGAGAACAGCGGCAATAATACCTGTAGTCCGGGTATCCTGAAATCCCTGCTGGGAATGGATTCATCTGCTTTATGGAATAACCCGGAGAATGTGCTGATACAGATTGCGGTTTCCATGCGTGCGCACAGGCGGGGAGGCATCCTGCTGGTAGTGCCTGATGGCAGCCATGCCTGGAAGGATTCTATTGTACAGCCGCTGCAATATCCGGTATATCCTGCCTTCTCCGGCGTAGCAGATTTATTGAGACAGGACAGCAGTACAGTCAGTGAAATATACTGGCAGAATGCCCTGCGGCGGGAGGTGGAGAATATGACCGGGCTTACCGCCGTAGACGGTGCTACCGTTATCAACGAACACCATGAATTACTCGCCTTCGGCGCCAAGATAACCCGTGCAGGCAGTTCCACGCCTGTAGAGAAAATAATTCTGATGGAGCCGGTAGTAGGTGGCCGCCCATCTTATGTACACCCTTCCAGCATAGGTGGTACCCGGCACCTGTCCGCCGCGCAGTTCGTGCACGACCAGCACGACGCCATCGCGCTGGTAGCCTCCCAGGACGGCTATTTCACCATCTTCTCCTGGTCGCCCGCGAAAGAAATGGTACAGGCGCATAAGGTAGATATATTGCTGTTGTGAATTACGAATTACAAATTACGAATTACGAATGAGGAACCCATTTGGGATAGAAAGACTATTGAATTAATTATGAATTAAGAATTATGAATCATTGGTGTCCGGTAAAAATCAGACCTACTACAAGAAAAAAGGGGGCAATTGCCCCCTTTTTTTGGTAGATTTAAGTTACCACACTTTAAAATACCATGAATAAAGGTACTTATTTTACCGGA
>NZ_JAABOK010000010.1 GCF_009928525.1 Chitinophaga solisilvae | reverse complement strand
ACCTGAGAAAGCACTTCTCCGACATAATAAAGAGCCTGACTTTATACAGCTAAAATTATTCTCTCCTTAGAAAAAGGGCTTACTTTTTAGAGGGGCCAGAGAATTGAGTATTTGAAATATCTTTTGGTTATTTTAGACAAATACTCATTCTCAGGCCCTTCATGCCCTATTGGTTAATCGCGGAAGCGCTAAGCTAACTATGGCTTTTAGTTTCCCCGGACACTATAGATTCGCAATTCGTAATTTCCAATCTAAAACTCCCTGCATTCCTGCCTCCCGCTCCCCAGCCCATCAATGCCGTATTCTATTATGTCGCCGGGGCGGAGGAAGCGTTGCGGGGTGCGGCCCACGCCGCTGCCTGCGGGAGAGCCGGTAGAGATGATGTCGCCGGGGAAGAGGCCGAAAAACTCGCTGCTGTATGCGACGAGGTCTGGAATTTTAGTGATGAGGCCGGAGGTATTGCCGTTCTGCATCAGTTCTCCATTGAGGGTAAGCCAGATACGGAGGTTGCCGGGGTCGGGTATTTCATCTTTGGTGACAAAGTAAGGGCCCAGCGGAGCGAAGGTGTTACAACCTTTGCCCTTGTCCCAGGTGCCGCCTCTTTTCTTCATATAGGCACGTTCGCTGACATCGTTGACCAGTATATAACCGGCGATAAAGTCTATAGCTTCGGGCTTTTCTATGTTGGTACCTGTTTTGCCTATCACTACTCCCAGTTCTGTTTCCCAGTCTGTTTCCAGGCTGCCTTTAGGAATGGTGATACCGTCGAACGGGCCGTTGAGGGCGCTCATGGCTTTGAGAAAGAGGATAGGCTCCGCTTCAGGGATGAATCCTGTTTCGCTGATATGATCGTGGTAATTCAATCCTACGCAGATAATTTTTCCCGGGTTGGCCAGCGGCACTCCCCATCGTTCTGTCGGCGCTACTTTGGGCAGGCGGTCCTTTTCCTTTTCTACAAAAAAGGCGAGGCGCTGCAATCCGCCGCTGGCAAGGAAATCGTGGGTATAGTCTTCTCCCAGTCCTGAAGTATCGTAACGTTCATCGTGCAGTAGAATACCGGGTTTTTCTTCTCCCCGGTTTCCGGATCTGATTAGTTTCATCTATTGTTTATTTATTTCAGGTTGTTTCCAGCTGAGCTGCAATGCTTTGCTGGTACGGTTTCTGACCTGCCAGGCCAGCTCCGGATGTTCTTCCAGGCGCAGGCCGTAGGAAGGTATCATCTGTTGCAGTTTATCTTTCCATGCTCCTTGTAGTTTGTCAGGGAAGCAGCGCGCCAGCAGGTCCAGCATGATAGATACAGCGGTAGAGGCACCCGGCGAAGCTCCCAGCAGCGCTGATATGCTGCCATCGTTGCTGACGACTACCTCTGTGCCGAAGCGGAGCGTGCCTCCGTTATCAGGATCATTGTAGATAACCTGTACCCGCTGCCCGGCTTCCTGCAATTCCCAGTCTGCTGCGGTGGCGTTGGGGAAAAATATTCTCAGCGCTGCTATTCTGTCTTCGAAAGACAGGCTCAACTGCGACACAAGATATTTCTCCAGATCGAAGTTTTCAAGTCCCACCTGCATCATGGGCAGAATATTCCAGTATTTTATGGACTCAAAAAGATCCCATGCAGAGCCTTCCTTCAGGAATTTGGTGGAGAAGGTGGCGAATGGTCCGAACAGGATAGCTTTCTCCGCTCCGATAATCCTGGTATCCAGATGGGGTACGCTCATGGGTGGCGCGCCTACGGATGCCTGTCCGTATACCTTGGCATGATGCCGGTTAACGATTTCCGGCTTCTTACAGATCAGCCATTCCCCGCCGACCGGAAACCCGCCATATTCGCGGCTTTCAGGGATACGCGACTTCTGCAGCAGGTGGAGTGCGCCACCGCCGGCGCCGATAAATACGAAATCGGCGGTGAGGTGAAAAGTATCTCCGGTAATCAGGTTTTTGATGCGTGCCTCCCATTTATCTCCGTCCCGGTCGAGATCTTCCACTTCATGCTCCAGGTGCAGGCTGGTATTGTGTTGTTGTTGCAGTTCATGCATCAGTGCGCGCGTGAGGGCGCCATAGTTCACATCGGTGCCCAGCTCCATATGAGTGGCCGCCGCTTTTTCAGACTGATCGCGGCCTTCCATCACCAACGGTATCCATCGCTGCAGTGTTGCCGGATCTTCAGCATATTCCATTCCCTGATACAGACGGTACTGCTGCAGGGCTTCAAATCTTTTACGGAGATAGATCACATCCTTTTCTCCGTGTACGAAACTCATATGCGGTACACTGCGGATAAAATCCTCCGGCTGCTGCAACAGTCCCTGTTCCAGCAGGTAGGTCCAGAACTGTTTGGACACCTCAAACTGTTCCATGATATGAATAGCCTTGCTGGTATCGATGGTTCCGTCTTCCCGTTCCGGCGTATAATTCAGTTCACATAATGCGGAATGCCCCGTACCGGCATTGTTCCAGGCATCCGAGCTTTCGCCGGCAACGGTATCCAGGCGTTCGTAGATATGTATGGATTTTTCCGGCGACAGCTGCCGCAGCATGGTAGCCAGCGTGGCGCTCATAATACCTGCGCCTATCATTAACACGTCGGTATGTAATACTTGCTTCTGCATATAAATCCTGATTTTGAATATGACAACTATATTACCGCGGGACCTCCCGAATTGTTCAGCACCGGAAAATGGTATATTTATTGAGTTGCAAAAACATCACCATAAAAAAAATATATGTATAGATACTTAACGGCCCTGTTTATGCTGACAGCCACACTGGCCTGCCAGCAACCGGCCTCCAGGCAGCAGGCGGCAACTGCAGATACCGTACCAGCCGCCACAGCACAAAACCAAGTAGCCGCGCCCCCTGATCCAGCCTATGAAATCATCCCCGGAAAACGCATAGGCATGACCGTTATACAGGCCAATGCAGACTCCCTGCTGAAAACACTGGGAAAACCGGATATGTCCGATGCCGCCATGGGCACCTATTTCAACGCCTGGTACTCCAAGCATCCGGGAGGCGTATATCAGACCAGCATCTATTCGCAGCGTAACATGGGCGGAAAGGATGAAGCCATTACCCATGTAAAAACGGTCTATGTGTCATCACCCGCCTTTAAAACAACAACCGGAATAGGCGCCGGTTCAACACTGGAACAGATACAACAGCAATTTAACCTGAAGAAAACCGGCAAATACAACAAGGGCCACATAAGCCTCCAGGTATACGAAGACCTTTCCCAGGGCATCAGCTTTGAATTTGACCCCGGGAATAAATGCCGCGGCATGTGGGTATATGCTCCGCAGGACAGCAGCAGCGCCAGGCTTTCCATGCATAGCGGTATGAGCTACAACCCGTAAATATTTTGGAATTTTGGAATTTACGGATTTTGGAATTTAAATGCAGCGGAGATCTTCGCTGCATTTATAAATTTCAAAATTCCAAAATCCGTAAATCCCAAAATATTCTGAGTATTTTACCAGCCTATGAATAGTAGTATGGAACAAAAAATGAAAGTGAACATTGGATGGGTGGACCTCCTGCGTATTATTGCCTGCCTGCTGGTTATTCTCTCCCACTGCTGCGATCCTTTTGTAGCACAGTTTGACGCCGACCGCCTATCTTTTCTTTCCGGCGCATTCACCGGCAGCCTGGTAAGGCCCTGTGTACCGCTGTTTGCGATGATGACCGGCGTGTTACTGTTACCGGTGCAGACCAGCATGGCTGATTTCTACCGGAAACGTATAGGCCGCATCGTTATCCCGCTGGCCTTCTGGTCTATGATGCTGCCGGTCCTGTTTTTCATCTACCTGAATTATATTAACCCGGCTTCCGGCAACCCGTCACTGCTACCCGGAGATCATACGCTGCAGACATCTCTGCAAAAACTATATACGTTTATCTTCAACTTTAATTTCGATACCATTCCATTATGGTACCTCTATATGCTTATCGGGCTTTACCTGATTATGCCGGTCATCAGCGCCTGGCTCAACACTGCCGGCAGGCAGGACATCCGGCTTTTCCTCTATATCTGGGGTATCACGCTGGTATTGCCTTACATCAAAATGGCAGCGCCGCTGCTGGGCTATAAAGGCAACTATGGCAATATGGGTCTGCTGGGGATCTGCGACTGGAATAGCTACGGCACCTTCTATTATTTTTCAGGCTTCATCGGTTACCTGGTGCTGGCTTATTACCTGGTGAAATATCCGCTCACCTGGAGCCGCCGCAGGATGTTAGCCATCTGCATTCCCATGTTTACAGCAGGTTACCTGATTACCTCGCTGGGCTTTGTGCTGACGCAACGTTATTTCCCGGCCAACTATGCCAACCTGGAGATCGTCTGGTATTTTGCAGGGATCAACGTATTTATGATGACCTTTCCTGTTTTTGTACTGGTACAGCGGATGAACATCCCGGCCTCACCGGTGCTGTCGCGGCTGGCATCGCTGACTTTCGGCATTTACCTGTGTCATTTTGTTTTTGTGCAGATAGGTTATGATATTTTCGGGAGCATGGAAACCCTGCCCGTTATTGTACGGCTGCTGGCAATAGCAGGCTTCTCCGTACTGGTCAGCTACCTGATTGCACGCATCATGAGCGCCTCCCGCATAACACGCCGCTTCGTAAGCTAGCAGCCTTTCCAGCCGTGGTGATGCACATCACGGCTGGAGAAAAGCGGACGCAAAATTCCCTTTTTTTGTCAGGATACCCCCTCTTATCTGTGCGGCTATACCGGTATTTTTGAGTTATGCAACATACCGTATCACCCATCACCGTCACCACCTTCATACAGGCTCCCATTGAAAAAGTATGGGCCTGCTGGACAGCGCCCGAACACATTATGCGCTGGAACAATCCATCAGACGACTGGTTTACCTCCCGCGTGGAAAATGATGTACGCCCCGGCGGCAGCTTCCTCTATGTGATGGAAACCAGAGACAGTAAGGGATTTGACTTTAAAGGCATTTACGATGAAGTGCTCCCGATGGAAAAAATCAGTTACACGCTCCACGACGGCAGAAAGTCCACCATCCTCTTTGCCGTAGTCCCGGAAGGCGTAAGGATTTCAGAGACCTTTGATCCGGCTCCTGCCCCTTCCCCGGACCTGCAGCGTGATTTCTGCGCCGGCGTGCTGAATACCTTCAGACAGTATACAGAAAGTGTTTCTGTTTAACCTGCAGATACCCTAGCTTCGCTGCATAACCAGACAGGTATGAAAGCTGCGATAGCAATAGTATTATGCACCCTGCTGCCTCTCCTCTCCAGCGGACAGGGCAGCCCATATGTAGTGGTCCTGGGCAATGTACAGGATGGCGGTTCTCCGCATATTGGCTGCACCAAAGCATGTTGCCGGCATTTATTCCGCCATCCCGACCCTTCCCGGATGATAGCTTCGCTGGGCCTGATTGACCCGGAACATCAACGCAGCTGGATATTCGATGCTACACCCGATCTTCCCCGGCAGATGAAGCTGCTGCGGCAGCACGCTGCCTTCAGTAACCGGGAAACGCCGGACGGCATCTTCCTCACCCATGCGCATATCGGTCATTACGCCGGCCTGATGTACCTGGGCCGGGAAGCCATGAATGCGCAACAGGTGCCGGTATATGTCATGCCCCGCATGCACTCCTTTCTGACACAAAACGGCCCCTGGAGCCAGCTGGTGTCACTGCAGAATATCAGTCTCCGTACCATTCATACCGATTCTATGGTTATCTTGTCTTCCGACATAACCGTCACCGCCCTACAGGTACCCCACCGCGATGAATTTTCAGAAACCGCCGGTTTCATCATAACCGGCCCGCATAAAAAACTGCTCTTCATTCCTGATATAGATAAATGGTCCAGGTGGCAAACGGACATCACTACCCTCATCCGCCAGGTAGACTATGCCTTCATTGACGCCACCTTCTTCGATGGCGCAGAAATCAACAACCGCCCCATCTCTGAAATACCACATCCGTTTGTTACAGAGAGTATGGCTTTGTTTGAACATCTCTCGACAGCAGATAAAAACAAAATATATTTCATTCACCTGAACCATACCAATCCATTACTGGATGCCGGCAGCCCGCAAACGAAGGAAGTGCTGGGGAAAGGGTTTAAGGTGGCGAGGCTGGGAGAAAGGGTGAGGATTTGAATTAATTGCGAATTACGAATTGCGAATTACGAATGTAGAAGCGAAGATTAAACCGAAGATTTAAGGAGATGTTTGATAGTTACCTCCTTAAATCTTCGGTTTAATCTTCGCTTCTACATTCGTAATTCGCAATTCGTAATCATTGGTGTCCGGTAAAAATCTATGTAATCTGCGAAAAACGTTAATGATATTGAATTTTAGCCGCTTCTGATTAGTCGGGGGCTTGGAGCCTCAAAAAACCAATACCAGACTGGATTTCAGAAGGTTTCCCGGACGCCAATGATTCGTAATTCGTAATTAATCCCATTTAAAGGTAAACCTGTTAATAAACGAATAATGATTATTAAACATCCGCCCTTTGATCTGGCGGAGTTTTTCGAAGTTGCCGCTGCCGGAGGTGAATTCCTGGAGGTGGCGCTTTAAGTTGTTTAATTCGGTTTCTTCGTTGGAGTAATGTTGTAATATGTAGGCGTTGATGGGGTATTCCGCATTCGTTTCATCGTGAATGAAGGTTTCGAAGGCGGGCATGATCTTTTTGAAGCGACCGATGGAGAGCGCCAGGATGAATAGTATGGCCAGCTGGTCTTCATCTGTCAGCGACTTGTCCAGCGTGTATTCATCATGAGCCTTGATTACCTTGAAGATATTTACAAAGCGTTTTAAGGCGCGGGGATTAGGGCCGAGGATTTCGCCCATATCTTCCATCATGGCGGCCTCGGTTGCTGTTAATTCAAGGAATGCAGTACCGTCGGGTATTGTGTTGCTTGTTTCTTCCTGGTGATTACCATTATCAGTCCGGGATTTTCCCTGTGTTTCACCGGTATCTTCCGGTACAGCATTGGGTTTTGTTGCCGCCGCGGATGATGCAGGATTTTTCCTGTTCGTTTCTTCTGCTGCCACCTCAGGTTGCAGTGATTTGATGGCCAGCTGCCGGATCATCTCTTTCACGCTTTTTACCGGAGCTGCCTTCAGGTGAAAAGGTATCTGGAATATTTTCTCCAGGTAATTGGCAGGCGCTATCGGCTCAATACCGGCATGTACATGGCCGTTCAGGTTGCCGGCAAACTGCAATGCATACTTTTTGATCAGGGCATTCCTTATCCAGCGGGGATCTACGCCTACCACCACTACAAACAGCGGAAAAGCCATCAGCAGGTTAACGGCCTCCAGTACCTGCACCACGTTCTCTTCCGCGCAGCGGTCCAGGTCATCGATGTACAGGATGATACGTTCCACCGGCCTTTTGAAATATTCCCTGAACTTTTGCGCCTGCTGCTGGTTCACCACCTCACTTTTATGGTCTATGAAAAGACCATTCAGTATTTCAAAATCTTTTCTTATCGTGGAGATGATACCCAGGTGCTTTTTATAGTCTTCGCTCTGGGATCTGTCTTCTATAAAGGAATACAGGGTTTCTGTAGCCAGCGCATTGTTTATCCTGTAATCCAGTTCTATGGAGATAACTTCTGCTTTACGAATCTGTTCTGACAGCAGTAATATTTCTTCCTTCCCTTTTTCTATCTGCAGGGTAAGTACTTTTTCTTCCTGTTCCAGATTCGCCAGCGCTTCGCTTCTGGCTTCCTCATACTTTTCTTTTATCTTCCAGAAAGATGCCACAAGGGGTTGTAATTTACGATAGATGGACGCAGCCCTTCCCCAGAGAAAGCCAAGTGTAACCAGCATTGACAGGGCTTCTTTTGAAACCGGGAAATATAAATCCCGTACTTCTATATCAAAGGCTTCCAGGGCCAGCGGGGTCATAAAAATCACCGCCAGTATAAAAAATAACCAGATGAGGTTCCGTACTACATTTTTTCCCAGGAAAAATTCCTTCAGGAAAGTGGCGGCAGATCGTGCCTGTTCATAAGCCTGCTGCGGATTATCCCAGTATTTATCAGGAATGATCTTATGCAGTTCCTCTGTTGTTTTCACCAGCGATTCATTGGACTGCAGCGTCTCTATAATTCTTTTCCTGGCATTAAATTCCTGATCTGTATTATGCAGTATTTTCCAGGCAGTTTTTCTCTTGAGGGCCAGCAGTTGCCTGGCCACCTGTCGCCTGGCATCATTTCTTTTTTCTTCCAGTTCCTTGATCTGCCCTTCTACTGCGGTCTTTTTATCCTGTAATACTTCAAGGCCTGCTTTGGTGACATTCAGCTGCTGGCTTAATTCCCTTTTGATAATAGCCATCCGCTGCCTGGATATTTTTTCATTCCGGATGTATTCCTGCAGCCCTTCAAATATTCTGCAGACGAAGCTGGCCCACAGGTTGGCATCCATATAGGACCATGCATTGAAATGAATATGCACCACACCTTTACAATACATATCCGTGTTGGATTGGTGGGACAGTTCATCGATTTTATCCCATAGCTTGCGGATGAAGAAACTTTTACCGGAGCCCCACTCTCCGAACAGGGCGATGGCCAGTGGTGGCTCAAAGCTTTTGGCAGCAATAACCCTGGCGAATGCGGTTACATCCTGCGATATGCCCAGGTAGTCCAATCCCTTTTCGCTGTCGCTGATAAGTCCTGCTATCTTTGGCAGGGCCGGCGGTACGTCCGGAACGGGCGCCTGCAGCAGTTCAAGCCAGAGGATTGGGTCAAGGTGATTGAAAATGGTGACTACGTCGGCATCACTGACAGCGGAGATCGTATCTCTGTAGTAACTGAGGCCGGAAATATCTGTTCTGAGTCCGGTAATTCTCCAGTCCACGTCAACGGCTGCGCCGTCCTGTTCATTATCTGTTACTATTCCCAGTGCTTTCACGCGGAGAAAAGTATCGCCGTTGCGGGTGGCAAAGGTAGATTTGATGATGATGATATCGCCAGGCCGGATCTGGTTGATAATGGCTGCATAGCTGTCATCATCAAATCCTTTTTCCCAGATGCCTTCATCAAAGAATCTGTCTGCCTGCTCTCCGCCATCCCAGACAGATCCTGCCAGGTAAAATTTGCCGGAAATCTTTTGCAGAAATGCTTTTATGCTATCCTGTTTCTCACCGGATTCATGCTTCAGTATGCGGTCCAGCTGCCAGCCTTCCTTCGAATCAGGCAGCGAAAGTATAAAAGTGCAGTCTGTTATTACTTCCCTTAGAAACCTGTTAATAACTTTTACAGTAATGTTATAGCTTTCCTCTGGTGTAAGCCCACCCGCGCCTGTTCCCATCAGGGGCAGCCATACTTTTCTCCCGGCAAGCCAGCCCCTGTACTCTCTTAAAGCCCTTAACAGGTTATCTTCCAGCAGTATTTCCGTTCTCTTTCTGCCGTCGAGGGTTACTACGAAAATAATCGGTTTACCTTTTGTGTCGGGGATAGCGCTAAAGCCGGACATCAATTGTTTGCTGCCGGGCAGGTCATCTATCGTATAGCCATATGCGTTCAGCACCTGTTCATTCAGGAGTCCGGCCGTGCCTTCATTGTTGACGGAAACGACAGCAATGTCTGCTGCATTTGGTGAAGGGGTAATGCTGATAGTATGTTTAGCAATAATCTTTTCCAGTGCCATAAGGGATGCCGGGGCTAAATTGTTTTGGTTGATCTGCGTATAAATGGTTGCAGACAAATATAATTTCTTTCCTTGTTTTTTGAGAGATTGATTTTACGGGAGAACAGATTACGCAGCAGAACCGCCGTTCTGCTGAGTTACAAACCATATAGCAGCATTAAAAAAGCGGTCATCGTGATGATGACCGCTTTTCAACGATATCACATCCGTATTTAAATGCCGCCCCAGGTTGTCCAGCCGGTGCCATTTGTCCAGGAGATCATATGTACCTCCATTCCTGATCTTGCAAATACATTTACATAATCAGCGCTGCGGGAAGTAACAGCAGGCATGCTATTAACAGGGCCGCCCAGGTTTCCCGGTGTCCAGCTGCCGGGGGTTGTCCAGTTGTAGCTCACTATTGCCGTACCTGAAACGGCAAACACCTGCAGGTTGCCGGCATCTCTGGAAACGGCTGCCGGAGCGGAAGACAATACTCCGCCCAGGTCGCTCCAGGCGGACCAGCCACCGCTTTCTGACCAGCTGATGGTGGTCAGTGTGCCGGTAGTACTCTTTGCAAAAACATTTACTACCTGCGGTATCCTGGAATCTGCTGCAGGCACGCCGTCGATGGCGCCGCCCAGGTTACTCCAGGCAGACCATCCGGTACCGGCAGACCAGGAAATATGCGCCAGGGTATTGCCGGCGGTCTGCGCAAATACAAATATGTTGTTAGCATCCCTGGAAACCGCTGCCGGATCGGAAATGATATTACCGCCCAGGTCTTCCCAGGCCTGCCATCCGCTGCCGTTGATCCATGTTCTGGATACCAGCCTGTTGGCAGCGCTTCTGGCAAATACCGTAATCACGCCAGGTGCTCTGGAAACAGCCGCCGGGGCGCCCTCAACGCTGCCCTGCAGGTCTATCCATTTGCCCCATCCTCTGGCACTTGTCCAGGGAAGGTGCACCAGGTTCCCGGAAGCTCCTTTTGCAAAAACATCCATGAAATTTACAGACCTGGAAACAGCAGCGGGCAGTGAATTGATGGGCCCCAGGATTTGCCATCTCGCCCATTTACCGGTATTATTCCATGACTTATGTATCAGGTTACTGGAAGGTCCTATTGCAAACACACTCATGTTATTGACATCCCTGGAAATGGCCACCGGCGAGGAATTACAAGGCGTCTCCCGAAACGGCGCATACAGGCCTTCCATTGCAATCCGGTCGTTCGCATTGAAGCTGCCGCCGGGATCGCCGGTCACACCCAGACTATAGCACTTCAACATGAAAGAGCCCTCATCGAAGCCGGAAGGAGTACCGGGAATAGGAAGCGCACCGATTGTTCCGGCGCCTTCATTCACCGCAGCGCCGCCACAGCTTACGCTACTGAACCAGTCTGTATGCCGCAGGCCAATACTGTGGCCTATCTCATGCTCTATCACATGCCGGATAAAATCCGTGTTGTTACTCAATTCCGGGGAACAGGTATTCAGTGTGATGGTCGGATACGGATTACCGTTGGCCGGAAACCCGGAGGTACCCCGAAGGCCGGTGCCCATGCAGGTGCCGTTTACCGTAATATCCACGGTGCCGGAGGCTACGTACGTAAATGTCAGCGCCAGGCCCAGCGCATTATAATTGGCTATCGCCTGCTGCACAGCCTGTACATACGGCTGCGGCAGTCCGGCTGCACGCACCCTGAGCGTGCGCGGCAGGTTACGCACCAGCTCCCGCGTACTGTACTGCTCTGTTTCAGCAACACGTAAAATCACATTCTCCGGCAATACTACCAGGTCTTTTTCATACAGCAGTATATCCCGCTCCACGAGATAACCACTGTCAATACGTTGTACGCCTTCCGTACTGAAGCCTGCCGCCCTGATGCGCGACAGCACAGACGTGAAGGAAGCGCCGGCATCATCGGGCGGCGAGGATTCCTTCCTGCAGGAGAAACCCAGTAAAATCAACAGACAACAAAGGAAAAGGGGAAATTTGTTTTGCATAGCTGACAGATTATTTTAGCTACATGAAAGAATAACAGATAAAGCCAGGCTTTCGGAGACAGGAAACAGCGGGGAGGGTTAAGATCAACTGTTACATCCGGTGACCGGACAAATATATACAGGAGGAATGCTATCGTTTTACAGCCTGTGGATGCAATACAATTTTTCCGGCATCAACAACTGCTACTCTTCAAATATTTTCTTAATTTACTTACATGACGCAGCAGTATCATCTCTCCAGTACACAAGCCAGAAAAATTGTGCTCCATGCAGCAGGGCTGGCACGTCCGGCCCAGTTTGGCAAAGGCATAGAAGCCGTTTTCAAACTGATAGATCACCTGGGATTTGTTCAGATAGATACGAATTATGTAGTGGAGCGCGCACATCATCATTCCATGGCTGCACGTATACCTGATTACAAAATGGAGTGGGTGGATGAACTGCAGGCAGACGGACGTATTTTTGAATTCTTCACCTTTGCCGCAGGATATATTCCGATGGAAGAATTCCGTTTTTCACTGCCGGTGAAGGAAGGATTCCTGCAACGCAGACCATCCCAGACACCGCAGGAAATCAGTCTCATGGACAAGGTATTGGATCGTATTGCGCGCGAAGGGCCACTGATGGTAAAGGATTTTGAAAACGACCGGCCGGGAACCAGCTCCGGCTGGTGGGACTGGCGGCCGGCGAAGGTAGCGCTGGAACGGCTCTACTACGATGGCAGACTAATGTCTACACGGGATAAAAAATTCCAGAAAGTGTATGACCTTCCCATCAATCTAATTCCTACGGATATTGATACTACCCTGCCTTCACCGGAAGAATTTGCGCGGCATGTTATTCTTCGCTCATTAAAATCGCTGGGCATTGCGTATACAAAAGATATCACCTGGCGCGCCCATTACGCCAAAGATCACCTTGTAAAAGCAACCCTGGAAAAGATGGTGAAAGCCGGAGAAGTCTGCAGCGTGGCGATAGAAGGGCTGAACACCGGGCCGCTATTTATGCTGCCTGCCTATAAAAACAAAAAGATTACACTGAGCGGCGATGCCTTCATTCTCTCTCCTTTCGATATACTGAATGTATTCCGGCACCGGTTAAAGGATTTCTTCGATTTTGATTATCAGATCGAATGTTTTGTTCCGGCGCCTAAACGTAAGTACGGATATTTTTGCCTCCCCATACTGATCGGCGATACCTTCGTTGCCAGAATGGATGCCAAGGCAGAAAGAAAAAAAGGCATCTTAACGGTACACAATCTTCATTTTGAATCACTGACCCTGAGTCAGCCGATGCTTGACAAAGTTATTGATGCGCTTAAAAATTTTGCAGCATTCAACAAGTGCAGGAGTATCGTCATTACAAAATCAAACAACAAAAAATACCTGAAAGCGATAAAGGAAAACCTCTGAGGTGCATGTTAAAATAAAATTTACTTTCCTTGCTCTGCAGTGGTTTTCAGCGCTGCCAGCCATTTATCCAGGGAGTCGTCCAGGCCCTGCTGAAATTTATGTGCCATTAGTTTTACCAGCCATCCTTCCATACTTTCTTCCACATCTACCCTGGTATATCCATCTGGCAGGGCGGTGAATGTCCACAGGTGGATAGCGAATGCACCGAAAGCCGGACCGGACCACCCGATATTGGAATAAGGCGTTGCCGTATGTATATCTGAACGGATATTTAATCCTCCGCTTTCCCAGGTAAAGGAATTACCAGGCACAAACTGTCCGTTCAGCCTCGGATGCCGGATATCAGTTTGCCAGCTGCTCCAGTGGTTAACGTTGCTCAGCAGTGTCCATACCTTTTCCGGAGTTGCATGGATAACAATAGATTTCCTGGTTTGTACCGGCGCATCTTTATGGATGCTGGTGGATGGGGTGTAATGACTGAACAGCTCCAGGCCGCCTATAACTACAGCCACTGCCGCCAGCAGGATAATGATGGAATAAAACAGCTTTTTCATACAAGTACCGGTTAGACGATGATTTAATATTTTTACTGACTCAAAATTAAAGCTGTCATACCAGCCGGCCTTGTAAGAAAACGAAAGAAAAAGCAGGTATTCCCCGGCAGATCAGATAGTAGCTGATGGCTGAAATCAATACAACAGATTGATTAATTCAGCGCAATGCTATAACTTCATTTCATAAAAACACCTGATATATGACTGCAGAAAAAGCCATTCTTGCCGGCGGCTGCTTTTGGGGCGTGGAAGAATTAATCCGGCAGCTGCCCGGCGTTACCTCCACCGTTGTTGGATATACTGGTGGCGATGTACCACATGCCACCTACAGGAATCATGGATCGCATGCAGAAGGCATAGCAGTTACCTTTGATCCCACGGTATTATCTTACCGCACGCTGCTGGAATTTTTCTTCCAGATACATGATCCTACCACGCGTAACCGGCAGGGTAATGACATTGGCACCTCCTACCGTTCCGCCATTTTTTATCTGGACGACCGGCAACGTGATACTGCCACCGAACTGATAGCAGCACTCAATGCCTCCGGCAAATGGCCCGGCAAAATTGTTACAGAAGTATTGCCTGCCGGAGATTTCTGGGATGCAGAAGAAGAACACCAGGATTATTTACAGAAACATCCGTATGGGTATACGTGTCATTTTGTGAGGCCGGATTGGAAAATTTAAAATCTTAAATTTAATTACGAATTGCGAATTACGAATTACGAATGAGACACGAAGATTTAAGCGGATAAAGAATTTACTTTTTCGCTTAAATCTTCGTGTCTCATTCGTAATTCGTAATTCGCAATTCGTAATTATTTCCCAAGTTCCCCGATTCTCACCACCAGATCCGCCAGCCTGTTAGAATACCCGAACTCATTATCATACCATCCTACTACTTTTACGAGGTCGCCTACAATAGAGGTGAGTAAGGCATCGAAGGTGCAGGAATAGGGATTATCAACAATATCTATTGAAACGATGGGGTGTTCGGTATATTTCAATACACCCTTCATGGAGGTGGCGGCGGCTTCTTTAAACTTTGCGTTGATTTCACGCACGTCTTTAGGCTGCGTTTTGAGGATGCAGGTAAAATCGGTGAGTGAGCCGTTTAATACCGGTACGCGGATACCGGCGCCGCCCATTCTGCCTTCCAGGTGAGGGAATATGGAGGTGATGGCTTTTGCAGCCCCTGTAGAAGTAGGGATGATGGAAGCCGATGCTGCACGCGCTCTGCGCAGATCCCGGTGCGGGGCATCATGCAGGTTCTGATCTCCTGTCATAGAGTGTACGGTAGTTATGTATCCATCTACAATTCCCCAGTTGTCGTCCAGCACTTTCACCATCGGCGCCACGTTGTTGGTGGTGCAGGAGGCATTGGATAATACCGGTGAGGTGAGATCGATGACATGATCGTTGACCCCTAATACAACCGTAGGAATATCTTTATCCGGCGAGGGGGCAGATACGATTACCTGCTTCGCGCCGGCCTGCAGGTGCAGCTCTGCGGCGGCCCTGGTAGTAAACTTCCCGGTAGATTCTATCACCAGGTCTATATGCAGTGCTGCCCAGGGCAGCTTCAACGGATCACGTTCAGAGAAAATACGGATGGGTTTCCCGTCAATGACCAGGGAGTCGCTGGTCGCTTCTACCTCTCCTTTAAACGGCCCATGCACGGAATCATAGGTATACAGATGCGCCAGGGTCGGAGTATCTGCCAGATCATTGATGGCAACTACTTCTATGCCCTTTCTTTCCAGTAACATGCGTAAACAAATCCTGCCGATACGCCCGAAACCATTAATAGCTATCCTCATGTTGATGTTATTATAGCGGGTAAAGTTATCTGATAACGCGGAAAATAACAAAAGACCGGTGCAATGTATTGCTGACAAAGGATTTCAGCTTTACTTTCCGGATGTGGGAATTGTCTGGTCCTGTATTTCTTTCCATATCATCTTCCTGCAGTGATGATCCTTTCTTATTTTCTGCTTGTATTTTCTGGATTTTTCCACATCTTTGTAAGCAGGCAACTCCGCCGCCACCAATAGCGGACAATATGTAAATACAGCAGCAGGACGATAGCAATTAATACATATTTCAACCAATCATCGCAGGCAGTGAACAATCATGTGAGAGAAAACGAGTCAGCCATCCTGCTTTCAAGGGTAGCCCTTGGAGATGAACAGGCCTTTACAGCATTATTTGACCAGTGGCATCCTTTCCTGGCCACGCATATTTTTCGTATCACCGCTTCCAGGCAGCTGGCAGAAGAGGTAGTACAGGATGTGTTCCTGAAGATCTGGCATAACCGCGCCACGCTGACGGGAATAACGCATATCCGCGCCTATCTTTTGACGATGTCGAAAAATCATGCGCTCAACGCGTTGCAGAAAAAAGTACGCGAGTACCGCCAATGGGAGCAATGGGCCAGAGAACATACGATGGTGGCAGATCAGCCGGATCCTTCGGCCAGTATGTACTCGCTGATAGATGATGCCATTGATAAACTATCGCCACGGCAGAAAGAAATCTGGCTGCTGCATCGTCACCAGCGGATGACCTACCAGGAAATCGCCGCTCACCTGGGCATTGGCCGTGAAACAGTCAAGTCGCACCTGGAATCCGCTGTCAGAGCTATTTCCAGACACGTCAGACTGCAGCTGGCCATAACTACAGCGGCTATCTGTATGTTGCAATAATTTTTTTTCAGCCCCCTCCCCCTTTTTGTATCGGCTGACTGTCTATCATCATGAGCAACCACTGTTATGATGAACCAGACCAGGCTGGAGGAGCTTTTTGCCCTCTACTATAACCGAACCGCCACACCGGCGCAGATAGCAGAGCTGATGGCCCTGCTGGAGCATGCTCCACCCGAAACGCTGGAAATGCTCATCATGCAGAACGGCGAAAAACTTGCTGACACCGATGATGTCATTGCCCGGAATGATGCGGATAATATTTTACAGCAAATCCTGCGAAGCGAGCCGGCGCCTGTACAACGGCGCTACTGGCGGCCCTATGCCATGGCCGCGGCCGTAAGCGGGCTACTCCTGGGCGCTGCGTACCTGTGGCTGCATAACCGCCAGCAGAGCGTTACAGCGCCTGTGCAGGTAATTGCAGCTGATATGGCGCCGGGAAAAGAACACGCTACCCTCACACTCGGCGACGCCTCCGTGATTGCCCTGGATACCGCCTCCAACGGATTGATGCGCCAGCAGGGCAATGCAGCTGTCAGGATGGTGAATAAACAACTGGTGTACACCGGTCATGGTAACGGCGACGTTACCTGGAATACCATCTCTACCGGCCGTGGTAACCATTACAGCCTGGTACTGTCCGACGGTACACGCGTATGGCTCAACGCGGCAACATCCCTCCGCTTTCCGGCTGCTTTTACAGGCAAAGAGCGTGCGGTGGAAGTCAGCGGCGAAGCCTACTTTGAAGTTGCCCGGGATGCCGGCCGGCCCTTCCGGGTGCAGCTGGCAGGTCATCACGAGATTACCGTACTGGGTACATCGTTTAACGTTCATGCCTATAACGACGAGGATTATACCGCTACCACGCTGGTGAGCGGCTGTGTGAAAATAAACAATCACCTGCTCAGACCCGGTCAGCAGGCCAGAACCGGCAGCGCAGACAACATAGCCATCACGTATGAAGATACGGAACAGGCCATCGCCTGGAAAAACGGGTATTTCTGGTTTGAAGATGTCAGCATTCACGTGCTGATGAAACAGATCGCCAGGTGGTATGATGTGGAAGTACGCTTTGAAGGCAACATTACCGAAGATGGATTTTCCGGCAGGATCTCCCGTGATCTGCCATTGTCAAAAGTACTGCAGATACTATCGCTGAATGATATACATTTTAAAATAAACGGCAGACAGGTAACTGTTATGCCCTGAGGCTGACAAAGAAAAAACCGGCAGTGTTCCAGCACCGCCGGCAGGATTCAGGTCAGTGGAAATACAAGACGGTCATCTCAATTTTCTCACCCAAACCACACAAATTTATGCTTTTAGGAGCGAAGTTTCCGTATGCCCTCCGGAAAAGGGCAGGCATCACCAAAATCTTAGTGGCCATGAAGCTTACGGCATTATTACTATTGGCCCTGTGTTTACAGATCAGTGCCCGCAGCTATTCACAACAGATCAGTTTATCTCTCCGCCAGGTAAATCTGAAAATTGTTTTTAAAGAGATAGAGAAGCAGAGCGGATACCAGTTTTTCTACAAGGAGAAACTGCTGAAATCTGCTGCTCCGGTAACATTGCATGTAGTCCGGGCAGATATCCGGGAGGTGCTGGCGCAATGCCTGTCTGCCAGGAACCTTACCTTCAGCATCGTAGATAAAGTGGTGGTGGTGAGAAGCGGCACGCCTTTACCGGCGCTGCCCTCCGTGCCTGTAAAGGCGGTGGTAGCGGCGGCCGAACTGAAGGGCGTGGTAAAAGACGAAGACGGCACGCCGCTGCCTGGCGCTACCGTACGTGTAAAAGGCACTGCCAGAGGCACTTCTACCGATGCGGAAGGCCGGTTCACCCTCCAGGTACCGGAAAATGCGCTCCTGGAAATTTCCTTCGTAGGCTATGAAACCCGGGAAATGTCCGTCAATGGCCTTTCTTCCATCAACATCATATTAAGCAGGCAAAGCATCAAAAGGGATGAAGTGGTAGTAGTAGCCTATGGCACCCAGCATAAATCGCAGGTGATCGGCGCTGTATCGCAGCTGGGCAGCAAAGCCATCAATAACCGTCCGGTGCCGCAGCTCTCGCAGGCACTTACCGGCCAGATGCCCGGCGTTACCGTCATACAACGTTCCGGCCAGCCCGGCGTTAATAACACCATCCAGATCAGGGGAGTCGGCTCTTTCGGCGCTACCCCCAGTGCCCTGATTCTGGTGGATGGTATCCCCACCAGTACCTTCAATGATATAGATCCCAATGATGTGGAAAGCATCTCCGTGTTAAAAGATGCTTCCTCTGCCGCCATTTACGGCGCCCGCGCGGCCAACGGCGTTATCCTCGTAACCACCAAAACCGGCGCTGCCGGCAAACTCCGGCTCAGCTACAACGGGTATGCAGGGCTGCAGAAAATTACTTCTACCCCGGCTTTCGTGAATGCACAGGAATACGCTACCCTGATGAATGAAGCACAGCCGGGATCATATACCGCTGAACAGATCCGGAAATTTGCGGATGGCAGTGATCCTGACAATTTCCCCGATGCCGACTACATCAGCGCTACCTTCCGGAAAAATTTCATCCAGACAGGACATAACATCTCCCTGTCTAACGGTAACGACAAAACGCAGTATCTCATCTCCGCCGGTATGCTGAACCAGGACGGCCTGGTTACCGGCAACAACTACAAACGCTACAATGTGCGTTTAAACCTCGGCACCAACATCAGCAATACGCTGAAACTCACTACCCGACTGGCTGTCACCCAGTCCAACATACGGCAGCCAGCTACTCCCGCTACGCTGGACGCTACCGGTATGCAGGATATTATTTCCGCAGCGGTACGAACCACACCTAACTATCCTATCCGGATGAGCAACGGCGACTGGGGAGCGGGCAATGTGAACAAAGGCAATCCCGTGGCCTGGCTGGAAAGTGCCTCCTTCTACAAAAACAGGAGCCTGGATCTGAATGGCAACATGCGGCTGGACTGGTCTGTGATACCTTCGCTCAAACTGTCTGTAATCGGCGGTTGTACGCAAATGCAGCTGCAAGGCAAAACATTCCTGGCTACCCAGCGTATCAATGCCAACATCTTCCTGGGACCGTCCAGCCTTTCGCAGGCAGACTCACTGATACAATATAAAACCGTTCAGGCACTGGCCGAATACAAAAAACAATTCCGGAAACATGAAGTGGGCGTGCTGGCAGGTTATTCTTTTGAAAGTTATTATCATGAAGGATTAAACGCAGCCAGAACAGGTCTTCCGAGCAACGACCTTACCGAGCTGGGACTCGGAGATCCTTCTACCCAAACCAATAACAGCTATGCCAACGAATCGGCCCTGAACTCCGTATTCGGGCGTATCCAATATAACTACAACAAAAAATATCTCTTCGAAACCAACTTACGCTATGATGGTTCTTCCCGTTTTCCTAAAAGCGACAAATACGCATTCTTCCCTTCAATGGCAATCGGGTGGCGCATCTCAGAAGAATCTTTTGTAAAAAACAATATCCGCTGGCTGGATGAACTGAAGCTGCGCGCTTCCTATGGTACGCTGGGCAACCAGAACATCGGCGATTATCCTTATCAGAACTTATTATTCACCGGCTATAACTATCCGTTCGGGAGTGTTGTCAGCCCCGGTGCGGCCAGAACGACCATTGCAGATTCCACTATTCACTGGGAATCTACGCGTACCAAAGATGTGGGTATTGATGCCTCTTTCTTCCGCCAGAAACTGAACATTAGCATCGCCTATTTCGACCGCTACACATATGATATCCTGGTAAGTCCCTCCAGCAGCGTTTCCTGGGTGCTGGGCGCCAGTGTCGGGCAGCAGAATTCAGGTAAGCTGAAAAATACCGGCTGGGAATTCACTGCCAGCTACCGTAATAATATCGGCAGGTTCAGCTATAACATCGGCGGTAATTTAACCATTACCAACAACCAGGTGCTGGACCTCGGCGTCGGTAACATTAATCAGCCTAATGGCCTCATCGGTAACGGCAGCACGCTTTTCATCGGGTATCCGATGAACGTGTACTATGGTTATGAAGCAGACGGACTTTTCACAGATGCCGCCGATATAGCCGCCTGGAAGGCATCAAACGATATGAGCGCCATCAGTCCGAACCCGCAGCCCGGCGATATCCGCTATAAAGATATCAGCGGTCCTGATGGCAAGCCGGATGGTAAAGTGACGCCGCAATACGACCGCAAAGTGCTGGGTTCCACCATTCCGAAATACACTTATGGCATTAACCTGGGCGGCAGCTACAAAGGTTTTGATCTGAACATACTTTTGCAGGGGATTGCAGGCGTGAAGGGTATGCTGAATAACTACGCCGGATGGGCGTTCTACCAGAATGGCAATGTACAACGCTGGCAGATGGAAGAAAGATGGTCTGCAGACAATCCGCGACGCGACGCGCAATATCCCCGCCTGGAAGTCATCTCCAACCAGGGTACTGCCAATACGCAGCCCTCTTCGTACTGGATACTGAACGGTTCTTACCTGCGGCTGAAGAGCATACAGCTGGGATACAGCTTTCCCAGAAGTATGTTGCAGAAAGCCCGTATAGAAGGACTGCGGCTGAGTCTGAGCGCAGAAAATCTACGGACGTGGAGTAAATACCGCCGCGGCTGGGATCCGGAAATCAATACCGGCGGCTCCTACTATCCTATCCTCGCCAACTATACCGTTGGATTGAATGTCAATTTCTAATCTTTCAATTGCAAGTACATGATTACTATCTTTTCAAAATATAAAAAACAGCTGGTGATATTATTCATGGCCGTCGCCGCAGTCTCCTGCAAAAAGGCACTGGATAAATCACCGCTCAACAACTATTCCAACGAAGTGTTCTGGACCAGCGAACAGAATGCCCTGCTGGCACTCAGCGGCGTATACCGCAGTAATATCCAGATGACGAAGGCGGCAGAGTTTTCCGCCACCGACTGGTGGTCATACTATGGTTTGCTGATGCTCGAATTTGCCACAGACAATGCCTATGACCGCCGCGGAGATAATGCCGCCCTGAACAGGCTGAGTAACGGTACGCTGACAGCAGATAACAGTATCCTCAGCGATTACTGGAATGCCAGTTATATACGTATCGGCCGCTGTAATTATTTCCTGGAGAATGTAGGTAAGACGCCCGTCAGCGCCGACAGGCTGAAGCGGTTTATCGCCGAAACGCGTTTTCTGCGGGCCTGCACCTATTTCTATATGTCGCAATACTGGAAGGATGTGCCGCTGGTTACGCGCACGCTCTCCCTGGAGGAAGCCAATACCATTACCAAAACGCCCAGGGCACAGATCGTACAGTTTGTTACCGATGAGCTGAATGCCGCCATCAGCGATCTGCCACAATACAAGGATATTCCTGCCGCAGAGCGCGGACGCGCCAGCAAACAGGCTGCACTGGCCTTTCTCGGCAGGCTGCAGCTGGCAGAAAAACAATATGCTGCGGCTGCCGCCACCTATAAAAAAATCATCGATTATAACGACAACCTGATAGAAGCCGATTACCAGAGCCTTTTCAACGGCACCAACGAAGGCAGCAGGGAAATCATCTTTGCCACACAGTATACCCAGGACCTCGCCTCCAATGCCATGCTGCAACATCTCTATCCTGCCATGGCCGGCGGCTGGCACCTGTATTGTCCGCTGGGCAGCCTCGTGGAATCGTATGAGTTCACCGACGGCACGCCGTTTTCGTTCAGCGATCCCCGTTATAATCCCGCAGATGTTTCAGCGCAACGCGATCCCCGCCTGCGGTACACCGTGATGTATAACAACCAGGCATTCCGGAATCTCCGCTATATCACACATCCGGATTCCAGCAAATCACCAGATCAGCTGACCACCACCAAACAAGCCACCCGTACAGGTTTTGGCATGAAGAAATTCAATTACGAAAATTTTGCCGGCGGCGATCTGCAGAATTCAGGCATCGATCTGCCCGTTATCCGTTATGCCGAAGTACTGCTCAGCTATCTCGAAGCCAGGCTGGAAGCCGGCGATGGGATAGACCAGGGGCTGCTGGACAATACCATCAACCGGGTAAGGGGCCGCGCCTCTGTGAATATGCCCCGCATTACGCTGACAGATCCGGCCGCATTACGCACCCTGTTACGCCGTGAGCGCCGCAATGAACTGGCACTCGAAGGTATCCGTTACTGGGACCTGCTGCGCTGGGGTATTGCGCCACAAGTGCTGAGCGGTGATTTCTACGGCGCTGCTTTTCCGGGGGCTGTCATCCTCCGCAAAAAAGGCAGCAACACAGATCCGTACAGCCGCTGGTATGTTACCAGCAAAGCCTTCAGGGCCGGCGTAGACGACAGATGGCCCATCCCTCAACGCGAAACAAATATTAATCCTAATCTGAATTAACCGATCATGTATTCTTCCCTTATCAGAAAAACAGGTATCTGGTTCATCTGTATAGCCTGTGCGCTGACAGCTTCCGCGCAACGGAAGCCCAATATCATTATCATCTATGCAGATGACCTCGGCTATGGCGATGTGAGCTGCTACGGCATGACAAAAATACACACCCCGCATATCGATCAGCTGGCGAAAAAAGGAATACGCTTCACCAACGCGTATGCCACCTCTGCTACGTGTACCCCTTCCCGTTATGGGATACTTACCGGTAAATACCCGTGGCGGCAACGGAATACCGGCATAGCCCCCGGCGACGCAGCCCTCATTCTGCCGACCGACCGGCAGACATTACCGGGGATGTTGCAGCAGGGCGGATACAATACAGCTGTTATCGGCAAATGGCACCTCGGACTTGGCAGCAGCGCCGGCGTAGACTGGAATACCGCTATCAGCCCCGGTCCGCTGGAAACAGGTTTCAGCTATGCCTTTATCATGCCCGCAACACTGGACCGCGTACCCTGTGTGTTCGTAGAAAATCATCACGTCGTACACCTCGATAGCAACGACCCCATCACCGTCAGCTATAAACATAAGGTGGGCAACGACCCTACCGGCAAAGAAAACCCGGAGCAGCTACGCATGCTGCCCGATCCGCACCAGGGGCATAATCAGACTATCGTAGACAGCATCAGCAGGATAGGCTGGATGACCGGCGGTAACAGCGCCCGCTGGAAAGATGCTGATATCGCAGGTACCATCACCGGCAAAGCCATACAGTTTATCAGCGACAACAAACAACACCCCTTCTTCCTTTATTTTGCCAGCGGCGATATACATGTGCCCAGGTATCCGCACAGCCAGTTTCGCGGTAAAAGCGGCATGGGGCTGCGCGGAGACGCCATCCTGCAGCTGGACTGGACCGTAGGGCAGCTGGTGCATGCGCTGGATAGCCTGGGGCTTACACAGAACACCCTGATTATCTTCAGCAGTGACAACGGCCCCGTACTGAATGACGGCTACCTGGATCAGGCAGTAGCACTGGCCGGCGGACATCAGCCTGCAGGGCCGCTGCGCGGCGGCAAATACAGCGCCTTTGAAGCAGGCGCCCGCGTACCTTTCATCGTGCAATGGCCCGCAGGCATCAAAGGGAACCGCAGCTCCCCGGCACTCATCAGCCAGATAGACCTTTTCGCCTCACTGGCAGCACTCACTGGTCAGGCATACGCCCCTGGCGATGCGCCCGACAGCTTTGACATGCTGCCGCAGCTGACAGGGAAATCAGTGAAGAACCGCCCGTATGTAATTACGCAGGGCGGACCGTTATCCTTTATCACCGGCAACTGGAAATATATATCTCCGTCGAAAGGCCCCAAAGTAGCTACCGATGTGAATATTGAACTGGGCAATGACAGCAACCCCCAGTTGTATGACCTTCGTGGGAAAACACCGGAGCGCATGAATGTAGCGGAGCAATATCCGGAGAAAGTGAAGAAGATGGCGGCAGAACTGGAGAAGGTGAAGGCGGGGAAGTAGCTGAGAGGAGAAGTGGTAAAGCAGATGGTTATCGTTGCGATGGCCATCTGCTTTTTTATAGCATACCGGGAATGTAAGGAATGGCCTCCCCTCTTCAGCTCATTTGTCAATTCGTGATCTTCCGGATATGAATATCAATAATATAAGCCGTAATTGGCTTCAGTTCCCGGTCAAAGGCCACCGGATGCTCTCCTCCCGATGTATAATATTCCATTTTATTGTTAATCTTGGAATACCAAACCTTCCCTATGGCCTGGTAGGTGATGGTGTCTGGTTGGGTTATCTTTTTAAAATTTTCCATCCTCCTGGCATCAAATGCTATAATCTTCACATTGGGCTTTTTCTGATCACAGGCTATAGGCTCATAATGATCTTCGGACCAGTACATGCAGCCCGCGCCGGACTGGTTTCTATTTTGCCACCACCATATGCTACCTGCTCCCAGCACCAGCGATAACATAACTGCGGCCAGCGTTTTCGCGGATTTTTCTTTTAATTTCCGGGGAGGATTAGCTGTCGTGGTTGTAAAGCCCATCATTTCCCCTCTTTTTGAGTCCTCCGTCTCCGCCTGAATTATCGGAATTATTGGATTTCCCGGAATTACCGGATTTCCGGCAGGCAGCTCGCTTCCGGCCAGAGGTAAGCTGACCGGGGCATCTGATAAAACTTCCTCTTCTTCTGCTACCGTGTTGACATCATTTGGCGCCGGGTCTTCATTTACATCTTCCTCTCCGGAAATCTTTTTCCCTATTTCCCAGGGCCTGCCGGAAAAATCAATAAGCCAGGCCAGCAACTCGATATTCTTCTCATCTGTATTTTCTGATTTTCCTTTCAGGTAATTCACCAGCGGCCTGAATCTATCCGTGTCACATCGCTTAATGATATCCTTATAGCTTTTCGATTCATTCAAATCCCCGCAGAAATCCCTGATGATCTTCTCATCCCGTCTACTTACATCTTTAGTACAACTCTTCACACATTCATCTTTGAGGTTTGCAGGAGTGAGATGCATCAGGCCGAGAGGTAATGTATTGTTTACCTTCTTTCGTTCATATGCCCGCATGACCAGCTGCCGGTAATCAGGAAAACATGTTGTCATAAATCAAATTATTGAACTGAATAATTGGAATTCACATCTGCATTTCCGGAATTACCAGGGGAAATTCAGGATTTAAAGGATTTACCGGAACCACCTACAAATCAACCACTTACACCATCCTATCTTTGTTTTGCAATCGGGTAAACACCTCCTTAGCTAAGAGGTTCTCTGTACAGAACCGATGCACTCCGGGTAAAGAAAGCGGAAGCCGGTTACCGGCTTTGGGAAGCGATCAACAGCTTCCGTAATCCACACCCACACTTCCCAAAAACAAGAAGCGCTTCTTCACTGACTCAATCTCCGCTGCCGGCTGCCCGGCAACCGGCAGCTTATTTCAAAACAAATTAAAAAAAACAACAATGTTTTATATATTATTCAGCTTTTTCACGGCATTCTTATGCCCCAACCATTCCAACAACGGGAATAACAACCATCCTAACAATGGCGAACAGGTAACTATTCTGGGGGATACCGGTGGCGAAACCGGAACAATTCCTCCGAGAAAGCCCTGATATTTACTTTACGTGAGGCAAGAAAATTCTTGCCTCACTTCTTTTATTTACTTGTCAATATTAATTTCCAAAAACTGAGAAATTCAATAATTTTAAGAGAAATAATCATTTAGTGCGCCCCTCAACCATCATCCTGTCCATACTCCTTGGAAGTCTCTTAGCCTGCACCTCCAAACGGAAATCTCCCCAACCAGTGTCAGCCCCTACGTTGGATAAAGGAGAATCATTCTTCAATAAAAATAATGACTCTGCCTTTTATTATTTCAATCTGGTTGCAACCAGTGCCACTGACAGCCTGGATATTGCAATGGCCTACACTTACATGGGCATCATCCAGGAGTATGAGGGAGATCATTACGGAGGACAGGAAAGTCTGTTGAAATCCCTTACCTATCTCAATGAACGTAACAAAAAACACCACGGTGTCCTTCGCTCTAACTACCATGAACTGGGCAATGTCTGTCTTAATCTCAGGAACTATGAAGCAGCAATCGATTATTACAACAAAGCGCTCAGATACGTAAATAAAACGGACTTCGAAGCTATTGCCTTAAACAGTATAGCGCTGACTTATCAGAAGAAAGGCGACTATAACGAGGCTGTCAGCCTATACAAATCCTTACTGGCAAAGAGCAGGGATAAGAAAGAGTATGCCCGGATCCTTTCCAATTATGCCAGAACCAAATGGCTGAAAGATCCTGCTTATCCCGCTGGTCCTGAACTATACCAGGCCTTACAGATCCGAAAGGATTCAAACGACATCAGGGGGCTTAATGCCTCTTACGCGCATCTGTCAGACTATTATTCGCCATCCTTACCGGATTCGGCGCTTTACTATGCCGGTAAAAGGTACGAAATCGCCCGGCAGATGAACAGTCCGGATGACGAAGTCGAAGCACTGTCCAAACTTATTACACTTAGTCCCATCAATCTGTTGAAACCATATTTCATCCGTTACCAAAATCTGACAGATAGTATCCAGACGGCCAAGAATACAGCCAAGAACCAATTCGCATTAATCCGGTACGAAACCGCAAAAAGCAAGGCTGACAATCTCCAGCTGCAAAAGGATAATGCCCAAAAGAGAACCCAGCTGGTAGTACAGTGGTTCATACTGGTGCTGGTTATCCTCTCTTTCATTACAGCCGGTATTGCTTTAGTACATCGTTCCCGCAGACGCCGGCAGGAGATAGAATTTGCCTCCCGCCAGGCTATACAGGACTTTCAGCTGACCACCTCTCAGCGGGTGCATGACGTAGTAGCCAATGGCTTGTACAACATAATGTCAGGTCTTGAGCATAAAACATCGGTTGACAAGGAAGAACTTATAGATAGGATTGAAGTACTGTATGAGCGCTCCCGTGATATCTCCTATGAACCCCCTGTCATCTCAAAAATTCCCTTTCCTGTTAAAATTGACAATTTGCTGGAAGCATTCGGCTCCGGGCATATCAAGGTCCTGATCATCGGAAACAGCGCTGCGCTATGGAACCAGGTCGATGTACAGGTACAACATGAGGTTGAACATATTCTGCAGGAATTGATGGTTAATATGAAAAAACACAGCCAGGCCGATTCCGTGATGATAAAGTTTGAATGTCAGAACAGCCTGCTGCAAATACGCTATACCGATAATGGCATCGGTATTTCCGGGCAAGTTAAGTATGGAAACGGATTACGGAATACGGGAAACCGTATCAGAAAAGTTAACGGGCAATATACATTTGAACATCCTGCTAAAGGATTAAAAATTCACATTACCATCCCAATAGCTCAATCCTCATGATTACAAAGGTACTTATTGCTGAAGATCACGAAAGCGCCAATATTTCTGTACAGAAAACACTGGAAGAACTGGACATTACCAATATAGCATATGCCTATTATTGCGATGATGCACTGAGTAAAATCGTACAGGCAGTTAAAACAGACAGCTCCTTCGATCTTCTTATTACAGACCTGTCCTTCGATCCGGATGGTACAAAGCAGGCAATTTCCGGCGGTATAGATCTGATTATCGCTGCCAGGGAAGTGCAACCCGACCTGAATATCCTGATCTTCTCAGCAGAACACAAGCCTGCCACTATTGATCAGCTCTATAACAAGTATGACATTGACGGCTTTGTACGCAAAGCCAGAAACGACGCGAAGGAGCTGAAAGAGGCCATCAGGGAAATTGGCCGCCACCGGCGTTATTTCCCCCGACATATCAGTCAGTTAATAGATAAAAAGAATTCCTACTCCTTTTCAGATGTTGATATCATCATCATAAAGCTGCTTTCCCAGGGGATGCTGCAGAAAGACATACCGGCATACCTCCAGCAGAAAGGAATAAAGCCATCAGGATTAAGCAGCGTTGAAAAAAAACTTAATCAGATGAAAGACACACTTGGTTTTACCAAGAACGAGCAATTAGTGATTTACTTCAAAGAACTGGGTGCTATCTGAATATTTTAAAAATTCAGCCGGCAAACTCCGGATTACGGTTTCCCATAAAATAAGACAGTGGATGAAATATACTTTTGTTTTATAAAATTAAAATAACCATGAAACAGAAGTATTACGTAAACAATAATCCTCAGTCTGACAAAGGCGATCATGAAGTACACACCGCCACCTGCCCTTATTTTCTTTTGATGTATAACCGGACTTACCTGGGAGAATTTGAAACATGTCAGGCAGCCGTTCTGGAAGCAAAGAAACGTTATGAGAAAGCAAATGGCTGCCGGACCTGTTCCAGGCCCTGCCATACCAGTTAAGCATTTTTCCCCGTTCTTCTGTAACCCCTTATCTTCAGAACCGATCAAGCTATGAAACTCCTGTATGCCTGGTTGCTTATAATTCATTTTCACTGCAATCAGATAATAGTGTATATCTGTGACAGTAAATATGCTGAGAGGTATCACTATAATCCCAATTGCCCCGGATTAAACAATTGCAGGCGCCAGATTATCGGCATCCCTCTTGAGAAAGCAATGGCCATCAGAACGCTGTGCAAATGGGAAACCAGAACGCCATGCCGGTGCAATCAATAAGGTGGTTCTAACCGGAATGATGCTACAATAACCTCCAATCTTTATTATTATGACAATTCCAAACCATGCGCCGTATAAATACCTGCAGTTTCAGGGAGATCAGTCTTACAGCCGGTATGTTCAGGAGAATGTTCCGGCAAAATCACAGGAACAGGATTACCTGAACGTCAAATCTCACGGCAGTTACGGCGCGCTTTTATTTCATCCGGACTGGAAAGCGAAACGAAAGAAAATACTGGAGCGGGACATGCATCGCTGTGTGTATTGCCGTAGTGACAAAGACTTGCAGGTGCATCACCGGCAATACCACTTTATAGCGAGCGAGCAACGGTTCCGCGTCCCCTGGGATTATCCCGGTCATTTACTCATCACGCTTTGCGAATCCTGCCACAGCAAAGGACATAATAAGTATAAAGTACCCACAATCACTATTTAATAAAATATGTATGGGCTTATTCAATATTTTCAACCGGCAACGCCTGAATGGGCATACCATGGCCATGGAGCCTGCAATACCCGATATTCCGGAAACGCTCTTTATCGAGAAGGAAGCACCGGAAAAAGAGCCGCCTGAAGCAAAATCCGTTACACCACTCAACGGCGGCATCCTTCTTTTATACGATTTCCTGGACAAGAATTATGAATCCAAAGGGTATAATGATGCCCTGATAAATCCGGATGCCACCCATCTCGATCAAAATGTGATTGCTTTAAAGAATGACCTGGAAAGATCTATCCGGAAAGTAAAAACGTTCTACGAAGATTTTATCCGGCAAATCAACTTCCACATCTCAAGCCGCAGCAGAAGCGGCATGATTGATACCGTTGAAGAACTTAGTGTCAAGAAGGAAATTGCCGAGAGTCATATCAGTCAGGTCAAAGAAATCGAAGAACAGGCAAAACAGAACGAAGGTGTTGGTCATGGCATTATCATCAGCTATACCAGGGGATTCAGGAATGGCCTTGCAGCCATTTCCAGTCACATGATTCTGAACAAAACCTTTTAAAACCAAGTGTTATGAAACATCTATGGATCCGCTTCGGCTGCTTCATGACAGGTTACAATTACAACATCCTGCGGCATTGCAGTGAAGCTGCTTTTAAATCTGTGAAGAAATATACCGCAGCTATGCTGATTGTCTGTATTCTGTGGTTTTTTATTGGTTTTACTTTTGCGCATCGTTATCTGTCGCTTAGTCTCCCAGGATGCATACTCGCGGGTTTTCTTGCTACCGTCATTATTGTACAGGTTGAAAAACAGATTATCCTGTGCATAAAGCCCAGTCCGCTGCTGCTGGTTTCCAGGGCCTGCCTGGCCGTCATGATGTCCTTTCTGGGCGCAGTAATCATCGATCAGATATTGTTCGAAAAAGATATTGAGATCGAAAAAATTTCTTACGTTTCGGTAAAAGTAGACAGATTATTACCTTCGAAAACCGAAGAATTACGAAAGCAGATCGCGGCGCTGGATACATCGATCGATAAAAAAGAACTGGAAAGAGAAAGCTATGTGACGGATATCAGTAACCACCCCAACCTGACCGCCACCACTACCCAGAAAGTAACCAAACGCGTACCCGTGCAAACAACAACACCGACAGGCGGAGAGTCAACAATCTGGAAGTCGGTAGGTGAAGTAACAGTTGCCACTACATTAGTACCCAATCCCAAAATAGCATTACTGCCGTCCCTCGACTCGGCCATTGGCGCTATGCGGCAGCAAAAGGCCATTAAGGAAAATGAATTATTGCACATCAAACCCGCACTGGAAAAGGAAATGAAATCCAGTACAGGCTTCCTGGATGAGCTAATGATTATGAAACAGATGTTATCCGCATCTTCCGTTGCCTTATATTTCTGGATCCTGTGGATTCTCTTCTTTCTCTTCATAGAACTGCTGGTACTATTCAGTAAAATGGGCGATCTGTCAAATGACTACGAAAAAGTGGTAATGCATCATATGCAATTGCAAATGCGACGGCTGGATGCCCTTGGAAAAGGATTTGAATGATATGTTTCTTACTTCAACAGAAAAAAACTCCTATGGATTTTAAAGACGAAATCAAACTCTTCGGCGACAAAGTCGAAAAGCTCAAAAATCAGATTCAGACTGAAGAAGCTACTAAAAATGCTTTTATCATGCCCTTCATTAAAGTACTGGGTTACGATGTATTTGATCCCTTTGAAGTAATGCCGGAATTCATTGCGGATATCGGAATCAAAAAAGGTGAAAAAGTGGACTATGCTATACTGAAAGAAGGGAAGCCGTCTATACTTATCGAATGCAAGCATTGGGGAGAAAACCTGGACCCGCACAATTCTCAGCTTTTCCGCTATTTCCATACCACAACTGCTAAATTCGGCTTATTGTCCAATGGAATTACCTACCGGTTCTATACAGATCTTTCCGAACAGAATAAAATGGATGAAAAGCCATTCTTTGAATTTAACATTACAGATATAAAAGATAATCAGATTGAAGAATTAAAAAAATTCCACAAGTCATACTTCAACCTGGAAAATATCCAGACTACTGCGAGCGAACTCAAATATATGAATGAGCTCAAAACCTTGATAAATGTTGAGTTCCAGAACCCATCCGAAGGGCTGATACGGCACTTTGCCAGACAGATATACAAGGGAATGTTAACTTCAAAAGTTGTTGAGCAACTCGGCTCCCTTACCAGGAAGTCAATCCAGCAATATATCAATGACCTGATAACCGAAAGACTTAAATCCGCGCTGAAAGCGGAAAATGACGCGGAACCATCCGACACTGAAAAGGAAGTAACGCCCAATGTAGAAGAAAAGGGTTCCATGATTGAAACCACCCAGGAGGAAATAGAAGGCTATATGATTGTAAAGACAATACTCCGCCAGAAGATAAAGCCTGCCAGAGTAGTTTATCGGGATGCGCAATCCTATTTCGCTATATTACTGGATGACAACAACAGGAAAACCATCTGCAGATTGTACTTTAACGGTTCCCGGAAATATATCGGCACTTTCGATGAGCAAAAAAAGGAAACCAGAGCAGAGCTGATGAATATTGACGATCTCTTTAAATTCGAAGAAATACTTCACAGAACAGTAGAATGGTATGATGCCGAAAAAGTGCAGGTGAGTTCACCGAAGTACTCGGATAGTGACGTATACACAACCGGTCGCCCGATTTAATACTATTTACCTCTCCTTCCGCCAGGGATTGATAAATTTTCGCCACAACAATCATTACATATGAAAAGAAGTCAAGTCATTTTGTTTACATTTTCATGCCTGCTTGCTGTATCCGTGTTTCTGCCCCTGATAAACATTCCATTTATTGGTGCTGTCAACTACTTTAAAAACGGAAAAGGAGACGGTACAATTGTTCTCTCACTGGCAGTGATAGCAGCTGTTATGTCATTTACCAGATTCACAAAATGGGTACTGATACCAGGTGTAGTGGCCTTAGGAATGGCAGGGACTTTCCTCATCAGATTCAATCAGCACATAGGTTCCATTCCATCTGCAACTAATGCGGGGGTACTCGGGGACCTGGCCAACACCTTGGTCAGCAGCATCTCCATCGGTTACGGCTTTGTGATAATGGGAATTGCTGCTGCCGGCCTTACGTTCCTTCCCCCATTTCTCGTTCAGCATGATAAAGAAATTTAGTTGCGAACAAAAGTGTCGGGAGGTTTTATCATTTCACCATGATAAAACCTTCCGGCACTGTAATATGGCAAAGGACAAAATACGTCATGGATATCCCCATGTAATCCTCAATCCCAGGTCACTGCCTTAAATATCCCGGGGCTTGTCTGAACATATACCTGCTGCATGCCCGCCCAGGGAGTCTGCACAATACAACCAGTTGCAAACTTGCTGCAGCTAACTTCTGACTCGAAGGGAACGTACTGGCCCACGACGCTCCTGTAATAATAAATTTTCGAAACGCTCCTAGTGCCATAGCTGGCGCCGGCAACAGCAATAACGACCAGCAATGTAATAATGATGTGTTTAACCTTTTTCATAAAACATATTTAGAAGATACAGAATCAAAATAGTTTTCAGCATGACGATTGTGCTGATACAGTAACCAGATCGTTTGTTTTATTCAGCTGTATACCTGCACAGGCTAGCAGCGTCATACCGGCATTAAACACCAGATGCATTCTCCAGCTCATATTCCGGAAGATGCCTCCGCAGGAGCAGGGACGCTTTTCAGCAAAGAATACCACATAGGCTACATACACCGAAAACAGCGCCATTAAAACAAAGCTGCCGACCAGCCCCCGTTGTCTGAATTTCGGAATAAGCACCATGGTTGCTATTATCAACTCGGCAGCAGGAATTGCTACAGATAAGATGAACGCAAAATTGCCGGTTAAAGGCGAACGCCTCAGGTCCCGCAAATATGTAGGATAGATAAAAAGTTTAGCCAGGCTTGCATAGACAAAAAGAAGAAAAAATGTGTAACAAATAATTTCAATAACTACAGAACGTTTCACTGGAAAGGGTTTAATGGTGTAACATCATCAGGTTGATTACAGTCATAGCAGGCCAGCACCAACAATGTCGGTAACACCGGATAACAAAAAAAGATGTTGCTATTACAACATTTTCCTGGAGCTACTTCTATACCTGAGATATAACAATTAAGGGTTAAAGGGCTGTTCCGGCATCGCCGGATTAACTGTTCGTATAATGATTATTGCTGCAGCAAATTACAATCGTAAAATGAGATCACAAACTTAAACTAATATCCAAAACCGGGAAAAGTGAACCCAGATTGCGGTGGCCGATTATGCTCCGGGCTTAATCTCAGAAGGATATTTCTGAAATACCCTGTAAAATGCTCTGCTGAAATTCCCGGGGGTCTTATATCCTAAGGTTATGGCTACCGTTTTCACCAGCTCTCCCTGCTGCAGCAGTTCAGCAGCATACCCCATGGCAACATGTAACTGGTGATGATAGATGCTTACCTGGTACAGCTCTTTAAATCTTCTGGTCAGCTTATCTTCACTTAATCCTGAATGCTGCACCAGCTCCCGGATACTGAATCTTCTGGAAGGCTCCTGGTCAATGAACCTACGTACCTCTGCCAGAGCCAGGATTTGAGATTTGCTAATACGCATGACATAGAATTTCACCTGCCAGAAAAATACAAATCAAATATCACTCAGGCAAGACCACAGGCGGTAATAGTTTAGCCGGGATGATACAGACAACAAAAATCAATGATCCATAAAAATCACCTGCCTAAAAACATGTCATCTAATTAAAATATGTTCATTTCTCATTTATCCAGGCACTATCACACATATCAATTTTCGTCAGGTATACTACCTATATAACAGGCAGCAGATAAAATTTTACCGGCAGTAGAGGGGGTAAACCGCATTCAGCGTTATCCTGGTATAGACAATGAAGTAACCTGTATGATATATACCGGGTTGAATCCTTTATTTCCTTATTCCTTCCGGGCAAAAAGGATATGTCAGCTGTAGCAATTTTAAATCAAAGTGTATCTGATGATAAAGTATTTCCTGAAAAAAAAGTTCAGAAAGGATGAGTATGGGTGGTTTGGCAACTATTCTTCCTGGCAGGAAGCTGCCACCATCTCCGATGGTTATTGCAAAGCCAGTATTCTGGAAAAAACAAAAAATGCCCTGTTAAAAATAAAAAACGGAGAAGCTATCTACGAAAGGGATTCCGTACTTTTTGACAAAAAAGAACATCCGTTTCCATTACTCTCCTGTTTACTACGCACAGCCTGGGAAAAAGGAACGCCTTTGAATATACTGGACTTTGGAGGTTCACTTGGCAGCACTTACTTTCAGATAAAGGATTTTCTGCCGGCTGATGTTTGCGTTACCTGGTGCATTGTTGAGCAGAATCATTATGTTGAATGCGGCAGAGATCTGTTTGAAAACAGTACGCTGAAATTCTTTTATTCAATTGAAGAATGCCTGGCGGCTACAAACATAGATCTGATCATACTTTCCGGCGTCATCCAGTTTTTGCCCGATCCGCATCATTTCCTGCACAGACTTACTTCCTATGGCTTTAAAACGATACTGTTTGACAGAACACCTTTTATCAGAGACAACAAAGACAGGCTAACTGTTCAAAAGGTATGGCCATCGGTATATGAAGCATCTTACCCGGCCTGGTTCTTTCATGAAGCCTCCTTCATTCAGCACTTTGAACATGATTACTGTATCAAGGGCGATTTCAAAACCTATGTAGAGGGAGAATCTATTCTTCAGATTAATAACGAACCTATTGGATATTCAAAAGGCATATGCCTTGTTAAAAAGTGAGGCAAATCATCCGGATAGCAGGCGGCATAACTATCCGGGCCTATTCTGAGCGTGTGCGGTGGACACCCCTACCACCGCAATAGCCATCTCACCCTGCCTATACTGCCACCTGAAAGAGTACCAGAGATACTGTTACAACTTCCCCCGATTCAGCTACTTCCCATTTTGAGATACTACTGAACTTTGCTTATCAAATAATTACACCATGAGTATTATCAAAACCTTCATCATCGTAACACACATCTGCATGTATTCCGGTAAAAACAATGCGCCTGCTGGTCCTGCCGGTTTTATATCAGATACCATTAGCAGGAACCAGGTGATGATTGACCTTGCAGGACATCCTGTACCTGTGCTGAAAGGCGGTTTATACGACCGGTTTCGTTCCAATCCTCCCCTTTCGGTAATTGCAGCAGAAAGACCTGATATTGACCTCAGCTGGTTCAAAACTATTCAGAAACAGAAAAAAGAAGCAGGCTTTACTACCTATTCTCCTAATTTCTATTATAGCAACAGCAGTATTACGGCCATTTACACGGCAGATATGAAGCGCCTGAAAGAGTTGATCCCTGCGGCAGTCCGGGATCTTGTCAAACCAATTTCCATTATGCCGGGCCGCGGGCTTATCGCCATCACCGCCTACCGCTACCATTATTGCGATAACGATGCCTACAACGAATTATCTATCTCCATCATAACAGGTAAGCCGGATAAACCCAACCGGGGTATCTTCTCTTTACTGGGAGAACTGAAAGAAAAAAATCTCTGGGGATATGTGGTAAAACTGCCCCTCGATTCAGAATTGGGAAGAGTGCGTGGTGTACTGGGTTACAACCTGCCTAAATGGGTCATTCCTATCGACTACCTGGATAATAAAGACCATCTGACATTCCATTTTTATGATGAAACCGGCAATCCGGATTTTACCATAACAGGAAACAAACTGGATGTTTCCGCCACCAAAGTTGCTATTGTCCGCACCAATTTTATCAATCAAAACACAAAAGGAGAGCTGACACACGGCTATTCAGATACGCGTGCTCTTCAAAAAGCCGGCAGTAAAAGGAAAAGCAACTTTAAACTTCAATTGGGCAACGGTCCTTTATCAACGTTCATAAAATCCTTAAATTTAGGTAAAATGATCCGTTATGAATACCAGCCTGAATTTCAGTTAGCATTGTATACTCCTGAACTGGTAAAGGACAAAAGGAAATAATGACATCTGACAAACTGCTTCAGAAGAGGATGAAATAAAACTATGGTATTATGCAGACAATTTTAGGCGCCAATGGCCAGATTGGCGAAGAACTTGCAAGGGAATTAAAAAGAAATTTCACTTCCGGTATCAGAATTGTAAGCCGGAAGGCCACAAAAATAAATGATACAGATGAGGTATTTTCAGCAGATTTATCCATCAGGGAAAAAGCTATCGAAGCCGTAAAAGGTAGCGAGACAGCTTATTTCACGCTGGGATTGCCCATCAGTTCGGATTTATGGGAACAGCAGTTTCCGCTTATTCTGCAAAATGTTATTGATGCCTGTAAGATCAACGGAACCAGGCTGGTCTTTTTTGACAACACCTATATGTATCCGCAGGATGAACGCATACTTAATGAAGAAACGGTTTTTGAACCCGTTGGCAGAAAAGGGCGGGTGAGAAAACAAATGGCAGAAATGGTACTGAAGGAAATGCAGTCCGGGGAACTGGAAGCCGTAATCTGCCGCGCTCCGGAATTTTATGGTCCGGGAAAAACACAGAGTATTACCAACACTTTTGTTTTTAATAACATCAAAGCTGATAAAAGGCTGAAAGTACCGGTTAGAGCGGACAAAAAGAGAAGTCTGATCTGGACACCCGATGCAAGCCGGGCAACGGCCTTAATCGGCAATACTCCTGAAGCTTTTGGCCAGACCTGGCATTTACCGGTAGACGATAGTCATCTTACTTACAAAGAATTCATTGCCTTAGCTGCGGACATTTATAGCAGAGAACTGAAGTATACCGTTGTGCCTGAAACCTTCTTTACAATAGCAGCATTATTCAACACAAAAGTAAAAGAGCTGCAGGAATTACTACCCAGATATAAGCACGACAATATTTTTGACGATTCAAAATTCAGAAAACGTTTCCCTGCATTTCAGGTAACCACCTATAGGCAAGGAATTGCAGCCATTAAAAACGAACACAATATAAAGGCATGAATACACCGGTAAAAATATCTTCCATCACCATGCTGCATCAGTTCTTAGAACTGAAAAAAACGGCCAACCCGGTCATTAGTATTTTTGACTTTACAGATATCAGGATTGAACCCGGATTGTTGAAAACGCCTGTTATCACTGATTTTTATGGCATTGCCATCAAAGAAGAATGCACCGGAAAATTTAAGTACGGGCAGCAGGTCTATGATTTTAATGACGGCATGATGTACTTTACCGCTCCGCAACAGGTAATGAGTTTTGAAGACCCTTTACTGGAAGGTGTAAAAGGCAGTGTACTCGTGTTTCATCAGGATTTTCTACACAGCTACCCACTCGCGGCAACTATAAAAAAATACGGATACTTTTCTTACAATGTGAATGAAGCATTATTTCTTTCCGAACAGGAAGAACAATCCGTAACCGATATTTTTTCCAATATAAAGCGGGAGATCAATACCAATATGGACGCTTTTACACAAGATCTCGTGATATCTAATATCGAATTACTGTTAAAATACTGCGACCGTTTTTACAACCGCCAGTTTCTCACCAGGAAGAAATCCAACAGCGACCTATTAACCAGGCTGGAAACTTTATTGGATGAATATTTCAGGAGTGACTTCCTGAGTAAAGCAGGAATTCCGAGCGTACAATCGGTGGCAAATGAATTGCATTTAAGCCCCAATTATCTGAGTGATATGCTGCGCGTACAAACCGGACAAACTACCCAACAACATATTCAGTACCGGATCATCGAAAAAGCGAAAGAACTGCTTTCTACTACAGGCATGTCAGTATCAGAAATTGCTTATTATTTAGGTTTTGAACATCCGCAATCTTTTAATCGTTTGTTCAAAAACCGTACGGCTGTTTCTCCGCTGGAATTCCGGCAGTCTTTTAATTGATCCGGTAATATTTGGTTCCTGCGTTCAGCGCTCTCAAACAGCCAGCAAACAGGGTTCCCAATTCCATAATGCTATAAATAAAAAAGCCTCCGGACAATATCCGAAGGCTTTTTTATTTCTTTCTGCGGAGAGTCAGGGATTCGAACCCCGGGACCTGTTACAGTCAACAGTTTTCAAGACTGCCGCAATCGACCGCTCTGCCAACTCTCCAATGGAGCGCAAATGTATAACATGAAACTCAAATAAAAAAATTTTTTCCCATCATGCCATAAAGAAACCCGCCGGATGGGGGATTTAGTTATTTTTTTATGTAGTTATTTGAGATTTTGTTCCTGATCATTATCTCTTCCGATTTTTAGGTCCTGAAAGGATATTAATCAGGAACAAAATCTCAAATAACTACATAAAAAAATAAAAAAGTCTCCCATCCGGCGGGCTCTTTCCTCTATTGTTGTACTTACTATTCCGGTTATTCTCTGCTCTTCTGTTGATTCTTATATCTTCTCCTACAGTCCTCCGCCCAGTGAACGGTACAGGTCTACCATAGCGCTCAGGCGCTGACGGTCGATTTCAGACTGTCCCAGTTCGGCCTGGAGGGCACGTGACTGTGCGGTAATCACTTCGAGATAGGTGGCCATACCGCTGCGAAACAGCATCTGCGCCTGCTTTACGGCCAGCTGCGTGGTGTTTACCTGTTCACCGGCTATCTGCTGCTGGGATTTGAGTTTATCCAGCTTTACCAGGGCATCGCTGACTTCGCCTACCGCATTCAGCGTGGCTTGTCTGAATTGGATGACAGCCTGTTCGCGCTGTATCTTCGCTACTTCCAGGCTGGTCTTCAGCGCACGGCGCTGGAAGATAGGCTGGGCAAGGCTACCGGCTGCTGTTCCGAACAAGGATGCCGGCAGCGAGAACCAGTTGCTCGCCTTGAAGGCGTTAGCGCCACCGCTGGCGGTGATATTCAGTGTCGGGTACATACTGGCCTGCGCTACGCCTACCTGGGCGTTGGCTGCTACCAGTCCCATTTCTGTGGCCCTGACATCCGGGCGGCGGCTCACCATTGCTACCGGAATACCGGTGGGCAGTGAATCACTTACCTGGAAATCATGCAGGGAACGGTTTCTGCTGATCGGGCCCGGCAGGTCGCCGGTGAGGATACGGATCGCATTTTCCTGGATGGCAATACCCTGCTCCAGCTGCGGAATCAGCAGCTCGGCTGTCTGCTTCTGGGAAACAGCCTGCTGCACGGCCAGCTCAGTTACTTCGCCGGCTGTCTTCTGCAAACCGATCATCTTCACAATGGTATCGCTCAGCGCTACGTTACGTCTGGCAACCGTCAGCTGGTTATCCAGCATCAACAGGTTGAAATAACCGTTGGCAATGGCCGATACCAGGCTGGTCTGCACAGCATGCTGCGCTTCGTAGGTCTGCAGGTAGGTAGCCAGCGCCGCTTCTTTCTGGCGGCGGATCTTACCCCATATATCAATCTCCCATGACATATTCACACCCAGGTTGAAATCTTCGATGTGATCGCCGAAGTTGAACTGGGACATGTTCATCCCGGTAAAACTTTTCTTGGAAGGGAAGTTGGTATTGGCGGAAGCCTGCGCGTTAAATGCCGGCAGCCATGCCGCTTTGGCCTGCTTCAGGTAAGCCTGTGACGCCTCTACGCGTTTTACCGCCAGCTGCAGGTCATAGTTGCCGCTGAGGGCTTTGCCGATCAGCTCCTGTAAGGTGGCGTCCGTAAAAAATTTATTCCATTCAACTTTTGCAATACTGCTGTCTGAAGGCGCAGCAGTGCCAAATTGCGCGGGAAGCACCACCGGAGGCCGCTCGTAATTACGGCCAACCCGGCAAGCTGCTAACCCTACAACTAAGGACAACAACAAAAATATAAATGAGTGAGATCTAGTTTTCATTTGTCTTTTTTCTGATTCTGATAATAGAAATATTTCGCTGCCTTAGTGCACCAGTGCGCCTTCCTCTGCATGTTCTTCTACAAACACCGGCTTCCGGCTCACTTTTTCCTGCAGGTACTGGAAGATCACAAACAACACCGGTATCACAAACACCCCCAGTATTACCCCGGTCAGCATACCACCGGCAGCACCGGTACTGATAGATTTATTACCCAGCGCAGATGATCCTGTTGCCCACATTAACGGTAACAACCCTACGATAAAGGCAAAGGAGGTCATCAGGATAGGACGTAAACGCTGACGGGAAGCACGGATAGCAGAACCTACCAGGCTCATACCGCTGCGTCTGCGCTGTACGGCATACTCCACAATCAGAATCGCGTTCTTGGCCAGCAAACCGATCAGCATGATCAGACCTACCTGCACATAGATATTGTTTTCTATACCAAACAGGTTGATGAACACAAACACACCGAAGATACCCAGCGGGATAGACAGAATTACTGCCAGCGGCAGGATATAACTTTCGTATTGCGCTGCCAGCAGGAAGTATACGAAGATCAGACAGAGCGTGAAGATGATAATCGCCTGATTACCGGCGCTGATCTCTTCCTTACTCATACCCACCCACTCGTAACCATATCCTCTCGGCAGATACTGCGCTGCTGTTTCTTCCACCGCTTTGATGGCATCACCGCTACTGAAGCCCGGCTTAGCCTGACCATTGATGGTTACGGCATTGAACAGATTGTTACGTGTTACGGTTTCCGGACCGTACACTTTCTTCAGCGATACCACCGTGCTGATAGGCACCATTTCACCGTGCTGGTTCTTCACATACACACCTTCCATGGAAGCAGGGTCTTTACGCTGATTGGCTTCTGCCTGTACAATCACCCTGTAGTATTTACCAAACCTGTTAAAGTCAGAGGCAAACATACTACCATAATACACCTGCATGGTGGTGAGGATATCGCTGACAGCGATACCCAGCTGTTTGGCTTTACGGTCGTCTATTTCAATTTCATACTGCGGATGACCATTGTTGAAAGTGGTAAACGCAAAGGCTATTTCCTTACGCTTCATCAGCTCGCCGATGAAACCATACGCTGTTCCTGCCAGATTATCCAGCGAACCGTTGGTACGGTCCTGCAACACCATTTCGAAACCTGCTACGTTACTGAAACCAGGTACGGTAGGCATCTGGAACAGGAAGATACTTGCATCCGGAATAGCACCCAGTTCTGCCTGGATCTCTCCTATCAGCGCATTCACATCTTTCACTTTTCCACGCTCAGCATGATCTTTCAGGTTGATGAAACCCACACCGGAAGAAGCACTGCTGGAGTTGGCGAGGAAGTTGTAACCTGACAGGCTGAAGTTGGAGGCGGTGAAGCCTTTGGACTCAACTATCTTGGCTACTTTTTCCATCACGCCGCGGGTACGGTCCAGAGACGATCCCGGAGGCATAGTTACCGCATACACTGCAAAGCCCTGGTCCTCGGTAGGAATAAAGCCGGCCGGCGTTCTGCGCATCATCCATACAGTTGCCAGCGTGATAATCAGCAGCATACCGATGGTGATCCATTTACGTTTGATGAGGAACTGAATAGTATGGGAATACTTATCCGTCATGGCATTGAAGCCTGTATTGAAAGCGGAGAAGAAACGTTTCACATATCCTTTTTTAGGCTCCGTATGTCCGTTGCCGTTAGCATCATGCACGTGGTGATTTTTCAATATCAGCGCACATAAAGCCGGACTCAGTGTCAACGCGTTCAACGCGGAAATCAGAATGGCGATGGCCATGGTAAAGGCGAACTGGCGATAGAACACACCTGCCGGACCTTCCATGAAACCAACCGGAACAAACACTGCCGCCATTACCAGGGTAATGGAGATGATCGCACCTGAAATTTCCTGCATGGACGATAAGGTAGCGTTACGCGGATTAGCCCCCTTCTCCATCTTCAGGTGTACCGCTTCCACCACCACGATGGCGTCATCCACCACGATACCGATGGCCAGCACCAACGCAAACAGCGTGAGCAGGTTGATGGAGAATCCGAAGAGCTTCATAAAGAAGAAGGTACCCACAATCGCAACCGGTACGGCTATCGCAGGGATCAGCGTAGACCGGAAATCCTGCAGGAAGATGTATACCACCAGGAACACCAGCAGGAACGCGATAACCAGTGTATGTTTTACCTGGTAGATAGATTCATCCAGGAATTTTTTGGTACTGTAGATATTGAACTGTTTGATACCGGTAGGGAATGCCTTCGCGGCCTTTTTCATCAGGTCATTGATCTGTACCTGTATCTCATTCGCATTGGAGCCGGCTGTCTGGTTGATAGCGATACCAATACCATACTTACCGTCAATTTTGGTGTAGCTGCCATAGCTGAAGGAACCGAATTCCACGCGGGCTACGTCTTTCAGGCGCAATACAGAACCATCTGCATTGGCGCGCAGGATGATGTCTTCATACTGCTGCCCTTTGTTCAGCTTGCCTTTGTATTTGATTACATACTCAAACGCTTCCTTGCTGCTTTCACCGAAACGGCCGGGAGCCGCTTCCAGGTTCTGTTCACGGATGGCGCCGAGTACTTCCTGCGGAGACATGTTAAAGGCTGTAAGCCTGTCAGGCATCAGCCAGATACGCATGGAATAGTCTTTCACACCGAATACGGAAGCCTGTCCTACGCCTTTAACACGTTGCAGTTCCGGTACGATATTGATTTTCGCATAGTTCTGCAGGAAGGTTTCATCATATTCGTCTTTATCACTGGTCAGGCCTACCACCATAATCATACTGTTCTGTACTTTCTGGGTGCTGATACCTGCCTGTATTACCTCTGCCGGCAGCTGGCTGGTAGCTTTTGCCACGCGGTTCTGTACGTTCACCGCTGCCAGGTCCGGGTCGGTGCCGAGCCGGAAGTAGATGTTCAGCGTCATGGAACCGTCGTTATTGGAGTTGGAGGTCATGTAGGTCATGTTCTCCACCCCGTTCACGGCTTCTTCCAGCGGGGTAGCTACGGAACGTGCTACCACTTCGGCGTTGGCGCCCGGATAGGTCGCTGTTACCGATACGCTCGGTGGCGCGATCTCCGGAAATTGGCTCATGGGAAGCGTTACGAGCGCCAGTATTCCCAACAGAACCAGGATGATGGATATAACGGTAGCCAGTACGGGCCGTTCTATAAATTTTCTAAACATAAAAGCAATAGAATTTAATCACCATCTTTTCAGATGACGTAATAGAAGTTAGCGCTGCAGCGGCAGTATTAACGCTGCCGCCTATACGATTCTTCCTGCGCGGACCTCATCCGCCGCACAGGCGCAGCGTAGCATTAAAGAGGTCTTACTTTCAGCAGACTGTCCAGGGATACCATCTGCGGAGCTATTACAGCACCATCCTGCAGACGGCCAAGACCAGAGTACACGATACGCTGACCGGCTTTAACGCCTTTATCTACGAGGTAATAAGAGCCGCTCTTACCGCTGATGCTGATAGGCACACCCGCAACCTTGTTGCTGTCAGCCACTACAAACACCATCACTTTATCCTGCATTTCGTAGGTAGCCTCTGCAGGCACTACTACAGCATCTGTCAGCTGTTCAGGAATACGGATCTTACCGGTATTGCCGGAGCGCAGCAGCCCTGCAGTATTCGGGAAGGAAGCGCGGAAGCTCACGGAGCCCATTGTTTTATCAAACTGGCCTTCCATGGTTTCAATTCTTCCTTTCTCTGCATAAATGCTGTTATCCGCCAGCTTCAGTTCAACTTTGGGCAGTTGTTTAACTTTTTCGGCAATGCTGCTACCGGCTGTTTCATTCTTGAATTTCAGGAAGTCTGCTTCACTCATGGAGAAGTAGGCATATACTTCGGTAACATCAGATAATAATGTCAGCGGTTGTGGTTCTCCTCTTCCTACCAGCGCACCTACCTTATAAGGGATGCGGCCAATGTATCCGTTTGCAGGAGCAGTAATCAGCGTGTACCCCACGTTGATGGCGGTGCTGCCCAGCTGGGCCTGCGCCTGTGCTACCTGCGCCTTGGCGGCCTGGTAAGCTGCCTGCGCGGTTTTCAGCTGCACATCGCTAACTACATTATTGGCTACCAGCGGCGTCAGCCTGTCTACTTCTACCTGCGCCTTTTCCAGGTTGGCTTTTGCAGCCTGCAGGGAAGCGCTGGCATTATTCTGTGCAGAAGTATATACGCGGTCGTTGATTTTAAATAAAGGCTGACCGGCTTTTACATAGGCGCCTTCGTCAACATAAATCTTATCGAGTATACCTTCTACCTGTGCGCGTATCTCTACGTTGGTGCGGCCTTCCAGGGCGGCGCTGTATTCACGGTAAGTGGTTGCGGGTACAGCACTCACTTTCATCACAGGTAAAGCCTGTGCCTGCGGCGCTTCCTGATGCGCCTGCGATGTGCTGCAGCCAGACATTACTGCGAGGATGATAACGCTATAAATCAAGCCTGCCGGCAATTTTGCGAAAATTGATTTCGATGGTTTCATACAAAGTTTTTTAATCATGCAACAATAAGAGCCTCCCTTGCTCAGAAGACAATACAACTCACATTGCTTCTCAGCAGCAGTTTTAGTAACAGCACACGGGAGTGAAGATACAGGCAGCACTGCTACGGCTTCGGGCAACGTATAACGTCACAGCGTGTTATACGTAAGCGCGTAACAGAAAGTTACTACTGTAAAAAAATTGAAGGTGTGGCGGAGTTATCCACCTAAAAAATTCTCATGGTTTTCAAATTTATAATGATGTACGGGCAACATCATTCATTGACAACGATGCAAAATTAATATATTAATGTTAACGGACGTTTAAATTATTACGGGTTTAATTGTACTTTTCACGGGTAGTCTTCTGAAAGTTGGCTGGTGTAAGTCCGGTATGCTTCTTAAAAAAGCGGTTGAAGTAAGCATCATCCTCAAAATTCAGGCGCGCCGCAATCTGCTTTACAGAGTGCTCACCCCAATACAGCAGCCGCTTTGCTTCCATCATTCTTTTCTCGTCTATGACATATTTCGCATTACGTCCCAGTAAACTTTTTACCGTATCGTTCAGGTGACCGGGTGTCACAAATAACATCTCTGCATAATCCGATACCTGCGATTTCTCATGGAAATGCTGATCCACCAGTACCTTGAACTGACGCGCCATATTATACTGGGAATTTTCCGCATTCAGCCATTCCGTAGATGGCTCACTGATACGCCCCGTTGCTATTACAAAGGCATTGAGCAGGTTGCGGATAATAGCTTCCTTCCGCGGCCGGTGCCCTTCATGCTCCTTCATTATCAGCTGCGCATAGGTCATCAGCTCCTCCATCTGCTCGTCATTCAGGTTGATAACGCCGGAATTGAAAATACAACGCCAGCAGCTCACCACTCCCTTAATCTCAGGCACCAGGAAATCCGGTGAGAAATAAATATTTATCATCTCTGCGTCACCAGCCATATCATGCTGATGTACCTGGTCAGGTTCCATCAGCATGATAGCAGGTGCAGTGACTTCATACTGCTTAAAATCAATCGACTGCCGGATAGTACCCTTGGTCAGTATATCTATACTATAGCCGTTGTGACGGTGTGGTATTCCCAGCTTCCGCACAGCCAGCTCGCATCCTTTCATCTCTCCGATGAAAAAAAGCTGGTCGGCGCCCAGACAGTCTTCCAGTCTGTATGTCGGTATATCAGCTATCTTCCCGGTTTTTAATACTTCCATCGTTGATACATTTTACTGGTGATCAGTCCACTGTTTCCTTCGGTTTTTCCTGTACAACTACCAGGTCACTCAGTTTCACATTAATCGGAATATTACCCAGTTGTACAATAGCGCGCTTATCGCGGATTTCTATCAGCCTGCCTACCTGGCGGTTACTCAGTATTTTCACCTGATCGCCTACCTGGCACTGGCGGCCTACTTCTTCAAACTTATCCTGAATCTTCCGGTTAATTTGTTCGTTCTGTTGTTTCTCTCTTCTGCGGAACAACAAAATCTCTGCCTGTTTCATCACTTTCTCCTTATCGTCAGCTCTTTTCCATTCGGCAACGATCTGTTTCAGCTTTCGTTCCATGTCTTTCAGGTACTGCAGGTCGTTTTCCTTAATCTGGTTCTGCAGTTTCATAAAAGTAATCTGCTGATGTTTCCGCTCTTTATCTGCCAAAACTTCATACTCTTTCTTCAGGCGCTCATTTTCTTTCAGCAATTTTTGCAGTTCCTTCTCCTTGGATTCTACTTTCTGCAGATCCTGTTCTGCTTTATTCAGGAGTTTATCCAGCTGGAAGTGCCCTTCGTCCACGAGCTTCTTTGCGCGGGCAATCAGCGACGGTTGCAACCCTATCCGCTCTGCAATAGAGAACGTATACGAACTGCCCGGCTTGCCGATCATCAGCTTATACATCGGCATAAGCGTCTGTTCGTCAAAGCCCATAGCGCCGTTGATAATACCCCTTACCTTGTTGGCCATCACTTTCAGGTTGAGGTAGTGCGTGGTCACAATGCCAAAGGCATGCTTCTTCGCCAGCTCTTCCATGATAACTTCCGCGAAAGCACCACCCAGGTTGGGATCGGAGCCGCTTCCCAGCTCGTCTATGAAGAACAACGTTCTGCCATTGGCGTTCTCCATAAAGTATTTCATATTCTTGAGATGAGAACTGTAGGTACTCAGCTCAAATTCGAGTGACTGCGTATCACCGATATGAATCATCAGTTGTTTGAAGATGCCCAGCTGGGACGACGGATGCACCGGTACCAGCAGACCAGACTGCAGCATCAGCTGAATCAGCCCCACGGTTTTCAGCGTCACTGTTTTACCACCGGCATTCGGACCACTGATGACCAGAATATGCGCATCCTTATCCAGGCTGATGTTCACCGGAATGGTAGGCTTACTGTTTTTGCGGTTGTATAGCAACAGCAACGGGTGATAAGCCTGCACCAGGTGCAGCTGCGCATGCGGCACGAGCGTCGGGTAGTTACCATCCATATCCAGCGCCAGTTTGGCCTTTCCACGGATAAAATCATAGACACCCAGTATCTCGTGATAGCTGTTCAGCAATCCGGAATAACTGCTGAGCGAGGCGGTCATTGCCCGGAGAATACGGTACACTTCCCGTCCTTCCTCCCGCTCAAGCGATTGTATATCATTATTCAGTTCAATGGTTTCATCCGGCTCCAGGAACGCAGTTTTGCGCGTATCGGACTCACCATGGATGATACCTTTCACCATGCGTTTGTTTTCCGCATAGATGGCCACTACCCTTCTTCCGTTGAGGAAAGCCTCTTCCTGGTCTGCCAGGTAGTTGAGCTTCTGTAATTTCTGCAGGATGCGGTCAAACACACGGCGTAATTCCGTGCGCTTGCGGAACAGGGACACGCGGATGCTCTGCAGCTCCTTGGAGGCGTTGTCACGCACCTGTCCTGTTTCATCCAGCACCTCATCGATGATGGCAGTGATTTTCTTTTCGTAATGTGTTTCCTTAATGACTTCATACAGACCGCTATAAGTGATACGGCGGTCATGATCAAAAAAGCGGACAATGCTGTGCATGCTTTCTGTCAGCTTGCGCAGGGCCATCGCCTGTTCGCCGGTAAGTACCGCGCCCTGTATGGATAACAGCCGCAGTTCTGTTTTCAGGTTTAATATGAAGTCGTTCGGAAAATGCTCCTGCAGCAACACCAGTTGTTTATACTCGTGCGCCTGTTGCAGGGCAGTTCTGACGTAATCTATATGCGTGTGCAGGCGGAGGTCTGCCGCCATTTGCTTGCCAAGTTCTGTTTTGCAATGCTCTTGCAGCAATGCCTGAACCTTATCAAATTCCAACTGCATCAACGCAGACTCAGGAAAATATTTCAAGTGATTATTATTTAAATAGATGACACAAATTTACAACAACAGTAACGTGTTGACTGTAAACAGATTTTTCAGGGCGCGCTTCCATGCGCCCGTCCACGAAGTGGCGGAGAAGTAGTGCTGGGAATATATTAGTTCTTTTTCATCGGCGTTGTCATTATACTATCAACGGTATCCGGTAATCCGGCTTTCAAATCTATGCTGCTGCTGCTGACGTATCTGATTTTCTGGCAGTTTTAAGGGGGCTCACACATACCCTGGAACTGCAAAAGAATGTTAAAGTTACTTAACTTGTCGTTCTCCTGCATCATTTTTTACGTAAATTATTCCTGATCCAGGTGTAACAAAGGTGGGAAAAATCAACGCTATACCGCTACAGTATTGACTTCTACACATACAAAAAAACTTGTATCCTGAAATAATTTATTTATGAGAAAGTATTCAATATTCCTGTTTTTAATCACCCTGGCCATATTTGCCTGTGCCCAGGGACAAAAAGATAAAGTACCCGGCGATATGGATGTAAGCAATAATACCCAAACCGAAAAGGCCACTTTCGGAGGTGGCTGCTTCTGGTGTACAGAAGCCCAGTTTCAGTACCTCAAAGGCGTCATCAAGGTAGAATCCGGCTATGCCGGCGGCACCGTAGCCAATCCTACCTACGAAGAAGTATGCACGGGCAACACCGGCCACGCAGAAGTGATACAGGTCACCTACAACCCTGCTGAAATCAGTTACGATGAACTGCTGCAGGCATTCTGGGAAAGCCATGACCCCACCCAGCTCAACCGGCAGGGCAACGATGTGGGTACCCAGTACCGCTCCGTCATCTTCTACCATAATGCCGCACAAAAGGAAAAAGCGGAATTCTATAAGAAAAAACTCCGGGACGAAGGCGCATTCGACAAACCCATCGTAACCGAAATAGCGCCCCTGACCACCTTCTACAAAGCCGAAAACTACCACCAGGACTACTATAAACTCAATGGCCGGCAGCCCTACTGCACCTTTGTCATCAAACCCAAACTGGAAAAGTTCAAAAAAGTTTTCAAGGACAAGATTAAAGCCCAGTAGGGCAATTGCGAATTACGAATGGCGAATTACGAATGTAGAGCGGAGAACCAGGCGGAATTTAATTGCGAATTACGAATGTAGAGCAGAGAACCAGGCGGGAATAAAAAGGGAATGTCTTTTAATGATAAATGATGGGGACGGACGGAAATAAAATCCGGATGAACCATCCTCAAAATCAATAATTAAACCTTTCTCCGCTCCCATCTCCGCTCCCCATTCGCAATTCGTAATTCGTAATTCGTAATTATTTCCTTATTTTAATGGGTCCTTAAATACATTTAATGGTTTCTATTCCACAAACCTGCCCCTGGTGTGGCAGTGAAAATCTGATACGTACTATTCCTGAAAAAGACCCATTTAATATAATGGTTATTTGCAATACCTGCCAGCGGGTAGCCGGCAGTGATGCAGGTGATACAGATGGAATACGGCCTCCGGTTTCCGGAATCCCGGCGGCTGTTACCGAAAAAACCATTCAGCTATGCCTCAATTCCGGCAAATTGCAGGGCATCCGGTATTATTATTCCGAAGTCAGCAAGCTGCCCGGCAAACAAACGGATATACTGAAAGCCAAGGAAGATGTGGAAGCCCTGTTATACGCCCGCGGCCTGACCAACGCCGTAAAAAAGCCCAACCGGAACGGATGCGTGGTGGCGCTGATTGTTATACTACTCATTATCGCCAGTATCGTTTATTTCTTCACCCGCAGGTAAACAACCGGAATTTCCACGTTCCCCTTATTTATTGTACTTTTGTACTGTAATAAACAGAATTACAGAATGAATAATGCCAGATTTCCGATATCATTACACATCCTGACCCTGATGGCCAGGAACAAAGGGGTATTGCTGTCGTCTGAGCATATTGCCGGCAGTATCAATATCAACCCGGTACTGGTGAGGAAAGAGATCAGCAACCTGCGCAACAACGGCCTGGTAGAGAGCAAAGAAGGTAAAAACGGGGGCAGTACCCTGGCAAAACCAGCTTCGGACATTCAGTTGTCTGATATATACCATGCCGTGCAACAGGCTTCCCTCCTGGGTAACAGCCGCAATCATCCGAACCCTGCCTGCTCTGTAGGCCGCCAGATCAATGTTCACCTGGATAACCTGTACCAGGAAATAGAAGGCGCCCTGCTGCGCAAACTCGACAAAATGACGCTGGAAGACTTCTCCGCGCAGTTTGAAGACTAAATATTATCACCATGGAATTACAAGACCTGCATCATATTACCAGCGACTTCCGGCAGACTGAAAAAGAAATGCCCGTGATGTTCATCGGCCACGGCAGCCCGATGAATGGCATCAGCGACAACGCCTTTACACATGCCCTCGGGAAAATGGGTCAGGCGCTGCCACAACCACCGAAGGCTATCCTGGTTATATCTGCCCACTGGCTTACTAAAGGTACACATGTACTGGTATCCCCGCAACCTCCTACCATTCATGATTTTGGCGGATTCCCGGAAGCCCTTTACCGCGTGCAGTACCCCGCTCCCGGCGCTCCCGACATGGCCAGAGCTACCAAAGAACTGATTACGAGCGTGAAAGTTGTGGAAGATGACCATTGGGGCCTGGATCATGGCGCGTGGACAGTCCTGCGGCATATGTATCCCCAGGCAGATATCCCTGTTTACCAGCTCAGCATCGACTATTACCAGTCTCCCGGATACCACTACAAACTGGCAGCGGAACTGAAAGCGCTCCGTAAAAAAGGCGTACTTGTCATAGGTAGCGGTAACATCGTGCATAACCTGCGCCAGATCTCATTTTCAGAGAACGCCCAACCATACGACTGGGCACTCTCCTTCGACGCTACAGTGAAAGACAGGCTGGAAAAGCACGCGTTCACGGATCTCGTTAACTATCAGCAGCTGGGACAGGCAGCCATGCTCTCCATTCCCACCAACGATCACTATCTTCCCATGTTATATATACTCGGCATGATAAACAGCAATGAAGATATCCAATTCACTTACGAGGAAATTCAGAATGCCAGCATCAGCATGCGCTGTTTCCAGACCGCCATGCCTTAATCGGCTTTCAGGCTCTTTACCGGATTGGCCGTTGCCGCTTTCAGCGCATGGAAACTCACCGTTGCCAGCGCTATCACGGTAACGCCTGCACCCGTCATCACAAATACCCATATGCTGATGCCCGTACGGTAGGCGAAATTATGCAGCCAGCGATCCATAATCCACCAGGACAAAGGAAATGCCACCAGCGCTGCGAGCAATACCAGCCGCAGGAAATCGCGGGAAAGCATACGCACGATACTGCCGGTAGACGCACCCAGTGTTTTACGCACACCTATTTCGCGGGTGCGCTGCACCGCTGTAAAAGCCGCCAGTCCGAATAATCCGAGGCAGGCAATAAACAACGCCAGAACGGTAAACATCAGAAATATTTTTTCCTGCTGCCGCTCGCCGGCATACTGCTTCGCGAAATTATCATCCAGAAAACTGTAACTGAACGGATGCTCCGCATCAAACTGATGATACACCTTTTCTATATGCGCCAGCGCTGCCGGTATGTTCTGCCTGCTGATTTTTACATAGATATTGTCCTCCACTTCTGAAGCAGGCGGCATTTGTATAATCAGCGGAGCTATCTTATGCTGCAGGGAATACACATGAAAATCCTTCATCACACCTACGACTACACGCTCTGCCCGTCTTCCGCTGTTATCTATTTTAAACTGTACCCGCTTACCCAGCGGTTCTTTCAGCTGCATTTCCTTCACCAGTGTTTCATTTACCAGCACAGCATGATAACGGTCTGCATTACCGGTATCCGAGAAATTACGCCCGGCCTGCAGCTGAATACCCATCGTTTTTACAAAGTCTGCATCAGCCATGAAAAACTGCGACAGGAAAGAACTTTCTGCTATCTGCCCGTCTGCCTGCTCGAAGTAAAGCCCGCTGGTACCCAGACTGTTATGACCGATCGGGTTATTGGCGCTGGCGGCTGACAATACCAGCGGATTGGCTGTCAGCTGCTCTTTCAGGGATTTCACCTTTTCACGCGCCTTCAGATCTCCGAGATGGAAACTCAGCACCTGGTCCTTATCAAATCCCAGATTGGTATGCATCACATACTCCAGCTGATCGTAGGCTACCAGCGTGCTGGCAGTCAGCACAATGGCAATCACAAACTGAAAGGTTACCAGCCCCTTGCGGAAGCCTGTGTGGCTGCTGCCGCTCAGCCGGCCTTTCAACGCAGAGATAATCCGGAAACCTGACATAAACACAGCCGGGTAAATACCCGCCAGCAAGGCGGTGAATAATGACAGCAGCAATATACCGGCAATGGTTCTCCATACGCCAAACTGCCACATATGCAGCGGCTTGTCTGCAAAAACACTGAAATAAGGCAGACTCAGATACACCAGTACAAAGGCTACCAGCGAAGCGATGCATGTCAGCAGCAGTGATTCTGACAGGAACATTCCCGCAATCTCATCCCGGCCGGAGCCCATAGTCTTTCGTACGCCTACTTCCTTCACTCTCCCGATGGCGCGGGCTGTAGCCAGATTCATATAGTTGATACAGGCAATAATCAGGATCATCAGCCCTACTAACAGGAACACATATACGTAGAGGATACTGCCATTGGCTTCCATCTCGTAACCCAGACGGGAATGCAGGTGAATGGAAGTAAGCGGCTGCAGGGTCATCTTATATTGTACGTCTCCCATCTGCGGACGTATATAGCGCGTTGCAAATTTCGGGAGCTTGCTTTCCAGCATCTGCGGCGTTACGCCTTTATGCAGCAACATATAGGTATACATGCTGAAGCTCTGCCAGCCGTCGGCATCATAATTTTCAGGTATGAGCCGCAGGCCGGTAAAATGAAAGTGGGCATTGTCCGGCACATCTTCCATCACACCTGTTACATGAAAAATGGTGGCACTGTCTTCTGTCAGCAGGGTTTTGCCTACCGCCTGCAAAGGATCGCCAAATAGGCTGGCAGCCAGTTTGCGGGTGAGTACCAGTGAATTGGGCGCTGCCAGTGCTGTAGCGGTATCCCCGGCAATGAGGTGGAACGCAAAAACACGGAAGAACGTGGTGTCAACAAAAAAGAGATTGTCCGCCTGCAGTTTCTTCTCCCCGTACTTCAGCATAGAACCGCCATCCGGCAATATCCTCGTGATGGCTGCTATCTCCGGATAGTCCTTTTTCAGCACGGCAGCAAACGGCGGCGAGGTAGTAGCCAGATTGAGACTGCCACCTGTCCAGGTAGCGCTGTTTACTGCGCGGTAAATACGGTCCTTATTGGGGTAGAAACTATCGTAGCTGGTTTCCTGGAACACGTATAGTAACAGCAGCCAGCAGGTAGCCAGCCCAATAGATAAACCCGCAATATTTATTAACGAGTAGTACTTGTATCTGACAAGGTTACGCCATGCTATAAGCAGGTAATTTCTGAACATCGTAAAAGGGATTGTGGTTGAAATAATTACTGCCTCCGTTTCTCTGCTCTTTTATTCCTGCATGATAAAATGTAAAAGCATGCCATGAAAGACATGCTTTACTTCATAAGATTATATACGTATAATTTTTACTACATATGTCCGGAAATGATACAGGAGCTGTTCACTTACGCTTTCAGCAGCTCACCTTCCAGCTGTACTACGTTATTGGCGATACTGGTATCAATTGCTTTCAGGATTTCTTCTTTTATTTCTTCTGTAACGCGGCTGTAGCCGAACATCCGGGCGATGAAGGGAACCGCTTCTTCCCGTTGTATGGCGATAGCGTCTTTCACTACTTTCTCCAGCGCCACGCCTATTTCTTCCGCGGCGATATAACTGATTTTCCTGGCGCCTGCCGGCAGCTGGCTGCGATTGCGCACTACGGGCTCCGGTAATGCTGTATGCCAGAGGAATTGTCCTTTGATACGTATTTTCTTTCCGGCATCTGCATGACGGACTGCGTGACGCAGTATTTCCCGGATACGCGGACCTACGCGGGTGATACCTGCTGCTTCCACCATTCGTCTGGCTACCTCATCGAAATGCACGGGGCTTTCAATGGTTACCACCTGTTCGATCCAGCTGCATAACTTCCCGATGGGGGCCAGGTGAAATTCCTGTCCTTTTATTTCGTCCGGCAATATGGCCATTTCATAGCGGGCTACATCGTCTTCTTCCGTCATCACTTCTTCCCGTGTCAGCAATAAAGGATCTGCGGCGGGCACGTCTTCCTCGCTGTCTTCTTCTAAATGTTTGTCAGCTTTCGCCTTTTCTATGGCAGCGACCAGTCTGTTCAGCTCGCGGTCCGGATTACGGAACCAGTCTGTACTCCATACCCGGTATATATTCCAGCCGATAGCTTCCAGCATCTGCTGACGCAGGCGGTCGCGGTCGCGCGCTGAGCGGGCAGAATGATAGGCGGCGCCATCACATTCGATCCCCATGATATAACGGCCAGGGCTATCCGGATCTACCACGGCCAGATCGATGTAAAAGCCCCTGGAACCTACCTGTTTCCGGATGGTGTAACCCAGCGCTTCCAGCCGCGCAGCTACATTTTCCTCGAAGGGACTGTCGGCCGGAAGGCCCGTCTCTGCTGTCATATACAGCTTTCCATGCTGTGCGAAGTAGAGGAAATTTTTCAGCGACTGGATACCATAACTTTTTGTCCGGCTGAGATCAATATCATCCGCAGTGATATTGGTAAATACTTCACAGCGCATTTTGGCGCGTGTAATCAGTACGTTGAGGCGGCGTTCCCCGCCTTCGTTGTTCAGCGGCCCGAAAGACATGGCCACATATCCTTCTTCCGTACGTCCGTAACCGATAGAGATGAAGATAACATCTCTTTCATCTCCCTGTACGTTTTCCAGGTTTTTAACGAAGAAAGGTTCATCATGATGATTGCTGAAGAAGGTCTCCAGCTCAGCATGCTTCCTGCGCCTGAGTTCCAGTGCATCTGTTATAGCCTGCCGCTGGGAGGTACTGAACGCCACCACGCCAAGGCTCAGCCCCGGATGCTTGCGGGCATGTTCCATGACAGCATCCGCCACGATCTCTGCTTCCTTTGGATTGGTGCGGGTTTTACCGCGGTCATAGGCGGTTTCTTTCAGGTGATGGAATACCAGTCCTTTGCTGTCTTTATCACCCGGACTGGGGAATATGACCAGTTTATTTTCGTAGAATTCGTGATTGGATAGCGTGATCAGCGATTCATGGCGGCTGCGGTAATGCCAGCGCAGCATGCGTTGCGGCGCGCCTTGTGCATCACATAGACCGAGGATACTTTGCATATCCGCTGTCACGTTTTCTTCATCATCTGTTTCTTTCGTCAGCGTGTCAAAGAAGCTGGTGGGAGGCAGTTGTTTGGTATCGCCTACCACTACCAGTTGTTTTCCGCGGAGAATGGCTCCCAGCGCTTCTACTGGCCTCACCTGGCTGGCCTCATCGAATATCACCAGGTCAAATTCCACAGCGCCCGGTGGCAGGAAATTAGCGATAGACAAAGGGCTCATCATGAATACGGGCTTGATAGCCTGTATGGCCAGCCCTGCTTCCTGCATGAGTTTGCGCACCGGCATATGGCGCGCTTTCTTATTGAATTCCGTACGGAGAATATTTACCTGTCCGCCGGCATCCATTTTAGGCATCTGTTCCCAATGGATCAGGGCGGCGCGGGCGCGGTTATACTGGAGGTTCAGCACATCCAGGCGGCGAAACTGTTGTACCAGTTCCTCGTGGCCGGCGCGGTCGAATTTACGCAGTGCCGGTTGTGTATTCACCGCTGTTTCCACCAGGTATTCGTACCAGGTTTTCAGCAAGGCGGTTTTCAGCAGCTGCGGTGCTTCCGGCCAGTCCAGGGCCGGAGCCGTGAGGCATTCCAGTTTTTCCAGTGCAGCCGTTTCCGTTATATTGTTCCAGTTGATGACATGATGTATTTCCGGGAGGCGGTCCACCCAGTTTTGCAGACATTCCAGCTGTACTGAAAATGTGTCCGGCAGCCGGGAAGCATCCATTCCCAGTTGTTGCAGCAACCTGGAATACTGTGCAGCAGTGACATCCAGCAACTGCCTGATTTTATCCCTGCTGATGGCAGCCGCTGCAGGATCCTGTTGCTGCTGCAGATAATTCAGCACTGCTTCCGGGCAGGTACGGGCAGCAATACGTTTATGCATGTCCGTTAGCCATGCCACCGCTTTGGCGAGTGCGTCCCAGTCTGTCTGTGATTTCTGCCAGCGGGCGCCGAAGAGATCTTTAGCCAGCGTAGCGTGTTCCTGCATAACGGCGTCCTGGCGGCGGTGTTCCATGATGGCGTCTATATATCGCAGCTTCTCGTCGTTACCGGCAGGCAGTCCGTTTTTGCATAATGCTGCCAGTTGCCTGTTACTGCGTTTGTAGGCACCGATAAGGAACTTATACCATTTGGCGCCGTGTGCCAGCAGGTTTTCGCGTATTTCCATCACCTGCTGGTCGTATGCTTCCGGAATCAGCAGCTGTTGATAGGCTGTTTGAATTTCACCCTTGAGTTTTCCGGCGGCCAGCCACTCTGCTACATCCTGTTCCTGCAGCAGCCAGGCTTTGGAGTGTATGTTCAGTCCGGCGATATCCGGTTGTGTGGCGAGCAACGCGCAGAGGTCTGCCAGCTGCGTAGCTGCGTTCACGTTAGCCGGCGCCGGCATACCAATTCCTGTTGCTATGGCTGCTGTTTCCTGCGCCAGGGCGCCAACGGCGGTGATGGTATCTTTGAGCTGACGCAGCAGCGTTTCCTGCTGATGCGGCAGTAATACGGTCAGGCTGCTGCCTTTAAAGGTGAGTGCAGAGGGCATACCGGTTTCCTGCAGGCAGGCCTGTATCCGTTGCGCCAGGCCGGTGGCCTTGTGCATAAACGCCGCATCCTGCGATGGCAGGTCCGGCAGCATGATCTGCGGCAGATCTTTACCGGCAGTTTCTTCGTTTATGCGTAACAGATAGCCTATCACCTGGTGGGCGGTAAGTCCGCTGTTACCGATTACGGCATTGATATGCAGGCAATAGTCATTCAGTTCGTTTCTGTAATTATCGAGTTGCAGCACTTCTTCCTGTAGCTTCCTGATAGCGGGGCGTCCCAGCTCCAGCACCCGGCGGATTTCCTGGTGCAGCTCTTTTTTATTGGCCTTATGGCTATGCAGCTCCAGGCAGGCTTCTCCCAGCTGGATATTGTCCAGCCGGCGTTTTACGACTTCCAGCGCTGCCATCTTTTCTGCAACAAACAGCACCTTCTTTCCTCTGCCGATGGCATCCGCAATGATGTTGGTGATTGTCTGCGATTTACCTGTTCCCGGAGGGCCTTGTATGACCAGGTTACGTCCTTCCTGAACAGCGAGCATCGCCATAATCTGGGAGCTGTCTGCATCTACTACCTGGAATAGTTCGTGCGCGTGTGTATCGCGGTCAATGAAAGCATCTTCCGGCAGCTGTGGCAGCGGATCAGCAAAGCCGCCGCCAAAAAGGCTCTGGATAACGGGATGCGTCAGCTGGTTTTCTTCCTGTGGCCAGCGCGCTGCATCCAGGTCGTTATAAATCATGAATTTTCCGAAAGAGAAAAAACCCAGCTCAATGGCATCCGGTTCTACCTTCCAGTTGGGAAGGCCGGCCACAGCGGCTGTTACGGAGGCAAACCAGGCAGTCACATCAAAATCATCTGCTTCCGGAAGATCCGGAATGATGACATTGAAATCTGTTTTCATCTTGGCCTGCAGCGAAATATTGGCGCCTACTTCTTCCAGCGTATATTTCAGGCGGAAACGTTCCCGCGCGCTGGAACGGTCCAGGGATACCGGTACCATTATCAGCGGCGCCTGCCGCGGCTCCCCGCTGCCGGGCGTTTCGTACCAGTGCAGCATGCCGAGTGAAAGGTAAAGGATATTCACCCCCTGTTCCTCTATACTCATTCTGGCTGCATAATAGGTATTCAGTAACCTGGTATGAAGATTTGTCTGGGTTTCATTGGTTTGCAGCCGGGTATCACTATACCCTTCCTTCAGCGCAGCCGGCGGCGTTTCATCATATACCACCTCACTCTCTTCTCCCTTCCTGTCAGGTCTTCCGAGAAAAGTCATGGTTTTATTCTCCCTGACCAGTATATCATAAATGGAAGCAGATAACTCCTCCACAATATGTAACCCTTTACTGGCGGGTAATTTATAGTTCAACAAGGGATTCCTGAGACCCAAATCAAGCAGTTCTTTCCGCGATGATTCAAGCTTGGTTAATATGGATGCAATCATAATAGCGCTGAAGAAATGAAAAACGTTGCAAATATAACGTGCGTAAGGCAACCGGAAGTATAAAATAGATGAATAATTACGAATTGCGAATTACGAATTACGAATGTTGAGCGAAGACCTTAGCAGATAAAGAATTTTACGTCTCCGCTCACATCTTCGCTCAACATTCGTAATTCGCAATTCGTAATTCGTAATTACTGGTATTTTACACAAGTCACTTTCCCATCCATCGTGCTCACCAATATTGTGTTCTTCGTTAATGGAACAATAGTGTTGATGAGGCAGTTGGATATTTTATGTTTCCAGGAGAGGGTGTGGTCTTTGCTGTTTACAGCGTACAGGACGCCGGAGTGTGTGGGTATAAAAATGAGGTGGTTGAATGCTATGGGAGAAGCAGGATTCAGTTCATATCCCATGTTAAGGGAGGCCTGCCAGTTCAGCTGCAGGGAATCGGCGGTGGCAGATACGCCATAGAGGCCGCCGTCCATGGTTTTGATGAAGACTTCGCTGCTGTCGGCAGAGAGGCCTTGCGATTCACGCATACGGACGTGAGGGATGGATTTGCGCCAGATAACCGCGCCGGTAGTGGCGTTAAAGGCAGTCATGTATCTGTCCGGCGCCACGATGAATACTTTCCCGTTTGCGCCCAGCGGGGTGCAGGCGGCAGGAGAAAACATCCGGTTAGAAGAGCCATTGTTCCATTTCCATTGCAGCGCGCCGGTGGCGGCATCCAGTGCGTACAGGTCATTGCCCCAGCTGCCGAAATAAATATTACCCTGATACAGCAGTGGTTTGTCTTCTACAAAACCATTTACACCTGTAAATGCCCATTTCAGTTTTCCGTCGTGAATGCTGATAGCCCTGAAATGTCCGTCAGATGAGCCTATATAGGCAATGCCGTTAGCTGCCAGCGGACTGGCCACTACCGGTTTGCCGGTGGCATAACGCCAGCGTTGCCTGCCGGTAGCGGCATCCAGGCAATATATGTAATGATCTGAAGAGGCAGCGATGATTACATTTCCACTAACTACCGGGGTCGCATATATTTTTCCGCCGGTGGGGAATGTCCATTTTTTCCTGCCGGTAGCGGTTTGCAGGGCATATATTTCTCCGGCGGTATTGGCGGCAATCACCAGGTTCCCGTATAGCGCCATTCCGGAGCCGATGTCGTTATTATCCTGCCAGGTCCAGCGGATGCGTACGTTGGGGAAAGAATCATTCATGGCATAGGACGGACGTTCAAATGAGGCAGTGTCATACATCCGGCTATGGTTGCGCAAGGTTACCACAGCCCACTGGCGGTTCTTTTCCAGCAGCGGCGTTCTTTCTTCATAGGTAACCGTATTACCGGCAACCGTAACGATATTATAACCGCCGATGCTGTCTTTTGCACGCAGGTTGGAGCGGCCCATGATGCCGGGAATATTTTCAAAATCAAACTGCCGGTTAGCATGACCGTGCCCGCAGAGTATCAGCTGGATATTGTGCTGCTTCAGGCGGTCGATGGCCTCATACCAGTTGTTGAGATCTGTATTTTGCGGGTAATGATTCACATAGATGATGGGCGTGACAGTATCTTTTTTACGCAGGAGGCTGTCCAGCCACACGATATTTTCTCTGGGTACCTGTCCTGGTCCCATGCGCATATTAGGGCCGCAGTTGGTGCCGATGAATGTATAACCCGCATGGCTGAACGAAAAAGTTTCGCTGCCGAAAACGCGGCGGAAGGTATTTCCGCCACTTTCCGACCATTTGGTGTCGTGATTGCCCGGGATGATGTACCAGGGTTTCTGCAGACTGTCAAGGATACTTTTAGCCAGCTGAAGTTCACTATCGGCGCCAAATTCGGTGATATCTCCCGAAATGATTACAAATGCCAGGGAAGGATTTCTGTTGATATCGGTGACAGTGCGCCGGAGGTCTTCATCCGCGTGATCGCTGCCGATATGTATATCTGAAACATGTGCAAATGTAAACGGCGACTGGGCCGCAGTCAGCAGTTGCAGTAACATAAAGCAGCATAGCAGGAAAGGGTGTTTCATCATCTATTCTTTTTGAGCGTAGTATTTGTTCTTTTCCATCCAGGAGTTGAATACGGTATAGAAAACCGCGAGGATGATAGCGCCTTTGAACATGCCGGTAAATCCCCATGCCACGAGGCCGCCGATCACTCCGAGGAAAAGCACAAGAAAAGGAAGTTTTCCGCTTTTTGCAATTAATACCGGTTTTAATACGGCATCAATAACCAGGAGGGCTGCGCCGTAGATAATCATAAAAACGGCCGTGCCTGTATGTCTTTCCACCAGCAGCCAGATCACCAGCGGCACCCATATCCAGAGCGGGCCTACCTGGATGAGTACCAGGAAAAAAACAATGGCGGCCAGTGCCAGCGCGAAAGGAATACCTGCTATTTTGAATCCTATCCAGGAGATGACAGCCGCAATCAGCGATGCACCGATAACGCCGATGGAAACACCTCTTACAGCCTGTCCGGCCGCGTTGAGCAAGGCTTTGCTGTCCTTTTCCCCAAACATATGTGACAGGGTTGCGCGTACAGGGTTCAATATTTTTTCACCGCTTACGAGGAAAACGGCCGATACGATAATGCCGAGAACAATCTGCAGGGCCATTCCCAGAATGCCTGCGCCGGTTGTCACGATATGCTGGAGGACATGCATGATCTGCCTTTCATAGATGCCGGCGGTTTCTTTAGGCCGCAGCTGCAGCTGTTTCCAGAATTCAGCGATATCTTCTCCTACATAAGGCAGGCTGGTCAGCCATTCCGGTAATGGCGGGATACCGTTTACCCTGGCGGCGATGAACCACTGGCCCACCCCTTTCACATGTCCGTTAAGTGTATTGATGATATAGACAAATGGCAGTACCACTACGGTGATCAGCAGAATGGAATAGATTACCCCGATGAGTTTGCGGCGCCGGGGCGCCCATCTGCAGCAGCGTTCAAACAAACCAAAGAAGGAAACGGCGAAGATGATAGCGAAGGTAAAAACGCCAAAGAATATTTTCATCACTTCGAACAAGGCGTACATGAGGCCCAGCAGCAGCAGTAATACCAGTACGGTTTCAATAATTCTCCTGGAGGTGGATGGAATACGGGTACTCATAAACGAAGCCTGGTTAATGTTAACGAAACGTATGAGGGATATGTAACAATTTACTAAAAGATCGCTGAATAGCAATGTTTATGGCTGCTGTCCGGTGGTGTCGCGGTACTGGTTCATCTGCCGTACCAGTTCGCGCAGGTGATGTATCCAGTCTTCATCCGCCACGTTAACAAAAAAAATCCCGCAGGAGTAATCTGATTTCAGTCTGGCCCGGAGGCTCGCAGAGGTGACTACGCAGATGAAAGGCGGGCGCTGTTCCATGACGATGTCCAGTACTTTTTCATGGAAGGCATACACATCATATCCTGCGTTGAAGAGGCGGGTCATGATTCTTCTGGTGATAGCCTCATTATCGCGGTAGGGAATTTCGGGTTTTATCAACAATACCGGCAATCGCCGGGGTTTCATTCTTTTAAGCATCCGGGGGACCGTTTGGTGTATGGTATGTTCTGTCCGGGATGCTGAATGATGAATGCGGCAGCTGTTCTCCGGTTACAGGTTTTATTCCCCGCGCTGCAATAAAAAAAGCGCGGAACTCTTGCCTCGCCGCCGGTGACCCCTCGGAGGGCTGGAAACGACAAAGAAGAGCCCACGCTTTTAAACGTGAGCCTTTCTCCTTCGTCTCCCATATCCGTTTTGAATTTCCGAGGTTCACCGGAAGAGACGTAAGAAGCAGCTGCTAATAATTTTTTAGGGCTGCAAAGATAAGTCTAATATAGGATTATTTTTTCTAAAAGACTATTTAAATAGGACCTATTTTTATAGCCCCTATTTAAGTAGGTACTATATTAGCAGGATTATGCTAATTTTCTGAAATGGCAGGCAAAAAGCAACAGATTGTAATGAAAGACGAAGTCTTTTACGCCAGGTTGGGTAAAAGAATCAAGGAATTGCGGACAGAAGCGGATTTCACCAGCGCCGAAGCATTTGCCTATGAAATAAAAATGAGCAGAACCCAGTACCTGGAATATGAAAAAGGGATGGACATGCGCCTGTCTACCTTACGCAAACTGGCGGCAGTACACAACATTACGCTGGAAGAATTGTTAAAGGGTTTAGAGTAAGATTCTTTTCCTCAAAATAAGAATTAAAGTTACATTCGGTAGTTCTCACCATCAGGCCGCTGACCGCCTGTATGTAAAACCAACTGATCGTATGTACATATTGCTTTTCATCGTACTGGCATTTACCCTCTGTTATGCCTGGTTCCGCATACGTACCATAAAAGCCCTGCTCCCGGTTCCACAGGAACCCATTCCCGTAAAAGGCGAAGACGCTATACAGGCGGCTGTCATCGAAAAGGTTACCGGCAGCGCGTTCAGCGTATCAAAATATCAGCGCAACATCCGGAACAGCAGTACGGACCGGTTTATCACCGTTGCTATAAACGAAGTAATCAAAACCAATATGGGCGCCACCTACAAACCCAGGCTTATCAAAAACCTGGCGCCCGGAGAAGCCCGGCGGCTCGGCCATGCCGACACCTACACCGAAGGGCGCCACACGGTATTCATCGGCTACGAAATTATATGGGCCAGATTCACGCCCACCCCGGAAGATTATAAGGTCAGCGCAGCTACCGCTGTCATACAGCCCGCAGCCCTGCATCCGGTACTGCTGAAAGAACTGGAACAGCAGTTCAGGGAAAACGGGTATAAGCACTGGATGTAAATTGCAAATACATACACCCGCTATGCTAACTTGTAAATCCTGTCTGCTGGTATATTTCTCAGCCTGGTTCTATGAAAATCCTTTTGGGAAGCAATCAGCACCAGCCCCACATCCATACCGGTTTTACGCATCTGCGAAGCTGTCTGCCGCTGATGACGTTTGGCATCTGCAAACAATTTAATGCCCCGTAACTCTTCTGGAACAGCAGGATTTAAATCAATAACAAAACACATCGGGCCATGATACTGAATAAAGTGTACTTTATCCTTTGAGATAGTTTCATCGTTAAGCATCCGGATATTTATAGATAAAAACTGCTCGGGTAACGCACTGTTCTTTGCCAGCCACCTGGTATAAATACTTTTAATCTGGGTATCATCCACCATAATACCATCTAACCCCGATAGCGCATCCAGTACCGGTTTGGTGATATTATCAAGGTCGCCTGTAGCATCTGATTCCTGCCTGTCATCTGCCTGGAGAAACCATGTCAGCTCAATCCATAGCGGGCCAAAGCAAAGCCATTCAAATTGCTGCAGTTCCGACTTTATTAAATTGATGATCGATTCCTTCACTTCTTTTCTGGATTGACCGGTTGGAATATGCTCCGGAAATCTGATTTCAATTGTTATCTCGCTATCAAGGCTTTCAGGGAAAACAGCAGGTATTTTGTAATCACAATTACCGGTTTTTATATTGATGTTCATGAAATTATATTCTGTTATACATTTATTTACCCTTCCAGAATGATGTAAATATGACAGATACGCGCTTCGCTTTCATTCAACGGAAACTGTATTGATTCCAAAAGATTATTGTCAGGAATTTTCACTCCCAGGCTTCTTAATTCAGCCGCCTGTTTTGCAGGAACCTGAAATCCCTTATTAACACGATGATGAGCTGTTCCATCCATATTCACGGCATAAATCTCTTTCCCTGACCGGGCATTCACAACGTGATAATGAGCCTGAACCGGGATGTTTGTATCTTCCGGATGTTTGTAATATAAATCCGTAGATTTTTTAAATCCCTTATACTTTTCGTGTTCGAGAAGCAGTTGCTTATCTTCTACTTCCATCGTAATCAATATGGCATAACGGTCAAGAAAGTCCGAGGTTTTAACGCCGGACAATTCCTGACGCCGGTTATTGATAAATTTTTCTAAGGAGATGCGTTCTCTTTCAATAAACGCTTTTAGTGAAAGCATATTCATTTCTTTTGGGTGATAACATAGTATGAAGCCACACAATATACGGTTAATACGGCAATGAGAACCTGTTAATCATACAGGAGGAGCATGAACAACCGCTTTCACCTGTTGTTCATGCTCCTGTATCATCAGATAACCCTGCATTAATCCAGCAGAAAATCAATTACTGCTTTCTCAAATACCTGCGGCGCTTCCACATTTGACAGATGCACCACCGGCAATATGATCAGTTTTGCCTGCGGGATAGTTTTCGCGATCAGTTCACTATGCTCCGGCAGTGTAACGCCATCGTACCTACCACCTATAACCAGGGTTTTATTTGTGATGAGCGCGATAGTCCTGCGCTGGTCTCCATCGCGCACCGCGGCGAAAGAGCCGGCCAGTCCGACCGGCGGGGTCGCCAGCACCATTGCCCTGAATTTAGCAGCTACCTCCGGATGTTGCTCCTGGTAAGTTTTCGGTAACCAGTTATTGATAAACATAGCGCCAAAGGGAGTTATATCACCATCCTTCCGCAGGGAGCCGATCAATCCATTCCACGTATCCCGCGGACCTAAGTAGGAAGAAGTGTTGGCAAGAATCAGTTTATCGATACGATGTGCTTCATGAACCGCGAGCCACTGCCCGATAAATCCGCCGAGGGAAAGGCCCAGGAAATGCACCCGGTCTATTTTCAGGTAATCGAGTAACTCTATCACATCATTGCTCATTCTGTCGATGGAATAATCGCCCACCGGTGCGCCGGAACTGCCATTACCACGGGTATCGAAACGCAGCACGCGGAAATGCTTTGTAAAAACAGGGATCTGCTCATCCCACATATGCAGGTCTGTGGCAATGGAATTGGAAAGTACCAGTACGGGCTTATCTGCCGGGCCATCCAGTCTGTAGGCAATGCGTACGTTATCTCCTGTGGTGAAATATGCTTTGGTATAGGTATGAATAGTCATTTGCGTCATGTTTGTATTAGTATGATAAGATGATTTACCTGCTGCCGGATTAGTGATAGTCAATACACCCATTGCCAGCATAGCGTATTTCTCCAGATGTCTTACTATTTTTGTTTTCATATGCCTGATTGATTTAACACAAAATTACAGCGGGCATCAGGGAGCATACATTTAAAACCAGGGGTTTGACCTGTAACTTTAGAGGTTTTATGAAGCAAAAACATTTACACCAGCCATTCGAGCTATATATATCAGATCCGGGAGATTGGGAAGAACGCATCCTCGTCTATCATTTCTTTGAGATCGTGCTGATACTGGAAGGAGAAGGCGTACGGGAGGTGAACAGGAATCATTTTAATTACCGGGCAGGAGATATATTCCTGTTTACGCCGCTGGATTGCCGTGGCTTCAAAAGCAGTATGCCTACCAAATTCTGTTCTATCCGGTTTGCAGAAGTATTTCTGACAGCGTACAGGAATCAGGCGGAACGCGCAACAGTGTCGGGCTGGCTGAAACAACTGGAGCAACTGTTCTACCAGCACAACCGCTTTGAGCAGTTCGTCATAAAAGATGCAGCAGATCAGTTTATGGTAAGCAGCCTCATTGCACACCTCGTAACTGAATTTGAACGCAGGCAGACATACTTTGAAGATAATATCCAGCATCTGATTACGCTCATGCTCAATACGCTGGTACGGAATATTGCAGTACCCGCGCAACACAGACAGGCATTGCAGGAGGAGGAACCTTTAATCAACAGAATGTTACTGCATATAAAAGAACATATCGCATCCAGGGAACAACTGAGCATTGCTAACCTGGCCCGGACTTTCAACCTGTCTGCCAACTATGTCGGAGAATATTTCAAAAAGATGACAGGTGAAAGTATTCAGCGCTATATCACGGTATATAAGATGCGTCTTGTTGAAAACAAACTGCAGTACAGTGTTTCCACTATCAGTCAGATTGCAGATGAATTAGGGTTTAATGATGAGAGTCATCTGAGCAGTCAGTTTAAGAAATTTGCAGGGGTGAGTCCGGCGCAGTACAGGAAGGAGAAAGCGCAGCGGGCGGCGTAATGCGGATTACATCATTTTTAACAACAAGGTCAGTACGTTCATAACATACAGATCAAGATGTTAACTAAGGCGTATTAAGGAGCACAAAAAAAGGAAAACCGCTTTCGCAATTTTCCTTTCCTGTGTCCCGGATTGGATTCGAACCAATGACCTACTGCTTAGAAGGCAGTTGCTCTATCCAGCTGAGCTACCGAGACTTACTCTCTATTTTTACCGCTAATGTGAAATAAATTCCTATATTTATCTCTCATTTTGGGAGTGCAAATTTATGGAAATAATTTCCAATTAATCAAATTTAATTTATTTTTTCTAAATATTTGATGTGAATACTATGAATGTACAAATGGAAGAAAGCTGGAAAGACGTGCTGAAGGACGAATTTAACAAGACCTATTTCAGTGAAATCGTGATGCACCTCAAGCACGAAAAAGCACTGGGCAAAACCATTTACCCCGCCGGCAACCTCATATTCAACGCATTTGACAAAACACCTTTCGACAAGGTAAAAGTGGTCATCCTCGGACAAGACCCGTACCACGGCCCCGGACAGGCCCACGGACTCAGCTTCTCGGTGCCCGACGGTATAAAGCCGCCGCCATCCCTTGTGAATATCTACAAGGAGATGAAAACCGACCTGGGCCTGGAAATCCCTGCCAGCGGCAACCTCACCAAATGGGCAGAACACGGGGTACTGCTGCTCAACGCCTTCCTGACCGTGAGAGCCAGCGAACCTGCCTCCCACAGCAAAATAGGCTGGGAAAACTTCACCGACGCCGTCATCCGGAAAATATCAGATCAGAAACAAAACGTGGTGTTCCTCCTCTGGGGCCGCTTCGCTCAGGATAAACAGATACTTATCGACGCTACCAGACATCACATCCTTAAAGCGGCCCACCCATCCCCGTTCAGCGCGGATAAAGGCTTCTTCGGATGTAAACACTTCTCCAGAACCAATGAACTACTGCAAAAAGCAGGCATCGAAGCGGTAGACTGGAGGCTGTAAACGCATAATTTTTTTCTGTAATTTTATGTAATATCAGCTTTCTGATAAAAGACAACCGTTATGCTCAAGAATATACTGGGAAGAATTTACGCCCTGTACGCACTGCTACTCTTTGCGTGCACTATGCTCATTGTATTCATTCCTATCTGGATCGGTTCCTTCTTCCATCCAAGAACTGCCTCCCGCATCTTCCTCGCCATCGGACGCATATGGATGAAGGTATACATGCCGCTCATCGGATGCCCCGTATTCAGGAAAGGAACAGAACACTTCGCCCCCGGCGAAACTTATGTAGTAGTATGTAATCATAATGCACTCATAGATGTACCCGTCACTACATCTAAAATTCCCGGCGACAATAAAACACTCGCAAAGGCCTCTATGGGCAAAATCCCCCTGTTCGGCGTCCTGTACCGGATAGGCGGCATCCTCGTAGACCGCAGCAGTGAAGCCAGCAGAAAACAAAGCGTCGTTGAAATGAAACACGCCCTCAGCCTCGGCCTGCACATCCTCCTATACCCGGAAGGAACCCGCAACCGCACCGCCGAACCATTGAAAGCCTTCTACGACGGCGCCTTTGCACTCGCCATCGATGCACAAACACCCATCATCCCCTCTCTCCTCTTCAACACAAAAAAAATTCTGCCACCAGATAAAACATTCTTCGCCTGGCCCTACCCCATCCACTACCATTTCCTGGAACCCATACCCACCAGAGGAATGACCCGCGATGACATACCGGCGCTGAAAGAGAAAGTGTATAAGTTGATGGTGGATTATTATGTGCAAAATCAGCAGTAAATAATTACGAATTACAAATTACGAATTACGAATGAGGAGCGAAGATATAAGCGTAGGTCAAATAATGGCTACGCTTATATCTTCGCTCCTCATTCGTAATTCGTAATTCGCAATTCGTAATTCTAATAAAACGGGTTCTGCTCCATATTCGGGTTTGCCAGCATTTCATTCAGTGGTATCGGATAGCGGAAGTCGCGTTTTTCATTACAGGAGCGGACTTCCACAGGTACGGGGTTGCCGGTGGCGGGATCTACGGCGCCATATACCTGACCATTCATGACTTTGCTCAGGATACCCCAGCGACGGATATCGTAAAAGCGCGCTCCCTCAAAGGCCAGCTCCGACATACGCTCACGGCGTATCAGCTCCCGCAGTTTATCTGCTGTATTGTACCTGGAAACATCAACTACGGGCATGCCTGCACGCGTACGGATATCATTGAGATACCTGATGATATCAGGGTTCTGCCAGTCGCCCAGCTCTACCAACGCTTCTGCATAATACAGCAGCAACTCCGCATAGCGGATAATCATATAGTCCAGAGAAGGACTCGCCGCATTTCTGTCTTTAGGATCCAGGTATTTCCTTACCCAGAAGCCAGTGGCCGTACTGTTTAATACGCCGATACGATCGCTGCCCTCTGCCGCAAATGGACGCAGGGTATCTTTTTCATAGATCTGTCCGGGTACCAGTACAGCGGCCGCCAGCCGCGGATCGCGGTTATTTTTGAACAATGGATCTTTCTGATAGATGGCGGCGGAATCTGCCCCCAGCTCTGTCAGCGTTTTTCCCTGCAGGGTTTCAAAATTATTAACCACCAGCATGGTAGGAGATACGACCGTCTGCCCGCCTACACCATACGGTGCAAATGTTCTCCAGGCTGTGCCGCAGCCGCCATCACGGAAAAATATTCTTTCCTTATTCAGCTCACCGGCATAGGTGAACAGTTCGGCGAAGCTGTTGACTTTAGCATTATTACTGCGGTACAACGCATACACATTCTGATCAATGACTTTACGGGCGGCCATCCTGGCGGTTTCATATTCCCGGTAGAACATCGCCAGCTTACATATCAGCGACCAGCATACGCCGGAAGAAATACGCCAGGCCTCATTGTTGTTGTATACGTCCGGCAGATGCGGCGCACAGGCTGTCAGCTCGCTGATAATAAAATCATAGACTTCCTTTTCGGTATTACGGCGCGTATTGCTGTTACCGGGAGATAAAGAAGTAGTTACAATAGGAATACCTCCGAAAAACATCATCATCTCCATATGATAATAAGCGCGCATAGCCCTTGCTTCATACTTGTAGCGGTCTTTCAGTGTAGAATCCATGTAGCAGTTGTCAACATTCTCCAGGAAACGGCAGGCACGGCGGATATCCTTGTAATCATCCTGCCAGAGGCTCAGCGCAACACCCCAGCTGCTGTTCTGCAATCCTTTGGCATAGGCTTCATAGGCGCCGCGGGAATCCTGGCGGGCTACCGCTTCGTCACTGAGCGCTGACAAAAACATCAGCTGACGGCCGCTGGAGCCACCAGGCAATCCGGCATATACAGAGCCTAATGCCCCTGTGGCATTCGCTTCTGTCTTCCACCAGGTTTCATCTACTACATTCACGGGATCATCGTGCGTGAGAAATTTCTCACAGCTGCTGGTCATCAGCATAATGGCTATAAGTGATAGTAAAAATATTTTTTTCATACACTCCGTTGTTAAAGTTGAATATTGATACCTGCGATGAAAGCCTTCATGATACCGTATGTCCACTGATCGCCCTGGCTTTCCGGATCTGTTAGTTTCAGCCGGGTAAAGGTGAAGGGATTCTGCGCGTTCGCGTAAAAACGCAGCCCGCGGATGCCTGCTCGTTTGAGAAAAGCCGCTGCTGTGTTATAACCCAGCTGTATATATTTCACGCGTAGGTAGGCGGCATTCTGTAACCAGAAATCAGATGATAGTTTATTGTTGGCCGGCAAAGTATTTAATCGCGGAAACGCAGCATTGGTACGGGTTGGCGTCCAGTAGTTATCAGCATAGTAACGGGTAGGCACGCCTCCGTCCTTACTGTTATCCATAGGTAATGCCAGCATACCTTCGAGTACGGCATCTGATTTACCTGCGCCCTGCAACAAAAACTCCAGATCGAAATTTTTATAGGCTATGCGGAAATTGGCGAAATAATTCAGGCGGGGTACCGGATTACCGATCATGGTCTGGTCTGCGCCGTCAATCAATCCGTTGGCATTCAGATCCAGGTATTTGATATCACCCGGTTGTGCTCCCGGCAGTACCGGCACCAGGGGGTTGCCGTCTTTATCATAATCATGCTGCTGTAATAGTCCTGCTGTTTTATATCCGAAGTAGCTTTTGATGGCGCCGCCTTCCTGATTAATGGTAGTAGCATCTACATAAGGCCCGTTCAGCAATGACAGGATCGTGTTCTTATTATAGGTAACACCCGGGCGGATGGAAATATTGAGATGCTTCCTGATGGTACCGTTATAGTTAAGCGATGCCTCCCAACCTTCGTTCCTCACTTTACCGGCATTGACCGGCACCTTGCCTTCAAAGCCGCCGGTATAGGACAGGGGCGGATTCAGGATAATATCTTTCGTCAGCTTGTTATAATAATCCACTACTATCTCCAGCCTGTTGTTAAACAGTCCGAGGTCCAGACCTATATCCGTCATATTCACCGTTTCCCAGCTGATACCGGGATTTCCGTAGCTGCTTTCGAGGCCGCTGCTGCTGTTGATGGTGGTCTGATACCTGTAGTAACCGATATCTTCATTACCTAACGAACCGGTGGAGGCGCGCAGTTTCATATTGCTCACGGCAGGCAGTGCGGACATAAATTTCTCCTTATGAATATTCCATCCCAGCGCGATGGAAGGAAAGAAGCCGTACTTATGTCCTTTCGCAAAATTGGAAGATCCGTCCATCCTCCCTGTTAACTCCAGCAGATATTTGTCCTTGTAGGAATAATTCAGTTTAGCATAGGTAGACAGAATTGTTTTGACATAGAGATAGGTACCCGCTGCACTGGCGCTGTTGTTACTTTCTTCCTGGGAATAACCTGCCATTAAAAAGAAGTGATGATCTTTCAGATCATAGGTATAGTCTGCATTTGCACCGATATAATAGTAGGTAGTGCGTGCCTGTATATAAGCGCGTTGCTGTGTCCATGTCTGTAACAGCTGTCCTGTATAATAATCGAAGAAGTTATAGTTATCGCGCAGGCTGCCCAGCAGATCGCTGTTGAGGCGATAGCTGAATTGTCCGCGCAGATTCAGTCCTGGCAGTACCTCCCATTTAGGTTGCAGGTTAATGCTGGATTGTCCGTATTCATTAATAAATCTTCCGCCTTTCTCTGCATATGCCAGTGGATTAACGATGTCCACATAACGTCCGTAAATATCTGCTGCTCCTTCTTTCTGCGGATATTTGGGAAGAATGGTAGGCGGTACACGGAAAACATCTTCCAGCAGGCGTGTGCCGTCATGTCCCAGGGTGCGGTTAGGTAGTAGTATATTGCGCTTGATGGCCAGCAGGTCCATGTTGACCTGAAAATTTTTGGCGAGGGAGATGGTGGTGTTGGCGCGGATATTATATTTTTTGTTGCTGGTTACTGGCGTCATCCCTTCCTGGTACTGGTAGTTGGCATTGAGTGCAAAACGCGCCAGGCTGTTACCTCCGCTCACTCCCAGCGAGTGACTGGTAATAGGGGCGCGTTTGTTCACAATTATTTTCTGCCAGTCGGTATTCGGATATTTCACCGGGTCAGTACCGGCGATGGTCTGCTGAATATCTTCTTCCGAATATAATGGCGGCTTACCGGAGTTCACCATTCCTTCGTTGTACATGCGCATGTACTGTGGCGCGTCTACCAGTGCGGGCATGGCAGTGGGCGACTGAAAGCCATAGTATCCGTCGTAGCTGACGGCCACGCGCCCGGGCACCCCTCTTTTGGTGGTAACAAGTATAACGCCGTTGCCTGCACGCGCGCCATAGATGGCAGCGGCGGCCGCATCTTTCAGCACAGTCACGCTTTCTACCGTCAACGGATCTATGAAATTCATGTCCATCGGTACGCCGTCAACCAACACCAGCGGATTGGAGCCATTCAGCGTGCTGATACCGCGTATCTTGATAGTAGCGGCATCGCCGCCGGGCAGGCCGGAAGCCTGGCTCACCTGCAAACCGGTCACACCGCCCTGTAAGGATTGAGAGATGGTGGTGACCGGCTTTCCGCTCATGGCGGATTTTACGTTCAGCGTAGCTACGGAGCTGGCTATATGTTTACGCTGCTGCTCTGTAAGCCCCACTACTACTACTTCATCGAGAGACGATACTTTTTCCTTCAGGGAAACAGACAGGGAAGTATGGCTGCGTAATACGTCAAACTCGGTGGGGGCAAACCCCATAAGCGAGAAGACCAGCACTGCATTTTTAGGCGCCTGAATGGTAAAGTAGCCGTCAGCGTCCGTGGTGGTGCCACGGGATCCGCCTTTCACGCTGATGGTAACACCCGGCAGCGATACCGGTGGTTCGTGCGTGTCATATACGCGGCCCTTGATGGTAAGCAGGCTGTCATCCCGGTGGCGCTGCATCTCCCGTGGCGGCTGCTCTGCCTTCGGAACGATGGCTACCTGGTTGTCTACAATCCTGTATCCCAGCGCCGTAGCCGCCAGCGCTCTGTCCAGCACTTCTACCAGCCGCTTGCCGCGGAGGTGCAGGGTGATGTTTTTCTCTGCCTTTATCAGGTCATCTTTGTAAAAGATACGCCAGTTGCTTTGTTCCTGTATCTGCCGGAAGAGTTCAGACAGTGGCCCGTCTGTAACCTTCACATGCAGGGGCGTATTCTGTGAATAGGTGGTACCGTAGGCACTCATCAGTCCTACAAACAAGAGGATCATTATTAGCCGCATAACATGCCATAGTTGGGCAGGCGCTTTGATACGCCGGCAAACGTAAAATTTTTGCATACATTTGACTGGTTTAATTAATGAAAATAGTTAGCCTGGCGGCCTGTCTGCAGGCTGCCACCCGCCGGAAGATGTTGCACCATCTTCCGGTTTTTTTTCCGGCCTTTTACTGATATTTACCTGGTTCTGAAAATGATTTTGTTCTCCCGTTCTTCATACTTCCCGGAAGTGGAAGCAGCTATTATATCCAGTACGTCATTCATTGTTCCTTTTAAGTTCAGTTTACCTGAAAAAGTTTCTCTTCCTGACCGTGCATCTGTTAATATTGGTTGATTGTAGTATCGCGACAGCTTCTTCAGTATCTCCGACAGCGGCATATGTGAGGCGTCGATCATTCCGTCTTTCCAGGAGGTGAATGCTGCGATGTCCACTGCGCCTACTTCCATATCGGCCTGTGCGCTGATAACCGCGCGGTGACCGGGCTGCAGCTGTACCGGTGCTTTATCTGTTCCCCTGCCACGGAAAGCCTTCAGCTGAACGCTGCCGCTGGCCAGCACAATCTGTGTACTGTTATCATCTTTATAGGCACTGATGTTGAAAGCGGTACCCAGCACGGCAACCTGCATATCTGCGGCATATACGCTGAAAGGACGGGCGGCCTCCTGCTGCACATCAAAGTAGGCTTCTCCCTCCAGCAGTACTTCCCGCTTGTTTTTGCTGAAGACCGCCGGATAAACAAGCCGGGAGCCTGCATTCAGCCACACGCTGGTACCATCTTCCAGCTGCAGTACAGCGATGTTGCCATAGGGAACAACGAGGGTATTGAATACAGGTTTATCTTCTTTCAGCTGCTGGCTGACGCGCTGCGAATCTATCTGCAGACTGCCGCCACTACCGTGATAAGTGATGCTGGCGCGGTTATTCCGGATCACCAGTTGACGGTTATTACCCAATATCATTCTGGTAAGGGCGCTGTCTCCGGAAAGCGGCTGCTTCTGCGCAGCAAAGGCCACCAGGGAGGGTATGGATTCCTTCCGGGACTGGTACCACCAGATGCCGGCACTGATTACCAGCAGTAATATAGCCGCTGCTTTCAGCAACTGCGGCCACCAGCGACGGGTGGGAACAGCTGTCATACCGGTAGCTATTTTTTGCCACAGCGCTGCTTTCTCCCCATCAGGAAGCTGTTCGTTACCGGAGGCCCTGACAATCGCCAGCATTCTGTCACGCTGCAGTGCTCCGGATGCTTCCGGCATCCCGTCTTCTTCATGATCGTGATAATTATTGCCATTGTCCATAAAATAGTTTACCCTCTCTTTAACAGAGTATCGTTTCCTCGTTTTATAGACGCAAAAACAAAATTATTTTAAAAATTTTTCAGACATGCCAGCAGCAGCAGGCCGAAAGCCGGTACAGGCGAAGCATGCAGCTCCTGGCGCAGCTGGCGGATGGCGCGGTAAGCCAGGGTACGGCAGGTAGGAACAGTAATCTGCATCAGTACCGCTACTTCTTCATAGGATAGTCCGCAGTTATACTTCAGGTAAAGAATCTCTTTCTGTCTGGCCGGCAGCTTGTTCATCTCCACAGCCAGCCGCTGCAGTACAGCCTGCTCTTCTTCGCGGGCAATCAGTTTACTCTGTACATCCTGCGCCTCAAAGGTAAGCTGGAAAAGGGGTTCAGCACCTGTCATATCTTCGCGTAAAGACAGGAAGGAAGATTTTTTATGTGCTGCTTTCAGCCGCCGGCGGAAAGATACCAGCAGGTAGAATTTTATATTCACCTGCGGCGCCAGGTTCTGCCGCTGCGTATACAGGTCGGCAAAGAGATCGTGGATGCAGTCCTTTATCATCTCCTTATCCGGAAAATATCTCAATGCGTACGCATACAGCATATCAGCAGCCGCTTCATACAATATGCTGAAAGCCTGCTGATCGCCTGCTCTAATGTTTTGCCATAACGTTTCTTCATTAACGCCGGATAGCTTCATCGGATAATGATATTAAGTGCAGATCGGGTATCAGGCTTTAAGGTACAAAACCAGGTATGAAATTAAAAATACAAGGGGGGAGTTTGGGCAAGATTTCATGTAATATTAATTACGAATTACGAATTGCGAATTACGAATGTAACCCGAAGATAAAAGCGAAGACCGAAGCGATAATACTATCAAGTATTTGCTTCGGTCTTCGCTTTTATCTTCGGGTTACATTCGTAATTCGCAATTCGCAATTCGTAATTCGTAATTCTCATTAGAAATCGTAGTTCTCATTAGAAATCATAGAACTGCCGCGATCGGTTAATCCTCAGATCCCGTAAAATGCCGGCTTTCGGATTAATGGTAATGCTGAACTGGCGGAAGCTACCGAATGGTATCAGGTTGATTGACATCTGCCAGCAGTGCAGGTCGCGGGAAATATACATGTTCGTATAGGCGATCTGCATATTGGTGAAGTCGAAACCGCTGTTCAGGCCGATCTTCCATTTGGGTGTAAGACTGAAATCGCCATTAAAGCTGACGTATTGTGTAATACGTTTTACGACCCCGCCGGAGTCAACAATGATGTTATTCGTATAGGACAGGCTGTAGGAAAGATCCACACGCCAGGGAATATCGAAGTCCACATACTCTCCGGGATTGTTGCGCACCATCTGGAGCTGGCGCTGCTGCGCCTGGAAGGCGGCATCGGCGCTCTGCATGTTTTCCAGGGAGTCAAGCCGCTGCTCTTTATCCTTGCTCTTCTTATCCTTTGACTGGAAAGAGGTACTGAGGGAGATAGTAGCGTTGGTGAGGCGGCCCAGACTGAACTTACCGGCCTGCCAGGCGAATTTTTCTATCCTGTGCCCGCGGGCATCTGTTACATAAGGATCTACGCTACCGTTGGCAGAGATATTCACTTTATCGAACAGGTTGGTACGCGCATACAGGCTGAAGGTAGAGAGCTTGAAGGAATCTGCCATGAAGTTATAGTTACCGGTGATACCGAAACCATCCAGCAGTTTCACTTTCTTCTCATGGTTGCCGGAGGTGTCTTTCCGGGAAAATACCTTCATCTCCAGGTTATTGTCTATCCCGAAGTTAAGACCCGCAAACGTTCCTGCCTGCGGCACCCCGACGATACTTCCGTCGAAATAGGAAACACGGGCTATATCCCCTGCTTTGTTATAACGGTAGGAATAGTAGTACGCACTGGAGAAATCAGGTGTATAGGTAGCGCTGACAGTAGGGCGCATCACGTGACGGATGGCCTTTACCTTGGAGTGCTTGTTGAAACCATACATGCCATACACGGCGGTAGACAGGGAGGCGCTGACACTCAGGCTGCGGGCAGTATAAAAACCGCTGGCATAGGCAGTATCCACGCCGCCAAAAGTAGTATCGTTGATGCGTTTTCTGTCATCCCAGCTGCGGATCAGTTTTTTCGTATACCAGTACTCGTTATAGTTGATACTTGGTGAAAACGTCAGGGTTTTCAGCACCGGAACGGAAAACGAGATAGGGATGCTGTGCTGCATACCGGACTGCATAGCATCGAACATAGCCTGCTTGCCAAACAGCGAATCCTTGAAGTTGGCCTGGTTACGCAGGCTGGTATTGTAGGAAACCCCGATTTTCTGGTACCATTTGGGCGAGCCTACCAGTTCCTTTGGCTGGAAAGGATAGATGGTGTTCACGGTGAACGTTGCATCCGGGAAGGAGATAGACACATCACGGGTGCTGAGGTTCTGTGAGTGGGTAAGGCCTACCGTCAGGTTATAGGGCTTGCCCTGCCATGCCTTGGAAAAGCTGATGGAGGAACCGATGTTATTGTTTACACGGGTATTGTAGTCAAAAACATTATACCTGTTGTAGGACGATGTTCCGAAGTTCACGCTGGCGCCGAAGTTCACACCGGGACGCGCTTTACTGTCCATGCTGTGGTTCCAGGTAACGCGGAAGTCACGGGAGGACTGGAACTCGGATTTCACGGACGGGTCGCCGAAGCGGGTATTGGCAAAGCTCAGGTTCATACCTCCGCTGTAGCGGTAGCGTTTGCGGTAGGTAGGGCTGGCCGTGAGGCTCCAGCTGCCGTAGGAGTAAACATCACCACGCAGGGTGAGGTCCATATGCTCCCCCAGGCCCAGGTAGTAGCCGCCGTTTTCCAATCCCATCCCCTTCTGCTGATTCACCACATACTGCGGAGGCAGGATACCTGACCGCTGTCCCTGTGTAATCGGGAAAATGGCAAACGGAATGAAGAGCGGGGTGGGAATCCCCATAATTTCCAGGTTAGCCGGACCGGAAATTACCAGTTTATCAGGTATAACCTTTATTTTGCGGGCCCGGAAGCTGAAGTGCGGTGTGTCCAGGTTACAGGTTGTATAGCCGTTTTTGAAACCGAAGATGGTATTATCTGCCGCTTTTTTCGTGTATTCGCTATGCACATAGCCTTCACCGTACTGGGAGCGGGTATTGTAGATCTTTGCTTTCTGAGAGGTAAAATTATACCGGAGCGTATCTGACTCGAAGCTCTGGCCACCGTCGTTCATGACCGGCCGGCCATAAAATTTGCCGGCGGTATCTTTCGCGTTGGTGGCTTCCAGTACGCCTGTAGCCTGATCGAAGTTCATTTTTTCGGCAGACAGGTCAATGGATTTATATTTCGTATTGGCTGTACCGTAAAGATAGAAGCGTTTATCAGGCACCATCAGGATGATGGAGTCTTTAGCCTTGTAGGTTACCGGCGCATCGAGTGTATCTTTGGAAATCTTCGGGATGAAGATAGTATCAACGGATACTTCCCGGGAAGTATCGGTATCCCTGAATACCTGGTTGGAATCCTTTCCCGGCCGGGTGGTGTCCCTGGATAACCTGGTTCTGCCGGAATCTTTTCTGACAACGGGAACGGTATCTGCCAAAATTTTGTTAAAAATCGGAGATACGTGTGGCCTGTTGCCACCAGATGCATCTATAATAAAGGGAACGGCGATTACCACACCTGCAAATACCAGGTATGTCTGCCGTAAAAACTTTTTATAATTATTTTTGTAGCTAGAGCTCATGAGTTAAGGCGGGCACAAACCTACAGGAAATTATACAATTTATTACAAACAGGAGCTTGTTAAGTTTGATTAAATTTACCTGCAAATACCCTTGAAACACTCATGGAGCATAGGAATTATTAGTTTAACAGATAAACATATTTTTTTATTTTTTGTGATAACAGCACCCAATAAAATGAGAATCATGCGCTGGAACCGATTTTGGATTTTAGGACTGGGAACACTATTCACCTGTACCTTTTTTATTCAGGCTAAAAACAATCCGGTGGCACGGGTTGCACCGGAACAGGAGAACCCTATCAGAACTATTGTGATTGATGCAGGACATGGCGGAGAAGACCCTGGTGCCAAGGGCAGCTACTCTACCGAGAAACAGGTAACCCTTGCCGTAGCCCTCAGACTGGGGAAGATCCTGGAAGAGAACATGCCCGATGTAAAGGTGGTGTATACACGAAAAGTGGACCGCTTTGACCACCCCACCAAAAAAGCACAGATGGCCAATGATGCCAAAGGCGACCTGTTTATATCCATCCACTGTAATTCTACCGGCAAAATCCGGAAGGTAACAGGGTATAAAACAGTATACCATAAGAAAGGGAAAAGGAAAGTAGCTACCAAGCAGGCTATCTACGCCTATTACCCCAGCAATGCCAAAGGTACCGAAACGTACATCTGGGCTACCAGTAAGAACAGCGCCAAAATGGAGTCGCTGAAACAGAACTCGGTGATCGTGCTGGACGCCAATTCAGAAGAAACCAAACAGCTGATGGATGATACCGATCCGGAAACCTTCATTCTGCTCAACACCCTCCGTAACGCCTATTTTGACCAGAGCCTCCGCCTCTCTACCCTCATAGAAGACGAGTTCACCAAAGCAGGCCGTATCAGCCGCGGCGCCAGACAACGTAATGAAAAAGGTATCTGGGTATTGTCTGCTACCGCTATGCCCAGCGTACTCGTGGAACTGGGCTTTATCAGCAATCCGGAAGAAGAAGATTATCTGAACTCCGGCGATGGCCAGCAGGAACTGGCTACAGGCATCTACAAGGCCATCAAACGCTACCGCGATGAGCTGCAGCGCTTCACCAACAGCCGCAATACGCCGTCCGGTAACGAAACCACCAGACTCCGGTCCCGCTCCGGCAACAACAAAAACACCCCTGCACCAGCCGCTGACCCATATTGCGTTCAGCTGATGGTAACAGATAAAATCTATAAACCGGGAGCTTCCATTTTCAGGAAGCTCCACGGAAATATCAACAGAGAACAAATTGTCATGAATAAAAAAAAAATGAATAAATACACCTGGGGGCACTTTAAAACAGACCAGCAAGCCTCCACCGCCGCCCGCAAAGCCCGCCGCCTCGGATTCAAAGATGCCTTCGTCACCACCTGCTGATTACTCCCCTCCCCACTGCCCCTTCACCGCACCCCGCTCCCATTGTTCTTCCTTTTTATTATCAACATTTTCTTCCGGATACTCCCCGTGCATCCTTTTTGATTATTTTTGCGTGAACGTATACGAATCTCATGCTCAAATTATCTAATGAAACCAAGGTAGGCATACTTACCGTGTTGGGTATAACTTTACTCGTACTGGGCTTTAATTTATTGAAGGGAAAGAGCCTGTTTTCGAAAAACAAAACCATTTACGCTGTATACAAGCAGGTAAACGGATTACAGCCGTCAAATGCAGTACAGGTCAATGGTCTGGTAGTAGGTAATGTTTCAGAACTGAATGTAATGGACAACGATCCTTCCAGAATACTGGTTACCATCACCATCACCAAGAAAGTGGAAATCCCCCGGAACTCCGTTGCCCGTATCAGCAGCGACCTGCTGGGCACCAAAACTGTACAGATGGACCTGGGTAACGCCAGCGAATATCTGAAAAGCGGCGATACCATCTACGCAGCTGTAGACGGCTCCATGACGGATGCGCTGAAAGAACAGATCAGCCCCCTGGTGAAAAAACTCGAAGGAACCCTCTCCAATATCGACTCCGTTTTACTCGCTGTCAGCGCTATCCTGGATACCACCGCCAAAGGTAACCTCCAGGAAACCATGCGCAACCTGAATGTGACCATGCGTAACTTCTCGCATACTTCCGCTTCCCTGAGCGGCATGCTGGACCCGCAGAAAGGTAACATACAGGCTACTTTCAACAACCTGGCAGCTGTTACAGGCAACCTGAAAGACAATAACGCTAAAATCAGCGGCATTCTCGATAACGCTAAAAAAGCAACCGACGCACTGGCCGCCGGCAATATTGACAAAACACTGCAGCAGCTACAGCAAACAGCTACCAACCTGAACGCCACCATCGCCAAACTCAATACCACCGATGGTACCGCCGGTATGCTGCTCAACGATAAAAGGGTTTACACCAACCTCCAGAATTCTCTCGGTAACCTGAACAAACTGCTGGAAGATCTTCGGGTAAATCCAAAACGCTACGTGCATTTTTCACTGTTCGGCAAAAAAGATAAAACGAAGCCACTGCCTTCTGATACCGCAGCGGCACAATAATTCGCATCAATGAATCTATATACTAAATCAGTTTTTTTCCTGGCAGTCATGTGCCTGGCGGCTGTAATGTCCGCCAGCGCACAGGTTCCGGCCACGCCTGCCCCGAAAAAAGGTACCGTCATTGAGATCCTCAAAGCCGATACATTACAGATGATTGAGCACGACTCAGTAAATCTGACCCGCTTCATCGGCCATGCCGCCTTTAAACAGGGCTCAACCCTCTTTTACTGCGACAGCGCCATCAAAAATAACAAGACCAACATCGTTGACGCCTACGGTAACGTACATATCAACCAGGCAGACAGTATCCACATCTACGGTAACTACCTCAACTACGACGGTAACACCCGCATGGCCATACTCCGGGAAAACGCCCGCCTCACCGACGGGAAAGTAACCATCACGGGCCCCGAACTGCAGTATGATATGAATGCCAAAATAGGCAGCTACCTCAAAACAGGTAAGCTCGTCAACGGTAAAAGTGTGCTCACCAGCGACGAAGGATTCTATTATACCGAAACCAAGGAGATGCACTTCCAGCGTCACGTGGTTCTCGTAGATCCTGACTATACCCTCGCCACAGACGCGCTCCTGTATAACACGGAAACGAAAGTCGCCAACATCATTGCTCCCACCACCATCAACGAAGGGAAACGCACCATGTATGTAACCAGCGGCTACTATGATACCGACAAAGGTTACGGCAACTTCGGCAACCGCCCTGTCATCGAAGACAGCACCGGTACCCTCACTGCCGATAACATAGAAATGAATAAAATCACCGGCCTTGCATACGCCAACGGAAACATGGTGTACCGGGATACCATCAACAAGATGTCCCTGCTCGGCAATCACGGCACCGTCAACCAGCTGCAGAAAACCATCCTGGTGACCCAGAAGCCGCTGGTGATCATGGAGAAAAACAAAGATACCCTCTACATGACGGCAGATACGCTGTTTTCCGGTATCATCAAGCCGGGCGACAGTCTGTCTATCCCCTCTGTAGCCGGTTTGAAGAAGCAGCCCTATGTAGAGCCGCTGCATACTGTCAGGACAGCCAGGCCTAAATACGATATTCCCGCTACTATATCGCCGGTAACAAAAGGAGATGCACTCCTGGAGAAAGGTGGCGTGCCCGCCGCAGTTATGATGCATCAGGCCGACAGCGCGCTGGCCCGCACCAGAGCCAAACTGGATACGGCCATGAAAACAGTGAAGATAGCGCCGCTGAAAGATATACCCATCCGGGATTCCCTGCCCGGCGTCATGCATCATGCCGATAGCATGGCAATTGCCGCCAGATCAGACAAACAGGATACGACCGAATACCGCTACCTGCTGGCATACCACCACGTCAGGATGTTCTCCGACTCTATCCAGGGGGTGGCAGACAGCGTTTTCTATACTACCAAAGACTCTGTATTCCGCTTCTTCCGCGACCCCGTAATGTGGTCCAACAATACTACCCAGCTGAGTGCAGATACCATGCTCATGTATACTAAAAACCAGGCGGCCGATAAAATTGTTATGATCAAAAATGCCCTGATTATCAACGAAGCCGGACCAGGCATGTATAACCAGATAAAAGGGAATGATATTACCGGCTACGTTGCAGGTGAAACCCTGGACTGGATGCATGTGGAAGGAAACGCCGAAACCATCAATTACATCAAGGACCAGGGTGGCGCCTATATGAGCGTCAACAAAGCCATGTGTGCCATTATCAATATCTTCTTCAAAAACGGAGAAGTCAATAAAGTCACACAGATGAAAGATGTAGAGGGCACTGTTTACCCTTTCACACAAAGACCCAAAGAACAGCTTCAGCTGGATAACTTCAAATGGGATATTAAACGGAAGCCCAGGACGAAGTACGAGTTAATGCAATAACCTATTTTAATCACGGGTTATTTGAGATTTGTTTATTTGAGATTTCTTTCCAATCAGTATGTCCGCTGAATTTGAAGGTACATACTGATTGGAAAGAAATCTCAAATAAACAAATCTCAAATAGCCCTATAATATTACGCTTCATGATAAGAGCCACCTTCAAAACGCTGCTATCTCCCCTCCACACCTTTTTAAAAGACAGCCGGGCCGTTGGTATTGTGCTGATTGTTTGCACGCTGGTATCTATGATACTGGCCAATTCCGGTGTACAGGAAGGATATGTGGCGTTCTGGAATACACTCTTTGATCCGGCAGGAGGTCATCATTACCAGTACCGCGCCCTGCATCTTCCCAACTCCTACCTGTTATGGATAAACGACGGCATGATGGTGCTGTTCTTTTTCCTGGTAGGTATGGAAATCAAGCGGGAGCTGACGGTAGGAGAACTGTCGTCCTTCCGGAAGTCTATACTGCCGGTGCTGGCAGCTATCGGCGGAATGGTGTTTCCTGCACTGATATTTACGCTCTTCAACAGCGGTACGCCCTATGCCCATGGCTGGGGTATCCCTATGGCGACCGATATAGCCTTTTCGCTGGGCATACTTTCCCTGCTGGGTAAACGGGTGCCGGTGGGATTGAAAATCTTCCTGATGGCGCTGGCTATTATCGATGACCTCGGCGCAATTCTGACCATCGCTGTATTTTACACGCCCCACCTGGAAGTAAAGTACCTGCTGATCGGCGGCGCTGTGTTTTTGATTCCGGTGCTGCTGAACCTGCTGAAGGTGAAGCGGCTTATCTTATATTATATACCTGGTGTGGTGCTGTGGTATTGCCTGTTCAATTCAGGCGTACATGCCACGATTGCAGGCGTATTGCTGGCCTTCTGCATACCGCAGGATAAGATTGCCGACCTGGTGCATGACCTCCATGATCCCGTAAACTTCATCATCATGCCGGTATTTGCGCTGGCCAATACCGCCATTCAGCTGCCATCGGATATATGGGGCGCACTGCACAATAACATCAGTTATGGTATCATTGCAGGACTGGTGCTGGGAAAACCGCTCGGCATTTTTGTGCTGTCATTTACCGCGGTAAAGCTGAAACTGGCGGCACTCCCTTCAAAGTCGCGGTGGACACAGCTGTTCGGCGTAGGCATCATTGCCGGTATCGGATTTACCATGTCTATTTTCATTTCTTCCCTGGCCTATATAGAAAGGGAATACCAGATCATCTCCATTATATCTGTTATCGCAGCCTCGCTGCTGGCGGGAATCCTTGGGTATGTATTTCTTCGTATACTCAAGCCCGTGCCCATCATAAAAAATGAAAAATTGCAGTAGTTGGCATTGTTCTTGTTAGGCTATGCTGATTTTTTAATCGGTATCGTACATACTTTAGAAAGAATAGCCAACGTTAGTAGTCGATACATTTTTTTTGTATCATTCAAACAATCAACATCTATGAAAAAAGTCGTGTTACTATTTGGTCTGATTGCCATGATTGCAGTTCAGGCAAACGCGCAAAAAAAGAAAAGCAGTTACCGTAGCAACAGTGTTGAAAACTACAATACTGCATTAGGTATCCGTTTAAACCCATGGGTAGTAGGTTTTACTATCAAACATTTCCTCCAGGGCCCTCACGCAGTTGAAGGACTGGTAACTACCAACCACTCCAACAGAACAAATGTTACCATTACGGGTTTATATGAATACCACTGGAATATCGGTATGCCGGAACTGAACATGTATGCCGGCGGTGGTGTGCATGTAGGTTTCTATGACCGCCTGGACTATGATACAGACCGTTACTGGAATAAAGGTAAAGGTACTTACGTATCTCCCGGACTGGATGGTATCATTGGTATAGAATATACTTTCAAGAAAATACCGCTGAACCTGAGTGCTGACCTGAAGCCTTATGTTCAGTTTGTTGGCCCGACCAACTACATCGGCGAAGAAATTGGTGGCATCTCTGCGAGATACACTTTCTAATCAGCGGCAACGCTATACACTTGAACGGATCATGAGGCAAGCATGATCCGTTTTTTTATGCCCCGTTGTTTTCCTCCCTGCTGATTTTTTATGTAGCTTTATCTGCTAACAGCTAAAAGCGGGGCGCTTATGAAAATCTTCACGGCTGCACAAATCAGGGAGGCAGACGCCTACACTATCAGTAATGAGCCCATCAGCAGTACCAGCCTGATGGAACGCGCTGCCGGCCGCTGTGCGGCGTGGATAGAAGACCGCTATACGCCTGCGCAACCCATTTACATCTTCTGCGGCAAAGGCAACAACGGCGGCGATGGCCTGGTAATAGCGCTGCAGCTGCTGCAGCAGGGTTATCCGGTTACCGCCTGTTTGCTGGAATACGGCAGCAGGGCCAGTGAGGATTATACCATTCATTTCCGGCAGCTGCACCAGCAATACCCCGGCCGTATCCGTGAAATAGCCGACGTGACCGGATTTCCGGAACTCCCTCCCGGTGCAGTAATTATTGATGCCATATTCGGCACCGGCCTGAACAAGCCCATTGAAGGCTGGCTGGCAGGTATCGTACATAAGATCAATGATGTAAAGCGACAGCATACCATTATTGCGGTTGACATGCCTTCCGGCCTGATGGCAGACGGCAGCTCGCGTAATATGCCGGTGATACATGCGCAGTATACACTCAGTTTTCAGTTTTATAAACTCGCTTTCCTGTTACCCGAAAATGCTGCCTTCGCAGGCCAGGTACATGTATTGCCGATAGGACTGCATCCGGAGTATATAACGCAGACGCCTGCACGTTATCATATCACGGATATAGATATGATGCGCACCATTTATCAGCCCCGTCAACCCTTTGCACATAAAGGCACCTATGGTCATGCCCTGCTGATAGCCGGCAGCCGTGGCACAATGGGCGCAGCAGTACTGGCTGCCAGGGCCTTCCTGCGCGCCGGCGCAGGATTACTCACCTGCCATGTACCGCAGTGCGGATATGAAATCATGCAGCTCGGCGAACCGGCTGCGATGTGCAGCACTGATGAACAGCCTGATTTCAACGCGCACTTCCATGAACAGGCAGATGCCCGGTATAAAACCATTGGCATCGGGCCGGGACTGGGCACCGCTGCGGCTACTGCCCGCTCCTTTGAAAAACTGCTGGCTGTTTACAAACGGCCGATGGTGATAGATGCAGATGCCCTGAATATATTGTCCGTATATCCGTACCTGTTATACCAGCTCCCTGCCGGCTCCATACTCACGCCCCACCCCAAAGAATTTGAAAGGTTGTTCGGTAGTACCACCAATGACTTTGAACGACTGGAGTTATTGTCCAGGCAGGCGGTCAGGCTACAACTGTATATATTACTGAAAGGAAGGTATACAGCCATTGCCTGCCCCGACGGTGCTGTGTACTTCAATGCCACCGGCAACCCCGGTATGGCTACCGGCGGCAGCGGCGATGTGCTGACAGGCATACTTACCGGACTGCTGGCGCAGGACTATTCGCCCAAGGCCGCCATACTGCTGGGGGTATGGCTGCATGGCTATGCCGGCGATCTTGCAGCAGCAGAACTTTCGCAGGAAGCAATGACCGCAGGCGATATCATTAACTTTGTGGGAAAAGCATTTTTGTCCTGCTTCCCCCCGGAAATGTGAGGAGATAATTTTTTTAAAAATTTCATACGCAGGCAAGACTATGACCCCGCCTTCATTGCCATTGAAAAATGGTAAAGGAAAAAATTATGAAAAGCCCCCGAGCATTCGTAAATCATTTTTTATGTTTTATATTTATTGGATACACTTTTAGTATTTTTTTGATATTTTAGACATTACCGCTATTTTTTCAACCGAGCTTTTATTTAAATACGCTTCTATGAATATCGTTTACCTCGTTCCTTGTTTTGGATTACTGGCTTTGTTATTTACCGCTATCCGAAGTTCCTGGGTTTCCCGTCAGGACGCGGGTAATGAAAAGATGAAAGAAATAGCGCAGCATATTGCTGAAGGCGCTATGGCATTTCTTAAAGCAGAATATAAGGTCCTTATTTACTTTGTAATTATCGCTGCGCTGCTGCTGGGTTATATGGGATCCACCCATGAAAACTCCCACTGGTCTATAGCGCTGGCATTTGTTATAGGGGCTGTATTTTCTGCCGTGGCAGGGTTTATAGGAATGAAGATAGCGACCAAAGCGAATGTGCGTACTGCGCAGGCAGCACGCACCAGCCTGGCACAGGCGCTTAAAGTATCTTTTACAGGTGGTTCTGTAATGGGTATGGGCGTTGCCGGTCTGGCTGTATTAGGGCTCGGCGCCCTGTTCATCACGCTGAAAGCCTGGTTCGGCGCAGCTGCCAACACTGTTGAAATGGTGAAAACCATTGAGGTGCTCACAGGCTTTTCACTTGGTGCAGAAAGTATTGCCTTGTTTGCCCGCGTAGGCGGCGGTATCTATACCAAGGCGGCCGACGTAGGCGCTGACCTGGTAGGAAAAGTGGAAGCCGGCATTCCGGAAGACGATCCCCGCAACCCCGCCACTATTGCCGATAACGTAGGCGATAACGTAGGCGATGTGGCAGGTATGGGTGCTGACCTGTTCGGCTCCTATGTTGCTACCGTACTCGCTACCATGGTACTTGGCTCTGAAACCAGCTCCCAGGATGCATTTGGCGGCTTAGCCCCCATCCTCCTGCCAATGCTGATTGCCGGTATCGGTATCGTATTCTCCATCATCGGTACCTTCTTCGTAAAAATCAGCGACGGCGCAGGTCTTAACACCGGCGTTGTACAGAAAGCACTCAACATGGGTAACTGGGGTTCCATTGTGCTCACCGCCATCGCTTCCTGGTTCCTGGTGAACTGGATACTGCCTGACGGTGTGATGGTACTGCGTGGTCATGAGTTCACCAAAGGACAGGTGTTCGGCGCTATCGCCGTTGGCCTGGTGGTAGGTACGCTGATGAGCATCATCACAGAATATTATACGGCTATGGGTAAACGCCCGGTACGTTCCATTATCCGTCAGTCGGCTACCGGTGCTGCCACCAACATCATCGGCGGTTTGTCTGTAGGTATGGAGTCCACCACGCTGCCTATTATTGTGCTGGCCTGCGGCATTTACGGCTCTTATGCCTTTGCCGGTTTATATGGTGTGGCCATTGCGGCTGCCGGTATGATGGCTACTACTGCCATGCAGCTGGCGATAGACGCATTCGGACCTATTGCCGATAATGCCGGTGGTATCGCGGAAATGAGCGAATTACCAAAAGATGTACGGGAGAAAACAGATATCCTCGATGCGGTAGGTAACACTACTGCCGCTACCGGTAAAGGTTTTGCCATTGCATCCGCTGCGCTGACAGCCCTGGCGCTGTTTGCCGCTTTTGTGGGCGTGGCTGGTATCAGCGGTATCGATATTTATAAGGCGGATGTACTGGCCGGTCTGTTCATCGGTGGTATGATTCCGTTTATCTTCTCTTCCCTGGCTATTGCCGCCGTAGGGCGCGCTGCTATGGCGATGGTAGAGGAAGTACGCCGTCAGTTCCGGGAAATTCCGGGTATCATGGATGGTACCGGCAAACCCGAATATGATAAATGTGTAGCTATTTCCACCCAGGCATCTATCCGTGAAATGATCCTGCCTGGCGCCATAGCCCTGATTTCCCCGCTGCTGATCGGCTTTATCTTAGGCCCTGAAGTATTAGGCGGTTTCCTGGCCGGCGCTACCGTGAGCGGTGTGTTAATGGGTATCTTCCAGAACAACGCCGGCGGCGCCTGGGATAATGCCAAAAAATCATTTGAAAAAGGCGTGGAAATCAATGGCGAAACCTACTACAAAAAATCTGAGCCACACAAGGCATCCGTTACCGGCGATACTGTAGGCGATCCGTTTAAAGATACCTCCGGTCCGTCCATGAACATCCTCATCAAACTGATGTCCATCGTTTCACTGGTAATAGCGCCTACCCTGGCAGAGAAATTCCATACCAAGGAAGCCGCTCCTGCCCCTACTGCTAAAGTTAAAACGGTAACGCCTCCTGCCAGCAAGGCAACGGCCTACCTCGTTAAATAGATTTGGTTATTTAGTTATTTGAGATTCTCACTCATCAAAAAGCCCCCTGAATGCTCAGGGGGCTTTTTGATGAGTGAGAATCTCAAATAACTAAATAAATTTTGCCTTTTGGGAGAATTGCTTATTTTTGTACTGTAATTTATTTAATTACAGTTAAGACAGATGATCAGCTGTCTTCTTTTATCCATAAAACTGTAATAAAAAATATAACAATTAAACAAATGGCTGGCATCAGCTGTAATTATCTTACTATAAAAAACTACCAACATGAAAGTAGCGATCATCGGCGCATCCGGTTTTATTGGCACTGAAATTCTGAAAGAAGCACTGGGCAGAGGGCATGAAGTGACTGCCATTGTACGTAATCCGTCAAAGATCACTATCACGGATCCGCACCTGACAGTGAAAGAGGGAGATGTGAGCAACGAAGCAACAGTTGCATCACTGGTAGCAGGCAACGACGCTGTCATCAGCGCCTACAATTCCCATGACACCGATACTTATGTAAAAGCCATACAGGCTATCATCAACGGCGTTAAAAAAGCCGGTATTAAAAGACTTCTCGTAGTGAGCGGCGCCGGTAGCCTGGAAGTAGCGCCCGGACTGCAACTGCTGGATACGCCCGAATTTCCGGCCGAATGGAAAGGCGGCGCATCTGCCACCAGAGAAGCGTTCCGTGTACTGCAGGCAGACAAGGACCTGGAATGGACCGCACTCAGCCCCGCTGCTATGATTGCTCCCGGCGAACGTACCGGCAAATTCCGCCTGGGTAAAGACCAGCTGCTCACCGACAGCAACAACAAGAGCAGCATTTCCACTGCCGATTACGCCATCGCCATGATCGATGAACTGGAAAAACCACAGCACATACGCGCCAGGTTCACCGTAGCATATTAATTATTGAGATTTACGGATTTTGGGATTTTCTGATTTAGGAATTTATAAATGCAGCGGATAGCTATGCTAAGATCTTTGCTGCATTTATAAATTCCTAAATCAGAAAATCCCAAAATCCGTAAATATTTATATCAGCCGCACTTGCAGGTAATCGCACCTTTTGTCGGACATGGAGATCTGGTACACCAGATTTCCGTCAGTCTTTCCTGTGCCGTCGGAATATTACCCAGGGTAGCAATCCTGATTCTGGGAAGTTGTAGTTTTTTGGGATGTATTTTTTTCATCTCTGCGTGTTTAAAAATAAAACCGGTCATTTGAGATTTATTTCCTTTTCCGCTGTTCACTGCACTGATAAATGCAGCCATACCCCGGACCGGAAATAAAATCTCAAATAACCGAATAGGCAAATAACCAAATCTCAGATGTTATTCGTAGCTGCAGACATAGACCTTTGATGTCACGGTACAAACAATGTTGGTGCAGGATACCAGTGTACCCCTTAACTGGTCAGGCTGGGCTTTGCCAAGCGTTGCAATCCTGATGCGGGAAAGTTTCAGTTTTCCGGATGGTGTTTTCCTTTTCATACGTGATACAGTTTTAAAATATAGTAAACATGTCGGGACCAAATTAAGATGCCTCCCTGCAGCATATATGCTCCCACAAAAAAATAAAGCAGGAAAAAAATTTCCTGCTTTATTTTTTTTGTGCCTCACTGCATTTATATATCCGTCAGTTGTCTACCGTTGCCAGTCGGCGGCCTCGTCAGCCACAGCGATGGCTTCTATTTCAATCAGCGCATCCGGAGAGAAGAGGGAAGACACTTCCAGAATGGTGTCTGCCGGATAGGGCGCAGTAAAGTAGCGGCCACGTAATTCAACAATCTTGCTGAAGTTCTTCATATCTCTCAGCATAATGGTTACCTTGATCACATTTTTCAGGCTGGAGCCGCCTGCCTTCAGTACTTTCTCCAGGTTTTCAAAAGCTTTGGCCGCCTGTTTGTCGAAATCCCCGATGCCGGTCAGCTGTCCGTTATCATCTACTGCTGTTTGTCCGGAAATGTAAAGCATATCGCCGGCACGGTAGCCCTGAGCAAGACGGAAAGGTTTATATGGGTCTGGTGTAATCTGAATCTGTGAAATTTTCATGGTGGTATGTTTTTTACTGTTAGTTGAATTTTTTTGCGCAAAGGATGTCAGGCCGCTGAGTAAAGCGACTGCTAAAAGAAAAGATTTCATGTTATAATGATTAATTGGGCTGAAGTGTCTGAATAATCTTCCGGGAGTGGCTGATGGTAGCCTGTGGCCATAACATATCGCGGTGGAATGGCTGAGGTGCGGTCCCCTGCTGCATATGGTGCGGCCAGTACGGATCGGCGAGGGCCGCTTTCCCGATGGCAAGCAGGTCTGCATGTCCTTCTTCCAGTACTCTTGCCGCCAGTGGCAACTGATGCATACCGCCGTTGGCAATCACCTGGCGACCGGTGATCTGTCTGGCGAGGGCGGCATAGGAAGAACCATCTTCATAGAAGCTGTCCCGCTCCCACTCTCCGCTCTGCACCGCGATATGGATAAAGTCCGGCGATGCCTTTTTCACCTCCTGCAGTACGGCATGGGCTGTTTCCAGTCCGTTTTTCCAGCGGTAGCTCATATCATTCACCTTTCCTTCAGAGAGGCGGATACCTACGAGGAACTGGGCGGGTACTACCGTGCGGATACCGTCAATAATCTCGGCGATGAGCCTGAAACGGTTGGCAACACTGCCTCCGTAGGCATCCTGGCGGGTATTGCATTCCGGTGTCAGGAACTGGTCGAGCAGGTATCCGTTGGCGGCATGCAGCTCTACGCCGTCGAAACCCGCGAGCATGGCAGCTACAGCAGCATCGATGAATCCCTGTTTAGCCAGCTGTATATCTTCCGTATTCATGGCCCTGGGCATCGGGAAGGCCCCTTCTCCGCCATACTGGACCATTTTCACGCCCGGCGGCTGAATAGCGGACGGCGCTACGGTATGCGCCGAATACTGGGAGATAGCCCCACCGTGCATCAGCTGGGCAATCAGTAATACATCTGTATTTTTCACTTCTGCGGTCAGCTGCTGCCAGGCAGCAATATGCGCGGCGGAGGTAATGCCGGGCTGATTAACATAACTTTTGCTGGCGATATTGTCTGTATAAATACCTTCGGTGATAATCATGCCGAAGCCGCCTTTGGCGAATGCATTGTAATAATCTGTCATTTCCGCGGTAGGTAATCCTTCTGCGGTGGCGCTTACCCGCGACATAGGCGCTACGGTAAGCCGGTTCTTCAGTTGGTGACCTTTCAGCGTTACCGGCTGAAAAATGGTCTGTTGCTTTGTATCCATTCTCTTGTCGATTATGAATACAAAAGTAGACCAGTTGCGGTTTCCCGACGTATAACTATTATAATAAAAGAGATTAAACTAGTTTAATGCTTCACTTCTTTCTTCTTCTTTCCGGCGTTATTATTCCTGATCTGGCTGAGGAATACAGGGGTGATACCCAGGTAGGAGGCGATGAATTTCAGGGGTAAGCGCTGTTCCAGGCCGGGATACTTATTCACCAGGGCAGCATAACGTTCGGCCCCGGTGAGTCTGATATTCTGCAGGATGCGGTCATCCTGGGCGGCGCAGGCGCTTTCATTCAGTATACGCCAGAATCTTTCGAGGACCGGAACTGCCTGCAGCAGGGCTTCCCGGCGTTCGCGGGTGATCTGCAGGAGTATTACGGGTTCTACAGCTATTATATTACGGCTGGCGGGTTCTTCTTTGATAAAACTCTTCAGGTCTGCTATCCACCAGTCTTCCAGGGCAAAATGCAAGGTATGCTCCATGCCATCTTCATCTACATAAAAAGAGCGTAATAATCCTTCACATATAAAGCTCTCGTGCCGGCAGACATCTCCTTCCTGGAGCAGGTACTGCTTGGGCAGCAAACGCCGCAGTACAAAGGCTTCACTGATAAGTTCCCTTTCTTTTTCCGTGATGCTTACCCTGGAAGCGATATGTTTCAGCAGCATCTCATAATACGCCCGCTTATCTGTCATACTTACTTTTTCCTGATTTGAACGGGGCTGACCCCAAACTTCTTTCTGAAAGCGGTGCTGAAGTGCTGCGGGGAAGAATAACCGGCATCGTCCGCAATCTGCGACAGCGGCTTATCTCCCGTCAGTATCAGTTCTTTCGCCATATTGAGGCGGTAATCGTTCAGGTAACCGAATACGGTGCTGTCGAATACCGTTTTAAATCCTGATTTGAGCTTAAATTCGTTCAGACCTGTGCTGCGCGCCAGCTGGCTCAGGGTGGGCGGATTGCCCAGGTCCTGCAGCAGCAGCTCCCTGGCGTGATGCAGCTGATCTACTTCGCGGGTAGATATTTTTACAGGGCGGCTCACTACATTGCCATTCAGGAATACGCTCTCTGATTGTTCACATTGCAACGCCAGCAGTTCCATCAGCTTTGACTGCAGGAACAGCTTTTTGAGTCCGCCGGAAAACCCGCACTGGCTGATTTCCGCCAGTACAGCGCTCATTCGCGGGGTAATAGGAGGATTTGCCTTCTCCACCAGTATCGCTTTACGGTTGCCGGCCACTTTATCTGCCAGGCGGCCCAATACGCCACCATTATTTTCTGCCAGTTCCAGGAATCTTTCCGGAGTAAGGCTCAGCCCATAAAACCGGATGCCTTCCTGCTTTTTCACATTGGCACTTTCCATCGATTCAGGAGTAAACAGGAGATTATGCTGCAGGCTGCTGAATCTGTACTGCCTGGTCAGTCCTTCAATAGAAGTACTGACATCCCCACGCTGCATGAACATCATGGTCACATGCCGGTCAATCTCATCTGTGGTAATAGACAGGTTTTGACGGACCTCTGCATTGCAGATGGCCATCTGAATACCGTCGAAGCATAGCTCATGAATCCGGTAGGAGCCAAAATCGCGCTCCAGCTGGGAGGTTCCTTCAATAATTACCTTGGACCCCATTCGATCGCTGGCAAATGGAAACGGTTCCTCAAGTAATACTTCTTTAGCCTCATTTCTGATAACTACGGTCATAAAAAATCCGTTTCGTATAAGTTTTAATCCTTTTTGTGTAACAGTTATACGGCCGAACAGTGGCAAATTTGCACAAATATATTCCTCAAAATTCAAATAAATTAGTCATGATAGGAATATTCCGTACAAACATTAACACTGTAAGGGATAAGGATAATGTGATCAGCGCTATCAATGCCAGCTTTACTGTAAACGCCTGCAGCGTGGATATTGAAGACTGTGACAAAGTACTCAGAGTCATCAGTCAGCAACAGCTGGCAGAAGAATCTATTATTGATTTTGTGACAAACCTGGGATTCAGCTGCGACATCCTTGAATAGCCCGCTTATTTAACGCTTTAACCCCCGGAATATTGAGATCGACAACTTTTCCCGACAGTTTGTATCTTAATATGCTGTTTTTTTGTTTTCCCCATCTATCTTTACTTCTATATTAATTAAATAAATATTTCATTTTTCTGCATAGGGGTAAATCTACCCTGTCACGTCTTAAATACAATGTTACAAAACAGGAATAAATCTCATCAAACACACGATTTACCTATTATGAAAACAACGGCAATCATGTTGATGTCTCTGCTGGTAATAATACTGGCGGCACACTCAACTATGGCACAGCAGCAACGATATACTGTCAGCGGCTATGTTAAAGACAAACAAAACGGAGAAAGCCTGGTAGGCATCTCCATCGGCAAGCCCGGCACCGCAGTTGGTACCGTCACAAACCAATACGGCTTCTATTCCCTCACCTTACCCGCCGGAGAACACGAACTGCAATTCTCCTTTATGGGTTATGCACCCTTCAAAACAACCGTTAACCTGAACACCAATAAAACATTAGATGTAAAGCTGGAAAGCAGCAGCAGTCAGTTAAATGAAGTAACCATCAGCGGACAAAAACAGGAAAGAAGTGTTAACACACTGAACACCAGTATTAACAGACTTGACATTGCACAGATGAAAAAAATGCCCACCTTCATGGGCGAAGTAGATGTATTGCGTTCCATCCAGACGCTTCCCGGCGTAACTACCGTTGGTGAAGGCGCTGCAGGCTTCAATGTACGCGGTGGTAACAGCGATGAAAACCTCATTCTGCTGGACGAAGCGCCGGTGTACAACTCTACTCACATGCTCGGCTTCTTCTCCGTATTTAACCCGGATGCCGTAAAAAGTCTCAATCTCATCAAAGGCGGATTCCCCGCAGAATACGGCGGACGTGCCTCTTCTGTACTGGATATCCGTATGAAAGACGGTAACAACCAGCAGTTTAACGTGAACGGCGGTATCGGCAACATCTTCAGCCGCCTCTCCGTAGAAGGCCCGCTGGTAAAGGATAAATCCTCCTTTATCGTAGCCGCCAGAAGATCATACATTGATGTGCTCATGAAACCTTTTGTAAAGGGAGATATGAAAGACACCAAACTGAATTTCTATGATCTTACGGCCAAAGCCAACTACAAGTTCAACCAGAATAATACGCTCTTCCTGAGTGGTTATTTCGGCCGCGACGTTTTCGGAATAGGCAAGGATGTAAACATGAACTGGGGTAACAGCACCGCTACCATCCGCTGGAACCACGTTTTCACCAACCGCCTGTTCCTGAACCTCACCACCTACTACTCCAAATATGACTACAGCCTGAACTTCAGCAATGGCAACAAAAAGCAGGCGGACGAAGAATTACAGGGGTATAAATGGACTTCCAACATTATCAACTACGGTTTGAAACCATCTTTCACCTATTACATCAATTCCGGCAGCAGCCTGCATTTCGGGGTACAGGGTATCTATTATACCTTTAAACCCGGTACCGGTACAGGCACTGAAGGCGAGAAGGAACGCGTGAAAGTGCTGACCGACAAACATGCGCTGGAATCAGCTGTTTACCTGGATCATGAATGGAAGCCTACAAAAAAATTCGGTATCCAGTACGGCGGCAGGTTATCTGCTTATCAGCTGATTGGTAAAGGAACAGCCTACTACTATAATGACACCACACCAGGTATCCGTAAAAGGCTGACCGGCACAGAAACCTTCGATGCCAACAAGCTGATTAAAGGTTACTACTACTTTGAACCGAGGCTGAGTGCCCGCTATGCGCTCAACGATCATCATGCCGTAAAAGTGGCGTACAGCAGAACCACCCAATTCATGCATCAGCTGTCCAACACCGCCTCCCCTACGCCGCTGGACATCTGGACTCCCAGCACCAATAATATCAAACCGATGGTGGCAGACCAGTATACAGCAGGATATTTTTACAATGCACCCAATGACTCCTACGAGTTTTCTGCAGAAGTATTTTATAAGAAGACAGATAATCAGCTGGATTATATAGACAATGCCAACCTGCAGCTGAACCAGTACATTGAAGCCGATCTCCTGCCCTCAGAGGGACGTGCCTACGGACTGGAGCTGTACGCCAAAAAAGATATAGGTAAAACCACCGGATGGATAAGCTATACGCTCTCCCGTACCGAAAGAAAAACGCCGGGAATCAGTCTGGATGAATGGTTTGTGAATCGTTACGACCGCACGCACAACGTCAACCTCGTGCTTACACATACCTTTACCAAACGTACCTCTTTATCTGCCAACTGGGTGTATGCTTCCGGCACACCGGGCACCTATGCGGATAACAGGATGGAATTCCAGGACTGGGATATCCCGTACAACAGTACCGAGAAACGTAATAACTACCGCCTGCCGGCATTCCACCGCCTTGACCTCTCCTTTACACTGAAAGGTAAACAGCTGAAACGCTGGAAAGGCGAATGGGTGTTCTCCCTGTACAATGTGTACGGACGCAGGAATGCATACAGCATCTACTTCAAGCAAAACGAAGACGATCCTAACAAACGTGAAGCAGTTCGCTTGTCCATCATAGGTTCTATCATTCCGGGTATCACCTATAACTTCAAATTCTAACTGTCAAAAATTGCTGAGATGAAAAAATTACCGATCATACTTTTAGCTGCCTTTGCCGGACTTACCGCCTGCGAGGATAAAATAGACCTGGACATAGCGCCGGGAAAATCTTTCCCGGTGCTGGATGCATGGATTACCAATGAAGCCGGCCTGCAGAAAATCAGGTTCACCATGTCTGTTCCCTATACGGATAATAATCCTGCCCCCATCATCAACGACGCAAAGATTACACTGTATGATGAAACTGCCGGTAAATCATATCCATTTGCCTTTAAGGACAATATGTACAGCTATGATGCATCAGCTGCGCCGATAGGCATACAGGGGCATGCCTACAAACTGCACGTGGAATATAAGGGAGAGATTTTTGAAGCGTCTGACACCATCAAACGGGTGCCGGCCATTGATTCCATCTCCTACAAATTCAAGACCGACGAAGAATCCATCAGCGGCAAGGAAGGGTATTATGCCACCATGCATGCAAAGGATATAGAGGGCGGCCCGGTTGACTATTACTGGATCAGGTCTTACCGCAACGATACCCTCAGGCGGCTGGAAGATAACTTCTCCATTGACGGCTCCTATGATGAAGGCGTATCTGACGGCGCCACCTTCATCCTGCCGCTCGCAGAAGGCATCACCAATTATGAGAAACCTTTCCAGAAGAATGAAAAAATTATTGTGAAATTGTTTTCCATCACACACCGCAGTCATGATTTTCTGACACAGGTGCAGGCACAGGTAGATGCAGGCGGACTTTTCGCAAAAGTGCTGGAGAATGTGAAAACGAATGTAAAGAATACCACACCTTCCGGAAAGATCAAAATACTGGGCTGGTTCGGCGCCTCTTCCGTAAGCAGAAGAGAAAGAACCGTAAAATAACAGGACAATCACAGGAATAAAAAGCCGCACCGCTTTCAACAGCGGGCGGCTTTTTCATTTTTTTTCAGTAAATTCAGGGAGAAAGATGCCTTTATGCCGCCTAACCTGATTATGTATGCCATTCCCGGCTTTGTGCTCCTGATATTACTGGAAATTGTTGTCACCACTATTGACCACCGGGATCTCTATGAGCCGAAAGATGCGCTGAGCAGTATTGCGATGGGGCTGGGCAATGTATTTATCGGGCTGTTTACCAAGGGGGTCATACTGGGCATTTACCTGTTTGTATACGAGTTTCGTTTTTTTACACTGGGATTTACCTGGTGGGCATGGGTTTTATGTTTTTTTGCAGATGATTTCAGTTATTACTGGTTTCACCGGAGCAGTCATACAGTCCGTTTCTTCTGGGCTTCGCACGTGATTCATCATTCCTCGCAGAAGTATACGCTGGCCACAGCTTTGCGGCAAACCTGGACCGGTAATCTGACCGGCACCTTCCTGTTCTGGCTGTGGATGCCGCTGGCAGGTTTTCATCCGGTGATGGTGCTGAGTATGCAGGCTATCAGCCTGATTTATCAGTTCTGGATTCATACAGAAGTTATTAATAAGCTGCCCGCGCCGATAGAATATATATTTAATACACCGTCGCATCACCGGGTTCATCATGGTTCCGATATAGCTTACCTGGACCGCAACCATGCGGGGATACTGATTATCTGGGACCGCCTGTTCGGTACTTTTACGCCGGAGGGAAAGCGGCCGGCTTACGGGCTGACTTCCAACATCAATACCTTTAATCCGCTGCGGATAGCTACGCACGAGTGGGTAAGCATCTGGCAGGATGTGCGGCAGTCTAAAAGCCTGCGGGAGGCCCTTCGCTATATTTTTAATGCTCCGGGCTGGAGTGCCGACGGAAGCCGGAAAACTACCAGCCAGCTGCGCGCCGGGAACAAAACGAAGCATAAAATTTTGTCGTCTTAACTATTCCATCTTACAGCAGGCAGGTGCTGCTTCACCTGCCCGCTTATCCTTTTTTATCCGCGCCGGTCACATAAATTCTCTTTTTTTTGGCATTTACGAAAACTATCGTACATTTGATACGAAGATATTCGTACATCAATAATCATCGTCGTCAATCCATCACTTTGAAACAGATTAAGCCTACAGAAAGCGAACTGGAAATACTGGGTATCCTTTGGGATAAGGGAGCAAGTACCGTGCGTGAAGTACATGATATTTTATCCGCTACCAAAGAGGCAGGATATACCACTACGCTGAAGCTGATGCAGATTATGCATGAGAAAGAATTGCTGCACCGCGATACGAGCAGTAAAACGCATATATACAGTGCAGCTGTTTCACAGGAAAAAACGCAGCAACAGCTGCTGAATAAAATGATAGACACCGTGTTCGGCGGATCGGCCTCCAGGCTGGTGATGCAGGCATTGGGTCATCACCACTCCTCGGAAGCGGAGCTGGACAAAATCAGGGAATATTTATCAGCCATAGAAAAACAACAAAAACGATAACAGGTAAAATTTTTATCTCATGACTTTATTACCTATTACCGGCAACCTGGTACATGCGCTCGGATGGGCAATTCTACACGCTATCTGGCAGGCATTTTTCGTATATGCGTGCCTGAGAGTAGTGCTCAAGCTATGGCCGATGGCGAGTGCCAGGATCAAGTATAATCTGTCTGTTGTTTCCCTGGCGGGTATATTCACCTGGTTCCTGATTACCCTGTATCAGCAGCTGGCAGCTGTATCTGCCACGCAAAAATTACTGGTACAGTATACAGGAACAGATATGGCTGCCGGCGCCATACAGGCTGCTGCACCTTATCCCAGCCAGACGCAGATGGTCTGGTTATTCCCTAACCTCGAATTCTGTTTCCCGGCGCTGGTAAGCCTGTATATCGCCGGTATGCTGCTGATGGCTGTCAAGTTTGTATCGGACCTGGTACAGCTGCAGCAGATCCGTACCACACAGGTGGAATCTATGGGCACTGCCTGGGAGAAACACCTGGAACACCTCGCAGCACAACTGGCGCTGCCACGGAAAGTGAAACTGCTGGTATCAAGATATGTACACGTACCTGTGATGCTCGGATTTCTCAAACCCGTGATATTAGTTCCCATCGCGATGGTTAACAACCTCACGGAAGCCCAGCTGGAAGCTATTTTGCTGCACGAGCTGGCACATGTAAAACGCAATGATTATCTGTTGAATATCTTCCAATCAATTGTTGAAACCATTCTTTTCTTCAATCCTTTTGTATGGCTTATTTCACGAATAATACGCCAGGAAAGGGAACACTGTTGCGACGACCTTGTGATTGCAAGCACCGCGCAACCCATGCACTATGCCCAGGCCCTGGTTGCGCTGGAACAATACCGGTTAACCGCCAACCCGTTGTCTATGGCTGCTGCAGACAATAAACAACATCTGTTTTACCGAATTAAACGCATTATGGAGATGAAAACAAAGCATCTTAACTATAGTCAGAAATTCTTAGCAGTTCTCATCATCGCCACCGGCCTGATTTCCATCGCCTGGTTAAACCCGGTGACAGGTAAGAATAACCGTACTGCCGATAAATCCCTGATGGCAGCAGATACCATCCTGCCCGCGACAGTACCGGTTGCACAGCGTACATCCATGCCAGCTGTACCACCGGCGCCACCAACGCCTGCACCTGCTGAAACACCGGAGGCACCTGCAACACCAGACACCCCGGAAGCAGCACCATTACCGGATGCTATGCCGCTGCCACCTGCGCCACCGGAAATACCGGATGCTCCGGAAGTACCATTCAACGGCACGCTCTATGACAGAGAATCCAAAATATGGGTCTATCAGCCGGACTCCGTTCCACAAATGCGCAAGTATACCGGCGATGCCAGTAAAATCAGGGCACAGGTACGCGAGGCACAGAAAAGCGTACAGCAGGCCATGAAACAGCTCCAGGAAGTAGATCTGAAAAGAATACAGGCAGAAGCAAAAGCAGCAACCGAAAATGTTGACTGGAAAGCTATCGCGGCAGAAACCCAAAAAGCGCAGCAGCATGCCGCTGAAGCCCTGAAAAATATCAACTGGGATCAGATCAATAAAGATATCCAGCAAGCCTATCAAACCTCTTTTAAAGACAGCGAAAGATGGAAGGAAGTAAATAAAAATGTCGAAAGAGTCTGGAAAGAAAACAGGGTAATCGTGGAAAAATCCATGAAAGAAGCCCGCCAGCATATGGCAGCCTTTAACAAAGACAGAATAAAAGCTATGGAAGATTCTCACAGAGATATGGCTGACAGGATGGAAAAACGGCAGAAATCATTTGAAGAATCAAGCAGCCGCTCAGAGAAAGCCAGGCAGCGGGCAGACGAAGCACGCGATAAAGCAGAGGAAGCACGTGCCAAAGCAGAGGAAAACCGCCAGGAACACCGCAGCATTATCAAACGCTTTGCAGATGACAAACTGATTGACCCCAGCAAATCCTTTCTGATTGAGAAAAATAACTCCGGACTGTATATTGATGGCAAAAAAGTTGCTGACGATGTTGCTGCCAGATACAAAGATGTGTTAAAGAATAAAAACATCACCATTCACCAGAAACGTCAGGGTAATCTTTCCATCAGCGTAGAAGACTGATGAGCTGAAACCCGGATACAGTGTGAGGCCGCAAAGATTTTTTCTGTGTAACGGTGAAGAATAAACGAATAACGACGGTCACACATTTAAAAGTATAGTGTAATAACGTTCATAATAATAAAAGCGCGAAGAATGATATGGCTGGAGTTGCTTACAGCGGGCCATCAAATTCTTTGCGCTTTTATTTTTTCATTGGTTTACCGTTGTATTTAAGTTGGCATAAGAGGGAACACCGTTGCCTGTTATTTAACCAGGCATATATGGAAGGATAGTAGTTAGCAGTAGCTGAACTGATTTATAATCCTGGAAGGACACTTCTTTTTTCGGAATATTGTCTGCAATAAACTACCACAGCAGGATCACATTCCCACCGGCTCTCCTGTCTGTTATCTGTAACGTTTTATTTATTACCTGAAGGAAGAATGGTAAATCCCTGGATATGCTGCACAGCTCCCATGGTAATTTCCATCTCTGTAACTTTTGAGAAGGCTGGTCCTTTTCGGCACCATGCCAGAAAATTATCCATCACCGACTCTTCTGCTTCTGCCAGAATCCATACACTTCTGTCCGGCATGTTCTTAATCATTCCCTGCACGCCTAATAAATCAGCTATATGTTTGGCATTAGCCCTATACCCCACACCCTGAACCTGGCCACGGACAAGGATTTCTTTGTGCACAATTGATCTGGTTGTCATAGTAAAATGGTTATTCCGGGTGTCTGAAATTCGGGAATCGACGGATCAGCATCATACGCCGCTTTGACGGCTGCAATTCATCAAACGAATTTAATGATAATCCTGTTACACTCAACACGCGCATGGCTGATCGCTAAAGTGTAAACAACAAGGGAAGACAGAGAAATGGTTAACTTGAGGGAAACAAACTACAGACGAAAATTGAAACTGGGGTTACAGTAATGATATGCTTACCTCGCAGGTATCATACCAGGTGATTCGTTCAATTTCCATCAAACCGATGCATCCTCTGATCCGCTCTTCCCGATCCAGACAATGAAGCTGCTGTTAAGCAGCATAGTTGAATAATGATCCTGTCAGATGTTCGATATCTCCGAACACGATATCTCTTACTTTTTCATATTTTCCTCCGCCGGCAGGCCGCTTCAACAAAGTAAAACAATGGCAGTTGAAGCTACGCACAAACAATTGTTTCGTCAGTGCCGGCAATATCTTTTCTATAGCAGCATCTTCCAGGCCGCGGGACACCACCATATGCGGTTTGAAATATGTCTGCGGCTTCAGTTCAAAAGCCTGCATCACACTCTTGTGCAGTTCTGTCAACGGTTTTGGATTAGCGACATTAATCAGTATACTGTGTCTGCCATCAGCATTCCTGGCTGCCTCCAGCCGGGAAGTATAAATCGCAAAACCTGACTGCCTCTTTGCCACCTCTTCAATCATAGCAATGAAATCTTCTTCGAAACGCTCCGGAAATTCAGACCTGAACAATGCAACATGTACCGGTGCAGCTACCGCCACACCATCATTCAGTGTTGCAGCAATATACTGGCGTATCCGGGCCACATCTTTCGTTACCACCACATCGGGATTAACTACCAGCAGATAATCAAATAACACTTCCGAAATTTCATAATTCGTATTCATAACCTGATATTTTAATTCTTCCTGTTAGAATGACAATACAAATATACAATCTTTTTCCGGAAATACTAATTTTTTTAGCATTTTATACTAAAAAAATACGCAGCGCTTTACTGCTGCGTATTTCAGCGATTTATTTTTTAGGACAGGCTGGAAATAATAGCGGCAAAATCGGCCGCTACCAGGGAAGCGCCGCCAATCAGACCACCATCTACATCCGGATTGGCAAACAGTTCTGCCGCATTACCCGGCTTCGCGCTGCCTCCGTAAAGGATCGTCAGGTGCAACGCTGCCTCCCTGCCAAATTTATTAGCAATCTGCCCGCGGATAAATGCGTGCATATCCTGCGCCTGACCAGCACTCGCCGTTAATCCGGTACCAATCGCCCAGATAGGTTCATACGCAATCACTACCTGCTTTAACTGCTCTGCAGTCAGGTGATACAGACTTTCCTCCAGCTGCTTTGCCACATATTCATTCTGCGTTTCCGCCTGTCTTACTGCCAGCGGCTCGCCACAGCAGAAAATAGGCTTCAACCCGTTAGCCAGCGCCAGATCTACTTTCTTCGCCAGTATCGCATTGGTTTCATTAAAATATTCCCTTCTTTCAGAGTGACCGATGATGACATAGTCTACCCCTACAGACTGCAGCATTTCTGCTGATACTTCGCCGGTAAATGCCCCTGCTTTCTCACTGGCGCAGTTCTGTGCTGCTACAAAATAACCGGGATAGTTCTTCAGCAGCGACTTGGCCTTGGCCAGATAAGGAAACGGAGTGGCTACCACTACTTCCTGCCCTTCCGCGAGCTTCAGTCCGGCCTGTAAAATGTCGTTAATCAGCTGCTCACCCTGTGCCAGCGTAAGGTTCATTTTCCAGTTACCTGCAACAATTTTCTTTCTCATATAAATTCTGTGATATTAGTTTAAGGTCTGTTTGCACTTGTTTGTTCATACACGGCCTCCAGTAACTTTTCCTCTGCAGCGCTCATCTCCCGGCCTTTCATCCGCATCCAGGCGCCTGCATCCCGCAACGCTTCCTGCAACCGGTAGGTTACGCTGCCTTCGTGCAGCCCCCAGGTAAAGGAAGGCACGAAGGATGGCGGAAACCCATCCCCGAAAATATTGCAGGAAACACCGGCAACTGTGCCTGTATTCAACATGGTATTAATGCCGCAACGGGTATAATCTCCCATCAGCACGCCGCATTTCTGCCCGGCAGCCATAGCCTGCCGCTTAGCTTCCATCCATACTTTTACGGGCGCAGCATTGTTCTTCACATTGGAGCAGGACGTATTTGCGCCCAGGTTGCACCACTCTCCGATCACAGCATCCCCGATATATCCGTCATGCCCTTTATTGGAATATCCGAAAAAAACACTGTTCTTGATTTCTCCCCCGCCGGTACAGTAAGGGCCCAGCGTGGTGGCGCCATATACTTTGGTCCCCATTTTCAGCACACCGCCTTCCCCCAGGGCAAACGGCCCGCGGATCAGGCACCCTTCCATAACCTGAGCGCCTTTACCTATATATATGGGTCCTGTGGACGCATTCAGCACACTGCATGCTACGTTGGCGCCTGGTTCCAGAAAAATATCTGCTGCATTGACCACCTGGTTGGCCGGAGAAATACCGGCTGATACCCGGCCCTCTGTCAGCAATGCATAATCCGCGCGGATAGCTTTGTCATTCAGCATAAATATATCCCAGGGATAATAAACAGCGGTTACCGGCCCGTCATAGTTCTTACGGTTTCCGGCAGCTATCAGGTGCGCTTCCTTACCCACCACCACTTTGGCCAGCAGGTGATTATCCTTGTACAGCTCCTGATCCGGCTGCAGGGCTTTTATAGCCGCCACCAGTTCCGCATCAGGCAATATATGCCCGCTGATCAACACCTGCTCAACTGATTCTCCTGATTTATGTAAAGGAAATTTTTCCTGTAAATGTGGTACAGTGAAATGACTTACTCCTGTACCCACCCAATGCTCCCACTTTTCCTGAATGGTAAGTATACCTACTCTGCAGGCGGCGATGGGTCTTGTATGTGTAAAGGGGTATAACAAGTCACGTACGGGCGTGTCAAAAAGAATGTAGTTACGCTCCATAGGGTCTAAAAATAAAAAATCCCATCGAGAAAGCCGATGGGATTTAAAAATATCTTTACAAAGCGACTAGCCTTTTTTAGCGTAGCGTTTGTTGAATTTATCGATACGTCCTGCAGTATCCACCAATACGTTCTTACCAGTATAGAAAGGGTGAGAAGTATTGGAAATTTCCAACTTAATCAACGGATACTCATTACCATCTTCCCACTTCGCAGTTTCTTTGGAAGGAGCAGTGGAACGGCTTAAAAAGCTGTGTCCGTTTGACATATCTTTAAATATCACGAATCTGTAATTTTCCGGATGGATTCCCTGTTTCATATCAAAAATTATTGTAAATACAGGGTGCAAAGGTAACAAAAATTATTTTACACCCAAAGAATATTCTAAAAAAATCAGGATTTCATATTGATATACTGCAAAGGTATACCTAAATCAGCATTTCTGCACAATTGTATAACATCCTGTAAATCATCAATTTTCTTGCCGGTTACCCGTACAATATCGTCCATAATGGCTGCCTGTACCTTTAATCCTGCATCTTTTATCAGCTTTACAATCTTTTTGGCATCCTCCTGTTTGATACCATTTCTGACAGGTATCTGCTTCTTATACACCTTTCCGCTCTGGTAAGGTTCCTTGCTCTGATCATATATGGAAGCCTCCAGCCCCTGACGCATGGAACGGCTGATCAGCACATCCAGCAGCTGGCCCAGCTTCATATCACTGTCTACCTCCACATCCAGGATCATTTCTTTCTTATTCAGCTCCATCACCACATGCGACCCCTTAAAATCAAACCGGTTGGTGATCTCTTTCTTCACAGTGTTAACGGCATTATCCAAAGTCTGTAAATCAACTTTACTAACAATATCAAAGGACGGCATAACTTAAAAAATTTTATATTAGAGGGACAAATATAAAAAGAAAAAGCAGGTAGTGAGCTACCTGCCGGAATATATAAATCTAAATCTAAAAAAATTACAGCTTGCTGATCCGGCCCATTCCGGATACAGATTTGGTAATGCTGGGCTCTCCTTTATACTTCACCTTGGCTACGCCGGATACCTGTACATCCAGCTTTTTCTCTGCAAACACCCTGGCATCGCCAGCTCCGGACATTTCCACAACTACCTGCTGCGACTGCAGCTCATCTGCATAAATCTGAGAAGAACCGGAAGCCTCGTATTTCACTTCTCCGATAACGCCTTTAAGGTTTACCTTACTGGCGCCGGACATACCCACATCCAGTTTCTTCGCAGTAATATGCAAATCCGCTCTGGTAGCGCCGCTCAGATCCAGACTCATATTATCGCCTTTCAGCTGCCCCTGGCCGGTAATATTGCAGGCCCCGCTGGCAGAAAGATTACCTACCTCTTTTGTGGTAACATATACCGTTACATCTTTGGTAGGATTCAGGTTATATCCTCTTTTGGTACGGATTTCCAGCCCATTTCCCTTTACCACTGTTTCTATATACTGCTGCAGGTTTTCTTCTGCCTCTACCCTGATGCTGTTGGTGCTTCCCTGCTGTACTACCAGGTTATATACAGCGGAGGTGCTGATATCCTTAAAGTTACCTGCAGTACGGTTTTCTGAAACTACCTTACCATTGCCTTTTACCCTTTCAAAGTCGCCCGCCCACACAAAGGACATTAATAATCCTGCTACCATGGCTACAGGCAGTGCCGTTAATACATACTTTACGATCTTGTTCATAAGGTTTAGTTTGGATGATTTTTTATGGTATAGATTTTAGAATGGAGCTGATTAATAAACATCCAGCTTTGCATCTGACTGCACGCCTTTAATAATAATGCGGGGCGACTGTTCTGAACCTCCGCCGGCCTGTGCTGTATAACTGAGGGAGGACGTGGATTTGTTGCTCACCACATTCTTCAGGTCGAGGCCACCGGTTTTCAAATCCCCGTTCACCATTTTCGCCTGCAGCTGCAGCGGCTGTCTGCGCGCCACATTCATACGGAGGTCGCTATAGGTCAGAACAAATTCGGCATTTTTAAGGGATGTCGCTACTTTATTCACCTTGATGTCGGCATAAGTACCTTTATAATTGATAGACTCCAGCAGTTCCAGGATTTTAATATCCGTGAAGGTTACTTTACCGCTAAGATTTCCCACTTTTTCAAACTTCGCGTCGCCATAGGTCACATCAAACTGCACGTCAGTAGCATTGCCTATTTCAAAATCACTGTAGCTGGAGCTGGTGATCCAGGCGCTCACCTGGTCGGCACGTACTTTAGAGTAGCTGCTTTGAATATTCACCTTTCCGGCTTTCCCGATTTTTCCCTTATCGCAGTAGCTGATACGGAGGTTCAGGTCTTCCGCTTCACGAATATCAAAGGTGCAGTAGCTCAGTGCCATTTCTGCCGGAAAATTCAGCCTGTCGGCCAGCACATCCCCGAACTGATTGGATACTTTCAGCCGGGCCAGGCTCTGTGGGATATACACATCGTAATCAATATTCACATATTCCTTTGAATCCCTCCTGCCGTTACTCCAGGAAAACCAGGAAGATCCTGATTTGGTAGGATTGTAACGGGTACGCAATGCCACCTCTCCGCCATTCTGCTCTGCATCAATTTCCACCATCTCTGCTATGCCCTGCGCTTCTGTGTCTGTTTTACCAAAACCGGTGACAGCAATCACGGCTTTTATCTCATTCTTATTCCAGGTATGGAAGATAACCTTCCCGTATTTATTACTTACATTAAAAACTGCGCCGGCGCTAACGGTAAACTCTTTGGTGATTGTTCTTTTATAGGTGACATCTCCGATTCGCGCAAATGTGAACAGCGGTAGTAACAAGCATAAGAAAAAACTAAATTTCAGCTTCATATTGTTTCTTTTGTTGTGAGGGAGCAGCATGTTTTTCATGTAATGCTTCCAGGATTTTATCGAGCAGGTCAAGTTTCATCTGGTAATAGCGGATCATGGCGCCCCTGATGCGCTGATTACCAGGATTATTATTCAATTCTTTTTCCAGTGTCTTATAGGTATCATTGCGGAGCTGCAATTCCTGCAGGGCGGCACTGTCCAGCCCCAGTTCACTGGCAGGGTAAGTGTTGATCAATTCCAGCTTTTCGTTTATCCGTGAGGTATAGTACACTTTTGCATCCTGCAGTTCCGGTACTACTACTGCCAGATCCTGTTGCTGATGCCTGGTTTTAGCCATGTAATACAATACGCCTGCATTTGCCAGCAGCACTGCTATCACGGCAGCCTTAAACCAGGTTCTGCCCAGCAGCTGTACTACCTTACCTTTGCGGCGCTCCCCCAGTTCTTTCTCCAAAGCGTCCCAAACCCTGGGTGATGGCCCCGGCCCCTCAAATTCCTCCCGGTGTTGCTGGATAAAACTTTCTAAATTGTCCGGCATTAATGAATTAAATTTTGCTGTTTTACAATCTGTCTTACTTTTTCCTTTGCCCGCATGTACTGTGTTTTGGCAGTAGACTCCGTAATACCCATCATTTCTGCGATCTCACGGTGTGAATACTCCTCAAAAAGATAGAGATTCAATACAGTACGGTAGCCATGTGGAAGACCATGTATAGCTGTTTTCACAGCTGCGACTGTCATGGTGAAGCTGTTCTCATCTATCGCCGTTTCTTCCGCCACTTCTACTTCTTCCACTTCTTCAAAATACACTTTCTTCTTACGCAATGTATTCAGGCAGTGATTCACTACTATCCGCTTGATCCATGCACTTATGCTGGTATCGCGCTCCAGTTTGCCGATGTTACGGTGTACCTGAATAAATGCTTCCTGTAAGGTGTCTTCCGCATCACTAACGTTACCGGTCATACGCAAACAAATATTGTACATGGCTGCTGAGTAGGCGTCGTACAGTTCGCGGAATGCGCGGACGTCCCCTTTTTTGCAGCGGTCTATTACATTCCCGGCTAATTGCGTCTGATTCAAGTTGTTTACTGATGCTTTCATTATAAAGACAATGATTGTAAAAAAGGTTGCATCCCTGGGAGGCTGATGGTGCTGTTTTTTTGGTCTTTTGAATCGTAATCCTGCTCGATTACTTTCTTATTAAAACAATATCAATATGTTATACAGAATAAAAATTTATTAATTCCAGTTGATTTTTTTTTCAAAATTAACCGATCCCTGTCTTCTGCCTGTTGCAAATGCTGCGAAACGCCTCTTTTATGTGACGAAACAGCGGAAGTTTCCTTTTAACCAAAAAGCGGTGGAAAAGTATACGCAGCCCTGCGAAAGGGCCGCGTATCTCCATCCTTATATATACCTAAAAAACCTTCGCATATAAGGAGCTTACTGGCTCTGTTTCACGCGGTCCTGCTCTGCTTCCAGGCCGGTTTTGCGGCTGCGTGCTGCCTTCACATTGGTATTACCGAAACGGTAGTTAAACGTGAGGCGTACCTGGCGGGCATCCCATCTGCTGCTGATAGCAGTGTATCTGCCGGCATTATCAAAGGAACCACGGAAGTAATTGGTATTAAACACATCTGTTATGTTCAGCTTCACGGATCCCTTGCCTTTCATCACCTTGTACTGTGCGCCCAGGTCCAGTCCGCACATAGACTTCATCCTGAATAATCCTTCTTCGGCGATCTGCGGAGATACATAGAAGAAGACCGCTTCTGCCGTCAGGTCCTTTGTAAGGGTAAAAGTGTGCTGCGTGCGGCCAAAGAAGCCGGTGGCAGACAGCTGCACCAGGTTATTGTTAACCATTGTTTCAAAGATGTTGTGCGATACGGAGATGGTATTAAAGGTGTTCCACCATTTGGTAACCGGTATCGGCATGGACACATTCAGGTTGAAGTTATCGGACTTGGCCACGTTCATGTATTTGTACCGGATCAGGGAAGTATCACCGGTAGCCTTGTCCACATCAGCTTCCAGCAGCCTGGTCATCATATCCTTGGTATGGGAATAGCCAATGGAGGTAATCAGGAACTGCTTGAAAGTATGTGTGAGCTCAAAGTTGTTGGAGTACTGTGGCTTCAGACCGGGGTTACCAGACTGTTTGGTATATCTGTCCAGGTAAAACTCAAACGGATTCAGATCTTCATAGCTTGGACGCTGGATTCTGCGGCTGTAGGTCACTCCCAGGGTATTGTTCTTGTTCAGCTCATACGTAACGGCAGCACTGGGGAACAGGTTGAAATAACTGGAATCGTTCTTAATGACATTTGTTTTACCTCCTTTCTGTGATTCAGAAGTACCGGTGATGTGTGTATACTCGCCACGCAGACCCAGTTGCACATTCCATTTTTTGTACTGCTTGTTGTAGTTCACATAAGCCGCATTGATATTTTCTTTATAGATGAAGTGGTTGGAACGGTTTTCATCCGGTATCCAGTTGTTGCTGCGCAGAGAATCGAAACGGGCGTCATTGTCGGTGGTTACAAAACTCACCTTGGCGCCGGCTTCCAGTCTGGCATTATTTTTCAGCGGATGCGTGTAATCAATTTTAGCGGTTTTGATTTCCACGGTAGCCGGCTGATTGCTGCGGGAAGTATCACTGCTGAGAAAACGTTTTCCGAGCGCGTCGGTGGTGAAGGCATTGATGCCGGAAGACTGCCTGTCGGAGTTCCTGGCATAATCCAGGTCAATGTTCAGTTCTTTACCGGTAGAATCCAGGATACCGCGGTAGTTCAGGTTATAGGCGCCTCTTTTCCAGCTGCTGGGATTTTCTGTCCGGGTGTTCAGAATAGAGTCAATGATAGCACCGTTTCCGATGGTCGTAACTGCGTGGGCCGGGTTGGAACGGTCGCGGAAGGCCAGATCAGCCATCACGCCAATAGTATGGCCTTTGGCAATGAAGTAGTCCAGTCCTGCTTTGGCAGCGTGGTAATCGGAACGCTGGCTGATATCATTCTGCTGATCGTACACTCTCCGGTCGCCCTTGTTGTCATTAAAGGAACGGTAAACAGTCAACGGATTTACCTGTTCTCTGTGATAATAGTTATAGGAACCAAACAGGTTGAATTTCTCATTGCGGTGGTTCAGGTTAAGCCCTCCGTTGTAGCGGGTTCTGTGCCCCTGGGAAGCGCTCACGGTAACGTTACCGTTAGTACCGTAGTTCTTGTTCTTTTTCAGTTTCAGGTTGATGATCCCGGCATTACCGGCCGCATCGTATTTGGCAGACGGGTTGGCGATCAGCTCAATCTGCTCCACATTGGAGCTGGGCATACTTCTGAGCAGTTCCACCACATCCTGGGAAGACATATTGGTGGGTTTACCATCGATCATGATAACCACTCCATTTTTTCCCTTCATGGAGATGTTACCGTCTTTGTCCACATTAATGGTCGGAGATTTTTCCAGGACTTCCATGGCGGTACCACCGGCTGCGGTAATACTGTTCTCCACATTCACGATCATTTTATCTGCTTTCTGTTCCACAAAAGGTTTGCGGGCAGTTACATCTACTCCTTTCAGGTTTTTGGAAGCCGCTTCCAGTGACAATGCCGGTACCGTATAGGCGACGCCGTTAACACTGAAAGGTTTACTGTATGCTTTGTTCATGCCCATGGCAGCTGCTGCTACCAGGTACTGGCCTTGTTTAATGTTATCAAATTCATATTTACCGCTGATGTCGGCTACAGCTCCTTTCACCAGGGAGGAGTCTTTAGCCTTTAATAAGGTTACGGTTGCAAACTCAACCGGTTTGTTACCCGCCTGCGTGATTTGTCCGTTTACTTTCGGACCACTCTGGGCCTGTGAGGATAACGCAGCGCTTAACACACTCATTGTCAACGTAAACGCTTTAAAAATTGCTTTCATATAAGGGCGATTTAGATATTGCTTTTTAGGTAAAATGGCTTTGAAATATTTCCGGCTTCCCGGAGGTTCTGTTCATTTTTAAAGAACCTTACTTTATCTACTACAGTAGTTAGTCCACTACATTACCTTAACTACTACATTGCAAAAATAGGTATCTTGCATTACATAGTACATAACTTTACATAAGCGGTCTGTAGATAGGGATGATTGGTAAAAAGAAATAAAAGTAACAGGAAGACGATCAGGCACAGGAAAGGTTACCCTGATTGTGTCGGGTGGTTAAAACCTTGTATTACAAGACATTTTGCAGGTATGAGCGGCAAAAACAAACGGTGGGTGGAAAAAGAAGAAGCTGATTAATTCAGGCTTTCATCAATCCGGAATACATGATGATGATCATCCTTCCTGCGATGGAAGAATTGCATGACATATACAAACAGTACTAATATGAAGAAAACTACAATAAATAACCATGTATTAATGACATAGTTAATAAAATTGTGGATAGAAAAATGTCCGGCCATCAGGATTTCTGAGGTCCACCAGGCAAGCTGATCCGTACGGGGGTTAAAATCCAGATAAGCATTACCGGCAGTAAAATGCACCTGTTTAGCCAGCATCGGTAACACCTCCCGGATATGATTCAGTTGCGCCGGAGGGGCAATGGCGTTAAAACATAAGGCTCCCTTTCTGCTCAGTATCCTCATTTCATAATTGACAACTTCACGCGGTGCATCACTGAAATGCAGCAGCCGGGCCAGGTGAAGGGTATTATCCTGCCTGTTATAATAAGGCAGAAAAGCCCACTTCATTTCGGTGGCTACACTATAACCATGCAGCCTTCTCCAGATATTTTCCTGGTATAGCTGCTGATTCATGCGGTGCATCAGCAGGGTGTAATTAATATGTAACGCTTCCTGCTCACTCAGATAACCGGTAGTATCATTGGAGATGACGATACCAGACACCTCCCGGCCGGATTGTACCGGCAGCAATACCCCCAGGCAATCCGGATTAGAGGCATTCCCCCACAGGGTTTCCACGAGTACACGCCCTTGCGCCGCATCCAGGAAACGGTATCCGGCAGGTACAGACAGCACCGCCCCATTACTTAACGGTATTTCTCCATACTGGTATTTAAAGGAAGCCTGAATTAGATCGGCTGTATCCAGGCGGTCATATTTATTAAGACTGTCTTCCCTCACCGTTGCGGAAGCGCCGGCAGAAATAAACAGTATGCACACATACAATAAGGTATAATAAAACCTACGCATAAATACCAAAGGGGTATAGGTTAGTGATCAGCTTAACAAATATGGATCTGAAAACAGGTAAAAGGCTATCAAGGGATCTGGATAAAATTAATAAAAGCTACTGCAGTAACAGGGCATTCTTGCCTGCCGGCTGTTTTGGCCGGCAGGCCGGATTTTCTCTATTTATTTTTTATAAGCTTAGGATTTACAAATTCCCATTCCAACAGGTGGGAAGTCTGGTGCTCTTTTTTCAGAATATCTTCCAATTGCTGCACCAATTCAGGATGAGCAGCTGCTACATTTTTTGTTTCTGCTACATCTTCCCGCAAATTAAATAATTCCCAAATAGCATTTTTATTTTTCTTCATATTACTTTTCACCCCTTTCCAGTCGCCGATACGTACTGCTACCTGCCCTCCTTTTTCGGGAAATTCGAAATACAGATAAGGATGCTGCTGCTGTCCGGCTGCATTACCTTTCATAGCCGGTAACAGGGAAATACCATCAGAGGGCGGAGCAGCAATACCGCTGATATCCGCAAAGGTGGCCATCATATCAAACTGCGCACTGATCAGGTCACTGATACTGCCAGCAGGTATCCTGCCTGGCCAGCGGGCTATGAACGGCTCACGGATACCACCTTCATACAGATCCTGTTTTGCACCACGCAAACCGCCGTTGCTGTTGAAAAATTCCGTATCGGCGCCTCCTGCCGGGAAAGTAGCGCCATTATCGCTGGAGAACATAATAATGGTATTATCATCCAGTCCCAGATCCTTTATCAGCTGTAAAACCTTGCCCACCTGGGAATCCAGGTAAGTAATCATAGCCGCATAGGTAGACCGGGGATATAACGTGGACGCATACCCTTTTTCTCCCCGGTACGGTTGCTCCGGAAATTGGCCGGCATAAGCCTTCACGGCCGAATCCGGCGCCTGCAAAGACACGTGTGGTCCTGTGAACGGAAGGTAGAGGAAGAAAGGTTCATGCTGATGGGCTTTGATAAAGGCGGCCGCCTTCTCCCCCATCTTGTCCATGGCATAATCCTTTCCCTTGAACTTGTTATACGCGGCATCCCCTGTTTCATCATCCCGCAAACGCTGATGTACATTGATAACCGGGTTACGCAGGGTATCCCATTGCTCGTTTTCCCATAAATGGGTCGGATAAAAATTGTGGGCCTGCTTCTGATCCAGGAAACCATAGAAATAATCAAATCCCTGCAACCGCGGCGAGCCGGTATTGTCCGGCATACCAAGACCCCACTTGCCCACAGCGCCTGTTGCATACCCTGCCCCCTTCAGCATACGGGCAATTGTCAGCGTATTTTCCGGGAGCGGCATCTGGCCCCCTTCTGTACTGTCGGCAAATCCGCCGAACTCATAATTTCCCCGGATATAGGAATGACCGCCATGACGGCCTGTCATCAGCATACAGCGGGAAGGGGCGCAGACCGGCGTACTGGCGTAATGCTGCGTAAACTTCACCCCCTCTGCTGCCATCTGATCCAGATGCGGAGTACGGATTTTAGTCTGGCCATAGCACCCCAGCTCGCCATAACCTAAATCATCTGCGTAGATATAAATGATGTTGGGCTTTTTTCCTGTTTTCTTTTTCACTGCAGACTGGGAGAAGCATAATAGCGGGAGCGCTGCTAACAGCCACCCCATGATGCCTGCCGGCAATAGAGCTGTTTTCATTGTTCAGTATTTTTCGGGTGATCCCCCAAGATAGAAAAAAGCGTTTATTTCTCCAGCCGAAGATTTTCCAGCAGGTCCGGCAGTTGCTCCTGCAGCAGCGTAAAGAATTCTCTTTCTTCTTTTCGTATATGCGCTTCCAGGTGAGTGGCAATTCTGTCCATATCTTCTTCCAGGTTCACGCTTTCTGTGATAGCGCTGTATAACCCGGAGATATAACGGTGTTCCTGTTGCAGTTCCAGCATCATGGCATCAATGGCTGCATGTTTGCCGGCGCATTTCTCAAACAGGTATTCTTCTTTCTGTATGTGCGGCACCATCAGCTCCTGGAATACTTTGACCATATATTCAAATCTGGCCTGTGTTTCCAGCGGATAACCCTCATAGGGAGCCGCATTTTTCTTCAGGTAGCGGCACACAAATAAAAGCCGGTTATGCTCGTGCGACAAAGGAATCAAAGTAGGATGACGTTGCATAATGCTATCAGGAAGCGGCTACCGCTTTGTTTTTACGGCAATACCATATCAGCACCAATCCACCTATCACCATGAGGGCAGATATAATTTCCGCCTGTGTCGGATGAAAACCGAAAATGCTGTATTTCGTATTCACTCTTATTTTCTCGATAAAAAATCTTTCTACCCCATTAAACACCAGGTAGATCCCGAAGATAACGCCCGGGATGGTAATTCTTTTGCGGATAGCCCAGAGGATGCCGGTTAAGAGAAGACAGGCGATTATTTCATATAACGGTGTAGGATATACGCCCACCGGCAGCACCTTACAGTACTGACCATCGCAGCCTGGCAGTGTCACCCCTTCGCGGATAACGTTGTGGGGATAACCATAGGCAAAGAACCAGTCAGGCAGAAAGCCCAGTGATGCAGGTTTTGCGAAAGGCGCATGAGGTATGTGCGCGACATCCGGGTACTGTTGCTGAAAGTAAGCCAGGTTCTGCTGTACTGCCTTATTGAATTCGGCAGGCGCTACCTGTGCCATATGACCGGTAGTATCCGTGATGTAGGCGCTGTTATAAATCCCCCAGTCCCCGTCTCCGGAGAACTGGCAGCCCATTCTGCCGATGGCATAGGCCAGCATCAGGGCAGGCGCAGCACTGTCAATCAGGTGTTTTACACTGATCTGTTTTTTCCGCGCATATATAATAATGATAGTTGCAGCTACGATAAGGCCACCGTAGAAAGTAAGGCCACTGAATGAAAGCAGTGCGCCTATGGGGTCCTGTACGAAATCATTCCAGTTTTCCAGGTTATGGAACACTTTTGCACCGAGCAGTCCGGCAACGGCCGCCATCACAATAATATCCGGTACGCGCTGGTGCGGCCATATATTCACGGTTTCTGTGACAGGTTGTGCATCTTTATTTTTTCTGGATTTGCTGTATTTCAGATAAACCAGCAGTGCAGCCAGTAGCAGTCCGGCAATGAAGTTCCCCTGGCCCGAGAGAATGAATCCCTGAAAATCCTGCGAAGCAGTATCCCAGTTCAGGATCAGGCCTACGCCTTTCCAGCCGAGCAGGAAACCCATGATACCGTTACTGATGAGTTCACCGTTGGTAGCGGGACCGTTTACGCGTTGCTTTTCTGTTACGGGTTTCAGCCAGCCCAGCTTCTCCCGGCGTTTCAGCTCCAGGGTAAGCACATAGGCGCCGGCCAGAAAGGCTACAGCTACAAAAAAACCAAATGTTTGAAAAATTTTCAGGACGGGGATCTCTAAGCCAAACAGATCTCTGAAAGCGTAATATAAATTAGGATACATAGCCAAAAAAAATTGGTGATCTGAGTTTTCCTATGAACAAAGCCGAATTTAATCAAAAGGAAAATCAAACCACCAAAGTACGATGCAAAATCGAGATTCGAAATTTGAATCCGAAATAAAATAATGTATTAGCAATATTGATTGAACGCGTCGGCGAGGTTCGCTGCAATCATCTGGGCAGGACGGCCTTCGATCATGTGACGTTCAATGAAATGTACTAACTGCCCATCTTTAAACAGTGCAATAGCAGGAGAAGACGGAGGATAAGGCAGCAGGTGAGTACGGATCTGTTTCACTGCTTCCACATCAAAACCGGCGAAGCTGGTGGTGAGTCTGTCCGGCTTCTTTTCGCTGTTTGCTACCGCCATCAATACACCCGGGCGGGCAGTACCTGCCGAGCAACCACATACAGAGTTAATTACTACCAGGGTAGTACCTTCTTTCTTCAGGGTATCTTCCACGCTGTCTACCGTTACCATTTCTTCAAAGCCATTATCTGTTAACTCAGCCTTCATTGGCATTACTAATTCCGCTGGATACATATTATTTAAGTTTTTTTCTGTTAGAATTTTCGACAAAGTTAAAGATATCGGGTGAAAAAGTAAAAAAATGCCCTACAAAAAAGACTTTTTGACACAACATATACAATCAAACAGACACAATGTCATAATCTGTAACGTTTTTACTAACAAAATAGCAGTTTTAGTGGCATGGTATCCGATTTGATCTGTATCCGGTATCAAACAAAAATTGATTTCACACTAAAAAAATTATAGAAACTATGACACACGTAAAATTCAACCACAGCCCGCTCCCAAGAACATTTAACGGAATCGTTGAAGACATTTTCAATGGTGGATGGAACAAGTATATCAAAGATGATTTTCTGACCAACGACTTTTTTACCACACATCCTCCGGTAAACATCGTTGAGACTAAAGAAGCCTTTGTACTGGATGTAGTAGCTCCGGGCTTCTCTAAAGAAGATTTCAAGATCAGTGCAGATGAAAAGGCTATCACCATCAGTGCGGAGAAGAAGGCTGAAAATAAGGTTGAGGGCGACAAACAGGTGCGCCGTGAATTTAATTTCAAATCTTTCAAACGTTCTTTCAGCATCTCTGATGCGGTAGATGCAGGTAAAATTCAGGCCAGATACGATAATGGTATCCTGAAAGTGACCTTACCTAAAAAGGAAAACAAGCAGGAAACACCTAAAGAAATAGTAGTGGAATAAGGGATAGTCAGCTTCCACCCGGAAGCTGCAAAACATGGGGGTTAAAAGAGGCGCCATCCGGCGTCTCTTTTTTTATGTGTATAATTCACACAAACGTTTAATCCCGCGAAGTCTATTAATACGATAATTTGCTCATTCAAGCGAGCTCCCATGGCAAAGCAAATTAAGGAAGCCTGGTTATTTACCAGGAGCATTTACCGCGGCTCAGAAAAGGCGGTTATCGGCAAGGTGCTGATACGTACGGATGATACTTATGAACAGGCAAAGATCAGACTCATCTTCGATTATATCTTTTTCTATCTCCTGCTGCTCATCCCTATTATGTTACTGGCTATGATCAGTCAGAATGAAGTGAATATGATACTTATTCCCTTCCTGGCAGCCATGCTGCTCATCTGCCTGTTTCTGCTGAAAAAGGGCGTGGCGGCCGGATCTGTAGGTATGCTAACCTCGTTCAGCACGATGGTAATGCCTATACTATCCTCCTTTTTCAATAACCAGGACCTCTCACCCAAATACGCTACCATATGGATGATGAGTATCCTGCTCAGCTACATTACGGCAAACCTGCGAACGGCGCTGGCGTTCTGCCTGGTGCTCTGCTCCTATCTTTGCCTGGTGGCCTATATCAAAACCAATAACGTGCAGACCTATGTCACACCAGGCTATTCCGCTGCCTTCCAGTACGTTTCCAATCCGGTTATCGTCGGCCTGTATATGTTATTCCTGATCAGAGCCCTGGGCCGCTACTACCGGAACATTATCTCGATGGAACAGCAGCGCACCCAGGAAAAACAAAAACAGCATCTGTCCCTGATTAACCAGAACCTCACCAAACAGTTCCTGCTGGTAAAGGGCTTTTCCCGCTCCGGCAAATCCGCTTTTGTCAAAGGAGAAATGGAACTGCTGGATGCCTGTTTTACCGAAATTGAAAAGCAATGCGGTACTGCCATCAATTACCTGAACGAATCACAGGACGAATAGACCCTACACGTCTGTGTGAGATATTATGTTTTTTACCCGTATATCACTTTCCCTACCATTGGAACAGTAAAAAATACCTTTTCACTCCCTGCCTTAACTTTGTTAATGATTTGTAAACGCAGTAATAATAAATTATTGCTAAACCAATCAAAACTGTTAAAATAAGGTTAAAAAAAATTACAACTTTTTGGTCTTATCCATAAAATCAGCCCACTGTATATTTGTCTCAGCAATTTATCCTCCTATTGTCCTTATGCTATTGGATATCATCTAACCTATGCCATGGATTGGGCTTTCAGCAATGAAAGCCTTTTTTTTATTTTATTATTTGATTATTTGAGATTTGTTTCAATAATTGGAGCCCCCGGGGGGATTTTCGGATTTTCGGATTTTTTGATTTTGAAATTTTAAAATGCAGCGAGCATATTCGCGGAGATCTTTGCTGCATTTTAAAATTTCAAAATCAAAAAATCCGAAAATCCGAAAATCCCCCCGGGGGCTCCAATTATTGAAACAAATCTCAAATAACTAAATAATAAAATAAAAAAATAAGCCCCCCGAATAATCGGGGGGCTTTCAGTAGGATTACTAACCCATTTTTTTAATAACCCAATATTTTAAGCATGCTTTGAGCAGATTGTTCTTTGGCATACAACCAGTCTTTCAGCTGACCGTTTTTGTCGTATCCTACAATCACGTGTTTCGGGGAAGGTATCAGACAGTGTTTGATACCGCCGTAGCCACTGAGCTGGTCCTGGTAAGCGCCGGTATGGAAGAACCCGATGTAGAGGGGTTCGCCGGTTGACTGCTGCTTAGGCAGGAATACAGCGTTTATATGCTCTTCAGATGTGTAAAAGTCGTATCCATCGCAGGTAAGACCACCCAGGTGCACTTCCTGGTATTCCTGGTCCCACTTGTTGATAGGCAGCATCAGGAATTTCTCCCCGATTCCCCAGGTATCCGGTAAAGTGGTAATGAAAGAGCTGTCTATCATATACCAGGACTCTCTGTCGTTCTGCATTTTTTCGCCCACCACGCTGTAGATCACGGCGCCGCTTTCGCCCACGGTGAAGGAACCAAATTCCGTATAGATATCAGGTACGGGTACTTTGTTCTTTTTACAGGTGCTCTTGATGTTCGCTACAATTTCGTTGACAATATAGTTGTAGTCATAATCAAACCCTAAGGAGTGTTTGATCGGGAATCCACCACCTATATTGATACTATCGAGTTCAGGGCAGATTTTCTTCAGCTGGCAGTACAGGTTGATAACCCTGTTGAACTGGCTCCAGTAGTAGATATCATCTTTGATCCCCTTGTTCATGAAGAAGTGCAGCATTTTCAGCTCAAACTTCTCATTTCCCTTGATTTTATCCACGTAATATTCGAGAATATCGCGTGGAGGAATACCCAGGCGGGAGGTGTAGAAGTCGAAGCTGGGCTCTTCTTCCGCGGCAACGCGGATACCCAGTTTCACCTTTTCCTTGTCCTTCCGGATGTTCCTTTTGTAATCTTCCAGTTCCTCTTTGTTGTCCAGCACCGGGATCACATTCTTAAAGCCGCTGTTAATCAGTCTGGCGATGGATCTGGTGTATGCTTTGGTTTTAAAACCATTGCAGATAACAAAGGTGTCCTTGCTGATCTTCTTTCTTTCGTACAATTTGTTGACGATGTCGATATCGTAGGCAAAAGACGTTTCTATATGCACTCCATGTTTCAGGGTTTCCTCCATAATAAAGGAGAAGTGCGAACTTTTGGTGCAGTAGCAATAGAAATAGTTTGCGTCGTACCTGTTCTTTTTAATCGCATCATGGAACATTTTCTTTGCCTTATTGATCTGCATTCCGATCTTGGGAAGGTAGGTCAACTTAAATGGCGTTCCATACTTGTCAATCAGCGCCTTAATGTCCAAACCGTTAAACTCCAGGTAGTTGTCTTTAACTTCAAAGCCCTCCTGGGGGAATTCAAAAGTTTGTTTAACGAGGTCTGTGTAGGTGTTGTTCATTTAAATCTGCAAATGAATTAGTAATAAAATAAACTACAGGATAAATGCTCCTTTTCCTCGCTGGAAACTCCTGGTTTACACACCTACGTCAGTTCGAACCCAGCAAAATTGGTTGCAAATCTAAATATTTTGTCGATTGCTGCAGTAATTTTTTTCCAGAGGTGTTAATTTAAAATAAGCAAATACCATTGCAAATATACAAACAATTATAAATCAGCTGATTGAATAAATTTATTTAATATTTTATTTCTCACCTTTGATCACCGCCAATGCCTGTTTTCCTTCACAAAAAAGCAGGTCCAAAATGCTCAATCCGGGAATAAAACCGGTTCTTTCCTGAAATACCTGGGTATACTGCGGGGCATCTGCGCGAATGATACCGGGTAATATGGTATCACGGGCATCGGTAATACCGGGCACTACCTTTTCATAGCTCTCGGTAAAGGTTACCACCGGCTGAATGCTGAGCCTGCTGTTCACCCATTCAAAGCACGCGATGTTCCAGTCGAGCAGAAAATTAAACGGCTGTTCGAACAGTCCTTCCAGATCCGCTTCATAATATTCGAACCAGGGGGAGCGGCGGTAAGCAGACACCAGTGTTTTCCAGTGCAGCGCCTGCCATTTTTCCTCATTACTGATTTTTACATCCTTCATAACAGTGCGCTGGTTCTTGCCTTTTGTCAGCGGAACACTCAGGATCATGCGGCCGTTTGGCCCGGCTACATAACAACGGTTGCGGAAACTTACCTTCTGATAGTGTTCATATTTTTCAATCTTTAATTTGTCGTGTTCAATTAAAGTTTTATAAAAATCAATTGGGGGAAAATATTGAGATTCAATAAGTAATACGTCACTTTTTGCATTCTCTGTCATAATGTCAAAATTTTAACCTGCGTCTGTAAAAATCAATTCTTTCACCTGCTGATTCACTTATAGTTAACTACTTAACAATTAACTTCAAGCATTTGATGAACAATTCATAGAAAAGTTATTCATATGCTAATGAAATTAGTAAATAGCCGGTTGAAGCGAAATATCAGGCAAGTGCAAAAATACTAAAGATATTAGTTGATTTAGCGTTCATTTTAAACGAACACAGGAAGGGAATCCAAGATAACAACATTTTATAAAGAAACAATTTTTTTATATGTATGAAATCGTCTATTCAAAAACCGGGCTCTCCCCTATTCCCCCGTTAAATGTTTCCTAATTCAACCGGCATTATTTGAGAAATAAATCCTTTACTGTAGGTTTGAGGAAAATTTCAAAGTTGAAAGCAATCCGTTTTATATTGATCATTTTTGCCATCTGGGGCATGGCGAGCTCTTGCGAAAAGATGAAGGACCTGGAGTTTGTCAGAGTTGCCAATATGCAAATGGAAGAGCTGGGTATGAGCAAAAGTATCGTACGGCTGACCTTGGCATATTACAATCCCAACAATTACCGCCTTCAGCTGAAAGATGCCAACTTCGATCTGTTTTTTGATGATACGGAAGTAGGTCATTCTATCCAGGATACCATCATTAACATTCCCTCTAAGGATACTTTCTACTTTCCGGTGAAACTGGAAGTGAATATGGCCAACGTATTCAAAAATGCTTTCAGTGCATTCTCCAACAAGGAGGTGACCATCAAAGCCACCGGCAAATGCAAGGTGGGTAAAGGCGGGGTATATCTTCCCTTCCCCATCAAATGTGAAACCAAACAGGCTTTAAATTTCTTCTGATACAGGACACCCGATCAGCTGCAAAATGCGGATAATATGACGGATTTCATCCAGTCTGCGGACAGGTGACAATCCGGCTGACCTGCGTACTTCATTAATATCGGTCAGCAGCTGTCCGGTTAACACTCCCTGCAACATAGCCGACTTATAGGCCATTGCTGTTTTCAGGGCTGCGGCTTTAATCCGCAGCGAATGCGGGCTATATCTGCCGGGATGCAGATGAACCGGTTGTGCCGGCTTGTCGGACAACCGCAGTATCCAGCGGGAGCCATCGGTCAGCACAACCGTCATAAACCCGTTGCCGGCAGCCAGGTGCGCGGCATAGCTTTCTGCCGTATCAATCCCCTGTTGCTGCAGTGCAGCAATGATTTCTTCAAAAATAGTTTCGGGCGTTAAATGTCCGGTGTACATATCCATCTGGGAGCCACCGGTTTTCAGCAGCGCTTCCTGCAGCGTTGCTGGCATAGCCTGCTGTAACAGCTCATCCAGGGTTGCCAGGTGATGTTTCAGCGGATTAAAAAGGATACCGGAAGTGGAGAGCGGGTGAATAGGGAGAATATTTTAAAAACAGGCAGGGCCGGTGATGAACCGGCCCTGTGTATTATGTTAGTGTTTCTTTCCTTTGTCCATGCCACCGCCATCTTCAGGCTTCTTGCAGCAGGTAGGTAACTTGCTGTAAGATTCCGGGTTGGCAGTTATATTGTCTGCATCATAACCTGCATTGGCGATGCCGGTCTTTACATTTTCAATGTTGGTGCGGTCGTCCCAGTACTTAATGGTGGTGATATGTTTTTTAATATCCACCTTCACGGATTCCACCCCTTCTTCCTGTGACATATATCTTTCGATACGGTTCTTACAGGATTCACATTGTACAGTTGGCGTGCTGATTTTGGCTGTCAGCAGCGATTTCTTTTTCTGCTGCGCGGTAGCCATGCCCACAGCCGCTACCAGTAACAGCACCACTAATTTTATGATTCGCATAGTTTAGAATTTAACATCCGAATATACAAAAAAAGTAATATTCAATAACGCTATTTCCCCCATTGATCCGGAGCGCTTCTCCAGGCCTGCAGGGTAGCGATTTCATCAGCAGACACAATTCCTTTCTCTTCTGCCAGTGTTATCATTGCACTGTAATTGCTCAGGGAATGGAAAGGTACGCCTGCTGCTTCAAATGCTTTTACGGCCACATCAAAACCATAATTGAAGATAGACACCATGCCGATTACTTCACCACCGGCCGCACGGATAGCCTGTACGGCTTCCAGGCTGCTTTTACCGGTTGAAATCAGGTCTTCCACTACCACTACCGGCTGACCAGGCTGCAACACCCCTTCTATCTGATTGCCCATACCATGCTCTTTCGGCTTGGAACGTACATAGATAAAAGGCAGTTTCAGCTGATCCGCTACGAGGGCCCCATGAGGTATACCCGCAGTAGCTACACCCGCAATAACAGCGGCATCCGGGAAGGTTTCAAATACCACATTGCACAATTCTGATTTCACATAATCGCGCACATAAGGATAAGATAAAATCTTCCTGTTATCGCAATAGATGGGAGATTTCCATCCGGAAGCCCATGTAAAAGGCTGGGCAGGACTTAATTTAACCGCCTGCACCTGCAGTAATTTCTCTGCAACTTGTTTTTCTCTTACTATACTCATACAGGCATCAAAATTAATATCTATTCCCCTGAATTAATCATACCTTTTCAAAATAATGTTACACGCATTAAATTTGCATCATGCAAGCAAACAAGACGATCTACCTGAATGAGCACCCGCTCATTATCAGCGAAAACATAGATGCCATTCCCTCAAATGTAGCAGGGGCTAAGATTTACACCAATCCGGATACACAGAAGATTGAAAAGGTACTGGAGAAAATGGAAACAGGCAAAAGAGAAGCAGCCATATTTCTTACAGATGATGTCAGACAACTTTTTAAAAAGGTAGCCCTGCATTTTACGGTGCTGGTAGCTGGCGGCGGACTGATTACCAACACTGCAGGCGAAGTATTGCTGATGTTCCGCAGAGGTAAATGGGATCTGCCCAAAGGGAAACAGGATCCGGGGGAAGATCTGGAAACATGCGCCATCAGGGAGGTTGCAGAGGAAACCGGGCTGCATTCCATCACGTTGCAGCATAAAATCACGGAAACTTTCCACTATTATCCCATGAAATCGAAAAAGGTGCTGAAGCATACCCACTGGTACCGTATGCAGTTCACCGGTACGGAACTGACTGTTCCGCAGATCGAGGAGGATATCCAGGATATCCAGTGGGTAAAGCCGGAAAACATTGAAAAGTACCTGAAGTATTCTTATGAAAATATCAGAGAGGTATTCCGGGAAGAAAAGATTATCGCTTCGCTAATATAGCTACGGTAAGCCGGCTCACGCATACCAGTTTATGCTGATCGTCGGTGATACGTATGTCCCACACATGGCTGGTAGCGCCGATGTGCAAAGGTTTTGCGACGGCGTGTACATACCCGCTTTTCACACCACGGATATGGTTGGCATTGATTTCCATCCCTACGCAGATATATTTCTCCTGGTCAATAATCAGTGCGGAGGCAACACTGCCAACCGTTTCCGCCAGTGCAGCGGAGGCGCCGCCGTGCAGTAACCCGTACGGCTGCACGGTTCTGTGATCTACCGGCATCATGATTTTCAGGTAATCCGGACCAATTTCCGTGAACTCCATCCCGAGGTATTCGCCCATGGTCTTGCTGCTCATTTCATTCAGATCATCCAGGGACACGTTTGTTGAATGCCATATCGTTTTCATAATTGCTGCTTTTAGGTTTATTGCTTCCGGTTTTGCATACCCTCCAGCACGGCTGCCGGGAGGAAAGGCGTTACATCGCCGCCATAGCGGTAAATGTCACGTACCAGTGTGGAGGCAATACTGGAATATTGCGGGGAGGTAGACAACAAAATGGTTTCTATCTCAGGAGCAACGGTGCGGTTCACATCTGCAATCGCTTTTTCATATTCAAAATCGCTTACATAACGGATACCGCGGAGAATGTACCGGGCGCCTATCTTTTTACAGAAGTCTACCGTCAGTCCTTCATAAAAGGTTACTTCCACACGGGCATCCTCTTTATAAATATTCCTGATCCATTGTATCCGTTCCTCCGGTTTGAACATGGGTGTTTTACTGCTGTTCACACCGATGCCTATCACCAGGCGGTCGAACAGGTCCAGTCCGCGGTTGATGATATCGGTATGCCCCAGTGTAATAGGATCGAACGTACCGGGAAATAAACAAGTCCTCATGAAAATGTAATGATTTAGTATGTTAAGGTCATCGTTTCAGTTCTTCTCTGTTGATGAATATGGAGAAGATGGTTCCACCGTAACTTCTTTCCGAGCGATAATAGGAATAGTTACTGAAATCCTGTATCCTGGTGTGCTCTATTACCAGCCAGCCTTCCGGGTTAAGCAGCTGCCGTTCAAAAATAATTCCCGGCAGTTTGGAAAGGGTATCCATGGCATAGGGCGGATCCGCAAAGATGAAGTCAAACTGTTCCGTGCATTGCTGCAGGTATTTGAACACGTCTGCTTTAATCACCTTCAGCGTACTGATATCCAGCAGCTTTGCCGTTTTGGTAATAAACTCCGCCATGGCCGGATCTTTTTCCACGATGGTCATATCTGTAGCCCCCCTGGAGGCCAGTTCGTAGCTGATACTGCCGGTGCCGCCAAAAATATCCAGTGTTTTTAAGGAAGGTATTTCCAGGTTATTCTCTATAATATTAAACAGTCCGCCTTTGGCAATATCTGTAGTAGGCCTTGTATTAGGCATTTTTGCAGGCGGTTGAATTTTTCTGCCCCCACTCTCTCCTCCGATTATACGCATAATGCTAACGCATACAGGTTATGAAAATAATATCCGGGGATTTCCTGCATCTTCGTGATGTAGTTGAAACCCGGCAGTCTTTGTACCCACTCCAGGTGGGGAATAAACTTATACATCTCCTGGTACACGGCGGTATCATTTGCTACGGCGCCGCCCAGTTTAACTTTTACCTGCTGTTCATTCAGTTGCAGCTGACGGAGGGTGTTCACCAGGAGGTATACCACGTCAAGCCCGTTCTGGTATTCATTTTCCTGCTGAATCAGCAGTTTACCTTCTTTATAAATGGTAATGGTAAAAGTGCTGCGTTGCACTTCTACGAATGCAATACCGGCGGTGTGCCGGAAATCAAAGTCCAGCGGATAGGATTGCAATAAGGCCGAATGGATATGTATTACCTGGTCCGAGGAAAATTCTTTCCGCAAAAAGCCCAGCAGGTCCTTATCCACGCTGTAAACATTGACCATAGGCAATCCTGGCAGCTGATCGGCTAATATGGCTTCCTGCATTTTTTCCGGCTGTGACAGATGCAGGTATTCCTTTTTGATGGAGGACATATAATACATCTGGGGCACCAGTACTCCCGCCCCCGTGTCAAAGGCCAGCAGTACGGATTTAAAGGCGGTAAACAGCAGTTTGTCGATATCAAATACTTCCTCGATCATTTCCAGATCGGCCAGCGCCAGCTTCTGTGGCTGAAAGTGGTATGATTTCAGCGCGAGGAATTTTTTGGAGACCGGTTCAAACACCACATAACTGAAGGTTCCGCTCCCCACCAGCACCAACAGATGGCAGGCCGTGAGGTCAGTCTCCAGTAAAGTTTCATCATCTACTGTAAACGCAGGATGGATGTTGTAAGCCACGGGCATGTTTTACATTTCAAATGAAACACAATAATAATCTTTTTAGTTAATTGCTGAGGGAGTTTTGTCATATTAAATAGGGAGATGATAGCGGGAGAATTATCTTTGCTGCCCAAGCCCATCAGATAAACGTTACGAATTATGCAACTGGAAGTCAATAACCGGCAGATTCTCAGGATAGCGACACCTATATGCCTGGCGCTCATTATTCCACAATTGAACCATATGACCAACACCGCCTTCCTGGGCCGGCTGGGGGAGCTGGAGCTGGCGGCCAACGGCATTGCGGGAATTTACTACCTGGTCATGTACATGATAGCTTATGGTCTTAACAATGGCCTGCAGGTACTGATTGCGCGCAGGGCGGGCCAGCAGCAGTATACCGGCATTGGCCGGCTGTTTGGCAACGGCCTTGGCATGGGTACGGTTTTCGCGCTACTGGGCATCCTCATCACCCTGCTGGTGGCGCCCTGGTTTTTCTCTAAAAGCCTGCATAACCACGCCATCCTGGAGGCGGCGGTTTCGTTTATCCGTATCCGTATCTGGGGCCTGCCCTTCCTGATGGCCCTGAATATGGTAGACGCCTTCTATATCGGCAGCGGCCATTCCAAAGTGCTGGTCATCATTTCACTGTGTCAGGAGCTGGTGAATATCTTCTTCGACTATACGCTGATTTTCGGCAAGCTGGGGTTTGCGCCCATGGGCCTGAACGGGGCTGCTACCGCCTCTATCATTGCGGAATGTACCGGGGCGGCCGTGGCGTTCAGCATACTGTTTATCCGCAGGTATCATATTCAGTATTCGCTGTTCCGGTACTGGCGGCCAGACTGGGCAGTTATCAAAAGTATTCTGAATGTATCGGCGCCGCTGATAGTGCAGTTCCTCTTCAGCATCGGCAGCTGGTTCATCTTCTTCATCTTCATTGAGCATCTGGGAGAGCGTCCGCTGGCCATTTCCAATATGTTGCGCAGCATTTTCGGTTTCTTCGGCATATTTACCTGGGCACTGGCCGCCACGTGCAACACCATGGTAAGCAACGTGATCGGGCAGGGCCGGGAGGAGCTGGTATTTCCGGCCATCCGTAAAATAGTACTGATCAGCCTGGGCTGCGCCGTCACCGTATGTATACTGGTGAATCTCTTCCCCTACACACTGCTGCACATTTATACCAACGATGCCAGCCTGATTACCGCGGCCATCCCTTCCATCCGCATCATTACGCTGAGCACCATCCTGATGGCAGTAGCTGCCGTTGTGTTAAGCGGCGTTACCGGCACCGGCAATACCCGGATGAACCTCCTCACGGAGTTCACTGCCGTAGCCGGCTACATGATCTATTGCGACATTGTGATAGAAAGAATGAAAAGCCCGCTGCACCTCGCCTGGGGAGCCGATTTCATATACTGGATTATTATTTTCGGGCTGAGCTTCTGGTATTTGAGGAGCGGAAGGTGGAAGGGGAAGGTTATTTAAATTGCGAATTACGAATTGCGAATTACGAATGTAGAAGCGAAGATCAAAGCGTATATTTAAAAGGATAATCAATAAAACATCCTTTTAAATATACGCTTTGATCTTCGCTTCTACATTCGTAATTCGTAATTCGCAATTCGTAATTCGTAATTATTATCTACTGAAGATCATCAAGCATTCTTTTACAATCAGCTTTAATACTCGCGTCATCCTGGGAGATGTTGCGGAGTGTAAGTGCTTTTTTCAGCACTTCGATGGCTTTATCCTGTTCATCATTTGATTTATAGGCGCGGGCCAGTTCGTAATAGTTGAGGATGAAAGCGGGATCGAGCTGGCGGCATTTTTCGTAGTTGGCGATAGCATTTTTCAGGGAGCCGTCAGGGAGGCCGCCGAAGAGCATTTTGGCGGCGCCTCTTTCAAAAACGTTGAGGTTGGCAACTTCGTAGTTCCATTTACCCAGTACGTGATAGGCCTGTGCCAGGTTAGGATTGAATTTGATAGCCAGTTCCGCATACTTCTTTACGTCTTTGGAGGCGGCTACTTTTTCTTTAGCACCGGAGATGAGTGCCATTCGTCCCATGGCGATGGCCATGGCGAGGTTGGCATCCGGACTATTGGGATTTACTTTCAAGGCGGCCTGTGCGTAGGTTTTGGCCTGATTGAAATAATCTGTTTTGCTGCTTTTGTCTTTCTGACGGTTGCCGATGCGGGAGCATAGCTGGCTGGCCTGTGTCAGCGCCCGGATATCATCCGGTTTTATCTTGAGGATTTCCTTGTCTTTCTCAAAAGCATCTGATTCTTTCATCTGCAACTCCAGTTGCCTGGCCTGTTCCACCATTTCATCCACAGATTGTGCGTTTGCCAAAAGAACAGAGAACATCAGGGATGCTATTGCCATGATCCGTTTTATCATAGGACTGGTATTTTACAGCGTAAGAATTGTTGATTAATTGATAGATATAAATCTACGAAAAATTACACATTGTAAACACGCAGGCGGGGTCAAAAGTTTTCCGTGGCTCAGTAATCCTTTGCCAGCGAAACCAGGGAATTACGGATACTCGCACCCATAGGAGGATTCAGCTTACGCAGCGTTACAATGCTATGCTGAATAGCCGGATAGCGCTCCTTCAGTACGGCAGTTATTTCATATACCACCTCTTCCAGCAGCGGTTTAGGCGTTGCCATCACCACTTTGGCAATATCGTAAAGCCCCTGGTAATTAACCGTTTCTGCCAGATCATCCACCACTACGGTACCGGGTATACGAACAGTAATATCCAGCATAAAGTCATTCCCTATAATGGTTTCTTCCGGATAATACCCATGATAGGCACGGAAAGCAACTTGTTCTAATGCAATAGTTAACATAATTATTAAACTTGAATTACAAATTACGAATTGCGAATTACGAATGAAGCGAAGATAAAAACGAAGATGCAGGAAGATTAACTATTCAGGATCTTCGTACATCTGCGCTCTTATCTTCGCTTCATTCGTAATTCGCAATTCGTAATTCGTAATTATTATGATTGGTGTTCTTTCGCAGATAAGTATCTCTCTGCGTCCAGTGCAGCCATACATCCGCTGCCGGCGGCAGTTACAGCCTGGCGGTAAATCTTATCCTGTACGTCGCCGCAGGCGAAGACACCTTCAACGCTGGTACGGGTGGTGCCTGGTTCGGTAACGATGTAGTCCTGTTCATCCAGCTTCAGGTAATCTTTGAAGATAGCTGAGTTTGGCTGGTGGCCGATGGCTACAAAGAAGGCGCTTACAGGGATATCTTTTTTCTCCTGTGTTTTATTGTTAACGATTCTTACGGCTTCCACTTTTTTATCGCCCAGTACTTCTTCCGTTTCGCTGTTCCAGTAAACGATGATGTTGGAAGTTTTCAGTACGCGGTCCTGCATTACTTTAGAGGCGCGCATTTCGTGTTTGCGTACCAGCATATGCACGGTGCTGCACATTTTGGAGAGGTAGAGTGCTTCTTCGGCAGCGGTATCGCCGGCGCCTACGATTGCTACTTCCTTGCCGCGGAAGAAAAATCCGTCACATACGGCGCAGGCGGAAACGCCGCTGCCGTTCAGACGTTGTTCGGAAGGAAGTCCCAGCCATTTGGCGGAGGCGCCGGTAGCGATGATGATAGCATCGGCAGTGATTTCCTTCTCTTCGTCGATAATTACTTTATATGGTTGTTTACTGAAATCCACGGAAGTGGCAAGACCGTAGCGGATGTCGGCGCCCATGCGGGTAGCCTGTTTTTCGAAGTCCACCATCATTTCTGGACCCTGAACACCTTCCGGATAGCCGGGATAGTTTTCAACTTCGGTAGTGATGGTAAGTTGTCCGCCAGGTTGAATGCCCTGGTACAATACTGGTTTCAGGTTGGCTCTTGACGCATATATTGCAGCGGTGTAACCGGCAGGACCGGAACCGATGATCAATAAATGCACATGTTCTTGTTTGTTTTCCATACTTTGTTTGCTGTATAATTATTTTCCTCTAATAATTGTGTGGCAGGTTTCCGGCATCTGCCGGTGGCCTGCTGAAACTGCCTGTTTCCGTATTTCTTCTTAAAAGAGACCGTAACCGGTCTTTTTTACCCCCGGCGGATGCTTTAAAGATACGCCAGTGTCCGGAGAAAATTCAAATGTTATGCCGTTCCGTGCCTGACGCTTTGCAGCAGCCGTTGCTGCAAATGCTGTTCCCGCCTGTAATCCGCTGCCACAGGCCGGATCGCAACAACGTTGCAATTACCTGTATATCTGCCGGCGGTACCTGTATGCAATACTGACACGGCAGGGTGCCAACTCTTCATGGACGTAATGGCAGCCGCAGCTGATACAGCTCCCGTGATATACGGATCAAGCACCGGAGGGTGATAATACCTTTTATAATCAGCGGATTGCGTCGGCCTGCAAAAATAAGGGGAGTTCACAATATAAAAACACCGGCCATGTATTTACAAGGCCGGTGTTCTTATAGAATAAAGAGGATTTATAGATTTGTCTATCTGGTCTGTCACATCATAAATAACTAAACAACCAAATAACCAGATAAATAAATGGTATTATCCCAGGTAGGATTTCAAGGCACCGCTATAGCGGGCTTTCTGCAGCCTTTTGATAGCGCGTTCTTTGATTTGCCTGATTCTTTCCTTGGTCAGATCATACTTCTGTCCGATTTGTTCGATAGTTGCTCCGTTTTCACCATCCAGACCAAAATAAGCATTCACAATTTCTGCTTCACGGGGACTGAGGGATTTTAACACCCTGCGGATTTCTTCGCGAAGAGAATCTCTCATAACATCGTCATCGGTAATATCACCACCTTCCAGTAAGTCGCCCATTGCTACGTCTTCTGCTTCGTGCACAGGTGCATCCAGAGACATGTGGCGGGTATTGCTTTGGAAAATATTGTTGATTTCCGACTCAGACATTTCCAGGATTTCTGCGAGTTCCTCGGTAGACGGTTCACGCTCGTTTTCCTGTTCAAATGCCATGTAAGCTTTGTTCGCTTTGTTGTACGTGCCGATTTTATTTTGTGGCAGACGCACAAGACGACCTTGTTCTGCCAACGCCTGTAAAATGGACTGGCGGATCCACCATACAGCATAAGAAATGAATTTGAAACCTTTTGTTTCATCGAAACGCTGCGCAGCTTTGATCAAGCCTAAATTACCTTCATTGATAAGGTCGCTGAGGCTAAGCCCCTGGTGCTGATATTGCTTTGCAACGGAAACAACGAAACGTAAGTTTCCTGTAGTCAATCTTTCAAGAGCCTTCTGATCGCCCATTTTAATGCGCTGCGCCAAAACGGTCTCCTCCTCAGGTGTTAACAAAGGGATCTTCGAGATTTCCTGCAGGTACTTTTCTACCGCCTGCGAATCACGATTGGTGATCTGGGTGGCAATTTTAAGTTGCCTCATATGAAAAATTGTATTGGTTTATAAATTAAATAACAGCGAAAGAATAATTTTGTTTGAAATTTGAAAATTTTATAACTTACAAAATTTCCCGCGCTTTTATTCGTTTGTTTTAATTAGCCTGCAAAGATCGTGCTAACCAACCACTCTACCAAATCCTTTCTTTTGCTGCACAACCATATACCAAAGTACAGTTTTATAACGAAATTTTATAGTGCTTTAGTTCCTGTAATCACCTACATTAGGTAAATTTTAACAATTGATAAATAATCATTATTAAATTAGCATCTTAACTAATTTATAGTTCAAGCCTTTGCAAATTTTTCAATACTATGATTGACTTTCGCAGCGATACTTTTACCCGCCCCGGGCCGGGCATGCTACAGGCTATGTTACAGGCAGAAACCGGAGATGATGTATTTACTGAAGACCCCAGCGTAAATAAACTGGAAGCCATGATGGCAGATTACTTTGGCAAAGAGGCAGCCCTTTACTGCCCTTCCGGCACAATGAGTAACCAGATTGCCATCAAAGTACATACGTTACCAGGCGATGAAGTGGTTTGCAGCAACCTCGCACATGTATACATTTATGAAGGAGGCGGAATCGCCTTCAACGCCGGTGCGCAGGTACGTGCCCTGGAGGGCGACCGCGGCATGATTACGGCCGCACAGGTGGAAGCTGCCATCAATCCCGACGATGTTCACAAGGCCCGCACGAGCCTCGTTTGCCTCGAAAACACCTCCAACCGCGGCGGTGGATGCTGCTACGACTGGGAAGAAGTACTGAAAATAAAAGAAGTGTGCCGCCGTCATCAGCTGGCCCTCCACCTGGATGGCGCCCGCCTCTTTAATGCACTGGTAGCCACCGGACAGGAGCCCCGCACCTACGGACAGGTATTTGACAGCATCAGCGTATGCCTCAACAAAGGCATGGGATGCCCCATGGGATCAGTGGTGATGGGCAGCCGGGAATTTATCTACCAGGCAAGACGCATCCGTAAAAAACTGGGCGGCGGCCTCCGGCAGGCAGGCTTCATGGCGGCTACCGGCATCTACGCCATGGAAAATAATATCCAGCGCCTGCAGGAAGATCACCAGCACGCCAAACAAATTGCACAGGCTCTGCTGGAAAAAGACTTCACCGGACATATGCTGCCCGTAGAAACCAACATTCTCATCTTTGAAGTCAGCGGCGGCGCCTGGAATCCCGGCACCTTTACCAGCTACCTCAAAAAAGAAGGCATACTTGCCATGGCCATCTCCCCTACCCAGGTAAGAATGGTCACCCACCTCGATATCACCCCTGAAATGGTTGAAAAAACCTGTCAGGTTATTGCCGAAATGGCATAGATATTTGGTCATTTGAGATTTGGTTATTTGAGATTTGTCGTAAATAATGGTGGCATCCGGCTTTCCGATGGACACCATTATTTACGACAAATCTCAAATAACCAAATCTCAAATGACTAAATCCCTTTATTTTTGCAGCCTTATATTATTTATAGCATGGAACTTTCGAAAAACTATCTGCCTGCAACGGTTGAAGAAAAATGGTACCAACACTGGATGGACAAAGGTTATTTCCGCTCTACACCGGATAACCGCCAGCCCTTTACTGTAGTCATCCCCCCGCCAAATGTGACAGGGGTCTTGCATCTTGGCCATACCCTCAATGAAACCGTCCAGGACATTTTAGTGCGCCGTGCCCGTATGAGCGGCTTCAATGCATGCTGGGTACCGGGATCCGACCATGCATCCATCGCTACAGAAGCGAAAGTAGTGGATATGCTCAAAAGAGAAAAGGGCATCGAAAAATCCCAGCTCTCCAGAGAAGAATTCCTGAAATACGCCTTTGAGTGGAAAGATAAATATGGTGGTATCATCTACCACCAGATAAAAAAACTGGGTTGCTCCTGCGACTGGGACCGTGTCACCTTTACTATGGACGACCATTACTACAAAGCTGTCATAAAGGTATTTGTAGAGTTGTATAATAAAGGCCTGATCTATCGCGGCGCCCGCATGATTAACTGGGACCCTAAAGCCAAAACTGCACTCAGCGATGAGGAAGTGGAATACAAAGACCTGCAGGGTAAACTGTATCATGTAAAATATGCGATCACCAACGGAGATGGCCAGCCTACCGGCGAATTCATCACCATCGCTACACAACGCCCTGAAACCATCATGGGCGATACCGCTATCTGCGTAAACCCTGAAGATGAAAGGTATGCACACCTGAAAGGGCATTTCGCTACCGTACCGCTGGTAAACCGCCGTGTTCCCATCATCTTTGACACCTATGTAGATAAGGAATTCGGTACCGGTGCGCTGAAAGTAACGCCGGCACATGATATCAATGACTACAACCTGGGACTGAAGCACAACCTCGAAGTAGTAGACACCCTCAACGATGACGGTACCCTCAGCACTGCCGCAGTGGTATTTGTAGGGGAAGACCGCTTCGTTGCCCGTAAGAAAGTAATCGCTGCCCTCACAGAGGAAGGCCTGATGATAAAAGAGCAGGAATACACTACCCGCCTGGGTTACAGCCAACGTAACCCCGATACCGTAGTGGAACCCCGCATCTCTACCCAGTGGTTCGTAAAGATGGCCGACATGGCCAAACCCGCACTGGACGCAGTTGTTAACGGTGATGTAAAAATTCATCCGGGCGACCGCTTCCTTGCTACCTACAAATACTGGATGGAAAATGTGAAGGACTGGTGCATCTCCCGTCAGCTCTGGTGGGGACAACAGATCCCCGCCTGGTACGCTCCGGACGGCACTTTTGAGGTAGCTGCCACCGCCGCGGAAGCAGTAGCACAATTCGCCAAAAGAAACGTAACCATCACTGCCGCAGAACTGATACAGGATGAAGACTGCCTGGATACCTGGTTCTCCTCCTGGCTCTGGCCCATGGAAGTATTCAACGGCGTTTCCCAGCCGGATAATGCCGATATCAGCTACTACTACCCTACTTCTGTACTGGTAACCGGTCAGGATATTATCTTCTTCTGGGTAGCCCGTATGATTATGGCCGGCCTGGAATTTAAACAGGTAAAGCCTTTCAGCGATGTATACTTCACCGGAATGGTACGCGACAAACAGGGACGTAAAATGAGTAAGCAACTCGGCAACTCGCCGGACCTGCTGGAACTGATCCACAGCTACGGCGCTGATGCCGTTCGCTTCGGTATCATGATCAGCTCCCCTGCCGGTAACGACCTCCTGTTTGATGACGCCAGCTGTGACCAGGGACGTAACTTCAACAATAAAATCTGGAACGCGCTCAAACTCGTGAAGATGTGGGAAGCCCGCCAGGAAAATGACAGCGACAACATTGCTGCCAGCGACTTTGCCGTAAACTGGTTTGAAAGCAGGTTACATGAAGTTCAGGCTGAAGTAGCAGCACTGCACAAAGACTTCCGCCTGAGCGAAGGGCTGAAAGCCATCTACAGCCTGATCTGGGACGATTTCTGCAGCTGGTACCTGGAGTGGGTAAAACCTGGCTTTGAGCAACCAATCGCGGCTTCTGTCTTCAATAAAACCGTGGAGTTCTTCGAACAGCTGATGCAACTGCTGCACCCGTATATGCCTTTCATCACGGAAGAAATTTACCAGCAGCTGAAAACACGCGATGAAGCGGATGTACTCATGATGAAACAATTCGCAGATACACCTGCTCCTGTGCATGCTACGCTCGTTGAAGGCGCGCTGGCAAAAGAGGTCATCAGCAGCATCCGCGATGCACGCAATAAAAACCAGATCAAACCCAAGGATCCGATTGTACTGCATATCGAAACCAAACATGACCTTGCATTCAAACAGATTGAAGGTATGGTGGCCAAACAGGTGAACGCCAAAGCTGTTCATTATGTACAGGAACCGGTTCCGAACTGTATCAACCTCGTCATCCAGAAAGATAAATTCTACCTCGGTACTGAAACTGAACTGGATACTACCGCACAGAAAGAGGCACTGCTGAAGGATCTGGCTTACCAGCAAGGCTTCCTCAAATCCGTGGAAAGCAAACTGGCCAATGAGCGCTTTGTACAAAATGCAAAACCTGAAGTAGTGGAAGCTGAACGCCGCAAGCAGGCGGATGCCGAAGCCAAGATACAGGCGATAACGGAAAGTTTAAAGTCTCTATAATTTTTGCAATCGCCCGGTCGTTACTATACCGGGCGATTTTTTTCTATCCCTTTTAACTATCATGCAGAAACACCTGTTCATTGCTGTTTTTTTACTGGCAACGGCTGTAAAGCCAGTGCTGGCACAATCTGTCAGGAAGTCGGCCACCGCCGCAAAACCAAAACCTGCCGCCAATACCGGCAAAAAGCCCGCGAAGCTGCGCAGCAGCTGGGGTATATTTCTCAGTGATACCTTACCTAAAAATGAAGTGGTTAAACTGCTGGATTCCGCGCTGACAGTGCGGGATGAGAAGAATAACAAATATGCGGTGATTTCCTTCGCATTTACCTACGAACAACATACTCCCTACCTGAACGATACTACCGGTATGCCGGCCATATACAAGGATTTTACGGGAGATAATTTCCGTTCCTCCGCTCTCCCTCCGCTATGGAGCAACCGCCTGAAAGAAACCCTGCAATCAGGTGATGTATTGTATTTCGACAATATTATCATCAGATACGCAGAGGAGAAGTACTATATGGCTCCTGCCCTGCGCATCCATGTGAAATAAATCAATTACTGAACAACTGCTGAATAGGGATGATAAATTCAAACCTGTTCTGAATATCTTCTCCCGGATTGCGATCAAACAGATGGCTGAAACGTGCGCCAAAAGAGAATGGCAGTGCATTTCCCAACCTGGTATCCAGGAAAACCTCTGTACCTGCAGATGTAAAGCGGTTATTGCGGTTAACGGTAAAATCACGCGCTACGCTGTAATCATAGAACAGGTTTGCCCTGATACGGTTAAAATAGATCAGTTGTGCAAAGCCCCAGTCAGGATATGCCAGCGGCAGGTGATAATTGGCGCCCAGCTTATAAACGCGGTCATAAAACGGTGTGTTATACCCTCTCGCATATACGAAATTGTCAGAAAAGGTGTAATTGAACTGCTGATCGCGTTGCTGAAAGGCTGATTGCAGTACCAGGCTGTGGTTCTGCCACAAGCCGGGTAAATACAGGTCAAACCGGCCATAGAACTGCTCTGCGTAAGGAGTTCCCAGGGAATGGTTATACTGCAGCGCCAGGTATTGTCCGAAATGTGAAAAGAGATTTTGCTTCGCCTTTATACGCATATTACTAAACACCAGCTGGTTGCTGAGGTATTGCAGGCTGTTTGTTTTGAACTTAAAATTACCCTGTTCATACCGCTGTAATATGTTGTAATTACCCGCCAGGAGCATGTTACGGCTATAGAGGCCGGATGAAAAATTCAGCGGAACGGAATAGCCCGCATGCCATGAAAGTTCATTCCAGTAAAGGCGGCCTATCCTGGGCGCCAGTGTATTCCTATTTATCGTATAGTCGACACCGGTAGTAAGATACGGGAACAGGCCGCTGAAAGTAAAGTCCGCACTCAGTTTGGAGTTCCCTTCATTACGGTTGTAGGTATACGCCAGCCTGGTAGAAGTTGTATTCAGTATATTTTCTCCGGACAGGGAAATACCATAATCAGGGTCAATGAAAAAGGGTGTCCAGCTGTGGAAGTTGAATGGCCGGGAGAGCTGTGCGTATTTTTTTACAGGGAAAGAATCGTGCGGCACTTTACGGAGGATATTATCCTCTTCTGCTGCCGGTGGTTGCAGCCATTTGCTGTGAGCTGTCTGGTCAATGCTGACCTCTTTCCAGCTGCCGGCAGGCATTGCGGCATGATACAGCTTATATCCCCCGGCGGTAAATTCGCTGAACACCAGGCTGTCCTGCTGCGGATCTACTGCTGCATGCAGCGCACTGCGTCCCCTGTCTGTGACCGCAAAGGTTTTTTTATCCGATAACGTCAATGCATATACGTTATTTACATCTTTATAGCCGGATGTAAAATAAATGGTATCTCCATTTATCACCGGAGCGCCGAGCGCATTATATCCGAAGGGCGTGAGGGGTTCGGTTTCGCCGGTAACAAGCGACTGTTGTACCAGGGCCATCGCCCCTTCCTGGTTACGAACGGCGCTGATAACGGACTTATCATCTGCCGTAAACTTAGGATAGGTATAGTACCAGTTGTCCGGGTTAGGCAATATCTTTTCTACGGTACCGGTCTGCACATCGATCAGCTGCAGGTTATAGGTTTGTTCCGGCGTAATGGCAGCTGCTATTACCTTGTCGCCATTATTGCTGATATCCGGTGAGAAGAATTTACCGCGGGCAGAAACTGTTTTCGTACAGCCGTTTGCATTATTGTATACCCGAATAACGGAAAAATTCTTCCAGCCCCAGCGTACGTCAAAACGTGCGGCGGCCCATACAATGCGGCCATTGCGGTAGCTGAAGTATTCATCGTATACCATACCGGGTCTGAGCAGCAGTTTTTCTCTGCCGCCGGCCTGCAGGAAGTATATACCGGGAATTTTATCGTAGGATTCTTTCAATACAATCCATTCATTATTGCCGGCAGCGTATACATATTTATAGTCAGTCACCGTTCTGGCAGTTGCCTTCAATGGTACTGCCGGCGTGGTATCGGGCCGGGAGGCGTACTGATTCCATTGTGTCTGATATTCCTCCAGCATGGCAGCATAGAAGCCTGTAACATTTTTGCCGGTGCGCTTCTTCAGGCTGCGGGAGAAGGGGTAAAACACGCCGCGGTAACGCACCGCATCACTGGTAACACCTTTCCAGAAGTCATTGCCATAATGCTCACGGCCGTAGGCTGTCATCAGATAGCCCAGCGGGTAATGATCCGGGATGAAGTCACGGAAGGACCCATTCCTGATTTTCATATAGCTGTAACGTTTACCTGCGAGGGATAGTCCGCGGAAACCATCGAAGAAAGCGGGAAGCCGGCCGCGTCCCTGCGGACTGAAAACGGTTTCATTAATCACGGCATCGCCTTCCCAGAACCAGTTAGGCACAGCAATATTGGTAACAGCTGCCTGTCCGAGATCGCCGCCCAGCCAGGAGAACACTTTAGACACGCCCTGGCGGAAGTTCATATTCTGCAGTACGTGGCGGTATTCGTGCAGGGACAGCTGCTCCACCCAGTTCAGGGAGCCGAGGTCAAATGCCGACGGAGAAGGTGACAGGTAAAACTCGGACCGGAAAGGTCCCAGCTGCACATACCCGTTGGATTGCATGGTCTGGTTCTGTAATACTATATCCACCTTACGTTCCAGGTTACCGATAGAGGAACGGGTATAGCGGTTCAGCCAGGTAACGATATTGGCTACACGCTCCCCTTGTGCCGACAGGCCTTTGGGAAAAATTACACGAACAGTATCTGTATTAATCTGCTGCCATTTAAGGGAAGGCGGGTTACCGCCAAAACGTTGGGCGGACAGGGACAAAGGCAATAACAGGAGCAGCCAGCAAAGGGAACGATACATATGTTTCAATTACGAATTACAAATTACCAATTACGAATGAAAGCGAAGATTTAAGTGGAGATTAAGATACATCATTAAACGATAACATATTTTAATCTTCGCTTAAATCTTCGCTTTCATTCGTAATTGGTAATTTGTAATTCGTAATTACTTATGTGCAGTCTAGCATTCAGAGAGACTGATAGGTATGTTTACAGCGAGGCCGCCGTCGGAGGTTTCCTTGTATTTGGAATTCATGTCCAGGGCGGTGTCCCACATGGTTTTTACAACAGCGTCCAGGGATACTTTTGCCAGTTCCGGGTTGCTTTGCAGGGCCAGCTGGGAGGCGGTAATGGCTTTGATGGCGCCCATAGTATTTCTTTCAATGCAGGGAATCTGTACCAGTCCGCCGATGGGGTCGCAGGTAAGTCCAAGATGGTGTTCCATGGCTATTTCCGCGGCCATGAGTACCTGTCTTTGCGAACCGCCGAGGCATTCGGTGAGTGCAGCTGCCGCCATAGCGGAAGACACGCCTATTTCAGCCTGACAGCCCCCCATAGCTGCGGAAATGGTAGATCTTTTCTTGAAGATGCTGCCGATTTCAGAGGCGGTGAGCAGGAACTGCAGGATTTTGTCATCGTGGAGGCCATCGCAGAAGGCGATGTAATATTGCAGTACGGCGGGTATTACGCCTGCTGCGCCGTTGGTGGGTGCGGTGACAACGCGGCCGAAGGAGGCATTTTCCTCATTTACGGCGAGTGCGAAGCAGCTTACCCAGTCCAGCGTATAGGTAAAATGTTCTCCGCCTGCGCGGATAGCTTCGATCCAGGAGTTATAATCTGTATAGGTACGGCCTTTCAGCAGTTTTTTGTTGAGGGCAAAAGCGCGGCGGGCTACTTTCAGGCCACCGGGGAGTTCGCCGGTGGTGTGGCATCCGCGGTACGTGCATTCCTGCATGACGCGCCAGATGTTGAGTACGCCGGCACGGGTTTCGGCTTCCGGACGCCAGGCGTGTTCATTTTCCATCACCAGTTCAGAGATGCTGTAACCGGTTTTGATGCACCATTGCAGCAACTGACGGGCGGTATCGATGGGGAACGGCAGGTCTACCTGCATGCCACCGCCGCCGTTATCGCCTTCCTGTACAACGAAGCCGCCACCGATAGAATAATAGGTAGCTGCGCGTTTGTCGCCGTCGGCGAAGGTAACCAGGAATACCAGTGCATTGGGATGGAAAGGGAGGGATTCCTCGAAGAGGAATTCAATATCTTCTACAGGATCAAAGTCAATTTCATATTTACCTGCCAGCATCATTTTACGGGTGCGGCGGAGGGTATCTATCTTGCTGTTGATCTGGTTTACATCAAAGGTGACAGGGTCATCGCCGCAAAGTCCCAGCAGTACGGCAATATCAGTACCGTGGCCATGGCCGGTTTTGGCAAGGGAGCCATACAGCAGCACCTGTACATTGGTAACGGAGGATAGCTTTCCGGCTGTGTCCAGCTCATCCAGGAAACGGAGTGCTGCCCGCCATGGGCCTAATGTATGAGAGCTGGAAGGACCAACGCCAATCTTAAAAATATCGAATACAGAAATACATTCGTGTGCCACTACTTAATTGATTTGCCTGTAAAAGTAGGGATTATTTGGTCATTTGAGATTTAGTTATTTGAGATTTGTTTTTAATCAGTAGGCACGCTGTACTTCAGTCAGCATACTGATTAGCAACAAATCTCAAATAATCAAATCTCAAATAACCAAATGGTTCGCTATTTAACCTGCAGGTTGATCAGCTTCACGTCGAATACCAGTGGGGTATTTGGAGGAACGGAGCCCTGACCGTATTGCATGTATGCGTAGTAGGAAGGTATGAACAGCTGGATACGGCCGCCTTTGCCGATTTTCTGCATGCCGATGGTCCATCCCGGGATCACCCTGTTCAGATCGAAGGAGACGCTTTTGCTGCTGTCGAAGCCGGTGCCGTTCAGGAAAGTTCCTTTGTACTCTACGGTAACGTTGGCATTCTGGTTCGGCTTGTTTTTCTGGTCGCCGCTGTCAATAATGTTCCAGAATATACCGCGTGGGTCGTGGGAAGCAGTGATATTTTTAGCTTTCAGGTAGCTGGTAATGGATACGCTGTCTTTATCATATTGCGCCACGTGGTCAAAATTTTCCTGCGTGGATTCTTTTTTAGAACAGGCAGCCAGTACAGCTATAATCATTCCTCCCAGTAAAAGAACTTTCTTCATACGTAAATGATGGTTGTTTTTATTTTAAGATTAAAAGTTACTTGAAATCTACCAGTTCCACATCAGAGATGAGGACGGCGTTGGGCGGAATAATGTCGGGTACTCCCATGGATCCGTATGCGAGTACGGGAGGGATGAACAGTCTTATTTTACCGCCTTTGGAGATTTTGGTCAGCCCGATCTGCCAGCCGGGAATATGATCTTTCAGTTCTCTGCCGTCGAAGTTGGTAACATCGAAGGAGGAGGAAACAATTTGTCCGTTGGTAAGTTTGTTGAGATAGTTGACATATACCACGGAGTTGGATTTGACGAAATGCAGGCTGTCGCCTGGTGTCAGTATTCTGTAGTATATGCCGGAGGGGTCGCGGAGCGCTGCTTCGTTGTGGGCGAAGAGATAGCTTTCAATCTCTGAGTTGGGTCCGCCGGCCTGTCTGGAGAGTAATTCCAGGGAATCATTCGTTTTGGTGCAGGCAAACATGAACAGGAGCAGGCAGGCAACCGGTATTTTTAGCATTAATTTCATCTGCAGTAATTTATGTCACATTTCCGGTTGTTTAACGGGTTTGTGCTGCGTAAAGTTACAGCAGGAAGCTGGTTCCCTATAAAAAAACTCCTGACAGGCGGACCTGCAGGAGTTTTTTTTATATTGATGCGGAACATCTTAGTAGTCCATACCCATACCATGACCACCGCCTGGCATAGCAGGAGCAGCAGATTTAGGTTCTGGTTTGTCAGCGATAACGCATTCTGTGGTCAGCAGCATACCAGCGATGGATGCAGCATTTTCCAGTGCTACGCGGCTAACTTTGGTAGGATCGATTACACCGGCAGCCAGCATTTTTTCGTAAACTTCAGTGCGGGCGTTGAAACCGAAGTCGCCTTTACCTTCTTTCACTTTCTGTACTACGATGGAACCTTCGATACCTGCGTTGGCAGTGATCTGGCGGAGAGGTTCTTCGATAGCGCGTTTAACGATAGCGATACCGGTTTGTTCGTCTTCGTTTTCACCTTTCAGTTTATCCAGGGATTCGATAGCGCGGATGTAAGCCACACCACCACCAGGAACGATACCTTCTTCAACGGCAGCGCGGGTAGCGTGTAAAGCATCGTCAACGCGATCTTTCTTCTCTTTCATTTCCACTTCAGTAGCAGCACCAACGTACAGTACAGCCACACCACCGCTTAATTTAGCCAGGCGTTCCTGTAATTTTTCGCGGTCGTAATCGGAAGTAGTTACTTCGATCTGGGCTTTGATCTGACCGATACGGCCCTGGATATCTTTTTTCTGACCTTTACCGCCAACGATGGTGGTATTGTCTTTATCGATAGTGATGGATTCAGCTTTACCGAGGTAGGTCAGGTCAGCATTTTCCAGTTTGTAACCTTGTTCTTCGCTGATAACGATACCACCGGTGAGGGTAGCGATGTCCTGCAGCATATCCTTTCTTCTGTCGCCGAAGCCAGGAGCTTTTACAGCAGCAACTTTCAGGGTACCGCGCAGTTTGTTAACCACGAGGGTAGCCAGTGCTTCACCTTCCAGATCTTCGGAGATGATTACCAGCGGAGCGCCCTGCTGAGCTACTTTTTCCAGGATGTGCAGGATATCCTTCATGGTGCTGATCTTTTTATCGTAGATCAGGATGTAGGGATTCTGCAGTTCAGCCTGCATTTTTTCGCTGTTGGTGATGAAGTAGGGAGACAGGTAACCGCGGTCGAACTGCATACCTTCTACTACTTCTACAGTAGTGTCGGTACCTTTAGCTTCTTCTACAGTGATAACGCCATCTTTGGTTACTTTTTTCATCGCTTCAGCGATCAGTTTACCAATTTCGGAGTCGTTGTTGGCGGAGATAGAAGCAACCTGTTCGATTTTCTTGTTATCGTTACCAACTTTTTCGGATTGTTTTCTCAGGTTTTCAACGATTGCTTTAACAGCTTTGTCGATACCACGTTTCAGATCCATCGGGTTAGCGCCTGCAGCTACGTTTTTCAGGCCTTCGCCGATGATAGCCTGTGCCAGTACGGTTGCAGTGGTAGTACCGTCACCTGCCAGGTCAGCAGTTTTGGATGCTACTTCTTTCACCATCTGTGCGCCCATATTTTCGATAGCGTCTTCCAGTTCGATTTCTTTTGCAACAGTAACACCGTCTTTAGTTACACCGGGAGCGCCGAATTTTTTCTCGATCACTACGTTACGGCCTTTAGGACCGAGGGTAACTTTAACCGCATCTGCCAGGGTATCTACACCCTTTTTCATTCTGTTGCGGGCTTCTATATTGAAGAATAATTGTTTCGCCATGATTTCTCAGTTGAATATTTACAAGTTAGTTTAATACAATACTTCCGTTATCATTATACGATAGCCAGGATATCAGACTCTCTCATGATCAGAAAATCTTCGCCATCGATAGGCAGTTCCTGACCGGAGTATTTGCCATACAGCACGGTATCGCCAACTTTAACGGTGACAGGCTCATCTTTTTTACCAGGACCGGCGGCCACCACGGTGCCTCTAACGGGTTTTTCTTTTGCAGTATCGGGGATAATGATACCACCAGCTGTTTTCTCTTCTGCTGCTGCAGGTTTCACGATTACCCTGTCAGCTAAAGGTTTAATACTTAATTTCTTAGCCATAGTAGTTTTTATTTAAAGAAGTAGTTGATTTCAAATTTGCATCTTGCCCACGAGAATTGTGCCAACGGGCTTTTATGGTCAAATTTGCAGATTGTAAATGTACTGCAGGCCATTATCACTGACAAATCATGACAAGGTACAGGAAAAAATGACAGATTCCATTTTAAGACGGGGTTTATTTGGTTATTTGGTTATTTGGTTATTTGAGATTTGCCTTTCTGTCGGAGGTTCCTGAAGAAATGCCGGATTACAGACTTTACGCATTGCGACCGGCCTGCTCAAAAGGCCGGGGGCGGTCTTGTCAGGGCTATACATGAAAAACAAATCTCAAATAACCAAATCTCAAATAACCGGATTCTCAGATTTTTTGTCTAGTTTTGCGCACTTATACCAGTTCTTTTTTATACGATGATCAGTAGAAGAAATATCCGGGTTAAAGTGATGCAAACACTGTATGCCCTGGAAACGATGGAGCAAAGCAATATTAAGCCGGGCACGGCTACCAGGCTTTTAAATGAAAAGCTGGATCAGACCTGCCAGATCTTTACCTACTTACTTTATTCGGTAGTTCAGGTAGCTCAGTACGCGGAAATTGATGCTCAATCCCGTGCTTCCAAACATTTACCCTCCGCCGAGGACCTGTCGGTGAACACAAAAATCGCAGGAAACGAATTCATTTATCAGATTAAAAATGACAAGGGTTTTCAGGTTAACCTGGAACAGTGGAAAATGCGTCAGCTGGTTGATACAGATCTGACCCGGAAGCTGTATAACCAACTGGTGGCCACCGATGTCTATAAAGCCTATATCGCGGAGCAAGGCCGCTCCAAAGCAGGTGAAAAGGAAATACTGGAGTACATCTATAAAGAGATACTGGCTAAAAGTGAGCTGTTCCTGCAGCATATGGAAGATACCTTCCTGCACTGGAGCGATGATGAAGAGATGATGACCATCCTCATCAGCAACTACTTCAACAAACCGCAGCTGTTCAACTTCCTCCAGCTCATCAGCAAGGAGAAGCTGGATTATGCCAAAGAACTGATGCTGACAGTAATCGACAAAAAAGAATACTGCCTGGAACTCATCAAGCCTAAACTGCAGAACTGGGATCCGGAGCGCATCGCCGCCGTGGATATGTTACTGATGGAAATGGGTGTCTGCGAATTCCTTTATTTCCCGACCATTCCGACCAAAGTAACCATCAACGAATACATCGACCTGGCCAAAGCCTACAGCACACCGCAAAGCGGCCAGTTCATCAACGGTATCCTGGATAATATCCTGAAAGACCTGGAAAAGGAAGAGCTGGTACAAAAACAGGACCGTCCGAAAAAATAACGGAAAGGATTATTTTTATGGCAAAATGCTAAACATATGAAAAGATTCCTTTGTTTCCTTACCTGTGCTTCCCTCTTCCTCGCTGCCTGCAATAATAACAAGCCGGCGCAGGAAACCAGTAACAACACCGTTAACAACCAGCAGCCCGCTGGCAATAACGATCCCGGTAAAAAAGGCGTGCTCTCTTTTGAAGAAAAGGTGCATAACTTCGGAGAAATTACACAGGGCGAAAAAGTGGAATATTCCTTCAAATTCACGAATACCGGCAACAAGGAATTATTGATTGAAGACGCCATCTCCAGCTGCGGATGCACTGTACCGGAATGGCCGAAAGCACCGATAAAACCAGGAGAATCCGGATTCATGAAAGTGATTTTCGACAGTAACGGGAAATCCGGTTACACAGAAAAGGAAATATCCATCAAAGTTAACGATGGCAACGGATATGTGGTAGGTCCTAAAATCCAGTGTAATATTATCACTAAATAACTTTTACTTAAACTCTTAAATCAAGTATAAATGAACATTCTGAACATTTTATTGATGGGGGCCCCGCAAGGTGGTCAAGGCGGTAGTCCTGTGGTTTCCATCCTGTTTTTTGGCGGTATGATCCTGGTAATGTGGCTCTTTATGATCCGCCCCCAGACTAAAAAAGCCAAACTGCAGAAACAGTTTATTGACAACCTGAAAGAAGGCGATAAAATTGTTACTATTGCCGGTATTCACGGTAAAGTGAAAAAAATGAATGATAACAATACCGTTCTGATGGAAGTAAGCCCAGGCACCAACTTCACTATCGAACGTTCTGCTATCAGCATGGAATATACAACAGCACAGAATAAAGCCTAGACTTTATTGATCTTATATAGAAAAGGAGGCCAATGGCCTCCTTTTTTTATGTCAGTTACTTCGCATACTCCTTAAATATCCGGTTCAGCCACCGCAGCATCAGGAAGATCAGCGCCGCCGCACTTCCCAGCAGTAAGCAGTTTACCAGAAAATAGTTGGCCTTGTTATCGTAGGTATCCCATAACGTAGCCAGTATACCGGACAGCTTATTCCCAATAGAAGTAGCCAGAAACCAGCCTCCCATCATCAGCGAGGTGATACGGGCCGGACTCAGCTTGGATACCAGGGAAAGGCCCATCGGGCTCAGGAACAGCTCTCCTACCGTGATGACGCCGTAACAACCGATCAGCCACCAGGGCGATGCCTTCACAGCTCCATTGGTACTCACATACACCGCTCCTACCATCATCAGGGTGGACAACGCGGATATTAACAGCCCCCAGGCTATCTTTGACGGGGTAGACGGTTCCCGGTTGCGGCGGCGCAGCAACGCAAAGAACGCCACTATCAGCGGTGTCAGCGTAATAACGAAAAACGGATTGATGGACTGGAATAACTCGGTATTATACAGATGAATGGTGCTTCCTTCTGCCGGCATCTTCTCCGGCGCTATGTTCTTAAAATAAGGCACTTTATCCCAAACCTTCACCGGCTTGCCCGCATCATCCCGGATAACGCGGAATTCGCTGTCAAAGGCGGTTACGGAGTCCGGCCTGTTCTGTATTGTTTCCACCAGGTACAGCTGCTGCGCAGGCTGCTCTATGACGGCGGGTATCTCCCTGTCCGTATAATACTGCGCCCAGGTAGTCAATGCTGTACCATTCTGTTTGAATACTGCCCAGAATACGATAGATACCGCAAAGATTGCCAGCAGTGCCGCTATGGGCTTGCGATCCTTGGAGTCCGCCTTTACCAGCAATGATACAAAGAAGAACAGAATAGGTATACAGGCGAAGATGAAGGCATCTGTGGAATCAGAACCGAAGATATTACCCGGAATAAACCAGGCGCCCAGCCCTACCACAATGGCCGGCAGGAACACCACGGAGAATATTCTGCTCAGCGGCATATCTCCAGGCTGTTCGGGCTTGCGTACATCGGCATGGCGGTAATGCTTCATCCCGATAACAAAAATCAACACCCCCAGGAACATGCCAATTCCTGCGGCAATAAAGGCTGCTCCCCATCCTATGGTATTGCGCAGGAAGGCCGCAAAGAAATTACAGATAAATGCACCAATGTTGATACCCATGTAGAAGATATTGTACCCGGTATCTTTCCGGCTGCGATAGTTATCATCATTATAAACATTGCCCAGCAAGGTGGATATGTTCGGTTTGAAAAAGCCGTTACCGATACAGATCAGTGCCAGCGACAGGTAAAATACGGTCAGGTTATGTACGGCCAGTCCTATATACCCTATTCCCATCAGGATTCCCCCGATGATAATGGATTTGCTGTAGCCCAGCTTACGGTCCGCCAGCAGGCCGCCCAGGAAGGGAGTCAGGTACACAAAAGCGATGAAGGTACCGAAGATATCGGCCGCTGTGGCGCGGTCCATTCCCCAGCCCCCTTTCGCGGTATCAGTCAGGTATAACTGGAAAATTCCCAGAATCAGATAAAACCCGAATCGCTCCCACATTTCGGAAAGGAACAGGAAAGGCAATGCTGCCGGATGTTTACGTGGTGTTTGCATATTAAATTAATCGTCAGTTTGTGGTACAGGTTACGCTCCGAAGGCTACAGCCAAACTGCTAAAATATGCTAAACATTGTGAATCGGAGGCATTTGCAACAGGAAAAATGATGAGAGGCCATTCTGACTCCTGCCGGTCAGCTCTCTTTCAGGGGATTAACGGGCACATACTGCAATACCATGGCATTTAAATCATCAATCCTTAATGGCTTCGCCAGCTGAATAGCGGCGCCCTCCTTCATAAAGCGGTCGCCCCCGATACCAAATGCATCGGCAGTAACCATAAAAACCGGTATGCCGGCCTTATCGGGCATGTTCCTGATAGCCTTCAGCACATCTGTTCCCATCATGCGGGGCATATGATCATCACAGATAATAAAATCAGGCGTAAATGTCTGCAGCGCTTCTATCCCTTCTATGCCATTGTTAACAATAAGACAGGCAAGTCCTACGCGGTCGCACCAACGCTGATATACCCGCTGAAAAATAGCATCATCTTCCATAATCAGTACCTTCAACCCTTCAAAAAGCCGGTCGCGGATCAGCCCTATCTCCTTCTCCTCTGCTGTTCTGATGCCGGCCTGCAGGGGGATATCGAAGGAGACGAACACAAAGTTGTCTCTCGACTGGATTTTTAAACTACCACCCAGTTTTTCCACCAGCTTCCGGGCGATAGATAACCCCAGGCCGGTACCGGAAAAGGTTTTATTCCGTTCCGATTCAAAGGCTTCTATCATACAGGTAACTTTTTCGGGAGATATGCTGCCTGTATTCCTGATGGTAAAGTGAATACAACCTTTTAAAATGGCTACGGTAATCAGCACGCCGGTTCCATCCGGTGAGAATTTCAGGGCATTGGACACCAGGTTGTTGATGATCTTCTGCAGAAAGATCTGGTCTGTCAGGATGTACCGGGGAATATGATGATCGTAGTCTATCCCGATGGTAATGCCTTTAACCTGGGTCATATACCGGTTCATGGACATGCTTCTGTTCAGGATATCTTTCAGCTGCACGGCTTCCATCCGGGGATCGTCTTTACCGGCTTCTATCTTGGCCATATCCAGGATATTGTTGATGATCTCCCTGGCCAGCAGTCCGGCTTTATTCAATTCTTCAATATCCCTGATAATTTCCTTATCGGCAATTTTATCAATATTGGAATGAATGATCTGTGCCATACCGATCAGGGTATTTAACGGAATCCGGATTTCATGGCTGTATTCATTCACCCATACGGTTTTGGCTTCATTGGCCGCCTCCAGCCGGGCCAGCAGCTGCCTGTTCTCCGCCTTAAAGGCATCATTCTGATTGATGATACAAATGCTGACGAAATACATCAGCGCCATCATCCCGATGCAGCAGCTGATTTTTCCGATGTTCAGATATTCAGGGCGTATATACACCGGCGTTATCATCCTGTAATAATCATTCAGCTGCAGCACTACAAAGACAATCATGGATAACAACAGACCCAGGTATTTTACATTACGGCTGCCATAAAAGAAATAACCTCCCCCGATAAAAAAGGCCAGCAGGAAAATGGCCATCCAGACAACCGTCAGCAGTTCCGGCTGCATTACATTTCCCAGGATGGTGCCAAAGTAAATGGCCAGCGCACAGTGAATCAGCAGGATAAAACGGGCTGCCAGCCGGTGTTTCCGGTAGCGGTTCAGCATAATTACGCCGCTGAAGGCCAGTACTTCCAGCAGAACCGCAGACAGGACCAGGACGGCCCCCGTGAGCAGGAACAGAAAATACCCGACGGTCATCACCAGCACCGCTGTCCAGAAAGCCAGGGTATTGATAAGGCACACGGCCTTCTGCAGTTCTGAACTATCTTCTTTATCAATCCCCATCCGTAAAAGGGTATTGATGCTATCTTTCGTTCCCTCACAGATCCGTAAAATAATGTTGATGAAGCGCTTCATTTAATCTCGGGGGTTGGTTAATTGTTGATGAGGGTTTCTGATAATTACAGCTTATTGTCCCGCTCAGGATATATACGAGCTTTGCCTTTGATGCTGCCACCCGTTCAGGTAATTTAAAAGTTCACGCCGGTTGCACGGATCATTATCTGCAAAAATTTGCAGGCAACAGATTCCGGTCAGATTCAGCATGCAGGTTTTTCAATTCACAAACATCAGCATCCCCGGATAAAGTTGCCGTTAAATACATGTTAAGCAGTACTGCACCGGCACAAATATGCTCAACTAAGATAGTCATCTTATTTCTTCTCCGTTTTACGGTAAACCCTTAACTTGGGGTATGTTAAAGATTGGAATCACCGGAGGCATCGGCTCCGGCAAAAGTACCGTCAGCAAGATATTTGAATTACTGGGCGTTCCTGTATATTATGCAGATGACCGCGCCAAAGATATTCTTGTCAGGGATAAAGCCCTGGCAGCAGCTGTCAGGGAACATTTCGGACCGGAAGTGTATGATGAAAGCGGCGCCCTCAACCGCAAATACTTAGGTAATATCGTATTCAACGATAAAGATAAGCTGGCATTGCTTAATTCTCTCGTGCATCCCGCTACCATCAGGGATTCAGACCAGTGGGCACATCAACAGACGACTCCCTATGTATTGAAGGAAGCCGCGTTGTTATTTGAAACAGAATCCTTCCACTATCTCGATAAAATCATCGGGGTGTATGCGCCGCAGCCTTTGCGTATTCATCGGGTCATGAAGCGCGATAACGTTACCCGCGATGAGGTGCTGGCACGCATGTATAAACAGATAGATGAAAAAATAAAGATGCGCCTGTGCGATTATGTTATCCAGAACGATGAACAGCAAATGGTTATTCCGCAGGTGCTCGCCCTCCATGAAACCTTTATGAAGATGGCCACTGCCTCCTGAGGTTACCTCCCGGTTACCGGCGTCATTCTTCCGTTGCTATTTTGCTAACTTTGCACAAAAGCACCGGAAATGGATACAACACTCCCTGCTCCCATCACCCTGACATCCAGGGCTGTAGCAGTAGTAAAACAATTATTGCAGCCAGAAAGTGAAACACCGTTCCTTCGTGTAGGCGTTAAAGGCGGCGGTTGCTCCGGTATGGCCTTTATGCTGGGTTTCGATGCCCGCCTGGAAGACGACGACCTTTTCGAAATAGATGGCATCCCCGTCATCATCAAAAAAGCCCACAGCATGTACCTCTCCGGAAAAAAAGTAGATTACCAGGAGAACGAAGAGGCTGCAGGCTTCACTTTTATGTAGTTATTTTATTATTTTGTTATTTGAGATGTTGAAGCCCATCCGGACTTTCCTTGTACCTATAGGTGCAAAAGAAAATCCGGATGGGCTTCAACATCTCAAATAACAAAATAATAAAATAAAAAGGGCTGACCAGTGGTCAGCCCTTTTTTATATCAAACATAATTTCAGTTATCTCACTTCAATTATTTTGCTGCAGTTGCTTTCTTTTCAGTTACTGCTACAGCCTCGCTTTCGTTGGAAAGCTGGTTTTTCTTGTCGAAGTCAACCAGTACCGGCGCCGCAACGAAGATAGAGGAGTAAGTACCGGTGATTACACCCACCAGCATCGCGAAGGCGAAACCGCGGGTAACTTCACCACCGAAGATGAACAGTACCAGGATGGTCAGGAATACAGTGAGAGACGTCATGATAGTACGGCTCAGGGTATCGTTGATCGCTTTGTTGATCACTACATCCCTGTTTTTGCCGTGTACGCCTGTTCTGAAGTATTCACGGATTCTGTCGAATACGATCACCGTATCGTTCATGGAGAAACCAATTACTGTCAGGATCGCAGCGATGAAGTGCTGGTCAATTTCCAGTGTGAACGGAACGATGTTTCTGCACCAGGAGAATACTGCCAGTGTAACCAGTACGTCGTGCAGCAGGGAGAAGATAGTACCGATAGAATACTGCCATTTGTTGAATCGTAACAGGATGTAGAGGAAGATCACCACCAGTGACAGGATGGTAGCCTTCACCGCACCTGCGCGGAGATCATCGGAAATGGTCGGGGAAACTGTCTGTGAACCTACAATAAAGCGGGTCATAAATGCGTCAGGTGTTACGCTGGCGTCATAGTATTTCTTCAGACCATTATACAGTTTATCTGTTACTTCTTTATCTACTGCCAGGCTTTGCTGTTCAATTTTATAGGCAGTAGTGATGTTCAGCTGGTTGGTGTTACCGATAGTTTTAACGAAAACTTCAGAACCGTATTCTTTCCTCAGTACGTCGGCCACTTCCTGTCTGTTCATTGGTTTTTCGAAACGAACAGTGAAGCTGCGGCCACCGGAGAAGTCGATACCGTGATCGAATCCGTTGAAGAAGGAAGATACACCGGCTACCATTACGATGGCAGAGATGATGTAGGCATATTTACGTTTACCTACGAAATCAAATGCGGCGTGTTTGAATATGCTGCGGGATACAGGCGTAAAGTATTCGAAGTGTCTTTTCTTGTTAGTCCACCAGTCAGTTACCATACGGGAGATCATGATACCGCAGAACAGGGACAGGAGCAAACCTATGATCTGTGTGGTAGCGAAGCCCAGTACAGGACCCAGACCGAAGTAGAACAGGATGATGGCCGTGAGCAGGGATGTTACGTGACCATCGAGTACAGGAGCATAGGAGCGTCTGTAACCTTTGGAGATAGCATCCGGGTAGGAGTTGCCATGGGTCAGTTCATCCTTGATCCTTTCGAAGATGATTACGTTTGTATCTACCGCCATACCGATGGTCAGCACCAGACCAGCGATACCAGCCATGGTTAAGGTGGCCCCGAGTGATGCCAGGATACCGAAGGTAAACAGCAGGTTCAGAACCAGTGCGATATTGGCTACCCAGCCGGCGGAGTTGTAATACACCAGCATGAGTACGAAGATGATCACAAAGGAGATCATGAAGGATTTGGCGCCCGCGGCGATGGATTCAGCACCGAGGGTAGGTCCTACAATCTGTTCCTGTACGATGCGTGCAGGAGCAGGCATTTTACCGGATTTCAGGATGTTGGCCAGGTCATTCGCTTCTTCGATGGTAAAGCTACCGCTGATAGAGGAACGGCCGCCGGCAATTTCACCCTGGATGGAAGGAGCGGAATAAACGATGTTATCCAGTACTACTGCCACAAAGTTGAGGGTAGACGGATCTTTCGGGTTGGCAGGAGCCAGTTCGCCGGTGAGTTTTTTCCACTCGTGCGCACCGATGTTATCCATCGTCATGCTGATTTCCGGCTGGTTGTTCTGGTCCATATCCTGACGGGCGTCTACGATCCTTTCGCCGCCTACGCGTGGCGCAGGGTTGGCAGGATTTACTTTCAGCACGTAAACAGGCAGCGGGCCATATTTATCTTCTTTATTTTCCGGACCGAAAGCAAATACCGCATCTTTAGGCAGGATAGCCTGTACAGCAGGTAAATTGAGATAGGAACGGAAAGTAGCAGTGTCTTTAGGTAAGATACGACCGATAGAAGGGCTTGGTATCAGGGAACCGGACTGCTGATCGATCATGGGGAACATGATGGTGAACAGCGGGTTCTGTTTCTGCATTTCCTTGATCTGCAGTTCCTGGGCTTTTTTACCGGTATCCGCCTTGGCAGCTTTACCGCTGTCTTTAGACAGATAGTCGCTCAGTTTACCGGTTTTGCTGGTATCGGCAGCTGTTTCAGCAGCAGCTACAGCAGCTTTTGCAGTATCGGCAGCTGGTTTTGCGGTATTGGAACCACCGATGGAATTTTTGATGGCTTCGTTCATTGGCGTCAGCACATTCTGGAAAAATTCCGGGCTGTTTTTGTAAACTTCCCTGAATTCCAGGTTGGCGGTAGCCTGCAGGTATTTGCGTACACGTTCAGCATTATCCACGCCGGCCAGTTCCACGGAGATCAGACCTTTATTTTCATCCAGGCTGATGTTGGGCTGGGCCACACCGAATTTATCGATACGTTTCTGCAGTACGATGTAGGTGTTTTTGATAGCTGCACGTGATTCCTTGCGGATCATGTCCAGTACCTGCGCGTTGGAGGAGTTGAAAGTGATGTCTTTCTGATAAGCATTGGCGAAGATGGTAGCCAGGCGACCCTGGGGAGCCACTTCCGCATATGTTTGCCCGAACAGCGTAACAAAGTCAGTCTGGTTTGTTTTTTTGCGTTCTTCAGCCAGATCCAGCGCTTTGTTAAAGGCAGGATCCTTGGATTGACCGGATAAAGCGCGGATAACGTCTTCTACGCTTACTTCCAGTACTACGTTCATACCACCAACGAGGTCAAGACCGAGATTCAACTCTTTTTCCTTTGCCTTGTTATAGGTAACGTACCATGGGAAACCTGCAATCTGCTTATTGCTGGTGCTGTCCACAATCGCTTGTCTTCTTTGTTTAACGAATCCTTTCAGCGTGTCAGAGTAGAAAGCCTGCTGCTCGGTGCTACCAGGATATTTCTGTGCTGCGGTAGGGAATTGCTTGGCTACATCATTCTCAGCCTGCTGCTCTATCTTCTTCTCATAGTTCCTTACCAAAAACGTGAAGGACAATTGGTACAAAGAGATAAGGATCAGTGCGATGGCAAAAAATCTTACCAGTCCTTTAAGTTGCATGTTGTTTGTTTCGGGTTTATAATAAAAAAATTTTAAGAGTTGCAAAGATAGAATTTAAATTGATATATTAAAGCCCAACTTAAAAGTGGCTAAAAATCAATATACGATTGACTTTCAGGGCTTATCAGCATCCATTTTTTCTAAATCCGCGATACTCATTCAGTACTGTTCCGGCAAAATAATTAAATCTGCGATTCTGGCTTTTTCCTGGTTTTGATTATATTTTCATTGCTTTACAGTCAGTAATACCGGCAAATATATGCAAACCCAATATTATCAGGCAACAGATAATTTCCCTGCGGCTTTGCTGAAAAGCCGTAAAGCCAGTCTGGGTAAGGTATTCCGGGATGCTGCTGCGCACCGGCTGCAGATCATCTATACCCGGATAGACCGGGACGCCCGGCAGCGGCCGCATTTCACCGATTTTCATTACGGTACGGGAAATAATTACTACTTCTACCCTGCTTCCACCGTGAAGCTCCCTACGGCCATCCTGGCACTGGAAAAGCTCAACAACCTGCAGCCGGACGGCATTCACCGGGATACTCCCCTGCTTACCCGCCCCCTGCCCGGCATCAACCCGGGAGTGCTTCATGATCATTCTGCGGCTGGCAAGCTACCATCTATCTCTCATTATATCAAAAAAATATTTCTGGTCAGCGATAACGACGCCTTCAACCGCCTCTATGAATTCATTGGCCAGGAGCCGCTGAACCGGCGCCTGTGGGAGCTGGGATATACCGGCACTGAAATCAGGCACCGGGTGGGCCTCCCCCTGCATGCTGCCGCCAATATGCATACCAACGGGGTATATTTCAGGGACAACGGTAAAATACTGTATGAGCAGCCGGATTGCCTCAGCCGGCTCCGTTTCAGCGAACGGCACGACTTCGCCGGCAGCATGCACTACAACCACCGCGGCGTCCTGGAAAACAACCCGATGGACTTCTCCCATCGTAACCGCCTGCCGCTGGCCGATCTCCATAATATGATGCGCGCCTTATTTTTTCCGGAAGCTGTAACAAAAGCGAAACGTTTCCGTTTAACTGGCAAGGATTATAATTTTTTGTATCGTTGCATGTCACAATATCCCGGAGAATCTACCAACCCGGTATACAATGAACAACAATATTATCAATCATATGTGAAATTTTTGCTTTTCGGCTCAATGCCAGAAGCACAGATACCAGACCATATCAGAATATTCAATAAGCCCGGATGGGCTTACGGTTTTTTGACAGATACCGCCTACATAGCGGACATGGCCAGCAATACAGAATTCCTGCTTTCAGCCAGCATATTTGTGAATACTGACGGTATTCTGGGAGATGACAAACAAGCTTTTGAAGAAACCGGGAAACCCTTTCTCAAAACGCTGGGCGAAATTATTTATGAAGAAGAACGTAACCGCGTAAAACGCTATCCCCCCAACCTGGGCAGCCTCTTTACGCAGATAGCAACTGAATAAATTACACACATATACTAAAAACTGAGTGCAAAATGCTAACTAAGAAAAATCGTGTCTGGGCAATAGCAGCCCTCCTGGGTGGAGTAATCGGATTCTCAGCATGTCTGAAACAGAAAGACTATGGTCCTCCGCGTATTCCTTACACTGCTGCCATCATCAACGCCGCCTGGAACCCCTCCAGCCTGGATATTTTCAAAAATGGCAGCAAGATGAACAGCAACCCTTACCAGATGAGCGCATCTTCCCCTTTCCAGGATTATTCCGGTAAGTATACCTTCTCCTTCAGAACAACCAAAGGTATCGGCCTGGACTCCGTTTCCAGACAGTTCGACTCTACCAAGTTCTACACCATGATCGGCTATAACGATCTGTCGGGCGCTTTTGCAGTACGCTACCAGCAGGAAGACTTCTCCCAGCTGAGCAACGCCAAGGTGAACGTGCGCTTCCTCAACCTCAGCACCAACGTAGGCGCAGTAGATCTCTACATCAATAAAAAGAAAGTGGCTTCCAGCGTGACATTCAGCCCTGTAAACGACTGGCTCAGCCTGGCGCCCTACAATAATATGGTTGATTACCACGTAACATTCGCCGGTAAAGACTCCATCATCGCCAAAGGCACCTCCCGCGTTTCCTCCAGCGATACAGAAGTAATGTTCAACACGGGCTACGCCTACACCATTTACCTCTCCGGCCGCAAAGACAGCACCGGTGATAATAAACTGAAACTCTACTACCTGTCACATACGTCAGGATACTAGGAGAGAGGCGCATAACTTATAGTAATTACGAATTACGAATTACGAATTACGAATGAAAAGCGAAGACTGAAGCGGATATTTGCTTCGGTCTTCGCTTTTCATTCGTAATTCGCAATTCGTAATTCGTAATTTTTTTTCTTAGGTTTGTTCCGGTCAACCCAACATTAGATATGAATCAATTAGCAGATAGGCTGTCAAGGATATCCGAGCCGCAAACAATTAAAATGGCCAAACTGGGCCGTGAACTGAAAGCACAGGGAATAGACATTGTAGACCTGAGTATTGGAGAGCCTGATTTTGATACGCCGGAGCATATCCGCGAAGCTGCCAAAAAGGCCATAGACGAAGGTTTTACCCACTACACCCCAGTGGCCGGCTATGCCGACGTCAGACAAGCCGTTGTGCACAAACTGAAAAGAGATAACGGTCTGGACTACACGCCAGAACAGATTGTGGTATCAACCGGCGCCAAACAAAGCCTGGCCAACGCTGTACTGAGTATCGTCAACCCCGGCGATGAAGTCATTATCCCTACTCCCTACTGGGTTACCTATTCAGAACAGGTAAGCCTTTGCCAGGGTGAAGTGGTATTTGTTCCCAGCACCATTGAAAGTAACTATAAAATTACGCCCGAACAGCTGGAAGCTGCCATCACGCCCAAAACCAGGCTGTTCATGTTCTCTTCTCCCTGCAACCCTACCGGCTCTGTATATTCCAAAGCTGAGCTGGAAGCCCTTGCTGCCGTATTCGCCAGACATCCGCAGATATTTATTATCTCCGATGAGATTTACGAATACATTAACTACGAAGGAAAGCATGAAAGCATCGCGCAGTTTGGTGACCTCATTAACCGCACCATCATTATCAACGGTCTGAGTAAAGGTTTCGCCATGACCGGCTGGCGCCTGGGTTACCTGGCCGCCCCGCTGGAACTGGCAAAAGCATGCGATAAAATCCAGGCGCAGTTCACCTCCGCCACCTGCTCCATCACCCAGCGCGCCGCCATCACCGCCCTTACCGGCGAACTGACCACCGCCCAGGAAATGGTAGCCGAATTCAAAAAACGTCGCGCCTTTATTCATGCCGCCCTGAAAGATATTCCCGGCCTCAAAGTAAACAACCCGGAAGGCGCCTTCTATATGTTCCCGGACATCAGCGCCTTCTTCAACAAATCATACGAAGACTCCCACATCAAAAATGCCGACGACCTCTGCATGTACCTGCTTCACAAAGCACATGTATCCGCAGTTACCGGCACTGCCTTCGCCCAACCCAACTGCATCCGCCTGTCATACGCTACCAGTATGGCTAACCTGGAAAAAGGCGCGGCGAGGCTGAAGGAATGGTTGGGGAAGCTGAAATAAATAATCAATTACGAATTACTAATTGCGAATTACGAATGTAGAAGCGAAGATTAAACAGAAGATTAAAGGAGATGTTTCATAGTTATCTCCTTAAATCTTCGGTTTAATCTTCGCTTCTACATTCGTAATTCGCAATTAGTAATTCGTAATTGATTATTTACAGCTCTTAATTCATAATTATTTTATTATATATTTGTAGCTCTAAACCTTTCCAATCAGATGAATTTCAATTCCCAACAGCTTTTGTATCTGGCGTTAACGATAGGAGCTATTGCAGTGGTGTATATGACTGTCCGCGATGTATTGAAGAAAAGGCCTGCCGCACCGGCAAACAGTGGTAATGACGGGCAATCTGCCGGCAATGTGAATCCGGCCATCTTACCATTGCAGTTGCAGGCATACGAAAGAATGGCGTTGTATGTTGACAGGATTACACCGCAAAGCCTTATCGGGCGCATCTATCAGCCGGGACTGACTGCCGTGGATATGCAGATAGCAATGGTGCAGAGTATTAAGTCTGAATTTGAACATAACATCACACAGCAGATATATATTTCTTCCATGGCCTGGGAAGCTGTGAAGACATTGAAAGAACAAACGATCTCCGTTATCAACCAGGTGGCAGTTCAGCTCCCGCCGGACGCTCCTGCAATGGAACTGAACAAACAGATACTGGAAGTATTTCTGCAGGCGGGCGAATCGCCGGCAGAACTGACGGCTCAGATTATCAACGCAGAAGCTAAAAGACTGATGCGCTGATTATTTTGCATCAATCACCTCATTCAACAGATAGCCTTTACCGTTAAACAGCATGTAAAGCGGCTTTGCCTTGTACCAGGGCACGTCGGCCTGCTTCATGTGCGCCTGTATATGTAAATGCGGCTCCGTACTGAAGCCGGAATTACCCACGCATCCCAGCGCCTGTCCCTGTTTTACCTGCTGTCCTTCGCGCACTATCACGCTGCCCATTTTAAGGTGCGCTGCAAAAAAATAGCAGTCAGCACCTTCCAGCAATACCTGGTTGGTATTCCTGGGACCGCGGTCCATGGCAGGAGGAATATTATCCGGATTATCGCTGTAGGCGCGCCTTACAATACCATCGCAGGGCGCATATACGGTGTCGTTGAAGATATCATAATCCTCCAGGCGCCGGGAAAATACTTTGCGCGCACGGCCACCATAGCGGTTGAGCTTTACAATGTCCATCGCATACACAGCGCCGCGCAGGCTGAAATGAAATACATTGGACGGGAGTCCCTTTCCTCCCTGTAAGACAAAGTAGCGGCCTGATTTCAGCGGGAAAGCCAGTTCCACGGTATCCGGCCGGCCGGTGGTGCCTGTAAAATATAATACGCAGGCCAGGAGTAATAATGCCGAACAGCTGATATATGCCCCTCGCTTCCAGCGTGGTGCAGGCGCAGCAGGGCGTTGTCTTCTTCCGAAAAATAATCCTGTCAGGAACAACAGCCAGCAAATACCAAAAACATATTTCAGGTAAACAGATAAATATACCCAGCTGCCGAATAGATAAATGAAAAGACCCAGCGAAAAACCGCCCAGCAGCACGGGCCACGCCTGAGGAAAGGGCCGGCGGCCGCCTTTACGGATAAGCCATAGACTATACAATGCCAGTATGACTGTGAGCCCTGATAACAACCAGATAATCATAGTATGGAGCCAAACTTTACCGCAAAATATCAATATTTTTCTCAGCGGCGAAGTACCGTAATAATTATGTAACATTGCAACGCTAGTTTTAAGACTCATGGAAAAAACCTTTCAAACCGATTCAGGCATCACGATAGCGCCGTTGTATACGCAACCCGTGGCAATGGACGAGCTGCCCGGTATATTCCCGTTTACCCGTGGCATACACGCCACCATGTACCGCGATAAGCTGTGGACGATGCGGCAATACGCCGGATTCAGCACCGCAGAAGAATCCAACAAACGTTACCATTACCTGCTCAGTCAGGGAGTGATGGGCCTCAGCGTGGCATTCGACCTGCCTACCCAGATCGGCTATGATTCGGACCATCCCATGTCTGAAGGCGAAGTGGGGAAAGTAGGCGTAGCTATTGACTCCCTCGATGATATGGAAGTTCTTTTCAAAGACATCTCTCTGGAACAGATTTCTACTTCCATGACTATCAACGCCACAGGATTTATACTGCTGGCGCTTTACATCGCCCTCGCCAAAAAACAGGGCGCCGACATCAAAAAAATTTCCGGTACTATCCAGAATGATATTCTGAAAGAATACGCTGCCAGAGGTACTTTCATTTATCCGCCCCAACCTTCCATGCGGATCATTACCGATATCTTTGACTATTGCAGCCGGGAAGTGCCCAAATGGAACACCATCTCCATTTCCGGATACCACATCCGTGAAGCAGGCGCTAACGCAGTACAGGAGCTGGCTTTCACCCTGTCTAACGGTAAAGCCTATCTGAAAGCTGCCATCGAAAAGGGACTGGATATCAATGTATTCGCCAAAAGACTTTCCTTCTTCTTCAACGCGCACAATCACCTGTTTGAAGAAGTAGCGAAATTCCGCGCCGCAAGACGCATGTGGGCCAACATTACCAAAGAACTGGGCGCTACTGACCCCAAGGCACAGATGCTCCGTTTCCATACACAAACCGGCGGCAGTACGCTCACTGCCCAGCAGCCACACAACAATATTGTACGGGTGGCCGTTCAGACACTTGCCGCGACTATGGGCGGTACCCAATCACTCCACACCAACGGCTACGATGAAGCACTGTCACTCCCCACGGAAGAAGCAGCCCGCATCGCACTCCGCACGCAGCAAATCATCGGCTACGAAAGCGGGGTTGCCGATACCGTTGACCCGCTGGCAGGCTCCTACTATGTAGAAGCGCTGACCAACGAAGTAGAACAAAAAGCCTGGGATCTCATACATAAGATAGACGCCATGGGCGGCGCCGTAAGCGCTATTGAACAGGGCTTCGTGCAGGATGAAATAGCCCGCAGCGCCTATAAATACCAGCAGGATGTAGAAAACAATGAAAAAATCATTGTAGGCGTCAATAAATTCACCACCACAGATACACAGCCACCGGAAGTTTTCCGCATTGATGACAGTATCCGGCAGATACAATCCGATAAACTGAAAGCACTGCGCGCACGCCGCGACAACACCGCCGTTCAGGATATCCTGCAACGTATCTCGGCCGCTGCCGGCACCACAGAAAACATAATGCCACTGGTGGTGGAAGCTGTAGAAAAATACTGCACCCTCGGAGAAATCGCAGACACCCTGAGAAATGTCTGGGGTGAATACAAATAATTATCTGAGATTTTTTTATTTGAGATTTTATCGGTGCGGATACGCCTATACAGTCTCCGCACCGATAAAATCTCAAATAAAAAAATCTCAAATGATCATCTATCTTTGGTTTTTAAAAACGATCTGAACTTGATTTATTATAATAGCTGTCCGCTTTGTGGATCATCGCAATTACATGAAGCACTCACTGCTAAAGACTATACAGTATCAAAGGAAACATTCTCCATCATTCATTGCGGCGGCTGCAGCGGCCGTTTTACACAGCATGTTCCCGACAGTGAAAATATTGGCCGTTACTATCAATCACAGGAATATATTTCCCATTCAGAAACAAAAGAAGGGCTGATTAACAGGTTGTATCACAGCGTACGCAAGATCACGCTGCGTTCCAAACAAAACTGGGTACGCAACGGCTCCGGTATCAAAACTGGTAGTCTCCTGGATATTGGCTGTGGCACCGGCGCATTCCTTCATTATATGCAAACCAGTGGCTGGACTGTCACCGGACTGGAGCCGGATGAAAACGCACGCCACAATGCGAAGACACTGTACGGCCTCGAACCGTTGCCCATAGAGCAGCTCTTCACCCTACCGGCCGGACAATACGACGCCATTACCATGTGGCATGTGCTGGAACATGTGCACGAACTGCACCGTTACCTGGATCACATCCGTACCCTGCTCAAACCAGGAGGCACCCTGCTCATCGCTGTGCCCAACTACACCTCCCCGGATGCGGAACACTACGGTCAGTACTGGGCTGCCTACGATGTGCCCCGGCACCTCTACCACTTTTCCCCTTCCTCTATGGAAAAATTATTATCATCACATCATATCCGCCTGGTAAAAAAACACCCCATGGTGTTCGATGGCTTCTACGTAAGCCTTCTCAGCGAAAAATATAAAACCGGCAAAAGCCGCCTCCTGCAAGGATTCTTCAACGGCTTCCATTCCTACAGAAAAGGACTGAAAGATGTAGATAGGTGTAGTTCTATTGTGTATGAATGCAAATTGGGCTAGAATTACGAATTGCGAATTACGAATTACGAATGTAACCCGAAGATAAAAGCGAAGACCGAAGCGGATACTTAAAGTATAATCGCTTCGGTCTTCGCTTTTATCTTCGGGTTACATTCGTAATTCGCAATTCGTAATTCGTAATTAATTCACCAGCTTCATCTCATCCACGAGTCTTGTGCAGCCGGCAAATTTATCCACGATGAACAATACATATCTGATATCCACCATGATGTTGCGGCAGATGGATGGGTCGTAGTTGATATCGCTCATGGTGCCTTCCCAGGTACGGTCGAAGTTAAGACCGATCAGACGGCCGTTAGCGTCCAGTACAGGGCTGCCGGAGTTACCGCCGGTAGTGTGGTTGCTGGCGATGAAACATACCGGCATTCTGCCGTTTACACCGTAGCGGCCATAGTCCTTTTTCTTATAGAGCTCGATCAGCCGGGCAGGTACATTGAATTCGTAGTCGCCGGGAATATACTTCTCCATAACACCGTCGAGGTAAGTATAGAAATCGTAATGGATAGCATCACGGGGATTGTAGCCGTCTACCTTACCGTAGGTCACACGCAGGGTGCTGTTGGCATCCGGGTAGAAACGTTTTTTACTGCCCATAATATCCATCTGTGCCTGCATATAGGTACGCTGCAGATTGTTGATATTATTTTGCAGATCGGTAACCGGTTTGCTGACGTTATCTACATATCCCTTGCGCATAGCCATTACCAGGCGGGTAGCGGGGTCTTTCCACATCTGTGCCACAACGGTGTTGTAGGGCTGCTGAACGAAAGCTTTCAGTTTATCCATAGACGTTAGTCCGGACAGGTTATAGATTTTATCTGCCAGCAGGCGGCTGTCTTTGTTACTTTCATTCCATATCTGCAGGTATTCGGTGCCGTTAAACTGTTTGGGAACGCCTTTGGCATACAGTTCCATCAGACTGGCGCAGATGTCGCGGTCTACGCGGGCATTATAGTTCTGGTAGAACGCCTGCATTGATTCCAGGAACTCCTTGCGCAGCGTTTCATACTGGCCTTCGCCTTTTTCATGCACGTCGCTGAGGAAGTTGATGAGCCTGTCTCCGGCAGTGAACAGTTCTACGTTTTTCACCAGCTCGCTGTAGTAATCGCGGGTCTGTGCATATGGCGTGATCTGGCGGTAGAGATCATTCAGGGTATCGAGCACGCCATCGTATTTTTGTCTCCACAACGGGTTGGAAGCTAACAGCTGGCGGTATTCTGCTTCATACTGTTGTTTTTTACCGATGCCGTTGGTTTGTTTCACGCCCTTCATCTCGCCCATCCATTTTTTCCAGTAGTTGGCGGTGGAAGCATATTTGGCAGCGTACTGAATTTTGATCTGTTCGTCTTTACGCATGTATCCGTCCATGATTTTGAGGGCGGCATCGCGCATTTCCACTTTGGAGGCATCTACTGTTTCCACGGTCAGCTTTACTGCTTCAGATGGCAGGTATTCGGTGGTACGGCCCGGAAATCCGAGAACCATGGTGAAATCCTGCTGCTTCACGCCTTTCATGGAAACGGGCAGAAAATATTTGGGTTGTAAAGGCACGTTATCCTTTGAATAGGGAGCAGGTTTACCATCTTTACCGGCATAGATGCGGAACATGGAAAAATCGCCGGTATGGCGTGGCCATACCCAGTTATCCGTATCAGAACCGAATTTACCGATGGAAGAAGGAGGAGCACCCACCAGGCGTACATCTCTGTATGTTTCTGTTACGAACAGGAAATACTGGTTACCTTCAAAAAATGGTTTCACCATGGTTTCCTGCCAGGCTTCTTTTTTCACAGCCTGTCTGATTTCATGCAGGCGCTTATCGATGGCCGACTGGCGTTCACGCTCGCTCATACCGGGTTTTACGTCCTGCAGGGCGGCTTTTGTGATGTCGTCAATACGTACAATGAAGGTTGCGAACAAGCCGGGGTTGGGGAGTTCTTCCGCAGCTGTTTTTGCCCAGAATCCATTTTCCAGCAGGTTATTCTGTACAGAAGAATGCTTCTGGATAGCGTCATATCCGCAATGGTGGTTGGTCAGCAGCAGTCCCTGGGAAGAGATCACCTCTGCCGTGCAGAAGCCGCCAAAGCTCACGATGGCATCTTTCAGGCTACCTTTATTGATATTGTAAATATCTGAGGCATTGATTTTCATGCCCATGGCTTTCATCTCCTTTTCATTCAGGCCGGAAAGCAGCTGAGGGAGCCACATACCTTCCGTAGCATAAGTCCGCTGAGTAAGCACTACAAGGGCTAACACCAACAGCGGCTTCACGATTCGTTGCAACATATCTGATATTCTTTTTATAAAGGTGGCAATTTAATACAATTCGGGGAGGGATTAAAGGATAAAAAACCAGCTTTTCTGTCATTCATCGATAGAATGCTGCTTTTTACAGAGATGGTACACATTTTACCGCCGGAATACTGCACATTCACAGCAGTATCTGAAACAGATGTCCGATATGCTCCGGTCAAGATTTATTGTTATTTCTACACATATCCTCGGATGGCTGATATGTATCAGCTTACCCTGGTTATTTAACGGACATACCGGGAACAGTCAGCTGCTGGCATTTGCGTTATGTATAGTGCTCAGCGTGCTGATTGAAATCATACATCATCGCTGGGAAGCCAGCAATAATGCGTTACATGCGAAAGCCAGCAAAACCAGGGCAGAGTTATCTTTCCTGAAATCGCAGCTGCATCCGCACTTTTTTTTCAATACACTCAACAACATTTATTCGCTGGCTGTCAGCGGCCATGAGCACACCGCCCGGCATATTCTCAAGTTATCCAACATGATGCGGTATGCGACTGATACGCATCACGATTTTGTGCTGCTGCAGCAGGAAATTGCCTGCCTGCACGACTACATAGATCTCCAGCAGTTACGCCTGCCAGGCAGTACCCAGGTTCACTTTTCCGTCAGTGGTAATCCCGGATTCAAATACATCGCTCCGCTTTTATTGCTCCCTTTCCTCGAAAATGCTTTCAGGCACGGCGTCAGCGCGATGCAGACTACTGCCATACATATCCATCTCAGCACCACTACAGACCACATCCGTTTCTACTGCAGCAACCGGCTGTTCAGCCATCCTGAAGACGAGAGCACTACCGACGCACTCCTGCTCACCAGGCAACGGCTGCAACAACTTTATCCGGATAAATATCAGCTGATCATCAGCAACAAAAACAGCGAATATACAGTCAGGCTGGAGATCTGTATTTAAAATCCAATATCCTCCAATCAAATCTCAAATGACTAACTGAAAAAATAAATCGTGGTGTCTCCGTACAACCCGGAAGACACCACGATGTGAAACAAATCTCAAATAAATAAATAAAAAAACCTCACTATCCCCGTATTATTTATACAGGTAGTTCAGTGCAATGATGTCATTAGCATTGAACGTGCGGTTGCCGCCATTGGAGCAGGCAAGCATCCAGGAGTTGGCGTTGGCGGTGCTGGGGGTTCCTGGGATCAGTACTGCACCTACGCCACCATCGCCTTCATTGATGGCAGAGCCACCGCAGCTGTAGGCGCGGTTGTAATAGTCGGTATGACGCATACCGATACAGTGACCGATTTCATGCTGGATAACGGAACCTACATACAGTACATCAGGATTGGAACCATACGCAGCTGAATTTGTATTCATTTTGATAGTTGAATACGGGTTACCGCTGCTGGTAGGGAAACCGGAAGATCCCAATGTGATATAACCGCCGCTGGGGCCTTCGTTGAAGCCCTGCAGTGTGATGTTGGCGGTGCCGCTGGTAATGCGCTGGAAGGTAATACGCAGTCCCAGTCTGTTATAGCGGGCGATAGCAGTATCAGTACCGGCAATAAAGGCGGAGCCCAGGCCTGTTACTTTTACTTTAATCACACGGGGTAAAGCGCGTACCAGGTTGTTGGTACGATACTGTTCATCATTGGCAATACGAAGTTTAGGACTGCCAACTTTCTCCTGTAACTGTTCAGCAGAAAGGAGAATATCTCCTTCTACCAGGTAACCTTCGTCCGTTTTGCGAACATTGTCTGTGCTGAAACCATTGGCTTTGATTTGTGCCAATACATCAGCAGATACCTGGTCAGGTGTTGCCGCTTCCTGTTGTTTGTCATTTTTGTTACAGGAAGCAAACAGGAAACCTGCGGCCAGACAGGCAATTACGGCGAATTTTTGTTTTTTCATGGAGTTCAGATTTTGGTATTTAGAAAAAAGAAAAAACATTCCCTGCCGGTTATACACAGTGATAACCGGGTGTCAGCAACATAGAAAGCAGTCTGCGTATCTGTAACAGGTATTACAAATACAACACAGCATGCGTGTGCAGTTTTCAGATGTCCAAAAAATGTCTGCTAAAGGTGCTCTTCATTTTTGGTCACATAAAGTCAGCCGGCGGATGTATTACAACATCTTCCTGCAGTTTAAAATGATTGGCTGTGATTTAGAAAAATACCGCGTCTCCGGCGGTTCAGATTTGCTCTTCAGATTAACCAATGGTGATCGGTTTTCTGTATGGTTTGCTTAGATTTCGTTGTTCGTTGTCGATTAACATTCGTAGTATCAATATTACAACTTTCATTGAATTTAAAAAAAATATTTTCCGGGTTGTATAAAAAATTGCGCCGAACAATTTATTGCAGTAGATTTAATTATCATCGCAAACCAGGATCTTTTTATTTGCCGTTGCCCGTAATTCATGAAAACAATTACCTCCAAAAGCTTAACAGTAGCTGCTTTCGCCCTACTCCACTGCCAACTGGGCGCTGCCCAGAAGAAGCCGTCTGCCGACTCCATGATTATCCGGTACGCTACCGATACCCTTCGTGATAAGCGCAGCGCTTCGCAGGTACTTGTCAGATTCAAAGATATTCCTGATGATAAAACACTGGGAAGATACGGGCTGGTAAAGCCTTTGAGCAGCCATCACTATATACTGCGGCAGCTGCCGCCGGATAGTAGTATAAAATACGCTTATCTGGCCGGCCCTAACAGTAAAGCCACTACGTTGTTATTGCAACAGCTGGAAAAGATCAGTAACCGTGATTCTATTACCCTGCAGATAACTTACGATGCTACCTATACACCTTCTCCGCTGGCGCGGGTAATACAGGATATTTCCACCTATCACGCTGCCGTGGTGAAGCTGAAGAAGCAGGACTGGCCTGCATTTATAGCCACACCTGCTATTATCATTGCAGATGCTTTCCGCAAACCTTCCACAGAAATTATTATCAATACCATCAATCCGTTTGTCAACCGTATCAATACCGCACAATATAAATACCCTGCGGTGCGCGGAAAAAGTATAACCGTTTCCGTTAAGGAAGACCGCTTTGATACAATGGATATTGATCTGAAGGACCGGATCATACCTAATCCGCTTACGTCCAATATACTTACCACACACGCCACCACTATGGCTACGCTGATTGCCGGCGGTGGCAACACCGGCAATTTCGGCCTGGGCGTTGTTCCCGAAGCACACCTCAGCTCCATGAACTACAATTCTATCTTCCCGGATGATAATGCCTACTATCAACGTTACGGCATTACCGTGCAGAATCATTCCTATGGCAGCGGCAATGACAACAGATACGGGTCAGAGGCGGCAGCCTTTGATCAGCAGATAGCGGCGGCAGATACGCTGGTACATGTTTTTTCTTCCGGCAACTCCGGTGCTGAAACTGCCGGAACCGGCCGCTATAAAGGCATCAACGGCTATGCTAATATGACCGGCAATTACAAACACGCCAAAAATGTGCTGATAGCCGGTGGTACCGATGGCGGCGGTACCGTGATTATGCTGGCATCCAAAGGACCTGCATACGATGGCCGCATCAAACCGGAAATAGTAGCCTATGGCCAGGATGGCACCTCCGGCGCCTCCGCCCTCACTTCCGGCGTGGTGGCCCTGATGCAGGATGCTTACCGTCAGCAGAAAGGCGTTGCCCCCCATTCCGCTTTGGTAAAGGCAGTGATTATCAACAGCGCCATACGCCCGAAAGGCATTACGCCCGGCTACGACCGCGGCTTTGGCAGCATACATGCAGAAAATGTACTCACAACGCTGACAGACAACCGTTACCGCGAAGGAACACTGACCAGTAACAACCAGACCTTCTTTGATATTAACGTGCCTGCAGGCACCACGCAGGTGAAAGTAACGATCAGCTGGAATGACCCGCCTGCCGCAGCCGAAGCCGTGAAAGCGCTCATCAACGACCTGGATATTTCAGCTGTAACAGCAGATAACAAGACCTGGCTTCCCTGGGTACTGAACGGTTTCCCGGCGGCAGACAGCATCCGGAAACCCGCCATCCGCGCAGTAGACACGCTTAATAACAATGAACAGATCAGCATAGACAATCCTCCTGCCGGCAATCTCCGTATCATCGTGCGCGCCAAGCAGCTGGGCACTGCCAGCCAGGCCTTTGCACTGGCATGGTCCCTCAGCCGGGAACCTTATTTTGCCTGGCAAAATCCGCTGCAGGGCAGCTCCTTCGCAGCAGGCGAACAAACACAGCTGCAGTGGGAAACATCCTACACCAGCAACGGCGATCTCTACTACAGCACCGACAGCCTTAACTGGCGCCCGCTGACACAACAGATACTGCTTAACTATCCCGTGTTGTGGGAAATTCCGGATACCCTTTTCAGTAAAGTATGGCTGAAGCTGACATTGCCGGATACGTCATTTATCAGTCCTGCTGCGCATGTATCACCCAAACTGCGGCTACGCACCGGCTTTAACTGTGCAGATACCGCCCTCATTTCCTGGGCCCGGATACCGGCGGCGGCAGCCTATAACATCTATTACATGAATGCCGGAAAAATGGCATTATACAAACAGGTACGCGACACGTTCCTCTTCATTCCAAAGAAAACCATATCTACACCTTACTTTTCCATAGCACCCGTTGCCCCGGCCGGATGGGAAGGCGCACGGAGCTATACTACCGACTATAGCCTGCAAGGTGTTGCCTGTTACGTAGAAACCCTGCTCGCAGACCCTTCCGGCAATAACCAGGTACTGTTATCCCTGACGCTGGGCAGCACCTATCTGCTGAAAAATATCTACTGGGAAAGAAAAAGTCTGAACGGATGGACAACAATAGGCACACAGGCCGTAAATGGCAACCTCAGTTTCAACTTCACGGATACGCAACCCTATGAAGGTATCGTATTATACCGGGTACGCCTGGAAACCGGCGATGGCAGGAATTTCTATTCAGATTATGTATCTGTCAGCATCCTCCTGGAAAACGATATCCTGATGTTCCCCAACCCGGTCACCAGCCAGCTGTACATCCTGGATAAGGAATTACGTACCAGACAACTGCGGATAACCGATATGGGCGGCCGTACCTTAATGATCCGCACCATTTCAGATATGCAGGAAACCATCCCTGTATCCTGGCTTCCCGCAGGCATCTACAACTGCAGCATCTACCTCAACGGACAAAAAATCTTCTCCCGGCAGATGGTGAAACAGTAGTTATTTTATTATTTGGTTATTTGAGATTTTGAATAAATCGAGAAGCCTTTCTGATTTTCAGAGAGGCTTTCTTTAATACAAAAAAAGAAGCCTTTCTGAAAATCAGAGAGGCTTTCTTTAATACAAAAAAAGAAGCCTTTCTGAAAATCAGAGAGGCTTTCTTTAATACAATAGAGAAGCCTTTCTGAAAATCAGAAAGGCTTCTCTATTTATTCAAAATCTCAAATAACCAAATAATAAAATAATTACAGGTGGATGGCTTCGCCGTAAGCCACTTCGATGGCGTCTTTTACGGATTCGCTCATGGTTGGGTGCGGGTGGATGGAATCCAGCACTTCCTGGTAGGTTGTTTCCAGTTTACGGGCTACCACTGTTTCAGCAATGATTTCTGTAACGTTGGCGCCGATCATGTGGGTACCTAACCACTCACCGTATTTGGCGTCGAAGATTACTTTTACGAAACCTTCAGTAGCACCGGCAGCAGAAGCTTTACCGGAAGCGGAGAATGGGAATTTACCCACTTTCACTTCGTAACCGGCTTCTTTCGCAGCTTTTTCGGTATAGCCTACAGAAGCAATTTCAGGCGCGCAGTAAGTACAGCCCGGAATGTTCATGTAGTCGATTGTTTCTGGTTTGTGTGCGTATTTCTTTTCGTTGTAGGCAATAGCTTCCACGCAGATGATACCTTCTTTGGAGGCAACGTGCGCCAGCGCCTGACCAGGAACCATATCACCGATAGCGTAAACGCCAGGGATGTTGGTCTGGTAGTATTTATCAACTACAACACGGCCTTTGTCGGTTTTGATACCCAGTGTTTCCAGACCGATGTTTTCGATATTGGCAGCAATACCTACCGCGCTCAGTACCACGTCTGCTTCCAGGGTGATTTCGCCGGTCTGTGTTTTTACTTTTGCCTTAACGCCGTTACCGGTAGCTTCCACTGCTTCAACAGAAGCGTTGGTCATGATTTCAATACCTTTCTTCTTGTATATTTTTTCCAGTTCTTTGGAGATGTCTTCATCTTCTACCGGAACGATACGCGGCATGAATTCAACGATGGTTACTTTGGTGCCGAGTGTAGCATAGAAATATGCAAACTCAACGCCGATAGCGCCGGAACCAACCACGATCATGGATTTAGGTTGTTTAGGCAGTACCATTGCCTCACGGTAGCCGATTACGCTTTTACCGTCGATTTTCAGGTTTGGCAGCTCACGGGCACGGGCGCCGGTAGCCAGAATGATGTGTTTCGCGTCGTGAACGGTAGCTTTACCGTCTTTGTCCGTTACTTCTACCTGGCCTTTGGCTTTTACTTTACCATTGCCCATCAGTACATCAATCTTGTTTTTCTTCATCAGGAACTGAACGCCCCTGCTCATTTTATCAGCAACGCCACGAGAACGTTTGATAACAGCTTCAAAATCTACCTGTGCATCAGACACAGTAATACCGTAGTCTTTTGAATGCTTAGTATATTCAAATACCTGTGCGGTTTTTAATAAAGCTTTGGTTGGAATACAGCCCCAGTTTAAACAGATACCACCCAGGTTTTCTCTTTCCACTACCGCGGTTTTAAATCCCAGCTGAGAAGCACGGATAGCAGCTACATAACCACCCGGGCCACTACCAATTACGATAACGTCGTATGCCATAATGTTTAATTTTATTTGAAACTTGCCAAAGGTAAAACATTAATTACGAATTACCGCAGGTCCACCACTTCCACTCCCGGATACTTTTTGGCATCGAAAGTGAATACTGCATCCGCTACATTGGCGTTCGGTGTGAAACTGGTGATTTCGTAGGTGTAATGGTTACCATTTTTCTCGAAAACCTTCATCCTTGCGATGTTCTGGTTTTTCTTATCCACAGAAACAACCACTTTGAATACGTTCTTGGACTTATCCGTCGGGGTCAGTTCTATGTTCTGTAATACTTTGCCTTTTTCGTTGGTTTCTCCGTCCAGACGGTACAGGTAGTCTTTATCGTAGAAGTTGGTGAACAGTTTGGCAGGCGTCATGGCCCCGCTGCTCTGGTCTACGTTATTGATGGTTACCTCGTTTACATCTTTAGCATATGTCCAGGATGTTTTATTATCGCTGATAATCTCCTGTCCGGGAAGCGTCACTTTATACTTGGCCCCTTTCAGGTAAACGGTTCCTTTCCTGGAATCATTTACATTTTTGGCACTTTCCACTTTGAGTATAAAATTAGCCACTACGGACTTCAATGATTTGAATTTATTGCTGACACCGTCCAGGATAGTTTTGGCCTTTGCATCGTTGACGCCCCCCCCTTTGGTTTGCGCCATACCGCTGAAAACGATACCACTCAGTAACAATCCTGTTAATACAAATTTCTTCATTGTAGTTTTTTTTAGTTTGTGCTACCCTGGCATGTCAAATGCCATGCCGGTATACTGTGATCCCAGTCTTTAATGGACTGCAAAATTCGTATATTTTGTTAAAATGTATGACGAATTCTTATATATGGTAAAATACTATAACAAATCGTTAAGAATTTCCTGTAATTCTGCATCCGTTTTTACCAGTACATCCCTGGCCTTGCTGCCCATGTTAGGCCCTACAATACCGGCAGCTTCCAGCTGATCCATGAGGCGGCCGGCGCGGTTATAGCCCAGCTTCATGCGCCGCTGTAACAGGGACGTGGAGCCCTGCTGGGTTTGCACGATCACCTGGGCGGCTTCTTCAAACAGCGGATCCCTGTCTGCCAGCGACAGCTCCTTGCCTTCGGAATCCTTGTCATCAACATATTCCGGCAACAGGAAGGCATCAGGATATCCTTTCTGGTTACCGATGAACTCGGCCACATTTTCCACTTCCGGCGTATCCACAAAGGCGCACTGCAACCGCACAAGTTCTCCGTTAAATGATACCAGCATATCCCCCTGGCCAATCAGCTGCTCTGCACCGCCAATATCCAGGATGGTACGGGAATCTATTTTGGAAGACACCTTAAAGGCCACGCGGGCCGGGAAGTTGGCCTTGATGGTACCGGTAATGATATTTACGGACGGACGCTGCGTGGCTATAATCAGATGTATACCAACGGCACGCGCCAGCTGGGCCAGACGTGCAATCGGCATTTCCACCTCTTTACCGGCCGTCATGATAAGATCGGCAAACTCGTCCACCACCAGCACAATGAATGGCAGATAACGATGGCCTTTCTGCGGATTCAGCCGGCGTTGGGTGAATTTCGCATTGTACTCGCGGATATTGCGCGTTCCCGCTTCTTTCAGCAGGTCATAACGCAGGTCCATCTCAATACACAGCGCATTCAGCGTATGGATCACCTTCTTGGTATCGGTAATGATGGCATCGTCCTCTCCCGGCAGCTTGGCCAGGAAATGCTTTTCAATCAGCTTATACAGCGATAATTCCACTTTCTTGGGATCTACCAGTACAAACTTTAACTGTGACGGATGCTTCTTGTACAATAACGATACCAGCAAGGTGTTGATACCAACGGATTTACCCTGACCGGTAGCCCCCGCCATCAGCAGGTGAGGCATCTTGGCCAGGTCGGCAATGAAGTTTTCGTTGTCGATCTTTTTACCGATAGCTATCGGAAGATCCATGGTGCTGGACTGGAACTTCTCCGATGCCAGCATATTTTTCAGGGAAACGATACTTTTCTTCACATTGGGCACCTCGATACCGATAGTACCCTTGCCCGGTATAGGAGCAATGATACGTATACCCAATGCAGACAGACTCAGCGCAATATCATCTTCCAGGTTTTTGATACGGGAGATGCGTACTCCAGCCGCCGGCACAATCTCATACAATGTAACAGTAGGGCCTACCGTGGCGCTGATCTTCTGAATGGAAATATCGTAGTTCTTCAGCGTATCAATGATCTGGTTCTTGTTCTTTTCCAGCTCCCCGGTATCCTGTACAATTACTTTGTCTGCATTATGATTTTCCAGGAGATCCAGCCCGGGGAACTTATAATCCCGCAGGTCCAGTGACGGATCATAGGGATCTACGGGCACTACGGGCCGCACAGCCACTGCTTCTTCCACATCTTCTTCTTCGTCCCTGAAGGTTTCCTTGATCTCAAAAGTTACTTCTTCCGGCTGCGGTTTCTTCCGGGAAACCGGTGGGGCAGGCTCTTCCGGTATATCCTCCACATATAGCAGCGGGCCCGGATCTTCTTCCGGTTCCTCTTCTTCTTCCAATGTATGCTCCATCATTTCCGGCATTTCTTCCGGCACAGGCGGTGCTGCCGGCGGCATATACGGCGTATGGGAAGGGATTACGGTGATATCCATCTCTTCTTTCTCAATCAGCTGCATGGGCAGCAGTTCTTCTTCTTCCTCTTCATGCGGCGGAATAACTACCACACCGTTATCTTCTTTCAGGCTGTTCTTTCTGTTGTCTGCAACAGGATTTACAGGAACGGAGGCAGCTGCTGCAGTGGCAGCCGGCGCCGCCATTGGCACAGGCCCCACCGGTGCAGGTTTGGGCGGTTTTTCTTTTTTCTCCGGCCATTTAAAGTTGAAATTAAACTTCCAGATCAGCCAGGAGAAACCAGCTACCAGCAGTAATAGAGCGGTGCCCGTTTTCCCGATGAAACCGGAAGTCCATTTTTCCAGGGCATTGCCCAGCGCACCGCCCCAGGGGAAGTCAGCGCCATAGGTCAGAAATGCCATCGACATACTGATGAACAGCAGGCCGAAGAGAATGTATTTTATATTCCGCCAGACGCGGAACACGCGGCGGCCAACGATAAAATTAACACCGATGATAAAGAAGAAATAGCAGAACAGATAGGCGGCAATACCTACACCGCTGTAAAAGAAGTTATGGGAAACATAAGCGCCCAGGCGACCCAGCAGGTTGTCTACCTTCACATCGCCGATCAGCAGTTCCCTGGTGGAATAGCGGAAGACCTTATCCTGGTCTTCTTCCCAGGTAAACAGGTACGAGGTGAATGCAATAAAGCAGTATACAGACAGCAACAGGAAGAACACACCCATTACTTTATGGGTACGTTCATCTTTTACCAGCTCTTTCACTTTTACCTCAGGCTCCTTGTCTTTCTTCAACACATCAGGATTGGGGGCGGCGCCTTTTGGTTTCTTGTTTTCCGGTTTTTCGGTTTTCAGTTTATTCTTGGACATAATATAACTTCAAAAGTGCAACTACCTCGCTGTAGGTGGCAGCTGTAAAATCCAGTGCACAATAAATTCCGGCACAAGGGGGTCAATGGTTTGTTCCAGGTCGCCGTATTCAGCCACTGTACAGGTTTTGCATCGCTGAAACAGGTGGTTTAATCCGTCGAACTTCCGGATGGTGACAAGCATATTCCCATTTTCACGCAGACCGCGTTCAATGGCTTCCAGGTTGGAAGTGGCATCTACCTGTACATCGTTGGAACCGTTGACAGCCATGAAGGGACATTTGATCTGCTTCAGGTAATCGAGCGGTTTGTACAGTAAAACGGATGACAGTTCTTTATCAAAATGTATGTTATTTACGAATTCCTGTTCAGACACCTGTGCCTGCAGTTCTTTCGGGGAACTGCGGTATATTTCCTGCAGTGCTTCTCTGGCTTTTGCAGTAGCAGCCACAATATTGGTGTCGCCTGCCAGCGCGTCCCAGTAAGGCTTCAGGCGTATCAGTCTATCCCGCACCAGGCTGTCTGATTCACCGGCCAGTTTGCCTTCCAGCACCAGCCGCTGATCTACGAGTTCGCGGCCGGGTAGCCCTACGCCTGCCATGCAAACTACAAAACCGACCGATTTATTGTCTGCCGCAGCAATCTGCGCTACAATGGCGCCTTCGCTGTGGCCCAGCAGGCCAATACTGTAAGGGTCAATATCTCTGCGTGTTTTCAGGTATGCTACAGCACCGCGGGCATCATTGGCAAAATCGTATATTCCTGCCTGGCTGTAAGTGCCCGAAGATCTGCCTGTACCGCGGTCGTCGAAGCGCAGGGAGGCGATACCGTTGCGTGCAAAATAGTCCGCCAGCACCAGGAATGTTTTATGTCCTGCCATCTCCGCGTTGCGGTCCTGCGGACCGGAACCGCTGAGCATTACCACTACGGGATACCTTCCCAGGGCAGCAGGGCGTGTAAAAGTGCCTGCCAGCATTACTTTACCATCTTTGCCGGGAAAGGTCACTTCCTCGGTAGCATACGGATAAGGCGGCTGTGGCTCCTGTGGCCGTTTATACAGGTCTTCCCTTTTTATCTCCTTCCTCGACAGATCAAATTTATGCTGTTGTCCGTTCCAGGTGAATATGCCCTGAAACTGTCTGGCGGCGGCATTCCACACTCCTGCATATGCAAAGTTGATTTCGTCTATCCGTAACAGCAGGGTATCTTTTCTATATACTACGTTATCGAAAGGAAGGCTTTCCGCTGACTGTTCCGGGCTGGACAGCCGGCCCGTATAGCCGTCGCCGTTTTTCTCCAGCACAACGATCAGGCGTTGTTTTTCACCGTAGTAGGAACTGGATACGCCATACCATCTGCCGGTAATATTCTTCGTATCCTGTGCCTGTACTGCTATTCCCAGCATGACACCACATAACAACGCCCAAAAAAATTTATGCATATACTTTACGCTTTGATCTTTAAGATTCCCATCAGCAGGCATATCCAGCCTATGATGAAGAATACGCCACCGATAGGCGTAATGATGCCGATACCTCTGAGTCCTACGTTGCCGGTAGCTTTCAGCATGGTGAGTGCGTAGAGCGATCCGGAGAACAGGAAGATACCGATAATAAAACATCTGCCGGCCCATTCCAGTTGACTACCTCCTGCATTAGCAAAGAGGATGCCGGTAGCCAGCAAAGCAAAAACATGATAGAACTGATACGTAACGCCTGTCTGAAAAGTGGATACTGTTTCCGGTGGCACCAGCTCTTTCAGCTTATGCGCGCCGAATGCGCCCAAAACTACTGCCAATGCGCCTAAAGCCGCTGCCCAGACTAAAAAACTTTTATGCATGCTCGATATTTTGTGTAAAGGTATCCAATGAAATATTATCGGATGAAATTATGTGGCGGGATTGTTCATAAAAAGGCCGGCGTTCCGCCAGTTTCTTTTCCACGAAGTCCAGCAGATCCTCGTCATCGAGGTCCTGGATCAGCGGCCGTTTGGATTTTTTCCGCTGCAATCTTTCCACCATGGTTTCCAGAGAAGGATTAAGCCAGATGGTAATGCCTTTTTCGTTCATGAAGTCCATGTTATCCTGGAAGCAGGGCGTACCACCCCCGCAGGAGATCAGGAAATGCTCCTGCCGGGATAATTCGCGCAGCAGCATACTTTCCTTTTCGCGGAAATAGTCTTCCCCTTTGGTGGCGAAGATATCACTGATGGCCATTTCCTCTGCTGCCACAATCACGTCGTCCAGGTCATAGAAGGGTAACTGCCAGTGGTCTGCCAGTTGTTTTCCCCAATAGGATTTTCCGGCTCCCATGAAGCCGAGCAAGAATATTTTCATAAATCAAAAAACGCAACAGTTAGTTAATAATTCCGTTCCTCACGCCGGATGGGTCCATGCCAGGCATAGCTCATTTTCCATTATATATTGCAAATATAACCGGGTATTTGAATCCTGCTTCACAAAATCGGCTGTAATAAAGCCGGCGGTCTGGTAATTAAAGGGGTGCAGCCGCATATTCTCCTTAAAATCAACACTTCCCAGGCCATACCATTTAAACATTGCTTCCTTGGCGCTCCAGCAGATGGTTTTATGCGGCAGCGCATGCTGCGGGTCTATAAACATCCGCTCTTCGGCGGACAGGAACTTGCGGGATACCTTTTCGATTTTCTCCTTCACCTGTTCTATATCTATGCCTACCGCAGCCCTGGTGCTGACGATGGCCGCCACATAATCGCCGCAGTGCGATATGGAAAAATGGTAGCTGTCGCACATCAGTACCGGCTTACGGGAATTGGTCACTTTTATCTTTTCGATGGGGAATTCCGGGAAGAGCGTCACCAGCATATATCTTCCGGCAAAGTGCTGTAACCGCTTATGCGGATGATGTATTTCCGGGCTGATATTTACACGCTGACGGAAAAAATCCTCTTCTTCTTCTATCCGCCAGACACCCAGTCTTGTTTCCGGTTCAATTTGTATGGTACGTATTAATGGCATATCTTGCCAAATTAAAGCAAAAAGCAGCAATAACTCAAAAGCTTTTAGCTTTTCGCCGCCCTCATTTTTTATGCACGGGCTGAAAGTCACCCTCTGAAAGCCAGAAGCTAACAGCTAAAACTAAAATTTAACATGATTCTGTCAGACAAACGGATACTGGAAGAAATTGAAAAAGGCACTATCGTGATTTCGCCTTACGACCGGAAGTATCTGGGAACCAACTCTTATGATGTACACCTAGGCAAACACCTGGCTACGTACAAGGACCGTATCCTCGATGCGCGTAAACACAATGAAATTGAGCACTTCGAGATACCTGAAGAAGGGTATGTACTACAACCGGGAACCCTGTACCTGGGCGTAACTGAAGAATACACCGAAACACATGCACATGTGCCTTTCCTGGAAGGTAAATCCAGCACCGGCCGCCTCGGTATTGACATTCACGCTACCGCTGGTAAAGGCGACGTAGGTTTCTGCAATACCTGGACCCTGGAAATCTCCTGCGCACAACCTGTACGCATATACGCAGGAATGCCCATCGGGCAACTCATCTATTTCGTCGTTGAAGGCGAAGTAGAAACATTCTACAACAAGAAAGGCAACGCTAAATATAACGGCCGCACCGTGAAACCGGTGGAAAGTATGATGTGGAGAAACGAATTTTAAACTCCTGCGGAGTTAATTACGAATTACGAATGGCGAATTACGAATGAGGAGCGAAGACATAAGCGAATAAAGCATTTACTTATTCGCTTAAATCTTCGCTCCTCATTCGTAATTCGCCATTCGTAATTCGTAATTTCATACTACATACACCACCTCCCCTCCTTCTTCCCGTCCCGGAACTTCCAGTTTACTGATCAGGCGCTGCATAACAGCGTGAGGGACTATTTCTTCCCGTTGCCGGTTTTGTTGCAGCAATATGCTGGCCGGCACTTCTACATATATTATGGTGACAGCAGCATGGTATTGCGTGAACAGGCTGATGAGCTGTGCGCGCAGCTGACGGGTGATGTTGGTGGCATTCCAGACGAATGACCTGCCTGCCCGGAGATGTTCGCGGGCAAGGGCTTTGGCTGCCTGGATAACGATGCCGTTACCACTTTTATCGTCCGGGCTGATTTTCATTTCCCTGCGGATATTGTCCAGGGAGATGAGGGGCCATTGTTTGTAGTGGCGCTGTATGTACGTGTCTTTACCCGCGCCGGGCAATCCGCTCATCAGGATGACCTGTGCGGCGGGCTGTCCGTAAGGCACGTAGTCAGCTGCAGCATGTTCATGCAACAGGTAATGGCTGCGTGCATGGGCGGAGGCAAAGGGCCGGGACTGGCCCCAGCATTCATTTTCACGGCACAGCTCCTCGAAGCAGTCCAGCCGGTAGAGCAGGTCTGCCTGGTCTGCACAGATGCGGCCCAGTATGTCTGCACGCGCCAGCAGAGCCAGCAGCCGTGTATCTGCGTTCAGGCTGGCAGTAATCAGTGCCCGCTGCGGATCCGGCTTTTCAAAGATCCACAGCGGCAGGCCGTGGTATTTCACCAATGCCGCGATCTGTTCCCGGATAGCGAATGGCGTGGGGATATCGCGGTAGAGTATCTGCCGGACACGCATCTCCCCTTTGCGGGCATGACCCGCAGCAGTGATGCTGCCGTCTGGATGTATGGCCGTGGTGCTGTATTTCTCCACATCATGGAGCAGCGCAGCGGCCCACAGGATGGCCTGTTCCTGCGGCGGGAGCGCCTGGTATGCCGGCAGCTGTTCCAGCGCTGCCAGCACCATCTGCGTATGTACAGCCACGTTACCTTCCGCATGGTGGCGCACATCCTGCGGCACCTCCTGCATGACGCGTACCCATTCAAAAGTATCTTCCAGGTGTTTCCAGTTTCTGTTATCTGTTATCTGCCACATAATTACCTCCTTCATAATTCAACCGTGCACGCCGCCAGTGACGGGTCCAATGCTGATCGGTTTTTACATGCCCCTTGCGGACATATTTAAATACATTATTTGCAAAACTGCTGACAGGGTATCCTGCCGCATTGCGGGATACAATGCCTTCCATGATGGTAGCGCCGCCGTCGTGCGCGTTGTGCGGATCAAAGGCGCCACGGCCGGTTACGAGCGACAAAGCCTCTTTCTCAAACTCCTGTCGTGTAGCCGGTGGCGTTAGTATCCTGATCTCAGGTACTACCGGCAGATCCAGCAGGGCCGCATAAAAGCGGGTTTCTTCCCAGCTGAGCCAGTACCCGTTCTCCCGGATGCCAAACACATAAAAGTGATGGTCCAGGTTTTTATACTCAATAGAATGTACCGCGTACAGGTTCTCCAGGAATATTTCCAGGTTCCCCAGGTCGTTCCGGATGCTCTGCCAGTAACGGCGGATAGTCTCCGTCCATGGAGAAACCGTGGGCGCTACATGCGAGCGGGCAAATACCCCATGCCGGGAAAGACAGTTATTCTCCCCATCCAGTTTTTCCGTATGCACCAGCAACGGAATGCGTTGCAGCTGCTCCCAGTAATCATACTGTATACGGTCGTCGCTCGTTGTGCCGGGCGAAAACGGATAGTGGTACGTACGGCCATATTTTTCAGAAACCGCCATATAAATCAATTACAGATTACCATACAGCATTCATGTATGTACTGCAGAAGTAATCAGGATGAAACAATAAAATCACAGGCCTGTTCCGGAGCTGGAACGGCTAAAGGAATAAGTGTTATACCTGTGACATTACATGGCGCAAAGTTTGGATCGTTTTTAACAACAGGCGCAAAGGTAATAAAATGCTGTAATATCTCCGGCCGCTTTTTTTTCTTAATACGCTCACGTTTACACGTTGTTAACAATTGAGAACTTTCTTCGGAGTAATTTCTGATAAAATTTATCGCCCCATGAATATGGTCTGGAATGCTATTAAATCTGATGTAGCCGGACTTTCAGTTGTTATTGCCCTCTCAGCATTCAGCATGTGGAACAGTCATTTCCGTACTTTCGATCAGATACTTGGCTGCGTCACCTCCGGTACCGTTATTTTGCTGCTCAGCCACCGCATCTATTTCAAAACGAAACTTACGCTGAAAACAAATGCCGAATGCTTTATCATGCATATAGCACTGGAATTACCGCCGCTGGAAAGGCTGAGGGTAATCAAATCCATGGCAGCCTGCCAGGAACTGCCGAAACGTTACCGCCGCGCAGCGGAAGAAGTCTACCATAACATTGTCCGTGAAATCAATAACGGCGATGACAGCCAGGACCCCGAAGCGCTGCAGCGTAATTATGCCTCCTTCAGCATGAACTGACGCCGGCTTCCGCCTCAAAATAACCCCTCATCCCATTTATCTGCTCATCCTCCTTAATTTATTTATATTGGGTCTGCTTTTTTAGAAATTCACAACAACAATACTGCAATGAGAAAATTATTTCTATGCGCTACCGCTGCGGCGGCCTTTATGGCCTGCAACAACGGCGGCGGCACACAGGGCAGCAAGGCAGACAGCTCGCTGAATGCTGCATTTCAGGCCTATCAGGACAGGTTTATTGAACAGCTCTGGAAAGAAAACCCGGAATGGGCCACCACTGTAGGCTATCACAAATACGACTCCCTGCTGCCTATCCCGGACAGCGCTGCCGCACAGGCCAGACTCGCCTTTGCCAGACAACAGCTGGATTCACTGAAAACATTTGACAAGGATAAACTGACAGATGCCAACCAGATTGACCTGCAGCTGATTGAAAATGCACTGCAATCCACCATCTGGAGTATCAACGAACTCAAAAGCAACGAATGGGACCCTTCTTCCTTTAACGTCAGCAATACCTTCGCCTTTATCCTGAATGAAAACTACGCTCCCCTGGAATCCAGGCTGCGCAGCATATACAGCAGATTGCAACATGTGCCGGCCTATTATGCCGCCGCTAAAAAACAGATCAGCAATCCGGTGCCGGAATTAACATCTCTGGCTATTGATCAGAATAATGGCGGACTTGGCGTGATAGAAAAAGATTTTGCAGACTCCCTGCAGAAAACAACTATTCCGGCTGCCGAAAAAGCCGCGATGATTGCGCGCGCTAAAACTGCCGCTGCCGCCATCCGCGACTATGCCGCCTGGCTGAAAACGCTGAAACCCGCACAACCACGCAGTTTCCGCCTGGGCAAACAATTGTACAGCCAGAAATTCAACTTCGATATTCAATCCACCTTCAGCGCTGAACAGATCTATGATTCCGCTGTGGCCCGCAAAGCTTTTGTACACAGCGAAATGACAAAAATCAGCCGCCAGCTGTGGCCAAAATATTTCGGTAATGCGACGATGCCAACAGATTCTCTGATACTGATCAGCCGCATGATCGATACGCTTTCCGTTAAACATGTGAAACCAGAAGAATTCCAGTCAGCCATCGAAAAACAGATCCCTGAGCTGATTGCCTTCATCAAGGAAAAAGACCTGCTGTACATTGACCCTTCCAAACCACTGGTAGTACGCAAGGAGCCTGCTTATATGGCTGGCGTGGCCGGCGCTTCCATCAGTGCCCCCGGCCCATATGACAAAGGCGGTAACACCTATTACAACGTGGGCAGCCTGGAAGGATGGCCAAAAGACAAAGCTGAAAGCTACCTGCGCGAATACAACCACTACATCCTGCAGATACTGGATATTCACGAAGCTATCCCCGGCCACTACACTCAGCTGGTATACGCCAACCAATCACCCAGCCTCATCAAATCCCTGCTGAGCAATGGCGCTATGATTGAAGGATGGGCCGTATATACCGAACAGATGATGCTGGAAAACGGTTACGGCAACAACGAACCGGAAATGTGGCTGATGTGGTACAAATGGAACCTCCGCGCTGTATGCAATACCATCCTGGATTACAACGTACACGTCAACAACATGAGCCGCGAAGACGCTATCCACCTTTTAACCAAAGAAGCCTTCCAGCAACAGGCTGAAGCCGAAGGTAAATGGAAACGCGTCAGCGTAACCAGTGTACAGCTCACCAGCTACTTCACCGGTTACAAGGAAATCATTGATCTCCGCGAAGCCTATAAAACCAAAATGGGTAAAGAATATAACCTGAAGGCATTTAACGAGAAATTCCTGAGCTACGGGAATTCGCCGGTTAAATACATAAGGCAGCTGATGTTGAAATAATTACGAATTGCGAATTACGAATTACGAATGTAACTCGAAGATAAAAGCGAAGACCGAAGCGATCATACTATTAAGTATCCGCTTCGGTCTTCGCTTTTATCTTCGAGTTACATTCGTAATTCGCAATTCGTAATTCGCAATTATTTCAGCATCACGTATCACACGTCACCTCATCCCACTCCTGGTTTCTGTAGCAGATCAGCCAGTTGAGGGCGTAGTGTCTTTCGTATACGATGCCCGGATGTACGGGTTCTTTTTCGCTTTTCAGGCGGGCATCTACGCAGGCCCAGTTGGCGCGGTAGTAGAGGTCATTGGCATCCAGGATGGCAGCGGCCTGGCGCACAGTGGTAGCGGCGGTCAGGAAGGCAGCCGGGTCGGAGTCTGGTCCGCGGAACGGAAAATCTTCTGCGGGTACCATATCCAGGTTGCAGAGGTCATTCATATACCCCAGGGAAGGTACTTTATTTAAGGCCCATAAGAGCACCCAGATAGCTTCACATTTCCAGGTTTCCCTCGTTTTGCTGTCTTCCTGCGGATCCTGCAGGAAAGCTTTTTCTCCGGGTGTGGTGTGTTCCCACAGCTGGTGTTGCTGCAGGTAAGCGGTGACGGCCGGGCCGTCCAGGTAGCCGAAGGCTACAGTGTTTACAGCGGCAAGTACAGCTACGCGGGTGGCTATTTCAGCGGCGGATCGGATGGTGACATCTGCTTCACCGGGAACCGGCGGCAGCATGGCGCTGGAGCGTATTCCCATTTCCCGGAGCTGTTGCAGGCTGCGCGTTTTTCTCATGAGGGCGTCTGCAGCGGGCGTTACAGGGCTGTCGAAATATTTTGCGTCTATGCTGACGGTAAGATTAGTAGCGGTAGAGTGGCCGTTTACATCGAGGAGGAGGGCGCCGGTTTTGTCCCAGAACCCCTGTACATCTGTTTTGAAGATGACGTTACCTTCGGAGAAAAAGATGGCATCCAGTTCGTGCGCCATTTCCATGACGGCAGCGCGGAGATCACCATTAAAGGCGGGTTCGGCTTTTACTACCACTTCTGTATTGATAGTAGGTATTTTAGCCAGCAGTAAGGATTTGAGATCTTCGTTATCAGCGGAGATCTGTTCCACAAAAGCGTGCATACCGCGCAGATTGGCTATAATCGGCTCATCGCTGTGGTCCAGGGTATAACCGGGCACAGTACGTTGTCTGTGGGTGATGGTAAGGGTATGCCCCTTGCGTAATAATTTCTTTCCTGAAACAGCGGTAATACTATCCCAGTTATTTTCCTGTCCTGATATACTGAGCGCTGCTGTATCAAAATGAGCCTGCATCCGCTTCAGCACTTTTCCCATATCTACCTCGTGTGTATAGAGGGTACAATTTTCCATGCTATTTGAATTCGAGGGGGCAAATTTAGCCCACGCATTGGAAAATCTTTTTTGGAAGTTTTAAATTTTTGCCTTGAAACAGGAATGAAAGTTGTCTTATATCAATAAAAAAAATCCATGAAGCGTACTCATCTGTTTTCGCTCGTGTTTGTCGGATTGGCTGTAGCAGCGGCCAGTTGCGTACCGCCGAGGCGGCCATCCAGACCGCCGCGTCCGCCCCGGCCGCATGCCCTGCTATTTTTTTCCGTTCCTGTGCTGCAACAGCCGGATGATGGCGTTCAGTTTCACCGGATCATGGACGTAAGGGGATAAATCAAATAATTCCACTTTGCGGAATTGTACCGGATGGCTTTCACTCTGCAGGGAGATGGAGCCAGCCGTCAATAGTTTGCCATCCTGCTTAACGGCAGGAGTGGCGCCGGACACGTTACCACCGCCAATCTGAGGCTTGTTGTAAACAATTACCGTATCTCCTTCAATGATATGTTTAATCACGGAGTCGCGCAGCACCAGTGCTTCCGCGCGTACCCAGCGGTCGCCGTGATAGGTTTTGGAAACGGAGCTGATACAATGGTCGGTGATTAATTTCCCGTTCATCACCACGTTGGTGCCTGGGGTGCAAAGGTTGCCGGTAGAGCGGTCATCTTTTCCGTTGCCTCCCAGCAGCTGGTCTTCCAGGGAAATCGGGAAATCCTGGTCTTTGGTCATGGTATTAGCCGGCTGCCCGTGCAGCATGATGCCGCTGTTACGGAAAGCCCATCCGGGGCCGCCTTTCACCTGATCGCCGGTGAAGCGGTATTCCACCACTACCAGGTAGGCGGAGAAATCTTTTTTGTAGAAGATATGCCCGTAGCGTTCATTGAAGGCATCGTATTTATCATAGCTGACGGTCATCATACCATTTTCTACACGGAAGGTATTACCGAAATTATCATTCAGGTCATAGCCTTTAATTTTCACATCCCAGTCTTTCAGATCCTTTCCGTTAAAGAGTTTCAGCCATTTGTTGGGGGCAATATCCTTTGTTGTCTGCGCCGCGGCGTGCAATCCGGCGAGTACCAGTAACGTGGTAAAGAGTTTTTTCATTGTGTGCATGTTTGGCCGGTTAAGATAGGTTATCAGGAAGAAAAATACAATACATCTGCCTTTATGCTGGCATATAATTAGTGACGGACAGCTATAGTAATACCATGTTTATGAAAGTCATATCCTTACTCTTTCTATCCTTTTTACTGACTTATCGGCCGGTGGCAGCCGCTACAGAAGAGCCGTGGCAGCCGTTGCTGAAAGCGCAGCTGCAGGCGCTGGAAAAAGCGACGCCTTCTGCCTGGGCTCCTCATGTGGATACACTGGCGAAGCTGGCCGGGCAATATCCGGACATATGGCTGTTGCAATATTACGCCGGATGGGCTTATACGCAGTTGTCATTCAAGACGCCCAAAAAAATGTCCGAGGTGTTGTGCAATCAGGCAGAACCCTTTGTGAGAAATGCTTTGGCTTTACAGCCGGGGAATACAGAAACGCTGACGCTGATGGGCTACTGGCTATCTGCCCGCATTAATGCGGTGCCATCCCGTGGCGCTGCATTAGGCGCTGAAAGCCGCGATTATGCCCAGAAGGCTATTTCCGCAGACTCGTCCAACCCCCGCGCCTTTCTTATCAAAGCGCTGAATATCTATTATACACCGGCTATTTTCGGTGGTGGTAAGAAGCGGGCCAGGGCCGTGGTAGAGGAAACCGGCGCTAAATTCGCTGCTTTTACACCTGCTGATGAATTCTCTCCTGCCTGGGGAAAAAATATTTATGAGGTGCTGCAGGCTTCCTATAAATAGTGTGTAATAAAATACGCACCGTATCTATCGCGCCACATAAATGGGTATTATTCTTTAATATCTATATAAATAAATATCAATCAAATATGAAATTCCTGTAAAACAGCAGGGTTTTAGCGGGTATTCCCCAAAATGTAATATGAATTCCATGATAAACCAGACAACTACTCAGGAGCAACCAAAGGCCGGTTCTTTATACGATGGCTCCAACATTATCAACGTTACGCCGGAAGGCAGAATAGTATCCATTTTTACGGGCGCCTGGCTGCTGGGAAGCGCTATCAGCAAGGTAGACAAACACCCGCTGGGCAGTCTTTTCAAATTGCTGGGCGCAGGCTACCTGTTGTACCGCGGTATTTCCGGCAACGACCTGATTAACGGCCTGCTGGGCAAGCGGAAGCCGGACAGGCACACGTCTTCTGTGAACATTCGCACTTCGCTTATTATTGAAAATCCGAAGGAGGAAGTATATTATTTCTGGCGGCAGCTGGGCAATCTGCCGGTATTTATGAAACATCTGCTGTCGGTAGAAGAAATTGATCCGATGCGCTCTCACTGGAAAGCAAAGGGACCAGGCGGTATCGGCACTTTAGAATGGGATGCTGAAATAGTGAAGGAAATTCCTGGCGAAATGCTGGGCTGGCGCTCCTTACCCGGCTCTTCTATCGCTACTGCTGGGCGTGTCACCTTCCGGGACACTCTTAACGGCGGAACTGAAATAGATGTGATGATTACCTACCGCCCTCCTGCCGGCTACATGGGCACCGGACTGGCCTGGCTGCTCAATCCCGCCTTTGAGAACATGGTGGTGAATGATATTAAGCGATTCAAGAATTATATGGAAACAGGGGAGATTATTAATTGATTTAAATTGCGAATTGCGAATTACGAATGTAGAAGCGAAGATTAAACCGAAGATTTAAGGAGATATTTAATAGTTATCCCTAATAATCTTCGGTTTAATCTTCGCTTCTACATTCGTAATTCGCAATTCGTAATTCGTAATTATTTATTCTAAGAAAGCGCTTCGCTCTTAAATCTATTATATTTCTTCTGGCTTTTATTGATCAGTTTCAGTACACGTTCGCGCACATCGTCCTGCAGACCGTCGATTTCGTTTTCGAAGACATGTTTAAGGTCTGAAAGGTCCTCTGCTCCGCGGTCAACCAAACCATTAATTTTACTGCGCCAGCCATCTGCCTTATTCTTGATTTTCTTTCTGATCTCATCTCCACGGTCAGGAGCTGTTAACATACCAATGACAATCCCTGTGGTTAACCCGGCTATTGCACCTGCTAAAAATTTGGTAGTAGACATAATGTGAAGTGTTTTATGGTTTAACAAATGATTCCAGTGCGAGGTTTAGTGCCCTGCACAGAAAAGCAAATTTTCAAATATCAGGCCAGAACGGGCACAGGAAATGTTAAGATGCTATTAAACAACGGGAGAGTAAATCGTGGAACCTGCATTCTGCAGTTAAAGAAAGCTATCCGGAACAATACCAGGATTGACATTGTTCCGGTGTGGATGAGACAAGCGTGTTAGATAATGGAATTCATAAAGTCAAACGGAGCAGTAAAATAGTTAAGATTTTCAATTTTTCAATACTTTTTGAAAGAGATGAAAAAATAAATTTTCTTAAAAAGTCAGATCCTTCCCGGAAACCATGTACCAGGAAGGATCTGCATTATTTTCTGCGTTTTTTGTCCGTTACTAACTCTCAGCCAGGAGGCTGCTGATCAGCCGGTCAAAGTCCGCTTTAAACTGTTCAAAATGTTCGCCGGTACCGGGTCCGGAGAAACCGGTATGTACTTCTTTCACATTACCTTTTTTATCGATGAAGATAGTGGTCGGAAATCCTTTGATACCGGTGAGCTGCGGCAGTGTTTTTTCTCCTTTTTCCGGATCTGCGGGTGTTACGCCGGTGATGAGTACCGGATAGGTCACATCAAACCGGGTGAGGAAGCCGGTGAGGCTCTTTTTGGATTTTTCGAAATCGGTGGTACGTTCGTAGGCCAGTCCGATTACTTCCACTCCCCTGTCCTTATTCTTTTTATACCAGTTGCTGAGGAAACCTGTTTCATCCATACAGTTGGGGCACCAGGAGCCCATGAGGGTAATCACCACCACTTTATTTTTGAAGCGGTCGTCATTAATGCTCACTTTATTACCGTTCAGATCGGGGAAGGTGAAGTTCAGTCGGGATTGACCGGGTTTTACAGTAGCCAGGGTCCTTTCATCGGGCAGTTTCGCGCTGTCATTTCTCACGGCGGTCCACGTTTCCTGATGGTCGCCTATACCGGCATAGAAGCGGCCGTTGGTGATACTGTCTTTTCCCACTACTGCTGTAAAGTAATAGGCATGAGAGCCGTCGAAAGTGGAGAGGCGCAGGGTATCTCCGTCCATGATACCGTCCAGGAAGCGGTAGTCGCCGGTAGAGGTCAGGAACGTACCATGTACCACCTCACCGGTTTGTTTGAATTCCCCGATGGCATCGGAAGATTTATCCTTATCGAGGAACTGTGTTACCCAGCGGCCGGTAACCTGTGTGGTTGCTGGTTTGCCGGGTTTAAACCTTTCTGCGGTATTGGGTACGGCGGTAAACGGAATGCTGGCATCTTTATCGGCCAGGTGCCGGATCCACTGGCCTTCCAGTTTGCCGTCGCCGGTAAGCTGTGCTTTAAATTCAGAATCGAAGAAGGGCATTTTAATGAATACGGAATCGCCGGTTACGGTGATATCGTCTACCAGCAGCCGGTCGGATGAGTTGATGACATAGAGTACTTTTTTACCGAGGCTATCTTTCACATCAAAGTTGAAGACAATATCTGCACCGTCGGCCCGGTGCAGTTTTGCCTGCCAGACACCATTTACCAGTTCTTTCTTAGTATTGCCGGCATTGCAGGCAGCCAGTGCCATACCTGCGAGGCAGCAGATCCATAGTTTCTTCATAAGCTCATTTTAAGCGGTGAGGGCAAACAGTATTTTCGTATACTATTTACCGTTATAGTTCCTTTCTCCGAACAGCAGGCTGCCTATACGTACCATAGTACTTCCCTCCTCCAGTGCGATGGTGTAGTCAGCGCTCATGCCGATGGATAGTTCCCTGAAATAATCGTGGTTGTTAAAAAATGTTGATTTTACAGACCCGAATAATTGGTGGAGCTGGTGGAACTCTTCACGGATCTGAGTTTCATTGGTGGTGTTGGTGGCCATTCCCATCATGCCGGCAATGCGTACATGTGAAAACTGCGGGGCGTTGGCAGCCCAATATTCCAGCAATTGCTGTAACTCCTGCCGGTTCATACCGAATTTGGTTTCTTCTGCCGCAATATGTACCTGCAGCAGACAATGGATGGTCCGCTGATGTTTAGCGGCCTGTTTGCTGATTTCCTGCAGTAGCTTCAGGGTGTCTACCGCATGAATGGTATGTACAAAGGGAGCCATGTACTTCACCTTATTGGACTGGAGGTGGCCAATAAAATGCCATTCAATATCAGCAGGCAACTGAGCCTGTTTTTCTACTAATTCCTGTACGTAATTTTCGCCAAATATTCTTTGTCCTGCTTCATAGAACGCCTTTATATCTTCAACCGGTTTGGTTTTAGAAACCGCCACCAGTCTGGCATTATAAGGCGCCAACTGCGACAGGACCGCTTTGTGGGCGGTGATGTTGATAGCCATAGGGGCAAAGATAATTACGAATTATTAATTACGAATTACGAATTGCGAATTACGAATGAGGAGCGAAGACATAAGCGGATAAAGAAATTTGCTTTTTCGCTTATGTCTTCGCTCCTCATTCGTAATTCGCAATTCGTAATTCGTAATTATTTCCCTAATATCGATCTGCTAATAACTATCCGCTGTACTTCACTCGTGCCTTCGTATATCTGGGTAATTTTAGCGTCGCGCATGAGGCGTTCTACGTGGTATTCCTTTACGAAGCCGTAGCCGCCGTGTACCTGTACGGCTTCGGTGGTTACCCACATGGCGGTTTCGGAAGAGAATACTTTCGCCATAGAGCCGCTGAGGGTGTAGTCGAGATGGTTGTCTTTTTCCCAGGCTGCCTTGAGGCAGAGGAGGCGGGAGGCTTCGATGCGGGTGGCCATGTCTGCCAGTTTGAACTGGATGGCCTGGTGCTGGCAGATTTCCTTACCGAAAGCTTTTCTTTCCTTAGAGTATTTGAGTGCCAGTTCATAGGCGCCGCTGGCAATACCCAGTGCCTGGGACGCGATGCCGATACGGCCGCCGGCCAGTGTTTTCATAGCGAATTTAAAGCCGAAGCCATCTTCGCCGATCCTGTTTTCCATAGGCACTTTCACATCCTGGAACATGATACTGTGGGTATCGCTGCCGCGGATGCCGAGTTTATTTTCTTTGGCGCCCACGGTAACGCCGGGGCTGTTTTTCTCTATAATCAGGGCGTTGATGCCTTTGCTGCCTTTTTCCGGGTGCGTCTGGCAGATCACGAGGTATACGCTGGCGGAATTACCGTTGGTGATCCAGTTTTTGGTACCGTTTACAAGGTAATGATCGCCTTTATCTTCAGCAGTAGTGCGCTGGGAGGTGGCGTCGGATCCGGCTTCCGGCTCGCTGAGCAGGAAGGCGCCGATGATCTCTCCTTTTGCCAGCGGCACCAGGTATTTTCTTTTCTGTTCTTCCGTACCAAAGGTTTCGAGCCCCCAGCAAACCAGGGAGTTATTCACGCTCATCACCACGGAGGCAGAAGCATCTACCTTGGATATTTCTTCCATGGCCAGTACATACGAAATAGTGTCCAGGCCGGCGCCACCGTATTCAGGGCTTACCATCATTCCCAGGAAACCCAGTTCTCCCAGTTTCTTGATCTGTTCCGCAGGAAACTTCTGGTGTTCGTCGCGTTCAATCACTCCTGGCAATAATTCTGTTACAGCAAAATCCCGCGCTGCCTTCTGAATCATCAGATGCTCTTCCGTAAGTTGAAAATCCATGGTTAAAGTTGTTTTTTGTGTTTTAAGTTGTAAACCCAAATTATTTATAAATAGGGACGTAAAAAAATGACTGTCCTAAAATTCAACGTTGTCAACCATTACCGGGAAATTATTGAATAAAATGTTACAATTAGGCTACTGTATTCGATTTGGTTTATGTGTTTCCCCGCACTTTTTACTGTTTTCCGGGCACGACGCTTTTGGGCGTTCTCATAAAATCCTGTAGCTTGCCTGTAATGAGAACTTTATGAAGAATATTAAGATAATTGAAGTTAAATCAGAAATAGGAGCCGGTACCAGGGGTGCAAGTCTGGGTGTAGACGCCATCAAGATTGCAGCGCTGGACTTTATGAGCAACTTTTTTGTGCACTTCCCCACCGAAGCAATTGAGACGGAGAACAAGCTGCTGTTTGAACCGATTGAATCGCCTTACGCCAAGCGGATCAAAGGCACCGTGAATATGTATGAGCGCATCAGTAAAAGCGTATGTGAAACGGTTAAAGCCAACTGGTTTCCGGTACTGCTGTCCGGCGACCACAGCACTGCCGGCGCCACTATCGCCGGGCTGAAAATGGCGCATCCCAAAGCCAAACTGGGAGTTATATGGATAGATGCCCATGCCGACCTGCATACCCCTTACACCACCCCTTCCGGCAATATGCATGGTATGCCGCTGGCAACAGCCATTGCGGAAGACAATCTGGACTGTAAGGTGCATGACCTGGATGAAAATACCGCTGGCCTTTGGAATGCCCTGAAAAATATCGGAAAAATTTCTCCGAAGGTATTACCGGAAGATATTGTGTTCATCTCCCTGAGAGATTATGAAAAGGAAGAAGATTACCTGATCAAGCAATATGGTATGAAGGTAATTACCACCAATGAAGTACGGCGCAAGGGACCGGAGAACATTTCCCGTTCCGTTTTCCGTTATCTCAGTGACTGCGACTATATTTATGTTTCCTTTGATGTGGACAGCCTGGATGCCTCTATCTCCAGAGGCACCGGCACACCGGTCAGCAACGGCCTTCGGGAGCGCGAGGCGGAAGATCTGATCGCCAAGTTCATGCAGCACCGTAAGATCTGCTGTTTTGAAATCACGGAAGTGAATCCTACACTGGACCGCGAGAACCTGATGGCGGAGATAGCCTTCAACATACTGCAGCGCAGCGTGAACGTGCTGATGATGAACTAGCGTATCTGAAAGTAGGCGATCAGCCAGCCGGTTACTTCGCTGTAGCTGCGGATGCCTTTATCCTGCTTATTGGCTTTGAGGTACTGATCGTACAGAACAGTGGAATAATCCTCTATTTTGCCTGTATACTTTTCGTAGAAGTTCATGATTACCTCGTAATCCGCTTTCACACCGGGCACGGTTCTGTGCCAGATTTCCTTTGCGAGGGTGGTATCGCGGCGGCCCAGCTGCCGTACGCTGTACAGCAGCATATCGAAATTGGCCGCATAACGGAAACGGCTATCGGGAATGCTGGTAGCGGCGAGGTATCCTACGAAATTGGCATCTTCCTCCGGCGCATAGCCAATCTGGTGGGCTATTTCGTGACATGTCACGAAAGGCTGTACCACAGCTGGCACCGTCGTATTTACCTGGGCCTCTGCCGTAAAGGGGTTCAGGTAGCCCGTAACGCCGGGGTAGTTGAGCCATTCGCCGAACAGGGCGGGCTTCACGCTGGGATGGCGGTAGCGGAGGGCCGGCCACTTTACGGCGGCGGAATCATAGGCACGGAGCGACATTTTAAAAACAGCCGGACCGGAGATATTGACAGCGGCAGCATGCAGGGTATCGCCGAGGTTGGCCTTCTCTCTGTTTACCAGCCGCAGCAGGGTATCGGAAAGCTGATAAAGCTGCTGCGTATCGTATTTACCGGTAACAATACCGGTATCGCGCAAAAGGGTATTGCGGTCATAATTTAATCCCCAGAGTATGAGGAAGGCGAGATACAGCTTCAGCAGGGTGTGAATGCCTCTGAGAAACAGTAATCCTGCTTCTGCCCACAGCAGGCGGATCAGTTTATAACATAGTTTTAACAGAAAAAATATACCTGTTACAATCCAGGCAGTATATATTACGTCGCCAACACTGAATGGCACTATACCTGTTACCTGACGGAACGTTCCACTCACCCAATCATACCACCTGTGGAAGTAGAAATCGCTAAAGCGGTGACTCCATGTGAATAATCCTTTTAACAACAGTATAGCCGTAAGTGTTAGTACAATACGGATAATCTTCCTTTTAATTCTGTCCTTTATTTCCATATAAGCGGCAAAACATGATAGATGAAATTTTACAAAAACAACTGAGCGCGGCACTTTCGGAACAACTAAAAGTGAAAATACATATTAATGAGGCAAAAAGTGTGCATGGCGGAGATATTAACGAAACATTCCGTATAGCCACCAACGAAGGATATTTTTTTCTGAAGATGAATGATGCGAAAAAGTATCCGGATATGTTTGCCAGGGAATTTGCCGGGCTGGAAACCCTGCGTGGCGCGCAGGCGCTGCATGTGCCGCAGCCGCTGGCGCACGGCATCGTGAGCGGAAAGTCTTACCTGATAACAGAGCTGGTCATTAAAGGCAGCGCCGTACATGATTTCTGGGAGGATTTTGCTACCGGGCTGGCGCGGCAGCATCGTAAAACGCAGCCGCATTTTGGTTTTCCGGCGGCCAATTACCTGGGCAGCATCCGCCAGTTTAATACGCCTTACAGCAGCTGGTCTGTTTTCTATGCTTTCAACAGGCTGATGCCGCTGGCCAGGATGGCTTACGACCAGCATATTATAGACAAGGATATGGTGCAGCAGGTAGAGCGTTTATGCAGGCTGTTACCGCAGATATTTCCCCAGGAGGCGCCGGCATTGCTGCATGGCGATCTGTGGTCGGGCAATTTTATGGTAGGTGCGCAGGGAAGGGCCTGTGTGTTTGATCCTGCAGTTTATTATGGTAACCGGGAGATGGACCTGGCGATGACCAGGCTTTTCGGCGGTTTCGACACTAAGTTTTACTATGCCTACCAGGCCGCCTGGCCGCTGTTACCGGGCTGGCAGCAGCGTATAGGCGTCTGTCAGTTATATCCGCTGCTGGTGCACCTGGTATTGTTCGGAGGAAATTATTATAACAATGTGAAAGAGATATTGCAGTCTTATTAGTGATTGCCGGCATCTACAAATTCCCGCATCTTTTTATATTCATCGTCTACTATCGGATAAAATTTACTTACATCTTCCTTTATTTCATCGAAGAGGGCCGAAGCGCCCTCCCACTGGCCGGGATCACCGGTGCGCAGGTCGTTTTCCAGGCGCTGCATTTTACTGGTGATCCAGGTAAGACCAACCATGGCGAAGTTGGGCTTGAGTTTATGCACCTGGAATTTCACCTTTTCCCAGTCTTCCTCTTCCACCATTACCCTTAATTTTTCCAGTTCGTCTTTGATTGTTTTGATAAAAATTTCAAACAGGTCCGCCGCATAGGAGATATTATTCTCGTAGAGCGCTGTAAGGTATTTTACATCCAACTCTTCATGAAACTCAAATCCACTGATATTCTGCACTTCTTCCATTATTAGTTCTGTTTCTTCTTCGTTGAGATATTTATTAAAGATTTGTAAAAGCTGATCGGGCGTATATGGTTTAATCAGAATGTCGGTAATGCCGGCAGCCCTGACGGTGGCAGCGGTGCTTTCCATGGCTACGGCGGTGGTAGCAATGATAGGCGTTGCCGCGTTGGGCTGGTTTTCGTCTGCTCTTATTTTTTGTGCCAGTTCCAGTCCGTTCATGCCGGGAATACGGATATCCATCAGGATAAGATCGTATTGGCGGGCATTGAGGAACCAGTTGGCGTCAGGGCCGTTGGTAGCGAGCTGATAGTCAATCCGGTACTTTTCCAGCAGGCTCATCATATAGCGGAGATTCATCGGATTATCTTCCACTACGAGTACCCTGGCTTCATCAAAAGTACGTTGTTTTAATTTGCGGGAAGGTTTACTTCCGGTGGCAGACAATGGCTTCCGGCTGTCCATGAATGGCAGCTGGAGGGTGAAGCAGGTCGTAAATCCGGGGCAGTCATCCACTGCTACAGTACCCCCCAGGAGTTCTACGAGCTGTTTGACGATGGCCAGTCCCAGGCCGCTGCCACCATAGTTTTCACGGATATCGCCCTCTGCCTGTTTATAGTTATGGAAAATGAGTTCCAGTTTATCTTTTTTTATACCGATGCCGGTATCGCAGATACGGAAGCTGATCCAGACTTTATTGTCCAGCCAGCTTTCCTGAGTTGCGCGGATGGCTATCTCCCCTTCTTTCGTGAACTTTTCCGCATTACCTAACAAATTCAGCAGTATTTGGTTTAGCAGCCGGTCGTCGCCGATAAGCCAGGTGTTCAGGTTAGCATCCAGTTCAGCCGTGATTTTCACCGGGCGGCGGCCCAGTTTCAGTTCAAAGGTCTGCCGCAGGGACTGGATCAGTTCCCGCAGGTTAAACTCCCGCTGGTTGACCTGCAGTTCTCCTGCTTCGATGCGGGAAATATCGAGGATATCGCTGACGATGCCCAGCAGGATGCCGGATGAGTGTTTGAGGATATTGACATACTCCCGCTGCTGCTGGTCCAGCTGGGTTTCTTCCAGCAGGTGTGCCATACCGATGATGGCATTGAGGGGCGTCCGGATTTCGTGGCTCATGCTGGCGAGGAAATCCTTTTGGGCGTGGCGGGCTTCCTCTGCCAGGCGGCGGGCCTCTTCCAGCTCCTGCTGCAGGCGTTTCTGCCCGGTAATGTCCATATGAATACCGGCGCCGCCAATGATTTTGCCGTTGCGGTCGAATACGTTGGCCGAGCTGGCGAGCACCCATCTCCGGGTACCGTCTTTCAGCATGATTTCCATATCGTACACGAGGGGCACATTATCTTCCATGCGGTGTTTACGCAGTGCATGGGCATATTTGCGGTTTTCTTCCGGCACAAATACTTCCGTGATATTCCTGCCCAGCAGCTCTTCTTCCGCGTAGCCGGAGAGGCGGCAGAAGCTCTCATACACACAGGTGATATTGCCTTTGGTATCGGTTTCGCACATGGCCGCGTTCAGGTTATTGAGGATGACGCGGAATTTTTCTTCGTTTCTTTTGATTTCCTCCTGCACATTGTAACGGCGGGTAATATCCACCATATGCCAGATGCTGCCTGTGAACTCATTTCCGGCAAATACGGGCTGATAGGTCACCTCGCGGATGCTGCCTCCGTTGAAGGCCACTTCCCAGCCGAAACGGGGCTTTTTTTCCTTCCGGAGTTTTTTCAGGGTAGCTTCAAAAGCTTCCGGCTCTGTTACCAGTGGTTTGAAATAGCTGATAATATCCCGGAAAGACATGCCTATGGGGAACGGGAGGGCCAGATTCCGGAGAAATACTTCATTTACCCAGCGGCAGCGGTATTTTTCATCCATAACCAGTACGCCGGCGCTGGTATTGTTCAGCCAGGCAGTGATAGGCAATGAGAGTATATCCGGCCTGCTTTTGGGGAGCTTGCCGTTTACAGCAGGAGACAGGGCTTTCCTAGCATTCTTTCCTATGGATGTCATTCGTTATTTTGATGGCCAGGGGACACAGGTTTTCAATTTTCAGTTGCATGGCAAAAAACAGGTATGAGATAAGGGTAAAATGAACTACCTTTGCGATTCACGCCTGTTGCCGGAACAACAGCAATACGGATGATATTTTATTATATAAATATATATAATTTGAATATCGATAGTGAACAAATTTAGGAAATTTTTGCAATTGCAAATATTTAATTACCTTTGCATCCCTCTAAAAGTGAGGACATTGATATGAAACCACTCCGCGAATTTGATATAGCCTTTGTTGGATTAAAACCAGGGGTGCATTCATTTCAGTATGAGATCGGAGATAGTTTCTTTGAAAACTACGAAGAGCCGAAGGATTTCAGCAACTGTAAGGCGACGGTAAACCTGAGCCTGGACAAAAAGAGTAACTTCTTTCTGCTGAAATTTGAGATCGGAGGTACGGTAACCGTTACCTGCGACCGTTGCGGAGAGCCCTTCGAGATGCAGTTGTGGGATGAGTTCAACCCGATTGTCAAGTTAGTGGACAATCCGGAAGAACTGGCACGCGACGAGGAAGATCCGGATGTAGCATATATCTCTAAAACAGAAAGCCACCTGAACGTAGCAGACTGGATATATGAATTCATTCAGCTGAGCATTCCGATGCAGCACATTCATCCGGACACTGCCGATGGCAAGAGCGGATGTAATCCAAAGGTGATTGAAATGCTGGAACAAATGAACCGGCAGGCAAAAGAAAACGATAACCCAATCTGGAAAGGATTGGATAAATTTAAGGACAATTAAAAATTAAATAAAATGCCAAATCCTAAACGCAGACATTCTCAGCAAAGATCAGCAAAGAGAAGAACGCATTATAAGGCGGTAGCGGATACATTAAGCACAGACAGCGCAACCGGAGAAGTGCACCTGAGACATCGTGCTCATTGGGTAGAAAACAAACTGTACTACAAAGGAAAAGTAGTATTGGAAAAACAGAGTAGCGCCAAATAATTTATTTTACTAATTTTACCCGAGCTAACAAGAACAAACTTGAGTTACATGAGAATCGGGCTTGATATGATGGGCGGCGACTTTGCCCCCGCAGAAGCAGTAAAAGGAGTAAAATTATTTTTTGATACCGTTGCATCTGATGCGCATCTGGTACTGATAGGGGACGAACAACAGTTGGCCCCTTTACTTGCAGATGCTCAGCTGGACCAATCAAAATATTCAGTTGTTCATTCATCCCAGGTAATCGGGATGAATGAACATCCTACCAAGGCACTGAAAGAAAAGCCGGAATCTTCCATCTCTACCGGCTTTTATTTACTGAAAAATGAAAAAATAGATGCTTTCATCAGTGCAGGTAACACCGGCGCCATGATGGTAGGCACCTATTATTCCATTAAGGCCATTGAGGGAGTGCAACGCCCAACTATTTCTACTCTCGTTCCCCGTGAAAACGGTACGTACGGACTGCTACTGGATGTTGGTATCAACGCTGACTGTAAACCTGAAAACCTGTCGCAATTTGCCATCCTCGGCTCCCTTTATTCCAAGCATATCTTAAAGATCGACGATCCGAAAGTAGGCTTGCTCAATATCGGCGAAGAAGAAGGTAAAGGCAATCTGCTTGCTCAGGCGACCTATCCGCTGCTGAAAGAAAACAAACAAATCAATTTCATTGGCAACATCGAAGGAAGAGACATCTTCAGCGAAAAAGCCGATGTTATCGTTTGTGAAGGCTTCACCGGCAACGTAATCCTGAAAATGGCAGAATCATTCCACGATATCGCCCTCAGACGCAATATCAAGGATGATTATATGCAGAAATTCGATTTCGAATCATATGGCGGTACTCCCGTACTCGGCGTTTCCAAACCGGTTATCATCGGACATGGAATATCCAAGGGAACAGCCTTTAAAAATATGATCGTGCTGGCGAAACAAATGATCGACAGTAAACTACTTGAGAAAATAAAAGAAAGCTTTGTAAAAGCATAAAAAAAGCCGCTCTTGAAGAGCGGCTTTTTTTATGCTTTTACAAAGCTTTCTTTTATTTTAATTACGAATTACGAATTGCGAATTACGAATGTAGAAGCGAAGAGCTAAACGTAGATTAAAGGTGATATACAATAGTTATCACCTTTAATCTACGTTTAGCTCTTCGCTTCTACATTCGTAATTCGCAATTCGTAATTCGTAATTATTCCATATAAATCGGCAGCTTCACATAAAACGTCGTTCCTTCATTGAGTTTGGTTTCGAACCAGATTTCTCCACGGGTCTGTTCGGCGATGTTTTTACACATGGCGAGGCCCAGGCCCGTACCGGAGGATTTGGTGGTGAAGTTGGGTACGAAAATCCTGGATTGTACTTCCGGGGAGATACCACTGCCATTATCGGCTACGCTGATGATAACGTAGTTGTCGGTGGTAGCCTGCATCTGTACGGAGATACGTCCCTCCTTCCCTTCCGGGATAGCCTGTATGGCGTTGAGCAACAGGTTGGTAAAGAGACGGTTCATCTGGGTTTTGTCGGCATACACAAAATAACGGCGTACCGGGTCCACGTAGGAGAGGATCACGTTTTCATGGCCCTGATAGAGGCCTACCAGCGAGTGCACCAGTTCATTCAGCAATACGACCTCGTTGTTCGGCTCACCGATGCGGGCAAAGGCGGAGAAGTCTGATGCTATATTGGATAAATGCTCTATCTGTTCTACCAGAGTGCCGGCAACATTACGGGATAGCTCCTTTACATTCGGGGAGTCGCCGGCAATGGCGCGCTGCAGGTATTGTATGCTGAGCTTCATCGGCGTCAGCGGATTCTTGATTTCATGGGCCACCTGACGGGCCATTTCACGCCACGCCCCTTCACGCTCGCTTTTGGCCAGACGGGCAGCACTTACTTCCAGCTTGCGCACCATTTTATTGTATTCTTTCACCAGCGCCCCGATTTCATCATCCTTATCCCACTCAATTTCATCGTTGCGCTGTCCGAGGTTCACATGGCGCAGCTTTTCTGTCACAAGGGAGAAGGAACGGGTGATGGAATTGGTAATCAGCAACGCTACCATCCCTGCTATGAGGAAGATGAAAGCGTTGAAGTTGATGAGGGCCAGCAGGAAGTTGGAGATCTGCTGGTTCAGCTCTGTCTGCGTAGCAAAGTAGGGAACGTTGAGATAGGCCATCACTTCGCCGGTGCGGTTGCGGAGTGGCATATAGCCTGACAGGAAAGGCATCTTCCCTATCCGTTCAGTTTGTATGAACTGAATATGCTGTTCCCGGTAAAGGGCGTAGTAGGCCTGCGGATCCATTTTGCCGGAGGTAAGTCCTTTCTCCGTCATGAGGGGCTGCGTGGTAAGCTGCAGGTTACCGTCGCCGTCATATACGTTGATATCCAGGCCACGTTCATTGGCAATATCTCCCAGGGCGCCGGAGAGCTTCTCCTTGAACATGGGATCGTACATGTTTTCAATTTCATCCATCTCCCGCTGCATCAGAAATATCTTCTCCACATCGTTGGCCACCTCCCCCATTGTCTTGCTCAGCCTTTCCCTGTTCTGGGCTTCCGAGCGCCAGTAGAAGAAGGTGATGGTAGTGATACCCAGGATGACAAAGGAAAATACGACCACAAAGATGATGGTGCCATGCACTTTCCTGCGGATGCTGATATTAATCAGCGAACGCAGGTTGCTCAGGCGCATGCGCGCTTTGATCAGCAGGTCAAACAGTTTATATACGACTATAATCAGCAGGAAGAGACAGAACATATACGCGAAGAGCGTGATGAACTCCACAAAAGTGCGGCTGTGTTTCACGACAAAAACTACTTTGTCTGCCGAGGCGCGGTAGATCATCTGTGATAAGCCGTCTATATTTCTTACCGTTACTTCTCCCTGCGGAATATCATGCTGATAAATTCTTATCGGGAACGGATAATCGCTGTAGTGGCTTACCAGCATGCCTTTATCATAGATGGCATACGAGTAGTTGGCAGATATTTCGCGGCTACGGTCGTACAGATCTCCTTCCACCAGCAGTTCAGGATAGAGCCGTTCGGTGCTGAATGTTTTTGGTTTCAGTTCATATACCAGCCAGCCGGTACCGCTGTGGTCCGCCGGGTTATGAAATTCCTTTTTGCCGATATAGCTGTAATCGTTGAAGCTCCGTTCATAGTAATAAAGATCGTTGCCGCTTACATCTGTGGGGGAGGCTTCCGAGTCGAAGAACATGCGGCGGTTAAAAGATATCAGGCTCGTGGTATCATCGGCGTAGATAGGTTTACCGTTTTCATCGAACGGATAGAACTGCACGTCGAAGCGGCTCAGGTATCCCTGGAAGTAGTTCTGCATGAGCACTTCCTCCATTTTCGCCCTGGATTGCTTGCTGCCTTTGTCCAGGAAGAAGTACTGCATGTATTCATCATGTTCTATTTTTCTCCCGATATCATTCAGCAGCATTTCGAGGTATGGGTCCTTTTGTTTGGACAGGTCTGCGGCCAGTTTTTCCCTGGCGGACAATTCCTTCTGATCGTTGTAATACACCAGTGCGCCGGAAGTGGTGATGGTGAGCAGGAACAGCCAGAAGAGGAACGGGACGGTGGCCACGCTGCTCTCGAAGCGGTCTGCCAGGAAGTCCAGCAGCACGATATAGAGCAGCAGCCAGATTACCATGGTGATGGAGAAAGGCAGGTCCGGGTTATGGATCCGGAACAGCAGCCAGATGATGCCTACCGCTGCGAGCCAGATGTATTTGGTTCTGTACTGGAAGTTAGTCAGTTCGTTGAGCAGGTAGTTGATGATCTGGGAGAAGAAGAGGAAGCTGAATGAGATGAAACCAAGCACTACAAAGCCGATCACGCTGTATTCGGTGAGACTGAAAGGGTTGGTTACATCGAAGGATATTTTAGAGTCTATTACGAGGCTCTGGATGAGATCAGCGAGAAACTGTTCCACCATGTATAGCAACAGGCTGGCGAAGATAATAACGATGCTCTGCAGCCAGTTTTTACGGAGAACGGGCAGGTTGATGGTTTTCACGTGTTCCCGGAAAAACAGGATCATCCAGAAAGCGAGGAGCACGTTGAGCAGCAGGTCGCCAAGCGAGTAGAATATTTCATCCCTGGCATAGATGGCCGGGTCAAAGATATTCAGCGCGCGCAGGTTGAACGGGAACGGGTATACGTAGCTGAGCACACGCAGCCCTGCCACCACCAGGAACAGGAACAGGAAGCCGTACAGCGGATTCGTGGTTTTAGCCAGCAGGGTGGCAAAGAGGTTGAAGAATATCAGTACGCAGATACATCCCAGTACCCGCAGTACAACGCTGAGGGTGTTGGGGATATGCGCGTGAATGCTGCGGTTATAATCAAGATAAAAGAGGGTTTTGTCTTCCCCGTTTTTTACCGGCAGGATGGTATGATCCGGCATGATGAGTGCCGGCAGATCCATGTGAACGGAGTATTCCTGTCCGAGTTCTTTTTTATCAAAAAAGTGATTAATGAGGAAGCTGTTGTTGATGGCATATTCCATATGCACCGGCAGGGCTGCCACCACAAAGCGCTGATGGCCTGCGGAGGGTTTCACCTTGCGGGTGATTACTTCATAGTAGCCGTTTTTCAGCTTCATGAATTTAGCGCCTTCCTGCAGGGTATTGTCCAGTTCATCCGGCTGTACCTGGCTGGTGCTCCAGAAGGTCAGCCAGGTGCCGGCGCTGCCGGAGTCGTAGGCAAATACGAAGTAGTCGCGTTTAATGAGGCGTTTCAGTGTCTGTTCCGAATAGCTGCGCTGAAAGAGGCTGTAGAGGGCAGCCGTATCTTTCACGAGCTTGCTGAAAGACTGTTCGCGTTGATGAAGGCTTTTCTCCAGGCTGCGTTTCACGCCCTGGGGGGAAGAGTAGTACGACCAGTAGTTACTGAACAGGAAGGCGAAGGTGAAGAGCCATGCCGCAATGATCAGTAAATACCCGTGACGCAGAAAGAAGAGCCGTATTTCTTTGATATCAATCAATGTTCAGTTTCCTTTACTTTATTCCAGAGTATATCCATTTCCGTTAAGCTCATGTCATTGAGGCGGCGGCCTTCTTCGAGGGCGAGTGCTTCCATTTGCTGGAAGCGGCGCTGGAATTTTTTGTTGGTGCGTTCCAGTGCATTTTCCGCATCTATATTGAGGAAGCGGGAATAGTTTACCAGGGAGAACATGACATCTCCGAATTCCGCTTCTATTTCATCCTGGCTAGCGGTATGGGTGGCTTCCTGCAGTTCTTTCATTTCTTCCTGTACTTTATCCCACACCTGTTCCGTGTTATCCCATTCAAAACCGGTTTGTTTAGCTTTTTCCTGCAGGCGCATGGCTTTTACGAGGGCGGGCAGGGAAACGGGGACGCCGCTGAGTACTGATTTTTTGCCTTCTTTCAGTTTCAGTTTTTCCCAGTTGAGTTTCACGGTTTCCTCATCTTCCGCAATAACATCGCTGTAGATATGCGGATGGCGGGCGATGAGTTTATCGCATACGCCGTTGATGACATCATTGATATCAAACTGCTGTTGTTCAGATCCTATTTTCGCATAGAAAACGATGTGCAGCAGTATATCACCCAGTTCTTCCCTGATGGATTTCCAGTCTTCCTCCGTAATGGCGTCTGCCAGTTCGTAGGTTTCCTCGATGGTCAGCTGCCGCAGTGTTTGGATGGACTGCTTGCGGTCCCAGGGGCATTTTTCCCTCAAATCGTCCATTATCTTCAGTAATCTGTCGAAAGTAGCTGTATTTTCCATAGCCGTAAAAATACGAGAGATTTTGTCAATTTGCGCAATGTTCCGCATCTTCATCCGCCTGCATCGGGGGAACCTTTCTGCCAAAAAAATTACCCCTTATTTAAATGGCTTTTTAATTACATTTGCGAGCTGTAAAAAAGTAGCGATTTAATGATCCGGATAGCTGCAGGCTGATTAATGACAGGCTTTTCAGCCATCCGGGTGAAAAATCCCAAAATGTATTGATATGAATCCGAAACACATTACGCTTATTTCATCGGAATTAGGTATTTCCGCCAGGCAGGCAGAGAATACCATGAACCTGTTGTCTGAAGGATCAACGGTACCTTTTATCAGCCGTTACCGTAAAGAGGTGACGGGTAGTCTGGATGAAGTACAGATTGGTCGTATTGAAGACCTGCAGAAGCGTTACAAGGAGGTGGATGAACGTCGAGAGTTTATCATCAAAACCATTACGGAGCAGGAAAAAATGACGCCTGAGCTGCTGGAAAAGCTGGAAGCTACGTGGGTGCTGGCTGAGCTGGAAGACATGTATCTGCCTTACAAGCCCAAGCGCAAAACCCGTGCTACCGTGGCTATCGAGAAAGGGCTGGAACCGCTTGCCAGGCTGCTGTTTGATGCGCAGGACGGGGATATTTCCGCTGCTGAAACATTCCTCAATGAGCAGGTAGCCTCTTCAGAGGAAGCCCTGAAAGGCGCGCGCGATATCATTGCGGAATGGATCAATGAAAATGCCGAGTGCCGTGATAAACTGCGCAAGCTGTTTACCAACACCGGTAAAATGACATCCAAAGTAGCAGAAGGAAAAGAAGAAGAAGGCAATAAATACAAGGATTACTTTGATTTTTCAGAAGACCTGCGCGAAGTACCCTCACACCGCGTGCTGGCGATTCTGCGGGCAGAAACCGAAGGTATTCTGTTCAGCACCATTGCACCGCTGGAAGAAGATGCCATGGAGGTAATCAGCAAACAGTTCGTCACCGGCAGAGGCGCTGCGGCAGAACAGGTAGGAAAAGCGGCAGCAGACTCCTACAAGCGCCTGCTGCGTCCGTCCCTCGAAAATGAATTCAGGGCGGTAGCGAAGGATAAAGCTGATACAGAAGCGATCGATGTATTTGCAGAAAATCTGCGTCAGCTGCTGCTGGCGGCTCCGCTGGGGCCTAAAGCAGTGATTGCGATAGATCCGGGTTACAGAACAGGTTGTAAAATAGTAGCACTGGATAACCAGGGCAACATGCTGGATAATGATGTTATTTTCCCGCTGGAAAAAAATTATAAGAGAGATGATGCAGAAGCCTTGCTGAAGAAGTGGGCAGACCGCTACGATACTGCTGCCATTGCCGTGGGTAACGGTACGGCAGGCCGTGAGACAGAAGAATTTGTGAAGAAAATTGACTTCGGCAAAAAGATCAACGTATTCATGGTGAACGAAAGCGGCGCTTCCGTATATTCCGCATCAGAAGTAGCGCGTGAAGAGTTCCCTGACCAGGATGTGACCGTGCGCGGCGCCGTATCCATCGGCCGCAGGCTGATAGATCCGCTGGCCGAGCTGGTGAAGATAGATCCTAAATCCATCGGTGTAGGGCAGTACCAGCACGATGTAAACCAGTCGTCCCTGAAGCAGAGCCTGGACCGCGTAGTGGTAAGCTGCGTGAACAACGTGGGGGTGAACCTCAATACAGCCTCCAAGCACCTGCTGGCATATATCTCCGGCTTAGGCCCTGCCCTGGCGGAAAATATAGTAAAATACCGCAAGGAAAACGGTGCTTTCAGCAACCGTATGCAGCTGAAGAAAGTACATCGTCTGGGTGAAAAAGCATTTGAGCAGTGCGCAGGCTTCCTCCGCATAGAAAACGGCGACAATCCGCTGGACAATTCTGCCGTGCATCCGGAGCGTTACGCCATTGTGGAAGAAATTGCCGGCAAACAAAACTGTTCTATTCAGGAGCTGATGGGCCAGGAAGACCTGCGTAAGAAAATCAACGCGAAAGAGTTTACCCGCGAAGATGCCGGTCTGCTGACCATTGAAGACATCCTGAAGGAGCTGGCGAAGCCGAGCCGCGATCCGCGCGATGAGATCTCCATCTTTGAATATGCAGAAGGCATTCACAAGATAGAAGACGTGAAACCCGGCATGGTACTTCCTGGCGTAGTTACCAACATCACCGCATTCGGCGCCTTTGTGGATATAGGCGTAAAACAGGACGGCCTGGTGCATATCTCTCATATGTCCAACAAATTCATCAGCAATCCGAATGAAGCGGTGAAGCTGAACCAGAAGGTACAGGTAACGGTACTGGAAGTAGATGCGGCGCGCAAGCGTATATCACTGTCCATGAAAGAGCATGCTCCGAAAGGCGGCGGCGGTGGTCAGCAGCAGTCATCCGGCCCGCGCAAAGACAAAAAAGATAAACCTGCCAAAGAAGCGCCTATGAATGATTTCCAGGCGAAGCTGGCAGCATTAAAGAATAAATTCGATAAATAATTTTCGGATTTTGGAATTTTGGAATTTTGAGATTTAAAAAAAATGCAGCGGAGATCTATAATGATTTCCGCTGCATTTTTTTTAAATCTCAAAATTCCAACATCTCAAAATTCCAAAATCACTTATCGAATTTCTGCATCCACAGCAGGAATTTCTCCGGGTAGTCCGTATCTCCCTTTTCGCTGAAGAGCATGAGGTTACCGTTGATGGTGCAGCCGATGTAGAGGATGTCCCGGTCCATATCTATGGCGATGGCGGCTTCGTCGAAGCCTGATTTTCCGGGCATGTACCCTTCGTTGAAGAGGATCTGGTTTTCTACTTCGATGGGGGGTGTTACATCGAATCTTTCCATGAAAGTGCGTCTGGCTTTTCCCAGCAGGCTGTTAAAGCGTGATTTCAGCGGCTCTGCGTCGAGGAGATTTGCCTCCATGGCATAGCGGCCATCGAAGGCCGTAAATGCGTTCCAGGAGGCTACCAGGTCCGTATGGATGGTATCTCCGCCGGCAATCATGGTGTCTGTTGGAGGCAGGCGTACCTCATCTGCCAGCACAATAGCTCTTACTTCCTGAGCCGGGCCATTACAGGCCATGCTGTAAAAGCCGATGAGGAAAGAGGTGACAGGCAGCCACTTCACGGTCATGGTTAAATTTTTTGTTTTCATAGAAAAGGGTTTCCTGCGCTGACAGGTACCACTAGCCTGCTGAACAGCGTTAAGCATGTTTTTATTTCCTTTAGTGGGTTAACAAATCAAATAACAGAAATGTTTAATGGTTTTTCAGCATTATCTTCCGGTGAAGTCCGGTGTTCTTTTTTCCGTAAAGGCTTTCATGCCTTCTTTCTGATCTTCGGAGGCGAAGAGCAGGTAAAAGTTTTTACGTTCAAATTGCAGTCCTTCTTCCAGGGTGCTGTCGAAAGCCTTCAATACTGCTTCTTTCGCCATTTTAACCGCCAGCGGGGCCATAGCAGCCACTTCTGAGGCCAGCTTAACGGCTTCCTGCAGGAAAAGATCTACAGGCACCACACGATTGATGAGGCCAGCCTGCATTGCTTCTTCCGCGGTGATGAAGCGGCCGGTAAGTACCATTTCCATTGCGCGGGCTTTACCTACCGCGCGGGTGAGGCGTTGGGTACCGCCGGCGCCGGGCATTACGCCCAGTTTAATTTCCGGTTGTCCGAAACGGGCTGTTTCACTCGCTACAATCATATCACAGAGCATGGAAAGTTCGCAGCCACCGCCGAGCGCGAAACCGCTGACAGCAGCGATGATGGGCTTCTTTGTTTTTTTGATGGCATCCCAGGTACTGAACTGGTCGGTGTTGAACATATCGATAGCTGATTTCTCCGCCATCTGCTTAATATCAGCACCGGCGGCAAAGGCTTTATCGTTGCCGCTCAGCACAATTGCGCGCACCTGATCGTCCGCATCAAGGAGTTTAAGCGCATCGCGCAACTCCCCCATCAGTTGCAGGTTCAGGGCATTCAATTCTTTAGGTCTGTTTAACTGGATGTGGGCTACATAGGGCGCCACCTGCTGGTGTATGATAATGAATTCCGGTTGCATCATTAAAGTTACAGAATTAAAACAAAGTCATATCTGCCATAAAAATAAAACCGATTCCTGCCCGCGCACAGGTATAGTGCAGACCATACTTTGGGGAGCGTAGTAATCAGGTTTTCAATTGATATGTATTAACGGGGCTAAAGATAGCAAAGAATTCCGGCTATATGCAAGCGGGAAAAATTCCCGCATGACCTTTGGATCATGCGGGAAATAATTTTATATAAATACGGCGACCAGCAACATACATACAATCACGAACATGGTAAACATGGCCACCGTGTAGGTGGTCATCAGCAGGAAAGATTTAAAAATGGTTTTCCTGACAGACTGCTTATAGTTGTTTTTCAGGGCCAGTACGAGGTAGATAAACGAGAGCAGCAGGCCCCATCCTATCAGGTTATCCGAATGGAATATCCGTTGCAGCGCCACCACCAGCAATGACAGGATATACACGAACGCATGGAAGTGAATGGTAAAGATGGCGTGATCGCTGTAAAGCCATTGTCCGCGGCGGTACAGCCAGGTCATGAACATGGCAAACAGTGGCAGCATCACGAACATGAATTTCGGGATGTTATGTTTGAATACTTCCAGGAATGATTCCTGTATATCTGCCCCATCCTTGCCATATTTTTCCTTCAGTTCCAGTATCCTGCGTGAAAACAGGCGGGTACCGGCTTCATCGCGGAGGGAATCAGGAAGTTTAGCCTGTGCTTCCTCATATTCCTCCACTGTACTGTAGGTGGACACGGCTTTATCTACAGAAACAATCTGTTTTGATTTTGCCGATTTCGGGTTGCTGACAATTTCCTTATAGACATCCTTGCCGAACTTTGCCGGATTGGAGATAACATCTACAGAGTCCAGTGCTTCCCTGATGGATACACCGGATTCATTGCCGGTGGCGTGTTTCCTTTTCACGGCGGCAGTATCAGTATGTGCCGTGTCTGTCGCAGCGATGGCAGGATGATATCTGTAACGGCTGGTGGTATCGCCGGAGAGCGTATCTGTAACGACCATCTCCTTTAGCTCCTCCTCTTCCGCAACAGCATGCTGTTCAGTTGTATCCTGCCCTATTGTTATGGTGTTCTTATGGCCGTCGTGTTTAGCATGCGGCTGCAGGGCAAAGATGCCGAAGAAGCAGACAAAAGATATAAATACGTAGAGTTTTATGGGATTCACGTATTTTACCCTTTTGCCGGCGGAGTATTCGCGTGAAAGGAATCCGGGTCTGAATACCAGGTATTTCAGCGTATTGAAGAACTGTGAGTCGTAGTGAAAAATGTCCGCGACAAAATGTTTGAAAAGGTGACTAAAAGTTTCGTGCGGGACTTTATTTTCCTGGCCGCAGTGAGAACAGAATCTTTCTGGTACTTCGGCGCCGCAGTTGAGACAGTTTTTTTCTGAACGGAGTGAATGTTTTTCCAAGTGCAAAGGTTAAGGCGGAGCTAAGATAAAAAACTGTCCGGCAAAAACATACATCTGAAAAATTTTAAATTGAATTTTACGTTTTACATTTACACAACTGTTATAAAATCAGCGATTTTTACATTCATGAAGAAAGCGATCATACTGTCACTAAGCCTGATGGCGTTTACGGGAAAGGTATTCAGTCAATATTACTTCCAGGATATTTACAATACGCAGCAGGCCATAGCCAATATGGCGCTGCTGAAAGAGAACAGGGTGAAGACGCAGATGGTACAGACGCTGGACGCCAATATGGAGCTGGACAGGGATTTCAGGTGTGAGCGGAATCTCAGTCCGACGTATCATCAGATGCGTGCGCAGACGCAATCCAGTTCCACCGGTTATTCCGCAATGACCTCTTCTTTTTCATCGAAGGGGTTGCTGACGAAGACCACCGATAGTTCGGGGGCGAGTATTACCGTAACGTTTTACCGGTATGACGGGGCGGGGCGGCTACAGTCTGTCAGCAGTAATTCCACTGCGCGTGACAGCCGTATGCGTTTTGAAGAAACGCGTACCTACAGTTATGATACGCTGGGGCGGCTGCAGCGGCTGTTACAGCTGAAGAACGGGGATTCCGCCGTGGTAGTGTTTAAGACGGACAGCAGCGGGCATGTGACGGAGGAAATGGAGCAGCGCAAAGGGGTACCGGCGCGGCGTACGTATTACAACTATGACAAGGCAGGCCGGCTGACAGATGTATATCGTTATCAGGTATCCAAAAAGCGGATGCTACCGGATTATATCTTTGAGTATAATGATAAGGGTCAATTGACGAAGATGACTACCGTAAATGCCCAGACATCGACTTATACGATCTGGCAGTATGAGTACCAGCCGAACGGGCTGCCTGCTAAAGAAACGTGTTATGGTAAGGGAAAGGAGTTGCTGGGGATGGTACGCTACGGGTATGAATTAAATCCATAGCTCTGAAAAGCTTGCTGGCAGGGGATCTGGTAATCAGGAGCGGGCAGAAAGCGTAGTTTCACGGCAGTTTCCTTGCAGTTAAAATTTATGCGATGCATAAAATATTTTAATTCAGGGCGAAAAAAATTTTGCAGCTTCAAAAAGATTCCTATCTTTGCAATCCCAACGAAAAAAGGCGTTGAAGTTCTTACACAAGCGGAAGTAGCTCATTTGGTAGAGCACGACCTTGCCAAGGTCGGGGTGGCCGGTTCGAGCCCGGTCTTCCGCTCCAGGTTTTACACCTTGATACCCTGGTGGTGGAATTGGTAGACACGCGGGACTTAAAATCCCGTTCGCAGCAATGCGAGTGACGGTTCAACTCCGTTCCGGGGTACATATGGGACTGGCGTCCTTAAAAAGCTAAAAGGCATCGCGGAAGCGGTGCCTTTTTTGTTTGTGATAGAATTACTATATTTCTATTAACGTAGGTCTTAGTTTACTTAACCTTTCTTGCATCGTATGAATACTTATCAGCTTCAAATAGTGAAAGATAACTTATTAGAGAGCTTCAGGGATAAAGTTGATGCAAAGATCCTTTCAGAAGCTTTTTCACAGTTGACAGATGCCGAATTATCAACCGCTGATTTTAGCTTTTATACTTCCGTTGCCTCGGTTTATTCAAGTAAAATTGAAGGAGAGCATATTGAATTAGACTCCTATATTAAGCATAAAAGGTTTGGTGTTGAATTTCTACCAGATTACACCAGGAAAATAGACGACCTATATCTTGCCTATCAATTTGCAAAAGATCATATTCCTGATAAGGAAAACATTCCAAAAGTGCATGGCATATTGGCCAAACACATTGTTTCTAAAAACTGGCAGGGGCGCTTTAGAAATCAGAATATGTTCGTCACGACTGACGACGGCAGGATCGAATACGTAGCCGCATCTCCATTTGTTGTAAATGAGGAAATGGATAAACTATACAACGATATTTCTACGCTCTTGCAAAGAAAGCTTGATACTACATCAGCTTTCTTTTTTGCCAGTATGATTCACCTGGTATTTGTAAAAATCCATCCCTGGAACGATGGAAATGGAAGAAGTGGCAGACTGCTGGAAAAATGGTTTCTGGCACAACACCTGGGCCCTAAGGCCTGGTTTCTTCAATCTGAGAAGTACTATTACATGCATCATCAGGAATATTACCGGAATATCAGGCTCCTGGGGCTTGAGTATGATGAATTAGATTACAGCAAAGCATTGCCTTTTTTGGAAATGCTGAGTAAAGGGTTAATTGATGGCGGTTCCAGGCTAATTTTTGAATAGTTTGCATTGCCATTTGGAGTACAAATATGTTATCCAAACTGGTTTTATCTCTTGCTATAATTTCATCATAAGAAAATTTCCGCCATTTACCCTCAGGATTTGTTTCACTGAATGTTTCTTTTCGTTTGTCGCGGTTCAAAGGATTGTAACAGGTGATAAAATCATTTAAATCCTCCAGTTTAAGCGGATTCTTTTTTAATGTGTGATGCACATTTGTTCTATAATCATACACCCAACCTTCTTTAGTCCATGGATCTTTACTGGCGGTCTTTCCATCAAAGAACAATACATTTGCTTTTACGCCATTAGCATAAAAAATACCTGTTGGTAATCGCAGTATGGTATGCAGGTCAGTTGTCTCCAATAATTTTTTTCTGATCGTTTCCCCCGCACCACCTTAAAATGAAACGTTATCTGGTAATACCACCGCAGCAAAGCCTTCATAACGGGTATCCGGTGCAGATATCAATGAATCATTTGGAGATACCATTACCTGATCGCTGTCAATATCACCGATATTATGAAGAAACAGGTTCATTAATGCGAGGCATCGGGTACTTGCTACAATTTCATTGCCGAAGAAAGTATTGAACTTCAGGAATTGCTTCTGGCCTTTGTCCAGCGATAGGTTATCTGTCATGCAATCATAGACAGCCAAGAAAAACTTCCCAACAGGCCACTATATGCCTTTCAATACATCCTGCTAATCACAGCTCAAAAAATTTTCAGCAGTTTAAAGCTGCTACTGTGCCAGCAGAAATTCATTAAACTTCTCCATAACTGCCTGTCTTTTCTTTCCTTCATCAAAATCATACACGCAATAATCTTTTCCTTCATGTTCAATAGCCTGTTGTGAGCAGCCGCCATTGCACATGGGCATAATGGCGCACTCCAGACAAGGCTTATTATTGAACTTACTGTTCATACGCTTTTCATACCCCGCATTCCAGACAATGGCGCCGTCATCAGATAAGACACCTTCACTATTGGCGGTGGTAAAATCTCTGGCGGTGCATTTAAATATTTCACCGTTGTAATTGATAAGCGCCTGATTCCGGCGGTCTGCATAACAGGAAGTAGCAACGGTATCGTAGTAGCCGGTGGCCACATCAAATCCTTTCTCCCGGTAATACCAGCGCAATGCGGTGAGTGTATCATTATCAATGTTATAATGTTCCTGCCATACTTTATGGATATCAAAAGAGATATAAGGTTTATCTGCTGCTGTCAGGTCTTCAAAATCACTGATAATATTTTTCACACCGGGTAATGTATCTCCGGAGCAATTAATCCTGACAAGTACAAACAGTTGGTGTTTTACCAGCTGTTTAATATTTGTAACGATCTGGTCGTATGATCCCCGGCCTTCAGAGATAAAACGCACTTTATTATGCTGTTCCCGGTCGCCGTCCAGCGTGATCTGGAAGAATGATAAATTGAACTGTTTCGCGCTGTCTATCACGTCCTGATCAATCAGTAATCCGTTTGTTGTGATTGACGAAGAGAATTGAATATTATTTGCTTCGCACAGCTGGTACGCCTTCGCCATCATCGGCCGTATTAATTTTTTATAATACAGCAATGGTTCTCCACCAAACCAGGAAAGCTTAAACTCCCGAATGGAGGTACGTTGCTCAAACAGCGACTGCATAAATTTCATGGTATTCGCGGTTGTCCGTTCATCCATTTTAGAATCCTTTATGTGTGTTTCATAGCAGTACCAGCATTTGAAATTGCAGTTCATGGTAGGATTAATATGCAGTTCAAAGCGGGAGTCATCATTATCTATACTATTCACCAGCTCTTTTACCAGCGCTACTTCATCTCTGTCTTCCGGTACTAAAAAATTCTTTTCAGTCAGAAACTGAAAGAATGCCGGATGTACCTTATGTAGTTCATTGAAATCGGATTGCCTCTCAGCTGTTTCATACATCAGATACAGCATCTGATCCAGCACAATATACTCCTTACTGTAACTGTTAAATCCAATTCTTTGTCCTTCACGGTCGAAGAAAATGTTATAGCGACTGGCTTTCATAAATTCGTTTTTAAGTGTGTCAACAAAGCATTTTTGCAGAAGACGGCAATCCATTACGGGATCTGCATTTCAGGCAATCAACATGCATTACCTGCCCGGTTGGACAGGGTTATTACCTACATGGCAGATCCGCTGCCAACCGGGGGTAAGGCATCATTTAACTGTGTGAAAAGAAAAACAAACTAGCGACAGAAACCAAAGTTAGTGGAGCCTGCGCAGGAGATGGTATTTGTGCAGCTTCCATTCACCGTACCATTGCAGAAACCGTTCTGGCAAAGGTTGTTGTTAAAGGATTCCATTTGCTTTACGCTGGTAGCTATGGCAGCAAATCCGCCACTGATTGTACCATCGTTGTTCTCTTTCAGATCACTGATGAAGAAGGATTGAACTCTTTTTTGCATAAGGCTTTATTTTTCAGGTTAAACTTCCGGCGCGTGTATGTTCTATATGACCAAGGGAGGGTATGGTGCTGTAGTAGCCATACCAGTCTGTTCGGGTTAATATATTACGGCTTGTAACCGCTCTCAACTAAGGTAATTAATATTTAAAATAAACAAAGTAAAACTTACAACTAGATTAATTACCTATTCCCGGCTGCTTTCAGACGCCTATAATACTTTGAACCAAACCCGATATATACTTAAAATAAAAAGGAGAATAACGCTGATGCGTATTCTCCTTTTTATTTTGATATGCTATTCCTCGTGATTTTCTGTGACAAGAATTCTGAAAAATTCTTACACCATCCTCATCACAAATTCACCAGTTGTATCCCCACCATAATCGGATTCCTCAACAGAGAACCATACGTTCCGAAAGTCGGTATCAGCGCAGAGATAATAAACGACTGGTTAATTACAAAACCAGCTGTTACCTGGCTATGTAAAAATGCTTTATGCTCCAGTTTAAGATTATCATAGAATCCGCCGGAACCGGCATAATAACCGGTAGTACTGAAAAGGAACGCCTTTATTTTCTTATTGGAAGTAGATACGTCTGCATATAAATCCAGGTGCAGACTCCCGCTTCCTGCCGCCTCTATGCCGGTTTTATTGGTAGCTACCGGCAGATCTCCGGTTCCTTTCAAACCGAGATTACTGAAAAAAGTAACCGAAGGCGATTTGGTATAAATCAACGGCATAATTGCATCTACAATCGCATTACCGCCACCGGCCAGTAGTTTTGCCTGGCTCTTTTCAACACCGGTAGAATCATCATTTGCGGTGGCCATGGCTGTACCGAAGCTCAGTCTCAACAGATCCCCTACTGCGCCGGAGGCCAGCTCAGAGTACACCACGCCTCTGTCAAGATTCCCCTGAACGCCGATGCTCCGGAAAAATTCACCGCCTTTACCCAGGATATCATTCCAGATTTCTCTGTTTGAAAGGCTGGCATTGCGGTTGCATAGAGTAATGGCGTATCTGTTGAATGCTTTGATTTCATCCTGCAGATTATTAATTCTATCCTCGTAAGCAGCTTTTCGCTGATCTGCCTCGTTAATTATTTTAATAAGACTATCTGCCTTACCATTTAAAATATCTTTATCTTTTAAATCGTCCAGCGCTTCAATATACTTTTTGTTTGTTTCTATGATGTCTATTTCCCTTTGCAGTAATAGCTGATTTCGCTTTAACTCAATATTGACAATATTCAGCGAGGTATAATTCAGCTGAACCGGTTGCTGTTTCGCTTTTAAAGTCAGATGGTATACCTTTTTCAAGAGCATATCCCGTTCCGCTGCAGATAAGACTGTTATATCATTGGTGGCAACAACCACCTTATAGATTGCCTCCAGATTCTTTACCGAAGTACTATCCAGGTTAATTAATGAATCCAGGTACCTGAATTTATCCACTTCCGTGGATTTAGATAATCCTGTAGCAATCAGATTGCTGCTTAAAGTGTTTTTTTCAGTGACAGTCTGCGAAGATCCTGCAGTAACTTTTTTCCTGTATGCTTTCGTGACAGGATCATAGTTACCGAGCTGAGCAAAACAGTTTAAAGAAATAAATAATGTGACAAAAATGAAAGAGAGTACATGTAATTTCATATAGTATAGGAATTGAGGTTGATAACTTGGGATAAATATACTAAAAAAGACAAACAGCCATAACCGTTTCAATAAATCTTCCTGCAGGGAATATCTCTTCCGGACACCGGAACACAGGAATACCCACAGCATGTAACAGGGCAACCTTCCTCCCGCCTCGCAGCCCGCTGGTAAATCAGCTCCATGCAGGCTGAAATACTGCCATCAGATCCAATCCATCTTCCAAAAAAAATAGTTGGCAGCTCCGGATAATATCCTGTTTGTAACAGGAAGCAATGCAGATTAATTAAAGTATCTGGTACCGCATTTTTATCTGCGCATGACTGTATTCAAAAAATCGCAGGAAGAATAGCACCATCATATATCCCGGAAAATCCAACCGTATTTTTCCCGTATTTTATTTTGTATGGAATCCAAATTATTTTCTTACTTTAACAATAACAATGCTAACAAGCAGTCACACAGATAGATGTCATACAGACAGATGTCCCTCAATTTATTTTTAAACCTCAAAATACCATCACTATGAATTCCGAAAACAACATCGCTTTAGGGGATTTAGCGCCATTTGTATTACCGTTATGCTACATAGCATCCAGCCAGGACCCTGTAAGTAACATCAAAAAACTGGATGGCCCGTGGGAAATGATATGGCGCAACGGAGATGCCAGCGATCCCAATTTCTTCTATGTTGCAAAAAATGATACGCAAAAACTGGTTGCGCTGATTATCAGAGGATCTGTTATCAGCAAAGGCATTTTTAGCGAGTGGGATGCTTTTGTAGACTGGATTGTAGAAGACCTGAGTGATGAATTGGTATACTGGCCCTTTACCAGTGAAGGCTGGAATTTTACCAACGGCGAACCTCCTTGTATAGGAGCCGGCTCCTATATTCTTCTCTCGCAGATGATCAATGCGAAGAATAAAATGGAAGGAAAGGCGGCAGACCTGCTCCACAAATTTCTCTTTAACTTCAGCAAAGCTAACCCCGGCTATCAGCTGGTTATCGGTGGGCATAGTCTCGGTGGTAATACAGCAAAAGTATATACCTCCTTTTACCTGGATTATCTTAGTAAAATTGAGCATTCTCCCGAAGCAATGGCGCAGGTCAGCCTTTGTACCTTTGCAGCGCCTGCTTCCGGAAACGTTGCCTTCACCAATGATCTGGATGCAAAACTGACGCAGCAGATTCATTATCAGAATACGAGCGATGTGGTGCCCTTTTTCCCGACCTACAGCGGAATGGATTATGTGAAAGATCTGTATCACCCGCATCCTTCTGCCCACACTATAGAGATAGGTAAGGATCCTTTCGGAGGTACCATATTCCTGAGCGCAGCTATAATGATGCTGGCAGGGAAATTAAAAGCCCTGAATTACAAAGAACCAAATATGCGTTATCTTAAGCCACTTAATATAAAGGTGATAGAAAAAGAGGGAATCATTGAGAATAATGCACTGGCCTGGATGGGGCAGGCAGGAGCCCAGCATCAGATCGGGGTTTACGCAGCTTTTCTGAATATACCACTACCTAAGATTGACACGGCTATTTCACCGGATAACGCAAAGAATAAAACGACTGAAGCACTGGCATTATAACCAGCTCCAACAACATTCTTTATACATTAAAGGCACTGATAAAATTTATCAGTGCCTTTAATACCGTGAACAGATATTCAACCTGCCAGGCAGGCTACTTTAAAAAATTTTCCAGATAACCTGCAATCACCGGTGTCTGCTGCATCAGACCAACATGTCCCTGTCCGGGCACAATGGCCAGCTGTGACTTAGGCACTCCTGCAAAGTCTGCACTGATACCACCTCCCAGCAACTGATAGGTTTTTATCAGCTCCCCTTTATCCATTCCATCATTGTCGCCGGAGATGATTAATACCGGCGCCGTAATTTTCGCAATATTCTCATCTCCCAGGTCAAATGGCTCAGCAGCGCTGGCAAACATCTGTTCCAGAAACTTAGTCCATTTTGTTTTATCAGGTGCTACGGCATCATAGGCAGCTTTCATAGGCGTGTTGTCGAAAAGCTCCGGCTTCAGTGATTTAAATGCGTTGTTTACCTCCGGCCGCCAGCCACTGCTTTTATGGGTAGAAGATATGATGACCAGGTGTTTTAACCGCTGGGGATATTTTATGGCAAACTGATAAGCCACCTTGCCGCCGAAACTGTACCCTATAATATCGGCGTTGTCTGTTTTGAGATAATCCATTAATGCTTCCACATCATCCGCCAGTGTTGCAAGTGATAGCTTTCGGTCTGTATACGGCGTGTGCCCATGTCCCTGCAGTTCAACAGCAATTACTTTTCTGTTTTTTGCCAGCTCCGGGATTAACCGGCTCCAGTTGGTGCCAATAGTCATATAAGCACCATGCAGTAAAATTACCGGGCGTCCTTCGCCATACACCTCATAATACATCTGAATGCCGTTTACCGGCGCATAGCCGCTTTGGGAAGGTTTAATGTTTTGTCCGCCGGACGTGGAGGCTGTAGTCATAATTATTGCAATTAGTAGTATTGACTTAATAAGAAGAGATGTTTTAAAAAACTTTTTCATATCCCTGAAACAATTTTGATCCGGATTTTTGCTGACAATACAAAACTAAGTATCGCCGAAGGATTTCATCAGGTGTAAAAACGACAACTTAGGGGTAAAATTCCGGCAAAAATCCGGCTGCAGGAGCGATTCATGAAATGCCGATAGCCTGACAGGCAACCTTACATGACATTATTTCCCATTTGCGTAAGTATTTTTCCTAATTACGTAAACTAACAGTTTCCGGCAACGATAGTTTTGCCTGTCTTAACCACTATGATAATGAATCAACGCTATTTGATAAACAACCGGATGACAGCAGCCATCCGGCGCTATTTCACTCCCGCTATCCTTTTATTGAGTCTTGTAATACCTTTGCTGACAACAGCACAGCAACAGGGAACAGGCACAGTTACCGGAATCATTTTAAACCCGGCAGGCAACCCGGCAGTAGCTGTTACCGTAGCTATTCCTGCGTTAAACAAAGGTGCAGTTACGAACGATGACGGGCATTTCCTGTTATCCGGCGTTCCGGCAGGCAACCACCAGCTGCGTGTTTCCGGAGTAGGCGTAAAGCAGGAAGAGCGGAGAATAAACATCCGCAGCGGAAAAACTACAGTCGCTGATTTCACCCTGCAGCCAATGACCGGAGAGCTCCTGGAAATAGCTGTCACCGAAAAAAAGAACCGTTATAAATCAGACATCCCTTCCTCTTCCCTACGGTTAAATGAGCCACTGAAAGAAATACCGCAGAATGTACAGATCGTTACCTCCCGGGTACTGGCCGATCAGCAGATACTTTCCATGGCCGATGGCGTGCAGAAACTGGTGAGCGGCGCTACCCGCGTTGAACACTGGGCCGATCTTTACACCCGTGTCAATACCCGCGGATCACGCGCCAGCGCCTTCCGTAACGGCGTGAATGTCACCTCCAGCTGGGGACCTTTAAGTGAAGATATGAGCATGACAGATCATATTGAATTTGTAAAAGGCCCTGCCGGCTTTATGATGAGCAATGGCGAACCAGCCGGGATTTATAACGTAGTTACCAAAAAGCCCACCGGCACAGGATTTAACGGGGAAGCCTCCTTTACCATGGGTAGCTTTGATTTGTACCGTGCCTCCCTGGACCTGGACGGTAAACTCGAAAAAACCGGGAAGCTGCTCTACCGCTTAAATGTTATGGGCCAGCAAAAAAACTCATTCCGCCCCAATGAATATAATAACCGCTATCTCCTGGCGCCGGTCATCACTTATAAAATCAACGATCAGACTACACTTACCGCAGAATATACCTACCAGCATGTAAAGATGTCTGACCCCGGAAGTGCGTACTCCTTTTCCACCGCAGGCTATGGCGTACTACCCCGCGATTTTACATTGGTAAGCAGCGGTCTTACCCCCACCAACATTGATGATCACAGTGCCTTTGTAAATCTGCAGCACCAGATCAGCAGTCAGTGGAAACTCACCGCGCAGGTAGCCTACTTCGACTATGCACAACGGGGCGCCAACATCTGGCCGGATGCGGTACATCCGGATGGCACCATCAGAAGGGGAATGGGCAGCTGGGATGCCAGGAGCCAGTATAAATTTGCACAGGCCTATGTGAATGGCGATGTACAGACCGGTATAGTCCGTCACCGCATCCTCGGCGGACTGGACATGGGTACCAAAAATTTCATGGCCGACTTTAACCAGTATTTCCTGCTGGACTCCGTTGGGGGAGAATTTGATCCCCGCCATCCCAACTACGGACCTCCCAATAACGGTTATCCTGTATGGGACTGGAACACGCCACTGAACCAGCGTGGCACCAACATCAATGATCAGTCCTACACCGGGTTGTATATCCAGGATGAACTGGGCTTCTTTGATAACAGGGTTCGCCTCACACTGGCAGGACGCTACACCTATGTGAAACAAAATGAAGGCGGTCCCACTTATGATGCAAAGAAGTTTACTCCCCGCCTGGGCCTGAGCGTTTCCATTGATAAGCAAACCGCTGCCTATGCGCTCTACGATCAGTCATTTATTCCGCAAACCGGGTTCTTACGGGACAGCAGCCAGATCAAACCTCAGACAGGCAATAATCTGGAGCTGGGCATAAAACGGGATTGGATGGATAGCAAATGGAGCACTACCCTCTCCGTTTATCGTATTATCCGGAAAGGCGAGCTGAGATCGGATCCCAACAATCAGCCAACAGAAAAATTCTCCGTTGTGCTGGGACAAACAAAAACACAGGGCATTGAGTTCGACATGAAAGGGGAGTTACTGCCAGGATTAAACCTGCTGATCAATTATGCCTATACTGACGCTAAAATTGATCAGGCCACCAAAGCCATTCCTGAATTAAAAGTTGGTGACCGCGTTCCCGGTTATGCCACCCATAACGCAAACGCCTGGCTGAGCTATAAACTCGAAAAAAGCGCACTGAAAGGACTGGGATTTGCCGGCGGGTTCTCCTATCTGAAAAATCGTGACAGCTGGACCTGGACCGGGCATGATGACATTGCCGGATTACCGGATTATTTCCGCCTGGATGGCAGCCTGTTCTGGGAGAAAGGAAAAATGAGGATCACCGCCAATATCTATAACATACTGGATAAATATCTGTATACCGGTACTTATGAAGACTGGGCAAAATTTTATTCCTGGCAAACCGAAGCTGGCCGTAACCTCAGATTTAATATAGCTTACCGCTTCTGATAACTTCCATTTAAAGCAAAAGCCGGTTTATGGATAAACCGGCTTTTGTTTTTATATAGTATGTTGCAATTGTTAAAACTGATCAGATCCAAATAACGCCTCATTCAGTATATAACTGGAACTTCTGCCACCGTTAGGTTCTTTAATCAGTATCTTCTGATCCATCAGATCCTGTATATCACGAATAGCGGTATCCTGAGAACATTTAGCTATTTTAGCCCATTTGGAAGAAGTAAATTTACCTTCAAACCCATCCAGCAATTTGTTCAGCATCAGTTGCTGCCTGTCATTCAGTTTCCGGGTAACAGGATTGTCCCAGAATTTTGCTTTCCTGATCACAACTGCAAGCGCCTGATCTGTAGCCACCAACGCACGTCCCAAACACTGCAGAAACCATTCTACCCATGCTGTAATATCCAATGTGCCTTTTTGCGTTCTTTCCAGCATATCATAGTAAACGTTTCTTTCAATTCTGATTTGAGCTGACATACTATAAAACCGCCGGGATGTTTCATCAGCCCTTGCCAGTTGCATATCTGTAATGGCACGGGCAATACGACCGTTCCCATCGTCAAACGGATGAATAGTGACAAACCACAGATGTGCGATAGCCGCTTTTATCATCGGGTCGATTATTAATTCCGTATTGAACCAATCCACAAACTGATTCATCTCTACGTTCAGTTTATCGGAATCCGGCGCCTGAAAGTGAATTTTTTCCCTGCCCATTCCTCCTGAAATAACCTGCATGGGATCATCCTTTGCGTTATTGCGCCAGGAGCCTACAACAATCTTATACATCCCGCTGTAACCTGTCGGAAACATGGATGCCTGCCATCCAAACAAACGCTCATTTGTTAACAATCTGTCATAATGCTGTGTTGCGTCGAGCATCATCTCAACTACGCCTTCTACATTCCGGTCAGCAGGGATCAATCCTGCCACTTCTATTCCAAGACGACGTGCAATGGAAGATCTCACCTGGTCATGATTAAGTATTTCCCCTTCAATCTCACTGGATTTCAAGACATCCAGTGTCAACATTTCCAGCGTAGCTTCGTCCTGCAGATTAAATCCTAATCCTTCCATACGTCCTAACAACCGGCCTTGCCGGTAACGTAAGTCTGCCAGGATTTGAGCAATTCTTCCGTTATCCCATTGAAAATGTGGCCAGTCTTTCAATTGATGAATATAGATATTACTCATTTTATACACCTTATCTGTCAAATATATCAAATATTCGCCTCAGACCTGCATATTCTCCGCACATTCTGCGTAGATTAACCTGTTTATTCTCCGCGAAAAACGATCATTTTTTTTCCGAATGATAAAACCTCCTCTCCTGGCCCATCTTCCGCTGATCTGCTGCAATAAAATTCCTCCGGGTAATTATTTCTTCAAAATATTTTACCGAACGTTTGGTAAAATAAAATATTCCCTTACCTTTGTACCATGAGACCGCAAAAAACAAACGACACCCGGCTGATAGAAGGACTGATAACAGTTCTCCAATCCAGGGGTTTTGAAGGCGCCAGTCTCAACGACCTGGCGCAAGCCGCAGGCCTGCAAAAGGCAAGCCTCTACCACCGCTTTCCGGGCGGGAAGCAGGAAATAGCCATCACCGCGCTCAGACACGTGCAGGCATGGATAAAAGATCACATTTACCTGGTGCTCACCCGGCAGGACATGGCCCCTGAAGCTAAACTGGACCTGGCCCTGCAACATATCCGGGAACGGTATCAGCAAGGAGAGAAAAACTGCATCCTGAATGCCCTCTCCTTCGATTCCGGCTTAACCGGAATAAAAAATGAAATCAGTACATCCATGCAGTTGTGGATAGATGCATTTACCGCGCTGGGCACCGGACAAGGACTTACCACATCCCAGGCAGACGCCAAAGCCAGGCAGGTGCTTATCCTCGTGGAAGGCAGCCTCGTACTGGCCAGAGGATCAGGCAATACCGCCTACTTTCATCAGGCACTGGCAGAACTGAAAAAACTTTATATCAATACCTGAAAAAATTTTTCATTTTAATTTTACCGAACGTTCGGTAATATCATTTCATCTTCTTTAAAACAAATAATATGAACAGCGTAAAACACCACACCACCACCGTAAACGGAATCGATATCTTCTACAGAGAAGCCGGTCAGAAAGGAAAACCAGCTCTGGTATTATTACACGGATACCCCACCTCCTCCCATATGTACCGCAACCTGATGCGCTCACTGGCAGACGATTACTACCTGATTGCTCCCGACTATCCCGGCTTTGGCAGAAGCGCCCAGCCCCACATGGCCGACTTTGAATATTCTTTCAACAGCTTCGCCGGCATCGTACAGGGACTGCTGGACCAACTCGGACTGGACCGCTACAGCCTCTACCTCATGGACTACGGCGCACCGGTAGGATTCCGCATAGCCACCGCACATCCGGAAAGAATTGAATCCCTCATCGTGCAGAATGGCTGCGCCTATAACGAAGGACTGGAACAGTTCTGGGATCCCATCAAGGAATACTGGAAAGACAAAAACAACAAAGTTGCGGAACGTACCCTGGAAGGATTTCACAGCATTGACGGCCTGAAATGGCAATATACACACGGCGTATCCGATGTTACCACAGTAAGTCCTGATAACTGGGAAAACGACCTGCGTCACCTCCTGCGCCCCGGCAACGACAGAATACAATTGCAGCTGTTCCATGACTACCAGCATAACGTTACCTTATACCCTGAATGGCAGCAATACTTCCGCACCTACAATCCTGAAATGCTGATTGTGTACGGCAAAAACGACTACATCTTCCCGGTAGCCGGCGCTGAAGCCTACAAAAAAGATGTGAAGAACCTGCAATACCACCTCTACGATGCCGGCCACTTCGCACTGGAAACTCACGGAGATGAAATTGCTGCCACCATCCGGGAATTTCTCAGCAAAAAGGTTACCCGCCGGACACAAATAACCGCCTGATTACATCATATCCGGGAGCGCGCTGTCACCACCACTCCCGGATATTCTACTCCCTAAATACACATGCACATGATACCCGTACAGGATGCCCTTGTCATTTTCAGCGCCGCCATCTTCGGCAGCTCCGTCAATGCTGTTGCTGGCGGCGGCGGTTTTGTATCCTACCCGTCACTGATATCCGCAGGCGCAGGCCCACTGGCAGCCAACGCCATCAGCACCGTAGCCCTGTGGCCCGGAAACATGGCCAGCTTCAGGGCTTACCGCACCGATGCAGACTACAGCTGGAAACAAACCGGTCCGCTTATCATGGCCATTACCCTGGGCGGGCTGATCGGCTCACTGCTCGCAGTAAAATCATCTCCCGCCCTCTTCAGCAGGTTTGTACCGTTCTTCCTGCTGTTCACCTGGCTGGTGTTCGTCTGCAGCCCTGTCATCATCCGCCGTTTTCTTGCCGGACCACAACAGCACACCGGCATTGCCGGAAAAACAGTTATCCTGCTGCTGACCGGCATCTACGGCGGCTTCTTCGGAGCCGGACTGGGCATGCTGCTGCTCACTATCTTCAGCTTCCTCGGATACAGGCAGCTCAACGAAATGAACGGACTCAAAGTACTGCTGGTATCGTGGAACAATGGCATCGCTGCCATTACCTTTATCGCCTCCCGTATGATTATCTGGGAACATACCCTCATCATGCTCACCGGCGCACTGCTGGGAGGATACTATGGCGCCAGGCTCGCCAGAAAAATACCGCAGGCCGTACTCCGCAAAATCATCGTTGTACTGGGAGCCGTCATCACCCTGCTTTTCTTCCTGAAAGAATATTATCCGCATTAAATCATGACCACATGAAACTTCGCCATCTTTTTCAAATCTTTTTAATCTCCCTGATTATGACACCTGCTTTAACTACCGCCGCAAAAGAACTGCAAAACAATTACCCGGTATATCATAACACAATACTCATCGATGGTATTAAAATTTTTTACCGCGAAGCCGGCGATCCGGCGAAACCCACGCTGCTGCTGCTGCATGGCTTCCCTTCTTCTTCACATAATTTCCGGACGCTCATACCCCTTCTGAAAAATGATTTTCATATACTGGCCCCGGACTATCCCGGTTTTGGATTCAGCGACATGCCTCCCATGACTGCCTTCGATTATACATTCGACAACTATTCCCGCTACATCGAAAAATTTCTTCAGCTGAAAGGGGTGGATAAATGCAGTATGTACCTGTTCGATTACGGCGCACCGGTAGGCATGAGAATCATACAGCGGAATCCTGCTATACTGGAACACCTCATCGTACAGAACGGCAATATTTATGCAGAAGGGCTGAGCGATATACTAAAGAATTACCGGAAAAATATTGATGCCAACACCGAAGCATCACGCGCAGAAGTATATAAAGCCTTTGAACTGGAGTATACCATGTTTGAATATTTACATGGTGTGGGCGACCCTTCAAAGGTATCGCCGGAAAGCTATCAGCTGGACCAGCTGCTGATGGACAGGCCGGGCAACAAAGCCATACAATACCAGCTGAAATATGACTACCGCTTCAACATAGCAGCATATCCACAGTGGCAGGAAACCTTGCGTAAGCTCGCTCCCAGGGTACTGATTGTATGGGGCGAAAATGATCCCGTATTCCTGAAACCCGGCGCCCTTGCATTTAAAAAAGATATTCCTGCCGCTGAAATACATTTTTATCCTACAGGGCATTTTGCACTGGAGGAATATGTTACAGAGATAGCGGACAGGATACGTACTTTCCTCAGATAACCATAAAAAATACTTCTTCATCTGACAACATTCCGATAGGGTATATTAAGTACTCTTAAACAATAAAGGCGCTGATTTCCATCAATGCCTTTTTTGTTTTAACAAGAAAGAAAACGGGAGATAAAAAACCTGTGCTACCTTTGCGCTGTTATCAACGGTAGTCTCCCATATGCATCAGGAAACCGCACATATTTCCATTCACCGCCACCGCACCGATGCGCCTGTTGTAAAGGCCAGAATTGTGCTGCAGCATAATATGTTCACCTTTTTGCTGTCAGGTGAAAAAACCGTTCACTTTGCAGGCACGCAGGTTACGGTAAAGCCGCACCAGTTTGTGATGCTGGCCGCCGGCAACTGCCTCATGAGCGAAAAAGTGGCGGCAAAAGATGCGGGCTATCACAGTATCCTGCTGGTATACGACCGCAAGCTGCTGTCCGGCTTTTTTAACCGTCATCCTTTTCTCTCCGGCCAGCTACCTGCGCAGACTGATAACCTCCCCTTTCTCCTGTTCGAAAAAGATGAGTTCCTCGTGAACTTCATCCACTCGCTGGACTGCATGCTCAGAAGTGATATGCCTATACATCATGCGCTGCAAAGGATAAAGCTGGAAGAATTGTTTCTATATCTTGCCCTGCACTATCCCGGACAGATACAACAGATCCGGAACATGAGCGATGAGGCCAGTGAAGACCTTGTCATCCGGCAGGCAGTTACCTCACATATCAACAATAACATTACGGTAGAAGAACTGGCCTTCCTGTGCAACATGAGCCTCTCCTCCTTTAAACGCCGGTTCGCACGCATATATGATAACAGTCCCAACAAATGGCTGCTGGAAAAAAGAATGGAAAGAGCCGCCCACATGCTGCGCCAGGAAAACCGCAAGGCAAGCGAGATCTATTATGAACTGGGTTACGAAAACCTCTCCAGTTTTATTCAATCCTTCAAACAGATTTATGGTGTAACCCCTAAACAATATCAGTTATCAAACTGAACGTTTAGCTACACTTTTTGAACGGTTACCTATCCTTTGCCGCCTCTCTCCCGCTGTACCTTTGAGTCATCATTCAAATAAAAAAGTAAAGATGATGACAACAGCAACAACAGCGGCCGCTTTAAGCAGCCAGACCTTCACCCTGAAAAGCAACGGACTGGGCGGGCAGCTCGGCATACAGCAATATGCCAACGGTATGGGATATAACGGAGCAAATCAGTCGCCCCAGCTGTACTGGGAACATGCCCCGAAGGGAACGCAATGCTTTGCCGTAACCGTCTATGACCTGGATGCACCCACCGGCAGCGGCTTCTGGCACTGGGTAGTTTTCAATATCCCTGCAGACATACAGGAGTTACCCGCAGGCGCAGGCGATCCCTCCAAACGGCTACTCCCCGATGGCGCAGTACAAAGCAATACTGATGCCGGCATACCCGGTTACATCGGCGCAGCACCGAATGATGGCCCTGCACACCGCTACCTCATCACCGTACATGCACTCAGTAAAAAGCTGGAGCTGGACCACCATGCCACGCCCGCTATCGTTGGCTTCAACATGCACTTCGCCACATTAGCGAAAGCCTCGCTGATTGTTTACGGACAAAAGCAATAAAAAAACCTGCCCCGGCACAACAGCCGGAGCAGGTTACCCTGCTGATTAGGATTGTTTTGGTTATGACAGAAACTATAATTTGAGATTTGGTTATTTGAGATTTTGTAGCTTATCCTTGTTTTCTTTTGTACCGGTAAGTACAAGGGAAAACCAGGATAAGCTACAAAATCTCAAATAACAAAATCTCAAATAACCGCTCTTCACTCGCCATTCATCATTCGTAATTCGTAATTATTTTCTTTCTGCTTCATGAATCGCATATACCGTTTTCACCACTGCATCAGGTGTTACGGAAATGCTATCAATACCTTGCTGGATAAGTAATTTGGTAAACTCCGGGAAGTCGGATGGTCCTTGTCCGCAGATGCCGACTTTCACGCCATGGGTTTTGGCGGCCTGTATCAGCCGGGAGATCATCCGTTGTACGGCCGGGTTCATTTCGTTGTACAGGCCAGCTACCAGCGCCGAGTCGCGGTCGATACCCAGGGTCAGCTGTGTGAGGTCGTTTGAACCGATGGAGAAGCCATCTATATAAGGTGCAAATTCTTCTGCCATCATAATATTGGAGGGCAGTTCCGCCATCAGGTATACTTCCAGGCCGTTGTGGCCTCTGGGCAGGCCGCAGTTCTTCATGACCGCCAGCACCTGTTCCAGTTCCTCCACTGTTCTGCAGAAAGGTATCATCACTACTACGTTGTTCAGCCCCATGGTGTCTCTTACTTTCCGTATGGCTTCACATTCCAGGCGGAAGGCGGGTTTGTATTTCTCGGAATAGTAACGGGAGGCGCCTCTCCAGCCAATCATCGGGTTTTCTTCTTCGGGTTCAAAATATTTACCGCCCAGCAGGTTGTAATATTCGTTGCTCTTGAAATCGGAGAAGCGGACAATCACCTTACGCGGATAGCAGGAGGCGGCTATCTTCCCGATGCCGAAGGCCAGCTTGCTGATAAAATAATCTTCTTCATTATCGAATCCCCTGATCAGGCGCGCTATTTCAGCGGAGAGTGCAGCATCCTGCAACGTGTGGTGATGGAGTAACGCTAACGGATGTACTTTAATGTAGTTATTGATGATAAATTCTTCCCTGGCCAGCCCTACACCATTATTGGGCAGGTGTGTAAACTGAAATGCCATATCAGGCGAGCCTACGTTCAGCATCAGGGGGGTGCTGATAGCCGGTAATGCTGACAGGTCTATTTCTTCTTCTATGATTTCCAGGCGGCCGTCGTACACGATGCCTTCAGTGCCTTCCGCGCAGCTGACGGTGATCTGCTGCTCGCCGCTCAGCAGCTCAGTAGCGTTACCACAGCCCACCACCGCCGGAACGCCCATTTCACGGGCTACGATGGCAGCATGACAGGTACGTCCGCCTTTGTTGGTCACGATAGCCGAGGCCATCTTCATCACCGGTTCCCAGTCGGGGTCCGTCATATCCGTTACCAGTATGTCTCCCGGCTGAAAATCCGTACCGGCAGACAAGCGGTTATCGAGGGAGAAAAGGATCCTGACTTTTCCGGCAGCTATTTTATTTCCGACTGCAATACCCCGTAATATTTCGCGGGCAGGCGCAGCGCCGGCAGCTATCCGCTGGGAGGTCACGATGTTCCTGTCTTTCCGGGAATGAATTGTTTCCGGCCGGGCCTGTACAATGTACAGGTCCTGGCTGTAGCCATCCACCGCCCATTCAATATCCATGGGGCACCACCTGCCTTTCTTCCCGGAGTAATAGGTTTCAATACGCTTCACCCATTCTGCGAGCAGCATAATCTGGTCATCGGTCAGACAAAACTTTTGCTGTTGCTGCTTTTCTACCGGGATGATGCGCGTACGTTCATCACTATGTTCGCCATAAACCATTTTCTGGTCCTTGTTACCGAGTTTCTTTTCGAGAACAGGCATATAACCTGTGCCCAGCAATGGTTTGTACACAATAAATTCATCCGGGGAGATAGCGCCCTGCACCACCATCTCGCCCAATCCCCATGCGCCATTGATGAGCACCACATCCGGGAAGCCGGATTCTGTGTCCAGCGAAAAGGCTACGCCGGAGGCGCCGAGGTCAGAACGCACCATTTTCTGCACACATACGGACAAGCCTATACTAAAATGGTCGAAGCCAAAATTTTCCCGGTAGCTGATGGCGCGGTCGGTGAAGAGGGAGGCAAAGCAGTTACGGACTGCATCTATCAATGCAACGGGGCCGCGTACGTTGAGGAAGGTTTCCTGCTGCCCGGCAAAGGAAGCATCCGGCAGATCCTCTGCCGTAGCGGAAGAGCGGACTGCCACATCCGTCTGTGTATGGCCGTAGGAGGCTGACAGCGCATGATAGGCTGCAATAATTTCTTCGCTGAGGTCATGCGGGAAGCGCGTACTGGAAATAGCCTGGCGGATTTTTTTACCGGCTTTCCGCAGGGAGGTAATGTTGTTGTAGTCAATCTGCCCGATCTGTTCTTTAATAAACTGTTCCAGTCCGCTGCGTTGAATAAACTCGTAATATGCTTTCGTCGTGATTGCAAATCCGGCCGGAATTTTTACGCCGGTGCTTTTAAGGCCCCGGATCATTTCTCCCAGGGAGGCGGATTTCCCTCCTACCAGGGCAATAGCTTCCATACCCACTTCTTCCAGTGGCAGCACGATGTTTTCGCTCATCGGTTTGAATTTAATAGTTAAGGAAGCGGCTGATCGTCTTCCATACGTGGTTGTAAATGATATCGTGCCGGAAATTAGCGTGTAGCGGGATGATTTAAGGGAGGAAAGGATGATTGCCGAAAACAATTCATGAAAAAGAATTCAAACCCGATTTTTTTTCGCCTAAATGCTTCGAGTTGCCTATTTTTGATCAAAAACAGGCCATGAGCTTTGTACCTGACATGACGGATATGTGTATTTTGGACATACTTCAACAGGATGCACGCACCACCAATAAAGAAATCGCTTCAAAACTGGGCAAGTCCGTTACTTCCATCTTTGACAGGGTAAAGCGTCTCGAAACAGAAGGATATATCCAGGGGTATGTAGCTGTGCTGAACCGCTACAAGCTCGGCAATGCGCTCGTTGCCTATACCAGCGTAACGCTGGAGGCGCATGGGCACGACCGGTTGTCTGCCTTTGAATACAAAATGAATTTTTTCCCGGAGGTACAGGAATGCTATAAGATGAGTGGTCAGTTCGATTACCTCCTGAAAATAGTCGTAGCCGATATGGAAGCCTACGATCAGTTTTATTCTGCCCGCTTATCCAAACTGGATAATATTGCCAAAATACGCAGCTTGTTTGTATTGGCGGAGACGAAGCAGGAAAAGCAGCTGAATCTGAAGAAAATAAAATAATTACGAATTACGAATTGCGAATTACGAATGTAGGCGAAGATTAAAGCGAATAAAGAATTTATTTTCGCTTTAATCTTCGCCTACATTCGTAATTCGCAATTCGTAATTCGTAATTATTTCTGAAATATAATCCCATCATCACTCACATCCCTCTCATACATATGGTTCAGCAGGGAAGCAAATTCTGCGGGGCCGCCTTTTTTATCCAGCGATGGAATGCGTAACAGGGAGAAGCCCTTTATCTGGTCCAGGAGATCTGCTACGGTTACACCACTGATATTGCGGAGGTGGTGCGGTACGAATTCCATGATGAGGACGCGGGTATGTTGCAGGATTTGCTGCATACCTTTCAGGGCGAAATATTCTGAGCCTTCAATATCCATGAGGATCAGTTCGAAGTCTCTGCGTTCAAAAAACTTGTCAAGGGGAACAGCCGGAACAAGGACTTCTTCCGGTTTATCGTAGCTGTAGATGTAGTGGTCGTTGACCGGTTTACGTTTGCTGCCGCCGGAGTTAGCCCTGTTGAGAAGAAATTTCAGGGATTCTTCCTTATCATTGGCTGCAACGTTGAAAATGCCGCAATTGGTGATGTTATTGAGGCGGATATTCATTTCCAGCAGGCGGAAGTTGTGCGGGCTGGGTTCTATGGCAGCTACGTATCCGCACATGGAGGCCAGCGGGATAGCGATGGTGCCTACATGTGCGCCTACCACCAGTACGTTGGACGAGGGGGAGAGCACGCGGGAGAGCGATTTCAGCAGGCGCTCCCCGTAAGCGCCGTCCCGCCGGATGTCCCAGCCTACGCCATAATCTTCCGGATCGCAGGCGAACAGGCCGCGGGCTGTTTCCGTAATAATGGCTTTACAATGGGGACCCAGCAGCTTTCTGGTGTAGGCGCCTACGCCCAGCATCTGCTGAAATTCATCGGTCCCTTCTTTATGCAGGATATTTTCCAGTTCATTACCGCTGGACAGGTAAAGATGGCATATACGCTGCAGGGCGGCCCTATCCTCCTCTGTGATAGTATGGCCTTCTAAAACAATGGTATTGGATGTCATATGGCAAAATTTACAGTGGCTAATCAAGTATAGTACCTACTGCATTCTGTTTCGCCTCATTCACAAAATGGCCTGCAACGGCAATATCGAAAACTGACATACCCATCGGGTTAAACATAATAGCACCTGCATTCTTCAGCAGGTCTGCATAACTCCCGCCTGCCAGCGAGACAATGTTATACACGTGTTCCTGCTGTAGTCCGTAATGCAGATGCATTCTTTCAATATCTGTATTTTCCCGGCATACTTCTTCCCAGTCATCAACAATAATCATGTCTGCATACCTGATCCAGGAAGCGTCATAATCGCGCAGCGACACGTTCAGGTGCAGGGAACATGGCTTCGGCGGCAGGTTGATGTAAGGCTCATCGGACACGGTGCAGGTGATGAAAACATCTGCGTCTGCGAAGGCTTCCTGCCAGGAATAGCAGATATGCACCTTGTCAGGGTGAGGTAATTCATTCACCACTGTACCGCAGGGCCGGATGTCGTATACCTTCAATACTTCCAGGTGTTCGCCCAGTAAGGTCTGCAGCATTCCTGCATGCAGCCTGCCTATTGGCCCCATGCCTGTTATACCTACCTTCACCGGCTCCCTGCCATGTTGCTGCAGCCATAACTGCAGCATCAGTCCGGATACCGCAGCAGTACGTATACCGCTTATCAGCGGGGTGTTGATGATGCTTAACGGCTGGCCGGTACCGGCATCATTCAGGATGGTAACCGAGTGTGCCCGCCGGATACCTTTCTCCAGGTTATCCGGGAAGCTGGCTATCCATTTGATACCGGCAAGCTCCGTTTCTCCGCCGAGGAAGCCCGGCATGGCAATAATCCTGTTCTTCCTGTTCCGGTAACGCAGATAAGGTTTTACAGGCTGGGCAAAATCTTCTTTTGCCATTGTGTTGCAGGCGTTATGTATGACAGCAATAATTTCTTTCCAGTTGATTCCGATTTGGTTGATATCATTTTCATTGAGATATAACATATATCAGGCATTAACGATAGAGGGGTGACTTAAAAATGTTTTGTCCCTGATACCCATGGCATATCCGGGTCTGAATTTCACCAGGTGCATATGGATCAGGAAGCGTGCATAAAACTTATACCCACGGAGGGTTTTGAGTATATCGAGGCATCTGTCTTCATAATCGCCGAACAGCTCCCTGAAGGAAAGGGTTTCCACATCGCCGTCAAGATCCCAGAAGGGACGCCGTATGGAGCCGGCATCGATGTAGTTCACCTGACATATTTTTTCCCTGGCTCCCTGTTTAAAGCGCCTGATCTTCTCCCACACACATTCACCTTCCTGTGTTACATCCCATTTAAACCAGTTCCTGTGCAGGAAGAGGATATTCTCTGCACTGTCATGCTGTACCATGGTAAGCCCATACAGGAAACCGTTGTCAGACAGCTCAAATCCGCAGGTACCTACAGCTGCAGGGATCATGTAATACCGCGTACCCAGGGCTTTCCAGGCAAACCTGAAAGTATCCTTATCTCCCAGCAGCATCTGATAATAATATTCATGTTTCAGGTTAAAATACATGCAGAGATTCAGTTCCAGCCAGCATTTTTCCTTATGGACGAGCAGCTGTCCGCTTTCCTGCTCCTGCGCATGATAATCGGTGTCGCCGATGATTTCCCAGATGGGATTGATTTTATCTGTTTTCCAGAAGTCAGGCCAGAAGATGGTGCCGTAGGCCTGATAAAGTACATCGCTGAAGAGATACGACGGATCGGTCAGGCAGTTGTTGTCGGCATCCAGGAAAAGTATTTCCCGGAACCTGCTGTGCAGGATGGCAAATGGTTTCAGGACAAGTCCCTTTACGTCTTCGTTTGTCGTATAGTCGTTACTGTTAATGCATTCAGCGCCCAGCTGCCGGAACGCGGCGATGGTTTCTTCGTTGAGTTCAGCGCCGGTATACCAGATTTCAACGGGCAGCTGGCAGCCGTTGTTCCTGAGCATACTGATATTAACCCATGCACATGTCACATGGGTAATACCGCCGGCACAGATGACAATACCTTTTCCTTCGAAGCCGCCAGGGTATGGCGGGATAGTGGCGGCGTAGTCCTGCCACCCTTGTTTCAGCATGGCAATAGTGTGTGCATTCGCGCGAAAATCGTTTTTCCGGATAAAGTTTGACGTAAATGTATTCATATGGTGGAATTTTAATCAGTAGTATCGCTCCTGCGAGAGGTAGTTTTTCACATAGTCTTCCACACCTTCCTCCAATGTAAAAAAGCGGTCGGTGTATCCGGCCTCTCTCAGTTTTTTCATGTCTGCTTCTGTAAAATACTGGTACTTGTGTCGCAGTTCTCCGTCTATGTCTATATAACGGATCTGTTGCGGATGACCTGCGCCGGAGAAGGTGGCTTTTACGAGGTCTTCGAAGGTCCGGGCTTTGCCGGTACCGAGGTTGTAGATATTTCCGGAGGCCTGCCGGTGATGCATCAGCCAGTAGCCGACCTGCAGGATATCTTTTACGTAGATGAAATCGCGTAACTGTTGTCCGTCTTTATAATCCGGGTGATAGGATCTGAACAGCCTTACTTCGCCGTGCTGTTGTATCTGCCGGTAGGCATGCCATATCATGCTGGCCATCCGGGATTTATGGTATTCATTGGGTCCGTATACATTAAAGAATTTCAATCCGGCCCAGAAGGGGGGCGTGGCGGTCTGTTGCAGCACCCATTTATCGAATTCATTTTTAGAAACGGCATATTCATTCAGGGGGCGTAGCTGTGGAATAAAGCGGTGATCGTCGGAATAGCCCAGCTCTCCGGCTCCGTAGGTGGCAGCAGAGGAAGCGTATACCAGCGGTACATTCTCCTGCACACACCAGTTCCACAGCTGTTTTGAGTATTCCAGGTTAAGGCGTTCATGGATGGCATAGTCGTATTCTGTGGTATCGGTGCGTGCTCCCAGGTGAAAAACAAAACGGATGTTTTCTCCGGAAGACGGCAGCCAGTGGAAAAGATCTTCTCTGTTGATTTTATGGGAGAATTGTTTTCCCTGCAGATTTTTCTCTTTATTTTCCGGGAAGAAGTTATCTGCCAGGATAAGCTGGTTAAACCCTTTTCTGTTGAGGAATCCTGCCATGCAACTTCCAATGAAGCCGGCGCCTCCGGTGATGAGTATCCGTGAATCATTATCCATATACCGTATTTATTTTGTTAACAATAAGCGTGGTGGAACGATCGGGTAATAAGGGCAGCAGGATCACTTCTCCGCCGCCTTCTTCAACGCTGGATTTTTCCGGCAGCGTTTCTATCGTATAGTCGGCCGCTTTAGTATACACATGCGGCCGTATCAGCCTGATGAGCGGCGAAGCGGTATCATCTTTCACATCGCCGAAGGGAATGATATGTGTAACGGCACTCAGTCCGGCCAGCACTTCCATGCGGTCTTTCAGTGTATTGATAGGCCGGTTGCTGCCTTTCAGGCGGCGGATGCTGTCGTCTACATTGATACCGATCATCAGTACATCGCCGAGTTCCCTGGCTTTGTTGAGATAACTGACATGGCCGTTATGCAGAATGTCGAAACAACCGTTGGTGAATACGATCTTTCTCCCCTGCGCGCGGTACAGGGCGCTGATATATTCCAGCTGCTGCGGATCGGTAATAAATTTTTCGCGGACAGACATGTACATATCCAGTTCCTGCCAGGTGCAGTGCGCGGTTACTTTTTTGCTGATCGCCACTGCTGCGGCAGCTGATGATAGTTCTGCAGCTATGGTGATATCAGCGCCGGCGAGCATGGCCAGCGTGAAGGCGCTGACGTAGGTGTCTCCCGCACCGGCAACATGAAATACCTGCACCTGATGCGCATGGCTGCGATATGCCGGCTGGTCGCGTTCAAATATAACCGCGCCTTCCTCATCCAGCGTAACAATGGTGAGCGCAGCGCCGGTAGCTGCAAATGCTTCCGCTCCCAGTGTATTCACCTGCTGTACGCGGCCGGTATGCACAGGCGGCACCTGCAGCAACTGCATCAGCTCTTTATAGTTGGGCTTCACCAGCGCCGGTGATAACCGCCGGAAGTACTGCAAACGCTTGGAATCTACGGCAATGAATTTTCTATCATCTGCCTGCAACGCTTCCAGCATATCCAGCACGGGTTGTGTAATAACGCCCTTATCATAATCAGCAATCAGGACCGCGTCGTGCAAGGCATACTGTTCCTGCAGTATTTCTGCAAATGCCTGGGCAGCAGCGTCGGACACCGGGCTTTCCGTACCTGCGTCGTACCTTACCAGCAGCTGATTGCCGGACATCACCCTTGTTTTTACAATTGTGCTTCTTTCCCTGTCCTTCAGCACCTGGCAGCTGATGCCCGCGTCTTCCAGCATACGGATAGCTTTATGCCCGTTATCATCGTAACCGGCAATGCTGCAGAAAGTAACGGCAGCGCCCAGTCCCGCCAGGTTCATAGCCGTATTGGCGGCGCCGCCAAGAGAGATGTTACTGGAAAGTATATCTACCACAGGCACCGGCGCTTCCGGCGCCAACCTGTTACAGGCGCCGTTGAGGTATACATCCAGCATCAGGTCGCCTATTACCAGTACATTAAACTGTTTGAATTCACTGATTAAATGCGTTTGCATAATGAGATATTTCCTATAGTGAAAGGGTTTTCTTTTTATTACTGACAATTGATTTTCCGGTGTACAGCGCCAGCGCAGTGAGTATGCCGCCGATAAGACCGGATGCCAGCAGGATCACTGCACCTGCGGACCAGCCGAAACGCAGCAGTATCAACGAGTCGGAAGTAAAACAGAACCAGAGTGAAACACCGGTCCACACGGTGAAACCGGTGATGAACCCGACGAAAAAACTGTGCACTTTCCAATGGTACCAGGTAATCACCACACCGGTAATCAGCACGGGAATCACAAAAGACCACCAGGGGAATATATCTGTCAGCCGGGTGCCCAGCAGTATCGCCGCCAGTATGAGCGCGGTATGTATATCGCGGTTATGTTGCTTTATCTGAGTATCCATTTTCTGCTGGTTTGTTTTGCAGCTTCGTCTGCTGACATAAAAAACTTTAATTCATAGTATCCGCCTTTATTCCAGGTGGCGGCGAAGTTGTCGTAGTATACAGATGCAGGATCTCCGGACTGTCCGCCGGGATAAACACCCCAGGCTCTGGGTCTGTCTCCCGGTTCTACAATCATTCTCCAGGAAGGCCCCCAGCCGGCAGACATGGCATTGACGGCGCCCGGCGCTCCTGCCGACGGCAGGTTCCGCACACCCAGTTTGGCGACGTGGAGCATATGCTGTAGCGTAACTTTATTATGCTGCCCCCATTCGGCGCTGCCGGTTGTTTTCCGGATACTGTCGTAAGCCTGCACGGCTTCCCGGAAGGCTGCCGTTACTACTTCCTGCGCAGTTTCCTTTTGCGTGGTGCCCAGCTGATCGAAATACTCATTGCCGGGTTCAGCGGTGAGCAGGTGCAGCAATACATAATCGTCCGGAACGCGGGAAATGAAAGGATAATTTCTAAACTCATCCCAGGTATAGTCTTTTACCTTGTTCCACCAAAGCTCATACAGCAGGGCATTTTCATCTTTCAGGCCGTACTGTCCGCGCCATGCCTGCAGCTGCTGCCTTGCCTGTGCGGCCTGCGCCGGCAGTTTGCTGCCCTGCAGGTAATGCAGCAGTGCGGGCGTTGCCCTCACTGCGAAATAAGCTGTGTTATCCAGCTGCAGCTGCATCATATCATCTATGTCCACTGTATCTTTTTGCAGCAGCACTTCCCTGATTCTGTTGGCCCTGTGCTCGGAGTAGTAGCCGTTGTAGTAATAGGGATAGCGGTCGGTAGTAGGGTGCTGATTGGCGGAGACGAGGATGCCTTCCGGCGGATTGCAGGACTGTGGCTGGCTGTCAGCCGGAATGTAATGCGTATATAAATGTGACGACTGTGTGCCATCGAGCACAAACCGGCCTTGCCCCGGCCATTTCACCGCAACATTTCCCTGGTGATTGACAGCAATGGTATCTTCTTTTGAAGCAAAGGTAAAGTTGAGTACCGGGCAGCTGTAGCTGCTGATAGCCTGCTGATACCCGCTGTAATTGCGCGCCCTGTTGAGTTTGATGTAAGCCAGTATTTCGTTGGACGGAATATGCAGGCTCCATCGCAGGGCATGGTTAACGCGGGCGCGGTCTGCTCCTTTGAATGCAGCAGTATATACCACCGGGCCCTGCGCTGCCATGTAAACCGTATCTGTCACCGTTTTGCGGCCACGCACCTTAATTTCTTCGGTACGGCTTTTTAAGTCTGTCCACTGTCCGTCAAGTTCATATTTTTTGTAATCAGCTGAGATCTTCAGCTTATACCAGTCTTTAACATCATCGCTCCCATTGGTGATACCCCAGGCAATATCTTCATTGAAACCAATGACCACGGCGGGTGTTCCGGGAACGCTCACACCATAGACATTCACGCCGGGGGCAGACAACTGCATCTCCAGCCAGATGGCGGGCATGGTGAGGTTCAGGTGCGGATCATTGCAAAGAATGGGGCGGCCCGAACGAGTCTTTTTCCCGGATACTACCCAGCTGTTGCTGCCCAGCGACGGATTCCAGGTACGGTCCGGAACGGTGGTGCCGGCGCGCATAAAATCATAGTTGAGATAATCCGGTTTTTTGAGAAAAGACAGGGCCGGATTTTTAGCGCCTTTGGTATTTACTACCGGGCTGAGGTCTGTGGCAAAGCCCGGAAAATATTTGTTGAATTTTTCTTCTCCCAATGCCAGCATCAGGCTGGTCATATCAAAATCTTCTTCATAGCCGGAGAGCGTGTTGGCAAAGTATTTCATGACCAGCACTGTTTTCAGATCCGACCATGGTTCCGGTTCATAGTTCAGCATCTTGTATTCGATGGGCAGCTGCCAGTAATGCAGCTGACGGATATACGCATTCACGCCGCGTGTGTATGCACGGATGATGCCGATGGTTTCCGGATCCTGCTGCATCAGTTCCAGTGATGAGCGTGCCGCTTCCAGCATGCCTTGCCTGCGCTGCGAACGGTCGTAGTCCGTAAAGTTCTGCCCGAGGATTTCGGCGAGCCTTCCGGCAGCAGTATAGCTGAGGAAGTCCATCTGCCATAGGCGCAGACTGGCGGTAACGAAGCCCTGCGCGAAATAAAGGTCCTGCGTATGCCTGGCGTAGATATGCGGCACCTGTCTTTCATCAAAGAAAACAGTTACCGGTTCTTTCAGCTGTCCGCCGGGCATCTGCAGGGAAGGCGCGCCTGTGCGCTCATTTCTGACTACACCGGTAAACGGGTCCAGGAACTTACCCAGCGGAGGCATATCTGCCAGAGAACCAGACAGCGCCATTGTAATAATAATCAGGGCCAGCAGCGGAAATACTGACTCCAGGTTTATTCTTCCCATCTGTAATTCGTTTATTCGGTTAACTGTGGTACAAGGATGCCGAATCGTTCGGCAAGAAAACCTTTCAGCATTTCTGCCGTATAATCGGTGCAGGGCAGGTTATCTTCTGCCTGTTTTTCTGCCGCATTCAGTTCTGACAACAGCACGATTTCCCTGATATTATTTCTTTCTTTCAGCAGCAGGCAATTTACCAGCGGAGCATTTTCCCACCAGAGGTTGATATCATACCTTTCTTTTCCGTACCATCCCGTGTAAACCAGCAGCAGTGGGGTTTTAGCCGGGTCCATACCGTTGGCGAGGTAGTGATTGAAAATGCCGGAGGCGCAGTGCATCAATCCGGTGCAGGGACCAAACACCGTGCGTGTGTAGCCGGAGCCTATCAGGCAGAGGTCTTGTCTTAACGTCAGGCGGCTGGAAAAAATCAGCTTCTTCATGGCATCATCTCCGAGCCATTCCCGGTAAAACGCTTCTTTACCTATACCCTGTTCATCAAAGATGAGTACTTTGATACGATCCGCCTGCAGCACCTGTTTGAGCAGGTCAAAGAAAACATCCATGGGCAGCAGCTTGCTTCTTACAGCGGAGGAATCGAGCATAATGAAAAGCTGTTCATCTTTTTCCATGCCCTGCGATTCCAGCCATTGGTCGGCCCAGGCGCGTTCTTCCTTACTGATATACAATTCGCCCAGCCGCGGTGTTTTCATGTATTCAAAGAGCGCCGCATTTTCCGGAAAAATATATACGCCATCTTCTTCCGGCCGCAGGATATGCCTGGACATAGAGAACACCGGCAGTTTCATCCGGCCGGCTGCAATTGCTTCTCCATAGCGCTGATGCAGGAATTCCAGGAAGCGGTCTTCGTTATAGGCGATGCAGATGACGGCATCAAATTCATGAAATGGAATTGCTTCCCAGGGCAGCGAGGTCACACTTTGCAGGTAGGGATTATTTTGCAGCAGCCCTTCGTAGAATTTCTGATTTTGCCTGTTGGTGAAATTGATATGAATTTCTTCTGCCTGCAGGAAAGATTTGAAGTAACGGAACTTATCGGATTTGATGCAGGAATCGCCCAGCAGGGTAGTTTTCTCTTCATACAATACCAGCACTTTCCGCAGGTCATTAAAATCTGCTGCCTCCGTATGAGCGGCAATGCTGCCGAATGTTTCGCCGGCGCGGGAAAACCTGCTGCCTATGAATTCCAGCAGCATATCTGCAGTATAGGCGTTGCAGGGAAGCGTGCCGGCAGATTTTCTTTCTGCAGCAGCCAGCTGGTGCAGCTGCATTATTTTTTTATTGCCATCGCGTTCTTTCAGCAGCAGGCAGCTTACCAGCGGAGAAGTACCCCACCAGTGTTCTGCCTCGTAGCTTTCATCGCCGGACATGCCGGTGTACACGATGATGGAAGGAATATCTTTTTTGTCCGTTCCCGTTGCCAGGTAGTGATTGAATATCGCAGAAGCGCCATGCATCAAACCGGTGCAGGGCCCCAATACCAGGCGGGTGAATGAGCTGCCTGTGAGGCAGAGGTCTTCACGCAGCGTATGTCCTTCAGCAAAAATCATCCGCTGCATCTTTTCTGTTCCCAGCCATGGCTTATATAAATCCCGCTTTCCCTGTTTCTTTTCATCGAAGATGAGTATCCTTACATCCGGCGTATCCAGTAAGCCTTTCAGCAGTTCAAAATAAATTTTGAAGTCCAGCAGTTTACTTCTGGCAGCGGCGGTATCTACTATTACAAACAGGCGTTCATGTGGCTGCATACCTTTAGATACGAGCCAGTTGTCCGCCCATTGCCGTTCATCCGGGGTGATGTATAATTCGCCGGGCCTGGCATTATCTGCATAATCACTCATTTCTTCCAGTGGCGGAAATGCTGTTACCTGGCCGGCTACCGGTTTCAGGAGGTATCCGGACATAGAATATACCGGTGGCAGCTGTGCGCCGTATTTGTTATCCAGCCAGGTTTTCAGCTTATCTTCCTGACAGGAGGCTGTTATAATGAGATCGTAATCTTCAAAGCGAATATCTTCTTTTTCTTCAGATGTAACAGCGGCGATATGCGGATTATGCTGCAGTAATGCCTGATAGAAACGCTGATTTTTCATCGGCGGGAAGTTCACGGTCAGCGGTGCGCACTGCAGGTATTCCCGGAGGTAAGCCAGCTGGTGAAAGCGCTGGCAGCTGTCACCCAGCAGCTGCAGTTCTTCTTCAAACAGCAGCAGCACGCGCGCTGCTGCCGGCAAAGTTAGCTGTTGTTTTGCCGGGTTCAGCTTACGGTTAATATATTTCATCAGCATGGCTGTCGTGTATTCGCTACAAGCCAGCGTATCCCGTTGTTCTTTTTCAGCGGCAGAAAGATCGGATAGCTGCAGCAGCTTTTTCCTGCCGTGTATTTCTTTCAGCAACAGGCAGTTAATCAGCGGACAGTTGCCCCACCAGTAGTTGGCGTTCCGGTTTTCTATGGAATACTGACCGGTGTAGGTGATCAGCAGCGGAATTTTTTCCGGCGGCAGTCCTTTATCCACATAATGATTGAAGATGCCGGAAGCGCAGTGCAGCAGGCCGGTACACGGCCCGAACACCATCCGGGTGAACGAGCTGCCGATGAGGCAGAGATTATCACGCAGGCTGCGGCCTTCAGAAAATATCATGCGGCTGATGCCTTCTTCGCCTACCCACTCCCTGTAAAACTGCCGCTTTCCCTTGTTCTGTTCATCGAACACGAGGAAACGTGTATTGGGTCTGCCGAGCAGTTGTTTGAGTACATCGAAGTATACAACGGTGTTGAGTATTTTTTCGCGGGTAGAAGAAGAATCTACCATAATAAAAAGTTCTTCTCCCGGCTGATAACCGCCTGCCAGCAGCCATTCATCGGCCCATTGCTGTTCTTCCCGGCTGATATATATTTCACCGGGCTGCGACATATCCACCTGTTCTCTCAGCGCCTGGCTGACAGGAACAATATATACATCCGTATTCATTTCGCCGGGGGTACTGCCATACTTGTTATGGAGAAAGTCCAGCAGCGGCTGATCATCATGGGTTACGCAGATAACGGCATCGTATGCACGAAAATCTATTTCGTCCCAGGGTAATGCAGACATCTGACAGATGTATGGATTATGCAGCAGCAGTGCTTTATAGTAATCGGGGTTCTTCTTCCCGCCGAAGTTGACGGTGATAGCGGCATCGTTGAGCCATGCCTTAAAGTGTCTGAACTGACTGAACCTGGTGCAGCAATCGCCGATAAACAAGAGTTCTTCCTCATACAGCGCTATCACCCGTTTAAATTTTTTATCGCGTACAGTAGCAGCCGTCAGGACTTTCCTGTTAAAAACTGATCCGGTTTCCTTCATAGCCATAATTTTAGAGATGCTGAAAATTGGTCGCGCTTCTGTAACAGTAGTTGATCACAGCAGCAATTCTTTCCGGATGATGATGAATAAAAAAATGTCCGCCGGGCAATGTTTCATATCTGAACCAGGAAGCGGTAAAACGTTGCCAGTTGGCGATATTGCCTACGCCTTCCTCTTCTGTTCCCATCATGGCGTAGATGGGGGCTTTTACCGCAAAATCCTGTATAAGCCCATGTTCTTCGGATAATTCAAAATCTGCCCGCAGCATAGGTTCGAAGTATTCAAAATATTCCGGGTTGGATAAAATGTCCGGTGGTATGCCGCCCAGTTCTTCCAGTTCTTTCAGAAATACGTGGTGGGGCATACGGTAATATTTTTTCTTAGTCGCTTCCGGATGGGGGCCTGCATTACCACTGACGATGAGGGCAGCAGGCCGGTAGCCGTTCTGTTCGAGCATGTGGCCCAGTTTCAGGGTCAGGTAAGCGCCCATACTGTGGCCGTAGATAAAAAACGGAGGGCCGGATAATTTACCCGTAACATGCTGATATACGTCTGCCACGCCCTGTGAAAATTCTGTCAGCAATGGTTCCGCCATTCGTTTTCCTCTGCCGGGCAGTTCCGGTACTACCACGTCGAAGTTCTGCAGGTATGGTTTGAGGAAATCGAACGACCAGGCATTCCCGCCTGCGAAGTGTAGCAGGAACAATTGTGGTTTCTTCATAACTATCGTTTTAAGACAGATTTTTTTCGTCCGGCACGAGGTAGTTGTATAGCTGCAGGTCTTCTTCTATGATTTTCCCTTCCTGCATCTTATACAGTTTATTTGCACAGTGATAGTATCTGTCGTCATGTGTAATAGCCAGTATGGTAAAGCCTTCGCGGTTCAGCAGGGGAAGTATGACCGTATAGAATTTCTTCCTGAAATACGGGTCCTGGTCTGCCGCCCATTCGTCGAGTATCAGCAGTGGTTTTCCTTCCATCAGGGCAACAATCAGCGCCAGGCGTTTGCGTTGGCCGGCGGAGAGTTCTGTAGTGGTCAGCCTGTTATCTTTCAGTTCCACCTTTCCTTCCAGTTCAAAGAGGTGGAGATAATACTGCCATTTTTCAGGGTCCGGTTCTTCGGTGCTTAATATTTCATTGAAAAGATAGAAGTTGCTGAATATGACTGCGAACTGCGTTTTGTAGGCTTCGTAATTGTCTTCGGTAACAGGTACACCGTTTACGGCGATCTGTCCGGCATCCGGCAGGCACAGGCCCAGCAGCGTAAATATAAAAGTGGTTTTACCGCTTCCGTTGCCGCCGTAGATAAAGATGGTTTCGCCCCTGCCGATGTCCAGGTTAAGCGGCCCGATACGGAATGCAGCGCCTTCCCCCTCAGGGGTATATTCAAAGGTGAGGTCCCGGACGGTGAGTTGCTGAAAGGGTTCTCCGAAGTGATGCCATACGGGCGGCTGTTTACGGCTGGCCAACGCTTCCAGTTCCGCTTTCAGGCCTAGCAGCTGATCTGCCGCTACCCTGGCTCTTGCCAGCGTGGTCAGCTGCACCATAATTGTTTCCAGCGAACCTTGCAGGAACAGCAACGTCAGCACAAAGCTGACTACTCTTGGCGGAGGTATATGCAACACAACGCTGAAGATAAGCAGCACGGAAGATACCAGCAGATAGAATAATACCTGCCCTATCATCTGGTTGTTGATAAACCCGCTGATGGCCCATACGCTATGCCGGAAAGATTCGTTGGCATTGGTACAGATCTTCTGGTCATAAAAAAAACTGCCTTTCCGCGGTTCCATATAAATTTCCTTGAAACCATGCAACATCGCGTTCAGGTTCGTCTGGAACAGGTTTTCCAGCTTACGCGCTTTCTCCAGGTTCTTCATGTTTTTTCTGGCAGATACGTAGTAGATGGCAACACCCGCGCCGGCGGCCGTTATGGTAATACCGAAAAGTACCAGCGAAATGGTGGCCAGGTATATGAAACAGGAGAAAGCCATGATGACGGCGATACAGAAATCAATCGCACTGAGCGATGCGTTGGTCAGGGCATTTACATCATTGAGGATGGCAGTCTGTATCCGCGGTACCCTGCTGGCTACCTGCCGGTAGTTGGCATTCAGCACCAATGCCAGTATCTGTTTACGGAGGTGCCAGGTAATCCGGAGCGACAGGTTCATGCTGGTCAGCGCCAGCGTTCTTCTGGCCCATACATATACCAGGATAATCGATGCGAAGGCAATAAGGTATTCCTTCCGGATGAAGGTAAAGTTATCGGCCATCATGATACCGATTACCCTGGTCATGGCATTGATGAAGAGAAATCCGCACAAACCGGTAACTGTACCCAGGAACAGGTATTTCAGTATACCGGTTTTACCGGTAACAGGCAATATCAGTTGCAATAGTTTCTTCACCGCTTTTCTGTTAAGTTGATTAATCCGGCTTACTGGGCTACTTCTGCCGCTGCCGCTTCTTCTACTGCTTCTTTATCTTTAAAGCTGTAGAGTATCTCTTTTTCTCCGTACAAACGTTCTGCGATGATGCCACGCTTGCTGCATTCTTCCACCAGCAGGTTAGATTGTATGATCGGATTGGATTCATCTGTATATCGTACGGTGCTGATAAATTCCAGCCAGGGCTCCTGTCCCATGGCGTATACATAGGCTTCTTTCGGATGGAAGATGTTCATCAGGTGTATACCGCGTTCGTAGTTGGAACCGGATAATCTTCTTGACTGATCCTTGTCCCTTGCCAGCTCTTCTGTGAGCAGCGGGCCGTACAGCCAGGTAAGCGGCGCACCGTCGCACTCCATACCGAGGAATATCACATCCACATCGCCGATGATCTTATGCACATGTTCATATAATTTGGATTCCACAATCCGGGAGTCCGCCACAAACAGGAACTTGAAGTCACCCACGGCAATATGGAAGCAGGCTTTGGACTGTATGTTCAGATCGCTGTGTTCACCGGTAAACGGTATACCTTTTACCACGCAGTTCTCAAACGCGATTTCTTCCATATCATCGATCTCTATCACATTTTTGAATCCTACCTGGTTGAACACCATCTTCAGATTCGGGTCCTGCAGTGCACCGGTAGTACTTCTCGGCACTACTATATTTTTCACTTTATGACGGAGCGGCAGCAAGGTTTCAAACAGGATATGATCCTGGTGGTTATGCGTGATGAGTACATAGTCGATTACATCCGGCAGGTCAATATCAGAGAAGTGGTTTACGCTGGACTGATAACCATAGTAGCTGATGAGCGGATCTACCAGTATGCTGATATCTTTTGTTTCAATCAGGATGCAGGCATGACCGAAATATCTCATGCGCGCGTACGGGCCTTCATATTTCTTGTAGGTAGGCTGTGATTCCTGTGTAAAGAAGGTATCGAAGAGCGCACGGTCTTCTTCCTTAATACCCAGTTTCGCTGCTATCTCATCAATGGAACCGCCTTCCCTTTTCATTCTGCTGAGTGCATCGATGCCGGGATGATCCAGTGGTACGTTGAGATGGAGCACATTGGGTTCATCGAGCCGGGCGGTACTGAGGCAGAAAGGACGTTCGTCATTATCAGTGATCCACAACGCGATGCTCTGGGCAGCTTTATTGTAGAATTCACTGTGATAGAGCAGTGCTTCAAAGAAACGGAAGGAAGGATTGTTGTTGAGGTCATAGGTCAGCTCCACATATCCTCTCAGGATTTCCGGCACTTTTTCGTACAGGGTTTCCAGTGCGTATCCCTTTGCATATTTCTTAAGCATTTCATCCAGCTCCTTAATGGCATCCGCGAATTGTATCAGCCGTGCCTGTTTCTCTATGGTAGCTGCTTTCAGCTCTTTAATATCTTCCACCCGCGGACGTTTGTAGTCCATAAAAGGACCTCCCAGCATCTTAGGGTTCTGTACAGCGGCCGCATGAATCTGTGGCGACTGAATATAGGAAGTCATGATTTTAAGGTGCCGGCCTACGATGTTCATGGCTGCTGTTGCAGGAGAAATCAGGTGGGACCAGGCATACCATCTGTCGTACAGTGGTTCGATAACCAGGTTGGGCTTTGTGTACCAGTTATTGCTTGTCATTGTTATGTGTTTATAAAAGTTTTAGATGAATGATACAGGTATTACAGTTTATCCAGTTCTTCCAGTTGTTCCAGGTTAAGCCCTTTGTAGGTAAGGTCTACAGGGCTTACGTGTACCTTCTCTTCGCGGGAGAGGTGGTCGATCAGTTCCTGGAGGTAGTTGCGGAAGGCAGTCAGCAGCCCGTCGATGGTTTCCGCCTTGAATTGCTGTGCGCTGTACTCAATGACCAGCCGCATACTGCCCGCGGCCACCATACAGTTTACATTCAGCAATACTTCCCTGGCGGTGTTGTCCGGTGTTTCCTTGCCTTTATAGTCGCCCAGGAAACTGAACAACGGGGTACCTTCACCGGCACTCACCCCGCCACCGAAATCGCCCAGGTAGTTAAACGCTATTTCAGGCGCGATGCTGTAATGCTTGCCGGTCAGGTATTTCAGGATACCGAAGCCGATACCCTTGCCCGGAATACGATGCAGGAATTCTTTCACTTCCAGGAGCTGGCGGATGATGTTGTTACCATCCCTGACATCCAGCACTACGGGGTAGTGCGTGGTAAACCAGCCTATTGTTCTGCTGATGTCCAGATCTTCTTCTATCGGCTCCCTTCCGTGGCCTTCGAGGCGGGCCACCACTTTATCCGCACCCATGCTATGATAAACTGCCAGGCTCAATGCGGTGAGCAGTATATCGTTGATGGTTGTTCTGTAAGCCTTGTGGCATTTTGTGAGCAGGCGCTCCGTTTGCACGGTATCCAGGAATACTGATTTCGCGGCTGCATCTTTCTTGAGATTAGATCCGCCCGGCCAGTCAGGTGTCAGCTGTTTAAACGGTGTGGCATTAATGGCATCCCAGTACAGTTCCTCTTCTTTCAATGCGGGACTGTAGGCGTAAGCCACCTGCTTTTCCATCCAGTATCTGAAGGCGTCTGTTTTGAGCGGCAGACTGAATGCTTCTCCTGCCACATGCTGCTGGTACAGCGTAGAGAGATCTTCAAAAAGTATTCTCCACGATACGCCGTCTACCACCAGGTGATGCGCTACTATCAGCAGGCGATCCCCGTCGTTGCCGCGGAACAGCGCTACCTTGAACAGCGGGCCCTGCGCCAGGTCGAAGGATGCATGGAGCCGGTCGCATGCGGCATTGTATTCATCTTCGTGCTGAGGTGTGAGTACTTCCAGCGTATATCCCTGCTCCTCACCTTTGTTCTCCTGTACCCAGCCTTCTTCTGCTTCCCGGAATACCATTCTCAGCGCATCATGATGCAGTACCAGCTTTGCAAATGCGGCATGCAGGCCGGCTTCATCCAGCGGCGTTTTGCTGTGCAGCAGGGCAGACTGGTTGAAGTGTGCCTTGACGGCTGTTGGCTGCTGCAGGAAATATTGCTGTATGGGACTTAATGGCACCAGTCCGGTAACGGTTTCCTGGCTGATGGAGCGGGTGGCGGCCTTTACGTAATCTGCCAGGTGTTCTATCACCGGATACAACAATATATCCTGTATGCCGGTAGTGAATCCCAGTTTCCGGAGGCGGGCAATTACCTGTATCGCTTTGATGGAGTCACCTCCCAGCAGGAAGAAGTTATCGTTGATGCCCAGCGGTTTTTTATTCAGCACCTCCTGGAATACTGTTACCAGTGCTTCTTCTCTTTCGTTGCGCGGCGCTACATAAACAACTTCGCCGCCCAGGCCCAGCGCTTCGGGGTCTGGCAATGCCTTCCTGTCAATCTTTCCGTTGGCAGTCAGCGGCAGCTGTTCCAGCGGAACAATGTAAGCGGGAATCATGTAGGCAGGCAGGGATTGCTGCAGGTACGACTGCAGTTCTACTGCCGGCGGCACTTCGCGGCCGGATACATAGGCGACAATAATTTTGTTGCCATCCTTATCTGTTTTGATGCTGACGGCTGCGCTGCTGACAGCTTCGTGACCTGCCAGCACGTTTTCTATTTCGCCCGGTTCAATGCGATAGCCGCGGATTTTCACCTGTCCGTCCTTCCTGCCGAGGAAGGCGATGTTACCTTCCGGCAGCCAGCGTCCGAGGTCACCGGTTTTATAGATGCGTTCCTGATTATCTCCTGCAATTTCCCTGAATCTTTCTGCGGTCAGCTCCGGGTTGTTGAGGTATCCTGTTGCCAGGCCATCGCCGGCGATACAGATCTCTCCGGGAATGCCTATGGGTACCTGATGCTGATGCTCGTCCAGGATATAGATGCGGGTGTTGCTGAAAGGTTTTCCTAACGGCACCTGTCCGTCGAACTGTTGCAGCGGCACATGGTACAGCAGCTTGCCGATGGTTGTCTCCGTAGGTCCGTAGTGGTTATATACCTCGCAGGTGGCGTCGTTGCTGATGAGATAGTCTATCACATCGCGCGTGAGTTGTTCGCCTCCAAACACGAGGCTTCTGCGGGGAATCACCAGGCGGCCTTCTTCCTGCAGCGCCTTCCAGTGAGAGGGTACTATCTTCATGCAATCTACCGGCGTGGCGGCCAGTGCTTCCGCATCCATGACGGCCGAGGAGGAGAATACATGCAGGCTGCCACCCAGTGCCAGCGCGCTGTAAATGACGGTATTGCCCAGATCTCCCGCGAGGGTAGACATCAGGCCGAAGCTGCGGCAATCGCTGATGTTTGTCCGGTCCAGCAGGCCGAATACATAATCTACCAGCGAACGATGACGGATGACTACACCTTTAGGCCGGCCGGTAGAGCCGGATGTATAGATAACATATGCCGTATCTGCCGGCTGCGGGGCTGTTTCAGGGGATAGTACCGCCGGTATGGTATCGTCTGATTGTATGTCAACGGCAAAAATACTTCCGTCGTAAAAATCAAGATCGAAAATGTAATGGGATTCTGTCAACAGTACTGTTACGCCGCTATCGTTCAGCATGAATGATTTCCTTGCCTTCGGGTAGTCGGGATCTACCGGCACGTAAGCGGCGCCGGCTTTAAGTATACTCAGTATGGCCACAATCATCTTCTCAGACCTGTCCAGCATAACGCCTATGCGCGTACGATTATCTGCCTGGTAGGTCGTCCGCAGGTGTGCTGCAATACGATCCGACTGTTCATCCAGTTCACGGTAGCTGAGTGCCTTGTTTTCAAACACCAGCGCGGTATCATCGGGGCGGGCAGCGGCCTGTTCCCGGAAAATATCTATGATGGTCTTATCTGCCGGATATTCGACGGTGGAGGCTCTGAACAGGTTAAGCTGTTCTTTCTCTGTGAGCGGCAGCAGGTCCAGTTCAGGAAGCGCTGTTTTAGGATGGCTAACAATAGCGTCGAACAGTGTTTCGAAATGCTGTAATATACGGCCGGCGGCACTTTCACTGAAGATGGCCCTGTTATAGACAATACTGAGGTGCAGGTTGCCATCGCCGGATTCGGAGAAGAAGAAGGTAATATCGAATTTGCTGGCTACATCTTTTCCGGTGTCGTACCTGCTGACAAACAGATCGCCCATGCCTGCGCCGAAAGCGGAGCTGCCGGCATCGCTGCGCTGCAGCACCACCATCACTTCAAACAGCGGGTGGCGGCTGGCGTCGCGTTGCAGTTTGAGCTGTTCCACCAGTTCGTCGAATGGATATAGCTGGTGTTCAAATGCACCGATCGTTACCTGTTTCACTGTTTCCAGCAGGTTTTCATAATTGCCTGTTCCTTCAAAGCGGGAGCGCAGTGCGAGGGTATTAACATAGAACCCGATCTGGTCTTCCAGGTCAGGATGTTGCCTGCTGGCAATAGAAGTACCCACAACAATATCTTCCTGGCCGGTATACCTGTACAGCAGCGCGTTTACAGATGCCAGCAATCCCATAAACAGGGTGGCATCCTGTTGCTGCAGCAGTTCATGGAATGCAGAAGCCGTGCTGTTGCTGAGCCATTTTCTGACGATGCCTCCGGCATATGTCTTCACCGGCGGGCGCGGATAATCGCCGGGCAGGTTCAGCACGGGCAGCTCTCCTTCAAAGCAGAGCTTCCAGTAATTTTTATGTATGTTCAGCGCATCGTTGGTAAGCTGCTGCTGTTGCCAGGCGGCGTAGTCCCTGTACTGGATACGGAGCGGCGGCAGCGGGTCTGTATCTCCTTTCAGGAAAGCGTTGTAGTTCACCATCAGCTCCCTGTTCAGGATACCTACCGACCAGTCGTCGCTGATAATATGATGCATGGCATAAACAAATACCCATTTGTTATCTGACAGCTGGAAGAGGTTGGCGCGTAACAGCGGTCCGGTACTCAGGTTGAAGGGCCTGGCATAATTTTCCTGCACCAGTTCCCGCAGGCGTTCCTCCTGTGATGGATCATTCCTGAGATCGATGCAGCCGATAGCGAATCCCAATTCTTCCGGTGATAGCACCACCTGGCGTACCATGCCCAGTTCATCTCCCCTGAAGACAGTACGCAATACTTCATGCCGGCGGATCAGGGTATTGAAGCCCTGTGTGAGTGCATCCAGACTAAGACCTCCTTCAAACACACAGGCGCCGGGAACATTGTAAGCGGCATTTTCTTCATTCAGCTTACTCAGGATCCATAACCGGCGCTGCGAGGCGGACAGTTCATAACCTCCTGCCTGCGGTTCTACCGGTTTAATTTCAGAGAAGATCATCCGCTGCGAGGCCGCAATCAACCGGGCCTGTTCTTCCAGCACGGTAGTAGTGAAAAGGGTGCGCAATTCAATCTTTACTTCAAACTCTTTATATATCAGGGAAGCGAGGCGCGTGATTTTGAGACTGTGACCACCCAGCGCGGAGAAGTCGCTTTTACCATGAAGGCGGGCCTTATCCACAAACAGCACATCGCTCCAGATGGCAATCAGTCTTTCTTCCGTGCTGTTCAACGGAGCAGTGGTATTATCAGCCGTTTCTTCCGCTGCCATGTCCGGCAGCGCTTTGCGGTTAATTTTACCGTGCGCTGTCAGCGGCAGTTCCGGCAGTATAATGAAATACTGCGGCACCATGTATTCCGACAGCAATTTTGCGGCATGGGTGCGCAGGGTGGTGGTGGTAAGGTCTTCCCGGCCGGCTACATAGGCCGCGAGTTCATTGACGCCGTCCGGTGCGCGCCGCGCAATTACTGCGGCCATTGTCACACCGGGGCATTCCATCAGGGCCGTTTCTATTTCACCCGGCTCCACGCGGTATCCGCGGATCTTCACCTGGTCATCATTACGGCCGGTATAACGGATACGGCCATCCGGCAGGCGGCGGCCGGTATCGCCGGTTCGGTAAAGGCGTGCACCCGGTTTAAAAGGATCAGGAATAAATTTACCTGCTGTAGAGGGCTGCTGTGTAATATAGCCCAGGCTCACACCTGCACCACCCACACATATCTCTCCTTCTATACCGATGGCACAGCGCTGCAGGTTTTTATCAAGGATGTATATATCCGTATTGCTGATCGCCTTTCCTATTGTTACGGGGGCATCCGCCTCCAGCTCTTCCACCATACATCCTACTGTAGTTTCCGTAGGCCCGTACTCGTTATATATCCTCATAGCAGGATTTATGTTCCGGAGGATCTCCACATGACGGGGCAGTACTTCTTCCCCGCCAACGATTGCGCATGACACCGTATCTGAAGTCAGCCCCATATCCTGTAGGTAACTGATATGGGAAGGCGTCAGCTTGATACTGTCAATACCGCTGCCGGCGCTGAAACTATGGGTAAGTATATCTGACAGCGCATCATCCTGCGGATAGATGTACAGGGTATTACCGCGAACCAGCGGGCAGAAAATACTGGTGATGGTCAGGTCGAAAGATAAAGAGGTATACAGACCGAAATTGCCTGCAGCAGCAGATTTGAAATAATATGCACTGCACCAGCTGATGTAGTTGGAAAGATTACCGTGCGTGATGCAGCAACCTTTGGAACGGCCTGTAGAACCGGAAGTAAAGATGATATAGGCAGGATCTGAGGCAGCTATATCAACTGTTAATGGGCCCGATGGTGCGTCCAGTATATCCAGCTGTACATCCATGGCAAAAACGCGGCCGTCATAATCTGTCAGGTCGAAGGCGTAAAAAGTCTGTGTGAGCAGTACGCGCATCTCCGTATCCTGTATAATCTGTTCCTGTTTGGGTTTGGGATAGGCGGTATCTATCGGCACGTATACCGCGCCGGCTTTGAGGATGCCGAGTATGGCGATAATCATGTGTTCAGACCTGTCCAGCAAAATCCCTACCGGCTCCCCCTTCTTAATACCGCATTCTGTCACCAGGTAATGCGCCAGGCGGGCAGCTTTATCTTCCAGGGCATGATAGCTGACGGCAATATCTCCGTACTGCAGGGCGGTCTTATCCGGCGCTGCAGCGGCCTGCTGTTCAATGCGCGATAACACCGGCTGGTACTGCGGATCTGACGGACCGGATTCCTGCAGCTGCGCCAGTTCTGCTGCGGGTATATAAGGCAGGCTGTTTACCGGCGTTCCGGGCTGGTCGATGATACCACGAAGCAGGGTGCAGAAATGCCGGTGCATTCTTTCAATGGTTTCCGGCAGATACAGGTCCCTGCTGTATTCTATGGTGAGCGTAAGCCCGGCGGCTGTCAGTGTGAACATGAAGGTAAGATCAAATTTGCTGACCAGGTGTTCGCCGGCTTCAAATGCCGTCACCTGCAAGCCTTCCGGCTGGCGGGTTTCGGCGGGCTTCACTTCTTCATGAAAATCTATCAGCACGTTAAACAGTACATTACCGCCGGTGCTTTTCACCGGTAAGGCTTCTACCAGTTCATCCAGCGGATATGCCTGATGGCTGTACGCCTGCAGCATTACCTGACGCACCTGCTGCAGCACAGATCTGAAATCATCTTCTCCGCTGAGGCGCGATCTCAGCGCCAGCGTATTCAGATAGAGGCCGATCTGGCCTTCCAGTTCTACATGATCCCTGCCGGCTACAGGCGTTCCCACAATGAGGTCGTCCTGTCCGGAATAACGATACAACAGTATATCCGTTGCCGTTAGTAAAGTCATGAACAGGGTCGCTTTCTCTTCCTGAGCCAGCTGCCGGATGCCTGCTACCACTGATGCGTCCACGGAGCCTGTCACCAGGCCGCCGCTATGGGTTTTAAAGCCGGATGGTTCTTTGTCGGCGGGCAATTGCAGTACCGGCAGTTCTCCTTCCATCTGCTCCAGCCACCATGCTTTATGTTGCTGCATATCTCCGAGCTGCAGCTGTTGCTGCTGCCAGAAGGCGTAATCTTTATATTGGACCGGCAGCGGTGGCAGTGGGGAAGCGGTACCCTGGCTGAAGGCGCTGTATAGTGTCAGCAGCTCTTTCATTAGTATACTGTTGGACCATCCATCACTGATGATATGATGCAGCACGAATGAGAAAATCCATTTTTCGTCTTCCAGGCGGTACAGAAAAGGTTTTATCAACGGGCCGCTGCTGAGATCGAAAGGGGTGCTGAGTTCATGTTGCACGAGGTCTGCCACCTGTTGTTCCCGCAGGTTGCTGTTGCGCAGGTCTTTTACCTCCAGCATTGCGGAAGTGGCATCAGGAGCCGGCAGAATGAACTGCCGCGGATCTCCGGCGGTAGTTTCCCGGAAAACGGTACGCAGACTTTCATGCCTGGCGACCAGTTCCCTGAAGGCCTTTTCCAGTGATGCTGTATCAATACTGCCATGGAACAGGTAAGCCCTTGGCATATTATAGGCGATGCTGCCGCCATTCACCTGGTTAAGTATCCAAAGCCTGCGCTGGGAAGAAGAAAGCGGATAACTCTCCTGCGCTTCAACGGGCCTGATGCTGGCGGCAGCAGCCCTGCCCTGCAGATTCTTTCTGAAATAAGCTACCAGTTTGTCTTTATTCTGCAGGATGGCAGCGCGTAACTCCTCTCCCGCTTCTCCGGAAGCCTCGTCTGTCACCAGCTCGCCATTGTGCAGCGACAGGCGGACATTCGCTTCTCTCAGTGCTTTGATTATTTCCTTAACATCTTTCATAAAGATTAACAATTTGCATTTTAAAGAATGGATCGGGGTGTGACTATGAGATACGCTGATCTGATTCCCTTAACCACAGCACATTTTCTATTTCTGTTCCTATAGATTCTATATCAGGATTATTCAGGAATTCAGCCAGATCTGTGGCTATATCGAAATGCTCGTGTATTTTCATCATCACTCTCATGGCGGAGATACTATGCCCGCCCAGCTCAAAGAAGTTATCCTTTACGCTGATCTTGTCTTTATCTATTCCCAACACTTCGCTCCATATCATCACCAGTTTTTCTTCTACTTCATTTCTGCCCGCAACAAAATCCACCTGCCGGCTATCATCATGCAGATCCGGTACAGGCAAGGCTTTCCGATCTACCTTTCCATTGAGGGTGATCGGTAATTTTTCCAGCTGCACGAAACGGGCAGGTATCATGAATGCCGGCAGTTTGCGCGACATCCAACTGCGGAGCGCAGGAATATCTATTGCGACGCCGCCGGTGATATAGGCGATAAGGCTTTCATTATTTACCGGCAGTATCAGCGCAGTATCAACAGACTCATGCAGCATCAGTACCCGTTCTATTTCTCCCGGTTCTATTCTGAATCCCCTGATTTTTACCTGTTCATCTTTTCTGCCCAGGAAGACGATACTGCCATCGGGTAAGCGGTATCCCAGGTCGCCTGTTTTATAGATGCGCTCACCGGGAATGAACGGATCGGGAATGAATTTCTCTGCGGTCAGCAGCGGATCTCCCAGGTATCCTTTAGCCAGCCCGTGCCCGCCGATACATATTTCACCTCTCACGCCGGCGGGCGTCAGCTGCAGGTGATTATCCAGTATGTATACGTAGTTATGGCCAAACGGGCGACCCAGCGCAATTCTTCCTGCCGCAGCCGGATCAATATGCTGTACCAGTTTACCGATTGTTGTTTCCGTAGGGCCGTAGTGGTTATATATACTGCAGGTAGCGCCTTCTGCGGCTAAGAGCTGCACCAGTTCAGCAGATAACTGCTCACCGCCGAGGATCAGGCATTTACGGGGCGCAAACAGTTTTCCTTTTCTTTGCAGGGAAGCATAATGCGAAGGCACAATTTTTATACAGTCCAGGTTCGCGCTGATCAGTTTTTCAGGGCTCATCACATCCGTCACAGAAAATACATGCAGGCAACCACCGATCAGCAAGGAAGTGTAAATAATCGTATTTCCCAGGTCTGCCGCAATGGTGGACATCAAGCCGAAATGCTCACAGGATTCAATATTGGTGCGGCTTCTGATGCCGTAAGAATAATCCACCAGTGAGCGATGCGTAATCATCACCCCTTTGGGCGTACCGGTAGAACCGGAAGTATAAATCACATAGGCCAGGTTATCCGGCGTTGCCGCTGTAACAGGATTACTGTCAGGATAGCCGGACTGCAGCAGCGAGAAACGTTCCAGCTCATTATCATCCAGCAGTGCCTTGCAATGGCTTTCCCGGATCATGTAGGCAGTGCGTTCCTGCGGGTAATCGGTATCTATTGGTACATAGGCTGCTCCTGCCTTTAATACCGCCAGTATGGCGACAATCATTTTCTCACTGCGCCGGAGGCTGACAGCCACCAGGTCGTCGGGGCGCAGCTGGTATTGTTCCAGCAGGAAATGCGCCAGCCGGTTTGCCTGGCTGTTCAGTTCCCCGTAGGTCAGCGATACTTCATTAAATGCCAGCGCTTTTCGTGCAGGCGTACGCGTTACCTGTTCTGTAAACAGCGCTGTAATCGTTTTATCAGCCGGGTATGGCAGTTGCGTGGTTGCCGGTAACGGCAGCAATTGCTGCTGCTCTGTCGTATTCAGGTAGCCGATATGATGCAGCGGCGTGGAAGGTGCGGTAATAGCAGCTTCCAGCAGTTGTTCCAGATGGCGTAACATGGTTACGGCAGTATCTTCATAAAAAATATCAGTGTTGTAGGTAAGATCTGCTGTTATCTCTTCCCCTGCCGGCGTGAAACTGAAAGCGAGGTCGAATCTGCTGGTAAGATTCCTGCCTTCTTCATGCGCATGTACGGCTACTTTTCCCAGCCTGCGGGTATGGCTGTCGGCTGCTTCATCCTGCAGCATTACCATCACATCGAAGAGCGGGTTACGGCTCATATCGCGCTGCAGTTTCAGTTGTTCTATCAGCTCATCAAAAGGATACTGCTGATGTGCGTACGCATCCGTGGTCAGGCGGCGCACCGCTGCCAGCAGCGAGGCGAAGCTGTCGTCTCCGCTGAAGCGTGCACGCAGCGCAATGGTATTGACATAAAACCCGATCTGCTGTTCCAGGTCAATATGTTCACGGCCGGCAACGGGGCTGCCGGTGATGATATCTTCCTGGCCGGTATAACGGTACAACAAGGCATATACGCCGGTGAGCAACCCCATAAACAAGGTAGCGCCTTCCTGGCGGATCAATGCCTGTAATCCGCTGCTGATACGGGCATTCAGGCGGCGGCTGACACGGTTGCCCGCATAGGTTTTCACCGGCGGACGTGGTTGATCACCGGGCAGGTTCAGCAGGGGTAACTCACCGGAGAACTGCTGCATCCAGTAGGCACGGTAGTGCTTCAGCTGTTCGCCTTCCAGCTGGCGGCGCTGCCATGCAGCGTAATCCCTGTACTGTATACGCAGCGGTGTCAATGGCTGTCCGCCGTTATAATAGTGCAGCAATTCACGTATCAGCACATTCATCGACCAGCCGTCGCTGATGATGTGGTGCATCACATAGCAGAAAATCCATTTATCAGCAGCCACCCTGTACAATGTTACCCGCAGCAGCGGGCCTTCGGAGAGATCGAATGGCCGCGCAAATTCCTGCTGTAACTGTGCGTATGTGTCAGCGGGATGCTCCCGCATATCTGTCTGTTGCAGCGTACATGGCGCTGGCGGCAGTATTACCTGCAATACCTTACCGGGAACATCTTCCCGGAAAACAGTGCGCAGCGCTTCATGTCTTCCGGCTACGGCAGTCAGGCTTTCTTCCAGTGCTGCAATATCCAGCGCGCCTTCAAACACATAGGCGCCGGGCACATTATAGGCGGCATTGGCACGATCCAGGCGGTACAGTATCCACAGCCGGTGCTGGGAAGAAGACAGCTCATATCCTTCCTGTGCAGCTACTGCAGGGATCTCGGCAAAAGTGCTTTTAGCGCTGCTTTCCAGCAGCTGCGCCTGATCTTCCAGCAGCGGGCGGATAAAAAAGTCTTTCATACTGAACTTCACCTGCAATTCCCTGTATACCTGGCTGATGACGCGGGAAGCCTTGATGCTGTCGCCTCCCAGCTCAAAGAAGTTGTCCTTCACACTTATTTTTTCTTTTCCCAGTACATGACTCCAGATAAGCGCCAGCCGCTCTTCCGTGGCATAACGGGGAGGAATATACGTTGTGCCGGTACTCATGGCGTGTTCTTCCGGAGACGGCAGCGCCCGGCGGTCCACCTTACCGTTGCTGGTAAGCGGTAATGCCGGCAGTTGTATATAATGCGCGGGCATCATGTATGCCGGCAGTATTCCATTGAGATAATTTACCACGGCGGAAACATGCAGCGTTTCATCGCTGACGATCCATGCGGCCAGCTCTTTTGCACCGGCGGCAGTTGTGTGTACATCTACAGCTGCACTGCTGACACCAGGATACCCGAGCAGCGCCGCTTCTATTTCGCCTGTTTCCACGCGGAAGCCACGGATCTTCACCTGGGTGTCTTTGCGGCCAACAAATACGATGACGCCATCAGGCTGCCAGCGGCCAATATCACCGGTGCGGTAAAGACGCTCACCGCTTCTGAAGGGATGCGGTATAAACTTCAAGGCTGTCAGCTCCGGCTGGTGCAGGTATCCGCGTGCGAGGCCGTCGCCGCTGAGGCATATCTCGCCGGCAACACCTATGCCGCAGGGCTGCAGGTGGCGATCAAGGATATAGACGTTATCATTGTTTACAGGGCGGCCTATCGGTAGCACATCTGCATCAGCAGTAATTGTATGTGTCAGGGAGAAAGTGGTATTCTCCGTAGGTCCGTAACCGTTAATAAGCCTCAGTGCAGGATAGCGACTGCGCAGACGGCTGATGTGTGCCGGCGATACTTTATCGCCTCCTGTAATAATGGTACGCAGTCCGGCAAATACCTCCGGATGTTTGTCTGTCAGTTCATGCAGCCAGCCGCTTGTAAACCACATCGCATTCACCTGCTTAGCTGCAATTTCCTTACCCAGCAAAACAGGGTCCAGCAGGGTATCGCGGCTGCACATGACCAGTGTACCGCCCCTGAGCAGCGTTCCCCAGTATTCGAAGGTGGTGGCGTCAAACGACATGGAGCCGGTTGACAATAATGTTTCCTCTCCGGTAAGCGGGAAGAAACTGCCGGGGATCACCAGGCGCAGCACATTACGGTGCGTGATGATGACTCCTTTGGGCTGGCCCGTGGAACCGGAAGTATACATGATATAGGCCGTATCTTCTGCCTGGATGATCGCTGCAGGATTCGCTGCATTGCAGGTATGCTTTTCCGTTTCAAAAACAGCAAAGGCATCTTCATCTATAGTCGCCTTACAGGCGCAGTCAGCCAGCATGAATGTGATACGGGCGGCCGGATAATCCGGATCTACCGGCACATATGCAGCACCCGCCTTGAGAATGCCCAGGATGGCAATGATTACTTTTTCTGACCGGCCCAGCATCACGGCGACATTATCGCCGGCACGAACCCCGCATTGATGATGCAGGTAATCCGCCAGCCGGTTGGCTTCCATGTTCAGGGCATCATAGGCAAGATATGTTTCTTCGTAAACCAGCGCAGTTTTCTCCGGTGTAAGCGTTACCTGTTGCTCAAATTCAGCTATGATATTGCTGTTGCGCGGATAGCTGACAGCCGTATCGTTAAACGCTTTCAGTACGGTATGCCGCTCTTCATCTCCCAGGTAATCCAGATGGCTGACGGCAGTTGACGGATCTGCGGCAGCGGAGGTCATCAGCTGTTCGAGGTGTGCCAGCATACCTGCCGCCATCGCTTCCGTATACAGCTCCCGGGTATAGGTGATGGTAGCATATATATCTTCTCCTGATTCATTAAAAGTAAACTGCAGATCAAACTTACTGCTGACAGCCCTGTTGGCGTGATAAGGTTGCAACTCCAGCCCGGCGGTTTCCTGATTCCAGATATGCCGGTTGTCCTGTTGCAGGGACAGCGCCACATCGAACAGCGGGTTGCGGCTCAGGTCACGTTGCAGCTGCAGCTCTTCTACCAGTTCATCAAAAGGATACTGCTGGAACGTATAGGCGTTGAGGGTATGGCGGCGGATATCGGAGAGCAGCTGCAGGAAGCTGTCATCACCGGAAAACTGTGTGCGCAACGCCAGCGTATTTACATAGAAACCAATCTGGCCTTCCAGGTCGGCATGTTCCCTTCCGGATACCGGTGAACCGACAATGATATCTTCCTGCCCGGTATACCGGTATAACAGTGCATTCAGCGCGGAGAGCAGCCCCATAAACAGCGTGGCATCCTGTTCCTGCAGCAGTTGCCTGAACTGCCGGCATAACGGGCCGTTTAATTTACGGCTTACTTCTCCGCCTTCGTAGGTTTTAACAGCCGGGCGCGCCTTGTCTGTCAGCAGTTCCAGCACCGGCAGTTCACCGGCCAAACGTTCCAGCCAGTATTGACGGGCAGCATCCGGTGCATCGCTGTTCAGCTGTTCCTGCTGCCATACGGCGTAATCCTTGTATTGTATACGCAGCGGCTGCAGGTCTTCTGTTCCTTTATACAGCTGCAATAGTTCCCGCATCAATACTTCGCCGGAAACGCCATCGCTGATAATGTGGTGCATGACATAGCTGAACACCCAGGTATCGGCGGTCAGCTGGTATAAGGCCGCAGACAGCAGCGGCCCCTGTGTCAGATCAAAAGTATGCGCAGCATCTTTTTCCAGCAGGTCCGGCAGCAGCGAGTCGCTGTTACGCAGATCAAAGCAGGATAAGGCAAAGTTATTCTCTGCCTGAATATATTGTCTGACATCTCCCTGTTCATTTTCCCGGAATACGGTACGCATAATTTCATGCCGGTCTACCAGGGAGCGGATGCTGTTCTCCAGCTTTTCCTTATTCAGCGGGCCTTTAAAGAGATATGCCCCTGGTACGTTGTAGGCGGCATTACCGGCTTCGAACTGACTGAGCAGCCACAGGCGGTGCTGTGAGGAAGAGAGTACATAACTATCCTGCGGCGCTGCCGGCGGGATATGTGCGAAAGCTGTTTCATCCGCTTCGTTTAACAATAACGCCTGCTGTTCCAGTATCGGATTCGAGAAAATATCTTTCAGCAATACTTTCACCCCGAAATCGCGGTGCACCAGGTTAATAAGCCGGATAGCCCGCAGGCTGTGGCCGCCGGACATAAAGAAGTTACTGCCGGCGCCGATCTTTTCTTCTGCTATTTCCAGCACTTCACTCCAGATGGCTGCCAGCCTGCTTTCCGTAGGGTTGCGCGGAGCAATGAATACATCTGCGGCTATTACAGCATCACCCGGCGGAGGCAGCAGTTTTCTGTCCACCTTACCGTTATCATTCAGCGGCAGTTCATCCAGGAAGATGAAATAAGCGGGTATCATATAGGGCGGAAGAGCATGTTCCAGCCATACTCTGATGATGCCCGGCGTTACAGGGATTTCGGTCACGAGATATGCTGCCAGTTGTTTATCGCCGGCAGGCGTGGTATACACCGTTACTACGGCAGCGGTAATATCGGGATGAGATTCCAGCACGTGTGCGATCTCTCCTGTTTCCACGCGGAAGCCGCGGATCTTTACCTGATCATCCTTGCGGCCCAGGAACAGGATGGCGCCATCTTCGCGGCGGCGGCCCAGATCGCCGGTACGGTACATACGTTCGCCCGGATAAAAAGGATCGGGAACAAATTTCTCTGCAGTCAGTTCCGGCTGATGCAGGTATCCGCGAGCAAGGCCATCGCCGGCCACACAGATTTCACCGGTCACGCCGGCGCCGCACAGTTGTCCGTCGCGGTCAATGATATAGGCGCGGCTGTTATACAGCGGAACACCAATGGGAATAATATCTGTCTGCGTTCCGATGTTCCAGGTCAGGGAGAAGGTAGTGTTCTCCGTAGGTCCGTAACCGTTAACAATGCGAAGCTCCGGATACAGTTCCCGCAGCCGCCCGATGTGTACGGGCGACAACTGATCGCCGCCGGCGATTACAGTGCGTAGTCCGCGGAACAGCTCCGGACTTTTATCAATCAGTTCATGCAGCCATCCGGCGGTGAACCACATCGTATCAACTTTCCTTTGTATTATTTCGTTACCGAGCAAAGCCGGGTCCAGCAGGGTATCCCGGCTGCATAACACCAGACTGCCGCCGGTGAGTAACATGCTCCAGTATTCGAAAGTGGTAGCATCGAAAGAGAGGGAACCCGTTACCAGCAGCGTTTCTTCGCCACTCAACGGCACATAGCTGCACGGAAGCACGAGACGCAGTACGCTGCGTTGCGCTATCAGCACCCCTTTCGGCTGACCGGTAGAACCGGAGGTATACATTACATAGGCCAGGTCTGCGGCCGATGCCCCTGCCACCAGCGGCACTGCGGGTGGCTGTACCAGTCCTTCGAGCTGTATATCCATAGCGAAGACTGTTCCTTCATAGTAATGCAGTTCAAAGAGGTAACCGCTCTGTGTCAGCAGCACCCTGGTGGCAGTATCCTTCAGGATGAAGGATTTGCGGACTTCCGGGTAGGAAGGATCTACAGGCACGTAAGCGCCGCCTGCCTTCAGGATACCGAGTATCGCTATCAGCAGTTCCGCGGAACGATCCACCATCACACCTACCAGTTCATCACGCTGCAAGCCGCATTCGGTCAGCAGATAATGGGCTACCCGGTCAGAAATCTCATCCAGCTGCTGATAGGTATATACTTCATCTCCGGCATATAATGCAGGCTTACCAGGCGTACGTTGCACCTGCTCCCTGAAAACAGCGGCAATCGTTTTATCCGACGGATAAGGTTGCAGTGTATCGTTGAAGGTATGCAGCAACTGGTTTCTTTCTGCCGCACTGATATATTCCAGCTGGTACAACGGGAGTGCGGGAGCAGCGGTTACAGACTGCAGCAGTTGTTCAAAATGTGCTAACAGCTGTATGGCCGTGCTGTGGAGATAAATATCACTGTTATACACAAGATCTATACAGATTGTACCTGCTGATTCTATGAAGTTAAAAGCCAGATCGAATTTACTCACTTCATTGTGCAGCCCTGTATAGCCGCTGATATGCAGCAGATCGTCTGCCGCCGACAACGGTTCCATATTCTGCAATACTACGGACACATCGAACAGCGGATGACGGCCCGGATCATGTTGCAAAGGCAATTCATCCACCAGCTGATCAAAAGGATACAGCTGATGTGCGTAGGCGTCCAGTGTCTGACGACGTACCGCAGACAACAGTTCCAGGAAGCTGTCTGCCCCTCTGAACTGCAGCCGCAGCGCCAGCGTGTTCAGGTAATTTCCTATCTGTGGCTGCAGGTCTATATGTTCACGGCCGGCAATCTGGCTGCCGGTGATGATATCTTCCTGGCCGGTATAACGGTATAGGAGTGTATTGACAGCTGCCAGCAATCCCATGAACAGGGTGGCATCGTGTTGCTGCAGCAGCTGCTTCAGGTTGCTGGTCAGGGCTGCCGGCAGCCAGCGGGTGATGGTACCGCCGGCATAACTCTTTACTGCAGGGCGGGGTTTATCCGCAGGCAGTAACAGTACCGGTAATTCACCACTGAGCTGTTCCAGCCAATAGTTGCGGTGAGATACCAGCGTGTTGTCCGACAGCTGTTGCTGCTCCCAGGCCGCATAGTCGCGGTACTGCAGGCGCAACGGCAACAAAGCCGCCTTACCCTGGTAGAGCTGCAGCCATTCCCGCATCATGATGACCATCGACACTCCGTCGCTGATGATATGATGCATCACCAGGCTGAGCACCCAGCGCTGATCCTCCAGCCGGTATAATACAGCGCGCAGCAGCGGGCCGTTATACAGATCGAATGGCTGATGAAAATCCTGCAGCAGGAATTCTTCCAGCGCGGATGCATTATTTCGTATATCCGTTATAGTTACATTAACATTATCTGCCGGTTGTATGAACTGCCTTAGTTCTCCTGCTTCATTTTCCCGGAAAACCGTGCGCAGGATCTCATGACGCGCAATCAGCCGCCGGAAGCTATCTTCCAGCAGAGAGACATCCAGCAAACCTTCAAACACATAGGCAAACGGAACGTTATAGGCCACGCTGCCGCCGTCCAGCTGGCTCAGTACCCAGAGGCGACGCTGCGCGGAAGACAGTACATAGCTGTCCTGCTCCGGCGTCACCGGAATATGTATAAACTCCGCGTGGCCGAGAGAAGTAATCAGCTGCGCCAGCGATTCCAGTTCAGGATGTGCGAAGATATCCTTCAGGGCTACTTTCACTTCAAAGTGCTGGTACAGCGTACTAACCAGGCGGATAGCCCGCAGGCTATGCCCGCCGAGATCAAAGAAGTTATCCCTGATACCGATACTTTTTTCTTGCAGGGAAAGTATTTCGCTCCAGATGGCAGCGAGTTGACGTTCTACTGCATTTCTGGGAGCTTCATAGGCCGCAGCGCTGTGCGTCACCATATCTTCCGGCAAGGGCAACCGTTTCCTGTCCACCTTTCCGTTGGCATTCAGCGGCAGTGATTCCAGTTGTGTATAATACAGTGGCACCATGTAGGCAGGTAATGATCCAGACAGAAATTCCGGCAATGTGCCCGGCTGCAGATTACTGTTGCCTACGACATAGGCTGCCAGCTGCTTATCGCCAGATGGCATGGTATGAACGGTCACTACTGCTGCAGTAATATCGGGATGCGTTTCCAGCACATGCGTAATCTCACCGGTTTCCACCCGGAAGCCGCGGATCTTTACCTGATCGTCTCTGCGGCCGATGAACAGGACAGCGCCATCAGCGCGCCAGCGGCCGATATCGCCGGTACGGTACATGCGTTCGCTCGGATAAAACGGATCTGGTACAAATTTCTCCGCCGTCAGCTCCGGCTGATGCAGATATCCGCGTGCAATACCGTCTCCGGCCACACAGATTTCTCCGGCCACACCAGTACCGCATAGCTGTCCGTACTGGTCTACGATATAAATGCGGCTATTGTATATCGGGTATCCGATCGGAATATTTTCTTCTACCACCTCTATAGGATGAACAGTAGAGAAAGTAGTATTCTCCGTAGGTCCGTAAGCGTTACCGATATGCAGATCCGGATAGTAGGTGAACAGGCGGGCTATACGTGCCGGCGATAGTATTTCTCCACCGGTGATGATGGCTTTCAGGCCGGCGAATACTTCCGGATTTTTATCAGTCAGCTCATGCAGCCAGCCGGTGGTGATCCAGAGGGTATCTACCTGCTTGTCAGTAATTTCTTTACCCATCAGCACGGGATCCAGCAGGGTATCGCGGCTGCAGAGCACCAGGCGGCCACCTGTCAGCAACATACTCCAGTATTCAAAGGTGGTAGCGTCGAATGATAAGGCGCCTGTCAGCAGCAGGGTTTCATTACCTGTCAGCGTTACATAGCTGCAGGGCAGCACCAGTCGCAGTACGCTGCGTTGCTCTATCAGCACGCCTTTCGGCTGACCGGTAGACCCTGAAGTGTACATCACATAAGCCAGGTCATCTGCAGCAGCATCTGCCACCACTGGTTTTTCCGGTGGTGTTGCCAGGCCATCCAGTTGTATATCCATCGCGAAGATGGTGCCTTCAAAATAGCTCAGTTCAAAAAGATAATCGCTCTGCGTCAGCAGTACCCTGGCGCCTGTATCTTTCAGGATAAATGATTTACGGGATTCCGGGAAGGAAGGATCCAGCGGAGCGTAGGCGCCACCGGATTTCAGCACTCCCAGGATGGCAATTATCAGCGCGGGAGAGCGCTCCGTCAAAATACCTACCAGCTCGTTACGCTGGATGCCGCATTCATTTTTCAGGTAATACGCCAGCCGGTCAGAAGCCTCATCCAGCTCCCGGTAGCTGCAGCTGGTATCACCATATAAGAGCGCTGTTTTATCAGGTGTCAGCGCTGCCTGCTGCCGGAATATTGCTGCTATTGTTTTATCTGACGGGTAAGGACGTTTGGTATCATTCAGTTCCAGCAGCAACCGGTTTCTTTCCGCCACTGTAATATATTCCAGTTGGTACAAGGGTAATGCAGGCGTTGCTGTAACAGATAACAGCAGTTGTTCCAGATGCTCCAGCAATTGTACGGCAGTACTTTGCAGATAGATATCACTGTTGTAGACAAGGTCTGCGCGCAGCATACCACCGGACTCCGTGAAGTTGAAGGCGAGATCAAATTTGCTGATTTCATCCTGCAACCCTTCATAACCGGATATGCGTAAAGCGCCTTCCGTTGCCTGCAGGGCGTCCATATTCTGTAATACCACAGAGACGTCGAACAGCGGGTGGCGGCTCAGGTCATGTTGTAAAGACAATTCTTCCACCAGCTGATCGAAAGGATACAGCTGATGCGAATACGCGTCCAGTGTCTGACGACGTACAGCAGACAGCAGTTCCAGGAAACTGCCTGTTCCCTGGAAACGCAGGCGCAGCGCCAGTGTATTCAGGTAGTTGCCAATCTGTGGCTGCAGGTCTATATGCTCACGTCCGGCAATCTGGCTGCCGGTGATAATATCTTCCTGGCCGGTATACCGGTATAACAAGGTATTGACGGCAGCCAGCAATCCCATAAACAGCGTAGCATCCTGTTGCAGCAGCAGCTGTTGCAGCTGACCGGTAAGGTCCGCGGAAATCCAGCGGGTAACAGTTCCGCCGGCATAGCTCTTCATAGCGGGACGGGATTTATCCGTTTCCAGTAACAGCACCGGCAGATCGCCGCTGAGCTGCGACAGCCAGTAATCCCGGTGATGCGCCAGCTGTCCGCCAGCCAGCTGCTGCTGTTCCCAGGCGGCATAGTCGCGGTACTGCAGGCGTAAAGGCAACAACGAGGCGCCCCGGTACAGCTGCAGCCATTCCTGCATCAGGATCACCACCGACACACCGTCGCTGATAATATGGTGCATCACCACACTGAGCACCCAGCGGTTGTCAGCTACCTGATACAATGCTGCGCGCAGCAGCGGACCGCTGCTGAGATCAAAGGGTGTCTGAAAATCAGCCTCCAGCTGTTCATTCAGCACAGCAGTATTTTCACGTATATCCGTTATTGTTATATCAGATTCCGGAGATGGCAGGATAAACTGCCGCAGTCCGCCTTCCCCATCTTCCCGGAAAACGGTACGCAGTATTTCATGACGGGCAGCCAGGCTGCGGAAACTTTCTTCCAGCGCTGTTACATCCAGCGGCCCTTCGAAAACGTAGGCAGCAGGGACATTATAGGCAACGCTGCCACCATCCAGCTGACTCAGCACCCACAGGCGGCGTTGCGCAGAGGATAATACGTAGCTGTCCTGCTCCGGCACTACCGGAATATGTGCAAACGCTGTATGGCCCAGGGAAGCAATCAGCTGTGCCTGGGATTCCAGTACCGGGTTTGTAAAAATATCATGGAGGGAAACCTTCACTTCAAAATGCCGGGATATCCGGGCGGCCAGCCGGTTCGCCTTAATGCTGTGACCACCGAGCAGGAAAAAGTTATCCGTGATACTGATACCTTCTTCTGCCATGCCCAGCACCTGGCTCCAGATACTTACCAATCCGGCTTCTGTGGCATTACGCGCACTGACGTGCACCGTTTTCACAGAAAGCAGCAGCCCTTCCGGAGCGGGTAAGGCACGGCGGTCCGTTTTCCCGCTGGATGTCAGCGGAAATGCATCCAGCTGTACATAATGCGCCGGTATCATATACGATGGCAGCTTACGGGCCATCCAGCTACGTATATCCGTTACATGCAGGGGTTCTGCGGCTGTCAGATAAGCGATCAGCGTGTGATCTCCATCCTGGCCCGCATGTGCTGTAACTGCCACGGCGCTGATACCGGGATACTGCTGCAACACATGTTCTATCTCGCCCGGCTCTATACGGTAACCACGCACCTTCACCTGGTAGTCTTTACGGCCGGTAAATACAATATTCCCATCTGCCCGCCAGTAGCCTGTATCGCCGGTACGGTAAATGCGTTCGCCGGTGATAAAGGGATCTTCCGTAAACTTCTCTGCGGTCAGCTCCGGACGGTTCAGGTAGCCCTTCGCCAGTCCTATACCGCCTATACAGATTTCGCCGTTCACGCCGGGAGGCAGCAACTCATTGCGGCGGCCCAGTACATACATGCGCGTATTCCAGATAGGGCGGCCAATAGGAATCAGCGCATCACCCTTAAGCGGACTGTAACAGGTAACATCTATGGATGCCTCCGTAGGGCCGTACAGGTTATGCAGCGGAATAGAGAACCGCTCATACCAACGGTCAACAGTACCGGCCGTTAACGCTTCCCCGCTGCACATCACCTTGTTCAGACTGCTGAGCAGCCCCGGAGTAAAAGTATATTCGAGAAAACTATTCAGCATGGAAGGCACAAAATGCAGGCAGGTAACACCGGTGGCATCTATCAGTGAGGCCAGGTGTTCCGGCGATGCTATATGTTCCCGCGGGCACAGTACTTCCGTGGCGCCGAAGCACAAAGGAAGAAACAGCTCCCATACCGACACATCGAAAGTAAAAGTTGTTTTCTGCAGGATAACATCTTCCCTGGTAAAAGCGTAGTGTTCCCACATCCAGTACAGGCGGTTCACAACGCCCTGATGCGACAGCATACAACCCTTGGGAAGCCCTGTAGATCCTGAGGTGTAGAGTACATACATCAGGTCCTGCGGATGTACCTGTGTTTGCAACGCCTCATCGCTGTAATCCTGCAATGTGGACTGGATGGTTTCCAGCAGTGCGGCGTTGATGGACACTTTACAGCCGCTATCTGTACGCAGGTAATCGATGCGGTCCGCCGGATACTGCGGATCTACCGGCACATAAGCGCCGCCGGACTTTAATATTCCCAGCAGGCAGATCACCTGCCAGTCGCTGCGCTCCAGCTCCACGCCTACCAGGTCATTGGCAGCGATGTGATAATGTTGCTGCAGATAGTGTGCTACGCGGTTCGAGAGTTTGTCCAGCTGCTGATAGCTCAGCGCTGTTTCGCCCCATACCAGCGCAGTGCGCGCGCCGTTATGTAATGCCTGTTCCCGGAACAGGTCAATGATTGTTTTATCGGATGGATAAACGTGTGCGGTGTCATTGAACTGATGCAGCAGCTGCTGCCGTTCTGTATCGCTCAGATAGTCCAGTTCGGCCACCGCTACCGACGGCCGGGTAGTAAGGGCATAGAGCAGCTGCTCCAGGTGCGCCAGCAGGCGGCGTATGGTGGCAGTGTTAAAAATATCACTGTTATAGGTAACGCTCACGGCTATACTGTCAGACGTTTCCGTGAAGTCGAACTGCAGATCAAACTTGCAGGCCACTTCCGTCGCATCCTGATGCCGGGAGATGTGCAGTCCGCCGCTGTGCCATGCATCCTGGTGCTCAGCTTCATTATGCAGCACCACAAACACGTCAAACAGCGGATGCCGGCTCATATCCCTGGCCAGCGGAAGTTCATCTATCAATGCATCAAACGGGTACGCCTGGTGCACATAAGCGTTCAGGGTATGTGAGCGGACGGCAGACAATAACTGCGTAAAATTGTTATCCCCGCTGAAAGGGCTGCGCAGCGCCAGCGTATTCACATAAAAACCGATCTGGTCTTCCAGGTCTATATGTTCGCGGCCGGCTACCGGCGTACCGATGATAATATCTTCCTGGCCGGTGTAGCGGTACAGCAGTACCTGTACAGCTCCCAGCAAGCCCATAAACAGGGTAGCATCCTGTTCCCTGGTCAGCTGACGCAGGCTATGGCTGAGCGCTGCCGGCAACTGTGCGGAGACAATACCGCCGGCATAGCTTTTAACGGCAGGCCGTGGCTGGTCTGCCGGCAGTTCCAGTACCGGTAACGTTCCGGAGAAGACCTCCTGCCAGTAGGTGCGGTGAGCCGTCTGCCCCAGTTGTTGCTGCCGCTGCCAGGCCGCGTAATCCTTGTACTGGATGCGCAATGCCGGTAAGTTTACTTCCCTTCCGGCCACCAGTTCGTTATAGATCCCTAACAATTCGCGGATCAGTACTCCCAGCGACCAGCCATCGCTGATGATATGGTGCATCACGAAACTGAATATCCAGCGGCTGTCTGTTACCTGGTATAAGGAGGCTCGCAGCAGCGGACCTGCAGATAAATCAAATACATGGTTAAAGTCCCGGTTCAGGTACTCCCCGATCGCAGCTGCGTGTCGCCGTATATCGGTAACGGCTATATGAAAATTCGTTGCTGTCAGAATATACTGCGTGGCATCACCGTTTACATCTTCCCGGAAAACTGTGCGCAGTATTTCATGCCGTGCTATCAGCAGGCGGAAACTTTCTTCCAGCGCTGTTACATCAGGTGTGCCTTCAAACACATAAGCGCCGGGTATATTATAGGCAGTACCCCCTGAAGAAAACCTGCTCAGTATCCACAGCCGGTGCTGGGAAGAAGACAAGGCATAGCTGTCCTGCACCGGAACAGCCGGAATACTTTCTCCTGAAGCGGCGCCTGTACCTGTCTGCTCATTCTTCAGCAGAAAGCTGATCAGTTGCTGCTTATGTTCTTTTATGCGTTGTATCAGTTCTGCGCTTATACCAGTAGTACCGGCAAATACTTTCAGTTCCCCTTCCACTACTTCCAGCAGAATATTATTATCAGCTATATCCTTTAGTAATCTGTTCATATCGGAGTGGTTTGCCTGTTAAATATCAATCTGGATGAGAGATTCCTTATTCTTTGCCTGTTTGTTGCTGTTCTGTATAAATGCAATCTGTCCGGCCAGGTTCTCGATGGTAGGGTCTGCAAATACATTTTGTATATTAAACCTGATCTGGAAAGTGGCATTTATGCGGGAGATCAGTCTTACTGCTTTCAGGCTGTGTGCTCCCAGGTCAAAGAAGTTATCCTTCACACCAATTTTATCTTTTCCTATTCCCAGCACCTCGCTCCACAGCTCTACCAGCATGGTTTCCATTGGTGTTCGTGGTGCTATATACGTTGTAGCGCCCTGCATACCGGTTGTTTCCGGAAGCGGGAGCAGTTTCCTGTCTGTTTTCCCGCTGGATGTCAGCGGAAATACATCCAGCTGCAGGTAATGAGAGGGCACCATGTACGATGGTAGTTTTTCTGCCAGCCAGCTACGTATATCCGTTACATGCAGGGATGCTGCGGCTGTCATATAGGCAATCAGCGTATGATCACCATCCTGGCCTGCATGGGCTGTAACTGCCACGGCGCTGATACCGGGATACTGCTGCAACACATGTTCTATCTCGCCCGGCTCTATACGGTAACCACGCACCTTCACCTGGTAGTCTTTACGGCCGGTAAATACAATATTCCCATCCGCCCGCCAGTAGCCTGTATCGCCGGTACGGTAAATGCGTTCGCCGGTGATAAAGGGATCTGCTGTAAATTTCTCTGCGGTCAGCTCCGGACGGTTCAGGTAGCCCTGTGCCAGTCCTGCGCCGCCTATGCAGATTTCACCGTTCACACCGGGAGGCAGCAGCTCATTACGGCGGCCCAGTACATACATGCGCGTATTCCAGATAGGGCGGCCAATAGGGATCAGCGCATCGCCTTTAAGCGGACTGTAACAGGTAACGTCTATGGATGCCTCCGTAGGGCCGTACAGGTTATGTAGCGGAACAGAGAACCGTTCATACCAGCGGGCCACTGTACCAGCTGTCAGCGCCTCCCCGCTGCACATCACTTTATTCAGGCTTTTCAGCTGCGGATATTCCAGTGAATATTCGAGGAAACTGTTCAGCATGGAAGGCACGAAATGCAGGCAGGTAATGCCGGTAGCATCTATCAGTGAAGCCAGGTGTTCCGGCGATGCTATATGTTCCCGCGGGCACAGTACTTCCGTGGCGCCGAAGCACAAAGGAAGAAACAGCTCCCATACTGATACATCAAAGGTGAAAGTCGTTTTCTGCAGGATAACATCTTCCCCGGTAAAAGCGTAGTGTTCCCACATCCAGTACAGGCGGTTCACCACACCCCGATGCGACAGCATACAGCCCTTGGGAAGCCCCGTAGATCCTGAGGTGTAGAGTACATACATCAGGTCCTGCGGGCGTACCTGCGTTTGCAACGCCTCATCGCTGTAATCCTGCAACGTGGATTGTATGGTTTCCAGCAGAGAAGCGTTGATGGACACTTTACAGCCGCTGTCTGTACGCAGGTAATCAATGCGGTCTGCCGGATACTGCGGATCTACCGGCACATAAGCGCCGCCTGACTTTAATATTCCCAGCAGGCAGATCACCTGCCAGTCGCTGCGCTCCAGCTCCACGCCTACCAGGTCATTGGCAGCGATGTGATAATGTTGCTGCAGGTAGCGCGCTACGCGGTTCGAGAGTTTATCCAGCTGCTGATAGCTCAGTGCTGTTTCGCCCCATACCAGCGCAGTGCGCGCACCGTTATGTAATACCTGTTCCCCGAACAGGTCAATGATCGTTTTATCGGATGGATAAACGTGCGTTGTGTCGTTGAAATGATGCAATAGTTGCTGCCGCTCTGTATCGCTCAGGTAATCCAGCTCAGCCACCGCTACTGACGGATGCGTGGTAAGCGCAGACAACAGCTGTTCCAGATGTGTCAGCAGGCGCTGCACAGTGGGGGCGCCGAAAATATCTTTATTATAGGTAACGCTCACGGCTATACTGTCGGACGTTTCTGTGAAGTCGAACTGCAGATCAAACTTGCAGGAGAGCGCCGTATCCTCCTGATAGCGGGAGATGTGCAGTCCGCCGCTGTGCCATGCATCCTGGTAAACCGTTTCATTATGCAGCACCACGAATACGTCGAATAACGGATGCCGGCTCATATCCCTGTTCAACGGGAGTTCATCCACCAGGGTATCAAAGGGGTATGCCTGGTGAGCGTAAGCATTGAGGGTATGTGTGCGGACGGCCGACAACAACTCCATAAAGCTGTTATCGCCGCTGAAAGGACTGCGCAGGGCCAGCGTGTTCACATAAAAACCGATCTGGTCTTCCAGGTCTATATGTTCACGACCAGCTACCGGCGTACCAATGACAATATCTTCCTGACCAGTGTAGCGGTACAGCAATGCCTGCACGGTTCCCAGCAAGCCCATAAACAACGTGGCGTCCTGTTCCCTCGTCAGCTGACGCAGGCGATGGCTCAGCGCTGCCGGCAACTGTGCGGAGACAATACCGCCGGCATAGCTTTTAACGGCAGGGCGTGGCTGATCTGCAGGCAGTTCCAGCACCGGCAACGTTCCGGAGAAAACCTCCTGCCAGTAGGTGCGGTGAGTAGTCTGCTCCAGCTGCTGCCGCTGCCAGGCCGCATAATCCCTGTACTGGATGCGCAATGCCGGTAAGGTTACCGGCGTGCCGGATACCAGTTCGTTATATATCGCTAACAGCTCCCGGATCAGTATTCCCAGCGACCAGCCATCGCTGATGATATGGTGCATCACAAAACCGAATATCCAGCGGCTGTCTGCTACCTGGTATAAAGACGCCCGCAGTAACGGTCCGGCAGACAAATCGAATACATGGCTGAAGTCCCTGTTGAGCTGCTCATCTATACCGGCAGGCTCCTCCCGTATATCAGTAACGGCTATATGAAAATCAATATCCGCCAGTATATGCTGGCCGGTTTCTCCATCTGCACCTTCCCGGAAAACAGTACGCAGTATCTCATGACGCGCTATCAGCACGCGGAAACTTTCTTCCAGCGATCCCACATCGGGTGTGCCTTCAAACACATAAGCCCCGGGGATGTTGTAGGCGATATTGCCGGAAGAGAACTGACTCAGCACCCACAACCGGCGCTGGGAAGAAGACAGCGTATAGCTGTCCTGCACAGGTGTTGCCGGAATCGGAACAAAAGCCGCACGTACTGCTGCGGATAATAATGCAACCTGTTCTGAGAATACAGGATAGGAGAAAATATCTTTCAGCGGAATTTTAACTTCAAACGAACGGTACAACTGGCTGATGAGCCGTGTGGCTTTCAGGCTGTGGCCACCCAGTGCAAAGAAGTCGGACTGCAGGCCGATACGACCGGCATCAATGCCCAACACTTCGCTCCAGATGCCTGCCAGTTGGCGTTCCCGCGCCGTCGCCGGCGCTGTGAGAACCTGATCCTCCTCCAGGGAGATGCCGCCCGACTGCAACAGCTGACGGCGGTCCACCTTACCATTGCTGTTCAACGGAATATGATCCGTCTGAATAAACCGCTGCGGCAGCATATAGGACGGCAGGTGACTGCCGGTCCACTGGCGCAGCGCTGCAGCGCTGACCTCTGAACGGCATACCACATATGCCGCCAGTTCATGGATCCCTCCTACTTTATCCACCAGGATCACTGCGCTGCTGACTGCGGGATGTTGCTGCAGACAATGTACGATCTCAGCGGTTTCTATGCGGTAGCCACGGATCTTCACCTGTTCATCCAGGCGGCCCAGGTATTCCAGATCACCGCCGGGCAGCAATCGTACCTTATCGCCGGAGCGGTACAGCCGTTCGCCAGCGCGGAAAGGATTGGCGATAAAACGTTGCACCGTCAGCGCTGCACGGTTCAGGTAACCCCGGCATACGCCAGCGCCGCCTACGTACAGTTCTCCGGCCGCGCCGGCTGGCAGCAGCTGACCGTAACTGTCCAGCACATAGCTGTACAGCGTCGGAATGGTGCGCCCGATATTACTTGTACTGTAGG
>NZ_JAABOK010000001.1 GCF_009928525.1 Chitinophaga solisilvae | reverse complement strand
TCCGGAAAAAAATCTACTTTTGCTCATAATAGTAGTTTTAGTGTGGTAACTTAAACTTACTAAAAAAGGAGGCCACATCGGCCTCCTTTTATTTATCCTTTGGGTTATTTTAACCGGACACTATAGAATTACGAATTGCGAATTACGAATGTAGAAGCGAAGCGCTAAACGGAGATTAAAAGAGATATTTAATAGTTATCCTCCTTAATCTCCGTTTAACGCTTCGCTTCTACATTCGCAATTCGTAATTCGTAATTCGTAATTAATAATTAACACCCCATATCAATATCTGCATACAACTGGTCAATTCCCTTGTTCCCATATCCATGTTTGTGCTATAATTTTACCCGTAACATCATATATTGTAGATGCATGCCTGGGTCGAAAGCAGGATGAACTCTTGTGTGCGCAATATATCAACCAAACACACATGTTATGAAGGTGCCTTCCGGCAAATAAAAACAGACACAAAAAACTTTACCATTATTAATCATTTATTTACCGCATTCCTTACAATGCTGGACGGGTACCTATTGGCAGACCTGATACCCTCCGTTTAATCTCAACAATTTAAACACTTATGAAAAAAACAATTGCAATGGCAGCGTGGCTGCTGTTAGCGGTAGCTTTTGCTTATGCCCAGTCACCTGCAGTTTCAGGGAAGGTTGTAAGTAAAGAAGGAACTGCTATCCCTGGTGCATCCATACAGGTGCAAGGCAGTAAATCAGGTGTGGCAGCCACAGCTGAAGGCGCCTTTAAAATCAACGCCAAAGAAGGTGATATCCTGGTGATAACCGCCATCGGATATACTACCACCACTGCTAAGGTAACCAGCGTTTCTCCGCTGATTATCACGCTGACGGATAATTCAAAAGACATCAATGAAGTGGTAGTGACAGCGCTGGGTATCAAACGCGACAAGCGTATGCTGACCTACAGCGTATCTGAAGTTAAAGGCGCCACACTTACCGAAGCCAAACAGGATAACGTGGTGAACTCCCTCGCAGGTAAAGTTGCCGGCGTTCAGATCAATAATTCCAGCGGTATCCCCGGAAGCTCTGCCAGGATAGTAATACGTGGCAATACGTCTCTTGTAGGCAACAACCAGGCGCTCTTTGTAGTAGATGGTATCCCGATGGATAACAGCGAAGCCGGCAACCCCAACCGGCCGGAATATTCCGGTGGTACGGCCAACAGGGCCAGTGATATTGACCCCAACATCATTGAAAGCATCAGCGTACTGAAAGGTGCTGCCGCTACCGCACTGTACGGCTCTGCCGCTGCGAGAGGCGCAGTCATCATCACCACTAAAAGCGGCAGCGGCCTCGGTGATAAAGGCAAACCAAACGTTTCCCTCAGCAGCAGCTACTCTTTCCAGACACCCATTCTGCCTGAGTTACAGGATAAATTTGCACAGGGTACCGGCGGTAAATATATTGACGGTAACAACGGAGGAATCAGCTCTTCGTCCTGGGGACCTGCCATCGATACCCTCCGCGTAAACGGTGCTCCGGTTCAGAAACGCAACCCGGCAAAGGATTTCTTCAGAACAGGCCATACTACGGATAACAACATCAACGTAAGCGGTTTTGGTGATAAGTACAATTATTTTGTTTCCTATTCCTACCTGAAAACAAATGGTACTATTCCCAATACCGACTACTCCCGTCATTCCATCTTCGCACGTTTTGGCGTGAAGCTGCTGAACAATCTGCAACTGACAACACAATTCAATTATATTCTGTCAGATAACCACCGTTACCTGGAAGGAAACAACTTCGTAAACCCGCTGTGGACGGTATACGGCGCGCCCATCTCCTGGGACCCCTTCCCTACCGTTAACGAAGACGGCTCCCAGCGCCTGTTCCGCGCAGCGCGTAACAACCCCTACTGGATACTGGATAATACAGGGCTTCGCGACCGGAACAACCGCGTGATCCCGGTAGTAACCCTTAGCTACACCCCGCTCCCATGGCTCACTATCACTGAAAGAATGGGGGCAGATGTTTATGTGAACGGCACCGACTACCACGAAGCGCCGGGCGCTATCGGATGGGGCAATACCGGCCCTACCCCGGTCATTGGCCAGCTGTACCAGCGTAACATCAAACATCAGCAGCTCAACAACGACCTGATGATCGAAGCCAGGAAAGAGTTTAACCAGAACTGGTTCGGTAGCATCCTCGTAGGAAACAATATCCTCACCAGCTACAGCGATGAAACCTTCGTACAAGGTATCGGATTATCCGTTGATAAACTGTACAACATCGGCAATGCATCCAAAGTATCTTCCAGATACGGATCTTACAGGACCCACAAAGTAGGCTTCTACGCTCAGGCCAACCTCGAATATAAACGCATGCTCACCCTGGCCCTCACCGGCAGGTACGATGGCAGCTCCGTATTATCGAAGGATAATCAGTTCTATCCTTACGGTTCCGCCAGCGCAGGGTTTATTTTCACCGAAGCGTTACGCATGCAGGATAATCCGATCCTGAACTTCGGTAAACTGCGTGTATCCTACTCCGTAGTAGGTAATGACAACGTAGGCCCCTATGCACTCAGCAACCCATGGTACCAGGCCAGCTCAGGGAATGTCAGCTTCCCTTTCCGGGAACAGAATGCCTATGTGCTGACTACCACCTACGGCTTCCCTTTAAGGAATGAATCCCTGAAGGAATTTGAAATCGGTCTGGAGACAAGATTCCTGCAGAACAGGGCCTCCCTCGAACTCTCCTGGTTCTCTAAACGCAGCAGTGACCTGATTACGCCAGGCTCTCCTATTTCAGCAGGAACCGGCTTTAACGGCGCATCCCTCAACGCAGGCAACATGCAGAACAAAGGACTGGAAGTTACGCTGGGCCTGACACCGGTTAAAACCAAAAACCTGGTGTGGAATATCGGTGTCAACTATACGAAAATCAAGAATGAAGTACTGAACCTTGCCAACGGCGTTTCCTTTATTCAGCTGGCAGGCTTCACCAGTCCCGGCATCTTTGCATACGCCAATCAGCCTTACGGCGTGATCTATGGTAATCATTATGTACGCAACGACAAAGGCCAGCTGGTAGTTACCGAAAAAGGATACCCTATCATCAGCAGGGAATACGGTCCTATCGGCAACGCTACTCCTGACTGGACAGGCGGTATTACCAGCTCCTTAAACTATAAGGGCTTCACCTTCTCCTTTGTGCTGGATCACAAGCATGGCGGCGACGTCATCAACCTGGATAACTCTTCCCTGTATTACTACGGTACTGCCAAAGGAACAGAGAACAGGGGCAGCACTGTAGTGCTGGAAGGAGTAAACGAAAAAACAGGCGCACCGAATACCACGCCTATCGTGCTCGATGAAAACTATTACAAATCCTACTATTCCGCATCTGATGAAAACAGCGTGGAAGACGGATCTTACCTGAAATTAAGACAGGTATCGCTGGGGTATAACCTGAGCAGTGCACTCCTGAAAAGGTCCTTCTTCAAATCAGCTACCCTGACGCTTACCGGCACCAATTTCATCCTGCATAAAAACTATTCCGGCTCTGACCCGGAGGTAAGTCTGAACGGAAGCGGCAACGGACAAGGGTTTTCCAACTTCCCCGTGCCTTCCAACAGAAGCATTGTTGCCGGTGTAAAAGCGACGTTCTAATCATCTCAAAGCGTACAACATGAAAAAGATACAAGCGATGATCCTCTTTTTGGGCTGCACTGTAATGGGCAGCAGCTGCAAGAAGTTCCTGGATATAAATACAGATCCCAACAACCCGCTGTCAGTAAAGGAAGCGCAGATATTACCGCAGGTAATAGTTACCACCTCCACAACAGTTACCGGTGGTACCACCGCCAATATTATCGCCTACTGGATGCAGCAGCTGTCACTCAACCAGCCGTATCCCAGCCTGGAGTCCTATACCATTACACCGGTGGATGTTGACAATACCTGGAACTACTACCTGTATCCCAACATCTTCCAGAACCTGACCATCATGATTAATCAGGCTACACAGGCCCATCATTATGGCTATGCGGCTATCGGGAAAACATTATATGCCTATAACCTGGCGATTGCCAGTGACCTGTGGGGAAATGTGATCTACTCACAGGGATTTAAAATTCCGGAGATCATGCAACCGGCGTATGATAAACAGGAAGCGGTATACGGTACCATACAGCAGATGCTGGACAGCGCCCTGTATTTCATGGACCAGCCTGTCAGCAAGGTAAAACCTGAGCAGGAAGATTATATTTATGGCGGAGATATGGATCAGTGGAGAAAATTCGCCTGGACGCTCAAGGCAAGGTATTACCTGCGTTTAACCAAAGCGCCTGGTCATACTGCCGCGGCGCAGGCCGATAAGGCACTGGAAGCCCTGAAAAAAGGATTCGGCAGCAACAGCGATAATGCCCTCGTAGCCTATCCTGGTGGCGGAGCCGCGGAAAACCCCTGGTATATGAATACCGGCGACGCTTCCGGCGGTGTGGTAATGGGTCAGTCTTTCATCGACTCCCTGGTATCGAGGAAAGATCCCCGCCTGTCTGTGCTGGCTACTATCGGCAATAAAGGCAATTATGCCGGCAGAAGAGTAGGCGATGTTCCTGCCCCTGACCCGGATTCTTTCTCCCTCGTCAATAACTTCTATGCGGGTAAAAGCGCCAGCCTGTACCTGGCTACCTATGCGGAAGCATTGTTTATCAAGGCAGAAGCCACACTCATCAAACAAGGCGCTGCAGCGGCTTCCCCCGTATACCTGGATGCCATCGCCGCTCATATGAATATGCTGGGCATTGCTGCCAATGCACAGCAGACATACCGGAATGCCCGCCCGGCTTTAACAACGGAAAACGCCCTGAACCAGATCATCACAGAAAAATATGTAGCCAACTTCCTCTCTCCCGAAACATACAACGACTGGAGAAGAACCGGCTTCCCTGTACTGAAACCCTATCAGGACGAAATCGTAAAAGCTATTCCGCGCAGATGGCCATATCCGGCTAATGAACTGCTCACCAATCCGCAACCGGATCAGAAAGTATCGGTGAATGACAGGTTGTGGTGGGACGGAAATTGATTTTAATTATGAATTACGAATTATGAATTATGAGTTAGGGCGGAGAACTAAGCGGATGGTTTATATCATCACTCGCTTAGTTCTCCGCCCTAACTCATAATTCATAATTCGTAATTCGTAATTACTATATCTTATAGCTTACTCCAAGCGTCAGATAAATATTGTACATCGGGAAATCCATTCCTTTAAAGGAAGATGGAAACACCGGCCGGAGGCCCCAGGAGAGGTCTCCCATGACGCTGAGTTTCTTACCTACTTTCCGTTCGGCGCCACCTTGCAATCCGATATCGAAGGTGCGCATATCTTTTCCGAAATCGAAGGTGGCAGTAGTGATGTTCACTTTTTCTCCGGTGGAGCCGCCGTTGCGGATATAGCCATCGCTTACATTACCATAGAAGTTGGAACTGAAGAGCCAGGCAGCGTAACCTCCCAGGTGAAAGCGCCATTGCTCATTGGGCGTGAAAGTGGCGCTGAGCGGGATGGATACGTAGGCGTTACGTACGGTGGTTTTGTTCTTTCCGCTGAAATTACCGGTAAAGGTACCGCCATCTTCCGTGTTGATGATGGTCGGAAAATACAATACCTCATCTTTAACAGTCATTCCCTTGTAATCCAGCTTTACACCTATGGCAGCGCCCCATTTCTGGGTTGGCCTGTAAGCGAGTTCATATCCGAGCGACGGACAGAATCCGGGCGCATAGCTGTTGATTTTACGGATCGTGTTCGGGAGGCTGGTGGGTGCGGTAGCACCGAAGTTAAAGCCTGCCAGTATGCGGTGTTCCAGTACCGGTTTGAAAGTGCCGGTGGTTGTTTTTGCGGTCGTATTTTCCTGAGCTGATAACTGTAATGCTGTGAAGAGCATGCCAGTGCACAGTGCTGTAAGTTTAATATTCATCGTTTGCGCTTAATCAGTTATTCGTGTACAATTTCAAGGCTATCGAGTACCAGGCGGCTGCCAACGGCGCCTTCGTAGGAGTCTCCGTTTTTGCTGGAAGAGGCAACAATGGCCAGCATATATTGCTCTCCGGCTACAGCTTTACGGGTATAGACAAAAGGAATGTCGAAGCTGGTCCAGCCTGCCTTTGCTGTTCCGTCTGCGAGGGTGGCCCTGGCAATAACCCTGTCGGAAGTATGGATATTGGTGGCATCCAGTCGTTTGGTACCGGTGTAGAGTACCGCATAGAGGGAGCATTCATCCGTTTTACCATCTACCTTGTTACCTTCTCTGTCCTGATAAAATGCGCCGGGTGTGTACTTATAGTAACCGGTGAAGCGCACTACGTTACCGCGGCTGGGCTGACCAAACTGGGTAGCTTCCAGCGGTGCACCAAAGGCATTGGCAATATCAAATACGCCGAGGAACATGGAGCCTGCGAATAATTTGATACCTACCAGGTTGGATAAGGCTGTACCTGCACGCGTCTGCATTTCAGCAGCGCCTTTGCCATGATAGGCATCGGTGGTCATCCGCAGCGGGTAGGCTTCGGGCGACTTAGGCGTACCTGTCAGCGCAATGGCGATGCCCGGATTACCGGAAGACCATAATACCGCACTGTCTTTCTCAATGGGATACTGGTACTTCTCCTTTTCATCGGTTACCCAGTTTTCAAAATCCCACTGCCAGATACCGGTAGTTACCACTCTTACGCTGTAAGTGCGGCTGCTGGCGCCATTGGCCGCCGTAACGATAAACTGTTGTCTGGCACGGCCGGTGATGGTGTCAAAATGAAGGGTATCGCTGGCAGGCGCTGTGAGCGGGCCTGCGGGCGTTTTAGTGATAGTGGCTCCCGGCGTGATGGTGATCTGCGGAACAATGCCGCTTTTCAACGCCTCAGGCGTAACATACAAATTAATGGATGCCTTGCTCTGGTCAATAAATACCTGTCCTGTCAATTGCTTCTCGTCTACCTTAAAGGTTACAATGTCTGCTTCCGGGTTAAGAGGAGCGTCCTTAATACATGCCTGCAAAGAGCCTATCATGGCTGCAACACAGCATAGCTTCCGTAGTTTCATGGTTATCTGTTAATGATTATGGAACAGCAAAGGTACTAAAAACCGGATTGGAACTTCTATATTATTGATCTATAACTTTATATGTAACAAAATCCCTAACATTGTCCTATGGAGAATAAAAGAGAACGAATTAAACGATTGCTGATCTATGCAGCCAAATGCGTGAGCGGAGTACTGGTAGTGATGCTGCTGTCCTGGCTGCTGGATTACCGGGACGTGGTATGGGTATTGATTTCTGTTATGCTGGTACTCTCCCCGGATGGTTCCGATGCCGTAACGCTGGCGGTTACACGTATTAAAGCCAATATCGTGGGCGCCACTTCCGGCTTCCTGATGCTGCTGGTACATCCCAATATGATCCTGATGATGAGTGTGGCGGTATTTATTACGGTGGTGGTCTGCAATATTTTCAAGCTGGAACCTGCTACCCGTACTGCTTTGGCGGCGACCATCATTGTGATGACACATGAAGCAGGACAACACCTGTGGGATACTGCCGTGGGTCGCGTACTCTCTGTTTTTACCGGTTGTATACTCGGACTCCTTATCACTTTTCTCTTTCATAACCGCTATACCAAACAAACGGCAGAAATGATTATGTCCATCACCGACCGGGGCGGGGAATAATATTCCTGGCCGGGTTTTACTGCCGGCCGGCGGGACAAATCACGTATCACCCGCTGCGCTCAGCTGCAGGAATACTGCGTAACAAACAATATCAATAAACCTCCGGTATGCCTGCCGGCACCGGAAACAAAATGGCTATAACTGACAGGGAAAATAGTTGATTAGCATCTAAAGCAGCACAAGGTTACAAACACCCTAAAAACAATGACGCGAAATTGCACTTTTCTTTCTGTTTATTTTGTGATTCATTTGTTAATCCAATCAAAAAAGAATCAATAATCATTGGCTATCAATAATTTTGATCGTGTTACTATCATTCTGGTAGTTTAACATCAAATTTACTTTTGTCCCGATCATAGCCGCTATCTTTATCCGGACGCGATTATTATACGGTTCTAAATCCTTTGTATGTTTGTCCTGCTGACTATTCCCATCATATTTTTAATATGGTATATCTGCCGCCGGTTCACCCCCACCAGGTCTGAGGTATATACACCCGTCCCAGGAGAAGATGCCAGAGCTGTAGCCCGCATTACAAGCGTCAGAAACAGCGCTTTCAGCGTCGCATCCAAGTATCAGCGGAATATCATCAATACTTCTGAAGACAGGTTTATTACCGTAGCGGTGAATGAAATCATCAAAACCAATATGGGCGCCACCTACAAGACAAGATTAATTCAGTCGCTGGCGCCGGGAGAGGAACGCAGACTGGGGCATGCTGATCATGTTACGGAAGGGAAGAATAAAATATACATCGGCTACGAGATACTATGGGCAAGGTTTGCCGTCACTCCTGCCAGCTACCGGAAAGAAAAAGTGATGGCACAGTATGCCCAACCCGATATTCTCCATCCTATACATCCCGCCCTTCTGAAAGAAATAGAACGGCGGTTCAGGGAAGATGGAAACGCCCTATGGACGTGAAACACGCTTGTCTACAATCCTGATGAGACTCAGCCACACCACAGACAATACTATTCCCAGCATGGCCCCTGCAGTAACATCTTCCAGAAAATGATGGCTCATATACATGCGGGAATAGGCTACCAGCACTGCCAGCAGAAAGTACAGCAGGGAAAGGTATTTATTTTTTGCGTAGTACGACAGGATCGTTGCCGCTGTAAATGCGCATACGCTGTGCCCTGAAGGGAAGCTTCTGAAATTATCAAGCACGGTTATTCCCGGCACATAATAGATATGCGGCAGCTTTTCGGTAAGCGCCCGTTCCAGAAAATAAGGACGCGGCCGGGGAAAAGCCACCAGGGCCTTCAGAGAAAAACTCACCACAGAATTCAGGATATAGGCCGCTCCCAGCATCAGTCCCTGACGGCGGTTATAAGTGGTCAGTATCACTGTCAGCACAATACAGGCGGCAGTACTGCCCAGTTCCGTAATCTTCGGAAACAGCCAGTCTCCCACTCCGGTATGTAATCCGTTGATATAAAAATATACTTCCTGCCGGCTGTAGATCATTCTCATGGACAGTACCAGTAACAGCAGTATAAAAAACGGCCCCAGCAGCCATTTCAGCGATACGCATGTTTCCCGGAAATACCGGAGAAACGGATTCCGTTCCTTCATGATACTATTTCGTTAACCGGCGGTGATAGTTGATCTGTCCGAGGTGATAATTCAGGTGAGTGCTCAGGTGCACCAGGAAATGTCCGGTGCTCATTTCACTGGCGAAGACTTTCTCCGGATAGGTTTTCTCCATATCTTCGGCGGCCAGGCCCAGTATAACGGTCAGCACTACACGCCGTGTAACACCGATCATATTTATCAGGTCCTGGCGGGGAACATCTCTGGTGGAAAATTCAAGTTCCCGCTGCCGCACATACCCGTTCTTACCCAGAATAGCGCCGGTAAAATGCTGCAGGTTACCACAGAGGTGCAGTACCAGGTTGCCTGCCGGATTTTTAATGCCTTCCGGAATACGCCAGATGGCCGCTTCCGTATCATACGCCATAATTTCTTCTTCCAGGCGGCTCAGATCCCGCTCAAACAAGTTGATTAATATTTCTGTCAGCATACCATAAAGATAGGAAAACAAGTGAATGTGCCGCAGAACGGGTTAACATCTTTACATAAAATTTTCAACGGCGGATATTATTGTATACCTTTTCCAGTACGGCCTGCGCATACAGTATTTCCTGCCTGGTAATTCCCTGTTCCGCCATCTCCATCACAGATAACGCCAACGGATACACTCTGTCCTTCAGTTTGCGTCCGCTGGCGGTCAGCCAGACACGTTTACTTCTTCTGTCTGCCTCATCAGCCGCGCGTTTTACGAGATTCTTTTTTTCGAGGTTGTCCAGCAGTTTGGTCAGGCTGGCTTTATCCTTGTCTGTTTTATCGGCCAGTTCCTGCTGCCGGCAGCCATCTCTTTCCCCCCACAGGTAACGGAGAATAAAATACATATCTACGCTGATCTCTATTTTTTCCTGTAAGAATACATGCAGTAGCCGCAACCGGAATGCGGTATGCGTTCTGATAATGCTGCGGCTGATACCGGCGCGCAAGATACTGGCTGTTTCAGGTTTTTTCATAAAAATGGTAAGGATTCAACAATTCACATGACAGGTTGTTAACGAAAATACGAAACCGTTAAACCCGTAACTAATTTATTTTATATGCATATTTTAGCAGGGCATAACGTAAACATACATTCACCAGAGATTGTTGCAGGAAGATGACAAAGGATAAAATCAGGAAGCTCACACCATTTCAGCAGCGATGGCATAATATCATCTTTGAGGCGGATACGCCCGCCGGCAGGCTGTTTGACATCCTGCTGCTGATTGCAATTCTCCTCAGCGTAGTGGTAGTGATGATGGAAAGCGTAGCGCCGCTGCAACTGAAATATGAACGGCTCTTTACCACACTGGAATGGATGTTCACCATCGTATTCACCATTGAGTACCTGTTCCGCGTATGGTGCAGCTACAGGCCCAAAGCATATATACTGAGCTTTTACGGACTGATAGATCTGTTATGCATCCTGCCTACCTATGTGGAATTTGTTTTCGGCGGTGCGCATTTCCTGCTCACTATCAGGATACTGCGGCTGATGCGTATCTTCCGGATATTCAAACTGGTACCATTTCTTAACGAGAGCAAGCAGCTGGCACTGGCGCTGGAACACAGCCGGCGCAAGATTGCCGTCTTTCTCTTTTTCATACTGCTGCTCACAGTCGTGCTCGGCTCCGTGATGTATGTCATTGAATCGTCCTACAATTCAGGCTTCACCAGTATTCCGGTAAGCGTTTACTGGGCAGTGGTAACGCTCACTACGGTAGGCTACGGGGACATAGCGCCTGTAACACCGCTGGGGCAGGCATTTTCAGCGCTTATCATGATTATGGGCTATGCTATTATTGCTGTACCGACCGGTATTGTAACGGTAGAAATGAGCAGACTGAAAAATGAATCGGAGGTAGACAACCGCATATGTCCGCATTGTATGCGTGAAGGACACGATAGCAATGCGGACTATTGTAAATTCTGCGGCAGTAAATTATAGCGGTTAGTTGGCGCTGAAGAGTGGTTTTACATCCAGCATGGCTTTCTGGTAAGCCACTTCAAAGTTTTCGAATTTGCCTGTAACAGCAAAACGCACGGTAGTACCATCTATCAGTTCAAACACGGCAATCTTTTTATTGAAGCCATATTTTCCGCGGCTGAAATTAGTAATATCAGACAGTGGAAACTCTTTGGCCTTCTTGGTTTTGGCGAGCAGCCATCCGATAATGCCAAACAGGGCAAACATCATCATCGGCTTAGCCTGGAAAACAATTCTTTCATTGGTAATACAAACAGCGCCCTGCATGCCCTGCCATTTATTCTTGATATAGTTGCCATTTACTTTGTACAAGACGGTTTCCTGCGGGTTAAGGGGGAATTTAACTTTAATGTTCTGCATAATTGGTATTGGATATGATTAAGAGCGCAAAAATATGGTATTATTGTTATACAAAGAAGCGGTTATGATTTTGAGTTCTATTCTGGATAATGATTTCTACAAGTTTACCATGCAGCATTGCGTGATAAAATTATTTCCGAAGGCGCGTGCCCGTTATAAATTTATCAACCGGGGCAAACATGCCTATCCGCCCGGGTTTGCGGACGCGCTGCGGGAAGCGGTCAACAGCATGCGGCAATTGCAGCTGAGCCAGGAAGAAAAGGAATTCCTGACTGTCACCTGTCCGTACCTGGACCCCACCTACCTGGATTTCCTGCAGGGATACCGCTACGATCCGGCAGAGATACATATTGCCCAGCACGGCGAAGACCTGGAAGTGCATGCAGATGGCTACTGGTACCGGACTATCCTGTGGGAAGTGCCTTTGATGGCGCTCATCTGTGAACTGTATTATCAGCTGACAGGGCAGCAACGTGTAGCCGACAACGTTGTGGCGGATATTACCAGGGCAAAAATAGAAAGTTATAAGGAGCTGGGCATCACGATCGCAGACTTCGGCACCCGGCGCAGACACTCGCTGGACGTGCAGCGGCTGGTGGTACAAACACTGCGGGAATACGGGGAAGGCTGCTTTATCGGTACCAGCAATGTACACCTGGCTATGCGCAGCGGTGTAAAGCCGGTTGGCACACATGCCCATGAGTGGTTTATGTTCCATGGCGCCAAATACGGTTTCAAAATGGCGAATATGCTGGGCCTGGAACACTGGGTACAGGTGTACCGCGGCGATCTCGGCATTGCCCTGTCAGACACCTACACCACCCCTGTTTTCTTTGAACAGTTCGATAAAAAGTTCGCCAAACTGTTTGACGGCGTCCGCCATGACAGCGGTGATCCGTTACTGTTTGCCGATCATACCATCGCACATTACCAATCCAAAGGGGTGGATCCCTTATCAAAAACGATCATCTTCTCAGACGGACTAAACTACGAAAAAGTAGCTGCCATCGCTGCGCATTGCCGCGGCCGCATCGGCATGTCATTCGGCATTGGTACCAACTTCACCAATGATTTTGGCCTCACGCCGCTGAACATCGTCATTAAAATGTATGAAGCCCGCCCGGAAGACGCTCCGCGGTGGACGCCGGTAGTCAAGCTCTCTGACGAAAAAGGAAAATATACCGGTGATGAGAAGATGATTGTACTGGCGAAAGAAATGCTGCAGATTTGAAGTAATTACGAATTACGAATTGCGAATTACGAATGTAGGCGCGTAGATTAAAACGAAGAGGAAAGGTGATAACTATTAAATATCACCTTTCCTCTTCGTTTTAATCTACGCGCCTACATTCGTAATTCGTAATTACTTCAACCCCAATCCCGTATCCCCCTGCGACAAATCCCCTGTCTCATAGCCTTTCTTAAACCAGAACATGCGTTGTTCGGAGGTACCGTGGGTGAAGGCGTCGGGGACAATGCGGCCGGTGCCTGCCTGCTGGAGTTTATCATCGCCTACGGCGCTGGCGGCATTTAAGCCGGATTCGATATCACCAGGTTCCAGGATTTTTCTCATCTTGTCGGCGTGGTTAGCCCAGAGGCCTGCGAGGAAATCGGCCTGGAGTTCCAGTTTTACGGAGAGTTTGTTGTATTCCTTTTCGCTGAGGCGGCTGCGCATAGCCTGCACTTTGCGGCTGATGCCCAGCAGGTTTTGTACATGGTGGCCTACCTCATGCGCGATAACATATGCCTTTGCAAAATCGCCTTTCACCCCGAAACGTTCTTCCAGCTCGGTAAAGAAAGTTACGTCCAGGTATACCTTGTCATCCGCAGGGCAGTAAAACGGCCCCATGGCTGATTCCGCCATACCGCAGCCGGAGGTGGTACCACCGGTGAACAGGATCATCTTCGGCTTTTCATACTTCAGATTCAGCTGTTCAAATTGCTGCTGCCACACATCTTCCGTGCTGGCCAGTACCTTCGAGGAAAATGCTTCAATAGCACTAGCATTGGCAGATGTCAGCTGTTCTGACTGACCCTCCTGGGCAGGGCCCTGGACCTGCTGTAAGGCCTGGCTGATCTGTTGCGGGTCCTGCTTCAGGAAAAGGGCGAGCACAATGACAATAATACCGCCGATACCGCCGCCAATGCCCAGCGTACGCATTCCGCCACCGGAACGCTTCTCGACGTTGTCGCTCATTCTTTCATCATCCAAACGCATAATAGTGTAGGGTTTAGTGGTTAATTTTCCGCCCCGAAAATACACCTTTACCCAATATCTTTATTCAATAATCCCTTCAAACAAAAGTCTTTTTCCTGCCGTTAATTAAAGACAGCTTTTTAATTCATTGTAATATGGACATAAAACAGATCCTGCTGGCTTCCCGTCCCGATGGAATGCCCGATATGAACAACTTCAGCACCACCACCGCTACCCTCCCCGATATTACCGACGGGCAGGTACTGGTGAAACCCGTTTACATATCCGTAGATCCTTACCTGCGGGGACGTATGAAGGAGGAGAAATCCTATATTCCCCCCTTCCGGATTAACGAACCCATAGAAAGCGGTGGCGTGGGTGAAGTGATCGCCAGCAAAGACAGCCGCTTCCGGGAGGGTGACCTGGTAATACCCACCGGCAAAAAGCCTTTTTTCCCCTGGGCTACCGCCGCCATCTTCACCGGAGACACCCTGCGTAAAACAGATCCCGGCGTTCCGCCCACCTATTACCTGGGCATACTCGGTATGCCCGGACTCACGGCCTACTTCGGACTGATGGATATCGGCAAACCTAAAAGCGGGGAAACCGTGGTCGTTTCCGGCGCTGCCGGCGCAGTAGGGCTGGTAGTCGGACAAATTGCCAAAATACATGGCTGCCGGGTAGTCGGTATTGCCGGAGGACCGGAAAAAATCAGGCTGCTCACAGATGAATTCAATTTTGACGCCGCAGTGGATTACAAGGATAACCTTAATATCAGCGCTGCTATTGCTTCCGCATGCCCTAATGGTGTAGATGTATACTTCGATAATGTGGGTGGCCCTGTTTCCGACGCCGTCATGGAACACCTCAATTTTTTCGCGCGCATACCTGTCTGCGGCTCCATATCCCTCTATAACAGCACTGAAACCCCGACAGGTCCCCGTGTTCAGCCTACCCTTACCAAATTCAGCGTATTGATGCAGGGCTTTACCATCGGCAACTATGCAGGCAGGTATCACGAAGGCATGCAACAACTGGTGGAATGGGTAAAGGCGGGGAAAATCAGGTACCGCGAAACAATTGAAGAGGGTTTTGATAAACTGCCGGAGGCATTACTGGGATTATTTTCCGGCCGTAACAGTGGTAAGATGATTGTGAAAGTGTAAATTTAGGTATGACAAATCCCGTTGTGAATAAAAGAATCAAAAAAGTAGTGGCTGCCAGCGTTATTGAAACAGACGATGTGCTGGCCACGGAAGAACCGCTGGAGATAAGACTCATACATGGCCCGACCCACAACCGGCGGCAGCAGAATATCTCTGTGACGATGCGGACGCCCGGCCATGATGAAGAACTGGCAGCCGGATTCTTATTTACCGAAGGCATCATCAGTAAACAGGATGCCATTACCCATATCCGGATTTCCCATGAAACAGATGGCAGCGTTGCCACCATCTCCCTGAAAGAAAATATTATTCCAAGTCTGCAGCACAGTCAGCGTAACTTTCAGGCTACTGCCGCCTGTGGCGTATGCGGTAAATCCAGCATCGCCGGTATACATACAGGCGTTACCGTTAGCAGCCGGCTGCAGCTGCAGATCCCGGCAGACATTATCTATGCGTTGCCGGAAACCTTGCAACAGGAACAGGCTGTATTCGCCTCCACGGGCGGGTTACACGCCGCCGCGCTCTTTGATGCTGCCGGCAAATTACTGCTGCTGCGTGAAGATATCGGCAGGCACAATGCCGTAGATAAAGTCATCGGCGCTGCCATGCAACTGAATTTATTACCTTTACAATCACAGCTGTTACTGCTGAGCGGCCGCGCAGGATTTGAACTGATACAGAAGGCCGCCATGGCCAACATACCTGTGATTGCCGCTGTGGGCGCACCTTCCAGCCTGGCCGTGTCTATGGCCGAATCCTGGGGGATCACGCTGATCGGATTTCTGAGAGAAAAGCGCTTTAACATTTACAGCGGTGCAGAACGCATAAAGATGTCATTATGATGCAAGAAACAGGTGTGGAAAATCCGGTACGGTTTACCGGCATCAGACTAAGCAAACCCGCTACAGTGGCCGCCGGCATTCCGGCAGTCATTTCAAGCGTGAAGCATATTCTGGCAGAAATGAATGCCTTCAGAGGTATGAAAGCCCTGCTGGAACTGAATCAGAAAGATGGTTTTGACTGCCCTGGCTGTGCCTGGCCCGATCCGGATGACGACCGCTCCCCTATTGGCGAATACTGTGAAAACGGCGCTAAAGCCGTTGCAGAAGAAGCTACCACCAAAAGATTGCTGCCTGATTTTTTTGCAGCGAACAGCGTCGCTTCGCTGGGGTTGCTTACAGATTATGAAATCGGCAAGATGGGACGAATTGCCCAGCCCATGTACCTCGCACCCGATGCCACCCATTATACGCCTGTATCATGGCAGGATGCCTTCGGCAAAATTGCTGATCACCTGCACGCGCTGTCTTCTCCCCATGAAGCTGTTTTTTATACTTCCGGAAGAACCAGCAATGAAGCCGCTTTCCTGTATCAGCTGATGGTACGGGAATATGGTACGAACAACCTGCCAGACTGCTCCAATATGTGCCATGAATCCAGCGGCGTTGCGCTGGGAGAAGCTGTCGGCATCGGGAAAGGCTCTGTAACCCTGGAAGATTTTTATGAAGCAGAAGTGATTATGATACTGGGCCAGAACCCTGGTACCAATCATCCCCGTATGCTGACGGCTTTACAGAAAGCCAAAGCAGGCGGCGCCACCATTATCTCCGTCAACCCCTTACCGGAAACCGGCCTGATAAGTTTTCTCAATCCGCAGACGGTTAAAGGCATGCTGCAGATCAAATCTGACCTGACGGATATTTTCCTGCAGGTAAAGATCAACGGAGATATGGCTTTGCTGAAAGCAATACTACTGCTCCTGCTGGAAGAAGAAGATAAACATCCCGGAACTGTTTTCGACCAGGCATTTATCGGGGAAAAGACTTCCGGCTATACGGATTACATCACGCATCTGCGGCAGCATGATTTTGCCCGGCTGGCCGCCGCCAGCGGCGTAGCGCCGGAGCTGATAAGGAAAGCCGCACATGCGCTGCTGCATAAAAGGAAGATCATTGCCTGCTGGGCGATGGGGCTTACCCAACATAAAAATGCGGTAGACACCATCCGGGAAATTGTGAACCTGCTGCTCCTCAAAGGCAGCATCGGCAAGCCCGGAGCAGGTACCTGCCCCGTACGCGGGCACAGCAACGTGCAGGGTGACAGAACCATGGGTATCTATGAGAAGCCTGCTGCCAGGCTGCTGAATAAAATTGAAGCTACCTACGGTTTCCGGCCACCACAGGAACATGGATACGATGTAGTGGCCGCCATTCAGGCCATGCACCGCGGCGATGCGAAAGTGTTCATTGCCATGGGAGGCAATTTCCTGTCAGCCACCCCGGATACGCTCTTTACAGCTCAGGCCCTGCGTAACTGCCGCCTTACCGTGCACGTATCTACGAAGTTAAACCGCAGTCATATAGTACACGGCCGGGAAGCACTGATACTCCCCTGCCTTGGCCGCAGCGATAAAGACCTGCAGCAGGGCGTTACGCAGTTTGTTACCTGCGAAAACTCCATGGGTGTGGTACAGATGTCCAAAGGCAACCTGGACCCGGTTTCACCTCACCTGAAAAGTGAGCCGGCCATTGTCTGCGAACTGGCACAGGCCCTGTTCGGAGAGCAATCCCGAGTGCCCTGGAAGACTTATACGCAGCATTATGACCTGATCCGGGATGCCATCGAGAAAGTCATCCCCGGATTTGAACAGTATAATGACCGTGTGCGGCATCCCGGCGGATTCTATCTGCCCAACTGCTCCCGCAACGGGCAGTTTGACACCCCCGACAGTAAAGCCGGCTTTAATATAGCCCCTGTTACCGAAACGCTGTTGCAGCCGGGAGAATACATGATGATGACCATCCGCAGCCACGATCAGTTCAATACCACCATATACGGACTGGATGACCGTTACCGCGGCGTGCACCATGAAAGAAGGGTTATTTTCATGAATGCCGGAGATGTCGCCGCCGCCGGATTCCGGCCGGGCGATATTGTGGACCTGTATAACTATCACGGCTCTACGGAGCGGGTAGCAAAAGGCTTCATCATTGTATCCTACAACATACCGGAAAAATGCACTGCCACCTACTTCCCGGAAACCAATGTGCTGGTGCCGGTTAACAGCGTGGCAGACAAAAGTAATACACCAACTTCCAAGCTGGTTATCATCCGAATAAAACCATCAGACATAAAAAAATAGGACATGGCACCAATTGTATGGCAGGCTACCAGATGGCCTGCAACTGAGTATTTTGAACTGGAGCATTTAGAACATCAAAGTGTCGCCAAAGGAAACATTACCGGCTTTGCGGAAAACACGCCCTTTTCCATTCACTATGAAATAGCCATCACAGCGGAATGGAAAGTATCTTCCTTTCATGTAAAACTGCAGGGTAAGGAGCCGATGGAGTTAAAACTCACATCAGATCTGCATGGCCACTGGTTTGACAAGGAAGGCAATCACATAGATGCTTTTGATGATTGCATTGATATAGATATTTCCCTGACGCCGTTTACCAATACCTTACCTGTGCGGCGTATGCATTTTGACCTGAATGAAAAGAAAACGCTGAACATGCTCTATATCAGGCTGCCTGAATTTGAACTGCAGAAAGTAGAACAGCACTACACCAAACTGGATGACAGGATGTATCTGTACGAAAATGCCGATTCAGGTTTCAGCGCAGAAATACCTTTTGATGAACATGCGCTGGTAAAAGATTACCCGGGTATCTTTAAACGCATCTACTGATAAGACCAGGCCTTTTCTGTTGCTGTCACCAGCTCCCGGAAGATGACAGCAGCAGGAAGCGCCGGCGCCATATGCGCAGACTGCCCCGCCCACATGACCGTAAAATCTGTATTATCCAGTTCTCTGGCTACCTGACGCATAGGCTGCGTCAACACATCCTGAATGGGATACTGGTTGAGCATCAGCCCTGAGGCCTCTATTTCTTCCATAAACAAATTCGGAATTCCCCTCGCCCAGCGTCCGGTGAAAACACGTGTAAGGCGTGTAGCCGTATCCGTTGCAGCGGCGATATGCTCCTTGTGCGCCTTGCCGGCAGCGCTCTCCGGGCTGCGCAGAAATACGCTTCCCAGCTGCACACCTGCAGCGCCCAGCATCAGCGCCGCGGCAATACCCTTACCATCACCGATACCTCCGGCCGCAATAACGGGAATGCCTGTACGGTTCACCGCCTGCCTGACCAGCGCCTGCATACCTACCAGTGGCAGCTCTCCCGCCAGGAAACTTCCCCGGTGACCGCCGGCTTCTATTCCCTGCATCACAACGGCATCTGCCCCTGCCGCCGCTACGGCTGCTGCCTCCGCAACCGAAGTGGCAGTACCTGTTAATATGCATCCGGCAGATTTAAGCTGTGCCATGCTTTCCGCATCCGGCATCCCGAAAGTATAGCTCACTGCCTTTATTCCTTCTGCCAGCAGCACCGGTACCTGTTCCTTATAGGAATAGATACGGATACTGTCCATATCTACCGGCGGGGCAGCCAGGCGATTTGCTCCGTAGAGGAACTGCAGGAATTCCTGCATACGGTCGAAGGTAGCCGCGTGGGGCCTCGGTGGCATCTCGTAGGTGAACAGGTTCACCGCGAAGGGTTTTGAAGTCAGCGCCTTCACTTCCCGGATCAGGGCAGCCGTTTTTTCGGGAGGCTGGCCGCCTACCGGCAGGGAACCAAGTCCGCCGTTATTGCTGATTTCCGCTACCATGGCAGGAGTAGTAATGCCCAGCATGGGCGCCTGGATAACCGGGTAAGTAATATCAAACAATCGGGTAAGAGAGTCGGGCCATTGCATAGCAGCTGAAATTTAATTCATCCTAGCACCGGCAAACAAAGGGCCGGAAATTTTCCGGGTAAAGGTATACTATCTGAAGCTCAAAAATCCGGGAGCTTTAAGTGCGGATATATCGAACCGGAAATCCACGATAGTGGTAATTTCAAGCTGGAAATTCTTCATCGGCGGCGGTGCATTGGGGAAGTAATACCCGGATACCTTGATGGTATTGAGGGAAAGGTTCTCATTACGTACCCTGAAGCCGCCGCCTACGCCCAGGTATATGGGGTTTTTAAAGAGATCGTCGCTTTTGGCAGTCAGCATGGATGCCTGCAGGGAAGTAAAGAAATTAAATTTAAACCCGAGGAATTTCAGCGGGCTGTAGTACACGGTTTCTGCTCCCGCATTGAGGCGCTGGAATCCATTAAGTTTGGTGTCGCGGTAGCCCCATATACCATTTTCCATATTAATGTTAAGAGGCTTGTAGAAAAAGTTGTTGGGGTTATTGAGATAATCAATATTCAGGAACTGCCGGAAGCGCGACTTACGTACATTGAGCAGACGACTGTAGTATTCCAGCCGGGCATGGATGACGGCATCTTCCGGCCTGCGCTGCCAGAAGCTACTAACGCCAACGGTTGTATTAAAAAGTCCCTGCCGCCTGGTCAGCCAGTATTTCTGGACTTCCAGCCCCGTATACATGCGGCGGCGGTCCTTCCAGCTCTCCCATCCGCTGGTAGCGCTGATATTGTATCCCAGCGGGATATCCTCTGTTCTGCCGAAGCCGAAGAAATGGTGCGCCTTGAAATAGTCCAGCCGGTAAACCTGCAGTTCCAGCAGATAATAACGGTGATCGTTATATACAGGATCTGTCCGGAACTTCAGCTGGTCGGGCTGCCGCTGGAAGTCCAGGTTGAAGTGCCGCGCCAGGATAGCAAAATTCGGCTTGTTGCCGATAGTGCCGTCGTGTTTATAGTTATTGATAAAGTTATACCCGAACCAGCCATCAATCACCATATAGCGGTAATCACGGTAAAGGCTATCCGCTTCCTGTGGTTCAGCGCCCCGGATATTGATGGACCAGCTGCTGGCCAGCGACAGTCCGCCTACCCATTTGGCGGCATTGCGGTACAGGGGGCGGTTCAGATTCAGGTATATCGTACCCTCATATACGTTGGTATCCAGGGGGAGGTAGTTGTTCAGGGTAGTATAACCTGCTGACACGTCAACGAAAGACCCCAGCAGGTTATATTTGGTATAGCGTACTTCGGTATTCCAGGTGGGTGTGTAGTCACTCCGCCACTGGAACCCGACCTGCAGTCCCTGTCCGGCTCCGAAGAGGTCATTGTTGGATACCCGCGCCTTGATATCCTTCGCACTGAACTGCGACAGGTCGGCGCCGTATTCGAATACATCTTTCGTTACTACTTCTATATCTACAGAATCTGAGGAGTGCTCAGGATTTTTCACGTGTATACGGGCATCCTGGATAAAAGGGCGGTTACGCAGGTAACGTTCATTGTCTGCCATCTCGAACGGGTCCAGGCGTTCATTTTCCCGGAAGAACAGCGACTGCCGGATTACCCATTCCCTGGAGTCGTAATGCAGCCGGTTGGCCAGGTGAATGAGTTTCATACTGGTGGTAAAGCTGGTATCGTTAATGTTCCGTGGTCCGAATACCTTTACCTTCCTGTAGTAGATATTTCTGATGACTTTTCCCACAAAGGGGGTAAAATATGCCTCACTTTTGATGATGGTACTATCCTGTTCGTCGGCAGGTTCGGGCACATCCTGGCGGGTAATACGTTTGATGAAGGACTGCCGGTATTCCTTATTGCGCAGGGAATCCCGGTATTCACTGATTTTATGCATCAGTCCATTCTTTTTAGCCACTGTATCCTTTCTGGGAACAGTGTCCTGCACAGATGGTATCTGCCTTGCGCAGCCATTTGCGAACGCGCTGCAGTGCCAGCAAATCAGCCAGCAGGCAACAGTTATGGTAGTTAATATTTTCAGTTCCTTTCTCAAGGTTAGCCGTAGGTAACAAGTATATTGAAAAAAAACGGGATTGCAACTATTGCAATTATTGTACTGAACAGGAATAATAATTGTATAAATGTTGGCAGGATAAGCAAAACCTTGCAAATTCAATATTGTTCACCTTAAAACCTCACACTATGTTACGTTGGGCAGTAATTTTTCTGATTATAGCCATAGTGGCTGCAATATTCGGATTTGGCGGCATTGCGGCAGGAGCTGTCGGCATCGCGAAAATCCTTTTCTTTATTTTCCTGGTGCTGTTTGTGATTTCTTTGCTATCAGGTTTGTTGAGGAAATAATTACGAATTACGAATTATGAATTGCGAATGCAGAAGCGAAGAACTAAACGTATATTACCAGAGGATATTTAATAATCATCCTCTTAATATACGTTTAGCTCTTCGCTTCTGCATTCGCAATTCATAATTCGTAATTCGTAATTATTTACTTCATGATGCTTGTTTCCCAGCCATCATATTCCGCATTCAGTTGCTGAGCCAGTTCCCAGAGGCTCATTACTACGCTGTCTATTGTTGCCTCGCTGGCTTTGTCGGGGCGGGAGATGCAGAGTTTAAACGGGAATTCCGGGTTGTCGGCTGTTACATCGTGGGCAATGGTGAAACCATTTTCCCGGATGTGTTCCCAGTAAATATTTTTATCGTCTTCTGTACGGAAGTGGATCCAGTGTTCAATAGGGCGCTCTTTTTCAGAGGCGTCGCCGTGCTGGCGGAGCATACGTAATACTTTTCTGTTCTGGATACGTTGGAATTCGTATACATCGGGGAACAGAAAATCGAAGTATAACTCCCAGTTGTTATCTTCCTTTACACCGTAGTCATAACGGTAGTCCGGAAAATTCACCATCGCATCAGCGATATATTTATCATGCAGTAATGTAGTGCCTGTATAAAAATAAAAATCACGTACGCCATTGGAAAAAGTACGGCCAACGAAATGTGCGTCCAGTTTGGTTTGCAGCTGTTCTACCAAACTGTCTTCTATTTCTCCCATGATGGCAAACTCGTCATTCTGTGGAAACCCGTCTTCACGCGGATTATTCAGGTATACCGTGATATATATGGCATTTGGCTTTTCCTTCAATGGCGCAAATCGTCTCAGATCAAGGTCAAGGCCTATTACTGCTGGACTTTCTTCAATATGACACGTATAAATATCCCAGTCCGGTCGGTAATCCTTATGCATATAAAAAAATTAAAATAACGCAACAGCAGGCTGTAAAGATACGTAGCTATCTGTTACCAGTGAAATGATTCAGTAATTATCTGCGCTTTTTTATCCCCAAAAATTAACGTATCATGCTGCCGCTGAAACCGGTAGCGTTTCATTCTGCTCAGGCATTAACACTAATTAACACTAGCATTTCTGAAGGCACACATTCTGTCAACAAGCCACCAGCAATACTTACAAACAATCCCATATTTAAAACACATATCTGTAAAGGGTTCTGCTATGCCTTTCATCCTAAAAAAGGTACATTCTTCCTGCAATAAAACTAATTTTACGATTGCTATTAATTGAAGGAAGCTAGTAACAGAAATTATGAGAAAAATTGTATTGCTGCTAACCGGCTGGATGCTTTTGTTTAATCTGGGCCTGACGGCTCAGCAACATCCAGGCGAAAACGCAAACGGAAACGGACATGCTAACACTACCGGAACAATTTATGGAAAACTGCTGGACAACCAAACGGGCAAACCTGTGGAATATGCATCTGTGGCCTTGCTCCGGCCGGATTCATCCGTTATGACAGGGATGCTATCCAAACCTAACGGGGACTTCAACTTCGAACATATTTCCCTGGGTAAGTACATCCTTAAAATCAACTTCATCGGTTATGAAGTATTCTTCAAACCCGTAGCCATTACTGCTAAAAGCAACAGCCTGGATGCCGGCAACATCAAACTGAAGGCGAATGTTAAATCACTCGCGGCCGTGAATGTGGTGGGAGAAAAACCCGCGTTCTCCATGGCCATAGATAAACGCGTTTTCAATGTAGAGAAAAACCTCGCCAGCATCGGCGGTACAGCTACAGACGTGTTGAAACAGGTGCCCTCCGTAAACGTGGACATCGACGGGAACGTGTCTGTACGTAATGGTACGCCGACCATCTTCATCGACGGCCGCCCTTCTACCCTCACGCTGGACCAGATACCTGCAGACGCTATCGCCAACATCGAAGTAGTGACCAACCCCTCCGCCAAATACGATGCGGAAGGCATGAGCGGTATCCTCAACATCGTACTCAAGAAAAATAAAAAAGCAGGTATCAACGGACTAATCAGCGCCGGCATCACTTCCCTCGGAAGTACCAATGGCGGCATAGACTTCAACCTGCGCCAGGAGAAATTCAACTTCTTCATCAACTATAATATCCGCGACCGCAGATCCCCGATGACCAGCCGCCTGTTCAGGAAAAATATCGGTGCTGATACCACCACCTACATGGAACAGCTGCAGGACGGAGACTTCTACCGCAAGTTCCAGACAGGCCGCATCGGTTTCGACTGGTTCATCGATAACCGCAATACTATCACCATCTCCGAAAATATTACCGGTGGTAACTTCAACAGGTATAATGACCAGACGGTAAACGAATCCGATATGCAGCTGAACAGGGTTCGCTATGGTACCGGTATCGACAATACGAAAAACGGGTTCCGCAACTACACCACGCAGCTGGGATATAAACACACCTTCGCCAAAGAAGGGGAAGAACTGACCGCCGACTTCACCTATAACTACGCCACCGGCGATAACAGCTCCAACTTTTCCCTGCAGTATTTTGACCTGAAAGGCAATCCGATCAACACACCGAAACAACCGCAAAACCGCTACGGATACGGTGATGGAAAAACAGTTTACCTTACAGGCCAGGTGGATTACGTCAGGCCGTTCTCTGAAACATCAAAACTGGAGGCGGGTCTGCGTACTAACACACGCACCTTTGATAATTTCACCAGTACATTCGGACAGAACTTTCCTTCCGGTGATTTCACACTGGATTCAGCCCTGTCCAACAACTACCACTACCAGGAACAGATCAACGCTGCCTACGCCAGCTATACCGGCGCCAAAAATAACTTCGGCTACCAGGTGGGGCTGAGAGCGGAGCAGTCTAACTACACCGGCGAAACACGCCTGGGCCGGAAAGAATCCTATAAGATCAATTATCCGATCAGTCTCTTTCCCAGCGTTTTCCTGTCGCAGAAATTAAAAGGTGATCATGAGCTGCAGCTGAATTACAGCCGCCGCATCCGCCGTCCATGGTTCCGTGACCTGCTGCCTACCATCGAATACAGCGGACAAAGCGCCAGCCGCGGTAATCCTGACCTGAAGCCGGAATTCACCAACTCCTTTGAGCTGTCTTACCTGAAAGATATTCAACACAAGCATAATGTGCTGGTATCGCTGTATTACCGCAATACAGATAATGCCATCACTGATTTCTATGTAGATACCACCCTTACCCTGAACGGACAGGCCCAGCGGGTAGTACTCTCCTATCCCATCAATGCCAGCACCCGCAACTCCTATGGCGCGGAGATAACGATCAGAAGTCAGCTTACCAAAACATGGGATATCACCGGTAACTTCAACCTGGCGCAGACAAAAATCAACGCCAGCAGTCAGGGTAACAACCTGACCAACCAGGGCTTCACCTGGTTCGGTAAAATCAACAGCAACACTAAACTTCCCTGGAATCTGACCCTGCAGATAGCCGGCGAATATGAATCCAGACAGATATTACCTCAGGGTGAAAGAAAGCCGCAGTACTCTATCGATGCCGGCCTGAAGAAAGATATGCTGAAGAATAAAGCACTGTCCATCTCTCTTACTCTGAACGATATATTCAATTCAGACCGTAACCTGAGCTATACCACCACCGCCTTCTCCGAACAGGAAAACTACCGCAAGCGCCTGACCCGCGAGCTGCGCCTCAACGCTACCTGGCGTTTTGGTAAAATGGATACCAACCTGTTCAAAAGAAAAAATAACCGCTCCAACAAAGACAATGGTCAGGAAATGGGCGGCGACAGAGAGTAGAATTTAGTTATTTTTTTATCTGAGATTTTATATCTCATCAAGAAGCCCTCCGGATAAACCGGAGGGCTTCTTTTTGGGTTATAATTTTTCTCTTAAACCGGAATGCCTGATTGTTCAGGAATAGCGTAACAAAATGTGCCGGTGAAGTGTTTAAATATTCCCCGCAGGTGCTTATGGGATACAAATCTCAAATAAAAAAATAATCAAATCTCAAATCAGTACATTCGTTGTATGGACTCTATATATCATACTATCACGCTGCGGTTTCTCGCAGAACCCTCTGATGTTAATTTTGGCGGAAAGGTGCATGGCGGCTCCGTTATGAAATGGATAGACCAGGCAGGTTACACCTGCGCCGCCAACTGGAGCGGCCAATATGCAGTAACCGTTTACGTGGGTGGCATCCGTTTCTTCAAACCCATTGCCATCGGCGACCTCGTGGAAATCAATGCTACCATTATCTATACCGGCAATACCAGCATGCATATTTCCATAGATGTGTTTGCAGGTAACCCACGGCAACAGCAGAAACAAAAAACCACTCACTGTGTAATGGTTTTCGCCGCCGTAGATGACAGTGGTAAAACCATACAGGTACCCAAATGGACACCCCGCACTACCAGCGAAATCAATATGGAGAACTACGCCAAAAAGTTAATGGACCTGCGAAAGGATATTGACGAGGAGATGAAACCCTATATGTAATTTTGTTATTTTATTATTTGAGATTTGGTTATTTAAAATGCAGCGGAGACATAAGCGGAAATTACTGTTGATTTTCGCTTATGTCTCCGCTGCATTTTAAATAACCAAATCTCAAATAATAAAATAATAAAATTAATTCGTGAACTGCATTTCACTCAGCATCTTATACAATCCGCCATCTACGGTGATTAGTTGGGTGTGGGTGCCTTCTTCGACGATGGAGCCTTTGTCCAGTACGATGATTTTATCGGCCTGGCGGATGGTGGCGAGGCGGTGGGCAATCACGATGGAGGTACGTCCTTCCATGAGTTTGTCCAGGGCATCCTGTACGAGTTTTTCTGATTCTGCGTCCAGGGCGGAAGTGGCCTCGTCGAGAATGAGGATGCGGGGATTTTTAAGTACGGCCCTGGCGATGGCAATACGCTGACGCTGGCCACCGGAAAGCTGAATACCTCTTTCTCCTACAACGGTATCCAGGCCATTCGGGAAGCGCTGAATAAATTCCCAGGCATTGGCCTGCCGCGCAGCGGCTTCGATGGCAGCATCGTCGGCTCCGGGACGGCCATACGCAATATTCTCACGGATGGTGCCCCCGAAAAGAAATACGTCCTGCGGTACTACGGCCATTTGTGAGCGGAGCACCGATAACGGAATACTGCTGCCGGTGCGGCCATCGAAGGAGATATTGCCGGAAACCGGATCATACAGGCGCAGCAGCAGCGATACGATAGTACTTTTTCCTGCGCCGCTGGGACCTACCAGCGCCACCTTCTGATCCGCGGAAACCTCGAAGGAGATATCTTTCATAATAGTCAGGTCCGGCCGGGTAGGATAATGAAAAGTCACATTATGGAAGCTGATCTGCCCATCCAGCTGATCTTCCGGTGCAATAGCAGTTACTGGTGTGATCTCTTCTTCCTGTTCATCCAGTATTTCCAGCAGGTGCTCTGTGGCGCCGATACTGCGTTGCAGGTTAGTATATACTTCTGCCAGGCCGGCAATGGAGCCGCCTATGAACACGGAATACAACACAAAGGATAACAACTCAGGAGTACTCAGCCCCATGGATACGCCTCTCCAGATAACCGCTACCAGCGCGCCGAAGATACCCATGATGATAAAGGAAGAAAATGCGCCGCGGAATTTTCCGCCCTTCATTCCTATCCTCGCAGCTTCGTTGGTGCGTTGACGGTATCTTGCTATTTCAAAAAATTCGTTGGCAAACGCCTTCACATTGAGGATGCCCTGTAGCGTTTCTTCCACTACCGTATTGGCGGCGGCCACCTGCTCCTGTACCTGTTTTGAAAACTTGCGGATAAATTTCCCAAAGACTACCGCAACAATCATCATCAGCGGAAGAATGGCCAGCATGAAGGCTGTCAGCTTCCAGGAAGTAATCAGCAGGATGATAATACCGCCTATAATAATCACCATCTGACGAATGAATTCTGCCAGTGTGGTAGTAAACGTTTCCTGTAACAGGGATATGTCAGAAGATATACGGCTGCTCAGTTCTCCCACCCTTCTTTCAAGGAAAAATTTCATGGGCAGTTTTATCAGGTGGCCGTAGATCGTCTGCCGTAACGCTGCCAGCGTTTTCTCGGTTACATTGACAAAAAGTACAATTCTGAAAAAGGAAAAGATGGACTGACCTATCAATACGCAGAGCAGCATCACCCCGGCTTTATTCAACCCCTGGATCAGGTCGGTGCTGCTTTTGGGATCTACCAGATTTCCCAGCAGCTTGGGGAAGGCCAGGCCAGCCAGGCTGGACACCAGCAGGAAAACCATTCCCAGGGCAAATTCGGCCCAATACGGTTTTACATAACGGAAAAGACGGAATGTTTTCTTCAGGGAGGCCCACTTCATGGCCGGTTTGGGTTCAGGTTTTACACTATTCTCTGTATGCATCGAAAATTTATCTTTATAATGGGGAGACGAGCAGACAGGCAATATATTGTAAAAACGCCTTACTACAGATAAATATTTTTTATCTGTAGTAAGGCAATTGGTTTGATCGTTGGCTTATGGCCTCCTGGGGGATGTATTTTTTGTAGAATCGCCCGCGCCGGTACCATATCTGGCTGAATCCTCGCCCGGGTTAATGGCGCCCGGCGGTGTCTGCGCAGCCGGAACCGTGTCTGGCAGGATAGCGGCGGTATCCATGTTGCTGTTATTAATACCGGTCGAATCCTGGTCTTGCCGGGCGGCGTTACCGCATGCGGTAGCAATGCCCGTCAATAAGCCTGCTGCAAGGAGCATGTGTGATACTTTCATAATACGGAGTTTTAAAGGTGAAGTAAACAGTTCCGCTTAACGGTTAACAAATCTTCTCCTTTATGCAGAAAGTATCACCGGCGGGTGCTGTCTGGTTTGGTGGCATTGGTATCTACGGGTATCGTGCTGGTGCTGTCTACCTTTGGTATAGTTGTAGCCGCAGAATCGGCCTCGCGGCTTGCTTCCCGGGAACTGTTACAGGCAAACAGCAGGATGCTCAGCATACCTGCCAGACACACCACCATACAGCATTTGTAGATGAAGGGTTTCATATAAAACTGATTAGAGCTGGTTTCAGACATAACATTGATTTAATGGGAAAGTTTTATCACTATATCCTTGAAATCCCTATCCAAAGAATTGTGCCAACCCTTACATTTGTAACCATATTTCTCTTCATATGAAACACATTCAACAGATCATAGAGGAAGATCAACTGCTGAAACTGCTGATAGCACTGGTCATAGGCGCCATACTGGGACTGGAAAGGGAGTATAAACGCAAGCCTGCCGGGATGCGCACCATGACGCTCATCTGTATGAGCAGCGCCGTATTCACCATCCTGTCCGCAGAAATCGGCTATCCCAACAGTCCGGACCGTATCGCCTCCAATATCCTTACCGGCGTAGGTTTCATCGGCGCAGGAGTCATCTTCAAAAATGATTTTACCATAGATGGCATTACTACCGCCGCTTCCATCTGGATGGCCGCAGCTATTGGCATGGCGATCGGCATGAGCCAGTATATGCTGGCAGTATGCGCAATGGCAGGCACTTTGGTGGTATTGATACTACTGGAGTTCCTTGAAAGAAGAATAGCCCGGACAAATGATAAACGTATTTACACGATCTTCTTTTATGAAGACAGATTTCCGCACGTGGACATGGAACATACGCTCAATACATTTGGCCTTATTTTTAACATGATGATGATTGTGCGGAAGGAAAATATGATAGAAGTCAATTACGCAGTTCGTGGACACCGTAGCAAAATGGAACAATTAGATGAATTTTTGCTACAGAATAAAAACATTTCACAGTTTGAAGTACAAAATAACCCGATATAGATGCCTTCTTATGCTGATATGCCTCTGCACTACGGCCATGTGCCACCATGGCTGGCAAAGCGAATGAGCCTGCTCGGCGGCGCTATTGTGGAGGCCATTGTGACGGATTATGGAAAAGGAGAAGTCATCAGGCGGCTCAGCGACCCCTGCTGGTTCCAGGCCCTGGGCTGCGTACTGGGAATGGACTGGCACTCTTCCGGTATTACCACCAGCGTGATGGGCGCACTGAAGAAGGCCGTTAACCCGAGATCGAAAGAACTGGGTATTTATATCTGTGGCGGTAAAGGCCGCCACAGCCGGCAGACGCCGGCAGAACTGATGGCCATCGCGGAAAAAACCGGGCTGCCCGGAGATCAGCTGGTACACAGCAGCAAACTCACCGCTAAAGTAGACAACACCGCCATACAGGATGGATTTCAGCTGTACCTGCACTCCTTCATCCTCTCTGACGAAGGCGAATGGGCAGTAGTACAGCAGGGCATGAACGATGCTGACAGCATGGCGCGCCGCTACCACTGGCATTCTTCCGCCTTCCAGTCCTATACGGAATCACCGCATACTTTTATTTACGGACGCAACCAGGGACTCATCCTGAACCTGACCGCCACACAGGCCGCAGCCACGAAAGGCGGGATCCTGCAACTGCTGCAGGAAAAGCCCGCCCACCTGCTCCCGGAGATACGTAACCTGGTCATGCCTTCCCATCATGATGTGCGCGCAGAAAATGTGAACCTGAAAAGACTAGGGGCCGTGCTGGCGCTGGCACATGATACCCGTCCGGCAGATTTCGATTCCCTGCTTATGCTGGAAGGCGTTGGCCCCAGGACCCTGCAATCACTTACCCTGGTGAGTGAAGTGATCCACGGCACTCCTTCCCGCTTTGAAGACCCGGCCCGCTTTTCCTTTGCACACGGCGGTAAGGACGGCCATCCTTTTCCTGTGCCTGTCAGGATTTATGATGAGACGATTGACACCCTGCGCGATGCCTTACACAAGGCTAAGATCGGGCAGTCAGATAAACAGGACGCCATCCGCAAACTGGCGGTGATGGCACAGCAGCTGGAAAAAGATTTTGAGCCAAACGCCAATTTCGATAAAGTCATTGCCAGAGAAAGACAAGACTCCTGGAAATACGGCGGCAGAACAGTTTTCGGGAAAGCGGCCCCACCTAAAAGCGGCGACCAGCTCTCCCTCTTCTAACCAGATACATTAACCACGGCTACCATGATAAACTACAATGAACTGAGTGTTCCGGAAGCTACCATATTGCAGAAGGAATTAAAAGAAAAAGTGATTACAGCCCCTTACCAGGGAAATATCAGGCTGATAGCCGGTGCAGACATCTCCTTTAATAAATTCAGCACCACCGTATATGCCGGTATTGTGCTGCTGAAATTTCCGGAGCTTACGCCTGTGGGCTACAGCCTCGTAGAAAAGGAAGTAACATTCCCTTATGTGCCGGGCTTTCTGGCTTTCCGCGAAGTGCCCGCCCTGCTGGATGCCTGGCAGCAACTGCCACAGCTCCCGGATGTACTCGTAGTAGATGGCCACGGTATTGCGCATCCGCGCCGCATGGGCATCGCCAGTCATTTCGGGGTGATGGTGAATCACCCGACGGTTGGCAGCGCCAAAAAGAAACTCTTCGGCTACTATGAGGAACCCGGTAATAACCGTTTCGACTATACGCCGTTAAAAGATAAACAGGGAAACATACTGGGAAATGTATTGCGCAGCAAGCCTAATGTAAAGCCTGTTTTTGTATCGCCCGGTCACCTGATGGACGTAGATGGCAGCAGGGAGCTGATTACAGCCTGTGTGCAGCGTTACCGGCTGCCGGAGCCGACAAGACTGGCACACAATGCCGTGAACCAGTTCCGCCTGGGTACACTCACTGCCGGCTACACACCTGCATAATAACGGGGATGGCTATACGCAAAATAGTTAAAACTTAATCCAGGCAATCCGGGCCACCTTTTCTTTCTCTGTTCTGCTGAGCATAATGGTCGCGTAAACGTGGGTAGATTCATCATAGGCTGCTGCTCCCATCATGCAGTAAAATCCTTTCTTTACTTCCGGTTGTCCGAAAATAAACAGCCGTTCCATTTTGCCTCCATAAAAGCGGTAGCACACAAAATTGGCGTCAGCGGCGTATTTCAGCGGCTTACGTGTTTTCTCCTGTCCGCCTCCGTCGAGGTATTGCAGATAGTCATTGAACAGCACGAAGTTGGCATCCGGAGTAGCTACATAATCGTAGGAAAGATAGGTATTGGTATTCAGTGCAGCGATTTTATTACGGAATGCCCATTCGCTTTTTGCACGCCGGTGCAGGGAAAATGCCTCGCATACGCCGGTAATGCTCTGCAGCTTTGAAACCGCCATGGTCATATCTTCACGGCCAGCCGTATCCAGCAGGGCGATACCAATATCTCCCATATTGGTATGATACTTATTGATCTGGGTATTCCCCTGTTTAAAGCGTGTCAGCGTTTCCAGCAGCAGTGTGCAGCTGCCGTCTACATTGAGCAGCAGCCGCTGCGGAGCGCCTTTATAATCATCCTTATACTTCAGGTTCCATTGTACATTCTTTGACAGTTCTGGGAAATACAACGGGTGATGCTTCCGCAGTTTTCCCGATGATGTCATCAGCGTATTCATCATAATGCCATTGTTACCATCTGTTTTTTCAGAGGGCGCAAACAGCAACAGCCGTACTTCTGATTTCATGGGTACCGCCTGCATATAACCGCTTACCCCGCTGTAACCGGCGGTATAGTCCAGTCCGCGGTGCGTAAAGGAAGCCGAATCCGGCGACAGCATGGAAAACAATACTTTGGAAGCAGGCACGCCTGTCTTCTTTTTATCATTAAAACCTACGGTGGTGATATATACTTTTTCATGGTCCTGCACGGACATATGTACATAACTGAAATAGCTGTACGAAGTATCAGCAAGATAATACCTCCCTTTATTCACCAGTTTATGTTCCGGGGAGAAATGCAGTACCTGGATGCGGTCGCGGATACTGTCATTACGTTGTATTTCCGCCCCGGAGAAAAAGGCTACTGCATAATAATCGCTGCGGGCATCTTTCTCTACAAAACAATCATGGGTTGCCAGGTTATCCTGCACTACTACACTCCGGTGCTGTATGGAAGGCAGTTCTCCCAGTTTGTCTTCCCGCAGCAGCCTGCCTGTCTGCGAATCCAGTACCAGCCTGATTAATACCGGGATATCTCGGATAATCTGCTGCAAAAAAATTACCGGCTGTCCTCCTATCTCATAAATCCCGTCTATCTCCGTTGATTCCAGATCTGCCGGATTCCATATTGCCGTCACAATACTATCCGTGGCTACCTGCTTCCGCTGCAGGTTATACACTGTACTGCGCAACCCTGCCCGTTTTGAAAAATGCAGATAAACCGTATTCCCGTTACGCAGCTGCAGCAGCTTATCCCATCCATCCTGCGGCTCATCAAAAGCCTCACTCAGCGTCACAACCGGCACCTGCGCCAGCACAACCGATACCGGCAACAGCCCGAGTATCCATAAAACAGCCAGTCTCAAATAATACATTATCAGGGATTATTAATTATTAATTCCAAATATATGTATTATTCAATTTACTTATTTGATTATTTAATTATTTGACTGACAGATACCGGAATTCTTGATTTATAATACTGACAATTTCTCCGGGCAATCTACCCCATTTATCAATCAAAAAATTCCAATATCCATCAATCAAATAACCAAATAAAAAAATAAAAAAATAACCAAATACCTAGTGGCCTTCGTGTTCTTCGCTGTTCTTCATCTTAGCCAGGAGATCGTATGCACCTTTCACGACTATATTATCCGGTACGGTATTCTTCGGGAAGGTGACCTCTGTATATCCCTGTTCACTGTTACCTTTCTGTACTTCCAGCATGCTGAAATGATGGGTACTGTCTGTGGAGGCTGATTTGGTGAAGACATAGTATTTATTCTCGAAGCTTACCACGGCGGCATCCGGCAGAGCGGGAACATTGGCTGCTCCGGCTTCTATGATGGCCTGCAGGTAGGTACCCGGCAGCAGCTGCGTATCTTCTTTATCCAGGTGGCAGTGTACGCGTACCGTACGTTCCGGGCTGATTTCACGGCCTATCAGGTGTACGGTAGCGGTACGCTGCACGCTTTCATTGGCCAGCGTAAACCTGACAGGCTGGCCTATTTTCAGCCGGGCGACGTCTTTTTCAAAAACAGTCAGCTCTGCATGCAGGTGTTCTGTATTCACAATTCTGAAAAGGATGTCGGCCGGATTCACAAACTGTCCCAGGTTCACATTCACCTGCGTAATGTACCCGCTGATAGGTGCATAGATGTTGACAGTGCGCTGGATATTTCCTTTCTCCAGGGAAGCGATGTTAATGTTGAGCAGGCCCAGTTTTTCCTTCAGGCCTTTTTCCCTGGCCTGCAGCGACTGCCAGGAGGATTTGGCCTGCTGTACTGTTTTCAGGGCGTTCACATTTTCGCGCGACAGTTCCTGCTGGCGTTCATACTCTGTGGAAGCATATTCCAGCTGGCTGCGCACTTCCAGGTAATCCTGCTGTAACTGAATATAGTCCAGGTTTTCCAGCACTGCCAGTACCTGTCCTTTTTTAACAGGCATACCTTGCAGCATGGTGGTCTGTTTGATAAATCCGCCCATCGGTACTGAAATGCTTACCTGCTGCTGCGGCGGTACATCCAGGAACCCGTTGACTTTGATGGCGCTGCTGATCTGCCGGGGCTCCGGCTTACCAAAGGTGATACCCGCTGTCTGGAATTGTGCGGCAGTAAGGGTTACCACGTTAGCGGAATCTTCATGCGCATGTTCGCCGGCTTCTTCTGTATTACCGGCCGCTGTTTTCTTACCTCCGCAGGAACTCAATGCCAGAGCCCCTGACACCAGTATAACGGTAACGTATATATTAAATCTGCTCTGTTTCATAATGGTGGTTTTTAGATTTGTTGCCCGGTCAGGAAGCCGATATATAATTCAGCCTGTTTAATATCATTGCGTGTGCGCAGATATCCCTGTCTGATAGTCATGACATTTTCAAGGTTTACAAAATATTCTATATAGCCAATATCCCCGCTGGTAAAAGATTTCACGGTTTGCTGCAGCAGCAGGTCCGCATTCGGCATGGCGGTGGCGGTATAGTAATCCAGGCTGTTACGGAATTTAGTAAACTGCTGAACGGCCTGCTGATAAAGACTTTGCAGCTGTATACGGCTATTATCATAGCTGAGACCTGCCGCCTGCTGCTGCCGTGCTTCTGCCTTTACGCGAGCCTTCATGGGCCCCATCCACAGCGGTACGGCCAGCCCCAGCTGGAAGCTCTGAAAGCGGTTAGTACCCGTAGCCAGCGGCATCCCTGATGCATTGAGCGGGTTACCGATGAGCGACTGGTTGACATATCCTACGGTGATATCCGGTAAGATACCTGCGCTGTATACTTTCTTCTGCTTTTCTGCAATGACGATCTGCTGCCGGGCGAATTGTAACTGGGGGTTATCAGCAATGGCTGCTGAATCTGACAATGGTGAAAGGCTGGCTTCCGGAATTCCGGAGATGGCTATCTGTACAGGCTCACTGCCGCCCAGCAGGGCCTGCAGCTGCGCCAGGCTGATGGTTATATCAGCTTCGTTCTGTCTTTGCTGGTTTCTCACTTCCTGCATTCTTCCTTCTGCGGCTGTTTTTTCTACCAGCCGGCTTTCTCCTGTTTTGTAACGCAGGCCCGCTGCGCGGGAGAAGTTGGTAAACAGGCTATCCTGGCGTGCCAGCAAAGTACGCAGCTCATAGAGATACAGCAGCTGTGTATATACCTGTTTTACCTGGTACACCAGCTCATTTTTGGTGGAGGCTTTCTGCCAGGTGGCACGCTTCACCTGTGCTTCATTCAGCTGCTTTCTCGCGCCGAATACCGTAGGAAACGGAATGGTCTGCGAGATACTGAAGTTATTGTCATTCCTGGCATAACTATTCGTCTGCCCGTACTGCAATGACACATCTGTTTTTGCCACTTCGCCGCTGGTACGCACCAGGTCCCTGTAATAGGACACAGATGCATCTGCGGATTTCAGTCCTTTATTCTGTTGCAACGCCAGCTGCACGGCCTGCTCCATGGTCAGGGTCTGCGCGCCGGCCATAGCCGGGAACAGCAGCGTCAGTAATATAATCCGGATGTTCATGATCTTCTTTTTTTAAGCCCGTTTTCAAAATAGATATACAGACAAGGCAACACCAGCAACGTTAATAATGTGGAGGTGACCAGGCCGCCGATGACCACCGTGGCCAGCGGGCGTTGTACTTCTGCACCTGCGCTGGTAGCCAGCGCCATCGGCAGGAAGCCGAGAGACGCCACCATGGCAGTCATCAGCACGGGGCGCAGACGGGTGGCAGTGCCCTGCAATATGATTTCGTTCAGGTTTGTCAATCCATCTTTCTTCAACCTGTTAAACTCTCCTATCAGCACAATTCCGTTCAGCACGGCCACTCCGAACAAGGCAATGAACCCAACGCCGGCGGATATACTGAAAGGCATACCTCTCAGCAACAGGGCAAATACACCTCCGATAGCAGCCATAGGAATAGCGGTAAAGATGAGCAGTGACTGCTTGACAGAACTGAAGGTGAAATACAGTAAGGCGAAGATGAGCAGCAACGCCACCGGTACGGCAATCGACAACCGCGCATTGGCTTCCTTCAGGTTCTCAAACTGACCGCCGTAACGGATAAAATATCCGGTGGGCAGCTTCACCTCTTTTTCTATACTGGCCTCAATATCTTTTACAACGCTGGCAATGTCGCGACCACGCACGTTGAAACCAACAATAATACGGCGTTTGGCATCTTCGCGCTGTACCTGGTTAGGCCCGGTGGCCATTTCCACTTTAGCCAGCTGCTGCAACGGTACCTGATTGCCGGAAGGCGTGGTGATATACAACTGCTGTACATCGCGGATATCCTGCCGGCTCTGCTGATCCAGTCTTACTACCAGGTCAAATCTTTTCTCTCCTTCATACACCAGCCCCGCGCTTTGTCCGGCAAAAGCCGTATTGATAGCCTGGTTCACAGTGGCGATATCCAGTCCGTACTGCGCTACCCTGTCTCTGTCTATGGACACTACAATCTGCTGCAATCCGCCTATCTGTTCTACATACAGGTCACGTGCGCCGTTGGTGCGGCTCACAATCGCGCCTATCTTCTGGGCCAGGGAAGCCAGCGTGTTCAGGTCTTCTCCGAAAATTTTAATCCCTACATCCTGGCGCACGCCGGAGATCAGCTCGTTGAAACGCAGCTGGATCGGTTGCGAAAAGCCGAAAGTAACGCCGGGTATAGCTTCCAGCGCTTCCTGCATTTTGTTGGCCAGCTCCTCCCGGTTGCGGGCGCTGGTCCACTCCTTTCTTGGCTTCAGCAATATGGTCAGGTCACAGGCTTCCATCGGCATCGGATCCGTAGGAATTTCAGCGGCGCCGATCTTACCGATCACCTCCCTGACTTCCGGGAATTGTTTCATCAGTATTTTAGAAGCCAGGCTCACCTTATCAATGGTTTCTGACAGCGAGCTACCGGTGAGCAACCTGGTTTCCACTGCGAAATCTCCTTCTTCCAGTGTTGGAATAAACTCTCCGCCCATACGGGTGAATAAAAAGAGGGCAATGGCAAATAAGGCCACAGCAATGCCCGTCACCAGCGCCTTTGCACGCAATGAGGCTCTTATAACGGGATCGTATATACGATGAAAGAAGTTCATGATGCGGTCTGCCACCGTTACCTTGTTCGTAATCTTTTTGTTCAGAAACAGGGCGGACATCATCGGCACATAGGTAAGCGATAAAATAAATGCACCGAGGATAGCAAATGAAACTGTCTGCGCCATAGGACGGAACATCTTTCCTTCAATACCCACCAGCGCCAGTATAGGCAGGTATACAATGAGGATGATGATTTCGCCGAAAGCTGCAGAGCTGCGTATTTTAATGGCGGCATCATATACTTCGTCATCCATCTCCTGCTGCGTCAGCCGCAGGATGCCGCTGCCTTTATTTCTGCCGGTCAGGTGATGCAGCGTGGCTTCCACGATGATCACCGCACCGTCTACTATCAATCCGAAGTCAATAGCACCCAGGCTCATCAGGTTACCCGACACACCGAACAGCTGCATCATGGCAATGGCAAACAGCATCGCCAGCGGAATCACAGAGGCTACAATCAGCCCTGCGCGCATATTTCCGAGAAACAGCACCAGCACAAATATTACGATGAGCGCACCTTCTATCAGGTTCTTTTCTACAGTGCCCACCGCTCTGCCCACAAATTCGCTGCGGTCGAGGAAAGGTTCTATCACGACTCCTTCCGGCAACGTTTTGCGGATCTGGTCAATGCGGCTCTTCACCGCCTTCACTACTTCATTGGAATTCTTTCCCTTCAGCATCATCACGATACCACCTACTGCTTCTCCGTCTGCATTGCGGGTCAGCGCACCGTAACGGTTGGCGTTACCTATCTGCACCGTAGCAATGTCGCGGATCAGCACCGGTACACCGCTGGGAATATTTTTCACCACTATTTTTTCAATGTCCGCCAGATTTCCTATCAGCCCTTCGCTGCGGATAAACCAGGCATTCGGCTTCTTGTCGATATAAGCGCCGCCGGTATTTTCATTATTCTTCTCCAGTGCATTGAAAACATCAGCAATACTCAGGTTATAGCTGCGCAGCTTATCCGGATTCAGCGCTACCTCATATTGTTTAAGCAGGCCGCCAAAACTGTTCACCTCCGCAATACCGGGCGTACCCAGCAGCTGACGGCGTACATACCAGTCCTGTATGGTACGCAGCTCACGGGTGTTGTATTTCTCTTCATACCCCTTCGCCGGATGCACTACATACTGGTAAATTTCTCCCAGGCCGCTGGAAATGGGCGACATCTCCGGCATACCAATACCCGGCGGGATATTGGATTTGGCTTCTCCCAGCTTTTCATTTACCTGCTGCCGTGCCCAGTAAATATCAACATCATCATGAAAGACGATAGTTACGACAGACAACCCGAAGCGGGAGATAGAACGGATTTCCTTCAACTCAGGAATAACCGCCATTGTTTGTTCCACAGGAAAGGTAATCAGCCGCTCCACTTCCTGCGCTGCCAGCGAAGGTGATAGCGTAATCACCTGCACCTGGTTATTGGTGATATCCGGCACCGCATCTACGGGTAGCCGTGTGAGTGAGAATACGCCCCACGCGATCAGGGCGAGCGTGAGGATCCCTACTATAAGCTTGTTTCTGATCGAGAAACGAATGATCTTATCCAGCATGATTGGTCAATATGTAATAAAATAGGTACTAAAGCTTCCGGTATGCTGTAGGACAGCACAACAGTAAACTCATAGCAAAAACTTCCGTAAATACCTGTTATACCAACCGGGGAGGCTGCCAGATATTATCTGCTACGGCAGGAAGAGGAGAATCGGGTAACACAGGATATAATACCGGTACCCTGGAAAGATGATAACTGAAGAAGAAAGGTATGCCTGGCGTCACCTGTACATTGCAGCAGCTGCAAACGCATAAGGGAGAACAGAAATCTGCCTGCGTTTCATGGTTGTGTGAAGCTGCATCGGCTACCACGGCACTGCTGTACGAAGCGGAACCTTCTGCGTCCGTGCAGGGAATGCAGGACAGCAGCAGTATATATGCGCTCAATATGTACAACAGCCATTTCATGTGTACAAATGTAAAAATTAATATGCATATACGGCAGAACAAAAACTGCATCGCCGTTGCGGGCGAGTTGATTGTATATTATGATTTGTTACTAAATTAGCCGCATGAACTGCCTGATCGTAGACGATAACAAACTGGCGAGAACCGCCATGAAGCAACTAGCCAGCCATGTGGACCAGTTACAGGTAACTGCGGAATGCAGCAGCGCCATGGAAGCATATAATCTTCTGCAGAAAGAAAAAATAGACCTGCTGCTCCTCGATATAGAAATGCCCGGTATGAGCGGCCTGGAACTGACACGCAACCTTGGCAAAAAACGTCCCGTCATCATTTTCACCACCGTCAATAAAGATTACGCCGTAGAAGCATTTGAGCTGAACGTAGCCGATTATCTGATTAAACCGGTCAACCCTGCCCGCTTTATCCAGGCCGTAGAAAAAGCCAGGGAAATCATTGACAGTAACCTGCGTGAACTGCAGGTATCGGATACAGAATTTGTATTCATCCGTGATAACGGCATCCTTAAAAGGATACGCACGGAAGATATCCTGTTCATGGAAGCGATGGGCGATTATGTGAAACTTTTTACCGCACAGAAATTTCATGCCATCCACACCACCCTCAAAGCCCTGGAAGAAAAGCTGCCGGCAACACGGTTCATGCGGGTGCATCGCTCCTATATTGTGGCGCTGGATAAAATAGAAAGTATAGAAGATGGCCAGATCATCATACAAAAAAATGCGATCCCGGTAGCCGAAACCTATAAAAATGCCCTCAACAGCAAATTAAACCTGCTCTGACAACCTTAACGACTGTTTTACCATTTTGACCGATAGCTATGGCCGGTTGAACAATAAAATAAGTACGCTGATCTTTATTATCGTATTTTGAACCGGGTTTACCGGATCAGTGTTTATATGTACCAAACCGTCATGCAGCCAAAAAGAATTAAATATTATCTACTCGGCCTGTTCATTGCAGGGATGACGTTATTTATAGTGCTGCAGTTTAACTCCGCCAAAAATATACGCTCTCTCATCTCCGGAAATGAGCAGCTGTTAAAAGAACTCAACGTAAAGAACGAGATACAGAAACTGCAGACCAGCATGGCCAAAACCGACAGCAAGGTACGCGGCGCCGTCATCTCGCAGGACACCACCCACATCACTGGTATTGAAGCGGAAATAGCCGTCATCAAGGCAGATCTCAAAGAAATCAATAAAATAGTCAAGAACGACAGTACCGAAAAATTACTCACGCAGCTCAATTATCTGGTAGATGAAAAGAACAGTTTTAATCTGCTGGTGCTGGATACCTTCTACAGCAAGGGGAAAAGCGCGGCAGAAAAAATGATCAACAACCAGAAGGGGAAACGGTTGGGAGAAGCCATCACCGGCATTCTTCATCAGCTGGACACCACCAGGCAGACGGCCATTAACCGCACTACCCATCTGATTGATACCAGCGGACAAAAAGCCCAGAGCTGGGGCACCGTGCTGGTATTTTTCGCGTGCCTGAGCAGCTTGCTGGCCTTTCTGTATATCACCAGCCGCATACATAAACAGGAACAGCTGATTGAAGCGCTGGATGAATCGCAGCAGCAGGAAAAGAAACTGGCTTCTGTGAAAGACCAGTTCCTGGCCAATATGAGCCATGAAATCCGGACCCCCATGAATGCTGTACTGGGATTCACCAATCTGCTGCAGACGCAGCCCCTGAACGATAAATCCAGAGAGTATGTTACAGCCATATCTGCCGCCGGTAAATCACTGCTGGAAATCATCAACGACATTCTCGACATCTCAAAGATAGAATCCGGTATGATGCGTATAGAGGCTACCTCATTCAGTCTGCGTGGCGTACTGCATTCGCTCTATACCCTGTTCCATCCCAAAGCGGAAGAAAAACAGCTGCTGCTGGGCATCACTATCAACGACCAGGTGCCGGACCTGCTCTACGGCGATGTTATGCGGCTGACACAGGTATTGGTCAACCTCACCAGCAACGCTATAAAATTCACAGCTAGCGGCGGAGTAAGCATTCACGTAGATAAAATCTGGGAAGAAGATAATGCCGTTCGTATATTGTTCACCGTTAGTGACACCGGCATTGGCATAGAACCTGCTCAGCTGGACAGCATCTTCGACCGGTTCAACCAGGCCGAAGCCTCTACCACGCGCAAATACGGCGGCACCGGGCTGGGTCTTACCATTGTTAAACAACTGATAGAGCTGCAGAACGGATTTATCTCTGTGGAGAGCAAACCCGGCGCAGGCACTACCTTCAAGGCAGAGCTGCCGTACACACTCGGGGAATTCAATCCGGATACTAACGATAACGGCTACACGGAAACAGAAATTTCTCCTATACCTCCTGACATATGGCTGCTGGTTGCAGAGGACAATCAGCTTAACCAGAACCTGCTGCGTCACCTGCTCAGCAGCTGGAAGCTCCGGTATAAAGTCGTCAATAATGGCCATGAAGCACTACAGGCGCTTGAAAAGCACCCCTATGATCTGGTGCTGATGGACATACAGATGCCCGAAATGGATGGTTATTCCGCCGTGACAAAAATACGGCAGGACCTGCACTCCAATATTCCCGTCATAGCCATGACAGCCCATGCCATGGAAGGCGAAAGAGAAAAGTGCCTGCAAATGGGTATGAACGAATACATCTCCAAGCCTATTGACGAAGACACCCTTTACCGGACGATCCAGGTATATACGGGCAAATCAGCTGCCAGGGAGCCTATGGCAGCCTACCTGCCGCATAATGGCCATGAAAACGGCACCCCGCACCTGATTAATCTGCGCTATCTGAGAGAATTATCCAAAGGTGACAAAGCCTTCGAAAAGAATATGCTGCAACAATTCGTAGCCCAGTTACCGGACGACCTCTCCCTGCTGAAGCAAGCGATTCAGGCCGGCAACATAGATCTCATCCGGGCCACTGCACATAACCTCAAAACAACCGTCTCCTTCGCCGGACTCGAACTACATCTCTACCCCATCCTGGAACAGCTGGAACACGCCGAAGAACAGACCTGGCACCCTATTACGGGCGCTGAACTGTTCAACAGCCTGAAACAACTTTGTGTACAGGCTATACAGGAAGCGATTGATATAATACTTTGACTTTGAATTGCGAATTGCGAATTGCGAATTACGAATGAGGAGCGAAGATATAAGCGGATAAAGAATTTACTTTCTCGCTTATATCTTCGCTCCTCATTCGTAATTCGCAATTCGTAATTCGCAATTCATAATCTACCCATCATTTTGCCTTCTTCAACGACAGTAATCCCTTGTTCACCGAAACGTCCCTTTCTTCATGGTGGTCAGGCCTTAATTTTACTATACATTCTGAAACAGAAATTTTTAATCATTCAAAAAGACAATCATCATGAAAAAAAGCCTGATCGCCGCTGTAGTAGTAATGAGCATCTCTGCTGCTTCTTTTGCACAAGCTCCTGCTGCTAAACCAGCAAAAAAAGAAAAAGCTAAAACTGAAGCTAAAGCTCCGGCTGCTGACTCTACAAAGAAAGCTGCTGCTCCTAAAAAAGCTGAAAAGCCTGCTGCTAAGAAAGCCTAATTTGTATTCATACAGCGTTTGAGTTGGCGCCCCGGGGATGATGTTCCCGGGGCGCCGTTTTTTTTAAAAATTACGAATTACAAATTGCGAATTACGAATGCAGAAGCGAAGATTTAAATGGAGATTAAAGGAGATTTATAATAGAATATTCTCTTTAATCTCCGTTTAAATCTTCGCTTCTGCATTCGTAATTCGCAATTTGTAATTCGTAATTAAAAAAAAAGAAGTCCGCCATGACAGCGGACTTCTTCCTATTATGTATTAGCTATTCTTATTTCAGTGCATCCAGTTTTTTCTTCACTGCTTCTACTTTATCAGTCTGGTTTTTGATAGCGTAGATTTTCTGTAATGCGTACAGGCAGCTTTCGTAAGTCTGTTTGTCGGATGGTTCGAGGCTGCTGGCTTTAGCGGTGAAGCTGGCATCAGCTTTTTCGAAGAAAGGTAATGCCTGGTTCATCAGACCTTCTACTTTCCCCTGCAGTTCTTTTGCTTTGGGAGAAGTCTGTTGTTTGCTGTCCAGTTCATTCAGTTGTTTGTTGAAAACAACTGCGCGGTTGAAGTACAGCGCGCCCAGCTGGAAATTGGCTGTAGCGTCTTCAGCATTCATGCTGATAGCTTTTTTGTAGGCTGCTTCTGCTTTACCGATCAGTTCTTCGTAGTTAGCCGGTTTAGGAGCATCGTTACCTTTCTCATCGCGGGGATTAGCCAGGTTGTCTACGCGGATAGCGTAATCCAGTACAGCTGCTTCGTCGTTAGGGTTATCCTGCATTTTCTTTTCCAGCATGGACAGTAATTCGTTGGTTTTACCGGTTTTGCTGTAGAAAGCCATTTCCATATCGTTGAAGCGTTTATCCTTAGGGAATAAAGCTTTACCTTGTTCAATTGTTTTCAGCCAGTTAGCCTGGTCGCCTTTTTCTTCATACAGCTGGCCCAGCACTACGTACAGTGCAGGTTCGCCTTTGAACTGCAGGTCGGCAGCTTTTTTCAGGAAGGTGAAAGCATCATCCTTTTTACCGGCCTGGTTAGCAGCGTAGCCCACGTAGAAAGTGAGGGCGGTATCGGTAGGGATGGAACCTCCGAGGTTTTTGCTGTTGTAGAAGTCAGCCACTTCAAAAGCCTGTTTGAAGTTGGTCAGGGAAGAGTCCCATTTCTGCTCGTTCAGGTAGCCATATCCTACGTTAGCGATAGTAGCGTATACGTTAAACAGCGGGCTGTTCATTTCCAGAACCGCTTCTTTCATTTTAGGATCGATTTCCAGAGCCTTTTTGAAAGAGTTGTATGCTTCTACTGCCAGGGGAGCACTTTTTTGTTTGGTGCCCATAGCTTCGAGGATTTTACCGTTTACGAGCCAGGTTTTAGCGTCGTTCTTGGTTTTGTCGTTCTGTAACGCTGCGTCAATATCTGCTTTGGCTTTTTCCAGATCTTGCTTTTTCAGGTTCTCATCTGCGCTGCTGACTTTTGCCCTTTGAGCCATAACCGAAACACCGGCGGTGCAAAAGAGAAGAGATACCAATAATTTTTTCATGTCTTCTTAGTTTTTTTAGTTGCTGATTACAATAAGAGTATGGTGCTCCAATAAAATCAATACAACCGGGATCATAGTTACCACTAAAGCCGGCTGATCTTTTTTATCGGGCATGCGCCGGGTGTTTGCTGCCCGGCGCATGATGAGTTTGAAATTTTTTGCTGATTATTCCTGTGGCGCTTCAGGTGCAGTGGCGCTGTCGCCGGCTTCATTATTTTCAGCCGCATCGTCGCCCTGTGCTGCAGTACTTTCTTCTCCTTCTGCTACTTCGCCTTCAGCCAGTTCCTCCTGTTCGTCCAGGCGGGCTACTGCTGCGATTTCGTCGGAATCATCCAGGCGTATCAGGCGAACACCCTGTGTAGCACGGCCTGCTTCACGGATGTCGGCTACAGCCATACGGATAGTGATACCGGACTTACAGGTGATCATCAGATCATGTTTCTCGGTTACGTCCAGAATAGCGATGAGGCTACCTGTTTTCTCCGTGATGTTGATGGTTTTCACACCTTTACCACCTCTGTTGGTGATACGGTATTCTTCGATATGGGTACGTTTACCGAAGCCTTTTTCAGAAACCACCAATATGGTTTTGCTGTCGTCGTCTTTGTCAACACAAATCATACCAACAACTTCATCGTTCTCGCTGTCTACCTCGATACCTCTTACTCCGATGGCGCCGCGGCCGGTGTCGCGCACGGTTGCTTCAGGGAATCTGATGGCGCGTCCGCTCTGGATGGCCATCATGATCTGGCTGTCGCCGGTAGTCAGACGGGCTTCGAGCAGCTGGTCACCTTCATTGATGGTGATAGCATTTACGCCGTTCTGACGCGGACGGGAGAATTCTTCCACCAGGGTTTTCTTGATGATACCTTTCTTGGTGCAGAGTACAATATAGTGATTGTTGATAAAATCTTTATCGCCCAGATCCTTGATATCGATGATAGCGCGGATTTTATCATCAGCGGGGAGCTGAATCATGTTCTGGATAGCGCGTCCTTTACCGCTCTTCTCTCCTTCCGGTATTTCGTATACCTTCAGCCAGTAGCAACGGCCTTTTTCGGTGAAGAACAACATCGTGTGGTGTGTGGAGGCCACAAACAGGTGCTCGATGTAATCTTCATCACGGGTTTTGCCGCCGATGGCGCCGCGGCCGCCACGTTTCTGCTGACGGTAATCGTAGGCAGAAGTACGTTTGATATATCCCAGGTGAGAGATGGTGATCACCACATCTTCTTCTGCAATAATATCTTCTATTCTCATCTCGCTGGCGAGGTACTGGATTTCAGTTTTACGCTCGTCACCGAATTTTTTCTTCACTTCTTCCAGTTCCTCCTTGATGATCTTCATACGTAAAGCCTCATCATTGAGTACGTCTTTCAGGTAAGCGATGAGTTTCATGATCTCATCATATTCTGCGCGGATCTTATCGCGCTCCATGCCTGTCAGACGCTGCAGACGCAGTTCCAGTATGGCTTTAGACTGAACTTCAGACAATCCGAACTGGGACATCAGTCCGTCTTTCGCAATTTCAGGTGTAGTGGAGGCACGGATCAGTGCTATCACTTCATCCAGGTGATCCAGGGCTATCAGGTAGCCTGCCAGGATATGCGCTTTTTCTTCCGCCTTACGCAGATCGAAACGGGTTCTTCTTACCACCACTTCGTGACGGAAGTCGATGAACTCCACCAGCATGTCCTTCAGGTTCAGGATACGCGGGCGGCCTTTCACCAGCGCCACGTTATTGATACCGTAGGAAGTCTGCAGTTCGGAATATTTAAATAACTGATTTATGATAACATTGGAGATAGCCTCGCGTTTGAGGTCAATTACCAGGCGCATACCTTCGCGGTCGCTCTCATCGCGGACATCGGTAATACCTTCAATAATCTTGTCATTCACGAGCTGGGCAATCTTCTGGTGCAGTACCGCCTTGTTGATCTGGTAAGGCAGCTCATATATCACCAGTCTTTCGCGGCCGTTTTTAGCCGTTTCCGCGTTGATTTTGCCACGCACCACTACACGTCCCCTGCCGGTTTCGAAGCCCTGCTTAACGCCTTCAAAGCCGTAAATAACGCCACCTGTCGGGAAGTCCGGCGCCTTGATATGTTTTATCAGCTCTTCGATGGTGATATCCCTGTTATCGATATAGGCAATCGCTCCGTCCACCACTTCGCTGAGGTTGTGCGGCATGATGTTGGTGGCCATACCTACCGCAATACCGGAAGCACCGTTCACGAGGAGGTTGGGAATACGTGTAGGCAGTACCGTTGGTTCTTCGAGGGTATCATCGAAGTTGTTGGTAAAGTCTACGGTTTCTTTCTCGATGTCTTCCAGCATAGCTTCCGCAACACGCTGCAGGCGGATCTCCGTGTAACGCATCGCTGCGGGCATATCGCCGTCCACCGAACCGAAGTTACCCTGACCGTCTACCATGGGATAACGCATACTCCAGGGCTGTGCCAGGCGCACAATGGTGTCATAAATAGAGGCATCTCCGTGCGGGTGGTACTTACCCATTACTTCACCCACCACACGGGCAGATTTTTTATAGGGTTTGTTACTGTGGTTGCCCAATTCGTTCATACCGAATAAAACGCGGCGGTGTACAGGCTTCAAGCCATCTCTCACATCGGGTAAGGCACGGCCTACGATTACTGACATAGAGTAATCTATATAAGCCGTTTTCATTTGTTCCTCGATATTTATCTGGACAATTCTCCCTTCCTGCTGATTTTCCGTATGCTCTGTCATTTTGTGTGTTGATTTACAGTTTTTTCTGCTGAAAACAGATAAGGGCAAATATAGCCATTTCAGCCCTATTTTCGGCCTAAAAAGGAAGAAATGTGAATAAAAACATCATAGTTATTATCACTGATATAGCAATATCATTATATGATTATTTTAACACATAGGTAACAACCATTTTAAAGATTCCTGCGTTATAGTAGTAAAAGGATTAATTTTACTTTATCTAAAATATGTATAAATAAGAAAATATATCAGATTTAAAATATTGGCAAACTATTTGTTTTTAACCAGCTGATAATCAATACTTCGAATTAACGGAAATTATTTTTAAGGAAACACGCCCGTCGAATTTTGCTTAAAATTCGAACATAAGTATTATAAAAGCTGTTATTCCCCTGATTCTTAACCTTTTCTAAAAGACTATGAAGAACATACTGTTGTTTGGAGCCGGGAAATCGGCCACCAGTCTGATCGATTATCTGCTCACGAATGCGCCCCGTCAGAAGTGGCACATTACCGTGGCAGACCAGGACCTGATGCTGATAAAATCCAAAACAGGAAAATCTTACTACGCAACCCCCGCAGCCATCGACATCAAGGATCCGGCTGTCAGGCAACCACTCATCCAGGAAACCGACCTGGTTATATCCCTGCTCCCGCCCCAGCTGCATATCATTGTAGCCAGGGACTGCCTTCAGTATAAAAAGAACCTCCTCACCGCCTCCTATATCGATCCGGAAGTACGCAAGCTGGAAAAGGAAATAGAAAAAGCCGGATTGCTCTTTATGTATGAAATGGGACTGGATCCGGGTATCGATCATATGTCTGCCATGAAACTGATTCACTCCATTGAAAAGAAAGGCGGGCAGATCTTTTCCTTTAAATCCTACTGCGGCGGCCTTATATCACCTGACAGCATCGATAATCCCTGGCAGTACAAAATATCCTGGAACGCCCGTAACATTGTGCTGGCAGGTAGTTCCGGCGCCTCTTTCCGGGAAAAAGGCAAAGCGCGGGAACTCACCTACGAGCAACTGTTTGACCATACCAAAACCATACAGGTACCCGGCCTGGGCAAACTGGCCTTCTACCCCAACCGGGACTCCATCGGATATATGGAAGCGTATAAACTGGAAAATATCGCTACCTTTATGCGGGCAACACTCCGTTTCCCCGATTTCTGTGAAGGATGGAATGCACTCGTTAAACTGGGATTGACCAACGATTCAACGAAAATTCAAACCGATAACCTCACCTACTTCAACTGGGCCACACAGCACCTGCATCTGGATAAACAACTCGGACATGAAGATAACATGGCCAGATTCCTCGGCGTCAGCAGTAAGTCAAAAGTGATACGTCAGCTCAGATTCCTGGGCCTGCTCAACGGAGAAATCATCAACATGGGCGAACAAACCAATGCAGCCGTACTGCAACATATTGTAGAAGATAAACTGAAGATGGAACCTGCAGACAAGGACATGATTGTGATGCTGCACGAAATTGAATTTGAGCGCCGCAACATGGCCACCAGAATGCACAGCTATATGATAACGCAGGGAGAAGATAATGTGCGTACCGCCATGGCCAAAACAGTGGGGCTTCCGCTGGGGATACTGGCCAAGCTGCTGCTGCAGGAAAAGATTACGCTCACGGGCCTGCATATTCCGGTAATGCCGGAGATATACAACCCGGTATTAAGAGAGCTGGAAGAATTTGATATCCGGTTTGAGGAAAGCTTCGAATAAACATCATTGTTTCCTATGATGAATCCACATTGAGCGAAAAGGACTTGTGAAAGGGGCTGGCTATATGATAGCCAGCCCCTGTTTATTTTCCGGAAAACACAATTACAAAATCCGTAACAGCTCCTCCACTCCTTCTGTGGCCGGCTTCTCAATGCTGACCATATTCGGGTATCCGGATATATCAGGCAGCTTTTTATCGATGATATACACCGCCGCTTCCGGCCGTACATAATTCAGCAGGTTAGCTGCGGGATATACCTGCAGCGAGGTGCCGATCACCACAAAAACATCCGCCCACATCACTTCACGGACGGCCTGTTCTATCATTGGTACTTCCTCCCCGAACCATACAATGTGCGGGCGCAGCTGTCCGCCGTCAGGCGCCAGATCTCCCAGCTTTATATCGCCGGTAATCTCGAAAATGTTTTCCTTGTCATGCACACTGCGCATCTTGAATATTTCGCCGTGCAGGTGCAGCACCCGGGAAGAGCCACCGCGTTCATGCAGGTTATCAATATTCTGCGTCACAATACGCACATCAAATTTCTCCTCCAGCTTCGCCAGCCCTGTATGTGCAGCATTGGGACGGGCAGCCATCACATCCCGGCGGCGTACATTGTAAAAATCCAGTACAAGTGCAGGGTTCTTCTGCCAGCCTTGCGGGGATGCCACTTCGTACACGTCATAGCCTTCCCATAATCCATCGCTGTCGCGGAATGTCCGGAGTCCGCTTTCTGCGCTGATGCCGGCTCCGGTCAGCACCACCATTCTTGGTTTCATACTAATTTCGTTTAAGGGTTTACGTTAGTGGCAGCGCCTATACCTGTCTTCCTGGCTTTTCTTCTTCTCACTGCCCTTTTTATAAAAATAAATATAAAAACGATAGCTACCCACAAAGGCCATGCGCTTAGTACGGCGATACCTAACGCCAGCAGGTTATTCCATCCGTCTGCCAGCGACAGCCCCACTCTTTCAAAGAAGCCGGGCGCCTGTGGGTTCGTATGACTGAAGGTTTCGTAATAAGTCAGGGTGATAGTGCTGTAGGCTACATGATGATCAAAATACTGTAACCGTCCCTTGGCGGATTCAATCTCCTCCCGGATCTGCTTCAGCTGTACTTCTACTTCCAGTATCTCCTTTACATTTTTTGCCTGCTGCAGGAGTTGCAGATACCGTTTTTCGGTTTCCTGCCGGGCTCTCATACGCGCGTCGAGGTCTACATACTGTTCAGTCACATCCGTAGAAGTGATTTTCTTTTCATCCACCCTTGCAACCCCGCTTACCAGGGCATCCACACAATCACTGAATTTTCCGGAAGGTACTTTTATTTCCAGTTCACTGCGCCATTCCATCGCATTGTTCTGTTGCCTTTCATTGGCAATGTATCCGCCATGCTTACTAACGACCGCGGCTATACGACTTTTAACCGTATTAAAATCCTTCACTCCGTAGGTGATGACGGCATCTCTGATAATTTTCTGCGGGATTACGGCATTGGCATCAGGCGCAGGCGGTGGTGGCGGTGCAGGAGCATCTTTCATATCCATCAGCCCCTGTGCAGCAGGCGCCGATGCCTCCACAGCAGCGGCATCTTCCGCGCCGGCCACCTCCATAGCAGCAGTATTTCCCCCATTTTTTGTACTGCAGGCAGTAAAAAGCAGTACAGCGGTAAGTAACGTAAACGTTTTCATATAAAGCAGCATTTCCCGTAGGATGCGGGGCGCGGGGAGATTCCATAAGGAGAAGGGAAAATTTTGAATTACGAATTACGAATTATGAATTGCGAATGAGGAACCCATTTTGATTAGGATGGAATTGAAATTAACTATGAATAAAGAATTAAAGCGAAGATCAAGGTGGATGAATAACTTATATTCTCCGTTTTGATCTTCGCTTTAATTCATAATTAATTTCAATTCCATCCTAATCAAAATGGGTTCCTCATTCGCAATTCATAATTCGTAATTCGTAATTATCCAGTATTTACTTCTTCATCCCTCCCATTTCCATAATCACCTCAAACTCTTCTGCAGTAACGTCACATACGGACAACCGGCCTTGTCTGATCAGGGACAGGTTGGCCAGTCTTTTTTCCACTTTCATTTCCGCCAGGGTCACTGGCTTCTTGAAAGGTTTTACCGGCTTGAGGTCTACTACCACCCAGTTAGGATCGGGCGTAGTGGGGTCCTGGTAGTGTTCTTTGGCGACGGTGGCCAGGCCAACTACGGCCAGTCCTTCGTTGCTGTGATAGAACAGTACCTGGTCTCCTTTTTTCATGTTGCGGAGGTTGTTGCGGGCCTGATAATTGCGGACGCCGTCCCAGAAAGTCACTTTATCTTTCACAAACTGATCCCAGGAGTATTTAAAGGGTTCGGATTTGACAAGCCAATAATTCATTGTATAAAATTTAGGTTACCAGCCACTCGCCAGTACATCGGCGATGTGCATCACTTTGATATTGGAGCCATGTTTACGGATATATCCATCCAGGTGCATGAGGCAGGAAAGGTCGGTGGAGATCAGGTAATCCGCTCCGCTGCCGGTAGCGTTATTGACTTTTTGTTCTCCCATGCCCATGGAAATGGGTTCGAATTTTACAGAGAAGGTGCCGCCGAATCCGCAACAGACTTCACTGTCATTCATTTCCCGCAGTTCCAGTCCTTTCACTTTCTCCAGGAGTTTGCGGGGGCCTTCCTTGATGCCACATTCCCGCAGTGCGCCGCAGGCATCGTGATAGGTGCCGACCCCGTTGAGGGTGGCTCCCAGGTCTGTTACATGCAGTACATCTGTGAGAAATTCTGTGAACTCGTAAAGGTTTTTCCGCAGCAGCTTCACATCATTATGAGCAGCAGAGTTATCGAATAGTTTATTGTAGTAGTTCCGTACAAAGCCGGTACAGGAACCGCTGGGAGCAACAATGTAGTCGAACGTTTTGAAGTCTTTCACAAACTTGGTCGCTACCGATCTGCATTCATCCTGGTAGCCTGCGTTGAATGCAGGCTGGCCGCAGCATGTCTGTTCGGTATTATACATCACATTACAGCCCAGTTTTTCCAATACCTTCACCATATTAAACGCTGTTTCGGGAAACAGCTGGTCTACGAAACATGGAATAAATAACTGTACATTCATCGTTCTGGCTTTTAGCGGTTGCCGGACAATTGCATATAGCCGTTTAGGTTAGTGCTAAAAGCTTTTTGCCAGCTGTCTTTGTAATGAAATCATCTTCAATGCGGTGATGGCGGCTTCTTCGCCTTTATGACCGTGGGCGCCGCCCAGTCTGTCCAGCGCCTGCTGTTCATTATCGACAGTCAGTATACCAAATATAACAGGCACGGGCAGCTGCAGGTTGAGTTGCAGGATACCTTCTGTTACGGCCTTACACACATAATCGAAGTGCGGCGTTTCTCCGCGGATCACACAACCGAAAGCAATAATAGCGCCAGGCTGGCTGCCGGTTCCTTTGGTATTTTCCCAATACTGTTTACAGGCGTATGGCAGTTCGAACGCACCGGGGACAACAATTTTATTTGTTTTGTTTACCTGGTACTGCTGCAGTGACTTTTCACAACCGGCAACGAGTTCATTCACGATGGCATCATTCCATTCGGTATATACCATAACAACACTGGCATCCTCCAGGTTGAGAATGCCAGCATCATTTAATAAGCTTTTATTGTGTTCAGACATAGCTATCATTAAATTTTAGCCTTCAGCCACCGGCGGCAGGGTGCTGCCGGTGGCCAATGACTTAATTCTTCACATCTCCCAATCTCGCCAGGTACTTGTCCATTTCACGACCTTCGTTGGTGAGGGGGAATTTTTCTTTAATCTCTTTATAGATCGTTACTGCTTCCTGGGTTTTGCCTGCTTTTTCCAGGGCCATACCGGCGCGGAACAGGTACACAGGGGAAGTCAGTTCGTTATCATTATAGTGTCCTGCTTTTTTGTAGGACTCGATACCTTCTTCAGTTTTGCTGAGTTCCATGTAGGCGTCTCCGATCAGGCCGTAGGCGGTAGGCTGCAGCAGCAGATCGTCGGAGCTGAAGGATTTCAGCATATCAATACCTTTCTGGTATTCACCCAGACGGATATAACAAACGCCGGCGCTGTATTTGGCGAGGTTGCCGGCTTTGGTGCCGCCGTATTTGTTTACTACCTGCAGGAAGCCGTAGTTGTTACCATCTCCGTTGAGCGCCAGTTTAAAGGAATCAACCGCAAAGTAGTTCTGCGCATGGAAAACCATTTCCTGCGCCTTGTTTTCGTTGGGCTTTTTAACAAAATTGTTATAGGCGAAGAAACCGCCTACACCTACTACTACTGCCAGCACTGCAATAGTGATTACATTTTTGTTTTTTACGAAAAAGTCTTCCGCTTTGTGCATGGACTTCTCCAGGTCAAAATTTGTTGCAGGTTGCGGCGTAGTGGCTTTGTCTTTAGTTTCTGCCATTTTTAATGAATAATTGTAATAGCTTTCAGCCTTTGCGCTGAGCTGTTAGATTGTTAGAAATTGGTGTCAGATTAGCTATCAGCAGATAGCTTTTAGTGCCCGGAGTTTGATTCCAGGTACTAAAAGCTACTACCAAAAACCATATTTTTAGTCAACTATAAACGGATAGTCTTCCTGAACGTATACGTCTTTCAGCAACTCATCATCTGAAGGCCATGGGGAATCTTCGGCGAACTGAACACACTCATCCACTTCGGCTTTAACGCGTTCGTTGATGGCTTCAATTTCAGCTTCCGTAGCCCATTTGTTCTTCTGGATAACGTTCAGCACCTGTGTAATCGGATCCTTTTCCTTGTATTCTTCCAGTTCTTCTTTAGTACGGTATTTGGCCGGATCGCTCATGGAGTGACCACGGTAGCGATACGTTTTGATTTCGAGGAGTGTTGGTCCGCCGTTCTCACGCGCACGTTTAACTGCTCTTTCAATACCATCGTGTACGGCTTCGCAGCTCATACCGTCAATGGAATCAGCAGGCATTTCGTAAGCATCAGCCAGTTTGTAGATATCCAGTACGTTGGAAGTACGTTCTACAGAAGTACCCATGGCGTACATGTTATTCTCACAGATGAAAATTACCGGCAGTTTCCAGGTCATGGCCATGTTAAAGGTCTCATGCAGCATACCCTGACGGGCAGCGCCATCACCGAAGAAGCACAATACTACGTTGTCGGTTCCCTGGTACTGTTCAGCGAGGGCAAGGCCGGCGCCGGTTCCGATCTGCGCGCCCACGATACCGTGACCGCCGAAGAAGTTATGTTCCTTGGAGAAGAAGTGCATACTACCACCCTTACCCTTTGAACATCCGGTTGCTTTACCAAACATTTCAGCCATACAAGCCTTAGCAGAAATACCCTTGGCAATAGCCAAAGCGTGATCGCGGTACGCAGTAATGAATTTATCTTCCGGCTTCGTCGCTGTTATTGCACCAGCAGCAATTGCCTCCTGACCGATGTACAGGTGACAAAAGCCACGGATTTTTTGCATTCCGTACAATTGGCCTGTCTTTTCTTCAAAGCGGCGCAGCAAAAGCATCAATTCATACCAGTACAGATATGTCTCTTTGGTGAATTTCGTCTTCACGTCTGTTTTAGTTTGCACTCTTTCTAAATTTGTTCGCAAATATAACAGGAAAATCCTAAAATATAAATATCAATTCCAATTAGTATTAAATTATGCAAATTCATCAATTTCAAACAGTTTTGCATTTAATTGCATCCTGTGATCCGGAGAGTGCCGGGGATACCGGTTATTTATCACTTACAGATCCTGTTTAATTTGCATATTATTAATAATACATAACTATTTTCTTTGCTGCATATTCAGAAAATATCGCTTGTTCAGTTCAAAAACTACTCCCGGCAGGACTTTTCCTTTCATCGCCGTATTGTGGGCATTACCGGCCGCAACGGTTCCGGAAAAACCAATCTGCTGGACGCCATCTATTACCTCTGCTTCACCCGCAGCTACTTTACCAGCAATGAAAGTCAGAATACCCAATACCAGACTAACGGCTTCCGCCTGGAAGGCTACCTGGAAAAGAACGGGCAGCCGGAAAAAATTATCTGCACCGTCAAAGACGGACGCAAGGAGGTAAGTCTCAATGATGAAAAATACGACCGCTTCTCCCGCCACATCGGCCAGTTCCCTGCGGTCATGATTGCACCGGACGATGCGGAAATCATCCTCGGCGGCAGTGAAGAACGCCGCAAATGGCTGGATACCCTCCTCTCCCAGCTATATCCCGAATACCTGGAACACCTGATCGTATACCAGAAAATACTGCTCCAACGGAATACGCTGCTCAAAAACCCAGCGCCGGGCCCCAACCCTGATGCACTCCTGGATATTTTTGACCTGCAGCTGGTACAACACGGTACGCCCGTTTTTGAAATACGCCGGCGCTTCCTCGACAGCTTCATCCCGCAGGTACAGCAGCTGTACGATTACATCTCCGGTACACACGAAGTGGTAAATATCCGCTATCAGTGCACCCTGCTGGAAGAAGAGTACACCACTCAGCTGACCGCAGCAAGGTACCGCGACATGCAGCTGCAGCGCACCACTACCGGCATCCACCGCGATGACCTCCAGTTCCTGCTCAACGATCACCTCATGAAAACCAGCGCCTCGCAAGGGCAACGCAAGAGCTTTCTCTTTGCCCTCAAACTAGCCCAGTTTGAAGTCATCAAACAGCAAAAAAAATCCGCCCCACTCCTGCTGCTCGATGATGTCTTTGAAAAACTGGACCAGGAAAGAGTACTCCGGCTCATCAACCTCGTTGCCGGCGAAAACTACGGCCAGGTATTCATTACCGACACACATGCGGAGCGGCTGCTGCAAGCCTTCAGTGAAACGCAGGAAGCAATCCAGTTAATAAGTATTTAGGGATTTTTTGATGTGCGATTCTGGAATTTATAATTTAGCGAAGACATACGCGAAAATCTTTGCTGTATTATAAATTCCAAAATCGTACATCAAAAAATCCCTAAATATTCATTAGTTTCGCGCCATGCGTCATGGAACAACCAGTATAGGAGATGCCCTCCGCGAATTTATGAACAAGAGCCGGCTGAAACCACGCCTCAATGAGGTGCGGATTCAGGAGAACTGGGAAAAAATAATGGGCAAAACTATTGCACGCTATACACAAAGTATACAGCTGATAGAGCAAAAGCTGATCATTACAACAACCGTTGCACCGCTTAAACAGGAACTGACTTATTCAAAAGATAAGATCATCAAACTGGTGAATGAAATGCTCGGAGAGAACATTGTAAAGGAAGTGATGATCCGGTAGTATACAATCTCAGTTGACCGGATGGCCGCTGAAATTATCTGGAGGCAAATCGTTGTATAAGATAGTTGATATCTGAAATACGGAGGCTGGTCTGTAAGTTTACTACCTGGAGGTCATTTTCATCTTCCACCAATATCACCACACGCCCCAGTTCGTCGTCTTTACCCTTGTTGAGTATATATACCTGATTCCCTTGCTGCCTGCATTCCATCAGTACGTCAAAGTGTTCTTTTTCCAGCAGGTTGTTTTTTAAACGTGCGATATCTTCCTTTTTTACTACACTGCCGGCAGGATTATCTATAGAGAAGATTTTCACCTTATGTACTTTTCTCAGTAAGAGCCTGGCTGCCTTCGTATCTTCATCCGGCTGCCTGTCCAGCGATACTGCCAGCCGGATAAGCCCCAGTGACAGTGCACTCAGCCGGGTACCGGCGATTTCTGTTTTACCGGCGTAGCTGTTGCGGAATTCCCGGAGGGATTTATCCTGCGCCCTGATACCGGTAAAACTGCCCAGTACGATACAGCTCCCTATAATCAATGATTTCATGGTATTGTGTTTAGATGTGTGACTATCTCTTCTTCAGATTTTTCAGTTTATCCATACCCTGGATATTAACGGAGTTGGCGATCTGTGAAATCTCATTCAGGTCTATATCTCCGACAAGGCTCATGGCCAGGAACTGTGTGTTGCTGCCTACCAGCATAATCAGTTCGTTGATGTTACCGCGGCCGTTTTCCTTCACGAGGAATTTAAGATCGCTGTCTTTGTCCCTTACCGTCATCAGTTCTTCGAAATCCTGGTTAAGAAATGCAGCGGCTTCGCGGTACAGGCGCGGCCCGTCTTTAGTGTCTTCTTTGGCCAGAATGCGCAGCCCTTTCAGCTTGTGTACTACCCGCATAAAGCTTTTGGCATCCGGGTCGCCTACATCCACTTTGGAAAACATGCTGAACATTTTTGGCGTAACACTTACCAGCGTGAAGTTTCTGTCATTTTCATACTTCTGGAAGAAGCGGTCAATGACACTCGACTGCTGCGCAAAGAGGTGCATACTGGCAAACACCGCTATCAGCAATAAAAGTGATCGTTTCATTTGTCTTCGTTTAAATTAAAAAACAGGTTAGTTTTTTCCTTCTATCATTTCGGTAGCCTCATTAAAGTAGGCGAGCTTCTGCATCTGGCCGGCGCCTTTATTTAAATTTCTGGCCAGCAGCTGCAGTGCTTTTTTTGTTTCTGCGAAAGCCCGCTGCGGATCGTCCATATTCACCCGCTGCATATTGGCGGCTATGAGCTGCTCCTGCTGGTGATGCTGACGGAAGGCATAGCCAAGACCAATACCTATCAGCAATACAGCTGCATATTTCATCCAGTGGCGGAAAACCGGCAGCGCTATCACTTTCGCGGTGTTGGTCAGCTCCGGTACGGGTGGCATAACCAGCTCCCGGGTTGCTTCTTCATGGAAATAGCCAAACAGCGGCGCAGCTTCCTGCAGTGCCTCCGGCAGGTCAGGATGTGGTGTACTGAAAAATTCACGCAGCTCCGCTTCCTCTTCCAGCGAGGTTTCCCCTTCCCAATATTTTTCCAGCAGCATGCTGATGCTCTTATAATCCATATACCTGTACATTTTGAAGTTTCTCCCGCACCGCTTTACGCGCCCGGTGCAGATTTACTTTTACATCATTCAAGTCTATATCCAGTATGTCAGCTATCTCCTGATAGGAAAATCCGTCCATATCCCGCAACTGCAGAATAGTTCTGTATTTCTCCGGCAGTTCATGCACCGCTTTTCTTACCTTCTGCATGACATCATTTTTTTCTGCCAGCAGATGCGGACTATGCTGCTGGGCGGCCGGCACATCTCCTGCCCTGTCAAGATCATCGGCTATGCGGTACTTCCTGGATTTGATCTTATCCAGTGCCAGGTTTCTGGTAACGCGCATACACCAGGCTTCCATATTCTGCAGCTCCATCATCTTTTCTTTCATGCTCCACACCTTCATGAGCGCATCCTGGGTAATATCCTGCGCATCCTCCTCATTCCCCAGCAAGCGGAATGCAAAGCGGTAAAGCTTTTGCCTGACGGGAACTACCTGGGAAAGAAATACATCTAATGACATGCAGGGAATTACATTTTATAACAGGAAGACGACTACGGAATGAAGATGTTACAAAAAAGCAGAAAAAAAAGTAAAATACCCTGACAATAAGGCTCAGAGCTTGATACGGGGATCTACTACCGCATATAAAAGATCTGCCAGGATGTTTACCAGCACAAAAATGCCGGCAGTAAAAAGTATAGCGCCCATGACTACGGGGAAATCGAATTTATCCAGCGCATCTACGGTTACCTTGCCGATGCCTTTCCAGCCGAAAATATATTCCACAAAGAAAGCGCCGGCAAGCAGTTCTGCAAACCAGCCGGTGATAGCGGTGATAACCGGATTGAGCGCATTGCGCAATCCGTGATGCCATATCACGCGGCTGCGGGACAGCCCTTTGGCGTAGGCAGTTCTGATATAATCCTGGTGCAGCACATCCAGCATGGCACTGCGTGTAAGCTGCACTATTATGGCCAATGGCCTGATACCCAGTGTGACAGCGGGTAATATCAGGTTGCGGAGGTTCAGCACCCTGCCCCGGAAAGGGTCTACATCAAAAAGACTACCGGTCATATGCAATCCGGTATAATCACTCCAGACAAATCCAAACAGATAGGCCAGAACAATACCTGCAAAGAAGGATGGTGCGGAAATGCCCATTACACTGGCGAATACAGCACTGGTATCCATCCAGGTATTTTGTTTTACGGCAGATAAAATGCCCAAAGAGATGCCTGCCACCGTAGCGAATAACATAGCGGCAACCGCCAGCAGCAGGGTACCCGGCAATGCTTCCGTCAGTATTTCCCATACCGGCTTTTTACCCTGGTAGGAACGGCGCAGATACGGCGCTTTCAGCACCAGCAGCCTGTCTGCCGGCAGATGCGCCAGGGTCAGGTAGTGCAGGTTCGCCTGCGCATCCTGCTTCGTGTGCACCCCAACCGGCGAAAGGTCATTGACATAAAAAAGAAACTGCATCCCCACCGGCTGGTCGAGATGCAGTTCTTTACGTACGTTTTCCAGTGAAGACACGTCTGCGCGTTGTCCCAGCGTGAGCCGGGCCGGGTCGCCGGGCAATACATTAAACAGGAAGAACACCAGCACCACTACTCCGAAGAGTACCAGCAGGCCATATCCTGTTTTACGCAAAAGGAAATGCAGCATGTGTCTTCGGTTAGGTTACGGAATATCGTTATAGTGCCACTTGCCCTTGATAGTGCCTTTGTCCAGCAATATCAGGCAAGGATTGCTTCTGCCGGCAGTTTTGATGGCTACGCCATCCATCTGCACAAAAGGAAATTCCAGTCCGTGCTGCTGCTTGAAAGCCGCCAGCTGTTCTTTCGTGGAGGCGGTAACACCATATATCAGCACCTCCTGGTTTTTCCAGCGCTGCTGCAATGCTTTCATTTTGGCATCCCAGCCGCTGCCAGCCTCGTGTACATCTTTCACCAGGAACAGGTATACCGGTTTGGTTTCGCTGAGGATGGCTTCCGTCTGGTTAACACCATCGGCATCTGTCAGGATAAAATCCTTGATGGCCGGTTCTGCATTCCCTTTCTTAATGAGTTTATCCTTACGGTCTACGAACTTCCAGGTGCTGTCTGACCAGGGGTAGTTCTCCGTGGTAAATTCTTTTTTTTCACCGTTCTTCTCATAGATGAAGATCATCTCAAACACATCCGGTGTAGCTCCCGGCGGCAGTTTCATCTTCTCCGGAATATTATTGCCGACCTTATAGGGGAGACAGTCCATGAAAGGCAGATGTTTCAGGGTATACCACTGAATACCGAAGGAGAAAACCGTTGCCAGCAGCATAACAATGCCCGTTCCTTTGAAGAGGGGCTGGATGCGGTTACGGTAAACATAGATAACCAGTATCATGACCAGTAATGCCACATCTTTCCAGAAGGTCTGGTTAGCGGTCAGTTTGATACAGTCACCGAAACAGCCGCACTCCCGGATGGTTCCGCTGAACAATGCGTAGCCGGTCAGGAAGGTAAAGAAGATAATCAGCAGCAGTAACAGCACCGAAAATATACGCATGCGGAAGCCCAGCAGTACGGCCACGCCTGCAATGATTTCAAAGGCGTTCATCAGCACAGAGAATGCCAGCGCGTAGGGAGAAAGGAACGTCAGGTGCAGCACCTCAAAGAATTCCTCCATCTTGTAACTCAGTCCCAACGGGTCATTGGCTTTAATGAGCCCGGAGAAAATGAATAATACGCCGACAATAATCCGCAACAGGTTCAGGATAAGTTTCATAAAATAGTTTAATGGTTTAGCGATTGTTGATTCCTGCTGTATGTTGTTATGCCTCACTGATTTTAATCAGGGCAAACAATGCGTAGTTGATAATATCAACGTAGTTGGCATCGATACCTTCTGATATCAGCGTTTTGCCCTGGTTGCGCAGAATCTGTTTAATGCGCAGCAGTTTGGTAAGAATGAGGTCCACAAAGGATTCCTGGCTCATATCTCTCCATGCTTCGCCATAGTCGTGATTTTTGGCTTCCATCACTTCCTTTACATGGCTGGCGTATTTATTATAAAGGCGGTCCACCTCTTCTACCGGTAAGTCCGTATAGGGGTTACCGTGCTGTTCCATCTGGATGAGTCCAATGATACCATAATTAACAATTCCTTTGAACTCACCTTCGATATTATCATCTACCTTTTGCACGCCGATTTCCTGTATGTTGCGGATGCGTTGTGCTTTGATGAAGATCTGGTCCACTACGGAAACCGGGCGTAATACGCGCCAGGAAGTCCCGTAATCTTTGGTCTTCTTGATGAAAATGTCCTTACATCCCGCTACAGCGGCTTCATATTGCCCTTGTGTATTCATGTCCCCTTTTATAATAATTAAACCGCAATTTAAAATAATTACAGATGGTTAATAGCTTATTAATTTAAATTGCATAGCAAAATAAGGATTAAATCATTAAATGGAACCATATCAGAGCAATACTTTCACAGCACCATCCATCAACTGCAGGGGACATTTACTGTCGCTGGCCAGGCCGGTCGTCATGGGCATCATCAATGTTACAGACGACTCGTTTTATGCCGGCAGCCGCACGCATGGCCTGCACCAGATTGTAGAGAAGGCAGGGCAACATCTGCAGGAAGGCGCTGCCATACTGGATCTGGGCGCACAGAGCACCAGGCCGGGGGCCACGCTGATCGGGGCAGCTGAGGAGCTGGACCGGCTGCTGCCGGCTATACACGCCATCCTGAACCATTACCCGGAAGCCATCCTTTCCATTGATACGTGGTATGCCGCCGTAGCAGAGAAAACCATCCTGGCCGGAGCCGCTATCATCAACGATATCAGCGCCGGCGACCTGGATCCGGATATGATACCGGTAGCCGGTAAGCTGCAGGCGCCCTACATCGCCATGCATATGCAGGGAAAGCCCGCCACCATGCAACAACAGCCGCATTACAACAATGTTGTACAGGAAGTGCTGGACTACCTCGTACAGAAACTGACCGTATGCCGTGCAGCAGGCATACGCGATTTTATTGCCGATCCCGGATTCGGGTTCGGTAAAACACTGGAGCATAATTATGCCCTCCTGCAGGAGCTGCACCTCTTCCGGGAAATACTGGGCGTTCCTGTACTGACAGGCATCTCCAGGAAATCAATGATATACAGACTGCTGGACATCACACCGGCAGACGCACTCAATGGCACGACCGTACTGAATACTATCGCATTACAGAAAGGCACACATATCCTGAGAGTACATGACGTTAAAGCTGCTGTAGAAGCAGTAAGGATTACAGAGAAAATGAAAGGCAATTAAATCTTAGTATTTTTACAACTATGAAGGAAGTAATAGAATTATATGGATATGAGTTCCGATGGCTCAACGCACTGGATCTGCTGATAGTAATATTTCTGATTATACAATTATACCGCTTATTAAAAGGCAGCCTTGCCTTCAATATTTTTGTGGGCCTGCTGATGGTTTACATCACCTATTTCCTGGTAAGATGGCTGCAGATGCCGATTCTGACCAACATCCTCCAGAATTTTATCAATGTAGGTATCATCGCTATCATCATTATCTTTCAGCCGGAGATACGGAAGTTCCTGCTGGTATTAGGAAAGAAAACACCGCTGAGTAAAGACAGCTTCCTGAGTAAGCTGTTTCTGCCCGACAAATTTAAAAGCTACAAGGAAGAAGAAAATATTATCAATGAAATCATTGTAGCCATCAGCCGCATGCAGGCCACCCGCACCGGCGCACTGATAGTAATTGCCACTACGTACCGCCTGAAGTTTGATTCTGCCTCCAGCATTAATATCGACGGTAACGTAAGCTCCAAACTGATAGAAAGTATTTTTGAAAAACATAGCCCGCTGCACGACGGCGCCCTGATTATTGTAGGCAATAAGATACTGGCTGCCAAAGTAATCCTGCCGGTATCCGAAAACCCGAACCTGCCCACCCGTATAGGTTTAAGGCACCGTTCCGCAGTAGGTATCACTGAGCACAGCGATAATCTGGCGATCATTGTTTCAGAAGAGAGAGGATCTGTTTCCTACGCGCAGGATGGTGACCTGATCCAGGATGTTTCCCTGGAAGACCTGAAGGTAAAGCTCTATGAAGTACTGATTGACGGTTATGCCTGATTAAACCCATGACAAATGCAAGCACATGCCATCATATTATTTGACGGGGTTTGCAATTTCTGCAATGCCAGTATCAACTTCGTGATCCGTCATGACCGGCAGGGGTATTTCCGGTTTGCGCCGTTGCAGTCCGGTACCGCCTCTTCCCTGGCGGCGCAGTACCACTTCCCCGTTACGGAGATGGCGTCTTTTGTGCTGATTGAAAACGGAAAGGCCTATACGAAAAGTACGGCGGCGCTGCGGGTAGCCCGCAGGCTCTCCTTTCCCTGGCAGCTGCTGTATGGTTTTATGATTATCCCTCCCTTTATCCGGGACCCGGTATACACCCTGATTGCCCGCAACCGCTACCGGTGGTTCGGTAAAAGAGACAGTTGTATGGTGCCGACAGCCGAGGTGAGAAACAGGTTTGTTTGAAATTACGAATTACGAATTGCGAATTACGAATAAAGAGCGAAGACCTAAGCGATCATACTTTTCAGTATCCGCTTAGGTCTTCGCTCTTTATTCGTAATTCGTAATTCGCAATTCGTAATTCGTAATTGCTTTACTCAATCTATTTTTTAGCAGGAGCCGGAGCTGCCGGAGCTGGAGCTTCAGGTGCGCCTGCCTTAATATCTACCAGTTGTACATCAAATACCAGGATAGAGTTGGCAGGAATTGCCGGAGGACTTCCCTGTAAACCGTAAGCCAGTGTGGACGGGATTACGAGGGTAGCTTTGGAACCTTTTTTCAGGCCGCTTAAACCAGCATCCCAGCCTTTGATAACGAAACCACGGCCGATAGGGAATTTGATTGGCTCTAAAGGCATACCTGGGCGCAGGGTAGAATCCTGGCTGGAATCAAACACTTTACCGGAAGTCAGTTTACCAGTATAATGAACGTAAACGGTATCGCCCGGATTAGGGGTGCTGCCGGTACCTTCCTGGGTTACAGCCACATAAACGCCTTCAGCGTTTTTGGTAGCGTTGATTTTGTTTTTGTCCAGGTATTCTTTGATACCTTTTTCATCCTTTTCTTTCTGGTTGGCAGCAGAGAATCTGTTTTCCACAGAGAAAGTGATTTTCAGCTTATCGCCTTTTTTACCGAAAGGAGGACGTTCGTTAGCAGGTAATGAATCCCATGGAATAACGAAAGTAGCGCTATCGCCTTCATGCAGAAGTGCCAGGCCTTCCATCAGATCGTATTTGTTCTGAGGTTTGGAAATCAGCACCGGAATGGGAGCGCCAACGATTTTACGGGATTCACCCAGTATGGAGTCATTGATACGCTGGGTTACATTCATGAGGGCAGTATCTCCCAGCTTCAGTTGTGCTCCGCTGCCGGATTTGTGAACGATATATTCAATACCGCCAGGTGTTTTTTTCACACCTGTTCCGCAGCTGGCTATGAGTAAGCCGAACGCTGCAACTAATAACTGATTGTTTTTTTTCATTTGATTGTATTAGTAGTTGATATACTTGGCTATTATTGTAACAGTTCTTCGTTTTCCTCAACAGCCCTGATAAACCGGCCTACGGTTTTTTCCAGGGGGTCGGTGCTTCTGCCACCGGAAGCATTGAAGTGACCGCCGCCATCAAAATATTTACGGGCGAAGGTGTTCACATCAAAGTTGCCTTTGGAGCGGAACGAGAGTTTTACCTCCACATTCCGGTCTATAATCAGTGCCGCCATTTTAATACCCTGGATGGATAACAGGAAGTTAACCAGCCCTTCGGTATCTCCCGTCTGCAGGTCAAACCTTTTCAGGTCTGTATACGGAATGGCCATCATGGCAGTATTATATTCATAGAATACTTCCATGCGGTTAAGCAGGCTATGTCCCAGGAAGCGCAGGCGGTTTTCCAGGAAGTTGTCATAGATCGCCTGATGAATGACTTCATGTTTCAGCCCTCTGTCCATCAGATCCGCCACCATACGGTGTACTTTGGCATTGGTAGATGCGAAGCGGAAAGAACCTGTGTCTGTTACCGTACCGGCATAGATACACTGGGCTATTTCCAGGTTAATATACTTCTCATCCCCTAATATATAAATAGTTTCGTAAACTAATTGTGCCGTGGAGCTGGCAGTGGTGTCAGAAACGCCGTAGTCAAACCCCGGTTGTGGCTCCAGGTGATGATCTATCATGATTTTGATGCAATCCAGCTTTTCCAGGTAGGGCGCCATGTTTTTGGTCCGGTACAGGGCGTTGAAGTCCAGACAGAAAAGCAGCTCAATGCCTTTCAGCGCTTCCATGGCGCGGTCATTGGAGGATTCAAAATCAATGACACCATCCGCGCCGGGCATCCATTTCAAAAAATCCGGGAAATTGGTAGGTGATATTACGGTTACCTGGTGCCCTTTCTGAATCAGGTAGTGGTATAGTGCCAGAGACGACCCCATTGCATCGGCATCCGGTTTCTGGTGCATCGTGATAACCACTTTTTTAGGGCTTTCCAGTAATGGTTTAATTTCCGCAATCGACTTCATTCAAATACTGTAAAGTTAAGAGTAATATCAAATCACAACCAATAGTTTGTGACAGAAAACGAAGTGCGAAGATCTTTATTTGGGGCAGAATTTCAAAATTTTTTACTACTAAAGAAAATGTAATTACTTTTGCGGCCTAATCAGTAATTCGGAATAATACATATATGAGCAACAGAACCTTTACAATGATTAAGCCTGATGCAGTTGCAAACGGGCATATTGGTGGCATCCTGAACATGATCAACGCTGCCGGCTTCCGCATCGTAGCTATGAAAATGACACAGTTATCTGCCGCTAAAGCAGGCGAATTTTATGCAGTGCATAAAGAAAGACCTTTCTACGGCGAACTGGTAGAATTCATGAGCAGCGGCCACATTGTAGCAGCTATCCTGGAAAAAGAAAATGCAGTAGAAGATTTTCGTAAACTGATCGGCGCTACCAACCCTGCCAACGCAGAAGAAGGTACCATCCGTAAAAAATACGCAGAGTCTATCGGCCGTAATGCAGTTCACGGTTCCGACTCTGATGAGAACGCTGCTATTGAAGGCGACTTCTTCTTCAGCGGTCTGGAGAAATTCTAACCGAATCTGGTAAACATAAAAAACGGCGGCTTGTTTCACAAGCCGCCGTTTTTTATGTTTACCAGATTCGGTTATTTGATTATTTGATTATTTGAGATTGGGTTATTTGAAATGCAGCGGAGATTTTAGCGCAGATTTTCAGGCGTTTTTCAGGAGCTGCCAATAATCAGAGTGTTGGTTATATTTTATACACTTAAGTAATTGATTTTTAATTTATAATGACATTTGTTTAAATCAATTCAGAAGACAAACAGACATTTGTCACTTTCTACTCCGACAATACAGAAAACAATGTTGAAAATCAATGGCAAAAATACTGGGAAATGGCCGTTTTCATGATAAAAACCAGTGTATTTTTATAGTATCTAATAAACTGGTTATAAGTATTTTGTGGCTATCTATTTAAATTATTACGTTTATTGTAGCTCATTTTTCCAGCAAAAGCACCAGATCATCCTGCCGGACCATACTTCCCTCCCGTAAAACCACCTCCCGGACGATCCCATTCCGGGTAGCCGTTACCGTAGTTTCCATCTTCATGGCCTCAATTATAAAGAGCGGCATATTGGCCGTTACCTTCGCACCTGCACCTACCAGGACCTTCGATAATTTACCCTGCAGGGGTGCGCCCACCTCCGCCTCCGGATCTGTTACTTTCCGGTTGACAGATACCAGGCTCTTCACCGAATTATCTCTCACCTGTACCCTGCGGGTATAACCATTCAGTTCAAAAACCACCGTACGCATACCGTCTTCATCTGCCGGCAGAATATACAGCAGCTTTACAATGATCGTTTTACCCTTACTCAATGTTACCAGCATCTCTTCTCCCAGCTTCAGCCCGTAAAAGAAAGCCGGCGTAGGAATGGCTTCCACATTGCCATACACCATGGCATGATGATAATATCCGTCAAAGACCTTCGGAAACATCTGGTAGCTCAGGTAATCCAGGAACTCTGCATGCGGATACTTCTCCTGGAAGGCGGCAAAGTCGGCATCAAAATCTACCGGCGCCAGATGTGCATCCGGCCTGCCGGTAAGGGGCGGCTCCCCTTTCAGTACAATGCGCTGCAGCGCTTCGGGGAAACCTCCGTAAGGCACTCCCAGGTCCCCCCGGAAGAAGCCCTTTACCGAATCAGGAAAGGCCAGGTTACGCTGCGGGTCCATCACATCGGCAGCAGTCAGCTGATTACTGGTCATAAACAACGCCATGTCTCCCACCACTTTGGAGCTGGGTGTCACCTTAACAATATCTCCGAACAACCGGTTCACCACCGCATAATTCTGCTTGATAAGCTCCAGCTTATCTCCCAGCCCCAGCGATTCCGCCTGCTGGCGCAGGTTGGAATACTGTCCGCCAGGTATTTCATTTTCATACACCTGGGCGGTTCCCGCTTTCATATCTGATTCAAAAGGATAATAATAACCACGTACATCCTCCCAGTAGTTGCTGTATTCATTCAGGGAAGACAGCTGCATCTGCTGGCTGCGGGGATGTCCATCCAGGATGGCCACCATAGAATTCAGGTTAGGCTGGGATGTCAGCCCGCTCAGCGATGCCAGGGCGCAGTCCACCACATTTACACCTGCCTCCACCGCCCGGAGATAGGTAGCGGCCTGCACTCCTGCTGTATCATGCGTATGCAGCACCACCGGAAGCTGCACTGCCTCCCGCAGCGCGCCGATCAGCACTGTGGCCGCTTCCGGCTTCAGCAGCCCGGCCATATCCTTCACCGCCAGCATATGGGCGCCGGCATCTTCCAACCGGCGCGCCAGGTCAGTATAATACTGCAGGGTGTATTTATTGCCTGCCGGCTTCAGCACATCGCCGGTATAGCTGATGGCTGCCTGCGCAAGTGCGTTGGTGCGTTCCCGTATGATACGGATACCCGGCTCCATGGCCTTCACCCAGTTGAGCGAGTCGAAGATCCGGAATATATCCACGCCGTTCTCGCTCGCTTTTTCTATGAAGGCAGCGATCAGGTTTTCAGGATATGCCGAGTAGCCGACGGCGTTAGTCCCGCGGAAAAGCATCTGCAGCAACATATTGGGCATGGCTTTGCGCAGCAGTTGTAACCGGCGCCACGGGCACTCATGCAGGAAACGCATCGCCACATCAAAGGTGGCGCCGCCCCAAACTTCCATGGAAAACAACTGCGGGTTATTACGGGCATAGCCTTCGGCCACGGCCAGCATATCCCTGGTGCGTACCCGTGTGGCCAGCAGACTCTGGTGCGCATCCCTGAAAGTAGTATCGGTAAAGTACACCGGCGTTTCATGGCGCAGCCAGCGGACAAATGCCTCCCTTCCCATTTCCTCCAGCCGGTTCTTCATACCGGCTGGATAAGGCTGCAGCGGCTCAAACGAAGGTATCGCCGGGGTTCTGAAAATTTTCCCGGCATCTTTTTCCTTCACATCCGGGTGACCATTCACTGTCACATCCGCCAGGTACATCAGCGTTTTGGTGCCCCTGTCGCGGATCTGCGAGAGCCGGAACAACTCCGGATGCTGGTCGATAAACGCCACGGTGCAGTTACCTTTACGGAATATATCGTTGGTAATCACATTTTCGAGAAAGCGGATGTTGGTCTTTACACCCCGGATGCGAAACTCCCGCAGCGTGCGGTGCAGGCGGCCGGCAGCACCCGACAGGGTACGGCCCCAGGCCGTCACCTTCACCAGCATGGAATCAAAGAAAGGAGAAATCTTCACCCCGGAATAGGTACTGCCCTCATCCAGGCGGATTCCAAAGCCGCCGGCATTGCGGTAAGCAATCACAGTGCCATAGTCAGGCGTAAAATTATTCTCCGGATCTTCAGTCGTAATGCGGCACTGAATCGCATAGCCGTTCAGGTGTACGTCTTCCTGCCCTTTCAGGAAGATCTCCGGATCCGACAGCCGGTGTCCCTGGGCTATCAGGATCTGGGAGCGGACAATATCAATCCCGGTCACTTCTTCGGTGACGGTATGTTCTACCTGTATGCGGGGGTTGACTTCAATAAAATAAATATGGTGTTTCCTGTCTACCAGGAACTCTACGGTACCCACATTGTTGAACTTTACCTTATGCGCCAGCCGCAGGGCATATTCATAGAGCTTTTCACGGGTGTGTTGCGGCAGGTTGGGCGCCGGGGCTATTTCCACTACCTTCTGAAAACGGCGCTGCACGGAGCAGTCGCGTTCATAAAGGTGTACGATATTGCCGTGCTGGTCGCCCATCAGCTGTACTTCTATATGTTTGGGTTCTTCAATGAACTTCTCTATAAAAATGGTATCATCACCAAAGGCTTTGGCCGCTTCGCTGCGGGCTTCCAGGAAAGCGCGTTCCAGTGCGGATGCATCAGCCACCATCCGCATGCCTCGGCCTCCGCCGCCGGAGGCGGCCTTCAGCATAACGGGAAACCCTATACGATTTGCTTCCGCAATAACAGTAGGCACATCCGTCAGCGGTACGCGGCTGTCTTCTATCAGCGGTACGTCAGCTTCCCGCGCCAGTATTTTAGCAGCCACCTTATCTCCCAGCTGAGCCATAATTTCCGGAGAAGGGCCGATAAAGATGATACCTTCCTCCCGGCAGCGGCGGGCAAACTGAACGTTCTCACTCAGGAAACCGTACCCTGGGTGAATAGCATCCACCTCCTGGGACTTAGCAAGATTAATCAGCCCTTCTATATCGAGGTAGGGCTTGAGCGGGTCATCATCTTTTCCTATCTGATAGGCTTCGTCAGCCTTATACCGGTGCAGCGAGTAACGGTCCTCGTAGGTAAACACCGCAATGGTACGGATCCGCAGCTCGGCAGCGGCCCGGAGCACGCGTACCGCAATTTCGCCGCGGTTGGCAACGAGGAGTTTGGTAATTTTCCTAAAAGACTGGTCTGACATGTTATTGAGGTTATGTCATTAAAAATAGGGCAAAACTTTTAACTTGCCATTTATGTGGGAATCATTCAGGAAACTATTTAAAGGGTATCTAAAGTTAGAGCGGTCATTATCCGATAATTCTATTGAAGCCTATCTGCGCGATGTGGAGAAGCTGGAACAGTATCTGCTGGCGCACGGTAAAGAAAAGCTGCGGCCGCAGGACATCACGCTGGCCGACCTCCAGGCCTGCGTACAGTGGATCAGCCAGCTGGGCATGACACCGGCATCGCAGGCCCGGACGATCTCCGGCATCAAGGCTTTTTATAAATTCCTGCTGCTGGAAGACATGACCCAGGAAGATCCCACGCAGCTGATGGATGCACCCAAACTGCAACGCAAACTTCCGGACGTACTCACTTTTGAAGAGATAGAGAAAATCATAGCGCAGATAAAGCTGGATACTGCCGAAGGCCATCGTAACAAGGCTATCCTCGAAACAATGTACAGCTGCGGCCTCCGTGTAAGCGAAGTAATCGGCCTGCAGCTTACGCAACTGTACATGGATGCGGGCTACATCCGGGTACTGGGAAAAGGCAACAAGGAGCGGATTGTGCCGATCGGGAAAGAAGCCATGCGGCAGATTGATATCTACAGGAGAAATGTTCGTATACACATGCCCGTTAAACACGGGGAGGAAGACACGTTGTTTCTGAACAGACGTGGCGGTATGTTAAGCCGGGTGATGATTTTCCTGGTGATTAAGGAGCTGACCAAACTGGCCGGCATTCAGAAGAATGTATCCCCGCATACTTTCCGGCATTCCTTTGCCACCCACCTGGTGGAGGGCGGAGCTGACCTGCGAGCCGTGCAGCAGATGCTGGGGCATGAAAGCATTACCACTACTGAAATATATACGCATCTCGACCGGGAATACCTGCGTGATACGCTGGCGCAGTATCATCCCCGTTTCTAAAAAAAATGACAGCTGCCAGGGGAAGGGCAGCTGTCTGCATTTAGAAAGGGGGTTCAAACAAGGGGGATTCTTTATAGCTAACTTATTGAGATGTCAGACATTAAATGATCTTTTACAACGAGCGTTAACGGGGTTCTTCCACAAGGGATATTGCATACTCTCATCTGTAGTTGGCCGCCATCCTCAGCTGTTCACGTTTCTTTCTTCTTCCGGCAGTCAGTGAAATCATATCGCTGATCCATCCGTTGATATGTGCGGAGGCTCTTCTTACTGCGGAAGATTTATATTCTATATTCAGGCAGGAGCACGGAGGCAGATCCTGTCTCTCGCTGACTGCTGCATTATTTTCATTTTCAGATAGTATGAGCCGGTCATCGTTATAAATCCTGAAATACACATCCGGTCCCATATTGGTACGGCCCTGTCTTACCGGCTGCAGGTGTCCGCTATACAGATCTTTACGGGAGAACCGGATAGTATATCGTCCAAACTCATTGGTATATGCTTCTCCGATCATCTTTCCTGAAATCGCGTTATAGGCCTGTACTTTCAGGTGCAGCTGCCCTTCCTTCCGCTGGTAATGCCTCACTGTTCCGGTAATTACCCAGGAGCCGGCATCGCGGCAGATGGCGTTCCAGGATGCGGACGGCACCACATAGGCGTAGGCTCCGAGGTAACCGTTGCTGCTGCGTTTCCAGTGCAACACCACATTGCTGAGGTGATAGTTGCGCGGCTGGTGGCTGCCTGTTTTACCCGGCATAACATCCAGGCAAAGATCCAGTTCCAGCGGTTCTGTAAACAAATGTACTTCCTCCCAGCTCAGACTGAAATTGCCCCATTCATCCAGCGGCGCTTCCGCCAGCAGGCGGTCGGCCTTCATCAACACATCTTTGGCGGTCAACGGGCGCAGGTCATTGAAAATACCTTTAGCCCAGGAATTCTGTTGATCCGGATACCGTATATCCGGAAGATAAACGCGTATTCGTGCATTGGCAAGCGGCTCTATACAGTCATCACAAATAAGCGCAGAGATGTTTCCAATTAACAGGTAACTCATGGTTTAAATTTTTTTATGGGGATAAGGAGCTTACCCAATGAGCTGTTTCAGGTAACAGCCAGACCCCTTCTGCATACTTTAAAACAAACATGGTAGAAAGGTCCGGTCATTTCTGATCCTGTGCTGTATAACAATTATTCTTATCGGCTGATGATGCAAAGATTGTGAAGAATATGATGGCAGTCAAGCGTTGTAGAACTGAAAAAAAGGATTGCGTAGAACTACGTATTCCAGGCATGAGAAGTACGGGAATGTTTGGAGGGAAAGGAATTATTGGTAAAAATTATTATAGGTGATGAAGGTAAAATGCGAATTACGAATTACGAATTGCGAATTACGAATGTAGAAGCGAAGATCAAAGCGTAGATTAAAGCAAACCAATAATAGTAATCTGCTTTAATTTACGTTTCGATCTTCGCTTCTACATTCGTAATTCGCAATTCGTAATTCGTAATTGATCACCTTACATTGTGTGTTTCCCAATCCGGAAGTCCATCGCCGGCGCTGCCGCAAATACCGGGGCAGGGTGCGCCGCCGCTGCCGATAGGCTCGGGGGGTGTTTGCAGGCGTATGTCGTGATTGTATTGCAGTATATGTTCTCCCCTGCTATCGCTGGCAAGCAGCAGGAAGGTTTGCTGCTGGTCATGATCGGCGGCATTGAATATGCGGATGCCTTCACAGCCGGGAATACGCAGCAGGGCGTCAAAGATGTGACGGCCGTACATAATGGAGCGTACGCCATCTGGTTCCTGTTGCTGCCAGGCTTCAATCATTTCCTGGGCTTCCCTGCGGGAGATGACGCTGCCAGTTTCGCGGATGCTGGCAGGATAACGCTGGCGCATCGTAGCTTTTTCTTCCGGGGAGCGTTGGGCAAACGGAGGATCTGACGGGCAGAAAGGCGGGCAGGGAATGCCTTCGTCAAAGATGGGCGCGTTCATTTTAATAAGTCCGTATGGCGCCTGCGCCAGGTATTCCAGGATATTATCACCCTGTTCATTAAACGGTACAAAGACCAGCGCCTGTATATTGTCAGCGTTGATACCGTTAAAAATGCGGATACCGGCGCAACCGGGTGTCTGCAGGAGGTTATCAAATACATTACGTCCGTACAGGATGGAGCGGACAGCATCGGGGTTGGCGGATTGCCAGGCCTCAATCATGTGGCGGGCATGCGACGGGCTGATAAATGTCCCTGCATGAACCAGGTCTTTATACCTGGCAACGGGCTGAGGGTTTGTTAACATACAAGCGCTTTAAGGGTGGTAAAAGGAATAATGAACTAATTTAAAAATAAAACTTCGCTTTTAAAATGGCTACAGGCTTGCTCCGGAGGGATTGCGTAGTTATACGCATTTTTTAGTGACTGCTACGTTAATTCAGTTATCCGGAACCCCCTTTAAACATGATAAAATCCATTACCAGCGTGGATAAGGCATAACAGGCACCGGATTGCTCCGACAGCGGCTTTATAGGATTTCCACTTGCAAGCGTGTAATTTTGTAATAAATTTAACCCCGAATTAAAACTACCCACAATGAGCGATTCTCCAAGAAGACCTATCCCTGCAGATGCAGGTGATTTCATTTCCCGGGCGGAAATGGATTTACTGTGTAAAAACCATGATGACGACCACGCCAATCAGAAATCACTGAACGGTCATGTGAAAGCAATGTGTTTCGGTAAAGATAAAATACAGCAGCTGTTAGATCAGCCGGGATGTACTGCTGTACGCATCTATTACGGACTTAAGATTGATACCGACGGCGATGGTATTAAAGAAAAGAAAATGGTACTGGTAGCTGTAGACGAAGACGGAAATGATATATTGCCGCCAGCCGGAGATCCGGCCACGGGAGCGGTTGCAAAATCAATGTCATCCGCACTGATTCTGGATCAGGGTATTCCTTGTCCTGAATATTGCAGCACCAAACCACCAACTAAACCTCAACAATAATTATCAGCGTGAACTTTGCATTAATTTGGTGGACTTATTATGCAATGATGGGGGTCGAATGTTTAATTCTGATCCCCTTCATTTTAAATTACAGGAACCTGGACATGCCTTCCAGGTGGGTTTGCTGGTATATCGTCAGCAGCCTAGTATTCGCCGTAGGTGCAGATCTTATACAACGCCTGATGGGGAATAACATGTGGTTCTTCAGCATCATGCATTTAATCCAGTTTGTTATTCTTTCGGTATTCTATCTGATCTGTATCAAGAACCCCAGGGTGCGCACCCTCATCCGGATAATCCCCTTCATCGCCGTTCTCATCTTCTCCATTGATCTGTTCAAGATAGAAGGCGTAAGAGCTTATAACTCCATTACCGCAGGCGTAAAATCAATCGTATTACTGGTATATGGAGCCATTTATTTTTTACAGTTGTTAAAAGACAAGGATCTGATAGAGCAGTCCGTTTATATTGATACGCTGCCAACTTTCTGGTACAATTCAGGTCTGTTTATTTATTTCTGTACCTCTTTCCTGTTTTCCATCAGTTATAACTCTTTACAGGCGCTGCAGACAACCGGGCAGGCCAAACTGGGTATGACGGTAGCTATTCTGGTAATAAATTATGTTGTTGGGATGATTACTATGATTCTTCTGTATATTGGCCTCTTAAAGACAAAAAGATATAGATATGCAGATAATTGATATTATTGTAATCGGTTCTACAGTAATGTTAATACTGGGGGTCATTGTGATACTGCTCGTCATGCTTCAGCAAAAACAGGTTATCCAGCACAAGCTGGTGATCAGGGATAAAGACCTGCAGTTGCAACGGGAACGCCTCATCGCAGTTTTACAGGGACAGGAACAGGAACGCAAACGTATTGCAGAAGACCTCCACGATGAAGTAGGCGCACAGCTTTCCGTACTCAAGCTCAATATCGGCGGGCTGCAGCCCCTCCTCAAAACAGAAAACGGCGAAGCCGAACGGCTGAAAGAAACCAAGGATTTCACTGATATTATTATTCAGCAACTGCGGTTCATCTCCCAGAGTCTGCATCCGCAGGCATTGGAAAACCTGGGCCTGGCACATGCGCTGGATTCGTTCTGCAACCTGATGAACAAAAACAAACAGGTAAAAATTACTTTTAAAACAGCTGATAACGGCCAGCAGGTTGATAAGGAAAAAGCCCTGAACGTATACCGTGTAGTACAGGAACTCATCAACAATATCCTCAAACACGCTCAGGCAACCGAAGTACTGATTACCTATCAGACAACTCCTGCCCAGCTTACCATTGCCGTAGAAGACGATGGCAACGGCCAGCTATTATCATCGCTGGAAACTTCCAGGAAAAAGACAGGAAGCCTCGGACTTAAAAATATTGAAAGCCGCCTTAATATTATTGGCGGAAAGATTAACTTCACAACAGGAACGCCAAAAGGCACCATTGCCACCATCAGCTTGGAAAATTATCAGGCTCCGACGCAGAATAGTTGATTCATATGTTGTTTTATTACTAAATTGCCTTCCGATTTCGTTGTGCCCGTTTGTAACAGCATGACCTGTAGTAATTTACTAACAATAAAATAATAGAAATTCTCTATAAACTGTTCTCCTATGGCGCACATAAAAGTGGCCATTGCAGACGATCATAAGATCTTCCGCAGTGGAGTAATCAATACACTGGTTCCTTACGAAAATATCCGTTTCATTTATGAAGCAGACGACGGACAGCACCTGTTACAGCTCATGGAAAAACAGCAGCCCGACGTTATTCTCATGGACCTGAAGATGCCCAATATGGACGGCATCGAGGCTACGGTAAAAGTGAAAGAAAAATATCCGGATGTAAAAATCATTATACTCACCATGTATGAAGATGATAATTTCATTGTTCACCTGGTGGAAAACGGGGCCAATGCCTATCTCCTGAAAAATGCCGACCCGGAAGAAATCTATGAAGCCATCTGTACTACTTTTGAAAAAGGATTTTATTTCAATGAAAACGTGAACCTGGCCCTACTCAAAAAAGTCCTCCATAAAAACAAACAACAATTCAAACCAACGCTGAAAAATGAAATCCAGCTGAATGACCGTGAACAGGAAGTGCTGAAGCTGATCTGTAGCGAGTACACCACACAGGAAATATCTGAACAGATATACCTGAGCCCCCGCACTGTGGAAGGTATCCGGCAGAAACTCCTGGAAAAACTCAATGTAAAAAACAGCGTTGGCCTGGTACTGTATGCCTTCCGCAGCGGACTGATTGAATAAATGCCGCTGCCCGTACATTCCTTTGCCACCAATAAACAACCACCTGATATGAGAACTTTAAGAACATTCGCCGTTGCCGGCGCTATGCTGTTGCTTTATACCGGCGCTGCCGTAGCACAGGGAATCAAAGTACCGGCTCCAAGCCCGGCACAGACTGTAAAGCAGAACTTTGCTTTGTCCAGCGTAGAACTGAACTACTCCCGTCCTGTTAAAAAAGGAAGAGTTATCATGGGAGATATCGTACCGTATAATAAAGTATGGAGAACAGGTGCGAACTCCCCTACTATCATCACTTTCGGAGAAGATGTGACCTTCGGCGGCGTACCTGTTAAAGCTGGTAAATACGGCCTGCTCACCATTCCCGGTGCTCAGAAATGGACCGTTATCCTCACCAGCAGCCTGGATGTAAGCAGCCCTTCCCAGTACAAACAGGAGAATGACGTGGCTCGCGTAAGCGTAGCGCCTGTGGCCCTCCCTTCCTCCGTGGAGAGCTTCACCATCGCTTTTGAAAAAGTGCTGGAATCTTCTATGGTGCTGACCCTCAGCTGGGACAAAGTGAAAGTGCCTGTAATCATCACAGCTGACATCGAAAATAAAATCCTCACCCAGATCGATGAGGCCATGCAGCACGGTGATAAAAAACCGTACTTCCTCGCTGCCTCCTACTACTACGAACATAACCGCGATATCAAAAAAGCGGCCGAATGGGTAGATGCAGCTACTGCCGAAAGTCCGGATGCCTTCTGGATCTGGCACCTGAAAGCAAAAATCTATGCGAAAGCAAAAGATAACAAAGTTGCCAGAGAAGCAGCTATGAAATCTATCGAACTGGCTAAGGCAGCTAAAAACGATGATTATGTGGCGCTGAATAATAAACTGCTGGCAACGCTGAAGTAATTCTAATTACAAATTACGAATTACGAATTACGAATGAAAGCGAAGACCGACGCGAAGATCAATATAAGATCCGCGTCGGTCTTCGCTTTCATTCGTAATTCGTAATTCGTAATTTGTAATTAGAATTATTTACGCCTTCCTGGTTTTTAATACCAGCTGCAATATCAGCGCAAATACCACCACCAGCAAACAGCCAATGGCATTGAGCCAGAGGAAAGAAACATGATTCAGCCAATACATGTACAGCACCACGATTTCCGCTGCAATAGCTGCCCAGAATGTAGCGGTACCTCCTACCCGCTTCAGGTAGAAAGCAACCATAAATATTCCCAGCGTAACGCCGTAAAACCAGGACCCCAACACATTCACCACTTCTATCAGGCTTCCCAGACCACTGGCAAACTGCGCTACCACAATACAGAACACACCCCATATCAGCGTCCAGAGTTTAGACATACGGAGGTAATGCTCCTGCGATGCATGCGCGTTATAGAGGCGCTGGTAGACATCTATCACAGTAGTAGATGCCAGGGAATTCAGCGCTGCTGCAATACTGCCCCATGCCGCCAGGAAAATAATAGCGATCAGCAGCCCTACCAATCCTTTCGGTAAACTATTTACGACGAAATGCAGAAAAATATAATTGGTATCATTGGTATCAGCAGTTGGATCTGCTTTCTTTATGACGCTGAGTGCGGATGTCCGTACAGCCTGCGCAGCAGCATCGGTTGCCTGTAGCGCCTGTTTGGCGGCGGCCACCTGTTCGTTGTTACCTGCTTCCAGTGCAACGGCCAGCTCCTTCACCTGTTGCTGCTTCACCGCGCCCAGCTGATTGTATTTATCTTCCAGCCGCTGTAGCGCCGGCCCCTGCTCTGTTTTGTGTACACGGGCCAGCTGCGCTTCGTTGAAAAATACCGGCGCACGGAAATACAAATAGAATACAAATACCAGGGCGCCGATAAGCAATATCAGAAACTGCATCGGTACCTTTACCAGGCCGTTCATCAGCAATCCCATCCTGCTCTCTTTTACGGATCGTGCCGTAAGATAGCGGCCCACCTGCGACTGATCTGTTCCGAAGTACGACAACGCCAGGAAAAACCCTCCTATCACACCACTCCAGATATTGTACTTATCTTTCCAGTCGAATTTTGTTACAATAACATTCAGCTTATCCATTTTGCCGGATACCTGCAGGGCCTGTTTGAATCCGATGTCTGCCGGCAGCAGATGTACTACCATCCACCCTGCCAGGAACATACCACCAAAAATAATCACCAGCTGAAGCGTCTGTGTATAGGCTACGGCACGGGTACCGCCGGCTACCGTATAGATGATGAGCAATCCGCCCATAATCATGTTGGTCCAATATAAATTCCAGCCCAGCAAAGAGGAAAGGATGATGGAAGGCGCGCAGATACTGATACCGGTAGACAGCCCCCGCTGAATGAGAAACAGCGCAGAGGCCAGCGTCCGTGTTTTCAGATCAAACCGTTTCTCCAGAAACTCATAGGCTGTATATACTTTCAGCTTATGGAAGATGGGTACAAAGGTGATACATAATACCACCATCGCCAGCGGCAGCCCGAAGTAATATTGAACGAAACGCATCCCGTCGGTATAAGCCTGGCCGGGAGCGGAGATGAAAGTAATGGCGCTCGCCTGCGTACCGATGATGGACAGCAGCACAATATACCAGGGCATAGACTGATTTCCGAGGAAATAACTTTCCATATCCTGCCGGCCCCGGCTTTTCCAGATACCATACAGTATAATAACAGTCAACGTGGATACAAGTACAATCCAGTCTAATACGCTCATGAAAATGTTTTGGTAAATAAATAGAAAAGCACAATCAGCAATGCCAGCCAGGCTATTACCAATACATACCAATAGCCCCACGACCGAAACAGTGGCGGTTTTTCTTCGTCATACAGGTTCTTGTCAGTCATCCGTTGTCTGTTTTTCGCAGTTAGTCTTCGCGACTGCTCTTGGTCCACATGCTTCCTGTCAGCAGACCCAGTCCGATCCCGATCAGTAAGCCAATGTGCACACGTTTTATTCCAAATCCGATGAATAGTCCCAGAAGGATACAGAGTATCGCTGCTATTCTGAGTCTGGGACGGTTCTGTTCATGTTTTTTAGCCATTTTCTCTTATTCCTTTTTGGCGGAAATCAGGTTCACAAATAAGCGATAAGCACCGGGAACGCCTGCCGGTAGCTGCCGGAAAAATGCCAGCCCTGTATATACGTATCTTCCTTTACCATAGGCTGCCACAATGGTAGAGCCATCCATCGGGCTTTCACCCTTGTCTTTCATGGTAAAGAGTTTATTATATGATTTGTCAATGTTGCCGGGGAAATACAATCCGCGTTCCTGTACCCATCCATTGAAATCCTTTGTGGTGATATCATTGGGATAATGTAAAACAGGATCGCCGGGATTGATGAAGGTAGCTGCTGCATTTTCATCTGTTACACGATCACGGGAAAGGCTAAACGGAAACGGTCCGAGGTCGGTGGTCACCAGCGGGTTGTTGACGTTGTACTGTACCAGCAGGGTTCCGCCGTTTTTCACGTAATCCATCAGGCGGGGCTGCCAGTATTTCATACGTGGGTTCACGTTATAGGCGCGCACGCCGGTGATGATGGCATCATACTGCTGCAGCTGTCCGCCCATTATATCCTTCTCTCCCAGTTCGGTTACATCATATCCTACCTGACGCAGCGAGGCAGCAACCATGTCGCCCGCGCCGGGTATATATCCCAGGCGGTTGCCGTTGTGCTTCAGGTCTACGGTTACCAGCCTGGCTTCCGCGGTAGGAAACAACGTGATCACCGGGATATGGTCATAACGGATATGGCGGATGCTCTGCGTATAGTCTTTACCGTTACAGTTCATCACTACCGTGAACGTATCTACGTGATTGGCAGTGGAAGCCTTTACCGGATGGATGCTGAAGCGTAACTCTGTTTCATCTCCCTTTCTGGCAAGTTTCCAGGGAATATTGTTTTCAGTGGCAGCGAATCCGTCAGGGAGCTGCAGGCGTACCGTACCGGCCACATCATCGGCCATAGCCTGCAATTTCACGGGTACTGACTGCGCTTTATTATCTGTGAAGATGTATACCTGGTTGCTGAGATTGGCCACTACCGGTGGCGTGATGACCAGCGGTTCATACAATTCTCCTTTAACGGGATCGGTGTATTTATACTGCAGGGGGCGTATCAGGGTGAAATCCTGCCCGCCTATCTGCAGCTGGATACGTGTGCTCATGGGTGGCACATTCTCCGGATTGCCTGTCAGCAACGGGTCTGCGATGGCATATGTGCCCAGCGGATGCGGCTCTGCCAGCCAGTAGGGCTGTGAGATGCGGGTATCGGCGGGTACATGTATGGTACGGTTGAAGGTGGTCAGTTTGTTAAAGGCGAGTTCCTGCGGACCAGCGATATTGGGCTGCCCCGGAAGGTCGGCCTGGCGGAGGTATACAGGTACATTGCCTCTGCTGATAACCTGCACGGTAGCTTCCAGTTTATAACCTGCAGCTACGGTAGGCGTAGCGCTGTAGGCTTCTGCCCATACGCCGGCGCAGGCATAAATCAGTTGTTCTGTTTCTTTCAGTTTCTGGTTGCGCCAGTAGCCGTCGGGCAGCGCCTGTATGGCTTTCCGGATTTCCAGGAGGGCAGGTACGGAAGCGCCGGGATGCTCCATATTATAGGTCTGCAGTGCTTTGTCTACCAGCGCACCGATGGCGGCTCCGCCCGGAATACGCGACCAGGAGGTATTTACGCCGTCGAGCAGGCTCTGCTTCGGTGCATCGCCTTTGATGGTAGAGAAGTATTCCATGCTGCTGCCTCTTCCGGCAGGAACACCGAAACCCTGGCTTTTGTGCTGGGAGCGGCTTTCAGCGGCTATTTCCCCATATCCTTTTCCTAACAGGAAATTATACGCTCCTACATCTGTTTTAAACTGGTCATCGGAGATGGTGTTGTTACCCCCGAAGTTGAAGGTATTCCACAGCAGTCTTTTAGCCTGCCAGGGTTTTACATATTTCAGTTGTTCCGGGTAGCGTTTAGGATCAGCGGCGGCCTCGAAGGCCTCTGCGCCCAGCATGGCGGAGGCGGTGTGATGGCCATGTCCGGCGCGGCTGTCGGCCGGGAAGCGGCAGATGATTACGTCTGGTTGAAATTTACGGATCATCCAGACCACATCTCCCAGTATTTTTTCTTTATCCCAGATAGTAAATGTTTCTTCCGGATTTTTGGAGAAGCCGAAATCCTGTGCGCGGGTAAAAAACTGTTCTGCCCCGTCGATACGGCGGGCAGCCAGTAATTCCTGCGTGCGGATAAGGCCCAGCAGTTCAGACTGCTCATCTCCTACCAGGTTCTGACCTCCGTCACCGCGAGTGAGTGACAGGTATCCTGTTCTGTATAATTTTTCTTTTGCGAGATAGCCCAGGAGACGGGTATTTTCATCATCGGGATGGGCGGCGAGGTATAGCACACTCCCCAGTGTATCCAGCTTTTTCAGCTGCAGTTTAATGTCTGCAGCATTCCAGACCGGAGATGGTTGCGCTTTTACCGGTATACCGGCCATCACTGCTATAAACAAAGCCAGTGCAGAAAAGAGTCTTATTAACATGTGCTATTGTGTGAATTTACAGGTGGCCAAAAATAACACATTAATTATTTGATTTACGGATTTTGTGATTTACGGATGTAAAGCACAGCGAATGGCATTAAAATCCCCAATCTGAAAATCCGGGGATCTGAAAATTTAAACATAAAAAAGGTCCCGGCGTGATTCCGGGACCCTACAAGCAAAAACCAACCAGCTTGCAAAAACCAATTATTAACAAAGGCATCTACGATTTCAATTGTAACCCTCGTTTTGCTGGTGGCGTATATTCGGATTGGCATCCAGCTCCCTTTGCGGGATGGGTAAGATTATTTTCGGACCGGGCAATGCCACGGTAATCGACTGATTGTTGGCCAGATACTTTACGAAGGATGTTTTAGTACGCGCCAGATCAAACAGGCGGTGTCCTTCAAAAGCCAGTTCCCTGCGCCGTTCCAGCGCGATGGCGCTCAGCAGTGCCGGGCCGGTGGCGGTAGCTGGGCCTGCTGACGGATCTGCACGCATAATGATCTGTGTCAGATCAGCCTGTGCAGCAGCGGTCAGTCCCAGTCGGGCAGCAGCTTCAGCGCGGATGAGATACAGCTCGGCCAGCCGTATCACCTTCATGCTTTCCGTGAAGGTGTTCACATCCTTGTACTTGGTGATGATATTTGCGGGATCTTCGCCACCGTTAGCGGCGCGTTTTCCCCGTTTCAAAAAGCCCAGCCGTACATCTTTGGCAGGATAGATATTGAAAATATCATCAGTTGCCAGTATTTCACCATATCCGTCCTGGCTGAACATATAGCTCAGGCCATCGGTACCACGGTTATCTACCGGCGTATTGATTACTTCAAAGATCGTTTCTGCATTGCCTGTTACAGCAAAATCACTTACCAGCTTATCTCCCGGCAACAGGGTATAGCGGTTGCTGTTAATGACTGCGGAAGCATTTGCCATGGCTCCTTGCCAGTCTCCCTTATATAACAAAACCCTCGACAGCAAAGCGGTAGCAGTATACTTATTGATTCTACCGGATGAAAAAGCCGTACTGTTACTCTTCTCAAATCTGCTGATCGCTGTTTGCAGGTCGCGGATGATCTGGTCAAACGTTTGCCTGATATTGCTGCGCGAGGGCGACTGCACAGAGTCTACGTTTGTAACGGTGACCAGCGGTATGCCCATATGCGAGGCGTCAGTAGTATAGTTATAGGGCTGCGCATACAACCGGGCCAGGTCGAAAAACACCAGTGCCCTGATGGTATATGCTTCAGCGACTATCTGTCTGGCTTCCGTACTGTCTGCCACAGACGGCAGCAGGAAAATACCAGGCCCCTTCTGAATCACCATGTTCGCATTGGCTACCACGCTGTATAACTGATTCCAGTTATCGGTTACATACGCATCATTAGGGGTTAGAATATATTGGTCATGATTGCGGTACCGGTTGCTGTTGATGACGCTGATATATTCATTGTCACTCCGCAGATCCGGCAGCAGCAACATGGTGCGGCCATAATAATTTTCGTGTTGCATGAGGGAATACACCCCGCTGATAGCGGCCCGCAGGCCCGGCAGGTCTGTAATGGCCTTACCTGTTTCTGTCTGCGTCTGCGGCGTCTGATCCAGGAACGATTTCCCGCAAGCGGCGAGTATTACCGTCAGCAACAGCCCTGCAATATGTTGGTATCGCTTTGACATGCTCTGTTTAAAAATTAATATCAACTCCCAGGAGATAAGTTTTGAATACAGGTGGCCTTTGGTCATAATCCCCGGTTACCGGCACTTCCGGATCCATCGTCAACTGTTTGTCCTTCACATATGCCCAGAGGTTATTGCCTCTGAAATAAATTTTTGCTTCACCGATGCCTGTTCCTGACAGTAAGGATTTAGGCAGATGATAAGCCAGCAGCAGATCTCTCAGGCGGATAAAACTGCCGTCGTACAGAAACCTGGAAGACATCTGGTTACTGAGTCCGGATTGGGTACCGCCATATACTACCTTCGGGATATTGGTGATATCACCGGGCTGCCGCCAACGATTTTCGTATATGCGCCTGGAGAGCTTGGAGGTAGCGCCGAAACCGCCGTTACCATCAGACTCTGTGAAGGGGCCCCAGTTATCATACACCTTGTTACCCCAGTTGTAAAAAAACTGGAAACTCAGATCAAAACCTTTATAGCTGAAATAGTTGGTGACTGCTCCATAAAATCTGGGCAGGGCACTTCCCTGGTAGAACCGCTGTGCATCGCCGAATACCCTGGTCGTAGCTGTTTTGTCGGCATTGGTATACCAGAGGGCCTCGCCTGTCTGCGGATCAGCACCGGCATATCCGACAAGATAAAACTGGTAAAAATCCATGCCTACCTCCCGCCGGTTGATGATGCTGGTCAGCGGATTATCCAGCCTGGTGATGCGGTTGTTTAAGGTAGAGAAGTTAAGGTCAGTTCTCCATGTAAAAGCGCCTTCTTTGCGGGCAACGATATTACGGGAAGATAAGGCCATTTCCCAACCACTGTTCCTCATTTCGCCGGTGTTACGGGTAACGGTAAGTATGCCGTTGGCCGACGATACGGGTACATTCAGCAGCAGGCGTGAGGTTACGCGGTTGTAGTATTCTACGGTACCGGTTATACGATTTTTCGCCACGGCGAAATCGATGCCCGCATTGAACGGCCTGTTCTGTTCCCAGGTAAGATAGGAATTGGGGTACTGACTTAATACATACCCCGGCTTCCCATCATAATCATTTGCCGGATTATAGAGCGACAATGACGCGTAGTTGTCAATAGCCTGGTTTCCGTTGCTGCCGTAGCTAGCCCGTATCTTTAATTCGTTAACGCCGGGAATATCCTGCAGGAAAAATTCCCTGTAAATATTCCAGGCTACCCCCAGCGACCAGAACGTGGCACTGAGCCGGTCCTTGCCAAACCGGGATGAAGCATCCCTGCGCACTGATCCTGTGAGGTAATATTTTTGCCGGTAGTCGTATGCTGCGTTCAGGAATAATCCGGTAAGTGCATTGGCAGTATTAACAGAAGTGGCTGTCTCCGGTTTGGAGGCGTCTGCCAGTTCCCGCTTACCGGGCAGCAGATTGGTGGCGGAGGCGGCATTGCCGTTGATCGCCGTTCTCTGCGCTTCATATCCTGCAAATGCGTTGATGCCGTGATCATTCCATCTGCGGTTAAACCGGAGTATGTTGGTAGACACCCAGTTGTTCCACAGTTTATTATTCACATATACGTGACCGTTAGTATTTCTGCCGTCGCCGAAACCCGGAGAATCGAAGGAATTGCTTTTGGCATAATTCAGGTCGAGACTGATCCTGGTATCGAAAGAGAGGTAATCCGTGAAGGTATACCTGGCGCCGGCGCTTCCCAGTAATCCGTAGATAGTGCCTGTGCGGCTTACGCCTTCGAGGATGGCTACCGGATTGAACGTGTTGTTGTAGCTGAAATCATAGCTGCCGTCGGCATTGTAGATTTTCAGCCAGGGTTGTACTCTGGCCAGGGAGCGCACGGGATTGGCATTCAGCCCCACATCTCCTACCGCATTGGCACGCTGGTAACCGAGCGAGAGGTTTACATTAAAGGTAAGCCTGCTCGTAGCGTTATTGCTGAGATTCAGCTTGCCGGTCATTCTTTTATAATCCACCCCGCGGAGTGCGGATTTGGAGTCATAATAGCCGCCGGACAGGTAGAACTTCGTTTTTTCATTACCGCCTGCCGCAGAAACATTAGCCTGCGTATAGCTGCCATGGCGGGTGAGCGCGCTAATCCAATCGGTGTTGATAGTGGTGTCGATACCGCGTGCCTTTATTTCCTTCTGAAAACCCGCTTCGCCGCTGCCATCATTTTTGTTGGCCCAGCCTTCCCGCAACAGCTCCATCATTTCGCGGGTGTTGAGCGGATAAGATTCCCGGCCCAGTGTCAGCTGGTTGATACCCTGCTGCACAGAGACGCTGATCCTGGTTTTGCCGGCCTTACCGGTTTTGGTGGTGATCAGTATCACCCCGTTGGCGGCGCGGGAACCATAAATAGAAGCCGCGGCGGCGTCTTTCAGAATAGAGATGGAAGCAATATCTGAGCTGTTGATACCAGCCAGTGAATTGACATTGTAATCGGTCAGGTCTTCCGATACTACCGGTACGCCATCCACTACATAGAGCGGTGAGCTGCCGGCAGTAATAGAACCGATACCCCTGATACGGATACTCGGTACGGAGCCTGGTTGCCCGGAACCGTTGCTGGATTGCAATCCGGGGACATTTCCCTGTAAACTTTCCTGGAAGCTGCTACGTGGAGCTTTGTCATAAAGCGCTGTATTCACTGTAGTAGCTGAACCTGTCAAAGAACCTTTTGTCTGTACGCCATAGGCCACCACCACTACTTCATTCAGGCCCCTGGCGTCATCCTTCATAATGATGTTCACATCCTGCTGATTGCTCACCGGTACCCGCTGTTCTTCATAACCGATGAAAGAACAGACCAGGTAGGCCGATGCAGGCGCTTCCAGTTTAAACCGGCCATAGGTGTCGGTTGTAGCGCCTTTGTTTACTCCGGCAATACGGATACTGACACCAGGAAGCGGCTGGCCGCTGATGTCAGTAACCCGTCCGCCGATGCTGACTGACTCACTGGTTACCGGCGTGGTATCCGGAGTGATGGCAATCAGATTGGCCGAAAGCATTTTGTAAGTAAGACCGGTATGCTTTAACACCCTGTCCAGTACTGCTTCCAGCAGGTCCTCTTTCATATGCACTGATACCTTTAAATCAGCAGGTATCAGATCGTTTCTGTATACAAAACGACAGTTACTTTTTTTCTCGATTAATTTCAGCAACCGGGTGACCGGCATATGCTCTGCATCTACAGAGATACGCGCGTGCTGGCCGGATACATTCCCGGATAAATGTAAAAAGGTAATAAGAATAATAACAGACACCAGTTTCATTAGCAGTACAACTTTTCCTTATGTATGTGTGCAAAAGGATGACAAAATGTATGTTTTTTTTGCATACATTTAGGTTGTAAAAGGTCATAAAACGACGACAGTACTACATTGCCAAGTGAAGCTATCTGCCGTTGGATCTAAACGAAGGGTAAATGTTTGCAGCATTTGCCCTTTTTTATGCCATTGGTATCCAAACTTTTTTTCCGAACATATTTTCTTATTGGTTCTTATTGGTTGATGAATACTTCGTTACCCGCAATGCGGCAACGGAATGATGATGTAACCTTCAGCGCCTCCAATATTTCAGGCAATGATTCATTTTTAAAAGTACCGGTAAACCTATAGGTCATTAATTTTTTATCCTTCAGATGAATTTTGACGCCAAACCAGCGCTCCATCTTTAATGCCACGTCCCTGAATCCTTCGTTATCGAATATCAGGAAGTTGTCGCACCAGGCTGTTTCATTGATAATATTACCCTGCTCATTCCTTCTGATATGGGTAATGCTGTATTCCGGAGATGCATTCACGTTATGCTCCGGACTCAGTACTGTAATTTTCTGATTGGGCTCCAGCTGCACTTTCTGCGAGCCGTTCTTATTGAACCATACCTCCACTGCACCGGTTATAAGAGAGGTTTCCGTTTGACGGTCAGTCGGGTATGCTTTGATATTAAATGTTGTGCCCAGCACTTTTACCTGCATGTTGCTGGTATGAATGATAAACGGTCTGTCTGCATTTTTCGTTACATTGAAAAAGGCCTCTCCCGACAACATAATTTCCCGCTGCCTGCTGGTGTTCATGGCAGGGTTATAAGTCAGGCGGCTGCCACCGTTCAGCCATACTTCCGTGCCGTCCGGCAAAATAGCTTTTGAGCGCGAGCCGTTACGGGTCTGTATTTCCGCTGTTTCCACCGGCGCTGCTGTTTTATTTTTCCCGGAGAACAACCAGGTGCTGATGCCTCCTGTCATTACTACCAGCAGCGATACTACAGCAATCATTCCGCTGCGCCGCTTCTTTTTTACCGGCGCCGGCATATCCTGCGGGAACTCCTCCTGCATTCTGGCCAGGTGCTTCTCCAGCGCAACATCAGTTTTCTGCCTCCACTCCTCCTGGCTAACAGGCTGCCAGCTGCTGAGTACAGCGAACTGGTACCTCTCCGCAGGATATTGTACCAACAACTCCTCCAATTCACGCAGCTCCGCCATCGTGGCTTCGCCCGATACCTTTCTTCCCAGCAATAACCAAATTCTTTCCTGTTCCATGTGTTTAGTACAAAAGCATGATTACATATAGAAGGACAAGCAGATTTAAAGAATCTACTACTCCCTTTGAAAAAAAATTTTATTTGAGATTTTATTATTTGAGATTTTGTACCCAATCGTAGTCTACCCTGGGACTTACAGGCCCGGCATTATACCATGATTGGGTACAAAATCTCAAATAATAAAATCTCAAATAAAAAAATTATTCAGACCTGAAAAAGGAGAGATTAATGGCTTCGCTGATTTTTTTCAGGGCCTGTGCCATGTGTACGTCGATGGTATTAACGGAGATATCGAGGATCTGGGCTACTTCCTTGTATTTTAAGCCGTCTTCCCGGATCAGTTTGAAGATCATCTTTCTTTTGGGAGGCAGGTCGTTGATAGCAGCCTGTATTTTTTTTACCATCTCCCCGGAAATATAGATCTGTTCAGGCGTAGCGTAGCTGACACTGAAATCCACTGCCAGTTCATCCAGGCTGAAATGACGGGTACGTGCTTCTTTGGTGAGGTAGTTGAGGGCTATATTTTTGGTGGACACGTAGAGGTATACACGCAGATTCTGCACCTGCAGCAGCCGTTCGCGGTTTCTCCAGACATTCATGAATACGTCTGATGCGATTTCTTCGGCGGACTCCCAGGATTTTACGATTGAATAGGCAAACTGACTGAGCGGCTTATAGAATATCCTGAACAGCGCCTTGTATGCCTGTTCATCACCCAGCGATGCCACCCGTTCTGCCAGCAACTGTATATTTGCTTCCTCCGTCAAAATGTATACTTTGGTTGAATTAAGGTGGCTAAAGATACTTAGTAATAACCGGAATTTTCAAATGAATTCCCCTGCATTTCACTAAATAAATAAAAATAATTGCCGGAGATAACAGAATACCCCCATCATGGAAACTTTAGTACCATGGCGATGTTGCGGTGAGGACAGTACTGTCTTCCGGCCGGGATTTCGGGTCAGGGCCTGTTTATTTTTTGAACATGAAATATACCGCTCCTATCAGGAAGCAGAATGATACGAGGTAGTTCCAGCGCAACGGCTCTTTAAGAAAAAATACCGCGAATACGCTGAATACGGTCAGGGTAATTACTTCCTGGATTGTTTTCAGCTGAAATCCGCTGAAGCCTTCCTGTGCACCGAGACGATTGGCGGGCACCATGAAACAGTACTCAAAAAAGGCAATTCCCCAGCTGATGAGAATTACTTTCCAGAGGGCAGTGTCCTGATGTTTGAGATGCCCGTACCAGGCGAAGGTCATGAAGGTGTTGGAAATAAACAGTAAAATGATGGTGCGCATGGAAGTATATAATTACTTGTTATCTTCTGTCAGTGAACCGGCTGCAATCATCGGCAGCAGGGCATTATGAAGGAATGTACCTTTAAACAGGGCAAACATCACTCCTCTTGTAGTGGAAAGAGAGGTACTGTGCAGGGTTTCTACCAGTGCCTCCGGCAGGTCCGGCTGACCGGCTGCATTAATACGGACTGTTTCGTCAAAATTGTCCAGGGTATATTCGCAGCTGACCACTACGGAGCCCAGGAGCCGGTGAATAGACTCGTTATGGATATCGATTTTCACGATGACGGTCAGCAGTTTTCTTTCTTCATCTGCCTTGCTGGTGATATTGATTCCAAACCGGAAGCTGGTCATCACCGGGTGGCCGCCCGGATGATGCAGGGTATGATCCAGCAGTTCCATTCCTTTCAGCACCAGGCCTACCGGCCCGGAGGATATTACTTGTGCTTTTCTGGTCATTGTTATTTAAACAGATAGTAATTAAATTTCGGTTATGCCTGCTCCTGGCTGCCGGAAGTACGATAAGGCAGCTGAGCGGGAACATCATTTACAGTTACGGTTAATTTAATATTCCGGATTACCTTGGAGGATGGAGGCGTGAAGAATACCGCAATCGGAACTTCCAGTGCGATGGCTATTTCTGACAGGGTATCAATCGTAAAATTGTGCCCCCCGCTGAGCCATCTGGAGATTTCAGAAGGGCTTTTACCCATTCTTGCCGCCAGGTCTTTATTGTTCCATCCTTTTTCGTTCATGAAGTTACCTATCCTGTCGGCCAGCATTATTTTGGCGCCGATCTGCAGGTGCTCCAGTGGCGTGATGCCTGCCAGCAAATCAGCAATGATTTCACTGCTGTATTTCCGTGGTACGTTACTACGTGTCATCTTTTTCAAAAATTAAGTCTCCCGTTAATGGGGATTTATCGGAGGACCAATATACATTTCCTGCGCTCATTCTTCCGAAAATATCTTGCGAAACCTGCTTCATCCTGATCATTTCGGGCGAATCTCCCGTACCGGTGGCAGTGGTAACCGCCTTCTCTCCTCCTCCCAGCAGCAGCAGATTTTCTCCCAGTCTGATACAATACAGGCGCAGGGTATGATCCGGAAAATCACACAGGAAATATATCCCATTTCCGGCGTACCGGAAGAATTTTTCCTGTGTGCCTACCTGGCCTCCCATTTCCCTTAAAAGTGCGGCAATAGCACCTACTTCTCTTCTGTGATGAGTTGTGTACTGCCTGATAAAGTGCTCCAATAGACAAATTTTAGCTCCCTGCATATAGATTGAATAAATACGGGCCCGTCTGCCTGAAAATTGCTCCAATTCAATTATCTCGTAGTTCACAGGATACCGGTGTTTAACAGCGGGTTGGTTAAAAAATGGGGTTTGTTGAGTGACAGTTCACATGAAAGCTAACAACCTGCACATCTGTGTGCTGATCTGAAAGGTGCGCTGATTAACGCAAACCTTTTTAGAAAGAGAGCCGTTTCCGGCTCTCGTGGGTCAAACAATGGATATGGGGTTAATCAAAATTAGCTTATATGTAAATTTCAATGCTAAAATACGAATATTTTTGTAACATCAAAATATTTTATTGCATTATAAGTAAATTTTTATCAGAAAAATGAGTATCTACTCTCTCCTGCTACACATAAAAGTGAATAAAAAAGAAAGGGAAGCCGGAAGGCTCCCCTGAGATCAAACCAAAATGGGTTTCCATTTTTGGATGCTATTGAATTGTTGGATGCTATACGAGACTATTGTTCGAGCTTAATTTCGCCCAGGTCAGTTGCCTTACCTTCTTCTACCTTTACGTCCTTGATAACCGCATTTTTATATGGCGCTTTACCCAGGATGGTAATTGTATATGTGCCGGATTTTGCAGCAGGGATAGCGAAAGCGCCCTGTGCTACCGCACCTTTCAGTTTATCGGTACCATTATCTGCTTCTACTTCCGTTGCGCCGTCTGCAGGTGTTACCTTACCGGTGATAGAACCGCCTTCCACGGTGCGGAGAGAGTCCATACCTTTAACGGAATCCATACCCTTCAATGAATCCAGGCTGATCAGGGAGTCATTACGGAAAAGAGAATCTGTTGCAGCAAGTGAATCAACCCGTACCAGGGAGTCCACACCGGCAGCCAATGAATCTGACACTACAGCGATACTGTCTGCAGATTTTACCGTTGATGCATCTACACTTTTAAAAGCAGACGTTCCTACTACTATTGCAGCTAAAGCGAGCATTCCTGTGATTGTTTTTTTCATGACTTCAAATTTTTTGTATGGTTAAAATATGATGACTAAATAATTACACCTCCTTGTGCATGATTTTTGTGTTATGCTCAATTCGGTAACGGCCGTATACCAGAAATACATCCGGCACAGCGCTTACCATTAGTGAAAGAAATGTTAAAGACGAAAAAATTTGTCTGGCAGTTTAAATTACAAAGAGGGCACTTTGAAGGAAAAGCAATACAGCAACGCATTTCATGGCTACTTTCCCTTTACCGCAGTCCTTCATATCCGGTAATCTGTCATTCATTTATTTTTAAAAATCTATCTTCGCACCTGCGGAAACAAATGATTACAGCATGTTGCATTTGAGTAACGAAGAAATAGTTAAGGGCATAAGAAACAGAAGTAAAGAAGTGTTTGAGGCTGTTTTTAAACAGTTCGCTCCCTCTATGTATAATATAGCCTACCGCTATGTGAAAGATGAGGACGACGCAAACGATATGGTACAGGACGTATTCCTCAACCTGTGGAAAGGTGCGGAAAACCTGGATGAAAGAGCGCCTGTTAATCACTATCTCGCACGTGCTACCGTTAACACCTGTCTGAACCGCATCAAAAAAGAACAACGCAAGGAAGGCTATGTAAAGGAACAGCTGGTAACCGCCAGTCATGCAGACAATACCCCTTCCCAGCTGGAACATAAGGAACTGGAAGCCCAATACCGTTCCGCACTGGAAAAACTTCCGGAACAGTGCCGCCGCGTTTTTGAAATGAGCCGGCTCAAAGGCTTGTCCCCCGCTGAAATAGCAGAACAATTAAATATCTCTATCAATACCGTATATGCCCATCTTACCACTGCGCTGAAAAAATTACGGGTCGTGCTTATTAATAAGGAATAGGCGCAAAAAAAATTTTAACATTGCTTAGTGGTAAACATCTTTCCGGTTGTATAGTTAATAAGTAGCCATGAACAGTAAACCAGACATAGATATTGTGATCCGTTACCTGGAAGATCCGGAGAATGTGCAGCATAAGAAGCTGCTCAACGACTGGATTCAACAGGATCCCGGTAACCTGGACATTTTCCTGGATATGAAAGACATGTGGCACGGCGATCCGCTTCCTGCCGCTTCCGCTTTCGATACCCAGGGACAATGGCAGCACCTCGATGCTGCGCTGGATAAGGTTCCTGCCGCGCCTCCCGCAACAACCCGGGTGGTCAAAATGCAGGGACGCTACTGGTGGGCTGCTGCCGCCGTTATCCTCATCGCCGGCACTATCACTTGGCTGGGGCCCGGACGCTATAAAACCGTTACCACTGCACAAAACCTCGACAGCCTTCATCTTCCCGACGGCTCCACCGTATATCTCAATGCCCATACCAGCATCAGATATGCCCGCTCCTTCGGAAAAGATAACCGCCATATTAAAATAGAAAAGGGAGAAGCCTTCTTCGACGTTACCCGTAATGAAGCCCTCCCCTTCACCGTAGATGCACCGGATGTGGAAGTACGGGTGCTCGGCACTTCCTTCAACGTGAAAGCCGCTGACGCAGGCGTAAAAGTATTCGTGCAATCCGGTAAGGTAAGCGCTGCCTGGAAAGGCACCGAGAAAAAAGTAATCCTGACGCCTGGCGTGGAAGCCTCCCTGAAACATCGTGGCAGTGACATTAACACACAGGTGTACTCCAAAAACAATAACATCCTCGCCTGGAAAACGAGATGCCTTGTTTTCGATGATTCCCCGCTGGCGGAAGTAGCAGCTGCATTATCGGACTTTTACAATGTACAGGTAAACATCTCCAACGGGCAACTGGCAGATAAAAAACTGCTGGCAACTTTCCGGAACATGCCCCTGGATGAGGTCCTGGACATCATGAGAAAAACCCTTCAAATCAACATCTCTCATAAAAACAACCTGGTAGACATCTACTAACAGCGCCCGACACTTGCTTATGCAGCAATTATTGCTACAGGCGCGGCGCTCTGATACCAGGTTTAGGTGCCTGCCTGTTTTTATTTTTCCTGTTATCCTGGTGCTGGCGGGCTATGCAGCCTCCGCTCAGACACCTGTTGCCCCTCCGAAAAAAATCTCTGTCGAATACGTCAACGCCAGTCTCAAAACAGTACTGCGCGCCATTGAACAACAGACAAAATATACTTTCGCCATCTCTTCGGAAGAACTCGAAACCCGCCATGGCGTTAATATTCACGTCCACAACGCTCCGCTTACCGATGTACTCCGCCAGCTGTTCCCTCCCAGCCGCTATAAAGTGGAAATCAAAGACGGGCAAATCATCGTCATCCCGCAAAATGCCGCAGATACAGACCTCCAGCCCAGCAACAGCAGACGCGTCAGCGATAGCAACAAATGGGCTGTCAACGGTACGGTAACAGACGGCATGGTACCGCTCAGCGGCGTTTCTATCCGCGAAAAAGGGACGCAAAACGGTACCGCCACCAGTGAAAACGGTTCCTTCCGCCTGGAAGTTGCCGGTCCGGTCATGCTCTCAGTATCCCTGATAGGATTTGAAACCAAAGATATTTATGTACGCGACCGCAGAACATTATCCGTCACCCTGCAACCCGATCTGAAGAAACTCAATGAACTGGTTGTACTGGGATATGGCCTGCAGAAACGCGCCAACATCACCGGCGCTATCTCACAGGTGGAAGGCGCACGTCTCAAAAGCCGCCCCGTATCCAATGTGATGGCTGCGTTGCAAGGCACCGCCACCGGACTGGTAGTGACCCGCAGCAACGGTCAGCCGGGCCGCGAAGGATTTAATATCCAGGTGCGCGGCGTCAGCTCAGGCTCCGGTTCTAACACCCCCGTGATTGTTGACGGCGTTCCCGGTTCCCTCGCCGTGCTGAATCCGGATGATATCGAGTCTGTCTCCATCCTGAAAGATGCGGCGGCAGCCTCCGTATATGGCGCACGTGGCGCCGGCGGCGTGGTGCTGGTTACCACCAGAACGGGCAAACCAGGAAAACTGTCTGTAGACTTCAACACACTCGGCGGATATGAATCCCCGATCCGGCTTCCTAACCGCCTGCCCGCCATGCAACAGGCTTCTATGATGAATGCAGCAGCTGAAAATGCCGGTATGCCTGCTCCCTGGCAGCCTTATGAAATTGCATTGATGCAGAACGGAAATCATTACGCTATCGATTATGCACACCCGGACTTCTACCGGTATTATTATAATTTCGACCAGCTCCCGCTTCTCACAAAAAATAAAACCAGCATACAGAACTACAACATATCTGTAAAAGGCGGTGACAGCCTTCGCCAGTTTTCTGCTTCTGTGGGGTATTTCGGAAGACAGGGACTCTTCGCTACAGGTCCGGATAAAACACATCGGGTAAATGCACGCGTTAGTCTGAATACCCGGTTTAATAAACATTTCAGCCTGGAAACAAGAGTATCGTATGCGCAGACAAATACCATCTCTCCTTCTCAAACGGTAGAAGGTCCGCAGGGCTTACTGGCAGGGCTTTACAGAGGACCTGCCAATGTGCCCGTATTTGTTCCCGGCACCAGCAACTATGCCTATGGCGGATCAGCCACCTACGCCATCCTGCATGAAGGAGGACGCAGAGAAGAAAAAAACAATTACGCAGATGCAGTGCTCACCTTCCGTGCAGACAGTCTGGTAAAGGGTCTTACGCTCAGGCTCATCTACAGCCCACAGCAACACATCCTGCAGGATAACCTCGGCAGGCAGACTATCCCGCTCTGGAACCGCGTAGCGCCGGTAGCTGCCATACAACCGGAGAACATGCTGCAGAAAAGCCGGCTTAAAGCCAGTAGCGGCAATCTCCAGGCACTGGCAGATTATGATGTAAAAGTACGGCAGCATAATTTTCACTTCCTCGGTGGCCTCACACAGGAAACCTATAACACCACACAGGAAACAGGCGCTTCCTACCAGATTACATCGCAGGAAATCAGCGGCACCTGGTTCAGTAGCCCGCCGCAGTATACAATGTCACAGGCTGCCTCCGGATCGCTCACCTCTCTTTTCGGCAAGCTGAACTACAACTATGATAACAGGTACCTGCTGGAACTGAATCTTATCGGCGCTCACCTGAAGCAGCATGCTACCGTATTTCAGCCAATGGAGCAATGGCAAGCCTTTCCTTCCTTATCTGCAGGATGGCGGCTCAATAACGAACAGTGGTTCAACCGCGCGCTACCCTTCTTTAACGATTTTAAACTGCGATGGTCATGGGGCAGACTGGGCAATGTGAACAGCTGGAATAACATCGCTAATGATGAAAGATTACAAACCTTTACGTTCAACTATTCTTCGCCCTTCTCCCGCTTTGTTTATAAAAATCCTATTCCGCAGGCCAGTGGCTGGGAGAATATTTCCACCAACAATTACGGATGGGATGCCACGCTGTTCCGCGGCAGGCTTACGCTTTCTGCTGATTATTTTGTGAAACGCAACCGCGACATGCAGATACCGGTGCTGACCTCTTCGGGGACCGGCGCATGGCCGCTGCGCTTCAATACCGGCGAAATGAAGTCATGGGGCTGGGAACTCAATGTGGGTTGGAGAAGTACCGGCAGGCCGTTCACCTGGTACATCAATGCCAACCTCTTTAACAACCAGACAAAAGTACTGAAGAATGACGGCGTTGCTCCGCAGGCCGGCTGGAATCAGGGCATTCCGGGATATCCCTATTCTTCCCTCTTCGGATATGTAGCCGACGGCTATTTTGAAAGCAATGCTGCCGTTAGCCAGCATGCCTTCCAGCATGATAAAACCGCCGCCGGCGATATACGCTACCGCGACATTAACGGTGATAACCGTATAGATAACGCGGACCTTGTATACCTGGGCAGCACTGATCCGCAGTATGCCTACGGCATTGATGCGGGTTTCTCCTGGAAAGGATTTGATTTCTCTGTTTTCTTCCAGGGTGTCAGCAACCGTAAAGTAATGCCGGACCCACGTTACAATGTTCCGTTTACATCCGGCTGGCAGCGTCCATGGGACATTAACGCAGACTACTGGCGGCCGGATAATCCGAACGCCATGTTCCCGCGGCCATTCATGTATGACCAGCACAACACTGTTCCTTCCAGCCATTGGGTGATGAACGGCGCCTATATCAGGCTAAAAAATCTGCAGCTGGGTTACACCTTCCCGGCCTCTCTGCTAAAACGCAGCGCCATCAATAATCTGAGGATTTATTTCTCCGGTCAGGATCTCTGGGAAACCAATAATATGATGATAAAATATTACGACCCCGAACAGGCCGGCGGCTATAACGGTAACGTATATCCGTTTTTCCGCTCCTACACCCTGGGGCTAAACATCGGCTTATAATCATTTAATTATTTAAGATTTTTTCATTTGAGATTTCTCTCCAATATAAAAGCCCTCCGGAAAGTCCGGAGGGCTTCTTTATTTATTCAAAATCTCAAATAAAAAAATCTCAAATAATTAAATGGTTTTCTCTTTTTTGCCAGCCAGCAGGTACAGGGCTGCCATACGCACGGCTACGCCGTTTTCTACCTGGTCGAGGATGATGGACTGGCCGGAGTCCGCTACGTCGGAATTTATCTCCACGCCCCGGTTAATGGGACCTGGGTGCATGATCACAATTTCCTTCTGCAAACTGTCCAGCAGCTGCCTGTTTACGCCGTAGGCCAGGGAATATTCGCGCAGGGAAGAGAACAATGGTGTGTTCTGTCTTTCGAGCTGAATACGCAACACGTTGGCAACATCGCACCAGGCCAGCGCTTCCCGGATATTGTAGCTGACATTGACACCGAGTGCCGCAGCCATATGTTTTGGAATGAGCGTTGGCGGACCAACAACGGTTACCTCTGCACCCAGTTTCTTGAGGCAGTAGATGTTGGAGAGCGCTACGCGTGAGTGCATAATATCTCCGCAGATAGCGACCTTCTTACCTTCTACACTGCCCAGTCTTTCCCTGATAGAGAAGGCATCGAGCAGCGCCTGTGTCGGATGCTCATTGATACCGTCACCGGCATTCAGAATGGGGACGTTGATGTGTCTGGCGAGAAAGTGCGGCGCACCGCTGGCCGAATGGCGCATCACTACCACATCCACTTTCATGGACAGGATATTGTTCACCGTATCGATCAGGGTTTCTCCTTTTGATACTGAGGACCCCGAAGCAGAAAAGTTTACGGTATCTGCTCCCAGACGTTTCTCCGCCAGCTCAAAAGAGATGCGGGTACGTGTTGAGTTCTCAAAAAATAAATTAACGATGGTAGTATCGCGCAGCGTGGGAACTTTTTTAATCGGCCTTTGTAAAACCTCTTTAAACTGGTCGGCTGTTTGAAAAATAAGTTCTATATCCTGGCGCTGCAGATCGCGAATTCCGAGTAAGTGTTTTACAGAAAGTGACATTAATGTGCAAATATAAAGGGTGAAATCTGAAATCAGAAATCCCGGTTCAATTTTAATCAACCAGAATCACTTCATCTTTACCATCTCTTTGTTCCCAGAGCACCCTTACTTTTTGTGAAATAAAGGCATCAATGGTGCGCCCGGTATAATCAGGCTGAATAGGTAACTGACGGCTGAAACGGCGGTCTATCAAGGCCAGCAGCTCCACGGAAGCCGGGCGACCGAAGTCGAGCATGGCATCCAGGGCAGAGCGGATGGTACGGCCGGTATACAGCACATCATCTATTAACACTACCTTTTTATTTTCTATGGAAAAATCAATGTTCGTTTCGTTCGGCACATGGAGGGTGTTGCCTTTATTGAAGTCATCACGATAAAATGTAATATCCAGCTTCCCGTAGTGAATAGCCGTTCCTGGCAACAATTTCTTTAATGTCTCGTAAATCCTGTCAGACAGATAAATACCACGTGGCTGAAGCCCTATCAGTACAGTGTTTTCAAACTGCAGGTGATTTTCTATCAGCTGGTGGCAAAGCCTGTCTATCGTAATAGCTAGCTGTTTACCGTTTAGTATGGTTTTCAAAACACAACGTTTTAGGGGCCAAAAATAATGATATTTCCCTTTATGTGTCGTACTTTTAGTTACAGTAAACAGACAATATGCGATTATTAAAGTTGATACTCACTATGACAGCCTTCTTTCAGTTATTCGGTTCTTCCGCCAGCTCGCAGATCAAAACGGGCGATAAAATACCTTCCTTCTCCCTGCAGGATCAGAACGGAAAAACCTTTCAAATCAGCAGTGTATTGGGAAAGCAACCACTGGTAATATATTTTTATCCGAAAGATGAAACCAGTGTATGTACCAAAGAGGCCTGCTCCTTCCGTGATTCATATCAGGATTTTCAGAAATACGGCGCTGTCGTGATCGGTATCAGTGCAGATAATGTGGCTTCCCACCAGAGTTTCGCTACACATCACAGCCTTCCTTTCACTTTGCTGAGCGACCCGAAAAATGAAGTACGTAAATTATTCGGTGTACCGAAAACCTTCGTCATACCGGGCCGCGTTACCTATATCGTAGATAAAAACGGTATCGTGGTACATACATTCAATTCCATGCGCGATGGCGAGAAACATGTAACGGAAGCGCTGGAAGCCCTGAGGAAACTATAATATTGGGGAATTACGAATTACAAATTACGAATTGCGAATGAGGAGCGAAGACATAAGCGAAGAAGTAAATTCTTTATCCGCTTATGTCTTCGCTCCTCATTCGCAATTCGTAATTCGTAATTCGTAATTCTCCAGTATTATAGTTTCCTTAAATCACGGAAGGAACTGATTTCTTCTTTCAGCTGGAAAAGCTGCATCCCCCAGATAAGACCCTGTACCAGGGCATATGCGGTGAGTGCGAGAAAGGCGGCGATTTGGGTAACATTGCCGACCTTATCGAACAGGTTAATAATTTTTATCAGGAATAAAGCGGCGCAGAGCAGGAACAACCCTACTTTTATTCCTTTACTTTTCAATTGTTTTTTAAAGTAGATCCCGTAGGCATTCAATGCCTCCTGGCCGGCAGCAGGCAACGGGAAGCCGTTGGTCACAAAGCGTTGTTCCAGGTCTGCTACGCGCAGCTGTTTCGGTTTCTCTGCAAAGTAAGTCTGAGCTATCGTTTCAGGTGCTACCTTCTCCTTCTCCATAACAGTCATTTAATTCAAAGTGCAATAATAAAAAAAAGGCGGTGAATATGTATTCACCGCCTGCTAAATATTAAATCATTAACATTCCTATGCTTCGTTCAGGAAAGGATACCTGTAGTCGGTAGCAGGTACGAAAGTTTCCTTGATACTTCTTGCACTCAGCCAGCGATAGAGGTTCAGCATGGAACCGGCTTTATCGTTGGTACCGGAAGCGCGGGCGCCGCCAAATGGCTGCTGTCCTACTACTGCGCCGGTGGGTTTGTCGTTGATGTAGAAGTTACCTGCGCTGTTAGCCAGTTTTCTGGTGGCCAGTTCAATCGCGTAGCGGTCCTGCGCGATGATAGCGCCGGTCAGTGCATACTCGGAGGTACTGTCAACTGTCACGAGGATCTCGTCAAATTTGTCTGCCTCATATGTGTAGATAGTCAGCACGGGGCCGAAGATTTCTTCACACATGGTCACATAGTTCGGATCGGTGGTTTCGATCACGGTAGGTTCGATGAAGTAGCCTACAGATTTATCGTAGTTACCGCCGGCGATGATTTTTGCTTTCGGGTCCTTTTTCGCGTTCTCGATGTATTGTGCAATTTTATCAAAGGACTTTTCATCGATCACTGCGTTGACGAAGTTGCTGAAATCTTCTGTAGATCCCATTTTCATGGTTTTCAGATCAGCAACGAGTTTTGATTTTATATCAGCAGCAAGATTGTCTGGTAGGTATGCGCGGGAAGCGGCGGAGCATTTCTGTCCCTGGTATTCAAAAGCGCCACGTGCCAGTGCGGTAGCCGCGATGCCGGCATCGGCGGATTTGTGTATCAGAACGAAGTCTTTACCACCTGTTTCACCTACGATACGGGGGTATGATTTGTATTTGTGAATGTTCTGTCCGATTGTTTTCCACATGGTCTGGAACACACCGGTAGAGCCGGTGAAGTGGATGCCTGCAAAGTTCGGATCTGCGAAGCAGATATCACCGATCAGCGGACCGCCGGCGTATACGAGGTTGATAACGCCTGCAGGCAGACCTGCTTCGATCAGCACCTTCATGATGATGTTGGCAGCGTATACCTGTGTGTTAGCAGGTTTCCATACTACCACGTTACCGCACATGGCAGCGGAAGTAGGCAGGTTACCGGCAATAGCGGTAAAGTTAAACGGCGTTACAGCGAGCACGAAACCTTCCAGCGGGCGGTATTCCATTCTGTTGTGGATGCCGGGAGCGCTGACAGGCTGCTGGCGGTAGATTTCGCTCAGGAAGTGTACATTGAAACGGAGAAAGTCAATCAGTTCGCAGGCGCTGTCTATTTCCGCCTGGAACGGATTTTTACTTTGTCCCAGCATGGTAGCTGCGTTGATATGAAAGCGGTACTTGGTGGCAATCAGGTCAGCTGCACGCAGGAATATGCCTGCACGTTGTTCCCAGTCCATATTGGCCCATTTTTCACGGGCAGCGAGTGCAGCTGCGATAGCATCTTTCACGTGGGATTCCTTACCCTGGTGAAAATGTCCCAACTTATGCTTGATTTCATGCGGCGGACGCAGGTCTACGGTTTCACCTGTACGCACTTCCTCACCGCCGATATACATGGGAATATCCGCTACTTCCGCTTTAAATGCCGCCAGTTGTTTCTTCAGGCCTGCCCTTTCCGGAGAGCCTGGTGCATAGCTTAATACGGGCTCATTGGCTGGCGCCGGGTATTGAAAATATCCTGTATTCATTTCCTCAGATTTTGTTGGTGTATCAATTAACAAAAAAAGTTTCTGCTGCAAATGTACGTCTTCATTTACAGCAGAAACCCTATAATTATTTACCAGTAATTATCAATTATTGTCCTCTTCCTTCTGCATCATCAGGTAGGCCTTGATGAAGCCGTTCAGCTCCCCGTCCATCACGGGTCCTACGTTACCAACCTCAAAATCGGTACGATGGTCTTTGATCATTTTATACGGATGGAATACGTATGATCTGATCTGTGACCCCCATTCAATTTTGCGTTTGTTGGCGTTGGCGGCATTCTTCAGCTCTTCGCGTTTCCTCATCTCTTCTTCATACAGGCGTGATTTCAGCATGGTGAGCGCCTTTTCGCGGTTCTCCCCCTGCGTACGTGCCTGCTGACATTCGATGATGATGCCGGAAGGAATGTGCTTCAGTCTGACAGCTGTTTCCACCTTGTTCACGTTCTGTCCGCCTTTACCGCCCGACCGGTAGAATTCCCAGTCCAGGTCTGCCGGATTTACTGCGATCTCGATAGTATCGTCTACTAACGGGTACACATATACGGAAGCGAAAGAAGTGTGCCGGCGGGCATTGGAATCGAACGGAGAAATACGTACCAGACGATGTACGCCGCTTTCCGCTTTCAGATGGCCATAGGCAAAGTCGCCGTCAAATTCCAGTGTAGCGGATTTGATACCGGCGCCGTCTCCGTATTGCGTATCAATTTCTGATACTTTCCAGCCCTGCTTCTCACCATACATACGGTACATGCGTAGCAGCATTTCAGCCCAATCCTGGCTTTCCGTGCCGCCTGCACCGGAGTTGATGGTCAACACGGCAGGCATTTCATCTTCCGGCTGATTCAGAGTAGATTTGAATTCCAGATCTTCCAGCGCAGCAAGCGCGTTGCTGTAAGCATCTGCTACTTCTTCTTCCGCGGCTTCTCCTTCCTTGAAAAAATCATTCAGCACACTGCTGTCTTCTATCGCAGTATGCACCTGATCGTAAAGGTCAACCCAATATTTGTTTACCTTAATTTCCTTCAGAATCGAAGTAGCTCTGGCGTTATCATCCCAGAAACCGGGCGCCAGGCTTAGTTGTTTGTCGTTTTCTATTTTAGCTAATCGGTCAGGGACGTTAAAGAAAACCTCCCAGGACATAAAGACGGTCCCTCATAGCTTTAAGCTGTTCTGTTGTCATAGCGGACAAATGTATGTAAAAATGTGGAATTCTGCTAATCTGTATTCCGCAGGCTGCATGCATACATCACCTGTTTAGCATAATTTTTGCAGAATAGCCTGGTAACCATGTCGGTAATATTACAAAAAGATCCTATTCATTATGGTATCCCATGAAACCCTTCATTACAGGAACAAATCAGTATTCAATGCGATTGCTTTCCTGGTGATGATAGCTGTCAACGCCCTCGCAATACTGCTTCCCATTAACGGAAGAACAACCGGAGAAATCGCCGGTAAATATCCGAATCTGTTTGCACCTGCTGCTATTACCTTTTCGATCTGGAGCCTCATCTATCTTTCTTTACTCGGATATATCATCTATCAGTTATGGCTGGCCTTCTCCAACAGACATCCTGCCGTGCTGGCACGCCTGATGGACCAGATGAAAGAATGGTTCCTCATCACAGCCGTTGCCAACTCCCTCTGGCTCTTTGCCTGGCATTATGAACTGATACCGGTAACCGTTGGCATCATGCTGATACTGCTTGCCGCTCTCTGGATGATACATCTCAACTTCGGTATTGCGCAGCCCGGCGCCACCCGCGACGAAAAACTTTTTATCTATCTTCCCTTCAGCCTTTATCTTGGCTGGATCAGTATTGCTGCCATCGCCAATATTGCGGTACTGATTGTCTACGCCGGCATAGGCGGCAACACACAGACGCAGGTATGGTGGACTATCCTGCTCATTGCAGCAGGTACTTTCATCAGCATCATGATGGTATGGTTCCGTAACAATATCGTTCACGCCCTTGTGGCTGTATGGGCCTTCTATGGTATTCTCATCCGGCAGCGGGAAACAGGTATCCTCGCGCATCAGCCGGTAATACATGCCTGCGTGATCGCTATCGGGATCATTGCCGTAGCAATTTCCTGGCATTTGTACAGGAAACCCCGATCATAAAATTCAAATGATTATTTTTGAGCCGCAATAATATAAGTTACTATGTTTCCATCTATCAGTCCTGTAGCCACCAGGTCGTGGCAGGCATTGCAGCAGCATGCCGATGAAATGAAAAAGGTGCATATGCGCGCCTTGTTTATGGAAGACCAGGAACGTTTCAAAACGTTTTCACTTCAATTTGAAGATATTCTTTTCGATTATTCCAAGAACCTGATTACTGAAGATACCCGTAACCTGTTGCTCCGACTGGCCGAAGAAAGTGGTGTAAGCACCGGTATCAAGGCGATGTTTGCGGCAGAAAAAATCAATGTTACCGAAAACCGTGCTGTACTGCACACTGCACTGCGTAACTTCTCCGGCAGGCCGGTCATGCTCGATGGCCGCGACGTGATGCCCGATGTGGAAAAAGTATTGAACAAGATGGATCACATCTGCCGGCAGATACATTCCGGCGAATGGAAAGGTTATACGGGCAAGCCTATACGTTATATCGTCAACATCGGTATCGGCGGCTCCGACCTCGGTCCGGTGATGGTTACAGAAGCGCTGAAACCCTACTGGAAAGAAGGCATTCAGCCTTACTTCGTTTCTAATGTAGACGGCACCCACATCGTGGAAACCCTGAAAAAGGTAACGCCCGATGAAACGCTGTTCCTCATCGCCTCCAAAACCTTTACCACACAGGAAACCATGACCAACGCACTCTCTGCACGCGACTGGTTCCTGCAACACGCAAAGGATGAAAAGCACGTAGCTAAACATTTCGTGGCGCTCTCCACCAACGAGAAAGCCGTAACCGCCTTCGGCATCGATCCCAACAATATGTTTGAATTCTGGGACTGGGTAGGCGGCCGTTATTCCCTGTGGTCCGCCATCGGCTTATCTATAGCGCTCACCATCGGCTATGAGCACTTTACCGAACTGCTCTCCGGCGCCCATGCGGCAGACAATCACTTCGCCACTACCCCGCTGGAACAGAACATTCCGGCTATCATGGCGCTTGTCGGCATATGGAACGGCAACTTCCTGGGAGCCGCCACAGAAGCCATTCTGCCGTATGACCAATATATGCACCGCTTTGCTGCCTACTTCCAGCAAGGTAATATGGAAAGCAACGGTAAACACGCAGATCGTACAGGCAACACCGTTAGTTACGAAACCGGCCCTATCGTGTGGGGCGAACCCGGTACCAACGGACAACATGCCTTCTATCAGCTGATACACCAGGGTACCCGGCTCATCCCTTGCGATTTCATCGCTCCGGCCATCAGCCACAACCCTATCGGCGACCATCATGTAAAACTGCTGTCCAATTTCTTTGCACAGACAGAAGCGCTCATGAACGGAAAAACGGAAGCTGAAGTACTGGAAGAGCTGAAGAAGGCCAACACCTCCGAAGAAGAAATCAAACGCGTACTGCCCTATAAAGTATTTACCGGCAACCGTCCTTCCAACTCATTCCTGCTGAAGCAAATCACTCCCCGCTCCCTCGGCTCCCTGATAGCCCTCTACGAACACAAAATCTTTGTTCAGGGCATCATCTGGAACATATACAGCTTCGATCAATGGGGCGTAGAACTGGGCAAGCAACTGGCCGGCAAGATCCTTCCGGAACTGCAAAACGACGACCTCGTTGTTAATCATGATGCGAGTACGAATGGGTTGATTAATGCGTTCAAAGCACTGAGGAAATAATTACGAATTGCGAATTACGAATGTAACTCGAAGATAAAAGCGAAGACCGGAACAGAGTACACTCCATTCCGGTCTTCGCTTTTATCTTCGAGTTACATTCGTAATTCGCAATTCGTAATTCGTAATTATCATTAATCATCCAGTTTGAGAACCGCCAAAAATGCCTCCTGCGGCACTTCTACGTTACCAATCTGACGCATACGTTTCTTACCTTCCTTCTGTTTTTCGAGCAGTTTACGTTTACGGGAGATGTCACCGCCATAACATTTTGCGGTTACGTCTTTACGCATGGCGCTGATGTTTTCACGGGCAACGATTTTTGCGCCGATGGCAGCCTGTATCGCGATGAGGAACTGCTGACGCGGCAGCAGGTCTTTCAGTTTTTCGCAGAGTTTACGGCCGAAGTCCTGTGCCCTGCTGCGGTGAATCAATGCGCTGAGGGCATCTACCTTATCACCGTTCAGGAGTATATCCATTTTTACGATATCGCTGTCGCGGAAGCCAATCGGCGTATAGTCGAAGGACGCGTAGCCACGGGTCTGGCTTTTCAGTTTATCATAGAAGTCGAATACAATTTCAGTCAGCGGAATTTCGAACATCAGTTCCACGCGGGTGGTGGTCAGATAGCTCTGGTTCAGCAGTATACCACGTTTGCCGAGGCACAGGGTCATGATATTACCGATGTATTCCGGTTTGGTGATGATCTGTGCGCGGATAAACGGCTCTTCAATCCTGTCCATTTTGGTAGGATCGGGCATTTCGCTGGGGTTATTTACGATCACCACGCCGTCGCGGGTGGTGTGGGCAATAAATCCTACGTTCGGAACGGTAGTGATAACGGTCTGGTTAAATTCTCTTTCCAGACGTTCCTGGATAATTTCCATGTGGAGCATACCGAGGAAACCGCAGCGGAAGCCGAAGCCCAGCGCCTGTGAGGTTTCCAGCTCATAGGTCAGGGAGGCGTCGTTCAGCTGGAGTTTATCCATACATTCGCGCAGCTCTTCAAAGTCTTCCGTTACCACGGGGAAGATACCGGCAAATACCATTGGTTTAACCTCCTGGAAGCCGTTGATACCTTCCACGCAGGGGTTATTGGCCAGGGTGATGGTATCCCCTACCTTTACTTCCTTCGCACTTTTGATACCGGTGATGATGTATCCCACGTCGCCGGTATGGACCTCCTTACGGGGTTCCAGTCCCAGTTTCAGAATACCTACCTCATCGGCTTCATATTCTTCTCCGGTATTTACGAATTTGATCTTGTCGCCTTTTCTGATGGTGCCGTTGAATACGCGGAAGTAGGCAATGATACCACGGAAAGAGTTGAATACGCTGTCGAATATCAGTGCCTGCAGCGGCGCATCATTGCTGCCTTTGGGCGCCGGGATGCGGGATACGATGGCTTCCAGGATTTCTTCGATCCCGATACCGGTTTTACCGGAAGCCAGGAGGATATCCTCATCCTTTACACCAATCAGCTCTATGATCTGGTCTTTCACCTCTTCGATCATAGCGCCCTGCATGTCTATTTTATTGATCACCGGAATAATTTCGAGGTCATTCTCCAGTGCGAGGTACAAGTTGGAAATAGTTTGCGCCTGGATGCCCTGTGCGGCATCTACCAGCAGCAGTGCCCCTTCGCAGGCTGCCAGCGCGCGGGATACTTCATAGGAGAAATCCACGTGACCGGGGGTATCGATCAGGTTGAATACATATTTTTCACCATTTTTAGCGTTGTAATCCATCTGGATAGCGTGGCTCTTGATGGTAATACCTTTCTCACGTTCCAGGTCCATGTCGTCCAGTACCTGGGCCTGCATGTCCCGGTCAGAGATCGTTTTCGTAAATTCCAATAAACGGTCTGCCAGGGTGCTTTTACCGTGGTCAATATGGGCAATGATACAAAAATTGCGAATATTCTTCATATGTTGATTTACTGGTCTGTCAGCTTCTTTCAAGCCTTCAGTCCTTTTACAGGGCGCAAAGGTATTAAAATTAGTTCATTATACACAGGTTCCTGTCATTATGTTTTTGATAGACATGCTACATGCGGATTGTCAATTTTTGATATATTAGAGAATAATCCTCAACTTTAGTTATCTGACATCAAAAAACAAATATATGGACCTGAACACACAATTTGAGAATGCGGTAAAGGAGAGCAAAACCCTGGCGGAGAAACCCTCCAATGAAATTTTACTGCAGCTGTATTCCCTGTTCAAACAGGCTACAGAGGGAGATGCAACCGGAGATGGTCCGGACAACCCGTTTGATTTCGTCGCCAAAGCCAAACATAATGCCTGGAGCGAATTGAAAGGGAAGTCGCAGGATGTGGCGAAGGAGGAATATGTGGCGTTGGTAAACAGGCTGAAAAATTAATTGCGAATTACGAATTGCGAATTGCGAATGAAGAAGCGAAGATGAAAGGTGATAGCTAATAGATATCTTCCTTCATCTTCGTTTCGCTCTTCGCTTCTTCATTCGTAATTCGCAATTCGTAATTCGTAATTTCCCCCATATTTCCTTACTTTTGATTCATGATACCAGCATTTACTATTAGCGAAAGGACACAGCATTTTCTTGGACTGGAAGAGCAATACGGCGCGCACAATTACCATCCGTTACCGGTGGTGCTGGAGCGTGGCGAAGGGGTGTTTTTATGGGATGTAGACGGAAAGCGGTACTATGATTTTCTTTCCGGTTATTCTGCCGTTAATCAGGGGCATTGTCACCCTAAAATTGTGGCTGCACTCATAGAGCAGGCGCAGAAGCTGACATTGACTTCCAGGGCATTCCACAGTGATCTGCTGGGAGAATATGCACAATATATTACCTCCTATTTCGGATATGATAAAGTATTACCGGTAAATACCGGTGTGGAAGCAGTGGAAACAGCCCTGAAGCTGTGCCGCCACTGGGCTTATATGGTGAAGGGTATCCCGCAGGACCGCGCCAGGATCATTGTTTGTGCCAATAACTTCCACGGACGTACGCTGAATGTAATTTCTTTCAGTACTGATCCTGCTGCACGCAATAACTTCGGGCCATTCATGCCGGGTTATGAAGTGATTCCGTACAATGACCTGCCCGCACTGGAAAAGGCGCTGCAGGACAAACATGTGGCAGGCTTCCTGGTGGAACCCATTCAGGGGGAAGCCGGTGTAATGGTACCGGATGACGGCTACCTCGCTAAAGCCCGCGCCTATTGCCAGGATGCCAATGTACTGTTTATAGCCGATGAAATCCAGACCGGACTGGCCCGCACCGGAAAGATGCTGGCCTGCGACCATGAAAATGTGCGTCCGGACATTTTAATCCTCGGTAAAGCCTTATCCGGCGGCATTTTGCCGGTAAGCGCCGTATTAGCAGACGACGAAATCATGCTCACCATCAAACCGGGCGAACATGGTTCTACCTACGGCGGCAACCCGCTGGCCTGCAAAGTAGCCATCACGGCATTACAGGTGCTGAAAGACGAGAAAATGGCTGAAAATGCAGCCGTCATGGGACAGCAGTTAAGACGAGGTCTGCTCGACCTGCAGTCACCCTATATCTCCATCGTACGCGGTAAAGGTCTGCTGAATGCCATCGTGATCAAACATACTGATCCCGAAGCTGCCTGGGACCTGTGCCTGACACTGAAGGAAAATGGCCTGCTCGCCAAGCCAACTCATGGCGATAAAATCCGCTTTGCGCCGCCGCTCAACATCAATGCCACACAGGTAGCGGATTGCGTAGAGATTATCCGGAAAAGCATAGAAAAAGCTTTTAGCTAAACACACTATGACAACATCACCGAAGGCCATCCGCAGCTCCGGATGGAATACCGATTTCCTGATAGGCTTTCCTGACGGGCTTTTCCTCCTGTTTTTTGCCACACAGGTCATGCAGGGATTTCCTATGGAAGTGCAGACTTTTTATACCATCCACCTGTGTATCTGGCTGATAGGCGGCCTACTGGTGATGTACAGCGCTTATCAGGCCAATAAGGGAGATACGCAGCACGACAGCCCTCTCCTCTCGGAAGAAGAACGGCTCAAACTGCAAAAGCTCGACATCAATGATAATACGATTGCCCATATAGCAGATGAAATGCAGAAAGATGCCGTCTTGTGGGAAAATACCCTGCAACAGGAACAGGTGGAGGAAACTACGTTTAACCGTTCCCGTGCTATACGCAGTGCCGCTTTCACGGGCTTCTTCTTTTTACTGGGTGGCTCCTTATCCATAGGGCCCTATCTCTCCAATGAAAATTTCCCGGCAGCCTCGCAAACCAGTATGATGCTGGTTTTCCTGGGACTGACCGTTTTCAGTTTTATCAAGGCCAGGGTAACCCGGCAACGCCCCCTCCCCGTGCTGCTCCGTTACTGGCTGATGGGACTGGGCGTACTGGCAGGCGCCTGGATCCTGCACAAAATATGGTAAACTTCGTATCATAGTAACACTGATCACTATAACATCTCCCAAATAAAAACATCCGTCGGAAAAGGCATTCACCTTCCACCGACGGATGTTTTACTTAATATTATCTACGAAATTACATCAATGAAAATCTGCGTTCATCCGCGTTCATCTTCATATTCATCTCCGCTCCTCATTCGCAATTCGCAATTCGCAATTAAAACTATCTGGTTTTCGTAAGCAGTACGCACACAAACAACACCAGCGCCGCGCCTACAGAAATGTACAACGCTATTCCGGGTTGCGGACAGATACCGATTTCACAACGGGAAAACAGCAACATATTCCGGAATGTCCATGCTGCCAGAAAGCCGCCCACAAAGAGATTCATACGGGCTACCCATTTGTTCCTCACCAGAAAAATAATGCTGGCTGCAACAGCCAGAAAGATATTCAGCTTACCTGGTTCACCATAATTGGAGCCGGTTGTATCCATTCCGGTAAAAACAAAATGCCTGCTCTCAATGGTTGACCAGGGAAGAAAGGCGCATACTATCACCACAACAGCAGCCAGTATCCCGATAATCGTAGTTTTGGACATGTAATTCATTTTAAGAACGCAAATGTAGATAATTACGCATTATGAATGCACTACTTTGCTCCCGGCTCACAATGTTTACGCAGGTAATCGGTATATAAGGCAGAGAGATGATCAAAAGTGCCTTTGCCTTCAGATATGCTGTGAGAGCGGTTTGGATACGCCATAAACTGCACCGGTTTTTTATACCGGATCAGTTCATTCAGCAGCATCTCTGCATTCTGGTAGTGAACGTTGTCGTCGCCGGTGCCATGGATATACAGCAGGTTGCCTTTCAGGTTGCGCGCATAGGTAATCGGTGAACCCTGGATAAAGTCTTCCCGGTTTTCCTGCGGCAGGCCCATATAGCGCTCCTGATAGATGTTATCGTAGGTGAGCTGGTTAGCCACTGCTGCGATAGCGATACCTGTTTTATATATTTCCGGATACTGGAACATGAGGTTCAGGGTCATGGAACCGCCGCCGCTCCAGCCCCATACGGCGATGCGGGAAGCGTCCATATACGGATGTTTAGCCAGCAGGGCTTTAGTGGCCATGGCCTGGTCACGGGCATTGAGGATACCTACTTTGCGGTAGATGCTTTTGCGCCATTGGCGGCCTTTGGGCAGCGGCGTGCCGCGGTTATCCATGGAGATGTAGATGTAGCCGTCTTCTGCCATATCGCCGTCATACAGGAAGTTGCGTCCTGCGCCGATGGCATCTCTGGAGGTAGCGGAAGCGGGTTCGCCGTAAACATAAAATACTACCGGGTATTTCCTGGCAGGATCGAAATTGGCGGGTTTACGCATCCAGCCGTCGAGGGTTACGCCGTCTTCTGTTTTTACCTGGAAGAACTCCACGCAGCTGCTGCCGGATTTTTTCAGGGCAGTAGCTACTGCACCGGTATTGCTGGTATGTGCCGGCAGCTGTACATTTTCATTTACAGAATAGGTGCAGGCATTACTGAACTCATGGATAGCCCAGGAGTTGCCCGGAGCAAACGTATATTCATGTGTACCCGGCTGGTCTGCAGGTGTTACGCGTTCCGCCTTACCGCCTGTCAGCGGTACCTTGTAGAGGTACTGCTGTCCGGCATTATCCGGTGAAGCCATGAACCAGATGAGGTTTTTAGCTTCGTCGATAGCAGCAATACTGATGATGTCATAGTTGCCGGGAGTAAGCAGGGTGGCTTTACCACCATCAGCGGTGATGCTGTAGATATGACGCCAGCCGTCCTGTTCACTGACCCAGACAAAGGCTTTTCCGTTGCGGATAAAGTCCCATCCGGCAATGTTGTCATCATCCCATCGGGATTTCACATCGATCCATGCGCTGTCCCGCTCTTCATACAGCGTACGTACGTTACCGTTAGCAGCGTTACAGATCATGACTTTGCTCTCGTTCTGTTTACGGTTCAGCTGCTGAATAATCAGTTCATTTTTTCCCGGCATCCATTCCATGCGGGGAATATAGTGCTGTTGCTGATCGCCGGGAACCTGCATCCAGGTTGTTTTAGCAGTGGCAATATCGGCAACGCCTATACGGCATGCAGAAGGGCTTTCACCTGCTACGGGGTATTCTACCGGTACGTTAAAGGAATAGATAGAATCTGTATTGTTAATCATCAGGAAGTCCCGGATTTTGGTAGCATCTATCTGCCAGTAGGCGATGCCTTTGCTGTCGGGGCTCCAGCGGAAGCCGTCCCGGCAGCCGAATTCCTCTTCATAGGCCCAGTCGAACGTACCGTTGATGAACCGGCGCGCGCCGTCTGTAGTAATGGCTTTCACAGCGCCTGTGGCAAGATCTTCCACATAGATATTATGTTCGCTTACATAGGCGGCCTTGCTGCCGTCAGGGGATAATTTAGCGAACATCAGGGATGAGGCGGGCTTGTCTTTTCCCAGCTGCTGCAGCTTTCCCGTGGGCAGATCCAGGATCCAATAGTCACCGCGTGTTTCATAACGCCATACTTTTTTTGCATTGGTGTAGATGATCAGTTTTTTTCCGTCTTCCGAGAAGGAGAAGTCTCTGACGGGCAGTGCGCGTGCGGCGCCGCCGGGAGTAAACCTGGCTGCAGGTACCAGCACCGTGGGCGCTGCACCTGAAAGGGGGTTTGCTGTGATGCCTTCCGGAGTGGCTTTCAGCACGGATTGTCCGTCGCGGCTCCATCTGATAGTTTTACCTGGCTGGGCCTGTAAGAGCGTGCAGCCTGCGGTAATCATTACAAATAACAGGATTACTTTTTTCATTGAAAATTTATGAATCACAATGGTAGCCAAAATTTTATAAGAAAAAAACGAACAATAGGAAAGAGTGGCTGAGGGAGCTGCTGAGCGGTCAACTCAGGAAGATATAAACTTTTCTAACCTTTTTTTACTGATGTGGATAAAAAACACAAATAATTGGAAAAAATATATTTCTTTTTTTCTATTTTTATGCAATTAATAACAATTAGTTAATGATTATCAGCTGGTTACCCTGTAATCGTCGAGTTAAACTTTTTTATTATCCTACAGAAAAACCAAAGTTATGATTGAAGTAGCCTTATCTTATAAAAACCGTGAGTTTTTCCAGTTTGAAGACACGTTTCTGGCGCAGATAGCCGAGAACACCAAGAAGTTGCTGTATGCCCTGCTGGAAGATATTTACGATCTGCTCGCAGTAGAAAAAGGATATTTCCGTATCAACCTGGACCACCACCCCAAAATTGAAGTGGAAGGTTTCAGTAATGATCTGCGCCACCAGATAGAAAGGACCCTGCGCGGTGAATATGATTACGATTATTGAGGATGCAGTGGCTTTACGTCACGCCTATTCCCCTATCTTCGCATGATAAAATAAAGGGGAATGCAACTCACCTTCATACAGGGACTGGAGCTACTTGGTACTTTTGCTTTTGCCGTTTCGGGAGCCACGGCGGCCATCAACAAATCTTATGATATTATAGGGCTACTGGCACTGGCCTTCGTTACCGCCATTGGCGGCGGAACTATCCGGGACCTCCTTATCGGCGCCACGCCGGTGGCCTGGCTCACAGATGAGCTGACCAATTCAGCTATTATAGCAGCCGCTATCATCGCCGCCCTTTTTGTTTCCTATGTAAAGAAACTGCAAAACTGGCTGAACGTTTTTGATGCCATAGGCCTCGGACTATTCACTATTACCGGTATCAACAAGGGTGTGGCCGTGGGCCTGCCTATTCCCATCTGTGTGGCGCTGGGTGTTATCACCGGCTCCTTCGGCGGATTGCTCCGTGATGTGATCTCCGGTGAACAGCCATTCCTGTTTACCCGCGAAGTATATGCCGTGGCATCTATGGCCGGTGGGATGCTGTACATTCTGCTGGGGTTACATACTTCCTTGCCGGCAGACATCATACAGAGTGTATCCGTTACCGTTATAGTGGCCGTACGGTTGTTCGGACTGCATTATAACTGGCATCTTCCCCGTATCCGTCAGTAAGGGATGTATATAAAGTTTTGATTTTCCAATAAATAATTTTCATATATTGGAGTATGATGTCATTGTTCGATAACTACTTCGCTTTTGCCACCACCGTTTTCATGGGGTTGCTGGCTATTGTCAACCCTATCTCTGCGATCCCTGTATTCATGGAGCTGACCTCCTATATGGACAAAAAGGCAAAGCGCAACATTGCTACCAAATCAGTAATTATTGCCTTTTGTATCATTCTCGTTTTCAGTGTGGCAGGCAAGCTCATTTTCCATGTGTTTGGTATTACCCTGGCCGCACTGCGTGTCACCGGCGGTATACTGGTATTTGTGATAGGATATGAGATGGTGAGAAGTAAGGAAGACAGCACCAAATCCATGAAACTGGGCGACCAGCCTGTAAAAGCCGACCAGGGTATCAGCGTGGCCATCACTCCCCTGGCCATGCCGCTGCTGGCAGGCCCAGGCACCATTACCACTTCCATGAGCTACTCTGCCGCCAAAGATGTAACCCATCTTGCCATCGTGATGCTGGTATACGGCGTTATATGCTATATTACCTATCTTCTCTTCATTGGAGGAGAGCGCATTGTGAAAGTTATCGGGACCAACGTCATGATGGTCATCACCAAAATGATGGGACTGATCCTCGCTGTAATCGGGGTACAGATGCTCGCCCTGGGCATAAAGGAATTACTGAATCTCTAATTTTTTTTTCTTTACAACAATTTCAAATCGTTGCGTGTTAATAAATCAAGACGCAAACCAGCAACGGCATTTACCAATCTGAACTGATATAGGTTATACATTTACGAGCGTGCGCCCCCTGTGAGCAGAATTTTAGAGCTGTCTGTAACCATCCCACTGATTTATGAATACAGTAAATCTGCGTTTCATTACGCACGGGAATTTATTGCCATCTGAAGAAACTTTTTTTAGTTGAACAACAGGTAAAATCCGTTATTGATTACTAGGTGGATGTTATCGTTCCTATTTTTTGATGGGAACCTAAATAAATCAATATAGACGGAACAGTTAGCAAAAAACCGTCCCGAATCATCGGGACGGTATGTTTTCAGGCTTTCTTACGCGAGGCGGCAGGCTTTTTCTTCGGTTCCTTTTCATCATATCCTTCCTGTACATTATTCCCGTCAGCATTCCAGCTTTTCCCGGAACTGCCCTTGCCAGGCTGCAACTGCGCATTGTTACGCTTCGTTGTCTTTATCTCCCGCTGCTGCGCTACACTTTTTTTTATTGTCATAACAAAGCATTTAGTGATTTTATTATTTTATTATTTGAGGTTCTATCTGCATAATATTTCTTCCGGTGATATCTCAAATAACAAACTGACTAAATAATAAAATCAAAAAGGTTGCCGGTTATGGGAGTGACAGGCCATCCCTGATTTCATCGGTGGCATTGGCAATAATCCTGTCTCCTGCCTGCAGTGCGCCAAAAACTTCAGTGGAGTCGTTATGGTGGTTGCCTTCCTGTACATCAATCCATTTCGTATGATGGTCTTTTACCACGATCACATATTTTCTTTCGGTAGACATCACCACCGCTGAAGCCGGCACTACCAGCGCTGCAGCGGATCCGTTCACCGGCATGGTAATTTCTGCGTACATACCCGGCTTGAGTAAACGGGTATCATTCTGTACATCAATTTCCACAGCTTCAGACCGGTATTTGTCATTCAGCATACCAGCCTCACGCGAAATACTGCCGCTGAAAATTTTTCCCGGCAGCGCATTCACGCCAAAATCCACAGTAGCCTGTTTCAGCAGTTGCCCGCTGTAAATTTCGGGTACCTGCAACACGAGACGGAGCTTATCTTCCTGCGCCAGCATCAGCATCGGCTTACTATCCAGCCTGGTATCCGGCCCTACCAGTGCGCCGGGGTGTATATTACGCTCCGTGATGACGCCATCAAAAGGCGCTGTTACAGTCAGGTAACTTTCCATCACTCCTTTTGCCCGGAAGTTAGCCTGCTCGCTGTTCATCAATGCGCTGTCTGCCAGCATACGCGCTTTCGCCAGCTCCATATCGTGTGCAGAAATAGTTCCCGGCGTTTCTTCACCGGTAGCTACTGTACGTTCGTAATTATCTTTGCTGCCCGCATACACAGCTGCCGCCTGCAGGTATCTTGACTGCGCCGCATAATACTGCTGCGCCACCTCCGGCGCTTCCAGCACCAGCAGCACCTGTCCCTTTTTTACACGGGAGCCTCTGTCTACCGTAATACGGCTTACAAAGCCATTCACCCGCGGATATATGCTTACCTGCTGAAAGGCTTCCAGTGTTCCCGGCAGTCGTATACTGCCTGCGAGCGGTTGCTGCACAACATTTGCAAATGTGTATTGCTGCGCTGCAGCGGCAGCAGGGTGATACTCCGGCGCAGCTGCTGAGTGACAGGCAGCCAGGGCAACAGCCAGCATCAGCCATAACAGTTGTTGTTTATTATTTTTCATACATCAGTTTTTTAAAGATTACAGATCAGATGGCATTAATGAAGGAGATTCGTTCCGTGCTTTTCGCTGCATACGGGCATACACCAGCGGCAGCACCAGCAGGGCCGCCAGCGTGGAGGCAATCAGCCCGCCGATTACAGCACGTCCCAGCGGCGCTGTCTGATCTCCGGCTTCTCCCATACCTGCAGCCATGGGAATCATCCCTGCAATCATGGCCAGACTGGTCATCAATATTGGCCGCAGACGTATACCGGCGCTGACAACAGCAGCTTTACCCGCATCATTATATTCCAGTCGCAGCTTTTCTGCATTCGTTACAATAAGAATAGCATTGGCTACCGATACACCGGTAGACATAATCATTCCCATATAGGACTGCAGGTTCAGCGTACTGCCGGTAAACAGCAGCGCCAGCAGCGAACCTGCTATTACCGCAGGCACCGTAGTAAGTACTACCAGCGATAATTTAAAGGACTGGTAATTGGCTGCCAGCAGCAGGAAGATCACGACTACCGCAATGGCAAGCCCATGCTGCAGACTGTCCAATGTTTCCACCAGCAGGCTGGATGCGCCTTTGAGCTCTATCTTCACTCCTTTCGGCGGTGTACCGGCTTCCGCTATGATACGCTGTACTTCCCTTGTAGCAGCGCCGAGATCTTTACGGGTAATATTGGCACTAACGGTCACGAACCTACGCGGACCGGCCCGGTCATATTCTCCCGGCATTTCACTGGTGGTAAAAGTGGCTACATCTGCCAGCACCGGCCGCAGCCGGCCCGGTAAGAGGGGGATTTCCTTCAGGTCATTCAGCGCTGTCATGCTGTATTCCGGAATCTGCACCTGCACCTGATAGGTGTAGGCTACCTTTTCGTCCAGCCACTGGTTCTTTTCGGTGAAGCGGCTGGATGAAGTAGATGCTGTCACCGAACGCGCCACCTGGTAGATATTCAGTCCCATCTGCGCCAGCTTCAACCGGTCTATATGAATATTGATAACCGGGAAATGCAGCGGCTGGGCAATCTGTACATCACGCAGGTAGCTGACTTTCTTCAGTTTTTCTACCAGGGCGCCGGCAAAGCCTGCAATCTGCTGCATGTCCTTTCCGGCAACACGCAGTTCTATCGGTGTAGCCGCACCCTGACTCATAATTTTCTCTGTCAGATCTATTGGTTCAAAGGAAATACGCATCTCCGGTAACTTCGCCGCAATATTCGCTCTCAGTCTGTCTTTCAGCGTTTCTATATCTGTTTTGTAATCTTCATCCAGGTTTACCTGTAACACGGCTTCATGTGTTCCGCTGTTGAAGATATACAGGTTGCTGGTTCCGTAACTGCTGGGGATCAGTCCTGCGTACGCTGAGCTGATGGCCACATGACCTGCCGTGGTACTGTCAATGATGTGCAGCACTTCATGCAGGGCCGCCTCCGTGCGTTCGAGGCGGGTGCCGTCGGGTTCCCGCAGGCGCAGCTGGAATTGCCCGGCATTCACGTGTGGCATCAGATCTTTTCCGATAAAAAGATAGCATCCGCCGGCTAACAGTAACGCCCCTACGATATAACAGCCATTGATCCAGCGGGCCCTTGGCAGGTTCCGGTCCAGCAACTGCATAAACCTGTTTTTGAAGCGTTCAAAAAATCCCGGCGCCGGCATCTTATCCTGATGATGCAGGTGCTCTCCTATCTCCTTTATCTCTGCATCATCCAGCGCCAGGCCTGCATGCGCGTGCCTGAACTTTTCCGGCTTCAGCCACCAGTTGGAAATAATTGGCACCAGTGTTTGTGCAGCGAAAAAGGATGCTATCATAGCAAACCCGATAGACAGCGATAAGGGCAGGAACATGGCTTTGGGTACACCGGTCATAATAAGCGACGGTGCAAATACAGCAAGAATACAGAGTAATATCAGCAGCAGCGGAAAGGCGATTTCTTCGCAGGCATCGTAAATGGCGCGCCGGACGGGCTTTCCCATTTCCAGGTGCTGATGTATGTTTTCAATGGTCACCGTTGCCTGATCCACCAGGATACCTATTGCCAGCGCCAGGCCACTCAGCGTCATGAGGTTGATGGTTTGTCCGGCCAGCTGCAGGCCCAGCACTGCGCATAATACGGCAACGGGAATAGTGACGACAACCACCAGGCAGCTGCGCAGGTCGCGCAGGAACAGTAATACCATCAGCCCTGTCAGCAACGCGCCCAGGAGACCTTCTGTGATAAGGCTTTTCACGGCATTGATTACAAACACGGACTGGTCAAATTCGTAAGAGATCTTTACATCATCCGGCAGCAGGCTTTGCATTTCCGGGAGCCGTGCCTTCAGTTGTTTCACTACTTCCCAGGTGGATGCATCTGCTGTTTTCACCACCGGAATGTAAACAGAACGCCTCCCGTTCACCAGCGCATAGTCTACGGTGATATCGGCTGCATCGGCCACCCGTGCTACATCCCGTACAAACACTGTGGCGTTCCCGCCGGTGACAATGGGAATATCGCCAAAGTCAGCCACCTGTTTTTCCAGGGAATTGATAGTGGTGACGAACATGGTATTGTTGATACGGATATTCCCGGAAGGAGTCATGACATTATTCTTTGCAATGGCTTCCACCACCTGATCTGCGGAGAGGTTGTAGCTGCGCAGTTTCTGCGGATCTACATTCACCACCACGGAACGGGAGTTGGCGCCAAAAGGCGGAGGAGCGGACAACCCCGGCACCGATGCAAACATAGGCCGGATACGCGTTGCCGCGAGATCATAAATCTCCTTTAATGATTTACCCGGACTGCTGAATACCAGTTCTCCTACCGGCAGGGATGATGCATCGAAACGCAGTACCTGCGGCGGCAATGCTCCCGGCGGGAAAAACTTCATGGCGCGGTTTACCTGAAGCGCCACCTGGGCGGAGGCTTCCGCCATATCTGTATTTTCATAGAAGGTCAGCTTTAATAACGTTAACCCCTGTATGTTTTTTGTAGTAATATTTTTTACACCATTCACATAAAGAAACTGATCCTGCAGTCTGGTGGCAAAGAAGCCTTCCATCTGCTGCGGGGACATCCCCCCGTAAGGCTCTACCACATAGATAGTCGGCAGGTTCAGTTTCGGAAAAATATCGATGGGTATATTCAGTATGGCCAGTAAAGAAAAAAGCAACATGCCGCCGGTAATAACAATCACGGTAACAGGCTTCTTCAGGGCCGATGAAACTAGAGACATATGCTATAAGCTGAATGCGGTGAGTAATCGGTTTAAACTGTTGTCTGCATAGGCTGCGCGGAAAAGGGCCTTCCAGGCTTCGTCACGCGCCTGTACCATATCTGTTTCTGCCCGGTTCAGTACAAACAATGCATTAGTTACTTCTATGATACCTGTCAGCCCGTGTTTGTAAAGCGAGATCTTCTGATTGGCGGCAGCCTGTGCGGCTTTCAGCTGCATCGGCAGCTCCCGGAGTTTATCCTTCACCGTTAGTATGTCTGCCTGAGCCTGATCATGGAGACTGCGCAGCGCAATACGGGAATTCTCCAGCTCCTGTTCTGCTGCAGCCGATTTGTATTGCTGTATAGCTACCTTTTCATGCGTGCGTTTTACGTCTGTAAGGTTCCAGGTAATGCCCAGCCCCAGCAGGTAATTGTAACGGCTGTATCCCAGCCCGCTGAAAAGATTTTTATCATAGACATCATTGAAAAGACCGCTGGACCCACGCATCCAGCCTGCTGCCATGAGGTTCAGCCGGGGCCGGTTCTGTTTACGGATCACTGCTGCGAGCGATTGCTGCCGCAGGAATTGCGCCTTGAAATACTGCAGCACCGGATGTTCGGTTGTGGCGGCAGTAGTGTCAGGGGATAACAGTTCCTGCAGCTGCGTATTGCTATCATACTGCGGGTTTACCTGTGTGGTGTCCAGCCCGGTGAATGCGCCCAGTTCAATGCGTACCTGGTTGTAACTGTTGCAGACGCCGATCAGGTTCAGCCTTGCTTTGGATAATTCGGCTGCTGCTACGGCGCTGTCCACTCCCGGCCGTAAGCCGTGCAGTACAAGCGCTGTAACGGCGCGGAGCACTTCATTTGTTCTGTTGATATTGTCTGCCTGTATCTGCTGTAATGCGCGCAGACGCAGCAGTTCCAGGTAGCTACGTATAACCGTTGCCGTAATCTGGTTAGTTGTATTGGCCAGATCCGTCCGGTTTACCTGCAGCTCCTGCCTGGCGGCATTCCGCTGGCTGCCGTAAGCACCGAAATTGAAGATCTCCCACTGCATATTGGCCATGGCGATGTTGCCGCTCATGAGGGCGCTGTTATTCTCCGCCCTGATACCGCCTGATGTAGAAGGTATCATGCCCATGGTAAAGTAGGAACCATAGATGCTGTTATCTGTACCGGCGTCTACCTGCTCGTGTAAACGAACGGCAGGGTACCAGTTGTGTTTCGCATCTGTAACAGCCGCCTCTCCGGCTTTTACCATTGCCTCTTTGGCTTTTACCGCAGGGTAATGTGCCAGTGTCAGGGCAACGGCCTGCTGCAGCGAAAGACTATCCGCTGAAGGCCCGGCGAACAAAGAAGTACAGGGCAGTAAGCATAGCAATACTGCATACTTCTTTTTCGCAGAAATATGTATTTGCATAAACCGCTAAAAGAAAATGTAAAAAATCAGAAACTAAAACAGGTATAATCAGGCTGTGGGTGGGCCTCGCCAGCTTCTGAGCGGTTTGGGAACACTGAGGTAAGGATTACAATGGTAGCCATTACGGATACCATCCACATACACAAAACGATCGCGCAGGTGAAAACTGAACACGGTGCAAACCTGCACATGGCTGTCGTTCAGTCCTACCGGCCGTCGTTTAAACTTATGTATAGTGGCGTGTAAGTATGGAGATGAGGGATTAGCTTTGAGAATGTGTATACCGGCATGTTGCTGCGCATGTACGGTGCTCCGCTCCTGAACAGGGAGCAGCAGTACGGTAAGGAGTACAAGGATTAAATGCCGTAGTAACTTCACACGAATCTTATTATGCGTGCTCTAAGTTATTCAAAGCCGCCCGCTTTCGGTAGACAGGCGGCTGTTTTTTAATGACATTTTAATATTGCGGAGGAAGTATCAGAAGAAGCAGACAAGGCCCAGCTCCTCCATTTTAAGCAGCGCATTGGCCAGGCGGAAATCCTGCATGGGGAAGCAGGAGAAAGACTGGTATTCGTCCAGCACAGGTCCGATAGCCACTATTTTTAATTCAACATCTTCCAGCTGTACGTTTACATAATCGAGCCATGCTTTGGCAAAATCATCTGCAGCGATAATATTTTCGTATTCTATATCGTCCGGAGCTTCGATGGTAGCACCGGCAGCCACCACAGGCGCCAGCTGGTTCAGGGCATAGATACCTTCATCTGACAGTTCCTTCCATTCAAACTCAGCCAGGTTACCTGTTTGCTGCAGGGCAACCTGCAGTTCATCCCAGATCGCCATCACGTTGGGAGGCACTACGTCCGGGAGGTTGGCAATCTGTTCTTCGGCTTCCTCTTCTTCAAAAATATCGAGGTATAACTGTGCCAGCTGTTCGTGGGTATTATCCAGCTGACTGAGTTTTTCCAGCAGCTTCAGTTCCCGTAACAACGCATGCCAGCGCTGTCCGAGTTCTTCATTATCTTCTTCCAGCATCTCATCAGCAATCAGCACTGCCTTCTCATGTAATTTGTAATTATCCAGCCTGCTTTTACGGATATGCAGCTCTCCCTGCGGGAAAGACAATTCATAGGAAGCACAGTTCAGAAAGTCTGTACCTATCAGTATCTTATCTTTAAATATTTCATGGATCACACCTTCTTTACTATCGATGTGCGAATACCCTCCATCCTTGCCATAGCTGCCGGTCAGCCAGTTAAAATCCTCTCTTGAAATATCAGATAAATGTTTTTCCATAAAAACCTAATTATTTAGCCATTTGTTTATTTGAAATCTGCTGCTGAAAAAAATGCAGCGGAAATCTTCACGAAGATAAGATACGTAAAGATTTCCGCTGCATTAAAGTGATCAGATCCCAATTATATATCCCGCATTAAAGGCGGAATTTGAGTCCTGCGTTCACCCCCATCCCACCGATGTTGATGTAGGACTTCAGGTCATTGGCAGGTGCATTATCGTCTTTGTAAAAGGTTTTCGCGCCGCGCTTATTTATTTCTGTATTAGAGTTTCTGTCCAGCGTAGTTACGTATTTCGTCTCTCTCTCCGCCACGCTCAGGTCACCGAGGGAGCGGCCGGGGTTACCGGGTACCGGTGCGATGACATTACCATTGGCAGGATTGACAATATTATTGGTTTCGGTGTAGGCGGTAATTTCCTTTTCCTTACTTCTGACAGGAACATTACGGTATTCCGCTTCCACGAAGATATCAAAGCGGTGCGACACATTGAAAGACACACCCAGCGCGCCCTGAAAGCCGATAGTAGGATTTGGTTTAACCTCTTCCTTGCGGTGGATGTCTGTCTGTACAACTGTTCCGGCCGGAATGCCTGCTGCATTGGTGCGCTGCATAACGTCCGTTTCAATATACAGCCGGCCCCACAAAGGCACTACTACGCCAAAACGTACGTATGGGTTTACCTTTTCAAGTCCGGGGCTGACTACCAGGCTGGGGGCAAAATCCACTGCGTTTACATGTCCGTAGGATTCCACGCTGGCTCTGGTGGCGCCGGAGCCGGCATCGGTAGTAAGGTTGCGGGTCATGAGATTTTTTCTGCTGCTGAAGTAATTAAACGTTCCTTCAACGGCCAGGTATTTGTTGATATTATACCCGAAGGTCAATCCACCTCTGACACCTTCACCATAAGAACCGGTCAGTATCTTTCTTGAAATGGTATCCAGAAATCTGGGGGCATTAGCCGGGTTAAACTCTGTATGCAGGTCCTGGGGCGGAAACGGGCCAACATTGGGAAACTGTCCGGGGGATACGCTAAAGAAATACCCACCGGCAGCCTTCAGATAAAATTTTGAATGTGGAACTGAATTTGAGCGCTCCTGGGCAACGGCGCTTCCGGAAATGACCATCGCCAATGCGGCGGCAGAGAGCAGGCGAGATGTTTTCATAATGCTATGGTTTTGTATGATGGTAACAATTCATTGAAAGTTAACGAATTGTTACCAAATAGCAAGCGCCCGGACCCTTACTAAAACGCCTCCGCCAGAGACAGATATAATCCTTTTTGCCGGGATTCTCCTGCCCGTTGTTCTCCTACGGCATAGTCTATACGAATTGTCAGCTTCGCTCCTTCATCGTAGAAGTAGCGGATACCGCCGCCGAAGCTGGGCTTGAAGCCTGACAGGGCAAAGTTGTGGTTGTTGAATACGGAACCGGTGCCGGCAAAGGCTGCCAGCGCAAATTTGGGCTTCACGTCAACAAACCAGATGTGTATACGTATTTTAGGATCGATGAGGTAACGGTATTCCGTCTGTACTGCCAGGTAGTTCTGATCCCGGTACCGGCCGGTATAGTAACCGCGCATCATCAGGTCGTTTCCTAATTCCGGCAGCCAGTAAAAAGGCAGTCTGCTTCCCTGCAGGCTACTGAAGAGCCCATTGAATCCGAGGGTGCTTTTAGGAGATAAGGCAATAAAGTGTGTGCCTTGTCCTTCCAGTTTGAACAGGGGAACAGTACTGAGAAAAGCGGGCGCATAGGCGGCATTCAGCCGCAGCCACCATCCGCTGCGGGTATAGTTCTGGTTATCCCGGTTATCGAAAATACCTGTCAGCCCGATAAAGGTAGCATGACCGCCATCTTTCCCTTCCAGGGGCATCGTATTATAGATGCCCTTGTCGTCCTTACTGCTGTAGGAATCGTTTTGATACAACAGGGATACGCCCGCATAGAAATGGCCACCAACGCGGCGTTCCACTTCTGCCTGGGCTTTATAGCGGATATTATTCAGCAGGGACCGGTCATCGTGGCGGGTTTCATTGCCAATACCATAAAAGTAAATCGGGAAATTATGGTAACGAAGGTTGCCTTTATAATGCCAGGTGTTGGCGCTGGTCCAGATATTGGCTTTCAGGTCTACCTTGAACTGCCTTTCGGTAGTTACCGCCGGCACCAGGTTGAGCGATGAGTTGCGGGTGCTCATATCCGGATGTTTCTTGTCTGCGTAGAAAGAATACAAGGTAGCAGCGCCGATTTCCAGTCCTTTTTCCTGCGAATACCCCAGTACGGGCAGCGGGAAAAAGCTCCGCTTCCGTAGCTGCAGACTATCGTATAGCCCTGACCGTGATATGGTGTCTGTGATGCCTTTTCCGGAGGAGGCGCTGTCCTGCTGCGCATTCGCACCGGCGGCGCACACCGTAAGTAAAGCCGTGATCTTTAATACCTTACACATAGGTTGCAAATGTAAGCGGAAAACGGCAAAATTCATCAGCCGGTATCTTATTCAGGGGCGGTCGGAATGCCCCAGGCTTTTGCCAGGGTTTACCTGGTCACGTACCAGCTGTTTCAGTACTTTGATTTCAGGGAAATGACCAGCTTCTTTTCTGTCGAAGATGACGGTATCGGCTACCATAATAATATAAGCTCCTCCCGTTTCGCTGGGGCGGAGAGTCACACCACCCAGATCGTCAGTGAAGGTAGTCAGCAGCTCCTGAGCCATATATGCAGCCCGCAGCAGCCATCCGCAGCGGGGACAATATTCTATCGTTACAACCGGTTTCATAAAGTTCATATTTATCATTATACGCTGGATAAGTTTAGCCGTTACCGTTATAACTGTCCTATAACCAATAACATCTGTAAACTGACCGCATAATCGGGAATATAAAAGTGCTGTCGTCTGAAAGATACGACCATATTTGATTACAGGGGTTAATAACACAAAAATCACACGCCCCGGCGCACATATTTTGCTTCGTTCTTTTGTTTCGTCCGTCTTTATCTTTAATTTTATGCCATAATTTAAGTGGACCGTCCCCGAATCGCTCTACTAAGTCACAGCCAACAATATTACACTATGCTGCCGGCCATACCTTTGAAAAGATGCGTTTTAATTCCCTTGTACATGCTATTATTGTCCCCTGCTGCCCGTGCGCAGCAGTCGGGAACAGACAGTATGCAGCAGGTGCTGAATACGCATCCGGAAAGGGATTCTGTCAGAGCAGACCTGCTGAACCAGACGGCGCGTTTATATTTCACGAAAGATGCCGGACTGGCAGCCCGCTACAGCCGGGAAGCATTTGAGATCAGCGACAGCCTCCAGTATACCAAAGGAAAAATATGGGCGTACCGCAACCTGGCGCTGGTGGAGAATACCAAGGGCAACCTCGACAAACAGCTGCAGCTCACCTTTACAGCACTGAAACTGGCAGAGAGCCAGAACGATATACGTACGCTGGGTATTCTCAACAATGATGTAGGGAATATATTTACAGAACAGAACAGCCCCCGTGATGCCTTGATGTATCTGCGTAAATCCCTGCAGCTAAAACAACAACTGAACGAAACCCCTGAAATCAGTAAAACCCTCAATAACATTGGATCCGCGTATATAACCCTGAAGAAAACCGATTCAGCACTCATATTCCTTGAAAAATCTGAAAAGTTAAAACTCAGTCTGAACGACAGGCGCGGACTGGCCTATACCTACGAGAACCTGGGTCTGGTGGCAATGCTGCAGCATCGTTATCAGCAGGCACTGGATTATCATAAGTTGTCAGCAGATTATTACCGGGAGTCGGATAATCTTCCCGGCCTTACCAAAGCGAGCCTGAACCTGGCGCAGGTGCAGACTATCCTCGGCGATCTCAGAAGTGCGGAAACAAACCTGGCAGCAGCCAAAGCGATCAATGAAAAGCTGGGTAATGTCAAAAATGAAATGATCTTCTACAAAATCCGCTATGAGCTTGACTCTGCGAAGAATGACTATGTGTCTGCCCTGCGGAGTTACAAAGCATACAGTCAGCGTAACATTGATTTCTTTGACCTGGAAAAAAGCAGGCAGATCACCAAGTCACAGATGAAGTATGAATCAGAAAAGAAACAGCGGGAGAATGTTATGCTGAAAAAGGAACAGCAGCTGCATCTGGCCACCATTCAGCAACAGCGCGTGCTGGTGCTTTCCGGTGCGGCCCTTTTCCTGGCCCTGCTGCTCATTACTTTTATGGTATACCGGTTGTATAAGCATCAGCAGGACCTGTACCGGCAGCTCAACAGCAAGAATCAGGAAGTATCCCTGCAGAATCATATCATCCTGGAACAGAATACCGCTCTGGAAAACCTGAACCAGGTGAAGGATAAAATATTCTCCGTTATCTCCCATGACCTCCGCTCTCCGCTTGCTATCCTGGAGGGATTGCTCTTTCTGCTGCGCGATGAAAAAATTGATGCGCAGCAATTCCGCTTTTATACGGATGAGTTATGGAGAGATGTTAAAAATACTGCCTACATGATGGATAATATGCTGCAGTGGGCCAGCAACCAGATGAAAGGTATCAGTGTAAAGGCCGATGACTTTGACCTGGTGCTGCTCCTCAATCAGGAGTTTGAGCTGCTGCAGACGCTGGCCCGTCAGAAAGATGTGAAGCTGACCCATGAGATCTCAGGCTCCACGCAGGTATATGCTGATCCGGATATGATCCGGCTGGTGTTGCGCAATCTTATTAACAACGCCATCAAATTCACACCGGGCGGCGGGGAGATTGTTATCAGGGCCAGGCAGGAAAATGATATGGCAGAAATCACCGTGAAAGATAACGGTACAGGTATTCCGCTGGACGATCAGCATCGCATCTTCTCCAATATATATTACTCCACTACCGGCACCCGAAATGAAAAAGGCTGCGGGCTTGGGCTACATCTCTCAAAAGATTTTGTGGAACGCAATCATGGTAAAATCTGGTTTCACAGCAACCCCGGCGATGGCAGCAGCTTTTATTTCACAGTACCGCTTTCCGATGAGCAGGATATTAACGCCCGCGGCTATACGGTGGTACTGCAGGATAATCCTGTCAGCGGCATGAGCGTACTGCGGCGTTAGCTTATATCAGCCCGAATGCCGTACTGTGCTTTATTTCCGTCATCACAAACGAGCTGTGCACCTGGGCAATGTTTTCGATAGCAGCCAGTTTGTTCGTCAGAAAATGCTGATAGCTTTTCATATCGTCTACCACTACTTTGAGCAGATAATCGAAAGTACCAGCCACGTGGTAACATTCCATCACTTCTTCCATTTTGCCGATGGCTGTCTCAAACTTTTTAAGTAAAGGCTGTGAATGCAGTTGCAGTGACACGTTACAGAAGGTGGTGAGCGTCTTCCCTATTTTATCTCCATGTAACAGGGTCACATAATTTTTAATCACCCCAAGTTTTTCAATCTTCTTCAGGCGTTCGTAGGTAGGTGTAACGCTGAGGCCTATACGATGTGCTATTTCCTTGGTATTGAGCCGGGCGTTCTGCTGCAGTACTTCCAGTATTCTGCGGTCTGTTTTATCCAGTGTATCCATGATAGTTATATTTTTCTGAAAAAGAGGATCAGAAAGACAAAAAAGAGTACAGTTTATCTGACTTTCATTCAAAACTAGTATATATTTTCTGAAAATGCCGTATCTCTGGTTTTAATGCATTATATATTATTAGCTTCGCAGCAATATACACCTGTAACTAACGATTATGAAGCCATACCTGTTATCTGCCGCGGATACCGCGCAGCTGGAGGGTCTGCTTGCGCTGGTGCAAAACCGCACGCAGGACTTCCTGGGATATCCTGTGTCAAAAGATTTTGATTATACGCCGCTGCTGCCTTTTTTACAATATCCGCTCAATAACCTGGGCGATCCGTTCATATCCTCCACCTATATGGTTGGTTCCCGCGAGATGGAGAAATATGTGGTGGAATTTTTTGCAAAACTGTTCCGTGCTCCGGCAGATGACTGGTGGGGATATGTGACCAACGGCGGTTCTGAAGGTAATCTGTACGGCTTATATCTGGCCAGGGAGCTGTATCCGAAAGCGATGGTATACTATTCGGAGGCTACCCATTACAGCGTGCAGAAAAACCTGCATCTGCTGAATATGCCTGGCATCATGATACGTACCCTGCCAAACGGGGAGATGGATTATGAAGATCTGCAGCACACCATGGAAATGAACCGCCACATGCCGGTGATCATCCTGGCGAATATCGGCACAACCATGACGGAGGCCAGGGATGATATCAGCAGGATTAAAGGTATTTTAAAACACCTGGCTATCAGGCATCACTATATTCATGCCGACGGCGCCCTGTCGGGTAGCTACAGCGCCTTCCTGGAGCCGCGGCCGGCATTTGATTTCGCTGACGGCGCCGACAGTATTGCCATCAGCGGGCATAAATTTATCGGCTCTCCTATTCCCTGCGGAGTAGTGATCGCCAGAAAATCGTACCGTGACAGAATAGCGCGTTCAGTAGCCTATATCGGCACCCTGGATACTACTATCACCGGTTCAAGAAACGGCCATAGTCCGTTGTTTTTATGGTATGCTTTAAAAAGCCTGGGGCTGGAGGGATTGAAAGAGAGAGCAAAGCACAGCCTGACCATCGCAGCCTATGCTACTTCCCGTATGCAGGAAAACGGGATAGCGGCATGGCGTAACCCCGACTCCATCACGGTGGTATTTCCGGAACCTGCCGGAAATATCCGCCGTAAGTGGCAGCTGGCATCCGAAAACGGCTGGTCGCATATTATCTGCATGCCTAACGTTACCAAAGCCCAGGTAGATCAGCTGATCGCTGAAATGCTCCACGAAACTGTGGCGGTTTAAACACCGCCTTCCGCAATAGCAATGATTTCTGTATTGAGCGCCCGTTTTATGCGGCGCTCATTTTCTTTATCCGAATGCAGGATAAGCAGCTGCAGTTTAAACTGTACAAAATCTTTCTTTATCTCTATTGTTTTGAGGGAAAAACTCTCGTACCTATACTGATGCTCAAATTCCTCAATGGCTTTACGCAGGCGGTTTTCCACGCGGTCCGGGGTAAACTTGTGCTTATGATCCAGCTCAAATTCTATCGTCAGTTTCTTGATATTCTGTTTCGACTGGTTGAGCACTGTAGTGGTAAACACTACTGAGTTTGGGATGATAACAATATCATCATCATCGTTCAGCAGGACTACATTAATCAGGGTAATATCCATGATCTTGCCGCGGTAATCCCCAATCCGCACGTAATCTCCGAGAGAGAGCTGATCCGAGAACATGATGATCAGCCCGTTTATCATATTGGAAATATAATCCTTCGTCAGCAACGCGATGGCGGCCGCAACGATAGTGATGCTGGTAATCAGCTGCAGCAGGTCTTTCCCGAAGAATATCGGTATCGCCAGTACGAAAAAACCGGTGTTGAGTACAGAGGTGATGCGGTTGATGCCCAGTATGAAGTTATCCTTCTCCAGCGGTTTCGTACGGTGCCTGCGGGTATACCAGGACAGCACCACCAGCCATGCGATGGATATAACAATGTTTGCGCCCAGGAAAAAAGACAGCGCATTAGTGATTTTAAACAGCCAGGTGAACTTATCGTAGAAGGCAGGGTGCTCCAGGTTAAAATAGACAATACCGGAATACAGCAATACTTTGATCAGAAATTTAATACGTTCCCGGCGATTCTTGTTCTTATAGGTTTTATCGGTTACCATCATAGTTATCCCACACGCTTTCCTGCAAAAGTACAAATGCTGCAGGAAATTGTGGTGGTCTTTCATATAAAATGGTTGCCACCGCGTATTTACTCCATTTTGTTCAGTATTTCCAGCCAGATAATGCGTGCAATCTGTTCTCCTTCCACTGTGCGTATACTCCCTTCTACAGTATCTGTATGATCGATCGTAAATGTGTTGGAATTAGGCTGAAAGTCCTGTAATACGTGATCGCTGACGTTCGGGATGACTTCATACACCGTTTCAAATGCTGCGCGGTTAATGGTGATCGTCAGCCCATATGGTTTCCCCTTAATCATTACCGTTATGTTATGCTTTTCCATAGCCAACAATTTTAGGGTCCGCTGGAAAAGGTACAAGGGTTATGCCATATAAAAAGACCGGTGCTATGCAGTCACCGGTCTTTTTTTGTATATATGAATAACTGTTACCGCATAATGCTCAGGCATGCGCAGCAGCCTTGCGTCTGGCCGTACGTTTATGTGTGGCCTTCCTGGTGGTTGCTTTTTTACGGGTTGATTTTCCTGCTGCAGCCTTTCTGGTGGTTGCCTTTTTGGCAGTAGATCTGGCAGAAGAAGCGCGTTTAGCGGTTGCCTTTTTAGCAGTAGCTTTTTTAACGGTAGTCTTTTTGGCGGTTGATTTTTTGGCTGTCGTTTTCTTAGCCGTTGATTTTTTTGCGGCAGCTTTTTTAGCAGCGGCTTTCTTTGGCACCCTGGCCCCTTCCTTGCGGGCTTCTGATAATCCTATAGCAATAGCCTGTTTGGGGTTGGTCACTTTCTTTCCGCTTCTGCCGCTTTTCAGTTTGCCTTCATGCATTTCATGCATTACCTTTTCTACCTTCTCCTGCGATTTTTTGGAATACTTGGCCATAATCGAAGATTTAAATGGGTTATGAAATAAGGCGTAACAGCTAATGTGAAACAAAATATACGCCAGCTGCAGCCGGGCGATATAATATGAATATCTGTGGAGCCGGGATTTAATACTGTGTTAAAAATTCTATGTATTGGGGAACGAATTGCCCCATTACAATACAGGCAACTATCATAAAACCTTCATCTGCAAGTGATTTGGTCCGGTGGCATATTCCTTGTTCGCATTCAGTAACAAATTGTTCACTACACTATAAAAATCCAGGATTATGGAACACATCAGGTATCAACAACTGGCACCCAGTGCTGACAACCACGAGAAAAGTCCGACAGACAAATCCAAACACAGTAAAAGAGGATTTGCATCCATGGACCCTGAACAGCAACGCGCTATTTCCAGGGAAGGTGGCAGGGCCGCGCACCAGCAGGGTGTTGCACATAAATTCACATCTGAAGAAGCCCGTGCTGCAGGTAAAAAAGGCGGAGAGGCAGTAAGCCGTAACCGCGAACATATGGCTGCCATAGGCCGCAAAGGCGGTACCAACCGAGGAAAGAAAAAGAGCAGCCAGACCACCAACGAGGAAAATAATTTTTAACGAAACCCGGCAAATGCCGGGTTTTTAATTTTTAGTATATTTAGCATAACACTATCAAAACAGGTTATGCTCCTACTCCTGAAAATACTGACCGCTGTCATCATGCTGGAACATTTCTACATCATGTGGTTTGAAATGTTCGCGTGGACCACCAGAGGGCCCAAAGTATTTAAAAGTCTTCCTCCGTCCTTATTTGCTCCCACCAAACCGCTGGCTGCCAATCAGGGGCTGTATAACGGCTTCCTCGCCGCAGGCCTGGGATGGTCGCTGCTCATCAGCGACCCTGTCTGGTCCCTGCGCACAGCTTCCTTTTTCCTCAGCTGCGTAGCCATTGCCGGAATTTATGGCGCCCTTACTGCCGACAGGAAGATCTTCTGGGTACAGGCATCGCCTGCCATCATAGCGTTGCTGTTAACATGTTTTGTGTAAATAACCTTATTGCCATCCTCCATGATTGATGAAGCAGATATCAGAATAGGCAACTATGTCTCCTATTTTGACTACAATATGGAAGAAACAGTATTTGTTGTAGAAGGCATCCTCGACGGATATATCTATAACAGCAGCCTGCCTCGCAGCAAACTTCCCTGTGACAAGGCCAATCCCGTAATGCTGGATCTCTATCAGCTGATAAAATTCGATTTTATCCGCGGGGCCGCGGATGAAGGAGAAGATGAAAATGTATACTCCCTGAAATACAACCGCCTCAACAGCCTGCACATCCGCTTCGAAAACGGCTGCTTTCAACCGGTAACGGAAGCTCCCGGCGGACTGGTTCCCTATGGCCGCCCCCTGGTGCACGTACATCAGCTGCAGAACCTCTTCCATGCCCTCAGCCGGGATGAGCTGACCCTCTGAGCTACCTGCCCGCCGTTACATACACCGCCAGCGCCCTGGGCAATATTTCTGCATTAATATCATTCACCTTACCGATATACTCTCCGTCTATCTGAAACTCCGCCTTCCGGCGCGTATATATATGCGCCTTCCTGGCCCGGATGATCTCTGTTTTACGCGGATTGAACGGCCGGTGGCTGAACATCATCTTCAATGTTTCTATCAGCGACAACTGCTTTATCAGTACCACTTCAAAAATACCGTCGCTGAGGTCACTCTCCGGATTGATGCAGGCGCCGGTGCCATACCTGCCGGCATTTGCCAGTACAATCATAAATGCATTTCTTCTTACTTCTTCTGCTCCATTATCAATGACCACCGCAAACTGCTGCCGGTAATAAAATGTTTTAAACGCCACCCGCGCGTAGCCCAGCATACCCCGCACGCCTGAGCGCTCAAAATACTTTACCAGTAAGGCATTCAGGCCAATATCACTCAGGTGCACCGATATTTCACGGCCATTGATACTAATCACGTCAATATGCTTTACCACACCGTCGGCAATCACCTGCAACGCCGCCTCCCAGTTTTCCGGCAGGCACAGATCCCGCGCCATGCCATTGGCCGATCCGGCCGGCAGGATACCTAACGGTATATCCGTATACAGCAGGCATCCTGCCACCAGCTTTACCGTACCGTCCCCGCCAGCCGCCACTACCCCATTCCAGCCCCCCTGCTGTATCAGGGCTGTTATGTCTGCCACATCTTTCTTTACATCTCCCGTCAGTATAAACAAGGTGATCTCATTTGCAGGCTTATCTGCAAAAAAACGTTGGACCACTTCTTGCGGCGCTATCTTCCGGTTTTTCCCGGAAGCAGGATTTATAATAAATAATAATCTTATCTTTTTAATCATATACACTATTTAAGCATCGGCCTCCCAGATATGGACCAGATAAACGTTACACCGGAGATCAAATATAACGCCGCAAAAAAAACGCCTGCAGGCAGGCTGCTGCAATGGCTTGGCCTCCGCACACAACCCATGGTAAAAGTTTACAGGGGCTACGGGCGCGACGGGCAGCTGCAGATCTTTGGTCACGTACTTTCCCTCAGCCCTGCGGCAGCTCCACAGCAAAGAAAAGGCGTACTGGCAAATATCGGGACATTACTGCGTCTTTTCATGGTACGCCCGGTGGCCAATGCCACCGTATACCTGCAATGGCAACAGCGGCGCATCAGCACCACCACCGCCACGGATGGCTTCTTCCATTTCCAGTGGGCGCCGGAAAGCCCCACTCCTGCCGGCTGGCACCCCATAACTGTCATGTATACCCAAAACGGGGAAGATATTACCTCCGGAAACGGCCTGCTCTACATCCCGCACCGTACCCAGTTCGGGTGTATTTCTGATATTGATGATACCTTCCTGATCTCCCACTCTGGTCATCTGCATAAAAAACTCTATGTGCTGCTTACCCGTAACCCGGCTGCCAGAAAGCCTTTCGAAGGAGTAGTACAACATTACCGGCTGCTGAGCCTCGGCCGTACCACAGCCGGTACGCCCAACCCGTTTTTCTATGTATCCAGCAGTGAATGGAATCTCTACGATTACCTGCTGGCATTTGCGGATGCCTGGGACCTGCCGCAGGGCGTATACCTGCTGAACCAGCTGAAAACATTCTCCCAGCTGTGGCAGACAGGTACCGGCAAGCATGGCACCAAATTTACCCGCATCGCCAGGATAATGGAGAGCTATCCGCATATGTCATTTGTTTTACTGGGAGATGATACCCAACAGGACCCGCATATCTATGAAGCTGTAGCTTCCCATTTCCCTGACCGGATATTGTGTATTTACCTGAGACAGGTAAGCCGTAAAAACAGGGCAGCCACAGAAGTGATCGTGCGCAGGCTGACAGACAAAGGTATTACCTGCTGCTACTTTGAGCACAGCGCCACCGCCATCACACACTCCCGGCAATATGGATTAATTGCTATGCAGGACTAAAGAAAAATTACGATACAGTCTATACAACGTATAGTCGTTACTATTATGCCGGTAATGATACAGGAAATTGCAGGAGAAAGAAGGCACTACAACCGTTGCCGGCATTATGCTGCCAGACAGGGCTGCAGCCTGTGTAATCCAGACTGCAGCCTGCATGCAGAGAATATATGGTGATTACTTACTACTAATTAATTATGGTGCGGCCGTTGCTGCAGCTTATCTACCACATGATGGAAAGAGCCTGCATTGGTCACCTCTCCGGCATTTACGAAATAGATCTCATCTGCATTTTCAATTGTGTTCAGGCGGTGCGCAATAATGACACGGGTAGTTTCTGCCGGCAGCTTTTCCAGTATTTCCCCCAGCAGTTTTTCCGTTACAGTATCAATATTGGCAGTAGCCTCATCCAGAATCAGTAATGCAGGTTTGCGTAATACCGCGCGCATAAAGGCGATCAGCTGTTTCTGTCCGAGGCTTACACTTTCTCCGGCAGACTGCACCTGGGTTTCAAGGCCCTGTTCAAAAATGGCAAGCAGCTTCTCCAGGTTAGCGCCGCGGATTACCTCTTCCAGTTGTTCATTCGTATAATTTTCATACGCATCATTGCCGTAGAGAATATTTTCCCTTACTGTACCGGTAAACAGAATCGGATCCTGCAATATGAAGCCGATCATCCGGGTACGGTCTTCCGCACTGTAAGCCCGGATATCTTTTCCGTTCAGCAGTACCGTGCCTTTCACCGGATCATATAAACGCGCAATGAGAGAGGCAGTCGTAGTTTTACCGCCGCCGGTAGGTCCTACCAGCGCATATGTCTTCCCTTTTTCCAGCGCGATATTGATATTATGCAGGATTTCCTTCCCTTCCGGATAGGCGAAATGCACCTGTTTCATTTCCAGCAGCGGCGCAGGGGATGCCTGTGACTGATCCTCCAGGGTGGTCATGTTATTTTCCAGCACCAGGATCTCAGAAATACGCTCCCAGCCTGCCATAGCTGTCTGAAAGCTTGCCCAGAGCGTAGCCATCTGGCGCAGCGGGCTGTAGAAAAAATTCGTATAGGCCAGGTAGCTCAGTAGCAGTCCGACGGTAAAAACGCCGGCAGTAATAAGGTATACGCCGTAACAAAGTACTATCAGCTGTGCAATAGCGGAAAACAGGGTATATAAGGGCACAAATATCTGGTTGGCAATACCCATTGCCTTAGCCGTGGTATAGTTGTTTTTATTGGCTGTTCCGAAGCGGTTCATGAAGTAGTCGCGCCGGCCGAAAGCCACTATCACCTTGAAGTTGCTCAGGCTTTCCTGTATTTCGGCGCTCAGGGCCCCTACTGTCTGCAGATTGCGGGCATTCTTTTTCTTCACCCAGGGCGACAATACCTGCGTAATCACCAGAATCACCAGTGCCGGAGCCAGGGAGGCCAGGCCTAGTTTTACATTCAGCGATACGAGGAAGATACCGGCGCCGGTCATGGTAATAATACCACCGATAAACTGCATGAGTGCCTGTGAAAAGAACTGGTTTAGTTTATCCGTATCGTTGTTGACACGGGAGATAAGATCTCCTGCCTTGTTCTGGTTAAAAAAAGCAACGGGCAGGTGCTGCAGCTTATGGAAAACCGCGTTGCGCAAGGTAAACAGGGCACGCTGTCCGACAGTACCCATGAGTTTCATCTGCAGGTAATTGGTAAAAAAGGCCAGGATGTAAATGAACAGGAGGATGCCCGAAAAAAGCAGCACCCCGCTGTATTCCCCGCGGGTGATATAGGTATCGATCACATAGGCCGCCAGTAAAGGCCCCAGCAGGCTCAGGGCCGAATTGGCCAGTGTGGCCAGCAGGGCGAGAATCAGCTTCTGTCTTTCATGGGATATAAGTTTAAGCAGACTTTTAAAGGCAGCATAGACAGACAGCTCCCTGGTTTCCTGCCTGGAATCCTTGCTAAGATTGTAGTTCATAGTTGCTGGTGCTTTGCTGTGAATGAAATATCTGTACATAATCGGGGCAGGAATCCATCAGTTCAGTATGGGTTCCGGCAGCAATCATTTCTCCTTCCATCAACAGGATGATCTGATCATAATGGATAACAGAAGCTATTTTCTGTGTTACAGAGATGAGGGTAAGATCTGGGTACTGTTGATGGATATTGCCCAGGATACGTTGTTCCGTGCCAGTATCCACCCTGGCGGTAAAATCATCCAGCAGCAGAATTTTAGGATCAATCGCCAGCGCACGCGCCAGCATAATGCGTTGTTTTTGTCCGCCGGAAAGACTGGTACCTCTTTCAGACGCAATGCTATCCAGCTTTTGAGGCAGCTTATCCGTAAACTCCTTTACTTCGGAAGCGGTAATGGCTTTATCCAGGGATTCGTCTGTCACCAGATCACTGAACGCGATATTTTCCCGGATGCTCATGTTAAAGATCACGCTGTCCTGGAAAACAAAGCCCACCTGGCGATGAAAGGATTCGCTTTCAAATTCACCGATGTCGTGGCCGTCGATCGTAATTTTTCCTTCATTGGGTTTTATCAGGCGCATGAGCAGGTAGAGCAGCTGTGTTTTTCCGGCTGCTGTAGGTCCGATGATGGCTATTTTAGAGCCGGCCTTCACGTTAAAGGAAATATTCTTCAGCACTGTTTTTTCGCCGTAGCTGAGGGAGAGGTTATCGCAGGCGATATCCCCTTTCAGCGTAGTAACCAGGGCTCCTGGTTCCAGCATATCCGGAGAGGTGAGTACGCCGCTGATACGCTCATAGGAAGCGGTAGCCTGGGCTATCACGGTACTCATAAAACCGATGATGAGAATCGGGAAGATGAGAATAGAAAGATAACTGTTGAAAGCGGCGAAGTCGCCCAGCGTCATGGAGCTGTTAATTACAAACTTACCTCCCAGGGCCAGAATGGCGAGTGCTGCGAGGTTGGCGATGAGTGTAATGACAGGAATCAGTCCGGCGAACATTTTCAGGATGGATAACCCGAAGGTCATCGCCTGGCCGTTGGCCGAAAGGAATTTTTCGTACTCCCGTTGCTGTGAGTTCACCACATTTATCAGTGCAGCGCCGAGGATGCTTTCGTTGATTACTTTATTGAGCCGGTCCATCACTTCCCTGCCTTTCATAAAGAGTGCGCGGACCTTGCCCAGCACCATAAAGAAGGTGACGCCCATGGTGGGTATCATGGCAATGACTACCAGTGCCAGCTTCCAGTTGATGGTGAGCAGCAGGATGCTGGTACCGATGATGATAAAAACGGAGGAGACGATGGATACAATGGCCATTGAAACAAACAGTTTGATGGCATCTACATCGCTGGTGAGGTTGGTCAGCAATTTAGAGGGGTTCGACTGTTCTATCCAGGCATAGCTTTGCCGGGATATTTTTTCCGCGATCTGTGTACGCAGATTTCTGGCCACTTTTTCAGAGGCATACGTCTGTATAATATTCTGCACATAGGTAAAAATGAATATTACCAGTGCGGCGGCGCTGAATTGCCAGATGAGGGGCAGATAATCAAAATGACCGTGGGAAAAGGCATCTATTCCGTTACCTATAATGATAGGTAACCACAGGTTTAGACCGTTTCCTAACAGGGCAAACAATATCAGCAGCGCAATTAATCCTTTGTATGGGCGCAGCAGGCTAATAATACCTGGCTGCTTTTTGGCACTTCCGGGCGGCTGTTTCATTCGTGAGAGAGATGGTTAAGGTTCCAGGAAAATATGCAAATTAAAAAATTTTCGCCGGAACCTTCATCTGTCACGAAGGTTTATTTTTATCCCGGAAGCTATACGAGCACCGGGCTTAAAGCCACTTCGGGAAGAGGCGGTACGGCTGTCTGCCTGCGTTCAAATGCTTCCAGCATGGTATGCAGGCAATTTTTCAGCTGGTGGAGATCGGATGATTTCACGAGCCAGTCGGCCGCTCCCAGGGATTTCATGCGGGTCATATCTTCCGGGGTAAAAGCGGCGGCATAAAAAATGACCGGCGTATTTTCCAATGACGGTATCTGCCGGAGCTGGTCCAGCATACGTTTACCATCTTCCGCCGGCTGCTGCACGCGCAGAAAAATGTAATCCGGTGTATCGGGCTGCGCGGTGCAGAAGGCGGCGGCATGGTCAACATGATCAAAGCAGATGCAGGCTTTACTTACCTGCAGGAGATCAAAAGCCAGAAAGAACTGGTTACGGGCATCCCTGCTATCGTCAATCAGGAATGAGGATATTTGCTGTTTCATCGTTAATACGGATAGTTCATTCACATGGTTTCCAAAATCTGTCTCAATAAAGGATAACAATATTTATCAGCCCATAGCATTGCTGTAGACATCCGGTGTTACCTCGTTATTGTTATGCTGCCCTTTGCCATATTTATTCTTGAGCGCAGCTACGGCGTCATCTGCCGCTGCGGTCGTTTTATCCAGTAACCGGCGGGCTTTATCCCGGTTAGCCAGTAATAATATCAGGCCGGCAGCCACCGACCCTACCACTGTGGAGGCAATCAGTATCTTTTTCATAAAATAAAAGTTTAGTCCGGTCAGGATATAGCCAATCCTGTGCCATTTGAGATTTGGTTATTTGAGATTTGATTATTTAAAATGCAGCGGAGACATAAGCGAAAATCATTGCTGCTTAACGCTTATGTCTCCGCTGCATTTTAAATAATCAAATCTCAAATAACCAAATCTCAAATACTGAAGATTTTTTGCCCCTGGTTGTGGAATGCTACATGTTGGGAACGGGCTAAAATGAAAAAAGGCTGTTTCTGATGAAACAACCTTTTTCCTGGTGACCGCGTCAGGATTCAAACCTGAAACCTTCTGATCCGTAGTCAGATGCTCTATTCAGTTGAGCTACGCAGCCGTTTTGTTTGATATTGCAAAGATAGTATTTTTTACAATTCTAACAAATTATTTTTCAATCTTTTATACTTGTTACTTTTTAACAGTATTTGATTTTTTCGCTAAAAAATGCTGCAGGTTATGCAGCACTTTCCAACTTTTTGTGACCTCATCTGGATTCAAACCAGAAACCTTTTGATTCGTAGTCAAATGCTCTATTCAGTTGAGCTATGAAGCCATTCCCGTTTTGGGATTGCAAATGTAGGATTAGTTTTAAACTAAACAAATTTTTTTGCGATATTTTTTTTCATCAACTACCGTAAACGGGTATACGAAGAAGGACACATCTTCCGAAACACTTTACTACAAAGGATTTTGAAGGAATTATCTTTTCATCCGGGGAGAAGAAAAAAAATACAGTTATCTGTCAACGATTATAAAAACCATTCCTCCTTTTTTGCTTTCTGCTGATCTGAAGGTGTTAAAACCGGGCTGGGTATAAAAAGAAAAAGCCGCTTTAAAAGCGGCTTTATTTCTTTTTTTTCTGGTGACCGCGTCAGGATTCAAACCTGAAACCTTCTGATCCGTAGTCAGATGCTCTATTCAGTTGAGCTACGCAGCCATTTGTTTGTGATAGGATTGCAAAGGTATGCGTTTTTCTCAAACTACCAAATTCTTTCTGATTTTTTTCTGCAAATTCCTGGTTTACATGTACTTTTACAGTAATTGCTTAATATATAGTACAAGTGAAAATTCAACTCTGGAGCATCGGAAAGGAACATGATCCCTATATCAGGGAAGGGATAGCTGTATTTCAGAAAAGACTGCAGCACTATGTGGATTTTGATGTTAAACTCATCCCCACCGTGAAACAGGCAGCGAGCCTGTCAGTTCCCGAATTGAAAAAACAGGAAGCCAGGCTCATCATGGACCTGTTACAGCCAACGGATTACCTGCTTGCGCTGGATGAAAAGGGAAAAATGATGACAACAGTTCAGTTCTCCGAATTTCTGCAACAACGTACCAATGCAGGCACCCGTCAGCTGATTATACTGATCGGGGGCGCATTCGGCATTGATCAGTCCCTGCTGCAACGCGCACAGCTACAAATGTCTCTCTCTCCCCTCACCTTTCCCCACCAGCTGGTGAGACTGATTTTTACGGAGCAGCTGTATCGCGCCTACACCGTATTAAATCGCGAGAAATATCATCATCAATAGTTACATTTATAGTCTAACAATCCGAACTTATGTCCATCAGTATTATCATCATCATCGTAACGTGCCTGATTTCCTATTCTGCCCTGAACAACTACGATCAGCTGGATAAGCTAATGCTGCGCCCCTACGAGGTAAGCAGATACAGACAGTACTACCGGTTTATTACATCCGGCTTTGTACATGCGGATTTCCAGCACCTGCTGTTCAATATGCTGACATTGTATTTCTTCGGCAGCTTTATAGAGAGTGTGTTTGAACAGCTGTTTCAGAACAAGCTGGTATATATCCTGTATTACCTGCTGGGTATTGTTATAGCAGATATTCCGTCTTACCTGAAGCACCGCAACAACCCGAATTACGCCTCGCTCGGCGCTTCCGGCGCTATTTCCGGTATCGTATTTACCTCTATCCTCATAAATCCGTGGGCCAGCATCTACCTTTTCTTCGCCATAAAAATTCCGGCAGTCATCTACGGCGTATTATTCCTCGCCATCTCCGCCTACATGTCCAGGAAAGGCGGCGGTAACGTCAACCACGATGCGCACCTCTGGGGCGCATTGTACGGCCTCGTATTCCCGTTGGTATTTCACCCGGAACTTGGAACTAATTTTATTTATATGCTCACACATAGGTGATTTAAAATTACGAATTATTAATTACGAATTACGAATGATGAATTGCGAATGAGAGCGATATAAGCGGATAAAGAATTTAATCTTCGTTTTGAACTTCGCTTCTACATTCGTAATTCGCAATTCGTAATTCGTAATTGATCATTCGTAATTTCTCCTTTAAGTTTCCAGCACCAATACCCTTCTACAACCTTGTGTGAGTTTAAAACGGTCGTCAATGCGCATGCCTACAATCCAGATAATTCTTTTGGCAGATTCTATGACCCAGACATTTTCTTTCTGGGGAAGGGATAGTTTCTGATCGATGAGGAAGCGGCTGATTTTTTTCTTTCTGGACATGCCCAGTGGATAGAAGTAATCGCCCTGTTTCCATTTGCGTAATATGAGCGGATAGGTGATTTTATCTGCATCCAGCCAGGCGATGGAAGGTGTTGCCGGAATGGTTTCCGTGCCGCGTTCCTGGCGGCGGATGCGCAACTGCCGGTCGCCGAATGACAGGTGTGACTGTGAGGCTTCGATCACCTGCAGGGGCGCTTCTTCCAGCGGAACAGGCGTAATCAGCAGCCAGTTGCGGTTGCGGATAATGCGATGGGAGGAGGTTTCCACGTATCTGCCAGACTCGCTGTCCAGCAGGGAGAGTACCTGCTGCGTTTGGGCAGGACTGCAATCAAAGGCGCGGAACAGTTCCCAGGCAATGGTTTGCAGGGGAACGGCCAGCTGCAGTTTACGTACAGGTACCCTGAAAGTGTTGCCTTCTTTAAACAGCAATCTTTTACGGTGCTTCGCCAATGCCTCCTGGTAAAGGATTTCAGCCTCCTTCATACGGGCAATGGAGCCATCCATATTTTTTATAGCTGCAGGGAACACTTCCTGTATCTGCGGGATGACATGATGCCGGAAGAAATTACGTGTATACTTGTCCGTTATATTGGAGCTATCTTCCACAAAGCTGATCCCGTGCAGGGCTGCGTAGGCAGTCAGCACATCCTTGTCCGTAAACAGCAGCGGACGGATCAGGCGTTCCTGTTTAGGCAATATACCGTGCAGGCCGGCGATGCCGGTGCCTTTGCAGAAATTCATCAGGGCAGTTTCCACGCTGTCCTGCATATGATGGGCCGTAGCTATATAGCTGTATCCTTCCTGGATGCGGATTGTTTCCAGCCATCCGTAGCGTAATTCCCGGGCCGCCACCTGGATGCTTACCTGGTGCGAGGCTGCCCATTCTTCCGTATTAAACCGGACGTTATACAACGGCATATCCAGGGAGGCGGCCAGCTGCTGAACGAATTGTTCATCTCTTACAGATTCTTCTCCCCGCAGCTGGAAGTTGCAATGCGCTATACCTGCAGTGAAGCCTGCCGCTTTGAACAGACGGGCCATCACCACCGAGTCTGACCCTCCGCTCACCGCCAGCAGTATACGTTGTGACGGATCAAAAAGTTGCTGTGCAGTAATATATGATCTGAAATTTGTCAGTAGTTGTTGTGGCATGTTTACTTACTTATATTAATACACCAGTTCTTCATAGGCTGCCTGCAGCTCGTTGTAGGCATGTCTTTCATTGCCGGCCTTTGCCATTTCCATTCCTTTTTCATAGGTTGCAACAGCCGCCTCTCTTTGTCCGCTGCGCTCCAGCAGTTTACCCAGGTGGTAGTAAGAACCAACATACCCGGGTTCGTGTGCGAGCAGTTCTTCAAAGAGCTGCCGGGCGCCGGCATCGTCGTTCAATTTTATGTATTCCAGTGCCAGTGCGTGTTTCAGGAAGCTGTCGTTCGGACTTTTTTCCAGCATCTGTTTAATGAGTGCAATTCTATCCATGCGGGTTGTATGTTTTTCTCAGGCTGCAATAAATTACAGATAACAATCATATCTGATGGTTTATACTGATTAAAATCATATTATTGGCCCTGCGGTTGGCGTACATTAATTAAATATATTTGCTATTACCGCATTTTTAAACCAAACAGTTTAAGGCCATGAAGATTTTAGTTTGTATCAGTAAAACTCCGGACACGACTGCAAAAATAGCTTTCACGGACAATAACACGAAATTCAATGAGGCTGGCGTCCAGTTTATTATTAACCCTTACGATGAATGGTATGCGCTGGTAAGAGCGCTGGAACTGAAAGAAACCATTGGTGCAGACGTACATCTGGTTACTGTAGGCGGCGTAGATTGTGACCCAATTATCCGCAAGGCGCTGGCGCTGGGCGGCGATGAAGCATTCCGTATCAACGCAGACAGCGCTGACAGTTATTATATAGCGGCTGAGATAGCGGCATTTGCGAAAGACAAACAATACGACATCATATTTACCGGTAAGGAAACCATTGATTACAATGGTTCCGGCATCGGCGGTATGGTAGCAGAACTGCTGGACCTCCCCTATGTGTCCATTGCGGCCAAATTTGAACTGAGCGGCACCAAAGCTACTATTAACCGGGAAATTGAAGGCGGTGAAGAAATCTGTGAAGTATCGCTTCCGGTAGTAGTTTCCTGTCAGAAAGGAATGGCAGAAGCCCGTATACCTAACATGCGCGGTATTATGGCAGCGAGAACAAAACCGTTGGCCGTTGTAGAACCTGTTGCTGCAGAAACGCTGACCAGCATTGTCAGCTTTGAGCTGCCGCCGGCTAAGGCAGGCGTGAAACTCATCAGCCCTGATAATGTTGACGAGCTGGTAAAATTACTGCACGAAGAAGCAAAGGTGATCTGATCACCGGCAGGTATCTATTTGTTCATTTCTAATTCTACATTTTCATGTCTATATTAATATTTGCCGATCAGGCACAGGGAAAAATCAAGAAAGCAGCGCTGGAAGCAGTGCAATACGGAGCCAAAGTAGCACAACAGCTGGGCACTACCGCCACAGCGCTGGTACTGGGTCCTGCAGACAATGCAGAGCTGACGGCACTGGGTAACTATGGCGCCGCTAAAGTATTGCATGTGGCAGATGCCCGCCTGCATGAAGTAGAAAGTGGTGTGTTCACCAAAATCATTGCCGAAGCGGCAGGTAAGGAAGGTGCACAGGTGATTGTATTCCCTCACAACTTTGACGGTAAAGCCATCGCGCCCCGTGTAGCCGCCAGACTGAAAGCCGGACTGGTTGCGGGCGCTGTATCCTACCCTGATACCAGTAACGGATTTGTTGTAAAGAAAAATGTATTTTCCGGTAAGGCATTTGCCAATGTAAATATTACTTCAGAGAAGAAAATCATCTCTCTCATACCTAACACTTTCCCTGCTGTGGCAGGCTCCGGCACGGCGACAGTGGAAGCTTTTACACCAGCTGTACAGGATGCTGACTTCAAGGTAAAAGTGTTGAAAGTAGAAACGGTGAGCGGAGATATTCCACTGACAGAAGCAGAGATTATCGTGAGCGGTGGCCGCGGATTGAAAGGCCCTGAGAACTGGGGTATCCTGGAAGACCTGGCCAAAGCGCTGGGAGCAGCCACTGCCAGCTCCCGCCCGGTAGCAGATTCAGGCTGGCGCCCTCATCATGAACACGTAGGCCAGACCGGTCTTACCGTACGCCCCAACCTGTATATTGCCATCGGTATTTCCGGTGCTATTCAGCACCTGGCCGGTGTAAACGGAAGTAAAGTCATTGTAGTCATCAACAAGGATCCGGAAGCACCCTTTTTCAAAGCTGCAGATTATGGCATAGTTGGTGATGCCTTTGAAGTAGTTCCGAAGCTGACTGCCGCCGTAAAACAACTCAAAGGCAATTAATATTTTGAGATTTGGTTATTTGAGATTTGGTTATTTAAAATGCAGCGGAGAATTAAGCGGAGAATTAAGCGGAGATTTGAGCGCATGTCTGAGTGGAGATGTAAGTAAAAAATCTATGTGTTGAAACTTCGGTTAACGCTCCGCTGCATTTTAAATGACTAAATTTCAAATAACCAAATCCCAAATCATAATAGATTTATTTTAGAGATAAGGAATATTTTTCTAACTTCACGGTCTTACAAAACATTCAGCGACAACGCAAGACAGATATGAGAAAAATAGAACTGGAAATAGTTGCTTTATCGCACAGCATTACGCAGACTCATTCATATGCCGTGGTATTGGGAGAAGTAAACGGACTACGTCGTTTGCCGATTGTGATCGGAGGCTTTGAAGCGCAGGCGATAGCCGTGGCGTTGGAAAAGATGCAACCCAGCCGTCCTCTTACACATGATCTGATGAAAAACTTTATGAATGCATTCAATATTGAATTGCATGAAGTAGTGATCAGTAATTTACAAGAGGGCATTTTTTATTCCAAACTTATCTGTTCCAGCAATGATGAAACTATAGAGATCGATTCCCGTACGTCCGATGCACTGGCACTGGCTGTACGTTTTGGCTGTCCTATCTACACCTTCGAAAATATTCTCAACAGCGCAGGCATACTGCTGGATGATCCGGCAGGCAAAAAAAGCGCCAAGCCTGTAACCCCCACCATTTCCGAACACGAGAGAGGAGCAGAAGACGACCTCAAAGCCATGAACCTGGAAGAGCTGACACAGCTGTTACAGGAAGTACTGGAACAGGAAGATTACATCCGGGCTATCGCTATCCGCGACGAAATCAATAGCCGTAAAAGCAGATAAATTTTTTGATCCCTGGTAAGTGCAACGGATAGACTACCTGTCTGCTGCATTGCCGTGCAATGTATTTTACATGATAGTTTTTCCTAATTGTAAGATTAACCTCGGACTGCACATCACCCGCAGGCGGGATGATGGATTTCATGATCTGGAAACTGTATTTTATCCCCTGCCGGTAACAGATGCACTGGAGGTTATCAGCGCACCTGCGCTCACCTTCAACAGCAGTGGTATTGCAGTTCCCGGAGATGCTGCCGACAATCTCTGTATCAGGGCATTCCGGTTATTGCAGCAGGATTATCCGCAGCTGCAACCGGTAGCGATACATCTGCATAAGCATATTCCTATCGGGGCCGGCCTCGGAGGCGGATCTTCCGATGCGGCATTTATGCTGAAAGCACTCAGCAGCAAATTCCAGCTGCATCTGAGTGAAGCGGCACTGATGGATTACGCAGCACAGTTGGGAAGCGACTGTCCTTTTTTCATTCCCAACAGGCCGTGCTATGCCACCGGGCGCGGAGAAATACTGACGCCGCTGTCCTTGGACCTGTCCAGCTGCTCTTTCCTGCTGGTACATCCTGGTATTCATGTGAATACGGGCTGGGCCTTCCGGCAGATTACGCCGCAGACGCCTGCGTATGCCTTACAGGAAAAAATTATGGAGCCGGTAGATACCTGGAAAGATGTTATCAGCAATGATTTTGAGCAGCCGGTATTCCGGGAGTACCCGGTGCTGGCGGCTATAAAGGCAGCCATGTATGAAAACGGGGCAATATATGCGGCAATGAGTGGCAGTGGTTCCGCAGTGGTAGGTATCTTCCCTAAAAACAAAATAGCTGACATCCGGTGGGATGCCAGCTACCTGGTATATAAAGTGAGTTAAGGCTTACTTTACAGAAGCAACCAGCTTCTTGAAGGTTTCTGGTTCATTCATAGCCAGATCAGCCAGAACTTTTCTGTTCAGGTCGATGTTTTTACCGGCTAATTTGTTCATGAACACAGAGTAGGTCAGACCTTCTGCTCTTACTGCAGCGTTGATACGGGCGATCCACAGCTGACGGTAGTTTCTTTTCTTCAGTTTACGACCTACGTAGCTATAAGTGAGTCCTTTTTCGAGGACGTTCTTCGCTACTGTGTAAACATTCTTTCTTTTACCGTAGAAGCCTTTGGCTTGCTTTAAGATCCTTTTTCTCCGGGCTCTTGAAGCTACGGCGTTAACTGAACGAGGCATTTTGTTTGTTTTTTCTCAGGTTATAAAATTCGATTTGTTTGTTGGACAGGCTACTAGCGGAGGCCGAGCATTCTCTTAACCAGGTTAAGATTTGCTTCGTGAACCAGCGTACTGCCTCTCAGGCTACGTTTTCTTTTCGTAGATTTCTTGGTCAGTAAGTGGCTTTTGAAAGCCATGAACCGCTTAATCTGTCCGTTCCCGCCTACCTTGAAGGTCTTCTTGGCACGGGAATGTGTCTTTACTTTGGGCATCTTACATCAAATTTGGTCTGCAAAGGTAGGGAATTTATTTAAAAAATCGCACAGTAGGGCAAATAATTAGCCCCTGCTGCAAAATGTGGATAACTTTTTCCCCTCTTTTTTCTCCCCTATTAAATTATTGACAATCAGCCAGCCTTCCCTTTCTCCGCCTACCTATCATGTGTGCATTTCATATTAGAATCTTTTTAACTTTTTTTATTTTTCTATATTATATTTACTTTTAATCTTAAAATATGCACATATTTTAGCCATATAACGTATAAACAACCTGACGCCTATGAAAACATTTTACTCATTCCCTCAGCCCGAGCAGCGCAGTGTTTGCGCACCTTTTCATCGATGTAAGCAGTTGAAAAACAACAGTTATTGAAGACGCGAAAGCGCTCAATACTGATACTTTTTTCACTTAACTGTTTACACCTATGAAACGATTACTAACCTTTTTATACCTGTTGCTGGGCTTTGTGCTGGTGTCGGTTACGACTAAGGCACAAACGGCGTTTATGAACGCGCCGGACAGTATCTGCGCCGGTAGCTTCGCTACCATGAACGGGCAGATCTGGGAGAACAGTGTGAACGTGGATTATATGGACTGGAGTGTCAGCCCCGCGCTGTCGGCTTCGGACTATGAAATCCTGTTCAACACGGACGGAACCGCCGCAGATCAATGGCTGAACCAGAATCCGGCTAATGGTAACTGGCCGAATATCACGGCGATGACCATCAAGCTGAACAAGGCAGGTACGTATACCTTTACGGTCAAGATCTTTTATAAGGACTGGAATAATGTCCGGCGATCCGTCACCACCTCCAAAAAGATCAAGGTAAAAGACTGTATCATCACCTCCTGCCCTGGTACCATCAGTACCATGGCTGGTTTCTTTGAGGACTTCGGCAAATTTAAAAAAGGCGCCAATCCCAGAAGAAACAGGGTAATTGACAGTCTGGTTACCGCTGATGGTCAGGCTTCCACCTATATCTTCAGTAATACTACCAACAACCTCGGAGATAACTATTATTCCGAATACTATTCTACCCAGCTCAGACCGGAATGGGTAGATGCAAAAGACCACACCGGCAATATTGTAAACACCAGAGATTCTGCCGGCGGTATGCTGGTTGCGAACTCTGCTATTGAGAAAAAAGCATTTTACAAAAGACGAATAAACAATCTTTGTCCAGGCTCTATTTACACCTTCTCCGCCTGGTTTATGAACGTAAACAGCGAACAGGTATTCAGTTCGTCGTGTAACAGGGCCACCGATACCAAACCAGATGGTTACCACTATGCAGGGGTAACTTTTATTCTTTGGGACCCTGTGAATAAAAAAGAATTACAGCGGTTTAATACCAACGACGTATCCATGAACCTGGCCAGGCCCACCTGGCAACAATATGGCGGTAGCTTTAAAACTACCGTTACTTCCGTTGACTTAATTATCCAGAACAACAACTTCGGCGGTTGCGGTAACGACATCGCCATTGATGACATTGAATTCAAATACTGCAGCCCGGATATCTTTGCTTACGTAGACGGATTGAAAGATGAGAAAAGAATCAAGGATATCATCTGCGGTGGCGCTCCGTTAAATCTGAACGCTTATCTCAATCCTAAAGATTACTTCGTAAAACCTACCTATCAGTGGCAGGTAAGTACAGACAGTATCAACTTCACCAACCTGAAAGATGGTGTAATGAATGATGGTACTGTAACCGGTACCAAAGATTCACTGATTAAATTTACTCCCGGCGCCCTGAAAGGCGACCCGGTGATGGAAAAGGTTTATTACTTCCGGGTCAATATTACGGATGAAGCTAACCTGCAATACGGGAAAACCTGTGAGGCCCCGTCCCGGCTCGTGGAAATAAAGATATTGCCACAGCCCAAAATTACCGTAACCGGTAACGAGATATGTAACGGACAGGTGGCCAAACTGGTTGCCTCCGGTGGTTATACTTCCTATTACTGGAAGGTGAACCCGATTGTAAATGATACCATATTAAACGTTAGTCCGAGTGTTACTACCACCTACGAAGTAGTCGGTACCAAAACCTATGGTAAAGACAAAGTATGTAGCGACAGTAACAGAGCGAAGATTACCGTTTATGAGAAACCGGTTGTTAATGTAAAACTGGTTACACCTAAGAGCATTTGTGAAGGAGACAGCGCACGTCTGGGTATTCAGCCGGAAAATCTGAAGTTTGACATTACCTGGGCCTACAACGGCGCAGTACTGACAGGTCAGAAGAAAGACTCCATTACCCACACTCCGCTTAAAGTAACTGATTCACTGGCTGTACCTCCGGTATTTAACAGGTACGTGGTGACAGTCACCAACGGGAAGTGCGTTATCAGTGACAGCACTGACGTGGTTGTGTACTCCATGCCTGTTTCCAAGGCAGGTCCTGATCAGATATTGTGCGATACTGCCTCCAGGTTCCAGCTGAATGCCAATACACCACTGGCCAACCAATCCGGCTTATGGACATTCAAAGGCGGTATCAATGAAAATGCAGTACTGCATAACGCCACACAGCCCAACGCATATGTTACCGGTCTTACTTCCGGTAAAACCATTACGCTGGTATGGACGGTGACCAACACCAAAAAGCCCAGCCTTCCGGCATGTGCGGCTGTCAGCGAACTGAAATTAACCAGTGTAGCGCCGCTGCCTGCCACCAGGGACACCGTGATTATCCAGTGTGCCAACAAGGTATTTAACATCGTTGGTATACAGCCTGGTCCGGGCGCCACCGGTTACTGGAGCGTTGCTCCGGGTTCTACCGGCATTACCTTCGGAGACAAGGATGCCTACAGTACTACTGCCACCTTAACCAAAACAGCCGCCTCTATTACTGATTCCGTTTACTGGAATCTGACCAATGTATGCGGTACTGTAAAATATAAGGTGAAGCTGATTGTACATCCGGTACCGACCGTAACCGTGTCAGTTCCTGCCGTATGTGAAAATGTGGATTCATTTGTAATAGCGCTGGGCAAACCAACCTACCCGGTAACGAAATATACTTTGTCTGCCGGCACGCCGAATGCGATGCCCGGCTTCAATGCTATTTCCGGCACCTGGCCATCCAGAGATACCATCAGGGTTAAAATGCCGGCCGGCGTAACCGGTGGTAAAGCCTATGATTTTGTACTGGCTATTGCCGACACTGCCAATAAAGGTTGTACCAGCACTACCACTTTCAGATTACAGGTAGACAGCAAACCGGATGCTACCATCACCGGCGCAGCGAATATCTGTATCGGCAATACGCTTACGCTCAGGGTACCTGCTACCTCCTACCCTGTTAAGTGGAGCATCAATGGCGTAGTGCAGACAGCCACCACCGGCGTAACCCTGACACATAAGCCTGCAGTACCCGGAAGGTATATCTACAACGCTACCATCGTTAATGGGGCATGTACATCCACCGATAGCGATACCATTAATGTAACAGCAATTCCTATTCCTGCACCAGGCAACGATTCCGCGCAGTGCGATAACGGCAACTTCAAGCTGAATGCCGTACTGGATACAGCCCAGGCAGGTGTCTGGTCTTTCTCCAATGGCATTAATAACGGCGCCGTTATTACCAATCCGAATGATCCGAAAACAACGGTTACAGGATTAAACGCGGGAACATCCGTTATTCTGGTATGGACCGTAAGAAATATCACCAATAATACCTGTACCGCAAAAGACAGCATTACCCTGACCAATACCCGTCCGCTGACCAACAGCACCGTTGGTCCGAACCTGGTACAGTGCGGTAATAATAAATTCCAGCTGAACGGCAGCGTACCCGCCGCCGGAGAAACAGGCACCTGGAGCGTAGCTCCCGGCACCACCGGCGTTACGGTCAGCTTCAGCAATGTAAATGCACCGAAAGCTATAGCCACTGTAACGGGTACACCTCCTGTATCTGTTACGCTTATATGGACGATATCCAACGGCGTATGTAAAAGCGATACCGCACAGATGAAGCTGACGCTGAATCCCGTGCCGGCTATCACAGCAGCCAAAGCAGACACCATCTGTACTACAGCATCCATCTTCAATCTGAAAGTATCCGGTGTAAGCGGTATTGTCAACAGCTATACCGTTGATGTTGATCCTGCCGGCACCAGAAAGATGCCAGGTTTCGTAAGAATGCAGGGCAACTGGCCTGCAGTTAATCCGGCTGATACTACTTTAAAGGTAAATTTACCTGCTGGTATCACGCCTGGTATATACGATTTCATCTTCACAGTAAATGACGGCACCAATGCAGGTTGCGCCGCTACCATCAAATTCCAGCTGGCGGTGACCAAACCGTCAACCGATCCGGTAGTTGCCACCAGCATCAGCAGCATTTGTGATAAGGGAGATGTAACACTGACTGTTACAGGTACTTTAGGTACTGACCCAGGCGGAACCAGAAACGCAACCTGGAAATGGTATACCGGCGCCTGTCCGGGTACCCCTGGCAGCGTGCCTGTAACGCCGGCTACCATTGTAAATCCTGATGGCTCCAAAGTTATCTTCACGAATGTTAACAAGACAACCATCTTCTATGTACGTGCAGAAGGAACCGCTCCTTGCGCCACTACTGCCTGTGCATCCGTTAAGGTAGAAGTATTCCAGAAACCTGACAGTGCAAAAGCCGGTAAGGACCAATTTGCCTGTAACCAGAAGACGCCGTTTACACTGGATGGTAATACCACCGGTGTTACAGGCGTTCAGGGAACCTGGACTAAATACAATGCCAGCGCAACTATTGCTGACATTCACAATCCTAAAACACAGGTAACGGTTTTACCGGGCGACACCGCTACCTTTACCTGGACCATTGGCAACGGTGTTTGTGATACGACCCGTTCCAGTGTAAAAATCACCAACTATGCCACACCGGATAAAGCTATCGTAGGTAAAGACCAGATTCATTGTAATGATTCTGCCTTCATCTTAACCGGTAACAAACCAACGGTGTTTGGTGCAGTGGGTACCTGGTCATTCCCGGCTACTACCGGCGTGACTATCTCCGATCGTAACGATCCGGCGGCGAAAGTGATTGTACCAGCTGGTTTAACAGTGCCATTCACCTGGAAGATTTCCAATGGTGTGTGCGACTCTACTACCGCTACTATCAAAATCACCAACTACGCTGTACCGGCAGTTGCCACCGTAGGTAAAGACCAGATTCATTGTAATGATTCTGCCTTCATCTTAACAGGTAATAATCCTGGTGCGGTAGGCGCTAAAGGTACCTGGTCATTCCCGGCTACTACTGGCGTGACTATCTCCAATGTTAATGATCCATCTGCGAAAGTGATTGTACCAGCTGGTCTGACAGTGCCATTCACCTGGAAGGTTTCCAATGGTGTGTGTGACTCTACTACCGCTACTATCAAAATCACTAACTACGCTGTACCGGCAAAAGCTACCGTTGGTAAAGATCAGATTCATTGTAATGATTCTGCCTTCATCTTAACGGGTAACAATCCTGGTGCAGTAGGTGCTAAAGGAACCTGGTCATTCCCTGTTACACCGGGTGTGACTATCTCTAATGCTAATGATCCGGCAGCGAAAGTGATCGTTCCGGCTGGTTTGACAGTGTCATTCACCTGGAAGGTTTCCAATGGTGTGTGCGACTCTACTACCGCTACTATTAAAATCACCAACTACGCTGTACCGGCAGTTGCCACCGTTGGTAAAGACCAGATTCATTGTAATGATTCTGCCTTCATCCTGACTGGTAACAATCCTGGTGCAGTGGGTGCAAAAGGAACCTGGTCATTCCCTGTTACACCGGGTGTGACTATCTCCAATGTTAATGATCCATCTGCGAAAGTGATCGTGCCGGCCGGTTTAACCGTTCCATTCACCTGGAAGATTTCCAATGGTGTATGTGACTCTACTACCGCTACTATCAAAATCACTAACTACGCAGTACCGGCAGTTGCCACCGTAGGTAAAGACCAGATTCATTGTAATGATTCTGCCTTCATCTTAACTGGTAACAATCCTGGTGCAGTAGGTGCTAAAGGAACCTGGTCATTCCCTGTTACATCGGGTGTGACTATCTCTAATGTTAATGATCCGGCGGCGAAAGTGATTGTACCAGCTGGTTTAACAGTGCCATTCACCTGGAAGATTTCCAATGGTGCGTGCGACTCTACTACCGCTACTATTAAACTCACTAACTATGCAGTCCCGGCGAAAGCTACCGTTGGTAAAGACCAGATTCATTGTAATGATTCTGCCTTCATCTTAACAGGTAACAATCCTGGTGCAGTGGGTGCAAAAGGTACATGGTCCTACCCTGCTACGCCTGGTGTGACTATCTCCAATGTTAATGACCCATCTGCTAAAGTGATCGTTCCGGCTGGCCTGACAGTACCATTCACCTGGAAAGTGTCCAATGGTGTGTGTGACTCTACTACCGCTACTATCAAAATCACCAACTACGCTGTACCGGCAGTTGCCACCGTAGGTAAAGATCAGATTCATTGTAATGATTCTGCCTTCATCTTAACAGGTAACAATCCTGGTGCGGTAGGTACTAAAGGTACCTGGTCATTCCCGGCTACCACTGGCGTGACTATCTCCAATGTTAATGATCCTGCAGCGAAGGTGATCGTTCCGGCTGGGTTAACAGTGCCATTCACCTGGAAGGTTTCCAATGGTGTGTGTGACTCTACTACCGCTACGATCAAAATCACCAACTACGCTGTACCGGCAGTTGCCACCGTAGGTAAAGACCAGATTCATTGTAATGATTCTGCCTTCATCTTAACAGGTAATAATCCTGGTGCGGTAGGTGCTAAAGGAACATGGTCATTCCCGGCTACCACTGGCGTGACTATATCTAATGTTAATGATCCGGCGGCGAAAGTGATTGTTCCGGCTGGTCTGACAGTGCCATTCACCTGGAAAGTGTCCAATGGTGTGTGTGACTCTACTACCGCTACTATTAAAATCACCAACTACGCTGTACCGGCAGTTGCCACAGTAGGTAAAGACCAGATTCATTGTAATGACTCTGCCTTCATCTTAACTGGTAATAATCCTGGTGCGGTAGGTGCTAAAGGCACCTGGTCATTCCCTGTTACACCGGGTGTGACTATATCTAATGTTAATGATCCATCTGCGAAAGTGATTGTACCGGCTGGTTTAACCGTTCCATTCACCTGGAAGATTTCCAATGGTGTGTGCGACTCTACTACCGCTACTATCAAAATCACTAACTATGCAGTACCGGCAGTTGCCACAGTAGGTAAAGACCAGATTCATTGTAACGATTCTGCCTTCATCTTAACTGGTAACAATCCTGGTGCAGTAGGTGCCAAAGGTACCTGGTCATTCCCGGCTACTACCGGCGTGACTATCTCTAATGTTAATGATCCATCTGCGAAAGTGATTGTTCCGGCTGGTTTAACCGTTTCATTCACCTGGAAAGTTTCCAATGGTGTGTGTGACTCTACTACCGCTACTATTAAACTCACTAACTATGCAATACCAGCGAAAGCTACCGTAGGTAAAGACCAGATTCATTGTAATGATTCTGCCTTTATCTTAACAGGTAACAATCCTGGTGCGGTAGGTGCTAAAGGTACCTGGTCATTCCCGGCTACTACCGGTGTGACTATCTCCAATGTTAATGATCCATCTGCGAAAGTGATTGTACCAGCTGGTCTGACAGTGCCATTCACCTGGAAGATTTCCAATGGTGTGTGTGACTCTACTACCGCTACTATCAAAATCACCAACTACGCTGTACCGGCAGTTGCCACCGTAGGTAAAGACCAGATTCATTGTAATGATTCTGCCTTCATCTTAACAGGTAACAATCCTGGTGCGGTAGGTGCTAAAGGTACCTGGTCATTCCCGGCTACCACTGGTGTGACTATATCTAATGTTAATGATCCATCTGCGAAAGTGATTGTACCAGCTGGTCTGACAGTGCCATTCACCTGGAAGGTTTCCAATGGTGTGTGTGACTCTACTACCGCTACTATCAAAATCACTAACTACGCTGTACCGGCGAAAGCTACCGTTGGTAAAGACCAGATTCATTGTAATGATTCTGCCTTCATCTTGACTGGTAACAATCCTGGTGCGGTAGGTGCTAAAGGAACATGGTCATTCCCGGCTACCACTGGCGTGACTATCTCTAATGTTAATGATCCGGCAGCGAAAGTGATCGTTCCGGCTGGTCTGACAGTTCCATTCACCTGGAAAGTTTCCAATGGTGTGTGTGACTCTACTACCGCTACTATCAAAATCACCAACTACGCAGTACCGGCGAAAGCTACCGTTGGTAAAGACCAGATTCATTGTAATGATTCTGCCTTTATCTTGACTGGTAACAATCCTGGTGCAGTAGGCGCTAAAGGTACCTGGTCATTCCCGGCTACCACTGGTGTGACTATCTCCAATATTAATGATCCATCTGCGAAAGTGATTGTGCCGGCTGGTTTAACAGTTCCATTCACCTGGAAGATTTCCAATGGTGTATGCGACTCTACTACCGCTACTATCAAAATCACTAACTATGCAGTACCGGCAGTTGCCACCGTTGGTAAAGACCAGATTCATTGTAATGACTCTGCCTTCATCTTAACAGGTAACAATCCTGGCGCAGTAGGTGCTAAAGGTACCTGGTCATTCCCTGTTACACCGGGTGTGACTATATCTAATGTTAATGATCCATCTGCTAAAGTGATCGTTCCGGCTGGTTTAACCGTTTCATTCACCTGGAAGATTTCCAACGGCGTGTGCGACTCTACTACCGCTACAATTAAACTCACCAACTACGCATTACCAGCGAAAGCTACCGTAGGTAAGGACCAGATTCATTGTAATGATTCTGCCTTCATCTTAACTGGTAACAATCCTGGTGCTGTGGGTGCAAAAGGTACATGGTCCTACCCTGCTACGCCTGGTGTGACTATCTCCAATGTTAATGACCCATCTGCGAAAGTGATTGTTCCGGCTGGCCTGACAGTACCATTCACCTGGAAAGTTTCCAATGGTGTGTGTGACTCTACTACCGCTACTATCAAAATCACCAACTACGCTGTACCGGCAGTTGCCACAGTAGGTAAAGACCAGATTCATTGTAATGATTCTGCCTTTATCTTAACAGGTAACAATCCTGGTGCGGTAGGTGCTAAAGGTACCTGGTCATTCCCGGCTACTACCGGCGTGACTATCTCTAATGTTAATGATCCGGCGGCGAAAGTGATTGTACCAGCTGGTCTGACAGTGCCATTCACCTGGAAGGTTTCCAATGGTGTGTGCGACTCTACTACTGCTACTATCAAAATCACCAACTACGCTGTACCGGCAGTTGCCACAGTAGGTAAAGACCAGATTCATTGTAATGATTCTGCCTTCATCTTAACTGGTAACAATCCTGGTGCGGTAGGTGCAAAAGGTACCTGGTCATTCCCGGCTACTACCGGCGTGACTATCTCCAATGTTAATGATCCGGCAGCGAAGGTGATCGTTCCGGCTGGTTTAACAGTTCCATTCACCTGGAAGGTTTCCAATGGTGTGTGCGACTCTACTACCGCTACTATCAAAATCACCAACTACGCAGTACCGGCAGTTGCCACAGTAGGTAAAGACCAGATTCATTGTAATGATTCTGCCTTCATCTTAACGGGCAACAATCCTGGTGCAGTAGGTGCTAAAGGAACATGGTCATTCCCTGTTACACCGGGTGTGACTATCTCCAATGTTAATGATCCATCTGCGAAAGTGATTGTTCCGGCTGGTTTAACAGTTCCATTCACCTGGAAAATCTCCAATGGTGTGTGTGACTCTACTACCGCTACTATCAAAATCACTAACTATGCAGTACCGGCAGTTGCCACAGTAGGTAAAGACCAGATTCATTGTAATGATTCTGCCTTCATCTTAACTGGTAACAATCCTGGTGCAGTAGGTGCTAAAGGAACCTGGTCATTCCCTGTTACATCGGGTGTGACTATATCTAATGTTAATGATCCATCTGCTAAAGTGATTGTTCCGGCTGGTCTGACAGTTTCATTCACCTGGAAAGTGTCCAACGGTGTGTGCGACTCTACTACCGCTACAATTAAACTCACCAACTACGCATTACCAGCGAAAGCTGCCGTAGGTAAAGACCAGATTCATTGTAATGATTCTGCCTTCATCTTAACAGGTAACAATCCTGGTGCGGTAGGTGCTAAAGGTACCTGGTCATTCCCGGCTACGCCTGGTGTGACTATCTCTAATGTTAATGATCCGGCGGCGAAAGTGATTGTACCAGCTGGTCTGACAGTGCCATTCACCTGGAAGATCTCCAATGGTGTGTGTGACTCTACTACCGCTACTATCAAAATCACCAACTACGCAGTACCAGCAGTTGCCATAGTAGGTAAAGATCAGATTCATTGTAATGATTCTGCCTTCATCTTAACCGGTAACAATCCTGGTGCAATAGGTGCTAAAGGAACCTGGTCATTCCCTGTTACATCGGGTGTGACTATATCTAATGTTAATGATCCATCTGCTAAAGTGATTGTTCCGGCTGGTCTGACAGTTTCATTCACCTGGAAAGTGTCCAACGGTGTGTGCGACTCTACTTCCGCTACTATCAAAATCACCAACTATGCAGTACCAGCGAAAGCTACCGTTGGTAAAGAACAGATTCATTGTAATGATTCTGCCTTCATCTTAACGGGTAATAATCCTGGTGCAGTAGGTGCTAAAGGTACCTGGTCATTCCCGGCTACTACCGGCGTGACGATCTCCAATGTTAATGATCCATCTGCGAAAGTGATCGTACCGGCTGGTTTAACAGTGCCATTCACCTGGAAGGTTTCCAATGGTGTGTGTGACTCTACTACCGCTACTATCAAAATCACCAACTACGCTGTACCGGCGAAAGCTACCGTAGGTAAAGACCAGATTCATTGTAATGATTCTGCCTTCATCTTAACAGGTAATAATCCTGGTGCAGTAGGTGCTAAAGGTACCTGGTCATTCCCGGCTACTACCGGCGTGACGATCTCTAATGTTAATGATCCGGCGGCGAAAGTGATTGTTCCGGCTGGTTTAACAGTACCATTCACCTGGAAAGTTTCCAACGGTGTGTGCGACTCTACTACCGCTACTATCAAAATCACCAACTACGCAGTACCGGCGAAAGCTACCGTTGGTAAAGACCAGATTCATTGTAATGACTCTGCCTTCATCTTAACGGGTAACAATCCTGGTGCAGTGGGTGCAAAAGGTACCTGGTCATTCCCTGTTACACCAGGTGTGACTATCTCTAATCCTAATGATCCATCTGCTAAAGTGATCGTTCCGGCTGGTCTGACAGTTTCATTCACCTGGAAAGTGTCCAACGGTGTGTGCGACTCTACTACCGCTACAATTAAACTTACCAACTACGCAGTACCAGCAAAAGCTACCGTGGGTAAAGACCAGATTCATTGTAATGACTCTGCCTTCATCTTAACAGGTAACAATCCTGGTGCAGTGGGTGCAAAAGGTACATGGTCCTACCCTGCTACGCCTGGTGTGACTATCTCCAATGTTAATGATCCATCTGCGAAAGTGATTGTGCCGGCTGGTCTGACAGTGCCATTCACCTGGAAAGTGTCCAACGGTGTGTGCGACTCTACTACCGCTACTATCAAAATCACCAACTATGCGCAACCTGATAAAGCTATTGTAGGTAAAGACCAGATTCATTGTAATGACTCTGCCTTCACCCTCACCGGTAACAGACCGGTTGTGTATGGTGCTAAAGGTACATGGTCATTCCCGGCTACTACCGGCGTGACGATCTCCGATCGTAACGATCCGGCGGCGAAAGTGATCGTTCCGGCTGGTCTGACAGTGCCATTCACCTGGAAGATCTCCAACGGTGTGTGCGACTCTACTACCGCTACTATCAAAATCACCAACTATGCAGTACCAGCGAAAGCTACCGTTGGTAAAGACCAGATTCATTGTAATGATTCTGCCTTCATCTTAACGGGTAACAATCCTGGTGCAGTAGGTGCTAAAGGCACCTGGTCATTCCCGGCTACCACTGGTGTGACTATATCTAATGTTAATGATCCATCTGCGAAAGTGATCGTGCCGGCCGGTTTAACAGTTCCATTCACCTGGAAAGTGTCCAACGGTGTGTGTGACTCTACTACCGCTACTATTAAAATCACCAACTACGCAGTACCGGCGAAAGCTACCGTAGGTAAAGACCAGATTCATTGTAATGATTCTGCCTTCATCTTAACAGGTAACAATCCTGGTGCAGTAGGTGCAAAAGGCACCTGGTCATTCCCGGCTACTACCGGCGTGACTATCTCCAATGTTAATGATCCATCTGCGAAAGTGATTGTTCCGGCTGGTTTAACAGTTCCATTCACCTGGAAGGTTTCCAATGGTGTGTGCGACTCTACTACCGCTACTATTAAAATCACTAACTACGCAGTACCAGCGAAAGCTACCGTTGGTAAAGACCAGATTCATTGTAATGATTCTGCCTTCATCTTAACGGGTAACAATCCTGGTGCGGTAGGTGCAAAAGGTACCTGGTCATTCCCGGCTACTACCGGTGTCACTATCTCCAATATTAATGATCCATCTGCGAAGGTGATTGTTCCTGCTGGTTTAACAGTGCCATTCACCTGGAAAGTTTCCAACGGTGTGTGCGACTCTACTACCGCTACTATCAAAATCACTAACTACGCAGTACCGGCAAAAGCTACCGTAGGTAAAGACCAGATTCATTGTAATGATTCTGCCTTCATCTTAACGGGTAACAATCCTGGTGCGGTAGGTGCAAAAGGTACCTGGTCATTCCCGGCTACTACCGGTGTCACTATCTCCAATGTTAATGATCCATCTGCGAAAGTGATCGTGCCGGCTGGCTTAACAGTTCCATTCACCTGGAAGATTTCCAACGGTGTGTGCGACTCTACTACCGCTACTATCAAAATCACCAACTACGCAATGCCGGCGAAAGCTACCGTGGGTAAAGACCAGATTCATTGTAATGATTCTGCCTTCATCTTAACGGGTAACAATCCTGGTGCGGTAGGTGCTAAAGGTACCTGGTCATTCCCGGCTACTCCGGGTGTGACTATCTCTGATCCTAATAATCCGGCTGCTAAGGTGATTGTTCCGGCTGGTTTAACCGTTTCATTCACCTGGAAGGTTTCCAATGGTGTGTGCGACTCTACTACCGCTACTATCAAAATCACCAACTACGCAGTACCGGCGAAAGCTACTGTGGGTAAAGATCAGGAGCATTGTAATGAACCTAACTTTATCTTAACCGGTAACAATCCTGGTGCAGTAGGTGCAAAAGGCACCTGGTCATTCCCGGCTACTACCGGTGTGACTATCTCCAACATCAATGATCCATCTGCGAAAGTGTTTGTACCGGCTGGTTTAACCGTGCCGTTCACCTGGAAGGTTTCCAATGGTGTGTGCGACTCTACTTCCGCTACTATCAAAATCACCAACTACGCAGTTGCTGAAAAAGCGAATGCTGGTCCTGACCAGAAAGCATGTAACCAGACAGATGATTTCTACATGAACGCCAACAAGCCAAGCGTAGCTACTGCTACAGGCATGTGGAAAGACATCAGCCGTGTACCGGGCAGGGCTAAAATCAAATCCCTGACCAACCCGCTCACCGCTGTAACCGTTCCGGTAGGCGACACTGTAATACTGCAGTGGTCTATTGCCAACGGCGTCTGCGACTCTACTTTCAGCAGGGTAACTATTATCAACTACAAAGCGGCTGCGGTGGCTGCTGCTGGTCCTTCTCAGGAAAAATGTAACAGCAGCGCCGATTTCACCATGGCGGCCAATGCTCCTGGTTCATCCAGTGCAACAGGCACCTGGACTGATATCAGCAGAATACCAGGCAGAGCAACCATCAAGGATAAAAATAACCCGCAGACAGCCGTTACGGTTCCTGTAGGCGATACCGTTATCCTGAAATGGACTATCACCAACGGGGATTGTATCAGCTCTTCCAGCCAGGTTACCCTGATTAACTATGCAAAAGCCAGTGCGGCCAATGCCGGTAAGGATCAGGAAGCATGTAACCAGCTGAGCGACTTTATCATGCACGCAGATGCACCGAGCGTTTCAAGCGCGAAAGGCTTCTGGTCCATTATTAAAGGAACCGCTATCATCAGAAATATCAATAATCACCAATCAGGTGTCAACGTAGAACCGGGCGACACTGTTACGCTCCGCTGGACAGTTACCAACGGTACCTGCAGCGCTACCTGGGACGATGTGACCCTCATCAATTACAAAGCTCCGGTTGCAGCATATGCCGGTCCTGACCAGGAACACTGCAACGTGGATACCTTCAGAATGAAAGCCAGCAGCCCTGGCGTACCAGGCGCCAAAGGCGTATGGGTGATCACCAGCAGTAATATACTGCCTGTCACCATCAGCAACCCGTCAGACAGCAATGCACTGGTTACTGTTCCTGCAGGTGAAACAGCTCAGCTGACATGGGTGGTAAGTAACGGTAAATGCGCCGCTACCAGCTCCAGCGTTACGCTGATTAACCGTAAACCTGTATTGAACAACATCATCCAGGCTAACCAGACGGTATGTGTTACCGAAACACCGGCTGCATTAAGCAGCAACGCGTTAAGCGGCGGTAACGGCACCTACACCTACCAATGGCAGCAAAGCACTGCCGGCGCAGGCGGACCGTTTACCAATATTAACGGCGCTACCAACGCTACTTACCAGCCTGGCCTGCTTTCCGCAGATACCTGGTACAGAAGGATCGTTGCCTCCGGCGCATGTATCAACAACATCAGCAACGTGGTGAAAATCACCGTTGTCATCAAAGCTCCGTTCACGACTTTCATTCCGGACCCTGTAACTACGGAATGCGTCAGCGGTAAAGACTACACTACCCTCTTCGGTAAGCCGGTATTCAGCCATGCACCTTACGATGATGTGCTGCTGAACGTAACCTATAACGACGTAACAGTAGTAACATCTCCATGTCTGACTACTATTACCCGTACCTGGACGGCGATAGATAAGTGCGGCCTGACAGCTACCGCATCGCAGACCATCACCGTGACTGACACCAAAGCGCCGGTATTCACTACTGCCGCTCCTGCTGACATCACCGTAGATTGCGATAAAGTACCTGCTAAAACTGATCTGACAGCTAAAGATGATTGCGCCGGTCTTATCACGATCCCAGTGGTAGAAACCCGCAAAGACATCCCCGGTGCCTGTGGTAATAATTATCAGCTGATCCGTACCTGGACCGCGAAAGATTACTGCAACACCGGCGTAACGCTCACACAGATCATCACAGTGAAAGATATGTCTGCACCGGTATTCACCATGCAGCCTCCGGCAGATGCCACCGTAAACTGTGACAACATTCCTTCCGGAATCAACCTCACAGCAAGCGACAACTGTACGCCGGGTGTAATCACTGTGATACCAAGAGATTCCATCGTGCGCAATCCGAAACTGTGCGCCAACAATTACATCATCTTCCGCAAATGGACTGCGCTGGATGAATGCGGTAACGGTAACACTGTACAACAGATCATCAGGGTACAGGATACGACCAGACCGGTATTCTCTGTGCCAGCTCCTGCTGACGTAACCGTTGATTGTGATAAGGTGCCGGCATGGCCAAACATTACGGCTACAGACAACTGTTCCGGTAATGTACAGGTGATGACCAGCTCTAAAACACAGAAATTACCAGGCTCCAAGTGCGCAGCCAGCTACCTGGAAATCCGCACCTGGACAGCCACCGACGAATGTGGCAACAAAGCTACCATGCAGCAGACCATCACAGTTCAGGATACCACCAGACCGGTATTCACCGTGCTGCCTCCTGCAGATACCACCGTGAACTGCGATGATATTCCGAAACCTGCTACCGATGTAACAGCTACGGATAACTGCAGCACACCTGGCAACGGCCTGTCCATCATCCGTCAGACTACCACAGAAACAATCCCTGGCGCTTGCGGTAATACCTACCGTATCATCAGAACCTGGACCGCTACCGATGCGTGTGACAACAAAGCGGTAATCAGACAGGTAATCACCGTAACAGACACTACCAGACCGGTAATCATGCCTGCTCCGGCAAATGTGACTATCTACTGCCAGGATAAAATCCCTGCGCCACCGGTATTGTCTGCAACAGATAACTGCGATCCGTCCTTCCCGAAAAAAGCAATTTATAGTGAAGATCCGTTCGTGAAAGATATCTGTAACGGCTATACGATCATCAGAAGATGGACAATCATGGATGCCTGCGGCAATAAAGCCAACGATGTTATCCAGCGCGTGATCATCATGCCTTGTCCTAAACCGCAGCTGGAAGCTACCCTGCCTGTTAACTGCTCCGATAATCCACGGATAGCACTGCAACCGGTAGGCAACATTTCCATGCCATCATTCACCCTGGTAGCCGTTACGCCATCCAACGCAGTAACCGGCCTGCCAATCACACAAAACAGCAATCAGTTCAACCTGAACGGCGCTACTTCTGCCTCCTTTATCATCACCGATGGTAAAACAGGTTGCTCTTCTGATACCATGACTTACAAACTCAACTACATCCAGCAACCAATGGTGAATCTCGGAAAGGATACCACTATCTGCGGCGGCAACAGCCTGGTACTGGATGCAGGCGCTACCAACTTCGCCTACACCATCAGATGGTCTACCGGCGAAACCACACAGCGCATCAAGATCACGGAAGCCGGTACTTACTGGGTAAGCGTGAGCAACGGCCAGTGTATCACGACCGATACCATTAAAGTAGGCCTCATTCCTACTCCGCTGGTAACCATCCCTGATACCACCATCTGCCGCGGCCAGTCCGTTAAACTGGATGCATACGTGGATGGCGCTACTTACCTCTGGAGCAATGGCGCTACTACTCCATCTATTCTGGTAAGCACACAGGAAGAATTCTGGGTGAAAGTGATGAAGAGCGCCTGCATCACCATCGATACGGTGAAAGTAAGCGTGAATCCTCCACCGGATATCAGCCTTAGCCGCGATACGGCTATCTGCCCTGACCAGTCCATCATGCTCACCGTGAACTCAAACGGCGGCCGCATACAATGGCAGACAGGCGAAACCGGCAACTCCATCGTGGTTAACAAACCAGGCGGATACTGGGTAGCTGTCAGCAGAGACAACTGCGTGGTTAGAGATACCGTAAACGTAAGACTGAAACCAGGTATCACCCTGGATCTGGGACCAGACAGAAACATCTGCCCTGACGGCACCGTTACCTTCGACGGCTCCAACCCGGATGCTATCTCCTATCTGTGGAACGACGGCGATACCAACCCTGTGAAGAGAGTTACACAGGCCGGCAAATACAAACTGGCTGTGATGGACAGATTCTGTCAACGTGTAATCCTCGACAGCGTAAGGGTAAATATCACCGGCGTACCAAAAATCAACCTGGGTAACGACACCGTTATGTGTAAAGGCGAAACGCTGACGCTGCGCGCTGAAGGCGGCGGTATCACCGGAGTACGCTGGGATAACGGCCAGTCAGGCCCAACACTGCAGGTGACCAACGGCGGCACTTACACAGTAACTGTATTCAACGATTGCGGCAGCGCTACCGATGCTATCACAGTTAACTTTACAGCGTGCGAACCGAAACCACAATTCCCGAACGTGTTCTCTCCGAACGGCGATGGCAGAAACGATTTCTTCAGACCAATAGTAAGAGGCCCGATGTTCGAATACGAACTCCGCATCTTCAACCGTTGGGGTGAACTGATCTTCATCTCTTCTGACAGCCACAGAGGATGGGATGGCAAATACAAAGGCGTTCCTGTAGATGTTGGCACCTATGTATGGTGGCTGACCTACAAGAAATCAGCCGGCGGCGCCTCCAATGTCATCAAAGGCGAAGTGACCGTGATAAGATAAAAAGTTAACGAATACACCTGTTGCAGCAAGCATAAAGTCTCCGGACTTTATGCTTGCTGCTTTTATACCCCCTCCATTCATTATGATGTAAGAATGATGAATAATGAGTTGGTGAGAAGATATCAGCGAATGAGCAAATTTGCTATCTTACAAACTGCAGCCATATTTCGCTGAACATATCAAACATATCACATATGAAAGTCTACGATACAGTAACCGACGCCCTCAACGATCTGCGCCAGCGCGGATACACCAAAGATTTCAATCTCCTGTTCGACTGCATTCAATGCACCGGTGAAGATACCCGTATCCAGCCATCGGATTTTGACATAACAGAAACCTACCGCTTCGAAGGTGATACTGATCCCGGAGACGAAGACATCGTATACGCCCTCGAAACAAAAGACGGCCGCAAAGGCGTACTGATGCATGGTTACGGCACTTATGCAGAAGATATTTCGGAAGATATGGTGAGGAAACTGGGGAGGAAATAATTACGAATTGTCAATTACGAATTACGAATGATGAATGGCGAATGAGCGCGAAGATTGAAGCGGGGTTTATTTAGTATTTTTTTGTTTGAGATTTTGTATCAAATCATGATGCTCTTTGGTACTTATAAGTAGAAGGGAAAACAAACTTTGGATCTAAAATCTCCAATAAAAAAATACTAAATAAACCCCGCTTCAATCTTCGCGCTCATTCGCCATTCATCATTCGTAATTCGTAATTCACAATTTTTATTATCATTGCGGCTATGAAAAAACTACATTTCGGTTTCCTATCGCTGCTGCTCCTGAGTGCTATTGGTGTTGCCGCGCAGCAGACGGGCAACCTGGACATTGTGCCAAAACCCGCCAGTGTAAGGGCACTGGAGGGTTCATTCCGGTTTACGGAGCATGTTATTTGTGAAGGCAATGATTTTCACGAAGCGATGGATCTGCTTAAGGAGGCGGGGCCCAAACCCACCGGGATGGCTGCCGCAGCAAGATTTATTTTTATGAAGGCATCGGCGGCAATGCTGCCACAGGAAGATGGTTATCGCATACAGATTACGCCCCAGGCAGTGACCATTACGGCCAGAAGTAATGCCGGCGCTGTCAGCGCGGTGATGACACTCCTGCAGCTGCGGTTGCTGCAACCCGATCCGGCGCTGCTGCCATGCGCCGAAATCAGCGACTATCCGCGGTTTGGATACCGCGGCGTCCACCTCGATGTTTCCCGTAATTTCTTCCCCGCCGCTTATATCAAAAGGTTTATCGACCTGATGGCTCTGTATAAAATGAATACCTTCCACTGGCACCTGACAGACGGCGCCGGATGGAGACTGGAAATAAAACGCTATCCGCTATTGACACAACAGGCCGCCTGGCGCAATTATCCGGACTGGAAAGCATGGTGGAAGAATGGCCGTCAATATGCCAGCGCCGGAGATCCCAATGCCTACGGCGGATACTATACCCAGGAAGAAGCGCACGAAATAGTGGCCTATGCCGCCCGCAAAGGAATTACCGTCATCCCGGAAATTGAAATGCCGGGCCATTCGGAAGAAGTACTGGCCATGTATCCGGAACTCTCCTGCTCCGGTCAGCCTTATAAAAATGCAGAGTTCTGCCTGGGCAATGACAGCTCCTTTGCTTTCCTGCAAAATGTACTGCAGGAAGTGATGGATATTTTTCCATCCACCTATATACATATTGGTGGCGACGAAGCAGATACCAAAGCATGGAAACATTGCCCGAAATGCCAGCAGCGCATCCGCACAGAAAAGCTGAAAGATGAAAAAGAGCTGCAGAGCTACGCCATCCGCCGGATGGAAAAATTCCTCCTCTCCCATAAACGTAAACTGCTCGGATGGGATGAAATACTGGAAGGCGGCCTGGCACCGGAAGCCACTGTCATGTCCTGGCGCGGTGAAAGCGGCGGCATCGCTGCTGCAAGGCAGGGTCACGACGTTATTATGACGCCGGGCGGCTACTGCTACTTCGACAGCTACCAGGCCAATCCGGTTACACAACCGGAAGCCATCGGCGGATTCCTGCCACTGGAAAAGGTCTACAGCTACGACCCGGTACCAAAAGAGCTGGACGCCAAAGCAGCCAGGCATATCCTCGGCGCCCAGGCCAACACCTGGACAGAATATATCCCCAATACCTACCACCTGGAATATATGATCTATCCCCGCCTGCTGGCGCTGTCGGAAGTTGTATGGACATCCCCCGCGTTGAAAGACTGGCAGGATTTTCACAAAAGAATGCAAAGCCAGTACCGCTTACTCCAACGGCTAAACGTAAATTACTATCGACCTTCGTATGATGTATCTGTTCATACGGAAAGAAATAATGCTCAAAAGCAGACCACCGTTACCTTCAGCACAGAGCAGTACCAGCCAATGATTCGCTATACGCTGGACGGCAGTGTGCCTACATCTCAATCTGCGCTGTACACCGGGCCCTTCACTGTTTCCGGCTCAGCACCCGTGACTGCCGCCATCTTCCGGGACACCATATTGCAGGGCAAACCAGCTACCCTTATGGTAGATGAACATAAGGCCATCGGTAAAAAAGTAAGTTATCATCTTTCTTATAATAAAAGCTATCCTGCACAACAGGAAACTACCCTAGTAAATGGTTACCGTGGTTCACTGACCTATGGGGATGGCCAGTGGCAAGGTTTTACAAACGACATGGACGTAACTGTAGATATGGGACAAATCACTCCCCTGCAAAGTCTTTCCATCAATTTTATGCAATTAACAGGCCCGGGAGTATATATGCCCTCTGAAGTAGAAGTACTGTTATCTGATAATGGCAAAGATTTCAAACCGGTACAAACCGTTCCCAACGATATTCCGGTAACGTTGTCTACCCTCGCCTTCAAAGATTTTAAATTCACCTTACAAGGCCACAACGCGCGCTACATAAGAGTCCGCGCCAAAAATGCACAACACGGTTTTCTCTTCACCGATGAAATCATTATTTATTGAGTCATTTTATTATTTGAGATTTGGTTATTTAAAAAAAATGCAGCGAAGATTTACACAGAAATCTTTGCTGCATTTTTTTAAATAATTAAATCTCAAATAATAAAATAATCAAATTACTGTGGAGTCGTAGCTAATACCTGTTTCGTCCAGAAATCTACGGAGAAGAACATCATCATATTCATCTGGTCAGCCTGATCGGGGCCACCACCCTGCCCTTGCGCGGCTTTGGCGGCTTTATCGCGTATGGCTTTTTCTTTCTCTCTGCGTTCAGCGGCACTGATAGCATTTACTTTGAAATGGTAAGCGATAGATTTATCGTAGCCGGCCGGAATGCCCAATACACTGAATGGTGCAGCCATTTCACATACCAGGTTACCTGCTCCGTCGAGCATGGCGGCAGTTCTGATACCGTACTGATTATTTACAGGAACGTTACCATCTGTTACACCGGTAAGTCCGTCTACCTTAATTTCCTTTACGCTTGCCAGCGTCTGTTTGCGCCATTCTTCCGTGAGGCGTTCCACGGATTCCTTCGGCACATCTGTAGGTGCGGATATTTCCGCGGCCAGCGGGAAGGTCACAGAAGCGCCGCCTTTCTTCTTACCGGAAGGGCTCACAGAAACCGTCAGGCCAGACTTCATGATCTTCAGCTGGCTGTATTTATCAGGTACGCTGACGATAATAAAAAGCGTGTCCTTGTTATTGGCGATGGTATAAAACAGTTTTGTATCGTTGTTATAAAACTGTAATGGTTTTGGCCATTCTGTAGCCAGTCCGTCAATTTTAATATTGGCCGGAGCCCACTTGTTGCTGTCGTCCTGTGCCTGTGCCCTTACCTGCAACAGCATGGCAGCTACCAATCCCACTCCTGCCAGGATCGCTTTTCTTTTATTCATGCGTTTATTAATTTCTGTTACATTGCAAGGATAACAAAAAGATTTAGAATTACGAATTACGAATTATGAATTACGAATGCAGAAGCGAAGATCTGAACGTAGATTAAAGGGGATAACAGTGAAATATTCCTTTAATCTACGTTCAGATCTTCGCTTCTGCATTCGTAATTCGCAATTCGTAATTTGTAATTCAAAAACGAACCCGATTAATAAAGCAACCTCGCTTTAATTGTATGATTTACATCTTTCAGGAGCGTCAGTGCTTCCTGCGACAGCTGCCTGTCTATGTCCAGTACCACGTAACCGATCTGGTCGTTGGTTTTGAGGTACTGACCAAGGATGTTGATTTTCTTTTCAGATAAGGCGGTATTGATGGCAGACAGTACGCCGGGTACGTTTTCATGCACGTGCAGGATACGGTGCGTGTTTTCGATGGGTGGTACGCTGATAGCCGGCACCGTGTGGGAACCAAAGCTGGCGCCCTTTTCCAGGTAGTTGAGCATTTTGCTGCTCACATCCAGACCGATGTTATGCTGCGCTTCCTCTGTGCTACCGCCGATGTGCGGGGTAAGGATCACGTTGGGCAATTGCTGCAGCGGCGTGCTGAAGGCAGCTCCGTTTTTTTCCGGTTCTACGGGGAATACGTCAATAGCAGCTCCGGACAGCTGTCCGCTTACCAGCGCATCCTTCAGCGCATCCAGATCTACCACTTCTCCTCTGGCATAGTTAATAAAGATAGCGCCCTTCTTTACGTAGGACAGTGTTTCCTTATTAATCATGTTAGCGGTTATTCTGGTAGAAGGCACGTGCAGGGAGATGATATCTGCCTGTTTAAACAGTTCTTCCAGTGTTTTCTGCTGTACGGCATTACCCAGCGGCAGTTTTGTTTCAGCATCGTAATAGATAACGTTCATGCCCATTCCTTCTGCGAGCACGCTTACCTGGCTTCCTATGTTTCCATATCCTACGATGCCCAGCGTTTTACCTCTCAGCTCATAGCTGCCGGTTGCTTCTTTCATCCATACGCCTTTGTGTGCAGCGGCATTTTTGTCCACAATACGGCGGATCAGGATGATAGATAACCCTATTACCAGCTCGGCAACAGAGCGGGTATTGGAATAGGGAGCGTTGAAAACAGCCACACCATGTGCCGTAGCTGATTTGAGGTCCACCTGGTTGGTGCCGATACAGAAGCAGCCGATAGCTTGCAGCTTCTTCGCAGCTTCCAGTACCTTAGCGGTAACCTGGGTTTTCGAACGGATGCCAAGCAGGTGCACGTCTTTGATTTCATTGATCAGATCAGCTTCGCTGAGCGCGCCCGTCAGCTTACGGACACTATATCCCGCCGATGTAAACTCTGCCACGGCAGCGTCGCTGATATTCTCCAACAATAAAATGCTGATCTTTTCCTTCGGATAACTTGTAGACTTAACCTGCGTCATAATATTATAAAGAATTATATGTATATCTCCGTATGGCAATTGGCTTAATAATTGCTGCTACGCGGGGGAAAAAACAAGGCACAAACCTACTTGATGTTCGGGAGAAATCAAATACTATCGCAACCAAATTCGATTTTAATTAAAAAAACGGGCTTCTCAAGGTGTTTTTTTAAATGTTTATTAAACATCAACGCTTAAAAATACATTAAAAGCAGTGGAGACACGGGCATTTATTTGGTATACACTGATAATCAGTATAATTTTAGCGCTTTGTATTTTTCAGAAAGAGAATCAGATTAAGTAAGCAGTGAAATACCTCTCATGAAGAGATTGAAAGCAGTCAGTATCATCTTAACGATAACAGGAGTCGCCATAGTAACCAGTTGCCAGAGCAACGCAGCACGTAAGGAAGCAAACAGAAAAAAAGCAGCAGCAGACAGCAGCTTATATACCCTGGGATTAACAGCCGCACAAAAAGACGCGATCCTGAAATCGCCCCGTACTGTGCAGCTACAGCGGGAACTCAGCAGCTTTTATTCCGGAAAACTGCTGCGCAGCGGATTTAACGGCGCCATTCTGGTAGCTAAAAAAGGCGTCATTATCTTTGAACAATATCATGGCTTTGAAAACTACCGGACCAAAACACCGGTAATAGACAGCTCCGCCTTCCAGCTGGCATCTGTGTCTAAAACCTTTACAGGCGCAGGTATTATGTGGCTCGTTCAGAAAGAACAACTCCACCTGGAAGATTCCATCCAGAAATTTTTTCCGGACTTCCCCTACAAGGGCGTCAACGTACGCATGCTGCTGAATCACCGCAGCGGCCTGCCCAACTACCTCTACTTCTGTGACAGCCTCTGGAAAGACCCATCCAGCTTCATTACCAACGAGGAGGTCATCAAACTGATGACTGCCCACAAACCACCCATCCAGCACCTGCCGGATACACACTTCCAGTACTGCAATACCAATTACCTCTTACTCGCTTCCATCATCGAAAAGGTAAGCGGACAAAAATACGCCGACTTCATGCAGCAGACCTTCTTTAAACCGCTGCAGATGGTCAATACATTCGTGTATAATCCCTCATCCGCCGGCAGGCCACACCAGACCCAAAGTCATAAGTACAACGGGCAGGCGGAACCGGACACCTATTTCGACGGCGTTATGGGCGACAAAGGCATTTACAGTACCGCCCGCGATATGCTCAAATGGGACCAGGCTCTCTATTCCGGTCAGCTACTGGACTCGGCCACCCTGAAGGCCGCCTACACACCCTACAGTCACGAAAAACCAGGCATCCGTAACTACGGCCTCGGCTGGAGACTTATGGTATACCCGGACAGCACCAAAAACATTGTTTACCACAACGGCTGGTGGCACGGCAACAACACCGTCTTCTACCGCTTCGTACAAGACACCACTACCCTCATCATACTCGGTAATAAATACAACCGTGGCATCTATCAGGCCGTAAAACCCATCCGGGAAATGCTTGGCCACGGAGATGGAGAAGAAGCAGGGGCGGAATAAAATTGCGAATTACGAATTGCGAATTACGAATGAGGAGCGAAGACATAAGCGAAGAAGTAAATTCTTTATCCGCTTATGTCTTCGCTCCTCATTCGTAATTCGCAATTCGTAATTCGCAATTTTATTCCGCCCCGTGTTTCCGGTTCGGCAACACATTATCTCTTGTCCAAACGATCTCCCCTGTAAACGGGTGGCTGCGGACGGGGCATGTTGCTTTCAGGCAGTAGTGGCAGCAGGCAGGAATGCAGGGGTCCATGTGAATGAAGAATTCTACTTCATGGCCCTTAAACTCTTTATTGACGAGCACTTCTACCCGTTTCATCTCATCATGCGCTTCACTCAGTTCCAGGTAATAAGGCATTGTGATGTGACAATCGATGTGGTAGTTGTTACCGTATTGCTGTACGCGGGTGTTATGTATATCTATCCAGTTGGGAACACGGTGTGCAGACAGAATTTCTATCAGCCTGTCTACTACTTTCATATCTGTTTCATCCATCAGGCCGGAGATGGAAGTGCGCATCAGCTGGTAGCCTTTCGCGAGGATGAGGATGCCCATCAGTACGGATACAGCGGGATCCAGCCAGTTCCAGCCGGTAAAGCGGATAACGCCCAGTGCAACGATCAGGCCCGCGCTGCTGTATACGTCTGTCATGATATGCTGCCCGTTACCGCTGATGGTGATAGAACCCAGCTGTTTTCCGGCACGCTGCAGGTACAGGCCCAGCAGCAGGTTAGCTACGGTGGTAGCTCCCAGCAACCACAAACCGCTGTCCATGCCATGCAATTCCCGCGGACTGATAAAATACTGTACCGCCTTGAACATAATCAGCACGCCCGCGAAAAATATCATGGCGCCTTCAAAACCGATAGAGAAAAATTCCACCTTGCCGTGCCCGTAAGGATGATTCGCATCTCTGGGCTTTCCGGAGAGATAGATGCTGTAGCTCGCAAATGCGCCGGCTACCACGTTGATAATAGATTCCATCGCGTCCGACAGGATGGCGACAGAGTGGGTTACATAATACGCGGCAAACTTGGCCAGTGTAAGTATAAAACTAACGACCAGCGACAGGAGGATGACGCGTAATTCTTTTTTCAGCAATGGTTCAGATTGAATTGTTCGGGTGACAAAGCACAAAGGTAAGGTTATTCCCGGATTGACTGCGGCCGGCAGCAGTAAAAATTAATATTGCCATAACACCCCTGTGCTGAACTTTTACGATATTAATATAATCTTCACAGCTGAAAAATTTTAATGTACTAACGTTAATATACACACGAAATGAATAACAGGGAAATCAGGGCGCAGCAGGTGGTAAATGACATCTTTGCATTGTATGACGAGCATGGACATCATGAATACGGAGAGAGTGTCACGATGCTGATGCATATGATGCAATCAGCACTGATAGCGGAACGCAGCGGTTTCAGTGATGAAATGATTCTGGCGGCATTTCTGCACGATATTGGTCATTTTTTTGAAGAAGAAACCCAGATGGAACATTACGGTACCCGCGCGCACGATAACCTGGGCAGCGCCTATCTCACTGCTGCAGGCTTCCCTCAGCGGATGGCGCAGCTGGTAGCCAGCCATGTTGCGGCAAAACGCTACCTCACCTTTTCTGACAGCGCCTATTACGATACCCTTTCGGAAGCCAGCAAGCAAACCCTCGCCTGGCAAGGTGGCCCCATGTCTGAAGAAGAAGCGGCTGCCTTCCGCAATGATCCGCTGTTCCAGCAATACATTCAGATCAGGATATGGGACGATATGGGCAAGGAAACAGATGTGCAGGTACGTCCCCAGGATATTACCCGGATGCGGGAAAAGACTTACGAATACCTGGTCCGCCACGGCAACCTCCCCGAAGATTCCGAGAAATAACCTGTACGCTTATACGGTATTTGCCAACTTCGTTTTAAATTGCCGTATATGGATATCCGGAATGCAATACTGAAAGAACACAGCAAAACCCAGGCGCAGCAGATCGCCAGATGGATCGGCAGAGATGCCAGGAAATTTGCGGAACTGATCGACCTGTTTCTTCATGATGAATACCGGGTGGTGCAACGCAGCGCCTGGATCATCAGCATGGTGGCAGAAAAATACCCGGCCCTCCTGGCGCCTCATCTGACTACTATGGTAACCAGGATGGAGGATCCGGCGCTGCCTTCTGCCGTAAAAAGAAATGTGCTGCGTGTACTGCAATTTATTCAGGTGCCGGAAGAACTGCATGGCCCGGTAATGAACGCCTGCTTTTCCTATCTGGAAGATCCGAAGGAAATGATTGCCATCAAAGCCTTTTCCATGACGGTCCTTGCCAACCTGGCGAAGGAATATCCGGAGATCAAAAATGAAATCAGGATACTGCTGGAAGACCTGTTGGAACACGAACCATCACCAGGCATCCGTTCCAGGGCTAAAAAAGTAATGAAGGAAATACAATAAAAAACGGCACAGCAAAGTAAACACTTTGCTGTGCCGCTGTTAATAAGATATGAGGACCAGATTAAGCCTGATCTTCAGGCTTGCCTTCAGTTACACGCGGTTCTTTCGGTTCTTTCGCGTCTTTCGGTTCGCGCTGCTCTCTCGGCTCTTTGGGTTCTTTCTCTTTCTTCTTCGCTGACTTAGGTGCGAAGATGGCGATCATACGCTTACCTTCCATGGTTGGCATACTTTCCAGGCCACCTACTTCTGCCAGTCTTTCTGCAAATTTCAGCAGAATCAATTCTCCGCGCTCTTTAAACATGATAGCACGGCCTTTGAACTGTACGTAGGTTTTCACCTTGTTGCCTTCTTTCAGGAAGTTCTCCGCATGTTTGGCCTTGAAGTCGAAGTCATGATCGTCGGTGTTGGGCGTAAAGCGGATTTCTTTTACTTCGCTTTTATGCGCCTTCGCCTTCATTTCCTTTTCCTTCTTCTTCTTCTCGTAAAGGAATTTATTGTAGTCGATGATACGGCAAACGGGGGGGACTGCATTTGGGGAAATTTCAACCAGGTCTAAACCCTGTTCTTCTGCCATGCGCAGCGCATCCTCAGTTTTGTAGACACCTACCTCAATATTTTCACCTACAAGTCTTACCTCAGGAACGCGTATCATCCTGTTGGTGCGATGTTCTTGTTGTTGTTCCCTGCGGAAGTTCGGGTTTCTGCCCCGGTTGTTGTTTCCGCCAAAATTTGGTCTGGGTCTTTGTTGCATTAAAAAATATAAGATTTATAAATTATTGTCCATAGTCCATGGTCCATATACCACTCATGGACCAAAAACAACTTATACAAATGTAAGGGGAAAATCTGCAGCAATTAACATACCTGATTTATAGAATGTTCATTGTTTTATATACTTTTTTTCCACATTTATAAAACACAGGCAGTATTAACTGCGGCTGGCTACTTCTTCATTTACCTGTCCGATGAATTGTTCCAGGGTCATGGTACCCAGGTCACCTTTAGCCTGACGGCGGACGGCCACAATGTTATCTGCTGCTTCTTTTTCTCCGAGGACCAGCATATATGGCACTTTTGCCAGTTCTGTATCACGGATCTTCTTACCTATCTTTTCACTTCTATCGTCAATCTCTGCGCGAATTTCCGCTTTTTTTAGCAATTCTGCCACTTTTTCTGCATAGGCCTGACTCTTGTCACTGATTGGCAGAATTTTTACCTGCGTAGGTGTCAGCCACAGGGGGAATTTACCACCGCAGTGTTCAATCAGCACGGCTATAAAACGCTCCAGTGAACCAAACGGTGCACGGTGAATCATTACCGGCCGGTGTTTCATGTTATCAGCGCCTATATATTCCAGCTCAAAGCGTTCCGGCAGGTTGTAATCCACCTGGATCGTTCCCAGCTGCCATTTACGGCCCAGGGCATCCTTCACCATGAAGTCCAGCTTAGGACCATAGAACGCAGCTTCGCCGTATTCTACCACGGTATTTAACCCTTTTTCCTGTGCGGATTCTATAATCGCCTGTTCTGCCAGGTTCCAGTTCTCTTCGTTACCGATATACTTGCTGCGGTCTTCCTGATCGCGCAGGGAGATCTGTGCGGTATATTCTGTAAAATCGAGGCTTTTGAACACATACATCACCAGGTCTATCACTTTCTGGAATTCTTCCTTCACCTGGTCCGGACGGCAGAAAAGATGCGCATCATCCTGAGTAAAGCCACGCACACGGGTCAGCCCATGCAGTTCACCATGCTGCTCGTAACGGTATACGGTACCGAATTCCGCAAAGCGCACCGGCAGGTCCTTGTAGGATTTGGGAGACGCTTTATACAGTTCGCAGTGATGCGGACAGTTCATCGGTTTCAGCATGAACTCCTCTCCTTCTTCCGGCGTGTGAATAGCCTGGAAGCTGTCCTTACCATATTTCTCGTAGTGACCGGAGGTAATATACAGGTTCTTGTTCCCGATATGCGGCGTTACTACCGGCAGATAACCGCTTGCCAGCTGGGCCTCCTGGAGGAAGCGTTGCAGGCGTTCGCGCAGCATGGCGCCTTTAGGAAGCCACATCGGTAAACCCAGTCCCACTTTTTCGGAGAAGGTAAACAGTTCCAGTTCCTTGCCCAGTTTCCGGTGATCGCGTTTCTTCGCCTCTTCCAGTAACGCCAGGTATTCATCCAGCTCTTTCTGGGTCGGGAAAGTGATACCATAGATGCGGGTCAGCATCTTATTGTTTTCATTACCACGCCAGTAAGCGCCTGCAATGTTGGTCAGCTTTATCGCCTTGATGAAACCGGTATTCGGGATATGCGGTCCGCGGCACAGGTCAGTAAAACCACCCTGTGTGTAGAAGGTAATGCTTCCGTCCTGCAGATCGTTAATCAGCTCCAGCTTGTACTCATCTCCTTTTTCCGTGAAATACTGTAAGGCATCTGCCTTACTCACTTCTTTGCGCAGGTACACACTATTCTGTTTGGACAGCTCCACCATTTTGGCCTCTATTTTACGGAGGTCTTCATCGGTGATAGGACGGCCGCCCAGATCAATATCGTAATAGAAACCATTTTCAATAGCAGGACCTATACCCAGTTTCACACCGGGATACAGCGCTTCCAGCGCTTCCGCCATAAGGTGAGCGGAAGAGTGCCACATCGTTGCTTTACCATCCGTATCACCCCAGGTCAGTAATTGCAGCGTAGCATCCGTTGTAACCGGGCGCGTAGCATCCACTACCTGCCCGTTAACTTTTGCGGCCAATACTTTGCGTGCCAATCCTTCGCTGATGGATTTGGCGATGTCTAAGGCAGTTACTCCTGATTCATACTGACGAACTGCTCCATCCGGTAAAGTGATATTTATCATACGTTTTGATGTTAGCACATAATTTTTTACATGCGCTATATTTCCTTTATAAAATGTTTGCGAAGTTAAGAAATAGTTTGTTAGCTTTTTGCTCAGCCCCCTTGTAATCAACGGATTTTAAAAATAATTCTTCCCACAGCGACGGGCTGACAGTTAAAAAGACCCCCAGCCGGGGATTTTGGATTTACGGATTTACGGATTTTGGAATTTAGGGATTTTAAAATGCAGCGAAGATCTTCGCGTAATTATCCGCTGCATTTTAAAATCCCTAAATTCCAAAATCCGTAAATCCATAAATCCCTCTCCCCTGGTTTCAAAAACCGAACCAGCGCCTTGGCAGGATTGTATCCTGACAATATTACCTGACAAAAGAATAAGAACCAGCGGGAAGGGTTAACATCTGATATAATTAATGAATATTACAAGCGAATATTACAGGCGGATGATGCCGGGAAAGAATCGCTGATGGCATCTCAGCAAAAAGATCGTCTGAATGCCAGGGGGGAAAAATCGGTCTTGGCCTTGAATAGCTTGCTGAAGGACTGCGAGTGCTCAAATCCCAGCTCATAGGCGATTTCGCTCACCGACAAGGTAGTGCCGGTTAATCTTTCCTTCGCCTTTTCAATCAGCTTTTCATGGATATGTTGCTGGGTGGTCAGTCCGGTAGAGACTTTCAGCAGGGAACTGAGATAATCCGGTGAAAGATTCAGTTGTTCAGCAACATAGTTTACGGTGGGCAGCCCTTCCTTGTGCGTATGCTCAAAATATTCATCCAGCAAGGCTTCCAGCCGTTCCAGGACCTGATGATTGCAGACCCCGCGCGTGATGAACTGCCGGTTGTAATAACGCTCGGCATAATTGAGTAACACTTCTATCTGTGAAACAATAATCTGCTGGCTGAATTTATCAATATTGGTATGATATTCCTGCCGGATACTATCGGCAATAGCGGTGACTGCTGTTTCTTCCTTTTCGGAAAGAAACAGTGCTTCCCGGACTGAATATCCGAAGTATTGGTATTTTCTGATATGCTTTGCCAGAGCGGTATTTCTGAAGAAATCAGGATGTACCAGCAGCATCCATCCTGATTTGTCCGGCGAGTCTTGCCTGGCTTCAATCCTGAATACCTGTCCGGGCGCTATGAAAAACATGGTTCCTTCATCAAAATCATATTCCTGCTGTCCGTATTTTATTTTGCCGTCCAGCCCGCGCTTCATCGCAATAAAATAAAAATCATAAGACCAGCTGAAATCATTGATCTCGTCCGAATGCCTGATATCGCTGTAGTCTATCAGGCTGATCAACGGATGCTCCGGCGCGGATAAGCCCCGGCTGCGGTGATATTCGGTAATGGATCTGATACGCTTTATATGGCTGTTGGTCATGCTTAAAATTTTTTGATGATGATATTACCAGGGTACTTCTCCTCCGTGCTGCAGGAATTTACCGGTCAGTGTCCGGTCGGCCGACATGGCCAGTTCCACAATCGGCTTTGCTCCTTCCTGAACCGTTTTAAAACCATGATGATGATTAAGGTCAGTGGCTGTATAGCCAGGTGTAACGCTGTTCACCACTATATTGTGCTGACGCAGCTCGTTGGCCAGCATAACAGTCAGCGCATTTAAGGCAGTCTTGGAAGCCGCGTAGGCGGAGTAGTTCGCCCAGTTGGGTTTTCTGTCTGCCGCCATGTTCATGGCCAGGGAGCCTACTTCACTGGATACGTTTATGATCGACGGAGCCGGAGATTGCTGCAGCAACGGTAACATGATCTGTATAGTCTGCAGTGCTCCGAAGAAATTCGTTTCAAACAGATCGCGCACAGTTTTCATAGTGCCGGCAGCTAACTGCTGCTGTTCTCCGGCGATGCCGGCATTATTAATCAACACATCCAGTGTACCGGACTGGCGTTCCAGTACTGTCTTTGCCTTCCTGACAGACTCCGGGTCGGTTACATCCAGCGCAATGGCCGCCACACTGGCCAGCCCGGCAGCTTTCAGCTCGTCCGCCGCCTTTTGTCCGTTAACAATATTTCTGCTGCCGATATAAACAAAATTTCCCAGTGCAGCCAGTTGCCGGGCTGTTTCAAGGCCAATGCCCTTGTTCGCGCCTGTAATCAGCACAGTTCTCATAAAACTCAACGTTAAAATTAAGAAAATACAACATCGGGTTCATCATGAATCCGGTACAAATATCCTCCTGTTCAGGCGCGCGGCTGTAGCCGGATCCGTTTTGTTTGTAGTCAAAACCGGGGGTAAGTCAATAATTGCTGAACAAAGGCTAAATGCCGGAAGAGCGGCGGTGGCGGGTAATGGGGCAGATACGGGGCAACGGGCAGCAGCAGCCAAAGCCGTCACTGCCCGCATGCTTCCGCAATTATTTATACATCAGCGTATCTTTTGTTTCTCCGCAGTGGAGCATTTTATCACCGAAATAGGGATTCAGTATTGCTGCGCTGTCGCTCAGCCAGTAAGCGCCTTTATCATCAAAGGCCATGGGGCAGTACTGATGATAGATTGTCTTGCCTTTCAGGCCGGTATTTTTCACCAGGTCATACAACATATCTGATACCATCTGAAAGGAAGCGCGTTTTCCTTCCAGGTCCTTCTCCCCTGCAAACCCGGTCAGCTCTGCGCTGATGCTGCCAGTGGTGCCGGTGATATTGGACAGGTGCACGCTGTCCATCTGCAAGGTATATACCGGTAAGCTGTCTACATGCAGCTTCAACACTGCCGCCGCTGCATTGGCTGCGCTGCTGTCAGCCTTTACCAGTGCGCCGGACAGGGTATAATAGGATTGCATGGTTTGCTGCAGGGAGTCATAAAACACCTGGCTGTAGGGCGCCTGCAGCGCTGTTGCTGCAGGTGCCGCGGTGGTGTTCTCCGCGGGAGCAGACGAATTACAGGCAAATAGTGCTGCTGCCAGCAATATGATTCCTACGGGTACGCATACTTTAAAATTCATAGACAATAACTTTGTTGAACATAGAACGACAAATGTAATCATTTACCAATTTCATCCTTCCAATTTATAAATGTGCATGTTATATGCATCTATCTAAACAAATAAAAACAACAAAACACATATAAATACCAAACAATCAAATAAATAAATATTAAAATAATACAAAGGGGAGTTATTCATTAAAATGACGTAAATACTGGTTACCTTTGCACGTTTTTTATCCAATTTTTCTATTTTATGTTGATCGCATTACAGGACATTACGTTTGAATTTGGGTCCAGGGTTATTCTTGAAGATTCATCCTGGCATATTGAGCCGGGTGACCGGGTAGGTCTTATCGGACTGAATGGCACCGGCAAGTCCACCCTGCTGCGCATTATCAATGGCGAATATTCTATTTCAAAAGGAAGTATCAATAAAAGCAAAAATCTGACGATAGGTTTCTTCAACCAGGACCTGCTCAGCTTTGAAACAGATGACTCTATCCTCACCGTAGGCATGATGGCCTTTGGTAAAGCATTGGAACTGGAAAAGGAAATTGACCGCCTGACCAGGGAACTGGAGCACAGCCAGACAGACGAGCTGCTGCACCAGTTCAGCGACGCGCTGCATGAATTTGAAGCGCTGGACGGTTATAACATGAAACACAAAACGGCTCAGGTACTGGAAGGCCTCGGCTTCACCACCGCCGACCTGGACAGGCCCTACAGCCAGTTCTCCGGAGGATGGCGTATGCGCGTACTCCTTGCCCGCCTTATCCTCCAGCAGCCGGATGTACTTATGCTCGATGAGCCTACCAACCACCTTGACCTCCCCTCCATTGAGTGGCTGGAAAAATACCTGGTTGGTTACAACGGCGCTGTCATCATCGTTTCGCATGACCGCTACTTCCTGGACCGCATGGTGAACAGGATTGTGGAAGTTTACCAGCAGCAGCTGCATCACTATGCCGGCTCGTATGCCGACTATGAAGTAGAAAAGGAACTGCGCCGGGAAATGCAGCAACGCGCCTACGAAAACCAGCAGGATTATATCCGCCAGCAGGAACGCTTCATCGAACGCTTTAAGGCGAAAGCCTCCAAAGCCGCGCAGGCACAGAGTATCGCGAAGCGGCTCGACAAGCTGGAACGCGTGGAGCAGGTGGATAATGGCCCGTCTAAAATCAAGATTAACTTTACCGTAGATAAAACGCCCGGCAAAATTTTATGCACGCTGAATAACATCAGCAAGAGCTATGGCGACATCAGCATTCTGAAAAATACCAGCGCAGAGATCAACCGCGGCGATAAAATAGCGCTCATCGGCGCCAACGGTAAAGGTAAGTCTACCCTGCTCCGTATCATCTTCGGTATGGAATCCCTGGAAGGCGAACGCGTACCGGGCCATAACGTTGTCACCAGTTTCTACGCCCAGCACCAGCTGGAGTCGCTGGATCTGAACAGCGAAATCCTCGATGAGCTGAAGAACTTCGGCAGCGGCCGCACCGAGCTGGAACTGCGTCAGCTCCTGGGATGTTTCCTCTTCACCGGCGATGACGTCTTCAAAAAAATACGTATCCTCTCCGGAGGTGAAAAAGCCAGGGTGGCACTCGCCAAAACCATCATTAGCCAGGCGAACTTCCTGATGCTCGATGAGCCGACGAACCACCTGGATATGAACTCCGTGCAGATGCTGATAGATGCACTGAACAAATACGACGGCAGCCTTGTACTCGTATCGCATGACCGTTACTTTGTGAGCCAGACTGCCAACAAGATATGGGAGATCATCGACGGCGAAATCAAGGAGTTTAAAGGCACCTACACCGAATATGAAGAGTGGAAAAAGAGAATGGCAGCCAACGCAGCACAACCGGTAAAGGCGGTGAGCGAAAGCAAAAAAGAAAATAAACAGCAGGCACCGGCTCCCGAAGCTAAAGGCGCCGGCGCTATCAATAAAGATGTACAGCGCGAACTGCAGAAACAACAGAAACAGTTTTCGCAGGTAGAAGGACAGGTAGCCAGCCTGAAAGAGCGCAAGGCCAGCCTGGAAGCCAGTCTGGGTACCCCTGACACCTATAACGACAAAACAAAATTTGCCCAGGTGGAAAGTGAATACCAGGACGTACTGAAATTCCTGGAAAGAGCTGAACAGCAATATGAGCAGCTGTTTGAAAAAATAATGCAGCTGGAAGCAAATCTTATTAGTTAATTTGATGCTGCTACCGGACCTCCGCTCCCGCCGGACGGAGGCCCGGTATCCCCCTAAAAAACCATGTCTATGCAAAAGATTCTGGTTGTTGAAGATGAAGTTAAAGTAGCCAATGCGGTAAAGAAAGGCCTGGAAGAAAACGGCTTCGATGTGGAAGTAGCCTACGACGGGCGTATGGGCAAAAGCCTGGCTACCAGTAACCAGTACGACCTGGTCATACTGGATCTCAACCTGCCGCATAACAACGGATATGAAATATGCGAAGTAATCCGGCATAAGAACAACCGCGTGCCAGTGATTATGCTGACCGCCCTCGGCGGTGTGGAAGATAAAATGCAGGCTTTTGAACTGGGGGCAGATGACTACCTGGTGAAACCCTTCGATTTCCGTGAGCTGCTGGCCCGCATCCGCGTATTCCTCAAACGCGCCGGCACCGAAACACCACACAGTACTCAATACAAAATCAGTATCGCCGACCTGGAAATTGACCGGGAGAAAAAAGAAGTGACCCGCGGCGGTAAAAAGATTGCGCTCACCGCAAAGGAATACCAGCTGCTGGACTTTCTGGCACTGCATAAGGGAAAGGTGATCTCCAAACTCACGATCGCGGAAAAAGTCTGGGATATCGACTTTGATACAGGCACCAATGTTATCGAGGTATACATGAATTTCCTCCGCAAGAAAATAGACAAGGATTTTGAGCAGAAGCTGCTGCATACCAAAACAGGTATGGGATATTATCTGTCTGAAGAATAAGCCGGCTTGAAGATCAAATATAAAATAGCGCTGTATTATACGCTGTCAGCTTCTCTCCTGCTGATAGCCTTTGCTGTGCTGGCCTATTATTTCTCTGCCAAATCGCGCAAGGCTGAATACCTGGAAAGGCTGGAATACCGCGCCAGGTCCATCGCCAACGTGATAATAGAAGATGGCCACGTGAAAGTGGATCTTCTCCGCAAGCTGGACCGGACAACGTTTCAGGACCTCTACAAAGAAACGATCCTCGTTTATAATCCCAACTACGACCTGCTGTACAGCAACCTGAAAGATACTACCATCCGCACGCATCGCAGCCTGCTGGACTATATCAAGCAGAATAAGCTATACAGCTCCGACAAGGGCAATGATGAAGTAGTAGGCGTTTACTACACGGAAGGCGAAGTTTCCGTCATGGTAATTGTTTCCTCATTCGACAAGTACGGCTTTCAGAACCTGCAGAACCTGCGCCAGATCCTGCTCCTGGAGCTGCTCACCGCCGTTATCGTGCTGGTGGGTGTAGGTTACTTCTTTGCCCGTAAAATGGTGCAGCCGATAGACCAGCTTGTGCAGCAGGTAGACAGCATCAACGCCAACAATCTCCAGGATACACAGGTAGCCATCAAAGGGAAAGATGAAATAGCCAAGCTGGGCGCCAACTTCAACACGATGCTGCAACGTCTCAGCGAGTCCTTCGATCTGCAGAAGAGTTTTGTCAGCAATGCCTCCCATGAATTGCGCACTCCCCTGGCCGCTATCATCAGCCAGCTGCAGGTAACGCTTTCCAAAGAAAGGACTAAGGAAGAATATCATGCCCTGCTGGTATCTGTTCTGGAAGATGCGGAAAACCTCTCCGACCTCTCCAACGGCCTGCTGCAACTGGCGCAGTCTGAACTCCGGCAGCAGCAGTTTGTCTTCAGCGAAGTACGTATCGATGAACTGCTCATGGATATGGCCAACCTCATCCACCTGAAACATAAGACCAACAGTAAAGTAGATATTCATTTCATCAAGGTGCCGGAAAACGATATGCTCGTTACCTGCTTCGGCAATGAGAGCCTGCTGAAAGTGCTCTTCCTGAACCTGATCGATAATGCCTGCAAATTCTCCACAGACAATACCGTTCACGTATCTATCGATTTCTTCACCCAGTACATTACCGTACAAATCAGGAACAACGGGCCACTCATCCCTCCCGGTGAATTCAACAGAATATTTGAACCCTTCTACCGTGGCGAAAATGCCCACCAGACAAGAGGCCACGGCCTCGGCCTTTCCATCTGCAAAAAAATAGTACAGATCCACAACGGCCACATCACAGTAGGGTCTACTCCTGACGAGGGCACTACGTTTACGGTGATTCTTCCCCACTTGTAATATCTGAGATTTTTTTATTTAGTTATTTGAGATGTAGAACACAGCGAAGACCAGGCCCGTATCGGGATTTTGTTATTTCGTTATTTGGTTATTTGAGATGTATCTCCCTTAAAAATCTCCCCACAAATTCTCCGCCGCATGGCAAATCTCAAATAACCAAATAACCAAATAATCACATCTCAAATGAATTTTAATTTCTTTTTAATCTGCCTTAAAGCCCCCTTTAATCTGGCTTGGTGAGCTTTGTGTCATGAAATTTGGCATTATGCGAACTATGACGACACTGATCGTATCAGTATGCGTTGCAGGCCTGGGCTTTATTCAACCTATACAGGCACAATCTCCCTCCAAGACGGCAGTTACACTGCAGGCTGTAGAAGACTCCTTTCTGGTCAGGAATTATATGCTGCTGGCACAACGCTATCAGATTGATGCATCCAAGGCGCTGGTGCGTCAGGCGAAGATGTGGAATAATCCCAGCTTCAGCGCTGTATTTGGTTTTGGCAGTACCAACAGGATCATGCCGTTCAACCTGGCGGGGAAAGGCGGAGAAGTACAATATAGTATTGACCAGCTGATTCAACTGGCAGGCAAAAGAAATAAGAATGTAAGACTGGCTGCGGCGGCTACCCGCATGAGCGAGGCTACCTTCGATGAGCTGGCACGCACGCTGCGCCTGCAATTACGCGAGAACTTCTACAATATATATTATCTCCAGCAGTCAGAAAAAGTATTGAAAGCACAGCTGGGAAACCTGCAGCGGATTGTAGATGCCTATGTTACGGCAGATAAAAAAGGAAGTGTTGCACATGCAGATCTGATCAGGCTGCAGGCCCTGCAGGTAGGCATTGAGAACGATTATGCCGATCTCAAACAACAGGAACTGGAAGCTCAGAAAAATTTACAGCAGATACTCCATACCGGTGATTTCTATGAGGCCACGATAGCAGCGGCAGATCTGGCCCGGTATAAACTTGAGAACCTGCAACTACCGCAATTGCTGGACAGCGTAGCGAAAAACCGCCCGGATGTACGGATTGCCGGCATTGAATACCAGACGGCGGAACTGAACTACCGGCTGCAGAAAGCTATGGCAGTACCAGACCTGCACCTTGGCGGCACCTACGACAAAGAAGGCAGTAACATAGACAGGTTCCTGGGGCTGACCGTAGGCATAGACCTGCCCGTATGGAACCGCAATCAGGGAAACATCAAGGCTGCGCAGCTGCAGATAGGTGCGGAGAAACAGCAGCTACAGCAACAGCAGTCCATCGCACAAACTGAAGTATTAAATGCATGGCAGCGGATTACAGCGCTGGAAAAGCGTTACAAAAGTTTCGACCTGGATATGTTCAGGGGTGAGTTTGATACCCTCATCGCAGAAGTAGCCAAAAATTTCAGCAAGGGCAACATCTCTCTCCTGCAGTTTATCGATTACTTCAACAGCTACAGTGATAACGCTAAAAATATTAACAAGTTCCTCTCCAACCGGGTAAACGCCTATGAAGAACTCAATTATGCAACAGGTCAAGAATTATTTAAAAACTAAGCACATGAAACAGCCCATTTTATTCGTTGGCTTTTCGCTGCTGGCGGCATTTATATGGAGTGGTTGCAATCACAGCCAGGCAGAAGATTCAGAAAAGAGCACTTTCGTTCTCAGCGATACCATGCTGAAAAATATCCGTATAGACACCGCGCATATGCAGCCGGTCATCAACGAAGTGCGCCTGTCAGGCAAGGTAGCGCCCAATGGTGGTAAGGTATTGAAGGTATACCCGCTGGTGAGCGGATATGTGGAAGACATTAAAGTACAGCTGGGCGACTACGTACAGAAAGGTCAGGTACTGGCCGTTATCCATAGCGCCGAGATTGCCGATTATGAGAAACAGCTGGCGCAGGCCCGCTCTGAACGCGGCGTGGCGGAAAAGAACCTGAAAGTGGCACAAGACCTGTATGACAGCCGCCTGAGCACGGAGAAAGATGTAGTAAACGCCAAGGGAGAAGTGCAGAAAAATGATGCGGAAATCAACCGCCTGAATGACCTGTTTAAAATATACAAGAAAGGTAAAGGCGCCACCTACCTCGTTACGGCTCCCATCTCCGGCTATATCATCGAGAAAAACATCAACAACAGCATGGAAATCCGTACGGATAACAGCGCCAACATCTTTACCATTTCGGAACTGGATGATGTGTGGGTGATGGCGAATGTTTTTGAAACAGATATAGCCAAAATCAAAGAAGGATATGAAGCTGATGTGGTAACGGTGAGCTACCCCGATCAGCCCTTCCATGGCAAGATTGATAAGATCTACAACTTCCTGGACCCCGCTACCAAAACCATGCAGGTACGCATCAGCATCGATAATAAAAATATGCTGCTGAAACCTGAAATGTTTGCTACGGTATATGTCAAATATGCAGATCAGCATGAGCAGGTTGCCGTGCCTTCTGCGGCTGTCATCTTTGATAACAGCAAGAATTATGTACTGGTGTTCAAAGATAAATTCAACATCGCGGTAAGACAGGTGGAAGTAGACAAAGCTACCGGCGACCTTACCTATCTCCGCTCCGGCCTGCAGCCCGATGAGAAGGTGATCTCCAAAAACCAGCTGCTGATCTATGATGCATTAAAAGATTAGGCACATCCATGAAGCAACTGCTATCATCTATAGGAATCATTACACTGTGTGCCGGCAAAGCGCTGGGGCAGGATAAAAAGCGGGATACCATCCCCTGGTCCTTCCACTTCCAGCAAACGCTGGTTACACAATGGCATCCTGACTTTTCAGCAAAGTACACCGGTCCCAACAGCTTCCGGACACATGAAGAAGGTAAAACCTCCATTACCAGCACGATATACGCAGGTATACGTCCGCTGAAAAACCTGGAATTATATATCAACCCGGAACTCGCTGGTGGCGAAGGTCTCAGCCACGCTACCGGCATTGCGGGTTTCCCTAACGGAGAAACCTTCCGCGTAGGCGATCCCAAGCCTAAAATTTACCTGGCAAGGGCATACGCCGTATATACGTTACCGTTATCACGCAGCGTTACGCCCGACGATGATGACCTGAACAATGTAGCCGGCCTGACGCCCACGCATTACCTGCGCTTCATCGGCGGTAAATATTGCCTGGCGGACTTCTTCGACCAGAATGAATACAGTCATGACCCGCGTACCCAGTTCCTGAACTGGTCGCTCATGAGCAATGCCGCCTGGGACTACCCTGCCGATGTACGCGGTTATACCATGGCTTTCACCATTCAGTACAAAAAAGATAACTGGATGGTGCAGGCAGCCACCTCGCTGGAGCCGCTGGAAGCCAACGGCCCCAGGCTGAACTGGCATTATGGACAATCAAACGGCCAGGTGCTGGAAGTAACGCATACGCATACACTCCGTAAACGGGAAGGTAATATCCGGCTGATGGCATTCCTCAACCAGGCGCCTATGGGCAGCTACCGTGAGGCGTTGCACATGGCCAAAGATACGCCGGACATCACGGCAGTAAGGAGCAACGGGCGTACCAAATATGGTTTCGGTATCAATATGGACCAGGAAATAACAGCTGATGGCGGCATCTTCCTGAAAGCATCCTGGAACGACGGGCATCATGAAACATGGGCTTACACCGAAATAGACCAGTCGCTCAGCGCCGGCTGGCTGCAGGGCGGTAAAGCCTGGCGCCGCGCACAGGATAATGCCGGCATCGCCCTGGTGGTAAACGGTATCTCTGCAGATCACCGGCATTACCTGGCCGCAGGCGGTACCGGATTCATGATCGGCGACGGGCAGCTGAACTACGCACCGGAAATGATTGCCGAAGTTTTCTATCAATGTAATATCACCAGGCTGCATATTGCTTTAAGTCCTGATTACCAGTTTGTGCTGCATCCCGCGTATAACCGGGACCGCGGACCGGTAAGCATCGTAGGATTAAGAACCAGAGTGGCTTTCTAAAGAACAGGAGTTATGAATAAATTCATCAGAAATATTGTAGCTTTTTCGCTCAAAAACAAACTGTTTGTTTTCATCAGCGTAGCCACGCTGATTGTAGCAGGCGTGTTCTCGTTTTTACATACGCCCATCGAGGCATTCCCCGATGTCACCAATACACAGATTGTCATCGTTACCAAATGGAACGGCCGCAGCGCCCAGGAAGTAGAACGTTTTGTGACGCTTCCCATTGAAGTATCGATGAACGCCGTACAACGCAAGACCAGCGTACGCTCTGTGACTATGTTCGGATTGTCTGTGGTGAAAATCATGTTTGAAGATGATGTAGAAGATTTCTTCGCACGGCAGCAGGTCAATAACATGCTCACCAGTATCAACCTGCCGGAAGGCGCAGATCCTGAAGTACAGCCGCCCTACGGCCCTACCGGTGAGATCTTCCGCTATTATCTCAGGAGCAATAAACGCGATTCCCGCGAACTGCTTACCTGGCAGAACTGGGTGATAGACCGGCAGATCCGCAGTGTGCCCGGCGTGGCAGACGTAGTCGCCTTCGGCGGTCAGGAGAAAATTTATGAGATCTCTGCCGACCCGGTACGGCTGGCAAAATACGATATTACCCCGCTGGAACTCTACCAGGCTGTTACCAAAAGTAATGTCAATGTAGGCGGTGATGTCATTGAGAAAAACGGCCAGGCTTATGTAGTTCGTGGAATTGGTCTGCTGAACAGCATCTCCGACATTCAGAATATCATTATCCAGAATATTAATGGCGTGCCGCTCCTGGTAAAGGATCTGGCGAATGTACATGAATCATCCGCACCGCGAGTAGGCCAGGTAGGACTGGATAAACAGGACGACCTCGTAGAAGGTATTGTGGTAATGCGCAAAGGCGAAAACCCATCGGAAGTATTGATACGCCTGAAAGACAAGCTGAAGGAACTGAATGAAACCGTGCTGCCCGACGACATCAAAATGGAAACCTTCTATGACCGTGATAACCTGATGCGTTTCTGTACCCATACCGTGATGCACAACCTGGCCGAAGGTATCATCTTCGTAACAGTAATTGTATTCCTGTTCATGGCCGACTGGCGCACCACCGTCATTGTATCTATCATTATCCCGCTGGCACTCCTGTTTGCGTTCATGTGCCTTCGTATGAAAGGCATGAGCGCCAACCTGCTTTCCATGGGCGCCATCGACTTCGGTATTATCATTGACGGGGCCGTAGTGATGGTAGAAGGTATCTTCGTGATGCTGGATCATAAGGCCCATAAATACGGGATGGAGCGGTTCAACAAGATGGCCAAGCTCGGATGGATCAAGCAGACAGGCGGGGATCTGGCTAAAGCTATTTTCTTCTCCAAACTCATCATCATCATATCGCTGGTGCCTATTTTCTCTTTCCAGAAGGTAGAAGGCAAAATGTTCTCTCCGCTGGCCTGGACACTGGGCTTTGCGCTGATGGGCGCATTGCTGTTCACACTCACGCTGGTGCCGGTGCTCTGTTCTATCCTGCTGAATAAAAATGTAAAAGAGAAGAATAACTTCATCGTTAATTTCTTTGACAGGATTGTCACCAGAGGTTTTGGCTGGACCTACCGTAACAAGCGGCTGAGTATTATGCTGGCACTGGCTTTCATGGTGCTGACTTTCCTCTCTGCCAAATTTCTGGGAACAGAATTTCTGCCGCAGCTCAATGAAGGCTCCCTGTGGGTGACCACCGAATTGCCGATGAGCATGTCGCTCACAGAAAGTACGAAGATGGCGCACAATATCCGTCAGGATCTTGGCGGCTTCCCTGAGGTAAAGCGTGTACTGTCTCAGGTAGGCCGCTCCAATGACGGTACGGACCCCAATGGTTTTTACTTTATACAGTATCAGGTAGACCTGGCGCCCAAAGATGAGTGGAAACGCGGCATTACGCAGGATGAACTGATTTCACAGATGGAACAGCGGCTGCGTAAGTATCCGGGCATTATTCTCAACTTCTCCCAGCCTATCAGCGATAACGTATCTGAAGCGGTTGCCGGTTTCAAGGCCGCCAATGGTGTGAAGATCTATGGTGCGGACCTGGTGCAGCTGGAATCCCTGTCCCAGCAAGTGATTGCGCAGTTAAAAACAGTGCAGGGCATCAAGGATCTCGGCGTTATCCGGAATATAGGTCAGCCTGAGATGAGTATTAATCTGGATGATAACAAGATGGCGCAGTACGGCGTATCCACCGGGGATGCGCAGGCTGTGATAGAAATGGCTATCGGCGGTAAAACCGCTACCCAGCTTTATGAAGGAGAAAAGAAATTCGATATCCGTATCCGTTATGACGAGAACTACCGCAAAACGGAGGAAGACCTTGCCAACCTGATGGTACCTACCATCAACAATAACAAGGTACCGCTGAAAGAGATCGCCGAAATCAAGACTATTACCGGTCCGGCGTTTATCTACCGTGATCTCAACAAACGGTTTATCGGCGTGAAGTTTTCTGTGCGGGACCGTGACCTCGGTTCCACCATTGCAGAGGCACAGCAGAAAATCAACAAGGTGATTAAATTACCGAAAGGCTACAACATAGGCTGGACAGGTGAATTTGAAAACCAGGTGCGGGCCACTCAGCGGCTGGGACAGGTAGTACCGATCAGTATCATTGCCATTTTCATGGTACTGTTTATTATGCTGGGCAACGTAAAGGATGCCGGGCTGGTGCTCATGAACGTACCCTTTGCGCTGATCGGAGGTATACTGGCGCTGCATGTTACCGGTATGAACTTCGGTATCTCTGCCGGTGTAGGTTTCATTGCGCTGTTTGGTATATGTATTCAGAACGGGGTAATCCTTATTTCTGTCTTCCATAAGAATTTACAACAGAAGCTCAGTCTGAATGAATCCATCAGACTCGGTGTACAGTCGCGTACGCGCCCGGTGGTGATGACAGCGTTGATGGCGGCTATTGGTCTGGTGCCGGCGGCATTGTCGCACGGGATCGGATCTGAAACGCAGAAGCCATTGGCCATTGTGGTGATTGGCGGGTTGATTACCGCAACCGTACTGACGTTACTGGTATTCCCGATCATATTCTACGGAGCCTACCGGAAGGCTTTCAACAGTTAGTTGGAGGCCACTGAAAGCTATCAGTCTGCCAGTCAGGCTGACAGCTTTTAGTTCGCATATAGGTTGATAGAATGGTTATAGAAAAAGTAAAGGCCGGCTATGGCCGGCCCCCACTGATTTTATAATCTCTACTCCGCCCTGCCGAGAAGAAACAACGCGGGGCGGATTTTTTATTTTCTTCGTCTGCGGGACTTATTAAACATCAGTCCTTTTTCCACGCCTTTACGTAAGCTGGCTCTTTCTTCTTCCGGCAGCCGGTTCACCTCTTTACAGGCATCGCTGCAGCAACCTTCATATTGGCGGGCGCAGGATTCGCACTGGATGAACAACAGGTGGCAGCCATCATTGAGGCAGTTGGTATGGGTATCGCAGGGTGCGCCGCATTGGTGGCACTGGCTGATGATGTCTTCACTGATACGTTCGCCGAGGCGGTCGTCGAATACGAAGTTCTTACCTTTAAATTTCAGTGGTAACCCCTGCTGGCGGGCCTTGTTGGTATATTCAATGATACCGCCTTCCAGGTGAAACACATTTTTGAAGCCATTATGCAGCATGTAGGCAGATGCTTTCTCACAGCGGATACCGCCGGTGCAATACATAATGATGTTTTTGTCTTTCTGATCTTTCAGCATATCCACAGCCATCGGGAGCTGATCGCGGAAAGTGTCGGAAGGCACTTCGATAGCGCCTTCAAAATGACCCACTTCAAATTCGTAGTGGTTGCGCATGTCTACAATTACGGTATCCGGATCGTCGGTCAGCTCGTTGAAGTGCTTTGCGTCTACGTATTTGCCGCGGTTAGCCATATCGAAGGTGGGATCATCGATGCCGTCAGCCACAATTTTCTCCCGTACTTTAATTTTCAGTACAAAGAAGGATTTACCATCGTCATCGACTGCAACGTTGAGGCGGATGCCATGCAGGAAGCTGATGGCGTAGAGCGTATCCCGGAAAGCATCGAAGTTGTTTTCAGGCACGCTGATCTGTGCATTGATACCTTCATGGGCCACGTAGATACGTCCGAATACATTCAGTTGGAAAAGGGAAGCGTACAGCTGATCACGGAAAGCCTGCGGGTCTTCAATTTTTGCGTACTGGTAGAAGGAGACCGTCACGCGTTTAAATGTTTCCAGGGCCAGCTTCTTTTTAAGCTCGGCCGCAGATACTCTGTTGTGTAATGCCATGTGTTTGAAATTTTAAGGACACCTGCGTCGTGAACAAAATTTCAATCAATGCCCTACTGTAAAGGGCTTAGATCGATTAAAAGTAATTTACACCTTCATTTTTGATGAAGGACCGCAAAGGTAACCATTTTTACGCTTTCTCCGGGTTGTTTTCTGAAGAAGTTGTAAATGAGCAGGCACTAACACATACAAACTAATTAAAATACAAATTTCAGCCTCCGTGCTGCCAGCAATAACCTCCTCCCCTGACGTGCCGCCGGCAGGTGCCGCCTTTCCTGGTAGGGTGGCCGCAGGTGCCGTTGCTGAAAGAGGTATTGCTGCCTGAAAAACTTTGCCGGACAGGCTCCGTGGCGGCGGTCCCTTTGTTGCCCCTGCCTTTTACCCGGTCTGCTTCTTCAGATGCATATATCCAGGTGCCATTGTCAAATACTACTATCTTTTTTCCGTCAGTAAGTGTCAGACTGGCCAGCGGTATACGGTTCGTGGTATCAACCAGGATGTGGTTTTCCGGTATAACCGCCTGTGAAGGCGCGTTTACATGCTCGCAGGCATACAGCAGCCATGCCAGCACAGCTAATACAGGTATTTTCATAACTCCGTTTTTAAAAGTTACCTGAGGATACGATATAAAGCTGAGGTGTTTTTCCGGGAAACCGGATTATGTACCGGGTGCAGACAGACTGCAGTGAAGCATACTATATTTAATTGCCGCCAATCACGTTTAACCAATTTTACGTATGAAAAAAGCACCTTCCAAAAAGTTACGTCTTACCACTATCAGGGTAACTACGTTAACTCAACAGCAACAGCAGGAAATCAAAGGCGGCGCGGCAACGCTGAATACTGTTTGTACCCGCTACAGGACCTGTGTGTGCTAATGCAACACCATGAAATTCAGAAACGTCTGTCCGCAAGGGCAGGCGTTTTTTAATGCATGTAATAACCGGCGCCTACAAAGTGGGGAATGGCCGCGCCAGTATTGCGGGATAAGTATTATAACTGCCGGGGTTCTGCGTCCTTACTCCATTCATACAACACATGCAGGGAAAAATAAGCTATAGCACTGATAATGAAGATGTAGCCGATAAAGCCGGCAGTTCTCAGTTCCACGGCGCCAGGAAAGTTGTTCATTTCACTGATATAAGCCACCGCAGCGAGCAGCATACCGGTAATCAGGGCTATAAAGGCAATCCGTTTCATAGTGTACTGGTTTTCCTGGGTGATGACAATCCAATTTTAACACGTCAGTGTGAGAAAAAAACACACAATTAGTGTATGCAATATGTATAATCTTACAACGCAGGAGGATGCCTGAATGTTCACAAAGTGTGAAAAAAATAATTATCTGATTATAACTATTTGATAATTATTGTATATAAATTTGCTTATAAGTTTTTAACCCGGTTGGCACCCTTTTTGAAAATATCGTTTGAGAATAAATTATTGTTTAACCCGAAAATGTTAGTTTATGAGTATTTACCTTACTTACTTTTTGTACGCGATCGTTGGTATCTGGATTTACAGATTACTGGCTTATTTCTTCGATGGGAAAAAAGAAATGAGGAGCAAGAGAAGATAGTTTATCCGAGTTTTTTTTCTTTTGATATTGATATTTAAAATGCCCGAATGGTGACCCCTATCTGCGGCATTTTAAATATCAAACGAAGGAAAGCGGTTATTATTTATTATTGCCCGGCTTCAGCATACCGCCGAAAATACCGCCAAAACCTACCCTGACGCCTACCCGTGTATTGTCTTTACTTTGGTATCCAGTTACCACATCTACCCTCACCAGTTTGAAGATATTCTCCAGCCCCGCAAAGACTTCCACATAATTATTGTCGCCATTTACATAGAATGCATTGACGCCTGCCACCAGGTTCCATTTCAGACGATTAATCACCGGTATTTTATTGGTCAGCAAACCATTAAAATGGTGTTCTGCATTCAGCGTTGCATAAAACGGCGCTGTGGTACTGTATTTATAATATGGCGCCAGCTGGAAGCTGTTCAGGTATTTCAGGTTATAAAAGGTCTGGTTACCATTGAAGTGCTGGAAATCCGGTATCTGCACATTGCGGTCGTTCAGGAAGCCGCCGGCAGCCACCCGGTACCTGAACTCACCAAACAGTTTAAAGTTCATGGCATCTGAAGCGGCTACGCTCCATTTGTCAAAGTCCACGATACTGTTAGCCACATTGGGAATCCCTTTACTATAGGCTACTTCAAAGGTGGGATACTTTGAGCTGAAAGGGATCTTGCGATCCGGCAGCTCTATGAACTGCTGTCCCGGCTGGAAGCGGAAGCTGAGGTCCACCACCAGGGCCTGATGCCGTTCAAAGGGCACATGCGCCAGTTCTTCCGGATGGTTCGGGGTAAACAGTTTGTCCTTCTGCTGAAAGATGACAAAGTCTGTGGTATTTTCCACAGGTATCCTGCTTTCATACCTGATGCCGGCCGTTAGTTTATCATTTGTCTGAAATACGCGACTGTACTGCAAATGGCCGAACCAGTTTTCATACAGCTTCATATAGTTTTCTTTCAGCAACAGCGTATAAAATTCATTGGCAATATTATCTATCGGGTTGGCATTATTAAACTGGGAGATACGCTTCCCTCCTGCCAGGAGCCATTCATTACTACCAAACTTACTGCGGATACGGCTTTCACTGGTCCAGGCTATTTCCGTATAGGCGTTGAGGTGAGTATTGCTCAACCCGTAGCGTATAAACGGAGAAATGCGGAGTTTCTCTTCCTTGCCTGTATTCAGCAGCAGCGTAGGTTCCAGCGCCAGCGCCAGCCCCTCTACTGTATTATATTTCAATGCCTGCAGCAATCCCCTTACTTTCAGGTCGTGGGATACAATACTGCTGTCTCTGCGGAAATAATACTTGTGTTTCGCACCGTTCCATAATACGTCCATCATCTTTACCGGCTTCTGTTTCCGGCGCATGGAATCCAGCGTATACCGGGAGAAGGCGGAATCCCGGTTAGCTTTGGCGGTACTGTCTTTCTCATGATAGTCCTTTGCCTCTGCTGTTTCCAGTGGTACCGGGCGTATACTATCCCAGTAGGCCGGATCCTTTTTATCAAAAGCGGAATCGTATTTCAGGAAGGTGTTATCAAAATACCTGGGCGGGAACTGCGGATGAAGGTTATAGTCGGCATATACATTCACGAAATTACCTTCCATACGGAAGCCGAATTTATCGAAAGAAAAATGCATGTACTGATCTTTCACGCGCCACACGTCATCTGCAACAGGTACGTGTGTCTGCCGGATCCGCAGGGTATCCATCAGTTCCAGCTGATACTCCTTGGTGAGCAGCAGGTCTGTACTGTGAATACGCCAGTCGCCGTCTGTGATAAAGATATATCCTGAAAACAGCGGTTCCTGCTTACGCCGGGGTATTACCCTGATACGGCTGATTGTCTTTCCGTCTTCTGTGAATTCCCCTTCCAGGCGGTACTTGTAATAGTACAGGGCGTTTTGTGCAATAGGTGAAATATAGCCACGGGGGCCTATCTGGGTGATAACAGCTGTTACGTTGTTATCATAAAAGCTGATGAAGGCGGGAAAGCTGAGTCCAAAACCACCACCACTTTTGCGGGAAGAGACGACCTCCAGTTTCAGCTTGTCCGGTTCCCGGTAAGATACTTTGGTGACGGATTCCGAGAGGAATACCATGCCTTTGCCGGCGCTGTCGACTCCCATATCCTCTTTATCTATTTTCTGTCCGAGGAACCTGTCGGGTGCGCCATCCATATTGATGGTGCCTTTGATATAGGACATGCAGGTATATTCCTTCACCTGTTGCTGATACAGTGCACGTTTGCGGATGGCCTGCCGGATAATCTCATAGGCAGGATCTTCCTTTCCGGCTTTTATCACCACTTCCTTTATCTGCATATTCAGTGGCTCCAGGTGAAAATCCTGTGTCTGCGTAGGGGCGTCAACGTTAACCTTCACTTCCGTTTTCCGGTAGCCGATATACTGGCACACGATGGTATACTGACCTGCAGGCAGGTCAAGCTGATACTGCCCGGCCGCATTGGTGGTAGTACCATTGGTGGTACCTTTTATCAGCACGGTGGCATATGGAAGCGGGTGATTATTATTATCGGTTACAACTCCCCTGATAATTCCGGCTTCACAATAGCCGGCTATCAGGAATAAAAACAGGGCAGGAAAGTATTTTATCATAGCTCAAAAATAAATGCCTTTGGCTCAGATAAACCAGACACCTGTTGTTTTAAAAGAAGTTTAACAAGACTGGATAAGCACTCAGGCAGGTTTCTTTACAGCGCGGAGAAAGGCAGCGCTACTGGCAGCAAAACCGGCTACCAGTCCGCCGATGACAGCACTGATCACTCCTATCAGAGGTGCGCTGCGCACTTTCAGTATCATTTCGCTCATACGGTTGGCCAGCAGATGGTCATTACGTACATCCGCATAGAATGCCAGCACCAGCCATAAAACAAACACGCCCATGAAGGCGCTGAAAAAAGATCTGCCGGGAGAAAGCGGCATCAGTAAAGTTACCAGGAAGGCAACCAGCGCTACGCTCCACCATGGGAGCACCATGCCGGCAACATAGGCCAGTATCAGGATAGTCAGAAAATGGACAAAAAACCTCATAAGTGAAAATTGATCTTCCTAATTTAGGGAAATAATTACGAATTACGAATTACGAATTGCGAATGAGGAGCGAAGACATCAGCGGATAAAGAATTTACTTCTTCGCTGATGTCTTCGCTCCTCATTCGCAATTCGTAATTCGTAATTATTTACTTTTTTCCAGCGCCATCTCTATATCTTCAACGATGTCTTTGATATTTTCGAGGCCGACGGAAATACGTATAAGGCCTGGCGTTATGCCTACGCTGGCTCTTTCGGCGTCGGTGAGTTTGGCGTGGGTGGTGCTGGCCGGATGGGAGGCGATGCTGCGGCTGTCTCCCAGGTTGGCGGTGAGCGAGAGGAGCTGAAGGGAGTTCAGGAAGCGGACGCCGCTTTCCAGACCGCCTTTCAGTTCAAAACAAACGATGCCGCCGCCACCGCTCATCTGCTTCTGTGCGATGTCATATTGCGGATGGCTGGGCAGGAAAGGATATTTCACGGAAGTCAGGTGAGGATTACCTTCCAGCGCCTTTGCCAGCTGCAATGCGCTGCCGGTATGCCTTTCCATGCGTATGTGCAGTGTTTCGAGGCTTTTGCTCAGTACCCAGGCATTGAATGGTGACATAGAAGGGCCTGTGCTTCTGCAGAAGGTATAGATTTCCTTTATCAGTTCTTTCTTACCTACCACGGCGCCGCCCAATACGCGGCCCTGGCCGTCAATCCACTTGGTGGCAGAGTGGGTCACGATGTGCGCTCCCAGCTCTATAGGTCTTTGCAGCACCGGGGTGGCAAAGCAGTTATCAACGTTCAGGATGATGTTATGTTTGTCTGCAATACCCGCCAGCAGGGCAATGTCAATAATTTCCAGGCCCGGATTGGAAGGCGTTTCCACGAAGATCATGCGGGTATTGGGCTTTACATGCGCTTCAATGCCTGCCGGGTCATTGATATCAAAGTAAGATACTTCAATGCCCCATTTGGGAAGGAATTTGGTGATGACTGTATGCGTAGATCCGAAAATGGAGCGGGCACTCAGCAGGTGATCACCGGCTTTCAGCAGGGCCATAAAGCTGGCAAAAATAGCGCTCATGCCAGATGCGGTGGCATAACCTGCCTCCGCTCCTTCAAGGGAGCACATCTTCTGCACAAACTCATCTACATTGGGATTGCTGAAACGGCTGTATATATTGAAGTCCGTTTCGTCCGCAAATGTGGCCCGCATCTCTTCGGCATTATCAAAACAAAAGCTGGAGGTCAGGAACATCGGTGTGGAATGTTCCATCTCATTGGTTCTCGCCGTCTGAATCCTTACAGCATTGGTATCCGGTTGGTATTGATTTTTTTTGCTCATTGATATGGTAGTTTCGCCAGATTATGCATTCAGTTTCACTTCCCAGGTCAGTTTTGTATTGGCCTGCCGCAGGGTTTCCGCTACCGAGCAATATTTATTCATAGACAATTCCACGGCACGCGCCGCTTTATCGGCATCTATATTACCTGTCAGATGAAAGATGATATGCGCTGTTTCCCACAGTGCAGGCTCTTTCCCTTTTTCTCTTTCTGCGTCTATCTCTATACGAAAATCTGTTACCTCCTGGCGCTGCTTCTTCAGGATCATCAGCACATCAATGGCTGAACAGCCACCAAGCCCCATAATCACCATCTGCATAGGTCTGACACCATTATTCTTACCACCATTCTCCAAAGATGAATCCATCAGCACTTTGTGGCCGCCTTCATCTACCGCCTCCATATTGAATCCGTCATCTACTCTTTGTAATGCTATTTTCATAATATAAGATTTTCTTACGCAAAGATAAATAATTCAATTGCGAATTGCGAATTGCGAATTACGAATGTAGTTCGAAGATAAAAGCGAAGACCGAAGCGATCATACTTAAAGTATCCGCTTCGGTCTTCGCTTTTATCTTCGAACTACATTCGCAATTCGTAATTCGTAATTCGTAATTAAAAATTACCTGACTTATTGTAGTTTTGCAAAAATTTCGGAGGCTTGTCTATCAGGGTTTTTCACAGTAAAACATCATTCCGGCTAGAGTCCGGCCAGGTACTGCCTGAGTTACATATAGCGTATCATACGTATGGTACGATGAATGCGGATGGCAGTAATGTAGTATGGGTTTGTCATGCGTTAACGGCCAACAGCGACGCTGCGGACTGGTGGGCTGGTCTGATAGGCCCCGGGCGGGCCATAGATCCGGCGAAGCACTTTATTGTCTGCGCCAATATTATAGGGTCCTGCTATGGCAGTTCCGGGCCGCATACCGTTAACCCGGAAACGGGCACTCCCTGGTTCCGTTCCTTTCCTGCAGTGACTATACGGGATATGGTGCAGGCGCATATATTGCTGCGCGCTCACTTGCAGATCCCGCGTATTCATCTGCTGATCGGTGGTTCCATGGGCGGCTATCAGGTGCTGGAATGGGCGCTGACAGAGCCGGAGGTGATTGACCGGTTATTCCTTTTATGTACCGGGGCAGCTGAAAGCGCCTGGGGCATTGCTATTCATACGGCGCAGCGGCTGGCGATCGAGGCGGATAACACCTGGCAGGACGCACACCCGGATGCGGGGCAGAAAGGGCTTAAAGCCGCCAGGGCTATAGGTATGCTTACCTACCGCAACTATCAGACGTTTGTAAGAACGCAGTCGGACCCGGATAAGGAAAAGACGGATGATTTCAGGGCCTCGTCCTATATCTGCTACCAGGGCGACAAGCTGGTGAAACGCTTCCATGCGCAATCGTACTGGCTGCTGAGCAAAGCTATGGACAGCCACAATATTGCCAGGGGAAGGCACGAAGATATTACCACTTCCCTCTCCCATATCAGTCAGCCTGTACTGCTGGTAGGCATTACCAGCGATATATTATGTCCGCCGGAAGAACAGCAGTTCCTCGCCCGGCACCTGCCACAGGCTACCTATCACGAAATAGATTCGTCTTACGGGCACGACGGTTTCCTCATCGAATTTGAAAAAATCGGAAAAATCCTGTCTGACTGGGAAAAATAAATCCCGCATCCATCAGGATAAAATAATAATCGCCCCGGCCGGAATACATACCAGCCGGGGTTTTATATTGATCCCCGCTTATTCCGTACTTCCTGAAAATCATATGCCTATCGTAGTTGGTATTTGTTTTTTCCTTATATTTAGATATAACCGAGTCTAAATTTCTTAAACATCCACTACGTATGAAAAGCATTCTATTAAAAGTATGTTTGGGCTCTCTGTTGCTAATATTATCCCTTACCCCGGTAATCACAGCACAAACGCCGACAACTATCACTGGTACTGTAACAGACAAAACCACCGGCAATGGTTTACAGGGTGTAACCGTTGCTGTAAAAGGCGCTGCGAGCGGTACTATTACCGGAGGCGGCGGTACTTTTCAACTGAAGACCACCCATTCGTTTCCGCTGACCCTTGTTTTTTCCTACGTTGGATTCAGGTCGGAAGAGAGAAAAATCAGCAGCCCGTCAGATGCCGTTACCGTTCAGCTCAGCTCCACTGAAATCCTCGGACAGGAAGTAGTGGTAGCTGCCAGCCGTGTACAGGAAAGCATCCTGGAATCACCGGTATCGATCGAAAAGCTGGATGCACGCGCACTTAAAGCATCTCCGGCGCCGTCTTTCTACGACGCCCTCGCCAACCTGAAAGGCGTGGAGATGAGCACACAGAGCCTCACGTTTAAATCTGTGAACACACGCGGATTCAATAGCAACGGTAACACCCGTGTGCTGCAACTGAACGATGGTATGGACAACCAGGCCCCTGGCCTTAACTTCTCCGTGGGCAACATGGTGGGCATACCGGAACTGGACCTGGAGAATGTGGAACTCATTCCCGGCGCAGCTTCCGCCCTGTACGGACCTAATGCCCTCAACGGTATCGTACTGATGAACAGCAAAAACCCTTTCCAATACCAGGGTTTAAGCGCATTGGTAAAAACCGGCTTCCTGAATGACAAAGGCCGTACCTCCGCCACCACCGGCTTCTATGATGTATCCGTACGCTTTGCTCACGCCTTCAACAACAAATGGGCATTCAAGGTAAACCTCGGCTATATCAGGGCTGACGATTGGCAGGCATATGATAAACGCGACCAGAGCCTCGCCAATGGCCACACCCTGGCAGATGGCACCCGCGAAAACAACGAAGGATATAATGGTGTGAACATCTATGGCGATGAAAACACGGTAAATATGTACAGCGCGCTGGGACAACAGTTCGCCAATCAGCAGTCAGAGCTTTACCGGCAACTGGCAGGCATCTCCCAGCAGATGGGCGGTGCAGTGAGTCCCACACAACTCTTTAACGGCCTTGTTCCCAGACTTAATGTAACCCGCACCGGTTATAATGAAGCCGATGTAGTGGACTACAAAACCAAAAACCTGAAGTTTAACGGCGCTATCCATTACAAGATCAGGGAAAACCTGGAAGCCCTCATCCAGGGCAGCTACGGCTCCGGTACTACCGTGTATACCGGCGCTGACAGGTACTCGCTGAAAGACTTCAACATGGGTCAGTATAAAATTGAGCTAAGAAGCCCTGATTTCTATGTAAGAGCCTATACCACACAGGAACGTTCCGGCGACAGCTATGCCGGCGGTACCCTCGCTTCCGGTATCAACGAAGCCTGGAAAAGCAGCCAGGTATGGTACGGACAATACTTCGGGAAATATGTGGCCGACGCATTACCGGTATTTGCCCGTGAAGTAGGCAGGGCACTGCAGACAGGCTCCACACCTAATGATGCTATTGCCTCCGGTACCCGGCTCATTGCTTCCAACTATCCTACCTATTTCGGTAGCGCCAGAGCAGTAGCGGATAACGGCCGCCTGATCCCCGGTACACAACAGTTCAATGACGCTGCAGATAAAGTAAAAGGCAAACCTATCCCTGGCGACGCCACCGGCGTTGGTGCGAAGTTCACGGATAAAACCAATCTGTATCAGCTGGAATTCATGTACAACTTCCATAACCTGATTAACTTCGCAGAAATCCTCGTAGGTGGTAACTACCGCAGGTATGCACTCAACTCAGAAAAAACCCTCTTTGCAGTGGATGATAACGGAAAAGAATTCCGCATCAACGAATACGGCGGTTATGTGCAGATCATGAAAAAGCTGGCCCAGGATCACCTGAAACTGACAGGGTCCCTGCGCTATGACAAGAACATGAACTTCAAAGGCCAGTTCAGTCCGCGCCTGTCAGCAGTATACACCTTCCTGGAAACACATAACATCCGTGCCTCCTTCCAGACAGGTTTCCGTATTCCTCACAACCAGGATCAGTACATCGATCTCGTAACGCCGCAGGCACACCTGATCGGCGGTTTGCCTTTCCTGCGTACCCGCTACGGACTTGACACCGGCCGCGTATTCACCCTGCAGTCTGTACAGGCCGGCGCACCTAAACAATACACTTTCCGGGAATTTAAACCTGAAAGAATTGAAGCGTATGAAATCGGTTATAAGGCGCTCATCGCTAAAAGATTGCTGATAGATGCCTACATCTATAAAAACGATTTCAAAAATATGAACGGTATACAGATATTGCTGAAACCAGTTGGCGCTACCAACCAGGTGTTCTCCTTACCTGTGAGCGCCGAAGAAACCGTTAAATCATGGGGATGGGCTATCGGTCTGGATTACAGCCTGCCGCTCAACTTCACTGCCGGCGGTAATATTTCCTATAATGAACTGAGCAATGCCAAGGACCTCGGTACCTTCATTGCCATGTACAATACGCCTAAAGTACGTTACAGCCTGAATGTCGGTAACCGCAACATCGCCAAATCCAATATAGCCGTTAACGTTATATGGAAATGGCAGGATGCCTTTGTATGGCAGTCTTCCTTCGTAGGACCTAACATCAATACCGCCGGCCTCAGCGAAATTCCTGCCTATGGTACACTGGACGCCATGGTGAGCAAGCTGTTCCCGAAAATTAAAACAACCGTAAAACTCGGCGGTGTAAACATCCTGAACAAAGGCTACATTCAGTCATGGGGTAACCCGACTGTAGGAGCACAATGGTATGTTTCACTGGGTTACAATTTGTAACCTGCGGTTAATTGCGAATTACGAATTGCGAATTACGAATGTAGTTCGAAGATAAAAGCGAAGACCGGAGCGATATACGAATTGCGAATTACGAATTGCGAATTACGAATGTAGCCCGAAGATAAAAGCGAAGACCGGAGCGATATACAAATTGCGAATTACGAATTACGAATTACGAATGTAGCCCGAAGATAAAAGCGAAGACCGAAGCAAATACTTAAAAGTATATCGCTTCGGTCTTCGCTTTTATCTTCGGGCTACATTCGTAATTCGCAATTCGTAATTCGCAATTACTTATAAAATGTCCCACCAGGGCTTTTCTGCACCTGTGGCTTTGCCTTCAGGCTTAGGTGTTACTGGTGCTACTGGTGTTACAGATGCTGTAGTGTCTGCAATGGTATCAGCGGGTGCAGCTGCAACTGCGGTGGCTTCGCCGGTCCAGATGCTGCGCGCTTCCGCTTTGATATCTTCCCTTTGCAGTAAGGTAGCGAGGGTAGCCTTCAGTTTAGCGCCCTGTTCAGGCTTTACCATGTATACGTAGTTGGCAAATCCTTCCATGCTGCTGATGATATTGCCTTTGCCCCAATGTTTGCCGGCGAGGCCGGTTTTGGAGATCTGGTGGAGCAATGCCCGGAATTTATGCAGGGTATCTCTGTCGATGCTCAGTTTTTCATTTACCACAATACCGGTTACTTCCCGCTTGTCGCCTTTGCGCATTACTTTCAGCTTATCGGGATGCAGGGTAAATCCTTCTTCCTTCACTACCTGTTTTACTGCCCATATTACCTGTCCGGCTTTATCGGCAGCATCGCCTTTAACGGAGAAGGTCATGTCATCAGCATACCGCGTATAGGCGTAACCGTATTTAGCGGCCAGGCCCTCGAAGCGTCTGTCCAGTTTGAAGCAGATGAGGTTGGTGATGGCTGGGCTGGTGGGGGCGCCCTGTGGCAGGTGCCGGTCAGTTTTAGCGACGTAGTATTTCCGGTTATCAAGCATAACCTCGTCTACTTCCGGCTCTGTGCATATCAGTGCCAGGATGGTAGCTACCTGTTCGCTATAACCCAGTTTGCAGAACAGGCCCTTTACCCGTTTGTAGGGGATGGACGGGAAAAAATCCCGGAGGTCCATATTAATGACCAGGTCCTGTCCTACGTGCGGCGCGGCATTTGTAACGATGGATTTTCCCGGAACGAAGCCATGAGCGGCTTTACCATTTTCTATTTTATAAAGAATATGTTCAAGTATCCAGTGCTGCGCAGCTTTCAATTGTGGCATCGGCGCGGAGATCACACGGGTGCCGCCGGATTTTTTAGGAATAGCGAAGCGCTGATAATGTGTGCCGGTGGCTACTTTTCTGTTAAAGGCCAGGAAGCGCAGTTTACCGATGGTGATACCCATGGCATTGGCGAGTGCAACGGCATCGTTGAAAACAGGGAGACTGAATTTTTTCAGCTGTGCTTCATCAGATACGTTTTTATTCAGTCCGGCAGAGACTTCCTCACCCAGGTAAACGATGTTAAGATTTTTCTGTACCACCCAGGCAGCCGCTTTTTCCCTGCGTTTTTCTTCGTTACGCTTTTTGGTTTCGGCGCGTTTGTCTTTGGCTTTCTGCATACGCTCCTTGCGCATGTCTGCCAGCATACGTTCCCTGTTGCGGTACTTTTGTTTTTCCGCCAGCAGCTCGTTGAGTTCCCTCCGCAGTTCTCCTTCTTTTCGTATAAGCGTTTCCGATGGAGATGGCTGCGTCGTGTTCCTTGCCCAGAAACCCAGGCGTGTCATTTCTTCCAGGATGTATTCCTCTTTGGAGGATGCACGTATTCTGTCGTACAGCTGTTGACGGGTTAAGCCTTCGGCCATAATGTTGGCGTTTACTTTTTGATAAATGGTGAAACTTTAAAAGTGGCCGTAGCAGCCGAAAGCGGGAATCTCGTTGTGGTCCGGCTTTGAATCGGCTGTGGTAGCCATGCCTGACCGGAAGCGATAAAATTTCTGTAAAGAGGAAAAGGCCTTCGTGCAAACCTTTGACTAAATCAATCAACTCCAGGGAGGGGTGTACCTAGTGTGAATTTCACCCCTCGGGGGTCGTACCGAAAATTCGCACTAGGTACACCCCTCCCAAAGTAAAGATTGCATTTAGTGAAGCATGTATAGTCAAAATACCTGAATGACGAAACATCATTCGTCCCTTTTACGGGCGCAAGTGCAATCAATTCCTCTTTACAAAGATCTTAATCATTAACGAGCAAGCAAGTTAGAAAATAATTCTGAATAATAAAACTTATCCGTAAGAATTATTTTGCCGCATGCGTCATACGCAGTGCCAGCATGTGTTCGCATGGCCCTTTGTATAATTTATTAGTACTGTAATGGCTGCAATCACAATGCGCTTCACTGAGTCTTTCATCACTGTTGATCACTATAACGGGATGGTATACACGCTGTGCACCTTTTACGTTACCTTTCAGCTGTAAACCCACTCCTGTTATTTCCTGTTCTGAAGTAACGGTAACCAGATTGCGTTCCACCAGTTTGCTGGCGGCGGCTTCCATCGGGTTGGCGTAGCGCAGGTCTTCCAGCGGCAGTGGTTCGCGGCTCAGTTCACGCAGCCGGTACATGCCGGTGTGCAGGTCAAATATGACCTTGCCCGCCTGGGTGTAGATACCAAGTGCGCCGAGTACGGTGGCCTTATCCAGACCGGTAGCGGCAGCAATTGTTTCCGGTTTTGCCAGCCAGCGTGTCTTCAGGTCTGCGAATACTTTCAGTTTGGCGCTGTCATCTACCATAGCACGGGGCGCCATGAGATCGAACTGTCCGGCGCGCGACCAGTCATTGGCCGTCCAGCCGGAAAGCCCCAGTGTAAACTGCATATCTCCCAGATCTGCTACATAAAAGGATGGTAGACCGTTACCTGTTAAATGCACGGTGAATTTCCTGGCGATAGGAATCAGTCTTTCCAGGATCAACAGTCTCCTTCTCCCCCATATCCTGATCTCCCGGCTTTGTGGTCCGGTATATAACGATCTCGCACATACGATTTCGTGATTCCATGGTTCAAAGACAGCGCGCACAGGCTTACCTGGCTCGAGGATGAACCGGATTGACCGCGGTCCGTTCTTCTCTTTGAATCTTCTCAGCCACAGGCAGAAATTATATACATCCATCGGATGCAGATCGAAAGTGGCGGCGGGCAGCGTCATAGCAGAGCTTACCTGCAGGAATCCGCGCACCCAGCTGTCGGGCAGGTCTATCTTTACTTCATGGTACAGTTCTTCCTGGGAAGTCTGCACCTGAAATCCGCCCGGATCTACTTTAAAATCCGTCTCCTTATAATCTCTTATCTTCTGAAATTCGTTGTACAGCGCAGCAGAATAATCAATATTGGTAGTACCGCATTCAAATTCGTTCACCTCTTTAAACACGTTATAGCTTGCGCTCAGCTTACCGTAGGTAGATTCATCCTGACTGAAACATTCGAAGAACATTTCATCCGGATGTACGGTGATTACCGGGTCCAGTACAAACCAGGCGTCTCTGTCCTTCTGATAGAGGTAATCGAAATATTGTTTCCTGGCCTTGTAGAAAGGCGCCATCACCTTATCTTTCTCGGCATTGATCTTATCCAGTTCCGTACGCAGCTGATCCATGCGCTGGCTGGCAGCGGCAGCATCGTAGCCGTTCATGTATTCTGCCAGCCACAGGGATTCCTGGCGGGCCGCCCACTCTTTGTACTCCGTTTTGTCCTTGGGTTTGAAACGCAGGTCGGACACTACCACATCATGCAGGGCGGAGATGGCTTCGCGGAAGGCGATTTTCTTATGGAGCTTGCCTACAAAGAAAGTAGGATCGCGATGGGTATCCGGTGCGAAGGATATACCGGCGCTGGTAGCGTTGCTGTATACCTGTGAGTTACCACTATACCTATAATTGAATAACATAAAAATCAGGATTTAATGCGTGCCGGGATAATGGTAACGGGCAACGCCACATCAGACTGTTGTTGTTGTATGTTGCGCATAATAGTTATACAACGGGCTTTATCACCGATGGAAACCGTAGCTGAAATGTGCGCGATAATATTACCGATGCAGGCGGCAGCTTCGGCAGATTTCAGCGCTTCCTTTTCCAGGAAGGCGAAGATTCTTTCCTTGGCTACCCGCGCTTTGTTGACGCGGCTGAGCACAGCGCGGAAATAATGTTCGAGTTGCTGCAGGTAAGCGAGGTTACCGGCGGCATAGTTTTCCAGGTAGCCGGTGGCGAACACCTGCATCAGTACACTCGGATGCTGACTTAGTTTGAGCAGGTATGCCGGGCCATCATCCGCCTTGAAAAACTGCAGCAGCATCTCCCGGCCAAATGCCTGAATATCGGGCCTTACGCTGTCGGCAATAGCTATCAGTGTTTCCGGAGTCCAGTCATTTTCTGTGAACTGGGTACGGAAGAATGTTTTGGCAAAGTGGCGGGAGTCATCCCATTTAGCGTCCAGTATACCGATGGCAGCATCGCGTTCATAGCGGATGCGTGCCGCATTTCTGTTGTAGAAGTTCCAGCACCATTCCCTTACTTCCAGCAGTTCGTGGCTGCCGGCAGCAATTACCTGTTTCAGGGTGAGGGCTTCGGCAGGAATATATTTCTCCAGTACCACCACACCGAATTTTTGTGCAGCGCGGTAGTTGGAATACAGTAAACGCAGGGCGGTGGCTGTATCCACATCCTGGAGGAAGTTCACCAGTTCGTTGCTGAGGATAGTGCCGATGTCGTCGTGAATACCTTCTGCTGTTTCCTTGCGCATGAGGCGGGGTACCAGCTCATTCACCAGGTATATTGCCAGCTGGCTGTTCTGCTGCACCAGGGTGGCTATCAGCGGACGCATGTGGTTTCGTACATCCGTATGCGTAGCCAGGATCAGTGATAACAGCAGTTCTGGTCTTTTCAGCAACTCTTCTGCCGGCATTGCCTGCAGAATACCGATACCGGCGGTTCTTACCGGCGCGTAGCCATTGGTAGCCAGGCGTTGTATCAGGGTATCAGATACTTCTGCGAAATTGAATCCGCTATCTTTCAGCAGCAGCAGTCGCGCAGCGAAGGCATGGTTAGCCGGAACAACCGACTGCAGCAGGTCTTCTACTACTGCGATACCAGTATCTTTCAGTATGGCGGCAAAATGTTCTTCGAGAATCAGGTTACCATCATTCAGATTTTCATTTACTTCGTCGCTTGCATCTTTGGCAGCGAGCAGTCCGGCAAAGGCTTTTCCTACCACCACACGGGCATAATCCGGAGAAAGATGTTCCGGCTTCAGCTGCTGCCGCACAAATGCGCGGACATCCTTATACGGAGAATAGATCATCCGTACCAGGAAATCGGCATCGCCGAAGCAGGTAGCCAGGTGCTGACTCACCCACTCCAGTCCTTGTATACGGGCAGGTTCCAGCGGGCTTACCGTCAATGCATATAGCAGGAAGAAGGAAATAGCTGCGGGATTATATTTTTCGCGCGCCAGTTCAAGCCCGAAGAAAGCCGGGATGCTGAAAGGGTTCTGTAATAAATTATAGATCACCTTTTCATCCATTTTTTCTTTCAGGGCAGCATATTCCGGATGGGCTTTCAGCTGCTCCATGGCAAAGATGTGCACCATTTCCATGCGGCCGGATACCAGCAGCTGGATGAATGCCTGCGGCATCTGCTGCCAGAGCTCCAGGAACGGCACCTCGCTTTTGACGGTTGCCGGTTCCGGGCTGTACTCTTTCGGCACACCGGAAACGACTGTATTCTTATCTTGTCCCCCGCTAAACCAGCCGAATAATTTCTTTATCAGGTTATTCTTATCTGTATTCGTTTGTGCGTCGGGGTTAGCCTTCAGTGTTGTGGCGGGCTTCACATGGCCGTTGCTGTCCAGTTCATCCGCGAAGTACCATTCATTGCGGGCAGCGGTAAGCCGTATATTGGCGGCGGCGCCGCGCAGGATATAGGTCAGGAATACTGCCCTGGAATTGGCCGGAAACTGTGTGTATACGGTGGTGTAGCGGTTATTTACATACTTGTAGTTACGCACCTGATATTCCTTCGTGGCATCTCTCTCCTCTTCATACTGCAGCAGCAGTGCGGTTGCCAGTCTTACATACTCATTATCGCCCCGGACGCCGAAGTTCCGCAGGTTGCGCAGCACACGGCGGTTAAAATGTCCTTTTGTTTTATTGGACCATGCCAGTTTACTGGTGGGCCGCTTCAGCTCTTTCTGTGCTTTGAATGCTTCCTGCAGTTCAGGAATATATACGGAAGGAATGTATTCGTTATCGTCATAATCCAGTCGTACTCCCGGATTGTTGAACATGGCAGCCTCTCTTTCAAAGCGGGCGGCCAGTACAGCTACAATACCCTGGTCGTTACGCAGCTCCGCCTGTTTAAAGATATGACGGATATGCTGGAACCAGGACGGGCGCAGTGGCAGGTGTGTCAGGAAGGTGAGCATGGCCTGTTTCACGGCAGCATTACTCCAGGCGATGATATACAATTCTTCCAGCAGCGGATAAGCCGGTTGTTCCTGCTGATAGATCCGCTGATAGATCAGGTCATATATTTCCTGTGCAACATTCCTGGTGATGGTTTCCTGAAAAATTTCAGGCAGCCGCAGGAAGAAGGTCTGGATGAATGCATTCTTTTCTTCTTCCGGCAGTACAAGCAGCAGGCCGTTAGCCGCCAGCATCCTGACATTCAGCGGATAGGAACCGTTCTCCATATAGGAGCGCAGTACCGGTGCTGCGGCAGCGTCTTCCAGTTTACCGAGTGACCACAAAGCGGAATAACGCTGAATGGCATCTCCTTTTTCAATCAGTTTTATCAGATAGGGTACTGCTTCTTTTACTTTCAGCTCTCCTGCTTTCCATATAACCCTGGAGGCTTTCCAGTCGGTTTTAAAGGCAGGCTTGCCTTCTGCTGCTCCCTGTAATCTTTTGATGATGGCACGGTGCCGCACATCTTCCACACCGGAAACATCTACCGGTGTAAACGCAAGATCCTGCACAGCTTCCTGTTCTCCCAGGTAGCCTTTACTGCGCTTCTCCTTTTCAAGTGCATCAAATATAGTGGTAGCCGCAGAAAGTGAAACGGGTGAGGTAGTCTTGGTGCCTTCCTTAAGATTACCAAACCGTTTTCCGTATCTGAAGTTAACAAGGTATTGATCCGGGCCGACTTCGCAAAGGTCTATTTCATAGGTCTTATCGGAATTCCCTTCCCGGAAAAATAATTTTACGTTCCTGACAAATCGCATGAGCTAACATTAAATAGTCGGCTAAGCTAATAAATAACTGCAATTCACAAAGTTTGTTTTTTAAAGAAATATTTTTATGGGCAATTACGAATTACGAATTGCGAATTACGAATGTAACGCGAAGACCTACACGAAGATATAAACCAATAATTGCGAATGGAATGCGGAGATACAGGTAAAAAAGCGAAGACCGAAGCATTAAATCAGCTTCGGTCTTCGCGTATATCTTCGCATTACATTCGTAATTCGCAATTCGTAATTCGTAATTCGCAATTCGTAATTAACTCCGTTCTATACGTTGAATCTGAAATGCATCACATCCCCGTCGGCCACAATGTATTCCTTGCCTTCGATGCGCAGGCGGCCGTTGTCGCGGGCGCCGGTTTCTGAACCGTATTTTACGTAGTCGTCGTAGGAGATTACTTCGGCTTTGATGAAACCTTTTTCAAAGTCGGTGTGGATAACGCTGGCGGCCTGCGGTGCTTTCCAGCCTTTGTGGATGGTCCAGGCACGTACTTCCTGCACGCCGGCAGTGAAGTAGGTAATCAGTTCCAGGAGGTTATAGGCAGAGCGGATCAGGCGATTGAGGCCTGGTTCTGTCAGTCCGTATTCACCGAGGAACATTTCCTTGTCGGCGGCATCTTCCATTTCGGAGATCTGCGCTTCGATAGTATTGTTCATGATGATGACCTGGGCGTTTTCTGCTTTAACAGATTCGATCAGGGCCTGAGAGTATTTGTTGCCGGTATGCAGGGAGGCTTCGTCCACATTGGCGACAAAGAGTACAGGTTTTTCTGTCAGCAGGAAGAGGTCAGCGATAGCCACGCGTTCTTCCTTACTGAGTGCCAGCTCACGGATATTGCGGCCTTTTTCCAGGTGTTCCTGGCATCTTTTCAGCACTTCAAATTCCGCTTTGGCTTTGGCGTCGCCGCCGGTTTTAGCCATTTTCTCGGTGCGGGCCACTTTACGTTCCACGCTTTCGAGGTCTTTCAGCTGTAATTCGGTATCGATGATTTCCTTGTCACCTACGGGGTTGATAGCACCTTCCTCGCGGAGGATGTTTTCATCCTCGAAGCAGCGGATCACGTGAACGATAGCATCTACTTCGCGGATATTGCCCAGGAATTTGTTACCCAGACCTTCCCCTTTGCTGGCGCCTTTAACGAGTCCGGCAATGTCCACAAACTCGATGGTAGTGGGCACCACGCGCTGTGGCTGCACCAGTTCAGCCAGTTTATCCATACGTTCGTCAGGTACATCCACCTGTCCTACGTTAGGTTCTATCGTACAGAAGCGGTAGTTGCTGGCCTGTGCCTTAGCGCTGTTACTCACCGCGTTAAATAATGTTGATTTCCCTACATTCGGCAATCCTACAATTCCAACTTGCAAAGCCATTTTTTAAAATTTGCGCAAAGATAAGTTTATTTTAGTTTATTTGTTGGTTGAATAAACCAAGAATCTAATGGCATTAAACTACGTTTGGCTGGGCTTTTTCCTGATAGCGTTTGTGGTAGCAGTTTTTAAGTCCCTGTTTCTTCAGGATACAGCCATCTTCGGGCAGATTATGACCGGTATGCTCAGCAGCGCCAAAACCGGCGCGGAAATATCTCTGGGCCTGGCGGGCGTAATGACCCTCTGGCTCGGTATTATGCGTGTGGGGGAAGTAGCCGGTATGATTAACCGCTTTTCCCGGCTGGTCAATCCTTTTTTCTCCAGATTATTCCCGGAAGTACCGAAAGGGCACCCTGCCATGGGTTCTATGATGATGAACTTCTCTGCCAGCATGCTTGGGCTGGACAATGCCGCTACCCCTATGGGCCTGAAAGCCATGAAGGAGCTGCAGGAGATCAATCCTAAGCCGGAGATGGCCAGCAATCCGCAGATTATGTTCCTGGTGCTGAATACTGCCGGGGTGGTGCTCATCCCTACCTCTGTGATTGCCCTCAGAATGGCCGCCGGCGCCGCCAACCCTGCCGACATCTTCATTCCTACCCTTATATCTACTTTTATTGCATTTATCGTGGGTATGTTCACCGTGTCTGCCTACCAGCGCATCAACCTGTTCAAATTGCCGGTACTGGTATTTCTGGGCGGTTTCGCCGCACTGGTTACAGCGCTCTATTTCTGGGTGAAGAGCCTGCCTGCCGACCAGATCGGGCCTAAAATGGCCAACCTTGGCGGCGGTATCATCTTCGGTATCGTTATTATCTTCCTCACTGCCGGCCTTATAAAAAAGATCAATGTATACGATGCCTTTATTGAAGGCGCCAAGGAAGGGTTCCAGGTATCTGTCCGCATTATCCCCTACCTGGTGGGTATTCTGGTGGCTATCAGCGTTTTCCGCACCACCGGATGTATGGACTATATAATAAATGGTATCGCTGCCGTTTTCGGCTGGATGGGACTGAACACAGATTTCGTACCTGCGTTACCGGTAGCCCTGATGAAACCGCTGAGCGGTGGTGGCGCCAGGGGCCTGATGATCGAGGTAATGACCAAATACGGACCAGACTCCTTCCAGGGTAAGCTGGCCAGCGTCATACAGGGCACCACCGAAACCACGTTTTATGTACTCGCCGTGTATTTTGGCTCCGTTAATATCAAGAACACCCGGTACGCCCTTACTGCCGGCCTGATTGCCGACTTCTTCGGGATGCTCACCGCCGTATTGCTGGGCTACCTCTTTTTCCATTAGCAACTCAACCGTTTGTATAAGCACAGACCTATGTTACAACCTAGAAAACTTCATGAAGACTGGATTGCGGTGATTATCGCGTTTCTTACTATCGGGCTGGTGGTAGCCGGACTGAAACCGGCCCTGCCAAAATTTGGCTGGTCGGCTCCCGGAGAGCTGCTGACACAGCTGACAGACGGACAAAACCTGCTCAGATCAGGTACCCTGTTCCTGTGGGTACTGGGCAGCCTGCTGCTGGGGCGTTTCCTGGCGGGCGACTATAAACCAGCCGCGCTGCTGACCGGCCTGGTGGCCATCGTTCTCATCTCGCTGCTCGCGCAGCTGATTACTTCCAATAAGGCTATCAAGGAATTGGGCATAGAGGTGGTTTTATTCAGCCTGCTGCTCGGATTGTTTATCAGCAATGTGCTGGGACTGCCGGAGTGGATCAAACCGGCGCTGCAGACAGAACTCTATATTAAAATAGGACTGGTACTGCTGGGCACTAATATTATCTTCGGAGATATTCTCCAGGCGGGCATGCTGGGCATCATACAGTCTGTCGTAGTGGTTTTCACCGTATGGTACTTCACCTTCTGGCTATGTAAAATGCTGGGACTGGACGACGAATTCAGGATGATGATTTCCAGCGCGGTTTCTATCTGCGGGGTTTCTGCGGCTATTGCCACCTCCGGAGCTATTGAAGGAGATAATAAGAAGCTGTCGCACGTAATATCGCTGGTGATGATCGTAGCGATCCCGATGATGCTGTTCATGCCGTATATCGCTATCTGGGCGGGTATGTCGCCGGCGGTGGCAGGCGCCTGGCTGGGTGGTACCATAGATACCTCCGGCGCCGTTGTAGCTGCAGGTACCATGCTGGGTAAAGAAGCGCTGAAATATGCCACCATCGTGAAATTCTCTCAGAACGTGTTACTTGGACTGGCGGCTTTCATCATCTCCGTGTACTGGTCTTACACCAAAAAGAAAGGGAACTATGAGAAGCCTACCCTGAAAACTATCTGGGACCGCTTTCCCAAATTTGTACTGGGTTTCATAGCCGCCTCCCTCCTGTTTTCCTTCGTACTGCCGTCACCGGTAGTTGCTGCCACCAAAGGCTCCCTGAAAGAAATCCAGACCTACTGGTTCGCCCTCGCCTTCACCTGCATTGGCCTGGAAACCCGGTTCACCGACATTTTTAAAGTTGAAAACGGTAAGCCTGCATTGGCATTTATCATCGCGCAGCTGTTCAATGTGTTTTTTACGCTGATAGTGGCGTATCTGGTGTTCAGATAATTAATTGCGAATTACGAATTGCGAATTACGAATGTAGTTCGAAGATAAAAGCGAAGACCGAAGCGATCATACTCTTAAGTATCTGCTTCGGTCTTCGCTTTTATCTTCGAACTACATTCGTAATTCGCAATTCGTAATTCGTAATTCATCAAATCGCCACATTAATCATCTTATTCACGTTCCTTACAAAATGATCCGCATCAGAGGGGCTTATCACCCATTTGCGATTCTGGGACTCGATCAGTACGAGGCTTTCGCGGTTGGTGCTCCAGCGCTGGTATTTGCCTATTTCGGCGGACCAGTAGGTGCCGAGATAACCGAAAACGCCGCCAATGCCCATCATGCGGAGGCTGGTACCCAATTCTTCTTCGGTGATGCTACGGAGTCTTACCACGTCGTCCAGGAGAATGGTGATGGGAAACAGGGGCCGCTTGATAAGGATGGCGTCTGCCTCTATTTTATAGTACCGGGGGCTCAGGCATCCGGCTATCACAATGGCGGGGATGAGTATAAATAATAACAGGCTGGTAAATACTGCATCCTGACTGATGTCAGTAATCTGTCTGCATAAAATTACCAGGGTAAGTATGATGACCAGGTTTGTAATTATTTTAGAGTTATCATCCAAAGTGGCTGCATATCGCATATAGTCCTTTTAGTCGTCCAGAAAGGTAATTAAAATTCCCTACACCATATCATACTTACCGGTTTTTTCTTCGATGGTTACATCTTCGTCTTTCCGTATCTGCATTTTTATATACACGAGCAACTGAGATGCACCTGCTTTGAAACATACTTCCTGTGTTTTACGCACTATCTCCATCAGCTCCTCATAGGTACCTTCCATGACTGTTTCAAAAGGACATACCCTGTACTTCACACCGGAGTTCTTAATCACGGCAATGGCTTCATCTACTACCGCATATACCTCATCCGAAGGCACGGAAGGGAGTATCTGCAGCGCTAAATTGATCTTCTTATTCATCTTTTTATTCTTTATTTATTTATTTGATTTTTAGTGTTTTATAAAACTTTATCTATCAGATTAATTTAATCAAAACCGGTTCTAATTTACATTTTAATTTAATGAAGATGATAAATATTTGCTTTCCAGATTTAAGTTACACTGCAGATAATATCTTATTAAGATCTGTGAATCAATCAGATAAGATATTTAACGTTGAAGTATATACGTTATTTAGCATCAGGCTTCTGTACTACCTCGTAAAGATCGTTTCGTATATCCTTTAACGTTTGTACACTGCCAAAAGCATGCAGTTCTTTCAACAATACCAGGTCAACATCTGCTACTACCACCATCTCTGTATTCGGTGTAGACTCTGCCTTCACCCCTGTTACCGGGAAGGCAAAATCGGAAGGGGTCAGTACACAGGATTGTGCATACTGCAAATCCATATTATTTACTTTTGGCAGGTTGCCAACGCTGCCGGCAATGGCCACATAACATTCGTTTTCCACGGCGCGTGCCTGCGCACAGAAGCGTACCCGGTTATAGGCATGCTGCGTATCCGTCATAAACGGCACAAACAAAATCTGCATCCCCTGCTGTGCCAGGATACGGGAAGGCTCCGGAAACTCTACGTCGTAACATATCTGGATACCCACCTTGCCGCAGTCGGTATCAAAGACCTTTATCTCCGAACCGCCCTTGATACCCCAGGCATATACTTCGCCGGGTGTAGGATGAATTTTGATATAGTGCTCATAGGTACCATCGCGGCGGCAGAGGTAGGATATATTATACAATACCTCATCGATTACGATAGGCATACTGCCGGAGATGATATTCACATTATAGGACACGGCATGTTCCTGGAATTTTTCCCGGATTCTTTCCGTGTATTTGGCCACCCCCCGGATGGCGCCTGCCGGGTCCAGCTGATTGAACTCCGCCATCAGCGGCGCATTGAAAAGCTCAGGGAACACCACAAAGTCCGACCCGTAATCACTGACCGCATCAATGAAAAACTCCACCTGCTGCAGAAACGCATCCAGGCCACCATAATCACGCATCTGCCACTGCACCAGCCCGATACGCACCGTGGACTTATTATACCGGATAGTATCGCTGTCCTTTTCATAATAGATATTGAACCACTGCAGCAGGGTAGCAAAACCTTTGGAGGCTTCGTCATTGGGCAGATAGTTCTTCAGCACCTTCTTTACGGTAAAGTCATTGGAGAACTGGAAAGTCAGGGTCGGATCATATATTTCCTTATCCTGCACCTTCTCGATGTATTCCCTGGGTGTGAGCTTATCGGCATACTTTTCATAGTTGGGAATGCGGCCTCCGGCAACAATACCTTCCAGGTTCAGCTGTTCACAGAGGTTCTTACGCGCGTCGTACAGGCGGCGGGCAAGCCGCTTCCCCCGGTAGTCAGGATGCACAAACACCTCTATCCCATATAATATGTCTCCTTTCGGATTGTGGGTATTAAACGTATAATAACCGGTGATCTGCTCATAGGTATGATTATCTCCGAATTTATCATAGTCTACAATAATGGCCAGGGCGCATCCGACTACCTTATCATTGACGGTAACCGCAATCTGGCCTTCCGGGAACAATCTGATCAGCCGCTGAATCGTTGCTTCTCCCCAATAGCTGCCCATCATATCCGGGTAGGCGGATACCATCGACTCTCTGAGATCGAAATAATCTTCTGCAGTGAGGTTTCTGATTTCTACTGTTTCTGACATAATATTCTGATTATACAATAGTTAAGTTAACCATTTTCATCCGGAAAAAGTTTATTTGCATACCCGCGCCTATTTTAGTTACTTTACAACCACAACCAATTTTACCCATCCTTCCTCTGGAACAACCTCCATCTTTTTATTCAATGTGCTGATCACTATGTGTATCCGAAACAGAGATATTGTTATCATTGGCCTGCAGCCATGGTATACCAAAATTGGCAGTAATTGTAAAAATATTGCACAGGAATTTGCCAAAGAGAACCGCGTGTTATATGTGAATGTTCCGCTGGACAGGCGCACCGCCATGACCGAAAAGAACAACCCCGATATCAGTCATCACCTGCAGGTGGTAAACGGAAAAGAACCATCGCTGGTACAGCTGAACGAAAATTTCTGGAACCTGTACCCTTCCCGGGTGCTGGAATCCATTAACTGGCTGCCTTCCACCTCCCTGTTTTCCGTATTCAACAAACTGAATAACAGACGGTTCGCGAAAAGTATTCAGGCAGCCATCCGGCAGCTGGGCTTTGAAAATATTATCCTTTTCAATGACAACGATATTTTCAGGGGCTATCACCTGAAAGAACTGCTGCGCCCTGCCGTATATGTATACTACAGCCGGGATTACCTGCTGGCGGTAGACTACTGGAAGAAACACGGAGAAAAGATTGAACCGATGCATATTGCCAAGGCAGATGTGGGCGTAGCCAATTCCCTGTACCTGGCAGACCGGTTGAAAACGTATAACCCTAACAGTTATTATGTAGGACAGGGATGTGACCTGAATCTTTTCAATCCCGATAAACATTATGAAATGCCAACCGATATTACCGGGATTTCCGGTACGGTCATCGGTTACGTGGGAGCACTGACAAGTTTGCGGCTGGATATTCCCCTGCTGGAAAAAATGGCACAAGCCAAACCCCAGTGGAAATTTGTGCTGGTAGGTCATGAAGATGAGGCCTTCCGTAAGTCGGCGCTGCATCACCTGCCCAATGTGTATTTCACCGGTGGCAAGCCGATGCATCTGTTGCCGGCGTACATCCGGCACTTCGACATCTGTATTAATCCGCAGGTGGTAAATGACCTGACAGTGGGCAATTACCCGCTGAAGGTAGATGAGTACCTGGCAATGGGTAAACCGGTGCTGGCCACCCGTACCCCTACCATGGAGCTTTTCCGTGATCATGTATACCTGGCGGAAGATCTTTCTTCCTATATTTCACAGGCGGAGAAAGCGCTGGCAGAAAACAGTGATGAGAAGGCTGCCGCCAGGCGTGGATTTGCCTTATCGCATACCTGGGAAAACTCCGCGGCTGCCATCTACGATGCGATCCTGTCTTTTGAGCAACCGGTAAAACGAGGTCATCTGAGCGAACACTGTTAGCATATACTCAAAACAGTGACCCCATCTATCAGACTACGTATAACCGTTACAGTTTGATAAGCCTTCCTGTCCATTTATAGCCATTGTCACCCCGTACCTGGATAAGATGTACGCCACTTCCCAGCGGGCCCAGGTCAAGGATTTCCGTCAGCGATCCGTTCAGGGGCCTGGAGATATGCATCTCCCGGGTGCCTTTGAGGTCATAGACAGAGATGAAAACGTTTTTAGTCTCCGGATGGGTAATCACCAGTTTCACCGGCTGTCCGCCACTGATGCGGTTAGGGTACAGATCTACGCTGGCGCTGTCATGCGGACGAACATCTACCGGATCTTTAACGACGATGGACGTGCTGGCGGAATTGCTGAGTCCTCCGTTATCCGTTACGGTAAGTTTAAATAGATAGATACCGGCTTTCAGTCCGGATACCTCTGCGGTGGCCTGGCCGGCCCCGGTGATAGTACCGGTTGACGGGCCCTGTGTCTGGCTCCAGGCATAAGACACGATGGCGCCATCCGGATCAAAGGAGGCAGTACCATCAAGCGAAGCGGCGCTAAGCGGCAGGGTAACCGTGCGGGTAGGTCCGGCATTGGCTACCGGCGGCTGATTGGGGCCTGCGGCAGCCTTCACGGTAATGGCTACACGCGCCGTTCCGGTTAAACCCAGGTTATCCGTTACCGTTAGTTCAAAGATATACGTGCCGGCAATGAATCCGCTCACGCCGGTGTTGCTGACATCGGTGCGGGCTATGACAGCTGTATTGGGCCCACTGAGCTGTTTCCAGGCATAGGTGGTAATCAGTCCATCGCGATCCAGCGAGTTACTGCCGGTGAGCAATGTAGCACTAACCGGCAGGGTTAGTGTCACATCGTTTCCTGCGGCGGCTACCGGTGGCTGATTGGGTTTTGCCAATACCGTTATGGTGACATCATCAGTACTGCTGAGGCCTTCGTTATCCGTTACCGTTAGTGCGAAGATATAGGAGCCGGTGACAAGGCCGGTCACTCCTGGCTGCGCGATGGCGGCATTGCTGATATTGACCGCACCGGGGCCGCTGATTTTTTTCCAGCTGTATGAGGTGATAGTGCCATCCGGATCAGCGGAGGCGGAGCCGTTCAGCTGCACGCCGGTGGCAGGTGGCCAGATGCTCTGGTCTTTGCCGGCATTGGCAGCAGGCGCAATATTTTTACCGGTCCCGTTATACTCATAGGCGCCGGCATCGAAGGCCGTGCCCTGCGGGCGGCGGCTGCCTTCCAGATCGGCAGTGAGGTTCAGGTCTGTCATACTTCTGCCGGCATCTACTGCAGCAGAAGCACCGGCAGGCCGGTAATTGCCGGCGGCGGCGTTGACAAATCCCGCATCTGCGATTGTTTTAAATGACAGGTTATTCCTGAAATCAAATTTTACAGGTGCAGGTCCTTTAATATAATATCCACTCTGCGGAGCGTCCCAGCTGGTGCCTTCTGCGACCACAATATTATTATATATACGGTGACCGGTGGTAGTGAGCGACGCATATATCTTCATGCCATTAGGACCGGTGTTGACGATGGTATTATTATAAATGAAGGCGGCCGGCGGGGTTACCGCAGTTTCTTTATCTGCCACCCCGATACCTTCATATTCAATATTGGTGATCAGGTTGTTGAACACGTCATTCTGCCCTGTTCCGAAAATCTGGATGCCGGGGTTGAAGCCATGGTCGATGGTGTTATTGTAGATTTTCAGTTTACTTCTTCCTCCGCAAAGGATACCATATCCGTGTGCGCTGTTTCTGGCCATCGCGTAATTAACGAGGCGGTTATCGTGTACGCTGTTGCTGCCCATATCCGCCATCGCTACCTGGATACCGTCGCTGCCCATGTTCTCGAGGTCGTTGGCATATACTTCCAGGTTTTCGATATGGTGAGAGGGCATATCTTTACAGTTGGCATCGTCCCAGAGGTAATGGGTGTTACCGATGTAGAAGCCTTCCCATGCGGCGTTGCGGCAAAGCAGGTGATGCAGCTTTACGTTGCGCATCACGAAGCGGCCTTCCCAGTATTCGGGGCGGGAACAGGACTGCAGGGTTTTAGCCTGGAGGAACATGCCGGCGTCGTGGATATAAATATGGTGTATGTCCATATCTGTGCTGCCGTTACCGATGAAGAGCCCGAAGAGCGGCGCCCCGTCTTTATTGGTTCCGTTCACATCGAAACCATAGGTCAGACCGGGCGTGCCATTTCCTTCGAGTTTAAAATATTTACACGTGGACAAAACGAAAGCGGCAGCTGTAGAGGGGCAGTTAACGCCAACGCGTACGAGTCCGCCGCAATTGGTGATGACTACCGGTTTATCTGCCGTGCCGGTTATTTTTCCCAGCTGTATGAAATTATAGTCTCCTGCGGGGATACAGAGGGTATCGCCGGGCTGGACCTTGAGGCTGGTCATGACGTCATCGTAGTAGATCTGGCCGGGTGAGGTAACCGGAACGGTTATACGTTTGCCGCCGGTCACGGGTGTGGGAATGCCGGCAGCAAGGCTGTCAATGCGGTATTGCAGCATCCATTCGTAGATATTGAGTCCTGTTACCGGATCCTTGAAATTGGGATCATAGGCCTGGGACCAGGCGTTGTGCCCGTCCTGGCGGAAGATGGTGAGTTTAGCAGGCACTTTGATGGGAGGCTGTATGGCATTGATTTTGGCCACCCAGTCCCTTGAATATTTCACCGGCACCGAAGGGTCCTTATCATTATGCAAGGCCCATACCGGGAGGTTGTTGGCTGCAATCACTGCGGGTTTGGCGTAACTGGCATTGGGATCATATGCGCCGCAGACCATTACTGCCGCCGCATATTGCGCTGATTTGGCGCCGCCTTCCGTGATAGCGCCCCAGGCTACGCCGCCGCCCATACTTAATCCGGTAACGTATACACGTCCGGAGTCCACACGATAAATACTTTCTGCGTAGGCCAGCAGTTTGTGCACGTCGCCGGAGCCGGGCCAGACCTTGAACTGCGGGGACAATACAATAAAGGAGTTGGTGCTGCCGCCGGATTTAAATGTAGCGGGAAACCTTCCCTGCTGTATATAATTCGGTAATCCGTTTTTCAAAACTTCGGACAGGGGCTTACTGAGGTTGCTGCCTGCCAGTTCTCCTACGCCGTGTATAAAAATGATAACGGGGAAACGCTTGTTGGGATTGGTATGATAGTCAGGCGGAAGATATTCATAATATCCGGCTATGTTGTTAAAGCCTGTGGGTAAGGTGCGTGCTACCTGTTGTGCGGTTGCTGTGCGATAACAGAGCAGCGGGATCAGTATAAATAAAATAAGACGTGACAGCCCATGACGAGCGTAAAGTTGTATCATCGGCAAGAAGGTTTTTCTATCAGCAAATCAGGATATGTATCATTGCAACTGCTGTATGACAGCAGTTCCGGGGTCATTCACACATCATTTCCGCTGCTACAAAGTAAACGCAATTTCTTTAATCAAATTATATTTTTTTATCATATTTATATAATAAAATAATAAATTATTTATATTTTATATATCTATATAATTACGGAGAATTAGATTGCATATCAGCAGCGGAAGAAAATAAAATTTTTAGCGATAAAAAATATATCTTGCAGACCAAGAAAAATTATACCTGTGTCAACGCAAGTATAGCCGGCTGTTTACCCCAGCCCTTCTCTTTTATCTGTATCCTGTCAAGAACCGGCATTTATCATTAATCCGTTTGATCAGATGGCGTTCATGCTACCCGCGGCTTTCAGGAGCAGGCATTTTCATTCGTTGCTGGGCAATATTGTTATTGCATTTTTTAACGTACTGTCGTTTGCGTTACTCGTCAGGCTACTGCCTAAAAGCGCTTTCGGGGAGTGGGTATTATTTATTGCCTCCTATAATATACTGGACCAGGTGCGTACAGGACTGATGCAGACCAGCATCATCAAATTTTACGCGGGCAGCAGCGAAGAAGACGGAAAGCGGGTAGCCGGCGCGGGCTGGCTGATTTCCGGGATACTCACCCTGGGTTATGTAGCCCTCTGTTTCCTGATATTCCTGATTGCAGGACCCTGGCTCAACGCTACCTGGCATTTCTTTATCTGCTGGCTGGGGATACTGACCTTGTTCTCCCTGCCCATGAACTTCGCTTCCTGGATGTTGCAGGCAACACACCGCTTTGATAAAATAGTGCTGATACGTCTGTCACAGAACGGCACTTTCCTGATACTGCTCGGCATCCTGTACCTGCTGCATATGGTAACCCTGCCCAACGTATTACTCGCATATACTTCGTCTATGGCCGTTTCCAGCATCTATTGCCTGTTGCGTAAATGGACGTACCTCCATACATTCGCCTTCCGCACCCGGGAACAGGCCGTGGCCCTGTACCGTTACGGACGGCTGATAGTAGGCAGCATGGCTTCTTCCACCGGGCAGAGCTATGCCGACAATATCGTACTACGTTACCTGCTGGGACCTGAAGCCGTAGCGCTCTACAGCATTCCGCAGAAATTTATGGAAGTGGTGGAAATCATCCTGCGCAGCTTCGTTGCCACTGCGCAACCCACCCTATCCGAATCCGCCAACCGGCAGGATCTCCCCGCAGTAGCCAGGGCCTTCTGCCGTTATACCGGCACCGTTAGCATCCTGATATTCCCCTTCATCCTGGGAATGTTGCTGCTGACAGAACCACTCATCCGGATACTGGCATCCGGTTCCTATCTGGCGGCAACTGATATTGTGCGCATCATCCTGCTCTCTGCCATCTGCTGGCCTATGGACCGCTTCATCGGCGTTACACTGGACATGATGAACCTGCCCCACATCAACTTTAACAAAAACATCCTGAAATTTGCACTCAGCGTAACGCTGGAAATCACGCTGATACTTCTCTTCAAAGATATCAGATCCGTAGCCATCGCTTCTTTCTGTACCGTAATATTTGCTATCATCTATGGTTATTACTTTATCAGAAAACACCTGCAGATACAAATGCGGGACATATGGCATTACGGCTGGCAGGAATGCAGAACACTGCTGCAAAAAGCAGGGAGAAAAAAACCGGTAGTACTTAACGACTAATTCCACGAACCATGAAACTGGCATTTATAATACTGGCACATAAACACCCGGCACAGGTAAAGCGCCTGCTGCAAAGGCTCTCCCACCCTGCTGTTCACTGTTATCTGCACATCGACCTCAAATGTAACCTGCAGGACTGGCAGGAAGTCATTAACCTGCCGCAGGTATTTCCCGTACGGGAACGCGTAAACGTTATCTGGGCCGGCTGGAGCATTTGTCAGGCTACCCTGAACAGTATGCACGCCGTGGTGCAAACCGGTGTTGCCTACGACTACATAACCCTGCTCAGCGGCCAGGACTATGCATTGCAGCCCATTCCCGACATCATCCGCTTTCTGGAACAACACCCCGGCCAGCAGTTCCTCAACGTCATATCCGACGAGGCCCTGCAACCCATGATGAGCAAAATGGATCATTACCATTTTGTAGAATACAATTTAACGGGGAAATATATGCTGGGAAGATGGCTCACCAGGCTGCTACCGGCACGTAAACCACCCTACGGACTTAAACTCTACTGCGGCGATGCCTGGTGGACACTCAGTCTGGATTGCGTAACCTATTGCCTCCGCTACGAAAAAGAACACCCTTCCCTCCAGCGTTACTTCAAACTCACCTGGGGTTCCGATGAATTCATACTGCCCACCATCCTGATGAACAGCCCGTTCGCCGCGCAGATTGCGAAACACAGCCTGCATTACATCGACTGGAGCGCCGGCAAGGAACATCCCAAAACATTTGATACGACAGACGTTCCGGCATTACTCGGCAGCGGCCGGCCCTTCGCCAGGAAATTTGACCTGACGCAGGCGCCGGAGATATTCGACAAAATCGATGGTATTTAGTTATTTGGTTATTTGAGATTTGGTTATTTGGAATGCAGCGGAGATTTGAGCGGTTTTGTTTTTTTTGATGGTGTTTTGATGATGGTGTTTTGTTGGGTATCAGCTGTTTTTCTTCCAGAGGGTGTTGAAGCCGCCGGTGAAGCTGTATGGGAGTACTTCTGCTACCTTGCAGTCCAGGGATTGCAGAAAGCGTAGTTTTTTAGTGAGCACGGAGAAAGGAAATACGTCTTCTACAAAATTGGTTTTTGCGAAGCGGATGATATTAAAATCATTGCTGCTGGCGAGCTGCTGTAAATCCTTGCGGGTAAAGAACTGTACGTGGTCCAGGTTATCGGCCTGGGATTGTACGGTAGTACCTCTGAAACCGAGGGCGCCTTTCACCCGGTGAATAAATTTCCAGATGGCAGGGTTATTACGCGCGCGGAGCATGGGTTTGGTAACGCACACCTCTCTGGGGCCCATCCCGTTTGGTACAGTAACTACCAGGAGTCCGTTATCCTTCAGGGAGGCGTAGATGGTGCGCAGTAACACTTCCGGCTGGTGCAGATGTTCCAGCACTTCACTGCAGATGACTGCATCATACTGTTCCCCCTGCGCGGTGAGCGCTTCCGCGCTGATCGCTTCAAAACGAACATTGGGCAAAGTATTTTTGGAGCGGGCCACATCAATTGTTTTCTGGCTGATGTCTATACCCAGCACCTGGTAACCGAATTGTCCGAGGTGCCTGCTGATAACCCCGTTACCACAGCCTACATCCAGTACTTTTCCCTGTGCAGGGATTTCCTGCTGCAGACTTTCCGTGATAAAGTTGAGTCTTTTAATATCAGCGATGCGTTCGTATTCGTAGGTGATGCCTGGTTTATTCATATCTGCAAATGCAATTTTTAAGGTTTATACAGCTGATCGTAGATAGCTTCAATCTTGCCTGTCATATCTGCTACCTGGTAATGCTCTGCTACACTGGCGATGGCTTTTTGTCCGAGGCGCTGGCGCAGCGGCGCATCCGTAGCCAGCGTAACAATGGCGGCAGAAAGCGCGTGGCTGTCGGCCGCAGGTACCAGCAATCCGTTCTCACCGTTCTCTATGGCCTCCCGCGTACCGTCCACATCAGAGGCGATAACCGGTCTGCCCATAGCCATGGCTTCGAGTACGCCGATAGGAAATCCTTCCCACAGGGAAGGCAGGCAGTAAATATCAATACCATTCAGTACGGCAGGTACATCCTGGCGGAAAGTATCAAAGCGTACCTGCTCTGTGATGCCTGCTTCCATGGCGGCGTTGCGGGCAGCGTCCTTCAGTTCGCCTTCTCCTATCATCAGCAGCGTCATCTGGGGCACCAGTTTCAGCGCCTCTGCAAAAGCCCGGATCATCGTCAGCGGGTCCTTCTGGTAGGTCATGCGTACAATGTAGCCGAGTACCAGGTGGTTCGCCGGAATACTATATTCTGCGCGGATATCCGGATAGGAAGCATCCGGGTTGAACCTGGCGGTGTTGATACCGTTTCTGATCACCACTGCGTTCAGTCCGCGGAAAGCCTGATCCCCGGTTTGCCGGTTGGATTCAGACACGCAGATGTTGACCTGCGCTTTACGGGTGATGTATTTCTCCGCAAGGGTTCTGGCCCATTTCATTACCGGGTGCTGCCCTTCATGAAACGACCATCCGTGAACCGTATAGATCACGGGCAGTCCGAGGTTGCGTGCGGCCCAAAGCACATTGGTATTGGCGCGGGTGCCATGCACATGTACCAGGTGCACCTGCTGCTCGCGGAGAAAACGTTTCACCTGTTTCCAGACGGGGATATCAAAAGCCTTTTCACTGTGAATAACGTGTACGGCTATATTCATTTTTTGCAGTGCGCTGATCATGGGACCGTCAGTGAATGATAATACCACCGGTTCGTAACGCTGTCTGTTCAGGGTAGCTACCAGGTCCAGCACATGGCTTTCCCCGCCGCCGATCTTACCCTGGCGGATGGTTTCCAGTATTCTTATTTTACCATGCTTCACACTCATATAATTTTAGGGGGACGTTACAATTGTTCTATCCAGCGGCTATACCACAGCTGAAATACCAGCAGGTTCCATAATTTCTGATGGCTGACTTTAGCGCCGGACAAATACTTCTTCAACAGCTGCGTCACATGCGGCGCATGCAGCAATCCGGATTTCCGCAATCTTTCTTCCGATAAATAGTATTGCATCTGTTCCTTCAGCTCTTCGCGGAACCACTCCTGTAAAGGCGCTATGAACGGCCGTTTCGGACGGTCCATCAGGTGCTGCGGAATATAGCGGTGTACAATGGTTTTGAGAATGTACTTATTTACATTGTCCTTCACTTTCATCGAAGCCGGTACTGTAGCCAGGTATTCTACCAGGCGGTGATCCAGCATCGGCTCACGGCCTTCGATGCTGACAGACATTGTAGCCCTGTCTATTTTCACCAGGTTGTTATCTACCAGGAAAGTTTTGTAATCCACTGCCAGCAATCTGTTCAGGGAATCGTTCACATCATTCAGTTCTCCGTTGAGGTCAAAACTGGTTTTATATGCCTGTGGAACAGTATTCATATAATGATGCGCTTCTGTTTCCGTCAGGTACTGGCTGATATACTTCATGGCTTTCTGCGGCTGACCGGAAGCCCATATCAGCTTCATCTTTTCATACCGCGAAGCGAAATTGTACTGCTTATTGAAATAGGGAATCCATTCAGGGTTGATGAGGTCCATAGCATGACTGAGTAAGGATTGCATCCCTCTGGGCATATTACCGGTATAGCGCAGCGACTGTCCGAATTTATGGTAGCCGGCAAATATTTCATCGCCACCATCAGCGCTGAGCGCCACTTTCACCTGCCTGCTCGCCAGGCGGCTTACTAAAGTAGTCGGTACTGTGGAGTTATCCGCGAATGGTTCGTCGTAGATTTCCGGCAGGTGGTGCAGCACTTCTTTTGCATCAGCAGGGCCAATGATCCATTCCGTATGATCGGTACCCAGATGATGGGCTATTTTTTTTGCTTCCGCAGATTCATCGAACGCTTTTTCCTTATAGCCGATGGTAAAGGTTTTGATGCGGGAGGTGGCATCCTTTTGCAGCAGCGCTGCTACGCTGGCGCTGTCATATCCTCCGCTGAGAAATACGCCAACAGGCACATCTGCCACCATGCGGTAGCTGTACGCACTCTTCATCAATGCCTCTGTTTCATTGATGACTGCCTCTAGCGGCTGGGTGGTCAGCGGCTTTTTATAGGCATCCAGCACTTCCCAGTAGGGATAGGTATGTAAACCGGTATTGCCCAGATCCAGTTCCAGGAAGTGACCGGGTTTCAGTTTCCAGGTATTCTTATAGATCGCGTAGGGCGCCGGAATATAGCTGAACTGCAGGAACAGCGAAAGACTGTTGACATCGATCTCCTTCTGAAATGCAGGATGCGCACATAATGCTTTCAGTTCAGAGCCGAAGAGGAAAACATTATTGTACCAGTAATAGTAAAGCGGCTTCACCCCTGCCCGGTCGCGGCAGAAGATAATTTTATTCCGTGTGCGGTCATAAACCACAAAGGCAAACATACCGATACACCTGTCTACCACTTTCTCCTTCCAGCAGTCGTATCCTTTGAGCAGCACTTCTGTATCAGAACCTGAGGAGAAGTGATAGCCGCGGATTTCCAGCTCTTTTCTTATTTCATGGAAGTTATAGATTTCACCATTGAAGATGAGCGTGTATTGCTGGAAGTGCATAGGCTGGTGGCCGGAGCTGGACAGATCCTGTATAGACAGGCGGCGCTGGCCGAAACCGATGCTGGCATTGGTGGCGTCAAACACTTCGTAGCCCGCATCGTTGGGGCCACGGTGCTGCATGGAATCTGTCATCCCCTGCAGTATGTCAATGTTTGATTTTTTCGAAAAATCAATAAAACCGGCTATGCCACACATATGTTTGCATTGGTTTAAGATGTCCGAGATGCCATAGTACGCCGCTCCAGAATGCTTTCAGGTGAGAGAGTTCCCGTTTCAGCAGAAACTGCAGCGTGTTCTTTGGTATCGTCAGAAAAGTGAAATACACCAGGAAGATGAATAGTGCGGCGCCTTTCATATTGCGGCGCATAAACAGTATTCTGTTCCGGGTGATATAATATGTTTTCAGTACGCTGTTCTTTCCGGTGGTCATGGATTCCTTGTGATAGATCAGCGATTTGTACTGATAGTAAATTTTATATCCTTTGCGTTTGAACATCTCACACCAGTCGAATTCTTCGTAGTATAGGAAATACAGTTCCGGCATGAGTCCGACTTTACGCAGTGCCTTTGCGGCGATCATCATGCCACCGCCATGAGCGTAGGGTGTTTCCTTCAGTTCATCGTACTGCCCGTTATCCTGTTCGCGGCAACCGATCATGCTGTTACGGCCTGTCCAGGGGTCTACTTCCTGGTAACCGGCATATTCAATGGTACCCGGGTGAAAGAAGTAATGGAACTTCGGGCTCACCACACCGGCATCCCTGTGCTGCCGGAATACTTCCAGCAATCCTTCTATCAGTCCTTCCGTAAATTCCGTATCGTTGTTCACCAGGAAAAAATATTCACCGGAAGCCTCCCGGATACCCAGGTTATTGCCGCCGGCGAAGCCTCTGTTAATCCTGCTCCGCAACACCTTCACGTCCTTACGTATAGCCGTCAGGGTTATCGACGGGTCTTCTTCCGAAGCATTATCCACAACAATCACTTCCAGATTGGAATAGGTGATATTATTGAGCGACAGCAGCAGTTCCGCCGTGACGCCTGTATTATTGTAGTTCACCGTAATGATGGATACCAGCGGCTGATATGTATTATTTTCCAGGGACATCTAACAACGGGTTATCAATGGTAGTTTTAGAATGATGCGTATGAATGAATTTATTGTTGGCCCCTTTCAGCCGGAAAGGCAGCATGAGCATAATGCCCAGCGCTTTCGGCAGGATGCGCAGCACCGTCAGGGAATACCTTTTATAAAAGGCTACCGGTACCGGCAGCAGCAGTGATAAAATATTGGCTGCAAACAATACGATCCAGCCGTAAAGCGGGATGAAACGGTATTGTCCGGCGATTGCGCTGGCAGCAGTACAGAGTGTTACGGCAGCCAGCAGCCAGGTGCGTGGCAGTAACAGATTCTGTATTACGCCCAGGTTGAAATAGTCTATATGGCCACGCAGCAATGCCTTCCAGCCTTTTGTCCAGTAGGCTCGCAGGTATACAAACTGACTGGATACCCAACGGCGGCGCTGGTTACCGAAGGCTTCCGGACTTTCTACCTTCTCATCAAATACCAGGGCATCTTCCAGGTAATATATCTTATGTCCCTTTTCAATCACCAGCAGTTGCAGCACTTTATCGAATCCGCCGGTGGCCTGTATTTCCTGCATCACGTCCTTTATCATTCCGTAGGAAAAAGCCATCCCGGAACCGATGACGGAAGAGGATAAGCCTAGTGCGTTTGCACCGCGGCGGTACAGGAAATTGGCGATCATTTCATTTACAGCATCCAGTACGGCAAAGGGCGTATCCATATTTTTGGCTACGCGCTGCGCCTGTATGGCCTGTTCTCCGGCCTGCCAGGCCCGGTTGATCTTCAGCAGAAAATCCGGCTCCAGCATGTTATCCGCATCGCAGATCAGCGCCAGGTCATAGTTTCCGGAAAGCCGGCCAAAGGCCGCGTTCAGGGAACGGGCCTTGGTGCTTTTATCAAAAGATACTTCAATAACGGTAACGCCTGTATGTTTCAGCTGTTCGAGCGTAGCAGGCTGCAAGGAATCTGCAATCACCACTACTTCGTATCTGTCATGCGGATAGTTCAGCGCTCCGTAGCTCTTAACGCTGGAAAGGATGATGCTGTCTTCCCGGTAAGCCGGCACCATAATGGCAATACGGCTATAGCTCCGGGTTTCCGGCAATGGTTTCCTGCTTCCGTTTAATCTGCCGGCCAGTGCCAGCAGCAGGTTACAGGCAATACATACAGCGATATAGGCAAAACATACGGATACGATGAATCCTGTCATTACACATTGTCTTTTTGGATCAGTGCCTTTGGCGTACTTGCCATCAGCCACATATCATACACGAATGAATTTTTTCTGGCATAACGGATATCCAGCTCTATACGTTCTTCTACGGACATCTCCTTCTTTCCGCGTTTGCTCACCTGCCACAGTCCGGTGATACCGGCAGGCGCCATGAAACGTTCCGCCCACTCATCGGTAGTAAGCGTAGCTGCTTCGTATAATGGCAGCGGGCGGTTTCCTACGAGCGACATCTCTCCTTTCAGCACATTGAACAGCTGGGGAATTTCATCTATGCTGGTATTGCGGAGGAAGTTGCCCAGGCGTGTGATGCGCGGGTCGTTGGATACCTTATAGAATTTAGGTCCTTTACTGTTCGTATCGTATTGGTTCAGGTGATTCAGCTGGTGCAGTTTTTTATCTGCATCTGCAATCATCGTTCTGAATTTATAGAATTTGAAGATACGGTAGTTACTGCCTGCGCGTGGCGCCCTGTAAATAACGGGGCCTTTGGATTCGATCCTGATCAGCAAAGCGATCAGTAATAACAGCGGGGATAACAGCAGGATAAGCGTAGCAGATACCAGTATATCAAAGGCGCGTTTCAGCGTGTTGCTTACTATGCCGCTGAAACTTCTCGGTACGCGTGGTGCGGCGGCAGCAGGTCTGAATAACTGGAGCCGTTTGAATTTCGCTACAAAGTTTACTTTGTTGTCGAGGTTGGCAAAACAATCCCTGCTGATGATTTCATCAATAAAAGGATATTGTTTGTGCAACTCTCTCAGCGCATCCGTTACATGTTCGCTGTACAGGAAGAAAGGAATGGAGCGCAGTACCCGGTGGGATTCCAGGTATGTCTTCCACTGCGCGAAGGATTCTTCGTAATCGCTGCTGAAATTAAACACAATCACCGCGGGTATTTTGCGGTAGTTATTCAACAGTTGTCCGATTGTTTTTTCGGCGGTCGCCACATTTTCTACCATCACATATTGAAATCCGTTAACGCCTTCGGGCAAAGCATGATAAGCCTTTCCAACAAACAGCAGAATCCTGTCGTAGTCCGTATACATCGGTACAACGTGTGTGCGGTATTCCGCGCTGCGGGAAACATTGTGCAGTGTCGTCAAATCAGGTGTAATCGTAGAATGCATATCTCAGTTATTAGGATTTATGATTGCAGTGCCGGCTAGGAAACATGTACCGGGGTCAGTTGCCCTAGTAAGATGGCTTCTGCCTGCTCCTGCAATTTTTGGGGATCAAATGGTTTTGACATGACGGCCTGTACATTGCTGTAGCGGGCAGTGAGATTGGTTGAAGCGGTATCTGTAGATCCTGAAAGCACGATAACCGGTAAATCTTTGTACAGATAACTGTCTGCCAGGAAGTCCAGTAATTCCCAGCCGTTAATATTAGGCATCTGCAGATCTGTGATAATCAGATCCGGTTTGTTGCCGTTGGATAACCAGGACATAGCCACCAGGCCATCCTGCGCTGCGATTACAGCATGTTGTTTACTGAACAGGGCTTCCAATAAGAACCTTATCGGTGAACTATCATCAATAATCAGTATTTTCTTTTTCATTACCTTCTTAACATTTTAATATTTGGTTACGGGAAGTGTACAGCAACATGCAATACAATACCCTAGAAGGTTTTAAATGGATAAGGTCAGGAAAATTATTCGGTAGTTTTTCAGGGGATGCTGGCAGGTTAATGGGAATAAATTCCCGCTCTAAAGTTTTTCATTTAATGCTTAGTTAAATATAAGCATCTTTTTTTTCTTTAACGAGTGTGAAATTATAACACTTTGATAATTACTTCTATTCTTTTTGGTAAACGAACAATTTTTATCCGTAAATGCAACGAAATCTGACGTGAACGAAAAAACGATTTCTTTAATCCGGAATGCTCCGCAGTATATTTTCAGTTTGCTGAATTTATTTTTATAATTTCAACGCCGCAATTGCACCACTACTTATAACTGACTGATGAAAAATAAGCTGTTCCCCGCTCCGCTCCTGCTCATGGCCGGTCTTGGAGGTTATCTTTTCCTGCTGCTGCTGACCGTTTATCATCAACAGGCACCGCTCTTTGATGAGCCGTTGTTTATTCCCAATGTGTACCTTTTTGAAAAATATGGACTCAGCAGGGAGTTTCTGGTGAACATAGACAACCAGGCGCCAGGCCCCCTGTATCAGTTTGTACATATTATTTTCAAGCCGCTCACGCATATGCAGACGCCGGGAATCCGGCTGGTAAATGTGGCGCTGCTGGGCCTGACGATACTCGTACTGGCTGCTGCCATTATGCGGATGCAGGCAAAGGACTTCCGTACGGCGCTGCTGCCTGCCCTCAACATCATGGCCATTCCCATGATATGGCAGGTATCCGGTATGGCGCTCACCGAAATTCCTCCTGTATTTTTTGCTGCGCTGTCCGTACTCCTTATATATATAGCACTGCAACGGTCCGTTATCACCGGCAGCCTGCTGGCATTGCTGGGAGGGCTATGCCTGGGGCTTTCCATCCTGGGTCGCTCACCGTTTCTGGTGATTGTACCTGCGAGCGCAGTACTGCTGTTATATCATTTTCAGGATCGCCGCAGATGGCTGCTGCTCTTCCTGTATAATGCCGTGGCGCTGGCTATGTGCGTACCGGTATTCCTGATCTGGCAGGGCCTGATGCCGCCACGGCAGGCAATTACAGGCGCAGGTGGTATTGACATATGGCATGGTATTCTTGCGTTCGCCTATGGCGCACTGCTGGTAATTATCATTGCACCTTCCTGGTTTATTTTTAACAGGAAGACAGGATGGTATCTGCTCATTACGTATTTCATATTACTTGCGGCGAACGTTACCCTGCTGCATTATTCGTATAGTCCGCTCAGCGAAGCACTGGATAAAATACTGCCTGCAAAGGCCATGCAGTTATATCCGTTTATCATCTCTCCGCTGCTGGCAACCGTAGCCATATACTTCATTGTCTGTTCACTGCTGCGTGCGTGGCAGCGCCGGAAAGATGTCTTTTTCCTGTTCATCCTGTTCTCCGGCATGCTGCTGCTGGCAAGCAGTTTCAAGGTTACGCACCTCTTCAGCTCCCGCTATGTGGCACAGGCTGCACCATTTATTGTACTGGCGCTGGCGCCGTACGACAAGATAACTTACGGTAAGGTATTACGGTTTGGGACGGGCATGGTGATAGGGCTGCTTTCGCTGGAAACGTACTTTCATTTCCGTTAATTACGAATTACGAATTGCGAATTACGAATGAAGAAGCGAAGAGCTAAACGTAGATCAAAGTGGATATTTTTAAGATTATCACCTTTAATCTACATTTAGCTCTTCGCTTCTTCATTCGTAATTCGCAATTCGTAATTCGTAATTAACTACTTAATAGCTATCGCTGCGATCTTTTCACCGTTCAAATTGCATCGTTCACCAACAAATTTTATTATTTCACGTAAAAAGATGAGCATAATAAGTAACTGCGGATTAATTTAGCACCCTGAAACCGGATACGCTAGTGGAGAATTATGTGCCGACTGAAACAGCGTTTTTGTTAACAACCAATATCCTTCGATAAGCCAACGATCTGTTTTCCATCAGATTTCGATTTTTTTTCCATTCCTCTGAACTGCTTGTGTGCATGGCCACAACTGCCTGCAAACGCCTGTCTGTATGCATATACGATATGGCAGCCAACAAAAACAACGTTCATTACAGCAGTATAATATCTCCCTGTGGAGAGATAAAAACATCCGGGCTGCCGGATTTTTTAAGTGTTTATAATTGATAAAAAATAATAATTGACATGGATGTAATATATTTCGTAAAAGCCCTCTACAAAAAGAAATGGTGGATACTGGCCGGCTCTGTCGCAGCAGTAGTAATCGCTTTCGTACTGACTATGGGCAGGCCGAGATTATATGTTTCCAATGCACAATTCTCTACCGGCTTCACCATGAAGGATCAGATCACACTGCGGGATGAGAACACTCCGATGTATGAAGCCGATGTAAAGTTCGACAATACCATTCAGACCCTGAACTCTCCGCTGGTAATAAGTCTGCTTGCCTATAATATGGTTATCCATGACCTCAGCAGCAATAAACCATTTGCGCGTCTGACAGAGAAACAGATGAAAAGCGATGCCTACCGCCAGTTCAACAAAACGGAGGCGCTGGAGCTGTGCCGCCGTAAACTGGACTCCATGCAAATGCTGTCTGCCTACATACCGGAAGAAACGCGCCTGATGGATTATCTCAAACTATGTGGCTATGATTACGAGTCCATCCGCAAAACGCTTAATATAAACCGTCTGCAGCGGACAGACTACATCGATATTACCTTCCGCTCCCCCAATGCAGAGGAGTCTGCCTACGTAGTAAATGCCCTCTATAAAGAATTTATCCGTTACTACCGCAGCCTGCGTTCCGAGCGCTCTGTAGAAAATATTGAAACATTCGATGACCTGGTACATCAGAAAAAGCAGGAGCTTGACAAAAAAGTGGAAGCGCTGCGCATGTACAAATCATCAGAAGGGCTGCTGAACGTAGAAGCTGCCAGTGGCAATGAACTCGGGCTGATCTCTTCTCTGGAAAAAACATTGCTCGAAGAACAGGCCAATAACAATACCTTATCCGCTTCCCTGGAAAGTGTGAACGGTCAGCTTTCTATGGTGAGCAGCGGCAAGACTGTATATGATAACGGCAACGGCGACATCGTTAATATCCGCAGGCAGATCAATCAGGCCAACGATGACAACCTGCGCGCCGGCGGCAACGATCCGCAGATACAGGAAAAGCTGAAAGACCTGCGCAAGAAATACCAGGACGCCATTTCCAGCTCTTCCACCGTTTCGGGTAAAGGCATTTCCAAAGATGAACTGCTGCAGAAAAAATCTGCGCTGACAGCTCAGCTCAGCGCCTCTACACAGAACATAGAAAATATGCGCGCCAAGATCCGCTCCCTGAAAGGTTCTGTAGGCACCTATGCCAACAAGGAAGCCACCGTGAGCGTACTGCAACAGGAAGTAACACTGGCGCAGGAAGAATACAATAAGCTGAAAGAAAAGCTGAATGCCGCCATGGACAACAGAACAGCCGCCGTAGATAACTTCAGGCAGACGCTGGTGGGCATGCCATCGTTCAAGCCGGAAAGCTCCAAACGCCTGGCTATTATGATGATGGCCGGCATCGCGGTATTTATCATGACTACACTCGGCATCCTGCTGATGGAATTCTTTGATTCTTCTATCAAATCACCATCCGTATTTGAACGCAATGTAGACCTGAAACTCATCAGCACAATCAACCATGCTGCCCTCCATAAAAATAATATCGAAAATGTACTACATAAGAAGATTGAAGATAACGAAGTAGTCCGCAAACGGCAGAACACCTTCCGGGAGCTGCTCCGCAAGCTCCGGTACGAACTGGAGAACAGCGGCAAATCCATCTTCCTCTTTACCAGTACAGAACCACAGCAGGGTAAAACCACACTGGTGCAGGCCGTAGCGTATAGCCTCAGCTTAAGCAACAAACGTGTACTCATTATTGACACCAACTTCTGCAATAATGACCTCACCGTGCAACTGGAAGCAAAGCCAACACTGGAGAGCTTTTCCATAGAACCGGATAAATTCAGCATAGATAAGGTAAGAGAAATTGTTACCACCTACTCTGCCAACGGCATCGAAGTGATTGGCTGCAGAGGCGGCGACTATACCCCGAATGAAATACTCCCCAAAAATCATCTGCTGAATTATCTGCCGCAGCTGACCGCCTACTATGATTTTATTCTGATGGAAGGCGCGCCGCTGAATGAATATACAGACAGTAAAGAGCTGGAAGCCTATGCCGAAGGGGTGATCGCCGTATTCTCCTCCAAAGCATCCGTTAAACAGATTGACAAAGACTCCGTATCCTTCCTTCAGTCACTGAACGGAAAGTTACTGGGCGCCGTATTAAATAATGTAAACGAGGATTTCCTGGAGCTGTAATGCTGCCACAAAGCAACACGTGATGAAAACGCCACAGTGGATCACTTATATTTTTTCTTTCCGGCCGGCTGATAACGGCCGTCATGCCTGGGTAGACTATGCCAAGGGCATGGCGATGATATTTGTGATATATCGTCATGTGCTGTATGGTTTATTGTACAGCGGACAAACCATCAGTGATACGATGATGAATGCCAATGAAGCGCTGTATGGTTTCCGGATGCCGCTATTCTTTTTTCTGTCCGGCCTGTTCTTTGCCAGCAGCCTGACAAAGCGGGGACCGTACAACCTTTTCATCAACAAGGTGAATACGCTGCTGCATCCCTATATCGTATGGTGTGTTATTCAGCTGACGCTGCAGATTGTTTTCTCCGGCAGTACCAATCATAAACGCGGGATAGAAAACTACATCGATATACTCATTCATCCGCGGGCCATGCTGCAGCAATGGTACCTGTTTGCCCTGTTCAATGTATCTGTGCTATATCTCTTCAGTCATGTTGCATTGAAACTGAAATGGCCGGTACAAATAGCGCTGGGATTAATTTTCCTGGGTATGATTCCGCTGGCCGGCGACATCAGTACTATTTCAGATGTCATGTACTATTATGTATTTTTTGCATTGGGACATGTAGCTGCACCGTGGTTTTTCAATGAGAAAATTCAGGAGCGGTTGTCCAATGGTTACCTGCTGCTGGCTATGCTGCCGGTGTTTGCAGCAGCGCAGTATTTCTGTCTGAAACATGCGGACACCAACATTTATATTTTTTCTGCGCTGGCTACTATCGGTGGTATCGTAGTAATTATGCTCTCTATGCTGCTGAGTAAATACAAGCGGCTGGCCTTCATAAAAGTTATCGGTCATTATTCTTTATACATATACCTGTTACACCTGAGCATTATATTCCCCTTACGGCTGGTGATTCTCAGAACACACATTATTACGGGCGTTCCCTTGATTACGGCGGTGCTGATGGCAGCCGGTATATTCCTGTCGATATTGCTTTACAGGCTTTGCCTCCTCCTGAAATTAAAGTTCCTGTTCGTGGGCGTTTTCAGGGAGCAACCTTATTCGCTGGCCCCGGTGGCTGATAAAAAGCAGATGATATGAAAAAGAAGAAAGAGCATAAAAAAATCAGCGAGCAATTGCACAAGAACCTGATTGTATTATTTGCCGGTCTTGTCATTATGATGCTGTTAATAAAAACATTATTCCTGTAAAATATTATACAACGAGGTCCTGACATGTCAACTATCTTAAAAAAGAATGGCGGTAACATCGCGCTCATAGCTGTATGGGTGCTGATGGTGGTGATAGTGTCTGTACTTTCTTCCATGGACCTGGTGGCGGGTATAGGTATCACCGTGGTGTTTGTCGGGCTTGCATTATGTATTGTCAGCCTGACACGCTATAAGCTCGGCTTTTATATATACATCACCGTTACCGTATTCCTGCCCATGTTGCAACGCATGTCGGGATCGAGGCAGAACATAGGGCTGGTGATGGATGCGCTGTTGCTGTGTACCCTCTTTGGGTGTATTATCCGCCGCGGAGATGCCAGCTTCAAACGCGTAAAATTCTCCAAAGAGCCGATACTGATCTGTTATTATTTATACATCATCTGGTTGTGTGTGGAGATAGTGAATCCGACCGGCGGCTCGCTGTTCGGATGGCTGGTGTTCATGCGGGTATTCATGCGCAGCATGCTGCTGATTTATATTGGTCTGAACCTGTTTGCCACCATGAAGGATGTGCATACCTTCTTTAAATACTGGTTGTTTATCGGTACGCTGGCAGCGCTGTACTGTTGTATCCAGCAATGGATCGGGCTGATGCCTTTTGAGAAGGCCTACCTCTATAAATACCGTGACCGGTTTGGCACCACCATGATTGCCGGCGGGATACGCCTGTTTTCCTTTATGGCCGATGCCGCTGTGCTGGGCATCATCATGGCGTGTAATGTGCTGGTATGCCTGATATTGCTTACCGCCAGCCGTTTCACCATCAAGCTGGGTTACAAGGCGTTGCTGGTTGTTTCTGCCATACTGCAGGTGCTGGCACTGGGCTATACCGGTACCCGCACGGGTTATGTGATGCTGCCGATGGGCATGATTGTCTTCTTCCTTGCCAGCATACAAAAAAGAAATACCATTCTTATCGCCATCGTGTTTACGCTGGCGGCAGTAGCTATACTGTTCGGGCCTTTCCACGGCAACCCTACCATTGTGCGGGTACGTACGGCTTTCCTCGGATCGGAGAACGCCTCCGTGAATGTGCGTGATAAGAACCGGCATATGATTCAGCCATTTATTTATAAGCATCCGCTGGGCGGCGGGCTGCTGAGCACCGGTGGGAATGCCGCGCTGGTGAATCCCGGAGGCAGTATGCTGGCTGATTTCCAGACGGACAACGGATACCTGCGGCTGGTACTGGAAAGCGGCTATGCCGGCATGTTCCTGATAGCGGGCGTATTGTTCTTCATTGTGCAGGGCGCCGTGTACAATTATTTCAGGGCCGGCAACGAACTGGACAAGCTGCTGATGATCAGCATTGCCGCTGCCGTATTTGCCATGTGCATAGCGATGTATGCGCAGGATGCCACTTCGCTGGTGGAGTCCGCGATTATGCTGAGTGTATATACAGCCATCACCATAAAAGTCAAATATATATGAACCACTCATCCCGATTAATCACTAAAGGCCTTATCATCGCCGCGTTGTTGCTGGGCAGCAGCAGGCAGATGTATGCGCAGCAGCAGGACACCGGTAATACCGTGTTACTGCGTCTTCCCAGTGATCCGGCCATAGTAGCCCGTTTTAAGCAACGGCTGGTAGAGCTGGCACTGCAGAATCCCGGTATTCAGCATTATGACGTACAGCAGGAAGTAAATAAATACGAAAAGCGTATAGCCGCCGCCAGATGGGCCAACCTCTTCTCCGCCTCCGGTAACCTCAACGAAATTACGCTCCGCGGTAACAGCCAGGGCAGCGTGTATTATCCGCGTTACAACTTCGGGGTGTTTGTACCACTGGGATCCTTCATTACCATCCCCAGCGAGGTAAGACGCGTAAAGGCACAGTCCAAACTGATAGACACCGAAAAGAAGTCCAAGGCAATGGAGCTGAAAGCGAGGGTATTACATCAGTATGAAGATTATGCCGCCCTGAAACAGTTGCTGGAGATACATCTGCCGGTACTGGAAGATGCGCTGAACCATTTCAGCCAGATAGAAGAAAAGTTCAAAGCCGGCGATGCCAGCGTGCCGATGGACATTTACAAGGAAGCCTATCGCTCCTACAATAATGAGCTGGTAAGAAAAATTACACTGGAAAGGGATCTTCGCCAGTCAAAGATAGATCTCGAAGGACTGGTAGGTGTTACATTGGAAGAAGTGTTATTACAGGTACAATAATTTCATGCGCAACGTGTTACTGATAGTTTTGATTTCATTATGCATGCAGGCAGCTCAGGCGCAATATGAGCCGATGAAGCTGGCCGATATGCGGATTTCTCCCTGGCATACCTGCCCTACGCTGGTATATACGCCGGATCTGGTTCCGGGTAAACGATATCCTTTACTCGTATGTTTTCATGGCAGAAGTATTGCCGGTAAAGACCCTTCCAAAATATTCAGGGAAGGTATTACCCGCCAGATAAAAGAAGGCAGGAAGATAGCTGCCGTCAATAAAAAGGACGGCAAGCGGTATGAGTTCATCGTAGTGGCCCCGCTGTCTACCAGCTGGTCTTTCTACCCGCAGCATACTGCCTCCTTCCTGGATGATGTCATCAAACATTATCCGGTAGACACAACACGTATTTACCTCACCGGATACAGTGCCGGCGGCTGGTCAGTTGAATCCGCCAAAACGCACAGCCCGGAGGTATCCCGGCGTATTGCAGCCTGTGTGACCATGTCGCCCCCTATCACAGAAAAAGATTACCGCAGCCGTTATAAACTGGTAGCAGATGCCAACATCCACACGTGGTACTTCGCCGGACTGCAGGACGGCTCTACCCTTGGCAATACCCGCGTATTCATGGACAGTACCAACAAGTACAAAACAGGACTGGTAAAGCTGACAGAGTATCCTGGCGGACATTCCGGCTGGCATACCTTCCTCAATCCTTCCTGGCGCGAAAACGGCATGAGTATTTACGAGTGGCTGCTGCAGTATACCACGCAAACGGATAAACGATGAACAGACGCAAAGCCATCGCAGGAATTGTTTTGTTCGGAGGCGCAGTCTATGCAGGCGTCAGAGGGCTACGGCTCTTCAGCACAGCGGACCTCAGCCAGCTGCCGGGGCATAGGGCCCTGATTGCAGAACTGGCAGAGATGATTATTCCGCGCACGGATACGCCCGGCGCAAAAGATGCAGTGGCAGAAGACTTCATCATCACCATGATAAAGGATTGTACCCCGCGTAAATCGCAGTATAACTTCATGCAAGGCCTCAGCGATGTAACCGCATACACCAGGCGGCACTATGGCTGCACCTTTATGGAGTGTACACAGGAACAACGTACGGAGGTCACCGCCCATTTCGAGGAACGCGACCGGCCCTTCAGCGGCCTCGCGGGGAAAGTATCCCGGAAGTTATCCGGCGATGCATTCTTTCAGACCCTGAAACGATATACCATTCAGGGATACTGTACCTCTAAACAGGGCGCTACCAAAGGACTGGCATATGACTATGTACCCGGCGCCTTCCGCGGCTGCGTACCCCTGCAACCCGGACAGAAATGCTGGGCTACCTGAATTGCTTTATACTAAAAGAATCAACAGATGATAATTGCCCAAACCCTGTTTATTATAAGCCTTATTATCCTGTTCTATAACTATATAGGATACGGACTGCTGCTGTATGTGCTGGTACAGCTGAAAAAGGTATTCAGGAAAAACGGTACTGTCATCAGCTTCTATGAACCGGATGTCACCCTTATCGTAGCAGCATATAATGAAGAAGCCTTCATCAGGGAAAAAATCCGCAATACCCTGGAACTGGACTATCCTGCCGGGAAACTGCATATCATCATTGTTACTGACGGTTCCACAGACCGTACCCCGCAAATCATTGAACAGTACCCTGCCATTACGCTGCTGCATCAGGCCGGACGGAATGGCAAAACTGCGGCGCTGAACCGCGCCATGGAACAGGTACGTACCCCCATCGTGGTTTTCTGCGATGCCAATACCTTACTCAACACAACGAGTATACGAAACATAGCTAAACACTATGCAGACCCACTCACAGGCGGTGTAGCGGGTGAGAAGAAAGTTATCAGCGGCGCAGGGGACAACGGCGCCGCCGGTACCGAAGGCATTTACTGGAAATATGAATCTGTGCTGAAGCGACTGGATGCACAGCTCTATTCTGTAGTAGGCGCTGCCGGAGAACTTTTTTCCATCCGCACCGCTCTGTTTGAACCGGTAGCACCGGAAGTGATCCTCGATGATTTTGTTATCTCCCTGCGCATCAATCAGCAGGGATACCGTATTGCATATGCCCCGGATGCCTATGCCATGGAAGCGCCCAGCTATGATATCCGGGAAGAGCACAAACGGAAAGTACGTATCAGCGCCGGCGGATTCCAGGCTATCGTCATGCTGCGCAGCCTGCTCAATGTTTTCCGGTATCCCGTATTATCCTTCCAGTACATTTCGCACCGGGTACTCCGCTGGACGTTATCTCCGCTGAGCCTGCCCGTGTTACTGCTTTCCAACGCCTGGCTCCTGTTTCATACCGGCAGTATTTTTTACAGCATGTTTATGGCCCTTCAGCTGGCAGCCTACCTGGCAGCACTGACGGGGTTTATACTGGCAGGCAGAAATATCAGAACAAAAATTTTCTACATACCGTTTTACTTTCTTTTCATGAACATCGCTGTATATCAGGGCTTCTTCCGGTTCCTGCTAAACAGCCAATCTGCAGCATGGGAAAAGTCGAAACGTAAAATGCAGACAACATGAGTAATCAGCATCCGGCAGCGGCCTTATCAGCGGATATCCAGACAGCGCCTGTTCAAAGCGGGAAAAAATACCTGAACTATATTCATCACTTCCGGGGTGTGGCCATCCTGTATGTGGTGGCTTCCCATGTGGTGGTAGACTGGGCGCCGGATTCAAATACCGCACGTATCATCGGCGTGCTGATGCAGAATGTAACCATCCTGTTTCTTTTCATTGCCGGCTACCTGTTTCAGCATCTCTCCGGAAAATTTGAATACAGGGATTATATGAAGAAGAAAGTGCAGCATGTCATCTGCCCCTATCTTTTTCTTTCTGCCATCATCATAACTGCACGGCTGGTGTTTAACAGCATCCCCGAACCGACACTACGCCAGCATCCTGACTTCGGACAATGGCCCCATTGGGAACAGGCAGCCTATTACCTGCTGCGCGGCACGCATATGCAGCAGCTGTGGTTTATTCCCATGATTACCATGTATTATGTGATAGCGCCGTTCTTTATTTATATAGACAGGCATCCCCGGCTATACTACCTGCTGATACCGTTCTATATTATTTCCCTGCTGGTACACAGAAGTGATCTCAGCCACACTTTCACGATGGCTATACATTTTCTCTCTGTATACCTCTTCGGTATGTTCCTGAGTCATTACAAAGAGCAGTACCTCGCATTCGCAAAAAAGTACTGGCTCCTGATCACCGTGATGGCCCCGCTGTTTTGGGTGCTTACCTACTATGCCCCCTCCGGGATATATGATTCCGTTGATTTTACCCAGAAGCTGCTGTTCTGCTGCTTCTTTATTTACTGGTTGTGGAAGCTCGACAAATATATGCCGTCATTCATTCATGTGCTGGCTACACTGAGCTTTGGTATTTACTATGTGCATTATTTCTTTGTCATGCTGCTGAGAGGACTGAGCAACCGCTTTTTTCATCATGGTATACCCGGCACGTTGCTGAACTGGGTTATTTGTCTGATATTGACAACTGTGATGTCTGTTATTCTGCTGAAACTGGTGAAACGTATAGCCGGCGATAAAAGCAAATATTTTGTAGGATGCTAGAAAACGTTTATGACTGTTTTTCTGCACTTCACCTGCTATTTCTACAGCTTTACGAAGTTTAATTTCAGCATGTGATAATTGTATATAACTTGTGTCGCATTATTAAATGAGGGCATTCATATGTCCTGCTACCAATCTTTCCAAACCGTTTCCTAAAAAAGAACCTCAAAGGTTACTTACAGCAGCAGCCTTGCCTGATTGTAAGCCAGCCAGTACTTTTTTTGACCAGTATGTCCGATGTTAAATCTGCTTGTTGTTTCACGGCAATAGACGTTGCTATGACATCATGTGAAATTTTTTTTACCGGATACTTAATTACAACGCATGAAAAAAATTTACTTATTGCTGACTTGTCTGATCTTTATCAGCACGCAGTCATTGTGGGCTCAAAGTCCCATATTCGACCCCAATGACCGCGTGGACACATTTAAAGTAGGTAATCCCCCTACACAGCCAGTATGGGGAACGCCAGCCAAATGGACCAGAACCGTCCGCGTAGGCTGGAACTCCGACTCCTACAAAGCCTATATCTACAAAGGGCTTCAATTCAGGCTGAAATACCCTAAAAACTATAACCCCAACGACACTACGAAAATTTATCCCCTCCTGATTTTCTTTCATGGTTTAGGCGAGTATGGAACAGTCTATGACAACGAGTATTCCATGTATCACGGTGGAGAGTTGCACAGAAACGCTATTGACAACGGGCAGTTCGACGGGTTCATGCTGTATCCGCAGAATACGTCCGGATATTTCAGTCCGGGCATGTATGCGGTGATGGTAGAAATGATCAACACCTACTTTGTTCCCCAGCTGCATGTAGATCCCTTCAGGATTCTGACAGAAGGATTATCAGCCGGCGGCCAGGCTACCTGGGAATTTGACCGGCTCTATCCTAAAATGGTAGCAGCTTCAACCCCAATCAGTGCGGCTAATGGCACCTTGCTGAATTTTACGGAACTGTACAAATTTATTCCGATATGGTTGTTCCAGGGTGGCGTGGATAATAAGCCAGGCCCGGGTGCAGCCAGAGATATCGTTAACGCCATCAATGCCGTGGGTGGTAATGCCAGGCTCACCATCTTTGAAGGACAGGGCCATGGCGTCTGGTACAAGGCCTGGGAGCAGGCAGACTACTTCCCGTTTATGAACAGGGCTTATAAATCCAATCCGCTGGCACTATTCGGAAGAACAGAGTTTTGCCCCGGCGATACCATTAATGTTACACTCGGCCTGACACCAGGCTTTGATGAATACCAGTGGCGTAAAAACGGGAACCTGATTTCAGGCGCAGACAGTAACCTGTTACGCGTTACGGAAGTAGGTACCTATGACGTACGTATACGCGACGGCGCGCGCTGGTCTGACTGGTCGCATACACCGGTAGTGGTTAAAATCAAAACCGCCACCATCACTCCGGACATTACCACCAAAGGGCTGATGAGTACAGTACTGCCGGCCCCTGACGGGAAAGACAGCGTGGTGCTGAATGTACCGGACGGGTATGTTACTTACCAGTGGAAGACCACCTCTGCTCCCGCTATCCTGGGCACTGCCAGTTCCTTTACCGCCAAAACCCCGGGCAGTTATGTGGTGAAGGTAACAGAACGTTTTGGCTGCACCAGCGAATTCTCCAATCCTTTCAATGTGATTGCTGCGAACGGCGCCAATGTGCCGGATCCTGCCATCGGTGTAACAGCAGCATCCAGTACTTATACAACGGTAACGTTGAAGTGGAGTGATAAACCTAACCCTGCATTCAACGAAACTCTGTTTGAAGTATACCGTGCTGCCAAAGCCGGCGGCCCTTACACACTGGTATCCAAGGTTCCTGCAGACACTTATATTTATACAGATGAGAACCTGTTACCTAATGTACGTTACTACTACATTATCAGATCCGTCAATGATAACGGGGCAGCGCCTGTCAGCAATGAGACCAGCATTCTCACACAGGCTGATACCAAAGCGCCTAATGCACCCGCCAATCTGAAAGTTATCTCCACGTCACCGGCTTCCATCTCTATCACCTGGGACGAATCTATCGATGAAGTGGGTGTTGACAAATATGATATCTATGTAAATGGCGTAAAAACATTTACCGCCGATGGCAGCGCTACCAGCTTTACCATTTCAGGGCTTAAAGCACGGCAGCTGTATACTGTCAGCATAAAAGCCAGGGATCTTTCCGGTAACCTGTCTCCTGCCAGCAATCAGGTTACAGCTACTACCGTATCCAATGGCCTGAAGTATAAATATTATACCGGCAGCTGGGACAACCTCCCCAATTTCAGTCAGCTGACACCAGTACGTACAGGCACTTCCGCGGTTCCTGACCTCAGCGTGAGAACGCAGGATGAAAACTATGCATTCCTGTGGGAAGGTTATATTCGTATACCCGTTACCGGTAACTATACCTTTATGACCTATTCCGATGACGGCAGTAAACTGTATATCGGCGGATACAATTATAATTCTACTCCGGTTGTTAACAACGATGGGCTGCACGGTTCCGTGTATGCAGAAGGCACCAAGTATCTGACCGCCGGCGTATATCCGATAGCAATCACTTTCTTCCAGAAAGGCGGTGGCGCCAACATGCAGGTGCTGTGGAAAAATACGGCCCACGGCGTTACCAGCCAGCAGCAGATCCCTGCCGGTTTCTTTACTGATACCATGAGTCTTGGCGGCACTCCTCCGACTGCGCCGGCCAATATCCTGGCAACCGCAACAGCCTATAACAAAATCAATCTCTCCTGGACTGACAGAAGTAATAATGAAACCGGCTTTGAGATCTACAGATCCAATACCCTTACCGGTCCTTTTGAAATTGTGCAGACCACCGGCGCTAACGTTACCGCCTATACGGATAGTTCACTCAGCGCTCAGACAACCTATTACTACATGGTAAAGGCCATCAATAAATACGGTTCGTCTGATGTAAACCCTGCTGATATGAACGGTCTGCGTTATGATTATTACGAATTCCCGTCTATCAGCCAGTTACCGGATTTTAACAGCATCACACCTGTGAAAAGCGGTATTGTGCCTAATGTGACGCTGGACGTCCGTAACAGTGATAACAACTATGCCTTCAAATTTTCAGGCGTTATCAACCTGCCTTCTTCCGGTACCTATACTTTCTATACCGCATCAGATGACGGCAGTAAACTGTATATCGACGGTTTTGACAATACGCGTCTGATCGTCAGCAATGATTACCTGCAGCCCACCACAGAAAGAAGTGGCAGCAAATACCTGACAGCAGGCAGACATACTTTCTATGTTACCTACTTCCAGGCAGGCGGCGGTCAGGAATTACTGACGCGTATCAAAGGACCAGGCATTGCCAAAACAGAAATCGTTGACAGCTTTTTTGTCAATACCAACTCCAGGGCAACTACCTTCGCCCTGCCTCCTGCACCGGTTGCGCCTTCTGTAATGACGGCCGTATCCGGTACGCCTTCCAGCGTGAGCCTGAAGTGGAAGGATAACTCCAATAACGAGAAATCATTTGAGATCTACCGTTCCATCGGCTCCAGCACCAACTACATCCTGCTCGCTACCATTCCAGGCAGAGATACTACGGTGGGCATGTATACAGATACATCCCTTTTCGCCAACGTGCAGCATTTCTATAAAGTCAGAGCGGTGAATGTAGGCGGTAAGTCGGCTTACAGTAATGAAGCCAGTGCCACCACCCTGAATAATCCGCCTAAAATCTCCGGCAGCTGGAATAACAGGAGCATGCGCTTCGGTACCCAGGCTGTTATCAATATCAATGCGGCAGATATCGACGGTGAAACGCTGACACTCTCCGTTACCAACCTGCCATTATTTGGCGCCTTCGTGGACAATGGCAATGGCACAGGCACTATCACCCTGAATCCTGGCAGCGCTGACCAGGGCGTTTACAGCAATATACAGGTAAAGGTGACCGATCAGCATGCAGGTACAGATACCAAAACATTTGACCTGACAGTAAATGATAACTATGCACCGGTAATCACGCCGGTGAATACAACAACGGTAGCGCCTAAAACAACTGCTTCCGTTACCATTAACGCCGCGGACCTGAACACCAGCGATGTTCTCAACTGGACTGTTTCCGGTTTGCCAGCCTTCGCCTCCTATACTGCTGCCGGTAACAGTGTTCAGGTATCTATAGCTCCCGGCTATGCGGATCCCGGCACTTATCCGGTATTGCTGAAAGTCAATGACGGCAGAGGTGGAATTGATTCTACCGTTTTCAATATCGTTGTCAGCAAGACAGATCCTAATTACCAGGTGAAGATCGACTTCACCGACGGCACTTACAAAGGACCTTCACCCTGGAACAACACGAACAAAACGCCGGTGCTGAACGATGTATTCGGTAACTTCCTGGATACCCTCGGACGTAATACCGGTATTGGTTTACGCATCATGACCCCCTGGCAGAATGTGAATGGCGGCGCTAACTCCAATAATGCCGGCGCCAGCACCTACATTAATGCCGGCGTTTATCCGGATGCTGTTATTCTCAGCTCCTGGTGGACGAACACCGCGAAACAAACCATGAAGATGACGGGGCTGGATACTAACTATCGTTACAACTTCACCTTCTTTGGCAGCCGGGGTGCTGTAGGCGATAACCGTAACGGTGTATACACCATTAATGGTATCAGCGTACTGCTCAATCCTGTCAACAACAACACCAATACGGTTACCATCAGCAATATCTTCCCGGACAGTACCGGATCTGTGCTGATCGATCTGACAGCCGGCGCAGGCTCCTCCTACGCCTATATCAATGCCATGGTGCTCAACGCCGTATACGATGATAAAACGGCTCCTGCAGCACCGCGCGACCTGGCAGTAAGACCGCTGGGTAACGGCGCAAGGCTCAGCTGGACAGATGCCGCCTATAATGAAACAGCATACGAGGTATACCGTGCCACTGATAAAGCCGGGCCTTACTCCCTGCTGAATCCTGCGGCCGCCAACCCTAACGATACCGCCTATACGGATAATAACGTGACAGCCCGCGCTACTTACTATTATGCTGTAAGAGCTGTTAATGGCTTTGGCGTATCTCCGCTCCGCGATACAGTAGCTATCACCATTGCCAACCGGGCGCCGGTTGTAGCTGCGGTAGCTGACGTTTCTGTAAAAGCTGACGCCACTAAAAATGTGTCATTGTCCGCTACCGATGATGCGGGCGAAATACTCACGCTTGCCGTGAGCGGCCTCCCCTCCTTTGCATCCTTCACTGATAACGGAAATGGTACCGGCAACCTCAGTATCACACCGGTAACCGGCAATATCGGCCGCTATACCGCAACACTGACAGTTACTGATAATTATGGTGGTACATCTTCCAGAACATTTAATATCCTGGTGCTCGACAAGTATATTACCTCTACTTATGTCAACCTGAATGGTAACGGTGATAACGCTCCTGCGCCCTGGAATAACTTCAACTATCCACCGGTAGCCAACCGCTCGCTGACCAACCTCACGGATGAAAGCGGCGTAGCTACAGGTATGAATGTAACCGTACTGGATAACTTCACCGGGTACAATAACCTCGGTGCCGTTACCGGTAACAATTCCGGCGTATATCCTGACATCGTAATGAAGACTTTCTTCTACGATCAGAGCGGTACTCCGCGCAGGGTACGCGTCAGCGGCCTTTCTGCCGGCAATAAATACAACCTGGTATTCTTCGGCAGCCGGGCGGATTTCTCCGATAACAGGCCTACTGTTTACAGTGTAGGGGCTCAGTCTGTATCATTAAATGCTTCCAGCAATAAAACCAATACAGTACGGTTAACCGGACTTAGTCCGGATGCCAGCGGTAACATTGATTTCACGGTATTACAGCCTGCGGGGTCCGCGTCTGCCTACCTTAATGCACTGGTGATACAGTCCTATGCAGATAACGGCACACCGCTGTCGCCTGCTGCGCTCTCGGTGACAGGTAAAACAACTGCCTCTACCCTGCTCAGCTGGACAGATAACAGCAATAACGAAACCGGTTTTGAAATCTGGCGTTCAGATGCCGCCAACGGCACCTTTACACAGGTAGGTACAGCAGCAGCCAATGCTACTTCCTATGAAGATGCAGGGCTTGCCGCCAACTCCCTCTGGTTCTATAAAGTAAGAGCCGCGTCTGGTACTGCCAAGTCGGATTTCACCAACATAGCTTCCGGTGGTCCGCTGTCTTACAGCGTGTATATTAACTTCAATACCGTGAACCCTGTTGGTGCGCCCTGGAATAATACCACCGCGCTGCCTTACCTGGGACTTACTTTCGATAACCTGAATGATGATGTAGGAAATATTACCAGCTTGTCATTCAAAATAGAGCGCAGTTTCACCGGTACTAAATCCATTGGTTATATCACTGGTAATAATAGCGGGCTGTATCCGGATAAAGTCATCCTGGAGTCTTACTACGTAGAGCTGGGAGATACTGCCGGCGTGAAGTTCAGCGGTCTTGACCAGTCCAAGGAATATTCCTTTACATTCTTTGGCAGCGCCAATGAGGGCGGTTCCCGTTTAGCCGCTTACGTTATCAATGGTAAAACGGTAACGCTGGATGGTAACGTGAATACCAGCAACACCATCACCATCGATAAAATCAGACCGGATGCCGAAGGAGAAATACATCTCAGGATGTATACGCTGAACAGCTACGGCTATCTGAATGCGCTGGTGATAAAAGCCTTCCCGGCAGATAACAGCAGCAGCACAGCATCCAATCCGCCGGCCGCTTTACAGCGTACAACCACCCGGATCATGGGTACCCAGGCGGCCGCACGTGCACTGTCACAGGATGCTGGCGCCACTACGGGCATCAGCCAGGATACCGGTAATGAGAAACTAGTAGAAGTGCAGTCAACTTATCCGAATCCATTCAGTACCTTCATTAATATCGGTTTCATGCAACGGGGCAAATCAGCCAGGATAGTGATGAAACTGATTGACATGAGTGGCAGACTGGTACAGGGTAAAGATCTTGGCATCCGCAACGGCGGCACCTTCCAGGAACGTCTTGACGTTAACAGCAACCTGTCTCCGGGTATGTACCTGCTGCAGATTATTGTCAACGATAAAACTGAAAAAACCATCAGGGTTATTAAACACTAAATTATTTGAGATTTGGTTATTTGAGATTTGGTTATTTGAGATTTGGTTATTTAAAATGCAGCGGAGATCCTGGTAGAATATATTCGCTAAAGTCTCCGCTGCATTTTAAATAATCAAATCTCAAATAATTTAATAACCAAATACATCTTGTATTACCATGAATCTGAGTTATTATGAATCTGAGTTATTATGAACCTGAACATACGGGGAACGGCGCAGCACACCTATGATGCCATCGTTATCGGGTCCGGTATCAGCGGTGGCTGGGCGGCAAAAGAGCTGTGCGAAAAGGGCCTGCGGACGCTCCTGCTGGAAAGGGGGCGGCAGGTGGAGCATATAAAAGACTATACCACCGCTACGCTGCATCCCTGGGATTTTCCGCACCGCCTGGAAAACACAGCGCAGGATACGGCAGCTGATCCGGTGCAGAGCCAGGCTTATGATGAAAGCAGCAAACACTTTTACGTGCGCGATGCCGAACATCCCTATATACAGGAACGTCCTTTCAACTGGATTCGCGGATACCAGGTAGGCGGCCGCTCCCTGACCTGGGGACGGCAGTGTTACCGTTTCAGCGACCTGGATTTCGAAGCCAATCTGAAAGACGGGCATGGTGCTGACTGGCCCCTCAGGTACCGGGATCTGGCTCCCTGGTACGATTATGTGGAATCCTTTGCCGGCATCAGCGGACAGGCCGAAGGGCTGCCGCAGCTGCCGGATGGCGTGTTCCTGCCGCCCATGGAGCTGAACTGTATTGAACAGCATCTGCGCGATCGGGTACGGGAAAAATATAAAGACAGGCTGGTGACCATTGCACGGGTAGCCAACCTCACGAAGGGGTGGAACGGCCGTAACCCTTGCCAGTACCGGAACCTGTGCCATCGTGGCTGCCCCTACGGCGGTTATTTCAGCAGCAATGCCGCTACCCTTCCGGCCGCTATGGCTACCGGTAACCTGACTATACGCCCGTTCAGCATCGTCACGGAAATTATTTATGACAGCCGGACCCGCCGCGCCACGGGGGTACGCATCACTGATACCGAAACAGGAGAACAGCACGAATTCCATGCACGCATTATTTTCCTCAATGCGTCCACCATCGGAACCGCGGCTATACTACTGCATTCCACCTCTCCGGCGTTCCCGCAGGGGCTGGGCAATAACCACGATCTGGTGGGCCGCCACCTGATGGATCATCATATCAAGGTTGGCGCCATGGGCCGCTTCAGCGGATATCCCCGGCAGTATTATACCGGACGCAGGCCCGCCGGCATTTACGTTCCCCGTTTCCGTAACGTGAACGAACAAACGAAAAGAACAGACTATGTACGCGGCTTCGGTTACCAGGGATACGGCGAAAGACGCGCCTGGAACGATACCTATACCAATGCAGGTTTTGGCAGTCATTTCAAAGAACAGGTTACCTCCCCCGGTGAATGGGAAGTATGGCTGGGCGGCTGGGGAGAAATACTCCCCTATGCCGATAACCGTATCACACTCGACAAAACACAGCGTGATAAATGGAACCAGCCGCTGGTACGCATCTCTTTTGGTATTAAAGACAATGAACGTACCATGCGCAAAGACATGCGCAGCAGCGCTGAGGAAATGCTGCACCAGGCAGGCTTCTCCCAGGTTACCGGTTTCGATTATCACTACGCCGGCGGCGAATGTATACATGAAATGGGCACCGCACGCATGGGGCATGATCCCGCCAGCTCCGTGCTCAACAGGTGGAACCAGATCCATGATGTACCCAATGTATTCATCACCGATGGCAGCTGTATGACTTCCTCCGGATCACAGAACCCTTCCCTCACGTACATGGCCCTCACTGCCAGAGCCTGTGATTATGCAGTAACAGCGTTGAAGCAAGGTACATTGTGAAGATGAAGCGAAAATGAAAATTATAAAAAAGCGGAACCCCGTCATGTTTACATGACGGGGTTCCGCTTTTTTATCGTATCACTGCCGGTAATTAAATACCGAAAGCAGCTTTTACTTTATCTACATAATCCAGTTTCTCCCAGGTAAACAGTTCTACTTCTACTGACTTTTCGTTCTTCTTACCCTTGTTGAATACCTTGGTTACCGTTTTAGGTTCGCGGCCCATGTGACCGTAGGCAGCAGTATCGCTGTAGATAGGATTGCGCAGTTTCAGGCGCTGTTCGATAGCGTAAGGACGCAGGTCGAAAATCTCTTCTACTTTCTTCGCAATATCACCATCTGAAAGATTCACTTTGGCTGTACCGTAAGTATTTACGTATACGCCGCATGGCTTAGCTACACCGATAGCATAGGAAACCTGTACCAGTACTTCGTCGCAGATACCGGCAGCTACCAGGTTCTTAGCAATGTGACGGGTTGCATATGCTGCGGAACGGTCTACCTTGGAAGGATCTTTTCCGGAGAACGCACCACCACCATGTGCACCTTTACCACCATAAGTATCTACTATGATCTTACGGCCGGTTAAACCGGTATCACCGTGAGGTCCGCCGATTACAAACTTGCCGGTAGGATTGATATGATGATTGATATCGAATCCGTCGAACAGGCCCTGCAGCTCAGGTTTCAGCTGTGCTTTCACACGCGGGATCAGGATATTGATCATATCTTCCTTGATCTTCGCCAGCATTTTATCATCTGTGTCGAAATCATCATGCTGTGTGGAAATAACGATCGTGTCTATCCGCACAGGTTTGTTATCATCAGAATATTCAATGGTTACCTGGGATTTTGCATCCGGACGCAGGTAAGTAATATCTTTATTTTCACGACGCAAAGCAGCCAGTTCCAGCAGCAGTTTATGTGCCAGATCCAGTGCCAGTGGCATATAGTTTTCAGTTTCGCGGGTAGCGTAACCAAACATCATTCCCTGGTCGCCGGCGCCCTGTTCTTCAGGCGACTTACGGTCAACTCCCTGGTTGATGTCGGGAGACTGCTCATGGATAGCAGAGAAGATACCGCAGGAGTTAGCTTCAAACATGTATTCGCTCTTGGTATAACCAATCTTGCGGATTACTTCACGCGCAATTTCCTGCACATCCAGATAAGCTTCTGATTTTACCTCACCTGCCAGTACTACCTGACCGGTTGTTACAAGCGTTTCACACGCAACTTTGGAGGTAGCATCGTAAGCAAGGAAATTATCTATGAGTGCATCAGAAATCTGATCAGCCACTTTATCGGGGTGTCCTTCTGAAACGGATTCAGATGTAAATAAATAAGGCATAAAAGTGTTGGATTTGCTGTTTTATGGTTTCGTGTAAATGATTCGCATTTTCAGGTTGTAGGTAGACAGCTTGGTACCACCGGCTTTCAGACGGGTTATGTCGAGGTTGGCAACATATGGTCCGGCTTCCAGCTTAAATCCGTTGTTGGTCTCCTGCTTCTTCACCAGCATCTGCATGTAACGGTTAACAGTAAACGTGTACTGTACAATCTGCACTCCGCCGAAATTGGTGACTACCTGCCTGGTTCCTCCGATAGGATTGTTAGGCGCAGTTCTGATATCATCCGGCAGCGTCTTCGTCTTGTTCTGCTTATCATCTGTAAACTGCTCCAGATATAACTGCGATGGTGCAATAAACAGATCATTCATGTCAGCAGGACCGGTTGTAATCTGCGTTACTACTACTTCCGCCTTGTTGATCGCAACATTCGGGAAATTTTCCAGGCCGGGGATAGACAGCTTGCTGTATATACCGGGGCTGGACTGCAGGAACAGTATGCTGTCGCCGTTGGCATTTTTTGTATTGAGATAACGGGCCGCTTCTGAACCATTGTAGTTATGGGAAAGGAAAACAGAGCTGGCGCTGGTGTTGGCGTTATAGGTAAATTTGGAGATGAGGGAATCATCTGCCGAATTCTTATAGTAAACTGTCAGCCTGGTATCTGCATCATTCAGATTCACATAGAACATACTGCGGTTACTTCCCAGCGAGGTATCCGGCACAATGGCAAAACCTCTCAGGTAAGCGCGGAAGGAAGAATCGTTCTTGAATGCCGCGTTGGATTTCTGCTGCAGCAGTTCGTTACCGAAAGCGTTACTCAGTTTAATACGGATCTGTGCAGGCTCTTTTTTACCATATACGCTTACGGAATCACGCGCGCCACGGGGAGTGATAGTGGTAGTTCCCAGTAACTCGCCCTGGTTATAGGCCAGTGCTTTAGCGTAGGAGTAATTGGAATCCGCTCTGAAATCCGTTTGTGTCATGCGGTAAACCCTGAAGGTCTGAGGGCCGAGGGAATCGCCCTGGAAGGCATAATACCTGAGCGATAATACCACAGAGTCAAGCACCTGGCCGGAGCCTGCAAAGGTAAATTCACTGGAAGGCAAGCCTACCTGCGTATAAAGAAACGCATGCGATTTTCCGAACAAAGGGTCAGTGGTGATAGAACCGAGCATTTTCTGCAATGAACTTCTGGCTCCATTGTAAGCGGTCGTATCATATTCATAAATATTATTGGCAATAAGGCCGCTAAGGGTGGTGTCCTTCGCATTAACAAAATCTCCCGGAGGGATGAGTCCCGAACCGAGGATAGTAGACTCATTGCAGCCGGATGCTCCATACAACAAGGTAAAAAAAGCAGCTGCAAAGCTAAGGTTCCTGAAATTAATCTTCACGCGTTTTGTTGTTAGTTAATGATGAAGTTGGCGAAAATTCCTCCAAATATAGGGCTATTTGCCAAGCAACTGGTTATACAAAGCCAGGTAATCTGCCAGGTCTTCATTCTCCTTTTTGTAAGGCAGAATTATTTTACCTTTTTCAGCTTTCAGTTCATCCACCACTTTTTTCTCGGTCTTCTCTCCGGCCAGTATTACAGCGTCTGCATACTTTCCGGCTCCCCTGTTCAGCGCAGTGTTGGTGCCATCCTTGTAAAGCTCGAGGTCTTTTTCCTTGATCTGGTTGCTGATCGTGGCTTTCTTGATAAAGGATGCACCCAGCTTTTCCTTGAAGCTGTTGGGTGATAATGAATAAACAATTTTGGAATTGGCGAAAACAGGCTCCTTCTTGTAAGCTGTTTTCAGGTACATCGGTATCAACGATGTCATCCAGCCGCTGCAGTGAATGATGTCAGGAGGCCATCCGAATTTCTTAACCGTTTCCAGGGCGCCCTTACAGAAGAATACCGCGCGTGCTGCATTGTCTTCAAAAAACTCATCGTTTTCATCCGCAAAAACAGTTTTCCGCTTAAAATAATCCTCATTATCCAGGAAGTACACCTGCAATCGGGCATTGGGCAGAGAGGCAACCTTGATGATAAGCGGGTAGTCGTCCCCATCTATCACAATGTTGATACCCGACAATCTGACCACCTCGTGCAAGCGGTGTCTTCTCTCATTAATAATTCCAAATCTTGGCATGATCACTCTCACTTCCAGGCCAGCCTCATTGGACTTAATTGCCATTTTATTGACCATCGCCGCGTAATCACTCAGTTCCAGGTATGGCGACATCTCTTGGGCAATAAAAAGAATTCTTTTCTTTGTGGACATTTAACGCTGATTATTAATGCAGTAATTTTTAATTTGGCTTGCAAAATTACGGATTTTTTACGGAATATTGGCCAAACTGTCAGTTTTAACATCCTTTTAAGCAATGTTTTATGTATCTATTTAAGCGCAGCAATGACCTGAAGAAGCACCTGGACCTGGTAAGGAAAAGCAACAAAAGCATTGGTTTTGTGCCTACTATGGGCGCCCTCCACAGCGGGCACCTGTCACTTATTCAGGCCGCAAAAAAAGAAAATGACGTGGTCATTTGCAGCATCTTTGTAAATCCAACCCAATTCAATGATCCGAAAGATTTTGAAAAATATCCCATCACCATCGAAGAGGATATAAAAAAATTAAATGATGCTTCCACAGATATACTTTTTTTACCATCTGTAGAAGAAATGTACCCTGAAGGCCTGTCTACCAACGAAACCTATGACTTCGGGGAACTCGAAACCATACTCGAAGGAAAATTCCGGCCGGGTCATTTCCAGGGCGTTGGTCGTATAGTACACAAATTACTCGATATTGTTCAGCCTCACAAGCTTTTTATGGGGCAGAAAGATCTTCAGCAATGTTTAATTATACGTAAATTACTGATAATCACCAATTCACCGGTAGAGCTAGTCGTTTGCCCTACCATGCGCGAACCTTCCGGCCTCGCCATGAGCAGCCGCAACGAACGCCTGTCACCTGCCGCCCGGAAAAAGGCCGTCGCCATTTACCAGGAACTGGAAAAAATACAGCAGGAATTCAGCAAGGGCCTCTACTTCCTCGAAGCTGCCCGCGAAGCGGCAGACAACCTGAAGAAACAAGGTTTCGAACCGGAATACGTTGACGTACTGATACTCGATAGCGGTGACCTCCGCCATATCAGCGAACCGCCCGGCAATAATACAGTAGTCGTAGCCGTGGCAGCCTGGCTGGATGGTATCCGCTTAATCGATAACATGATACTGCAAGGCGCACTCTAGTATAAAAATAACTTTCTTCATCGTGACAAGGGCGCCAAAGGTTTGTTAAAATTCTTACAACCGCTGTCGCCCTTGTCTGCTCTTATTCCTCAGTCTTCCTCTCTTTTGTGGGGAATATTTTTTTACATAGCTTTGCCTCTGCTCCCGGGCAAAAAATCAAGACTGATACATCATGCAAATAGAAATATTAAAGTGTAAGATTCACCGCGCGGTTATTACGGAAGCCAACTTGCATTATGTTGGCAGCATTACTATAGACGAAGATCTGATGGATGCAGCTGGATTAATTCAGTACGAAAAAGTACAGGTAGTGAACGTGAATAACGGAGAAAGACTGGAAACCTATGTGATCACAGGCAAACGCGGCTCCGGCGTGATCTGTATGAATGGCCCCGCAGCCAGACTTGTTGCCCCCGGCGATATTGTGATCATTATTGCCTACGCTACCATGGATTTTGAAGAAGCCAAAAAATATAAACCTGTTGCCATCTTCCCGAAAGAAGGAAATAAGCTCTGATAACCATTACTATTCATTCACAACTCCCTTAAACCGATTCGGATCATGCCGAAAACGATTAAAAACGTCATTAAGTTTATTTGTTTTTTTGGCATTGGGCTGCTGCTCATATGGCTGGTGACCAAAGACCTCACACCGCAGCAGTGGGATGAAATCAATACTGCTTTCCGTAAAGCCAACTACTGGCTGGTTATACCCGCTATCGTCATCGGTATCCTCAGCCACTGGTTCCGCGCTATACGCTGGAAACTGCTCATGAAACCACTGGGGCACCAACCCAGTACCCTCAATACTTTCTTTGCTGTCATGGTCGGCTATCTCGCCAACCTGGCACTGCCCCGCCTCGGCGAAGTAACCCGCTGCGGCCTCCTGGCGCAATACGAAAAAATACCTGCCGACAAACTCGTAGGTACCATGATCGCAGAACGTGCAGTGGATATGGTATGCCTGCTCCTGCTCATGGCTATCACCATCCTCACACAGATCGATGTACTGGGCGCCTACGTTAATCACGACATCTTCCAGCCGCTCTCCCGCAAAATAGCCAATGCCAACGCTATACAGCTCCTGCTGCTGATCGCCGGCCTGGCTGCATTTATATTGCTGGCCCTCTGGCTGCTCCGCCGGTTTGCCCGCTCCAAAGCGGCACAAACCATCAAAGCCCTCGCCAAAGGCGTCATGGAAGGCATTCTGTCTATCGGTAAAATGGAAAAGAAAGGCTGGTTTATACTTCACACCATCCTCATCTGGTCCTGCTACCTGGCACAGGTCTACATCGGCTTCTACTGCCTGCAGGAAACCAGCCACCTCGGTATCAGCGCCGCCCTCGCCGTTCTCATGATCGGCAGTATAGGCATGATCGTTACCCCCGGCGGCATCGGCGCCTACCAGGCACTCGTACAGAAAGCGCTGGAACTATACGGCATCACCTACGTTATCGGATACGCCTTCGGCTGGATCATCTGGGTGGTACAAACCCTGCTCGTCATCTTCGTAGGCTTCTTCAGCCTCATCGCACTACCCATATATAATAAAAAACAACAGTTGAAATAATTACGAATTACGAATTGCGAATGAAGAAGCGAAGAACTAAGCGTAGATCAAAAGTGATATTTTATAGTTATCACTTTTAATCTACGCTTAGTTCTTCGCTTCTTCATTCGCAATTCGTAATTTGTAATTCGTAATTATTAAAAAGGGGAACCATAATTTTTATTAACTTTAATTTAATGGTACTTCATGCACAAAATCTGTATCATCGCAGACCAGATGATGAGATTTTATTACATGTAAACAAACCAGTATGAGATTGCCGAATGATGAGAACCTCGATACTATGACAGCAACAGTTGCAAATTCACCTAAGAAGATAACAGATAAAAAAGCCCCCGTAACCGCTAAAAAGAAAATGATTGCCAGGGATGTCAGCTGGTTATCATTTAATGCCAGAGTATTGCAGGAAGCCGCCGATACAGCTGTTCCCCTCCGGGAACGTATCCGGTTCCTGGGTATTTTCTCCAATAACCTCGACGAGTTTTTCCGGGTAAGAGTAGCTACCCTCAAAAGGATGATGTCTATCGGCAAGTCCACTAAAATGCACCTGGAAGAAAACCCCGGTAAAATACTCGACCAGATACAGACGATCGTAATTGACCAGCAGCGCGAGTTTGACAGGATATGGAAAGATATCGCACACGAACTGGAAGCACAGCATATCTTCCTGCGGACAGAGAAACACCTGAACAGGGAACAGCAAAAATTTGTACTTAACTATTTCAATGAACAGGTGCGGACCAATATCATCCCCCTGATGATTGAAAGTATACAGCACTTCCCTATCCTCCGCGATAAATCCATTTATCTCGCTATTGTACTGGCCAGGCAGGATAATTCTGTCAGACAGAAATTTGCATTGATAGAAATCCCTACTACTGTACTGCCGCGCTTTATCATCCTGCCTTCCAAAGAAGGCGAACACGATATTATACTGCTGGAAGACCTGATCCGTTTCTGCCTGCCCAATATATTCTCCTACTTCGGTTACGATAAGTTCTCTTCCCATATCATCAAGGTGACCAGAGATGCCGAACTGGATATAGATAACGATATTTCCGACAGCCTGATCCATCAGATTGAAAAAGGGCTGAAAGACCGCCGCAAGGGCAAGCCGGTAAGATTTGTGTACGACAAGGATATAGATCCGCTGCTGCTGGAATACCTCATGCGCCGGCAGGGACTGTCAGGAAAAGATAACCTCATTCCCGGCGCCAGGATCCATAATTTCAAGGACTTCATGGATTTCCCGGATTCTATCTTTCCACCGCATACCCACCGCAAAAACTTTATACATCCGCTGTTCCTCAATGCGCCCAGTGTGATGCATGTGATACAGCAGCAGGATGTAATGCTGCACTTCCCCTACCACTCTTTCGATACCATCATCGATCTCCTGCGGGAAGCCGCTATAGATCCCAATGTATCATCGATTAAAATAACTGCGTACAGGCTTGCCCGTAATTCCAAAATTGTGAATGCACTGGTCAACGCCGCACGTAACGGAAAGAATGTAACCGTAGTGCTGGAACTGCGCGCCCGCTTCGACGAGGCGGCCAACCTCGACTGGAAGGCCCGCCTGGAAGACGAAGGCGTGAAAGTATTCCTGGGTATTCCGAATATGAAAGTGCATGCCAAACTCTGCGTCATCAAAAAACGTATCGGCAACAAAACCCTGCAGTGCGGGTTTGTCAGCACCGGCAACCTCAACGAAAAAACAGCACAGTTATACGGCGACCACTGCCTGCTCACCGCCAACCGCTCCGTTATAGCAGACATCAACCGCGTCTTTTCCTACCTGGAAAATATCCGCCATGATGTCAAAATCCTGGCAGGCTGCAAAACACTGCCCGTTAGTCCGCTTAACATGCGCGACACTTTCCTGAAGCTGATTGACAGGGAAATCAAAAATGCCCGCAATAAGAAAAAGGCAGGCATGATCCTTAAAATGAACTCCCTCTCCGACCCTATCCTCATCGCTAAACTCTATGAGGCTGCCAAGGCGGGCGTAGATGTAAAAATGGTGATACGCGGCATCTGCTGCGCCTACACCGAAAATAAAAAGTGGAAGAAAAACATCACGGCTGTCAGCATCGTGGACGAATACCTGGAACATGCCAGGGTATTCATTTTCCATCACGGCGGACAGGAAAAGGTGTTCATCGCCTCCTGCGACTGGATGGTCCGTAACCTGGACCACCGCGTGGAAGCCGCCGTACCCATAACGGACATGGCCATACGAAAAGAACTGATCGACATCATGAAAATACAACTGAGCGGTAACGTGAAAGCCCGTATCCTCGACAATGATCAGAAAAACCAGTACAAAAAGGAAGGTGATAAGAAAGTCCGCACCCAGATTGAAATCTATAAATACCTGCACGAAAAACAATACCAGTAATCCATTTTATTATTTGGTTATTTGAGATTTGGTTATTTAAAATGCAGCGGAGACCAATTCATTTTATTATTTGGTCATTTGAGATTTGATTATTTAAAATGAATTGGTCTCCGCTGCATTTTAAATAACCAAATCTCAAATAACCAAATAACAAAATGAATTGGTCTCAAATAGCCAAATAATAAAATGAATTTTTCTATTTTTGCCCTCTAAACCCAGGAACGGATGAAGTTAGCTGCTATTGATATAGGCTCGAATGCAGCGAGACTGCTTATCTCAGAAGCGTCTCCCAACAGTGCAGGAGCAATGGACTTTACAAAGGTGAATCTTGTAAGGGTACCGTTGCGGCTTGGTTTCGATGTATTTAACAGCAGCACCATTTCTGAAAAAAGAGCCGGCCATCTCATCGATACGATCAAAGCCTATAAGCTGTTGCTGGATGTATATGAGGTAAAATACCTGAAAGCATGCGCCACCTCTGCCATGCGTGATGCCGCCAACGGCAGCGTTATTTTGCAGGAAGTAAAACATCAGACCGGTATTGACATCAAAATTATTACGGGCCAGGAAGAGGCAGCCTATATTTACGAAAACCATATTGCCGAACAGCTGGACAAATCCAGGTCCTACCTCTACATAGATGTAGGCGGTGGCAGCACGGAAGTAACGCTCTTCAGCGGCACTAAGCTGGTTTTTAAAGAATCTTTCAATATCGGCACCATACGCCTGCTGCACCAGCAGGTATCTGATGCGGCATGGCAGCAGATGAAAGACTTTCTCAAGCAGCAGGTGAAAGGTATCGGGCCTGTCACCGCCATCGGTTCCGGTGGTAACATCAACAAGATATTTTCCCTTTCCAAGCGCAAGGAAGGCAAGCCTCTGTCGCTGGACACCCTCAAGGACTATTACAAGGAATTCAGCAACTTCACCGTTGAAGAACGCATACACCTCTATAACCTGCGGGAAGACCGCGCAGATGTAATTGTACCGGCACTGCAGATATACATTAACGTGATGCGCTGGATTGACGCCAGTGAGATATATGTTCCGAAAATTGGCCTGGCAGATGGACTCATCCAGGCACTCTACCGCGAGATTGCTGTTCCCGGCATTGAAAACATGTGACCACACATAAAATAATTTTCCTAAATTCTTTTTATATACTAACCTTTGCTCCGCAATCAACGGTATAGTTGATGGCGTTGTATGCTTAGAAATCTAAAAACTTATTCCTTAAAAGCCGGAAGCGTTCAGCTGAAAGTTAAACAACTCTGCTTATGTCTGCAGCCACTAAAGAAATAAAGCGCGTTACTACCCACGTTCTGCAAAAAATGAAAGTTGACGGGGTGAAAATCTCCATGCTTACCGCCTATGATTTTTCCATGGCCAGGATCTTTGATGATGCCGGTATAGATATAATCCTGGTGGGCGATTCAGCCTCCAACGTGATGGCGGGCCATGAAACTACACTACCTATCACCCTGGACCAGATGATATACCATGCCGCCTCTGTGGTACGCGCCATCAAAAGATGCTTCGTCGTGGTGGATCTCCCTTTCGGCTCCTACCAGGGCAACTCCAAGGAAGCGCTGAGCAGCGCCATCCGCATCATGAAGGAAACCGGCGCACATGGTATTAAAATAGAAGGCGGTGAAGAAATTATTGAATCCGTAAAACGTATCATCTCTGCAGGCGTACCTGTAATGGGCCACCTGGGCCTCACGCCGCAATCCATCTATAAATTCGGCACCTATGCCGTACGCGCCACCGAAGAAGCGGAGGCCAACAAACTCATTAACGATGCCAAACTTCTCCAGGAAGCCGGCTGCTTCGCCATCGTCCTGGAAAAAATTCCCGCACAGCTGGCCAAAAAAGTGGCTGAAACCGTGGAAATTCCTATCATCGGCATCGGCGCCGGCAAATACGTGGACGGACAGGTACTCGTTATGCACGACATGCTGGGCATCAACAAGGAGTTCAAACCACGCTTCCTCCGCCGCTACCTGGACCTCTACAGCCAGATCTACGGCGCCACCCAGGCGTATATCAACGACGTAAAAGCCAAAGATTTCCCGAATGACAATGAACAATATTAGGCGTTGAATTACGAATTTCAAATTACGAATTACGAATGAGGAGCGAAGACATGAGCAAAGAAGTAAATTTGATCTTCGCTCATGTCTTCGCTCCTCATTCGTAATTCGTAATTTGAAATTCGTAATTATTTATTATATTAGTGGCGCATTTTACCAATGAACCACCTGCTCAACATACAATTATCTCTTCTCTCCTATCTGCGGAGCACTTGCTCCCATGTGCCATAAGTGTTGGCCGGCAGGTTATTTCCTGATTTTTACTGGTTCGTATATCCCTGATCGTTAGGGATACTACTGTGATGTAACAGACCACCTGACATTATTTTTTTTAATGTTTGGCGTATTGTCGTCTTTTCCTTGGTAAATTTTACCGGGAGGCTGCCTCTTATACAGGAGAAGGCAAGATACTGTCTTTACGTTTCTGCAGTAATCCGGTGTGATGCGATGACCGCATTCCCCTGCAGGCGCTTCCCCGTACCGCGGAAGTGGCCACAGGTATGTATTTCATCAGTCATACCCTGTATTGTCTTCATTATTAACAATTCCAATAGATTATGAAACGTGTTATGATTATCGGCGCCGGCAAGATCGGCGAAACAGCGGCTTTCCTGTTACAGCAATCCGGCGACTACCAGGTAACACTGGCTGACAGTAACGATGCCCTGTTACAAAAATGTACAGACACTGCCATCCTGAAAGCTAAACTGGATGTGAATGATGCTGCAGCCCTGCAATCAGCGCTGGAAGACCAGGACATTGTGCTCAGCGCATGCCCTTTCTTCCTCAACGTGAAAATTGCGACTGCTGCAGCCAAAGCAAAAACACATTATTTCGACCTGACAGAAGATGTGGCTACCACCAACGCTATCCGTGAAATTGCACAGGACGCACAGGTGAGCTTCATGCCGCAATGCGGACTGGCGCCGGGCTTTATCAGTATCGCCGCCTACGATATTGCCAAACAGTTCGATAAACTGGACAGCGTAAGACTGCGTGTAGGCGCACTCCCGCAGTTTCCTACGAACAGCCTGATGTATAACCTTACCTGGAGTACAGATGGGCTGATCAATGAATACTGCAACCCCTGCGATGCTATCTACGAAGGCGAACGGAAAGAGGTGATGCCGATGGAAGGATATGAGCGCTTTGCCCTCGACGGCGTGGAATACGAAGCCTTCAACACTTCCGGCGGACTCTCTGCCCTGGCGGAAATCCTGGATGGTAAAGTGTATAACCTCGATTACAAAACCGTACGCTATCCCGGTCACTGCCACCTGATGAAAATACTTTTGTCAGAACTGAAGCTGAACAAGAAGAGAGAGATGCTGAAAGAGATCATGGAAGACAGCATTCCTTTCACGCCCCAGGACGTAGTACTGGTATTTGTATCCGTGTCAGGCACTATCAACGGCCGCTCCGTTCAGCGTTCCTATTCCAGGAAAATATACAATCAGGAAATTGAAGGAAAGGATTTTACCGCTATTCAGCTGACTACAGCCGGCGCAGCCTGTGCGGTAATTGACCTCCACGCTAAAGGTAAACTGCCTGCCAATGGCTTCGTTCGCCAGGAAGATGTGGATTTCAAAGACCTCATCAATAACAGATTTGCTCAATATTATAACTAGTAATGCGTAGGCAGCAAGCCTGCCGGAGCCGCGACTATTCAAAAACAAAGCCATGTTAAAAGAAGTATTAAACGGCCTTATGAGCCGCTACCAGGAGCGGGTACCGGATGTAGCTGCGGTAATTGCAGCCATGGTACGGGATGGCCTGATCAGCCAGGCGGATGATATAGAAAATGACCACATCGCTTTCAGAACGATGGGCGTACCGCAGCTGGGCGTACAGTCGCTGGAGAAAATATTCCTCCATTACGGCTATACGAAAATGGATCACTATTATTTTGCCGGCAAGAAACTGGACGCCTGGTGGTATGCGCCGCCGGAGCCGAAGTACCCGCGCATCTTCATCAGTGAACTGCGTGTAAACGATCTCAGCCCCGAAGCACAGGCCATCATCCGCAGCTATACAGACGAAGTAACCGTAGATCCTGTAACCAGACTGAACCTGGATGACAGCCAGGCAGTAGATACCTTCTTACATAGCGGTCTTTGGAGAACGCCTACCCTGGCAGATTTCAAGGCGCTCTCAGCGGAAAGCGAATACGCTGCCTGGGTTATTTACAACCGTTATTACCTGAACCATTTTACGGTAAGCGTACATAACCTGCCTCCGGGATACAATACAGTAGCTGAATTCAATGCTTTCCTGGAGAAAAATGGATTCATCCTCAACGATGCCGGCGGCAAAATCAAAACCAGCCCTGATGGCAGACTGCTGCAAAGCGCCACCGTAGCCAGAATGATTGAAGCTACTTTTGCCGGAGGCGACACCGTTAAGATTGCCGGCTCCTATGTGGAGTTTGCCGAAAGAAAGGTACTACCGGAATTTGCGCACCTGCCGGCAGCTGAAATCAAACGGCAGCACAGGCGGGAAGGCTTCGAAGCCGGTAATGCCGATAAGATCTTCGAAAGCACTTATGCCACCCAAACAAAAAAAAGTTCCTAATTTAGTTTAATAACAAAAAATACAATGGCAGAAGATATTTTACAGGCATTTGGCATCGGCGCACAGCAAAGCGGCGTAAGCACCGGCAAACACTGGCTCTCCGCCGGCGGAGCTGATATTGTTTCCTTTTCACCGGTTGACAATAAAAAGATTGCAACCGTGAAAAGCGCTACCCGGGAGGACTACGATAATGTGATCGCTGTAGCCCACCAGGCCTTTGCCGCATGGCGTCAATGGCCCGCTCCACGCAGAGGGGAAGTTGTACGCCAGATCGGCGATGCACTGCGTCAGCATAAAGAACACCTGGGCCGCCTCGTTTCCTATGAAATGGGTAAAAGCCTCCAGGAAGGCTACGGAGAAGTACAGGAGATGATCGACATCTGCGATTTTGCAGTAGGTCTTTCCCGCCAGCTCTACGGCTTAACCATGCACTCTGAACGTCCCGGCCACCGCATGTATGAGCAATGGCACCCGATTGGTATCACCGGTATCATTTCCGCCTTCAATTTCCCGGTGGCGGTATGGAGCTGGAACTCAATGTTGTCATGGGTTTGCGGTAACGTATGCGTATGGAAGCCTTCCGAAAAAACACCGGTGACCGCACTCGCCTGTCAACGTATAGTCGAAACCGTATTTGCTGCCAACAACGTACCGGAAGGCGTTTCCTGCCTGGTTACCGGCGGCCGCGAAGTAGGTGAATGGATGGCTGGTGATCACCGCGTGCCTCTGGTTTCCGCCACAGGCTCCACCCGTATGGGCAAGAGCGTGGCTGCCGCTGTGGGCGCCCGTCTGGGCCGCTCCCTGCTGGAACTGGGCGGTAACAACGCGATCATCGTTTCTCAGGATGCCGACCTGGATATGTCCCTGATCGGGGCTGTATTCGGCGCGGTAGGTACTGCCGGCCAGCGTTGCACAACTACCCGCAGACTCATTATCCATGAAAGCGTGTACGATGCCTTCACAGCAAGGCTGGTAAAGGCTTACGGACAACTGCGCATCGGTAATCCGCTCAATGAAAACAACCACGTGGGTCCGCTGATTGACACGGATGCCGTGAAAGCATACCTTCACACGATCGAACAGGTGAAGCAACAGGGCGGTACCTTCCTCGTGGAAGGCGGCGTACTGGAAGGCGCCGGCTTTGAATCCGGCTGCTACGTAAAACCATGCATCGCGGCAGTGGAAAACACCTACGATATTGTACAACACGAGACCTTCGCACCGATCCTCTATGTGATGAAATACCAGACGCTCACAGAAGCGATCGCCATGCAGAATGATGTGCCGCAGGGATTATCCTCCGCCATCATGACGCTGAACCTGCGCGAGGCAGAGCAATTCCTGTCCCACGCCGGCTCTGACTGCGGTATCGCCAACGTAAACATCGGTACTTCCGGCGCTGAAATCGGCGGTGCTTTTGGCGGTGAAAAAGAAACCGGAGGCGGCAGAGAAAGTGGTTCCGACTCCTGGAAAGCATATATGCGCCGTCAGACCAACACCATCAACTACTCCGACAAATTACCGCTGGCACAGGGCATTAAGTTTGACCTGTAATCACGGTTGCAATAATGTTGAAACCCGTCCGGCATTACGCCAGGCGGGTTTCTTTTTGGAAGAATAAATCGCCTTCTTCTTCTTAAAAGTTTAATTATGTAATAGCTGTAAGCGTGGATTTCTTCTCTGGAGCTCAGCTCCGAGGCCTGGCCCCGGAGCTTTTAATTTTCATGTCAGGACTGTCCCCCCGATCAGATTTTAAAAGCGGTTGATAAAATCACAGTCAGAAAATCGTTATAGCAAGACGGTAAAAAATCATGCACACCGTTTTTCGCTGTCTGGTCGTGTGTCTCTACATACATCGACGTTAAAAACATGGTTTTTAAAAATAGTAGCGAGGTTAGAGAACCCCGCTTTTCGTTAAACGGAAACCATGCTTATGAGAAAAATATCCAATGGCGGGAAGCCATTAAATATTCTTCCGACTATAAATATTAGACTTTTTTCTGAATTTTCATATTCAACTTTTGTGCTACTAACACTTAATTTTAGAGGAGCTTCCACCTAAAATACCGACCAAATACTTTACCACAAGGCATTTTCAGCGATTCTTCCGTTATGCCCGCTGTATAATACACCGCAGGATTATTTTCAGAATTTCTGTAAATCACGATAACTTTTGCCCTTTTTTTCCTTTCCATGTGCCCTTCCGGGCCACTTTTACCCCCTTCCGGGGAGGCTATCCCCCCTTCCCTTTCAACCTTACAGGATAGATTCCGCAGTCAAAATCCGGTTAACCGGCATATCGCACGTTTATCATTAATATGTCCGTCTTCTGCCCCTTTTTTAATACCTTTACTCATTACATGATAATTTAACCATTACTTACATTTATACTGGAAAATTAAAGTACATGAAATTGTTTAGTCGAGAGGTGGCAGTCCTGGCAGGTTGTGTTGCAATGATGACTGCATTTACCACCAGAACAGCGGCACAGGGCAAAACCCTTCCCAAAAACTGGCACTTGTTAAGCTACGATACTGACAGCGTTTACGGAACCGGCATAGAGAAAGCCTACAAAGAACTGCTCAAAGGAAAGAAAAGCACCCCTGTTATTGTTGCTGTCATTGATTCCGGTATTGATACCCTTCATGAAGACCTGAAAGGCATTTTATGGACCAATCCGCGCGAAATTCCGGGTAACGGCAAAGACGATGACGGTAACGGTTATATTGACGATATACATGGCTGGAACTTCCTGGGCGGCAAAGATGGCGGCAGCGTGAAAGAAGATTCCGACGAGGCTTCCCGCGAATACTACCGTTTCAAAAATAAATACGGTAACCCCGACTCCGCACTGGATAAAAACTCTGCCGAATATGCCACCTGGCAACGTATTGTGGCAAAAGTTGACAAGCCCAGCAACGAAAGCATGATGCAGTACAAGTCCATGGTGAAACTGCAGGAGAATGTCAACAAATGCGAAACCATCCTGAAAAATTATCTGCATACCGATGATTTTACCGTAGGCAAACTTGACAGCATCCAGACCACCAGCCAGGATGTACTGCTGGCACGTAACTTCATGACCCGCCTGCTGAAAAGCGCGGGAGAAGAAAGCCCCGCCTTCAACGAATTCAAAAATGAATTCGACGCCTATATGAGTGACCTCAAACGCAAGACAGAAGGCGCTGAAACTCCTCCCAACGAAAACAGGCAGAAGATTGTAGGCGATAACTACGACGATATCAAAGACAACAAATACGGCAATAACGATGTGATGGGCGCCTTCGGCTTCCACGGTACGCACGTAAGCGGCATTATAGCCGCTGCACGGAACAATGGCGTGGGTATGGATGGCGTGGCCGACAATGTGCGCATAATGGCCGTTAAAGCGGTCCCTGATGGCGATGAAAGGGATAAGGATGTTGCCCTGGCTATCCGCTATGCGGTAGACAACGGTGCGCAGATCATCAACATGAGCTTTGGTAAACCCTTCTCCCCTCACAAGGAATGGGTAGACGATGCCATCAGATATGCAGAAAAGAAAGGTGTACTGATCGTTCATGCTGCAGGTAACGACGGCAACAACAACGATTCTGTTCCCAACTTCCCGAACACGGATTTCCTGGATGGCACCCACCCCACCAACTACATCACGGTAGGCGCCAGCAGCAGCGGCCTGGGCCCGGACAAAGTGGCCGGCTTCTCCAACTACGGTAAAAAACATGTAGACATCTTCGCCCCCGGCGTACAGATCTATTCTACCATACCCGGCGGCAACAAATACGGCAGCGCCAGCGGCACCAGCATGGCAGCCCCTGTAGTAGCAGGCGTGGCTGCGCTGGTTCTCTCCCGCTACCCTGACCTGAGTGCCCGCCAGCTGAAATACATCCTGGAAAGAAGCGCTACCCCCCTTGCAGACGGCACCACGGAAGTAAACAAACCCGGCTCTGACGAGAAAATAAAATTTGCTGACCTCTCCGTTACCGGAGGCCTGGTAAATGCCTACGAAGCATTAAAACTCGCCGCCAGCATCAAAGGAGAAAACGTGAAGAAACCGCAGAAAGCCAAAATGAAACCAGTGAAGAAAAACTAATCATTTTATTATTTGATTATTTGAGATTTTAAATAAAGCGAAGAGGCCCTCCGGATAGTACGGAGGGCCTCTTCGCTTTATTTAAAATCTCAAATAATCAAATAATAAAATAATAAATGGGGTTCTATTTGACGAGGCGCAGGTTAAAGGGGTATTTGTAGGAGATGCCCTCATTAGCCTTTACGGCGGCGATGATGCTGAAAATAATGTTGATTACCCAGAGTATCGGGTGAAGGCTGTGCCAGCCCCAGGAGAAATCGAAATAGTCGCCCCGGGAATGCCAGAAAATATGACTCAATGACCACAGGCCGCTGGTAATATTTCCGATGATACTAAGGGCTGCCCCTACCAGACTGATGGTAATCTGGAAATTGATGGCTTCCTTACCCTGCTCATCCACGAACTTTGATTCGTTACGCTTGATGAGCCATAATACCAATACCAGGACGATATTGCCGACGGTGGGGATAATGATCGTACCGAGTATGCCTCCGAGATGCACATAGGTTCCCCAGTTACGTTCTTCTTTCTGATCCATATATAAATTGATTTATATGGAAAAGTTAACGGCTTATTTTGTAATAACAAAGCGGAGTGGAAAAAAAGAAAAAACTACAAACCTGTAAGCCGGATTCTGTCTCCCCTGCCGAAGCCGGGGATTGCTATCATTTATCTGCGATGACGCTCACACGTCAACTGTATCTGCCTACCCTCGGTCATCGGGCGAGCAGCCCTCAAACGACCGTATACATGGCATTTCAGCACACAAGGTTTACCCGCACAAACAGTTACCTGCCTATACCGTGGGCTCTTACCCCACATTTTCACCCTTACCCCGCTTTGCAGTGAGGCGGTTATTTTCTGTGGCACTCGCTGTACCCGGCAAGCCGGGCCCCACCCGTTAGGTGGTGTGTTGCTCTGTGCTGTCCGGACTTTCCTTCCCCCATAAAACTGAGAGACGATAGCACGGTTTGTAGTTGGAGCGCAAAGATAATGGATATTTACTTATTTGATTATTTGAGATTTAGTTATTTAAAATGCAGCGAAGATTTTACACGTAAATCTTTGCTGCATTTTAAATAACTAAATCTCAAATAATCAAATAACTACTTAAAAGTTATTTCGGTTGCACCATACCCATACTTCCCGTGGTATTGATTTACAAAAGTATTTACCTCCGGAGTTTGTTTCAGGATGTTGTGGATTTCGTCGCGGAGTTTGCCTTTGCCAACGCCGTGAATAACGATCATGCTGTGCTGGTGGTGGGAAATAGCCAGTTCAAGGTAACGCTGGAAAGCGTTGAGCTGGATAGCCAGGATGGCAATATTGCTGAGGCCTTTCCAGTTTTTTTCCAGCACTTCAATGTGCAGGTCTACTTCATGTTTGGGTTCCAGCGAGGTTTCCGGCTGCAGCTGTATTTTACTTAACAGACTGGCGAAGTTTCCGGAGCCTACCGTCTTGATCGGCGCGGCTTTCTTTCCGGCAGGAGCAGATGCTGATGCCGGCGGTGGTGTTGGTTCTGCTTCCTTTTCCGGGTACTTCTCAAATAACGGATAAGTGAGGGTCGCCTCTTCCTTGCTGCGTAATTCCTGCAGCTGCATGAACATCTGTTTGGGCTTGATCTTCCAGGTTTTCTTTACAGAGGGAGCCAGCTTGGGTTGCGGCTCTTTCAGGAAGAAGGTGAACTCAAAACGCGGATTATCATTCAGCGATTCGAATATCAGGTCTGCGAGATAAAAATGATTGTACGGCTGTATCTCGTTTTTGATTTCCAGATCCATCTGGTTATTCAGCCAGATCTGAAAATAGAAACGCATGGCATGCGGTGTATCATTAAACAGATGAAACTTCATCAGCTTCACGGTTTCATCGTAGCCATCCATCTGGTATACGGGCAGTACAGACATGAACATGCCTTTGTCTGTCTTAAAAACTTCGTATTTTTTTCTGTCTACTTTTATTTCATCGCCGGGTATCTGACGCGGCTTCTCCTTTACCAGCTTTTGCTGTGTAAAACGATGAAAATACGGAAAGTCTATCTGGTCAAGATATACCGGAAAAGATGTTCCTTTCACTTCTATCATGACCATATTATCATTGATGATATCAACTACAGTGCCTTCTTCCTTTGAACTTAACAGTAATATCCTGTCGCCTGTTTGGTATTTCATAATGCATTCTTCTGAATTGCAAAAATAGAGTTTTGGCGGGGATTTTAGCGGGAGATATTAGAAGGAAAATGATTTTCCGGGAGATATACCTCCCCTGCGCCATCAGGTGAATGGTGAAAATCACAGGCTCTGGTGCGGATGAACGGATTAAAAGTCCGCGTATTGCTTGTTACGGCGCTTTTCCGGATGGCGGCGCATATAATCATCCACTGATATCGGGCCGCTGCCTTCTATCAGGAAGAAGATCAGCAGGAATAATACCAGCAGGGATAAGCCCATCATCGGATACATGTTGAACAACCCGGTGGCGGAATGAACAAAAAACACGGCGCCCAGCAGCACCGGAATGTTTACCAGCGCGGAGAATCTTGTCAGCAATCCCATGGCAATAAACAGCCCTCCTACCGTATGTGCAAATACCACATAGTGCGCCAGGATGACGGATAATGCTGCCAGTGTCGGATTGTCATTGATAACCGCAATGAGTGCATCCCTGTTTTGTACAAACATAACACCTATGTACATCAGGAATACTCCCAGCAGAATGCGTACGACACTCAGCCATTTGGGATGATGTGTATCACCCCAGTGTTCTACCCTTTGTAGCATGTTCATAAAAAAAGATTTAAAGAACTACTGTCAAGGTACGAAAAATAAATGACTCAGGAACGCATAGCGCCGCTTCAGACGGCGCTTTTGAGCTTGCTGTGGCGATAGCTGTAGAGGAAATAAATACTCAGCCCTATTACCAGCCAGATAGAGAATACTATCCAGTTTTTCAGCGCTATTTCTGTCATAAGATAAAAGCAGCTGAGCAGGCCCAATACCGGTATCAGAGAGAGTTTGCGGGCAAAGGAGAAATAAGTGATCAGAACGGTTACCACCACAAAAATAAAGAACGGAATATTGTGTTTCCATACCTCCCAGCCACCGGCAAAGGATAATTTCTGCAGCAGTTCTTTATGGAAAAAGATGACCAGGCCTGTTACCAGCACAGGAACAACGATCTGCCCATTGATATATGGCAGCCGGAAGCGTTTACCATCGCCCTTTTCCTGCGGAGGCAACATAAGAACTCCGCCGCATACCAGGATGAACGCGAAAAGGGTGCCTATACTGGTCAGGTCTGTTACGATGGTGAGGTTCAGGAATAACGCCGGCACCCCTACGATGATACCGGTGATGATAGTGGCAAAAGACGGCGTTTTAAAGCGCGGATGAATTTTCGCAAAACGCTTTGGCAGCAGGCCGTCACGGCTCATACTCATCCAGATACGGGGCTGCCCGATCTGGAATACGAGCAATACGCTGGTGGTGGCAATTACGGCGCTGACAGAAATAAGATAACTGATCCAGGGCAGGTGTACTTCATCAAAAACAAAAGCCAGCGGATCATCTACCTTTAATTTGTAAAACGGTACCATCCCCGTCAGTACAAAGGAAATGAGGATATATAATACGGTACAGATAACCAGCGAATAGATCATTCCCTTGGGCAGGTCCCGTTGCGGATTGGCGCACTCTTCCGCGGTAGTACTCACCGCATCAAAGCCTATATACGCAAAAAATACGGCAGACACTCCTTTCAGCACACCGGAGAAACCGTTCGGCATAAAGGGTACCCAGTTGGATTTATTTACATAGAAAAAGCCAAGTACAATCACAAAAAGGATCACGAGTATTTTCAGTCCTACCATGAAATTGGCGCTGCGCTTACTTTCGCGGATGCCTACGTAAGCCAGGTAGGTAATCAGTACCACCACTATAAAGGCCGGCAGGTTCACAATAACAGGCAAACTGCCAATATGCGGCGCAGCAGCGATTGTTTCAGGAGATGCGCTGTCATAGTTGCTGGACAGCCAGGCCGGGAGCGACAGCCCCAGTCCTCTCAGCAGGTTATTGCAATAGCCGCTCCAGGAAATAGCCACAGCTATATTCCCGATGGCATACTCCAGGATCAGCGCCCAGCCTATCACCCAGGCGGCCAGCTCTCCGAAAGTAACGTAAGAATAGGTGTAGGCACTGCCGGATACAGGTACCCTGGAGGCGAATTCTGCATAACACAATGCAGAAAAGCCACAGGTTATGGCAGTGATCAGAAATAACAGGGAAACACCGGGACCGCCATGGAAAGAGGCTTCCCCGATAGTGGAAAATATACCGGCTCCGATTACCGCCGCAATTCCCATTGCGGTAAGGTCTTTCACCTTCAGCACCTTATGCATACCGCCTGTTTCAAGGCCATCAGTCAACCCGTCATTGGCATCTTTGATTATTGAGGTAAGGGACTTCTTCCGAAACAGCGAATTAGACATTGGCGAGGAATTACGTTTAAGGTAGTCAGTAAAATAAATAAATACTCCGTTAAAAGCAGGCGGGCTGCGTTGAACACAGTCCGCCCGTTTTTACGGCATTCGCGAATATAAGGCGATTTTGAATATAAAAATTATTGCTGGCGGTTTAACAGGTAATTCGCCAGTTCCATCAGCGGTTTTTTGCGGGAAGATAATACCGCGATGCTTTCCAGGCTTTCAAATGCTTTTTCCTGGAAACGTTCCTTTTCTTTTTCTGCCCATATGTCTGCTTTGCAGCTTTTGAAGATCTCCAGTACCCTGTCTACCTTATCGTCAGGGGAAGATGCCAGCAGGGTTTTCAGCTCGTTGTGCTGTGCCGGGTTGCATAACTCCAGTGCTTTCAGCAGCAGGAAGGTTTTTTTATTCACGAGAATATCTCCGCCCTGTTGCTTGCCGAATTTCTCCGGATCGCCGAAGGCATCGAGATAGTCGTCCTGGATCTGAAAGGCGATCCCGATATTTTTACCGAAGTTGTAGATATGTTCCTGGTTACCTTCGCCCGCGCCGCCGATGACAGCGCCCAGCTGCAGGCTCGCCGCCAGCAGTACGGACGTTTTCAGGCCAATCATGCGCACGTAGTCGTCGTACCGTACCTGCTCCGGATCCATCGTTTCGTAATCCATATCCAGCTGCTGACCTTCGCATACTTCGATGGCCGCCTTATTGAATCCGGCAATGATTTTATGCTTGTAATGCGCGCGTATCTTGTTCAGCTTTTCATATACATTGATCAGCATCACATCGCCGGCCAGGATAGCAGCAGAATCACCATAGATCATATGCACCGTAGGTTTTCCCCGGCGGATAGGCGCTTTGTCCATAATATCGTCATGGATCAGGGTAAAGTTATGGAAAAGCTCTACGGCTGCGCCTACATGAAAAGCATCGTCATGCAGGGTATCAAACAATTCATTACCCATCAGACTCAATACCGGGCGTATACGTTTTCCTCCTATTTCCAGTATGTGCGATGCCGCATCATACAATCTGCTGGGTTGCTCCGGAAACTGCCTGTGTTCAAACCGTTGGCCAAACTGTTCTATTAACTCTTGAAATGAATGCATCTGAAATAGACGGTGGTTTATATTTTTTTACTCTTTTTTCTTCCCTTTGGCAGCAGCTTTCTTAGTAGTGGCAGCCTTTTTTGCCGGTGCTTTCACTGCTTTTCCGGCAGCAGCCTTTTTAGGTGCGGCGGTTTTGGCAGCGGCCTTTTTAGGCGCTGTTGCCTTTACAGCGGACGGCTTAGATGCAGCTGCTTTTTTCGGAGCGGCTGTTTTTACTGTTGCCTTTTCTGCGGTGGCTTTTTTAGCTGCTGCTTTGGCAGGAGCGGTTTTCTTAGGCGTTTCCTGTTTCGCTGTTTTTGCGGCTGTTTCCTTTTTCTGTGTTGTTTTCGCAGCAGCAGTCTTTTCCGGAACAGCTTTTTTAACAACTGCCTTTTTTACCGGCGTTTCCTTTTCAGCAACCGCTTTCTTCGTTGCAGGTGCTTTACCGGCGGCACTCTTCACCACTTTCTCCTTTACCGCTTCCGGTTCCTTTTCAGGTGCTTTTACAACTTTTGCTGCCTTCTCTTTTACTTTCTTTGCAGCAGCAGTTTTTACAGGCGCTTCTTTTACTTCTTTTTTCTCTGCAGCTTTCTTTACGCCTGCTTTTTCGCTGTTCACTCTTTCTTTTCCGGAAGATGATTTTGCCGGAGATGATTTTGCCGGAGAGGTTACTACCGGCGCTTTTTCAGCCGGGATAGCGGCTGCAGTTTCATTCACTACATGTGTTTCTGCATTTACCTTATCCACTACCGGATCAGGCGCTACTTCCTGCGGCACCTGAACAGTTACCGGCAGTGCAGCAGGTTTATCATCACGTTGCCATTGTTTCTGCGGAATGTAGTTACCTCCGTGTTTTCCTTTTTTCTTCTTACGGCCACGGTCATCTCTTCTATGATCGCGGTCGCGGTCACGCCGGTCGTCACGGCGCTGGTCATCCCTGCGGCCAGGCTGCGCAAACGGTTTACTGTCGCGGCCTGCAACGCCCAGTTCACTTTCCAGGTCGTAATCCAGCTGGCGTTTGGCCAGGTTGGCGGCCACCACACGTATATTCACTTTTTCGCCGATGCGGAACTTACGGCCACTGGCTTGTCCTACCAGCGCGTATTCTGCTTCATTGAAAACAAATTCTTCCTTCCGGTTGAGGTTATGAATACTCACCAGCCCTTCGCATTTGGTATCCACGGTTTCCACCCAGAAGCCGAAATGCGCCACACCGCTGATAACACCTTCAAAAGTGTGTCCGATGTACTGCTGCATGTATTCCACCTGTTTATATTTGTTGGCTGCCCTTTCCGCTTCCATGGCCTTACGTTCCATTTCGGAATCGTGCTTGCATTTTTTCTCCATGTGCTTGTCCGGATGGATATTACCGGCCAGGCACTCCGCCAGCACACGATGTACGAGTACATCCGGGTAACGGCGTATAGGGGAAGTAAAGTGGCAGTAATCTTCAAAGCCAAGACCGTAGTGCCCTACATTCTCGGTGGTATAGATCGCTTTGGCCATGGTACGGATACCCAGGGTTTCCAGCACATGCTGTTCAGGCTTGCCCTGTACCAGCTGCAGCATTTTATTGAAGGAGCGGGCAATGTTTTCCGGGGAGCTGGTATCAAACTTATACCCGAATTTTCCGGCGAAGGAAGCGAATACCTTCAGTTTTTCTTCGTCCGGCGTATCGTGCACCCGGTAAGGGAATGGCACGGGTTGTTTGTTTACCCGGATCTTTGCCACATAGGCGGCGATGGTCCGGTTGGCCAGCAGCATGAATTCTTCAATCAGCTGATGCGCCTCCTTGCTTTCCTTGATAACGATACCGATAGGTTTACCGTTTTCATCCAGTTTGAACCGCACTTCCTGGGAGGAGAAGTTGATAGCGCCATGCTTAAAGCGCTCCTGGCGCAGTTGTTGGGCTATCTTATTCAGCAGTAGTATCTCTTCTTTATGCGGACCATTGCTGTTACCTTCTATAATTTCCTGTGCATCTTCATAGGTGAAGCGGTGATCCGAGTGGATCAGGGTACGGCCTATCCAGTGGTGTTTTACTTCTCCTTTTTCGTTCATCTGAAAGATGGCGGAGAAGGTCAGTTTATCTTCTTTCGGGCGCAGCGAGCACAGTTCGTTGGAAATTTTTTCCGGCAGCATGGGCAGTACGCGGTCCGGCAGATACACGGAGGTAGCGCGTTTGTCTGCTTCCTTGTCCAGCTCTGTTCCGGGAATCACATAATGACTTACATCCGCGATGTGGACGCCAATTTCATACAGCCCGTTTTTCAGCAGGCGGAAGGAGATGGCATCATCAAAATCCTTGGCATCAACGGGGTCGATGGTGAAGGTCAGGATATTGCGTACGTCCTTACGTTTTCGTACTTCCGTTTCCGTTATTTCCTCCCTGATAACGGCCAGTTCTTCCAGCACTTCGTCGGGGAAGCTGAGCGGGAATCCGGCTTCAATGAGAATTTCCTTCATGGCCAGGTCGTTGGTATCGCTGGCATCCAGGATCTCAATCACTTCGCCTACGGGTTTGCGCGATTTTTCGCCCCAGGCCACAATTTTTACAACGGCCTTATCTCCGTTCTTAGCGTCTTTCAGGGAATTGGCGGGAATATAGATATCCGGCATAAACATCCCCTTCTCCGTGAGCAGGAAGCCGAAGCTCTTACTGATCTGCAGGGTGCCGGTAAATTCCGTTTTATTTCGTTTAAGGATATCCGTTATGATACCTTCCTGGCGGCCTTCGCCGCGGGCATGCTTGATGACATCCACCAGCACTTCATCTTTATCGAGTGCGGTATGCAGGTTCTTCTGCTTTACCATGATGTCTTTGGTAAGTCCGGGTACAATCACAAAAGCCATTCCTGACTTTGTCAACTCCACTACCCCTCTGAAGGTCTTCTTCTGTCCGGGGCTTTTTTTATCTTTCTTTTTTTTACTCATGTCTTGTAGTAAGTATTATTGACCGGGTACCGGCAGATGCCTGCCTACGTAGTCAAAAATAAAGTTATTAAATGAATCTGCTTCTCCGAAGAGGAAGGAAATTTCCACTGGCATAACAGCTAATTGCAGGTTTTGTTCTGCCAGTTCTTTCTTCAGCAGGTGTAATCTCACCGCGTCTTTCTCTGTGGTGATGACAATCTTATCCTTTCCTGGCAGGTCGTTCAGTTCTTTCCCGATATTGGCAATATCTTTCTCTGAGTAATAGTAATGATCAGGGAAGGAAAGCAGGAATACCTGTGAGAACCGGTTTTTCAACGCTTCGAGCAATGGTTCGGGCCTGGCGATACCGCAGGCCAGCAGTACGGTGGCGGATGCCGGTATTTCCACCGGCTGGCGTGTAATCATATCATACAGGGCCCCGTATTGCAAGGTAGTAAAAAACAACCGCTGATGCGGCAAAGGACTGATTTCTTTTTCGATCGCCTGTTTTTCTGCCACGCTCAGGTCGGGCGGACATTTGGAAACAATGATACAATCAGCGCGCATATAACCTTTACGACCTTCGCGGAGGCGGCCGAAGGGCACCACATGATCGCGGGTGAAGCGGCGTCTGTAATCCGTAATCAGGATATTCATGCCCGGTTTGATAGATCGGTGCTGGAAGGCATCGTCCAGCAGCACTACCTGTGTGCCCGGCTCATCGCCCAGGAGCTGCGGGATGGCCAGCATGCGTTCCTCTCCTACACAAACGCTGATCTCTGGAAATTTTTCATGAAACTGCATGGGCTCATCGCCGATATCAGCTGCGGTGCTGTGTTCATCAGCCAGTATATAACCGCTTGTACGACGGTTGTAGCCACGGCTGAGGGTAGCCACCCGGAAAGTATCTTTCAGCAGGCGGATCAGGTATTCCACATGCGGGGTTTTACCGGTGCCGCCAACGGAAAGGTTGCCTGCGGCGATAGTAGGGATATCGAATTCTACGGCAGTGAGCAGGCCTTTATCATAGAACCGGTTGCGTATCCACATCACGAGGCCATACAACAGGGAAAAAGGATATAATAGTATTTTCAGGTATTTCAGCACTGCTAAAATTGTTTAAAATGATAAATATGCGCTGGTGTTACGACGGTATGCAACGGTACATCCCAGGCGTCTGTATCGGTAATCTTCTCTACCGGTTCAAACAGGGAAAGCCCTACTGTACGTACATCCGGGCGGCATTCTTTCAGGAAGCGGTCGTACATTCCCTTACCGTAGCCGACCCGTTGTCCTTCGCGGTCAAAAGCCAGTAAAGGTACGAATACAAGATCTATATCCGTGGCGGGCAGTTCGTCTCCGCCTGCCGGCTCCGGGATACCAAATTTATTTTTTACCAGTGCGGTATGGGCCTCCCAGGCATAATGAAACATCTCTCCGGTTTTCATATCGGCGCGGGAAAGTGCCAGGCGTATAGCCGGGAAGCGTTCCCGCAGCCAGGCAGCGAGGGGCCAGGTATCCACTTCCTTCTTCTCTGAAATAGGCAGAAAAAGATGAAGGGTGCCCACCCCAGTATAATCCAGTTCCTGCACCTGTTCCAGCAGCCGCCGGTTCAGCGCCTGCGCCTGTTCATCAGGGAGGTTCAGTCTTTCTTCCAGGAAAAATTTTCGTATATCCTTCTTAGTGGTCATACAGTGAAGCGTTGAGAGGACCTGTCAAAAGCCGTGCCTGTTCCATGACAAAGGCGCTGTTCACCTCTCCGGCCTGCGGTATGCGGCCCAGTGAAGGATACCCGCTCCAGCGGATTACATCATCTTCATTACTGTGATGATGGCCTGTAAATATCCAGCCCATAACGGGAACGCCTGTATGCTGCAGCACTTTTGCGGTAAGCATGGAATGGTTGATGCTGCCCAGGTAGTTCTGCGCCACAATGATTACCCTGGCCTGCAGCTGCCGGATCAGGTCCAGTGTGGACATTTCGTCATTCAGCGGCACCAGTAGTCCGCCGGCGCCTTCTATAATCAGCGGCCGGTTGCCCGTGATACCGTCTGCCTGTGCTGTAATACGGGAAGTATCAATGGTAATATGCTCCATCCGGGCCGCCAGGTGCGGCGAAGCAGGTTCTTTCAATACGTAGGCTTCCGGGTGGCATATGGTGGTGGTACCAGCCAGCAGGGCCTGAATGGTTGCCGTATCCGTGCCCTCTTCCATGCCGCTCTGTACAGGTTTCCAGTAATCTGCTTCCAGTGCTGCTGTTACACAGGCGGCAGTAACCGTTTTTCCAACCCCGGTACCAATACCGGTTATAAATATTCGATTCATCTCCGGCAAAGATAGGAATTGGGAATTACGAATGACGAATTATGCAGGACGAATTATAAATGCAGCGGAGAGGGGGGTATACATGATGAATGATGAGGGGATTGTTGTTTTCTATTTTTTGTATCGGTTCGTTAAAGGAAATTCAGTGAGGGAAATCTTTCAGAAGAAAAAAATAAATAATAATTATCATAAAGCCGTTCTTTTCTATGCCAGATGGGAGAATCTGCGATAAATGCACGATTCCTGATTCTGAATTCGTAATTTACAACCGCACAACCTCATTATTTTATATGAAATACGTTAATAACATACTCGAAACGATTGGCCACACCCCACTGGTAAAACTGAACCGCGTAACGGCTTCCCTGCCCTGCCAAGTGTTTGCCAAGGTAGAATTCTTTAACCCGGGCAACTCCATCAAGGACAGGATGGCTATCAAAATGGTAGAAGTTGCCGAACAGAAAGGCCTGCTCAAACCCGGCGGCACCATCATTGAAGGCACCTCCGGCAATACCGGTATGGGCCTGGCACTTGCAGCCGTCATCAAAGGCTACAAATGTATTTTTACCACCACCGATAAACAATCCAAGGAAAAAGTAGATATCCTGAAAGCCGTAGGCGCGGAAGTAATCGTGTGTCCGACCAACGTGGAACCGGAAGATCCCCGCTCCTACTACTCCGTATCCAAAAGGCTGGCTACGGAAATACCCAACTCCTTCTATGTAAACCAGTACGATAACCTCGCCAACCGCGATGCGCACTATGAGCAGACCGGTCCGGAAATCTGGGATCAGACGGATGGTAAAGTGACCCACCTGGTAGTAGCTACCGGCACCGGTGGTACCATCACCGGTACAGGCAGGTTCCTGAAAGAGAAAAATCCGGATATCAAGGTATGGGCTATTGACAGCTACGGCTCTCTCCTGAAAAAATATTATGAAACCGGCGAACTGGATATGAACGAAGTATATCCCTATATCACTGAAGGTATAGGAGAAGACTTTGTGCCGGAGAACTACGATATGAGCGTGATAGACGCCTTCGAAAAAGTAACTGATAAAGACGGCGCCGTTATGGCCCGCCGTATTACGAAAGAAGAAGGCATCTTCGTGGGTTACTCTGCCGGTTCCGCCATAGCAGGTCTTTTACAGCTGAAAGCCTCCCTGAAACCGGAAGATGTGGTAGTAGTGGTTTTCCACGATCATGGCAGCCGTTATGTAGGAAAAGTATACAACGACCAATGGATGATGGAACGCGGATTTCTGGACGTCAAAACGGTGAAAGACGTGGTGAACGCGCGCCGTAATCTGCCACTGGTAACGGTTACACCAGATGAAAGAGTCAGCGATGCCATTGCGAAAATGAAAAAATTCGATATTGAACATATCCCCGTTAAACGTGACAGCGAAATTGTTGGTTCCGTTTCTGAAAACGGCCTGTTCAATAAACTGATTGATGACAGCAACCTGAAAGATGCACTCATCGGGCAGGTCATGCAGGCGCCATTCCCGCTCGTAAGTCAGGATACGCCGATAGAAAAACTGTCTGTCTATATCAACCGGGAAAACGGTGCTGTACTCACTAAAGACGACAGCGGAGATCATCACATCGTAACTAAGTATGACATCATCCAGGCACTGGGACGGTAACAGCCCCCGCACGTTTCGCGATCAGCTGCAACGCACGGTAACACTGGCGAAGGCGCCGGAGAGGATCATCTCTCTGGTGCCTTCGCAAACGGAATTATTATATACGCTGGGGCTGGAAAAAGAAGTGGCAGGCATCACTAAATTCTGCGTACATCCGGCAGCGTGGTTCCGTAGCAAAACCCGTGTAGGCGGTACTAAAAACGTGCATGCCGATATTGTCCGTTCCCTGCAGCCAGACCTTATCATCGCCAATAAAGAAGAAAATACGGCCGCTGATGTAGAGGCGCTGATGAAAGATTATCCGGTATGGGTGAGCGACATCCGGACGCTGGAAGATGCGCTGGAGATGATTGCCGGCGTTGGCGCCATCACCTGCCGGGAAGCTGCTGCTAACGCGCTTATCAGCGACATACAAACACAGTTTTCCGCACTTCAGCCTTTAACGCCCCCTGTTCCCACCGCCTACTTCATCTGGCGCAATCCATGGATGGTGGCTGGTGGCGACACATTCATCCGGCAGATGATGCAGCGCTGCGGACTGCAGAATGTATTTGCAGATATGCCCCGCTACCCTGCCATCACACCGGAACAGCTGGCCGGCAGTGGCTGCCGGCTGGTACTGCTTTCTTCCGAACCTTATCCCTTTAAGGAAAAACATATCGCCGAATTGCAGGAGATCCTGCCGGCAGCGCGTATTTTGCTGGTAGACGGAGAAATGTTCTCCTGGTACGGCAGCCGCCTGGCCGAAGCGGTTCCCTATTTCCGGCAGCTGCTGGACATACCCGCCTTTCATTTCAGCCGCTAGGCAACCTGTTCCCTTTCTTCCGCGTACAAGTCATACACGTTGTACTGTCACCGTAAAATTTACTTTATGGAAAGAAGGAAATTTGTATCAAACGTAGGGCTAACGCTGGTATTGGCCTGTACCGCCGGAATGGCTGCCTGCAGCAAAGGAGGCGGCGGTTATGGATCATCTCCTGATCCCGGCCCTGGTGGCGGATCCGCCAGGGTTACCCTGAATCTTACCAGCGACCTTACCCAAGTAGGCGATTTCAGGATTGCCAATGGCGTGATTGTTATCCGTACCGGCACAGGCAATACCGCCGCGGCTTTCAGCGCTTTATCAAGTACCTGCACCCATCAGGGATGTACCGTTTCTACTTTCAGCAAAGCTTCCGGCCTCATAGAATGCAACGCGCCATGCGGCCATGGCAGCAGGTATACAGCCACCGGCGCTGTAAACACCGGACCGGCTGCTGCGGCGCTCACTCCCTACAGCATTACGGTAAATGGTAATATGCTGACAGTTAGTTAAGATCCCTGTCAATGTTTTTCTAAAAAATCTGTGATCCACTCCGCAAACCAGGGAGAGCGCAATGTAGTAGTATGATTGCCGGCTACAGTGCCGTGCATACCGCGCGGCATAAGGGCTGCGAGGGAACCGCCTGTATCATTGTCTTCGTCTTTATCGCCTCCGATAACCAGTACCGGCTGTTGTACCAGTGCAAATTCCGCGGCGGTGGTAGCGGGCTGCCCGAACTGCATCAGCGCCAGCGCGCGCTGGTCTAACCCTGCCGCCTGTACGTTTTTCACCATGGCCGCCAGCTCTGGGACATCTTTCCCGGAGAGGGCATCATAGAACTGCAGGCGGCGGGGCCATGCCGGATCAGTAAACCCGGTGCCTACGCCTCCCAGCACGCCGCAGCGCACACGTTGTTTGTCCAGCACCAGCAGCCGGGCTGCGATAATGGCTCCGCGGGAATACCCTACTATCCTGTAGGCGCCCAGCTGCAGATGCGTGGCAAGCGCCATAATATCTTTTGCTTCTGCATCATCCAGATAGGCCAGGCTGTCGTGCGGATGGTCGGAAGTGCCGTTGCCGCGCAGGTCCAGCGTAATCACCCGGAAATGATGTTTCAGCAGCGAATCGTACAGCGGCGTTGCCAGCCAGGAATTACCGTTTGTTATGAAGCCATGCACAAGGATAACCGGCTCTCCGTTTCCTTTACTGGTGTAATGAATACGCGTATTATCGAAGGAGCGGAAGTAAGTGGCGGAATCGGTTGCAGTATGCTGAAAGGCCTTAGCAGCAAAGGTTTGCAGTAACAGACAAACAAGGAAAAGAATAATTCTATGTAACATGATAATGGAGGATATCCGGGTAAAATACATTTTTATCTCTTTACTTTTATCGCTGCAATAAATACATTTCGCTATAAATCTTATTTTTTCCTGCTTATATTTGCTTTCCTTAAAAAACAAATACATTTTTAGAGTATGGGAAAATACAGAGCTGGCGTATTATTCGGCGAAGAGCTGGATGCGCTGTATAACGATGCCAAAGACAACGGATTTGCTATGCCTGCCGTGAATGTTGTGGGAACCAACTCCGTGAATGCGGTGCTGGAAACAGCTGCGAAAGTAAATTCACCGGTAATTATACAGTTTTCCAATGGGGGTGCGCAGTTTTATGCCGGTAAAGGCATGCCTAACGATAAGCTGCAGGCAAACATCGCCGGCGGTATCTCCGGTGCTAAACACGTGCATGAAGTAGCTAAGTACTATGGCGTTCCTGTTGTATTGCATACTGACCACGCCGCTAAAAAATGGTTGCCATGGATCGACGGTCTGCTGACTGCCGGTGAAGAATATTTCAAACTGCATGGCCAGCCTTTGTACAGCTCTCACATGCTGGATCTGTCTGAAGAGCCTATCCAGGAGAACATCGAAATCTCCCATAAATATTTTGAAAGAATGAATAAACTGGGTATGTCCATCGAAATTGAGCTGGGCGTAACCGGTGGAGAAGAAGACGGTGTGGACAACTCCGGCGTAGATAACTCCAAGTTATATACCCAGCCTGAAGATGTGGCCTACGCTTATGAAGTACTGTCTAAAGTAGGCAGCCGCTTCACTGTAGCCGCCGCTTTCGGAAACGTACATGGCGTATACAGCCCGGGTAACGTAGAACTGCGTCCGGTGATCCTGCAGAACAGCCAGGAATATATCCAGCAGAAATTCGGCACCAAAGCCAAGCCGGTATACTACGTATTCCACGGCGGCAGCGGCTCTCCGAAGCACCAGATCGCAGAAGCACTGGGTTACGGCGTTATCAAAATGAATATTGATACCGACATGCAGTGGGCATTCTGGGAAGGCGTACACGACTACTACGAAGCTAAAAAAGATTATCTGCAGGCACAGCTGGGCAACCCTGAAGGCGCAGATAAACCTAACAAAAAATACTATGATCCACGCGTATGGCTGCGCAAAGGTGAAGATACCTTTGTAAAACGCCTGGAAGAAGCGTTCAGGGATCTGAACTGCATCAACAGAAACTAAGGGACGCGCTGTAAAACAGCCCTGTCTGCTCAAAGCGGAGGCAAAAGTGGTTATATAAAAAAAACTGCTTTTGTTTCCGCTTTATTATTAAAAGACAAAGCAGCATTGTTCCTTATAATATTTGTATCTTTAATTCCGACACGATTATTGGTTTTATTCATTAATTCGTATCTTGCACCACTATTTTCTAATCTAATAGTAAAATATGTCAAGCTGGTTTAAGCGAATTAAACAAGGTATTTCCACCTCCACCAGTGAAAAGAAAGAAGCGCCGGATGGGTTGTGGCATAAATGTCCTAACTGTAAAAAAACCACCACTGTAAAGGATCTGAAGGAGCATTTTTACGTATGTGATAAATGCAACTATCACAATCGTATTAACTCTGCCGAGTATTTCGAGATTATCTTTGATAACAATCAGTTCGAGGAACTGTTTCCAAATATCTACCCAACTGACTTCCTGGGCTTTAAAGACCTGAAACCTTACGGGGACAGGCTGAAGGAAGCACAGAAAAAATCCGGCCTGAAAGATGCCATGACAGTGGGTACCGGTACGGTAAACGGTTACGATCTGGTTGTAGCCTGTATGGACTTCAACTTTATCGGGGGGTCCATGGGTTCCGTGGTGGGGGAAAAAATCGCCCGTTCCATCGACTATTGCATTCTGCATAAGAAAGCCCTGATGATCATCTCCAAATCCGGCGGCGCCCGTATGATGGAAAGCGCCTTCTCCCTGATGCAGATGGCCAAAACATCCGCCAAGCTCACGCAGCTGGCTGATGCCCGGTTACCTTACATCTCCCTGATGACGGATCCGACCACCGGTGGCGTTACCGCCTCCTATGCCATGCTGGGCGATCTCAACATCGCTGAGCCGGGTGCACTGATCGGCTTCGCCGGTCCGAGGATCATCAAGGAAACTATCAAAAAAGACCTCCCTGAAGGCTTCCAGAGCGCCGAATTCCTGCTCGAACACGGCTTCCTGGATTTCATCATGGATCGCAAAGAATTAAAAACAAAACTGGCCAACACCCTGAGCCTGTTTAAAAACTAGATACTCATTTGAGATTTGATTATTTGGTTATTTGAGAGTTAATCTGAGCGGATATCTAATGTAGTATGCGCCCAGATTAAATCTCAAATAACCAAATAATCAAATCTCAAATCTTTCACCCATGGCCGAATTAAAGAACAGATCAGCATATTTTGAGTACGCAATAGAGGAAAAATTTATTGCGGGAATGGTATTGACCGGAACAGAGATTAAATCCATCCGCGCCAACAGGGTTAGCTTTAATGATTCCTTTTGCTATTTTTCCAAAGGAGAACTGTTTGTTAAAAGTCTTCATATTGCCGAATATTCCCACGGCACCGCCGCTAACCATGATCCGCTGAGAGAACGTAAACTGCTGCTTACCAGACGTGAACTGAAAAAGCTGGAGAACAAGATCAAGGAAAGAGGCTACACCATCGTCCCCCTTCGTATATTTATTACAGATAAAAGCCTGGCTAAGCTGGAGATTGGTCTTGGTAAAGGTAAAAAGCTGCATGACAAACGCGATACCATCAAACAGCGGGAGTCTGACAGGGAATTACGCCGTATGATCAAATAGTCCGGCCCGACACAGGTACTTACATTATCTAACATCATATCCCTTGAAAATGATTGGTTCATCTATTAGTACTGTGCAACGCGTAGCAGTAGCAGGTTTGTTGTGCGCCCTGATGCTGTTTTCCTGTAAATCCGGTGAAAAGATGTATAACAAGGGGCGTTACGATGAGGCCGTGACCGCCTTTGTCAAGAAACTGCAGCGGAAACCGCAGGATGCTACCGCCCTGAAAATATTACCCCTGGCATACCAGCAGGCAGCTAAAATGCATGAAGACCGCGTTAACGCCTTTCTACGTTCCAATAACCAGCTGAAATGGGAATCCGTCCGGACAGAATACCGCAGCATGCAGCGCCTGTATGACCTCATACACGGCTCCCCCGCAGCCATGCAGGTGGTGACGCCCAAAGATTACCGCGACGCCATTACCGGCGCCCAGGAAAATGCCGCCGAAGTGCGCTATGACCGCGGTATGGCACTGCTGGAAAAAGGGGACAAAGCCAGCGCACGCCTGGCTTACGACGAATTTACAGCAACACTTAAACTCATCAGCAACTACCGCGACGCCCGGCAACGTAAAGACGAAGCCTTCCAGGCCGGCGTGGTAAATGTTGTCATCAGCGAGTTGGAAGTACGCTCTACCTACTTTCAGTTCAGTGCCGACCAGTTCAGGGATTATCTTGTCAGAACCCTGCAGCAGCGCAACATTAACCGCTTCGTACAGTTCTACGATGAACGGATAGCCCGCAACGAAAATATCAGACCGGATGAATACATTGAACTCCGATTCCTGGATTTCATGGTGGGGCAGACGTACGTAGACCGCTCCCAGCGGGATGTTTCAAAACAGATCGTGACCGGCACCACCAAAGATACCAGCGGCAAATCGCAAAATATATATCAAACGGTAACGGCTACCCTGTTTCTCACAAAGAAAACAGTGTATTCCAGCGGAGTGCTGGATTATCGTATCACAGATACCAATAACGGTAATTTGTTACGGTCCGACCGGGTTCCCGGCAGCTACACCTGGGTGAACCAGTTCGGTTACTTTAAAGGAGATGAACGCGCCCTCAGCGACGCAGACAAAAGCCTTCTGGGAGGACGCGATGTGCCGCCGCCACCGCCGCAGGATCTCTTCATTGAGCTGACACGGCCAATATATGATAAGCTGGAGCAGGACCTCCGCTCCTTCTATTACCGCCTCTGATCAGGATAACTGCTGCTGCAGCAAAGGAATCAGCTGATGTGCAGGCACTACCCCGCTCTGACGCCACAGCAGCCTGCCTTCACGGAACAACAACAGTGTGGGCACGCTGCTGATCTGCCACTGGGCCGACAGCTGCTGATTCCGGTCAATATCAATTTTGATGATCCGAAGGCTCTCCCCGAACTTATCTTTTACCTCCTTCAGAATCGGAGGCACCATTTTACAGGGGCCGCACCATGTAGCGAAACAATCTATCAGCACAGGAGTAGCTGATTGTAAAATAGCCTGCAGGTTTTCCATAGCACACGTTTTTGTCTGCCGCCAAAATAGCATTTTTTAAAGACTTGGGAATATTTCATACATTAGATATATAACTTCATTTTAATTGTTTCCCGGTATGAGCCTGTTATCCTCCCTGATCTACCTTTTCTGGTTTCTCTCCGAAATATTACTTCACCGTATTCTCCGTGGCGGAAAGGACACAGATAAAAAGAAGCAGGACCGCGGCAGCCTGGCCTATATCTGGATTATTATTATCATCTGTACCAATATATCCGTATACGTTACCTTTAACACCAGCTACCCCATTTATCCCGGACCGCTGATGAATTATACCGGGTTGTCGCTGATACTGCTGGGTATGATACTGCGCTACTGGGCCATTGCCTCCCTGGGCAGATTATTTACGGTGGTGGTTACTATACGGGAAGGACATCACATTAAAAAAGATGGTTTATACGGCATTATCCGTCATCCCTCCTATGCAGGTTCCCTCTTGTCTTTCCTCGGCTTCGGCCTGTCCCTCAATAACTGGCTGAGCCTCTTGATAACATTTGTACCGGTTTTCATTGCATTTGCCTATCGCATGCAGGTAGAAGAAAAAATGCTGCTAAGCCAGTTTGGTGAAGAGTATAGTGCTTATATGAAACGCACCAGCCGTATTATTCCCTGGATTTTCTGATCTCACTTGCTATAAATCAGCCGGCTATTTTTTATATTGATGCGTTAACAACTTTACTCATCATTACTGTAGCCTATGAAAAAACTGTTTTCTGGTATTATCGCACTGACTTTATTTGCCATGTCCTGTAAAAAGGACAGCTCCACTGATAATGTGATTGTAATAGATCCGCCGGCGGTACCCTGGCTGCTTACTAAAATCAGCAGCGCCAATGATCTTACTACCTTTACCTACAATGCAGATATGCTGGTAGAAAACATTGTGGATGATATCAGATCCGTGAATTATTATTCTGCCATAAAAATGGAATATGTCACCGGCATCCCTGTAAAATTACTGGCAAAACAAAAGCCTGCTGACGAACTGAAACAGGTAAAATCTTTTTTCACTAAAGATGGAAAAGTAACGCGCGTTTCTAACTATGAGTTGAGAAATCCGGGCGTGGTAAGCAGCTGGGACACTATTATTTATGATAAGCAACATGTTGTGCAGGTAAATAGATACAAGGGAGAAAAAGACCTGTATATGGTTCGCAAATATACCTGGACAGGCGAGAACGTCACCCTGGCAGAGCAATTTGAAGTGTTGCCGGATAAAACACAGCAACTGGCTTCCAGCACAGCCTTTACCTACAACGACAAACGCAGTTATGGCTATCCCTACGGTAGCTTCCTGATCTCCGAAGAACTCTCTTCACCGGAAACCTTATCAGCCAATGAACTGATCAGCGTGAAATATGAATACCTGGGTGGCGCTAAGCCTGATGTTACGCTGACCACGCATTCCAGGTCATATAATAACTCGCAGCTCCCGGTAACAGATACTATTGTAGAAACATCCGGCGGCAATTCTTCCCAACGCATATTCGTATTCGAATTCTCCAACCTCCCTAAATAAAGGCTATTTTATTATTTTACTATTTGAGATTTTGTATCTAATCAGGAAGCCCTCCGGAATATTCCGGAGGGCTTCCTGATTAGATACAAAATCTCAAATAGTAAAATAATAAAATTAATTATTGATGTTTGGGTTGTTCTGCAGTTCGCTGAGTGGAATGGAGAACAGGTAGTAGTTGCTGAACGGCTTAAACGGACTCTTGTCAGGTAATGCCAGTGTGCGGTGGCCGATCACGTGTACGGAATCAATGGTGCCGTCCGGGAAGGGAACAGGAATGATGCTGTCTTTGCCCTGGAAGTTCACAAATGGTTTCCTGACTACGGTGCCGCCTGTACGAAGAATATCTGACAGGGAGAAACCTTCGCCCCATAATTCCTTTCTTCTTTCCAGCAGGATGGTATCGGTAACGGAGCCGTTGCCGTTATAGGGGCTGGCATTGCGGGCAGTACGCAGTGCATTCAGCGCATCCTTTGCTTTACCTGCGTTGCCGGAGCGGGCATATGCTTCCGCTTCGATCAGGTACATTTCTGCGGAACGCATCAGTACCAGATCAGCCACCATAGCGCCCGGGTCACGGAAACGGAATTTTTTGTACAGCATATGACCGGCATGGCTTACCTCAAATAAACGGGTACGCACATCTGAAGATTCAAAGTAACCTCTGAACCAGGGGTCGGCCTTGAAGCTTTTGTAATAGGCTACCGGCGTAGATACATCGAGGAAGTTGAAGTTGGAGGCAGCTACATTCTGTGTCGGAGTTTGTGCCTGTCCCCAGATCCATTCCTGGTTGCTGATATCATTGAAGCCTTTGTTGTAGTCATCGCTCCCCATGAGCGGGTAACCGTCGCGGGCAGCCACTGCAGGAGTGGTAGCCTTTGCGTACTGGCCGCTGTAGAGATAGGCTCTTGCGAGCAGGCCCTGTGCTACGTGTACATCAATTTTATACTTCATGGTCGCGGGGCGGTCGTATTGTCCCAGCAGCGGGATGGCAGTTTCCAGGTCGCTGATGGTCTGCTGATACAGTTGTATCAGCGTGGATTTGCTTTTGCCCTGTGTCCCCGGATTGGAAGGCTCCAGGTAAATGGGAGCTGTTTTGGTATTGCCATTGGTGTTTACGCCAAACTGGTAGAAAGAGGCCAGCGTCAGGTAGCTGTTGGCGCGGAGTGTCAGCGCCTGCCCTTTCAGGTATTTACGTTTGGCGTCATCACCGGGAACGTTATCGATTTTAGACAGGAAGAGGTTGCAGTTGTCGATCACCTTGTAGAGCAGCGTCCAGTAAGCGCTTACCCTGTTCTTGGTATTGTCTACCATTTCAATGAAGGTGTATGCATCCCGGAAGCCGTAGGAGGTAGTCAGTGCAACATCACTGCCCATCGCATCGCTGGTCAGGTGAATGGATTTATAACCGGGTACGGCAAAGGTGAAATAGGTATCGAACATATAGGCCCAGGTACCGTTGATAGCTGTTTCAGCATTATCTATGGTATTAAATACCTGATCGTCCGGTACGGCATTGGTGGGCCTGGTATTCACGAAATCCTTGCTGCAGGCTGTCAGCGCAACGGTAGTAATTATAGCGAAGAGTAAGCGGCTGTTCTTTTTCATGATACTGTTTTTAGAAGCTCAGATTAATACCGGCAGAAACGGATTTCACCGCCGGATAACGGTAATAGGTGGTACCTCCCACTGTCTGCTCAGGATCCATACCCTTATGGTTATAGAGAGTGAACAGGTTTTCGCCCTGCACATACACCGTAATGTTGTTGAGATGAGCTTTTTCCATCAGTGATTTAGGCAGGTTATAGCTCAGGTTCACACTTTTCAGCCGCGCATAGCTGGCATCGTACAGGAAGCGCGTTGAGTTGGCGGTGAAGTTGTTGGTAACGGTTGTCAGCTGCGGCACATCAGTATTCCGGTTGGAAGGAGTCCAGGCGTTCAGCATTTCTTTTGACCAGGCACGGCCTCCGGCGCTACCGGTACCCATCAGGAAAGTATAGTCATTATCCAGTACTTTACCACCCAGGCTGTACACGATGAGGAACGACAGGGAGAATCCCTTGTAGTTGAAGGTATTGGTTAAACCGCCATACACATCGGGCAGGGAAGAACCGGAATAATACTGGGTTGCAGCGCTGTAGTTGCTGGTATCGGAGATACTGCCGTCTTTATTGGTATAATGCCAGAGCGCCGTACCTGTTTTAGGATCTACGCCTGCCCATTCCCGGATATAGAAATCATAGATGGATCTGCCCACCATTAATTTCTTGGTGCCGCTGATGATTTCTGCCTGTGGCAGTTCGGTGATTTTGTTTTTGTAATGCGTCATGTTCAGGCTCACCTGCCAGCTGAAATCCTTTGTTCTAACCGGCACTGCATTGAGTGTCAGTTCCACGCCGGTATTTTTCAGTGCGCCGATATTTTCATCTATAGTAGGATATCCGATAGAAGGTGGTTTAGGTCTGGAGAACAGCAGATCTTTAGACTTACGGATAAAGAATTCCACTGTACCACCGAAACGGTTATCGAACATGGAGAAGTCCACGCCTGCGTTGAGATTCAGGTTTGTTTCCCACTTCAGGTCAGGATTATAGAGTGCATTGCGGTAGGTACCACCCTGACCGAGGTTACTGTTCACCACAAACAGTGGCAGGTAGTTATAGTAGCGGGTAGCGCCGAGGTTATCGTTCCCTTGTCCGCCGTAGCTGGCGCGCAGCGTCAGCAGGTTAAGCCAGGAGCTGTTCTTCAGGAAATCTTCTTCAGTAGCTTTCCAGGAAGCGCCCAGCGACCAGAAGGTACCGAGGTTTTTACCGGGTGCGAACCGGGAAGACCTGTCTCCTCTTAAAGAGGCGGAGAAGAAGTATTTGCCCAGATAATCGTATTCCGCGCGGCCGAGATAACTGGTAAGCGCATACGAATCGCGGTACCCGTCGAAGTTGCTGATCAGCGCGGCGCCTGCGGGCTCGTCCAGTCCCGGTACAGAGAATCCGGATTTGTTACCTACTTCAAAGGAATAGGTGGATTTATAGGCTTCCTGACCTGCCAGGAGGTTCAGATGGTGCTTTTCGTTGAAAGTAGTTTCGTAGGTCAGGATATTATTGAAGGTCCAGCTGAAATACTTGAAGCTGCCTTTGCTGACAGTACCGCCTACTTCCGCATCAAATCCGAGCGTAGGGTTGGTATAATCGTGTGCCTGGCGGTTGGAATAGTCCGCGCTGTAGCTGGTTTTAAACTTCAGTCCTTTCCAGAGGGTTGCTTCAGCGTATACGCGGGCAGATACATCATCACGGATAGTATCGTGCCTGTCTATACCGGAAGTCTGTACCAGGTTGGTTCTGGGGTTAGCGGGATCCGGGCGGTAATCGCCGTAATCGAAAACCCTTTTACCATTGGCATCCAGTTTATACGCGCCGGTATTGGGGTCGCGTACGTAGATGGGATACATAGGCCCCATGAGGCGGCCGTAGTTGATATAGTTATCGCTGCGGCTGTCTTCAGAAGGAGGCGCCTGCTGATCGGAATGGGCTGCGCTGAGGTTTAATCCTACTTTCAGCCATTTGCGGGCATCTATATCGATGTTGCTGCGTACGTTATAGCGTTTGAAGCCGGAGCCGAGATAAATACCCTGGTCATCGAGGTAACCGCCTGAGATGAAATAGCGGGTATTGTCGGTAGCGCCGCTGATGCTCAGGTTTGCTTCCGTACGGTGACCGGTCCGTTGCATGGCTTTATCCCAGTCGTCGTTCCACAGCGGAACAGCGCCGGCAACAAGTTTGCCGTCGGTGCCTACCGGCTGCGGATATTTGCTGCCATAGGGGTTGATGCCCAGTTCGTCCACCAGGCCAGCGCTGGCATTTCTGGCAGCAGTCAGTGAATCCCGGTTGTTGGCCAGCTGTGTGTTGAACATAGCACGCCAGTACATCTGAAAGTAATCGTCTGTACCAACGGTTTCATAATTCTTCACCGCTCTTTTGGAGAAACCCTGACTAACGCGGGCGTCTATACGACTTCCTTTGACCTTTCCTTTTTTAGTGGTGATGATGATAACGCCGTTAGCGCCGCGGGACCCGTACAGGGCGCTGGAGGCGGCATCTTTCAGGACGCTGATGGATTCTATATCGAATGGATTGATGGCGCTCAGGTTGCCGCCGTAGGGTACTCCGTCTACAACGTAGAGCGGATCAGCAGAGGCGTTGATGGAACCAACCCCGCGGATACGGATAGAGGCATCTGTACCCGGCTGGCCGCTCTGGGAGGCGCTTTGCACACCCGCTGCCAGCCCCTGCAGGGCTTTGGATACGCTGGATACCTGACGGTCTACCAGCTCATCACTTTTGATCTGTGATACAGATCCGGTATAGGAGCTTTTCTTGGCAGTACCATAGGCGATAACTACATACTCATCCAGGTTTTTCCCGGATGCCTGCAGCTCTATGCGCAATGGCGTGGTGCTGACAGGCACTTCCTGTGGTACCATGCCGATATAGCTGATAACCAGTGTGGTAGCTGCCGGATCAGTCACTTCCAGACGGAAGCTGCCATCAGGGCCGCTAACCGTACCTTTTGTACTACCCTTTACGACGATAGTGGCGCCGGGCAACGGCTCCTTTTCTTTGGCTGATACAATGGTACCTGTGACCGTGCGTACCTGCGAATATGCTGCCAGTGGCCCCAGCAGCAGTAAAATAATCAGCAATCTTTGTAACATAAGCAAATGTTGATATTAGATTGGTTAGGAGAACTGATAAGACAATACAAAGCCCCGCCGGTTAATAAACGGCAATAGCATTGATCTTTCCCATTATTGAATTAAATCAGGAATGTTTATCATCCTTGAGCAGTGAGGATCTGCCCGGAAGATAATGCAGTTGATTATTAACAGCTACAACAGCACATGTTGTGACAGAAAAGTGGCTGGTTCTTCATTTCCATAAATCGGCTTCCTTTGATGTAAAATTTCATTGAATAATCATTATTCTACAATTCCTATAGACTAATGGGATGCAAAGCTAATGCCTTTACTTTTTATCAACAAAAGAAATGTTAAAAAAGTTGAAAATAAATTTCAACACAGGAGGTCACATACACGACTGGAGCGGATTTCAATATATTCTTTTGTGATGAATGGTGAAATTATTATATCATAAAAGAAAATAAACAGCAGCGGTTAACCACCTTTATGGGTTAACAATACTATGATAACACCCGAAGTAGTTAACGTAATATTGGCTACTGCATATGCTACGGTATACCCCAGCGCAGGCACCTTACTGTTAAGCGCATCCTGTACCGCCAGCAACGGCGCTGATTCATCATGCGCGCCGGCACAGGCTCCCAGCCCTATCGCCGGATGAAACTTAAACACATACTTGGAGAGAAACAACGCTACCACCATCGGCAGTAAACTCAGCACTGCGCCAGCCAGGAATAAAGTCAGCCCTTCTTCTTTCAACCCCTGTAAAAAACCTTCGCTGGAAGAAAGACCTACGATGGCAATGAAAACATGCAATCCCAGCTTTGACAGCACCCATTCCGATGCCGGCGGTATATAGCCAAAACGCGGAATAGCACTGCGCAGCCAGCCAAAAAACAAACCGGCGATCAGTGCACCACCACTCGTACTCAGCTCTATCGGCACATTGCCGATGCGCACACTCATAGCGCCCACCAGCGTACCTACCACAATACCGGCAGCGAGGTAAACAATATCTGTTTCCACTCCTACCCTTTCCTTATAGCCCAGCAAAGGTACCGCTTCATCCAGTTCTTCCTGCGGCCCCACCAGTTCTGCAATATCTCCTTTGGACAGTACCGTATTGGGACTTAACGGCATCTCTATACCTGTTCTGGTAATCTTGCGCACACTTACCCCATGCAGCAACGGCACCAGCTTTTTAATAGGCTTGTTGACCACATTCTTTTTATTGATAATCACATTCACACGCTGTACCGGAAATGCCAGCAGTTCCGCATCGGCTACTTCCTTGCCCAGCATAGCTTCTGAAGCAATAGCAGCGCTGCGTTGCCCGCCTACGGCAATAATATCTCCTGCACGAATTACAAAATCCGGCGGCGTTGCCATCATTTCGCCATTCCTTCTCACCCGCAGGATATACAGCAACCGCTTCTTGCGCAGCAGCATCTGCTCTATCTCCTGCACTGTTTTACCATCTCCGGTCAGCTCACTGTTCACCAGGTAAGCCCTGAATGCCACCTGGTCATATGCCATGGTAACGTTTTCGTCGCCCTCCGCAGCATTCTCTGCCAGCGTAGCTTCCAGCTTCTTCGTTTCTTCAATCAGCTTCTCCCGGCTGCCCGACATAAACCACGGGCCTACCACCGACAGAAACCAGCTGGTACCCGCCGTACCAAAAATATACGTTACCGCATAGGCTACCGGTATCTGATTAATCAGCCTTGTCTTTTCATCATCGCCGATGTTCAGTTCACTGATCGTATTGGAAGCCACCCCGATTATGGCGGAGCATGTATTGGAGCCAGACATGAAACCTGCCGTGGTACCGGTTTCGAAGTTCAGTATTTTTGCAATAATCAGGCAGAAGACCACACTGCTGCAGCAGACCATAAAAGAAAACAGGGCAATGGGCACCCCGTCCTTTTTCAGTCCCTGGAAGAACTGCGGACCAATACTATATCCTGTACAGAAAAGGAAAAAAAGGAAGAAGATGGATTTGGTAGCACCGGGAATATGAATATGCCAGCCGCCAATCAGAATACCTACCAGCAGCACCCCGGTAACGGTGCCCAGGGTAAATCCCCTGATACGTATCTTGCCTATCAGAAAACCTATAAGCAGGGTTAACATGACGGCTATCTCCGGATACTGTTGCAGTGTTTGAATGAACCAGGTAAGCATAAACGAAAATTGGATTTTCCGCTTATATTACAATCCTGGGCATCAGTTGGTTCGCGGCGCTGCTGCTTTAATTTCCACTTTCAAAACCTTCATCTATCAGCCAGTTGCCGCTATCGGCAGCCTGTGTGGCCAGTTCATCGCAACGGTTGTTGAGCGGATTGCTGGCATGCCCTTTTACCCACTGCATTTTTATTTTGTGTTTTCTGTACAACGGAATAAACCGCAGCCACAGATCTTTATTCTTTTTGTCTTTGAAACCGGTCTTCACCCAACCCCATATCCAGCCTTTCTCTATACTATCTACCACATACTTGCTGTCAGTAAAAACTGTCAGCTCCTGTCCGTCTTTCTTCAATGCCTCCAGCGCCGTAATCACCGCCAGCAGCTCCATCCTGTTGTTGGTCGTCTTGCGGTAGCCCTGCGATAATTCCTTCCTGATACTCCCCCAGATAAGTACAACACCATATCCTCCAGGTCCCGGATTACCCCGGGATGCACCATCTGTATATATTTGTAATTGAGCCATAAGGCGCAAAGATAATAATTGGGATTAATTATGAATTACGAATGATGAATTATGAGTTAAAGCGAAGATTAAAGCGGATATGTAAAATATCATCCGCTTGGATCCTCGCTTTAACTCATAATTCATCATTCGTAATTCATAATTAATCCCAATTGCTTTATACCTGAAAAACGCCTACATTAAATGCTTCTCCTATCGGTGCATTATTAGCGGCTTTGAGGGATTCTGCGATTTTCAGGCGGGTATCCAGGGGATCGATGATATCATCTACCCACAGGCGTGCGGCTGCATAGTAGGGTGTTGTCTGGCTGTTATATTTTTCAGTGATTTCGTTGAGCAGCCGGGTTTCGTCTTCGGGTGTAATTTCCTGGCCTTTGGCTTTCAGAGAGGCCACCTGTATCTGCAGCAGTGTTTTTGCGGCCTGTTCGCCGCCCATAACGGCTATTTTAGCAGAGGGCCAGGCGAAGATAAAGCGGGGATCGTAGGCTTTGCCACACATGGCGTAGTTGCCGGCGCCATAGGAGTTACCGATGATAACCGTGATTTTGGGAACAACGGAATTGGCTACGGCGTTGACGAGCTTTGCGCCGTCTTTGATGATGCCGGCATGTTCACTTCTGCTGCCAACCATGAAGCCGGTAACATCCTGGAGGAATACCAGGGGAATACGTTTCTGGTTACAGTTCATGATGAAGCGTGCGGCCTTGTCGGCGCTGTCGTTATAGATAACGCCGCCCATCTGCATTTCTCCTTTCCGGCTCTTTACTATTTTGCGTTGGTTGGCTACGATGCCAACGGCCCATCCGTCGATGCGGGCATAGCCGCAGAGGATGGTTTTGCCGTAGTCCTGTTTATACTGATCAAAGGCAGAATCATCCACGATGCGGTGAATGATGTCGAGCATGTCGTAGGGCCGGCTGCTGTCTACCGGCAGAATATTATCCAGTTCTGCTTCCGGCATAGCCGGAGGCGCCGGGGCAATACGGTCAAAGCCCGCGCCGGGGGTATGTCCCAGCTTACTCACTATTCTTTTCACCTGATCCAGGCATTCTTCATCATTTTTGAATTTATAGTCGGCTATCCCGGATATTTCAGTATGTGTAACGGCGCCTCCTAACGTATCCGCATCTACGTCTTCCCCGATAGCGGCTTTCACGAGATAAGGTCCTGCCAGGAAAATGGAACCGTTGCCTTCTACCATCAGCACTTCGTCGCTCATGATAGGAAGGTAAGCGCCGCCGGCCACGCAGCTGCCCATGACAGCGGCGATCTGGGTGATGCCCATAGCGCTCATCCGTGCATTGTTGCGGAAGATGCGGCCGAAATGTTCCTTATCCGGAAATATTTCATCCTGCATGGGAAGAAATACGCCTGCACTGTCTACCAGGTAGATAACAGGCAGGTGGTTTTCCATCGCTATTTCCTGCAGCCGCAAATTCTTTTTACCGGTCATCGGAAACCAGGCTCCTGCCTTTACCGTCATATCGTTGGCTACAATCATACACTGCCGGCCGCTGACATAGCCAATACCGCCTACTGTGCCGGCTGCCGGGCATCCGCCGTATTCCGGGTACATTTCCCAGGCGGCAAAGGCGCCGATTTCTGTAAAGGGAGTATCCTTATCAATCAGGTATTGGATACGTTCCCTGGCCGTCAGCTTACCACGCTGCCGTACCTTCTCCAGACTTTTCTTCCCTCCTCCCTGCTCTATCAGGCCCATGCGCTGTTTCATAGTACTGATAGTTCTTCTCATCGCATCTTCATTTTTGTTTGATTCCAGTTCCTCTTGATTCATAACGTTTGGGTTGTTTTTATTTAAAAATAGGCACAAATGAGTTAACTTGATTTTGTAATTTAATGATTATGCAGCTTACAGAACACCTTGCTTCTTCCATTGAGGCACTTTATAACGGTGAACCCTGGCTGGGCGTAACCTTTGAAGAACATCTCCCCCGTATCGACGCCCGGCAGGCAACAGCCAGGATCAATGACTCCAACTGCATCTGGCAGATCGTCAACCACATTATTTTCTGGCACCAGAGGGCCCAGCGTTATATTTATAATGAACCTCCGGAAAAGGACGGCGACCTGCCCGATTTCTATATGCCGGACAACCACGGAGAAGAAAACTGGCAGGCCACCCTGCGCCGCCTGCAACACTCCTTTGAACAGATGGCAGCCACCATCCGCAAATTCCCTGAGCAGGAATTATTTGATACCTTCCCCGGCACCGACCAGGTAGCTATTTATTATATCCAGGGCATCGCGGAGCATGATGCGTATCACCTGGGACAGATTGTGCTGTTGCGTAAATACCAGTAAAGATGTAGTTATTTAAGATTTGGTTATTTGAGATTTTGACACACCGACGTATATACTTTTGGACTTAAAAGACCAACGGTATATACGTCGGTGTGTCAAAATCTCAAATAACCAAATCTTAAATAACCAAATCTTAAATAACTACATCACATCCAGCTCAAACCGTTGCTCATACAGCTGCTGCCCCCATTGCTGCAGGTGTTTCTCGCCGGTTTTGCGGAAGCCGTTTCTTTTGTAGAGATCGATGGCGGTCGCCTGCATGTCGGTGGTCAGGAGGTATACTTTCTGGTATAGTTTTTCCCGGCAGAAGTCAATGGCTTCCTGCAGCAGTTTTTTACCCAGTCCTTTTCCCCGGAAGTCGGGATGAACAATGAACCAGCGTAGCTGCGCCAGGTGGCGGGAGGAGCCGATGATGGCCACAGCGCCTACTATTTTATTGTCGCAGGTGGCGAGGAATACGCGGTCCTTGTTGGTATTATAGGTGGGAAGGAAGTCATGGAATGTTTTGCAGACATAGCTTTCAAACTCAAGGTTATAGCCGCTTTCCCTGGCATAGAGTTCCCCGTGCAGGTAAATGAGGTAGCCAACGTCTCCGGGCTGGAGGTTATAACGGATACGTATATCCGAAACGGGAGCGGATGCCGGGTCTGATAATACGCCTTCTATGGTTTTCATGGCGCCGGCGACCTGCTGTTGCTGCTTTTCCGTCAGCGGGCTGATGATGCGGTCTATTTCTCCGGATGATTTTTCATCCAGGGAAGACATCAGCTTCTTCCCTTTGGCAGAGAGCTGCAGGTAAAAGGTGCGCCCGTCGGCCGGCGACCGGTGGCGGGAGATAAGACCGGCGGTTTCAAATTTCTTCAGGATCCGGCTCAGGTATCCGCCGTCGATCTGCATGGCGCTGGTCAGCTGACCGGCCGTACATTTTTCGGTGTGCGCAATTTCGTATAATACCCTTACTTCCGACAGGGAAAAGTTACTGTCCAGGATATGCTGGTCCAGCAGGCCGATGACGCCTGTATAAAAGCGGTTAAAATGGCGTATTTCAGCAACCAGTGATGATTCGGATGACATAGCAAATTGTTTTTCAACACAAATCTACGCAAATACTTGACTAAGTCAAATATATTATCTGACTGAAGCAAATATTTTTTCCGGGAGATATCCGGGTAATTTTCAGGGGAGATAACCTGCTGAAGATATTATATTTGCGTTCTGCCGCTATTGCTTCTTCGAAGGAAAGTGGTATCTTGATTAAATTTGATTTATGTCGCCAGGATTATTATTCTCTTTTGTCATTGCCTACTTTGTCATTCTGCTGATCGTTGCCTGGTATACAGGGCGCAATTCCAATAACGATTCCTTTTTCATCGGCAACCGTAACAGTAACTGGATGCTGGTTGCATTCGGGATGATAGGCACCTCGCTGAGCGGGGTAACGTTTGTAAGTGTTCCGGGAGCCGTAGGTAAAGATGCCTTTACCTATTTCCAGATTACACTGGGCTATTTCATCGGCTATATTACCATCGCGTATATATTGATTCCGCTGTATTACCGGCTGCAGCTCACCTCTATCTATAATTACCTGAGTACCCGTTTCGGCCCCAGGTCTTATAAAACAGGCGCTTCCTTCTTTATTCTTTCCCGCACGCTGGGCGCTACCGCACGCCTCTACCTGGTAGTGAGGATACTGCAGGATGCCATACTCTCCAGCTTCGGCGTACCCTTCTGGGTTACCACGCTGATCATTCTTTTCATGATCCTCGTGTACACCTATGAGGGCGGTGTAAAAACCATCGTATATACGGACACGTTACAAACTACCTGTATGCTTGCAGGTTTGATCATCTGTGTCTTTTATATACTGCATACCATGAACCTCAGCTTCGGGGAAAGCATTGCCGCCATGGAAAGCAGGGGGCTGACGAAAATATTCGTCTTTGATCCGAACAGTAAGCTGTTTTTCGTCAAGCAAATACTGGCCGGCGCCTTCATCACCATTACCATGACGGGCCTCGACCAGGAAATGATGCAGAAAAACATCTCTGTAAAAACACTGAAAGATTCTAAAAAGAACATGGTATCCCTGGCCTTCATCATGCTGATGGTGATTGGCCTCTTCCTGTTCCTGGGCGGTCTGTTACACCTGTATGGCGCACAGCAGCAGGTGACCGCTGAAGGCGATAACCTCTTCCCGGCACTGGCCCTGCATCATATGCCGCCGGTGATTTCCGTCATCTTTATCATCGCGCTGATCTCTGCCCTCTTCCCCAGCGCCGACGGGGCTATGACAGCCCTCACCTCCTCTTTCTGCATCGACATCCTGGATATGCAACGCAGAAACGACTGGTCTGAAGCGCAAAAGAAAAAATACCGGCAACGTATACACCTCCTGATGGCTTTCGTTTTCCTGCTGTTTGTATTATTGTTCCACTGGATCAATAACCAGAGCATGATCGGCGTGATCCTGAAAGTAGCTACCTACACATACGGCCCGCTGCTCGGCCTCTTCGCCTTCGGCATCTTTACCAAGCGTACCGTAAACGACCGGCTGGTTCCACTCATATGTATTGCCGCCCCGCTGCTCTGCTATATAGTAGACAAAAACCAGAGCGCTATTTTCGGCCAGTTCCAGATTGGACTGGAGCTGCTGATTATAAACGGACTTTTTACGTATATAGGGCTGTTGGGAATTTCGAGGAGTAAATAATTACGAATTGCGAATTGCGAATTACGAATTACGAATGAGGAGCGAAGACATAAGCGAAGAAGTAAATTCTTTATCCGCTTATGTCTCCGCTCCTCATTCGTAATTCGCAATTCGTAATTCGTAATTATTTACTCCGTATCAACGGATTGATTCAGCCTATGCAGCTCCAATATCGTTGTTGTGCCGCTCTCGCGGTACATGGGAACAAATTTGCGGTTGAAGCGGATTTCCCGGAAGGTATACGAGGTGCGTTGCAGCACCGTGTTGGCGTATACGTCGTTGAAACCTTTCACGAGTACATAAATTTCTACGTCGGCGTTTTCCATGTCCTCAGCGGTAAAGCCCAGCAACGGGCTGTTTTCGTTAACAGGATGAACAACGGTCCAGTTCATGGAAAGAGATTCTATCCTGGCTCTTTCCAGTTCCAATGTATAGAATTTATAGACCGGTGCGCCGTTCTCCTGCACCTGTAAGCCTACAGTGACCAGTACTTCCACATTGGTGAGGGTGTGATTATCTTTATAGGAGGCGAAACGGAACATGAGTCCTCTGGCGCCCTCGCGATAGGTGCCTATCAGCGCTTCATCACTGAATACCAGGTGAGCTTTGGGCCGCGAAAAACGGCCGTAGATAAGACCTGTCGCTACAGCGAAAGACATGAAACCAGACATGGCTTCAATGGCGGCTACTATATTGGCGCCGTCGCCCACCGGGTTTACCCGACCGTAACCTACGGTGGTAAAGGTTTCTGTACTGAAGAAAAATATTTCCTTAAACCGTATCCATGGCGTGGAGCCGATAATACCCTGAAACTGGTCTGTACCGATGAGCCAGTAGATACCGGAGAAAAGCAGGTTGATGGAGAAGTAAAACAACAATACCACAATGGTAAATTTCCATACCGGCAGATTCAGCATCAGATGGTATACGTTAAAGCGTTCCCGGAAGGGACGCCCTTCGCGGCGGATATTGAAGGTGCCGTCGCGGTTAATAAACCGGCCTCCGTACGCTGTTGGATTGGTACCGAAGCCGGTGTCGTTATTTTGTTTTGAAAACGGGTTGATCCTCTTGAGGAGCGACATAGACAGACTGATTTGAAAAACAAATCTAACAAGATATTGTCATCACTGTCTGAAGCCATCATTAATTTATCAGTTACAGGTTCCGTCTGGCGAGCAAACCGGGCCTTCTATATTTTCCAGGGTAGTCAGCGGTTGTGCTTTCTTCCATTCGCCGAATGCCTGGGTGAGCGCCTGGGTGAATGCTTCTACCGGTTGTGCGCCGGCCACTCCCAGCTTGCGGTCCATTACAAAGAAGGGAACACCGCGTGCCCCCAGTTGCTGCGCTTCCAGGCCGTCGGTATTCACTGCGCCGGAGAAGTCATCAGAGCGGAGCATGGCTACGACCGCATCCCTGTTCAGTCCTATGGCAGCGCCGATGTCAGCAAGCGTTTCATGATTGCTGACATCTTTCCCGTCTGTGAAATAGGCAGCAAACAATTGTTCTTCCACCGCATCTCCCAGCTGGTGCTGTTTGGCAAACTGTATCAGGCGGTGTGCGTCAAAGCTGTTGGCTACCACGGCTTTTTCAAAATGAAAATCCAGTCCTGACTCTTTCGCCATGCCGGTCATCTGTGCCAGCGCCTGCGCTGCCCATTCGCGGCTCTCGCCCTTAATGGACGCCAGGTAATCATAAATATCCCTGCCCGGCTCCTGTTTCAGGCCGGCGTTCAGCTGGAAGCTTTTCCATTCCACCTGAATGCTGTCCTTTTCCGGAAACTGTTCCAGTGCCGCTTCAAACTTACGTTTACCGATGTAACAGAAGGGGCACATAATATCAGACCATATTTCTACTTTCATATTTTTCATTTTTTAGAAAGAAACATCACAAAAGTAATATATTTGCTATCTAAAAGTTAGCAGTTACCTAAAGGTTAGCACTATACCATAGGTAAGCGCTTTATTATTATAACATACGGGGAAGTGCGAAGATGAAGAGGATATAATTATCATATGCAAACAACTGAACTGAAATCAGGGAAGATAGCCAGGCCCAAAAGCTGCGAGGAAGCGGCTAAAGAGAACGGGCACCGGGACTGCCTGGGAGTGATTATGCCTGTCAGGGATGCGCTGGATGTCATCAACGGCAAATGGAAGCTGCCGATTATCATTGCCATCTCCAACGGGCATCAGCGATTCCGGGATATAGAGAGAAGCATTCCGAAGATCACCTCCAAAGTATTGTCCAAGGAGCTGAAGGACCTGGAAACGCATAAACTGATCCGGCGGCAGGTGTATGACAGCCAGCCGGTGACGGTGGAATACACGCTTACCCCATATGCCGCCACGCTGAATCCTGTGATAGACGCGCTTTTTACATGGGGTAAGCAGCACCGGAAAACTATTCTGGGAAAATGATTATTCAATCAGCAGTACTACCTTGCCTCTTCCTGGCCCTCCCAGCCGGCTGTACTCCTGTGCGGCAGCGGCGGCAGACAAAGGCGCAAATACTTTTCTGACAGCGGGCGTTATCAGCCCGCGGTCCAGCAGCCGGGCCACTTCCTGCATGGCGCGTACTGATTTTGCGCCGCTCCATACCGCCCTGATACCGGCAGCGGCAGCCTTTGCCTCATCGGGCTTTCCTGCGATGGAAACCAGTGTGCCGCCGGATTTTACCAGCTGATAGGAACGCTCCAGTGTGTCGCCGCCAACGGTGTCCAGTATCAGGTCTGCCTGACCTGTCTGTGTTTCAAATGGCGCGGCCTTATAATCGATGACTTCATCCGCTCCCAGTGATGCCACGAAATCAATATTTTCTTCTCCGGCAGTAGCTATCACGTATGCGCCGGCATGATAGGCCAGCTGCACCGCCAGGTGCCCTACTCCACCTGCCCCTGCGTGTATGAGTACCCGTTGTCCTTTTGTCAGCCTGCCCTCTTCAAAGAGCGCGCTCCAGGCGATTTTAGCCCCACCCGCAGCAGCAGCCTGCTCAAAGGAGAGATGAGCAGGTTTGGGAAATATCCGGCTGGCATCTGCGGCAGCACAGGCTGTATAAGACCCGTCTACTGAGCCATACACGGCCTGTCCCACTTTCAGGTGCGTCACACCTTCCCCGAGGGCAATCACCACACCGGAAGCCTCCACACCGGGAATAAAAGGCAGCGGCCTTGCCAGCATTCCTTCCCGCATTTTCCAGTCCACCGGATTCACGCCGGTGGCTGTAATATTAATCAGCACCTGTCCGGGCCCTGCCACGGGCGGCGGTACTTCTTCCAGTTTCAGTTCTCCGGGACCTCCGTACTGATGCACCCTGATGGCCTGTATATGTATATCGCGCATGGTTATATTTTTATACGTATAAATGTATAGAATAAGGAACAGAAAACGCACCCGGAAAATATTAGTTACCTTCGCCGTTCATATTTAGAAGTAACATGACATTTCGTGATTTAAACCTGAACACGCCCCTTTTGAATGCGCTGGATGAACTGGGTCTCAGCAAACCTACCACCATACAGCAACGGGCATTTTCAGTAATCATGTCCGGACAGGACGTGTGTGGTATAGCACAGACAGGTACAGGTAAAACCTTTGCCTATCTGTTGCCGGTGCTGCGTCAATTTAAATTTTCAAAAGAAAAATATCCGCAGGTACTGATCCTGGTGCCTACCCGCGAGCTGGTAGTACAGGTAGTGGAATCTGTAAAGAAGCTGACACCTTACATGAGTGTGGAAGTGATGGGCATTTACGGCGGTGTAAACATGAATCCGCAGATGGCTGCCGTGCAGAATAAACTGGATGTGCTGGTAGCCACACCGGGCCGCCTGTATGATGTTATTCTGAGCGGCGCCCTGAAAGTGAAGTCCATCAAAAAGCTGATCATTGATGAAGTAGATGAAATGCTGAACCTGGGCTTCCGTACACAGCTGCGTAACATCATGGACCTGCTGCCTCCCAAAAGGCAGAACCTGATGTTCTCTGCTACCATGACCGAAGAAGTGGAGGCGATGATAAACACGCACTTCGACAATCCCGTTCGTATAGAAGCCGCGCCTGCAGGCACTCCGCTGGAAAACATCGATCAGATAGTATACCGCGTACCTAACTTCAATACCAAAGTAAACCTGCTGGAGCTGCTTATTTCCCGGGACGACAGCATGACCAAAACGCTGATTTTTGCGGGCACCAAGCAACTGGCAGACGATCTCTACGAACAGCTGCAGGAGCGTTTCCCGGAAAAGGTAGGCGTGATACATTCCAACAAGGAACAGAACCACCGTTTCAATACAGTAAACCAGTTTCAGTCCGGCCAGTACCGGTTTCTGATAGCCACTGATATTATTGCGCGCGGACTTGATATCGCTGAAGTAACGCATGTCATCAACTTTGACACGCCTGATGTCCCGGAGAACTATATACATCGTATAGGAAGAACGGGCAGAGCCGATAAGAAAGGGATTGCCATTCTGCTGACCAAAGAGCTGGAAGCAGAACAGCTGGAAAACATCGAAGCACTGATGGATTACCGTATACCGGTAGCGACGCTGCCGGAAGACCTAGTCATTTCAGATGTGCTGACAGAAGATGAAAAGCCGAAGGTACACATGCGTAATACGCTGGTGAAGGCGCCGAAGCGTACAGAAGCCGGCCCTGCTTTTCACCAGAAGCTGGCAAAAAATATGAAGACCAATAAAAAAATCAGCCATAAAGAAAAGATGATGCTGAAATACGGCAAACCGAAGAAGCGTAAAGCCAGAAGAAAATAAGGTTTATTGGGTTATTTTTTTATTTGGTTATTTGAGATTTGATTAAGATTTACTGATTTTGGGATTTTGGAATTTTGAGATTTATAAATGCAGCGAAGATCTTACATTTTTTCGCTGCATTTATAAATCTCAAAATTCCAAAATCCCAAAATTCGTAAATCCGTAAATTCCCCAGGGGGCACATTTTGTGGATACAAATCTCAAATAACCAAATCTCAAATAAACACATGCATAACATTTGCTTAACAACTTTATAATCGTTTGTTAAATCCATAATCTTCCCCTCATCGAATATATCCACTGAGTGCGCCGGAAATATCTCAGGGCCATTCGAGCGACATCCTTCAACGTGTTACCGGTGAAAACAACCAAATGCGGGTCGACACCAGCCTGCCAGTCATCAACCGACTAGTCTTGCATGAATGCCATCTCGAACGATATTGAGTTACTTGCCTACCTGAAATCGGGTTGCCTGCAGGCCTTTGAGCAGTTCTACGGTCATTACCGGGAGTGGCTGCTGATTACAGCGATGACCTTTCTGAAAGATGAGGAAGCCGCGCGGGAGCTGGTGCAGGAGTTTTTTATTGACTTCTGGCAGCAGTCGTTGTATCTGCGGATAGACCTGAGCAGTACTGCCAGCATGAAGAATTTCCTGTTTGTAACGATCAAGAACCGTTGTCTGAATCAGATGGCGAAGGATGATACGCAGCGCAGGCGGCTGCAGCGTATATTACAGCCGGGCACGGTAGTGCTGCCGGCAAGCCGGCTGGAGAGCCAGGAGCTGGCCGCACAGCTGGAAGGCGCCATCAGCCTGCTGCCGGAGCGGCAGTCACAGGTATTCCGCCTTGCTTACCAGGAACATAAAACCAGGAAAGAAATTGCCGCTGCCATGGAGATCAGCGAAGAAACCGTTAAAAAACAAATTGCCAACGCCCTCAAGTCACTCCGCATTACTTTAAAAAAATTCCGTTTTTAAGATACCCCGTCCTTCCGGAATTGCTGTTATTTATAACAGAAAGATTGTTATGGAAAAAGTATACCAGTTAATGACAGAAAAGCTGGCCGGCATTATTTCGGCAGCGGATGAAGCATTGCTGGATGAGTTAATTGAAGAAGACGAACAGGTAAGGGATTTATGGGAAGAAATAAGGCTGACGCCGAAGCCGGTGAACAATAAACCCTGGCTTGACATCAGCAGTTTTGCCTTTAATTCAACTGCAGACGAACCCGAAAAAGTATACCGGCTTCCCCTGCAATGGGTGGCCGCAGCCCTGTTCCTGATTGCCGGCTGCATCGGCGCCTGGATGACCTGGCGGCACAGATCCGGCAGGCAGCCAGCCACCATAGCCACCGCTGCCACTGCGACCTCTTCGCTTCCTGTTCCGGCAGAAAACTATCACCTCAGCAACACGCAGCTGCAACTGGCAGATGGCCGCACCATAGATCTTTCCACCAGCCAGCAGGCAATATCCATCGGCAGCAATCAACTACATACCAGGCATAAATCACTCACATATACTGCCTCGCCGGATATGCCGGCCGGCATTAACAGAATTACCGTACCGATTGCGTCAGACTATAAGGTCACGCTTTCCGATGGCTCGGTGGTATGGCTCAACTCCGCCTCCACCCTGCAATTCCCGTTCTCGTTCAGCAGCGCCTCCCGTGAAATTACCATACAGGGAGAAGCCTTTATTACCATTGCCCCACTGGCAGGAAAACCATTTATTGTTCATCTGCCCGGCAGCACCATACAAGTGCTGGGCACTTCCTTCAACCTCAACAGCTATGATAAAAACCATATCAGGGTATCACTGGTAAACGGCGCAGTAAACATGCAGCTGGGCAAAAAAACCATTCCGCTCAAACCCGGTCAGCAAGCCGTTTACAAAGAAACCTCCGAAGCAGTCACCGTCCGGCCCTTTGATGCAGACGATGAACTCAGCTGGCGGGAAGGCATCTATCATTTCTCCAACGCATCCCTCGACGAACTCAGTAAAGTAATTCCCCGCTGGTTCGGCGTTACAGTTGTGATAGACAATCCCAAAGCCGCCAATACCATCTTCAGTGGCAGGATGAGCCGGGATATACCACTGATGGACCTTTTACTGGTACTGAAAGAAACTTCCGCCGTTGATTTTTACTTCTCCGCGGACAGTACACTACATTTCAAATAAGTTGTCACACATCTTTAAACCGCACCACACATGAAGCCGACCTCCAAAATCCTGTACATTGAAAGGGAAAATCAACATTCCGCACAACACCATGAAATACCTGCCGTATATCATGACCAGCTGATTCCCTATGCCCGGTACTATTATTATGAAGATGAAGACGGCGCTATACTGGATCAGCATATCCGCACCAGCGAATTTTCTATCTGGGTACACAACATCAGCATGCGGCCCGGCATAGAACTGCGGCCCGTAGCGCAACATCCGGTAATCGCCCTACATGCCGCCGAACAAACCACCAGCACAGCGCCACAGCAGGAAGTAGGCATCTCCAGCATGATGACCACCAGCCATACCACACTGCCGGCAGCCAACAGCACCTTACGCCTGCACATCAACATCGCGCCGGCAACCGTGCCACACCTCGCCAACGAATTTCCGGCGATGAAAGCACTGGCCGACATACCCGTTTCCGCTATCCCAGGCCCTTTACATAAAGGTCCCTTCCTCCTGAATACCACCAGCCGCCGGATACGCAACAGGATATTAAACGGGAAATATATCGGCGACACTGCCTATAATTTTTTCAGACGCAATGCAGCGGATTTCTTTGGTAACTACAGCCGCAGACTCGCAGCACCGGCGCCGATCATGATGAATCAGCTGCAACACACCCTACTGCAGGATATCTTTTCCTACATCGTGCAAAACCTGCACCTGTCACATACCTACCAGGAAATACAACAACAGTTCAACGTGGAAAAAGCACTGCTGCTTCGTCCCTTTGAACAGGAATTTCATGTAACACTCCCTGAACTGGTACTGCAGGAAAAAATGGCGCTGGCATTCGAACTGCTCAGCACCCGGTCTGTGACCATCTCCGGAGTTATGGAGAAAACAGGATTCCATTCGCACACCGCCTTCATGCATACCTTCGAGCACTATTATAAATGCGGTGCACTGCAGGTAATGGACGCGCAGTAATTTCTTCTTCCCTCAGAATAACTGCTATGATTGCCTGCCCGCAGTTTTCAGCAGGTCCTGTATAAACAGGTCCGCCGCCTTTTTCCGGTAGGTACCCTTCTGCCATAATACCATAGCCCGGCGTATCAGCTCGCGGCCTTCTATAGGAACAGACACCAGGTTCTTCCATCCTATCAGCGCCCGCTCATTAATCAGCGTAGCCCATCGCCCGCTTTCCAGCAGCGACAGCAACGCATGCACATCATTCAGCTCCATTCTTATTTCAGGATATACCTTGTGCTTCTCCAGTACTTCGTTTAACAGGTCACGGGAACTGAACCCTCTCGTTGCCAGGATCATTTCCATGCCATGCAGCCGCTTCAGGTTGATGCGGGAAAGCTGCGCCAGCGGATGTTTCTTCGACACGGCCATCACCACTTTGGAATTAAACAGCTCCTGCTTCTCAAAATCAAGCGGCGCGGTATGCTGATGAAAAGCAAGGATAAAATCCAGTTCGGAAGTGCGCACTTTCCGCTCCAGGTCTTCCGTAGTACCATAATCCACAAAGATGCGGATACCCGGATACTTTGCGGTAAAGGCCGACAGAGCAGGCAGCAGCACGGAGGTAAAAGCATACGTAGCGCCTATACGAAGCTCACCGGTTAACAGGTTCTGTAAATCTTCAATCGCCTGACGCCCCTTTTCTACATCCAGTAATATCTGCCGGGCATGCAGCAGAAATACACCACCGGCTTCCGTCAGCTGTACATGCCTGCCTACCCTGTCAAACAGCGGCATCCCCAGCTCCTCTTCCAGCTGCCGGATCTGCTGCGATAAAGTAGACTGCGTGACATACAGCGCTTCTGCCGACGCTGTAAAGTGCGCTGTTTCTGCTGCTTTCACAAAATAAGCCAATTGCCTCAGTTCCATAATCAATCGTTTTTACTAATGAATACGATTAAAACAATCTATTTTACAAATATATCATTCCGGCCGAAATTTGCATCATTATTAAAAGGAATGAGCACGCTTCATTCCCGCTGACTAAACCAGATGATTCAATGGATGTTTTTCGTTCTTTAAAGTCCCGCAACTTCCGGCTTTTCTTTTATGGCCAGTCTGTCTCCCTGATAGGCACCTGGATGCAGAAAACCGCTGTATGCTGGCTGATTTACCGGTTAACCGATTCTGCCTTGCTGCTGGGCGTTGTAAGTTTTGTAAGCCTCATCCCCTCCTTGCTGTTATCCCCGTATGCCGGCAGCTATATAGACCGTCATAACCGCTACCGTATCATGATGGCCACACAGGTGATCTCCATGATACAGGCCGGCGCACTGGCCGGCATGATACTGCTGCGGTTTTACAATATTCCCGGCATCATAGCCCTATCGCTGGTACAGGGCATCATCAATGCTTTTGACGTCACCTGCAGGCAGTCGCTCATGGTGGAAATGGTGGAAAACAAGGAAGACCTGCCCAATGCCATTGCGCTGAACTCTACCATGTCCAACTTTGCACGCATTGCCGGCCCCGCGCTGGCCGGCATTGTACTCAGCACCTTCGGGGAAGACATCTGCTTCGTCGGTAACTTCCTCAGTTATGTACCGGTATTGATTTCCCTGCTGATGATGAAGATGACATTACCGGAGATACAACCGTCAGAACACAGTATATGGAAAGAGTTAAAAGAAGGATGGGATTATATTTCGGGAGACAAGGACCTTTCTTCCCTCCTACTGATGCTGGCCGCCAGCAGCCTGCTGGTGATGCCTTTCAATACGCTCATGCCCATTTTTGCAAAAGACATTTTCCATGGCACAGCCAAAACCTTCAGCTGGTTTGAGAGTGCGGCCGGACTCGGCTCTATCCTCTCTGCTGTTTATATGGCACAGCTGAAAGGCGGAAAGGATATGGTGAAGATCATGATTACCGCCAGCCTGATATTCGGATTGAGCCTGATATTGCTCTCCTACTCCGGATGGCTGCCGGTGGCGCTCTTCTTCATGATGCTCTCCGGGGTGGGTATGATGGCACAGACATCTGCCATCAACACCTACATACAAACGCATGCTGTTCCGCAGATGCGGGCAAGGGCTATCAGCTATTACATCATGGCTTATCAGGGCATGATTCCTATTGGCAGTCTGCTCACCGGTTTAATGTCGCACCTGATGGGGCCCAGGCTGACTGTTTTCTTTGCAGGACTGGTCGGGATAGCGGCTACAGTGGTATTCGTACAACAAAGAAGAAGGCTTTCAGCCGGCCAGAAAGAAGAGATTCTTTCCGGACAACTGAAAGCCTGATTATAAAGATTTACTCCTTAAAACTTATACGCAATGCTGGCGTTTACGTTACGCAGCCGCTGCGGGTTGATGGTGGTGTAACCGGTATAATATTGTTTGTTGGTCAGGTTATTCACCTTCAGTCCGAAACGAAGGCGTTTAGCTTCGTAGAACAGGCTGGAATTCAGTACTACATAGGAAGGCAGACTGAAAGTACCAACAAAGTTATCATTTACTACTTTGATTTCGCTGGAGTAGTTACCGCCAAAACCAATACCCAGGCCTTTTGCAGCACCGCTGGTTAACCGGTAGCTTACCCACAGGTTAGCCGTTGTAGGAGCGCCGGCGGTAGTAGGACGCAGGCCTTCCACATCCGGATTGGCCTTCTCAAATTTAGAATCATTGTAAGCATAGCCTGCCACGATATCCAGGCCACGTACCGGGTTAGCCACGATTTCAGCTTCTACCCCTTTACTGCGCTGGTTTCCGTCCTGAATAGAGAAATTCTGATGAGCAGGATCGGCACGTACCAGATCTTTTACCTTAATATCGTAGTAGCTAACGGTACCGGTTAAACGACCGTCCAGCAATGCTACTTTCACACCACCCTCAATCTGGTTGGCCTGTTCAGGCTTAAACACCTTACCATCAAAGGAATTACCGGTTTTGTTGGTAAAGCCGTTCTGGTAGTTGGCAAAGAGGGAGATTTTATCTTTCAGCGGCTGATATACGATACCGAATTTGGGAGATAATGCAAACTGCGTATAGCCCTGATCGTATTTACCGGTAGTGTCATTGTATTTTCCGATGAAATCATAGTAATCAGCTCTCAGTCCTACCTGCACCAGGAAATTATCTGTGATATTTAGTACATCTGACACATAGGCGCTGTAGGTGTTCGTCATATTTTTGATCAGATAAGGAAACCCTGTTCCTCTGATGCCATATATCTTGTCCAGGTTTACCCGGTTAAAATCTGTGTAGGTAGGGATACGGCCGGTAGACGGGATAGAGTCGAATGTACCGCCGCCAAACACCTGGTCTGATTTACGGTGGAAGAAGTCCAGACCGCCCACAAACCTGTTACGCAGGCCACCGATGTTGAAATCGCCATTGAAGTTCTGCTGAATTTCCACCACCCTGTCAGTACTGTTATTGGTGAACTGATCGTTACGGGAGATAGAATCGTTGGCCAGCAGGTAGAAATACGGAGAAGGACCGTTGGAGAAACTGTTGGTAGTAGTTACGTTGGTCTGCATTCTCCATTTGTCGGACAGGCGATAGTTCATTTGTCCGAACAGGTTGGTATTGCGGTATGTCTGATACAGGCTGTTATCGCCCAGGTAAGAGCGTTTGTAATCCAGTTTAAGTTTATCAGCCCTGTCTGCACCCAGCTGGGAAATTGGCATACCATAGGTAAAGAAGAACACCTGGTCGCCAATGTTCTGGCCTGCATAGTATTCTGCATCGAAGTTGAAAGTCAGGCGGTCGCTGGCTTTATACGTCAGGCTGGGAGCCAGTGCAATGCCGCGGCTGAAGCCATAATCCTGGAAGCTGCCTTCATAGTTATAGGCGGCATTCACGCGGAGTAATACATCTTTTTCTTTGGTCAGCGGTGTATTGATATCAGCGCTGACGCGGTTGAAGCCGAAGCTGCCTGCAGCGATGGCTACTTCGCCGCCGGTAACGTCGTATGGTTTTTTAGTAACGCGGTTAATCAGACCGCCGTAGCTGGTGAGGGCGTTGCCGAATAAAGTAGCAGAAGGGCCTTTGATGACTTCTATTCTGTCGAGGTTGGCAGCATCGATACGGGAAGTTACATTACCTGCAATACCGTTACGCAGCTGGCTCTGTACTACGAAGCCACGGGAAACGTAGAAGGAACCTCCATCTCCGCCCCTGCCGGTGGCGCCCCACATTTTGGTGATACCGGTGGCATTCTGCATAGCGTCATCTACGCTGAAAACCAGCTGTTGCTTCAGGAGTTCCTTGGTAATGGTGGTATATACCTGTGGATTCTCCATATTTTTCAATGGTATTTTAGCTACATCGTAGGTAGTTGTACGGATTAATTTCTGCTGGTTGCCCGCTACCACTACTTCCTGCAGTTCCTTGCTGGAGGTGGTCAGTTTCAGGGTAACCCTGGATATTTTGCCGGCGGCTACCTGTACCTGTTCTACAATAGTGTTATGCCCCATCAGGGAGATAACGATTTCGTGGTTACCAGGAGTAACGCGGCTGAAAGCAAAGGCGCCATCAGACTCAGAAACGGTTGTCTGATTGGTTTCCTTCAGCAGTACAATCACATCAGCAGCCGGGCGGCCGTCGGAGGTCAGGACTTTTCCCCTGATAGTACCCGTAGCTTCTTCATCGGGAGTGATGGCAAAAGAGATAAACGGTGTAAACAGTGACAGTCCAAGTATAATAATCATCGACATAACAATGCCGCCTCTATTCCTCATATAATAAAATTTTTGCAAAATTGCGCTGTTTCCTGCCTGCTACCATATCGCATCGGGAAAATGATTTACGCAATAAGGAAATTTCCACAACATATAGGGGTTGATGGTAATATCAAACGTCTATTTTCAAGGCGGATAGCTGGCCTGCAGATCAAAACTTTAACAAGTCTGCAACGCCGGCAGCAACTACACATATTAATTTTTTAATAATTTTACCGCCAGAACGGGCCATTATTATGAATGCAGGAAAGAAAATCATCCGGGTTGTGTTAATCTGCCTGGCAGCATTGACGCTGCTACTGGTTATTGCCGGCGGTATTTTATACAGTCAGCAGCAGCGGCTGACGCAGCTGGCAGTGAAGGAGCTGAACAAACAGTTTGCCGGCGAGCTGGTGCTGGAAAGCAGCAGCATATCCCCCTTCAGCAACTTCCCCTACGTATCCATTGCCTTGCACCAGGTAAAATTCTATGCCAGCAAGCAGCTGAAAGGCGCTCCCTTGTATGAGGTTAAAAGATTATATGCCGGCTTCAGTCTGCCGGACATCCTGCGCGGGCAGTACAACGTGCGCATCCTGGTATTGTCCGACGGCCGGCTGCACGTGGCCAGGGCGGCCAACGGCGAGGTGGACCTCATCCGGGCGCATACCTTTAAAAGCGATACCACCACCGCAGCCACCGACAGCAGCGATGCGCTGCACCTCGATCTGAAAAAAGTTATCCTGAAAAATATTGATGTCACCTACCAGGATGCCGGCACCGGCTGGAAAGTAGTATCGCATATCGATAAGGTGAAAACCTCCTTCAAAATGGAGGGCGACCACCTGGCGATGCAGCTGGAAAGTAAGCTGCGCGTGGATGTTACTACTAAAACAGATACTACCCTTTTCCGCAACCGCCTGCTCCAGCTTACCATCAACGGCAACTACGATCTTGACAAACAGCAGCTGCAGCTGGCTCCCAGCAGCGTTCGGCTGGAGAACGCGCACCTGCAGCTGGAAGGACTGGCCGCCTTCCGGCCGGATACCTATGTGGATATTAAAGTGAAAGGCGACCGCCCGGATCTCAACCTGTTGTTTGCCCTGGTGCCTAACGATGTAGCTGTTATGCTGGATAAATACCGCCGCGATGGCCGTATATTCTTCGACGGTTCCATTAAAGGCAAACTGGGCAAGGAAGAGATGCCTGCCATCACAGTGAATTTCGGCTGTGAAAACGTGTGGTTCCAGAACAGGCAGATAGACCGGAAGATAGATTCCCTGGGATTCAAAGGTTATTATACCAACGGTCCCGGCCATTCCCTCAAAACATCAGAGTTGCATCTGCTCAATGTAAATGCCAAACCCGGCAAGGGCGTATTCAAAGGCAATTTTGTGATGAAAGACTTCACCGACCCGCAGATCATTATGCAGCTGTACTCAGAACTGGACCTGCATTTCATCGGGGAATTCCTGGGTATTAAAGACCTGGAGCATATCCAGGGAGATATTATCCTCAACATGAATTTCCGGGAACTGGTAGACATGCAGGTACCGGAGCAGAGCCTGGCCCGGCTGAAGGAAGGCGTGCAGAGTGAACTGACAGTCCGCAACCTCTCCTTCCGTATTCCCGGCTACCCGCTGCCCGTGCAACAGATGAACCTCCACGCACAGGTGGCGCAGGGCAGGCTGCAGCTGGACTCAGTTGCTTTTCGTATAGGCAGCTCCGATATTACCGCCGGCGGCTCCATCAGCGACCTCCCGGCTATATTCCACAAGCAGCAAAAACCCGTGGCAGTCACCTTCCATGCTGCCAGCAACAGGATACTTCCGGGAGAACTCATGCAGGCAGACACCTCGCATAAAATATTGCGGCAGGAAGTCATTTCCGGTTTTAACCTCGGGCTGGCTTTTGAAACATCCGTACAGGAGCTGCTGCATCCCAATCCATTGCCCCGCGGCACTTTCACACTGCAGCGCCTCTCTGCCAGCTTCAAACAGTATCCGCACCGCCTGCACGATTTTGCAGCAGACATCATCGTGAATGATACCAGCCTGCGTGTTCGCAATTTCTCCGGGAATATTGACAGCAGCGGGTTTGTCTTCAAAGGGCGCCTGAATAATTATCCGCTGTGGTTTAATAAAATCAAGAAAGGACGTACCGAATTTGCATTCGACTTCAAATCAGACCGCCTGGCGATGAATGACCTCATCAGCAGCCGCGGACGCAAGTTCATCCCGGAAGGCTATTGGTACGAAGAAGCCGGCAAACTGTGGCTGCGCGCCAAACTCAATATGCGCTACGATACCACCTTCAAAAGGGTGGATGCACATATTGCCAATATCTCCGGCACCCTCAAACAGCATCCTATCCAACTGGAAAATATCAAGGGAAGAATCCGGTACGGTACCAATAAATACCTGGTGGTAGATACGCTTACCGGCAAGATAGGCACCACCGATTTTGATATGAATCTGAAACTCTATGCCGGCCCTGACAGAAAAGGTAATAAACGCAATAACTTCTTCAGCTTTAATTCGGCCTTCCTGAATGTGGATGAACTGATGAATTATGACTTCACGGACAAACAGCCGGCCACCACTCCTGCCCGCGTCACCACCGTCCGTGAGAATGATTCTATCCATGCCTCCGGCTTCAATATCTTCAAACTGGATTTTTCTGATTTTGACGCCCAGGTAAACATCGGCAAAATAAAATATCACAAGCTGTGGATGAAATCTGTGGTCGCCAATGTGCATATGATGAAAAGCCGGCAGATAAAGATAGATACCATCTCTGTACGCATGGCCGGCGGACATATCGGTATGCGCGGCACCCTCAATGCTACTGACCCGAAGAAGCTCTATTTCAGAAGCGGCATCCGCCTGGATACTATCGATATGACCAAAATGCTGATGAAGTTTGACAACTTCGGACAGGACATGGTACTTAACAGGAACCTGAAAGGTAAGCTGACCGGGCATATCAGAAGCCATGTACGCCTGCATCCCGACCTGACGCCGGTACTCAGCGAAACAATGGCTAAAATGGACGTGGAAATCCATAACGGTGAACTGATTGATTTCGGACCTATGCAGGCCATGTCTTCCTACTTCAAGGACAAAAACCTGCGCATGGTACGCTTTGATACGCTGCGCAACAAACTCACCTTCAAAGACGGCACCCTGGATATTCCCAGAATGCAGATCAACTCTTCACTGGGCTACATAGAAGTAGCCGGCAACCAGTCTCTCGATCTCCGCATGAACTATTACCTGCGCGTACCCATGAAAATGGTTACCCAGGTTGGATTTCAGGCACTCTTCGGCAGAAAGCGCGAAGACGTAGACCCTGACCAGGTAGACGCCATTGAAAGCCTGGACAGAGGCAAAAAAGGCCGCTTCATGCACCTGAGCATTTCAGGCACACCGGAGAAATACAAAATTGGTCTCGGCAAGAAAAAGACCATTTAATTATTTGATTATTTGAGATTTGATTATTTAAAAATGCAGCGGAGACCTGAGCGTAAAATATTTGCTCAGGTCTCCGCTGCATTTTTAAATAATCAAATCTCAAATAACCAAATAATCAAATAATCAGATTCTAATATCCGGGGTTCCGCACCAGTCCGGGGTTGAGGGCCAGTTCTATTTCAGGGATGGGAAATATTCTTCTGAAGGCATCGTTATCTGCCTTTTTGAAGCCCCATTTACCTTCGAATTTACCGAAGCGGATCAGGTCATTTCTTCTCCAGCCTTCCCAGGCAAATTCCCGTGCGCGTTCCACGAGCATGCTGTCGAGGGTGATACCGGCTACTGCAGGCGCACCTGAGCGGCCACGGACTTTACTGACCAGCACGTCTGCCGTCTGCATCTCTCCCTTTACGGCAGTGGGAGCAGCACCGCGGAGAATAGCTTCTGCCTTCATCATCATAACATCGGCTAAACGAAATACCGGCATGTCATTATTCTGAAAACGGGTGGAGGTATTGATATTTTTATCAGGATAGAATTTGATGGAGCGGGCACCTTTGAGTTGTCCGAGCAGATCATTGCCTACATCCAGTTTGCCTTCGCCGCCGGCCTTCAGTTTCATTTCCGGTGTGATGGTCACCTGCCAGTCGATCTGATGATCCGGTTCCGTGGAAGAAGCGTCCAGTGTTTTGGAGCTTACCCGCTGGATATTAGGCGAGCCGTCCTTATTGGTTTGCGGACCGGCGAGCCAGGTGGTGTTACGGATATCATTCGGGAGGGTGAAGAAAGCGTAAAAATCAGCGATGGTGCTGAGTGCTACGCTGGGACCAAATGCATCCGGCAGGTCATATTTCGCTTTCAGGAAAGGATGCAGACCGAAGCGGGTAAAGTGACAGCCTGGAATCAGGTTGGCATCGTAAGGAATAGCGAAGATGGTTTCTTTGATCTGCGGGCCGTTATCAGGTTTGAAAACGGAGAAGTAGTCGCCATCCAGTGTGTAGGGAGCATTGGTCAGAATGCTGTCTGCCATGGCTACCGCTTCCGGGTAGCGGGATACGCCGGTATAATATTCCGCGTTGAGGTACATTTTTTCCAGCAGTGCAAAAGCCAGCCATTTGGTAGCGCGGCCGTAGGTAGTACCGTCCACTTTCGCAGGAAGGTCTGGCAGAGCGGATTTCAGGGTATTTTCAATAAAGGCAAATACTTCCTTACGCGGTTTGGTAGCTGGTTGTGAAGCCACCGGATAGGTATCTACGATCGGGATATTTCCGAAAGAGTCCATCATAAAAAAGTAGAACAGGGAGCGCATGGTTTTCAGCTCCGCCATGGTAGCGTTTTTGGAAGCGCTGGCAGGCAGGGCATTTACGAGGTTCAGCGCGTTGTTGGCAATGTTGATTCCTCCGAAGCCCCATTGCCAGGAGCTGATAACAAAGGGGAGGTTGCCGGTCCAGGTGTGCAGGTGCAGAAAACGGTATTTACCACCGTCATCGTAGTTACCGTCCCGTGCGGGGATGATGGCTTCATCCGTGGAGAGTTCCTGCAGCATCCAGTAATCCACGCCGTAGCTGAAGCCGGTGCTGTTCATGAAGTAGGTAGCATCGCCGGATTTCGTATTGGCCAGCTGTGCGTATACGGCGCCCACTGCGGCCGCATAGGAAGCGCCGTTGGTGGGAAAGTTGCCGGGTGTATATCTTGATTCAACATCCACATCCAGCTTGCGGCATCCAGCCAGCGTAGTGAATGCCAGTACCAGTGTGCAAAGAAATTTATGACGTTTCATATCAGTCAGAAGAGTTAAGATGTTAACGATTAAAATGCAGCATTCAGGCCAAAGATGAAAGACCGGGTTTTAGGATAGTAGTTTCTTACGTCGATGCCCGGTGTGAGGCCTCCCAGGTCGATTTCAGGATCTATGCCGGTATACTTCGTGATCGTGAAAACATTGTTCACGTTCATATACAACCTGATTTTGCTGATATGCACATTGTTTATTTTGAAACTGTATCCCACTGTCAGGTTTTCCAGGCGCAGGTAAGATCCGTTTTCCAGGAATCTGTCAGAGATGAGGAAAGAGTTTTTATCGTTATAAGATTCCTGCAATGTATATTTTGCGATGTTGGTCATCTTCGCATCAGTAGGCGTATTCACAGCTGCGAGTGTAGCATTCAGTATTTTGTTACCGGTAACGCCACGGAAGAATAAAGCGAGATCAAAATTTTTGTAGCTCAGGTTATTGCTCCATCCGTATGTCAGCTTAGGCTGTGCATTTCCGGCGGGCAACAGATCTGCCGTACTGGGAGAAGTGGTAATGGTGCCGTCTGCGCGCTGATAGGAAGAGATGCCGTCCTTATCTTTCCCAACATAGTGGAACAGTGTGAAAGTACCCAGAGGCTGACCTTCCAGCACTTTCTGACTCCAGTTGCCGGATTGTCCCTTACCTCCCAGGATGGCGGTAGGAATATCTTTCAGCGTAAACTGACCATTAGCCAGAGAGCTGATTTTGTTGGTATTATGCGCCAGGTTCACCGTTGTTTTCCAGCTGAAATTTTTTGTGGACACCGGTTCTGCATTCAACACCAGTTCTATACCCCGGTTGCTGACTTTGCCTACGTTGGCCAGCAGCGTGGTAGTAATGTACTGGGTGGTAGATACCGGGTAATTCCAGATGAGGTCTGAAGTCTGCTTGTCGTATACATCGATTGCACCACTGATACGACCTTTCAGGATACTGAAATCGATACCCAGGTTGAGCATGGCAGTGCGTTCCCATTTCAGGTCAGGGTTGGCGTTCTGCACCGGCGCGATGGCATTGATCAGTTGTCCGTTATCGTAGTAGCGGCCTACTGTGCTGTATTGCAGCTGTGCGGTAAGCGGGTCAAATCCGAGCGAGTTTCCGGAGATACCGTAGCTCACTCTCAGTTTGAGGTCATCGAAGGTGCGGTTGTTTTTCAGGAAAGACTCCTGGCTGATACGCCATGCAGCGGATACAGCGGGGAAATAGCCCCAGCGGTTATTTTTACCGAAAGCAGAGGAACCGTCGTTACGCAGGGAAGCCTGGAAATAGTACTTATCTGCGTACTGATAGTTGGCCCTGGCATAGTAGGAAATCAGCCGCAGGGTGGTCAGTGTGGTATTACCGGTGTTATCGAATACGATAGTACCGGCAGGTGGATTGCTGAGTGAGAGGTTATTGTAGGAAAGCGCATCGCTGCCGAAGCCCTGCGTGGTTACACCAAAGCCGTCGCCGTTGCGGTCTTCCTGCCAGGAGTAGCCGCCCAGTAATTTAATATTGTGCTTACCGAAAGTTTTATCGTAGTTAAAGTAAGACTCAATAATATTTCGTGTATTCGCCCACGTTACCCGGTTGGCTTTACCGTTGTTGCCTCTTGCGAGGGTAGACAAGCTATTGTAGTAAATGTTGCGGGTGTATTGTTCTCTTTGTGTAGTGAGACTGGCTGTGTAGGTCAGTCCTTCCAGTATTTTCACTTCCGCCAGGCCGGTGGCGAGGAATTTGGATGATTTGGTCAGGTCAATATTGTTCGCGATCAGCGCAGCGGGGTTGCTGCTGCCGCGGATATTACCGGCATAATCTTCCGTATAGCTGCCATCAGGGCGTTTCACCGATAATGTTGGCAGGTAGTTGAGCATGTTATACAAAACAGCATCCGGTACATTATTCTGTTTGGTGGTGGTATTAAGTACGGAGAAGTCCAGGCGGAGGCGATCATTGAATGCACGCTGGCCTACGTTGGCGCGGATACCCAGGCGGTTCAGGTCAGAGCCTTTGATGATACCGGGGTTATTGAAATAGTTGACGCTGAAGCCATAGGTAGTGGCTTTTGAGCTTCCCAGGAGCGACAGGTTATGGCTCTGGGAAACGCGGGTGCGCTGTACTTCTTTCTGCCAGTCAGTGTTCACCAGCTGGCCGGTACCTGGTATGGTATCATTGTTCTGCGGCGCCAGTACCTGACCGTTATCCGCGAGATATTTACGCAGTTCGTCGCCGGTAAGCATTTCCAGTCGTTTTGCCACTTTCTCTACTCCTACATAGGCATTATAGGCGATGCGGAACTGATCCGTTTTAGCGCGGCGGGTAGTTACCATAATAACGCCGTTGGCTGCACGCGCACCGTAGATAGCAGTAGAAGCGCCATCTTTCAGTACATCGATAGAAGCAATATCATCGGGGGCCACCATGTCTATAGGAGCGCCGGGCACACCGTCTATTACATAGAACGGTTCCTGTGCGCCGCTTCTCAGCGTTGAAGGGCCTCTGAGGATAACCGTCGGTGTCTGGTTGGGGTTACCGCTTTTGGTGATGGTCAGGCCGGGCACTTTACCCTGCAGCAGCATAGAAGGGTTACCTACCACACCTTGTGTGAACTCGCCGGCATTCACCGAGCTGATAGCGCCCACAAGATTCTTCTTACTGGTTTTACCATAACCGGTGATCACCACATCATTCAGCTGTTTCAGCTGAGGAGTAAGGATAGCATTGATCGTATGTTCGCCGCTGATGGAGATGTCCTTGCTGTCGAAGCCCAGGAAGGCGATATGCAATACGGCGTTGCTGCTGCTTACTTCCAGTTTGTAAAGGCCGTCAATATTTGTGACAACACCTGTTTTAGTTCCTTTTTCTGAAATGCTGACACCAGGCAGCGGTTGATTTCTGTCATCTGTAATTTTACCCTGAATGCTGAATTTTGATTGCGCCATTGCGGGATGCAGCTGCAGGCACAGGCAAATGACGATCAACATAAAAGCAACCGGTGCTTTTACGTAAAAATTCAGCAGCTGGCTACTGAAATAGATTTTGTTCATAAAAGTCTGCTTTTTGAAAAAAAAAGTGAATAATTACGGATACCCATATCCGTTGGTGACATGTTGCTTTTAGGCAATAAAAGAAATGGTCGGATGTGTGCTTCTGTAAGGCATTTCCGGTTGATGACGATACTTATTGATATTGATTTGACTAGTATTTGAAAGGCCGATATGCATAAAGTTCAGCTTTGACACTGCTACATTATTGCAGTGTGTACATTCCGGTAATCAAGAATTTTTCAGGTTGTAAAACTAGAAATGCAAACGGGGAAAACAGCAGGCAAGGTGTTATCAGATTATTAATATTTGGTTATTTGAGATGTGGTTATTTGAGATGTGGTTGCAGTTCAGGATGTGCTTTCAGCGGCGGGGAGGAAACTTATTTTTATGGTATGCATATTAAAAGCAGAAGCCCTCCGGCAGTCCGGAGGGCTTCTGTATCTGATACGAATCTCAAATAAACAAATCTCAAATAACTAAATCTTACTCTCGCCTGATCTCTGTTTGATCATAACGCTGACGCGGTAGATCATGACGATACTGATGAGGGAAAGTACGGCAACAACGTAGCCGACGATGTCGTAGTGTTCGAGCGGGCTGAGTTTATCTTTCTGCATAACAATTTTTCCTGCCACTGCGGCGGCAACACCGCCTGCAATCTGTTGCAGGGAAGAGTTGATGCTCATGAAAGCGCCTCTGTCCGCCATCGCGGGAACACCGCTGGTCAGTGCGTTCGCCGGGATCATACGGCCCAGTATACCAATCATCATCAGGATATTAAAGACCATTACAATGGGTAACGGTGTTGGACCGAGGTTGGTATAAATAAGCGCCGCGATGAGCATCCAGATAACGCCTGCCGTGAAGAGTTTGAATTTATCAATTCTGTCACTGAGCTTTCCTACCAGGGGCATGAAGATCAGGGAGCTGATACCTGCTACCATGAATAATTCCCATAGTTTGCTCTCATCAACTTTCAGGTTGTTAACGGCGAAGGCAGAACCGAAAGGCATCATCATAAAACCGCCGACAGACAGGAGTATTGTTGCCAGGAAGCCCATCCTGTAATCCTTTTTGGCAAAGGTTTTCATCAGGTGACTGAAGGCAGATACAGGCTGTTGCAGCGCAAGATGCTGGGTCAGTGGTTTCAGCAAAAACAGGATCACCAGGAAGATGATAAATGCCAGGCCGGCCACCATCAGGAAAGGCGATTGCCATCCGAGGTGATCTGCTATTTTCAGGCTGACCGGGATACCTAACACCTGGCTGGCGCCAAAGCCCATCATAAGGAAGCCCATAACGCGGCCGCGGTGGTGAATATCAAACAGGTCGGTGACGATAGCCATAGAAATGGAACCGATCACCCCGCCGAACAAACCGGTGATAATACGGGCTGCAATCAGCAGCGGATAAGTGCTGGCCATACCACAGAAGATAGTGCCGAGAATGAATCCACCATAAAAAAACAATAACAGTTTTTTACGGTCAAAACGATCTGCGAAACCTGCCGTGAGCAGTCCGGAAGCCCCGGCACTGAAGGCATAGGCCGATACGGCCCATCCGAATTGTGTAGGAGTCAGGTCCATGGATTTCATGAGCAGATCCCCAAGCGGCGACATCACCATAAAATCTAGTACGACGGTGAACTGGGTGATAGCCAAAATAAAAACGACCAGTTTCTGATAGGTCGAGAAGGGTATTTTTGCGGTATTCTTTTCCATTTTGGTTTAATAATAATTAGGGATGATGGCTAAATCTTCAACGCCCTGAGGACAAGGTCAAATGTCTGCCAGATGATTTTGTTGCTGATTGCAAATGGCCGACCTCCGATACTTCTGCCATCTTTATGAAAACGCAACAACGCGTAAAGCGGTGCAAAGGCTACTGACCAGAAAACCTCTTCAGACATACTGCTGATCTCTTTCCGCTTTATGGCATTCCCTAAAAACTGACGCATCATCTTTTTGAATGAATCTGACAGCGCTTCGGAAGCCTTATTGTGATAGGAAGAGTAACGCAGTTTCTCGAAGAAATTTACTGCATCCGGATATTCCATAAAGTGCCGGGCCCTGTTCTTCCATTGCAGGCGCAAGCCTTCTGCAAACGGTGCATCAGGATCAAAGTCTTTATGGACAACATCATGGAGTCGTTGTCCTTCTTCCAGGGCGAGTCGGAAGATAAGATCATCTTTGTCCTTGTAATAGATATAAAGAGTGGCTACGGAAATATCACATGCTTTGGCCAGCTTGTTTACACTGAAATTCTCAAGACCATCCGCTGCTATCATTTGAATAGCGAGCTTCTTCACCATTTCTTCCTTCTCAGCATTCCTTGTTCGCATCAGGCATAGTTTAATAATTTAGCTATGCAAATATAAGTGAATGTTCACTTAGTTATAAATTAAAAACGGATTAAAATTCAGCATCCGGGGTTAACTGCTTTACTATATTATTCCGGGCGGCATATCCGGCCAGCGTAACAGGCATCCGTCATCTTCAGCCGGTGCGATACGGATTCACCCCTCCGAATGATTGACGGGATAGGCTTTATAGGTAAGGTTATGGCGGAAGATAAAAGTATTAACGCAGGCTTTCAACAGGATTTGCCAGCGCCGATCTGATGGCCTGCGTACAAACGGTAACGAGTGTAATCACCACTGCCAGTATCGCCGTAGCCGCAAATATCCACCAGCTGATATGAATGCGGTAGGCAAATCCCTGCAACCACTGGTTCATCAGCAGCCAGGCTAACGGAGACGATACCAGTATAGCTATTGCTACCAGTTTCAGGAAGTCTCCGGATAATAGTCTGACAATACCTGTAGCACTGGCTCCCAGCACCTTGCGGATACTGATTTCGCGGGTACGTTGTTCTGCTGCATAGGTGACCAGCCCAAATAAACCCAGGCAGGAAATGAGAATAGCAAAAGCGGCGAAAGTGAGGAAAATCTTGCCTGTACGCTCTTCTGCCAGATACAGCCGGTTGAAATCCTCATCCAGGAAAGCATGGCGGAAAGGCTGTCCGGTCATACCGGGAGTGGCATGATACAGGTTTTCTATCTTTCTGATCAGTCCGGGAAAATCGTTGCTCATCACCCGGAAGGCCATACAATCTGCGCGGCTGGCCAGCCGCATGACCACCGGCGGAATTTTAGTGCGCAGGGAGCCGGTATTGAAATCCTTTACGATACCGATCACATTGAAAGGCTGTCCGCCGGCATACAGTATGCGGTTGTTCAGGTCTGTAAAGCCCAGCAGCTTGGCAGCTGTTTCGTTGACGATGATCGTATTCGTGTCTGTCGGGAACCGGGGAGAAAAGTTTCTGCCGGCCGCCATCTCCATCCCCAGGGTAGGAATATAATCAGCATCTACATTCCATTCTGCCAGTCCCATTACCTGTCCGGCGCTGCGTGCAGCATCTTTGGAATAGATGGCCGTGTTCTGCATCAGGGAAGTTGGCAGCATGGCAGTCATGGTACCTGATTTCACTCCCGGCAGCTGCAGTACCTCTGCCCGGAAGGCTTTGGCATGTATCCACAACGAGGCGGTATTATTCAGCACCAGTACCTGTTCGCGGTCATATCCCAGCTGACGGTTACGGATATATCCCAGCTGACTGTAGATCACCAGTGTACCGATGATCAGGATGATAGCAGTGGAGAACTGAAATACCACCAGGCTGTTTCTCAGCCAGCTACCTCTGAAACCACTGGCCAGCTTACCTTTCAACACCTTTACCGGTTCAAAGGAAGAGAGAAAGAAGGCCGGATAGCTGCCCGCCAGTAGCCCTACCACGATGATAACACCGATCAGAGCCGGCAGCAGCCAGCGGTTCAGGAGCATACCTGCGCCAATGGCTTTTCCGGACAACTGATTCAGGTAAGGCAGCAGGAGGAAGGTAAGACACAATGCCAGCACCAGCGCAATACAGCTGGTCAGCACCGATTCTACCAGGAACTGAACAATGAGGTGGCTGCGATGGGAGCCTAATGCCTTGCGCACACCTACTTCTTTTGCGCGGCCCGCAGAGCGCGCGGTGGAAAGGTTCATGAAATTCACGCAGGCGATCAGCAGTATAAACAAGGCGGCTACACAGAAAATATACACGTACTGGATATTACCGGAAGGTTCTATTTCGGCGGTAATATCGGAGTGCAGGTGTATTTTGGTCAGCGGAATGGCATCGTACCTGAAGTGGCCGCCGCTGCGCTCAATATCAGCAATATCACTACCAGTAAGCGTTTTCAGACTGGTCTCCATATAATTCTTTGTTATCTCCTTCATATACTGGTTCAGCTCCTTCTCGCCTATCCCCTTTCTGACCAGTACATAGGTATCGAAGTTATCGCTCATCCAGTTGTCATTGTCTTCGGGATTCCCCACGAGCGAGCGGATGAAGTTGAGATGCAGATGCGACGTAGCCGGCATATCCCTGAACACTGCCGTCACTTCGTAGGTGTTGACATTATCTGTCTGCAGCGTTTTGCCGATGATATCCGTGCTGTTAAAATATTTCAGTGCCATACTCTCGGAGATGGCCATGGTAAATGGTTTGGACAATGCTGTTTTAGCGTCGCCGCTCACGAGGGGAATGGTGAATACATCAAATATGGAACCGTCTGCGGCTACAGTATTTTCTTCCATTAATGTTTCCCGGCCTTTCTTCACCAGAATTTTCCGGTCACCGAAAGAAAGCAAACGGGCAGTATTTTCAACGGCGGGGTAATCCTTTTTCAGCACGGCCGCCAGCGGTGCGGGCGTCTGCCGCTCACGGAAAGCGTTTCCGTTGACGAGGAAATCCGCATTGATACGGAAGATACGATCTGCATTCCGGTGATGGCGGTCGTAACTCAGCTCATCTGCAACAAACAGGGTTATCAGCAAACAGGTAGCAAGACCAATGGCCAGTCCTAAAATATTGATAGCGCTATAGCCTTTGCTTCTCCAGAGATTTCTCCAGGCAATCCTGAAATAATTCAACAGCATTTGTCAGATGATTTTATCAGTTACACCAGCTGTCCTGTAAAATAATGCCATAATTTAACACATTATCTGTCAATACATTACCATTTATCTCTGCGTTGTTAATGTACGTTTTCAATACATATATTGTTCGTAATCGGACAATGTACTCAGTGATCTGTAATCCTGTTCTCACGGGTGTTTGCCAGGTGTTTCAGGATATGCGCCGGCAGCAGCGGACTATCCAGCGCCAGGTCTACGGAATCTTTCTGGAATGTTTTTGCATTGGGTACGCGGTCAAATATTTCATAAAGGGCAATCGGTTCTTCATTAAAACTCACACAGGTGCTGATGAAGCTCAGCTCATTGATCAGGTGGCCTGGCCTTGCCAGCCGGTCTTCCACATCTTTCACGCGGCCTACGAAATGACGCTGACGGATAAACGTAGTACTGTTCATGATGATAAACACATAATTGGCGTACGACGTAATTTTTCCGTAGTACATATGATTGCCTTTACCGGTGCGCTCTACCAGGTATTCATCACCTGACCTGTATATCTCCATGGCAGAGCGCCAGATACGCTCTTCTGTCTGCTTATCTTCATGATAGGGCAGATTACGGTTATAGCAATACCAGCATCCTACCAGGTTATCAAGCAGGGCTGTATTTACCGGCGCCAGCGGTATATTTATCTTCAGTTCCTGAAAGCTGAAGCTGTCGGTAGCATTATTGATGAAGTCTATATAATTCGTATAGCCGAGCAGGCTGACAATGGTGTTCAGCCGTGCGAAATTGGGGCTGCTGATACCGTTTAGCGGCTTACGGGATTTCCAGGGTTTGAGCTTCCTGATAACCAGGTGTTCATAGAAGTAGTTTTCTCCGAAGAATGCAGCGGCTGTTTTAATTCTTTTATGGCGCTGCTGCTTTTCCAGCAGTGTATTAAATTCTGCTGATATGTTTGCCCATTCGGACTTTGACACATCCTTCCATTCCTTCTTCCGGAGGAAATGCCAGGTGATATAGTTCATCAGCCGTTCCAGATGCTGCAATTCTTCCCTACTCATGATAATACGATTTTAAGACGAATATAAGATATAATAATATACCTGTAATACAGGCGTATTATCGGGTATTTTTACTTTAGTATCAGCAAAAAAGATAATTATGAAAAACATGCATCTCCACAATCACCGGCCGCGCGAAGGCGGGACACATACAGCAGACAGGCTGTGGGAACTGATAGATCATTTCTGTATCGATGACCCGGACGCAGCCTTTCCCTTTTCCCGCAAGCTGGCCAGGGAAAACAACTGGAGCCGGGATTTCACCGGCAGCGCCATAGCAGAATACAAACGCTTCATCTATCTCTGCTGCATCTCTCCCACCGGCGCCTCTCCTTCCTACATTATTGATCAGGTCTGGCATTTACATCTGCAATATACTGTTAACTACTGGGAGGAATTCTGCGGAAAAATTTTAGGAAGAAGTATCCATCATCATCCTTCGCGGGGCGGTCCTTCAGAAACAGAAAAACACGGACACTGGCGTAACTCTACCCTGCTGCTTTATGAGAAAACATTCGGCGAAAGTCCGCCGCAGGCTATCTGGTCTGAATCCCCACCTGTTGCAACACCTACCTGGCTTTCCCGTCTGAAAAAATTCTTCTCCTCCGGCTTTCCTTTATCATGCTTTCTGTTACTGACCGCTTCCAGTATACTGCTCACCGGATGCCGCAGCGGGGCGCTGACCAGCATGGCCTTCCTCTTTGGCTTCTTTATGATCTCCCGCATAATAGCTCAGCTGGCAGCAGATAATCCCTCCCGGAAAAAAGATGAACATGGTCATACCACTGGTAACGGAAGCAGTTGCAGTGGTGGAAGCAGCGGATGCAGCAGCGGTTGTAGCGGTGGAGGTTGCGGAGGCGGATGCGGAGGATGTGGTGGCGGAGGATGCGGATCTTAAAAAAACAGTATATGAAAAACATCAGACCACACTGGCACTACGCCCTGGCTGTCATCCTGCTGGCAGTTCCACTGCTTTATATTCACGGGCAGTTCCATACCTGCAACCCATTTTACCTGAACGGCAGGCAATTTCTCACTTTCTTCCTCCTGCTGATGTTGCTGATTAATACGCCTATATTGCTGATGCGCAATATGATGCAGACTGCCGGACGCACAATGGCAGCGGTTTGTCTTGCTACCGGATGCTGCAGGCTGGTGCAGGGTATCAGTCACCACCGGCCCGTAGGATACCTGCTCCTGCTGCTGTTGCTGCAATTATTGTTGCTGGGGTATGCGGCAAAAAAAGTATCTTCCCGGTAAAACGGAGAGCTTTCATGCGCCCTATGTCTATCATCCGGTTTCTGTTATGCCTGTTTATTATGCCGCCGGCAGCGGGTTATGCAGCCGACGGATTCACCTTCCGGTTTATCCGCCTTCCGGGCCACGTACAAAACACCATCATACACGAAGCCACTGCTGACAGCCACGGGCTGCTGTGGTTCTATAACACCACAGGGTTGCACCGGTACGACGGCAACCAGGTACTGACCTTCGACCTGGTCAGCAAGCCTTCTATTCATCACAATTCCATCAACCGGCTGGTCATAGACCGGCAGGATAATATCTGGATGGGCACCCGCATAGGGCTGGTGAAATTTGACACCAGAAAATGGGCGACAACCGTGTATTCGCCTGCCGCCGGAGAAAAGAACAGGTATGCCAATACCGTTATCAAGGCCATTTCCGCAGGCAGTGACAGCTCTATTTACCTTGCCACTGAAGATTCCCGGCTGTACCGCGTTTCCGGGAAGCGCCTTCAAGTAGTCATGGACTTCAAAAATGCAGCCGTCTGGCCGCGCGGCGACAAAAACATCACCCTGATTGCGGAGCCCTTAAAAGACCAGATATGGGTATTACATAACGGCAGGCTGCATAAAATACGCAGAAACGGTAACGGATATACGAAAGAAGCCAGTTATCCTATGCCGGAAATTGCCGGTGATATTACTCCGCAAACGATCTTTCATCCTTCCGGAAAAATTGTTTTTTACGCGGCGCAAAGCGGTATTTATCTTTTTGATCCTGCCACGGGCCGCACCACGCCCCTGCCTGCAGCAGTACAACCGGACAATGAAAAAAAAGGCCGTCCGAAACTGTTGCTGCTGCCTTCCGGACAGATAGCCATCTTTTACAACGAACAGGCTTTGTTCCTCTACGATATAAATACCTGCCGCCTTACCGCATCGGATGACAACCTGATAGAGAATTTCCGCCATAACCATGTTACCTTCATGAGTAACCAGGGGCAAAAAATATTTTTTTCCTACGATAAAGGCATTGCGGAAGTAACCCTGCAACATAGTCCGTTCCGGAATCTGCTGCAAACAGCATCGCATGAAACAGCCTCCCACAGCGTACGCAGCATCTATGCTGCAGCAGGAGGCTCACTATATATCAGCTCCTACAAGGAAGGATTTTTCCGGCTTGATCCGGACGGAAAAAAAACGCCTATCAGCAACGCCTTTGTATACCGCATATTACCCTGGAAAAAAGACAGCCTGCTGCTCGCTACCGAAGGCAGCGGACTGCAATGGTTTCATACCGGCACGCAGCGTATGCAGCCGGCAGCCGGCGATACCAGTGTATTGCACTACGCTACTGCGCTCGTAAGGGAAAATGATTCCCTGGTATGGGCAGGTACCTATAAGGGCGCATTTCTTTACCATAGCCGTACCGGCGTCATTACTACGCCGGATATAGGTCCTGTGGCGCAGCAGCTACGCGACAGTAAAGTCAATGATATTCTGATAGCAGGCAACCGGCGCTATTTTGCTACCGTCAGCGGACTTTATGTCTATACTCCCGCTACCGGCTTCCTCCGGCGCCTGCTCCCGGAAACCCCGGCAGATGTGTTCAACTGCCTGCAACAGGTAAACGGATTACTGTGGGCCGGCACCAATGGCCGTGGCCTCTATTGTATTGACAGCGCAGGACAGATAGTACGGGAATATAATACCCGTAACGGACTGGCCGGCAATAACGTGTATACGCTGGCAGCGCAGGGGCAGACCATCATTGCCGGTACCGATCAGGGCTTGAGCGTAATCAGTGAACAGCGCAGGGAAATCCGCAGTTACTCCCGGATAGACAACCTGCCGGCAGATGAATTCAATCATGCCGCTATTTTCGTATATGCGGACAGGTTATACATGGGTACGCTGAACGGTATTACCACGTTTACCATGCCTGAGCTGGAACAGTACCGCCAATCAGCCATACAGCCCCAGGTATGCTTCACGTCCTTTGCCACCGGCAACAGGGACGGATTGAAATATGATTACCGGTTGCCTTACCGCTCCACTCCTTCGCTGACGGTTACCCCCGACATTAATTTTTTCTCTCTCAGCTTTGGCAGTGCAGATCAGTATGCAGCGCTCCTGAATTATTACTACCGGTTGTCTGCCTCCACTCCCTGGCAGGAAATAGGCCAGAAACACGAGATCAGCATCGCCGGTATTTCACCGGGCAACTATACCGTAGAAGTGGCCATGCGCCGGCCGGGAGAAAATAATATACAGCCTCTGCTGCAAATTCCGCTGACGGTGCAGCCGGCCTTCTATGTTACCTGGTGGTTCAGACTGGCCGTGCTGGCGGCAACCGGCGGACTTATCTGGCTGTTTTTCCGTTACCGCATGGCACAGCTGCTGAAAGAACAACAGCTGCGAACACAAATAGCAGGCGACCTGCATGATGAGATAGGCAGCACCCTCACCCGCATCTATTATCAGGCAGATATGCTCAGCATGAAGCCGGACGACAGACATGCCATTCAGAAAATTGCCGACTCCAGTAAAGAAGCACTCGGTGTTATGAGCGATATGGTATGGTCTATCGACTCCCGCTTTGATACAGCTGCTGACCTGGTATCGCGTATCAAGGATTTTCTCCGTAAAACAGAAGAAGAGCTGGATATCGACTGCTCTATTAAAATAACAGGTAACCATCATGCCCGCCCGTTAAGTCAGATGATACGGCAGAATTTTCTGCAGGTATTCAAGGAGGCGGTGAACAATGCTGCCCGCCATGCGGGCAGTCCGGCTATGACCGTGAACATTCATTTTGCCGGCGACATGACACTGGAAGTAAGCAACCCTGCCGCCGGCAATACAGACCGCATAAGGCAATACCAGGGAGGCCAGGGCATCTATTACATGCAGCTGCGTACCGCGCGCATGAAAGGCCGGCTGGATATTATTCAGGAGGAGGATACCTTTACGTTACGGCTGACAGTACCTTTATAACCGTTGCTCCCCCAAAATAGGGAGTGCGGATGTTCATTTTACCAATCATCTTTACACATTATGATACATCTGGGAATTATAGAAGACGATCCGCTGGTACGTAGTACGCTGACAACATTCTTCAACGGTCAGCCGGGATTCATCTGTGAAATTGCGGCGGGTACAGTAGCGGGTTTCATGGAAGATTGGACAACAGACAAACAGATAGACATGGTGTTGTCTGATATTGGATTACCGGAGCAATCTGGCATCAAGGGTATTACGATGATTAAAAAGAAATCGCCCCGCTGTCAGGTGGTGATGCTGACCATCTATGATGATCCGGAGAAAATTTTCCAGGCGCTGTGCGCCGGCGCCAACGGTTATCTGCACAAACAAACGCCGCTGATGAAGATAAAGGAAGGGTTGCTATCGCTGAATGAGGGCGGTGCGCCTATGTCTCCGGGTATTGCCCGTAAAGTGGTTGCCTACTTCCACCCCAGGTCTGCCGACAATCTGCAGGAGAAAATTACGCCGCGGGAATCGCAGATACTGCAGGCGATTGAAGAGGGGCTTACCAACAAGGAAGTAGCTATCCGCCTGGATATTTCACTGGAAACTGTAAAATCACATATCAAAAATATCTACAAAAAACTGGAAGTCAACAGTCGTCATCAGCTGATTAAAGGGAAATATAAAAAAGAAGAATAGCCACCCCAAATGGGGATATAACGTTTACCCCTAAACTGTTTTATTTGCTGTGATATTAACCCGGTACAACTGCTGATGAATCTCTTCTGTTCATCTTCAAAATCCTTATATCATGCACAAACCACCAATAGCTTTTATCAGGCTTACCGGCGCCTGTATAGCAGGCATTTTATTGTTGAGCGGCTGTCTCCGCCGCTGGGAGCCTGCTCCGGACATTCCGGCCAATACCTGCAGACTGCAGCGCTATTTTTTTACCGGAGATGATGTAAGTGGTTTGGGTAATACCGGCTATACGCGTACCTACAACAGCAGCGGCAAACTAATCCGTCTTTCCGGTCTGCCAGGTCACAGTTCCAATGACACTATTGACGTACGTATTGCATATGGCGGCAATAAAACATGGCTCATCAGCCAGGCAAACACAACGGACACGCTGATGAAACTTACTACAGGCGCAGGCGGCAGACTCCTGAGTTATACTGCGGATATTCATTTCAGCGGAGGATTTACAGAACGTGCACAATACCAGTATAACAGCAATGGTACTGTAAAGCAGATTTTCCGGCAGGTACAGTCGTCTTCAGTTTCCTATCAGGATACCATCCGGTTTGGATATGACAGCTATCAGAATGTTCTGTACCGGCAAACCTCCCGGTATGATATCCGCTACGGTTACGCGTATGATTACTCCAAACCGGCCACCGGCAGCTATTATACGTACTTTACCTTTCCGGAGCTGATAACGCAGACAATACTGGAAATGGCCGGTCTGGCTCCCTATCAGCCGCATCATGCCATCAGCAACGCTACTGCTGCTACCTCCGGCTATCCGCTGATGAATTTATCCTTTGATAACTTCCATATTGACAGCAGCCATAAACTATTATCCTATAACCTGGAAGGGCGTGCTACATCCGGCTATTCGCTGCAGTGGAATTGTCAGCAGACATCCCCTGCTTCAAAATAGGCTACCGTTGCCCCGCAGGTTGCCTCTCCGGAGGCAGCCTGTATTTCAGATGTACCGCAGCCACCATTGCGTGTGGGTGCGCTTATACTGTCCGAACCACCGGCAGGGATAATACAGCGCGAGTACTACAGCTGCCCATATCGCATATACTACCGGTAACGTATATCCGAAATGTGCCTGCCGGAAGAAAAAGGGATTGTTATCGATAATCTGGCTGTTGTTATATCCGGTGAGATAAAAGAAGATGACCAGCAGTGCGTGCAGCAGATAAAAGTGAAGGATATAGTAAAAGAACGGCACATTACCGTAAACGGTAACAAACCGCGTCCAGGGCGATTGTACTTCTTCCAGCAATGCCAGCGCTATAAGTAACGGCCCCAGCGTCATACAGGCGTAATCCAGTGATGGCGGGTATTTGCTGGCATTCAGGAAGGCAAATACCTGACGTAAAGCGGATGCCTGTGGCTGCCAGGGTACAGGATCTCCGTAGTGATTTATTAAACGCAGCACCACAAACAATACAATCAGGCTGCTGCCGGCCATCAGCAGCAGCTGCTTTCTTTTTACAGCAACAAAGGAATGGCGGTACAGGTAACCGGTACAATAACCCAGCAGCATAATGCCTGTCCAGGGCAGAATAGCATAGAACGCTCCTACCAGGTGATGCTCATCCAGGACGATGATGGTACCACTGGCAGTCAGCAATATCCGCCACAGGTCGACCATCCGGCCCTGCTGCGGGAAAGTAATATAGTCGGCCGCGTTATGTCCGAAAAACAGCAGCAGGCCTATTACCAACGTAAGCGTAAATGGGTACCGGCTGAGCAGGCCCAGTATAATCATACTCCAGCCTATTGCCCATATCACCTGCAGTATAACAAAAGTAAAAAAAGGATTGAAGGTAAGTCCGAGGTTAACGATGGTGAGTTCCGCCACCACCAGCCAGGCGCCTCTTTTAATCAGGAACACCGCCGCTTCCTGCCGGGTCTTTTTCTGTGCCGACAGAAACGCCGACAATCCGGAAAGGAAAACAAATCCCGGTGCGCAGAAATGCGTTATCCAACGGGTAAAATACAATCCGACCGTAGTGGTAGCCGGATCCAGCGGATCTGCCGTAACGCCGGTAATATGAAAATAGTCCCTGGTATGATCGAGTGCCATCACAATCATGATCAGCCCGCGGAGGATATCTATTGAGGCAATACGGCGAGGCATAAAGGAGGAATTTGGTTAAATTTAAACAAAATAATTACGAATTACGAATTGCGAATTACGAATGTAAAAGCGAAGATCTGAACGGAGATTAAAGCGGATAACTATTAAGTATCACCTTTAATCTTCGTTCAGATCTTCGCTTTTACATTCGTAATTCGCAATTCGTAATTCGCAATTAACTACCTCATCTATCTTTTCTCATACGCAGGTTGCACCGGCGCTTTATACGCCTTTGTCTGCAGGGAGTTTTTGATTTCGGAGATGGCTCTTTCGAGTTGCGGATCGGTGCCTTTGGCCATATCTCCGAGGTTTTCATCTACGAAGATATCGGGATCAACACCGTGACCTTCAGCGAACCAGGTACCGTCGTTGTTGTACATACGGAAGCTGGGGGCGGTTACTTCACCGCCGTCGATAAGTTCGGGAGCGCCGCTGATACCGATTAAGCCGCCCCAGGTGCGGGTACCGATCAATGGGCCGAGGTTTGTTTTACGGAAGTAATCCGGGAAGGCATCACCGCCGGATCCGCTCCAGCCGTTAATCAGCATTACTTTAGGGCCGAAGTGCGCATAGCCGGGCCATTGTGTGGGGGTACCGCTGCGGGTAGCCCAGTAAGCCAGTGGTTTACGGTTCAGCATTTCGATGAAGCGGTCGGGAATTTGTCCGCCGTTGTTGAAGCGTTCATCAATTACCAGCCCATCCATGTGCCATTGTGCGTTGAACTGACGGATCAGTTCATCCTGGCCATCGAGGCCGGTGCTGGGTACGAAGATGTAGCCTACTTTGCCGCCTGTAGCATCCGCTACGCGTTTGCGGTTGCTTTCTATCCATGCGAGGTGACGCAGGCGGTATTCGCTGGCAACCGGTTTTATCACGGCTGTTTTAGCGCCATCGAAGGAAGGCTGGCTGTTATAGGTCAGCTCAATGGCTTTCCCTGCCAGCCCCTGGAAGAAGATAAACGGCTCCGACACAGTGGTAACGGGTACTCCGTTAACAGCCAGGATATAATCGCCGTCCTTGATTTTACTACCGGGCAGGTCCAGCGGGGAGCGTGCTTCATCATCCCATGCAGCACCGCGGATGATACGTTTGATTTTGTAGAATTTGCCGGCCGCTTCCCAATCGATGCCCAGGTAACCTACATTACCGCTGCGGGTTGTTTCGAGGTCACCGCCGCTGTTGTAGGTATGGGAAGCATTCATTTCACCGATCATTTCACCCAGTACAAAGCTGACTTCTTCCCTGGTGCGGGCGCCGTCGAGGATGCGGGCATATTTTTCCTTCACCTGATTCCAGTTTACGCCGTGCATACCCGGATCATAGAAGTAATCGCGTTCAATGCGCCATGCGTCATTAAACAACTGTTTCCATTCCTGCACAGGGTCTACGGTCATCACCATTTCATCTACCCGCAGCGCTTTCTCAATTTTCTGTCCGGCGGCTACGTCGATGATACCCATACGGCTGCCGGTAACCAGTATTTTATTGCCATCGGTGGAAACAGCGTACTGGCCCGGGTTTTTGATGATATCTTTCTCTTCTCTCTTCTCTATATCAAAATATTTCAGTGTGGTTTCACCCTCGCCTTCGCCTGTGTTGGGATATCTGACAAAGATAATTTTGCCTTTTACGGCAGCCAGCCGGCCGAAATTACCATTATCTACCGGCAGTACTGTCAGCCGCGCTTCCATATTATCCAGGTCGATGTCCACATCTTTTGAAGATTTTTCCTTTGCAGGAGCAGCGCCTTTCTTCTTATCCTTTTCCTTATCCTTTTCTGCAGGTGCGTCTGCCGCTTCATCCTTCTTCACTTCTACAGCATCATTTTTCTCCGGCAGTAATGGCGACGTGCCTTTCAGCAGACTAATGGCAGCTAACTTCGTAGAATTAGCATAGATGAAGGTATTGTCGATATCACTGTACAGTGGTTTGAATGACCGGTTGGTAGTTACATACAGGTATTTGCCTTCCGGATCAAATACCGGACCTGACACGTCATAGAAACCGCTGGTTACCTGATGACGGGTATTGTTCCTGGTATCATAGAGGAAGGTAATGCTATGTCCGTTCTCACCGTCACGGCTATACGTTGCCCAACGGCTGTCAGGGGACCAGTTGCAGAAGAAGGCGCGCAGGCTGCCATCTTCATAATGCAGTGCTTTGTCCATCTGCGTGGCTTTGCCGGTAGCAATATCCAGCATGTAGATTTTCATGTCCTGATCGATGAACACAATTTTTTTGCCATCCGGCGACCAGAAGATCCGATAGCGGTAACCCGGACCGAGGTGCGTCACCTGGCGGGCTGCATTCTCCTTGCCAGCTTCTGCCAGCCAGAGTTCATATTCGCCTGACTTATCACTCCAGTAGGCAATTTGTTTACCATCGGGCGACCACGTAGGGTAACGTTCTGCTACGCCGCTGGTTTGGGTCAGATTCTTTACAAAACCATCTTCTGCGGGCAGTGAGAACACTTCTCCGCGTGCGCCTACCAGTGCGCGTTTACCATCAGGGCTGATGGCCGCATACATAATATCCTTGCTGGCCTTGATCTGCTGCGGGCGCAGAGAAGCCACATCGGTGGTAACGCTTACTTTCACTTCGCTGGACTGCTGTGTAGCCAGTGAAAGCAGGTACAGCTTTCCGTTAGCTTCATACACAATCTCGGAAGGGCCCAGCGAGGGGAAATGTACGTCGTAGTCAGTGTAGTTGGTGATCTGCTCCACGGATTTATTATCCGTATTGTATCGCCACAGATTCATGCGTTTTTCCTTGCCGCGGTCCGACAGGAAGTAGATGTAGTTTTTATACCACATCGGCAGCTCATCACCTGCTTCACTTTTAGCAGAGAAATTTTCAGAAGTCTGCTTATCAAAATTGTACAGGTGTATTTCGCCTTTCATACCACCCCGGTAGCGTTTCCAGGTACGGAATACCTGTGAGTGGGTGGTTACGGCAATGCTTTTGCCATCGGGAGAAAAGGAACCGAATTCTGCATAGGCCAGTGGCATTCTGGTGGCCGGGCCGCCGGTTTCCGCGATAGTATAAAACTGGTTATACCTGTCTTTGGAACTTTCCCTGTTCGATGCAAAAAACACCTGTTTACCATCCGGTGTCCAGTCTACCATACGGTCAGAACCGCCATGCGAAGTAAGCCTGAAAGGCACGCCGCCGCTCACGGGCATTACATACACGTCCTGGTTACCGTCATAGTTAGCCGTAAACGCCAGCTTGTTGCCATCCGGCGAAAATTTAGGGAAAGTCTCCGTACCGGGAGGAGAAGATAAACGGATAGCATTACCTCCTGATTTGGGCACAATCCAGATGTCATTGGCATAAGAGAACGCAATATGCGTTTGGGAAACATCCGGATAACGGAACAGGGCCGCGTCTATCTGCGCGATAGCCTGCTGTCCGAGCAGGCACGCGCCGATGACGAATGATGTCTTCATCATAAGCGATTAAAAATTAAATTTTCTTGTACACAATATATGGCAGGGTTGATAAATTTAACCGGGGCAATTTAGTATTGCCCACCCGTAATGCTCCGGATAAAAATTCCTCCATGTATGACAGTCTAAATTACTTAATTACTATACATGATAGCGTGCATTCACCACGTAAAATAACCAATGATCATTTTTTTGGGTCCCTTTTGTTTAGGGCAGGAATACCGGGAAGTACAAATTACGAATTGCGAATTGCGAATTACGAATTACGAATGAGGAGCGAAGATGAAAGCGGAGAAGTAAATTCTTTATCCGCTTATATCTTCGCTCCTCATTCGCAATTCGTAATTCGTAATTTGTAATTCTTAATTTCCCTTTAGTAGTCTACCAGTTGCCTCAAATGGTGTTCCAGATGGGCTACGTAGTCGGTTGCAACGAAAGAAAGCGTTACCTGTTCGGGGCTGCCGGCATAGCAGGTGCGGTCGAACATGTGAGGAGGCATCTGGCGGAGCAGTGCCAGGAGCTGCATGTTATAGGAGGTCCAGAAGCGGATCAGTTGTTTGCTGTCTATCTGGTGGTAGTAGCTGTATTTGTTCCAGTCGTTCTGATTGTAGCCGATGGCAGGCGTATCTTCGAACTGGGCTCTGACGAAGCGCTGATGGTTATTGGTAGCGCTGTCTATGAGATGGCCAAGTATTTCTTTTTTGCTCCATTTGGAGGGCATCGGTTTGAAGGCAAAGGCTTCTTCACCGATGGCTTCCAGTAGTGGCGGGATTGTCTGACAAAGCCAGTCTAATCGCTGCAGGGTGGTATCTGTCATTTCAGAAAGTTTCAGAAGGTTATTAATACAGCTTATATATCCATAAATTCCCAGGCGCTGCGGTAGGCGTCTTTACTTTCGGCATAGGTGATGAAGTCTGCATAAAACGGGAGCTGTGACAAGGTTCCGCTGTCACCGATGATGACGAGTTTTTTGCGGGCGCGGGTCATAGCTACGTTCATGCGGCGTATATCGGACAGGAAACCGATATTGCCGTCACTGTTACTGCGGGTCATGCTGATGTATACGATGTCGCGCTCCTGTCCCTGGAAGCTGTCGATGGTATTGACGGCGATACGGTCCAGGTGAGGTTGCAATGACGGCGTATGTTGCAGCTGTTCGCGCAGCAGTTCCACCTGTTGTTTATATGGGGAGATGACGGCGATGGTCGGAAATTCCTTATCTGCGTGCGATGCCTGGAACGTTGCAAGCATCTGTGTGAGGTGCCGGAAGAGGAAAACGGCTTCTTCCGGGTTGGTGGTGCTGACACCTTCTGCTTTCTCATCAAAACCGCAGCCGGCTGTATCTACGAATGCCAGCGGCAGGTCTTCCGGAAAGAGGGTATGCTGAGCTACTGAATGATGTGCTTTCAGTTTGTTCTGGTAAAATACGGCAGAAGAATAGCCCATGATGGTTTCATGCATACGGTACTGTTCTTCCAGCAACACTACTGCTTCCGGGTACCTGGCCGCACATTTCTCCAGGAGTGTGTTGCTGAGCCCTTTGCGGGCCGCTTCATTTGACTTGATCGTTGGCGGCAGCTGACAGTGATCTCCTGCCAGTATCAGCTTCTGCCCTTTGATGGCGGGTATCCAGCAGGCTGGCTCAAGGGCCTGGCCAGCTTCATCGATCACCACTGTTTTATATTTCACCTGTCTTACCGTGTAGTGATTGGAACCTACGAGGGTAGCAGTGATTACCTGTGCTCTGGCGATAAGATCATCCGTGATATATTGTTCGGTTTTATCCACCTCCTTCATGATCTTATGCGCTTCATCGAAGAGGGCTTTGCGTTGCTCCCGCTCTGCCTTACCGAAATTGCGCTTGTATTTATGCGCCATGTTTTTAAACTCGGCGGCCTGCTTTTTAAGACGCTTGATCTCTTTGGTAGCCGGGTGTTTCGACATTTTACTGTCCAGGGTGAGTGCGTTGAGTCTTTCTGATACCCTGGCAGGGTTACCTACGCGTAATACATTCAGTCCTTCTTCGGAGAGTTTCTCGCTCAGCAGGTCTACCGCAGTATTACTGGGCGCTACTACCAGTACCTGTTGCTTTTCCTGTGCTATCAGTGCTTTGATGGCCTGTACCAGCGTGGTTGTTTTTCCGGTGCCGGGAGGGCCGTGCACGATCGCCAGGTCGTTGGCAGCAAGTATTTTATGGACGGCTTCCTGCTGTACAGGATTCAGCCGGGGTATGCTGAGTGGTGGCAGGTCTGTTTGAAAAGAGGGTGTTATTTTGCCGGTGAGGATCCTTACCAGGCGGCCTTCTTCTGGCTTCTCTGCGAGTGCGTCTGCCTGCCGGAGCGCGTTCTGCATTTCGTCATAGCTGTTGTCATCGAAGAGGAGATCTACCCCCAGCTTGCCGTCACTGGCCCATTCGGGCAGCTCGTCGGTACGCAGGGTCATTTTCAGGCGGTTGCCGCCTTGCCAGGTGATGACGCCTTCGGCTTTATTTTCTTTGGGATCATGATTGGAGAACAGCATGGCAGCTGCACCAAAGCGAAGCTGATGCGGCAGATCCTGATGCATCGTCCTTTCTATTTCTACTGTCAGATAGTCTCCCCGGCTCATCTCTGTTCCCCTGATGGCTACCGGGTACCAGGTAAGCCCGTTGGCCCTTCGCTCAGCTGCAGCAGTGGTGGCCGTTAGTTTCAGGTATGACTGCCGGTCTTCTTCCCGTTCAATCTTCAATAAATCCAGCAACGCTTTGAAATAATCCATCCCCCAAAGATAGTCAAATTTACATGGACAGCAGAATGGCTACATAGTGGCAGATGGCTGCAGAGAGCACCAGCAGATGCCATACCGCATGGGTATATTTATACTTATCCCAGATATAAAAGAATACCCCGATGGAATATAGTCCGCCGCCGATTACGAGCATAATTACCACAGACAATGGCAGCTCTGTAAAAAAGCGGCGGCCGCCCACTACCAGCATCCATCCCATGAGCAGATAAATAATGGTAGAGATGATCTCATACTTTCCCGTAAACCAGGTTTTAAACAGGACGCCGATCAGCGTCAGCGACCATAACACAGATAGCAGGGTGATACCAAACATATTATTCATATACACCAGCAGAAACGGTGTGTAGGTACCGGCTATCAGGAAATAAATGCTGATATGATCGAAGATGAGAAAGACTTTTTTTACTGCAGGTTCCTGGGAGATATGATAGATGGTAGAACAGGTAAACAACAGAATAAAACAGAAGCTGTAGATACCTGCTCCTACGATACCGGCTGTATTGCCATGCGTGGCGGCGATGCTGGTGAGCACCGGCAGGCCGCTGATACCGAATACTATTCCGATAGCATGTATTAATCCGTTTACGATTTCCTGTTTCCTGGTATATCCCGTTGGCGTTGCGATGATGGCCATGGCATTAATTTTTCCTTCACTGATCGTGTGTCAGTATCTGCACAGATACTGTATCTCTGCAAATGTAAAACAATCCGCTATCGGACCAGATAGAGTTTTTCTATGGAATTATATTTTTCCAAAGTTACCGGTCATCTCTCCGCCAGTCACCTGTTTCATGGCCCCGGTTTCCTGGTTGTACAGCCTGCAGCTGAAGCGCATTTTTACCTTCACGTAATAGGCGCCTCCCCCATCGCGGAAAGGCTCCGCACTTAAAATACTAAAGCTGCTGCCGGGCTGATCGCCGCTGATGGTATCCCATATCTGCCCCTGTTCATCCTGCCACCGGATTGTAATACCGCTGGTATATACAAACTCTTTCCTGGTGGCATAAGGGTAATCGCCTTTCGCAAAGAAAGCCGTAAAGCCGGCTTCTGTAACATTGAAATAATCATACAGCAGGGCTTTTGTAATTACCAGCTGTGTGACGCCTGGTGGTACAGGGTCGTCATCACGGGTGTTATAGACAATGCCTGCGCCGGCTACCACTTCCTCTACCCCATCCACACCAGAGGATGCTATATAGTTGTTATCTTCCCGGACATGCTGTTCGTATGGCTTTCCGGCTACTGTCATCCTGTAGTAATAGTCATCAGCAACAGCGGCCGCCGGGCTGACTACCACCATCACGTTGCATTCCATCTGCGGGGACCGCAGCGGAAAAACATGGACGCCATCCCTGCGGGGCGTACCTGTAGCGGGCAGCACAATGGTCTGCCTGCCGGGCGAAGTAAATACGCCTGTCCCGGAAAAAGTTATCCCGTTGACCGTTCCTGTAGTCATCGTCCAGGTTCCCGGCTGACTAACATTAACGGTTACACGCAAAAAGGCAGTCCCGGTAACATTTACACCTGTTTTGAAGATACCGGTGGCTGCAGCATCCGAGCATACACCCGAACCGGTAACAAAAGAATACAGTGCCGTACCGGCTACCCGCTGCCCGCCGTCTGCCTGCCCGTTTTCACGGGAATACTCTTTACTGCAGCCGAAAAGGGCCATCAGGAAGATGGAAAGGAGGATGGAGAGGGAGTTTGGTAAGTTTGGCATAGTTTAGCAAATATAATTACGAATTGCGAATTGCGAATTACGAATGTAGCATCGAAGATCTAAACGAAGATTGAAGGTGATACCTGATACTTATCTTCTTTAATCTTCGTTTAGATCTTCGATGCTACATTCGTAATTCGTAATTCGCAATTCGTAATTCCAAGCCTAATACAGCTCCTTCATCAACGCATCCCCTATCTTCTCCATATTCCCCGTGTCGGTATTACAAAGGAGAATAACGGTATTATGATCTTTCTCTACGCGCAGGAAGGCGCTGTTAAAGCCGTTGATATTTCCTCTTCTTTCGAGTATTTCCAGTGTATGGCCGGGCACTGCGGTGGTGGTAATATTCCGGTAGCTGCCGGGGGTCGGGTAGCCGCGGCTGTAACTGCTATTGCCCAGCGATTTCTCCGGTGTATACATCAGCTCCCGGGTAGATGGCTGCAGCAGCCGGTTGCTGTACAGCGCCGCATCCAGCAGCTGCAGGTCATGGATGGTAGAATAGATAGCGCCGGCGGTAGCATAGTTTTCAAATAATACCGATTCATCATTATAGACGGTATCTTTTGCAGAACCGGTACCGAAGCTGTAATTATGATAGCCATAGGCCAGCCGGGGGATCACCATCTTCTGGCTGATAACACCGGTATTGCTGAGTTGCAGGGGGCTGATAATTTTCTCCTGCAACACTTCGCTCCACTTTTTCCCGCTCACTTTTTCTATGACGGCTCCCAGCAGAATATAATCTACGTTGTTATAATTGAACTTACTGCCTGGCGTAAATACAAGCGTATCGCCGATATATCTTTTCATGAAGACGGCCGGCCGGGGGGTAGATTTGTTATAGTAGTCCCCGATCTTTTCATTGGGCAGCCCGGAGGTATGCAGCAGTAGTTGCCGGATGGTAATGTCTGCGTTATGCACCGGAAGTATATCAGGCAGGTATACACGCAGCGGTTGCGTTATATCCAGTTTTTTTTCTTCCTGCAACTGCAGGATCATGATAGCCGTAAACAGTTTGGTGACAGAGGCGATGGGAAAGCGGGTATCACTTTTTACCGGGATGGCAAACTGCCGGTTGGCCATCCCGAAGTAACCCTGGTAAACTACTTTGCCATGATGCACTACCAGGGCGGCTCCATCGAAATGACCCTGCCGGTGGTAACCTTGCAGGAGCGTATCAATACGGCGCTGAAGCGACTGGGAGAAAACGGCGGCAGGCAGCAGGAATAGCAGCAGTGACAGGAGGTAACGGGAACGCATATCTTCTTTTGTCCGTTAATTTATCAAATTTCCGCTCTTGTCATTCCTTTTTCTGTAACTGGACAAATAGAGATGATCTTCGTGTAATCATTTCCGTTATTTTCAGCTATGGCTGATGATCACCTTTCCGAATGCCTGGCCGGTTTCGAAGTAATGCATGGCTGCTCTGGCTTCTCTGAAAGGGAAAATACGGTCTATCACAGGTTTCAGCCTACCGGCGCTGACAGCGCGGTGCATAGCCATATGATGCGTGCGGCTGCCCAGCGCTACCCGGCGCATAGTGCCGCAACCGGCACTGAACAGGTTTATATCCGGGAGGGTACCGTCATTAGCGACTGCCCCGATAATGCTGACCTCCCCGTGGAGATGGAGGGATTGAAACGACTGATTCATGGTACCTGGGCCGCCTACCTCTATGATATGGTCCGCACCATGGCCATCTGTCAGGCGGCGTACTTCCCGGTGCCATTCCGGATGGATGCGGTAATTGATTACTTCGTCTGCACCGAGGGCAAGCAACTTCTCTGCCTTTTCTCCGGATGAAGTGGTAGCGATAACCCTGGCGCCTGACAGCTTCGCGAACTGCAGGGCAAACAGCGACACTCCGCCGGTACCAAGTGTCAGTACATTTTCACCTGCCTTTAGCGGGCGGCCGTCTGTCAGTGCATTCCAGGCGGTAACGCCTGCACAGGGAAAGGCAGCTGCCTCTTCCCAGCTGAGGTGGTCCGGAATTTTAACCAGGCTGCGTTCCGGCAGCACCTTATAGGTAGTGAGCATCCCGTCCAGCGAGCCGCCCAGCTGGGCGGAAAATTCAGGTGTGAAGGGGCCGTCGGTCCATTCCGGAAATACGACTGCCGCCACGCGGTCGCCGGTAGTAAAGCGATGCGTACCGCTGCCGGTTGCCATCACTTCTCCCACTCCATCAGCAACAGGGATCAGGGTCTGCTTTAACGGTAACACATATACGCCGTCCCTTATAATCATCAGTTCGCGGTAGTTCAGTGCGGAAGCCATCACACGGATCAGGACTTCACCGTATCCCGGCTGCGGCATTTCTTCCTCCAGCAATGTCATGGCATCGATTCCGGCTCCCGGTTGTACATAGTAACTTTTCATAGATAACGATCATTTGAATACGATGCAAAAGTCCATGCATATGCCTAGATTTGCAATAACGAACAAAATTGTTCGTCATCCTTCATGCGCAAAGAACAATCCACCAACGCAGAAAATATCAGGAAGATTATTGCCCTATGTCCGCTGTCCTACACGCAAACGGTTATCGGCGGCCGCTGGAAGCCGCTGATACTGGACCGGCTGATGCATGGCATACAACGTTACAGTGAAATACGGAAATCCATTCCACCCATTACCGAACGGATGCTGACAATGCAGCTGAAAGAGCTGGAACGGGACGGACTGATTGCCAGAGCTGAATATGGAAAAGTACCGATGAGAGTGGAGTATACGCTGACAGAAAAAGGCGCATCCCTGAAAACGGTGCTGACAGCCATGTACCACTGGGGCAGCGAGTTTAATACCACCCTCACAGCAACATGAAGCCGCATAAACACGGTGGCTCATACGGCTATCATGGATTGCTGGTTTTTCAGTTTTAAATGATATGCCTGCAGATGCGCGCTGCATTTTCTCCAAAAAGATCACAGTACCGTATATGCGAATATAGGCCCCATACAGGGCTGCAATTATGAAACTATTACTGAAAGCGGGATTCCGGGGTTATCAGACAATAATACCGGCAGCGATGCGGTGTGCAGATGCTGCCATATGCTCCTATGACATATATCAAACGTTCCCCAATGTAAATAACTTTCTGTAAATCAGCAAATGAATAACAAAACAGGTAACGGTCAGTACCTGAAGTAGACAATATCACTTTTCACACTTTCATTGATGTACCGCTGTATACCTGCAGGATCGGATACGGCGCCCCTGTAAAATATCTGCAGGCTCCACAACGCATCCTTTGCCTGGAAGCCAGAGTAGACATTATTCAGCGGCTGCTCAAAAACAAAGCTGACAGCTTTATGGGGCTGCAGTAGGGTCTGCCGGAGGCTGTCCGGCTGCATTGCTGATTTACGGGCTGTCTGCAGGGAAGATTCTCTGTACAGCACAATTTCTGTATTGCGCGCAGCGGTAGGATCACTGAGGAATACAGGCTCTCCACCGGTATTCTCAATGGTAAAATGTAAGGCAACTTTTTCTTTTCCCGCGCGGGTAGTATCGATATCCCCCAGGGTGATACGCAGAAAATTTACGGCCCTTCCGTTGGCATACCGGGGTGCAGTGCAGGACGTTCCCAGTACGATTAACAATGATAAAATCAATACCTGCTTCATGGCATAGCACTTTAAATGTCCATAGTCCATTACGCATGAATTCCTTTCTGCCGGGCCTCAGGGGGGTATCCATCTGTAATTAACCGGGAGCTGGTTTATCCGGGTTTTTAAAACATGCCGTGAATGTAGGGCCTTTTTTAATACGGGAGCACTGCGGTTTTTAATTTTAACAGGAATATAAAAAAGGGTGGCAGAAAATTGCTGCCACCCTCTTACAATAACCAGTCACTAATGAATTGATTACTCGCCCAGTGCTTTTTTCAGTGCGGCATCCAGTTCAGCGCCGCCATTGCCTACGAGCTTATAAATGATTTTACCATTCTTATCCAGCAGTAATTTGGTAGGGTAACCGTCTACAGCATACTTTTTGCTGACATCCGCATTTTCCTTACCGTCATTATTCAGGACGTTGATCCAGGCGGAAATGCCATCGGTCTGAACCGCCTGCTGCCATGACTTTTTAGCTTCATCAACGGTAGCTACTTTTTCACAGGCGATGCCTACGATTTCCAGTCCTTTGCTTTTGTATTTCTCATACACTTCCTTCAGGTGAGGGTGGCTGGCCCTGCACGGCCCGCACCAGCTGCCCCAGAAATCCACCAACACAAATTTACCCCGGAGAGAGGAAAGGGTAAACGGTTTACCGGACAGGTCCATCTTAGTGAAATCCGGTGCGGTATTGCCCAGCTCTGTAGCTTTGGTACCGCTGATGGTGTTTGCAATGTGCTTACCCAGGAAGGTGTTTTTGTACGTATCCGCCAGTTTACTGAATGTTGTGGTTAATTCGTCGGTACTGTAGCTTTTCATTTGCTGGGACAACAGCAGTATACTGACAAAGGAGCGGGGATGCGTAGCTATAAAGTCCTTTTTGAGGCGGACTTCCTGAGCAGACAGCTCTTCCACCTGTTTCATAACAGCCTTACGTGCAGTGCTGTCCTCCGGCTTTCTCAATCCGGCGCTCTGTTTACGCAGTTCCCAGATCTGTTTCACCAGCGGCATTGTTTTTCTCTTCAGCGCATTCATCTCCTCATTGGCTGCCCCTCCTGTTGCAGTTGCCAGGAACAGCTCACCGGCATTACCGGTAATGCGTACAGGCTTATCCGTTATAATGAATTCCAGTTTCGGAGCGGGCATGAACATTCCTCCCTTACTGAATTCAAAACGGGAAGCGGGATGATGTGATACCAGGGTGGCAGCCACCGGCAGCTGCATACCTTCCGTGGAAAAAGTGAATACGTCACCATTACGCCGGATAGCGCTATCCATTCTTTTACTGTCATCATACAGCAGGAGCAGCAGTTTGTTATCTCCCTGCCCCTTGATCTCCACTGTAATCTCATTTTTTTTCTGCTGCGCCATCACCGGCTGCAGGGCTGCCAGCAATAAGCCGCCGGCTACCGTCATCATTGTTTTCTTCATGGTTGGTATTGTGTATGATTTTTAGAAACCGGACATAGGCACAGATCCGGTAGCTTTTACCGCAGGAGCGGATGTAGCGCCGGCGAGTGCCTTTTTCACTTTTGCTTCCGCTTCTTCGGAATACCCGGTGAAACGTTCCATAATACGGCCCTCACGGTCTATCAGGTATAAAGTGGGGATACCGGAAAACTGGAAGGCGGACATGGTTTTTTCCTTATTATCGCTGAGCAGCTGCAACCATGGCATATTTTCATCTTTCATGGCCTTGTGCCAGGCGGCTTTGTCTGTATCAATGGAGATGCTTACCACATCAAATCCTTTCTCCTTATACTCACTATGCAACTCCTTTACTTTCGGGATAGCCTGGCGGCAGGGACCGCACCAGCTTGCCCAGAAGTCTACCAGCAGGTATTTACCCTTAAACTGCTCCAGGCCCTGCAGTTTGCCTTCCGCATCGGGGTATTGCACTACCGGCATAGGCTGACCTGCTTTCAGTTTCATGGCCTGTGCACGGTTATCGATAATGGTTTGTTTCAATTCCTTTGCTTCTGTCAGCCATGGGTATTTCACCATTAACTTTTCCAGCAGCACCATAGCGGCATCATATTCCTTTCCGCTCTCTGTTCCGGCCATACGGCGGATGGAATAAATAATCACGGGGCGGTCCTGGTAGGCCAGCAGCAGCACGGAGTCCCGGAGCCTGTTATCTTCCCGGGAGGGATTATACTTCTTATGATCGCGCATATAGGCAAACCAAGTGGTATCCGTTGCTTTCTTTGCAAAGTATTCCATGTTTACCTCATCCACCATCCGAAGGTAGCCCATATTGCTGTTCAGTACTGCCAGGTTGATGTAGTTGTTATCATAGGAGCCATTCACATAATTGTAATGCGGGATCTTCATCTTTACGCGGGCAGTATCGTATCCTCTCATTTTCACCTGTACATCGCCGTCGCTCCAGAAGGTGGCGCGATCCCAGTGGAAGGCATCCAGCGTATATATACCCTGGTGGTCCTGTTTGATTTTAAACGAGAAAGATCCGTCTTTCCCTACCACACAGGAGTCTACCGGCTTAGGCTTTCCGGAGAGATTTTCTTTCAGCAGGAATACTTTATTTACTTCCTGTCTGGGATCTGTAAATTCCACGCTTCCCTTAACGGTCATGTTTTTCACAATGCCTGACTGCTGCGCGGATAATACGGCCGGCGCTGCCAGCAAAGCCAGCGGAATACTCATTTTTAATATCTTCTTCATCAGCTATGAATTTTTATTAATTACTGTAATCAGGATTTTGTCCGAGAGCCGGATTGATAAAATTTTCGCGGGAAGGCACCGGCAGCAGCACGTGTGTAGCCGGTTGCTGCATGGCCTGCAGCCAGGCGGCAGCCTTACCGAAGCGGCGCATATCATTCCAGCGCATCCGCTCGCCAACAAATTCTCTTCTCCGCTCCTGTTCTATTTCATCAAGGAAAGCCTGTGGTGTAGCGAAGTCGCTGTTGTTGCGCAGGCTGGCCTTACGGGCGGCACGCAGCTGATTGTAGGCAGTTACATCTACCACTCCTTTGCGGGCGGTGGCTTCTGCCTTTATGAGAAAGGCTTCTGCATAACGGCAAAGCACATACGACGGCGTTGTTTCCTGTGGAAATTTCACCAGGTAATACAGGTTTTCCATGACAGAAGCTCCTTTGACATAAATAAACATCGCCTTGCGCACATCCGTTGACTCATAGGATCTGACGAGCATGGAATCTATCCAGGTATTGCCGTTACCCGCTTTATCCGGTCCGCCATTTTTTCCGGGGCCATAAATCTGGGGTAACCCCAATCTGATGTCATTATTGCTGGTAGTTTCTGTGATCCGGTACATGGCCTCCGGGCTGTTTGCCTTTGATTTGAAAATGTCTGCAAAACCGGATTGCAGCGTAAACCTGCCGGAGCTGATGACGGCGTTGACCATCGTCAGCGCCTCCTCATGACGGCCGCGATTCAGGTACAGCCTGGCCAGCAGCAGCTGAGCCGCCTCTCTGGAACCGGCATCCGGATTCGTATAGCCGGGCAGGTTATCCATGGCTTTCTTCAGGTCGGCTTCTGCCAGCGCATAGACCTCCGCTTCCGGATTACGGGCAGGCCTTCCTTTCGGATCTTCTGTACCATATATGATTGCCGTGCTGCCAAACTGCTCTGTGAGCATCAGGTAGGCATAGGCGCGCAGGAGATAAGCCTCCCCTGCGGACGCTTTCAGCGAGGCGTCTTCTGCATGCAACTCCGCATAACGGATCACCATATTGGCGTTGGCAATGCACTGGTATGGCTGCCGGTAGGCCGGAGATAAATTCGCGTCATTGGGAGAAACATTGTTTCTGTCGAACGACGGATAGGTCAGCGTTTCCACATCGTCTGACATCATATCCTGAAAAGCGTAGTACAGGTAAAAAGCATTGTTGTTGGACAGGGACAATTTAGCGCCGTTGACTACCAGCGGCAGGTTTTCCTTATTCAGCTGGTCAAATGTGATCTGTGTATCCGGTTGAATATCGTCCAGTTTTTTACTGCAGGCAGACAGATACATCATACCTGCTAACGTTAATGTATATACGGTTATTTTTCTCATGATGTTCAGGATTAAAATGACAGGTCAATACCGATTACCATTGCCCGCGGATTAGGCAGGTTATTGCTGACAACACCGGTGATAGCGGCAGCTTCCGGGTCAAATCCGGGATACTTAGTTATCGTAAGCAGATTCTGGGCAGAGGTATATACCCGGCAACCGGACATCTTCACCTTCCGCAGCATGGCAGCAGGAATGGCATAGGACAGCGTTATATTACGCAGACGCATATACGAAGCGTTGTATACAAACTGTGTAGACGGACGATAGTTCCAGTCTGTAGTTTTGCCCTCTCCGTGCGGGCCGGTGACGGCGCGTGGTATAGCTGTGATATCTCCCGGCTTCTTCCAGCGGTCATTCAGGTTGGTGAACTTGTTGGGCATAACGCCGGTGGCATCTGCATTGTAATTACGGAGGGTCTGTTCACTGAAATCATAGACCTTATTACCGGCCACGTAATTAAACAGCGCTTCCAGTGTAAAGTTCCGGTAGCCCAGCGTAATGGCAGTACCGCCTGTGAAAGCCGGCATGGCTACCGGAATGGTAATCATATCATCCGTATTCCACTGCCCATCGTTATTCTGATCTTTATACATCATATCGCCGGTAGCAGGGTTTACGCCCAGGGACTCATATACCTGCACAGAACCTACGGACTGGCCTACCCTGGCTCTTGTCCGCGGCCCTCCGATTGTAAAGGCGCCATAGTTCGTCAGAGAATCTTTCAGCGATATGATTTCATTGCGGTTAATATTCATATTGGTTTCCACCTTCCAGGTGAACCTGCCGGGACGGCTGCTGTAAGCCAGTTCCAGGTCCACGCCGTAGTTACGGATGTTACCGATATTATCCTGCATGCTGGCAGCGCCGTAAATCCAGGACACGTCTGTTGCAGTCATTAAACCATCAGTGGTTTTATTGTAGTAATCCACCGCCATGGTAAAGCGGCTGTTGAACATGGCCATATCAATACCGGCGTCCACCTGCCTGGTGCGTTCCCAGCGGATATCAGGATTACCTACCACTCCGCTGATCTGCAATGCCGGAGAACCGTTGTAAGCCTTTGCCTGCAGCATATGCTGCGCATCAAAATAACCCAGCGGACGTATGTTACCGCTCATACCGTAGCTGCTGCGCAGTTTCAGCTGACTGATGATTTTACTCTTTTCCAGGAAATGTTCCCGTGCCAGGTCCCAGCCGGCAGAAACAGCAGGAAACCAGCTATAGCGGTTACCCTTCAGGAGTTTGGAGGAGCCGTCGCGGCGCAGGGAGGCGTTGAACAGGTATTTCCCGTCCAGGTCAAGCCCCACGCGCATAAAGTAAGCATCTGATATTTCCCTGTTGGTAATATTCATATTCGCCAGCGCTGCCGGGCTGCCGTACTCCGCTCCTGCTCCTGCGCCGGTGATAGCATCCACTCTGGGAAAGTTATTTACCTGGAAACCGAAAGTACTGATTTCATTGTCATAAAACGTGTAACCCAATGTGGCATTCACTCCCAGCCGACGGAAATGCTGGTTGTAGGTAAAGTAGTTATCATAGTTCCAGGAGAAATTATCTGCACCGCTGGTCTTGAACTGCCCTTTGTTGAAAGCCCCGATATAGCCCATGGGAGAATAAAATTCCCTGTTCAGACTATTATATTTAGTGGCATTGAAAGCAGAACGGAACTGCAGGTCCTTTAACAGCTTTACTTCCGCAGATAAAGCGCCCAGGTACACATTGGCCTTATTCCTGCTTTTATTATCCCGCATAGCACCCAGCGGATGCTGCTGCTGGCCCGCATAATATCCGAGTGAACCATCTGCATTGAGTATCGGATCTTCCGGCGTATCCGGGCGTACAGCGAGGGCCAGGCCTATAGGGTTATACAGTTCCCGGTTGACGGACTGTGTTATATTGATATTGCCATTAACTTTCAGCCAGCTGTTCACCTGCTGGGTAACATCCAGACGGCCGGTGTACCTTTCAAACCTGCCGGTGCCCATAGAAGCTGTTTCCGCAAAGCGGCCCAGCGACATGTAATAATTATTTCTTTCTCCGCCGCCACTCATGCTGGCCTGTATATTGCTGACAGGCGCATTTCTATGCCGGATGCGATCCAGCCAGTCGGTGCTGTTATCTGCCAGCTGCAGCCCATCCAGCTGCGACTGTGCGTTCTGTTTATCTTTCTGCAGGGTGCTGATCTGTGCAGGTGTAAGCCCTGACGGGCTGGACAGCTGCTGATCTATATCTGCTATCCTGTTATTGCGGGCTTCGCGGAACAGCGCACCATATTCAGCAGTATTCATGAGATGACGGGTAGCTGGCACATTATTAACGCCGGTGTACATGTTTACATTCAGCACCGGTTTACTGTTAACTCTACCTTTCTTAGTGGTCACGATGATTACTCCGCTGGAGCCACGCGCACCATAGATAGCGGCAGATGCCGCATCTTTCAGTACATCGATGGATTCAATATCCTGCGGATTAATACTGTTCAGCGAAACGGTAGAACCCTCCAGCACCAGGCCATCCACGACAATCAGCGGATTGGTGGCCACTGCGTTGACAGACTGTGCGCCCCTGATCTGTATGTTCGGCGGGTTACCCGGAGCGCCCGAAGTAGAGGCCACAAAAACGCCGGCCACACGCCCCTGCAATGCTTTTCCCACATCGCCGGCAATATTTTTCTCGGCAGACAAAGCGCCTGCCTTCACCGTGGATATGGCATTGGTTACCTTTGCCCGTTGCTGGGAGCCATATCCCACCACTACAGCGTCTGTGAGGGCAATAGCTTTTACCCTCATCTGCACCGGCTGCAGTCTGACTAAGGTAACCGGCACGGTCATATTCTCAAAACCGATAGATGAAATGATCAGTTTTGCATTTTCCGGCACACTCAGCTGAAACTCTCCCTTTTCATTGGTAGTAGCGCCGTTGGCTGTACCCAGCACTTTCACCGTTGCGCCGGGAACCGGTTGCCTGGTAAGAGAATCTATCACGGTACCTTTCAGCACCTGTTGTGCCATTGCCAGCATACCCGGCAAACACATGACAATTAATAAAATCACTTTTCTCATGTGAAGTTGGTTGATTTTTGATGATTACTGCCCTCTCAGAAAAATGCCAATTTACACAGAAGTCACGTCCGTAAAAGATTATATGGACATACCGGAAGCCTGGATGTACAATCAGGGAATTGGCAGGTACGAAAAAAAAATCAGGATACAGGCGGCCATTCTCCTGGCACATAGCTTATCTTCATTGCTGTTAATCATGAAATACAAAGAACCATACCGGTATCTGATACACCTGGGCATCTGCATGGCGCTGGTGTTGCTGTATGCATTGCCTCAGCTGAGAAACGGCTGGCGTTACCCCTCCTTTCTGCCACATGTGATCATTCCGCAGATATTGTATGGCTTTATCAACTTCCAGCTTTTTTATCTGCTGGCATTCGGGCTGTTTCCTCGTCCGGTGCAATCCAGGCTGCATATGCGCGTGGCGCTGTATGCCGTTGCCGCTATTGTCTTTTTTTCGCTTTTGAAATATTTAATCGGCGACCTCTTCTTCCGGGATATCATTCTTATCAAAACATTTTCATTAATCAATCAACAACCTAATTATTATACTTTCGGAGAATACTTTCGTAAAGCCATGAAAACTGGTCTGGGTGTTACTTTGCTGGCATACGCCTACCGGCTTTTTCTGCAATGGCGCAATAGTGATCAGCAGGATCAGCAGCTGACGGATTCGGTGGCGCGCGCACATATCCGCTTTGAACGTATGCACCAGGGGTCTGCCCTGCTGCTGCAACAGTTGCAGGCGCTCACACCGGTGCTGGCAAACGAGGCTACGCGCAGCGAAGAAGGCGTAAAAGCAATATTGTTACTATCGGATCTGTTAAGATATATGCTGTATGACAAGGCGGTAGAACAGGAAAAGGTAAGTTTGAAAAAAGAGCTGTATTATTTTCAGCAATACCTTACGCTGCGCAGTTACCTGCATCCCCTGCAAAAGCTGGAGATGCGCATCACCGGGGAAGAACAGGATATGCTGGTGACGCCGCTGCAACTGCAGGACGCTATGGAAAAATACCTGCAGCAACTACCGGCGGTGGCAGGAACTATCATCATTGCCGTGCAGGTTACTTCCCATACCGTGTCGCTGTCCGCTGCCCCTGCCCCGGCTGCGGCTGTCAGCCATCTTTTATCCGCAAAACTATATCCGTACTATGCATAAAACCCGGCAGTTTTTACTACTGATGTTATTGTGGATGCTCCTGTTATATGGCATCGCACTGGCGACGGCGGCTAACTTCTCACCGGCTGGTCTGCGCAGGATGCACGTCAACACAGGCGTTTTCGGGTTACTCAACTTCCTGCAATGTTATGTTTTCTACCGATGGATTATTCCTCCTTTTTTAACCGGCAGAAGATGGCAGCTGCTGCTGTTGAAGACATCTGCTGTTTTCACCTGTTTTACGCTGATAAAATATTTTATTTCCAGGTATATTTTTCTGGCAGAAACATTACACCTGGGTCACCGGTATGATCCTGTACAGCGTAAAAGAATTGAGCTGTATCAATCTTTCGGGGAATTTATCCAAAGCGATTTCTGGGTCAACGTTATCATACTGGCAGGAGCATTTGCCGTACATTTTTTCCTGCTGTGGTTGGAAGAAGATAAACGCCGTGCGCAACTGCAGCAACAGCAGTTACAGGCAGAGTCAGGATTTCTGAAGATGCAGCTCAACTCGCATTTTCTCATCAACAGCCTGAACAGCATTTATTCCCTGGCGCTGGCCGGTTCTCCGGAAGTGGTTACCGCCAATAAAACCCTGACGCAGCTGCTGGCTTATATGGTAGAACAGCCTACAGACGTAGATTACAGGAGCCCGCTCCGGGAGGAGATCAATTACCTGCTCGACTTTGTGCGCCTGCACCGGCTGCGCACGGGTTGCGACAGCTGCGTGGCATTTGGGATCCCGGAAACGCTGCCGGATAAACACATTGCACCGATGCTGCTGGTACCGTTTGTAGAAAATGCCTTCAAACACGGTATCGCCAACCAGCCGGAAAAGCCCGTCCGCATTACCCTGGCATATGAAGACCGGCAACTCGTTTTCAGTGTGAGGAATTACAAATCCACCTATCACCGTGATAAAACCGGCGGCATTGGCCTGGAGAACGTACGCAAGCGGCTGCAGCTGCTTTATCCGGATCAGCACCAGCTGCGGATTACAGATACAGAAACCGAATATTGTTGTACCTTGGCAGTGAACTTATAAGTTATGGCATTAAAGTGTATAGTGATAGATGACGAACCACTGGCGGTACAGGTGCTGGTAAACTTTATCAAGAAAACGCCTGACCTTCAGCTGCTGCGCAGCTTCCTCAATCCGCTGGAAGCGCTGGCCTTTATGAAGGAAGAAAAACCGGACCTGATATTCCTGGATATACAGATGCCTGAACTGAGTGGTATAGAGTTTATGCAGCTGGCAAACGGCGCCACAGACATCATTATTGTGTCAGCTTACGATGAATATGCCGTAGACAGCTTCGACCAGGAAGCGGTGGATTACCTCCTCAAACCCGTTGCCTTTGATAGATTTGCCCGTGCCGTGCAACGCGTCATTAACCGTAAAACCGCTACTGCCGCCACGCCTGCACCAGCGAAACAGGAATACATTTTTGTGCGTACCGACAAGCGTATTATACGGCTAGATATCAAAGATATTTTGTTTGTAGAAGCATTGCGGAATTACGTGGCCATACAAACGCCCAAACATAAAATCCTTACCCTCCAGAACCTGCGCAGTTTTGAAGAGCTGCTGGCTCCCCATGGTTTTATCAGGGTACATAAATCCTACCTGGCGGCGCCGGATAAAATTGACAGCATAGAGCGGCAGCGTATCTTTATCGGCGCCCATAACATACCTATCGGTGACGCCTATATGAAACCATTCATGGAAGCCATCCATCTGCTTAAATAATGTTTCATAGCAACCGATTGATAAATTTTGCGTATAAATACGTTTGGCGCGTATTTGCTAAAATGTCCTATCTTTGTACCAGTTACCCCAGATAAACCGGTCCGAATATTCATCAGCAAAGCAAACTGTCACCTTACCAGCCTAAGCACCATCAGCTTCGTTTATTATTGTTATCATTATTTTTTTAGTATTGTTTTCCCAAAAACGCTTCATTATGGGTATCACCATTGAACAGGCAACTGCGGCCAGAAATGCTGTGGAAGCCCGGATTATCAATCATGAAGATGTTAGCGGCGTTGCGGTAAGCACCACTCCCGACGGCACTCCCTGCGTAAAAGTTTATGTACGCCGTGAGGGTATCACCCCACATACGCTGGGTATTAAATCTACTGAAGAGCAGGTTCCAGTCATTATTGAAGTACGTAAGATAACCCCCTTATAATTTGCCCATGATTCATTAACCCCAAACAACCCCAGAAAATGAAAAAGTTAAATGAGATCCTGCAGGTAAAACAGCAGGCAGAGGCCACCTTTTTGCACCAACCCGGCGTTACCGCAGTAGATGTAGGCTACAAGTACAAAGACGGTAAACGCACCGATGAAATTGCCATTCGTGTACACGTGGCAAAGAAAAAAACCGATGTACCTGCAAAGGAAAAAGTACCTAAAACCATTGAAGGTATTCCTACAGATGTGATTGAAGGCATCTATTATCCGCAGGTGCTGTCAGAACCCGTAGCAGATACCGCCATCACTGCTTTTGCGGATACCGGCACCTATACTCCGCTCAAAGGCGGCATCAGCATAGGTCCGGACCGGGTAATCAGCGGCTATGTGTACACCGGCACGCTGGGCGCTATCGTCAAAGATGCCACCACCAACGAAACCCTGTTGCTCAGCAATTTCCATGTAATGTGCGTTGACACCGGCTGGCACGTAGGCGATCAGATGGATCAGCCCAGCCGCGTGGATGGCGGCACGTCCGCCAGTAATGTGGGCGCCCTGAAACGCGCTGTCCTCAGCGGACACGTAGACGGCGCCGTCAGCACCGTTAGCGGCCGCAGCACGCTCTGCGAAATCGTTGATATCGGCAAGGTGAAAGGTACCGCTACCGCGGTATTGAATGCGCCTGTGCGTAAACGCGGACGTACCACCCTGCTCACCTACGGTTTTGTGGATGCTATCAGCGCTACCATCAAGGTAGATTACGGCGACGGCATCGGCGTCAGAACCCTCAGCAACCAGATAGGTATCCGCCCGGATACTTCCCGCAATCCCAAATTCAGCGACCACGGCGACTCCGGTTCTGTAGTGGTGGATGCGGCCAACAAGGTAATAGGATTGCTCTTTGCCGGCGATGAATCCGGTTATACTTTCATCAATCCTATCAACTATGTACTCTCTGAACTGAACATCAAACTCTGTACTTCCACCCTTAAATCCGTCATCAAGGATAAAGGCGAAAGTAAAGAGCTGAAGGAAGTGAAAGAAGTAAAGGAAGTGAAGGAGAAAGACAAAAAGGAAATAGTGAAAGAAGTAAAAGAAAAGGAAAAAGTGGAGAAAGCGGAAGTGAAGGAAATCAAAGAAATAAAGGAAAAAGAACTTAAAGAAAAGGAACTCAAGGAAAAGAAAGAAATCTTCAAGGAAATAAAAGACAAAGACCTCAAGGAAGTAAAGGAATTCAAGGAAATAGAGCATAAGCCTGTTATGGATAAGAGCCCGAAGGAACTGGCGGAAATTCCGGGCGGCGGCAATCCACGCGAAAACCCTGCTGCGCACGGAGCCGGCAGCGGCCTGCTGGAACAACGCCTCGCCAATATAGAAGCAGCGCTGCAACAGTTGTCTTCCTTCATCGCGTCTGCCTACAGGCCAGATCTGTCACAGGGCGGCCTGTCCGGCGAAGAAGACGTGAACCAGGACGATCTCGAAAAATCAGCAGCAGACAGTTCCCAGCTGAAATGGGAAGCTGACAATAACTACTGATATCTGTATCCTTCACAGATTATAGCGGATACACACATCCGCTATAATCTGTCTTATCCGATCTGTTACCCCTTCAATTCTTTTTTATGAATCTGTTTCTCTGTCATCACTATGACGCCTCCGCCCTCTATGTATACAACCGCTTCCGCAGATGGGGCCTGTCTTCCCTCTATATCATCACGCCGGAAGAACTGCTGACGGCCAGAAAATGGCAGCACCTGGTATCCACCGATAAGGTGAGCACCGCTGTTACCCTGCAAAACGGCCTGCATATCGACTTCTACGAGGTGAACAGGATATTCAACCGCCTGCAGCTGCTGGAACATCCGTTCTGGAAAAAAGCGCCGCTGCAGGAAAATGAATTCGCCCACCAGGAACTGACCTCCTTTTACCTGAGCTGGTTGTATTCGCTCAACAGTAAAGTATTCAACCGCCCGTCTGCCATGGGCCTGAGCGGGAATTACCTTACGCCGCTGCAGTGGAAGGATATAGCCCTGAAAGCTGGTATGGCGGTGAGTCCGGACATGCCGGATATGCAAACACCCACTCCTTACCAGCGGCAGCTGATCGTTTTTCAGCAGAAAGTGTATGGTCCGTTTATCAGTAAACAGATCAACACTGCCTGCATACAGCTGGCACAGCAAACCGGGCATGAACTGTTATCATTCAGCTTCCGGCAGGATGAAAACGGGAAATGGCTGTTTCACAACGCCAGCTCCTTCCCCGATCTCACTGCAGGCGGCGATGCCTTACTGAAACATATTTACAGCACCTTTCTAAATTAAACATCATGATACTGCTATGCGGCATCCCCTCGGAATCGCCGGTGGAAAAGCTGTCGGATGAACTGGACATACTCGGCATCCCCTATCTGATGCTTAACCAGCGCAGGTTTGAAAGCGCTTCCCTGGATTTTGATTTCAGCGGCGGACAAATCAACGGAACATTAAAATATGAGGAGAAGGAATTCGATCTCAGTTCCTTCACCGGCATCTATACGCGGCTGATTGACTGGCAGCAGCTACCGGAAATTAAAAAGGCAAAAGATGCTGCTGCTGCCCGGCAACACTGCCGGGACCTGCATGATAAATTATATCAGTGGATAGAAATCACGCCGGCAAAAGTGGTGAACCGTTCCTTTGCCATGGCCTCCAACAGCTCAAAGCCTTACCAGTGCCAGATTATACGGGAATTCGGCTTTTCCGTTCCGGAAACGCTGATTACCAACTGTCCGGAAGAAGTGCTGGCATTCCAGGCGAAACATGGAAAAATCATCTACAAATCCATCAGCGGTATACGCTCTATTGTACAGGTACTGACGAAAGAAGATGAAAAAAATCTTTCCAGGATCAGGAACTGCCCGGTACAGTTTCAGCAGTTTATCGACGGCTTTAACGTACGCGTACATGTGATCGGGGAAGAAGTGATTGCCACTTGTATAGACAGCGATGCCACCGACTACCGGTACGCCGCCAGGCAGACAGGCGAAAATGCAGTACTCCGGCCGTTTGACCTGCCACCTGATATTGCACAGCGGTGCATCAACCTTACCCGGCATCTGCAGCTGAGTTTTTCCGGTATAGACCTGAAGTTTACTCCTGATGGCAGCATCTGTTGCTTTGAAGTAAATCCCAGCCCCGGCTACTCCTATTTTGAAAACAATACACAGCAGCCGATTGCCTATACGCTGGCCAGGTACCTGAGCCGAAGCGGCAGATAAAAATATTCAGTACATTTGGTAGTACCCGGTTGTTAACCTGGCTTTATAGCCACATTACGGTTGCCCGGATCTATCTGTCATTATGTGTGAACACGAAACAAAATCATGCCCCCGTTGCGGCGGCCTGTTTGAATGTAAGGTAGGATCAATACTACTTTGTCACTGTGCTGATGTACAGCTGAATGAAACTGAACGGCAGTTTATTTCCTCGCAATACCAGGACTGCCTCTGCCATGAATGCCTCCTCCAGATGAAAGAGGAATCTTCCAGACAATAGTTATTTTTTTATTTTTTTATTTTTTTATTTGAGATTTTGTGCCCAATCATTGTATCCTTTTGGACCTTTCAGTACAAGAGAATACAATGATTGGGCACAAAATCTCAAATAAAAAAATAACTACATATTAAATGGTTAGTTCTTTTTGAAGACGGACCATACGATGGTTAGTAGTGGCACGCACAGTGCGATCCAGGAAAGCAGGTGCCAAATGCCGGTTCCGGTTAATGCCGCCAGCAGGCCGAACATAATCAGCACTCCGAGCAATACCGGCATACCCCACAGGTGGAGGAATTCATTTTTTTTCATACCGTTTTAATTTGTTGTGCTTTGTAATACGGCTTCGCTTTGCAGTACCCGGTTGAGCCGGGCTTCATTGGCCTTGCGGCGTGCAATCCAGAGGTAAAGTCCGCTGATCAGCACCACAATGGTAATTATATCGAACAGCGCCCAGATGATTTTGAGCGGCATGCCGCCATAATCGCCGAAGTGCAGTGGTTCTGAAATAAAGAGTGTATTGACATACCAGGGCATTTCACGCATATCCGTGAGCGTACCGTTCTCCGCATCGATCAGGGCAGGCTGCACCAGGCGGGAAGTGACCGGTGTGGTGCCTCTCATGAATACGGCATAATGGTGTTTGCTGGAGAACATAGTACCCGGAAAGGCTACCAGCCGGCGCTCCATATGTGGGGCCGCCTTTTCTGAAATACTCACCGCCTGCTCCAGGGAAGCCAGCGGACCGGATATTGCCGGCTTATCCTTATAGGGCGCTACCATTTCAGCCAGCTGCCCCTGCTGCCATAATCCCAGCACTACATCAGACAAGGTATTGATAACCCCGGTGACGCCCACTACCATCGTCCAGGCCAGCACTACGATACCCAGCATGTTGTGCATGTCCAGCCATTTGAGGCGGGTGGATTTATCGCGGCGTATCATTCCAAAATCGAAACGGCGCATAATCGGGCCGTAGAGCATAATACCGGATACCATCGCGATGATGAAGAGGATACCCATCAGGCCCAGGAAGAGCTTACCAGGGATGCCGGCGAACATGTCTACATGCAGTTTGAACATCACATATATGAAGCCCTCATCAATTTTGGGCTCCTGCAATACCTGCGCGGTACGTTCATCCAGTACTACAATGTTACCTGCTTCCGGCGGCGCATTCAGGGAGTCGGCCATGCTCAGCATCACCAGGTTGGGTTGCGCATCGTCCCAGAAAACATAGCGGATGACTTCTCCCGGACGTTGCTGCATTCCTGCCCGCACAATGTTATCCAGGCTGGTTCTGGGAGTACCGGCCGGCATGGGCGGCGCTGCCTGGGCCTTGCCTTCCAGCGTTTCTATCTCTTCGTGAAAAATCAGCGGCAGCCCTGTCAGACAAAGCAGCAGCAGAAACAGCGTACATATCAGGCTTGTCCATTTATGTACATTGAACCAGCGTTTTACATTTTTTACATCAGCCATACATGGTGGTATTATTCCATAAAAAAATTCCCGGAAGCCATTCAGCAACTGAGCGACAGAACAGGCACGTCCGCCTGAATTACCTGATCTGCACGCCGGCTGAAAGGCTTCCGGGAAAATAAATTGAGTACAGGGTATTTACCTTTATGGCACCAATCGCCCTGCACGCCCCTACGAGCGCGCCTGTCCGGGCTGTTCAGGCCCGCGGTAACAGCGCAATTGATAATTGACATACAGGTATTAAAGCATACAGGTCATCATCCACATGACCTGTATGCAAAAATGCAGTATGCTGTCAGTAATCGTTTGTGAATTCGGGAAAACGATTTTCGAGATTGGGAAAAACCTATTTGCGTTGCAGTTTGTATTGTCCGGCATCATCTTTCACCAGCTGGTAGCCCTCGTTGAGCTGCAGCTCCCAGCCCCGGCCGGTGATGGTGTTACCATTGATTCTTTCCGGCAGGGTAACAGATACCTTTTCCCAGCCGGCGCCTACCAATGCACCTTCCTGGGCGGTCAGCACCCCCCATTTATCGGTAATTCTCAGTGTGATGTATACCGTTCCGTATTTTTCCAGCGGTAACATATTGCTGGGATTAAAGGAGATATTCATTTTTTCGAAGCGGATTTCCGTATGCGGGTCCGTCACCAGTGTTTTGACATAGCCAGCTACTACGGCCAGGCGTTTTTCCTCGCGGACAGTTTCCGCGGCTATAATGGCGGGGCCATCGTATGCAGGAGCCCTTTCCGTTACGGCAGCGCCGAGGTTGGCGGGTATGGTCAGCTGCCAGGCTTTTCTGAAGTAGGCCTCCAGGCTGGTGGTATCTTTTATATCGCGTGTCCAGGAGGGGTTGGTCTGTGCCAGCAGGTAGCCATACACCGGAACGGTATGATAGGCGAAAGACCTGATGAAAGTACCGGCGCCCAGGAAACGTTGCTTCTGGAATGCTATGGACTGCAGCGTTTCCGCCTTCGTACGGCCACTCATCATAACGCCGGTGTATTCCGCCAGCCCTTCGTGGAGTTCCAGCATGTTTTCCGTCTTGTCTGCCCCGGGGAAAAGGCTATAACGGTATTGCCTGAACGTAAAAGCGTCTGTCAGGTGTTTTTTTCGTATAGCCGGCGAGGTAGCTTCCAGCGCCTTTCCGAGGGCGGCCAGTTCCAGCTGCAGGTAAATTCTGCCATCCCTGGTATCCAGATGATTGTTCAGCGCATCTCTGGTATTAAAGCCCAGTCCGGGTTGCGCCCGGTGAAACAGTTCATGCGTCAGCAGGTTCAGTCGGTCGCCGGTTTTCTTCGGCAGCGGCAGCTGCACCATTGCCCAGTGGTAGCCGGACCATTCCACAGAGGTATTGGCAATATTCTGTGATACCGGCCAGGTACCGGTGTAAACGGATCCGCTTTTCTGCAGCAGCCCGGCGCTGTCGGGCCGGTTGGCATACACCTGCCGCGTAACAGGATCTATCAGCAGAATATTATTGTACAGGTCTGTACCCCAGATAGCCTTATTCTTTCGTGTAGCCGCTGACGTTTCTTTAAAACTGGCAGCAATACTATCCGTATCCTGCGCAACAGCTGAAGAGAGCAGACAGCTGATACATAAAGTTGATAATAAAATGGATTTCATAAAATGCATAGATTGCTCTAAATGTACTTAAAATTACATTCTCAGATCTGTTCAGATGACCGGTATATCTGCTCAGCGGAAAAATACACCAGCGGCCCGGAAGCAATTGCCGTCAACCATATTAACTAAAAAACGGAATTGGACATTTCCCGCAGAAGTAATAATTTGTAATACATTTCATGTCAGATGAATTACCAGGAAATACAACCCGGAGCATTACTGCAACCATATGTACAGCATTATTACCTGTTTGAGTCAGCCGAACAACTGGAAATGGATGATATTGTACTGCCCGGCGGGCATCTGGAAATTATCTTCAACCTCGGCGACGCTACCTGGAAAACAGCGCCCGACAAGGTTTTTAAAGACACCGCAAAAATAGAGCTATGGGGTCAGATCACCGCTCCCCTCGCCGTCCGGACCATTGGCAGCAACAATAAAATGCTGGGAATCAAATTCTATCCGCATACCGCGGCGCGTTTCCTGCAGCTGGATATCTTCGAGCTTAACAACCAGGTGAATGACACCACGGCTATTTTAGGGAAAGATATACAGGAGCTGCATCAGCAACTGCTGGAAAGCGCATCACTGCAGCAACAGATCACGCTGATAGAAAAATACCTGGCAGCGCGGCTGGATCAGGTCAAAGCAAAACCGCAGCAGATGGCACTTGTAGGAAATATTCTGCAGCAGCTGAAAACTACCTCCGGCACAGCAGACACCAGCATTGAACATATTGCCCGCCAGCATAACCTGAGCACCCGCTACCTGCATAAATTGTTTATGCAATATACCGGAGCCACCCCCAAGTATTTCGACCGGCTGCACCGGTTCCGGCAAAGCCTTTCGCTGATACAGCAACAGGAACTGTCTCTCACGGAAATAGGCTATGAAGCCGGTTACTTCGACCAGTCCCATTTTATCCGGGAGTTCAAGTCCTTCACCGGCCTGGCCCCCCACTCCTATGCCGCTAAATCTTCCCCCCTGCAGGAAACAATAGATCTCCGCTAGATTGTTCCGTTTTATACAATTCTGCTGATGACAGCCGGTGTAATTTTACATCATCAAACTGCTCATCATGAAAAAGATCATTGCCATTACACTTATCAGCGCATTATTCAGTTGTCAGCAAACCACTGCCCCTGAAGATAACAGCCTCGCTGAAGCCAGACAGGCCATAGCCGCCAGCAACGCCATTTACTTTGAATCCTTCGCCAAAGGCGACTCCTCCATATTCATAGACCGGTATGCGGAAGATGCCTGCATCATGGCGCCCGGCACACCGGCACTATGTGGTAAGGATGCCCCGCTGACATTCTTCCGTAAAGCCTACCACGACATCGGCCTGCGTAACGGTAAATTTATTACCACAGACGTTTTCGGTGACGGGAAAGAATATGTCACGGAAATTGGCCGCTGGCAATCATTTGATGCGGATGGAAAATTATTCGACGATGGAAAATTCCTGGTCCTCTGGAAGAAAACCGCGAAAGGATGGAAGATGTTCCGGGATTCCTTCAGCAGCAACCGTAATCAATAATCAAGGAATTACGAATTACGAATTGCGAATTACGAATGTAGAAGCGGAGAATAACACGAAGATTAAAAGGGATTTACTATTAAATGTCCCTTTTAATCTTCGTGTTATTCTCCGCTTCTACATTCGTAATTCGCAATTCGTAATTATTCATAAAAATTCTTATCTTGAATAAAGAAAATCCGACGACCAAATTCTGAACCTGAAAATTGTTAACAGGGCTTGTCTATAGGCAGCCTATTTCATCATCAATCAAATCAGTCGACAATGAAAAAAAAGCACACGCTACACGCGGGACTGTTGCTGTTATCCGCTGTTATGTTTTTCTCCTGCAGCAAGCAACCCGCCAATTCCATCGAAGGACGTTCCGCTTTAGCCTCCACGGAATCATTACCGGCAGCCGCCAGCTATGACGTACCACTGGGCGGCAATGCCTATGTAACCACCAAAGCCCCCGGAGGCGCAGAGGTCATCACTTCCAACGGCCTGGGTAACTGGACCAGCGCCGCCAGCATTACTAGTACGTATTTCCGGGTAGCGCTCACCGGCACCCTGAACATTTCCGTGAAGATGAAAGTACCTTCCGGCACCAGTAATATCAAGGTAACCGTGAATGGCACCACCTTTAATAAAACAGTTACCGGCAATGCCTATACGACGTACAGCATCGGCTCCGTCAATGTTACCAGCGCCGGGTATATCCAGGTAGACCTGCAGGGCGTCAGCAAGTCCGGCAGCTACTTCGGGGATGTATCGCATATTGTCATCAGCGGTGCAGCTACCGCCAATAATGTAGTATATGCCAACGACGCCTCCAACTATTACTGGTCCAGGCGCGGCCCTTCCGTTCATATGAGCTACCCTATCCCTTCCGGCACTACCGCAGAATGGTTCTATAATGAGCTGACCGTTCCTGCCGGAGAAGATAAGATAGGCTCCTACTTTATGAGTAACGGCTTCGACGGCGGCTACTTCGGCATCCAGGTAAACAGCGCCACCGAAAGAAGGGTATTGTTCTCCGTATGGGACCCTGCTACCGGCAAAACCACACTGGTAAGAAAAGGCCCTGGCGTTACCGACAATGCCTTCGGCGGCGAAGGCACCGGCGGACAAAGCTACCTGATCTTTAACTGGGCCGCCGGCACCACCTACAAGTTCCTCACACACATCCTTCCCGATGGCAGCGGCGGCACAGACTACTCCTCCTGGATATATACCCCCGAAACAGGCACATGGCGTTTTATCGCCACCTGGAAAAGACCCAACACGACCAGTTACTACACCGGCGCCTATTCCTTCCTGGAGAATTTCAATGACAACAACGGCTACTACGGCAGAAAAGTGCTGATTAACAACGAATGGATAAGATCCACTACCGGCACCTGGAGCGAACTGACTGCAGGCCGGTTCACCGCAGATGCCACCGCTACCGCCGACCAGCGCAGAGACTATGCCGGCGGAATAGACGCCACCGGCGCCTTCTATCTGAAAAATGGCGGTTTCTTCGCCAACTACGTTAACTACAATACCAATTTTACCAGAACGGCCACCGGGCAAACGCCGGTGGTGAACCTTAATACGCTGCCATAAATTGGTTATTTGAGATTTGGTTATTTGAGATTTTGTACCCAATCATTATCTCCCTTGTACTTATTGGTACAAAAGAATATTATGATTGGGTACAAAATCTCAAATAACCAAATCTCAAATAACCAATCTTATCTTCTACATACCTAATTTTTGCACGATAGTTATTGTGCAAAAACCTTACTCACTATCTGCCACCTCCCTCCTATCACAGCAAGTGAAAGATAGTCCGTGTAATTGTAGCCCAGTATCGGAACATGCAGTTTAACGATGGCATTGTTGCCCAGCATTTCGGTGTGTATGACCTTCATGCGGAAGGGTTCTCCGTTTTCCCGGGGGCTTTTACGGTTGCTGACTATTTCCAGGTATTCTGCTACCGTTTTAAAATATTCAGCGCCATTAATATCCCCTGCCAGCAGGGCCTGGGGATGAAAGGCATTTTTAAGCCGGTTGGTGTCTCCCTGAAAGATGCCCTGCTGATAATCTTCCAGCACCTGTTGTAATTCCGATAACATAGAATGATTGTTTGTCAGGTATTAAAAATGATGCCCCGCTGTGTGTCCGCCGTCAACCGGAATGGTAGCACCGGTGATAAAGGTATTGTTAGCCAGCATCCAGGCTGTTTCTGCCACATGGTTACCTTCTCCGATACGGTGCAGCAGGTGCAGACCGGCGAGCGTATCTGCATTTTCCACCCCGATTTTTGCCTGCAGGGGTGTACGGATAATGCCCGGCGCTATGGTGTTTACCCGGATCTGTTGTTTCCCGAATTCTGCCGCCAGCTGACGGGTGAGCGCATGAATGGCTCCCTTGCTGGCTACCGGTGCAGAAGCGGGGAAGCCCCCGATAGCATGATCCGCCAGTACCGTACCGATGTTGATAACAGCGCCGCCGTCGCGGCTCAGCATAGCTTTTATGGCCGCCTGCGTAGTGAAAAAAGTACCTTTCAGGTTAACGCGGAGGAACCTGTCCAGGTCACTTTCCTGTACCTCCAGGAAGGGTTTCGGCGCAAACACCCCGGCATTGTTGATTAATACATCCAGGCTCCCGAACGCGTCCAGGGCGGTGGCAACCAACTCCTCACCCGTTGATTTCAGGCTCACATCACCGGGAATGATGCGGGCCGCCGCCGGCTGGCCCAGCTCCCGGAAAGTAGCCTCCAGCATTTCACGCCCGGAAGCATTCATAATAACATGAGCGCCCTTTTCCAGGAAAAACTGTGTGATCGCTTTACCAATACCGGTAGAAGCACCGGTTACAATTACTGTCTTACTTTTCATACGGCTGTTTTATTTTCGTTTACGCATTTCCGTTACCTGTTCTCCGCCAACACCCCAGTTGTCGGTATCTGTTTCTGTAATGATGATATAAGTGAGCGCAGGCGATTTCTGCAGCACCTCTTCCAGCAGCCGGGTAACGCCGGATATCAGCTGCTGTTTCTGTTCTTTTGACACCCCGTCGCGGGTGATGTGAATGTTTACAAATGGCATATCTCTGATCGTTTGCTGATGCAAAAATCCACCTGATTCCGCAGGTAAAGAATAGATAAAAGCACAGATTACCGGTACAAAAAGACAGCCTTCCTTTTGTACCGGAGAAATGCGCTTTTGTGCAAAAAAGGAATGCGGATGTTTCCTTACTTTTAGGTATGAATAGTAAAGTGGTTCCGGTTTTCGACATCCGGCAGCATTGCGCGGATCAGGAGATACAACATATGAAGATCGCAGCTTTCAGTGAGGAAGCCTGTACCATTGCCGAATTTGAAGAAAATCACCGGCATGGGTATTATGAAATCATCTGGCTGAAAAAAGGGAAGGGCATCCATCATATCGACATGATGGAGTATCCGTATGCAGGTGCTGTGCTGTTCCTGCTTTCACCCGGACAAATGCACCAGATCCGGCCGGAAGACAAAGCTGATGGCTATGTGATCAAATTCCTGCCTGCCCTTTTCCCGGATGCCCGCGACCAGGAGGATTACCTGCTGCCGCTCTTTGACAACATCCAGGCAGCTCCCGTGGTAGCAGTTACTTCCGCCACCCACCAGGTCTTTGAAGAACTGTTCAGAAAAATGGAAGCAGAATTTCATGTAACAGAAGAAGATAAAGAACGTATCCTGCTCTCCTATCTCAAAATACTCCTTACGCATATCAGCCGGCTGAAAAGAAACCAGCAATCCATGGAGCTCACCGGTAAGGACCTGCATCTGCGGCTGTTCCGAGACTATAAAGCGGCGGTCGAAAAAAATTTCCGCCGGGAACACGCTATCCGGTATTATGCCTCCCTGCTTCATACCCAGGTCAGAACGCTCAATGCCCTCGCCAAAAAATATACCGGCAAAACCGCCGGACAGGTCATCGCAGACAGAATACTATTGGAAGCCAGACGGGAACTTTACCACAACCAGCTCAGTATAAAGGAAATCGGCGCCAGTCTTGGCTTTGAAGATGCCGCGTATTTTACCCGCTTCTTTAAGAAACAAACAGGCGTACCTCCGAAGGAATATAAAATTTAGGGATTTTGATATTTACCGATTTACGAATTTATTAAATGCAGCGGAGATGTACGTAATGATCTCCGCTGCATTTAATAAATTCGTAAATCCGTAAATATCAAAATCCCTGAATTTCCCGTCCTGCCTGTCCCCCTTACAAAGAATCAATCGTTATAGGGGAGAATAAAACAACATATCATGAAAGAGTTCATTTTGATTTTCAGAAACAGTACCAATCCGCATGATAATCCTTCGCAGGAGCAGCTGCAGGAGCGGATGAACTGGATGGGTGGTATTGCAGCCCGCAACAGGCTGGCGGATAAGGGCAACCGGTTGTCTGCCGGTAATGCGAAAACCATCAGACCGGGAAATGTGGTAACAGACGGGCCATACACCGAGATCAAGGAGTATATCAGCGGATATATGATTGTGAAAACGGCCACCATTGAAGAAGCGATAGAACTGGCCAGGAATAATCCTATCCTGAAAGATGGAGGTAATATTGAAGTAAGAGCCATCCTGGGTCCGGAAGAAGGGGATCATCGTCCATGACATCCATAAACACCAGCGATCCGGGCTTTCTGCCTCACCTGTTCAGGCTGGAATACGCCAGAATGACGGCCGTTTTGTTCCGTCATTTTGGCCTTCAGCATATAGAGATAGCGGAAGATATTGTCAGCGAAACATTCCTGAAAGCAGCTGAAACCTGGAATACAAACGGGGTTCCGGAGAATCCTTCCGCCTGGCTGTATACGGTGGCGAAAAATAAAGCTAAGGATTATCTCAAAAGACATCATCTTTTTGAAACAAAAATCAGGCATGCAGTGGCTCCTGATGAAACGCAGGCTGCACAGGAATTTGATTTTTCACAGCAGACTATTGCTGACAGCCAGCTGGCCATGATTTTTGCAGTATGCAATCCGGCTAATTCAACCGAAGCGCAGATATGCCTGGCCCTGCAGATCCTTTGCGGATTCAGTGTAGAAGAGATGGCGGATGCTTTTCTTGCGAAAACAGAGACGGTCAAAAAACGGCTGCAACGCGCCAGAGCTACGCTGCGGGAAGATAACTTCCGGATACAGCAACCCGATGCGGCAACCATACAATCCAGGCTGGACACAGTATTGCGTACGCTGTACCTGCTGTTCAACGAAGGTTACTATTCTCAGTCAGGCAATCATCTCATCCGCAAAGACCTCTGTTCCGAAGCTATGCGGCTGGCGCTGATACTGACAGAAAACCCGCTCACCGCCACTACGCAGGCCCATGCCCTGCTGGCGCTGATGTGCTTTCAGAGTTCAAGGTTCGAGGCACGCTCCTCCGCTACCGGCGATACCATTCTCTTTGAGCAGCAGGACCAGGAACTGTGGAACAAGGAACTGATTGCCAGGGGGAACTATTACCTCGTGCAGGCCTGCTCCGGCGATACCTTATCCAAATACCAGCTGGAAGCCGGAATTGCCTGGTGGCACACCGTTCCCTCCGATCCGCAGAAGTGGGAACATATCCTGCAGCTGTACAATGAACTTATTCTCATTGAATATTCACCCATGACCGCGCTGAACAGGACCTTCGCCTATGCCAGGGTGTACGGGAACAGGGCAGGTATTGAAGAAGCCACACAGCTGCAGCTGGAGGGCAACAGCTACTATCATGCCCTGCTGGGCTACCTGTATGCCGCTACAGATGTTCCGGCAGCGGTGGCGCATTACACCAGGGCTATCCGGCTCACAAAATCCGCGGCAGAGAAGAAAACACTTTCCGGAGAAATATCCCGGCTGCAGGGACTGCAGCACTAACCGTATATGGAATTACAGGAAGCGATCACACTTATCAGCGGGCAGCCGGCCTGCCGGCCATCTGCCGGAACATGGGCAGATATTGGCTGTGGCAGCGGGTTGTTTACGTTCGCACTGGCTCATCTGCTGCCCGCCGGCAGCAGCATTTACGCCATTGATAAAATGCCCGTAATATTAGGCCCGCACCCCGATCCGCAACAGATACCCATCATTACACAGCAGCTGGACATAGAGAAAAAAGACCCGGATATTAAAGGATTGCAGGGGATCATGATGGCCAACTCCCTGCATTACGTGGCTGACAAGGCCACCCTGTTACAACGGCTGACGCGTTTGTTGCCACCTTCCGGGCAGTTTATCATCGTGGAATACGATACCAGTGCTGCTAACCCGTGGGTACCATTTCCGGTCAGATTTGAGGCGCTGAAGCATCTTTTCCGCCAGGCAGGATGGACACAGGCGGAGAAACTGGGAGAAAGACCCTCCCGATACAGATCGGGCAATATGTATGCAGCACTGATCAGTGCGTGAAGCGCTATTTTCTTACCTGCAGCACCAGGCTCACAGAATCCGCTGCCAGCCTGCTTTTGATCCAGCTTTCCAGTTTTATTTTTTCGGCAACCGGCAGCGGTCTGCCCGTACCCAGCATCACTACCATCACGGTATCCGGGATAGTTTTACCGGGTTGCCGGAACAGCATCGGCGACGCCGCATAGTACCTGAAACCGGCTACCAGTGCTTTTAATTCGTCGGTAATATCAGGCATGGCAGTCTCCCGTACATTGGCCGCATTAGCAGAAGCGGTGGCGCTGTCATTCCGGAACACATCCTGCAGGATACTGGCTTTGATCTGCGAGAAATCTATTTCCTGTCTGGCATTCAATCCCTGCCGCACTATCAGTCGGGTATACGGCAGGTGGTAAGCCGGCATTTTCGCCTGTATTGCCTGTACAGCTGAATCACTCAGCTCAGCGCCGATCAGCAGCAGGTCTATCACGCTGTTCCGGGGCTGATAGGAAAAACTTCTGTTGACCACCTGGGTATTTCTGAAATCAAAATTCTCGCGGACAAATTTCTGCGCATTGTTTTCAAATATGCTTTTCTCAACGATACGCAACGTGAGGTAAATGCTGGGCACTACAGTAATGAAAACAATGAGGAGGATATAACGGACTACTTTCCTGCGATACCGCGGATTTTCATACTGATGTTTCTTAAACCGCAGCAGGCGGATAATCAGAAAGGTACCCAGGCAGATAAATACACTGTTGATAAAATAGAGGTATAACGCGCCCAGAAAATAAAAAATATTGCCGGAAGCCAGCCCGAAACCGGCTGTGCATAACGGCGGCATCAATGCCGTGGCAATAGCTACCCCGGGGATGACATTACTTTTTTCCTTCCGGGTAGTAGCCACAATACCCGCCAGGCCCCCGAAGAAGGCGATAAACACATCCCACACAGAAGGCGTGGTACGGGCCAACAGTTCAGACTGGGCCTCATGTAACGGGGTAATCCAGAAATACAGGGTGGACGTGGCAATAGAAATAACGGTGGCGATCAGTAAATTCCGGCCGCCCTTCTTCAGCAGCTCAATATCGAAGATGCCCAGCCCCAGCCCTATTCCCATAATAGGCCCCATCAGCGGAGATATCAGCATCGCGCCGATAATAACCGCCGTAGCGTTTACATTCAGCCCGATAGACGCGATGAAGATGGCGAAGATGAGGGTCCACAGGTTGGCGCCTTTAAACTCCGTATTCTTCCGGATGGAGGTGATGACTTCTTTCTCATCTGCTTTTTCTATATGCAGATTGAATCTTCTTTCCAGGAATAACCTGACAATACGGATAAAACGGATTTCACCTGGTTTATTATTCATGGGCTACGCGTGTATAGCATAAAAATAAAGATTATGAGGATACCTGCCTAATTACAGCGTCGCAACCACATGTCCCGGGCAGGATCAGCTGAAAATAAAAGAGCTGCTGCGCTATGCGCAGCAGCTCTTCTTCTGGAGTTATAATCCAAGAGATGAATGCCGGATCAGTTGCCTACCACAGGCGCGGAACCGCTGCCCGGGTTGTTGAAATCAATTTCATTCAGCGGAACATCCCAATAGCTGAGATAGTTGTAGTCCAGTGTGGCATTGGTATCCAGCACACCGCCCGGACCTAATACCACAGCGCCTTTTCTTCCGCCGCCCTGGCTGAGCGGTTTAATTACCCCCCATCTGCGGGCATCATAGAAGGATACGTTCTTGTTGAGCAGCCCTACTCTTCTTTCGCGGCGCAGCTCTTCATACGCCTGTTCAGCTGTCAGGCTGGTGCCTGCAACTGCCGGCAGCTCTGCATTCTGATATGTTCTGACAGAATCTATCTTCTTCAGTCCTTCATCGAGCTGCCCCAGTTTGATAAGTGCTTCTGCTTTCATCAGCATATTTTCTTCATAGCTGCAGGCTATGGCAATAACCGCTCTTCCAGGTTCGTAGGAAGAGTAATCTCCACCATCTTCAACAGGAATGAATTCATAACGGGTGCTGTACTGAAACCCGCGGCCCTGGCTGTTGATAGTTGGAGAAGCGGATACATAGAAGTTCCTTTCCTTTCTCTGATCACCTGCTTTAAAGTCCTGCACCAGGCGCTCGCTGATAAATGTCCATTTAATCAGGGAACGGTAAGGCTGCCAGGCGGTCTGGCCAACCAGGTCGTTTTGCTCTGCAGAACGCATCACGAAACTCCTGTCTGTTGCCTGGATACCACCGGCTGTCAGTGTCAGCAGGGCGTTCCAGTCTGCCGCACCCATTTCGCTCACGGTCTTATTCACGAGCAGGTTTCTGGCCTTGTAAGTAGTCATATGACGGATCCATTGCTGTGCTGTGATAACGCCGCCCTTATCAACGCCAAGGGTAGGCACCACCGCTTTCATTACATTGTCATAATCGGAACCGGCGCTTGTTGGAATAGCTGTCAGGGCCGCGATAGCTTTATCGAAGTTTTTGTTGGCTTCTTCGATCATCTTCTGACGGGAAATGTAATTATTATTTGATTTGGCAAATTCGTCGGTAACGATACCGGCCGCATACAGGGAACCGATCCTGGAGTAGGCGAATCCTTTCCACCAGTAGCTCCATGCCCGGAACACATTTTTCTTGACATCCACATTACCGCTCAGTTTAAGCGCCGGGTCTTCAACGGCCTGCAGCAGCAGGTTAGCCTGGTTGTTTACCAGGTACATGGCCAGCCATTCGTTATAGAAAACATTTTCTGTACCGAAGGCGCGGCTGTTCCTGTTGCGCAGTTCTGTTACCTGCGAACCTCCCTGCGGCGGTGTTAAAACAGTACCGTTGCTCAGGGTAATGGTAGCTACCTGGTTGGTCCACCGGAAAGAGAAGTTACCTACAGACGCAAAGTAAGAGTCGCCCATTACGTCATGATAGGTGAGCGCATACCACCAGTAACGGGTGCCGAATTTATCGTAAACACCCAGGCCGGCACGTTTCATACCTTCTTCCGTCTGCAATGCCAGCATACCCGGCTCATTCGGGTTCAGTAAGTCCAGGCTGGATTTCTTACATGCATTTATGCCCGATAGCAATATTAATGTAGTAAGTATATATAATGTTCTTTTCATGTTGTTGCTATTTAAGTTTTTCAAACTCCTGCTGTTTAGAAACCTGCAGTTAATCCTACCTGTACTGATTTAAAGTTCGGGAAGTTGTTCAGATCCAGACCTCTTCTTAAAGGATCGTTCAGGTTGGCGGCAGATTCAGGATCCATACCGCTGTAGTTGCTGATAGTTACCAGGTTACGGCCGGATACGATCAGCTGCAGCTGGCTGAACAGGTTACCGCGCAGCACACGGGCAAAATCGTAGGAGAGTGAAAGATCACGTAAACGGGCAAACGAACCTTTTTCCACGAAGAAGCTGTTGGTGGTATTGGTATTGTACAGGGAGTTGTAGTAACCCACAAAAGCGCCTGTTTTACCGTCAACGGTGATTTCCTTGTCAAGGTCGCTATGGATAAGATCCCTGTACATCCACTGTTTCGTCTGGTTGTAGATATCATGACCATATACCCAGTCAACCTGGAAGCTGAGGTTCAGATTTTTATACAGCGTGAAGCTGTTGGTAAACGTGATATTGAATTTAGGTGTAGGATCGCCGATAGCTACCTGGTCGGTCGTAAACTGTACGGCCTTGGTAGTTTTATTAACTACCATACCATTTACCACCGTGTATTTGCCCTGGTCTGCATCGGGGATGTAGGGCTTACCGTTAGGACCTAACTGATCCACGCTGGATAAGGCTTTCTTACCGAAGAAGGCGCCAACGGTTTCTTTTTCACGCAATACAAACTGGCCACTGCCACCGGAACCGATCGCGATGTCGCTGTGATTGCTGATATTGTCTATAATAGAACGCTGCTGACCAAAACGCACCCCGAATTTCCAGTCAAAGCTCCTGGAGCTGTACATATCAGCATCGAGAGAGAACTGGAAGCCGGAACCTTTGATGGTGATACCGTTTGTTTTGATATTTCCGGAACCGATAGACGGCTGTAAATCGATGTCGTAGATTACATCCTGGCTGGTACGTTTCCAGTAGGTAGCGCTCAGGTTAATGCGCTGCAGCCAGCTGTTGGAATGCAGATCCAGACCCAGGTCCATACCGGCTTCTGTTTCCCTGGATACCTGTACATTCAGTAACGGGTTCTGAGCAGTGGTTTTAACAGAGAGGTAAGAATTATCACCTATCTGACCGGAGTTAAAGGTAATCCTTCTGTCGTAGGAGCCTGGCTGTGTACCTGCCTGACCGTAGGCGCCTCTCAGTTTCAGTTCGTACACTGTCGCGCTTTTCAGTAATTCTCCCAGCCTGAAATAAGCATCTCCGCGGGGGAATACGAAAGCAGAAGAACCTGCGCCGAAGGCAGAAGAATAGTCAATACGCACACCGCCGGAAACACCGAACAGTGATCCGTAATCTATACGCTGGTTAATCATGTAACCGTAAGTGGTGAAATGAGTTTCATCCTGGCTGGCGGTTCTGGTATTGGCGGTAGACAGGCTGTACGGAGGGAATTCTGCGAAACCGGTACCGATAGACTGCACATTCTGGTATACTCTCTTGCGCCAGTCGTATGCCAGCTGTGTGGATGTCTGGATAGGTATTTTCCAGCCGAAGTCTTTCTGAAAATCTGTTTTCACATATACAGACAACAGTGAGTTGGTCAGCGTTTCGTTATCTCTGTCGAATGTAAGCTGGCCTGCTCTCGGATCAAGACCAGGACCCGGCGTTTTCACGCTCAGCTGATACTTGATGAAGTCGGTGAAATCATATCTGTAGTTATCAATACCAAATTTATAATCTACCTCTACAAATTTCGGAAATTTGTAGTTGAGGTTGATGTTCTCTACCACACGGGTGGTTTTGGAATTGTTATCCCTGAACTGATAGGTGTAGAAAGGGTTGACAGAGTTCTGGCCTTCCGGATTGGCTACATAGTTGCCTGCGGCATCCCTGTAAGTAAGATCCCAGAACTGACGGGAAGTGATGGCAGAAGCCAGACCGCTGTAAATGTTGTTACGGCCGGTAATACCACCGGTGCTGTTGTTGGAATATACTACCTGTGTTACATTGCGGATAGTGAAGTTTTTAAACAGTTCCACCCCGATGTTGGCAGTCAGGTTGGTACGGTTGTAGCTGCCCGTGATCACGCTCTCCTGATTCAGGTTGGAAGCAGAGAAGAGATAATCAGAACTGGGGCCGCCACCGGTGATGCTGATGTTGTTGTTGGTAGTCAGCACATTTTTGCGCATCACCTGTTTCACCTGGTCATAGGTCTGCTCCTTGTAAGGCTTGTTGTTCAGCAGTTCGCCGGTGATGGCCGGAATGCCGGGCTGGGCCCATGCGCCGGTTTCTGTCATCTGCAGCCGTTTACCACGGCCATCTACGATATTACCTTCGTTATCAGTATTGAAGAAGTGATTTTTAGCTTTGCTGAGATCTCCGACAATAGCGTTGTCAATACTGAGCCTGCTGTTAACCGTTACTTTGGGTCTGCTGTTTTTAGCCCCTTTCTTGGTGAAGATCTGGATAACACCATTGGCACCCTGCGCACCGTAGAGGGTAGCGGCGGCAGAACCCTGAATCACTTCAATCCTATCCACGTTGCTGAGGTCCAGGTCGGACAAACGGGAAGACAGGTTACCGCCGGAACCGTTCACGTTACCACCGGCATTTACCTGGATACCATCCACCATAATCATAGGCTGGGTGCTTCCCAGCGTGTTGATACCACGCAGCAGGATCGCTGCCTGCTGACCGGGTTGTCCGGATATGGAAGAAATCTGCGCTCCGGCCACCTTACCTACGATAGCCTGGTCAATAGAACCAGCCGGTACTTTAGGCAGGTCCTTTGCACTGATGGCTTCTACGGCAATGGCCACTTTTCTTTTATCGGTAGCAGTACCCACACCCGTTACCACTACTTCCTGTAATGCTTTCAGATCCTTTTTCAATGCCACTGTCAGCCTGCCGCCGGCTTTCAGTTCCTGCGATTCATAACCGATAAATGAAAAAGTTAGTGTGGCATTTTCAGCTACCTGTAATTTGAAGGAACCATCCGGCCCTGTAACAGTACCGGCATTGGAGCCTTTGATATTTACAGATACTCCGGGTATCGGAGAGTTGTCGGTGGCATCGGTGACCTTCCCGCTTACGGTGCGGTTCTGTGCCGCAAGACCAGTAAACATCAGGACCGAAAGAAAGAATAATAAAGCTTTTTTCATCGGCATTTAGATTTTGGTGAGAGAAAAAGTTTTAATTGTTATTATAGGATCTATGCGGGCATAGGGAGTCCAGCACGATTGCTATCGTTTCATTTCCGGTTAATAGGATTGCTGATAATGCTACATACAGTATGACTGATGGCTACCGGCGCACATCATCATAATTAACTTATGTATACTGCTGACTAAGAGGTATGAAAAGTAAACGGCATCGTTCTTCCACCCATCTTCAGATTCTGGTTTTATAGGTCATCAAATGCCCGTATCTATTATCCTGCCGTTGCTGCTGAACAGTTACAGGGAATGCGCATTACGTTAACATCAGTCATGTGCCTGATATTTGATTGTACACGCTGCCTTGACGGATATAAATACAGACTCAGTTCAGATTTAGACTTGGATTACGTTTTAGATTCAGACTATTGTTTACAATCAAATAAGTGAAACCGGGAAAAATAACAACGTTAGTTTCATAGCATCCAGATTTTGGTTCTATATTTTATAATGTCAGATAATACCTACAGTCAATTTTTACTCCTGCCTGCTACAAGGCTGTGCTACAATTCAATGAATATTTTTTCCGGACATACCGTCGTCCGGTATTTCACCGGTATGACTGGCCTGTCGGGATGGCAGGGTAAAACGGAATATTGCTAATTGTAAAGAACGCTATAAAATTTGCAGTCAGAAGATCCTCTATCGTTAAAAACTAAGGTTATAGGCGCTGTAGCTAATTTTATGGAATATACTGCCAAAGAAATGACTTCTCTAAAGTCAGACTTTTCAAAAAATATTTCTAAAAATCTACAAACCAGGTATATAAGACTTCTTACTAACTGATTGGAAAATTAGTAATTTTATTATTAGTTACAAAATTTGATCGGGGAAAAAATGAATAAAGTTGATATGACAGATGCCTGCAGATAGCACTGCCTTTAAAAGACTTATACTTTTCCGATTCACTTCCCGCCGCAGTACTGCTCTCGCCTGTGTGTTCAACAGACGGCCGATTTATTGTATTTCTCGCGGTATGCCAGCGGCGACATCCCGGTGATTTTTCTGAATACTTCGCGGAAGGCTTTTACATCGGCATATCCTACCTCATACATGACCTCGTTGACTGTTTTGCGGGTGGTTTCAAATGCTTTTTTGGCCAGTTCCATTTTCACGCGTTGTGAATATTCAACCGGCGTGTTACCGGTAGCGCGGACAAATCTCCTGTCGAAATTCCGGCGGCCCACCGCAAAGCGGGCAGATAATTCTTCTACGGATATTTTTTCATCCGCCTTGCTTTCGATGTAGGCCTGCGCTTCTTTCACCATATCGTCGTCATGTTGTTTCTGTCCGGTGAAGATGATAAAGGCCGACTGACTTTGCCGGTCTATTTCAATCTGAAAAACCTTGGCACAGAAAATGGCCGTCTGCCTGTCATAATATTTTTCCACGAGATAAATCATCAGGTTCAGGAACGAGTAGGCGCCACCGTTAGTATATATTCCCTGCTCGTCGGTAATGAGTTTGTCCGGTTCCAGTTTCACTTTGGGGAACATATTCCGGAATGTATCTGCTGCAGCCCAGTGTGTGGAACAGCTTTTACCATCCAGCAGGCCCGATGCCGCCAGCAGGAAAGCACCAGTACAGATGCTGGCTACCGCCGCCCCGTTTTTATATTGCTGCTCCACCCAGTCAATCAGCTGCTGGTTGCCGCTGACAGCCTTATGATAATTGTGATTCACCGATGGAATGATGATTAGATCCGTATGCGTAACTGCTAAAAAGTGCTTGTGCGGTTTTGCGGAAAACAGGCCGCCAAAGAAATCTACTTCCGGAGAAATACCCGCCAGTTCAATGGTAAATAATTCTCTGCCGCCGGCCTTCTTCCGGTATTCGTTGGCTCTTGTGAATATTTTATACGCGCCTACAATGCTGCTCAGGTTGTTATCGCCCTCCGGCACCAATATGGTAAGATGTTTCATCGGATTTTCTTTACTTAAAGATACACATTCATATTGTCCGGATCAACCCGTTGGAAAGTCCATTTAGCCCCCCGTCCAAGTAGTAATCAGACAATACCTTTGTATCATAACAAAACATACCGATTATGTCTATTACCGCCTCCACTCCTACCATACAGGAAGTAGCCGCACGGTTTCATGCACTCGCGCAGCAGGAAAAATGGTTTGAGATACAGGATGAATTTTTTTCAGAAGATATACAAAGCATAGAGCCTCCCACTGCCACACATTTACAAAGTGCCAGCGGCAAGGCAGCCGTACGCCGTAAAGCGGAAGACTGGGTAAAGCGGATAACTGATTTTCACCGCGGCGCTACCACAGCCCCTGTTATCGGCGGCGACTTCTTTGCTGTAGGCAGGGAAATGGAAATTACCGTTGCCGGAATAGGAAGGTTACAAAGTAACCAGATTATGCTGTATGAAGTGAAGGACGGGCAAATCATACGGGAACAGTTCTTTTACTGACAATGATTTCTTTTTCTATGATCCCAGATTAATTATAACCATTACCAACACCTTGCAGGCTTTCGCCGCCTGCGGGGTTTATTTACCGGTCAGCATCCTGCGTTGCAGCAGCGCCGGCGGTAACGTATCTTCGCTGAACATCATCATGCATCCGTAGGTATGAATCAACCGGTATTACTGTCCTGCAACAGCATCCTCACTGATCAGTATTTTATTCCCCCCTTTGATGTCAGAGCCGGGGAATTAGTACAGGTATACCTGTATCATGGTTACCATTTCTATCCTGTATTGGCTTACCTGTCGAAAATACTGACGGGGGCCATCCCTCATGAAAATATCATCCTGCATCAGCCGTTTAGCTATGTACCCCGCTTTACTGAATCGTGGTGGAGACGGCATTTCCGGCCTGTTACCGTTGACGCCTATATGAAAAAGCATGCGTCTGCAGACAGCCCGGCTGCCAACCGGATATATGAGCGGAGCAACATCCGGAAAAATACGAGGATCAACACACTGGAAGCTCCTGACCGGAAACTGGTAAGCCTGTCTGCTACCCTGTCCCGCAGCTCCTGCATTGTTTTTGACCTGGCCGGCCTGGGTCCTGTCGGCACACCACAGACGTTTTCCATTGTGAAAGAACATGTGCAGCAGGGAGGCGCAGCCATACTGCTGGATGGATACAAGGATTTTCAGCAGGAATGCACAAAGTATGTGGAACTGCAATGGCTGGCATCCTGATATCGTCTTCCTCTTCCGGCATACGCGCTGTTCAGAAACGGACTCCTGTTGTCCGTAACCGAACAATTCCAGGCAGCAGCCATCCTGTTTACAGCTTATGGCCCAACCTCAACCGGCATGGCATGAGTATTGACGCCCTCCATTTAAAACCCGGATGACATGTTGCATAATTACTTCAAAATTGCCTTCAGGAATATTTTCCGTAACAAGGCTTTTTCAGTTATTAATATCCTGGGGCTGGCTTCAGGTATTGCAACAAGCCTGCTGTTACTGCTATGGGTGCAGGATGAGCTGCAAACCGGCAGGCATTACCAGCATCTGGACCGCCTGTTCCGGATCATGGAGCATGAAATTGCGGACGGCCGTATTGTAACAGATGAAGATACCCCTGGCATACTGGCTGCAGAGCTGAAAGCGCAATTGCCTGAAATAGCTTTTGCCGCAGGCATTTCCAACAAGGAACATCATATATTACGTGCCGGTGAAAAAATTTCCCGGCAGGAAGGATGCTTTGCAGGCGCAGACTGGTTCAGGATATACAGTATTCCGCTGCTGGCCGGCAACCCGGAGTCAGCGCTCAGTGCGCCGGATGGCATTGCTGTTTCACGCAGCCTGGCTACCTCGCTGTTCGGCGATCCTGGCAGTGCGTCCGGAAAGCTCATACAGATAGACAACTGGCGTAATGTAAAGGTGACCGCCGTTTTTGAAGATCTCCCTGCCGGCTCCACAGATAAGTATGATTACCTGTTAAACTGGGATACCTACCTGAAGCGCGAACCCTGGCTGAGTGTATGGGAAAATGGCGGCCCGGGTACCCGTGTGCTGCTGAAACCCAACGCCGACCCGCAGAAGGTCAGCGCCAAACTGAAAACCTTCCTGAAAGGTCGTAATAAAGATATCAACGCCACCTTTAACATTGAACTCTTCCTGCAGCCCGAAGCAGACGCTTACCTGTATTCCCGCTTTACCAACGGCCGCCGTGATGGCGGGCGGATAGACTATGTACGTCTTTTCATTATAGTCGCCGCCTTTATACTGCTGATCGCCGCCATCAACTTTATGAACCTGGCTACTGCAAAGGCGATGAAACGCGCCAAGGAAGTAGGTGTACGCAAGGTAGTGGGCGCACAACGGCTTTCGCTGATCTGGCAGTTTATGAACGAAGCGCTGATGATGACCATATTCGCAGCCATCGCTGCGCTTACCATTGTGATGCTATGCCTGCCGCTGTTTAATCAGTTAACCGGAAAACAACTGGTACTGCCGGCCGGAGATCCGGCGTTCTGGGGATTATTACTGATAATACTGGTGGTGACAGCCGCCTTCTCAGGTAGCTACCCCGCTTTCTTTATGTCCGGCATCAGGCCCCTGGCTGTATTAAAAGGAATACTGAGATCCGGCCGCGGGGCGCAGCTGTTCCGCCGTGGGCTGGTCGTTTTTCAGTTTGTGCTTTCTATGCTGATGATCGCGGGGACTATCGTTGTTTATCAGCAGCTGAAATATATCCAGACAAAAAACCTCGGGTTTAACCGGGAAAACCTTATCATCATTCCTGCTGAAGGCGAGATCCCGGGAAAGTACGGCGCATTTAAACAGGAGCTGTTGCAGCAGCCCGGCATCAGTGCTGTTACGCATATGCAGACTACCCCTTTATATAACGGTAATACCACCGACGGCGTTCAATGGGAAGGGAAAGACCCCGGGCAGGCTATTCAGTTTAACAATACCAGCGTAGGCTATGATTTTGTGAGTACGATGGGGTTACAGCTTATCAGCGGCCGCGATTTTTCACCTGCATTCCGGTCAGACTCTTCCAATTACCTGATTAATGAAGCTGCAGCCAAACGCCTGGGATATCCGGATCCGGTTGGCCGGCCGTTGACCTTCGGACAAAAACCCGGCGTCATCGCAGGTGTATTGAAAGATTTTCATTTCAACTCCCTGCATGTATCGATCAGACCTCTCATCATCCGGCTCAACGAATCGTGGGCATATGGCAGTATCCTCATCAGAACAAAGCCCGGAGCCACCCGGCAGGCCCTGGCCGGTATAGAAGCCATTACCCGTAAAATGAATCCCTTATATCCGTTTTCCTATTCCTTCCTGGATGAAGATTTCCGGCATATCTACAACAGTGAAATGGTAGCAGGAAAACTGATCGCACTTTTTACTTCCCTTTCCATTTTTATCGCGTGCCTGGGCCTTTTCGGACTGGCAGCTTTCACCGCAGAACAGCGCACCAGGGAAATCGGGGTGCGGAAAGTTTTAGGCGCTTCTGTTTCCGGTATTGTCGCTTTATTATCGCGCGACTTCCTGAAGCTGGTCATGCTGGCAGTGATTATTGCCACACCAATAGCCTGGTATGCTACCGGACAATGGCTGGAACAATTCAGCTACCGGGTTTCCCTGTCCTGGACCGTATTCGTTGCTGCCGGCCTTATTGCCATAACGATAGCGGCGCTGACAATCAGTTTCCAGAGTATCAGAGCCGCTTTAATGAATCCGGTGAACAGTCTGCGGACAGATTGAGCCGGGTATACGCTCATGTACCGGCTCCTGTTTCCTTCCTGCATGTAATCAGGTAGAAAGGATAGCTCTCTGATACCGTGGAGATGTTCAGCAGCCCCGCTGCTTCAAACTCCTCATGTATGGATGCTTCATCATAAAAAAACATATTCACGCCGCCAAACATGGCGTAACGGTCCTTACCAATCAGGGTGCCTTTTCCGTAGGTATCCGCTTCTTTTGAAATAACGGTAAAAATCATATATCCATTATCTGACAGCTGATGATAGCAATCGCGGATCAGTTTCCTTCTCTCCTCACTGTCCAGTAAATGAATCAGCGCATAACAGAAGATACCGTCGTACCGGCGGTTATCAAAAGGCATCGCTGTTACAGACCCATGATAAATAGTCATGTCTTCCCCGTAATGTTTACGGGCCATCTCAATAGCTGTCGCTGAAATCTCAATACCGGTTACCGTCATCCCGCTGTCCCGGAAGATACGGGCATTACGGCCGTAACCTATACCCGGAATCAGCACCTGCTGAACACCTTTTTCAACGAAAAAATCTCTGGTCAGCACAGCGGAGCGGGATGGCTCAAAGCCCCACATCTCCTGCCTTTCGTGAAAAGCGGCTTCCCAGAATTCCGGTTTTCCTGATTCGTCCTGCATAAGCACCTTTTAAAATTTGCAACAAAGTTACATTTTTTACATTCAATGGCTTATGTTCCCTTCCTGCAGCCTCTCCTGCCTGTCCGTCATTTTGGCTACAACTAAACTCAATCCGGCAACCTGCCGTCATTTTCCCTGCTGCAACTTTGTATTGTCAATTAAAAACAAAAAAATGCAACAGACAATTTTCATTACAGGCGCTTCGGCCGGCCTGGGAAAAGCAACCGCGCAGCTGTTTCAGCGCAACGGATGGAAAGTGATCGCTACCATGCGGAATCCGGAAAACGAAACAACACTGTCGCAGCTGGAAAATGTAACCCTGCTTCCGCTGGATGTAACCAATCCGTCACAAATTCAATCTACTGTTAAAACTGCGATATCCATGGGAGTAGACGTTGTCTTCAACAATGCCGGCTACGGGCTGATCGGACCGCTGGAAGCGATTACTGATGAGCAACTGGTAAGGCAGCTTAACACCAATTTACTGGGCGTTATCCGCGTTACAAAAGCTTTTATCCCGTATTTTAGAGAAAGGAAAAAAGGTCTTTTCATCTCTACCACTTCCATCGGCGGGCTGATTGCCATGCCGTTTGCATCAGCCTATCATGCTACCAAATGGGCACTGGAAGGATGGAGTGAAAGTATGGCTTTTGAGCTGAACAGATTTGGTGTAAATATCAAAACCGTATCTCCCGGAGGCATTTTAACAGATTTTGCCGGCCGCTCCATGGACCTGACGGGCAGTCCGGCATATGATGCAGAGATTCAGCTGATGATGAACGGCTTTGAAGGCATGCTCCAAAACGCTTCTTCTCCGGAACAGATTGCAGCAGTGGTATACGAAGCGGCAACAGATGGCAGGCAGCAACTGCGGTATGTTGCAGGCGAAGATGCCAAAGCCTTGTATGCGCAGCGCCTGGAACAGGGAGACGAAGTTTTCAGGGAGTGGGTGGGTAAACAATTTCTGGGTAACTGATCCTGATGGCTGCATCGTTTCATGATAGCGGCTGTGCAGCCATCCCATTTATATTTTTATGCTATGGAAAAAAAATCACCCATACGGATTTCTTCGATATCTGAATTACACGCACTGCTGCAGCTGCCGAAACCAGTGCATCCGCTGATCAGTCTGACCGACAATTCCCAAATTGCTCCGGCCCCGGAGCTGACCGATCGTCCGTTTATCTTCAACTTCTACAAGGTTTCGTATAAATCTTCCGCCACCGGACGAATGGGTTACGGGCAGGGTTATTATGACTTCAATGAAGGAGGTATGATGTTTACCGCGCCTAATCAGTTATTGTTTGCAGATACGAAAGAAGAATATCACGGACGCACGGTTTTATTTCATCCGGATTTTATAGCGCATTATCCGCTGGGGAGAACCATTAAAAAATATGGCTTCTTTTCATACGACACAAATGAGGCCCTGCATCTTTCTGAAAAAGAAAAGAAAATCATGTTCGGGTTATTCGAAAACATTCAGGATGAGCTGAATACTTCTATTGATGAAGTGAGCCAGGATGTACTGGTATCCTACATCGAAGTACTGCTCAACTACAGCAACCGTTTTTATAAACGGCAGTTTATTACCCGGAAGACCATCAACAATGATGTACTTGCCAGGATAGAACATTCGCTGGAAACATTTTTCACAGATGGAAAATCCCTGACCGACGGGCTTCCTACGGTAGAATACCTGGCCGCCACCGTTAATCTTTCCCCCCGCTACCTGAGCGACATGCTGCGGACGCTGACCGGACAGAATACCCAGCAACTTATCCATGAGAAGCTCATTGAAAAGGCAAAGGAAAAACTGTCCGCCACAGATTTATCTGTAAGCGAAATCGCGTATGAACTGGGATTTGAACATCCGCAGTCATTCAGCAAACTGTTTAAGACAAAGACAAATCTTTCTCCGCTGCAATTCAGGCAGTCATTCAATTAGGCTACAGATACACATGCACGGCGATCTGACCGGTACAGTAATCACTTACTGCCGGCAACTGTTCACCCCTGTTTCCGCCTGTTAGCTTTTATTTCCCTGCTGTCTGGTAATCTTCTGCAGGCTTATGTTCTCGCAAACAGCATATACTGCATAAAAGAACATCAGCATGAAGATGGTGTATTTGCTGGTATTTGCGCGGTTGGCAACGGCATAGATGGTAATACCTGCCAGGCAAAGCATCATCCTGGTAATCATGGCGCCATACACGCGGAGCATAAATATGCTGCTGCTTTCTGCTTGTACGCCTTTGCGGCTCATGTTGTACGTAAACGCTGAAAGTGATGCCAGTGCGAGGTTTCCGAAAAGCAACACGTTGTGATGTACTCCATTGTCCAACATCCAGGTCTTTAATAATAATAATGCTCCGTTCAATAAAATGAAAAGGCCAATGACTCTAAAGTAAAATCGATCCCACATTTCTGTTCTAATCTTAATCTTTGATAATGAGGCCGCAAAGTTAAGGCCTAAACAGATAATGACAAAACGATTCGGCAATAAAAAGAGTGATGAATGAGAAATATTCTGCATAAATACTGCAGTACGGAAGCATGAAAAATCAGCTGAAATATAATACTATAAAGGAACACAGGCATACTAACACAGAAAAAACAAGTGTATCATTTCCGGTGGACAGATTTGTGTTTCGAATAATAACAATATCAAATGAAAAAACCTGACACACCGGAATGTATCAGGAGCGACTAAGCATCGCCTGTATATTTGCGCAACAAAAAAAACGGATTCTTCACTCAACTGTATATTCAAATATCCGCATCGCTGCAAAGAAATGATGACTGCTTCTACAGTGCTATCCTGTTTTTACGTGCGCGGATCGGGCGGGTAGAGAGAATTAATTATAAATGCGCAGGCTTGAAGAAGAACAGGATGATATTACAGGGGGCAATCTGATGGAACTACTGTTACGTTTAATAGCAGCGGGAAGCTGACAGCTTTTACTAAACCGGTAAGTTCTCTTAAACGTCATATTGACTTTGGTGGCTTTTAGCAACCAATAGAACACTTCTGCTACCAGAAACAGGATAACATTTTCGTCGGCACATATAAAACTAAAAGCAAAGCTACAAGCTACTTAGCGTATGCTGCGGCTTTGCTTTTCTGCTCTCTTAACAGATAAGGGTAATCGATGTTGTAAAACATCCGGCTATTAGTATCTGGGTCTAAATCCAGGCCTTGGGCCGGATCTGGAGAAACGGTTATTTTCTGGTCTTTCAGGTTTTGGACGAGCCTCATACACTACTATTGTCTGCCCGGCCACTACTGAATTATTCAGCTCCTTAATGGCTTGTACCGCGTTTGAATCGTCTGGCATTTCAACGAATGCAAAGCCTTTAGAACGGCCGCTATACTTATCATAAGCCACGTTAATACTGTATACAACTCCAAATGGGTCAAATAAAGACCAAATCTCATCTTCAGTTGTTCTCTCACTTATGTTACCTACAAAAATATTCACGAATATAATTTTAATTAAATACACATACTACTGAAAAAAGCAGCCTAAACCAATTAGAAAAAGCCTAATGCCACCTTGTTAAAGGTAGAGCAATAAATTGGATATTGGCGGGTTAATTTCTAGGTAATAGCAGATAACTACATTTTTTGAAAATGATTACCGAGCCATTGAATCTAACCCTTATACCAGGACTAATTGCCTTGACAGTAAAGAATCCGGACGTACTTAAAAAAGAAAAGGTCAGAATTTCTTCCGACCTTTCCTTTTTTGTGCCCAGAACTGGATTCGAACCAGCACACCCTTGCAGGCGCTGCGACCTGAACACAGTGCGTCTACCAATTTCGCCATCTGGGCAACTGATTATTGTGTCAGGACGGCAAAGATAAGTACTCATTTCATCTTTCCAAAAAATTGCTGAAATATTTTTTACAAACAGCACCGCTAAAGCAGCTGAAAACCAGCTACATAAACAATAATCTGTTATACCTGTTATAGTTGTCATACCTGAAAAACCAAGCTGCTTATGCTCTCCGTCATCATCATCCTCCTGCTCATCGCACTCAATTTCTACTTCTCCCTGGCAGAAATAGGACTGGTATCCGTCAACAAAGCCAGGCTGCAGATTCAGGCCGACAGCGGCAACAAACGTGCTGAAAGCGTACTGCGGCTCGTCAGCGATCCGGATGAATTCCTCAGTGCCGTACAGGTAGGTATCACCCTCATCGGCATCCTGGAAGGACTGTATGGCGGCGATCTCATGGCGGCGCGGCTGGAACCGTTATTCCATGCCTGGCACTTCGGCGCCGCAGGCGCACACATCGCGGCGCTGATCATCGGCGTAGGCACCATCACCTACCTCACCATCGTTTTCGGAGAGCTGATTCCTAAAACCCTTGCCCTCCTTGATCCGGAAAAAATTTCTTTCATCATCACCCCTTCCATGATCATCTTCACCAAAATCACCTACCCTTTTATCAAACTGCTTACCTCCAGCACCAAATATATACTGGGACTGTTTTCCATCAATACCATCAGGGAAGAGAAACTGACGGACAACGACCTGCGCGGCATGCTCATCACCGCTTATAAGCAGGGACTGATCGACAAGGGTGAATTTACACTGCACAAAAATATTTCCGCCACATATGATTTAACCGCAGAAAATATCATGACACCAGCCAGTCTTGTTGCCGGCATTCAGGAAACCATGAGCCGGGAAGCTATAACGGAAACGATTAAACGAAGTATGCACCGCACCTTTCCTGTAACGGGAGAAAATAAACGGGTGATTGGCATATTACTGCTGAAGGCATTCTTCCTTGAGCCGGAGAAACCGCTGCGGGACATCGTTGCACCGGTTTCGTATCTTTCGCTCAACCAGGAAATCTATGATATCTTCCTGCAGCTGCGTCGTGAAAATACGGCGATGGGCATTGTCATTAACGAGTTTGGCGAGTGCGAGGGCATTATCACGTTCCATGATATTGTTTCCGGACTGCTGGGAAGCCTGCCGGGTTACAACGCCAAAGAACGGCTACTGCAGCAGCAGACGGATAAAAGCTGGCTGACAAATGGCCTCACCCGCCTCAGCTATCTCCGGGAGGCCCTGCATTTCGACTGGCTGCGCGAATTTGAAAAAGATAACAGTACCGTTGCTGCCCTGCTCATCGATAAACTCAAACATGTGCCACATGAGGGAGAAAAAATAGTGCTGAACAACATCACTTTTGAGATCAGGAAGATGGATGTCCACCGGATTGATGAAGTACTCATCCGCATTCCACAGCCGGATACGCAAACGCTTGCGTGAGGATAAATGCAGGACAGTGCTTATTTTGATGTTAAAACAAAAGAGCACGCTATGATGAAACCGACCAGCATCCTGCTGATGCTATGCCTGCAGGGCATCTTCGCCGCTCCGGCGCAAACGCCGGCGAAAAAAAGCCGGAAGCCTAACATCATTTTTATTTATGCAGATGACCTGGGTTATGCTGAAACAGGATCGTATGGTCAGCAGAAGATTAAAACGCCTCACCTGGACAGGCTTTCCCGGGAAGGTATCCGCTTCACCCAGTTTTATACCAGCACGCCGGTATGCGCTCCCGCACGTTGTATGCTCCTGACCGGCCGTCATGGCGGCCATTCCTATATACGCGGCAATTATGAAATGGGGGGCTTCCCCGACTCGCTGGAAGGCGGGCAGATGCCATTGCCGGAGAGTGCCGTCACCGTCGGGCATATGCTCCGCAGCGCCGGTTATACCACCGCCGCCATCGGCAAATGGGGCCTGGGGATGCAAACAACTACCGGCGACCCCAACAGGCAGGGCTTCGATTATTTCTACGGCTACCTTGATCAGAAACAGGCGCACAACTACTACCCTACCCACCTCTGGGAAAACGGACGTGCGGACAGTCTGCGTAACCCCTTCATAGACGTTCACCGCCAGCTTGCCCCTGAAACTGCTACTTCGCAGGACTTCGAAGCCTATAAGGGAACAGATTACGCGGTGGATGAAATGACGAAAAAAGCCGTCGGCTTTATCAAAGCGCACCAGCAGCAACCTTTCTTCCTCTATCTCCCCTATACCATTCCCCATACGTCTTTACAGGTGCCGGATACCGCGCTGCGTCAATATTTGGGCCGGTTCAATGAAAAGCCCTACTATGGTCAGCAGGGCTATGCCCCGCATGCCTATCCGCTGTCGGCCTACGCTGCCATGATTACCTATCTCGATACGCAGATCGGTATTATCATGGATCTTATTGCCCGCGCCGGCCTGGACGATAACACCATCATCATGTTTTCTTCCGATAACGGTACTACTTTCAACGGTGGGGTAAACGCTTCATTTTTTAACAGCGTAGACGGGCTGAAAGGGCTTAAAATGGATCTGTATGAAGGCGGTATCCGTGAACCTTTTATTGCACGCTGGCCGGGGAAAATTCCTGCCGGGAAAACCTCCGGTATGGTGGCGGTACAATATGATATGATGGCTACCTTCGCCGCCATTGCGGGTATCAGGCCACCGGCCAACGACGGTATCTCCCTGCTGCCGGAAATGACAGGCCGGCCGCAGCAGCAGGCTGCGCGTAAATATATCTACTTCGAATATCCTGAAAAAGGCGGTGCAGTGGCTATCCGCATGGGTAAATGGAAAGCCGTTAAAACAGATATGAAAAAAAATAAAAACGCCCGCTGGCAGCTCTACAACCTGGAAACAGACCGCGGAGAGACAGTGGACGTTGCACAGCAGCATGCGGACATGCTGCCTGAATTTGATGCTATTGTGAAGAAAGAACACCGCAACGCACATATACGCGAATGGGAATTCATCAACGCAAAGAAAGATTAGATCAGTTCCATTTGAATTTCTTAATGCCGATACCGGCAAAAACAACGATATAGCCCAGCGCCGCCAGCAATGCCATAGAGGTCTGCTGCGTCCATTTCTCCGGCTTCAGGCTGGTGGCGATCAGGGTATTCACTACACCGTAGGGCGACCAGTGTACGATGTCTTCCACCACTTTTCCCAGTACGCCCAGCTCACCGAACATCCCCACCATGATAAAAACGAAGTAAACCAGCCTGGTCGTGGAGTTCACCGTTTCAGGATTTTTTATCATCCCAACAATCAGTTGTCCGAGGCTCAGGTAGAGCGCACCGCCCAGTATTGCTGCCAGGAAGCTGGTGACATATCCCAGCGGGCTTACCGCAATTTTATCCACGCAATAGCCTACAATAAATACAGACAGGGTCATTATCATCACCATACAAACCTGTACAGCGATGCGGCTGGCCATGATGGTCCAGGCGGAAACCGGCCCTACCCGCAGGCGCTGAAACACGCCCTTATCGCGGTCCCTGGCAATGGAGTTGGTATATCCCAGCAGGCCGATGCTGATTAATCCGATCGTGATACCACCTGCCAGCACGTATTCTCCCCCCAGTTTATCTACCAGGCCTTTCCAGGAGATAACAATCACCAGTGGCACCAGCAATACCAGCCGCAGGGAGCGGCGGTTGCGCCATAATATGGTAAAGTCCGCGCGCAGCAAAGCTGATATAACGGCGGATGTTTGTGGTATTCTCGTTTGCATGTGTCAGTGTTTTAGTTATGAACGGACAGCGCGGCCGGTTAGTCCGATAAATACATCTTCCAGCGTGATTTTGCCGCGGCGGGAAACGCTGATTACATCCGGATCGTTGCGATGCTGCGCTATCAATGCTTCCGGCGTATCTATGGCAATGAGCTGGCCGTGGTCTACAATAGCGATACGGTCGCAAACAGCTTCCGCCTCTTCCATAGAGTGTGTGGTCAGCAGCACGGCATGTCCTTTCGCCTTGATGGTATCGATGCGGTCCCAGAGCTGCCGGCGAGACTGCGGATCGAGGCCGGTAGTGGGTTCATCCAGGAGTACCAGCTGCGGATCATGGATGGTGGAAATCACGAGTGAAACCCGTTGCTGCTGGCCGCCGGACAACTCACCGAATTTCTTCTTGCTGTGGTCCGCGAGATTGATTTCTTCCAGCTTTGCATTTACTTCCGCCGTTGTCAGCGGATGGCCGTAGATACCGGAATACAGCCGGATGATTTCTGTGATCGTTAATTCCGCCTGAAAGCTGGTAGACTGCAACTGTACGCCCATATTGGCTTTCGCATACAAAGGTTTTTCCAGTACGCTGAAACCTGCCACGGTGATTTGTCCGGATTGCGGTTTTATCAATCCTTCGATAGCGCTCAGGGTGCTGGTTTTGCCGGCGCCGTTAGGTCCCAGCAGGCCGAAAATTTCTCCGGAGCTGACGGAGAAGGAAATCCCTTTCACAGCCTGAAATGTGCCATAGGACACATGCAGCTGGCTTACTTCCAGGATAGGGACAGAAGAAGTAATGGGTGAATTGTTCATCATCTGCTGATTTTGATTGAGTGTGACGGGCTGCAAAATACAATTTAGGCCGTCATCCTGCTGCACAAATAGGTAAAGCCCGCTGAAAAGGCGGTGAAAGCGGCAGATATAGCGGTACAGGGATAAAATGGCTGATAAAAAAGTAAGGATTACAGCGAAACCAGCTGCCGGCGCAGCGCTTCCAGCACCATGCCGGTGCGGCTCTGCACATTCAGTTTATGGAAAAGGATTTCCCGGTAGCCGTCTACCGTTCTTTCGGAGACATTCATTTTCTGTGCAATGGCCTTATAGGTAAGGTCGCTGCAGGCCAGGCTGAGAAATTCCTTTTCTCTTTCCGTAATGGTTTCGGATTGTTCCGACTGGAGGATTAAGCGGCGGTAGTTCACGTTGGAAGCGTCGTTATGATAATAGCCTGTTTCATTAATTTCCCGGATAGCCTTTTCGAGGTCGGCGGGATGTATGTCTTTCAGCAGGTAGGCACAACAGCCTGCTTTCAGCATAGAAATGATAGTAGCGTCGTTATCTTTCATGGACAGCGCTACCAGTTTGATGCCGGGGTAGGCTTTCTGCAATGCGGCAGTAGCTTTGGGGCCGTCCATTACCGGCATGTTTACGTCCAGTAATACCAGGTCCGGCGGCATCGGCAGGTGCGCTATTTTCTCCAGCAACTCTTTTCCATTTACCGCTTCGGCAACGATGGTCAGCCCCTGAAAGCTGGAAATCAGCAGGCTGAGTGATTTGAGGAATAACTGATGGTCGTCTGCAATGGCAATCTTGATGTTCATAACTAATTAGGTTCAATGGGTAATTTGATCAGCACAGCAGTACCGCCGGCAACTGTTTTTTCCCAGTTGATGGTACCTCCCAGCAGTTGGGTGCGGTGTTGCATGTTCCTGATGCCCATACCGGTGGCAGACATGCCCTCCTTATCAAAACCGGCGCCGTCGTCGGCAATGATCAGCCACAGCACCTTGTCGGCGATGCGCATACTGATATCAATCACCTGCGGTCTGGCATGTTTAAGGCAGTTCTGCATGGCTTCCTGTATGATGCGGAAAAGAATGATCTGCGGCTCTGCCTGTAGCGGCAGTACCGTCAGCTCATGGGTAAACTTCACCTGAATGGCACGGCTTACATTAATACGTTCTACTTCGCTGTTCAGGTTGTCAATCAGACTGAACTGATCGAGCCACTGACGGCTGAAGGATTTTGACAGCGCCCGCAACCGATGTATGGCAGTGCTGACGGTTTCTTCGGCTGTATGCAGGGTATCCGGCGCTTCCGGCAGACTGCGCTGCGTTACGTTGATCAGTAGTTTGGTGCTGCTTAATAACTGGCCTATATCGTCGTGCAGCTCCTGCCCCAGATGTGCAAAGGCTTCTTCCTGCATTTCAATCTGCGACCACATCAGTTGCTTTTCATACTCTTCTTTCATTAATTTAAGCTGATGAAGATAAGCCTGCTGCTTTTTCTTGTAATTAATAACGGCAGCCACTACCACTAACCCCATTATAGCAAATAACAGGGTCAGTAGTATGACTGCTACGAAGAAATCTTGTGTAACCGGAAGCATAGTATGCTTTTTATCAGCATAATATACAACAGGTAATTGGATAACGAGTTTAAAATTGCGAAAAGCCTTTTCGCAGAGGCGGCATCGCTGGCCAGTAACAGGTTATAAAAACCGTTTACACACATGGACCCGGCGAAATAAAAAAAGAACGCAAGGGTCAGCCAGAAATCAGGGTGCCGGAATATAGAAGCTTCGCTGTTTGGAGTAATTGAAAAAAAGGATAAAAGGCACCAGCAAATAACCAGGAAGCTCTCTATGGTAATGTTAATCCCGGGAAAATTTCTCCATCCGCCAAAACCAAAGCTGTACACCAGGGAAATAGCTCCGAATACAAATATGGAGATCCACATCAGCAACCGCCAGCGCGGATCCCGTATTCCCATTCGCAGGATAACCGTTATCAGACTATATTCCAGCACCACAAAGAAATGATATACGATATAAAAGTGAGATCCACGCTTTCCTATCAGCTCCACCAATATCTCAGAAAGAATGGATATACCCAATAATACCGCCAGCAATTTTACCTGTTTATACTGCAGGTTGAATAAGCTGATAGCGAAACAGGTTACCAGCATTACATAGTATCCATATATCCATCCGTTCATCTTGCGCGAAATATCTTTATATGTTGAATGATCAACTGGTTACCAGATCAGTTGGTAAAATAGAACCAAATAAGTGATTGGCCTGCTGTAACGCTTCAAACAACGCTACGTGCGGCTGATGGGATTCGCCACCGTTGCCTCTCTCTTCTACTCCCGGATCGCCGGGGCCTGTAGCCAGATTACCCGCTGTGGCCTTAGCCAGTAACGTTTCATAACCTACTGACTTGCCATCCATACGAACACCTTCAGCCATCAGCGTTATTTTCAGGTCAGCATCAGGAACAGCGTAATGGAAACGTACAAACTCGCAGCCTTCCTGGCTCAGCAGACGGAACAGCGACGCTTTACTGAATTCCACGTAGTAAACACCCTGGAAATATTTGGACAGATCCGGATGCTCAAACAGTAATTTATAAAAATTATAGAGCATGCCAAAATAGCCGGAAACAGTAACCGGCATACCTGATGTGCTCGGAGCATTGGTGAACGGCATGTGGCCGTCGATAGGTACAGTGGTATTTTCCAGAAAACCCTGGGCATTCGCCGTGTACCCGGTAAGTGTCATTAAATCGCTCATTATGGTTTGTTTTAGTTCTGGCAAATATTTAACTTTTTCCTCATGCTTATACCGGGGTTTTTCCCGGTATGCTCAGGGTGACTTTCCACCTGTCTTCTTTAAATTATTTATCTTGGCCGGTATCTAAAGTATGAGTCATGAAGCACACCGATCCACGTACTGACGCCTATATCAGCACCTCCGCCCCCTTTGCACAGCCTATCCTGGCGCATCTGCGGGAACTGATCCATAAAAACTGCCCGGAGGTAACAGAAACCATCAAATGGGGTATGCCCTATTTTACCTACCAGGGAACCAATCTCTGCAGCTTTGCCGCCTTTAAGCAACATTGCGCCTTTATTTTCTGGAAAGGAAAGGAAATGGAAGATACCGATAACATTTTTAAAAGAGGGGAAGATGAGAAAGCCATGGGCCACCTGGGGAAAATTGAAAAACTGAAAGACCTCCCCGCTGATAAAATCATGGGAAAATATATCAAAGCCGCCGCCATCCTGAATGAATCACCCGCCAAAGCTGCCAATAAGGAAAAAATAACGGCCACGCCTAAACGGGAACTGGAAATACCGGACTACTTCCTCGCTGCCCTGAAAAAAAACAAGCAGGCGCTCGCCATATTCAATGCCTTCAGCTACTCCAACAAAAAAGAATATGTAGAATGGGTTACCGGCGCCAAAACCGCCACCACCCGGGAAGAAAGGCTGAATACAGCGGTTGCATGGATGGCGGAAGGGAAGATAAGGAATTGGAAATACGTGAAGTAGTTTGGTTATTTGAGATTTGGTTATTTGAGATTTTGTGCCCCGTCCTGGTTTTCTCTGGGCTTATAGGTCCGGAAGTATGCCAGGATGGAGCAGAAAATCTCAAATAACCAAATCTCAAATAATTTAATCCTTTTATAATTTAAGCAGCCCCGACTTATAAAGCGTATTCACCGGTTTGTTGTCCCAGAACAGTTCAAAATCTTCCAGTCCCGCGGCTTCATAGTTGTCTTTTACTTCCTGTAAGGTGTAGGTTTTCGGGTGTTGAACGGCCAGGTGCTGCAGCATGTCTGCCAGCCAGCGGCCCTGCTCCGGCGCTACGCTGATGCTGAGCTTTTCTTTCTTATTCTGGAAAGTGAAGGAGGCCATCTCCCAGCTGCTACCCTTCTTGGATTTGGTGATGATCTCCATCGATGGCTGTCTGCCCAGATATACCACCTTGGAGGTGGGCTTCACGGTACCTGTTTCTTCTTCTGACAGTGCGTTGGTGATAAAATCAGGGTGGACGGAGGTTTTAGGCACCTTGAAGTCAAACCATTTAGATAATGGATAATCCAGGCAGGCGCCGTGCATGTAGTTCAGCAGTGATTTTTTCAGTCCGTAGCTGAAGCTCTCATGGTCCGCTCCGGTGGGGTCTATATGCTGTATATCATTGTTGGCAAATGCGCCGTTGACGTCAGATTCCTTTTCCACGCCGAATTTTGCAGGCTCCAGTCCTACCGGGCTGTGTGCCGTCATGGTAAACTGGTGCCAGAAGGCGGATTGCAGTATGCCGGCAGCGAACATTTGCCGCACCATCTCCAGGGAGTCGATCGTTTCCTGGGCTGTCTGCGTAGGGAAGCCATACATCAGGTAGGCGTGCACCATGATGCCTGCTTCCGTGAAATGACGGTTAACCCGTGCCACCTGCGCTACGGTAATACCTTTCTGGATCAGCCCCAGCAGCCTGTCCGACGCTACTTCCAGTCCGCCGGAAACGGCGATACAGCCGGAAGCCTTCAGCAGCAGGCACAGGTCGCGGGTAAAACTCTTTTCAAACCGGATGTTGGTCCACCAGCTGACGGTGAGTTTGCGGCGGATGATTTCCAGCGCCAGCGCGCGCATGAGCGCCGGTGGCGCGGCTTCGTCTACAAAGTGAAAACCGTTCTGACCTGTCTGTGCGATGATGGTTTCCATACGGTCGCACAGCAGGGCGGCTGCCACCGGTTCATAGATTTTTATATAGTCCAGCGAAATATCACAGAAGGTGCATTTGCCCCAGTAGCATCCGTGCGCCATGGTGAGTTTATTCCAGCGGCCGTCGCTCCAGAGGCTGTGCATGGGGTTTACCACTTCAATAGCGGAGATGTAGCGGTCCAGCAGCAGGTCGCTGTAGTCAGGCGTACCGGTCTGCGACTGCTTATAATCGCGGCAGGATGGGTTGCTGACATAGCGCAGCTCTCCCTTTTCCACGAGGAAGGTACGTTTCAGCTCTTCCGCTGTTTTGGTGCCGTTGATGAAATGTATCAGGTTTTCTATCGGCGCTTCTCCGTCGTCGAGAGTGATGAAGTCCACGAACTCAAACACGCGCGGATCCGCGAGGGAGCGCAGTTCGGTATTCGGGAAACCGCCACCCATGGCTATTTTCACGTGGGGGTAGTGTTTTTTGACCCACTGGCCGCAGCGGAATGCCGCGTACAGATTTCCGGGAAAAGGCACTGAAATGGCTACCAGCGCGGGCTGCAGCGATTCCATGCGGGCAGCCAGGATGGTAGTCAGTATGTCGTCTATATAAGTATATCCTTCGTGCAGGGCGTCATACAGTTCATCAAAGCTGTTGGCGGAGCGGCTTAACTTCTCGGCATAGCGGCTGAAGCCGAAATGCGGATCCACGCATTCCATAATCAGGTCTGACAGGTCTTCCAGATACATGGTAGCCAGGTGCTTGGCCCTGTCTTGCGTACCCATGGATCCGAAGGCCCAGTGGAGATCGTCCAGCTGTGAAAAGCGCGATGCTTCCGGCAGGAAGTCCCGTTTGCTGATCAGATGCGCCAGTGTAGGGTTCCTTCCCTGCAGGAAGGCAATCACGCCGTCAATGGTGTTGATGTAATCTTCCTGCAGTGCCAGTATACGTGCAGCATTCTCTGATATTTCCTCCGGCATGTCTGTCCGGATATACGCAAATAAATCCTGCAGTCCCTGTTTTGAAAATAAGGCCAGCGTCACCTCTATGCCCAGGTCTGCCTGAAAGGAAGGTATGCCTTTGGTATTCAGAAATCCTTTCAGATAGGCCGTTGCCGGATAAGGTGTATTCAGCTGTGTAAATGGCGGTGTTATTAAAAAAACAGAATTATTCAAAACAGGTTATTTAAACCGCAAATTTAGGTCATAATAATGAAAGATAGCAGGATTGCGGGAATCGGGCGACAAACACAAATAGTCTACAATTTTTATAGACTTTTATTTGGTAATTAAGAAAGCGGCCCCTATCTTTGGAAGACCAATCATTTAAAATGCCGACAAACGCTTAAACCTATTAAAACCGGTAGTATGCAAAATCAATCGCCTTTAATGTTCCGATGTTGACTTTTTCATCTCTGAAAAAAACACATCTGCATACCTATAAATCAGGCGATATGATATTTCTGTTAGCTGCATGGCTGATACGGAAGTGGCGGCAGCGTACTGCCCGCCGTAGTTCCCTATCCGCATACGGATCTCAATAATTTAACAGTATTTTTCCGTTTTGCGCAAATTTATTTCACCAAATCAAACTACTTTACAACAAAATTTTAAACACACATTTTATATGCAAAGATTAGCTTCATTGCTTTTTATCGGAGGCTCAGTTATCCTGATGTCTTTCACCACTCCTGCTACTGTTATTAAAGGCGACAAACCTGCAAAGACTGTATCTGCGAAAGCTACTTCCTTCGTAGTTGATAAACAATTAAGTAAAGTTAACTGGGTAGGTAAAAAAGTTACCGGCCAGCATAGCGGTACTATCAACATTGCAGAAGGCAAACTGGAAGTAGAAAACAACGTATTAAAAGGCGGCAGTTTTTCTCTGGATACCCGCAGCATTGCTGTAACCGATATTAAAGACGCTGATGGTAACGCCAAGCTGGTGGGTCACCTGAAAGCGGATGATTTCTTTTCCGTTGACAAATTTGCTACTGCTTCCCTGGTTATCACCAAGGTAGCAGCCAAAGGTAACGGCAACTACGACATCACCGGTAACCTGACTATCAAAGGTATTACCAACCCGATCACTTTCCCTGCTACCGTTACTGTTAACGGCGGCAAACTGACCGGTAAGGCAGATCTGAAAGTAGACCGTACCAAATACAACATCAAATACGGCTCTAAAAGCTTCTTCGAAGGCATCGGCGACAAAGCTATCTATGATGAATTCGAACTCAATGTGGTACTGACTGCCAACGCCAAGTAAGTACTATTTTATTATTTTTTATTTGAGATTTGTATAAAATCAAGATGCCTTCCGGATTGTCCGGAAGGCATCTTGATTTTATAGCTAAATAACTAAATCTCAAATAACCAAATAAAAAAATGCTAGAATCTCAGGGTGCCGCCCAGAGTGGCCCATCTGCCCGGCATCGGTACGGCGCCGGCTTCTACGTAAGATATGTCGAGCAGGTTGTTGGCATCGACATAGAGCTGATAACGGGAACGCCTGTACGCAATGCGCGCATCCAGCAGTGTATAGTCTTTATAACTGATACGCATGCAATAACGCGCAGCGGCGGATACCGTGAAATGTTCCAGCAGCGTGGCCCGTACGTTGGCGGTAAACTGATGGCGCAGACTTTCTATCACATAGCGGGAAATTTTCGGGTTATCGTTTCCACGGAAAGAAGGCGACAGATAGTTATATCCGGCATTGGCGCCAAAGCTGTTAAACACGCTGTGGGGGCGCAATACCGTATTATAACCGGTATTCAGCGTAAACCCTTTTGTATCTGCCCGCTGGAAGTTCTGCGGCTGCCATGGCTGACGGATACTGTCTTTCACATAATCTATGAAATCGGAAATCTGTCTGTAAAACACGCTTCCGCCGTAGGTGAACCGACCGCTGGTCTTGCGTAATCCCGCCTCCGTATAAAATGCTTTCTCTGCTCCCAGCTGGTCATTGCCCATAATAGCGGCGCTCTTATAATACAGGTCAGTATAGGTAGGCAGCCTTTGTGCAGTACCCGCACTGGCAAAGAGTTTCAGGGTTGGCGTAATGAGAAATCCGGCGTCTGCTCCGGGAAAAAACTGCCAGCCATAGGCAGTATTATAATTCAGGTACCCACCGATGGTGAAGTTCAGGCGGCGGTCAGCACGTGTTTTATACTCTCCGTACAATCCCAGGTTGGTTCTGTCATGAATACCCAGGTTATTGCTGTTGATATATTCGTAACGGGCTTCCAGTCCGGCTCCGAAATACCCGATGGCTGTTTCGAAGCTGTTGTTCAGCTCAGCGTCCACGATGTGGTTGTTGTGCAGATTACTTTGCTTATTCTGTTTGATATACAGATAGCTGTCTTCCGTGTACCTGTAGCTGACGCGCGGCGTCATCGTCCAGTGGCGGGTGATGCGCGTGGTATTGCTCACCGCCGCGATGAAGGTCTGCACGGTTTCTTCTGATTCCTTATCGCCGGGAGCGGCGTAGAAACCGTTGGCGCCGAATGTATTCTTTACAAATCCCGCCAGCACATTGTACTGCTGCATACTATCCTTCTGAAAGCTGCCCTGGTAAAAGGCCCGGTAGTTGTCATACGCCGTATTATAACGGTAGCCGTTGCCGGCATTTGCGCTGAGAGACAACGACTGGTTGGTATGCCCCGATACAATAGCACCGGTACCACCGATACTGAAACCGTTGTACAGTTTATTATCTTCATTCCTTTTGAAGCTGCTACCTGCGCTGGCATTGATTTCCGCGCCGGTGGTGGCGGCCTTGCGGGTGATGATATTGATGGCGCCGTTCAGCGCATTGATGCCATAAATACGTGCGGCCGCACCCCTCAATACTTCTATATGATCTACATCCGATAAGGATACCGGCAGGTTCATCATGTTATGCCCTGTCTGCGCATCCGTGATTTTAATACCATTCAGCAACACCAGCGTCTGATCAAAGGTGCCGCCATCTATCCCGATATCTGCCTGTATGCCGCCAGGGCCGCGCTGCCGCACATCCAGTCCAGGCACAAAGGCCAACACCTCATTGATGGACGTAACTGCCATCGCATCTATCTGCTGACGGCTGATAATGGTAATATTTCGGTTAGACGCCTTCAGCGGCGCTGCCAGTCTGTTCTCCTGTACGATCACCTCATCCAGGCTTTGTGTAGCCATGGCGGCGGTATCCGGGCGCTGCTGTGCAAAGGCCCGGCCACAAAGACCCAGGGAAAGGAAAAGGACAAATTTGCTATGCTTCACAACCAAATGCATCTTGGAAAGATTAATAAAAGAGCGCAAAGGTAAAGAATTAAGAATTAACAATTACGAATTGCGAATTACGAATGGGGAGCGAAGACATAAGCGGAGACCAAAATTTACTTCTCCGCTTATGTCTTCGCTCCCCATTCGTAATTCGCAATTCGTAATTCGTAATTGTTTACTCCAATGCGTATATAAATCCGTCTGTGCTGCCGAAATACAAAACTCCGTTGTCCAGCCAGGGGCTGGATAGTATGCTGCCCATATCCAGGAAGTCGCCGTACATTCTGATGAAGTCATTGTTGTAGCGCGCCATCAGATCACGGTGGAGGGCGCCGGTGGCGCTGTCGAAAAAACGGGGCCCCTGCAGCCGGGAGGCCAGGGTGGTAAATATGGTAACGGTGTGGCCTGTACGAAGATTTATTTTATGCATGCGCCCGTCCAGGCTGCCCATGTAGCCGTAGTGGCCGGTGCTGGCGATTGCGCCGAAGGCGTTGAGTCTGACTTCAGATTTCCATTGTAATATGCCATTCTCATCGAATGAAAGGGCCCGGTGCGTATCGGAAGTGGATACCAGTAACTGCTCTCCTGACAAAGCCGGAACGCTGGTCCAGCTGCCGGGCTCATGATATACCCACAGCCCTTTACCTGTGCGGAGATGCAAGGCATATAGGTTGAAATCACGGGAACAGAAATATACGGTGCTGTCTATGGTAACGGCATGGAACTGTACTTCGCCGGTGGGGAAATACCGCCCACCCATTGTATCAAATTTCCAGCGCAGGGAGCCGTCTGTGCCCAGCGCATAAAAATATCCGTCGTAACTGCCTGCCAGCACCATATTATCAGCTACTACCGGGGAGGCATGTACCGGGCCTCCGGTACGGTATTCCCATTGCAGCCTGCCATTACGGGCATCTACCGCGTAAATGGAGCTGTCGCTGCTGCCCACATATACCACTCTTTTATGCACGGTGGGGGAAGACAGAAAATAATCCCAGGCATCTGTTCTGCGTTCGCCGCGGGTACGGAATTTCCATAACACGCGGCCGGATTGGATTTCCAGGGCGTACAGGTAGCCGTCGGTACTGAGGAAATACAAGGCCGTGCTGTCGCATGCAACGGAAGAGGTGATTTCTCCACCGCTACGGAACTTCCATAATTGTCTGCCGGAATGCTTATCCAGTGCATACATACAGGAATCTGCGCTACCGGTCAGCAATATATTTTTATGTATTACGGGAGATGAAACCACTTTACCCATTGTACGGAATTTCCATTTCACGGCGGGTGAGTCCGGCAGATCAGGAGAATTAAAATGATTGGCACGGCTGGCCGTATGACCAAGCTGCTGCGCTACAGCAGCCGGCGCAGCTAATAGCAGCAACACCGCAAACAGGGAAAGCACTTTCATGATGGTAAGGGACGCTTTTAACTTTAAAAATTATATTTTAACTTAAAGCTAAAGCATTCGACTTATGAAATTCCACGTTTTATTACTGATGGTGGCCTTGTCCGTTTCCAGGGCCGCCGCACAGGGCCTGCCCGTCAACCCGGCCCTGATGAACGGCCACTGGCAGGCGGTCTGGGTCAGCTGCCCCGGCGTTCCCCAACGCGCTTATGGCGTATATCATTTCCGGAAAAGTATCACGTTAACCGGTCTGCCTGCCCGGTATATAGTACATCTCAGCGCAGATAACCGCTACCGGCTGTTTGTGAACGGCACGCCGGTTTGCAGCGGCCCGGCGCGCGGGGACCTGTACAACTGGAATTTCGAAACGGTGGATATTGCCCCCTACCTGCGCACAGGCAGCAATACCCTCGCCGCCCTGGTATGGAATATGGGTGAACATGCGCCGGTAGCGCAGGTTTCCAATCAGACCGGCTGGCTGATGCAGGGAGATACAGAAGCAGAAAAGGCTGTCAACACCAACAGCAGCTGGAAGGTATATAACGATACCGCCTATACGCCCTGCTCGCTGGATAACGGTGCACGCCTGCACAGCTATATGGTCACAGGCCCCGGCGACCAGGTAAATGGCCACGCCTATCCCTGGGGATGGGAGCAGCCCGCCTTCGATGACGCCGCATGGCCGGCAGCCAGAGAAATAGCGCACCCCTCTCCTGCCGGCTTCGGGTCCGATAACCTGTGGACACTCGTTCCCCGCACCATCCCGCTGATGGAGGAAGTGCCGGAACGGATGGCACAGGTACGCCGCACATCCGGTATCCCTGCCACCGCCAGCTGGCTGGATGGCCGGCATCCGCTGACGATCCCCGCCAACCAAACCGTCAGCATACTGATAGATCAGTCCTATAACACCACCGCCTATCCGCAGTTAACCGTTTCTAACGGTAACGGCAGTACGATAAAAATGACCTATGCCGAAGCGTTGTTTAAAAATCATCAGAAAGGCAACCGCAATGAGGTAGATGGCATGGAGATCATCGGGAACTACGACATCTTTGCGCCCGACGGTGGTAAGGGCAGGACCTTCCGCCCCCTCTGGTTCCGCACCTACCGCTACCTGCAGCTGGATATAACCACCGGCAGCGAGCCGCTGCAGATTGATGACCTGTATGGATTACATACCGGCTACCCCTTCCGGGAAAAAGCACGGTTCAGCTGCAACGATACCTCGCTGACAGCCATCTGGCGTACCGGCTGGCGTACGGCCCTTGCCTGCGCCGGGGAAACCTATTTCGACTGTCCGTACTACGAACAGCTGCAATACGAAGGAGACACCCGTATCCAGTCGCTCATATCCCTGTATGTAGCCGGCGACGACCGCCTTATGCGCAAAGCCATCCACGACTTTTACTGTTCCCGCGTGCCGGAAGGGCTTACCCAGGGCCGCTATCCCAGCAGCCGCCTGCAGGTGATACCTCCCTTCTCCCTGTTTTGGGTGAGCATGATTTATGATTACTGGATGCACCGCAAAGATGACGCTTTTGTCAGCCAGTACTTTACTGCCATACGCGGCGTGCTGGACTGGTTTGATAAACATACGGACCGCCCGCGGATGATGCTGGGCCCTATGCACTGGTGGGGCTTTACAGACTGGAATACCGCCTTTCCGGGCGGTACGCCGGACGGTGCAAATGACGGGCATTCTGCCATCATCACGCTGCAATACATTTATACATTACGACAGGCGGCCACACTGTTCGCCGGTTTCGGCAAAACAGCAGAGGCACAACAATACACCCGCCTGGCCAACGCCCTGTCACAGGGCGTTTATAAACAATGCTTCGATACCGCCGGCAACCGTATGGCCAATACACCTGCCAGAAATACCTTCAGTCAGCATGCCGGTATTATGGCCGTGCTGGCCGCAGCCATTCCCAAAGAGCGGGAACAGGCGGTACTGCAACGCGTACTCACCGATACCACGCTCAGCCAGGCTACCTTCTACTATCGTTTCTACCTGAACCAGGCATTGAAGAAAGCCGGCCTCGGTAACCGCTACTACAGCCAATTACAACCCTGGAGGGACATGCTCAACATAGGGCTTACCACTTTTGCTGAAAATCCTGAGCCTACACGCTCCGACTGCCACGCCTGGAGCGCCAGCCCGAACTACGATTTCCTCGCCACTATCTGCGGTATTATGCCCGCCACTCCCGGGTTTGCCACAGTAAAGATTGAGCCCGCCATGGGCGAACTACAACAGGCCAGCGGCAGCATGCCCCACCCCAACGGCGAAATAACGGTATCGCTTATACGAAAAGGTATCAACGGTATCCAGGCCAGCATCACCCTCCCCCCCGGCCTCAGCGGAACATTCATCTGGCACGGAAAAACGCATCCCCTGCATCCCGGCGCCCAAAAAATTACTATTTGATTATTTTGTTATTTGGTTATTTGAGATTTTGTAGCGCATAGAGAAGCCCCCTTAAAGGATTTGGGGATTTAGGAATTTTGAAATTTCGGAATTTTTTAATGCAGCAAAGATATTCGCGTAATCATCCGCAGCATTCAAATTCCGAAATTTCAAAATTCCTAAATCCCCAAATCCTTTAAGGGGGCTTCTCTATGCGCTACAAAATCTCAAATAACCAAATAACAAAATAATCAAATAAACACTGCGCGGAAGTCGCCGTCTGCAAGGATGGCGTCGATGCGGGAGCGGAGGGTGGCGCCGAGGGACCAGTACATGCTGCCGCCCATGCTGATGCGTTTTACGCCGAGGTCTTTCAGGCGGGCATAGGATGGCAGCTGCGGCATGGCCAGTACATTTACCGGGAGACTGGTGGCATTTACTACCTGGCGGATGTCTTCCTCGTTATGAATGAAGGGAACAAAGAGACTGTCGGCCCCGGCTTCTTCGTATATACGTGCCCGTATGAGCGTTTCTTCCAGTGCGTTGGGGAGTTTGAGCAGGAACGTATCTGTTCTGGCATTAATGAAAAGTTGCTTACCGGTAGCGGACAGGTGTGTCCTGATAGCGCTGAGCTTCTTCACAAAATCCGCCGCAGGCGGCAGTATACGGGATTCGCCTACTGCAGCATCTTCGAGGTTAATACCCACCACACCAATACGAAGCAGCTGGTCAATATTCCGGAGCAGGCCATCAATGTCGCTGCTATACCCGGTTTCAATATCTGCAGAAACAGGCACATCAACACTTTTTACAATTCTTTCCGTCACCTGCAGCAGTTCCGGGAAGGGTATATTTTCTCCGTCGGTGTAGCCCATCGTATCAGCCACTGCCGAGCTGGAGGTAGCCAGCGCCGGGAATCCTTTTTCCTGTATAATCTTTGCGCTGGCGGCATTCCATACATTGCAGAGCAGCAGCGGTTCTTCCGCATGGTGCAATGCCTTGAACTTTTCGTAAGCAGACATAAACAAGGTTTTAATTTTAAGGTATCAGATATGATAAGTGCCACTGATAACGGTTACGGCTTCTCCCTGCATCAGAACGCGGCTGCCCTGCAGGATTACCTTCATCTCCCCTCCTCTGGGCGATGCCTGGTAAGCGAAAAATTCCTGCTTACCCAACAATGGCGCCCAGTAAGTAGCCAGGCAACAATGCGCACTGCCTGTAACAGGGTCCTCATTTACCCCCAGCGGGACTGCAAAGTAACGGGAAATGAAGTCATATGGCGAATCGGGGGCGCCTTTCGCCGTAATAACGCAGCGGTATTGTTCCAGCAGGTGGAAATCAGGAATAAAACCGGTGACCGCCTCTGCAGAAGGCAGTTCCACAATGTAACGGTCAGTACTATACGTTGCATTCACGTAATTATCCTTGAAGAGCTGCCGCAATGCCACCGGCAATACTACCGGCTCCTGGCCGGAGGCCGGGAAATCCAGCTCTATCCGCTGTCCTCTTTTGGCGGCAGTGAGCAGGCCGCTCAGGGTATGAAATTGCAACACCTTATCCGGTGTTTCCAGGTTATTCTCCCATAAAACATGCGCGCTGGCCAGTGTGGCATGTCCGCACAGCTTCATTTCTACAGTGGGCGTAAACCAGCGGAGCCGGTATCCGTCTGATTCCTTCGACAAAAAAGCGGTTTCCGGAAGATTATTCTCCGCCGCAATGGACTGCAGCGTACTATCGGGCAACGGGGCATCCAGGATACATACACCCGCAGGATTACCTTTAAAGGGCTTGCCGGTAAAGGCATCAACCTGGAAAAAACGAATATTCATGCGTGGATGATTTAGTCATACAAAAATGCAACTTATCTTCCAGCAAAAACAGATACAAATTTGCGTTTTTTGACCATATCAGATGGCAGCAGGAGGAAGATATTTTTTGTGTAACTTTAAAGATATCTTATTCAGAAACCTAAAATCATATCACTATGACTGTCCAGGAAATTGCTATCAAACTGGCGGAATACTGCCGTACAGAAAAGTATGAACAAGCACAACAGGAGCTGTATGCAGCAGATGTCATCAGCATAGAACCAGACACCCTCTCTGGTTTTGAAAAAGAAACCCATGGTCTGCAGAACATTCTGGAGAAAGGAAGAAAATTCCAGGGGATGGTAGAAACCTCCTATGGCAGCACCGTTTCAGCACCACTTGTTGCCGGTAACAGCTTTGCCTTCACCCTCACCATGGACCTTAAAATGAAAGGCCGCGAACGCTCGCAGATGTCTGAGCTTTGTGTATATGTGGTGCAGGATGGAAAGGTGGTTTCGGAGCAATTCTTTTGGTAAACAAATTATGAAATGAGAATTACGAATTACGAATTGCGAATTACGAATGAGGAGCGAAGATTTAAGCGGACAAAGAATTTACTTCTTCGCTTAAATCTTCGCTCCTCATTCGTAATTCGTAATTCGCAATTCGTAATTCAAAGCCATCAGCTTCCTCTCGTTCCGCCTGTCTTCACTGGTTTTCTGTTAAAGGAGGAGGGCAATGCGCCGGGTTTGGCAACGTTATTGGCGCCGGGTAAAGCATTTTTGGTTTGCTTGTTATCTTTTTTACCGTTCTTCTTATTGTTGTTGTTTAATAAGGACATAGTTATCAGCATTGGTGTAGAACAAATATAATGTTTCATTCCCATTTCTGCCCTGATAATTCTATGCTGACGCTTTACCGGAGAGGTAGTGTTGTTTTACTATTTTCGCGGTTTTATGATCGCCGGTATGGCTCCAGCCGGGAGGCATAACGATGTAGAGCAGCTTATTGCGGATTCCGGGGGCTGCCATCATATCCTTCCACAGGCAGTACAGTTCACCGAAGTATACGTCCCAGATGTTGCCGGGGTTCATTTCCCTGGAAATGCCGTATTCTATCTGCAGCTCCTTTTGTTCCGGCTGGTAGGTGCGGAATACTTTATCCCAGATGTTCAGGAGATTGCAGAAGTTGGTATCCATGTAGAGTGGATTTTTGGCATGATGTACCCGGTGAAAGGAAGGCGTCAGGATAATTTTGCCGAGGAAGCCCATGCGCCCGTCTTTCATGATATTTTCGCCTACGTGAATGAAAGCTCCCCAGGTGCCGTCAATAAACATGATAAAGAACAGCAACGGCGGGTTTACGCCGGCCAGTATACAAATAGATGTTCTGATGACGTCGGCGTAAGGCGCTTCCAGGAAAAAGTGCGTATATGTCACAGACAGATTCATGGCGGTAGGTGCATGATGCGTGGAATGCAGGCACCAGAATAAACGGACCTTATGTCCAAGATAGTGATATACAAAATGGGCAAACTCCCAGATCACATAGCCATAAATAAACCAGTACCACGTAAAGGTGGTTTTAAACACTGCAAACTTTTCAAGTATTCCTATACAGAACAATACGGCCGCAATGGAAACAAAGCGGGAAATAAAACGATTGAGCACGTATACCAGGAAAGGTATCTTGTAATCTTCTATTTTAAAACGCTTATAGATCACCGCACGGATAATTTCTATCAGCAGCAGCAACGGGATCACCGGGGAAATAGCCTGAAGGATGCCGTTGAAAGTGAACAGGGCGCTGTAGTTACCGGATTTATACATTTCCAGTAACGGGCCTATGCCCAGGAAGCCGGTCAGTTCATCATACAGGGTGTGGAATATCGTCATGATGGTATCATTAAATGAGATAACGTGGAAAAAACATACTCCGGAAAATAATAACTTTTTTGGGATTATCGTAACTTCCTGTATTATGAGAAAAATATTCCTACTGCCTGTACTGCTGCTGCCGTTACTGCAGGGCCAAGCGCAAACAACGGACTCTATCAGGTATGCCAACGGTTATCTTTACTATCATACCTACGGCCATGGTGAACCCATCATTGTCTTATCCGGTGGCCCCGGCAATTCCTGTATGCAGCAGGAGGAGGTAGCGACAGAACTGGGCAGAAAATATAAGGCGGTATTGCTGGAGCAGCGCGGTACCGGGTTGTCCATCCCCACTCCTTTTGATTCCACCACCATCAATATGAAAGCGGCCATGGAAGACATCAACCGGTTGATGGACCGGCTGAAAGTAAAGCAGATACTGATTTACGGCCATTCCTGGGGCGCTATGCTGGCCATGAACTTTGCGGCTAACTACCCGCAGAAGGTGAAACGCCTGCTGCTGGTCTGCCCCGGATACTATAAAATGTCTACCGACCTGTATACCACTCATGTCAACAATGTGCGGGCCAGAATGGGACCGGAAGACATGATAAAATTCGATTCCCTCAGTAAGCTGATGGGAGATAAAGAACCGCCCAGAGAGGTTTTTCTCGCCTATAACCGTATCATGCGCATGTCGTATATCTATAACAAGCTGATGATCGACAGCATGCTGAAAAAGATAGAGGTAGCAAAATCCAATACACATATGCAGCAGCTGATGATAGGCGATCTGTGGCGCATCCGCTACGACCTCAGCAAAACCCTGTACCGTTACCGGGGACCTATCGATGTCATCGCCGCCCGGCAGGATGTGCTGGCATTCTATACCTATGAGCTGAAAATTATCCACCCGGCGGCAAAGCTGCACTGGATACAGGCTTCCGGGCACTTCCCCATGTTTGAGCAGCGGACTGCCTTCTATAATATGCTGGATAGCCTCCTGACCCGGTAAAGATTTACGGATTCCGGAATTTGAGGTGCAGCGGAGTAGCCAAAGTTATGCGCCGCGGAATACCGCCAAAACCAGGTGGCGGTATGATTGGCTGACAGGCAGCACAGTCCCGTCTGTCAGCGTCAGCTGCGCATTACCTAATATTTTAATGGCTTGTACAGCCACCAGATAGGAACGGTGAATCCGCACAAATCCAGCTGCCGGGAGGGTTTGCTCCAGCTCTTTCATGGTCAGCAGGGAAAGAAAAGGCTGCTGCCCTGTAAAAATCTTCATGTAATCGCCTGCGGCTTCCACATAACATATATCACTGAATGCTATCTTCTCCAGTCCGTTTTTTCCTTTCAGCAGCAGGTGCGGTGCCGCCGCAGGTGCGGCGGCAGCTGGTTGCGGGGCCACTTCCCCTGCCAGGTAACGCTTCGCCTTTTCTACGGCGCGTGTAAAACGCTCCAGGGAAAAGGGTTTCAGCAGGTAGTCTGCCACATCCAGCTCAAAACCTTCCAGCGCATGGGCCGCATAAGCCGTGGTCAGAATCACTGCCGGCGGGTTCTTCAGGCTTTTCAGGAAGTCCAGCCCGTTCATCAGCGGCATATTGATATCCAGGAACAGCAGGTCTACCGGCGACTGGTGCATGGCGGCAAAGGCGGCCACCGGGTTGCGCGCCTTGCCGGAAAGCACCAGGCCCGGTGTCTGCAAAATAAAATGCTCCAGTACTTCATGCGCTATCGGCTCATCATCTACAATCAGGCAACGGATCATGATCTGTCTGTTTAAAAGTTATCTTAATTGAATCTGCAACGTGATGCTGTAGGTGTCCGGCGTACTGCTCACCTCCAGCGAATGACGGCCGGGGTAATGCACCTCCAGCCGGCGCCGCATGTTATCAAGGCCAATACCGCCGCGTTGCAGGGGCATGCCCGGCAGTACGTCATTGCGCATGACACAGGTGAATATTCCGGCATGGATTTCAATATTAATATAGGCGTAACCGTTATCTTCCACGCAGAGCGCCCCATGCTTGAAAATATTTTCCAGCAACGGCAGCAGCAGTAATGGCGCAATAGTATACCCGGCAGTGTCGCCCTTTACTTCCAGGCGTATACCGGCAGAAGGATATTTCTGCTGTTCCATATCAGTGAACTGCTGCAGGAAACCGATTTCCTTATCCAGCTGCACATGCGTGTGCTGCGTATCATACAGGATATACCGCATCATCTCTGCCAGCTTCAGTATCTGCTCAGGCGTTCTGTCAGGATATTTCAGGCTCATGGCATACAAGCTGTTCAGCGTATTAAAGAGAAAGTGCGGATTGAGCTGTCCTTTCAATGCATCCAGCTGTAACTGCAGGTTATTCTCCTGTACCAGGTGCCGGTGATATTCTTTTTCGTAGGCATCGCGCACAAACAGGATGGAAGAAAACACAATAAAGTCCGTAAACAGCCATTCCATATGTATTCCAAAGAATGGCCATCGGATACGATACAGCAGGTGAGCCGCCTGAGACTCATAGAAGTGACGGAGCAGCGGATCCCCTGTGAACCAGGCAAACAACTTACTGGTCAGCAAAGCATCAATTTTACTGAGGTAACCGAAGCAGACAACCAACAGCGGTAATATCCAGATATAACCCCGGGTTTTCATCAGCCAGGGCATCAGCCAGCGGTAGTACACCCAGACATACAGCGTGATGGCGAAACAGTACGGAATCAGTTCCAGGTAGGGAAAATCAGTTTGCGGGACCGGTGGGAACCGGTAAAGTTCCATCAGCTCACTGTACTTGTACATCCCGATATACAGGATGATTACTGCCCACTCATATATTACCGGGAACCAGCTTTTTCCGCTGCCGGCCTGCTTGTGCTGCATCATTTTCTTTTCCCAATATTCCGGATAACAGCGGCTTCCTGCCAGCACGGATCGATGAAACCATTATTTTTTCCGATGAAATCAGACGGGGGGATATTCAGCTATTATCCGCGTCCTTCATCGTTTTGTCATGATAAAGGGGGAAAAGATAGATTTTTTTTGCTGAAAAGAAATCAGATGTTTCAGAAAGTATTCCTTACAGCAGTAACCTTACTGCTTTTACAGATGGGCGGAAAAGCGCAGGAACAGGCGGATACGGCCGCCGCCCGCCGTTGGGTAAACGCGCACCGGAAAAGCATTGCCGGCATTACAGGAGACTATCAGGCGGGCAGCATGGCTTTTTTGCAAAAGGCCGCCGGCACACAGCGGATTATTGGTCTGGGTGAAGGCACCCATGGCAGCAGCGAGTTTCAGCAGGCGCGGGTAAATATAATCCGCTACCTGGTAACAGAGAAGGGATTCAATATCATCTGCTTTGAAAACAGTTACGGCTGGAGCAAGGCACTGAATGATTATATCCTGCACGGACGCGGAGAGCCGGACTCTCTGATGCGTCACTGCCTGCTGGGTATCTGGCAGACGCGGGAAGTAAAGTCGCTGCTGCAATGGATGCGGCAATATAACCAGCAGCATTCGCGTAAGGTATTATTTGCCGGCATGGATTTCTCTGAAACCAGCCAAACCGCCGCACAGATCAGGGAACTGACGGCCCCGCTGCAAGATACCCTGCTGCAGAGGCTTTCCATAGCGCTGCTGCAATACAGTCAATACCAGGATGAAGTATACCACAGCTTTAATATGCCGGGTAAAATAAACCGGCAGCAATGGCTGGATAACGGCGTAGCTGCCTATGAAACGGTAACGGCTATACGTAATATACTGGACAGTAAAGCGGATAATTACCAGCAGCAGCTGGGAACAGTCGCCTGGCAGGCGTTACAGGCCGGTACGCTCAACAGTGCCCTCGCCTTCTACGGTATCTACCGCCCGGTAAAGCAGCAGCAGGAAGCCTCCCGCGACAGCGGCATGGCAGTGATGGTAACCCGGCTGGCCCAACAGGACCCTGGCAATAAAATTATTGTGTGGGCGCATAATGCGCACATCGCCAGGAAAAGCCTGATAGATGACAGCAACGGCGGCGGTATGGGCGCCTTCCTGCAACGGCATTTCGGAAAGGACTATGCCTGCATCGGTACCGGCACCGCCGGCGGGACAGTGGGCGTTATCCGGGAACAGTTTGTCAACCCCGGCTGCCGGCTGTATACCACCGTGCTGCCACAGGCCGCCCCGGGGTCCTGGGAAGCATTGCTGGCAGGTGTTCCGGCTGAACAGTTTTATCTGCCGCTGCATACCGGCACCGGCCCGGTCCTGCAATTCCCGCAGCGGCTGGCCGGCTACAATGAAGAAAAAGCACCGGGATATTATGTTACTGCCGATCCCAGAGAATTGTACGATGGCTTCCTCTTCTTCCGTCAGACGAGCGCCACCCGTTCTCTTCCATAACAGCAGGACGCCGGTAAACCCGGCGTCCTTTTACTTTACACGCGACCTGCTGCAGTGGCGGCATCAGAAATTTGGCCTATATTTAAGGGCGTCAACATATATTCATTGTGCCGAATTTCATTCAACGTCAGCTATCCCGGTTCATCATCCGGTTATCCGATAAACTATCCTCCAGCCCTGACAGGGAAGCGGTTTTCGCTTCGCTGACACAGCTGCACAATGCCATTCTCAAAGGCGACCGGGAACGGGGTCCGGTGGTTCACATAGATCAGTCCAGTGCCCGTATCATCATTCTATCGGATCAGCATAAAGGCGGCCGCGATACGGCAGATGATTTCATGAAAGCCGCCGATACCTACATGGCGGCGCTGGACCATTACTACCAGGAAGGCTTTACCTATATTAACCTGGGCGACTGCGAAGAACTGTGGGAAAATACACCGGGAACGGTGATAGAGAAAAACCGCCCTCCCCTGCTGGAAGAAGCCAGGTTCCTGCAACAGAAACGCTACTACCGCATCTTTGGTAATCACGACCTGGAATGGCATTACCTCATTCCCCGGCAACAATTCCTGAAACCACTGTTCGGGAAAAAGCTGAAAGTATATGAAGGACTGATTCTCCAGACCCGCTATAACGATAATGACTACAGGATTTTTCTGGCCCACGGCCACCAGGGAGATAAAAGAAGCGACGGCAATGCCTTCAGCAAATGGTTTGTGGCTGCTATCTGGACGCCGCTGCAACGGCTGCTGGACATACATCCTGATACGCTGGCCGAATCATTCGACCTCGTAGATGCCCATAATATTATCATGTACCAGTGGAGCATTCTTTACCCGCGTACCCTTTTTATCTCCGGGCATACCCATAAGCCGGTATTCGCTTCTCTGGATCATATAGACCGGCTCAGCAAACAGTTGCAGAAAGCGGTGTCTTACGGAGATACAGCCACAGTCCGGCACATAGAAGCGGAACTGCAGCGCAGGCAGGCAGAATATGCCGGCAAGCAGCTGGTGAAAACCATGGCGCATCCCACCTACTTCAATACCGGCTGCTGCTGCTTCAATGACGGGGACATCACCGGTATTGAAATTGCAGACGGCTACATCCGCCTCATCAAGTGGAGCGGGAAAAATGGCGATTTTCAAAGGAAGGTGCTGGAAGAATCCCCGCTATACTACCTTTTCGATCAGCTACCCTGATAATGCCTGCTGCTATTTTTTCTCTTCCAGTACGGAAAGGATATTACCCGCCGGGTCTTCAAACCAGGCAATATTCTGTTCCCGGAATACGCCTTTCTCGTCCGTCTGTATGTCGCCCCCGTACTGCAGAAACTTCACACCCTTGCGGCCCAGCTGCGCTACCGCCTCATCAATATTATCTACCGGAAAATTCAGAATGGTAAAAGTAGCCGGCTGGTGGTTGGGCTTGGGATAAATAAATATCCGGCTGCCCTTGTCCGGATGCAGCACCAGCCCTTCCGATGCTTCCGTTACATCCAGTTCCAGCACCTGCTGGTAAAATTCCTTAGCCTTTTGCAGATCATTAACGGAAAAACCGCTGAATGCTTTTGAATGATTGAACATAATAAATGGTTTTAATGGCGAATGACGAATGACGCATTGCGAATGAGGAGCGGAGATCAAAGCGGATTATTTAATTGGGTGATGGGTTCATTTACCGGTGCTGCTTACCTTATCTTTTACTGCTTACTTCTACTGCTTTACTACTGCATCAAAGTTCGGTAATTGGGATGGCCTGGAAGGGGGGCTATTACGACTTTTTAGGTGCCGTATGCGAAACGGTTACATCCTTACCCTTACGGGTAACGGGCTGTAGCTTTGTTGCGCGGATATATCCTGCAGGTTTATTTTGAGGTATTACGTTAAGGGCTATACGTTATTTTGAGATCAATGTCTGCCCCCGCTGGTGGCGTGAGGCAGACAATTACATTTATCCTCTTTTCAGCACCCTGCTCCTGAATACGGACCTGATAATATCAAGCATGGCCCGGGCACTGGAAACAGATTCCTTGCCGAGGCTGCGCTGGGTAAGGAATTTGTTGCAGGCTGCCTCATCCCAGGGTTGGGTGAAATAGTCGGAGTAGTAGGTACTGTCAGGATTAATCAGCAGTTCCACTTTTTCAGACCATTCGTAGTTCACAATGGTAAGATCAGCGTGTGTACGCTGCATAATCTTGTATCCGATGGAATTTTCCGGCAGATAATGCTGGAATACATAGCTCAGATCCTGCCAGGCCTGGAAACCGATTTTTTCCTTTTCATACATCACAATTTTATCATCAATTTCCAGTAATACCCATCTGTGCGAGGCTTTGGGCATCAGGCACTCCCCGATAACCGAAGGCGTTTCCAGGTAACCAGCCGGCGCCACCCGCATCTGCTCGCTCATAAATTTTATGGGATTGTCAACATGTTCCAGTACGTGACTGCAGATGACATAATCGAATGATTTATCTTCAAACGGCAATGCTTCCCCGTCAGCATTGAGAAATTCCTGGTGACGTAATACCCGGATATTACCTCCCCGGTGAAAATTGGAATCAACATACTTATCTACCACAACATTGGCTCTGGGATGGGGATGATCTCCTCCGCCTACTTCCAATACTTTATCCTTTCTTTTAATATGCAAATCACTTCTGGATGCGGGATTACTTAATTTCATACTTCGATTTTATGAATAGTAGCGATAATTAAAATTGTGGCACAACAATCTTCTCTAAAAGTTGGTGTTGACATATATGCATTACAGTTATTGGGGTAGCAATGGCATACCGTGTAAAGATAGATATTTATCTTAGAAATTAATGCATTCCTGCATCCACAGGGGAAAAATACGGTGCGGTCATCTTGCCTGCGACAGCGCTTATATTGCTGTACGAAAAACCCTGAAATATGATACGTACAAACCATGCACGTACAGCCAGTATCTTTATTGTACTGATTACCACGTTACTGAGCTGTAGTAAAAAAGATGTGACCCTCTCTCCTGCAGACACCACGCTTTCCGCCCTTGACGCTGACGCTTCCGGCGGTATTACCGTTACACAAAATGCGGCCGTTCCCGTTTCCTGGTATAAGCTGGAACTAAAGCTGATAAAGGAAAGTGCCGGATTCACGCCACCGGTGGCGGCGAGAGCTATTGCCTACACGGGCATTGCACTCCATGAAGCCGTAGTAAACGGCAACCGCTACGGCCACTCCCTGGGAGGCCAGCTGGATGCGTTTTCCCGTCTTCCTGCACCGGAGAGATACAAAAAGTATGACTGGGCTATTGCGGCCAACAGCGCGCTGGCAGCTATTATCCGGCAGCTGATTCCCAACGCTTCGCCCACGAATGCGGCCCTGATTACACAACTGGAAGCCGCCAACCTCGATACGCTGCGTCCCGGCGTCAGTCAGGAGGTGGTGAACCGCTCCGTGGCCTATGGGCAATCCATCGCTGCGGCCGTATATCAATGGTCTGCCACAGACGGCGGGAAAGACGGCTACCTCAACAATTTCCCGGACACCTATGTGCCTCCCGTCGGGCCTGGCCTGTGGATACCTACCCCTCCCGGCTTTCAGCGCGCCATGCTACCCTATTGGGGTAACAACCGCCTGCTGGTCAGGAATTGCAGTCCGCTGACCTACCTGCCGCATCCACCCTACTCTGCTGATTCCACCTCCGCTTTTGGCAGATCCGCCTGGTCTTTGTACCGGAAATCCAAAACACTGACGCCGGCAGAAACCAATATCGCCCTCTACTGGGCCGACGGTACCGGTACCTTTACGCCGCCGGGTCATCTGATCGGTATTGCAGTACAACTGGCGGATGAACAGCAGCTGAACCTGCAGGAAACCGCTGCCCTGCTGGCACAGGTGGGTATCGGGCTCAACGACGCCGGCATCGTATGCTGGAAATATAAATACCGGTATAACCTGCTTCGCCCGGTAACGTATATACGAAATCTGATTGAGCCGGGCTGGAATTCCCTGATCGGCACACCGCCGTTCCCCTCCTATACTTCCGGCCATGCTACCTTCAGCAGTGCCGCCGGACATATACTGGCAGCCAGGTTCGGACAACAGTTCACCTTCACCGACCAGCAGAAAGTGCCCGACGGCTTTACCGCCCGTACTTTCACCCGGTTTACAGACATGATCGACGAAGCGGCGGTATCCCGCATCTATGGCGGCATCCACTATGATTTCGATAGTGAAAACGGTAAAATTTCCGGCCAGGATGTAGCCCGAAATGTACTCTCCCTGCAACTGTAGCCAATAACAGGTACAACCGCCACTTATTAAATCTCAAACAACAAAATAACAAAATAGGAAAAGCCTTGACAGGAGCAACCTGCAAGGCTTTTTCTCTATAAGGTACATACCGTTATTCTATGGTTGACGATCCTCCGTACAGGGAATCTATCTCCTTTTCAAAACGTTGTTCTATTACTTTTCTGCGTATAGACAGTTTAGGCGTCAGGATACCATTATCTATGGTCCATTCTGCCGGGAGCAGCAGGAATTTCTTCACCTGCTCCACATGTCCGAACAGCGGATTATATTTATCCAGCTGCTCCTGTATCAGCTGTACTGTTGCATCAAGCGCCACCAGGTCTTCATTGGAAGCGGGCGGCTGAATGCCCTGTGCAGAAAGGCGGCTGCGTACCTGTCCGTAGTTGGGAACAATAAGCGCTGATACAAACTTGCGGCCCGGACCTACCACCATCATCTGTTCTATGTAAGGACTTTCGCGCATTTTATTTTCAATGGCCTGGGGCGCAACGTATTTGCCGCCGGAAGTTTTGAATACTTCTTTCTTACGGTCAGTAATTTTCAGGAAACGTTTTTCTACCCATACACCGATATCGCCGGTATGGAACCAGCCGTCAGGCGTCAGCACTTCTGCTGTCTGTTCGGGTTTCTTGTAATAGCCTACCATTATATTGGGGCCGCGGCAGATGATCTCTCCGTCTTCCGCCAGTTTCACTTCCACCCCATCGATCAGCGGGCCTACGGTACCTATGCGTCTGTCTTCACTTTCCAGGCGGTTAACAGAAATCACCGGCGATGTTTCCGTCAGCCCGTAGCCTTCCATAATGGTAATATTGGCGGCAGAAAAGATGCGTATCAGTCTTTCCTGCAATGCTGCAGATCCGCTGACGATAGCAACCACTCTGCCTCCGAGCGCTTCGCGCCATTTATTGAAGATCAGTTTGTTGGCCAGCTTCAGCTGCAGCCGGTAGAAGAAGCTGCCCTGGCTGATATTATCGTACTGTTTACCCAGGTTTACCGCCCAGAAGAACAGGGCGCGTTTAATGCCTTTCAGCTCCAGCCCTTTGCTGATGATTCTTTCATACACCTTTTCCAGCAGGCGTGGAACGCTGGTAAACACCATCGGCTTTACTTCGCGGAGGTTATCACCGATAGTATCCATGCTTTCCGCATAGTAGATGCCTATGCCTGCCTGCACATAGATATAGGTCACCATCTTTTCAAAGATGTGATTCAGCGGCAGGAAGCTCAGACAACGGTCGTCCTTGCGGGCAAAGGAAAATGCCGGCATGGAAGACAGCACGTTGCTGACAATATTTTTATGCGACAGCATCACGCCTTTAGGCACACCGGTGGTGCCGGAAGTATAGATGATGGTAGCGATAGTATCTTCTGAAACCCTTTCGGTCATTGTCTTCCGCAAAGCCTCTCCTGCTGCATTGCCTTTCAGGGCAGACCAGTTCTCCACGCCGGGAACGTCGTCGAAAGTATAGATGTATTTAAGGGTAGGAATATCTTTGAATGCGGGCTGGAATCTGTCATACAGTTCTTTGCTGGCCAGAAAAAGGATACGTACTTCCGCTTCGTTGAGGATAACGGCGAATTCCACAGGACTGATAGTAGGATAGATAGGCGTCAGGATAGCGCCGGTCTGTTGTACGGCCAGGTCACAGATGAGCCATTCCGGCCTGTTCTGTGACACGAGTGCGATTTTGTCCTGCTTTTCCGGAACCAGTTCTCCCTGGTGCAGGCCCAGTTGTAATAATCCTGCGGCCAGATCTGCCGCGTGCCGGTTAACTTCTTTACAGGTAAGGGGGACCCACTCGCCATTTTTTTTAGAGGCGAGCATAACGCCATCGGGTCGTCCGGTGGCCTGGGCCGCTGCCATATCGAATAATCTCTTCATAACTAATTTTTGCTCCTATTGTAATATAACATAAAAATGAGTTGCCTGCAAACAGAAATGTTTACATTGTTTTTACCGGTCATAATATGTACTTTAAGGGGTCATTTAATATTCCACGACTTAATAACCGACACGCATGAACACATCCAGAAGAAATTTCCTGAAGCAGGGCGTACTGGCAGCAGCCGGCGCCACCCTGGTTCCCGGCGTACTGACGGCAGCATGGAAAGGGCCGCAGGTATTGGGTATACAGCTATACTCCATCCGCGACGACATGAAAAAGAATCCGTCCGGCACCTTGCAGCAACTGGCCGCCATGGGATATAAAAACGTAGAACATGCCAACTATGTGAAACGTAAATTCTATGGTTACAGCGCCGCCGAATTCAAAAAACTGCTGAAAGACCTGGGATTACAGATGCCCAGCGGCCATACGGTATTGCGCCGGGAACACTGGGACACAGCCGCAAAAGATTTTACCGATGAATGGAAATATACCGTAGAAGATGCCGCCACCGCAGGTCAGCGCTTCGTTGTCAGCCCCTGGCTGGATGAAAGCCTGCGTAAAACCTACGACGACTTCAAAGCCTACATGGACGTATTTAACAAATGCGGTGAACTCTGCAAAAAATCGGGCATGAAGTTCGGCTATCATAACCACGATTTTGAATTCAGCACCACCCTGAACGGAGAAAAATTATTCGATCTGATACTTCAGCACACGGATCCCTCTCTGGTAGCGCAGCAGCTGGACATTGGCAATATGTACCACGCAGGCGGTATCGCCGTAGATATCCTCAAAAAATATCCGGGCCGCTTTGAACTGATGCATGTGAAAGATGAAATCAAATCCGCCAAAGGCGAAATGGGCGGCAGCTACGAAAGCACCATCCTTGGTAAAGGAATCATCCCCGTGAAAGAAGTAATAGACCTCGGTATTAAATCCGGCGGCACCCAATATTTCATCATTGAACAGGAATCATATCAGGGCATCGCTCCGATAGCGTGTGTAAAGGAAGATCTTAAAGCGATGAAAGCCTGGGGTTTTAAATAAATTACGAATTACGAATGGCGAATTACGAATGCAGAGGCGAAGAACTAAACGAAGATTAAAGAGAATAAGTATTAATATCACCTTTAATCTTCGTTTAGTTCTTCGCCTCTGCATTCGTAATTCGCCATTCGTAATTCGTAATTCGCAATTAGTAATTGGATCCTTACCTTCACACCATGAGCCACCAGCAACCCGTTCAGTTTGAGCAAGGAAAGTATGTGGGAAAGAAAGTGCAGGAACATACTTTCGGCCATATCATTACCAGCGAGACCTGCTTTACACAAGGCATGTCGTCTGAGTGGCACTATCATGCCAATCCGCATTTCTCGCATATACTTTCCGGCGGCAGCAAGGAGAACAGGTCACGGTGCACAGATGTACAGGGTGCAGGAGCCGGTTTGTATTATCATCCGGGGGTAGCACATCAGAACGTGGATTACCGGCCCGGTACGCGGATATTCAACCTGGAGCTGGGAGATGATTTCTTCCGTACTTTCGGTATCAGCGCGCCCTCTTCTGCGCTCATGTTTGAGCAGCAACATACGCTGAATACGCAGGGACTGCTGCAGATCATGCGGGAGCATTACCTGCATGACAGCGAATCAGGCATTGCACTGGAGCAGCTGTGCCTGCAGCTGATAACCGCACATCAGCAGCAGGAAAGAGTTTTTCCGGAATGGACGGAAAGAATAAAGGAAGTATTGCATGACCAGTGGAACCAGCCCCTGTCACTGGAAATGCTGGCGGCGCAACTGGATCTGCACCCGGTAAGCATCTCCCGTTCTTTTGCCAGGTATTTCGGTTGTTCTGCCGGTGATTATTTAAGAAAGATCAAGATAGAAAAAGCCCTGCCCCTGATAAGAGCGGGACAGCAGCGCCTTACCGCCATTGCCTATGAATGCGGCTTTACCGACCAGGCGCACTTCACCAGAACCTTCCGTCATATTACCGGTATGCTCCCCAAAGCATATAAATCTCTCTGATTTTTTTCACAAAGGTTAATTACGTACAATTTTTCCGTTCTTCCCTCCTGTAGCTTTGCATTATCCATTACCGTAAACAGTGAAAGTGATGCAAATACGACCAATCAGGGAAACAGACAACCAGCAGCTGGGTGCGCTGATACAGCAGGTGCTGAAGGAATTCAAGGCCAATAAGCCCGGCACTGCCTATTATGATGACAGTCTCTATGAGCTGTACCAGGTATTCTCCGAACCGGCTTCTGCCTACTGGGTAGCAGAAGAAGACGGTAAGATCATCGGCGGTGGCGGATTGTATCCTACTGCGGGATTACCCGACGGCTGCTGTGAACTGGTGAAGCTGTATCTGCTGCCGGAAGCGAGAGGGAAAGGCATCGGCGGCAAGCTCATGACGCAATGCCTGGAAGCAGCGCCATCGCTGGGTTACAGCCAGGTATACCTGGAAACGATGCCGGAGCTGACTTCTGCTATTCCCATGTATGAAAAGCTGGGATTCACCTATCTGTCCGGACCGCTGGGCCAGTCAGGCCATTTCGGCTGTAGCGTCTGGATGCTCCGCGAAGTATAAACCATATCAATAATGAAGGCAATAAAAAAGGCGCTGCGCCGGACGGTGCTGCTGGCGGGCATTCTTACCACAGCCAGTGCCGGCGCTCAGCAGCGCAACGCGCAGCTCAACAGGCTTTTTGACAGGTATTACCAGGAAAGGTCTGCACTCTTCCCGCTGGAAGCTACATCAGCCGGAGATCACCGCTATGATGACCAGCTGGCCAACGAAGGCGCCGCACCACAGCTGGCGGCTACTTCTGCCTTCTATCAGCAATACCTGAACGCATTAAAAAAATTTGACCGGCAGCAGCTGACGGAGGCAGACAGGATTTCCTATGACATCCTGCAGCATATCCTGCAGACAGGGCAGGAAGCCATTACCCTGCACCTGGAATATATGCCCATGAACCAGTTTGTATCCACGCCGCTGGAACTGGCACAGCTGGGCGCAGGTGGCGGCGCACAACCTTTCAGCACTGTCCGGGATTACCGCAACTGGGCCATGCGCATGCGCGCCTTCAGTCCCTGGGCTGATACCGCCATCGCCAATTTCAACAGGGGCATCAAAGCAGGTGTAGTACTGCCCAAAGCGCTGGTACTTAAAATGATTCCTCAGCTGGAAGCGCTGGCTGTAACAGACAGCGCCCGCAATATCTTTTACAAACCGCTGTCACACATACCGGCAGCGTTCAGCGCAGCAGAAAAGCAGCAGATAGGCGCTTTATACCATGAGGTCATCAGCACAGGAATGATACCGGCATATGGTAAACTGGCAGCCTATCTGAAGAACACCTATCTGCCTGCAGCGCAGGACCAGGCCGGACTTCACGCCCTTCCCGGGGGCGACAGCATTTATCAGTATTACATCCGGGTATTCACCACCACACCAGGCCTCACCGGCGAAAGCGTTTACCGCAAAGGGCAGGAAGAAGTAGCGCGCATCACCGGAGAGATGGAAACTGTTAAAAACGAGCTGGGATTTAAAGGCACGCTGCAGGAATTTTTCCACCACCTGCGGACCAATCCGAAACTGATGCCATTTACCTCTCCGGAAGAAGTACTGGCGGCCTATCGCCGTATTTACGAAAAGATTACACCGGTGCTGGGTAAATATTTCACGCATCTGCCACAGACGAAATTTGAAATCCGGCGCATGCCAGCCTACCTGGAAGGTGCTACGGGCGGACCTTACTATGTGAAAGGCAACGCAGCGGAAAACCGGCCCGGCATCTTTTATGTACCGGTACCGGATGCACGAAAAATCAATGTCACCTTCCACGGCATGGAAGCTACGTTTATCCATGAAGGTGTTCCCGGACATCACTTCCAGATTTCCTTCCAGCAGGAAAACCAGCACATCCCCGCTTTCCGCAAGCAACCCGCTTTCAGCGCCTACTTCGAAGGATGGGCACTGTACACCGAATCACTGGGACAACTATTGAACTGCTATACCGATCCCTACCAGCGCATGGGCCGGCTCAATAATGAAATGCTGCGTGCCACCCGCCTGGTAGCCGATGCCGGGATCCACACCGGCAAAATGACCCGGGAAGAAGCCATCGCCTATATGATTGCGCACCAGTCCATCACCGAAGCCATTGCCACCGCAGAAATAGAACGCTATATGGCCATGCCCGGACAGGCACTCTCCTATAAAACCGGGGAAATAAAAATCAGGGAACTACGGGATAAATATGCCGCACAACTGGGCAGCCGGTTCAACCTGCAACACTTCCACGATGCCCTCCTGGCATACGGAGATATGCCGCTGGATGTACTGGAGACGTATATGGATGGTTGGGCAGGGCGACAATAGACTTTGGCTTACGAATTACGAATTGCGAATTACGAATTACGAATGTAGAAGCGAAGATTAAAATGAAGATTAATAGAGATGTTTAATAAATATCACCTTTAATCTTCGTTTTAATCTTCGCTTCTACATTCGTAATTCGCAATTCGTAATTCGCAATTCTATCTCCCCAATTCCCGTATCTTCTCCTTCACAAAACCATTATCCGGCGCCAGTTGCAACGCCTTACGATAGGTGTTCAGCGCTGCGGCCGGCTGTTGCAGTCTGAGGTAAGCTGCGGCGAGCGCCAGGTGTGCAGGAATGCTGGATGGGTATTGCTGTACATTCAGCAGCAGGAAATTGATGGCAGCGGGCTTCTGTTGCGATAAGGCGTATTGGCCGATGGCATATGTCAGCGATTCGCCCGGTTTGAAAACAAAACCATTGCTTTTACTGATGGCCGCGTAATTGCGGAGATACAATTCATAATCATCAGCTACCTGTTTTACCTGGGTCTGGTAACCATTGAAAACGAATTTCAATCCATCGTAGAGGGCTGGCAGGGGTATGGAACCATGATCTTCTTCCAGGTAAAATTTATGTTTCCATTGCAAGCCTGATACGGCAGATAATGGCAGTATCTCATTCGCCAGCCGTTTGATGGCCCTGGGATGATCGGTGGTAGTATCCTGCGGGATGGCTACCTTATTGGCTTCCGCTACAAAAAGCTTACGTCCTTTCATATCCTGCTGCTGCAGCACGGCCGGAAAGCCATCCAGGAAGCGTTCTTCCTCCCACCACATGGAAGGGTCAATAGCAATGCAGGCATTGAACAATGCAGTATGATGCATGATGATGTTCATGGTGGCCAGTCCGCCGAAGGAGTGGCCGCTGAGCACCTGATAACCGGAAGTACGGTAGTTTTTACGTACGTACGGTATCAGTTCCTGCTGCAGGAAGCTGATAAATTTCTCTCCGCCCCCGCTTTCGCTGTACAGCGTACCTTTCTTTCCCGGACGTGTGGTAGGAGCATGCGTAGGTGTAAGATCGCGCGTTCTCGCGGTATTGTGAATGCCGACCACGATCATCTCAGGTATCATGGCATACATCCCTTTGGACAGGTGTTGCACAATGGCCGCAGCATGCGTGGTATTCCACTCTCCGTCGAAAAGATACAGTACAGGATAGCTGGCAGGCGCAATAGTGGTATCGCGGTATGTCTCCGGCAGGATAATGGTTACGGGACGGTCTTCGCCCAGTATGGCGGAATGCACGGATAACAACGACTGTGCGGATAACTGCTGTATCATGGCGACAGACAGCAACAGGAGAAATATTTTTTTCATAGACATATTATCAGGCAGTTACTGTTTGTTTGGAAGAGATGCGCACCGGAGATTTTTTCTTCTTCCTGTTCCACCATATCATAAAACCGGTGATGGGCAGGGAGGTACAGATAAGTCCGATGATGAAGGTGATCGTCTTTCCTACTGCACCATACCAGAATCCGAGGTGCAGGTTCATGTTAATGTTCTCTACTTTTTCTCCGTTATACCAGCTGTCAGCCATTTTCACTTCTTCTCCGGTGAACCGGTTCACGAGAAACATGCGGCCGTTGTAGCCTTTCAATCCTATTTCCTTACCGGCAACCACATTGCAGGAAGTCATGCTGTCTTTAGCCGGGATGGTCATGCGCAGCTGTTCCACGCCCGGCTGGTGCAGGTATCTGAGCAATATGCTGTCCAGCGGAAAAGGCTTGCTGCCGGCTACATATGCGGGAGCTGCCTTTCTCATGGCCTTGTAGGTACCCGATTGCCCGTTGAAGGCCTGATGTACTTTACCATTTACAAAATGGTTTACGATAATCAGTCCGGTGATGGTGAGCATCAGCGCCGGCAGCAGGCTGTAGAAGCCGAGTACGTTATGCAGATCGTAGTTAACCCGCTTCCATTTGCCGTTCCATTTGATGCGGAACGACTGTTCGCGGGTGGCCTTCGTCCACTTTTTCGGCCACCAGAGGATAAGTCCGCCGATAAGTTCGAGCAGGAATATCCAGGTGGCAATTTCCACGATAATATTTCCCGGCTCGTGCAGCAGCAGCTGGCTGTGGATATGTGCTACCACATAGAAAAAATAGTAGGCGCCGTTGGAGTCCAGTATTTTACCGGTGTAGGGATCCATCCAGGCGAAGTGAAAATGATCCTCTTTATCTTCATACGCAATTTTGAAGCTACGCTCCGGATCTTTATAGGCGACAAAATAGAAAGGGTGAAAGTCAGGGCGCTCCTGTTTAAAGATAGCGATGAGTTCTTCCGGTTTCTTTTGTACTGCGCCGGTTTCCTGCACGGTAAGGGCTTTCCGGCTGATGAGATCAATGATATCATCACAGAAAACGAACATGGTGCCGGTGAGGCAAACCACGAAGATGACGATGCCGGAGGAAAGGCCGAGCCACAGATGCAGCCAGGCGTTGACGCGGCTGAATAACGAAGGTTTCTTCTTTTGTTTAGGTGTAATCCGTTGGTTGCTTCCTGTCTGCATAATTTCATGGAAATGCCCCACAGCATACGCTGCGGGGCTTTATTATTAATTGATGAAAAAGTTGCCTTTAGAATTTGTAGCTCATATTCACTACCAGCTGCCGCGTAGGCTCACGGGTAGCCCACGCGTCGGTGGTCCAGTATTCCCTGTTCGCCAGGTTATTAACCTTGACGCCTATACGATAACGGGGCTGATCGTAAAAAATGGTGGCATCCAGTCTTACAAAGGAAGGGGCCGTAAAGGTCACTGCCTCCGTATTATATCCGCCTTTCTCTTTTGATTTCACCCTGTTGTTGATAAAGAAGGACTCGCTCTGGTAGTTGCCGCCGAAGCCGAAGCCCAGGCCTTTTGCAATACCATGCTGCAGTTTGTAGCTGATCCACCAGTTAGCCACATGTTGTGGCGCGGAGGGAGCGCGCAGGCCCTGTACAGTGGAATCCGCCTTGGTATACCTGCTGTTGTTATATCCGTAGCCGAAGATCATATGCATGCCCCTGAAGGGATTGGCGATCAGGTCTGTTTCAATACCGCTGCTGCGCTGGGTGGCATCCTGCAGGTAGTAGTTGGGATGTTCGCGGTCTTCGCGGGTCATGTTCTGCACTTCAATATCGTAGTAGCTGACAGTACCGGAGAGCTTACCGCTGAGCAGTTCCACTTTCACGCCTCCTTCAAACTGCCGGGATATTTCCGGTTTCAGGTTCGTTTTCTCTTTTTCATCTTCTGCATAAATCAGCTTAGGTGTCGGATTACTGAAGCCGGAGGCGTAGTTGGTAAAGAGGGAAACTTTATCCCGCAACACCTGGTAAACGATGCCGGCTTTCGGGGAGAAGGCAGTCTGACTGAACTTATCGAATTTACTGTTATAGTGATCGATACGGCCGCTGAGCATGACCATCAGGGAAGGTGTGAGGTTGAGCACATCGGCGGCATACGCGCTGTAAGTCTGGTAGTTGCGGTTATTCGGCGTGCGTTTTTTATCGGCTAGCTGCTGCTGATACTTTTCAATAGAGATATCGGCGGCGTCCTGGTTGATTTTTACCACATCGAATACGGGGATAACGGTGCGGCGGTCATTAGAAGTTACCTGCGTATAATCGAGTCCTACGAGGAGGCGGTTACGCATCCCACTGATTTTAAAATCGCCGTTGAAGTTCTGCTGCAGCTGGTTTACGCCGAAAGAGCTCGGAATATTCATGAGCTGGCGCTGCATGGTCGTATCTGAATTCACCAGCAGGAACAGGTAGTTGGCGTTATTTTCCGTATTGGCGTAGGAGTAGCTGGTGGTAGAGGTCCAGGTATCCGAAATTTTATAGGTGGCCTTCGCAAAAGCGTTGAGGATATTCGCTTCGCTCTGCAGGTTATTGCTGGTATAGGAACGCTGGAAGTCGAAAGAGAGCTGATCAAAGCTGCGGGCTTTCACGGTATCGGCTATACGCCCGATATAGGTTGTATTTCTTTTGGTGCGGAACATTTCCACGTCCAGGTCTACCGTCAGCCGATCGTTCAGTTTAAAGGTAAATGCCGGGGCGAAAGCCATGGTAGAGGATCTGCCATAGTCGAGGAAGCTGCCGCTTTTTTCCAGGGCCGCATTCAGGCGCATTAAAACGGTCTTCTCTTTGTTCAGCGGCGTGTTCACATCAGCAGTAAGGCGGTTGAAGCCGAAACTGCCGGTGGTATATCCCACTTCGCCCCTGTATTCATCGAAAGGTTTTTTGGTAACACGGTTCACCAGGCCGCCGTAAGAAATCATGACACCACCGAACAGGGTACCGGACGGGCCTTTGATGACCTCAATAGATTCCAGGTTGACCGGATCGGACATAGACATCCAGTTGGTAGCCATGCCGTTGCGGATAGCGCCGCCGGCGTTTGTACCGCTGAAGCCACGCATACGGATAGACAGGCCGATGCCACCGGAGCCTACGCCCTGGGTGACGTTGGTAACGCCGGGGGCTGTCTGCAGCGCTCCGCGGAAGTCGGTCACCAGCTGCTCCTGCAGCAACTCCTTAGGCAGTACGGTGTATACCTGCGCATTCTCCAGGTTAGACAACTGCATACGTGCTACCTGATCGCTTTTCTTTTTGGCGAATCTGGTAGCGCCGGAAGTAACTATAAATTCGCTGAGCTGCTGAGAGGTCTTCTCCAGCGTGATAGCTACTACAGTAGCCTGATTTTCGTGCACAGTCACTTTCCTGGTTACTGCTGCATGCCCTATCAGGGATATTTCCAGCGTATAGTCGCCGGCTTTAACTTTATTGAAAATGAAATTCCCGTTATCATCAGACAGGGCCACGCGGTTTGCTTCTTTCAGCAATACCGACACCGCCACCGCCGGCTGTTTATCAGCAGTAACAATATTTCCCCGGATACTTTCCCCCAGGGATCCGGCATAGGACAGCGAGGTGCCAGAACAAACCAGAGCGGCCATGCAGCACAACACGTGTATCAATCTACGCATACAGAAGTAGGTTTAAATGAGTCAGCATAAAAAATCACGGCCGCAAAAGTAGTATCGGGAAGGATGGGGTTGGTGTCTGATCGGGAAAATGATTTACGGGAAACGGAAATTTGTTCCAATTGCGAATTACGAATTGCGAATTACGAATGTAGAAGCGAAGATTAGAGCGAAGATTAAAAGTGATAAGTATTAAGTATCACCTTTGATCTTCGCTCTAATCTTCGCTTCTACATTCGTAATTCGCAATTCGTAATTCGTAATTACTCCGTTTTAAACCGCTTTCCCAGCTCCTGCGTAAATCCCGGTAATTTTATCTTGTAACGAAACATTCCTCCATAGCTATCCTCTTCCTTAAGCAATTCATGATTAGATTTACTGATCCAGAAAGTTTGTTCATAATGGCCAGCCTGTGGGGATTCGCCTTCAATGAACAGTTTCCAGCAGTCTACATTTTTGTTATCGAGTGTTTGCAGGACTTCGCTGCCTGTTACCTTATAGGTAACATATTTAGGGGGTTCCAGGCCGGCGTCATAGAAGCGGATTACAAAAGTTTTGCCTGCGGCCAGCGGCAGCATTTCAAACGTTTCTATGTCCAGGTGCCAGTTGTAGTTGGGCTGGCTGAAGTCCAGCCTGAAGCCGGCAGCCTTGTTGCCGGCGGTGGTATCGCCGGACAGGCTGGTAGCTGACCAGTTATAGGCGGTGAGTTCTTTACCTCTGACGGCAGCATGATACAGCGGAGAGAAGTCCTTCACGCTGTTATAGGAAGTAAAGGAAGCATAACGGGTACTGTCCTGACTGTACCACTGTTGGGAAATGCGGAAAGCCGGCTGATTGTGCAGGGTCGTTTTCTCTATTTGTCTGACCCAGAGGCTCAGGTAAAGCAGTTGCGGCTGCCGGGGAATCTGGAAATATACCAGGTACTGACGTATACCGGGTCTGAGATAGGCGGTATTCAGCTTTACATGTTGCTGATCGATGGTATCTACCTGGGCAGTTGCCGCGGATGCCAGCATCAGCAGGGCTATCAGCGGCAGGCTTATCTGATGCAGGCAATAACGTGTTACAGAAAGAAACATTTGTGCAAGATTTAAGTTGCTTAATTTTCATCCAATATTTCCTGTTTTTTCCCGGCAGGAAAAAAATAATCAACGGTTGGTAAAAAAATTTAAACGGCGGCCCTGATTTTCATCTACGCTTCATCCGGAGGATTTAATATTGAAAAAAAAACAGCAATGGCTGAATACATCGCTGTAATGATTGAAAAAAATGTCAAAGAAGATGAACCGGCAGCAGGCAGGCAATAAAAAGTCTAAATCATTCGTAAATTGGATGATGCAATTTTTCGAGCGTTATTCCATGGTGACCAGGATACAATGGATGCTGTGGCCGGTGGTTTTCCTGCTGATGTTTTTCTCCCTGCTGCCGGAAGACAGTCCGGGACAGGCTTTTGTCTTCTCGCTGCTCAACACGCTGTTTTATATGGCCGTAATTTATGGTAATATTAGCTGGCTGTTTCCCCGGCTGTACCTGCGGCAGCGCGTGGTGCTGTATGTAACAGCAGTCATAATATACCTAGCAGCCGTCAGCCTGGGACGGGCCTATTTTATGCCATGGATATACAACAGGTGGTTCACGGATCATCCGGTGCCGGTAACTGGTCTTGTCATCTTCCGCTACCTGGCGGGCGTGCCGCTGTTATTCATGCTCAGCTTTGTATTCCGTATTGCCATCGCCTACTTTTCAGTAAAGCAGCAGGCGGCGGCACTGACCCTGCAGAATACACAGGCAGCACTGAATCTTCTGAAATCGCAGGTGCAGCCGCATTTTCTGTTCAACACCCTCAACAACATCTATTACGAAGCCTACCGCGAAGCGCCGCGGACGGCACTGCTGATAGAAAGGCTGTCGGAAATCATGCGCTACTTTGTGGATGAGAGTCCGAAAGATCAGGTATCGCTTGCTACAGAAGTCAGCTTCCTGGAACATTATATTGCGCTGGAGAAAATACGTATCCGGCATGAGGTAACACTCACCTTCGACAATCAGGCCCCGGAGCACCTGAGCATCCCTCCTATGCTGCTGATGACATTTGTGGAGAACATCTTCAAACACGGTATCGATAAGAAGAGCCAACAGAATGAAATCAGTATCATCCTGCTAAGCAGGGACGGGCGTCTGGAATTCAGCACCTGCAATACCCTTCCGGAACACCCTGCGGCAACCGCCGGTCCCGGCTCCGGCATCTGGAACCTCCGGAAAAGACTAACTTTATTATACGGCGAAGATTATTTGCTGACAACAGCTAAATCTGCCGATAGCTTTACCGCCTTCTTATCCTTTCCGTTATGAACCTGACCTGCATTATTGTTGATGATGAACCCAACGGGGTGAACCTGCTGGAACTGCATATCCAGCAAACCACAGACTGGCAGCTGCTGGCGAAATGCTACGACGCGCTGGAAGCGCTGGCATTCCTGAAAAATAACCGGGCTGACATTATCTTCCTGGACATTAACATGCCCCGCCTCGACGGCATGGAACTGGCTGCCCTCCTGCCGCCGGATATAAAAATCATTTTCACCACGGCATATGCTGAATATGCTGCGGCCAGCTATAACTTCCAGACCATAGACTATCTGCTGAAACCTATTACCCTGCGCCGTTTCCTGGCGGCACGCCAGAAAACGGAAGCCGCTTTTGCATCGCAGGCGGCACTGCAGGACATCCCTAAACCCGCAGCCAATAAGGATTACTTCTTTGTCAAATCAGGAAAGACCTTACAGCAGATACACCTGCAGGACCTTTTATATTTTGAAGGAGAAAAAGAATATGTGCGCCTGGTCACCACCAAAGAAGAAGTACTGGTATACAAACGCCTGAAAGATGTGGCAGACCAGCTGCAGGCCCCCTTCATCCGGGTGCATAACTCCTACATCGTTAATACCAGCAGGATAGATAAGATTCAGGACAATCATATTTTCATCGGCAATAAACGAATACCGCTGAGCGATAAATTCAGAACAGCTTTCATGGACCTTATCCGGCAGCGGTTTCTCTGAAAATAAAAAAGGTTGCAGGCCATATGCCTGCAACCGTGAACACCTCCCCTCGTCTCGTTCAGGAGGAAGTACGTTTTCCGAGCGTCTCCAGCAGCGGAGCTACTTTAGCTTCTATACCATCGCTGTTGTTATTGGCCGCATCTGCCTTCAGCGCATTGGCACAAGCCCATTCTACCAATGCCACATCATGCCTGCCTGCAGCCAGTTGTGCAATGCGATAGTACGTCATAGCCAGCAGATCCGCCGGGCGGGACACGCATTGTAAAGAACGCTGGTAATAGGCGATGGCTGCTTCCGGGCGTTGCTGCACTGCTGCAATGCGGCCCAGCTGATACAACAGGGAGAATTCCACCCCTGAGTTATCTTCCGGTAAGCCTTCACGTATATAAGATTCTGCCAGTTTTACCGCTTCGTCATTTTTCCGCTGCATACGCAGGTTAAGTACCTTCACCACTTTCGCCTGTGAGTAGGCCAGCGGCGTCAGCTCTTCATCCCAGTGGAGTACCTTGAAATATGGATCCAGCTGCACTGTTTTCACCGTACCGGTTACCGGCAGCTGTATCTGCTGACTGCGGTCTTTCACCGCAATTTTCTGCAGGGATGTGGTGCCGTTGGTATAGGTAATCAGCACTTCCAGCGGCAGCTGATAAAGGCTGTCCTTTTGCGTAACCTTCAGTTGCAGTTTGCGCTGCTGCTGTGTCCAGCTGCTTTCCCAGGAGGGCGCCCCGGTACGGTTAAACCACTGCTGATAAAATACCTGCAGGCTGCCGCCGTGTGCTTTCTCCATCTCATCCAGGAAGTTTTCCCAGGTCACGCCATCCTTGCTGTATTTCTCACCGATGGTCTGCAACGCTTTATTGAATGCCGGTTTCCCTATGGTATTGGATAGCAGTTCCAACGTCATGAAGCCTTTGCTGTCGCCGAGAATATGCCCGTTTTTATCTGACAGTGTTGCCATCGGCTCATCATTTCCGGCAGCGGCATTTTTAAGGTATCCCAGGCCACATTGGTCTTTAATATAGCCAGGGTAGCCGGTTTTACGGTATTCCATAGCATGCGCGCCATCGAAGTGACTCACCACCTGCAATGATCCGTATTGCGCCATGCATTCAGACACCATGGATTTTCCCTTACTGCCTTTCACCATTACCTTGTTACCCCACCACTGGTGGCCTATTTCATGACCAAAGAGTGCGTAGTTAAACTGGCGGAGCGCCCCGGAAGGCATAGCCACGCCACCGAGAATGCTGGCTCCGCCGATACCTGTCTGCTCCGCTACATACTCAGGATATTCTATGATGGAAAAGTTAGGAATGGTCAGCGGACCAAATTGTGTTGCCAGGTAATCCAGTACAGCCGCCGCTTTGCGGGAGATGTCGTTGCCATCCACCGCCTTGCTCAGGCTGTAGGTGTTAAAGGCGCGGTTGCCCTTATACTCCTGACGGGAATAATTTCCGATATATAAAGAGAAAATATCCGGTTGTGCGTAACGGAACTCATAGGTATGATTACGTGTAGCCGTAGTAGTTACTACCGTACAGGCAGCCATCACCGGCATAATGTTCAGCGGAGTGGTAACGGTGATAACACCGGTACCGCGGAGATAATCGCCGGTGCCATCCGGAGCCTGCGCGATGACCTGCGGATACCACGCAGAACCATAACCGCCGGCCATACAGTAGGCAGTATCCAGGTAAAACTGGAAGGTAGGCGCGCTGCCGCGCTCATATGCATAGGTGAAACGCAGCGGTGTAGCGGCGGGTAAGGTTTTGACAAAATGCCAGCGGTACACAATATCACCTGCGTGGTTAACACTGGTATCCATTTTAGCCTGCGCGCCTTCCAGGCGAAGTGTAGCGGCGCCAACACCACGGCTGATGACAATATCTACCGAGTCAGCGCAGGCGGCATCCGTTAAAAAGGTAAGGTGCCCCTGTACATTAAAAGATTTCTGTGACAGATCAGCACGGACCTGCAGCTGATAATCCAGCTTATGCTGGGCAACTAATGAAAGAGGAAGCAGTAAACATAAAAGTGCGACGAGACGATGCATACTTATTTATTTTTCACAAAGAAACAGCAGCAGCAAAAATTAAAATTGCATCAGATTAACTTTTCAGCAGCGAGCGGAATTTATGAGGGGTGGTATGGTAATTGGCCCGGAAAGCACGCACCAGGTGCGGCGCATCAGAGAACCCGGCCGTAAATGCAATGTCAGTAACAGGAAGTGTAGTAGTAAACAACAGGGCCGCCGCTTTTCTCAACCGCATCTTCAGCTGGTAGTCGCCGATAGTAATCCCTTCCCTTTCCTTAAAGGCGCGGGCCAGATATACCGGGTGTACAAATACCCTGGCCGCAATAGATTTGATGGTATGGTGCACCTCGAATTCATTCTCCAGGATAGCTTTCACCTGCGGCAGCCAGGGCAGCCGCTCCGGAATTTTTTCTGTATTGAATTCAGACAGCCATAGCAGCATGTATTCTTCTGAATTGACAATATTATTATTTGAAAAGGCGTACAGTAAGCGGTACAGGTAATCAAAGGTACCTGCCTTGTAGACAGCTGCCTTATCAGGCAATATTCGGAATACTTCCGCACGCCGCAGCCATTCTTCCTTAAATTCTATGTTCAGGCATTTGCCGCCGGTGTGGTGAAAGTTGTTGGCATGGCTGTACCCCGCCGGGCGGAATAATATTTCTCCCGGCGCGATCTCGGTATCCCTTCCTTTGCTTACTTCTTCATAGCTTCCGTTGATAAGCAGACTGAGATAGGCATTTTCGTGATAATGTTCATGAATATGGGTTTCTGGCTGATATATGGTAATATTCAGTTTAAACGAATCATCCTCATTAAACTGTTGTTCGTTTCCAAAATAATTACCAGGAGACAAAATAATGCTCATAAACTAACGTCGGTTTCCTGTTGGCAGTTCCTGTATCAAATATACGTTCTTCCCTCAATAATACCGCGTCTTCCCTGATTTGGTAACATTTGTTACTTCTTCCCGGCGTTCTGTTATTTTTTTTAATTATGCCGGCATACAACAATTTGTGGCCCGCAGGTATTATTCTATTGACAAAATCCTGGATGGTATGCCCAAACGAACTGCTTTCGTCATTAATAAACCGGTGTTTTATGTTTCCGGTCTGCTGGTATTGTTTAGCCTGTTACTCTGTTTATTGTTCCGGCAATCCGTGGATGAATGGTTTGCGCGCACCCAGTACCTGGTAACGGAAAACATGGGCTGGTTTTTTATTCTGACGGTCAACTTTGTTCTGATCTTCTGCCTCGCGCTGGCCTTTGGAAAATACGGGCGTATCCGCCTGGGGGGCGAACATGCGGAACCTGAGTTCAGCAAAGGCTCCTGGTTTGCCATGTTATTCAGTGCCGGTATGGGTATAGGCATTATGTTTTTCAGTGTAGCCGAGCCCGTTTCTCATTTTGCGAAGCCGCCACGCCCTGTTGCCACACCGATAGAAGCCGCCCGGCAGGCGATGGATTTTACTTTCCTGCACTGGGGACTGCATGCCTGGGGAATATACGCCCTGGTGGGGCTGTCGCTCGCCTTCTTCTCCTTCAACAAAAAGCTGCCGCTTACTTTCCGTTCACTCTTCTATCCTTTTCTCGGAGAGCGCATTCATGGCTGGTGGGGCCACAGCATCGATATATTATCTGTGCTGGCAACACTGTTCGGGTTATCTACCTCGCTGGGGCTGGGGGTACAACAGATGAATGCCGGCATGAATTTTCTCTTCGGATGGCCGGTATCAGTAGGTTTACAGTCCATCCTGATTATCGTGGTAACCTGTATTGCCACGCTGTCCGTCTTCTCCGGGCTGGACAAGGGTGTAAAAATCCTGAGCAACGCCAATATGGTTATGGCACTGACACTGATGCTGCTGATATTTCTGCTGGGGCCTACCATTTACCTGCTTAAAAGTTACATACAGAATATAGGCACCTACCTGGCGGATTTCATCCAGATCAGCACCTGGAACGACAGCTACCGGCAGTCCGGCTGGCAAAACAGCTGGACGGTCTTCTACTGGGCCTGGTGGATAGCCTGGTCGCCCTTTGTGGGCAGCTTTATTGCCCGCATTTCCAAAGGACGCACCGTCAGGGAATTTATACTGGGGGTGCTGATAGTGCCGGCGCTGCTCACCCTGCTATGGATGACCATCTTCGGCAGCACAGCGCTGTCTTTCATCCTGCATGGCGACGATACCATGATAGCTGCCGTAAAAGAGAATATCTCCACTGCCCTGTTTGTTTTCCTGCGGCAGTTTCCGCTTACGCAGGTACTCTCCCTGCTGGCAGTGCTGCTGGTATCTTTTTTCTTTATCACCTCTTCCGATTCCGGCTCGCTGGTGGTAGACAACATCACCTCCGGCGGCTCCCCTCATACACCCGTTCTGCAACGTATCCTGTGGGCGTTTGTACAGGGTATCATCGCCATTGTACTGCTCTGGGGCGGCGGTCTGCAGGCACTGCAAACGGCCGTCATCATCGCCGGACTACCCTTTGCCGTCATCATCCTGCTCATGTGTTACAGTTTGCAGAAAGGATTGCAGGAAGAGCTGACAGGCATGCATAAAAAGCTGCGACAGAAGCAGGAAAAGAGCTACCGGAATATTATCTCGGATATTATCCAGGAACAAAATAACTCCAACGACTAAAAGCGTATACCCATGACCGTTAATAACGATATAAAAGTACTGGCAGGATTTGACTTATCCGATATGGACCCTGCGCTGGTCCGCTATCTTGAAGTACTGGAACAATGGCTGCCGGTACATCAGTTTATCTTCCTGCATAACATCAAAATAAACGAACTGCCTGAAGAAATGCGGTCGTCCTCCATGCTGACCACCATCGCGCAACGTATCCGTAAAAAAATCTCGGAAACCATCCGCGCCATCTATACGCCCCGGGCTTCATTTGATGTCCGCGTCACCTTTGAGCCATTTTCTGAGATCGCCTTCACCCAGGCCTGTCAGCAGCAAAAGACCGACCTCGTGCTGTTAGGTAACAAGCAACAGCTGGAAGGCAGCGGCGGACTAGGTCAGAAGCTCATCCGGATGCTCCCTGCGGCCGTACTGCTGGTACCGGAGACCTTCCGCGGCTTCCCCCACCGGATAGCCATGGCCATTGATTTTTCACGTTATACGCCCGCCATCGTACAGTGGCAGCAATTTATCGCCCGCAGCAAACCCGGCAGTGAAGACATCACCTTTACCCCTGTATACGTGTCTAAAATGAGCTATCACTTCTTCCCTATCCTCTCAGACCATGAGCTGGAAGCCTCCCTGAAAAAAGATGAAGCCGAAAAGTCAAAAAAATGGCGCACCCTTTACGCCGCACAATCCCCCCTGCACATTATCCATGCACATGAAAAAAACATTGCCTCCACACTTCTCAGCTACGCCCGCCACAACAACATCCATATCATTCTGATGGGCGTAAAAGGCGCCTCCTCGCTGACCAACCTGTTTATGGGCAGCGTAGCAAATGAAATGGTACAACGGGAAACGGATGTGTGTCTGTTGCTGGTCAAACACAAATGAGCGGGAATTACGAATTACAAATTACGAATTACGAATTACGAATGTAGAAGCCATACTTATCAGGCAGGAATCTGGAATTAATTATGAATTACGAATGATGAATGGCGAGTGAGAAGCGAAGATGATCTTCGCTTATATCTTCGGGTATCACTCGCCATTCATCATTCGTAATTCATAATTAATTCCAGATTCCTGCCTGATAAGTATGGCTTCTACATTCGTAATTCGTAATTTGTAATTCGTAATTCCTGCTCCATATGTCTCATCCATTCAACTTCTCCGTTTCGCTCAACCAGGTTCCGGTCCTGGAAAATTATAATACCTATACGTCTCATGCCGCGCTGAGGCAGGCGGTGCAGGCTTATGGCGGCGGGTGGATGGAAGAAGAGGCAACTGCCTTTGGCAGGTTGATGGGGAGCAGGGAGATGCAGGAAGCGGGCACGATAGCCAACAGAGAGATACCGGTATTACAGACGCATGACCGGTTTGGTAACCGGCTGGATGTAGTGAACTATCATCCCGCATATCATCAGATGATGGATGCCGCGATACGGCAGGGAGTACATGCGGTGTCGTGGACGGCAGGGAGAGATGGCGCCTATGTGGCGCATAGTGTGCTTTCCTATCTCAAGCAGCAGATTGACGAAGGCAGCAGTTGTCCGCTGACGATGACTTTTGCCGTAGTGCCCTCCCTGCGGATAGCGGCGGGCATAGCACAGGAATGGCTGCCACTGGTACTTTCCAGGGAATACGATCCCCGGCATATTCCCTGGTATGAAAAGAAAGGCGTCACTTTCGGTATGGCCATGACAGAACCGCAGGGAGGCAGCGATGTGCGGGCCAATATCACCTTTGCCATTCCCGCGGGTGGTGATGTATACCATATCACCGGCAGGAAATGGTTCTGCAGTGCGCCGATGAGCGATGCCTTCCTGGTACTGGCGCAGACAGGTAAAGGGCTGAGCTGCTTCCTGGTTCCCCGCTTCCTGCCGGACGGCACTAAAAACAGGCTGTACTTTCAGCGGTTGAAAGATAAGCTGGGCAATAAGTCCAACGCTTCGGGAGAAGTTGAATTCCATGAAGCATGGGCGCAGCTGATTGGCGAAGAAGGCCGCGGCGTGCCCGCCATTATGGAAATGGTACGGCATACGCGGCTGGACTGTGCCACCGGCTCAGCAGCCACGATGCAGCGCGCCGTAGCGGAAGCCATTCATCATTGCCGGCACCGGAATACTTTCGGGAAGCGGCTGGCAGCGCACCCCCTGATGCAGAATGTGCTGGCGGACCTGAGTCTCGAATCCATTGCCGCCACCACCTTCGCGATGCGGCTGGCGAAAGGTTTCGACAGCGCACTGCATGATCCCGCTGAAATGCATTTTACCCGGATCGCTACCGCCATCGGGAAATTCTGGAATACCAAAAGAGCCGTACTGGTGCTGGGCGAAGCCCTGGAATGTATTGGCGGCAACGGCTATGTGGAAACATCTGTTATGCCCCGCCTGTACCGCGATGTGCCCGTAAATGCCATCTGGGAAGGCTCCGGCAATATACAGGCCCTGGATGTGCTGCGCGCCATGCAGAAAGATCCGGAAAGCATGGAAGCACTGCTGCAGTATTTTAATCAGGCCCGCGGGCTGGACCCTGCGCTGGACAAGCAACTGCAGCAACTGGCCTCCCTGCTGGATGATAAGGATATGCTGGAGTTCAAAGCCCGCATCGTTGTGGAAAAGGCGGCACTCGCCATCCAGGCTGCAGAACTGATCCGTACCGCGCCGCCTGCCATTGCGCAACAGTTTTGCCAGGCCCGGTTAACAGCAGACAGGCACCTCACCTGGGGTACCCTGGAAGATAAGCATGCCCTGGAAACCATTATAGACTATACCCATGCTACCTGAAGCAGCCGTAGGCTGTTTCAAAGGAAGACAGATCACACTCCAGCGCCTTGCGGTCCCAATGCCCGGTGGTGGCGGCCGCCACATAGGTAGATTGCAGGAAATCCAGCAGGGCTTGCTCCGGATCTTCCGATTGCTGCACCACTTCATAATTCAACAGAAATTCTCCCAGCTCCTGACTGAAAAAAGCATCCGCAGGTTTTACCGGCTGTTCCGCAAACCCCGGCACAGACGGGTAACAATACGCATAAAATGCTGCATGCGGATATTGTTCACTGCCTGGCCAGAAGCCGCAGGAGCTTACTTCTTTGGAATATGCCTCCTGCATAACGCGGGCCGGCATATTGGGTGCAGCCCCCTGATGTACCGGCGCATCCCTGCCTGAGAAGCGGGTGACTGCCAGGTCAAATGCACCCCAGAAAAAATGTACCGGGCTGACCTTGCCCGTATACCCCGCGCGGAAACGGGTAAACACCGTATGTATTTTCACCAGCGCCTGCCAGAAACGTTGCATCTGCTCCTTATCGTAGGAAGCATGCACCTTGTCTATCTCAAAAGGAATCGCATTTTCCAGCTCGCTGGGCGTGGTGTGAATGGTTACATCTATATCCAGCGCTGCCAGCTTCCGGAACAGATCGCGGTAGAAATCAGCCACAGGAAACGCTTTCAGGGACATCCTTTCAGACTTTCCGGTACTCGTTATGATGTCCAGATGATGATGAATAAAATCAAAATTTATTTCAAAGATACCGTGCCGGTAAGGCATGCTTCCTGTTCCTAGCCCATACGGATGCACATACAGGGTTACATGCCAGGAATGATTCAGCCAGGGCATTGTCCGCAGCCGTATCTTTCCTACTATCTGCGTCCACAGGTGAACGGTAGCCAATGTATCCTTCCATTCGCTGAAATGCAGCTCCGGCCATTTTTCCGGATTGTTATCGTTGTTACTCATACAATATATTTGGTGGTACATCTCTTTAACAAAAAACTGAAAAGAATGTTGGAAGTATAACGTAAACGGTTATACGAAACAATAAACTCATCCGTTTCCTTTTTTTTGATTTATTTTGCCGGCATTGTATAACCCATTAAAAGATTGTTCATGGATAGCCGCCAACAGACTGTTATAGCAGATATTAAACAGGCCATCGCGCAATTACTGGAAAGACTTGACCAGCGTAAGCATGCGGCAGATATAGTAAAACGTACTACCCTGCAGGCAGGTATACACGATTATGTCCGTTTTTCATATAAACAGGGGGAGATATTGCTGTACACCGATACGGACAACAAAGAAGTAAGTTTGAGATACGAAGGCGCCGCCATCCCTGATTATCCGCAGACAACAGAAGACATAACAGCGCTGCAGCCCTTGCTGGATGAAGCATTACAACAGATATTGGCAACATATGACGACGCGCCTATTATCGATTATCACTTTACCATAGCAGGCGGCTTCCTCACTCCTGCCGGTAAAATCAACATGGTGCCGCTGACGTATATCAGCCAACAGAAAAAAACCAGGCTGCTGGAGAATATTACCATATACCTGCAGCAGAAAATTACCGGCGGGCAATACCCTACCAAAGATCTGCAGACCTTCTTCCTGTCCCGGCACCTGCTGGACAACCGGCTTTTTCCTTCGCCGGATATACCGGAGATCATCGCTGTCTTTGAAAAAATACTGCAGCTGAATAAACAGCATAAAGAGCAGCAGCGGCAACATCGTTACTACATCATAACTGCGCTGCGTCATTGGGCGGAAGAAGATTTTCTGCCACAATTCTATGATGTGGAGCAGAATGCTTACCAGCCTGCCATTTATACGCGCAGGCCCGGCGGACCGGCAGCAGATCCGCAGCAGCTGGAGCTGCTGTTATATGCAGCCGTCATGATTATTAAATATGAGCCAAACTATGCCAGGGCAACGGGAACGGGTTTTGTGGAAAGAGCCGGAGAGCTGGGCAGCGCCCGCGCCGGACAGCTGCTGAAAACCGGCAGCGGTGCTGCGGATGCCGTTTATGCCGATGAACAGGTAGCCTGTTCCGCCAACGATGTTTTTGCCACCATCAGCATACAGATAAAAAAAGAAGGCGCCACCGCCTATGGGAACGCGCTGCAATTCATACTGCGCATGCTGCAGCAGGAGTTCCCGTATAGTTATGAAATCAGGTTGAAATCATCCGTAAAACAATTCCTTCCGCTCAAGGGTCTTGGAAAAACCGCCACCCACCGTTTTTTTGCCAATGCCCTGCAGTATCCGGAACTTTTTCCGGTACTGGAAACATATGCGGCGACTGTTATACAGCGGGAGTATGAGTGGTATAATGATGCAGAAGCGGAGTTATGCGCCATGCCGGGAACCTATGCGGTATTCGGGCTGGGATTGGCCGGTGACCGCTATTTCCCGCTGGTAAGCGATTATATGCAGCGGGTAGATACGGAGCATCAGTCCGTACAAAATGTATTCACGCGGCAGCTGGCCGTGCAATACGGCGTACATGCCGGTACTGTTCCGGTATTGGTGAAATGCCTGCTGGCCTGCCAGGATCATAAACCGATGAAGGAACTGGGCGGAATGGAATCGGCGGAGCTGCTGCCGTTGCTGGTGCAATGCCTGCAGCCGCTGCAGGGATATGAAGCGGAACATGTCGCTTACTTTATCTGGGGCGGGAAAGAAAAACTGGCTGCCAGAGCGAAGAAACATGCTGCCTTACAGGAAGTACTGGCACTGACAGCAAGAACATAAAAAAAACGGGTTGTAAATCATCCGGTTTACAACCCGTTACCTCCTAAGCAATCATCACTGCATACTGCTTTAACTGCTTTCACTTTAGTGCAACTGAGCCACCCCATTTAACGCAGGCTCATGTTGCAGTGCCTTGTAGCTGCTGACAGACAGCTGAGGTTGCAGGGAAAGCATAAAAGTGTCGTACGCACCGGAATTGGAAGTTTGCTCAGGAGCGGCCAGCAGCAGCCGGTCGCCGGTTAATCCCAGCAGGGTGAGTGCCGGGGTGGTATATATGATCGCTACCTCGTGCTGCTGCCGGTCCTGAATATCAGATTCGATGAGCTCCAGCTGATATATCTCAAACGGCAGCGGCATCCGGTTCAGGCAATCCTTTACGCCCGGAATACGGTTTCCCAGCTCCTGTACATGGAGGCCGACTGCAAAGCCTACCTTATAATGGAGGGAATTGGATTTAGGCGCGGCCACTTTCAGTTCACTGAAAGTACGGTATTGCCTGTCCGGATTATAAACCTGCGACTGCATGAGGAATTCAATGTAGGAATCTTCAAATACCTTTGTTTCAAAATCTCCTGTAGAAGCAGCGTTAATGAGCTGTTTGAAAGATAATGTAATCTGTGCCGGATACATCATAGGAATAATTAATTAGATCGACTGATAAGAATTTGGTTGAAGCGGTTGTTACCTGATGTTGATAACATGCGTGAGGTCATAACCGCCGGAAGTGTTACGGGTTACAGTTGCCAGCTCTGTAGCGAGGGAGTCGCGGATGATGGAATCCAGGTAATTGGTGGTTGGGTTCTGACCATGCGCAGCATACAGCGGTGTTCTGTAAACGGCCGCATTGATAGCATCAGGGAAAGCTATCTGCGAAGTAAGAACCAGGCTGGTGCCGATGAAGATCTGCACATGCAGGTGCGCACAACGACCGGGATACCAGCCTGGGTAAATAGAAGCGAAATGCACCTGTCCGGCGCTGTTTGTGTATTGTAACCCTCTACCGAAAAGTCGGCCTACATTATTCTGTACACCCAGGTAGCCATTGTTCACGTAACCGGAATAGTAGCCATCCTTATCGCATTGCCAGATGTCTACGCGGGCGTTGGTAACAGGCGCACAACCTCTGCTTACGCTCTGTACCTTGATATCGATATTCAGCGGAACACCGGGTTTGCCATCCGTGATATTTACACGGTTGATAGCGGAACCACGGCTGTTATACAATGGGTATGGGCCGTCCATATCCGGATCGGTCAATACGCAAGCGGCTTCAGCGGCAGCAGTACCCGCAGCAGTTGCGCCAGGTGTGGTGGCATCCTTTTTACAGGCTTCCAGCAGCACCGGGGCAGAGATGGCTGTTACAGCCAGAGATCTGAGAAAATTTTTCCTTTCCATAAGATAAAAAGTTGTTTTGCTTAAAGTTCAGTTATCAGCATCCTTTTATCAAGTGAGTATCGGTAAAGCGGAGAGATGTACCGATATATTATTTGCCGGTCCACCCGCGGATAACATCTGCATACGTATCGCTCACGGGCAGCGCTGTACCTGAATACAGCAGTACCTTACGCCAGGCGATAGAACAGATGCTGCGCACGGCTACGATATAACTCCGGTGAATACGCTGAAAGCGGTCTTGCGGCAGCTTCTCCAGAATTTTCTTCAGCGGCATCAGCGTGAGTACCGGCCGGGCATTATGCAGGTGAATACGGATATAATCTTCCAGGCTTTCGATATAATCTATATCATCCAGCCAGATTCTTACCAGCTTGTATTCCGCATACACAAAGAGCGACTCCGGTTCTTTTGCAGCGGCCGTACTATGCAGGTGGCGGTACTGCCCGATAGTTTTATGCATGGTTCTGGCAAAGCGTTCCAGGCTGATTGGCTTCAGCAGGTAATCCAGTGCATCCAGCTCAAAACCTTCGTAGGCAAAGCGTTTGTGCGCTGTCATAAAAATGATCATGGGCTTTTCCGGCAGCGAGCGGACAAGGTCGATACCGGTTATATCCGGCATATTAATATCGATGAACAACAGATCCACCGGCCGGCTGCGCAGGAACTCCGCACCGGAAAGCGCATCGTCGAAAGTCTGCAGCAGCTGCAAAGCGGGAAACTGGGCAGTATAGCTCTTAATCAGCTCCAGCGCCAGGGGTTCATCATCGATAGCTATGGCTTTGATCTTCATATAGGTGATGAAGGTAAAAGGTTAACAGATGTAAGTCAGTATGGGTTAATCCATCAGCAATGTTAATCTGACAGTATACAGGTTATTATCAGTATTGATCTCCAGCATATGCCGCTGCGGATACAGCAGTTCCAGCCGTTGGCGGGTGTTGGCAATACCTACGCCGCAACTGTGGGTGCGGGGCTGTTCCTTATAAATGCGGTTGCTGCAGAAAAACATGATACAATGCCGGCGGGCATGCAGGTGAATAAAAATAGGTGCAGGCATATGTTTGCTCACCCCGTATTTAAACACATTCTCCACAAACGTCATCAGTACCAGTGGTGATATTTTTTTCTTTTCCAGATCTCCGGTTACCTTATACTCTACCTGCCCCGGCTGCAGCCTTAGCTGCTGCAGAGCTATATAATCGCGGATACAGGCCTCTTCATGAGGCAGCGGCACATAATCCGCACATACATCATCGGTGATATAGCGCATGATATTGGATAACTTCAGTATGCTCTCTGCCGTATACTGATGCCGGGCCACTGCCAGCGAGTAAATATTGTTCAGCGTATTAAAAAGGAAATGCGGATGAACCTGCGCCTTCAGAAAAGACAACTCCGCCCTGATTTTCTCCCGCTCTGCCCGTATGGCCCTTTGCTCTGTCTGCTGCCAGCGCCGCGTGGCAGTGATGGCAATCCCCAATGCCATCATCATAAAAAAAATAAACAGGCTGGTAATATCTATCACCGGCGGCTCATACACCCATTTGGCCACACCCGGCGGAGGCGTGGCCCACTTCTGCTGTAATAAACGGTCAAATGGCTGCAGCAAAAATATTCCCATGCATAATATTCCTGCCATCATCACGTAACTCCAGTAACGGCCAGGCAGAAATAACCATGGTATGAGCAGGTAACGGTTAAAATAAAACAGACTGATATAACAGCTACAGAATAACCAATAACTATAATGCCTGGCCGGAGCAGTCAGCTCAGTATACCCGTTGCCGTTATGCATAAACAACAGCGGAAATATCATAAAGAGTATGCAACATACAATATGAATGCTGATCTGAGGGGCTCTCCAGGATAACATATACAAATTAATGGAGGCTGCCGGGTTATTTTCCATGTGTACCGATGAAACAGAGAATTGTACCGATAAAGGTAGATGCAGGGACTGAAGAAATACAGCAGTCGGAATGGCGAATTACGAATGATGAATGGCGAGTGATAAGCGAAGAACATAGCGAATAATACAAATCTTTATCCGCCTGTATCTTCGCTTATCACTCGCCATTCATCATTCGTAATTCATAATTAATCCTCATTCGCAATTCGTAATTTAGCCCCTCACAAAGGAGGTTATGTCAAAAGAAACGTCTGGTTTTGTTCCTGCCGGGATTCAGCTTAGTAAGGAAGCAGAGGCGCCATTGTATATGCAGTTGTATCAGCAGTTCAGGGAGAAGATGGTCAGGGGGCAGCTGCAGCCGGGCGACAGGGTTCCCTCCAGCAGGGCGCTGGCGCAGGAGTTGGGAGTTTCCAGGATTATTGTGAGTCAGTGCTTTGAGCAGCTGATAATGGAAGGATATTTTGAGAGCAGGACGGGAAGCGGCACTTACATTGCGGCAGTATTGCCGGAACAGTTGCTGCAGGTGCGAACGGCAGTAGCGGAGCCGCCACAGGAAACGGTTACAGATCCCATCAATGGTAACCGCATTGAAGATGTACCTTTTCAGATGGGGTTGCCATCCCTCGATAAATTTCCTTACGGTATATGGCAACGGGTGGGCGCGCAGGTATTAAAGACGCTGAAACATTTTCATCTCGGATATGAAGATACGCTGGGATACGGACCACTGCGCAAAGCTATTGCGGACTATCTGCGGCTGGCCAGGGGCGTGGATTGCGACGCTTCCCGTGTGGTGGTAGTCACCGGATCACAGCAGGGGCTGAACCTTATCCTGCAAACGCTGCTGCAACCCGGCGATGACGTGTGGATGGAAGATCCCGGCTACTATGGAGCCCGGCTGGCGTTCCGTCATGCCGGACTGAAGATCTGCCCCGTTCCCGTGCAGGCGGATGGCATGGATATCAACTATGCCATGCAGCACTATCCGGCGGCCCGGCTGGCCTATGTAACACCTACCCACCAGTTTCCGCTGGGCTGCTGTATGTCCGCCGCCAAACGCCGGCAACTGCTGGACTGGGCAGCTGACAATAACGGCTGGATACTCGAAGATGATTACGACAGTGAATACCGCTATGAAGGCCCTCCCACTCCCTGCCTGCAAAGCCAGGATACACAGGGCAGGGTAATCTATTCCGGTACTTTCAGCAAGGTATTGTTTCCTGCGCTGCGGCTGGCTTACATCGTACTGCCCACACCGGAAATGGCGGAGGCCTTCCGGCAGGTGAAAGAGAGCGTTGACAGGCAGTCTCCTGCCCTGGAACAGTTCATCCTGCATTACTTTATGGAGCAGGGACATTTCGTCCGGCATATTCATAAAATTCGGCTGTTGTATGCCGAACGTCAACGGCTACTCGCAGCGCTCATACAGGAGCGGCTGCATCCCTGGCTGCAGGCCGATTCTCTGCCGGCAGGCATGCATCTCCTCTGCCGGCTGCATCCGTCCGTTGATGTGCAGCGGCTCAAAAAAGCACTACGGCAACACCGGGTCAAGGTTACCTTTGTGGAGGTATTTACCCTGCAGCATCACCACCCGCCGGCACTGCTGCTGGGATTCACGGCATTTACCGCCTACCGTCTTAAAACAGCGGCGGAAAAACTGGCGGCCTGCCTGGAGTATGCCACTGCATAAGTGGTCTTATTGATTCGCGGTAAGTGGATATAATCGCACCGGTATCTTCCTGTTAGCTTTGCTGCATAAACATTTATGAACATGCAAACAACTACCGCAACATCTGCTGTTATCAGTCATGTGGATCTGCTGCCCCGGAAAACAGTGACATGTATCGATACCGAAATCAGTTATGTAGATACCGGCCATGGCGACCCGGTCGTGTTTCTTCACGGTAACCCTACCTCCTCTTACCTGTGGCGCAATATCATTCCCTGGCTCAGCAGCCACCGCAGATGCCTGGCTCCGGACCTCGCAGGGATGGGCCGCTCCGGTAAATCGCCGGAAAAGAAATATGAATTCACGGACCATGCCGCCTACCTGGACACCTGGTTTGAAGCCGTCGGCCTGAAAGAAAACATCACCCTTGTGCTGCATGACTGGGGCAGCGCACTCGGGTTTTACCGCGCCTTCCGGTTCCCGCAGCAGATCAAAGCTATCGCCTATATGGAGGCGATCGTACAACCCCGCCTGTGGAGCGATTTCCCCGCCGGCCGTGATGGCATATTCCGCGCTTTACGCTCCCCGAAAGGCGAAGAGATGATTATGAAAGATAACTTCTTCATAGAAACGGTATTGCCCAAAAGTATCATCCGCCCTCTCTCCCCTGAAGAGATGGATGCCTACCGCGCACCTTTCCGGGAGGAAGCAGACAGACTCCCTACACTCCTTTTTCCGCGGTCGCTGCCCATCGAAAATGATCCTCCTGAAATAGCCGCCATCGTTCAGGCTTACGGTGAATGGCTGGCAGCCAGCAACATCCCCAAACTCCTGATTACCGCTACTCCCGGCGCCCTGCTCGTTGGCCGCGCACTGGATTTCTGCCGCACCTGGCCCCATCAGCAGGAAGTCAACGTAAACGGCATCCACTATATCCAGGAAGACTCTCCCGCTGAAATAGGTGAAGCTCTGAGGCGGTTTATCCTCTCTATTTAATATTCATTTGAGATTTTTTTATTTGAGATTTTCTATCTACTCAGGATTTTCCTCCTGACGGACAGATGGTGTATAAAATATATCTCATTTAACAGACTACTGTCCGTCAGGAGGAAAATCCTGAGTAGATAGAAAATCTCAAATAAAAAAATCTCAAATGATCTTACTTTGCGTACGACCGCTCCATCAGGAGGAAAATCAGGAGGCGGCGGAAAATCTTAAATAATAAATCTCAGGAAAAAAATGAGGAATTATGATACGCAGATAGCGCGCATAAAGGAGAAGTTAGTGCAGGCGAAAGCAGCGGATACGGACTGTAAGGTATTTGGTGCAACCAGTCATCATTATGTTATTGATAGTCCGCTTACCCCGGAGGAAATACAGGAGTTTGAGCAAAAGCATCAGATCAGTCTGCCTGCAGACTATAAATCCTTTCTGCTACATATAGGCAACGGTGGCGAATCCTTTAACCGGTCAGCAGCAGGACCTTATTATGGTATCTATCCGCTGGGAGACGGTGTGGGTGAACTGGGGAGCGATGAGGATGCTATGCGGGACGGCATAAAAATTTATCCGGAGATGAGTTCAGAGGAATGGAAACAACTCACCACCACTGTCATGCAGGATGATATTTCTGATGAAGATTATTACCGGGAGATGTCTGTTATCTATGCAGGTATTCTGCCCATAGGCACTCAGGGATGCGGTATTGTGCATGCACTGGCTTTAAACGGCCCGCATGCAGGCCGTGTTATTAATATCAACCCGGAACTGTATCTGCCTCAGTTCTGCTACGAAAATAATTTCCTCGACTGGTACGAACGCTGGCTCGATGAAATAATTTCCGGCGACCTGGTGAGCGATAACGCCACCTGGTTCGGTTATTCCATGGGCGGCAGCATCGATTCCCTGCTGGCACAGTATCATGCGGACAGCGATCCAGTTGTAAAAAAGGCGTGTCTCCGGGGCATACTCGTTAAAAAAACAATTCCGCCACCATATTTCCCGGAACTGGAAACTGCTTTCCGGCAAGCCGAAACAGCCCATCGTCTTGTGTTACTGCAGCTGTTAACGAAATGCAGCTATACACAGGCCCGGCCTTTTCTTTTATCTATGAGTGACTCCCATCTGCTGGAGGTAGTACAGAATGTATGGTGGTATGCAAAAGATAATAGCGCAGACTGGCTGGAAACGATCAGCCGGCAGCTGCCACAGGTCCATGATGCAGAAACATTCCGCTTCTGCACCTACCTGCTATCTGCCACTGCCACCGACTACGGCCCGCTCCTGCTTCCCATGACACAACACCCGGAAGCCGAGATCAGATCCACTTCTTTTTATACTTTAGGCAAACTCCCGAACAAAGCTGATTACCTGGATGCTTTTATTGCCGGCTTAAAGGATTCCTCGAATGATGTTATCAGAAATACCCTGCAGGCCCTCGCTGGCATTACTGACAAACGCCTCCTGCCCGCCTATCATGAACTGGCCGCCAGGTTCCCGGAAGAACAGGACTATGTGCTGTCTAATTTGCGCCAGCGCCTTAAAGAAATGTGATTTCATTTGATTATTTGATTATTTGAGATTTGGTTATTTAAAAAAATGCAGCGAAGATATACGTATATCTTCGCTGCATTTTTTTAAATAATTAAATCTCAAATAATCAAATGAAATTACTGCGTCCAGATACCTAGTGCCTCTCTGCCGAAGTCCGTACGATGCTCTACAACATGCTCAAAAACGTTGTCAAAGACTTTATTAAACAAGGACTTCTCTGAGGTAAGCCTGGATCCGTTTTTGAAATCTTTCATAAAGGATTTGAATTCGGCCTTTAGCAGTTTACGCAGATAGGCGCCATGATGTTTGAATGCATCTGGTCCCAGGGTAATAGTGCGTTGCCCCACATTGCTGCTGCCAACGGTATTCTGTTCCAGGGAAAACTTCACATCTGCCTTCCCTATCTTCAGTTTATCTTCTGCATAGGCGGCGAGTTTATTTCCTGCTAATGTCTTCGCTTCAGCGCCGACAGCTTTGTTAACCTCCTTCATCATATGATTCATTCTGCCGGCATCAGTGCCCCATCCGTAGCCTGCCTTCATATTCTTGAATGATTCCAGCGAGGCTGCTGCAGTGGAAGAAATAGCGCCATTCAACGCACCGGTTTTAAGTCCTTTCCATACGCTCTTCCAGGTATCGGGCGATCCGCTGAGCGCTCCGTTGATAGCACCGGATACTGCGCCTTTCGCGGTAGCGATGGCTACCTGTGCGGCAAAACTACCGCCGCCGGGGATAAAGGATAATGCTCCTGTAGCTGCGCCACTTAATGCCCCCCGCCAAAATCCATCGAAGAACGACTTATTGTCAAATTCATAGGCAAAACCTTTCTGTAAACCGGAAGACAATGCTGCAAAGCCTATCACCGCAATAATGGTAATGAGGTCGTCGCCGTTCGGATCTACGAACATGGCCGGATTGTTACCCATTGCCATATAGGGGCTGGCATACTGTTCCACCGCATCCGGGCTATGCCACCGTCCGAGCTGCGGATCATAGAACCTCGCGCCGAAATCATACATCTCCAGACCGGAGCCATCACTGAATTCTTCCTGCTGCGCTTCTTTGCCCTGGTAACCATAGCGGTTAGGCAGCTTATTCCAGGCACGGTCGCTGATTCCGGCCATCGTCAGGCCATCCGGATAAAAATGCGTTTCTTCCAGCAGTGGTCCGCGGTTATTGACAATCTGCAGGTTATCAAAATATACATCGATGTTACTTTCATTACTGCAATAGATGTAGAGATAACCGCTCTTGGTCATCGCCTGGCTGAGCAGGGAATGACGTTTCACCACATCTGCCGTACTGCTGACGAGGTCTACACCATTGGCCACCGGCCGGAACTGGTTATCGAACAATATCCAGTTCATTGCCGCCTTGGGTGCTACGGTAGGATTGGGCTGATTGGGCGTGCTTCCCAGCATGGTATTCAACGGCGTAGTGGTGGCAGCAACGCTGCTGAGATTGGCGCCGCCGCCGTGTAACCCTGCGGCAGCAACGGATGTGCCGGCAAAGGCATTCACAAAAGATGCCAGCGTTGAAGTAATGGGGTAAGACACCGGCGCGGTACCGGTAGCATGCCACACGCTGTTGCACAACAGAGATATCTTATCTCCCGCCATCACCTTGATGGTGATACCCAGGCCGGTCTTATCTCCTGACTGACCATTCAGCAGGTATAACTTGTCGCTGTTGGCGGTAACATTGCTGTAAGGGTTAACACCATTAGTCGGCGTACCATTGTTGTTCTGGTTCTGATATACGCCGCCGTTAGCGCTGGCCAGCCATGGCAGCTGCGTGGAAGCAGACCTGATATTGGCTGGTTTGATATCATAGAACTGTGATTCAAATGCCTGTGCGGTACCTCCGTTATAGGTAGCATTTTCCAGCGTGGCTGCAGGATAGATATCTGACTGCGCTTCATCTGTCAGCACCATGCGGTTATTTTCCAGCTGGTCTTTCAGGAAGTAATCAAACACGTAACCTGTCAGCGTAGCGGGTGCCGCAGCATTATTGTACACTGCCCGGATACGTCCTTCTTCATGACTTATATACAGCAGCTTGTCAGTAAACTGCAGGGATGCCAGCGATGCATTGCTGTATGCCAGCGACCCGTAGGTAAATCCGTTGATATACTTTGTGGTGGTGGTTACATTGGTGACATAGCTGACATTGTTGAATTTGATGGTAACGTTATTCTCTGTTACGGTTTTCTGCAGCTTTTCTCCCAGCGCATTATACAGGAATGTCAGCGCGCCTTTGGTACCGATGGAGAAGGTCTGCGGCAGGTCGATGGAATTATAGGCGATACTGCTGGTGATACCCCTGTTGTAATCCGTCAGCACATTGCCGTTGGCATCATAGGTATAATCATCCTGCGCAGCTGTTTTGCCGGCGGGATAATGAAAGTCGCCCAGTTTGCTCTGCGGGTCATTGGCCACGTCCATCACATTACGCAGCTGGTTACTCAGGTTGTTGCTCTGGTAGGAATAGGTCAGGTTATCGACAGTACCTGAGCCACCCAGTTTAAATCCGTTTCTGCTGAGTGCCGTGATATTACCGTTCACATCGTACCCAATGTTGCCGGTAGAGAAGTCGATGTAGCTTTTATCCCAGGTGGAGGCGCTGGAATTCTGCAGGAATGGCGCAGAGAGCAGTCTGTTACCTTTGTCATAGGTAAATTCCAGCTTTCTGTTGACGCCGTCGCCTTTACTCTTCCAGGTGACGCCGCCGGAGCTGCCGTTGAACCGCGGGGTGGCGTAGGCGTTTCCAGGTGCGGAAGAAGCAGGTTTATCATAACCTACTTCGTATCCGAAGTAATTCTGACTGCTACCGGCCAGATAGGTTCTGTTAGCGCCCAGCAGCCATCCGCGCACGTTATAGTCATAGTTCAGGCTTTCCAGTCCGGCGTTGCCATTGTAGGCGGGGGCCAGCTGTTTCTTTTTAGGGAATCCGAGTTCATTGTAAGTATGGGAGACAATAACTGCGGAAGCGTTAATACTGCCGGTGGTAATACGTTTGGTGATCGTCTCCGGCCTTCCGTCTGCATCGTAGGTATGTTTCGAAAACAGGTAGTGTGTCTGCGGGTTGCCGCCTGCCTTATTTTGCGTGGCGAGGTCGCCGATCACTTTTCCTTCCCAGTTGTATTGCCGCGTGGCAATATCTGTACCGCCGGTAACATTGATTTTCTGTACCTGGATATTATTACCACGGTCATCGTAGAACTTCACCGTGTATTCGTACTGGTTAGCTGTACCGATGATTTTTACTTTGCTGCCGGTTTGCATACCGGCTGTTTTGCTGCTCTGGATAAGCTGTTGTGCATATTCCGGCGCAGTATTATAGGCAGTGAGGAAGTTGCTGTTGCCTGTTCCGCCTGTACCGGTGTTGATGGTAGCGGGCAGTGTTGATGAGTTGGCGGCGCTCATCCAGGAGTAATCGTCGTAAAATGTCTGCCGCAGCATCTCTGACGTATAGGAGGCTACTGCCGGGTAGGCGGTACTTGTTTCTGCTGCGGTGCGGTGGAAATCAAGGTTATTATAGTTTGCCGGGTCTGTGAGCAGACCGGCTTCTATGGGTCTGTCCAGTGCATCGTACTTAAAGTATTCCCATTTCTGCTGATTGCGCTGGTTGCCATCCTGCTGCATCACGAGGCGGTCCAGCTGGTCATATACCATTCTGGCCTCTGCTGCGCCGGGTATTTTCTTCACGATCATATGTCCGGCTTCATCAAATTCAAAGCGATAGCACAGGTCATCTGCCAGGGTCTGGGAAATGGTCCAGGTTCCGTCTATCTGTTTAACGGCTGCCGGCGGAATGATGAAGCGGGACATGCCATAGTCGTCGTATACATAATAGGTAGACAGCCAGCCGGTATGTGCGCTGCCGGCGCCATTGTCGGCCGCAGCGGTGAGCTGTGCCTTCCGCAGGATCAGCTGGTTGTAGTTATCTCTGAATTCGATGCTCTGGTTACCTTGTTCATCCGTCACGATGCTTTTGTAGAGCGTACCTGCATCATAGATGCCATCGGTAACGGGCAGGCTGCCGCGGGCGGCGGCGATGTTCCATTTCCTGACAGCATCCGCGGCGGTGTTGGTGGCGCTGCGGGAAGTAACGCCGTGCGTGGGTGTACCTACCCAGCTGGCGCCGGGAGCCAGGCTGGAAAGTGTTCTGTTCAGCGGCGATGCTTCAAAGCTATTTTCGTGGTAAGCCCAGTTCAGTGTGCCGGTACCGAGATTGGTTTCTCCGGCCTGTCCGGCCAGGTAGGTATTATAGAAGGCTACCTGCTGCTGAATAGGATCTGATTTAAAATCGCCGTTATTGGCATAGGAGGCAAAGGGCAGATACTCCAGCTGCTCCCTGCCGTAGGCATCATATACACTGGGCTGTACCAGGTCGAAGCCGGCGGGTGTACCCTGCTTAACCACGCGCTGCAGCTTTCTGCCGAAGCCGTCGGTATAATCCGTTACCTGCTGTACTTCTGCCTTTGTTCTGGTAGCAATCTGTGTGGCCTTTGATATAGGCATTTTAGGTTTCCAGGTGCGTACGCTGTTCACCGGAAACGAAGATGTGTAGGGCGCTGGCGGCGTCTGCTGGGCCATCGCCAGGAAGGGAAACAGCAGTATCCCCAGCAGCGTGAGTGCTGCAGCCGGTAGTTTATGTGGGATGAAATTCATTTTCATTATATTATTTGTTTGGAACATATCGTATATCCATAACCGTTATTAAGTCAGTATTTCCCGTTCTCATGGCGCTCCCCAATAGCTGTATCCGAAGGTTCTGTACGGAGAATTGCCTCCGGTAGGCGATATGCTGATGGTGTAGGTACCGGCCGGCATATTGCTGAGCGTAATGCTGGACGGGCTGGAGCAGGTAGTGCTGGTACGCGATGCACAAAGGGAACCGTTCCGGGAAGCTGCACCGCTTACTGTATAGTAAACGGAATAGTAATATCCCGGTTCACCATACACGCTGAGGTTAATATCTCCTGCCAGCGTAGTGGTAATAGTAACGGAGTTAGAGGACGACGCATTCATGGAACCGTATTTAATCACCTGAGAGGTCGTACACTGCCCGTTATTATTGGCATAGGTCTGCCCGTTGTTATTCACGTCGTTTACCGCCTGCTGATCGGCATCTGCCTGGCTGGTGAGCGACTGGTACCTGCCGGCAGGAACCGTATAGGTAACGGAGGAACCGGTAAATCCGGGCTGGCAGTTATTCCGGGTATAGGTGCCGCTCTTCGCCACGCTGTAATAAATCAGCGTACAGGTCCCGTTGGCATTGGCATAAGCCTGCCCCTTCAGCATGGCGTCGTTCACGGCCAGCTGGTTGGCATCTTCCTGGCTGATAGTGGAAGTATAGGTACCTGCGTTAACTGTGTAGGCTACGCTGCCAGGTGCATATCCTGCCGGGCAGTTATTTCTGGTGAAAGTCTGCGTATATGCGGCATTGCTGTATTCCTGGTTATCAGGGCAGCCGGTTGGTCCGCCGTAATAATTCACGCATGTCTTGCTCACAATATTATTATCATCATCCCGCACAATACTCAATCGGCCTAATCCATCATATTCATAGGTGGTAGTTTTACCGGAAGGATCTGTTTCTGCGGTTCTGCCTACCTGTGAATGATGGCTGAATGTACTCAGCAGGGCGTCTGCAGGGAATACACGTACATCGTCGATGATGCCGGAGAGATTCAGCGGACCGGTATAATTCTGCTGCTTCATCACCCATTTGCCATTCTCCCATGACCAGTACTGCAGGATATATTTCCGGGCATCCGGCAGCGGGAAGTTCACGTTAAACGGCGTGGAAAAGTTATAGTAATAGCTGCCGCTGTGGGCGCTGCCGGCAGTTGCACTGAAATTGGGATTATCTTCAAATCCCTCAAAATAAAACCCGCGGGTGGCAGTGAATATGGGTTTTATAATGTTATAGCTGTAACTCAGACCTCTGTAGGTAGCCGAGCCACCACCGCTGGAAATAGAAATGATATAGGTGCCTGCCGGCATATTAGGCAGCGTTACGGATTCGGGATAGGAACAGGTAACACTGGACCTGCTCGCACAAACGGTTCCGGAGGCGTTGGAAGGGCCGGACACAGAGTAATAAACCGACACTGTTTCGCCGGGTGAAGACATAGCCGAGATAACGATGTTCCCCGCCGCTTCATTTCTGAAAGTGGCGGTAGTAGGACCTGTATTGAGCCACAGCGATCCGTAGGCCGCCGTCTGCTGTGTTGATACGGTGAAATTATCTTCCGCATTATCTATTACCGCTACCGGCAGGTTACCCCCATAAGCATACTGATAGGAGGTGGCCTTCCCTCCTTCCACTTTTTCCCCGGAAACATTGGAGGTGGAAGGATCGTAGGTATAGAGTTTCTTTTTAACAGCCTTATTGCCCATGTACAGGTCTGATTTAGTCAGATAGATGTACTGATCAATACCTACCTGCATGGGAGAAAACGTGTTATGTATTTCACGGGAAATACCGTTCCTGCTCTCGGTTTCATGCACTACCGCACTGAGGTTGTTGGCATTGGCCAGCGCAGTGACAACCGTCTGCTCCCCTGCCGCAAGCCGTGGAATATCTGTATCCTGCGGATGATAGAGGGTCTTTACCAGCGACTTCCCTTTGGAATCTGTGCTGGTAATGGTTTTGATCTGACGCAGGTTAGCCGGGCTGAAAGTGAAGCTGGTGGTGGTTTCTATATAGGACCCAGGGCGCAGCTGATCGTACTCCCGGTGTATTACTCTGGTCAGCTGATAGTTTTCGTACGGCGTAAAGTAAATTGAGTTGTAGGAGTTGGAACCCGAAGTACCTCCTACTGCAAAGGAAACAGTATTCCATTTGTATCCCCAGGCTTTCTGTCCGCCCGGACTGGTAAGCGACTGGTAAGCGGTAAGCGGTGTAAGATCTTCGGTGAGCTTATTACCGGCGGCATCATACACGGTTACGCTGAGTGGCATCCCTCTTTTGAAAGCATAGCTGGTGGAAGAGGTTACATCAGGAACAGAGCCCTGTACACCGGAGTTGAGGTAGTTCAGGATATCCGGAAAATCGCTGAAGTTGGAGTAAGTGCTGACAGCATAACCACCGTTCTTCTCTGTTACCTTTACAGCAGAATACCCTACAAAGTTTCCGTTGAGGTCATATACCAGTGAAGGGCATTCAGATAATACCTGAAAGATAGCCCCGCCCCAGTTGTATCCTATGATAGAATAGGAAGGACTGAATATCTGTCCGGTAGATAAATTATTATTATCGCGGTAGGAATAGTCCTGGTAGACGCTTTCGCCGGTAGGCAATGTCTTTGCCAGTCTCTTCACTCTTAATCCGCCTACTGTTTTGTTAGCGCCGCTGTTGTTATATTCATTCAGTTCGTAGGTAACATTCCAGCTGCCGCCGTTAAGCTCTGTCACGCCGGTGAGCACGCCCAGCAGCGTACCTGCCAGGTCAGGATTCCTGTCATTATTCGGAAAAGCGTTGTAGGCCTTGGGGGGATAATAGTTCTGATATCCCCACAGATCTACCTGTGCATATGCCTTGCGGTTCGCAATTGCATGCGCTTCATTATAGGTGAAGGTGCGCAGGGTGATGGGCGAACTGGTGGTGGTAGTGTTGCCGGTAACTTTGATACCGTCCAGCCGCAGGCGCAGCAGCCCTCCATCGGAGGAGGAGCCGCCGAAATAGCTTTGGTTCAGCGTATAGGTACTGAGTGTTACCGGCTGTGAGTAGCGGGTGAAGCGCGACTGCACGATGCTGGTCAGTCTTCCTGCACCGGGGTCATCGGCGCGGTCAAACGCATAATTGAAATTCACGGTGCCGTTACCGGCAGTAATTTTTGAGATATATCTCGGAGACACCGTAGCTGTAGCAGGATGTGTGGTATCCCAGTTCTGGTTGCCGTACATATCCCAGGTAACAACGCCTACGTAGTGGTTGAGTGTAGTAGAGCCGGGAGACGAGATGTATTCGAACGTAGCGATATCCTTATTGTTGAAGGTAACAATTTTATCCAGGTGCCACGTGGTGGTACCACCGGTAGAGGTACCAAAAATGGTTGTGCTGGTATTTTCCTTGGAAGCGGAGGTGCTGCCGAAATAGTAGTGCGTACCGTTTTCGTCGATCGCTTCAAAGGAGCTGTTGTAGCTGTTACTGGTATTATAGAAGTTGTTGGCAATAATTTTAACACCGGTATTGTTGGAGGTTACCACATTACCATTTTCATCAAACGTAAACTGGAAGCTGAAGAACGGGGTTTTAATGAAGTAGATGTCCGGTTCTCCGTCGATGGTAGGCGGCAAAGAGGTAAAGCCTCCGGGCAGTGCGGCGCCGCTTTGTTTCCAGGCGGCTACCTGTTGTCCGGCGCGACCTGTACCGAGGAAGCCGTTATACTGGTCGTCGGGGAAGGCGCGCACCACCCTGGTAACGCTGCCGCCGGCATTTACAATCCAGCCCAGTCCGGCCTGGCTGGCATAATCCTGCACTTTGATTCCCTTGCCGCCAACATATGTCAGCGTTACAGGAATGTTGATGTCTTTGGCCGTGAGCTGGCAGATGGGAACGTTGGCATACAGGGACCCGGTATAGAGGTCCACTCCTACGTCGGAGGTAGCGGCCATGGCTACTGTATTTCCCAGGAAACGGTTATTGGGCGATGGCAGCACCAGGCTACTGTTTATCTGCGCGTAAGTAGGCGTCAGGAATAAACACAGGCATGCCAGGACCCATAACTTCATGAGTAGTTTTACTGAATAGGGCATTATGATAAATGTTTAAGAAAGTGGGAGTTTATAATTTATGTGCAAGACGGATTTTAATAGGTTGTCCTCTGGGTACCTGGCGGGCAGCGAGTATATCAAACAGCACCTGGATGCTGTTGGTCTGCTTTCCTATTTTGGTTTTCTTCATCACGCCGATTAATGCGCCCGGCTGCCAGTAGCGCAGGTGGCTGATTTCGTCAATCTTCGAAAATTCATGCATATAATTTTCTTCTGCAGCGGCAGTGAGCCAGAAAGATTTTCTCAGCTTCAGATCGAAGAAAGTACGCAGGCTGATTCCCTGGTTACTAAGTTTCAGTTCACTGATATTTTTCCCCAGCCCCAGCTGATAGGCGGCGCCAATACCTGCCACTATATCGTCTGAAAATTTATATCCGGCGGACAGGCCCAGCGCAGAGATGACAGGCAGTACATTTGTAGCCGGCTGATTCTGCAGGTTCCAGCTGTATTCAATACGCTGCCACAGGGTTTTCTTCTTCAGTTTATCCGGCTGATAGCCCTCGGGGAGGTCCAGGTTGCCGGCATCATTACCGTTGGCCAGCATTTTGGATTGTACTTCGCCTATCTGCTGACGGGCATTGCGGAGCTGCTGTGTCAATACCCCGGCAGCGCCTGCGCCACCTGTGCTCACCTGGGTCTGTATACGGGATTGTATCTGTTCCCGCGTAATCAGATCTGCACTTCCCCGGAGTACGCTCTCCGCTGCCGATGATCCGCCGAAAATTTCAGACAGCATGGAATGCTTTTCCATAAAGCTTTTGAAGGCGGGCACCTTATTCATAACAGCCAGCGTTTTCTTCAGCATCTTGTCCGGATCATTCAGCGCCTCCCGGTATTCTCTCAGCTGCGCGGAATAGTAATACAGTTCTTTATTGAGTTTATCATAGGAGTCTTTGAGGCCGCCGGGCAACACTTTGTATTGCGACAGGTACTCTTTGATAAGCGCTTTCCGCTGCTGTATAAACTCCTTTACCTGATCGGCTTCCTGGAGCTTTCCCTGCAATTCGTTCAGCCCTTCCAGTGAGGATTTAATTTTGCCGCCGGCAGCCCCGGGACTGAGTTTTTCTGCGAAGGAAAGGATCCCACGCAGACTGTCCACATACGGCTGATATTCTCCCCGTACCGCGCCGGCAACAGCGGCAGTACGTTTTTTGATACCCGCTATGCCTGCATCATACATCTGTTCCACGCCCTGCGGGTACAGACCTTTGGCCGCATTGCTGTCCAGTTTGAACAGCTGCCGGTATATGTCCATATCGGTTTTGCGGATAGCCTTCAATTGCTTCTCTGATCTGCGTAAGAGCTGGTTTTTGCAGGCAGACCATTTCCTGGATGCCTGTGCAGTAAGGCGGGAAGGCGGAGGAGCCGTCAGGATGCTGTCCCCGGCAGTTGCGGCCAGGGTGGGTAACGACGGGATAAACAGCGCCAGCAGCACACAAAGACTACCACACGTAAACTGCAGACGCGACAGTTTGTATAGAGATTTCATCTATAGATAGATATTAGGGTACTGGATTACAATTTCAAGGGTATTTCAATTCAATGACTACGACGATTACATAAACTGGAAAAACTTTACTGCATGCTGCTCCCGGGATGGTGACGACATCCGGTAAACAGTAAATAGATGATGATGCACAGCATATCAATGCCAGGGATGACCGGTATTGCTACACTTACCGTTAAAGACAAAAAAATACTGCTAACGTTCGGGTTACACAATTTCTATGACACAACTTTCAAAACTGATAGTATTGGTTCAGGATGATGCTAAAGGTTCATTTTGGTTTTAAGGGCTTACATAAATCTTCCATCGTGATAACGGAAATAAAAGTATAAATAAAAAAGATTTCTTTCAGAAAATTTATTTGCTTGATAGGAAACGTGATTACAGGAATGATAGTTAAGCTGTTACAGTTACCGTTGTGCAGGAAATGTTTTATCGAAGAAGCGGATGGCCATCAGGCTGACATTCCGGAGAATCTGTGCCTGTGATACATTATCCTGGTTGCGGATAAAATGTCCAGCCTCCCCAGGCAATACCGTCCGCTTCCACCTTTGATTCCCCTGGCATACATGATGTCATTGGCAGCCAGCTGATTTCTCCCGGATAAACTTACTTAAATTAGCAGCATAAATTGTTGGCATTCCTTTATGAAATTAAACCTGATGCACGATACACCGGTGGACTTACCGGGCAATATCAACAGCGCCTGTATGTCTGCCGCAGATACGCTGACGCTGCTGCTGGATACCGGCGATGTGGTGCAGCATCAGCTGCATACGCCCGGCTGCCGGCCCTTGTTTACCACAGCGACCCACTTCAGTTATAAAGACGGTAGTTTTGATGCCGGCGCGCCTTCCAGCATTTATACCATGGATGGGATTACCGTAGTAGTGAATGATTTTAAAACACACGGCTATCTTTATTATCCCGGGAAGTACCGGATTCATCTCTGGCGGGAAGATTATCATGCAGATATTTCCCGTTACCCTATCGCCTTGTTCCGCGATCAGCAACAGACGCCCTACATCATATATGCAGTGGCCTGGAACCATCTGCAGATCATGAACCTGGATACCAGGCAGGTGATGACCGCCGCCAAATCGCTGATAGAGGAAGGAGCAGAAGAAAGACACCTGGCATTTTATGCCAACTACGAAGAAAGCAATATGCTGCCCTGGCCGCGGGCATATGATTATTTTTTCGGACAGCTGCAGCTGTCGCCGGACAATAGCCGGTTTCTCAGCGCGGGCTGGGCCTGGGGTTCCTGCGATCAGTGCCGGGTTTATGATGTGGCACATTTTATCAGTCATCCCCGCATAGCAGACCGGAGCCTGGGCGCCTGGGAGCATAACAACCGTAACTACTGCTGGACAGATAATCATACCATTGCCGTCACTTATGATCCGTATGCAGATGAAGAAGAAGGCGCTTTAAAAGATGCGCCAGGAGAAATACATTTTTATGACCTGCGGCAGGAAGCAGACGGACCCGTGCGGAAGATATCCGTACCCGGTCCGCCGGTTATCGGTGCAGCCATGTATTACAGCCCCATGCTGCAGGCATTGGTACTGCACAGCGAGCGTACAGGCGTAGTAGTGATTACTCCCGGCGGAGAAGTATTGTACAGGGATGAAACGCTGAAAGTACATGGTTACCATACCGGCAGTGATATGCTATGGCATACTGCCGGCAATACAATTAAAATCTGGCAGCTCACCATCTGATTCATATGAAAGTATATATCGTCAACGCATTTACCAGGGATAACGCCGGCGGTAGTCCGACCGGCGTAGTGGCGGATGCATCGGGCCTCAGCGGGGCGGAGATGCAGGCCATTGCACGGCAGACCGGTGTTTCCCATACCGCCTTTGTAACGGCAGATTCGTCGCCTGAAGCCACCGTCAGCATACGTTTCTTTACGCCCGGCGAAGAAATACTCAACTGCGGGCATGGCACCATTGCGGCGCATTATGTCAGGGCCGTGCAGCTACAGCTGCAGGGTGACCATATCATTTATCAGCAGGCAAAAGCTGGTCTGCAGCAGGTCATCATCAGGCAGCAGGGAACACAGCTGTTCATCTACCTGCGGCAAAATCAGATTCAGTTCACGGATGTACCGCCTGTGGTAAAAGACCGGCTGCTGGCAGTTACAGGGCTTCTCGAAACAGATCTGGCAGCAGGTTTCCCGGTGGTGATGGCATCGCCGGGGGCTAACCGGTTTCTGGCCGGGTTGCATTCACGGGAACGGTTATACGACATAAATCCTGACTTCAGCCAGCTGCGGCAGCTGTGCGATGAAAACCAGGCCCTCGGCTGTTTTGTGTGGCATCTTTCCGGCAACGATGCCAGCGCCAGGATGTTTGCGCCATCCATCGGGGTAAATGAAGACATCATCAATGGTAACAGCAGCGGCTGCCTGGGCGCTTACCTGCTGCAACGGCAGGGCCTTGAGCAGCTGGACCTCGCGGTGTATCAGGGAGAGCCGCAGCACTGCCCTGGCGTGGTAAATGTACAGGTAAGGAAAAACGGTGCAGCTTACAATACGCTGATTGGTGGTACTGCCGCCATTACGGGAGAAATACTACTATAGCAGTATCCCGTGTTAACTGTTCCCGGTCAGCAGCGGCAGCGGGCGAATACCTTTCTCCGCCTCCTTGTTCCTGACCCGTATTTCATTTGTCACAGACAGAAATATTGCTTAACTTAATACTGTTATCGCCCCCCAAAAATGCCCTCTATGAAGTACCATGTAATCAGCATACTATCGATGCTTATTCCTTCCCTGCTGAAGTCACAGGAAGTCTCCCATACAGCAGGCACTATCAGCAATGAGCGCATTACAGGTAAAGTGAACAAGGAGCAGGCCGGCCTGTCCATCAGCATAAAAGGTACTGCTACAGGTACGGTAACCAGTGCGCAGGAGCGGTTCCGGCTGGTGATTCCGATCCTCTCTTCCCTGACGCCTGTGCTCACAACTTTCATCGCAGGCAGGCAAAATACGATCGTCTTGCCGCAGATTGATAAATTCTATTTTTATCTTTCCTTTTTTTTCTCCCTGTTTTATTTGCTTATTTTATTGATTATTGTACTATATACGCCCTTTGCTGATGCAGCAATCACCCTGTTTGGTAATTCAGTTACTTACCTGGCTATCTTCCAGGGCCTGGTAACATCCACGCTGGGATTGTTTTTCGCCAAAGGCAGCTGATAAAAATTGTCCTGGGAAATATTATTTTAACTCATGCCGGTATCAGCCCTATTTACATCCAACTCAGTTGAACTGAATATTCCGGTGGTGGCCATGCGCGCACAACGGGAATTTAAAATCGAGCAGCAGCAGATGTCATTCTGGTGCTGGTCCGCAGCCTCCTGCGCCGTATACGCCTGGTACCACAGCGACCAGGCATGGACCCAGAAAAAACTGGCCGCCGCCGTGCTGAATATGCCTGTCTGCAATACCAATGCGCCACTGCCGCTACTGCTGCCCTGCAACCAGAAAGCAGATATGGCAGATTCCCTGCGACAGATAAACTGCCTGGCAGGAGATCCTGGCGAAGTACTCAGTAAGGAACAGCTCATACAGGAGCTGGACCGGCAGCAGCCGGTCTGCTGCCAGATATGGCTGGAAGATATTGGCGGGCATATTGTAGTCATTCACAGCTATCAGCTGCAGGACAACGGGGAATTATTCCTGCTGATTGCCGATCCGGCAGATGGCTGCGACCGGAGAATGGAATACTCCCAGTTTAAAACCAACTACCGCAGAGCCGGCGGCAGATGGATCAGAACCTATTTAACCAGAAGCTGATATTATGGCCCTAGTTATACAATCCTATTCTCCCCAGTTGTGGAAGAAGGTCAAAGAGAAGTTAAAGAAGATGCAGCCACTGCTGGCATTCGGGATAACGGACGAAATACAGTCCTTTACCTTTCTGCATGATGTACATATTGTACATCCTGGAGAACTGAAAAGAGATAACCTGGAACTGCCGGAAGGACTGCGTTGCGTATTACTTTCCCAGGGTAACGCCATTGCCTTTGCCGATTTTTACTATACCCCGAAACGAAGACTGAAATTCTCCCATACTACCACAGGCCCCCAGATAGCAGCATTTACAGCAGCTATTACACTCCTGGAAGAGGAATACGCCGCTGTTACAGGCAACTGGACGGCAACTGTTATCAAAGTCCCGATCAGGGGCAGCTGGTTCCTGCTGCTGCAATGCCGGCAGCAAAACCGCTATTACAGATATGAAAACAACCAGCTGGAACGATTGTCCAAAAAAGAACTGAAAGCAAATTTAAAAAACGACTTATAAAGTACTACCCATGAAAACAAGTATCGTAGTGTTGCTATGCCTGCTCCTATTTCTGCCTGTTTGCATCATGGCGCAGAAAAAACAATCTGCTATCTATGATGCCATCCAGTTTTATAATGCGCGGCACCAGCAGCTGGAAATGCCCGTTCCCGTTTCAGCAAATGTCATTTTAAATATTAATCCGCTGACCGGTAAAGAAGTGACGACAGAAGAAAGAGACGCCTTATTGAAACAAAAAGATTCTTCTTCCGTCAGCATCATCAGAGCTATTCTCATCAGAAATGCGGGCCTCCCTCCCAATGCCACCAACACTGACATCTTACTTGCCTATAAGGATAACCCTTTCCTGGAACACGAACTATGTCAGATTGGAGAGAATAACTGTGATAAAAACATCCATGACGATTTTGCAGGCGCCTACCCCGTCCCGAATGAGCTGTCCACCAAATCCGGCGCATGGGGCGCTAACCTCACGGCCAATATTGCCAACGGTGTGGCCGATTTCCTGATCCAGCGCGCACAGGAAGAAATCAATGTTGCGGTATTCCAGCGGATAAAAAAGATACTCGACAAATACCCGGAGTTCAATATTCTGTTCCCTGAAACCTATAAACTCATTGGCCCTATTGAAGCCTATAACTATGCCGCCACACTGAAAGCCCTTAAAGACGCCGTGCATAACGATGTAAAAGGACTGATGGGACATGTGGCGTCATTGTACGCCTTACCGAAATATAAAGTACTGAACAATGAAGTACCGGAACTGACACCCATATTTGCCCTGACGCAGCTGGTAGCGGAGCTGAACAACGATGCAGGCCCCTCCCAGGTTATCAGCAGGATCAGCAGCGCCGCATACGTACAGGAGCCGCATAACAACTATGCTGCCTTCATGCAGTTAGCCGGTAAATTGTCTGACGGCTTCCTCAAACAACGGCTGGGACAACCGGATGATAAGAATTACAAATACTTCACCCCGGATGACCTGGCGTATTATTCCAAAAATAAGCCTACCGTGATGGCGGGCATCTCCAAAATATTCATGGGACTGATATACCAGCAACTGGGAGAACTTAGTTTTTACGGCAACGGCCAGGCGTACCAGGTGAAAGATGTCCTGACTCCGTATGCGAATCAGACCTCATTAGTGGTCAATAACCTGTTAACAGCTGTTACCGCCCTGGATGCGGCCAATGCTGCACTGGAGAAGATCAGAACAGATGAAAACCAGTACCGCTTCATGAACCCCAACAAGGACCTGGACCGCATCAAACAATATGGCATTGTACTGCAACAGTGGCTGGAGCTGGCATCACCATTCATATCCCTGCCGCCGGACAACGCATCAGCAGCCTGCCAGCAGTTTGTCGCCATCATGAAAGAAATCAGGGTCTTTTACCTGCCTACCGCCACCAGCACGTTAAACATTATTTCGCAGATAGAACAGAAACAATATAACCTGGCGGTATATCAGCTGGCCGAACTGTTCAAACTTGTAAACAACTACCTGGAGGCTAAAATGGAATTAGCGGGATACAGGGAAAACCTGCAAAAGGAACTGGACAGTACCGGCAAAGCGGTAGCTACCCTTGCAGAAAATGTCATCGTACAGAAACAGAAAGAGATTAATATCCTGAAAAAAACGCTGGAGTCTAAGGACGCTAACGGCGTCAGACAGCACGTGCAAAGCAGGATCATTTTGCTGGAAGCACAGCTGAAAGAGCTGTCTGCACAAAAAGAGAAAATCACGGCACAGCTGCCGAAAGCCAAAAATATTCTCTATCAGTTACCCGTACTCATAGAATACACCAACCTCCTGGTTTCTCTGGGAGAGGCTGAAAACGCAGAACAGGTAAAACAGCTGCTGAATGCTACTGCCCTGCCTTCCGGCAGCTCCCGTATCAAAAAGAAAACAATATACAATCTTGCTGTGAATGGTTATGTAGGCTGGTTCATGCGCAGTGAAGACAATACAGGCGGCGACGGTTTCACCAATACCTATGGTATTACCGCTCCGGTAGGGCTCTCCCTCAGCACCGGTTTTGGTAAAGCCGGCAGCGCCAGTCTTTTTACCGGCATCATCGACGTGGGCGCCGTGGTACGCTACAAGCTGGATGAACAGGGGAAATACCAGCAGAACGTCAGCATCGGTAATATCCTGTCTCCTTCTGTACAACTGGTATACGGATTTCCGTGGTACCTGCCCTTTTCCCTCGGACTGGGCTGCCAGTGGAGTACGCCGGCGGAAGTAGCCATGAATAAAATTGAACTGAAGCCCCATTTCAACCTGTTCATTGCCGTAGACATTCCGCTTTATAACCTTGCTTCCAGAAAGAAACTGCAATACGCGGGGTATCAAAAAAACAGATAAATATTATTTACGGATTTTGGAATTTTGAGATTTTGAGATTTGAAATGCAGCAAATACATTCGCAAAAATCTCCGCTGCATTTTAAATCTCAAAATCCCAAAATCCGTAAATCCCAAAATGATATTTATCTTCGCAGGCGTATAATTTTAATCCGCTTACCATGAATACCTATACCCGCCTGTTACTGACGGCTGTCTTATCTGCCACATTGTTTTCCTGTTCAAAGGAAATGAGTGTTGAACCTTACCGGGATAATACCGGTACTACGCCCACACCCGGCGGTAACAATGACCATAAAATTTATGGTGTATATGACTTTGTAGCGATGAGTGCCGCTACGAAATCAACCAGCTCCTACAGAGAGTCCGGCGACCTTTATACCAACATTACCACCAGTAAGTATACCTCATTCAACAATACGGGGCTGCTGACCATTGTACCGGGTAAATGTACCTTGTCTGATCTCTCTTATGCGATAGATACGAAAGTGGAGAATTACAGCTATATCAACGGAGTAGCAGACGGCGATATGCTGGAAATGCCCTGGCAATTTAACATGCCTAAAATGAAGAGTGAATCGCCCTTCCGGCTGGTGGGTACTGATTCCATCTACTTTGAAAAGGGCCTCCTGACACCTGCCGACAACAATACCACCGGCAGTGTTGCTTCGGAACCTTCCGGTACCCGGTATAGTTTCTCCGGCGATACGCTTGTCATGAAAGGCCAGGGAACAAAAATAACCACCAACAACATGCAGGGGATGACGGTCACCATGAAATCGGAAGTCACTTTCATCGTTAAATACCGCAGGAAGAAATAACAGGATGAAGATTTACGGATTTTGGAATTTTTTGATTTTGAGATTTTAAATGCAGCGGAGATTTTTGCGAAAATATTTGCTGCATTTAAAATCTCAAAATCAAAAAATTCCAAAATCCCCAAATCTTCATCCTATCCTTACAGTGACCACACCGCTAATTCATATCCGTCAGGGTCTGTAAAGTGAAAACGCCTGCCGCCGGGGAATTCGAAGATATCTTTCACAATAACTCCTCCTGCCGTCACCACCTTCTGCTGTGTTGCTTTAATATCATCCGAGTAAAGGATTACCAGCACCGTACCTTTCACGGGTTTTCCGGTAGTGAAGCCGCCATCTACATAATCGCCTTCAAACGCCGTATAGTCTGGACCGTAATCTGTAAACTTCCATCCAAAACTCTTCGTGTAAAATGCTTTGGCGCGGGCAAGATCTTTAGACAGGAATTCGAGATACTGTACCTGCTCATGTTTCAACTTGCTGTCGGAGTGTTTATCTGCCATAGGTCTGATATTTTTTACAAAGGTAGAACATAGGAAGAGTTTCACATTTGGAAAAAAACGACAAACTGTGGTATTCTTCCGGGAGATGAGGATGTCATGCGGTTCACTTCCACCATCGGTTCAGCAGGATTTAATACTGTCTTAACATTCCGCTTTTATATTTGCCTCCATCAAAACAGAGTTGCCTGATGGAAGCCTCCACGCTGATTCCGACATTACTGCATGACTGGCTGGCCGGTGATGACACGCATTTCAAACCGCTTTTCGAATATTATTTTCCCCGGCTCAAACGCTATACAGCGGCGTTTACCGGGGATCCTGCCATCAGTGAAGAGCTTGCCATGAATGTGTTGCTGAAAGTCTGGCAGCAGAAATCGAGGGTAGCGGACGTGCAGGATTTCAACAGCTACCTCTTTACGATGATGAGACATGAAACCGTGAGCATGCTGCGCCGCAGAAAAACCACCGATACCCTCCGGACGGCCGATGATAATACACCGGCAACTGAAAATATCAGCGACACCATCAGCTACCGGGAGCTGATGGTACGTTACCATCACTGCCTGGACAAGCTGCCGCCGCGCCGGCGGGAAGCGTTTATCCTTAACCGTGAGCGCGGTATGAGTTACGCAGAAATTGCCGCGTTGCTGAATGTCTCCGTTTTTACGGTGCAGAATCATATTGCGTCTTCCCTGAAATATCTCCGTAGCGAGCTGCAGGACTATGCCGACTTCCTCGCGCTGGTTGTCCTGGTTTCCATTCCAATGTTAACTGTATATTAATTCAACCCTTCCGGATAGTTTGACCATAGCAGTACCTGCGTCCTTTTGGATGAACAGATAACTATGGCAGCTTTTCAACCTGACAGCAATTTACTGACGGCCTATTTTGAAGGCAACATAACAGATGCCGCCCTGAAAGCGGCGATAGAAGCCTATATCGCAGACGATGCAGATCCCGCGCTGGTAGAGGCGTGCATGGCAAAAGCCTGGAACAACACTCCCCCGCAACTGTATGAAAATGCGGCTGCGCAGGACTGGCGCCGGTTCCGTATGATGGCCGGCATCCGTAGCAACAGGCGGAAACTGCTGCGTCCATTCATCGCGGCGGCGGCCTCCCTCCTGCTGCTGATCAGCTATACCGCCTGGATGCATTTCAAACCGGCGCATGATGCAGACATCGTCACCTGGCAGGTAGTTACCGCCTCCCCCGGACACCCGCACTCCCTGCAGCTTCCCGATGGTTCTGATATTACATTGTTTCCCGGCGCCTCTATCCGGTACAACAGGGCATTCAATACCGCCGTCAGGGAGGTAAGGCTCTCCGGCCGCGCCTTCTTCAACGTAACATCGGCGGCTGAACGACCTTTCCTGGTTACCACGGGCCAATACACCACACAGGTACTGGGTACCTCTTTTGAAGTGAATGACCAACCGCAGGAGGCCGCCTTATCTATTACGCTTGTTTCCGGAAAGGTAAGGCTGCTGGCCCCGGATGGCCGTACTATGGCCGATCTGCAGCCCCGTCAGCAGGCAGTCATCCATACCAGGTCCGCGAAATATCAGATCGCTGCTGTCAATCCGGAAACTGTTACAGCATGGACTACCGGTCATCTCTCCTATGACCAGGCTACGTTAAAAGAAGTATGCACCGACCTGGAAGACTGGTACAAGGCAGGTTTCAGGGTAGAGCGGAAAGAACTGCTGCAGAAACGTATCACAGCTGAATTCCGGCACATCCCGCTGGCAGAGGTGATGGACATCCTGTCCCGCACGGCCGGCTTTAAATACCGGAAAGACAAAGACACCATCGTCATTTATTAAATACAAAACGCCCCGTTGCAGCGGGGCGCTTTAACAGCAGCTGACTGGTTTATCAGCCAAGTAACTGTATGTGCAGGCGTGAACCACCTGCAGCTAAATCAATTGTAAAGTAATGAAAACATTTCTAATGCATCGGATGCTGATGCTTATTTTTCTGCTGACCGTCTACGGCCGGTTGTCTGCCCAACAGCAACGTATGCTGACTTTCACCGGCAATACCGTTACCGTAAGGGAGTTGATCCGGCTGATGAAAGAACAGCAGCAACTGCAGGTAACATTCGATGAGGAAGTGAATGCCCGGTTATCCCGTACCGTTCATGTCAGGAAACATACCGCGCCGCTGAACGAAGCGCTCTCCTGGCTGGCAGCAGACGTATCTGTTCAATGCCGCATCATCAACAACTATGCAATTCTCAGTGTATCAGCACCGGCAGCAAAACCGGCTCCTGCCCCGGCAGCAGACATACCGCCGCCTTCTACCAAAGCCCTGGGAGAAGTGGTGGTTACCGCGCTGGGCATCAAAAAATCTGGTCGTAACCTCGGATATGCTATATCACAGTTATCTTCCAAAGATGTAAACGATGTACCACAACCCAACGTCATGAACAGCCTGGCAGCGCGCGTGCCCGGCGTAAATATCCGCAGCACCGGTTCAGATCCCGGATCCAGTGTAATGGTGACTATACGCGGACAGTCTTCCATCAGTAAAGATAACCAGCCGTTATATGTGATCGACGGCGTACCGGTGGCTCCGGCATTACAGAATCCGGCCCAGGCGGTGGATGGCAAGCAGACGATTGACTATGGCAGCCCTATCAGCGATATCAGCGCAGATGATATTGCCAGCATCACCGTGCTGAAAGGCGCAAGCGCTGCAGCTTTATATGGTAGCCGCGCCGGCTCCGGCGTCATCCTGATTACCACCAAATCGGGCGCTGCAAAAAAAGGACTGGGCATCAGCTTTAATACTACAGCCATGTTTGACAAGGCATGGATGTTCCCGCATTTTCAGCATGAATTCGGAAGTGGCGACTGGGAAGGAACTACCAATACCCTCAGCACTTCGGCATGGGGTCCTAAACTGAATACCGGCCGTAAGCTGGTACAGTGGAACAGTCCTCTCGATGAAAACGGCAAGCCCATACCGGTTGAATGGCAGTCCCACCCCAACCGGGTAAAGGATTTTTTCCGTACCGGCCGCACCCTCACCAATAACATCGCTGTATCTAAAAGCGGAGATGCCGGCAACTTCCGTATTTCCTATGCCAATATGCAGAACCAGGGTATCGTTCCCAATACGGATATGAAGCGCAATAACCTTACCTTCTCCGGCACCTATCATCTCAATAAATCCATACACGTCAGCAGTAACCTGGCCTATACCAACAGCGCCAGCAACAACCGCCCTTCCGCCTATACGGAGAGCGTGACCATGCAGGTGTATAAACTTGCGCCCAACGTGGATATTAATGCACTGCGCAACTACTGGATACCCGGTAAGGAAGGATTGCAGCAATATAACCCCTACAGCACCGACGATAATCCCTACCTGATCGCCTACGAAGAAACCAACAGCTACAACCGGAACCGTATTACCGGCAACGTGCAGGTACAGCTGGATATCAGGAAAGACCTGACGCTGATGCTGCGTACCGGTCTGGATTATTATTCCGTTTCTGAAGAACAGAAAAGGCCCTTCAGTGCAAAAAGAAATCCCAAAGGCGCCTACGTACTGGAAAACGATCAGTTCAGGGAACAGAACAGCGATTTCCTCCTGACCTATAAACCAGAGGTGAACAATGATTTCAAGGTATCGGTGGCAGTCGGCGGCAACCGCATGGACCAGCAGCTACAGTCTATTCAGCAATCTGCCGGCAGCCTTACGCTCCCCGATGTTTTTAATCTCTCCAATGCAAGCGCCGGCTCAGTTATCAATACGCAGACGGGCACACGTAAACGCATCAACAGTCTTTACGGCATGAGTGAAATCAGCTTCCGGGATTATTTATTCCTGCAACTGACAGCACGTAATGACTGGAGCAGCACCCTGCCTAAAGCAAACAACTCCTATTTCTACCCTTCCGTATCCGTAAGCGCTATTGTATCTGATATGCTGCATATACAATGGCCGCAGCTTTCTTATCTGAAAGTAAGAGCCAACTGGTCGCAGGTAGGCTCAGATACAGACCCTTACCAGCTGTATAATACCGTACCGTTTGATACAGACTGGGGAAGCGTGAAAAGAGCTACTATCAGCTTTAACCAGAAGAACAGCCTACTGAAACCGGAGATCTCCACGTCTTACGAAGGCGGTATCGAGGCAAGTTTTTTCAAAGATCGTGCAGGCTTCAACGTTACCTGGTATAAAACCAATAACCGCAACCAGATCATACAGGTGCCTACCACTATCGCTTCCGGCGCCAGCAGTATGCTCATCAATGCCGGCAATATCCAGAACAGCGGCTGGGAGATAGGCCTTAATCTGGTACCGGTGAAAGGGAAGTTCACCTGGAAATCTGACATCAACTTCACCCATAACCAGAACAAGGTTATTTCCCTCACTCCTGCTGTAACCAGTTACATGCTGGGCAGTACAGACGGCAGTAACCTGGTTTACCTGATCAGGGAAGGCACCCGGATGGGCGATTTCTACAGCAGAAGCTGGGTAAAAGTAAAAGACGGCCCCTATGCCGGTCAGGCGCTGCTGAACAGCAACGGGCTGCAGCAGCAGGATGGCGAATTTGTGAAAATAGGTAACTACAATCCTGACTTCACCGTAGGATTCAGCAACAGCCTGCACTACCGCAACCTGACCTGCAACTTTCTGATCGACTGGCGTCAGGGCGGCTCCTATTATTCATATGTTGCCAAAAGCCTGATCCAGGACGGACGTACCACCAACACGCTGAGAGGAAGAGACGCCGCAAACGGCGGTCTTACCTGGAAAGATGCCAACGGCGCCGTGCGCAACGATGGGATGATTATGGAAGGCGTGATCGCCAAAGGCGACGGCACCTACAAACCGAATGACATCATCATTGCAGCAGCGGACTACTACGACAACAAATACTGGAAGTACTACGAAAACGAAACCTACAGCGCCACCTATGTGAAGCTGAAAGAAGTGGCCATCACCTATGCCTTCGGTGGTAAGGTGATGCAGCATATTCCTTTCCTCTCCCAGCTGTCGCTCTCGCTGATCGGCAACAACCTGTATACCTGGACGGCAGCCGGAAACGGTTATGATCCTGAAATTACGATGAGCCTTTCCAACCAGCGCTACCAGGGCGTAGGCCACTGGACGCTGCCCGGTACAAGATCATACGGCGCTAAACTCAGTTGCAATTTTTAATCCATACACATCATGAAAGCATCTATCATCATAGCAGGTCTGGCGGCAGCATTTACGTTTTCCGGCTGTACAAAAGACTTTGAAAGCATCAATACCAACCCGAACAGTCCGGCTGTTACGCGCCCGGAATACCACCTCACACAAGCTATCACCCAGACCGCCTATGCCTATGCAGAAAATGGTTTCGCCCGGAGGCCCGCTGCACTGGGCCGGTACATCACGCTTATCCGGAACAATGATTATGAATTGTTCCGGTGGACAGCAGTAGACTGGTCTGATATTTACCAGCGTGCCATGATTGTTAAGACCATGCAGCAGGAAGCTGCCGTAACCGGGCAGCCGGCATATACTGCTGCCGGTAAGGTGCTGATGGCGTTTAACATGGCTTATCTCACAGATCTCTACGGGGATGCTCCGTGGTCAAAAGCCCTGCAGTCCGTAGAAAACGGTAATATCAAGCCAGTATACGACAGTCAGGAAGATATTTACCGCAGCCTGCTGTCCCTGCTGAAAGAAGCCAATACCGAACTGAAAAACAATGGCGCCGGTATAGATGCCAAAGCAGATGCCATGTTCGCCGGCAGCGCGCTCAAATGGCGCAAGCTGGCCAATTCCCTGCGTTTACGCATGTTGCTGCGCTGCGCAAAAAATTATCCCGCCGCGTGGACAGAAATGCAGGAAATACTAAGCAACAGCACGGAATATCCTATCATGGGCAGCAATGCAGACAATGCAGAAGTACCTTACCAGGGTGTTAAGAAAGATGACAGCTGGGCCGGCGGACCATTGAACATGATCGACAACGATTTCCAGAAAACCAAAGCCAGCAAGGAACTGGTAGATGTCCTGATTAACCGCAACGACCCGCGCCTGGAATTATGGATCGCCCCTGTAAGCAGCCGGGAAGGCGCCACCATTGATAAAAACCTGTTTGTAGGTATCCCGCACGCCTATACGAATCCGGGCGACTACAACGGAGGAGAATCACATCAGTCCACCCTCTCCTCCTATTTCAGACAGAACAAACCTGCCACCTTCAAAGCAAGCCTGATGCTCTGGTCAGAAGTATGCTTCATCGCAGCAGAAGCGATACAGCGCGGAAAGGTAACGTTGAGCGGACAAACAGCAGAAAACATGTATCTCAGTGGTATCAGCTCCTCTATGGAATATTACGGGCTGACAGCCGAAGCTGCCAAACGCAGCTATTATGAGCAGCCGGCAGTGAAATACAATGGCACCCTTGAACAGCTGATAACGCAGAAGTGGATTGCGATGACCTTTCGCGGCGCGGAGGGTTGGTTTGATTTCCGCCGTACCGGTTATCCTGCCTTCGTAGCCGGTCCTATGGCTTTTCAGAAAACCTTCCCCGTAAGGTATGCCTGGCCTACCACCGAGCAAGATGTGAATATTGACAATTACAATGCCGCCATCAAAGCGTTTGGTGCGGATGATATCAATACAAAAATGTGGTACCTGAGATAATGATAAAGTAGTATGGAGAAGAAAACAATAGCAAGAAGAAATTTTCTGGGCGGGCTGCTGAAAGCCGGAGCGCTGCTGCCGCTTACCGGTACCGCCGCACTGGCAGCTGCTGCGCCGCGCCCGGAGCATGACTATACCGCATCCGCTATTCCGGATCGCGTGATACTGAATATTACCAAAGACCCGTCTACCATGGCGGCCATCACCTGGCGCAGCAATACTACCGCTCCCGCATACGTAGAATATGCCATCGCTGACGCACACCCGGAGTTTACCGCCAAAGCGGTCAGGGTAGCCGCAAAGACAGACGCATTGCAACATAATACGCTGCAGGTGCAGTATCATAGCATAACGCTCACCGGACTGCAGCCAGACACACTTTACGCTTACCGTGCCGGCAGTGAAAACGGCTGGAGCGAATGGTTCCAGTTCCGCACAGCTGCCGCCAGCGGCAAACTGTCCTTCATCTACCTGGGGGATGCGCAGACAGGCATCCGACCGTTCTGGAGCCGGGTGATCCGGAAAGCCTATTCCCGGCTGCCGGAAGCACAGCTCATCATCCATGCGGGCGACCTGGTTAACCGCGCCAACAACGACGACGAATGGGGCCAATGGTTTGAAGCAGGCGGATATATTCACAGCAGCGTGCCTTCCCTGGTGACGCCGGGAAATCATGAATATACCCATGATGACGGACTGCCCCATCTGTCTGTTTTCTGGAAGAAACAATTCACCCTCCCGGAAGGTAACACCGGCCACGATGCACTGGAAGGCACCGTCTTCTATACCGATATACAGGGAGTGCGTTTTATCAGTCTGAATACAATGATGATGGAAGAGGCCACCTCCACGGCATTGCTGACTGCACAGCAACAGTGGCTGGAAGATGCACTCTCCAAAAATCCGCATCCGTGGACCGTAGTCACCATGCATCATCCGGTATTCTCCACCAAAAAGGGAAGGTATAATGAAAAAGTACGCACCTGGTGCAAACCCCTCTTTGACAAATACAAGGTGGATATAGTACTGCAGGGCCACGATCATGCCTATGGACGCGGCATGCAGCGGATAGCGCCCTACGGCACCATGTATGTGGTATCTGTCAGCGGCTCCAAAATGTATGAGCACGAACAGATGGAATGGGCTGATATAGTGGCTGGTCATCAGCAGTTATATCACCTGGTTACCATCGACCGGAAACAGCTGGTATTTTCGTCGTACCTGGCCACAGGTGAACTGTTCGACACCTTCACCCTGGAGAAGCATCCCGGCAGACGCAACCGGATTACAGACAGCAAACATCATCCGCACCTATGAGTATCCGTAAATATCTGTTGCTGGCAGTCATGGCTGCCGGCAACACTCTTTGCGCACAACCGCTGAACAGGCCTAAGCTGGTCATAGGCATTATGGTAGATCAGATGCGGTGGGATTACCTGTACCGCTACTATGACCGCTACAGTAACACCGGCTTCAAACGCTTGCTGCGGGAGGGTTTCAGCTGCGAGCAGACGATGATCGATTACGTGCCCTCCGTTACCGCCTCCGGGCATGCCGCCGTATATACCGGCACAGGACCGGCAGTGAATGGTATTACCGGCAACGACTGGTATGACCGTAGCAGCGGCAAATCCGTATACTGCGTGTATGACAGTACCGTCAATACTATCGGAGCCGGCAGCCCGGCCATAGGCGGCATGTCGCCGCGTAACCTGCTCAGCTCCACCGTTGGCGACGAGCTGCGGTCAGGCACCGGATTTAAAAGCCGGGTGGTAGGTATAGCACTGAAAGACAGGGCTGCCATACTACCCGCCGGACAAGGCGCCAATGCCGCTTTCTGGTTCGACGATGCCACCGGCAATTTTATCAGCAGCAGCTGGTATATGGATAGCTTACCGGCGTGGGCCGCTGCTTTCAACCGGGAACAGCGCGCCGCCAGGTATATCAGAGAGCCGTGGCAGACATTATATCCGCCGGAGACCTATACCGCCAGTACTGCAGATGATAATCATTATGAAGTACCATTGCCGGGAGAAGAAAAGCCTGTCTTCACACACCGCTTTACCGGCGGCCAGGGATATGATCTGCTGAAATATTCTCCGGCGGGAAACACCCTTACCTTTGATTTTGCCAAGGCCGCCATTCAGGGTTACCAGCTGGGAAAAAACACCACGGATCTGCTGGCAGTCAGCTTTTCCACACCGGATATTGCGGGTCACAGCTTTGGCCCTGACGCCATCGAAATGGAAGACATGTACCTTCGCTTTGACCGCGAGCTGGGGAGCTTTCTGCAATGGCTGGATCAGCAATACGGAAAGAACAATTACCTCGTGATGCTCACCGCTGATCATGGCGCCATCAATTCGCCGGGCTTTCTACAGGCGCACCGGCTGCCGGGCATGCCGGAAAAGCTGGGCAGAGGCGCCGCGCTGAATGAACGTATCAGCAGACAGCTGGGCATTCCCCGTGCCATCTTATCCGATGCGGGGTCGCAGCTGTACCTGGATACCGCCGCCATTCGTAAAGCAGCAGTACCGCTGCCTGTTCTGCAACAGTTCATTCAGGCAGAACTGAAAGCATTTCCCGGAATAGCGGATGCTGTACCGGTAACGGATATACGTAACGGCTACCTGCCCGCTCCCTTTAACAGTATGTATATAAACGGTTGGCATCCCAGGCGTAGCGGGGATATTATGGTGATACCCGGGCCGGGCGTTAAAAACGGCAGTATCATGGGTACCACGCATGGCACCATGTATGCGTATGATACCCACATCCCCCTGATCTGGTTTGGCTGGAAAATAGCGCCGGGCAAGAGTTACCGGCAGATAAGCATTACGGATATTGCGCCTACGCTGAGCGCTCTGCTGCATATCCAGATGCCGGGCGGCACTACCGGACATGTTATCACTGAAATCATGAACAGGTAATTGTCCTCATGTTCCCTATACAACAAGAAGCATTCTCTCCGGAGAATGCTTCTTTATTTACATCAGTTATACTGAATGATCTCCGGCTTATGCCCGGCATAGGTCAGGAAATCATTTACAATCCAGGCAGTGCGGACCTTCATGTACCCTGTGGTGGTACCATCGCTGCAGCCATACCACTCTTCCGCCAGCACATCCTGATCAATGATCACCTGTATCTCATTGGCTTTATCCAGCATTACACCGAAGATGGTAGTACCTCCTACCGGAACACCCAGCATTTTGTCCAGCAGCTCTACCGGGGCAAATGACAGGCGGGAAATGCCCATCACATTGCTGAAATCTCTGGTTACAAAAGGTTTGCCGGCCATCGTCACAAACAGGTAAAAGCGGGTCTGCTGGCGGTTACAGAGAAACAGCGTTTTCACGGTCTTTACTTCCAGCCGCTCATTAATCAGTATACAATCTTCCATGGTAACCGCATCATCAGTATCCACCCGTGCAATAGGTACTTCCAGCTTTTGCAATGTCTGGTATACCATTTCCTGCAGAGCTGTTTTATATACCGCCGGAGCAGTGTCCTTCACTTCACTTACATAAAACATGATAAATTTAATTTCTTTATTTATGACAACACACAATATAAGTCCATAAAAGTATAATCTCAAATGTATGGCCTGAACGCCGCCACAGCTGTACAGACAGCCATTCTGCACGACATTAATATTTTCTGCTGAATAAATTTCCTGCTAAATTACGGGCTTACTGATTAAAATCCTGATACAATGGAACTAGGCGCATCCCGGAAGGCGACCATCTCGAAGATACTGATGGAGCAGGCATATGATTCACTTACAAATGCCATCACCGCAAGAGAGAAAAACCAATTTAGTGTAGAAGTGAGATTATCCGTCAATGTAATGCTGCTGCTGGGCATCTCACTGGAAGGCGTAGTCAACGAACTGGGGGAGAACACACTGGATAACTGGACCTGGAATGAACTGGAGAAAAGTACTACACCGCTGAAATGGAAGGTGATACTGGGTGCAAAGAAAAACTACCCGGTCCATGAAAGACCTATCCAGACCATCATTGAAGTGATGAAGCTCAGAAACTACATCGCCCATCCGAAACTGAAAAATAACGGCGGAGGCATTATCCTGGTAGGTGACCAGGGTGAAGTGCTGATAAACCCCACCGACGATACCCTGTTGCCTGGCGGCGACCTGACCATTTACGACGGATACAATACGCTGATAAAGGATTTCAATGCCAGGAATGCACTGATGTATACCACCCGCTCGCTGCAGGCAATCAATGAAATAGTGACGTTGTACCAGGCGCCTGACTTTGAATGGAGTATGGAGATGCTGAAGGAAGTGGAGAAGATGAAGGTTGAGAGGAATACCACCGGTAATTAAGATGTTTCGCTGTGTTCCCGGCTACTTAGGTAGCCGGGGGCCGGTTAATTTGACAATGTTTCCTCGATCGCTCCGTACCAGGCATATTTTTTAGTATTAAAACGAAAGGAGTCCGTGATACGGCCGGTTTTCCTGGCAACTTTCAGGCATTTCTCATACACTTTATAATAGTCCATTATCAGCTCCCTGCGATTATTAATCTCCGTTTTCGTCTTCCAGTCAATTACAACAGGAAAGCAGGAATACATACTGATACCTTCCGGCCGTACAATTTTATTTATCATATACAGGGCATCCACCTGCATATTATAGTATTGCGTTTTCGGTCGTCCTACGCATGTCCGCTCAATTCCTTCGTAGAAAAATCTGTTGACTTTCCTGCAGCATAACGACGTATCCCCTTTAAACTTCAATAGTTTCTCAACAATCACAAGTTTCACACTATCAGAAAGTTTAATGATTTCATTTAGATTATAAAAATCGGCCGGTGTTTTTATAATTGTATCCCCCTGGCTAACAGCTATCACTAACTTATATCCGTCTATCTGATCCGCAAAATGCCGGCAGCTGACCTTTTCCACAGCAATACGCGTTACCTGCGCTGCCATTCTTTCAGATAACATCAGGCATGCGCACAGCATGCCACATAGGGCGAAAAAAAATCTTCTAGTAATTATAATCCGTTCCATCCAATACTTGCTTTTGGGGTAACTTTAATTCGTCTAACAATGCCTTGATCTCTTTTGGATTGACAATTGTTATGCCATTTGCTTTTCCTTTATCGGGATCACTGTGCCTGATATTCCTGGTTCTGACAAAAGAGTTTTTTGCAGCCGGACTGGCCGCCCCGGCTTTCGATGTCCTTTCCTCTGCCTTAAAAATTCCCTGATCCGCTGACCAGGATCCATCTTTATTTGCTACTGCGCTGTGAAATATATTAGACATACTCTCATTTGCTTCAACAAACCCGGTCGCCTCCGCGTCTTTTACCACCTGTCCTTTTATCCCATCCACAACATATCCATCATCAGCAAGTATTGTATTGATTACTTTACTTCCGGGTGTAATATCTTCAATCACGACCTTTCCTCCGGCAAAAGCATAACCATGGCAATTAGAACAGGTACTTATCGGGTTATCTGCACCTGTAACCTTTACCGATCCTCCCTTTCCGTCACTCTTGAATACTTCTGTACTAAGTTCCCGCAGGGCATTAATCGGGGTGCCCTTATCCGTGTATATGGTAACCACCTCAAACGTTGACTTATAGTTGTATTCTGTATTTCCCACTGTGGTAAAAGAGTTTCTGCTGATGATATTACCGGTAGATGTGGCAATAATATTGCCTTCCTTATCTTTTAATAATTTACCTGCCTGATCAATAAGTTTAACCGGATTATTTGCAGCGTATTGATATGGGCTTAAAGCAACATATACTTCTGAGAATTTATCCTGTGTGTTCCATCTTCCGGTCTGAGGATCCTGCATTCTTGCGCCATAATCGTATAATTCCAGCCCTGAGCCATCTCTAAACTCCTTACTCTGCAACTCTTTCCCGTTATATTTCATTTTATTTTCCAGATAGTTACTCCCCTTTAACGCGTTGGAACTTATTCCCGCCATCGTCAGCCCAAACGGATAATAATGCGTCTCTTCCAGCATCCTCCCTGCGTTCTGCACCACTACCAGGTTATCAAAGTATACATCCTGCGGGGTCTCATTGCTGGTGTATACATACAGGAAGCCGCTCTTCGCCACCATCATCTTCTCTGTGCCTAACTGTTGCAGTTCATCAGGAGTGGCTTTCACCTGTTTCACACCGCTATTCTCTTCTACTAATTTAAACTGATCGTCGAATAAAACAAAATTCAGGTACGCCTTCGGTTTATCTGCCTGGGGCTGGTCCTGGTTTTTCTCCTGTAATTTCCGGTAATCATTGTTATAGAAGTTGGTGTTGAAAGGTGTTGTTCCGGTTGCATCTGTAATACCGTGGGCGCTGTTTTCAGTGCCGGGGCTGCTGAATGCCCGCGCCAGGTCAGCGACCATATCTTCTGCCAGCGGGGACTTGTTGTTCTGCTGAGGGCTGGTGGATTTGTAAAACGCCTGCGTGTTGATAGAGACGGTATCCCCTGCCATTACGCGGAGTACCAGAGAGGGACCTATTTTCTGACCACCGGATTTTGCGTTGAGCTTAGCTACAAATTCATTAGGTTCTGATGACTGATCTGCGGGGTAGCCTACCGGTTTGTTGAAACGGGTGTTGTCTACATTGCTGAACAATGCATTTTCTACACGTGCAGCAGCGGTTTCCATGGAAGCCCTGTAAATACTCGTATCCTGCTGTTCGGTTAACACCATCCGAACGTTACCCAGGTGATCTTTCACGAAGTAATCATAGAAGTAGGCCACCGGCTGATTTGCTTTCGCAAAAGCCCGGATACGGCCCTCTTCATGCGGAATGAATTGCAATGTATCATTCTGATATACCAGCCCGCTGATGTAATCTGTTACCGTCACTTTGGGTGTGGAAGCAGTACTGTCTGTAACTGTTTTGCGCAACTTGTTACCGGCAGCATCATACTGATAGGCGATAGTTCCTTTTCCCCTGATAGCTACTTGCCGAGGCAGATTCAGGTGGTTGTAACTAATCCCGCCTGCTTTGATGTTTTTATTATCATCCTGCGTGAGGTTGCCGTTGTCGTCGTAATTGTAGTCATTGCTACCCTGACCATTGATCTCTTTAAAATCTCCTAATGTGGAGGAAGGATCATTTACATTATCAATAACGCCCTGTAGTTTGTTGCTGTTGGGCAGATAGGTATAACTCAATCTGTCTATATCTGCGCTGCCTGCGCCTTTTCTCCCCTTCTGCGCCATGGCAAGAATGTTACCATTGGCATCATAGGCAGATGTTGCAGTTGCGCCATCTCCCATTATAACGGTAAAATCATAGCCGGCGCTGGTGTTCCAGCCACTGTTGTTCTGGGTAAAGTCGGCTTTCAATAAACGATTGGCAGCATCGTAACGGTAGCCATAGGAACGCCACTGCTGATCGCTTTTGCTCCGCCAGGTAATGCCGGAGATGTTGCCGTTGAACTGCGATTGCGTATAGCCGTAATCGTAATGCAGTTCCGTACCGAAGAAATGCCCCTGTCCGCCGGCCTTTGCAAACTCCTTGTTGATGCCTTTCAGCCACCCGCGGATATTATAATCATAATCCAGCGATTCTATATTGCTCAGTGTCTTTGTCTTCAGTTGTCCCAGGTCATCGTAACTGTTCTGCACCATGTCCTTCAGCGGGGTACCATTCAGGGATTTGCGGATACCAGTCACCCTGCCCATCGCATCGTAGTCCGTTACGGTCAGCAGGCTGGTGACAGCTGCCACCTTGCTTTTCGGGTTATTGACGTACTGATAGGTGCTAAGCGCCTTTCCATTAAAATCATACAGCGTGGAAACAACTTCCTTACCAGTATTCATTTTGTCGGAGACAAGCTGTATAGTGCGGCCTTTATCATCGTAATAAATACTGGTCGTCAGCCAGATGTCTGTATTCAGCACACGTACCTTATTGCCGGTAACCAGTCCTGTAGTGGCGCTGCTCACCGCGCTTACCGGTTCTGCATACGGATTATTCCCTGCCTGCAGCTTTGAAAAATCAGCTGTCACCGCAGGAAGGGCCCCCGTATAATTATACTTGTCGTAAAAAGTATAGGTCAGCGGCGTAAGTTGGGAAGGGGTAATGCCTGGCAGTGCATTGGTAGCGGCAATAGTAGTACTGCCGGCATTGGCCGCAGGCGCCGTAAACACATCGGTAGTTCCGGAAGCACCGGTATCAAAGCCATCTTCCAGATTTACGCTGTTGGTGGCCTTGTATTCCGGGCTGCCATCATGCTGATTCAGATATAAATCTGCAGTACCGGGAAAAGTATATGCCACCTGCTGTGTGCCGGTGCTGCTGTTCATGCTGGTCTGCAGCGCATCGCGGGTAGCTGCGGAGTTATACAGCGCAGTCATTACCGGCCGGTTCAGGTTATCATAGAAAGTAGCCAGCCATTGTGGTTGCTGCTGCGTCCGCAGATTGGCATCACGGGTAAATACCAGGCGGTCACGCAGGTCGTATACCATCTCTGTGGCGTAACGGGTGCCGGGAACGCTTTTGGTAATCATTCTCCTGCGACCGTCATACTGATACTGAAAACACAGTTCATCAGCGATCTGCTGGGAAACAACCCAGGTCGTCTTTATCAGCTCCACGGCTTTAGGTGGAATCACAAAACGCAGCAGGTTTAAATCGTCATATACATAATAGGTACAGAGCCAGCCATTATGCCCATCCGCGGAGCCGGACAGGAGTTCCACCTTCTTCAGTATTACCTGTCCTTCTTTATCCTTGAACTCAACTACCCGGTTGCCGGTTTCATCTGTCGTGATATTTTTAAACAGTTGTCCTGCTGCATACACGCCTGATTTAACAGGAATAATACCGTTGGCGGGCACTGACCAGATGACCACTGCATCTGTCGTTGTATTAATCTGATAGTCGCTGGAAACGCCGCGTCCTGCGCCGGCCCAGCTGTTACCCGGAGCCATGGTTTTCACCACCCTGTTCAGCGGGGAAGCCTCAAATACTGTTTCTGAGTAAAATATTTTCTCTCCGGGATACAGATTGCCGGCAAAAGTATTCAGTTCGGTAAAAGGCTGTTGTTTAAACTTTCCATCTGCAGCAGAAGAAACATAAGGCAGGTATTTATATCGTTCCCTCCCCAGGCTATCATAGACGACCGGTGTCACCAGGTCACGCGGTGTACTGCCGCCACTGGCGCCCTTGTTCACCGTCTGTATCAGACGACCCAGTCCATCAAAATACTGTGTGGTTTGCTTCACAGCCTTCACATCTGTAGTCGTGGAAATCACCGCCGGATCAGCAGCAGGTACAGATGGTATATAGGTTCGGATATAATTTATCTGCTGGGTATTGTAGCCTGCCGGTAACGGAGCAGCTGCCGCTGCAGGAACAGTACTTCCATCTGGTTTGATCTGTGCTGAAATATACAACACGGTAAAAGTACTGCACGTGAATAATACTCCTTTTTTTATATAGGTATGGATATGCATGCTGTGGTAATTACAAAATATTTTCCAAACTTGTCATGCAATCATCTCTCACTCCCGGTTTACTCCCAGCATGATAAATTAAGGCAACACAAAACAGGATTGATCTGGGAGAAATGAATGCCGGTGGCTGTAAATACAACGTTTATACAGAGCACCTGCCATACTAACAAACGTTTCATACCAGGTATAGCCAGTGTTATTTCAAATTTCGTTAAGATACAAACAAAAAACCAGTATCATTTTTTTTATTCTGCCCGAAACTTTTCATTTGCAGAAAACAGCAAACCTTTCAGGTGTCACATCAGGACAGATGCCGGTAAGCTATTTGAAAATATGATTTTAAGGATGTACTTTAGCCCCAAAAGTAATCACTGAAACGATACTAACTTTTGATGCATACATCTTTAGCCGGGCACTTCCACCTGTTAATACTGTTACTGTTCAAATCTGTTACGATTTTTCACACCATCATATTTTTGTTTCCAGCAAACCAGCTGATTAATTATGCTATACCTTGACTAACAACATGAAATATTTATCAGCAACTGTAACACTGATCCTGTCACGACACCTGTTATTCCGGTATATATATGATACATGCCTCCCGCCATTTATCATGCATGACCAATACAATGCTGACAGCTGTCAGGTATGATTAATGCTATTTCCGAAGTTCCAGGAAGGAGCTTGCTCTTTATAATTATCCCGAAAAACATGAAAAGAAATATTTTCCCTTTACACCTGTTCCTCCTGATTTGCGGACTGACATGTCATTTACATTTGAGCGCCCAGGTTGGATTTATGAATCAGATTGGAGCACAGACGAAATCACCCGATGTAAATTCACTTTTCCGGTATTCAGAAGTTCCTGTAAGCTATTATACCGGCGTACCTGATATCAACGTTCCTATAAATGAATTAAAGCTGAGGGACTTAACCCTCCCGATTCAGTTAAACTATCATGCCGGAGGAATTCCGGCAAGGGAAGTAGCCGGATGGACTGGCCTGGGCTGGACACTTTCAGCAGGAGGATCTATTACACGAGTAACCCGCGGATACCCAGATTTCTTTCAAAACACGGTGTACAGTGATTCCTTATTGAGAAGCAGGTTGGTACGGGCAAGCCAGATCGGTGCCAAACAGGAATTCAGCAGCTCGGAATATTCTCTGTTACAACACACCTCCCCCGCCCTGCAATCAGAATATACCACTGTCAATAAGTCCTGGCTGAGAGATACAGAGTATGACGTTTACTATTATAACTTCATGGGCCAAAGCGGCAGGTTCATTTTTACCAACGATGGCAGCATACTGCCTGTGCCCTACACAGACCTCAAAATTGAATTCAAAAACAGGGCCTTCATCATTACTGATACAAAGGGTATCAGTTATTCGTTTACAGAGCCGGAAACCACGTTTCATATAAACAGACCGGGAGAGCCTTCTCCGAATGGAATGCCGATTGTAAATACCTATGACAACTGGTATCTTACAAAGGTGTATCACCCGTTCACACGTACGCAGCTGGATTTTGTCTATAAGCGCTACCGTGATACGCAGCTGTATGACTCTGCTTATCTTTTTAAACAAAATCCGGATATTATAGGATCAAAGGTATTTATCGGGGACTTCTCCTTCCACCTGGGTGCAGGGACCCGGCCCTATACACTGCCGCCGACATTACAATTTAAAGCAACCACCAAAGACAGGTCAGAGATTCCGGTACTGGATAAGATATTACTGAACGGACAGGGAGAAGTAATATTCTATAGCAGCTTCAGCAGAACAGATCAGTATAAGAATAAGCTGGACAGTATAGTGATAAAAAACAAAAGCGAAGTTGTTCAGAGAACTGTTTTTAACTACGATTACTTCAACAAAGTATCTGCAGATGTACTCAGCAGAAGATTAATGCTGAAATCATTGCAGGTAAATGATCAGACGTATAAATTCAATTATAAGGAGGACCAGTGGGGTAAAACACTGCCGCGGATCGATAGCAAAGGCGTAGATTTATGGGGATATTATAACGGGGAAGATGGCAATACTGATTTGCAACCTCAGTACGATTTTATCTGCGGCCTGTCCACCCCCAATGAAAATTTATGCGGAGGCGCCCAACGTAATGTTGACTATAAATTTGCATCCATTGGTACGCTTAACCAGATAATTTATCCAGGTGGCGGAGAAGTATCGTTTGAGTATGAAGGAAATAACTACGCCCAGACATCCTTCGGCCTTAGTACAAACGGCGTACCTCAGTCAGATGAATACAGTCTGATTACCATGGGAAACACAGCTAACAGACAACTTACAGCGCTAACCGGCGATGTGGACGAAACCTATCAGATACCTTTTAACACAACGGATATTGATTTTGTGCTGCATGATGATCAGACGGTAAAATTTTTCAATATATACGGAGTGCAGCCAGGACTGAGTTTTGAAAACTACCTGAAATACTTTTCCTACCAGAGTGAATATGGCATTGATAAAACTGCTGAAATCAATCTCTATAAATTTAATAATGTTACCCGGGTATTTGATCTGATTAAGGCAAATGTCATGGATGTGCTTTTGAGTGGTTTCAGTAACAGCGCGGCAGATTATATGAGGCTTCGGGCACAGAAAACCAAAAGAGACACTGTAATTCTTTCTTTACCCCAGGGAAGATATAAAATAGAAGCTATTCTGAATGGCCATTTTCTGACCGCCGTATCCAGAATGGAAGCGAAATTTAACTACCAGGATAGTGCATCCAACTATTATGTTGGCGGATTAAGGATAAAATCACTGACATATAAAGACAATATAGCTGATAAGAAAATGAAAACAACTTATCGGTATGACAACAAAGGTATTTCTACCGGCGTCCTCGAATCTCCGGCAGGCAACGTCTATAACACCGCCTATATCGGCGTTCCCAAGTCAACTACCACGCCGTTCACAGCATCCTATCAGGAAGGATTTTACTTTGTGAATGCAGATTATGGTGCGGCTATCCCCAAAGGCAACATCAATGGGAGCGTTGTCGGGTATTATCACGTCCGTGAATTATTTTCCGATAGTTCCAGGAAAGAATTTTATTATTCCTCAGGATTAGATGATGGATACTTTGACAAATATTTACAATTGAACTTTGGGGGAAAGAAAGGCCGGTCCAGAATCACCAGGGATAATTCATGGAAAAGAGGCTCTCTGCAACTGATGTCAGTCTACAATAACAAGAATGTGCTGCAGGAGAAAAACGAGTATGACTATAATTTCATAGAGAAGATCCGTGGAAAAAGCGCCGTATCCATGTATTTTGACTGGGACAATAACGTATTACTGGACCCTTCAGCCCCTGAAGCTCTAAATCTGGGCCTTAGTCCGTTTTTTTATTCCGTAGAGGATTATATTAAAACAGTAAAAACTGAAAAGAAAACAACCTACAGTTCAACCGGAGATTCAATTATCACTTTAAAATCCTACCAATACAATCTGCAAAACGAATTACGTCCGGCAACAACTAAATTCCGCAATAGCACCGGAGACACCATTACTTCCATGTTTAAATATGTTACGGACTATAAGCAGCAGCCGGTATATGACTCTATGGTGAAGTGGAATTTCACGGATCCCGTTATACTGACCACGGTTTACAGGAATACTAAGCTTCTGAAAACTACCAGAAGCAATTATAAATCATTCTTAAATCAACCATTGATATCTTCAGTGGAAACATCCACCTTTAATGCGGTATCAGATACCGAAATCGTATTTCAGAAATATGATGCTGATGGTAATGTAACGCAATTTCAGGGAAAGGATGGCATTATAACTTCATTAATATGGGGATACGGCTCACAATACATTGTAGCTAAAATTACAGGGGCAGACAATGCTACCATCTTCCCATTGATAGATACTACCATTGTTCAGCGCCCTGCAAATGACCAGCAGCTTAGAAATGAACTGAACAAGTTAAGATCAGGGCTGAGCGGAAGCACTAATCTGATCAACACCTATACCTACAGACCTCTTGTAGGCATGACAAGTGAAACCAATTCCAGCAATATCACTACCTATTATGAATATGATATGCACGGAAGACTTAAAGTAATCAGAGATAAGGATAATAAGATTCTGAAACAGTTCAGCTATCAGTACCAGCAACCTGTTACGCAATAAGCTTTAAAAATTACGAATGAGGAGCGAAGCGCTGATCGTAGATTAACGGGGATATTTAAAAATTATTCCCGTTAATCTACGATCAGCGCTTCGCTCCTCATTCGTAATTCGTAATTCGCAATTCGTAATTGCTTCCTTTAATACACAATCTCTCCCTTCGTTATCAGTGATCTTACAGGCGAAATCCTCGACACGGCCTCTGCAGAGCAGCTGGCATCTATCAGCACCAGGTCGGCTGTATCGCCGGCTTTGGGCCATTGCTGCACACCTTTGTCATCCAGCGGGAGTATATTGCCGGTGGCGAGTTTCAGGCTTCTTGACAGCAGGAACTCGGTAGAGTAACCGTACAGCTGGGCCATGGTATTGGCCTTTTCCAGTACGCTGCCGGAGCCGAATGTGCTCCAGTGGTCAATGATGCTGTCGTTGCCTGTCATCACATTTACCTGGTGCTTGTAAAGCAATGGTATAGGCATGATAAGCCCTCCGAACGGGATGGTAGAAACAATGCCTATGCCTGCGGCGCCCAGCTGTTCCGCTATCTCCTCCTGTTTTACCTTATCGATCCGGCCCAGTACAAAACAGTGGCTTAAAAATGTTTTGTGCTTCAGCGCCGGGTTCTCGTTTACCTTCTTAATCAGGTATTCTACTGTTTTTAATCCGGACTCTCCTGACTCATGCAGGTGTATGTCGATTCCTTTTTTATGATCCAGCGCCAGCTGTACAGTGAAATCTATTGTTTTCTCTATCGCGCCGTCGATGCTGTAAGGATCGAGGCCGCCGATGAAATCGATGTCCATCTTTGCCGCCTCTTTCAGCCAGGGAACGGAGTCGGTATAAAATACCCCATGCTGCGGGAAGGCAACCAGCTCTGCACCAAAAGTGTTCTTCCTGTTTTCCAGCGCTTTCTGGAGGTTAGTGAGCGACTGCAGTTTTGAAGTGGGTTCAATATTGACATGGCTTCTGGCGAAGTTGCTGCCTTTGGACTGCAGCAATTCAATCAGTTTTTCTGCCCGGTGGGTGGAGGTCTTCAGCATTTCCGGCAGAATCTTCTGTTCCAGCGCAATCATTCCCTTAACACCTCCCGGCCCCCTCCTGGTTGCCTGCCATGGGCCGCCATAGAAGGTTTTATCCAGGTGGATGTGCATGTCCCGGAAGGAAGGCAGCATCAGCCAGCCTTTTGCATCAATAGCATCTGCGGCGTTTGGTTTATTGGCGGAGATACTTTTTATTTTTCCGTCTTTGATAGCAATACAGAACAATTCGGTTTTGGTGTGCACCACCTCTCCTTCTTCATACACAAAACCGGTTTCCAGCCGTACATTCTTTAACAGGTAGCCTTTCCCGCCTTTATTGGCCGTATCGCCGGCAAATGCTTCTGCAGAAGATAGCAGGCCGCTTGCGAAAGCCATTCCTGCCAGCCCCAGGCCAGACATTCTTATAAATTCCTTACGGGATATTTCCGCTTTATTCATAGTCCCAGTCATTTTTCTACAAAAATAATCTTCCTGCTCTCCTGTTCTGTGTAAGATTCATGATATGCCTTGAAAGATTTATCACTAATACGCAGGGGAGTTATAAATCTTTCAAGTATCCGTATAGATAGCACAAAGTTCCGGAGATATTTACCGCTTACTTTGCCGTAGTAATACAGATTAAAAAACAGCACCAATGGATAAAGTAGTAAACGGCAGTCATACGTTCAAGAATGTATTGCTGGAAACAGGTTTTGAATATGACGGGGATGAGGTTGTAAAAACAAGGACCGCGCTTTTCTGTGTTGAAACAGCTGACGGGAAGGTTAAGGCCATCACGCCCAACGATCCGGGCAGGGATGCCATTGATGCCAAAGGCTGGCTGATGCTGCCGGCATTCAAAGACATGCATGCACATCTGGACAAAATGCTCTATGGCCTTCCATGGCAGGCAGTTTCATCAAAAAGAAAAACGGTGAAGGATCAGATTGCCTATGAACAGCAGATGATTCCCGTATGGCTGAAAACAGCTGTGGAACGCGCAGAGAAACTCATTGAGCTGCTGCAGTCAAACGGTACGCATTACATCCGCTCTCATTTCAACATCGATCCCACTTCCGGTTTTGATTCCTTAAAGCACCTGGAAACAGCGCTGAAAAACAAGGAAAAAACCGCAGGCACAGAGCTGGAGGCTTTTCCCCAGCACGGTATATTTTACACCAACACCGCTCCGCTGCTGAAGGATGTAGCCAAAATGAACATCGATTTCATTGGCGGAGTAGATCCCTGGTCTATCGACGGCAGCATAGAAAAGCCCATGGACCTGATTACGCAGCTGGCCATCGATAACAATAAGGGTATTGATATTCACCTGCATGAAACAGGAGAAAGCGGTATCAAAACAATTGAATACCTGATTAACAGGGCGACTGAAGTTCCGGCCCTTCGCGGGAAAACCTTTGTGAGTCATGCTTTTGCGCTGGCGCATCTTTCAGCGCAGGAAACAGAGCACATAGCTGCACGCCTGGCGGAAGCAGGTGTCGGCATTGTTTCTTCCATCCCTTTCGGTAAAACCATTATGCCTGTGCCGCTGCTGAGAAAACATGGCGTAGAGGTGCTGGTGGGTAATGATAACATCCAGGATCACTGGAACACTTTCGGGCCGGGTCACATGCTGCAGAAAGCGAAACTCATCGCCGGCCTGTATGGCTACAGCTCAGAATGGGCGCTGTCAAGAACACTGGGCTTTGCCACCAGGTACATACTTCCGTTGGATGATAAAGGAAACCAGCAATGGCCCGCTGCCGGCAACGATGCCGACCTGGTATTCCTGGAAGCCTCCTGCTCTGCAGAAGCAGTAGCCAGGGTTTCGCCGGTGAAATCACTGGTACATAAAGGCAATATTGTTTTCTGATAAAATATGGTCATCTGCCCCGTTATAAATCTTTCAAGCCTTGGGATGAAAACCGCAACGGGAAGATACAGGGGGCAGATACCTTTGTTGTGCTTAAAATTTCATTTGTATGAAGAATCTGAAAAAAGTCACCACGCTGCTTTTGCTGGCAGTATGCAGCACCATTCTCTTCAGCTGCAGTAAGGATAAAGACGACAATCCTGAACCGAAACAACTGACGCCGGCTGAAACACTTGCCGTTACACCCTGGGAAACTACCAACGCCAAAAATAACAAAGGGGAAAACGTGGCGCTGAAAGATGCCAATGTAGCCAACTTTGTAGGCTTCGCCTATTTCAGGGCGGATGGCACCTTCACCATGTACAACCTGGACGATTCACCTAAAATGCACGGTGACTGGACCGTTTCCGCCGATGGTAAAACCCGTACCATCGTTGCGAAAAACGATGCCGGTGCAGTATTGTTTACCCGCGTGGTGGATATCACCGTGCTGACCAGACAGGAGTTCACTTACCGCATTTATCCTGACAACAACAACAAAACGGTGTACTTCGATATTATCCATACTCCTACTACCCACGCTGAACCTAAAAAATAACAGTCGTATTAATATGATACAAATGGATTGGCCCTGCATGTTTCCAGGCGCTAATCCATTTTTTTTGCCATAAATTTCCATATTTTAGACGCTGAATTCCCAACTTAATCTGCTGATATGAAGATTTATGATGATACAGGTTACATCCCAGTCTTAGGCCTCCAGGAATTCAGGAAAGGCCAGCTGGCAGGCAGGGAGGAATTTCTCTTCAATGAACTGCATGGTGAACGGCATATCGACCGGCCGCACAAACATGATTTTTTCATCATCAATCTGTTTGAATCGGCCAAAGGGGTTCATAATATCGACTTTCATGACTACCCGATCGGGAACAAACAGGTGCATGTACTGTTTCCCGGACAGGTGCATACCTGGAGTATACAGCCTGATACGACCGGCTACCAGCTGATGATACAGCAGCAATTCTTCGAACGCTTTGCCTCCTTCTTCCGTTTCTCGTTTTCGAATTATATGAACCATCCGGTGATTCCGCTCACCAATGATAATTTCAAACTGCTGAAATATGAATTTGATGCTATCAGGGATGAGCTGAATTCACCGGACTCCGTACAGGAGGTCATCAGTGCAAGGGCCGCTGTCATAGCCGCCATTGTGAGCAAGGAAGCGGAGAATATTTTTACGGACCTGAAAGTATTTCAATCCAATCCGAGGCTTGCAAAATTCAATATGCTGATTGATAAATATTACAAGCAGGAAAAACTGGTGGGATTCTATGCAGCCAAACTGCATATCTCTGCCAACTACCTGAATATTCTCTGTAAGAATCACCTGCATGTATCCGCCACCAGGCTGATACAGCAGCGCGTACTGCTGGAAGCCAAACGGCTGTTGCAGACTACCGATCTATCCATCAAAGAAATTGCATTCGAACTCGGCTTTGTTGACCATGCCTATTTTTCCAATTTCTTTAAAGCCCAGTCAGGTATTACCCCCACACAATTCCGGGAAGGCTAGCTGCCGGACGAAGAAACCATCAGCGCCTGACAGCCTTTGTCAGCCACTTCCTCACCGGCTCATCATACCAGCGGAGTACAGCATAGGCGAGCAGCACGCATCCGGCAAATACAACAGCTGCCACCGCGTACATTTCAACCGGACCCGGTTTTTCTGCAGTAAGATAATTGCCGAAAAGCCATATGGCCCATATATGTGTCATGTACAGCGGATAAGACAACCGGCCGGTGAAGTTACAGCAGCGGCGTATCCACCCATGCGCCACAGCGCCCGCCCCCAGTGATAACAACAGGGGAAATACCAGCATTACCAGGATCAACTCTGTTATCCAGTCATTGGTAAAATGCGGGAACATAAATACTCCCACCAACAAAGCCCCCAATAGCAGGAAGGGCAAACGGTTCCGGATTATCAGGTTGAAACGGTAGACAGTTAGTCCGGCCAGGAAAGAAAAAAATACCCGCGCAAACCCATCTGTAAAAGTGGGTGCGTCCCAGCCCGTGATGATCCAGCCGCGATGCCGGGCAACGGCCGCAATCCATACTGCAGACACTCCTAACAACACAGGCAGCCAGCGTTTGGGCAAACGCAGCAGTACCAGGCCGTAGACAATATTGATGATATACTCCATCAGCAAGGACCAGGCGGGCGTATTATAAGGGAACAGCCCGTTGCCCCGTCCGGGCAGCCACGGAAAAGGCAACATTGCCAGCGAGCAGATAAAAGCCAGCACGATTTTGCCGGCGCCGGCAGCTGCAACAGAAGCCGCTCCGATGTACGGATCCAGTATATACCCGAGCAGGCCGGCCACACTGCCCCATATTACCATCGGATGCAGGCGTATGAAACGATTAAGGAAAAATGTTTTTAACCCCAGTTGCAACGCCCGCTCATCATAAGCATAGCCGATCACAAATCCGGACAGACAGAAAAAGAAGTCCACCGCCAGGTAACCATGGCCTACCGGACTTTTCGTATAGTCGGGAGAAATAAACTCATACAGGTGAAACACAACAATAGCCAGGGCGGCAATGCCTCTTAAACCATCCAGTACCTCAAAATGCTGCTTAGATGCTAACGGATTGTTTTTCATAACAGTGGTATCCATTTTCCCAAGATAGACAGCCACCTCAATAAAGAAAAGCCTATGATAAGATACTGCAGGTTTTAGGGAAAATTATATCGCAGAATTAATGTACAAATAATGTTTCGGTAATATCATGATAACAATATGAGTCTTTTTTTGCCATGGCTAAACTTAATTATCAAATCTGTATGAAAAGGAAGATCACTATTGCATGCCTCGCAACTGGGCTTGCGTTTACCAGCTGCCAAAATAAAAATGTAGAAACCCCCGAAGAAAAACCAAACGGCAACATTGTATTCGGGAATCTGTCCAAAGAACCCGCATTCGTATATGCCATGCCGGGCTTCGAGAACATGAACATCACTACACTCATTTCCAGTTCTGACAAGCTGAGCGGCACCCCTGACTTCGTTTTTGCAGGGCAACCGGATGGCGCTGGATTTATGAAAGAGGAAAATACTGACGGATACGTGATGATTACCAATCATGAAATTACGCAGTCTGTATCGAGAGTATTTCTCGACAAAACCTTCAAGCCTGTAAGAGGTGAGTATATTGTTGACGGCATCGGTGGCATCACCCGCTTATGCTCAGCTACACTGGCTAACAAGAAAACGCATGGTTTCTCGTACTTCCTTACTGCCGGCGAATCCGGCGAAGAAAGTATGGTACATGCCATTGACCCGCTTGCCCCTGCTTCTGAAAAATCATCCAAAGACCGTGTAAAACCGGCGCTGGGTAAAGCATCCATGGAGAATGCCGTACCTTTGCCATCAGATGTTTCCAACGGTAAAACATATATTGTTATCGGAGAAGACCAGTCCTACAGCACCAACCACCAGTCAGCAGGACAGCTCATTATGTATGTGGCCGACAAGGTAGGTGATCTCGATGGCGGAAAACTGTATGCATTAAAACGGAAAGATGACGATTACGTTGAAACCAATATGGTTAAAGGAGCATCTTACGATGTATCATTTGTAGAAATTACCAACGCCGTAAAAAGTACCGGAAAGGAAATCAATCAGAAAAACCTGGATAACAAAGCTATCCGCTTTTCAAGGGTAGAAGATGTTGACTACCGTAAAGGCGCGGGTAAAGGCAGGGAAATTTACTTTACCGCCACCGGTGAATCTTCCGACGGTACCAACCCCAAAGCAGGCCTGACCATGTGGGGACGCGTTTATAAACTGGTACTGAATGCAGACAATATGCTTACCGGTAAACTGGAAGTAGTAGCAGAAGGCGACTCTGATCCGGGTAACAATCTCATTAACCCCGATAACCTTTGCGTAACGGAGAATTATGTATACATCCAGGAAGACGGGGACTCTTACTACCCTGCCGCCAAACACGATTCTTACATCTGGCAGCTGGACATCGCTACAAAAGCGTACAAGCCATGGTTAAACATGAAGCATAACAGGAACGATGCAGCGTGGCAGACGGCCTATAACCAAAGCGGCCAGCTGCTGAAATTTGGTTCCTGGGAATATGGCGCTATGAATGATATCTCTGACATCATTGGCGTACCCAATACTTTTACCGTGAATATTCACTCTCATACATGGCAAAGCGACAAATTCGTCAATGCTGACGGAGCCGGCGTAAATACCAATAAAGAGGGTGGTCAGGTAGTTATTATCAGGAATGTTCAGAAATAATTTTCCCTTCTTATGTAGCGCCGGTAATAACTGTTACCGGCGCTTTTTTGTTTTGAATTGTCAAAAAAGTATACGTTGAAAAAAGCCATCTTCGTTGTATCGATCACGTTATCCGCCATTGTTCTGATCAATTGTCACGCTCCCGTTAAAACCAGTACTACAGATAATATCCGGCAATATATTCTCGATGAAAATGCGCTTTTTGCCAGACAGCTGGAGGTTATGTCGGACCTGATCCGCGGCCGTGCGGGTCAAGAGCAGGTACAACATGCATTTGCAGCGCTGCGGCACAACTATAAAAAAATGGAATGGGCCGTTGCCTATTACATGCCGGAAACCACCCGTTTCACTAATGGTCCGGCACTGGATGAAATCGAAGCAGAAGAAAATACCATTCTGGAAGCAGAAGGTCTGCAGGTACTGGAAGAATACCTGTATCCCGTACCAGATACCTCCCGCACTGCAGAGATGCTGCGTATGATTAAAAAACTGTCCAATAAAAGCCTGGCTATCCGGACTTACTTTGAAGCCAACACCATTTCCCTGCCGCAGATAATGGATGCGTTACGCTCACAGGTTTTCAGGATCATCACACTGGGTATTACCGGCTTTGATACGCCCGTATCCGGCACCGGCCTGACAGAATCCGCCTGGGCGCTGGAAGGCATTGCCGGAATATTAGACCGGTTAAAACCGCAACTGCAGTATCAGGATAAAGCAGATACACTGCTGACAAAAATTACCGCAGCCAGAACGGTGCTGGTAGCGGCGGGCGACCGTAATCATTTCAATTATCTGGACTTTATTACCAGCCATGCCAACCGGATATCCGAAGAACTGTACCTCCTGCGGATAGCAGAAAATATACCGGCAGTAGCAGTTACAAAAGCGATAAGAGACAATGCACCAACATTGTTTTCCGCCGATGCATTCAATCCGGATGCATTTGTACCGGGAAGTGAATATAAACAGTCTGCCGACAAAGCGGCGTTGGGAAAAATGCTGTTTTCCAATCCCGTACTTTCAGGTAACGGAAGCCGCTCCTGCGCTACCTGCCATCAGTCAGAACGGGCCTTCACCGATGGCCTGAAAACCGCCACAGCTATAGCAGGTGGCTCTCTGTCCCGGAATACACCGAGTTTAAATTATTCAAATTTTCAGCACGGACAGTTCTGGGATATGCGCCGGCCCGATCTTGAAACACAGGCAGAAGATGTGATCACCAATAAGCAGGAAATGCATGGATCGCTGGCCGATATCAGCCAGAAGCTGAATGCAGATATCGCCTATAAAAGTCTGTTTAAAAAAATATATAAAACCGATACTATTGCCACCTGGCAATTACAGAATGTATTAGCCGCGTATATCCGTTCACTGTCTGTATTTTCCTCCGGTTTTGACAGGTACATGCGCGGAGAAAAAACAGCGATGACCGCCAGCCAGCAGCAGGGCTTTAATCTCTTTACCGGCAAGGGAAAATGCGCCACCTGTCATTTTATTCCCTTATTTAACGGTACCGTGCCGCCTGACTTTACCAAAACGGAAGCAGAAGTACTGGGAGTTGCCACTGACTTCACCAACAAAAAGCCGGATACTGACCGGGGACGCGGATATTTACATGGTACCATTCCACAGCTGCAAAATGCCTTTAAAACTCCTACCCTGCGCAATATTGCCCAAACAGCGCCCTATATGCACCATGGCGGTTATCAAACGTTGCAGCAGGTGATGACGTTTTATAATAAAGGCGGAGGAACAGGTCTGGGATTTAAAACAGATAATCAGACATTGCCTGCAGATCAGCTGCAGCTGACACAGGAAGAAACAGATAAAATTATTGACTTTATGCAGGCACTGACAGATACGCCACAGTAAGGTAAGCGGATACGAAAAAGGACAAACTGGGAAATGCTTCCGGTTTGTCCTTTTGGGTGCAGCATAATGGCGCTTCTAAACCTGGTGACAGGTCAGGCAACTTACGAGGAAACAGACAGATGGCCAGGAGCCCTCCCCTTTAACCTGATTGGCATACGCCGGATTTAAGACCTTGATTGTTTTTTTTGTCAGGGACAATTTGGGTTTCAACGTTCTCTTTTTCATAAAAATGGATTTAGACAGCAATTTACCCAGGAAAAGAAAACTGCACAATACACAGAAACCAGTATAAATTCAGTGCCGGAAAAGCTATCTGCTCCGGAAAACGATGTTTCCTCCAAAAGCAACCCTGTTATTTTTCCCGCGTTACTAAAAACTGATATATTTCATCTTCAGACAAATTCCAGTCATATTTGTTTTCAGGAATATCTGCCAGCGGAGTTTCCAGCAAAGGATGATAAATCTGAACATCAGGCAGTTGTTTTTCTCGCCTGATTTTCTTAATCAGTCTGATTTCTGCGGGTATATAATCCAGCGATAAAATTTCAGAAAATTTATCTTTTAGATCTAAAGCGCTGTAAATATGAAAATCACAGATTTCAAAAAGTAAATCTTCTAACAGCTTCTGATCTGTTGTATCCCAATGGTCAAGGAACCTTTTATAAACACTATTCTCCGGCAGGGTGGTATATAATTCCTGTTTTATCTCTTTAGTCCCGTATAAGTCATATAACATCGCCATAAATAAATGATAGGTTTCCTTCTGTCTGTATTTCTCTTTGTCTTCCTCAAATAAAAGCTCAAAATAAGACCTTGAAAGCCCGGCCAGCTCTTTCATACCCCACAATGCTGACAACCCGATGATACAGCCAACAGATCTGGAAGTAACTTCCTTTTCATTAAACAGTTTTTCTAAAATATGCTGCTGCCACAACAGATAACGGGTTATGTACTTCCAACCTTTCTTTTGACCGTTTAAAATCAGGTGCCTGGGATATGCACCGCCATGTACGCCGATACCTAACGTAAGATTACGGGCTATTGTTCCGCCGAAACCAGCTTTAATATCATCCTGAATACTTTCTCTTATCAGCTCATAATACTGATTAATTTCATTTTCACTTACGCCTTCATTTTTGGCTGCATTCATCTGCCTGTTAAATTCGTTGATTATCTTTCTGTTCATTTCTTCAGGATTCATTCATTTTTTGAAAGTAAATTTATCTCATCAGATTATTTTAAGTTCCAGTTTTCTGGTTAACTCATCTGCCGGAAGCGATTCCGTTTCAAAAACAAATGGCAGAAAGGCAGCTATCAGCGGATGGCTGACACCTGCGTTGGACAGCCCTTTCCGCTGCCGGCAGATAACAACACCCATCATTTCCAACGGAAAGACTTTCCAGCAATCATGATTCAATGTATCCAGATATGATTCTCCTTTGTTCTTAACATGAAACTGTGCCAGCTTTTCCAGCACTTCATTTACAACACCGGGATCTTCACTCAGAAAATTCCGGATAGCAAATTCGTAATGCGTTTCAACAGTACCGGAAATCATTTCCAGGAAGGCCCCCTTATGGTTATCCGAAACTAATACTTTTAACAATTGAAATATATCTCCATACCCATAATATCTATCGTACTTTCTTTGTTCAGGCGCTTTCCGGTCGGATTCGGCCTTAAAGGATTCCTTGTATTCAGCTTCCAGGTAATTTACTGTTTTTGCTAATGCCTGCGGATAGAAACAATAGGCTAATAACGACGCAAATACCACATCCTGAAAAAACTCTCCCTTTAACTCCTGTTCTTCCTGATAGCTTTTCACAAAAGCCAGGTTAAGCCAGTAGTAAGCATCCAGTATGGCTTTGAAGTGACCGGCATCCGGTGTCTGGCTGAATTCAACTATACCGTTTTCCGCCCTTGCATAAAATATTTTTTGCAGGATATCCTGTACACTGTATTTATTTTCAAACTGCATTCCGAATTCGGTAAATGCCTGCACAAATTCATCTTTGTCATTCCCGAGAAATTCGTTCACGCAGGTATAAAAAAAACCGAAATCATTACTTTTTAGTCTGCTGCTAAGATTTATCGCTGTCTTTTTATGCTGAGTACTTAGATACTTTTTATAATTCATACCTGTTTATACTTTTTAGTTTGATGACATCCGTCTGATCTTTCCTGATATATATGCAGGATGCATTTTTCAGCAAAATAGTAACAGATAATCAGAAGCAGTCTGAAGTGACTATTATTTTTTTCTGCAAACAAAAAAAAGGGCAGAATATATGGAGCGAGGAGTATAAAAATACAGGTTGTAAGCCGATTGCCATTCTCCTTAAATTCCTTATCTCGAAGTTTTTCCCATATTGCCTTTTTAATTGTGTCGACAGTGTCGACACAATTTGTTTTGCGTACTCTGCCCGCTTATTTTTAAAGACTTCATCGTTAATGCGATGACCAATTTTCCAGAAAAGTACAGTAAGCGTGCTGTTAGCATGTGAAAATACTTGCCGCTGGCTTTGCTCAATAAGCTGCGAAAGCTCATTGAACAACGATTGTTCGATTGATATTGTGCTTTTCCCTTTTGCCATTATGCTATACTTTATTAGCATTCCAATATTTGGGAATACCAAATCACATTAAATGAATAATCTGAAAATTAAATAAAGAAAAAATGATAAGCGTTAATCGGAAGTTAATGTCGTGAGAGAATAATTCAATTGTAAAAGGAAGTGTGGTTCGATTTTTCCCGTAAAACTCATTTTTAACGGAATCAATTATCGAACCGCCCGACTTAACGAAGCCGTTAAGCTAATGTATGCGCTGGACGCGAGTTTTACTGAAAATAAAAATGGACAAACCGAGATGAGTTTCGATTTGTCCACTTTAGTGCCCAGAACTGGATTCGAACCAGCACACCCTTGCAGGCGCTGCGACCTGAACACAGTGCGTCTACCAATTTCGCCATCTGGGCAACTCTGATTTGTGTTTCAGGGAGCGCAAAGATAAGCACTCATTTCATTCTTCCAAATAAATTGTAAACATTTTTTAAAACTAACGGGAAAGACTATATTAAAACAGTGTATCGTTTATTGCGACAGCTCAAATATATCCACCGTTTTAGAAAACCCTGCCAGCTCTTCAAAGCCTCCGCCAATCAGCAGTTTCTTCCCTGCAGCAGCGGCGGCCAGCTTACTCCGGGCTATGCTGAGCTCCAGCTTCTCCCATTTACCGGATGGAATATCGTATACTTCCACAGATTTCAGATAAGCGGCTTTTGCGTTGGAGTAGCCCCCGGCAATAACTATTTTATCACCGATAGCTGCCACGGCAAAATCCTCCCGGTCCTCACTCATCTCTAACGTTGACCACTTATTGGTGGTAACCTCGTATACATCGATTTTCTTTGACCAGGGGGTACCGGAGAAATTAGATATTCTGCCTCCGATAAAAAAAATAAAGTTCCCGGCGGCAACAGCCTTCAGGTGCTCCCTGGCTTCACTCAGCCTCGCGGTTGACCATGTTTTAGCAGCGAGGTCGTAGATATCTACCTTATCTGCGAAATATCCTCCTGATACGTTGGAGTGCCCCTGCCCTCCTGCAAATACCACCTTACTTCCTGCGGCGCCGATGCCAATATCCCGCCGGGCTTCACTCAGTACTTCATAGGACCATTTGCCGGTGGAGACATCATATATATTCACTTCTTTTGTTACCACGCAACAGCCGCTATCCTTATCCAGCACTGCGCCTCCCGCAATAAAAATCTTATTCTGTATTCCTGCGGCAGACAGGTTTCTGATGGGTACACGCAGCTGTTCAAATGTCCATGCGCTGGTGGTTACATCGTAAATTTCCACCCCGGCAATTACATTTTTTCCACTGTAGAAGGCAGAGCCGCCGGCAACAAGAATTTTATTGCCCGCAGCAACGACGGCATGTTCTTCCCTGGTGTCTTTAAGGCGGGCAGCTGACCAGGTGTTGCCGGAGGCATCATAAATATCCACTACGTCAGAGTTGGCAAGGCCGGGACGGCCTCCTGCAAACAGGAACCGGGTTCCGGCAGCAGCCGCCATGAGCCCTATCCTGGCCTGGGAAAGCTGGGCGGTGCCCTTGAACTGAAGTTTTGCTGGTCCCGTACCGGGGCCGGGTCCAGTGCCTGTTCCCGGACCGGGTGCAGGAGTACTGCTTTTGCTGCAGGCGGAGAATATAACCGGCGCAAAGAGGCAGACGGCTAATAATGTAAGAGTTGAGCGCGTTTTCATTTTTCTGGGGATTAATTGTTGTTGGTGAGCTTCCGGGGTATTGCTATGCTTTTTATCAGCAGATCAGCGTTGTAGGACTTTTGTGTTTTAAAATTAGGTAATCTTTGGCAAAAAGCAGCCTGTTTTGTCACCGGCAAATGGAACCATTGTCTGCCAATACTTTATTCCGATACATTCTCCTCTCTCTGAAATATTGTGTGACCGGCGCTCTCCATGCAACCGCCGACATATCCCTTCCGGCAGATGTAGTCGCATTGTAGACGCTTTGCCCCTGCCGGTAGACACTTTGTAGTATAGCATTGCTTGGAAATCAAGGGGGATCCCTGCAATTTTGTATCGGGCAATGTTGCCTGGCAAACCATCGCATAAACATATACAGCTGGCGCTACCCATCATCTCCTGTGTCCGGCATTCCCCTAAATTTTGCGTACTATGATAACGATTGTAAGAATAAACAAAAATCATCTCTTCCTTAAAACCATTCCTGTGCCCGATATCCAGTGTCCATTGTGCAAGGCCAGGGGAAAGATGGAGATGACCTTCTATCAGTTGCAGCTGGAAGCAGGATGGGTAAGGGATACCAAAAAAATATCTGCTGCCGCCAGTTGTAACGGTTGTCAGCAGGACGTACCGGTTGTGCGCTGGGATAAAGAACTGGACTCCTTTTACAAAGCAGAGAAGAAACAGATAACGGTGAAAACATCTTTTAAAACAGGGAAGTTCGGGAAATTCCTGATCTGGCTGAATATCCTGTTTTTCGGAGGTGTTTTCCTATTGTTTGCGGGCTTATTTATCTATCACCGTATTGCACCGAAGCAAAAAGCCGGAACCGGCATCAGCCGGGAAGAACAGGTGCGGCAATCCGGTCAGTTTGCGGCGGGTCCCCGGACCGGTGACCTGGTGCTGGTATATCTTTTCAACGATCACAAACAGGCGCTGTTCAGAATAGCGGACATCAATACGGCAGCCGGAGTGATAAAGGCCATAGTATCAGATAAAAGCATTGATGTACCGGCTAACGCCGGTGAGGTACCGGTGGCGGAGGCAGATTTTAAACCTGGCCACGAGACATCGTTTTCCCTGGCCGACTATAAGAACCTGCGCATTACTGCGCCCGATAACAGTCGTGTGGGGAATGTGCAGATGATTTACCGGAAATAAACTACCCAAAAGATGAAAACGGAGACAGACAAAAACGATAAACATTCTGGGGAAGATCATATATTTGAAGGTAATAGAACAACCCCTTATTTCAAGATCATCCTTAATGGAATTCTCGGGTTGTTTTTTGCAGGCGCCGGCGTTTATCAGTTTATCAGGATACAACAATGGGAGGCAGCCGGCGGCATCATCGAAATGAACGATCTCCAGCAGCTGCTATATAAACTGACGGGCAAATGGGGAATACTTGCCTTACTATTGTTGGCCGGCGGTGTATTTTTCTATAAGGCATATGCCCGGTGGAAGCGGGTGAAAATGCAGGAGCGTTTGTAGTTTCATCAGCAGCACATTATTATTTATTCAGATGAATACGCTCATTATCAAAAGGTCAAAAGACAATTTTATCAATGTCTGTATCGGATGGTTAATAATATCCTCTCTGGTAAACATGCTGTTTTTGTATGCCATCATTCGTTCCCACAGCAGTGAAACTACCTGGATATTTGGTACTGTCATGCTGTTATTATGGATGCCTTCCATAATAGGATTCCTTGTATCTGTGATGCCTTTAAAGCCAGCCATTATATTATCTTCCAATGGAATAATGCTATCTGCCAGCAGTGGCATATACAGTAGTTTAGCGATACTGCAGAAACGCTTTTCTGCCCATGACCTCCTGATTCCCTGGGAGCAAATAGCGGCATTCGATTTATTTACGCACTACGAAGAAAAGGATAATGGAAGCGATGGCGCCGGCGGAACATATATAGCCAGGCAGGAAACACTGCTTATTACCCGTAAAAATCAAAAAGAGCGCGAATCGTTTTCTGTTAAAGAGATGGAGCTGAGTCCGGACGCAATTTTGACGCATTGCCGGCAGTTCCTGGAGAGATATCAGGGAATGGCAGCGGGCTACCAGCAGCTGTAATATTAAAACCGTAACCAACACGCCTTCAAGCCAGGTAAAAACAACGGGACCCGCTACAGTGGAGGGTCCCGTTGAGAAGATATATCAGCAGGAAAGAAAACGGATAATTTCCCCGGCGATATCCTGCGGCGCTTCTTTATTCTCCGGTGATAAATGACTTAAACCGGAGAGCGTTGTCTGCTGAGCACCGGAGATGGTATCGGCCAGTACCTGGTTAGTGCGATGTACAAACGCCGGGCTCTTATCTCCCGCCAGCAACAGCACCCTGCCTGTAATTGCCTGGTAATGCTGATAGCTACCGCGTAACTTCAGGGTTTCTTTATGTTCGTTCAGGTTAGTTTCCAGCATGGCGACTTTCTCCTGCCAGTGTGCGCCTCTTATCATGATGCGGAGAATAAAACCTGCCAGCCAGCGGGGCATCTTACTCAGCGGCGTATGGCCCGCGCCTTGTACAAAAGCGGTGAAAGCCTGTCTGGGCTGATTATTCTTCAAAGCCTTTTCATAAGTACTGATCCATTCCCATACTGCGGGGTTATCCTCTGCTGCTACGCCGGGTTCGTACAACACTATTCCTTTGAAGGAGGTATACCTGGCAGCAGTTTCCAGAGTGACGAGTCCGCCGAAGCTATGCCCGAATATATAGGTGGCTCCTGTGGCCTCCTGTACGGCTTTCACATCATCGCATTCTTTCTGCATACTATAGGCGCTTCCCTGCGCACCGCTGCCGCGGCGTCCGCGGCGATCAATGATATACACTGTAAAGGCAGCTGCTAATATGCCGGCTATGGCAGTATAATCGGCAGAAGTACAGAGTACGCCCGGTACAATCATCAGTCCCGGACCTGCGCCGGTTTGCTGAAATCCAATGGTGGTGCCGTCTGCCGACTGTATGCTGGAATAGGTAAATGCTGTTGTCATCATAGCAAGGGTTTTTTAATTGAATTATTTTTCAATCATAAAACAAAAGTGATTTTATTTTCTGAATAAAAAAAATTATTATTGAAAAAAATTTCAACAATAACCCTATGCCCAAGCAAAAGGAACAATTTGAAGAAATGAGACAGCAGACCATTGCCCGGTTAAAAAAATCGGGACTGGAGCTTTTTGCGAGGAAAGGCCTGGCTGCCACCAATATCAAGGAGATAGCCGCGCACACCGGCATCAGTCTGGGCTTAATGTATCACTACTACAGCTCCAAAGAGGAATTGTACCTGCAGCTGGCCAACGAAGCGATGGATAAATCGCAGGCCCTTTTCGACCACCTGCAATCCCAGGAGATCTCTGCCGGAGAAAAAATCACACAGTTTCTTGCGGCCTTCATGTACGGCGTGCAGAAAGATGCAGGCATCTATTATTTTATCCTGATATCGCAGTTATTCGAAACCGGCAATAAAACAGAAGACCGGCAGCTGATGAAGCGAAAACTGCAATCTATCGCCAACCTGGCGGTTATTGTTGAAGAAGGCCAGCAAAGCGGCGAATGCGTAAAGGGAAATCCGTTTGAACTGGCGGCCGCCTTTGTTGCGGCCACACAGGGACTGGCAGGCTTTAAACTGATGTTCAAAGATAAATTTCAAATGCCGGATGTAGCAGTGTTGACGCGGATTTTACTGGTGGGGTAACAACTCCGAGGGAACAGGCTTAAAGACCTGTTATCAGACTTCTTCAAAATAAAAAACCGTAAATAGTATGGTTCATATTTTAGCATCCACAACTATAATAACAAGTCTACTCACTTATTATCATTTTGATCCTATCCTCCAATTGTTACACTACCGACCGATATAGAAGCCAAATTGATCATAATTTTGCAACCTCCGCCATTAATGCTATATATACGATCCCACGCTACTTTATGTATCTATTATATAAACAATTTCATTTGCGTTAGCTATCGTCTTGTGCCGGATATGTTCTATAATTGCAGTAGAGAGATTACTACAGTTACCCCCCATCGCGTTTTTCCTGCCATCAACCGATACTCGATATAAAATTATATTTAGTTTGATTTTTTTAATGATTCCCTGACACGCCAAAAATGTTAATGATTCCAGGTTGTATAAGGTAATACATTTTTGATGGGTGAGCTTGTTACTACATCCATTCTACGTGATGTACGCGTGTTGAATCCTATTTCTTCAGGTATTTGGTTATTCAGAAATTTAATGTCTGCAAAATGATCCAATAATATATTTGTTGCAATGTTAACTTCCGTTTTAGCCAGTAAAGCACCGAGGCAAAAATGACGCCCGGCACCAAAGGAAAGATGATTGGCATTGCCTTTGAAAGCTTTATCCACATCCAGATCTGGCCTGCTGATATCAAACATATCAGGGGAACTGAATTTAGAACGGTCTCTGTTGGCAGCCGCCATAATGCATAATACTGCAGAATGCGCAGGAATTACTCCTCCTGCAATTGAATAATCTTCCACAGTCCGTCGTTGCACCACTTGTGAGGGAGAACTTAAACGCAGGGTTTCAGCAATAGCATTGTTAACTAAATTTCTGTTATTTCTTACCAATGCTAATTCAGTTGGATGAGCAATCAGATTTCTTAATAAGCTTATCAAGGTTTTTTCAATAGTATCTATCCCTGCTGTTAATAGTACCAAGAAATAACTGAAGATATCTTCATTTTGCATTTTTACACCATCTACTTCTGCCAAACAGAGAGTAGAAAGAAGACCTTTAACAGGATTTATTCTGTAATGTTCTATCAAAGGAAACAGGTATCTCCTGGCCTCTATCACCATATTTATTCCTTCCTCTCTGATTTCGGGATTATCAGAATAGTTTCTCATATTCTTGACAATAATTCTACTCCATTTTTTGAATAAAAGCTGGTCCCTTTTATCAAGCCCCGTAATTTCTGCAAAAACATTAATAGGAAGCTGCGTGGCAAAATCGCCTACAAAATCAAATTCACACTTATTTATTAAAGTTTCGATTAATGCCTGTACATTTTTAATAATTACAGGAACAACAAACTCCATCATTTCCTTTCCATGTAAAGACGGACTTATTATTCGAGTGTAAGTTGTATGCTTTTTCCCCTCCATTTGTAATAGGAGTAACTTCAACATATGACCACATTTCCTGCTATAATCTTCTGTTGAGAACAATGGATCCTTAAGGGCCAATTCAACGTCGTCATATCGGGTTAATATATACATTTGTGTTGATTCATGAAAATAAAGGGGATATCTCTCCTGCATAATACGATAATAGCGAAAAGGATCCTTTTGGAATTTTATGGAATTATAATCCAGCTTTAGTAGAGGCTTAATATTCTTCATTAGTATTTTTATTTAATTACATCTTTTAAATACCAATTCAACTTCTTTATGAAGCTCTTATCCTGAATAATTATCACCTACTATAGTTATCCCGCGCGATATCATCACAAATGCTTCTATTGGCCGGCATACCGGATGCCTAAAGGAGAAAGATGCTTTTTTTGCCATCTATGTCAGATGTCATATACCACTATTCAGTCTTAGGAAACAGGAGTTCGTTAGCCAGCAGATAGCAACTGGAAATATTACCACTACAAAATTAGAATGCTAAAACCGAATTCATTTTGCAGTAATGCCGATTCTCCTGAGCAGGACTAAAATTCACCTACTAAGGACAATAAGGTTGCAGACAAGAATCATACACTTTGAAAGCTATCAAACATGGGTTCTTAAACTTTTCTGAGATGAGTCTTTCAATGTATTTGAGGTAACGATATACCCGTAGTATTCCAGCAATCCTGTGTGTCAATAATATGGGAGAAAACGTAAAAGGCGTAAAAAATGACACTTAACAGCATTAAAAAAGGCTTGCAAGTCAGTACTTACAAGCCCTTTTTCGTGCCCAGAACTGGATTCGAACCAGCACACCCTTGCAGGCGCTGCGACCTGAACACAGTGCGTCTACCAATTTCGCCATCTGGGCAACTCTGATTTGTGTTTCAGGGAGCGCAAAGATAAGCACTCATTTCATTCTTCCAAATAAATTGCAAACATTTTTTAAAACTAACGGGAAAGACTATACTAATAATTGTAGATAAATGCAAAAGAGGTGATGCTGAACGCAATCCCTCCCTTCGCTACCAGGTACAGATCATGTACCCCTTCTGCATGCCGCAGATTGCCGGTCAGCTTCAACGCATAGGTGCTGTCGCCGGTATAGGGAATGTCCAGCGTACCAATGATCTTCCCTTTGGGCTTATCTATCCTGAACTCCAGCTTAGCGTTGCTCTTCTTATGCTCGCACGCTACCTCCACCTTAAAACCTATCTCCCCCAGGCTCAGGTTCACCTGCGCAAAACTCAGGTAACTCCCCTCCTTCATCCTGAACTCCGTTTCCCTGTTCCCCTTTTTAGCCGGCGGCTTGCCCGCCTGTCCAAAGACAGACAGCTGCACCATGGCAAAAAACAGAAATAACAAAAGCCTCATAGGTCAGGATAGGTTGCGATAAAGCCGTTTTAAGATTCAAACCAGGCTACCGGTTCAATCATGAAATTAATGATAACAATCCTAAAATTAGTGAATTATGTAATATTATATCAAAATAATAACATTGTTTTAGGTAAAAAAACAACATATATTGATTAAACAGGAAAATAGTACATTTGTACTAATGACAGATACCAAGGCCAAAATACGGGCAGCAGCACTGAAACTCTTCAATGAACAAGGTATAGATGTGATTACCATCCGCCACATCGCAAAAGAACTGGACATCAGCCACGGTAATCTCCAGTACCATTACAAAAACAGCAATGATATTATCCAGGCCCTCTTCGATGAACTGACCAGCGCCGTCAACAACAATGTTCAACATGCGGAATCCCATACCGCTACCACCTTCGCCGATTTCTGTGCGGAAATAGAAGCGTTCTTCGGCATCATCTGGCACTACCGCTTCATCTTCCTCCAGTTTATCGAGGTAACCCGCCGCGTGCCCGGCATCAAAACCACCTATAACAGCTGGGATCAGCCCCGGCAGCAGCAGATGCTCCGCCTCTTCCACTCCCTGCAGCAACAGGACGTTTTCAGAACGGATATCCCCGACCACATCTGGAAAGGACTGCTCACACAGATGTATATCATGCTCGACTTCTGGCTCTCTCACAATGAAATCAAACTGAACCTGAAAGGCAAAAAAGCCGTCAGACATTACTCCCGCATATTCTGCAACCTCTTCTACCCTTACCTCACCCCGAAAGGACGGGAACAGGCTGATAATAATCAGGCGGCCGACTGATAACCGTCATTGGCTGAATAACCGTTTCACTGCATCTTTGTGCTGTCATCGAACATTGATGCAGCAAGGTTGTTAAACAGCAAAAAAGGATACTATGGAACAAGCATTGATTACATTAAGCCAATACGTTGGTGATCCCGCAGTAACAATTCTGTTATCTACCCACAGAACGCATCCGGACAACCGGCAGGATAGTATCAACTTGAAAAAACTGGCTACCCGGGCAGAGAAGGACCTGTATGCACGCTATGACAAACGCGATGTATGGCCTGTGCTGGAGAAAATAAAAGAAGCAGAAAGTACGGTCAATCACGATTACAATCTCGATACTCTCGCCATATTTGCAGCTAAGGATTTCCTGCAGGTCAGCCGTCTGCCCGTAGAAACTACGGACCGTGTTGTCATCGGGGACCGCTTCGAAATCAGGCCGCTGCTCAAAGCACAGCAACAGTCTGAACATTATTACATTATCACGGTAGCCCGGCAGAAAATCAGACTGCTGGAGGCATTCAACGATAAGATTGTGAAGGAGGTGAAGAATGACGATTTCCCGTATCTCAACAGTTACTTCACCACCGATCCCATGAAACTGCAGCAGGATGACATTATCGATAATCTCCTGAAAGAGTTTTTCAATACCGCCGACAAACGCTTTAAAACCTATTACCGCGAAAATCCGTTGCCGGTAATACTCCTGGGCGATACGCGCAACATCGCCTTCTACCAGGAAAACATGGATATCAGCAATATTGTGATCGCCACACATCCGGGCAGCTTCGACGATACGAGCGACCATGAAATCGCCGGCGTTACCTTCCCGCTTATCAGGCAATATATTGCGCAGCAGCAGACAACCGCTATGAATGCGATTGACCGGGCACAGTCTGCCCAAAAACTGCTGACAGACCTCAATGACATCTACACCGCCGCAGAAGCCGGACAGGCAGATACCCTCTACCTGGAGCAGACTTACTTCCAGCCGGGCATTATCAAAGACGGCGTTATCAGCGTTACGCCCGACGGAGCAGATGTAACGCTGTCTGTCATTGACTCGGTACTCAATAAAAACGGTAAAGTCGTTTTCCTTCCGGAGAACACCCTCCATACCTACCAGGGTATGGCACTAGTGACACGCTTTTAATCATAATAGGCAGGAAAGCCGCGTCTGCATCAGCAGCGCGGCTTCTTAGTTTTTATAACAGCGGTAACTATCCTTTCAGCAATGCTTTTACCATCTTCACCTGTACGGAAGTCACCTTCGCCTTATCATAAGCCAGGTACAGGGTATTACAGGTGGGCTTCACTCCTGCCCATATCTCCTTTAATTTTTTCTGTTTCACCAGCTCTTTCACCAGGTAATCCGCCGCAATGGCGACCCCGCTGCCGGCGCTGACCGCCTTCAGGATGCCGCTGTAATCCGGTATCACAAAACGCGGCCGTATCGCAGGGCGCTTGCGGAAGTTCTCCAGCCAGAACCGCCGGATGACAGACAGGTCGCTGCTATAGGCAAACCAGGTCTGCTCATTCAGCCATTGCTCCGCCTTGTCCATCTCTCCCTTGTTAATGGCCCGCTTCAGGGCAGCCGTATCCAGGTCGGGACTACCTACCAGCACAAATTTCTCATCCAGTACCGGCTCGTATACAATGCCCGGCTCGTTGCCTGCAGAAGTGGAAACAGCGAAATAAATATCCCCCCGTACCACTTTCTCCATCAGCTGCCTGGTATGGTCAAACTCAAAAATGAGATTGCCCGGCGCTTTGGAAACCTTCTCCGCCATCACCGCATTAAAAAATTCCTTCGGCGCCCCTACACAGGTCAGCGGTATCTGCTGCTCACAGATGCTGCGGAAGTCCGCTTCCACATTCTCCAGCTTCTCTACCGCCTCCACAATCTGTGTGTAAAATAATTTACCGTAATCGGTGGGTACCATCTGGCGCGGCTTACGCTCAAACAACGGATGGCGGATATAAGCCTCCAGGGCCGACAGATGCTGGCTCACGTTCGGCTGCGATATCAGCAGCTCCTGCGCTGCGCCTGTCAGCGTACCCGTTCTGTAAATCGCTTTAAATGTCCTGTACCATTCAAAATTTATCATACCTCAAAACTATAAATATTTTTATACTAATCCATAAATTAAGCTATTTTATTTATACCATAAATCACCTCACATTTGTGTTATCAACACAGTTAAAGGAAAAACAATGGAAACTGCTATCACCAGCATACCCGCCAGAATGAACATGCCAGCGGCATTATGGGCGCTCACCATCAGCGCCTTCGGCATCGGCACCACAGAATTTGTTATAGTAGGATTATTACCCACCATCGCAGATGACCTGCGCGTAAGCATACCCGCCGCGGGCCTGCTGGTGAGCTTCTACGCTATCGGTGTGGCCATCGGCGCACCGGTGCTCACTGCACTCACCAGTCACATTCCCCGTCGCCGCCTGCTCATAGGGCTGATGCTGCTCTTCGTGGCAGGAAATACAGCGGCAGCCCTATCCCCCGGATATCTTACCTTATCAATAGCCCGTGTCATTACCGGATTTGCCCACGGCGTATTCTTTGCCACCGGCGCTACCATCGCCGCAGCACTGGTAACGCCGGACAGAAGAGCCAGCGCTATTGCGCTGATGTTTGCCGGCCTCACCATCGCCATGGTAACAGGCGTACCCGCAGGTACTATCATCGGACAGCACTTCGGATGGAGAGCCACCTTCACCGCGGTAGCCATACTGGGAATGGCAGGTCTGCTCGCCAATATACTGCTGCTCCCCCATCATATCAAAAATGAAGCAGCGGCTTCTATCCGCGAACAGGTGCAGGTATTACGCAACCAGCAACTGCTGGTGGCGCTGCTGACCACCATCCTTAACTACTCCGGCGTATTCCTCATCTTTACCTACCTGGCGCCCCTGCTTACGACCCTCACCGGCATAGCGCCGGCATGGGTCAGCGCTATCCTGCTGATATATGGCGTAGCGGTAGCTATCGGCAATATCACCGGCGGCATGGCAGCGAACAGAAGCCCGCTCACTTCGCTGAGAGTAATGCTGGTACTACAGGCGGCGGCACTGTTTCTCTTTACTTTTACGGTACATTATACCATACCTGCTATTATTACCTTATTTATTATCGGTGGCCTGTCTTTTGCCACGGTACCTGCCTCACAGTTTTTTGTGGTACAGACAGCCGAACGTTGTGCACCCGCTACCGTCAATGTAGCCTCTGCACTGAACATCGCCTCCTTTAATGCGGGCGCTGCCACCGGAGCCTACGCCGGCGGCCTGATTGTGGCCTCCGCATGGGGACTGGGCGCCACTCCCTGGGCCGGCGGATTATTCCTCCTGCTCGCAGCAGCTGCAACAATATGGAGTGCTCATCTGTTGAAAAAATAAAAAAGTATCACCATTTTAAATCAGACTATATGGACTTACAATTAAAAGGACAGACTGCCTTTGTCAGCGGCTCTACATTAGGAATCGGATTTGCTGTTGCGAAACAGTTGTTACAGGAAGGCGTTAAAGTTATCATCAACGGGCGCTCACCCGAACGTATAAACGAAGCCATTGAGAAGCTGAAAGCCGCCGTACCAGGCGCTGAGGTTAGCGGTATCGCTGCAGACTTCGGCAAAAAGGAAGAAGTAGCACGGCTTATCTCACAATTGCAGCATATAGATATACTCATCAACAACGCCGGTATCTTTGAGCCAAAGCCATTCACAGAAATTACGGATGAAGACTGGTTCCGCTTCTTTGAAGTAAACGTGATGAGCGGAATACGTCTCTCCCGCGCATTGCTGCCGGGTATGCTGCAACGCAATAAAGGCCGCATCATTTTTATCTCCAGCGAATCTGCCATTAACATTCCGGAAGAAATGATTCACTATGGCGCCACCAAAACCGCACAACTGGCCATCACCAGCGGTCTTGCCCAACTTACCAAAGGCACGGCGGTAACCGTTAACGCCGTACTCCCCGGCCCCACCGGCTCTGAAGGTGTAGGTGAATTTATCCGGCAGCTGGCTGTTGCCCAGAACATCACACCGGCACAGGCGGAAGCAGATTTCTTCCATACTACCCGCCCGGCCTCCCTGCTCAGACGATTAATCACTGTCGATGAAATCGCCAGCATGATCACCTATCTGTCCAGCCCGCTGGCCGCCGCTACCAATGGCGCTTCTGTCCGCGCTGACGGAGGTATCCTCAAAACACTTTAATGATTATTTTATAAGCTATCTGATATGAAAAAGCAATTATTAACAGCACTGTCTGCGATCACTATTACGACCAGCATTTACGCACAGCAAGGATTTGACCAGCAAAGACTATCTCAGATTGATACATTAGTCAGCCACCACATTACCGCCGGGCATATCCCCGGCGCTGCCGCTCTCGTTCTCCGCAACGGGGAAGTGGTATACAGCAAGGCTTTCGGCCATGCCGACGTGGAATCCGGTAAGCCCATGCAGCTCAACAGCATCTTCCGTATCGCTTCACAGACAAAAGCGATTACCAGCCTCGCTGTCATGATGCTGTGGGAAGACGGCAAATTCCTGCTCGATGATCCGTTATCCAGGTATATTCCCGCTTTCAGCCATCCGCGTGTAAAAACAGCTTTCCGTGCGGTTGACAGCAGCTACACTACCCGGCCTGCATCCCGGGAAATCACCATCCGCGATCTGCTCCGCCATACTTCCGGTATCGCATACGCGGCCGTATTCAGCGATCCTGAGATGCAGGCCATCTATGCCAAAGCCGGCGTGGTAAGCGGTATCGGCACCATGGCCTCCGACCTGAAAACAAAAATCAATATCCTCGGCAAACAGCCACTGCAGCACGATCCGGGCAAGGCCTTCACCTACGGACTCAATACCGATATACTCGGCTATCTCGTGGAAATATGGAGCGGACAACCCCTGGACGTATTCATGAAAGAAAGGATCTTCACCCCGCTGGAAATGCATGACACCTACTTCCATCTTCCCAAGGATAAGGCACCACGCCTCGTGGCCCTCTACGAAGATGTAAATGGTAAAATGGTAAAAGTCACTCACCCGCTGTATGAAGGCGTAGACCCGCTGTTCCCCGCCAAACAAGGCACCTACCTCTCCGGCGGCGCAGGACTGTCTTCTACCGTCAACGACTATGCGAAATTCCTGTCCGTCTATCTCAACAACGGCTACTATAAAAACAAGAGGATCATCGGCCGCAAAACTGTTGAACTGATGCTCACCAATCAGCTCACCGCCGGCGTCTATCCTTCTCCCCTGCCCGCACAACCTGAAAATTTTCAATTCAGCCTCGGCGGCTTCAATCTCGAATCCTCCGAAAACGACTACCTCCAGCCCTTCAGCAAAGGCTCCTTCGGATGGGGCGGCGCCTTCAACACCCACTACTGGGCCGATCCAAAGGAAGGCATCATCGGACTCCTCTTCACCCAGGAATACTTATCACCATACTGGAATATAGGAGAAGAGTTTAAGGTGGCAGTGTATCAGGGTATGAAATAAATTTTGAATTACGAATTACGAATTACGAATTGCGAATTACGAATGTAGGCGCGAAGATTTAAACGAAGATTAATGGTGATAAGTATTAAGTATCACCATTAATCTTCGTTTAAATCTTCGCGCCTACATTCGTAATTCGCAATTCGTAATTCGCAATTGATCCCCCTTAATCTTCATGTACTTGTACTCTCGAGCTCGCCGAACTGGTCGCAAACGGATTCACCGAAATACCTATCTGACGCAGGATCAGCTGTATCGGCAGGAATACCGGGTGGATAGCGTATGGCGGCAGCAGGATGATAACGCCGGCGTCCCATAATGCACGGTAGGTGTAGGTGGCGCAGCTGTCTGACAGCCCCGAGTAAGGCAATGCCAATGAATGGGTGTTGGTGGCAATATGATCTGAATGGCTTCTCAGTACATCCCCGTTAATATTGAATAACGGAAACGACCATCCGTTGGGATCTCCGTGATAGTTTTCCCAGATCTGTCCGGGAACTACACGGTTGTTGAAGGTCAGCGTATCTGAAAGTGTATTCTGCGGCGCATAATATCCGCCGTTCATCGGCCCTACGGAGATATCGATGTGTTCTGTAGGGTTAACGATGGCGGAGTGCCCGATAACGTCAGGGAATTCTGTCACCAGTTCTGCGTTGATACCCCGGTTGAGGGCGCGCGCGTCGGAGATGTTGACCAGCAGGCCTGACAGGTAGCCGATATTTTGCAGCAACGTGTTGCCGGCCCTTCCCAGGTAGTCGAACCGGCCCTGGGTCCAGTTGTAGCCGCCAACGCCGAAGCTGGTATTGACATCCGTTCTGCCGAAGGTGAGCCTGTTCAGCAGATAGGAACCGATGGTGGAGGAAGCGATCATGCTCAGCGTCTGTGAAGCAATGGATCCGGACCCGGAGATACCGTACGACAAAGCGCCGGTGAGTGACCCGGAGACGAAGCCCATCAGTATGCGAAGTGCTACGGATCTTCTGGTTTCTCCCCTGTAACGGCCGCTGTTGTATACGGTGGTACTGGACATCAGGCCGCCGATGATAATAGGGATCAGCCAGGCCCATTGCCCGTTCGGATCTTTACTGGTAACAGGGTTGTTATACGAATAGGTATAGGCGGAGGCAAACTGTTTCTTTGGATCTGCAGAGATCCAGCGGCCCATCCAGGAGGCGTAATAGCGCGCGCCTACATAATCCAGGCCGGTGGTATCATCGCGCTCCTTGCCCACGAAGCGGTAGTCTTTCAGCTTCATCTCACTCTGGCTGATACCCGCCACAAAGGCGGATTCTCCGAATGGCAGGAACTCTTCGTAAGTGATGCGGCTGGCCTGCATGTCTACTTCCACGCAGATGGTGCCTTCCAGATCGTTGAGCTGGAAACGTACCTGCCGGCTTTCCTGCAGCGAAGTGTCAGGGGATATTTTCCAGTAATAGATGATAGCTGCATCTTTCTGTTCGGCAGCGACCATACTGGTATACCGCTCTTCTGTTACCTCTCCTGCAGCTGTTTTCCTTCTTTTAATATTCCAGCCATCCAGGTAGATATATTCCTCCGTAGATACGTTACCGTTAGCCAGGGTGGTAATCACTCTGCGGACACGGGTGCCGGAGGCATCATAGCTGTAGTATTCAGTATCGTCTTTATAGTCCGGCCGCTGCAGCAGAGTGGCGGCTGACGGCATATTCCGGTAACTCCAGGACAAGGGGGCAGCACTATTTTCGTAGGCAGACAGCTGATTTCCTGCCCGGTCGTAACTCCAGGCGCTCAGGTGGTTATTGTCTGCGTTCACCGCATTGTTGCGCGTCCAGTTGCGTCCCTGGGCACTACCGGTAATATGCTGCAGCGAATACAGGTTTCCGGAGAAATCATACAAATAGTTTTCCGTAAAGCTCACCAGCAGGTTGGCATCGTCAGGGTTAGCCGGACAGAAGTTAAACCAGGCGCTTTCCTTAAAACCATCGATGTAGCTGTTGCTGTTCAGGGATACATGCTGCCGTCCTGTACCTTTCACCAGCTGATACAACGGATCATACCAGTAGTCTTTGATCGGATCAGTACCGGTACCATAGCAGGCTACGGGTGTGAAGGAGTTGTCGGTGATGCGCGTGATGTTACCCATCGGGTCGTAGGTGTACTGCAGCTGCTGCAATTCCGTACCTGTGAGGGAGGTATTGCCGGCGCTGCGGATACTGATCATCCGTTGTGTGGTATACTCGTAGGCATAATCAGTACGCATACCATTACCGAATGTAACCCGCACTGGCTGCTTGTTCGGATAGTATTCTATGGCGGTGATCACCGGCTGTACCACCGGCGCTGACGCTCCTTTCACAGGGGCATAGGTAGTTTCATTCACCGTCATTACGGCGCCGGATTCATTGTAGGTATTGGCTTTACCAAATACTTTATCTTCTCCCAGCAGATCTGTTTCTGTCAGTATAGCATCCTGTTCTGTATAGGTGTAAGTCCTTACATACCGGATAGTTTCCAGTTCAGGATTATTGCTCCAGTTTACTTCCGAGTCATAGTTCTTTAACAGAACGCGTTCCAGTGACGTGGCCTTGTTGTTCAGCGTATAGGCGTTATACGTTACCCTGCCCGCCTGGTCTTTACAGATATAGGGCTGTCCGAAAAGGTTTCTCCGCTTTGCATCTGTCACGCCTTCTCCATAGGTATACATCTCCACGGTATTATCCAGTACCAGCGGTTTCCAGCCGGCAGGCGGATTATCGGGCGGTATTTCTGTACCGCTCACATGGAGGGACAGCACCCGCTGCAGTTCATCGTATACGGTATACTGCATGAAACCGCGTGCATCCCATACCTTAAAGGGATTTTCGAAAATATTGCTGAGTGACAGCTGTTGTCCGCTGTCGCAGGAATCTGTCAGGAAAGGCTTTTCGCCGTTGAGGGCATACGATGATTTATCTGTAAAGTAATCCGTGCCGTGCCGCATGTTGCTGTAGTAGAACCTCGGATCTGTAAAGCGAAGTACGCGGCCTTTTATGTCCAGTTCGTAGTGGGCGGTCAGGCCGCCGGCAGTCAGGTATTCCTGTACTGCCAGGATATTGTCTGTATACGGCTCCAGCGGCGCGGGTACAGGTATGCGGAATAGCGGATCATACGGCCGGAAGGCTGCATTCAGGTAATTATCAGCTGTGAGGTAAAGCGATTTGAACAATTGCCAGATATCATCCTGGATAGCTGCAGGCAGTGATGTCAGTAGCTTCTTTACAGCAGCTTCCGTTACCTGTCCGAGGTTAGCAGAAACTTTAAAAATCGTATTTCCCTGGTTGTTAAAAATCTCTGTAGACGGTGTATTCTCGCACAGGGCTGCCTTATCCAGCGCATCTTTTTCATTTTTCTGTTCCTGTGTAGGATTAACAGGATAGTTTTTCATGAACCAGTCGTAATAGCTGGAGGTCATCACCGTATCATTCTTATCGTAGGAGATTTTTTCCCAGGCCTTGTATACGGTGAGGGTATAAAAGCCCTTCACCTGGCCGTCAGCTACGGCCTTGGGTACGTCCGTACGGATTTCCCGGTCTGTAGCGTCATAGCTGAGGCATTTAGGCGGTGGGAGTACATCTGCCAGGTCAGTTTGTTCTTCATACATCCAGGTATTGGAGAAGTAAGGTACATACTCCATGGCGGGGTTGCCTTTGTTGTTGTATATCACTTTACCGTTGACGGTCCAGCGTTTATCCGCCATTTTTTTTACCGGCGCGCCTCCCTTCCTCAGCAGGCGTCCCAGGTCATCGCGTACAAAAGCCAGTCCGGGTGCGGTGAGTACTTTTGTTTCCAGTTCCCTGGCGGATCCGTCATTGTATTTGATCTCCTGGAAGATCTGGCCATTACCGCCGTCAGCCACATATATCTCCCGCGATAGTTCGATGGAACATACCGGCTGCCGCGTTGTCTGCCACGCTTTCAGATCGTAGTAAAAAAAACTGCTGCATTGCTGCAGATAGGTAGCCGGGCTGTCGATCACCTTTTGCGCGGTCACATTATTCAGCACGGAGATGTCGTAGGTGCGGAGCGGTTCATCTCCTTCCAGCAGCGAATCATTTACTGCATCCCATTTGTAGGTGGTGGTGACGATTACATTACCAAGCGGGTCAAACATCACTTCGGCAATATTCCCGTTGATGTCTGTCATCCGGGTTTCTTTCAGAAAATTATAATTGATGACGGCTGTGGTAATATGGTTCAGCGGATTATCTTCTCCTGCTGCCAGGAACTGTTCTACTTTCACCTGCAGCAGCTGGTAGTCGTCGTACCAGGTTCTGGTCAGCTGCAGCGGCAGTGTACTACCCGGCCGGTTGTTGTCGGTCTGATAAGGCAGATAATAGGCAGCATCCGCGGAAGTATAGTAGTAGCCTATCATACCGGGGTTCCAGTAATAGCCGTCCTGCAGAAGGTATCCGCCTTCAGCCAGGTCGGCGGCGGTAATTACCTTTTGGTTGTTGATGGTTACATTTTCAATGTAATCCTGCAGGAAAACTACATTCTGCTGATGATGCAGCAGGGACAGTACCGTCAGTTCCCGCAGCGGCATTACGCCGTCCTGTTTTTCATTCCAGAAATAATTCTGCTGCCAGTCGGTCAGCTTCGCCATCGGCAGGCCGGAAGTATTGGCCAGGGCGGCATTCACCTGTTCCAATGCTTCTGCAAAGGTGAAATAATTGCCGGCAGGTTGCATGCCGTCGATGGAATATGTTTTCAGCTCACAGGTGACACCGATCAGGTAACCGGTGGCAGGTGGCAGGTTATAGGCATGTGTGGAGGCGATGGCGCGGATAATATCCTGTCCGGGATAATTATCGTTATGCGGGCGTCTGCCGTAAAAAATTTTACAATCTTCCAGGGTGTTGCCATATTCATCTGTGATCAGCACAAAATCATGTTCCGCGCGCGGGTCAGTAGATTCGCGTTCGTACTGGTAATTCAGGATTTCCCGGTTCACCGCCTGCAGTACGGGATAGCGGTTTTCGCCGCGGGGCTGCAGCTGCCGGACGTAGAAGTTACTTTCAGAAACGGTATAGGGCGCATCGCTGCCGTTGTCCAGTCCGTAGATCTCTTCATGCAGCACTTTTCCGTTGAGCACCTGATAGACATGCAGCATGCTGCGTTCGTCGGACTGGTCTATTTCGGGAGACAATACGCTGGGGGGCATCACATACCTGTCGGGATCTCCGGAGAAAAATTCCTGCTGATAACTTTTCAGGATCTCCTGCTGGTGCGGATATTCGCCGATGCTGTACCAGGTTTTGGTATATTTCACCGGCGCGTAGAGGAAGGAATTATTATCTATAACGTCAGCAGCCATTTTATATGCCGGCGATATGCGCTGCATGTACTGTTCGTAAGGTTCTCCGTCCCAGCTTTCAATGAAGCCGAATCCGCCGAATTCTCTTTCTGCGCCGTTGAAGAAGCCGTCGTGATAGGCATAGCGCTGTACGGATGCCCAGCCGGCGATTTTATCTTCATTCACTACCTGGCTTACCACATGCACCGGGAAAGGCAAGGTGGTTACCCAGGGCCTGCCGTTGCTTTTATCCTGCAGATAGTAAAAGGTAGAGCTGTTGTATTCTATTTGTCTGACTGCACCGAGGTTGTTGACGATTTCCTGCAGCAGATAAGGTTTTACACTTTTGCCGGTATCAGGATGGAGGGAGAAGTCATAGTAGAAATGCTGTACTTCCGGCGTCATTTTGGTAAATACGAGGCTGTCCATACCGATGCCCAGGATGTCAGCGAAGTTGATACTGTCCAGCAGGCTGAAAGTATCAGGCAGGGTAATAAAAAAGGGGTCTGCGAAGCTGTTGCCGTTCAGGTTAACGTAAATGGCTACACGATCCGGGTATACATAGGCAATATCGGCAGTGCCGGAGCCGTCCACGTCGGTGAAAAACAATCTTTCCTTATCGAAAGCGCCATCAAACCGGGGGGCATTTCCCAGTGCTATACCGGGTGCGAACCGTCCGTCGCCCAGGCTGGGCCAGCATTCCAGCAGGCCGTTGCGCACGCGCACACAATGGTTCATGCCATCGCCGAAGATGCCTGCGAAGGTGATGAGTTCCTGGCGGCTGTTGTTGTACTGGTAAGGGAAAGCCGGTGGGTGCGGTATCTGCACGGGGAACTGGTATCCTTTTTCTCCGTCGGAGAAAAAGATGCGGGAGTTGGATTGTGTAGCGATGAGTACATCCTGTTTACCGTCGGCATTCAGATCTATGATGGTTCTGTCTTCCACGTCTACGCCCTGCAACGGCCGGCCGAAAGGGATAAATGGTTCCCAGTTCTGTGTCCAGGTATTGTACTGGTAGTATCCCTGGCGGGCGCCATCCTGTACTACCAGTTCAAGGCCGCCGTTGCCGTCAATATCAATAAGGGCGTAGTTGGGGTTATCCAGGTTATTATCGATGGGAAAAGCTGCCGGCGTCTGCGGGAAGGCATAGCGGCCATTCCCTTCCGGCTCCCAGTAAAGGTGTGCGTTGTTATTGCTGAGCAGGATTCCCGGCAGGCCTTCGCGGTGAAGGTCTACCAGCTGGAACTGGGTGAAGTTGCCGGGGATGGGCAGAAATCCGTCTGCAGTCATTTCCCCGAACCCGCGGGGGGTATCAGGTATAAAGGTGGTATAGTGCAGTTCCAGGGGCGGCATTTCCATCATTTTATAACCGGCGGCGGCGGTTACCCACTCATATCCGCTCTGGGTAACCTTTTCCATCAGCGACAAGGCTACAGCCGGATCTTCGTTATAGGAAAAGGTGAGTGCAGTCGTCATGATTTTTTTATCATCGTACTGCCCTTTGAAAAAATGGGACACCAGTATGCCATAGCATAACCTGGCTGTTCTGATTTCGAAACCTGATTTGAAAGAAGAGAACGCATCGTTGCGAACGGGCGCAGTCGCTACTTTCAGCGCATCACGGTTGGCGAATGCAGTTAAGGGAGAGAGCTTCTCATAGAGCAGGCTGATTTCAAATGCAAAAAATTCTTCGTTCCCGGACATATAATTACCGTATTTCACGGCGGTGAGATAGGTATTGGTCCATCTCCGGAGCGGATCGTCAGACACATCTTTTACATAGGTATATATCACTTTGTTGCCTTTCACATCCGTGGATGATTCAATGTTCCACTGGAAGATACGTTGCGGGTTATCCGGATCGCTGACAGTAGCGGTATCGCTTTGTCCGAATACATGTGCTGTATTACCCGGATCTGTTACTTTCCAGCAGCTGATGCCGGTGGCTTCATTTTCCCACAGGAATATCTGCTGAAACTGCTGTTCATTATCCGGCATGTACCGGGTAACGCGCCAGGTTTGTCCGCCTTCCTGCACGGTACTGCTGACCACCTTCAGATCCGCATCCAGCGCAGGTACCAGGTTACCGGCTCCGGCCAGGGAGAAAACATCATGCCCCCTGTATTGCGGCACACCCAGGTTGGTATTACGTACTACTGCCGGAAGGCTCAGGGAGAAGCCCATACCGAAAACGCCGTTGCCGGCGGTGGAATTATAGGTAAGGTTCAGTTGCGGCGTAAGCGCTCTGGCTTCAGGCAGCGGCAGCGGGATATTAAAGGAAGCGGTACCGGAGAACTGTTCCACCTGGAAACTATCGTTCAATCCTTGTATAGCGCCGCCTCCTTTTGGTAATTCTAATCCGGGTATGCTGATGGGGTTGGATGACATGTGATGCTGATTTTTGATAAATGTTGATGACCGGTAATTATTTGGCGATGGCTTCTCCCCAACGGTTCAGGGAAGGGTCTTTTTCATTTCTGACCGGGCAGCTTTCAGAACGCAGGCGCGCTTTGCGGGAGGCTACACAGCCGCAGGCGCTGCAGATGCGGTCATCCGTTTGTTTGCTCATCGCCAGCTTATATACTACCTTGTCCGGCGCTTCGCGCAGGTATTCGCAGGAGACGCAGGCGCTGAATCGTTTTTCAAAAACTTCTTCCGGTGCAAATCCAAAACCTGACTTTCCCCATTTCAGCAGAGAGGAAGCCGCTTTGGCCAGCACCTGCAGGTTGCTTTTATCTTCCTGTACATCTGCCGGCATATTAAACATCAGCTCCAGGTATTTGGGATTGTTGGAAGCTGATATCAGATAGCTGGCGTATTTCTCACTGTCAATAGCCTTTTTAAGTACGGCAGAAGGTACAGGGCCGGTCATTCCCAGCAGCTTGCCGAATTCCAGCCGCATATCATCCCAGTTCATTTCTTTATTGATTATTTCCTGTAATGCTTGCATACGGATTACATGTTTTGTGCAGGAGCTTTTCTCCGAAGAAAAGCTCCTGCGGTGAACAATCATTTACTTTGTGAGTACAAGCGGCAGAAATGCCGGGTTGGGGTCCAACAGATAACCGGCCGCGGAAATTATATTACCAACGCCCAGGACGTAAGCAGTATCTTCAAAAATAGCTGCCTGCAGCACTACTACCTTATTACTGCCTTTCTTCATCGTTACGCCCAGTATTTCGGTAAACGGTGTGATGGAGTAATTAATAACAGATAATGCGGTGTATTCATTTACAGGCTGATTGAATGTAACGATCACGGTACCATCTCCTTTTTTGCTGGTAGCACTGGTGACGGTGAACGGTACATAGTCAGGGTTAGCGCATGGCGGCAGCGGATCCAGTGCGGCAGCAGCCTTGTAGGTAGCCAGCCTGCAGTCTATACCAGGGTTAAAGCATTTATCAGTTCCTCCCCTGTATGGCTCACGGATGAAGCTCCATAATTTTTCCACCTGATTGTATCCGTTGCGGTAAGTGGTGATATAATTATTATCACGGTACACATTACCCAGATACAGGAAGCTGTCGTAATCCGCTACACCGGCACACAGCACAGGTCTGTTATTACCCGCAGCATTCAGATAGGCCAGTGCCTGGGAAACCACCAGGGAAAGACCTTCCTTGTCGAGGGAAGACTGCCGCAGCAATCCGCCTGTCAGCAGGATATATTTCTGCCCGTACGAATCGAAGGCATATGCGTTGGGCACTTCGTTATTCCAGTCCATCACATAGTTGATCTCGCCATAGAAGGCGCCGAACAGTGTCCAGAGATATTCTGCCATTGCCACGGCGTAATTGTTGGAGAACGGACGTTTGGGCGCTTCAGGGTTACTCAGGATATCCCTTGCCTGATCGTCTGTCATAAAGCTGCGTGCATCAGGAGGTATAACGTACAGGTTCTGGCGAAGGTTCACGGTGAAGCCGGCAGGCCACACATCCGGATCAGCAAGGAATTCCCTGGTTTCTTCCGTATGATACAGCTCCTGGTATTCTGCACTGCTTACGTGATGCCGCTGGTCCAGATCTGCTACCAGCAGGCCGCTGTCCAGCTGTCCGCCTATATAGCCGGCCTGCAGGGCGAAGTCTGCGGATATAACACCGTTTGAATTCAGCAGGTGGCCATCCATGGAATTGAAAGGGGCTGTAGTGGAGATGGTATATACACCACCGCGCTGCATACCGGACACCACGCGGGTTACCTTCACATGCTCGCCGTTGGCCTGTATCAGCTTATCATTTGTATTCAAGGCTCCGGCAGGCACCAGCACATTACCACTGGGTCCGGGAATCAGGAACAGGTGATCTTCTGTTACCGTGATCTGCTGATCCGGATTGGAACCCCATTTCACATTCACCATAAATGATTCTGACTGGGTGCCTTCCACATTTGTGCAGAAATCTACCGTGGTAGGCGACCATTCCAGTTTGGAGTTGGCAGCGAATACAGGATCCCCTTTTCTGAAATCCTGAATCAGCCTGAATTCATTCATGGATACGGCGATGGGCGTATTCTCCTGGAAGCAGGAACAGCAGCAATAACATACGGAACCATCGGGGTTATCAAGAATGTAGGGTTGTCCCGGCGTCCATTTTCTGCCATGACAGGTGTTATCAATTTGTCGCTGAATTCTCAGACAACGGTTGTAGTCGCACATCGTACCCGGCGGATTCATGCGTGCCACTTCGGTCTTACAGGTCTCGTACCAAGACATAATTTTAAGTTTTTAGCGGTTAAAGAATAAAAGGATTATAAACTACCAACGTATCTCGCCTTCATAAAACAGGATCAGAATAGCGCCGGAGATGACGGCGGGGTTGAGATACGCAGGCGTGTCCGTTGTTTTAAGACCTGCCGGTGTGCCGGCCAGGTTGAATGCGATAGACTGCGCCTGTTCCAGCATATTGTCTACAGGTATCTTCCAGTCGAAATTATACATGGTGTTATGCTGTGCGTTCAGGTTGAAAGGCACGGATACATTGTCTGTCAGGTTCAGCGTGATATACGGAGCGCCGGCGGTGGTAATGGTTCCGGCAGGTACCTGCAGCTGGAAATAAAATCCTGTCAGCACGGCATTGCTGATATGCGGCGGGATAATATCCCGGACATGGAAGTACATGGTCTGTGTTTTATCATCCGGATGCACGTTCATGAAGGTGTGCCAGGCCGCGGGGTAAGCCTGTGCCAGGCTGATAAGGCTGCTGCCGCCGGTCCGCTGCATCGCCGGCAGGTTCAGCACCGCTTCGCGGAATGGTCCGCTGCCGTTGCGCGCGGTGTATTTCAGCTGTATGATGACATCGGAGATGCCGGCATAATGGAAATGATTCGCGGCCTTGGGCATAGACAGCCGCCAGGAAGAAACCGCACCGGTACCTTCAAATGGCAGGTAACGTTCATCATTGAAGTTCAGTTCAAAGAGGCCGCTGTCATTTACACCGCTGGATAACGCCACCTGCTGGTTCACCCACCAGTTGGAACGCAGCACCGAAGTATCCGGCATATCGCTCTCGCCTCCCAGCAGGAAGTTCACTGCACCGATGTTATCGGAGATGACGATCTGGTTGGATAACTGCGTAAGCGTAGCCTTGATATTCTGGTACGGCCCTACTACTGCAGGAATAGAGATGCTGATGGTTTTTATCTTACGGGCATACTGACCGGGATAATCATCGTCGAACATTTTCTCCGGGAAGTTGAACATACATTCTCCCGTGCTGATGAAATCGAGCAGGGCTTTGGGGTCCAGCTGCATCAGGGAAATGGTCTTTTCAATTTCAAAGGCACGGCTGTTGTTGTCCACATAGGATTTACCCATCTGATCCAGCGCCAGCATCAGGCCCTCTCCTGCCAGCAGCCCTTTCTGCAGGCTGTCCCAGTAACCGAAGTTCACGAAGGTGAGGTTGCTGTTCAGCTCATACTGATAGGCGCGTTGTGCTGCGCGGGCCATGTCCAGCGCCAGGTTGTAGGTCTGGAAGTAAACGGTAGACAACCGTGTTATCATCCACTGATATAATTCCCTGCTGGTAAATTTATCCTGCAGGAAGGCTTCTGTTTCTTCATTCTGCCGGATAGATTCCAGGTGAATCTTCAGGTCCTGTTCTGCAATCTTCGTGGCAATTTCATTGGCCAGCAGCTGGTATTTGATCTGTGTGCCGTCGTAGGTGGCCAGCTGTTCCTGCAGCCCCCATTCCTGGCTCCTGCGCTCGTATCCTGCCATGGTAGCACTCATCTGCGCCACAAAGGAAGAGATAACCGAGCCTACTTCTATGACAGCGGATGCTGCTTCTGTAGAAGCGCCTATCTGTTGGCCGCCATAGGTCATGGCAAACGGGGAGCCTACATTCGGAACGGCATAGCTGATGGACGACATGGTTTTCACGATGGATGCTGCCACATTCAGTAACATGGAGGTGGTCATGGCGCCGATGTTAATCAGTTCTCCGGCAGACAATCCCACTTTAATGAGATCAGCATAATACTGTTCCCTGTAGGCAGCCGCCTGCTGATTGGCTGTCAGCGATGCCTTGTTGGCCAGCAGCTCATTGATCTGCTGCTGCTTGTTGAAGGTGGTCATCTTCAGGATTTGTTTCTCCTGCGAATTATGCAGCAGCGCCATACTTTCGGCATCTTTCTTTTCCAGTGCTGCCAGGAGGCTGCCGCCAAACTGTATCAGCATACCGGTAATCTCTTTCGCCTGCTGTAACATGTAAACGAAACGGTAGAAAGGTACCTGTGGCTCCAGCTGACTGCTCAGCGTTAATGCGCCGCCGGCGGCCGCTGCGCGGATCAGTTCCCGCGGATCAATCGGCGGTTCAAACAATGCCAGCGGACGTTCAATGCCCTGGATATTCTGGCAGTGTCTGATCTTGAACAGCCTGTCTTCCACCTTATCCCAGTACGCGGTCAGCTCTGTATTCTCAGGTACGCAGAAATACGCAGGTATATCATTGAATGCAATACTGCTGAAGGTAGTATTGGCGGTTACCGGTACTGCTGTGAAGGCGGAATTTTCCAGCCGGATAAAAAACTGCGGAATACCATCCTGGTAGATGCGGTATGCTGTGCCGGTGGCAGGCACTGTTGCCCATGCCTTACTCAGTGTAGCCGTCTGCGTTACTCCGTCGTAGGCAGTGATATACCTGGATTCACCCTGACTGGCTCCTGCTGTGATTTCAATATACATACCGGTGTATGCATCCTTCTCTTTCGATGCGGTGGAGGCCAGCTTCGCCGTCATCCTGTCCGCCCCTGCGAGCGCGCCGGTCGCAATGGTTACATTATTATATGCGGCCTTGATGTCATTGAAGGAAGCCGGCTTGGGTGTCGGGCACGGATTGATATTAACGGGCCTTTCTCCCAGCAGATCTGCAGCCATCACATACAGATTGGTTGCCTGCGTAATAGACTCGCGCGTATCCTGCGCGAAAAGGAAGTCGCCCCATTTCAGCAGGTTATCAATATACTTCATCACAATCGCCTTCGCATAGGCTACCGGCCGTAAGGCGGCTATCGCATCGGGATCAAACGGCTGATCGTTGTACGCCTTGATGGCAGCAGGATTCGTCAGTGTCTCAATCAACGTAGGAATAGTCATGTTGCGGAAAGGCAGGAAACGCCAGTATCTTTCTGCCGGATTCTGGTTGCCGGGTTCCGGCTGCTGGGTCGGATTAAACACATACTGATACCAGTTCATCGCTTCTTCAAAACGCTGGTTGGTGCTCAGTGAATCTGCCACCAGGAACGGCGCGAAATAGAATACTTCCCAGAAGTACTGCCCGTATGCGCCGTTGAAATCAAGCCGGTTGATGGTGGCAGGATCCGGTATCACCAGGTTGGGCGACGGCGTGGTGCCACCGCTGTAGAAGTCAGACACCGGCACTTCCGGCAGCAGCTGATTCTGCAGGGTGAGCAGATTGTCGATACCTCCCAGGAATAACGATTGACTCAGCCGCTGAATAGTATCGGTTGATAAACGGTACAATTCAAATTTCAGGTCTGCGAAAGCAATGTTGCTTTCTGTATAGGCTTTGTTCCAGAGGTCTATTTCATTGGGCAGCCCGGAGATAGGTGCATTCTGTTCTACCAGTGTATCCGAGATGGTTTTCACTCTTTCATCCGCGACTTTCAGGAGGAACTGCACATTTTCATTATCAAAGATGAACCAGCCCGGCTGATTTTTTACCGGGAATATCTGTCCCTGCGTTGTATTGATATTATACAACAGTTTGAGCGGAGTGGCATCCTGCAACAGGTCTTCATCTATGGCCGGCATAACAACCGCCTGGCCCAGCAGCCCCTGTTTCGGACGGCCGATGTAATCTGCGAAGTAGTTATCGTAAATCACGTTATCACTTTCCACTACATTCAGCGTCCGCTGGGTAAAGTCGATGGAAGGCCGGTACGGGCGCGGATCTTCGCTGACATCATCCCAGTTGATGAGGATGAGTTGCGGATTCGTGTTTTCCAGCGTTGGAAACAGTACAGCGGAATTGTTCAGGAAGATACGTCCCTGCCGGGTATTTCTATTGTTGACGATCGCATTCGCGCGGTACGCCGTTTCATAGATAGCAGACTCAAAGCTGTACCTGTCCTGATTTTCACGTTGTCCTACCGGAGGAGCCGGAACATCTACATTGAATTCAGGAATGCGGTATAAAGCCCCCTGGATAATCAGTACTCTTTCCGGCAGGTTCACGGCAGGCGATCCGGGGATGGTTTTCGCCGGTACTCTCAGCGCATAGGGCTTCTGCCAGTAAGGATCATCCGGGTTCAGGTCATTGGGATTGATGTAGGTGCCTGCATTGTAGTCTGACGGGAAGTAGTCCTGCACAATCACCCGGTTAATACCCTGCGCCTGTATCCATGTTTTGGACTGGTCATAATAAGCATAGCAAAGCTCTGAACGGGTAGCCACATGTTCGTCCTGTGCGCTGCCGTCCTTGATTTTCTGGTAAGACCGCTGATCTCTTTCTATCCAGGTGATGAAGAGCCTGTTGTAGGCAAACACCGGTGTGATATGGAAAGCATTAATGGTCAGATTGATTTCTTCCCACTGCTCCCATTTGTTGGATTCAGGATAGTAGATACGATAGTAGAAAATATAGGGATCGGTATTGGTACGCGCAAAGAAGAAGGTCTGTTTTTCCGGTGGCGTCTGGCTTCCTTTATTGATGATGCAGTTGTAGGAATCGCAGTAGTTCAGGTTGGCCAGCAGGGAGAACTCTTCAAAGTATTGCAGGAACGATTGCGTAACCGTAGTATCGTTGATGTTAGTCTGCTGCAATGATTCAGAGAAGGTACGGAACGGCGTGGTCTGGCTTCTGCGTAATGCCGGCACGATATAATTTTCCGGGTAGAGGAAGATTTTTCTGTTGGCTTCCCATACGCGGTAAGCCATCATCCATTCCCACCACACTTCCGGTATGTTGGACATATCGGTAACACCGTCTTCCAGCATCATACGGCAGCGCTGCATGTACAGCTGTACGGAAGATATACCCTGCGCAATACGGGAAACGGAATCGCAGGCGCTCATTTCCACATCTATCAGCAGGAACTGGTAGAGATCCGATGGTTCCCTGATGAAGTCGAAGCCTGTTTCCTGCAGCATCCAGATGGTATATCCCACCAGGGCGTTGCGTTTCTGTGTGTCGGTAGTTTTATTAAGGGTTACAATAAGCGTGGCGAATGCTTCATCGCCTACGCTGGCGTTCAGGCTTTCGCGGGTGGCCGCTGCGGCCTGCGTATAGGTGACCCAGTTAGTATTGATCATTTTGCCGGCAGCATCGGTGAGCGGCAATCCCTGCAGCTGGTTCAGGGCCAGCAGGTTGTTGATGTTGATACCGGTGCGGTTACTCAGGTCGAAGGCCCGCATCAGGCGGAGCACTCCTGCCACTGAATTGTAAGAGGTATCGGTATCACCGGAAACAGGCAGTGGCCAGAACAGGTGTATCAGTTCACAGAGCTGAGCGGGGTCCCATCCGGTAAGATCTGCCAGGGTAGTAATTTTCAGGCCATTGCAATCACCGTCTGGCGGTATCATGAAGTATTTTACCAGTCCGGCGGTATCATTCAGTATCAGGTCCAGTTTCCGGAATGCATCTATTGCCTGTACATTTTTCAGTTGCAGGCTGTTCAGGTCGGGTATCTCCCGCGGCTGGTTAAATACGGCTTCCGCCTCTGCCAGCGTGAGGTTCAGGGTAGTCACCAGCATGATGGCCCTGGAAGAGGAATAGGTCAGGGTGTTGACCCTTCCTGCACGCTGGCTCAGCAGCAGGATGTTCCGTACCCTCGCCCGTTTGATGACAGCCTGATCATCTCCCTTAAACAGAAAATCCAGTGAGGTGGCCGGTGTAAATGCCTTTGTCACCTGTGCCCGTGGCTTTTCTCCGGGTACTACCGGTACTGCTATCAGGTAAGACGGATCATGCGCCAGCAACTGATCGTACACCGCTTTGGATGCTGTTACATCTATCAGTCCGTCGGTTACAAATGAATCTTCAAAGAGGAATGGCAGGAAGATCGTTTGCGAATCCGGCGGGATGGGCGACAGCAGTGCTTCCAGGTAATCTCCGAGATCGATGACAGAAGCGGAGAACGGCAGCATCAGCGATAGCAGCTGCGGCGTGGTGTGCAGGAAGGAAGATAATTCTTCCAGTGCGCTCCTGTTCTGGAAAGAAAAAGCAGTAGAGAATATTTCCTGTATGTGTGAGATATTGTTGAAATACTGCATCAGCACCGATTTGACCTGACTGCGTCTTACAGCGGCTTTCGGATAGGCGGTGATCCTGATTTCCATGTTATCATAGGCATCATTCACCGGCGAGCTGTCGGCCGCCAGCACAATGGTGGTACCGGTAGCGCTCTGGGCAAGCCCTTCGGCCACGGTATAGGTGATCGCATAGGTGGAAGTATTGTCAGGAATCACTTCCCAGTCCCGGTTCACTACGGCCACATGGCTGCTGCCTGTATAGTCGGTGATGGTGCGTACCTGGTCTGTGCCTTTACCACCGGTAATGGTGATGGTCATACCGTTGTAGGCGCTGTTTTTGGCAACACCGCCGGCAGCCAGTGTGATCGTGTCTTCTGTGGCGGCAACGGCGGTATTGCGGGCAACATCCGCAACAATTTCATACCAGGAAGTAGCATCCGGTATGACTCCCCATGCGGTGCCTACTGTAGCGGTAACGGTAGCGCCATCGTAGGCGGTAATCATATTTTTCTGTCCGGCTCCTTTGGAGTCAAACAAAAAACTGAGGCTGGTATACGCAGTGAAGCTGCTGCTCAGCTGTGCATACTTCAGCTCATTTCTGGTTACCACATTCGTCAGCAATGGCGGTTGCTGCGCTGCCAGCTGGTTAAATATCTGCAGGGATTCTTCCGGAGAAATCTCTTCATTGACAAAAGCGTTCTGCGATACCGGCAACGTAGCGGAGGCCTCATCATAGCTGATAGCTTTCGCAAGGGTAATACCGGCGCTGTTGATGAACTGCCGGGCCAGCAGCCTGTCAAAAATATAGCCGGATTCCTGCTGGTCTACGTCATTAAAGACAAATGAGTCCTTATTGATACGCGCGCCTTCTGTGAGTACAGCCAGTTTGGTGACAAAGGAGAACAGGGTGTTTACATTATAGCCTATGTCGAACTTAGGCTGTGTATGTCCGGTGAGAATAAACTGCAGCTGCGGAATGGTGAAGCGGGTGGATTTCAGCCAGTCATATTCCTGCTGGAATCTCACCAGCAGGTCCAGGCTGCCGGTGAGCGAGCCGGCAGGAGGCGTTTTGTAATCCTGTACCTGCGGATAGTAGATAAGGGAGAGGAATAGTAACAGGTCGTTTATGGTAAGTTTATTGACAGCCGCCAGTTTTGAAAGCCGGTACAGCCAGGTCAGGTTGGTCAGCGTAAGCGGGAGCTTGTAAGGAGCTGCCGGGGATGGCGTAACCAGGTAATACACATAAACAGCCAGCTCGGTAAGGTCATTGTCTCCCAGGTTCAGCGCGGCTTTGAGGCGGCTGCGGATATCCGTATTGACGCCGGCATAGCTGCCGATTTCCCAGGACTGGTCAACATTGGGGTTGAAAGGGACATAAGAGGTGGCATTATACGGATCCTTGCCTTTGAGCAGGGCCGGGTTATTGAACACCGTGTCAAAAAAATCCCTGGGCAGGGTATCAGATTTTCTGCCGATAGTTTTCATATTCCACCAGAAGCTGCTCAGCTCCAGCGGCGACATTTGCGTACGCTTGTGCAGGCTCCAGGTAACCGCCAGTTTTTCAATAAAGACCGGCGTAATTTCTGTCTGCACAAAAGTTTTCATCAGCCAGTCCATATCTGCGTAGCTCCATCCGGTGCATTGCTGCAGGCGGATAAAGCGGTTCAGGCGATCCAGCCTTTTGATAGAGAGATGATCGATTTTTTCAAATACATTTCCCGCACCGTCATCCACGGTAGTGATACGCATATAGGGCAGCCCTTCACCGGTGTTGTTGATGAAGAAGGTTTCTGCAACGCCGGCGGCCAGTTCCTGCGGACTCAGGTCCTGGAAGAGCAGGGAGAGAAATGCCTGCCTGTCCAGGCCCGTGCGGTAAAGGAAACTACGCAGGGGCGACAGCTTCTTCAGCAGTTCATCGGTGGTTAAGTTGTTATATCCGAAGTCAGGAGACAACGAAGGCCCGTCGATAGTAGCCGGCAGCAGCAGCAGGTTATACTGTTCTACGGAGAGGCCCAGCGTTTCCGTTGCGATATCAATTTCGCTGGTGATATAATACGAAGCAGTATTGTCCGGCACGGTATCCCAGGCGGTGGCCACGGTAGCTACGCGGGTGGCGCCGTCATAGGCGGTAATCCGCCTGATCTGTCCCTTGCCTTTTCCACTGATAATTTCAATGGACATGAACTGGTAGGCGTTGTTCTCAGCAGCAGCGTTGCCTGCCAGTGTAATAGTGGTGGCAGCTGCTGCTGTAACGCCTCCATAGGCGTAGGGATGCAGTAAGGTTGTATAGATGTCGGACAAGGAAGTATTCAGCTGCTGCAGGTAAAGCCGCGTTTCCTGCAATGGCAGCTGGAATGGCAGGTTAAACGGATAAGGTACGGTAGCCAGTACCTGATATACGTCCTGGGCTACTACATATACCGAAGTAGTATCTGGTATTATTTTCCATTTGCTGCCCACCGTGGCCACTCTGGAAGCGCCGTCGTAGGCGGTAATCATGGCTGCCTGTCCGGCGCCGGCGCCGCTGCGGATGCTCACATACATCCCGGCATAGACATTATTCACGCCTGAAGCCTCCGTAGCCAGTGTGATGCTGGTATCAGTACCCGCTCTTGCATGGCCGGTATTCACTACCAGGTCATGCTCCAGCCGGGCCTGCAGCACTGCGTTGACAAGCTGCAGGAATGGTATGGGGTCATTGGTATTGGCACAGGTGAGCAACATGCTGAAGAGGTCCGGACGGCGGTCGGATAGTTTCATACCGGCTTTGATGGTGCCGCTGTTAGGATCCGTGATGTAGTCGTCCGTAATGCGCATGATGTCGAGGAAGTACGCCGCCGGACTGAGTACGGACTTACAATGCTCGCAGGAGCAGAAGTCGAGGGTACCGAAAAGGTCCTGGTAGCTGGGGATATTGCGGGTATATTCCTGCAGTTCCTTTGAGACGTTATTGAAGAGCGCATTGTTGTAATGCGGCGAGGCCACCATGCTGTGGAGGTTTGCAAAAACATGCTGTACCCTGGCGCTGACAGCGCTGGCATTATCATACACGCTGGCCGCCACTTCCGGGTTATCCGCCGTGTTCAGGTCATCTGCGTGCAGACGCAGAAAACGGTGGCGGGGCATGGCAGTGATGTGATGAGCAGCATCAAAACCGAGTGCCAGCAGTTTATCTGCTACATCCCGGTCGTTATAGATGCGCAGTACTCTCTGCAACGTCATGAGCTGCTGAACACCTGCTTCCTGCAGGGTTCCGTTACGCATCTCCGTCAGCACAGCTTCATTATGCTCGGCAAAGAAATCAAATGTAAGTAGATCGAAACCGGGGTTGTTCCGGACATAAGCGTCCACGGAACTGCCAATAGGAATAGCAGCAGCTTTACCTTTCATAGTCTTTAGTTACAGGGTTAAAGAATGTTAAACAGATAGCATTATGTTCCGGACAGGATATCCTGCGGATGGACAGTTACCCGCAAATCCTTACCAGGCCAGTAAATAGCAATTAACGTTGTGAATGGCGAAAAAATGGAATGTTAGTTAAAGGAATTACCGGAATGTTATTTTGAGTTTAGATTACCTTTTTGTGTCTCCTGCCTAATGGTTCGTTGCCTTAATTGTCAAAAAAGTTGCTAGTGTCGCCAAGGGCATGTTTCAAAGGGGCATACATCTGAGGATAATGTGCTACAATGAAATTATGCACTTCTGATCAAAAAAATATTTTTTTTTGACCTTAAAAAATTTTACCATTTAGCAACAGCGGCTAATACCGCCATTGCTCACGCAAAATATTCAATTCCCGGAAAACCCGGACCGGGATTTTTCCCGTTTTCATCAAAAACAGCTCCGGTAGCGGATATACGAAGATTATTTACGTATATGCATTGGGGTTATAAAATAAATTGAATTACGAATTACGAATTGCGAATTACGAATGTAGAAGCGAAGATTAAAATGAAGATTAAAGGTGATAACTATTAACATCACCTTTAATCTTCGTTTTAATCTTCGCTTCTACATTCGTAATTCGCAATTCGTAATTCGTAATTCTAGATTCTAGATTCTCCTGAACTGCCGTACGCTTGCCGGAAACCCTGCTCCGTTAATCACCCATTGTATGGTAACTGTATTACCATCTCTTACAATTTTTGTGTCTTTTAAAGAGAAGGCGCCAAACGGTGTATCCTGGGAAGGGCCCTGGAAAGAGGCGGCATCAGTGAAGCCTATCAGGTAGGGGAATGACAGGGAGGGATCATTGGAGCCGGCTACATTATCGAGCCGGTATACGCCTCTTCCTATTTTTACCACATGCAGGGTGCTGCTGTTGGTAGTACGTTTATAGGTTCCGCTGATGTCATCTTCTGCAGGTACGGTGGTAGCCAGTACCATACGGGTCAGCGTACTACGGTAACCATAGAGGTTCTTTGCCTGGAAAGTCACGAAATAGAATCCGGCCCTGCTGAGATCTACGTTATTGGCCACCGGCGTTAAAGCGGTGGTGGTATTCGTGAGGCTGTCAAAAGCCACTGCGCCGGGGTCATTGTAGGTACCTCCAACACCTGTGGAGATGAGTTTTTCCCCGTTCAGGGTGATACGGGGATACACCGGCGTTACCACCTGCGTCACCACGTTATCTGTTTTCTTACAGGCCAGGCATACGACGGCCATAAAAAATATATACCACTGCTTCATAGCGTATATGCATTTTAGTTAGTTATACTGATTCGTTATTGCGCCCACCAGACCTTTTCATAAATGAGATGCTGCCGCGGCGCATTCGGGTTGCGGGTCAGCTCCGAATTAGGATACAGGAAGGTTTGCGGAAATCTCCCCGCCCCTATGATAGACGCCTTTGATTCAATGAAGAAAGACGGGTAACCGGTGCGTCTCCACTCCGTCCAGGCTTCTATATTCTGATTACCACACATCGCTGCCCACTTCTGGGTAATGATGGCAGCTATTTTTGTTTCTACGCTGCCACCCGCAGGAAAGGCAATCTCCGGCTGCGCTGCATAATCATCGAAACCGCCGGTAGCGTAGGCGTCAAAGCTCTGTTGTATGCCATCCAGGTATAATGCAGCTGCATCTCCCGGCAGCCAGCCTCTTACTACGGCTTCGGCCTGCAGGAAACTGGACTCATAGCTGGTCATCCATTTCACCGGCGCCAGCGCGGAGGCAGACAGGTCTACATTCGCACCTGTTCTGGCAGACGGCTTGGATAACGGATCGTTGGAGATATAAGTTTCATAGCTCCCCTGCGGAATGGCGGCATAGCTGCCGGAAGGTACCGGTGCGTAAAATGCCGCTATCCGGGGGTCATTATACCTGTTGAAAAAGTCCACGGTAGTGGCGCTGGCCACCAGGTTGGAAACACCTCCCAGCCCTGCTGATATGGCGCCGTACAAAGGGTTCTGCTGCCCGCCTGTAGCGTTGAAACGCTGCATGGCGGTTTCATCTTCCTGTAAAAATATTTTCCCTGCCAGGGTACGCACCACCGCCGCCGCGCGCACCGGATCCTTCTTTGCGAGCCGCAGCCCTATCTTCAGTTTCAGGGTATTGGCGAAATGCGCCCACCTTTCCATATCGCCGCCGTAAATCAGGTCATCGCCGCCGGGTGCATTGGGGTCATCCGGATTAATCAGCGCCATGGCATCGTCCAGCGTCTTCACCAGGTGATTGTAGATATCGGATTGCCGGTCATACACCGGAGATATATTCTCCTCCCCTTTCAGCGCTTCTGTGAAGGGTACGTCTCCCCACAGGTCGGTGACTAACTGGAACGTATACACTTTCAGGATGAGTGCAATGGCGGTGTACTGCGACTTCTTCTGCACGGTACTTTTATCAATCACCTGCTGCAGGTCTTCCAGCGCATCGGAAGTAAGCGTTTCCCAGACGTTGCCAAAAGCGCCGGGATCCGGCGAGTACTGGTCCAGCGGGCGGTACTGGGATGCGCTTGGACTCTGGGTCCAGTACTGGCTCCATATACCACCCATCAGGCCCAGTGTGTTTCCAACTGAAAAAGATATGGCAGCTTGTGCGGATGGCAGCAGGTATGCTACCGGTACGTCTTCCGCATTGTTGGGATCTTTGTTGATGTCCAGGAATTTTTTACATCCCGGGAATATTGTCAGGCATGTTGTCAACAGCGACAGTATAAATGTCTTTTTCATCTGCAGAAAAAATTAAAATGAGGAATCATAAAGTGGCCTGAATCTTAATACCGTAATTGCGGAGGGATAAATTGGATAAGAACTCATACCCCTGTACGTTTCCGGCTCCCTGTGAATTGATTTCCGGATCGGCAAACTGATTGGAGGCCGGCGTCCAGAGGAACAGGTTGTTCCCGTACAACGTGGCGGATAAACCGGTGAAGCCTATACGCTTTACCAGTTGCGACGGCACGGTGTACTGCAGGGAAGCCTCGCGCAGCTTGATATAGCTGGCATCTATCAGGAAAGCTGCCTGCGGCGCTACAGATGTCCAGTATTTATACGGATGAAATTTGACGCTGGTATTTTCTACAAACTTGCCGTTGCCGTCATCATACACTGAGTTAGGCCATACATAATCCTTCCGGTCGTTATAGGTCGTTTCTTCTGTGTAACCGCCAAAAGAAATGGTGCTCTTGGTCTGGGAGTAAAAAATACCGCCCTGTTTGGTGTCAAACAATACCCGCAGGCTGAAATTCCGGTATGACACATTGGTGCCCAGCGAAGCGGCATAATCGGGCAGATAGGTGTCGTAATAATTGGTAACATTGTTCAGCGGCAGGCCCGTAATTTTGTCCACTATAATTTTTCCACTGGCCGGATCAGTCGCAAACCCCTGCCCGTAGAAGGTTCCATAGGGCATGCCTACGGCGGCCACCTGTCCCATGGTAGTAAGTCCGCGCCCGATGGAGATCTGCTGCAATCCAGGTGCAATGCTTACTACCTTGCTGCTTACTTTGTTAAAAGTGCCGAAGACCTCTACCTTCAGCCCGTATCCGGTGTTTACGGGAATGGATTTCAACCCTATTTCAATACCATTGTTCCTCATCTCGCCGGTATTGATAATGGTGCTGGTGTACCCGGTGGAAGGCGCTGTCGGCACTCTTACTATCTGGTTGGTGGATTTGGTATTATACCAGGAGAAGTCCAGCCCCAGGCGGTCCCGGAAGAAGGAAAGCTCTGTTCCGATTTCGAGGGACTGGGTGAATTCCGGTTTTATCCGCGCATTGCCGATCTGGTCATTGCGGGTGAAACCCGGTACCAGTACGCCATCGCTGGATAACGGGAAAGTCAGCTGCCCGAAATCGGTAGCAATATCTGTAACACCGTAGCTGGTGCTGAGCAGATAAGGGTCTGCATCCGCGCCTACCTTGGCAAAGCCGGCCCTGATTTTACCAAAGCTGAGCACATCAGACAGCGCCTTATCCTTAAACAACTCGCTGAACACAAAGGCGCCGTTAATGCTGGGGTAGAAATAAGCATTGTTGTCTGACGGTAACGTGGAAGAAACATCATTTCTTCCGGTGATGCCCAGGAACAGCATGTTCCGGTACTCCACATCTGCGGAACCGTAGAAACCATATAATCTTTTGTTGAAAACAGTGTTGGTACCCAACAGCGGTCCGTTGGAGTTGGTGAAGCTGTAGAAGCCGGGTATGACAAGGCCTCCCGAAGGGTTGGTGGTGGTAATGGTACGTGTTCTTTTCTCCATACGCACGTTATTACCCAGCATCACTTTCAGGTTAAGGTTCCTGTTAAGCTGCCGCGAATAGCTGACCATCAGGTCATGGTTGAACTGATAGTAGTTGATAAGATCTTCCTGGTACCTGCCGTTATCCTTCCAGGGGTTACCTTCGTAAAAAGGGTCGGCCGGTTTAAAGTCATACTTCGCTCCTTTCTCATATCTGCGGTCGGAATAAATATCCGCACCTACCCGCTCTGTTATTTCCAGTCCTTCCAGTGGCTTATACGTCAGCGCGAAATTACCGGTGAGGCGGTCTACCGCATTGGTATTGCTGTAATTAGCCAGCAGGAAGTAAGGATTTTTGGAGTAAGCGCCATAATAGCCATAGGTGGGCGTTCCGTCGGCAGCAATAAATGTTCCGTTGAAAGGATTGCTCAGATCTTTAAAGTCAACGATAGAAATATCTCTCGGTTGCTGGAAAACAGAACTGTATACTGAATTGGTTTGTCCGGCCAGCGGCAGGTTACCGGCTATATTGGAGTAGCCGATAGTGGCGCTGCTGGAGAACTTCGGCGAGAACTCAGAAGTTCCGCTCAGGCGGATATTATACTTGTTGAAATGGGTGCCCGGAATTTCCTTTTTGTTATTGAGTGCGGCGAGTGACAGGTAGTACGTAGAACTTTCATTGCCGCCGGAAACAGACAGGTTATTATTCCAGATCTGTCCGTGTTCAAAGAAATCTCGGACATTGTTGGGAATGGCTTCATACTTTTTCAGCTGCTGCTTACCGTCGATGATTTGTCCGTAAGGTCTTTCCTTTCCGTCGAAAGGCTCACCCCAGCTAAAGTTTTCACGGCGGTCATCGGGGATGCCATCCATATTTCCCTGCCCGAACTTATTCTGGAAGGTGGGCAGCCGGAGGATACCTGACAACGCGTAGGAGGTGGTGAAGTTAATCTGTGCGCGGCTGTTCCTTTTTCCTTTTTTGGTGGTAATCAGGATGGCGCCGTTGGAAGCAATGCTACCGTATAAGGCAGCAGCAGCGGGGCCTTTCAGCACCGTCACTGATTCTATTTCGGCGGGGTTGAGGTCATTGCCGCGGTTGCCGTAGTCGACCTGGTCATTCAGAAAATCGGCGTTACGCATGTTATCATTACTCACGGGCACGCCATCGATGATAAACACCGGCTGGTTATTGCCGGAGAAAGATGTGGGGCCGCGCAGCACGATACGGGAAGATGCGCCGGGGGCATTACCGGAGGTAATGCTCAACCCGGCTACCTTACCCTGTAAGGCATTGATCGGACTGGCGTTGTCGCCGATTTCAGAGCTGGTGATAGTAGCCACTGCGTAGCCCAGACTCCTTTTTTCCTTTCTGATGCCCTGGCTCGTAACAATAATTTCTGTTAATGCGGTGGCTGAAGGCGATAGTTCAATATTGTACTCAGGGGCATTGCCAACAACGAACAGTTTCGGGGCGAAGCCTACTGAGGTGACTTCCAGCGTGACGCCGGACGGGGCTTTGAGGGTAAAGCGTCCCTGTGCATTTGTTTGTGTGCCGGATGATGTGTTCCTGATTCTGATAGTGGCTCCCGGTACCGGCTGCCGGGTATCGCCGGCTATAACCGTTCCGGTTACTGCCTGCTGTGCAGCTGCTGCTATGGGGAATAAACAAATCAGCAACAGGAATACTGAAGCGTAAACATGTCTCATTGCGGTAGATTTTGGAATACTGATACAATGAAAGTACATGCATACGGCCGCATATGGCGGGCTATTCAACGGGCAGCCGGTTCGTGTACACACACAACATTTTCGGGCGGCCGCCGGGCATTGGTACGGTGATTCCTGTTCCTGATATACAATAACAGGTTATTCTACCAGGATGGCGGAGTAAGCACGCTCATTACCAGTTCCTTATAACTGCGCCCGATAGGGATGGATTTGTTGTTGATCTCCACATCAGTTGCGGTAAAGGCGTCGATCTTATCTTTTGAGATGATGAACGACCGGTGTATGCGCAGGAAGTTGTTGCGCGCGAGCATTTCTTCTATTTCTCCCAGAGGAAATTTGGTGAGAATGGTTTTATCTTTTGTGAAGATGTTGATATATTCTTTCAGGCTTTCGATGTAGAGGATTTCATCCAGGTAGACTTTCACTTTACGTTTGCTCACGTTGAAGAACAGATGGGGGCGCTCTCCCGCTCTGGGAGCCGGCGCCTGTTGTTCCGGCGCAGCGGCGGCAGGCTGCTGTTTCAGTTTATTCACTGCCATCAGGAAGCGGCTGAACTCTATGGGCTTTAGCAGATAGTCGACAACGTTATACTCATATCCCTGCAGCGCATATTCCTGATACGCCGTGGTGATGATGATCTGCGGCGGATGTTTCAGCGCTTTGATGAAAGGCAGCCCTTTGAGTTTGGGCAGATGAATATCCAGGAATATGAGATCTACCGGTTGCTGCTGCAACAGTTCCATGGCATAGATGGCATCGCTGCAGGTGCCTTTAAAATTCAGGAAGGGAACCTGTATGATATAGTCCTGCAGCACTTCTGCCGCAAGCGGTTCATCTTCTACAATGATGCAGTTATATTTTTGCATGACTGCTGAGATTAATCGTGAGGTGAACATTAAAAATATGGTCGCTGTTCTCTACTTTCAGCTGGTAGTCTTTGTACATCAGCTCCAGCTGCCGCCTGACATTACTGAGTCCGATGTTGTCCGTTACTTCATGGGAGCCGTCGTTATCCTTGGTATTGGAGATGGTAAAGGTCAGGATGGAGGCCTGCAGGCGGATAGCGATGTGAATGAAGGATTCGAACCGCGTTTCGCTGACACCGTGCTTGAAGGCGTTCTCCACAAACGGCAGCAGCAGCAGCGGCGCTATCAGCTGCATGTCGTTGTCTATCTCTTTATGAAAGGTGATCGTCAGTCTTTCATTATACCGGATCCTTTCCAGTTCCAGGCAGTCATCCAGCATTTTAATTTCTGCGGCCACCGGTATCTGGTCCTTGCGGGATTCGTACAGCATAAAGCGCAGCAGCTTGGAGAGCTTCATGACGATCTCCGGGGTTTTGTCTGACTTCTTCCGGGCCAGCGCATAAATATTGTTGAGGGTATTGAATAAAAAGTGCGGGTTGATCTGGTTACGCAGAAACTTGAGTTCTGTTTCCAGTTTTTCTTTCATGAGATTTTTTTCCCGCTCTTTGGCGCTCACCTGCGTGCGCAGCAGCTTGAGCATGCCGGCGATACCCGATACAAAGCCCAGGTCCATCAGTGCCAGCAGCCCTCTGCTGAGATCCCACAGGGGCTTTTGTTTCAGCATCCCCTTGTATATGACGGGGTTCAGGTAATAATTGAAGATCAGGCGGTAGAGGATAATAGACGCCAGCAATACCACGAATGTTTCCGCCACAATCCTGATCGTTTTCTTTTCTTCCTTCAGCGTTTGCGGAATAGTGACCAGGAGTATAAAATAAGTGAACAGCAGTTTGGGTGTCAGGGTGATGAAGGCTGTTTTGATAGCCACGAACAGGCGTTGTTCGTCCGTAAGATCGCCCAGCGCGGGGCCTATCCATACGAATTCCAGCAGGGCGTCCTGCAGCAGGTAAACGAACCAAAATAATATATGCAACAGTGCTCTACGCATGCAGATCAAAAATCGTAAAAAAAGGAGCAACCTGCAGTAAATTTTATCAATAACAGGTTGTGATGTACAGACAACCTGTTTTCGTATATCAGTGGCCGGGAAACTTTTTAGGATACGGCTTTCCGGCAAATGTTATAAATTTGCTGCCATTCAATATACATATAATTTTTCGTAAATATTAAAGAAGATGACGAAGCAGCCGACTTACTGGGCAGGTAACCTGAGAATATTACGTTCACGTAAAAAGATATCGCAGCAGCAGCTGGCAGCATTGCTGGGCGTTAACAGGAACAAGATTACGGCACAGGAAAGCGGCAAGACCAGGAATCCCCGGCTGGATGACCTGGTACTGATTTCATCTTTTTTCCGGATAGATCTCGAAACATTTATCAAAGCAGATCTGCAGCAGGCCAGCGAAGAACAGTTGCTGGCACTGGAAGCCGGCAACACGGTGGATCTTACGGGAAGGCATATACGTATATTGCCGATTACGGTAGACAGTCACAACGAAGAAAATATGGAATATGTGCCGGCAAAGGCCAGAGCCGGCTACAGGAATGGGTTTGCGGATCCTGCATTTATTGCCGGGCTGCCCCGCTTTACCCTGCCTGAACTTCCCCGCGGCAAAACCATCCGCATGTTCCCCATCAGCGGTGATTCCATGGAACCCATCCCCGATGGCAGCCATATTGTTGCACAGTACGTGGAAGACTGGTCCCGCCTGAAGCCGGATACCGCCTGTATCCTGGTGCTCGGCGGTACGGAAGAAGATATTGTTTTCAAACTGGCCACCAACTGCATCAAAGAGAAAGGCACGTTCCTGCTGCGTTCCCTGAACCCTGACTACACCCCTTTTGAAGTGCCGGTAAATGATGTGCTGGAAATCTGGACTTTCATCAGCTACCTCAGCAAGGTAATGCCCGAACCTGCTGCCATATAATCTCATGATAGGTTCCTGCTGTTCATCCGCCCGTCATCCTGTGCGGTGAGGCAGCCGCTTGCACGCGTGTATACAAACGTGCAGCAGGAATGCGGAAATTTTTGAATTACGCAGTAAATGAATCTTCCTGATTAATAACTACTAATTCTGCTGACAAAATTTGATAATCCCGGAAATATTTATTTATTTCAAACCAGAATGCAATCGTTTGCATTTTATCAGCCTGATGAAAACGAAGAAACAGATCCACGGTTAAATGAAAGAATAATGTAGCAACCAAAATAGATCTCTGCCGAATGAAATGTAGCAGATAGCATGGTCCCTGACGTTTAGCAACACATCGTTATTACCACCCTGAAGTAATCCGGATGCTTATCCGGAGTGGACTTCCCATGACTGTATTTTCCGGACAGGCGCTTCGGAGACGGCTATCCGTATGCGCTGCACGTAATAAGAAACAACCAATAATCACTGACAAAACTGCGTTTTGATGAGAAATTTTCACGTCAGATTCCTGCTACTGTTACCATGTACCGGCCTGCTGCCGGGCAGTATCAGCGCTCATGCGCGGCCTGCTGTACACAGAATGCCGGAAACACACCGCACCGGGCATCATGCCGCTGTAGCACGTCTGCATACCTGGCAGCAGACCGAAACCATCACCGGAGAGGTGATTGACGTATATGGGAAACCGTTAACAGACGTCGCCATCCGCATTAAATCCGGCGATGCCGCCACTGTGACCGACACGGAAGGAAAATTCCGCATCCGCGCGGAACGTGGCGCCACCCTTGTATTCTCCCTGCACAACTACCTGCCGCTGGAAAAAACAGTGGAGCAGTTCACTCCCTGGAAAGTAGTGCTGCAGGAAAATCCGCATGCCGCAGAGAACAGTTATCACCTGCTGAATGATGTGCAGCCCCGGCAACTGCAGGTACAATCATCCGGAGAACTGCGTACCCCGGAACTCAGCAAAACCACGTCCAACCACATCCTGGGACTGATCAACGGCCGCCTTGCCGGCGCGCGCATCTTCCAGGGCTCCGGTGAACCGGGCAACGAAGCATTCGGTATGCAGCTCCGCGGGATGGATCCTATCCTTATTGTAGACGGCAATCCCGATCGTCCTATGATGATTGTGAACCCGGAGGAAATTGAATCTGTCACCGTTCTCAAAGATGCACTGGCTACCGCCATGCTGGGCATCCGCGGCGCCAACGGCGCAGTGCTGATTACCACCAGACGCGGACACGAAGGCCCGCAACGCATCTCCTTCTCCGCACAGTCAGGCATACAAACACCTGTCAACCGCTTTAAGCCACTGGGCGCCTACGATTATGCCCGCCTGTATAACGAAGCCCTCGCAAACGATGGTAAACCTGCCGCCTATACGCAGTCAGACCTCGACGCCTGGAAAAATAAAACAGATCCCTACGGACATCCTGATGTAGACTGGTGGAACCAGATCATCAGGGAACGCACGGCCTTTCACCGGTTTGACCTGACCCTCAGCGGCGGACGCAAAGTTGCCAGATATTTTGTCAACCTGGACTACCTGCAGCAAGGCGGGATGTTCAAATCCGCAGACATCAATAAATATAAAACCAACGCAGACTACAACCGGTATATCGTGCGCTCTAATGTTGACTTTGAACTCAACCGCAGCATCAGTGCATCTGTTAACCTGTTCGGCCGTATACAGACAGAGAATCAGCCTGGCGCGCAGACAATAACGACCTTGTCCAACCTCCTGTTTACGCCCAACAACGCCTATCCCGTTATCAACCAGGATGGCTCGCTGGGTGGCACCAACCTGTGGACCAATAACCTCTACGGGCAAACGGTACACTCAGGCTACCGCACTCAGTTTACCCGCGACCTCAATGCGGACGTAAACGTGCGCATCAACCTGCAGGATGTTACACCAGGGCTGTGGGCCAAAGCCACCGCTTCTTTCTTTACCACCTTCACCGAACAGATCAACCGCAGTAAATCATTTGCCGTATACCAGCTCATACCCGGCAAAGGCGACGCAACTCCCTCCTACCTCAAATTTGGTAACGACGGGGATATGGCTAACAGCACCGGCAGTACTTCCACCAACCGTTTCCTGTATACGGAAGCACAACTGGGATACACCCGGCAGTACGGGGCACACGGGCTCAATATATTACTCAATGCCAGCAAGGATAACCGCATCACCGGCAACCAGGTGCCGCAGTATTTTCTGGGCAGCGCCGGACGCATACAATACAACTACCGCGAAAAATATATGCTGGAGCTGGCGATGAGCTATAGTGGTACCAACCGCTATCCGAAGAACAAGCGTTATGGCTGGTTCCCTGCCATCGGCGCCGGATGGGATCTCGCAAAGGAAAACTTCCTGCGGGCAGACTGGCTTAACCAGTTTAAGCTGCGCGCTACCTATGGCACCACAGGCGATGCCAGCGATGCCGGATACTACGCCTACCTCCAGTATTACCAGGGCGGCAGCGGTTACAATTTCGGTAACAGCGCCACCGGCTTCAGCGGCGTGCGGGAAGGCATCCAGGCCAATCCGCAGCTCAGCTGGGCCAGGAGCAATATGATGAACCTCGCGCTGGATATGGCTTTCTTTGACCGTAAGCTGTCAGTCACCATAGAAAGATACCACACTAAAATGTATGACCTGCTGCAGACCCGCGGCGACGCCACCCTGGTTTCCGGACTTACCTATCCGCTGGAAAACCTCGGCATCAACCGCGTCAGGGGTATTGACATCACCGCCGCGTGGCAGTCGCAGGCAGGTAGCTTTCATTATTACATCTCCGGTAATCTCAGTATGCTGAAGAAAACCGTTGTATTCAACGACGAAGTGCCTAACCGGTACGCCTGGATGAACCGCACCGGCCAGCCAGTCAACACTGCCTTCGGATACCTCTCTGATGGCCTGTTTCAGACAACGGAGGAAATCAGCAACAGCGCAAAACCATTTGGCTATCAGCCTGTTCCCGGCGATATTAAATACAAGGACCTGAACAATGACGGCAAGATTGACCAGTATGACATGGCGCCGATAATGCCCGGTAAGCCGCAGGTATTCTATGGCGCCACCTTCGGCTGTTCCTGGAAGAATTTTGATGTCAGCGTCCTGCTGCAGGGAGTGGCGAACCGCTACGAGACCGTAGGAGTAGTTACCCGCTGGGAGTTTCAGCTGAATGGCCTGGGGCAGGCATATGAACACCACCTGGGCAGATGGACGCCGGAAAATGCCGCCACCGCTACCTACCCCAGGCTGAGCATAGGTACCAACATCAACAATCACCGCAGCTCCGATTACTGGATCCGCAACACCAGCTATATGCGGCTGAAGAATGTGGAACTGGGCTACAACCTGCCGGCACCCCTGTTACGTCGTGTAAAACTGGCTACAGCACGGGTTTTCCTGAACGGCACCAATCTCCTCACCTTCTCTCCTTTCAAAGATGCCGATCCTGAAAATATCGTCTGGGGCTATCCTATTCAGAAGGTCATGAGTGCAGGTCTTACTATCAAATTCTAATCTGTTACACTATGAAAAAAATACTACTGCTGATACCCGTAACAGCTGTACTGGCCTTTACCGCATGTAAGAAGCCGGTACAGGAAGAAGGACCGCTGGAGATGCTGGATGAAGATTACATCTTCGACCCGGTAGATAAAAACGGTAACTATTCAGAACAGTTTCTGTCAGATATATATGCCCAGATGCCGCAGGGCTTCAACCGCATCGGCGGCGGATTCACCGGCGCCGGCAGCGCTATCCTGGATGCGGCTACCGACGATGCCGTACCTTCCCAGAATGGCGGTAACATTGACAACCTCATCTACGGCAGGCTGGACGCTGTTTTCAACCCGGATGATGCCTGGGGTAAAAACTATACCGCCATCCGCAAGGTGAATGTATTCCTGGCAAAAGTAGACCGCGTACCCAAAGCGGCGGATACACGCGCCTACTGGAAAACGGAAGCCCGCTTCCTCCGTGCGCTCTTCTATTTTGAACTTGTTAAAAGATATGGCGGCGTTCCCATCGTAGGTGATAACGTATACGCCTATACGGATAAAATCAATCCTCCCCGTAATTCATTCTCCGACTGTATTGAATACATTGTGGGAGAGCTGGATGCCATCAAACCCATTGCCCGTGATGAGAAAACACTGGACGAAGGCGACTACGGCCGCGCCACGCAGGGCATCATCATGGCGCTGAAATCACGGGTGCTCCTATACGCTGCCAGCCCCCTGTTCAATGGTGGCAACATCGGTAACGGCGATCAGCAAAGACGGGTGAGCGGCTATCCCGACTACAGCATAGAGCGCTGGAAACGCGCCGCCCTGGCGGCCCGCGAAGTAGTAGCCCTGAACTATTACAAGCTCGGTACCAACTACCGCGACGTATTTCTGAAAAGAGGCAACACCAACCTGGATATTATCCTCCCCTACCTGCGTGGTAAAACCAGGGACATCGGCGAAAACAACGGCCCGGTAGGATTCACGCAATCGGCCGCCGGCAGAGGCCTGACAAGTCCTACCCAGGACCTGGCAGAAGCCTTTCTCATGACCAACGGCAAACCCATTACCGATCCTTCCTCCGGTTATAATCCCGACCAGCCGGCGAAAAACAGGGATGCCCGCTTTGCCACCATATTCATGTATAATGGCATGCGCTGGTTTAAACGCCCCCTGCAAACCTATGAAGGCGGACTGGATAAACCGGGTGGCGCCACCGTGCAGACAAAAACCAGCTATTACATGCTCAAGTTCATTTTCAACGGCGCAGACCAATCCGGGTATTCTGACCAGGACTATAACTTCCCCATCATCCGGTATGCTGAAATACTGCTCAACCTCGCTGAAGCAGAAAACGAAGTAAACGGCCCGGTCAAAGAAGTGACTGACGCCCTGAAGGCGGTACGTGACAGAGGTTTCAAGCAGGCGTTACCCATAGGTCTTACACAGGAAACCTGCCGCAAACTGATACGCCAGGAGCGCCGCGTGGAGCTGGTATTTGAAGAACACCGCTACTATGACCTGCGCCGCTGGAAAACAGCAGAACAGGAACTGAATAAACAACTGTACGGACAGAAGATAGTGATGAATGCCGACAGCACCTTCAGCTACAGCAAAGTACCCGTGGGTACTATCCGCTTTGATGCGCCGCGCATGTACCTCTATCCCGTTCCGTTCTCAGAGCTGCAACGCAACGCCAACCTGATTCAAAACCGCGGTTGGGAATAATCATAAAAGGAAAATACTATGAAAAAAATAATCATCACCCTCTTCCTGATTGGTTCCCTGCTGCCGCTGCTGGTAAACGCACAGGTGCAGGCGCTGAAGGGAACTGTGAGAGACAGCAAGGGCGTTATTCCCGGCGCTGTCATCTTTGAAAAGGACGTACCTGTCAACGGTACCGTTTCCAATCCGGACGGCACCTACGCCCTTAAACTACGCGGCGCACAGAAAGTGCTGGTAGTACGCCTGGTGGGCTATCTCACCGCTGAGTTCAAAGTGCCTCCCGGCCAGACAGATATGGACTTTACCATACAACCGGATACCAAAGGGCTGGAAGAAGTAGTAATTGTGGGTTACGGCCAGGGTTCCAAACTATCCAATACCAATGCCATCAGCGCGGTGAGTGGCGACGAGATCCGCAAGGCGCCCGTGGCCAGCCTGCAGAATGCGCTGAGCGGAAAACTCCCCGGCCTCATTACGCAGCAACGTACCGGGCAGCCGGGATCTGATGCCGCCCAGTTCACCATCCGCGGCGTGAATACCTTCGCCGGCAGCGACAGATCAGTTAGCCCGCTGATCATTGTGGACGACATGGAATACACCGGCAATTTCTCCGACATAGATCCCGATCAGGTGGAAACCATTTCCATCCTGAAAGATGCCGCCTCCACCGCGGTATTCGGTATCAAAGGTGCTAACGGTGTTATCATGGTGACTACCCGCCGCGGCGCCGTGGGCAAGCCGAGCTTTGAAGTCCGCTCTGACCTTGCCTTCCAGGGCAGCACCTTCCGGCCGCGTTTTCTCAATGCCTATGAAAGCGCCAAACTGCGCAATGAAGCGCTGCTCAGCGATGGCCTGACGCCGGAGTTCACACAGGAAGACCTGGACCACTGGAAAAACGGCGACGATCCTTATGGTCATCCGGACATCGACTGGTGGAGCACCCTCATGAAGCCTTACTCCAAACAGTCTAACAACAAACTGAACATCCGCGGCGGCGCCGATAAAATGAGGTATTTCGTTTCCCTCGGCTATATCTGGCAGGATGGTATGGTACGCGATTTTACAGATAAAACATCTGAAGTAAATACCAACTACTATTTTAAAAGATATACCTACCGCTCCAACCTGGATATGAAAGTGACAAAAACGCTGGATCTCAGCCTGGACCTCAGCGGCGTATTCGGAGAAAGGAATGAGCCTAACACCCGCGGCCGCGCCAACCGCAACCGCGTATTCTTTGAAATATTTGACTACCGCGGGCTGCCGCCCCATGCCTATCCTATCTATAATCCGGATGGCTCATACGGCGCGGCGCCTACCAGCCGTGTAACAGGGCCTACCAACAACGTAGTGGGCAGGCTGCGCCTGGGTGGCTACCGCAGAACCTATACCAACGACATACAGATTAACCTGAAAGCCGCACAGCGACTGCATTTCATCCTGCCTGGATTAAGTCTGAAAGGCGCGCTCGGTTACACCAGCAACCAGGATTTCAGGAGAAGCCTGACCAGAACAAATTTCCCGGCATTCATCTATGACTCAAAAAATAATACCTACGATCCTTTTAATCCCAGTCAGTTCCGGATCGACAAATACAACCTGGAATATGATCCCGGCGATGTAGTAAAACGCCTGAATCTGCAGCTGTCACTGAACTACGACACCACATTCCGCAACCGCCACCACGTATATGCGCTGGCGTTACTGAACCAGTTTACCAGCTCCAGCGGTGCAGATCTTCCGGAGAACTTCCGCGGATATACCTTCCGCGTAGGATACGACTATAAGAAGAAGTATATGCTGGAAGTAAACGGCGCCTACAATGGTACCGACAGGTTTAAATCATCGAAACGCTTTGGCTTCTTCCCGGCAGTATCCGCAGGCTGGAACGTAGCAGAAGAATCCTGGTTCCAGGACAGGATCCGGAGTGTGGACCTGCTGAAGCTGCGCGGCTCCATAGGACTGGTAGGCAGCGACGACATCAAAGGGAACCAGTATCTCTATGAATATTACTATGCCCGCAACGGCAGCTATTCCATCGGGGAAAACCATAAAGGCATCAGCGGTATACGCGAAGGCACCCTGGGTAATGAAAACGTGACATGGGAAGTAGAACGTGCCAGCAACCTGGGTCTGGATCTTAATATGTTCAAAAGCAGCCTGACTTTCTCCGCCGATTTCTTTGACCGCTACCGCACAGATATTCTCGCCGCCAGGAACAGCGTCAGCAATATGATAGGCATTCCGCTGCCACCCAGCAATGTAGGCATCATGAGCACCAGGGGATTTGAGCTGGAGCTGGGCTATCATAACAGGATCGGCAAATTCAACTACAACGCCAAAGGAAACTATAACGTTGCCAGAAACAACATCATTTTCATGGATGAAGCCAATGCGCCTTATCCCTGGCTGCAGCAGACAGGTGGTATGTACGGCCGCTCCAAAGGTTTTGTGTTCGACGGCTTCTACAATAATGACGACGAGATCAACAAGGGGCCCGCTCCCCGAGTGCGGCCGCTGCCCGGAGATATCCGCTACAAGGACCTCAACGGCGATAACGTGATAGATCAGTATGACCAGCGTTACTTCGATGTGGCCAACAGTCCTACCACCACCTATGGCTTAACGCTCGGCGCGGATTATGGTAATATATCCGTCAGCGTTACCTTCCAGGGGCAGGCCAATTTCGGGTTTATGTCTTTTGCAGAAGCGATTACGCCTTTCTTCGGCAATCTCCGCGATGTACACCGCAATGCATGGCGGCCGGATAATATGGATAATCCATCCTTCCCCAGGCTGTCGACCGTCGATAATATCAGTAACGCACGTACGAATCCGTCCGACTACTGGATGACGCGCGGGGATTTTATCCGTCTGAAGAATGCGGAGATCAGCTATTCCCTGCCGAAGCAATGGATCAGCAGGATTAAGCTGAATACGGTAAGAATATATGCCAACGGCTACAACATGCATACGTGGATGTTCCGGCGGAATATCTACGATGTGGATCCGGAGATCAGCTCCGATACAGAAGGCGGTGTATACCCGAATCAGAAAAGCTATAATGTAGGCATTAACGTAACGTTCTAATACCATAGGATATGAAAAAGATACAAATCATTTTGCTGACGGTGCTGGGCATGGGTATTTTTTCTTCCTGCCTGAAGAAGAACCTGCTGGACCCTGTTATCAATACCAATCTCAATGAAGCCAGCGTATTTGCCGACAGTGCGCGTACCATGGATTACCTGATCGGCGGTATTTACACAGACCTGGGCATCAACAATTATTTCAGGCGTTATTCTTCCAACGGGCTGGCCGAATGTGCCGATGAGTCCAGCTTTAAGCTGTTCGGCGGCACGCAGAATTCTGTGATGGTGATTCTGGGTACGCTGAATCCTGATGCCACCGGTCCGTATGAAGTAGCCTATAATTCATCCTATGATAATATCCGCCGGGTAAATATTTTTCTGAAGAATCTGCCCAACACTCCGTTATCCGGAGAGCTGAAGGTGCGGGTAAAAGCGGAAGCGCGCTTTCTGCGGGCCTGGTTTTATGCGCAGCTGCTGATGCATTTCGGGGGTATGCCGATTGTAGGCGACACCATTTATGCACCCACGCAGCGTATTATTCATGAGCGGGCCACGATAGAACAGATGGTACAATACATTGTATCGGAACTGGATGCAGCGCGTCCTGACCTGCCTGATCCTGTATCAGAGAGATCAGAAGATTACGGCCGCGCCAATCAGGGTTTCTGCATGGCGCTTAAAGCCAAGATCCTGTTATATGCAGCCAGTCCGCTGATGAACGGTGGCAATGCGCAGTATCCGCCCAAGGGAGATCCGGCGGCAAAGTATGTCAGCGCCCCGGTGTACCGGCCCGAAAGATGGCAGGCAGCAGAAACGGCGTTATCAGCCCTTATTAACACCGGCTGGTATTCGCTGGTGGTAGATAATTCCAAACCGGGGCTGGGTTTTTACAAGCTGTTCATCACGCGTAAGAATTCAGAATATATCATTGCTGCGATGACGGATAAGAACCGCAGCATGGAACGGCAGGTGATGCCGCCTTCCCGTAACGGCAACTCCAATTCGCTGCCGGTGCATAACCTGGTAAAGGATTTCGGTACCAATGAAGGTAAATCCATCGATGACCCCACCTCCGGTTACAATCCGGAGAATCCTTTTGTAAACCGCGATCCGCGGTTTGGTTACACCTTTATCTACAATGGCGCGCCCTGGCTGAACCGTGTGACCAACAAAAAGGATGCGCCGGTGTGGACGTATTACAATGCACCGTCTGACGGATATAATACTGCTTTATTTCATACCGGTTATTTCTTCCGGAAGATGTGCCATGAGAGTGCCGATGGTACAGGCGGCACCAATCCGGAGCGGGTGTTGCCCCTGATCCGGTATGCTGATATACTGCTGATGCATGCAGAAGCGGTGAACGAATCGCAGGCTGCCGGAGAAAATTCACCGGCGCCGCAGCTGGCTTATACGCGGCTGATGGAGATCCGTGAGCGGGCGGGCATCAGGCCGGGTAACCCGGTACTGTACGGATTGAAGGCGGGCATGACCAAGGCAGAGATGCGTAAGGCCATCCAGCTGGAACGCCGGGTGGAGCTGGCTTATGAGGATGCGCGTTTCTTTGATGTGCGGAGATGGATGATAGCGATGGAGACGCAGAATGTGACGCTGACGGCGTTGAAGATGACGCCTACCGGCAGCAGCACCTATAAATATGAGGTAGTGCCGATCACGTATAATGCGCGGCATAATTTCCGGCTGCCGATGCATTACTTCCCGCTGCCGATGGTGGAGACGGGCCGTAATACGGCGATGCTGCAAAATCCGGGCTACTGATGTCTTAATATACCTTCGGCTTTTGTGCTGTCAGGATAAATGATGGTTGCCGGTACACCAGGCCGGCAGGATATCATCTTAAACTGTACAACACAAAAGCCGAAGGCTTTTTTTATGCGTATGGAAGTTGAAATGGAGCCTTTAGTCAGGTCAATACCCTGTCTCCTTAAAAATATCCGGATAATTCAAGGATATAGTTCAGGTATTGCTCATAGTAAAAAAACATAAACATAGTTACTCGGTTTTAAAAGCATTGAATGATAAGAAACACATGATAAAATTATTCCGGAATAATACAGGTGCATATTACGGATTCCTTTCGCTGCAAATGTTAACTACTTCTTAATGCCCCCGGTTTAAATGTTAACCACTTCCTAATACACATATGTTCACAGGTTACTTAGGATCTGCAGGCTGGCTTACAGCTATTGATTTCTTTCCCTGATATCTGCGATCATTTCTTCCAGTTTCGCTTTAAAGGTGCTGCAGCAGCAGTCATGCAGGGTAAAGTTGAGCTGTCCTTTTCCCAGTCCCATATATGATATGCCGATGGTGGCGGTAGCAGAAGTATGTTCGCTGCAGCGGATACGGCTGTAATGCCTGTTAAGGGTATCTACCATATTACGCAGTACGGGGCTGCTGATCTTAGTGTCGAGCCGGTCGATGTAATCCCCGAGGGACGGGTTCTCCGGGAGGGCCTGTTCGGTGGCGATAAATTTTAACATAGGATATAGCGGATTTTTTATACAGTATATAATAAACGGCGCATGTTTTAGAAGAGCCGCGATAAATATACAAATCCTTAATAAAAACTTAACATAACCGCCGGTTTACCGCAGCATTGCCGGATAAATTGCAGAAGAGGCAAAGCAGCCAGATACAACGGGCTGGCATAACAGGAGAAACCCATGAATAAGAAACCCTGATACCGGGGCGCCACGGGCCCTATTATCATAATCTATCCGATACAACAGGCAGACATCCGTTGCTGCATAATCTTTACTCAACATAATCGTAATGCAATGCTGACAATAGAATTCCAGGGGAGCATCCATTTTCAGGTCCCTGTAGAGATGGAAATGGCGGTAAAAACATCATCAGATTTACCGCCTGTACATAGCCCCCACCGGATCAGTGAAGCCGCGCTGCGCTATACGGAAGGGCCTTTCGGTAGTTTTATCTCCCAGGAGATACGTACCACCGACTGGGTCATCAACTGGATACATTCGTTCATCAACCACCCCGTTACCCTCGAAACTACGGTATCGCAGCCGATGGTAACGCTCTGCAGCGTACTGCAGGGCAGTCATAGCTGGCAGCTGCACGGGGAACATCAGCACGTAAACCTGCAGCAGCACACCAGCCAGTTTTATTATGTACCGGCCGACATGCCGCATGAAATCCTGCTGAAGAAAGGGACGCACCAGCTCATGTTTGTATCCTTCTCTCCTGATTATGTAGGTGTTTTCTCTGATCTGCATCCCTGGTTCCGGGATATCAACTACAAGCTGCTGCAGCAGTCTGGCAAAGCAGCCGTTTTACCGGCCTGCTTCCTGGGCAAAACAGAACTGGATGTACTGGACAGCATGCAGAAATCGCCGCAGCAGGGCGTCAAGAAAAAGTTTTTCCTCCATGCCCGTATCGTGGATATGGTAGTGTTATACATCTCTGCGCTGAGTAAGAACCAGGCTTATACATCCGGGGAGTGGTCCACCGAAAACAGGATCATCAATATCGCCGAATACATCCGGCAGCATTTTTCCTCTCCGCTGACAGTACCACAGCTCAGCCGCGATGCCGGCATGAGCGTATCCACCTTTGAACGCGCTTTCAAGCGGGTATTCGGGGAATCACCGCTGAACTATATCGTGGAATGCAGACTGCAGGAAGGCGCCCAGCTGCTTGCAGGCACGACTATACCCGTAAAGGAAATCAGCAACAACGTAGGATTCAGCAATCCTAACTACTTCACCACCTCTTTTAAAAAACGATTCGGCATCACGCCCCTGGACTACCGCCGCAATGGTCATATTGCCGAAAAAATATAGAAAGAATTACTAAAAATTGTAGTCTTCATTAAAAAAAAATTATCAATTTTATAACACGCCGGAAATAATTGCGTAACATTGGAATCATCAGAATACCTAAGCCAACAACAAAACCTCATCCTCATTATAACATTAAAGCGTAAACCCTTATAGTGTTAAGCTTATGCGTCCATTTGTAAAAACCATCACGTAGCAGGCACGCCTGTATACTCATATCTCTTATTCATGTTATAGCCTGTAACGTGTGATGTTGACTGTTTGCGGCACTATGCCGGAACCGGATTCAATATCTGCGCCTGTAAAAAAACCATATGCCGTCAGGGCATACAGCCATTGGCATGCCATAACCAGTTCAAAAAAAGAAATGATGGAAAAAGAACACGTAACGACTCAAAATAATCAGTCCTTTTCAGATTTTATCTTCCGGGAAAAAGCCAACCGCCAATACCTCCTCATCGCACTGGGAGCTATGGTGCTGCAACTGATTATTTTCAAGCTGCTGTATCCTTTTGCCGACTTCTTTTCCGATTCCTACAGCTACATTATGGCGGCGCAAACCAATGCCAACATCAGCATATGGCCTGTAGGATACTCCAAGTTCCTGCGTGCCTTTCACCTGATAACACATTCCGATACAGCGCTGGTAAGCTTCCAGTATATATTCCTGGAATTATCTTTCCTGTATTGCTTCTTCACCCTGCGCTACTTTTATCAGCCCGGGAAAAGCACCTCGCAGATCATCTTTGCGTTCCTGTTTTTCAACCCGCTGTTCCTGTATCTGAGCAATTACGTTTCCAGCGACCCGTTGTTTCTGGCGTTAAGCATACTCTGGTTTACACAGCTGCTGCGGATCATTCACCGGCCCGTATGGCATCAGGTAATTACGCATGGAATACTGCTGACCATACTGTTTACCATCCGGTACAATGCGATGTATTATCCGCTGGTAACGGCTGCAGCGTTTGTGTTGTCGCGGCGGCCAGTCATGTACAAAATTGCAGGAATAGTACTGCCGGTAGCGCTGATAGCGGGGTTTGTGAATTTTTCCAGGAATGAAGCAGAGAAGCTGACGGGTACCAAACAGTTTTCGTTGTTCAGCGGATGGCAGCTGGCGAATAATGCGCTGTATATGTATCCGTACATAAAGGTGGATGATATTAAGATTCCAGTAATCAGTACGGCCTTTCATCAGCAGGTGAAAACATACTTCGATACTGTATCCGCAGCAAGTGCAGGAGTATCTCCCACGGAAGGCGCATACTACATCAAATATCCCGGTGCCCCTCTGAAGCAGCACCTGTTTGCTGCAAGAGACGCACATCCGGATATGGGTATCGTAGAGCTGTGGGGACGAAGTGCAGCCATCTTCGGAGTATATGGCAATGCGCTTATCAAAGATCATCCCATTGCCTTCTTCCGGTATTTTTTACTTCCCAACAGCTATAATTTCATACTTCCTCCGCTGGAGAAACTGGAAATATATAATACCGGAGCCAGTGAAGTGAGTGAAAGCGCCCAGGAGTGGTTTGATTATAAGAGTACCCACATAAGCGCTGTAACCCCGGAACTGCAGACAATCCTGCTCTGGCCGTTTCCTGCATTGTTACTGATCATTCATGTGCTGTACATACTTTACTTCATACAGGCCATACGATACAGAAAGCAACTGAAACAACATCCGGAGCTTTACGGGAGCCTGATACTATCCGCAATACTATTCCTCGGCAATGCAGGATTTGGTATACTGGCCTCTCCGATTGTTTTCAGGTATGAGATATTCACCATGATTACTGCTTTATGGTATTATTTCCTGCTGCGGGAAAAATTAACGGCGCCGGCAGCGGACAGTACACCACAAAAAAACATGGTGGTAACCGCTACGGCTCACTGATTCATTATTAACTCATCAGCTCAAATGGATATGCAAAACGCTACCAATATACTTCAGGAAGAAAAGGTGATTACAGCAACTATGGATATCCCATGGGAAACCGAAGACTATGCAGCCTTGCTGCTCGCCCTGGGAATAGCGCATGAACTGGAAAACTTTTACCTGAAAGCCGGGCAGCCGGTTGCCGTACAAGGTTGGATACTGCATATATCCACTATAAAAAAACAGTTCCCTGCTGTACTGCAGGCCATCCTTCCTGTTCTTCGGGATAGGCAATTACCTTTCCGGATTCCTGCAACTGCAGACATAAAAGATCATATCATTGAAGGGCATCTCGGTATTTCTGATCAGGGGAAGGTAATTACTGTTTACCCGGAAAATGATGCCGCAGCAGTACAGATTGCGAAGGAGCTGATTGCCGCCACCGCCGGATTCACTGGCCCTGCTATTCCTACAGACATTCACCTGGGCCACCTGGTGTACACCAGATATGGAGGGCATACGCCGCAGGTGTTACTGGATGAACAGGGGTTGCCGGGAAAATATATTTACGATCACAAAGGAAGGCTGACGAAAGACAATTATCCTGTGCCATTCAAAATGCCGGCTGGTATAAAATGGCCATTCAGGGAAATCACAGCATTCAAAATACCCAGGTTAAAAAAAATATTCAGGAATAAATATCTGCCTTATATCATTATAAAGCCAGATCCCAAAGGTAGAGTCATAAAGGGAATAAACATTACCAGGTTCAACTGGTGCCTGATTAAGGAAGGGAAGAGAAACATGTTTGCAGATGATCACGGCCGTAATATTACAGAAAGGCTACAATGGCAGCGGTTCCTGCATGAAGAGCTTTCAGACAAGGTACCGATTCCTAAAATCATCGATTACTTTGAAGATGACGGAGATGTGTACCTGGTAATGGAATTCGTGGAAGGAGTATGTCTGGATGATTACTACAGGCTCATATTCAACAGTAATACCTGGAACGCAATTCTTACCTCATCGAAAATAACGATCCTTAACTATCTGCTGGAGATAATAGATCATATTGACATACTGCATAAAAATGGATATATCCACAGGGATATCACTACTGCCAATTTTATGATAAGCACCCGGAAAAAAATAGTGATGATTGACCTGGAGTTGGCTTACAACATAAAAATAAACAGGCCGGATCCTCCGTTCAAACTGGGTACTCCGGGGTATATGTCCCCGGAACAGGAGAATACGGAACACCCGGATCCGGCTCAGGATATTTACAGTATCGGTGCTATGCTGCTCGCTACTTTCAGCTCTTTTCAGCCATTACTTTTCACCGGCCAGGATACTGAAATCATGGAAGAAAATATTCACTACTTCATTCATGATAACACAGTAGCCAACCTTATCATACAATGTCTTCATCATGATCCGGCAGCCAGACCACAGATAGAAGAAATTGCTGCCGTGCTGCAGGCTTACAGGGACAGGCTAAATGATGCTGACATCATTGGATTCAAGGCTCCGGAAAAGGACCGCATACAGGCGCACGTTATCCAGGCAATCAAAGGATTAACACATCCGAAAATGTTGTCTCTCAATTACTGGTTATCCCCTACCATAAACGAGGAAGGCATAAAAAACCAGGGGCATCTTGATAAAACATTTTATGCCGGGTTACATGAAGGAGTAAGCGGTGTCATTTATCTGCTGGCGTACGCCTCCGGAAGAGGATTTGATATATCCACAGCTGCGGAACAGATTACCGCGAACTGGAATATAGTGTTAAGTCATTATCTCGCATTGTTGCCGGAGCTGGCTCCGGGGCTATATGCCGGATCAGCAGGAATAGCCCTGGCATTAAATGCGGGTATACGCGCCGGCATATTTCCGGATGATGCCACTAATAAAACATACCTGCAACGGTCGCTGGACATTCCTCTCGGCGGACTGGACCTAGCAAATGGCGCAGCAGGTATCGGCCTGGCTGTCCTGCAGTGTAGTGACGCACTGGATACAGACTTTACCGTGAGGCGATTGCAGGACCTTACAGATTATATCCTGAAAGCACAGCAAAGTAATGGCAGCTGGACATTCAGCAAGGACCGGAAATCCGGTACCATATTGGGATTTTCCTTTGGTGTAGCGGGTATTATTCTTTTCCTGCTCGAATGCAGTGAGTTCCTGGAAAACAAAACTATTGCAGACAGTGCTTTCAAAGCCTTGAAGTGGCTCACTGCCCAACGGAAGGAAGAAAACGGCATACATTTCTGGAAAGATAACACAATGGACAGTGAAGGAGATTACTATCTCGGCAAAGGTACCTGCGGTATTACACTGGCTTATATCAGGGCATATGAGCTGAGCAGAGATCCCCTTTACCGGGAGATTGCAGAAAATGCACTCTCCGGATACCCGGAAAACCTGTTAACCAGGAATACTACGCAAAGCTATGGCATGAGCGGCCTGGGAGAAGTGTACCTGGAAGCATACCGTGTTTTCGGAAATGAAAAATGGAAACAACGCGCCGAAAGGCTTGCAGGCATCCTGCTGCACACGGCACAGGTTACTGCAGCGGGTAATTACTGGCTTACAGACAATCCCGAACTGCCTCATGCAGATCTGATGATTGGTAATGCCGGCATAATAAGATTTCTTATCCGTTGTCTGGATCCTTTTAATACCCGGCCCTTCTACTCTCCGGTGAAATAACTGCAACGCTAAAATTATACTGCTATGCAAAAGAACAAAGTACTGGAAATTATTGCCTCGCCATTGATATGCCTGTTTACCTATGCAGGACTCAGCAAACTGATAGCTTACCAGACATTCATCAATCAGTTGGGACAGTCTCCTTTTATTTCAAAATATGCAGCCACCATTGCCTGGGCTATTCCGGCAATAGAATTACTGATAGTACTGCTGTTGCTTTTCAAGCGCTACAGGTCCATCGGATTATACGCCTCCTTTTTCCTCATGGCATTATTTACGGGTTACATTTTTGCCATGCTGCGCTTCAGTGAACAACTACCCTGTTCTTGCGGAGGGGTATTGGCTGTCATGAACTGGCAGCAACACTTATGGTTTAACATTTTCTTTACCTGCCTGGCGCTCTCCGGCGTCATTATACAGGAAAGAAAAGAAAATGCCAGCCCGGCTGTCGGATGATAAATCAGTCAACATACACTGCTTATAACCAATAACGTAAATAACAGGAATGCCGCTGAAAACCTGAAGAAAAAAGTAAGCATTTTATCAATTCAGATTTTTTATTGTCTTTTGATTTAAAAGCATCCCATATTATGAAACACTTAAAAATAGGTATTACCGCTGTTGCGCTGCTTATTGGTCTGATCAGCTCCTTCACTTCAAAAGCCAGCCGCGCTGTTGGTAGCTATATCACTACTGTCGTCTCTCATAGAATTTTTCCTCCTGGAACAGTTTGTACTGGCACTACGGTTTTTTGTGGTAACCTGCACACTTTTGGTGGAAAAATCATTCGTCCGGTATTTACCAACAAAAAATAATCATTTCATAGGCTCTTCAGCGTATCTAAGAGTCTTCTTTTCTCATAAAAGGTTACATTAAAATCAGCTGTCATGAACTGGCAGCAACACTTATGGTTTAACATTTTCTTTACCTGCCTGGCGCTGTCCGGTGTCATCATACAGGAAAGAAAAGAAAATGCCAGCCCCGGCTGTCGGATGATAAATCATTCAACATACTCTTCTTAAAACTTATTACGTAATAACAGGAATGCCGCTGAAAACCTGCAGAAAAAAGTAAGCATTTCATCAATTCAAAGTTTTTATTGCTTTTTGATTAAAAAAGCATCCCATATTATGAAACACTTAAAAATAGGTATTACCGCTGTTGCGCTGCTTGTTGGTCTGATCAGCTCTTTCACTTCAAAAGCTAGCCGCGCTGCTGGTAGCTATATCACTACTATCAGAAATCACAGAGTTTTTGCTCCTGGAACAGTTTGTACAGGCAATCAGGTTCTTTGTGGTCACCTGCACACTGTTGGTGGCAAAACCCTGGGTCCGGTATTTACCAACGTAAAATAATCATTTCAAAGGCTCTTCAGCATGCTGAAGAGCCTTTCTTTTCAGTAAAAGGGTATACTATTCTCCTGAAAATTACCTGTAATGAGAAAAATTAAAACAGGGATTACCGCAGTTGCACTATTAACAGGTATAATCACTGCATTTACCTCCCGCGCCGGCAAAGCTCTTGGCAGCTATATTACCACCATTCACGGACACCGCGTATTTACCCCCGGAACTGTTTGTACAGGTTATCATATCCTATGTGGACATTTACATACAGCTGGAGGCAAAACACTGGGGCCGGTGAAATCTGAACATTAACATTAACTCCTGGATGAAATTCAGAACGCGGCGGACAAACTTTATAACATACAACAAACCATTGATATGAAAATACTAGTCAGGTGCCTGGGATTACTGATACTTGCTTTCCTCGTACTCTTTATCCTATGGCTGAATACGGATAAAAAGAATGAATATAAGAACGGTTTCAGCAGAAAATTTCTTTCCGGCATTGTGACAGATTCCAGATCCTATACAATTGACCCGCAAACATATACTGACCTTTGCGGAGCGAATGAGTCAAAAATATATTTCAAGCCCCGGATGATAGGCTCCATCATAGCCACAGACTGGCATTTTGAAAATAAAACCACCATTAATCTTGGTCTTTCTGAAGAGCTGAAGAAGCAGATTGGATATGCCTATACTGCAGAAGTTGACTCCCCTTTCATTTACCTTTACCCGTATAATATTCCAGCTGTTATTATTTATCATCTGTCCAGTGGCAAAACCTCTGTTATCCGCAAACCAGGTACTTTTTATACCCGCAGCGTTGCAGTTACTGACAGCAGCTTCATCTTCCGTCAGTTTATTACCGGCGAAAAAGACCAGAACTTTTCTTCCTGGAAAATCAGTAATAACCAACTTACAAAAGAAGTCTCCTTTTTCCCTATACTAAAAGACGAAGGTATTTCTACAGATGGATTTCTGCTGTACAGCAAGCCGGAAAATCTGTTGTTATATTCCTCCTTCTACAAAAACAGTTTCTATCTGTTTGACACCAGTTTACAGCTGGTTAATACATTCAAAACAATAGATACCATCACTGCTCCCAATATTAAAACCGGAGAGATAAACGGTGTCCTCAGCACCAATGTGGTACCTAAAAAAATGGTGAACAGAAACAGTATTATTTATGGCAATGTGGTCTTAAATGATTCCAGGCTGATGGCAGACAATGAAAAAAAGTCGGATTTCCTAAACAACAGCGTAATCGATATTTATCATCTGAAAAAAGGACAGTATATCGGCAGTTTCTATCTGCCTGTAAAAGACAGGGATCTTCCTGTAAAGCTGGCCGCTATCGGCAACAAAATAGTGAGCATTGGTCATCGTTCACTGGTGATTGCTGACATTAAAATATAATTTCCACATCCGTTTAACTTTTAAGCAACACTTATGAAAAAGATTAAAATCGGCATTACAGCTGCTGCCCTCCTGGCGGGCCTTACAAGCAGCTATGCCAGCACCGTTAAGGCAATTGGCACCTACATCACCACACTGACTACCGGCAGGGTATATGAAGTAGGTACTATCTGTACTTCCTCAGAAATATTGTGCGGCAGGTTGCATTCCGCAGGTGGAAGAATACTGGGACTGGTATTCAAATCCTGAACCTGCCAGAAAAAAGGCATGAAAACTCCGGAAGGAGTCTCCATGCCCAGGTATAATCAGCAATAAAGGCACTATTTGCGTTTACTTATTACCAGTACCTCCACTGGCCGGTCATTCACTTCTGTGACCGCAAAACCGTATTTTCCCAGCATACCACGTATTACCGACAGATCCATCGGCTTGCTGAAAGCATGATTATACTGCTCGGGAATAAAGAGATCCATTGTGATCTTCTGATCCTCATATCCTGTATCATTAATCAATGGTGGTGTATCACGGTAAACCCCCAACAGATCAATAATATCCCGGAATGTTCCGTTCTCTATTCTTACTACCGCCCCGTCCTTACGGATTATTTTGCGTGGTCCGTCACCGTGTGCCAGTATACTTTCCGGTTTATGATGCCTGGTTTTGCTTACTACCAGCGCCGGGACAACCGCTGTATCAAAACCGGCCACATACGGGAAGAACCTGTTTACTTCTTCCAGGAGATACTTCCTGAAAAACAAGCTATCCGATACCGCATCCGGCAGACTTAAACTGAAACAATACCGGGGTCTGTCTTCCTGATAAAACTCTTCTTCATTAATCAGCTTCCGCACGCCTCCGGTATCAATCATGGTTCTTTTCCCGTTAAACGGGCAAAAGTTCTTTCTCATGATGTATGGTACAAAAAACATCTGATACATGTCAGCATTCTGAAACATGAAAAAATTTCCCTTTTTCGCGTCACCGGGCAGGTAGGAATTCCCTCCTCCTATACCATCAATCCTTTCCGTTAATACCGCACTGTAAAGCGCTCTGGTTGTATTTCCTCCGTTTCCGTCAAGCAGCAATGGTTCCACAATACTGAAGTCAAGATTATCCTTTTTCACTTTCATTGTCAGCGGCCTTTTGGCCAGCAGGGCTGATATATTCTCTTCGTTTACTTCTTTTGCAGATGTCATGGCTACCACTGTTCCTTCTTCATCAATCCATACATCATGCGGCAGCAGAAAATGTGGGAACAGCTGCTGCAACACTTCATCTTCTACCACATTAGGTAACATGGGCAGTTGGTGTTTCTTTAAGAAATCCAGGACTCCCTTTTCATCATCCTTACTTCTTTTCTCAGAAACCGGTATAATAACTATTTTATCACCAAACTTTTCCTGCATACGCCCCAGGTCCGGCAAGGCTTTCACACATCCCCCGCACCAGGTAGCCCAGAAATCGAGAATAACTATTTTCCCTTTAAAATCTGAAAATTTTGCTGTGTTATGCTTGTAGTTAATCATTTTGCCCAGCGAAATATCCGGGATCTTATCTCCTACCTTCAAAGGACTATATACAGTTCCAGCTGCTTTTAAGGAAGACGGGATAAAAAAAATCCACATCAATACAATCATGCTACCAATTCGCATAGTGTTTCATTTTGAGTTATAGTTAGTGTTATTGTCAGCGCTAGTATCCTTTATTCTGTGTCAGCGCCGGGTTGGCTCCCAGTTCTACCTGCGGAATGGGATAGAGCGCCGCATGTTGTGTCCAGTTGCCAGGTTTGGCTCTGTTCATCACCGCATCAATACGACCTGTTCTTTTAAGGTCAAACCACCTGTCTCCCCATTCGGCGAACAGTTCCATTCTTCTTTCCTGTTCAATGGCATTCAGCATTTCAGAAAGCGTGTTTACCTGCAGGCTGTCAATTCCCGCCCTATGGCGGAGCGTATTTACATCATCAAGTGCGGTGGATATTTTCTCCTGCCTGGCACGCGCTTCTGCCCTGATCAGGTATTGTTCTGCCAGCCTGAAAAGGATGAAGTATTCTGCGTCCGGACCGGTAGCTGTCTGCCGTAATTTATACTTCGCCGGATAGTAGCTAACAGATCCGCCATACACTACGTTGCCTGTCCATGTAGATTTACGCAGATCTTTATCACTAAGGGCATTCATAAAATCCGGCGTGAGGGCGTAACTCAGGTTACCCGAAACGGGAATCAGCTGTGCGCCAAGCTGTGTGTATCCGAGGGAATTCCAAAGCTGAAGAATGGTTTCTGTACTGTTTTTGAGAAATACCTTTGACAGATCAGTATTCAATGTATACATCCCATTATTGATAACAGCTGAAGCCTGTTCCTCTGCTGCCTTCCAGTTGCTGGTGTAGAGATAAACCCTGGCGAGCAATGCGGTAGCAGTAGATTTATTGATCCTTGCCCTGTCTGCGCTGACATAAGCATCCCCTAAACTATCCCTGGCAGCGGTGAGGTCGGCGATTAGTTGTTTATAAATAGCGGCGGCGGCATTCCTGGGTGCAACGGCATTCGCTTTCACATCGGTGGTGAGTAACAGGGGAACCTCTCCGAAAAAATTCACCAGTTCAAAATAGCAGAATGCCCTGATGGTAAGTCCTTCTCCGTAAAGCTGCTTCCTGAGTGATACAGAAACATTTTTACTGGCGGAAAGGCCCTCCAGCAATGCATTTGACTCATAGATAAGTTTATAAAAATTAGTCCACATTCCTTTGGTGAAATTATCATTTGCTGGTACATTATTAACGTTGTATCCTCTCAGAGATCCGTTGTAATCAGACAGTTCATCGGCCGATAAGGCCGGGCATAACATAACATTCGCAGTTAAGAAGGCATCCCCCTTGAAACGGCCATATATATCCGTAATAGCGGATATAGCAGTATTATCATCTGCAAACACTTTACCGCTTGCCAGCTGATTTACCGGGGACTGTACCTCAATTAATTTTGTGCAAGCAGATAAAAACAAGGAACCGGTTGCCAGCAGGAGGAAGCATTTAGTATATTTTCTCTTCATAATTATTGCTTTGAAATCCCTGAACATCAGAATACGATTTGAGTGCCTATGGTAATTGTTTTTATCATCGGGGTGCTGTATTGTTGTCTGGGCGATTCCGGGTCTGAACCTTTATATCCTGTGAAGGTCAATAGATTCTGGCCCTGCAGGTAAATACGTCCCTGGCTCATACGGGCATGCCGTAACCAGGCTACCGGCAGGCTGTAAGACAACGACACATTTTTCAGTCTGATATAGGAAGCATCTCCCCAGAACCTGTCTGACAGAATGTAAGGCAGATATGCATTTCCTGCTGCGTTGTTTGCCCTGAGGGTAGTTGCTACCGGAACATCTGTGTTATCGCCGGGTTTGCGCCATCTGTTCATCGCTTCATCGGGTAATACCTTGGTTACACCGGGCCAGTAGAAAGGTGAATAACCTTCCTGTTTTACAAACTGAAACAGGAAATCGAGCTGAAAGCCTTTGTAGGAAACACTGTTACTGAGTCCGCCAAAAAAGTCAGGCATAGTTTTTCCCATGATATCCCGGTCTGTGCCATATGCAGGCAGGCTGGTATCTTTTCCGGAGGCAGATGCAAATACCGGCACGCCTGTTCCCGGATCAATTCTGAGATAATGATACCCCCTGACAATACTCAGCGATCGCCCTTCTACATAGGTATCTGCATAGGATGAGCCGGCGAGGCCGGGAAAGGAGATCAGTTTGTTGTCAGTAAAAGATATATTGAAAGATGATTTCCAGATCCAGGCACCGGATTTATGATTGATGGTGTTTAAAGTAAACTCCCAGCCTTTATTCTGTACCAGTGCCGGGAAGTTGGCCTGGTAGCTTAAGAAGCCTGTCTGGGATGGCAGCATGTAACCTACCAGCTGATTATCGCTCCGGTTGCTGAACCAGGAAGCTGTCAGCAATATCCTGTCTTTCAGCGCACCCAATTCCAGCCCCACTTCAAGTTTTCTGTTTCTTTCCCAGCTATAATCGGGGTTAGTTACTCTGGCTGGAGATAGTCCGGAGTTACCCTGATAGGTTGATCCGGAGCGGTAAGTAGACAGGTACTGATAGTCCGGTATCTGATCATTACCTACCAGCCCATAGCTGGCCCTGAGCTTACCAAAACTGATGATGGGGAAATTATCCTCTATGAAACGCTCTTTCGAAAATATCCATGCCGCACCGACAGCTCCGAAGTTGCCGAATTGTTTTCCGGGTCCGAACCTGGAAGAGCCGTCTCTCCGGAAGCTGGCATTAACAATATATTTTTCATTGAAATTATAGGTAGCGCGTCCGAAAAAAGATAAATACTTATATTCTGTAAATAGCGACGCAGGGGGATACAGCTGTGAGATATTACCGGCAGAACTTAAATTCTGTAACAGCGCATCACTACTAAAATTTTCTGCTGCTATAAACAAACTATTTGTATTGGAGTATTGCCAGGTTCCCCCTGCTAAAACATGCAGCTGCCCGCGTCCTATATCCCTGATATAATTAGCCTGTGGTTCTATGATATAGGTAGTGGTAGTGTTATCGCCAAATTTGGCTTCATTGTAATTGTCCCATGCTGTGGGGTCTTTAGCTGACTTAGGAAACATCAGCAATGAATTCAGATGCTGGCTGTTATATCCCAGGTTCAGCTGCAAGCTCAGGGAAGGAATAACTTTATATTTAAACTGAGCATTACCGGTAATAAGATTTGTTTTGGAGACAGCGGTATTCATGGTATTGGCCAGTGGATTGGAGCCTCCTATCCAGTTGAGCCGGCCTGTTGAATCATACAAAGGATAATTCGGATAAAGCGCAAAATTAAATCCGGAAGGCAATCCCCGGTTGTTATCTGCCGTATAGCTGACAGATACATTGGCGGCAAATCTGTTATTGATGGAATTATGATCCAGCGCTAACTTACCACCTCCGCGTATATACCGTGCATCTCCCGCAAAGATGGTGCTTTCATTCCTGTAGTTACCTCCCATCCAGAAACGCGTATGCTGATTACCACCTGAAATGCTGACCTGTGCATCTGTCACCTTTGCCGTATTGCCTATCAGCATTTTCTGAAAATCTGTATAGGCATCCGGTGAAAATATTTTAAGGTCAGGCGCATTCCCGGCAGTTGGATTAACACCGTCACTGGTAAATGCTTCCTTTCTGAGTTCCAGGTACTGCCTGGTATCGAGGGTAGGCACCAGGTGCGTGGCCTTACTCTGGCCGCTGTATACATTCATATCCAGCTTTGTTCTGCCGGCCTTCCCTTTTTTGGTGGTGATCAGTATTACGCCGTTAGCAGCACGCGAGCCGTAAATGGCAGTGGCGTCTGCATCTTTCAGTACCTCTATACTTTCAATATCTGCCGGGTTAATGCTGTTGAAGGGGCTAAGCGAGCCACTGGCGGTTTGCAGACTCCCGTTCCACTGATTCAGTGGTGTTGACCCGAAAGGCACGCCATCCACTATATACAACGGATCCTGGCCGGCTGCGATGGAATTAATCCCCCTGATCTGAATGCTCACATCGGATCCCGGCAGCCCACTGCTATTCGTCACCATTACTCCGGTCATTCTGCCCTGCAAAGCCTGCAGGGGGTTACCCACCGGCTGATCCTGTATGTCCTTGCTGGTAATCCTGCTGACACTGCCGGTATTGAAACGCTGGGTGGTGAGGCCGTAACCGACTACAATAGCCTCGTCCAGGGTACTGACATCCTGTGTAAGCACCACGATCATTTTCTTATGTTTGACAGCTGTTTCGTTGGTTTTATAACCAATGAAGCTGACTATCAGCCACGCATTCTCCGGCACTGCCAGTATTTTAAACTGCCCCTCCTCATCCGTTGTAGCGCCATTCCCCGTTCCCTTCACCTTCACGGTAGCGCCTATCACCGGCGAGCCGTCTGCGGCCACCACCTTACCTTCCAGCAGGGGTATCTTCGTGCCGCTGCTATCGTTTTTTTTCGCGGCTACGTTTTCTCTTCTTCTCACTACAATGGCTACATCATTATACATCCATTCCAGGTTCTTTCCCCGGAAGATATAGGCCAGCACATTATCCAGCTTCTCTTCGTGAAAATCGATGTTGATACGTTCGCTGCCATTGATACCGGAAGCATCGGAATTATACATCATGGTAAAACCTGTCTGGCTTTTGATAGCCTTGAAAACAGACCGGAGCGGGAGATTGGCGCCGGAAACGGTGACTTTCCGGCTGCCGGGATCGATACGGTACAGGGCCAGCACTTCATCTGCCTTGCAGATACAGATAAGGAATAAAGAGAACAACATCATCGAAAAACAAACTCCACCTCTTCTCAATAAAATTGTTTGCATAAAACTTCAATTTTAACAGGTAGTTTGAGTATTTGGGCGCTCCGTAACTTTAACAATGCAGATGAACTTATTCTCATGACAACTGCAATACATACACAGAACCTAAAAAAATGTACCACTGCTTAATGAAGTATTAACGGAAAGAAAAAGTACTATGCTTTAACAATTTCGTAATATAGGTGTTGATATAAGCGGAAACCCTTATCCGGCAAGAATTGCAACATGAAGTAAGCGATTGATGGTTAACAACTGATTCACATTTCCGTTAACAGTCTGTTCACGGAAACAACCCTGATCTCCTTTATCTTTAAACAGTACATTACGCTGACATCAAAGCGGAATTAATAGAATCATAACATCAGAATATATCTGTCGCGTGGCTATTTTTACTAAGATTGCGCCCTGTAAAGTTTTGCTCCGGCTTTATAGCTTCATTTCTTATTCTCATGCGACGGTATTTTTCAACTTGTGATTGTTTATATGACAACCTACGATCAGGATATAATTCTATTGGAACAGTTGCATACCGGCGACCCTGCCGCTTTTGCAACGGTATATAACCGATACCGGAACCCGCTCCGTTATCTTGCGGAAAGCCTGCTGAATGATGAAACCGATGCCCAGGACATTGTACAGGAATTTTTTATCGCCTTCTGGGAAAAGAAACTGTTCACACACATAGATCCTGCCCTTAGCAAAGGCGATGGCACCCTCATCAGAAACTACCTGCTGCGCTGCATCAAAAACAAATGTCTCAATCACCTGTCACGCAATAAGCGCCACGCAGTATCGCTGCAACAAACGCTCCTTGAAGAAACTACCCCGGAAAATTCGTATATTCCGGAAAGACAGCTGGAAAATAAAGAGCTGGAACTTCAACTGCTCCGCGCCATGGCCCAGGTACCGCCGCAGGCCGCCAGGATATTTGCACTGGCATACGGACAAAGCAAAAGCCGCAAGGAAATAGCCGCAGAACTGCGTATCAGCTCGCAGACAGTAGCAAACCTCCTGGCAAGAGCCGTCAAACGCCTCCGTACCGCCCTGAAAAATTCCCGGCAAACCTGTGGTACATCTCCTGCCAATAATGTGTATTAAAAGCATTGACCATTAAAGCAGGACAGAAATTTTTACACGTGAAGAAGATAGACATCACCTCCATATATGAACTGATGATTGCCCGGCAGACCGGCATCATCAGTGAAGAAGAAAGCCGGCATCTGGACCGGCTCATCCAGGATAACCCGGATGTAAAAATCCTGTGGGAGAAAATGCAGCAGGCACACTCCACCGAAACAGTAGCCGCCCGCTTCGCACAATACGACCGCGAATGGACAGACGCCTCCGACATTACCGCCGTTCCGTTCCGCCGGAAAACCAGCGCTTTCGCCAGGATCTCTGCCGTGGCCGCCACCGTATTGCTCGCATGCGCCGCCATCTATTTCCTGGTTAAACAACCAGCCGCCACCCCGGCAGCCGTCGCCGGAAACAAAAAGGCCATATTGCTGCAAACAGCCGGCGGAGAAACCATCGACCTCTCCGCCCTGCAACAGGATACCTTTTCTGTCAGCGGCGCTCACTTCTCCCGGAATAATAAATCACTCCGGTTCGATGTCACCGCTGATGAAGCAGATACCCGGACCATGAACACCCTCACGGTTCCCGTGGGCGCAGATTATCATATTGTGCTGGCAGACAAATCAGAAATATGGCTCAATTCAGCTACCACCCTGCAATTCCCTTTCAGCTTCCGGCAGGGCCGCCGCGAAATCACTATTAACGGAGAAGCCTATATGAAAATAAATGGCAGCGCCGACGCGCCTTTTATTGTACATACCCCACAGGGAGAGGTACGCGTACTGGGTACGGAGTTTAACGTCAATTCCTATGACAGCGCCACCACCAGGGTAGCCCTGGTAAAAGGCGCTGTACAGTTCAGCGGAAATGATGGCCAGGCCATCACCCTCCGCCCCGGCAGGGAAGTGGTATATAGAACAGATAGAAAAGCTGATGTACAACCCTTTGATGAAGACCTCCTCCTCTCCTGGCGGAAAGGCCATTACACCTTCAACGATGCTACCCTGCAGGATATTACCGCCGTACTGCCACGCTGGTTCGGCATAACCGTGGTCATGGACAATCCCGCCCTTACCCACGCAAAATTCACCGGAATTATGAACAGGAATGCTCCGATCACCTCGTTCCTCGACAACATCCGGTTTACCATGAAAATTGATTACTACTTCGACAAGGAAGGTATCCTGCATTTTAAATAACCAGTCATGCGCCTGAACACCCTCACCGCTATCCTCCTCTGCATATTGCATTATATGCCTTCATCTGCCCAGTCAAAGACCTGGACAGCAGAACAGGCCAACGCCTGGTACCGGCAGCAACCCTGGATGACCGGCGCTAACTTCACGCCGTCTACCGCCGTTAATCAGCTGGAGATGTGGCAGGCCGCCACCTTCGATACCGCTACCATCAGCCGGGAACTGGGCTGGGCCGCCGGTATAGGTATGAACTGCATGCGCGTATACCTGCATCATGTGGCCTGGCAGGAAGACAGCAGCGGGTTTAAGCACCGTATCGGTCAGTATCTTGCTATTGCAGACAGATACCATATCCGCACCATGTTTGTCTTCTTTGATGACTGCTGGAATAATGACTATGCTCCCGGCCCCCAGCCGGCGCCGAAACCATCCGTGCATAACAGCGGCTGGCTCAAGGATCCCGGCGACCGTATCGATACGCTGCCGCTGCTCATGGATACCCTGCAACGCTATGTGAAGGATATACTGAACACCTATAAAAACGATCCCCGCATCTGCATATGGGACCTGTACAATGAACCTGCCCACTTCGGCCACGGCGATAAAAGCTGGCCCCTGCTCCGGAATGTAGTGGCCTGGGCCAGAAGCATCGCCCTCTCACAGCCGGTCACCATCGGCGTATGGAGCGCTAAGTTCCCTGACTTCAACGAGTTTCAGCTACGCAACTCCGATATCATCACTTTCCATAACTACCGTGATACCACCTCCCTGCTGCAGGCCGTTGATACCCTGGCCACCTACGGCAAACCTGTCATCTGCACGGAATATATGAAACGGCCCGCCAACAGTCTCTTTAAAACCCATCTACCTATATTCAGAAACAAAAATATCGGCGCTATCAACTGGGGGCTGGTGGCCGGTAAAACACAAACCTGGTACCCACAGGGGAATAAAGGCGGCGAAGCGGCCCCCGTTATTTGGTATCATGATATATTTCAGCAGGACGGTACGCCACATCAGCCGGAAGAAGTAAAAATCATCCGGCAGCTGACACAGATCAATGAAACATTACAGGCCACAGCAGTTGACAAATCACGATAAGAACAGATAGAAAAGCAACCCAAATACAACCTCCATTTTCTCCGGTAATTACTCCTGTATCTGAACAAAAAAAGGCTTTATCTGTAAATGATTTTGTAAATATGCTTTTCTCTCATCATAAACCACACTACTATGAGTACACAGGCAAGCCTGACAGTTTACCTGCAGGCACTGGGTGGCAAATTTCTCGGCCAGAACGCCTACTATCCTGACAACATAGGCGTCATCCTGGAATATTCCGGCGGAACGGTTAACCTGCCATATCAGGTAACAGATGCTACAAACGATGGCATCCTCTCCCCTGCCTTTGTCAATAACAGCAGTTCTGTCTTCCCTGTTATTACACCGATTATGGAGGGCTACGGCCTTAATTTTCTGGCACCTGATACCAGTACCATTTATGGCGTCAGTCTCTTCACCCTGCCGGCCAGACAGGAAAATGCCCGGGTGACGGTAAATATTCCGGGACCTGCAGGATACCAGCAAATACAATGGCCTATAGTACTGTCTCCTGCCGAGCTTATCTACTATGCTACGATCATAGTTCCCGGACTGTTGGTGGGAGGACCGGAATTTAACCTGGAAACAGGTATGGTCTCAATATACGTGAAGATGATGTGCGGCTGCCAGATAACAGTGGGACCTGACTCCTACTGGTTACCGAATGATTTTGCAGTATATATCAATGTAGATTATGGCGACAGCACCAAATATATCATTCTGCAGTTTGATACCGACCGTAACAATTCCACCTTCACCGGGTACGTCCCGGATATAGATCAAGCATTGTCTGTCAATTTTAATGCATTGCAGGCAAGTACCGGCAATACGGGTGTCTATACACTTTTCCTGCGGCAATAAATCTGATTTGGAGATTTACGGATTTTGGAATTTAGAAATTTAGGAATTTATTAAATGCAGCAAAGATCTTCGTGTATGTATCCGCTGCATTTAACAAATTCCTAAATTTCTAAATTCCAAAATCCGTAAATCTCCATCATTCGTTTCCCCGCGCCCTTCTTCGCTGGATAAGAAGACCAACTTTCCCGTTGTTTTCTATACCTTTGGCGCTGACGCTAACACAAAGAGTTATCATGGATACCACAACAGCTGCCAGAACCGGCGCCAGACAAAGTATTGTTTCCCTGCTGCTGGCCCTGACCGTACTGGAATTATTCACAGTCATCAGCATCAGCGGGCAGGATCTTGCCAATAATCTTATTTTCCTCCTGCGGGCACAATCCAACGGCTATGTGGTGCTGTTGCTGCTGCTATTGTTTACGGTTACATTTTTTCTGGGCAGACAGGCCGGCAAGGATATTTTACTGAAAGGTAAGCATCCGGTTGCCACCGGCATTAAATATGCGCTTATTACCGGCGGCGTGGCCTGGGTATACCTGCTGGTTATCATATCCATCTTACATCTGCCGGAGGCGGTATGGAACAGTATCCTGCAGGCACAAACCATGCTTACGCTGGCTATCGTTATTGCCTGGGTATTTACCGCCCGGAAAATTAAGGCGACGGCTTAAACTACAACGCAGATATTATCTATGAGATATTACTTCCCGGCGATCATACTGCTGCTGATACACTGTATGCAGGGCTGTCAGCACACACCCGCACCTGAAACGATATTATTTCCCTTCCTGGAAAAGAATAAAACCGGCTATATCAATATCAGCGGACAAATCATCATTCCTGCACAATACGATGCCGGTGGCTATTTTTCAGAAGGACTGGCGGCCGTGCGCATGCACAACGGGTATTACGGTTACATCAATACCCGGGGCGATACCGTCATTGCGCCGCAATATGATTATGCCGGGGCTTTCTACGAAGGTATAGCCGTTGTATATAAGGGTAACCAGCCTTTATACATCAATGCCTCCGGGAAAATTCCTTTCGCGGCTCTCTTTTCAGCGCTGAGCCCTTTTACTGACGGCCTGGCGCAGGTAAAAGGTTTCAATGAGCTGACCGGCCTGATTGATAAACAGGGGAAACTGGTAGTAGATACCGTCATGTCCGCCATCGGGATATTCGAAGACGGGTATGCTGTTATACAGCAGGGAGACAGCACCGCGCTGATTGACAGGACCGGCCGCCGGGTCATTCCGTTTAACAGGTATGACGCCATCACCTATGCCGGAGAACATTGTTATTACGTCAGCCAGCCTGTTCCGGGTACAGAGAACAGCATTTTTATGCTGACAGATACCGCCGGACAGGTACTGAAGTCATTCGGCAACCGGGGAATAAGAATTGATTTCCCGTTTCAGCAGGGCCGTGCGCTGATGACGAAGTATACGGAAAATGAAGACAGCCTATGTATCCTGATGCGCAATGGCCGGGAAATTTTCCTCAGTAATACCTCAGGTACTGTTGAGCGATATGGCAACCGGATTTTTCTGCAGGAGAACAACTATTATGTACTGCTTGATATGACAGGCAGACAGCTTACACCTGCACACTTCCAGGACTTTGACCACGGTGGTTTTATCAATGGAAAAATACCGGCAGAAACGGCGGACGGCTGGGGAGTAGCCGACACTTCCGGCAGGTTGGTGATACCAGCCAGGTATGAAAAATTGTTACATTCCGGAGATTCCGGCGTGTATATTTTCTTTAAAAGTGGCGCTGTCCAGCACTTCGGACTGCTCAGCAGCCAGGGTAAAGAACTGCTGCCGGCTGTCATGAGCACCTTTAACCGCAGTGGTTTTGTAAATGGATTGCTGTACTGTATGATCAATAACCGGCAGACTTACCTGAATACACAGGGGCAGGTAGTATGGCAGCAAAAAGATACCTCTCTGCAACCGCTGAATGTTGATTATATGCAACGCAACTATTTCAGCGGATGGGGTTATCCATCTGCTTCTTCTGTTAACGGAGAAGGACGTTCGGAGAATTATTCCAGGAAGATCACACCCGCACAGGGATTCCCAGGGGCACAGGTATTACAGGTAATTGCAGCGCCGCCGGGAAAGGATACTTTTAACGAAACGTATACCGGCAGAGCGGTGTATGTGGTCAATACCACTCCCCGCTCCTTTGTCTTTAATGCAAGCGACAGCAAACTGTATATAAAAACACAGGCCCTTACCTCGAAAGGCTGGGAAGATATAGAATACCAGCCGCGCAGTTTCTGTGGCAACAGTTACCACCAGGTTCCCCTGGATGCAGGCCGTTACTGGCAATTCACGGCCCCTGTTTATCAGGGTGCTGTTAAAACCAGGTTACGTATAGCCGTCACCTATATCAGCGTTCCGGGTACTGATACGGCCGAAGAAAAAGAAGCGACAGTTTACAGCAATGAGTTTGAAGGTAGTATTAATCCGGGGCAGCTATGGAGAAAAGAAGGATACTCCCCTGAAAATATTATGGACCCGTATTATGAATAACAAAAAAAGCAGGTGATGATCACCTGCTTTTTTGTTGTTATCTGCTATTCGTATATACTTCAACGTTACAACAAACATTTACATGTTTAAACACATGAAATCATCTTGCTAATTCGATTTTCTCAATACTTACAGCCATCTAAGTAGTACTACGTAATTTTCATTCCACTCAGTTGATTGCGTAGTTATACGCATCCGGATATGCATATTCCTGCCTTAGCTTTGCATAAACTTTTAAACACACCATATTTTTTATGAAAAGAAATGCAATTGCCTTGTTTGTATTGCTCCTCACTACTGCTGTATCTGCCATTGCCCAGGTAAGGCTCGGCGTAAAAGCCGGATACAGTAATACCCACATGAAAACAGATCATACTGATTACACCCAGCGCAAAGCCGGCTGGCATGCCGGACTGATGGCAGATATCAGTATTGCCGGCAACTTTTTCCTGCAGCCGCAACTGTTGTACAGCGCAAAAGGATACCGTATCAAAGAGATTACCGTTCACGGTATTAATGGCGACTTTGTCATTCCCGGAGCTACTGTAAAACTCAGCTACCTGGAACTACCCGTGAACTTCCTCTATAAACATCAGCTGGGTTCCGGTCACCTGTTTGTTGGTGCAGGTCCTTATGCAGCATTCGCTATCGGCGGCAAGGACGGAGACAACAAAATTAAGTTCGGTAAGGGCGGCGCCAGAAGATTTGAGGCCGGCGCCGGATTCCTGGCCGGCTATGAACTGAAAAACGGTCTGCTTTTCAGTGCTACCTACAGTCTTGGATTAACAGATGTGTATGATTATGGTACCTCTAAAAATAATTATATAGGCGTCAGCGTTGGGTTCCTGCTCCCCCGCAAATAACGTCTTCAAATACTTTAACAGGCTACAGGTAACATCTTAACAAACGGAACGGGAAATCATTCCTGTATCATTGAAATCGGAAAAAGAGGCCGGCTGCTGACAGCTGGCCTCTGTTATTGTCAATTGCCTTTAAAATACTACCTTCCTGTGATTGTTATATGTTATGAGAACAGCAACACGGGCCGATAAAAACCTGGTCATCGATATTCTTTACAGCGCTTATGCAGCCAATGACACCCTGCTGGAAACCATCAGAAGCGGCAGCGGAACAGGCAAACGGCTCCGCATGCTCCTGGATTACGCCTGCGAACACACCTTCGATACCGGGAAAATTTATATCTCCGGTAACGGATTGTCTGCCGCCCTGATTCTCTTCCCCGAAACCCGCACCATCAGCCTGAACAGCCTGCTGCGCGACCTGAAAATGCTGTGCTGGATAGCCGGCTGGAAGAAAGCCATGCGGGCACTGTCCCGCGAAAAAGCCATCCGGAAATTACTGCCGCACAACGGCGTCTACTATATCTGGTTCATCGGCACGATCTCTGCTGCACAAGGCAAAGGATCCGGTACCCGGCTGATGCAGGATCTTATTGCAGACTGCCGGACCACCAACCGCACCATGTACCTGGAAGCCAGGATACCTGAAAATGTGGAATGGTACCGGCAATGCGGATTTCATACCTATCACGAACTCCGCCTCGGCAACCGGGTATGGCACTGTATGAAAAGAAGTTAATATCTTAATTATAAATCTGTTTCCATGACTTCATTCTCTCCCCCGAAAACGGCATATAGTCAGGTGTTTCCCACGCTGCGCGTCAGCGATATCAATACAGCCGTCGACTTTTATACCCGGCAGCTGGGATTTACCCTGCGTTTTACCTGGGGCGACCCGCTGCACTATGCCGGGGTCAATCTGGGAGACACCACGCTGCACCTGGCTAAAGACTCGCCATTTATCAGCGGTACTTCGGAAGTAAATTTTATTATTGACAATGCGGATGATCTGTACGCCTTCCACCTGGCCAGCGGCGTGGAAATTGTTACCCCACCAGCCGATGCCCCCTACGGCATCCGGGATTATAAGATCCGGGACCCGTTCGGTAACTTCCTCGGCTTCGGACATTACATCTACACGCAAGGTCCCCCGCTGCCGATTGAACGTACAGACGTTCCCGTAAGACTGGAAAAACGCCTTGCCGCCCTGCTGGAAGACCTGGCTGCCCACAAACATATGACCGTTTCTTCCTGCCTCGAAGAAACCCTGCTGCACACCTTCGAACGTATAGGCGACAACGTAGCCAGCCCTCACACCATCGCTACCCTCAACTACATACAGGAGCTGAAAAAGAAACATGGTATCGACTACGATGTTCACGCCAGTTATCGGTTTACAGAGCAGGCCGATAGTTAGAAGATTTACGGATTTTGGAATTTTTTGATGTTGGAATTTATAAATGCAGCAAAGATTTTCGCGAATATCTCCGCTGCATTTATAAATTCCAACATCAAAAAATTCCAAAATCCGTAAATCCGGCTTAAATCCCGGCATCCAATTATTCCAGCAGTTTCTTCAACCCTGCTTCATAATTCGCAATTTCTGCTGTCAGGCTTTCCACCAATGGTTTGCGGGCATTCTTTTCGCCTTCCAGAATGACGCCCCAGCGTACAACGGATACGTCATCGCGATCGGGCAGCGATTCTACCAGCGCTGTAACGGTAGCAGCGGTGATGCCGGCAGGCAGCGGATCCTTAATCCGGAATACAAAGAATTTGTAGGATTCATGCACCTGTTCTATTTCATCGGTACGCCTGCGGCCATCGCTGAAGGTAAGATCCCGGTAACGCGTTTCACCCACTGTACGGATGGTGGCTTCCCGGATAGCGCCGTTTGAATATTCCTTTACCTGCGGCAGATCCCGGATGATACGCCATATTTTTACCGGCGGAGCCTTGAGCTGCGTATCGTGCGTGTAGTCAGGGATGATTTTCTTCGCTGCCTGCATTTGCGCCATGGCAACGGTGCTGAAGCTGATAAGCAACAGCGTGAACAACTTCTTCATAAACATCGTTTACAGATTTATACAGTTATTTGCCGAAAATCTCTTCCAGCTTCCTGCTCAGTTCTTCTCCACGCAGGTCTTTGGCAATAATTTTACCGTCCTTGTCCAGTAAGAAATTACTGGGTACTGCACGGATGTTATATTCCTTTGCCACTACGTTTCTCCAGCCTTTCAAATCGCTGACATGCTCCCAGGTAAGACCATCATCCTTGATCGCTTTTACCCAGGCATCTTTTTTATCATCGAGCGATACACCGAGAATCTCCAGCCCCTTGCTGTGATACTTTTCGTAGTTCTCCAGCACGTTGGGGTTCTCAGCGCGGCAGGGTCCGCACCAGCTGGCCCAGAAGTCGAGCAATACATACTTACCACGGTAGTCTGTCAGCTTCACAGGATCGCCTTTTACGTTCTGCTGTGTAAAGTTCATGGCGGTGGCGCCGATGCCTGTTTTACGGGCTACTGCTTCAGCATGGGCAATATCCTGTTGTTTTCTTTTTGCCTCTTCCAGGTAAGGATACTTTTTAATCAGCTTGCCCAGCTCGGCGGCAATCAGTTCCTTATCCCTGCGCGGGTGCAGGTAATCCAGGGCGTACAGCAACACGGGGGTGTTGGGATACATTTTTATCAGCAGCTTCACGCGTTCACCCATATCATTGAAGAGCCAGTCGTACTGCCCGGTGAGCGCGCGTTCCAGGGCTGTATCCTTCGCCAGGGACGCCTTGTATTGCAGCTGCCCGTTCTGTATCATTGCCTGGTAGTTGCGGTAATTCAGGAAATTAACCTGGTTGATCAGGTTATTTTCTTCACTTCCCTCAATGAAAACATAAGGTGGATTTTTAATTCTGATAGCAGCGGTATCAATGCCCCTGAAATCTATTTTCAGGTTTTCCTTATTGGCCCATACGGTAAGACGGTCTTCTTCAAACTCATTCAGGATATAGAACTGCGGGCGGGTGGCATCCAGCTTGTGGCTGTAGGTACCATCGGCATTCAGGTGAATGGTGTCTATGGTTACCCGCTCATCGCCCACCTGCTTTTGTACCCGGAAAGGGAATTTCGCCTGCTGCTCTGCTGAAGGCGGAAATTTGATCCTGCCACTGATGGTGATGTAACGTTTTGCCTGCTGGGCGGCAGCCGGAAATGCCAGGCCTGCCGCCAGTAATGCTAACAGGATGCTGCTCCTGTGTGGCTTCATGTTCATGGTTTTTGATTTTTACTTATTGTAAGGTGGCCATCGGGATGGCCTTTGTTGTTGCTGCTTTTGTTTTCTCTGTCTGTGCTGCCGGCGTCTTTACCTGACCACCGAAAAGCGCTGCCAGTTTCTTCTCAATATTACCGTTGCCACTATCATCAAAACCGATTTCCTTCATAAGGATTTCCCCTTCGGGGGAGATCAGGTAAGTGGTTGGTACACCGGTGATGGCAAAACCACTGCCGGCAATGTTGATATTGTCCAGCGACTGCAGCCAGGGATTCTGCTCTTCTCCTACCGCCTTCAGCCAGTCTGCCTTACTTTTGTCGATAGAGATACTGTAGATGACAAAATTCTTATCCTTATACTGCTGATACACTTCCCGCATATGCGGAAAAGACTTACGGCAGGGTGCGCACCAGCTGGCCCAGAAATCTATCAGCACATATTTGCCTTTCAGATCGCTGAATTTAACCGGCTTGCCTGCGGGGTCTGGCAGCGTAAAATCCTTTACCTGCCGGCCGATAGCGGAGTTGCGCAAACCATCGGAGAACTGCCTGAACTCCCGCGCTTCCTTGGTGGCCTGCATGTTTTTGGAGAGATTTTCATACAGCCGTTCCTGTTGTTCTGCAGTAGCTATCTGCCGCGCATCTTTCAGGCTGAATACGGAGGCATAGGAATCCGGATGCTGCTTTACGAGCTTTTCCAGCAGCGGCAACAGGTATTGCCTTTGCAGCGCTTCCTGTTTCTTTTCAAAAGCGGCATACTGCGGATCATTTTCCTGGAGCCAGGATTTACCAAATTCCTGCTGCAGGGCCGCTGATATTTTCTGCCAGGCGGCTTTCTTTTCCCCGTCGTAGGCCTGCAGTGTTTCCATAGCTTCAGAACCCTTTACTACAGAGGCTGTCATGCCCTTTGCAATATCGGATGTCACCGTATAGGTAACCGGTTTATCCATGAGAATACCGAAAGGGACGTACATCTGTTTTTCTGCCATTACATACTGCGGTAACAGCATCAGGAACACGGGTTCCTTAAAAGGAATCTTAAAGGTGTAATGCCCGTTTGCTATTACCGTTGAATCATTGTACGTACGGGAATAGATATACATTTTGTTATGCCCTTTCAGGTCGCCGGTGATATTACCCTGTATCGTGATGGTCTGGGCGAAGCCTCCCGTACTGAGTAACAGACCTGACAACAGGCTGATTGTTTTTCTCATCTGCAATTGATCGTTTATACGTGAACGTTATTTTATATAACCCGGGTTCTGTTTTATCAGTCCGGCGGTGATATCAATTTCATGCTGCGGTACCGGCAGTGCAAACCGTGCTGGCGGCAGCTGTGGGTTGGGTTGTCTGCCATAGCGGATAGCATCAAATCGCGCAAAGCCTTCAAACGCCAGTTCCCGCTTACGCTCCAGCAGTATCCGGTCTATCAGCTGCTGTTTGTCTGTAAAATCAGCAACGGTATATACATGGGGTACCGGATTCTCCGTCCAGGCGCGGCTGTATACTTTATTCAGCAGTTCCACTGAAACGGGGTTTACGCCGGCAGTCTGCGCCTGTGCTTCTGCCAGGGTCAGCATGACTTCCGCGAGGCGGAGCATGCTCACATTATCGCGGATGTTGGGATCGGTAAACTTAGGCACGACGGTACCATTTTTTGTATACAACAGGCGTTCATCCTTTGCTTCGTAGGTAGTGAGAAAGCCGGGCAGTGGCTTGTAATACCCCAGCGCGTAGACGATACCATGATTATGCCCGTAGTTGGAGGTAGCGTTGTAGCTCTCCGGGAAGGCAAATATGAATTCTGCACCTATAGGGTATTTAGTGCCGCCTGCGGTATGATCCGGCCAGAGGGCAATGAAGGAAGGCGACAGCGTGTATACGTTACTGTTAAGCACCCTGCTGGCATAAGCAGCCGCCTGGGGGTAATTGCGGGCATACAGGCATACCCTGGCGGCGAGTGCGGCAGCTGCGCCTTTGGTGGCCCTGCCGCCCTGATCTACAGGATTGGCGCGTTTTTCCGGAAGTACGGCGATGGCTTCTTCCAGGTCCTGTAAAATCTGCGTGTATACTTCTCCGTTAGTACTGCGGGCCTTATTCTGGGAGCCGTCGTACCCGTCGAAAGAAGCGAGCATCAGAGGGATGCCCTGCTGCTGCATATTCCCCTGCAGGGCGCCATCGCCGTACATCTGCAGCAGGGTAAGGTGACAGAAGGCGCGGATGAATTTTGCCTCGCCTATCAGCTGCTGCTGTATGCTCTGATCAAAGTCTGCATACAGCGCCAGTTTGGTAATTACTACGTTGGCCTGGTTGATGGTTGTATAAGGCTCGCTCCATAATCTGTCATAGTTTTTATCGCGCGGGTCTATATCTCCTTTTATCAGCGCCTGATCTGCGGTACTGGCTACATCGCCGGTAATATCTCCCAGCAGGTAGGCATTGGAGCCACAGGCGCTCATCATGCGCAGGTAGGTATCCGCCAGAAAGCTCTCGGCGGTCTGCCGGTTCTTCAGCAGGTCTGCTTCTATGAGCGTTCCTTCCGGCTTCAGGTCCAGTTGTTTGTTGCAGGCTGCGCATATCAGCAGCAAACCGGTTATATAGCAGGTAAATCTTCTCATATAATTGTTTTAGAAAGATGCTTTAATACCGGCCCTCCACGTACGCGGAGCAGGCATGGTTAATTCATCGAAACCCATTCCCAGTGCTGAAGAGCCGTTGGCGCTCACTTCCGGATCAATACCGGAGTAACCGGTCAGCACCAGCAGGTTATTCCCTTCCACATACAGGCGCAGGGACTTCACGGTTCGCAGGCGTTTCATCAGCGGCGTACAGTTATACGCCAGGGAAAGGCTGCGCAATTTCACAAATGATGCATCTTCCAGGAAGCGGGAAGTCTGGCGGTTCAGCGTATAGTCATACGAGCTGCCAAAGCCTGCCGGCGACGCATTGGAAGCATTTATCAGTGCCGGAATATCCGTCTGCTGACCGGCATACTGCCAGTACTGCAGCAGGTCCGGAGAGAGATTATAGGTATTGTTTGCTACGGAGGAACTGCCCAGATAGCTGTACAGCGCGGCTTTGGAACCATTGATAATTTTATTGCCCGCCGAGAAGGAAAAGAAGCAGTTCAGCTCAAATGATTTATAGGAGAAGGTATTGGAAAGCCCTCCGAATACAACGGGCATCGCATCTCCCATATACTCACGGTGTGCATAGGGCGCATCAGGGTATTGCTTCTGTATGGGCACTTCGGAAGTTTTCCCGTTTTTGTCCTGCCACAGCGGCTGTCCGTTAGCGGGATTCACGCCGGCCCAGTTGTACAGGTAATAGGCAGTGGCGGAATGCCCTACCCGCCAGAAGCGGCCGCCATCCTGCTCATTCTGGATGGCCAGCTCTTCTTCATTGATCTTGTGCAAACGCGCTACCTTATTACGGTTACCGGAGATGTTGAAGTTGGTGGTCCAGCTGAAATCTTTCCGGATAATATTCTGGCTGGTAATGCTCAGCTCTATGCCTCTGTTGCTGAGGTCTGCCAGGTTCTGCTTCTGCAGGGCAAAACCCATAAAATAAGGCAGTACGGAATTGACGATCGCATTGCTGGTCTGACGGTGGTAATAGTCTACCGTAGCGCTGACCCGGCCTTTCAGCAGGCTGATATCCATACCTATGTTGAGGGTGGTGGTACGCTCCCACTCCAGGTTGGGATTTGCCGGCTGCTTTACGCCGATGGTATTCTGATTACCATAGGTAGCGCCGTAAACATCGATCACATATTGTCCCTGGTTACCGTAGTAGCCATTACCTCCATCGGTGCCGGTAAAGCCTATGCTGCCACGGAATTTCAGCTGCTCTATCCAGTGGTTGTCTTTCAGGAAAGCGGCTTCGCTGGGCACCCATCCGAGTGCAAAGGAAGGAAAGCCTACATAGCGGCGGTTGGCCGAAAAGCGGGAAGAACCATCCATGCGGTAGGTAATACCTGCAAGGTACTGATTACGATAGGTGTAGTTCAGGCGGCCGAGAAAGGAAACCTGCGCCCACTGCTGCTCCAGCGAACTTATCACCTTTTTGTTTTTTGCGGTGGAGATGCTGAGCATATCATCATTTACAAATCCGTCTCCCACTACGGCAGTCACATCTTCGGTAGATTTCTCGTAACTCTGTCCGAGCATAGCGCTCAGCGCATGACCATTCCCAATCATTTTATTCACGTCCAGCCGGTTGTTGATCACCCATTTGCGCAGTTGCTGCTGTGTTTCTGTGGCGTTGCCGCCAATGATCTTAGGTCTGTCAGACGTACGGCTGTAGGCGCGGGAATTAATCCAGTCAACACCTGCATCTGTATGGGCACTCAGCCAGGGCAGCAGTTTTAGATCTACAAAAACATTTCCCAGCACCCGGTTATCTATACTGTAGTTTTTACCGGTGGTAGCCATTGCTACCGGGTTGTTCACTTCATCAGGGCCGGTGGGATTATTGCCGAACAGCCAGTTGAATTTACCGCTGCTGTCCCGGATACCGATATTCGGCGCCTTCTGAATAGCGTTGCGGTAAACGGTTTGCGCGTTCAGCGAATTATTGTTCGCCTGATTCATGGACATGCTCACGCCTACCTTCAGGGATCTGGTCATCTGGTTGTCGAAATTTACGCGGCCCTGGTAGCGGGTAAAATCGTTGTTGATGATGTATGCCTGCTGCTTATCATAGCCCAGGCTTACATAGTAATTGCTTTTGTCGGTGCCGCCGCTGAGAGAGATATTGGCATCCATACCGGTGGCATCGCGCAATACTTCGTGCAGCCAGTCAGTGTTCACTCCTTTTGGAAACCTGTAATTCAGCGGGCGGTAAAAAGGATTGCCGGCTTTACCGATGGAATCTTTAACTGCAAAGAGGCGGGTATAGAAATCCGCATACTGATCGCCGGTCATGACCTGTGGCAGTTTACGCGGCGTACTGATGGAAGTCCCCAGCTGCACATCAATGCGGGCGTTGCCTTTTTTACCTTTTTTTGTGGTGATGAGAATGACACCGCCGGAACCACGGGAACCGTAGATAGCCGTGGAATAGGCATCCTTGAGCACTTCTATGGATTCAATATCATCCGGGTTCAGGGAAGCCAGCGGATTTTTCTCGAAAGTAGAGGGCTGCCGGTATTCGTTCTGCACGCTGTTACCGCCAAAGCTAAAACCGGAGAAAGCGCCTTTATTGAAATTGACTGTATTTACATTCTGATCTATACCATATACAGGCACGCCGTCTACCACTATCAGCGGTGTGTTGCCGTTAGGGTTCAGCGTGCTGATGCCGCGGATGGTGATATTGCTGGCGGCGCCGGGTACTCCGCTGGAGGGCGCAATGAATACGCCCGGCAACTTGCCTATCATGGCCTCATCTACGGATAGCGGCATCTGTCCGGGTAGTTCTGATGCCCTGAAAGTGCCGACGGATCCCAGCAGGTTGCGGCGTTCCTGTACGCCATAACCGATGACGACAGCTTCGCTCAGCCGCGATGCGGCTATACTCATCATCACCGGTAAGGTGGTAACTGCGCTGCTAACTTTAACGCCTGTACGTACTTCTTCAGCGTATCCTACGGAAGAGTAGCGCAGGGTATAACTTCCCTGTGGAAGCGTTATTTCGTAGATGCCTTCCGGGTTGGTAACCGCATAGTACCTGGTACCGGTAACGCGTATGGTCACGCCGGGAATGGCGGTGGTGGTAGCGGCTTCTGTGATATGCCCCCTTATCTTTCCGGAGGCCGGCTGCTGTAAAGGGCTGGCAGGGACTACCTGTTTTACAATCAGCACAACGCCATTTTTTTCTTCAAAGGTGAGCGGCGTTTTATGAAGCAGTGTTGTCAGCACTTTCTCCAGCGGCTCTTTTACAAATGTTACTTTTTCTATCCGGTACCTTGACAATTCCTGGTGATCGTAACCAAAAGAAAGACGGTAGCCGGTTTCCAGCTTTTTAATACAGGATGCGAGAGATTCATTTTCAAAGGCAGCAGTTACTTTTACCTGCTGTAAACGTTGACTGTAAGCTTGGGTGGCAGACAGGAGACTGATACTTCCCAGTGAGAACACTGTAAACAATACGCTCCATCTCGTCAGGCTACGTATAAACGCCAGCGTAAGCGATTTTTGCATATATTTGGTTGATTTTAGTGTTAGCTAAATGCATACAAGACATTGTATGATCCAACCGTACCTGCGCCAACAGGTGCGGTTTTTCCTTTACAAAAGGACATAACATCTCCGGGGATGGTGGTTGTTATGTTTTCCCATCCCGGTTTTTAATGGTCCTGGCATCCTCCCCTATGCGGAATTAATTTTTACGGTGAATCGTTATTTCATGCTCATGTATATCATACTGTAACGGATGTATGCTGCTGATCAGGTCCAGTACCTGCGTGACGGACAGGCTATTCCTGCAACGCAGGGTGTATTCGTCCTGTTTCATTTCTGCAGGATTGTAGCGGATACGAACGCCGTACTGGTTTTCCAGTGTCAGCGCCACTTCTGCAAAGCCCGCCTGTTGCAGGTTAATCATCCCATTTGTCCATTCATTGATCTGATCGTTGTCTACGGTTGATTTCATATACTGCTGTGCGGAACGGCTGTACGTCAGCTGATCGTTGGCACTTAGCACATCCAGGCCCGTCTGGTGATGCAGTACTTTTACCATACCTGTTTTCACGGTGACCTGTGTTTCATCCAGCATGGGATAAGCTTTTACATCAAAGGAAGTACCGAGTACCTGCACGTTTATTTCGGCGGTATGTACTTCAAATGGCCTGCGGGCATCCGGTTGTATATCAAAGAACCCCTCTCCTTCCAGTTCTACGGTACGTACATCTGCGAAACGGCGCGGGTAGTGCAGTTTTGCGCCTGCGTTTAGCCATACCCGTGAGCTGTCAGGCAGCACTACCTGCTGTTGTTGTCCGGGGCCTGCGACGACGGTCAGCATAGTATGATGATCCTGGTAGCGTTGCAGGAACAGCAGACCGGTGATCAGTACGCCCGTCAGTACCGCTGCGGCGGCCCACCACTTTCTATAGAATGGTACTACGCGGGCAGGCGTTTCCTCCAGCTGCAGATGGATCTGCCGGAGCATATCCGACTGCAGCTGCTGTTGATGGGCGTCGTCACGGAACGCCTGCTCCGTCTGCATATCCCGGGATTCATACCAGTCATGCAGCCATTGCAGTTCTTGTGGAGTACAGGCGCCGGTTTCGAGCCGCGATAAGATCTGTGCTATTTTTTCCTGATCGTGCACGCTTTAACCGTTTTCTGTAATATATGACACCGGTGAAGAGAGGTGGTACTATGCGGGCAGTAATTTTTTTTTGAGAAAGATTTATTTATAGGCAGCCAGCCTGTCGCGCAGGCGTTTCAGGGCGTTGCTAAGCTGGTTCTTGACCGTCTGCTCCGAGATGCCCAGCTGCGCTGCCATTTCACGGACAGAGAGATTATCCTGGCGGCTGAGGAGATACACCTGCTGCATTTTCTCCGGCATATCCGCAACGGCGGCGGCTATCAGCTGCTGTATTTCTGCCATCACCAGCCGGTCGTCTGTACGGGTCAGCACCGCCGGCGGCAGCGCGGCGAAAATGTCCAGGTGCTTCTGGTAATGCTGGTGGCTCCGGAAATGATTGAGGATACGGTATTTGAGCGCAACGTGCAGGTAAGCAGGAAGCTGTTCACGGATCTGCAGCTCGCGTCGTTTACGCCATAGTGAAACGAATACCTCCTGCAGACAATCTTTTGCATCTGCATCATTTTGTAATCTGGCATATGCGGCTATGTAAAGCTGTTCCCAGTATCTGCGATACAATTCATCAAAGGCGGCTTTATCATCATATGCCCGCATACGCTCCAGCAACGCTGTATCCGGCACCTGCATCAAACACCAAAGGTTTAAACGTAAATATAAATAAAAGCATTTCACATATGCAAATGTCTCCGGTAAATAGCTGCCTGTTTTTATATCTCAAATTTCATTATGCATTTTTTCACCTTATCATGAAAACAAAAAAGCAGGTGTATTAAATATGTCTGTCCCAAACCGCTATCCCTGCGGGTTTCTGCAGCAGTACCACGAGAAGCCCCTTCTTCTGCATAAAGAAAAATTTTTAAAAAGGTCGGTTGCATACCGGTCTTTTTTATTTAAATTCGGTCTCTGAAACTTACTAACCCATTAACTATCCTTTTATGGAAACAAACAAATTCGTTCTGGCCGACGTTGCTGTTGGCTGGATCAGAAGGTGGCAGGAAATGAAACCCGCTTTCTGTGTAAACGCCTTCACCATTCCCATCTCCGATCTGGGCAGCGCATTTGAGGAAGAACATTTCAAAACTATCCGGGTATATTTCGGGCTGACAGAAAGTAATGAAATGAAGCTGGTAGTAGTAGGAACAGATCACAACAATAATGATATACTGGTAGATGCTTCCCTGGAAGCCACCCTTAAAACGAAAGGCGGCAGGAACAAGATTTTCACCAATGTTACGGATGCCCGGGTTGGTTGTTTTGACGTATGCCGTCCCTGCCCGCCGATGTGCGGCACCAGCCTTTTGACGACTGCCCTGTTGTAACTGATGAAGTTTATGCATACATGAATACTTTTGCATTGGGATTAGCGGATATTGCCAGCTATGCCGCTATTCCCTCACTTATATTCCTGGTAGCACAATATCGCTGGCGGCACAGGGCCTATTACCCTTTACTGATGATGATTCTGGCTGATTTGCTGTTAACCGGCAGTCTTTCTGCGTGGCTAAGCCACCGGCGAATCAATAATCTTTTCCTGACCCACTGCTGGACCATCACAGAATTGCCGTTGTGGGGCTTCTTCTTCCTTACCCTGTTCAGAGATCATAGCAGGCAACAGCGGCTGGTAATTACCGGCATGATTACAGGTGTGGTATTCGCGATCATCAATATGATCTTCATACAACCTCCCTCGGCCTTTAACTCCAACGCCAGAACGGTGGCTGCGCTGATAGAAATATTTTTCTGCCTGCTGTATTTTCTGAAATACCCTGACACGGAAGATACAGGCGGATTCTGGATAGTGGCTGCGCTGCTGGTTTACAATGCCAGCAATATGTTGCTTTTCATGCTTAGCAATTATCTGCTGCAGCTGCCGGATAAGCGGAACTTTATGATAGCCTGGTCAGTCAATAACATCTTACTGATTGTGTTATGCCTGACTATTATACCGGACTACTACATCAGGAAACCAACGAACCATGGAGGATAATGGCATATACCTGTTATTTTTTACAGGTACCGTTACCTTCTTTCTCTTATCACTGTTTATTGTACTGCTGGTGATGAATCAAAAGCAGCGCAACCTTCAGGCAGGTATCCGGGCGGCTGCCACCGCCACCGCCTACCGGGAGGAGCTGTTACGCAGTACGCTGCAGGCGGCGGAAAAGGAAAGAGAAAGAATAGCGCGCGATCTGCACGACGAGATGGGCAGCCTGCTGTCTGTCTCCATTTCCCGGCTGAAAAATAATCTGCCTGACCAGCAGGTAGTATTACCTGTGCTGGAAGAAGCACAGCAGACAATCCGCAGAATTGCTTTTGACGCCTTCCCTGGCAGCCTGCAGCTATTCGGACTGCGACATGCCCTCCGGATGCTGATTAGCAGAGTATCCGCCATACACCCCGCTATCACGCTCCAGTATGAAACCGGTGATGCAGCACTTAGCAAGGAGGTGTCGTTGTCCGTTTACCGGATCCTGCAGGAACTGCTGACCAATACGCTGAAATATGCCGCAGCAGCCAATGTACACATCTCTGTTACCTGCAGCGAAGCACTGCTTGAGCTGCAATATGAAGACGACGGCGGCGGGGCGGATATGGATAAGATTTCGCCGGGTTCAGGACTGAATAATATTTATACCAGGATATTACTGACAAAAGGCGCTTGTCATATCAGCAGCCAGCCCGGTGGCGGCTTCCGTTTTCAGGCGCACGTCCCGCTTATACACACTGACCATGACCATTAACATAGCACTCGCAGAAGACCAGCATTTGTTCCGGGCAGGATTGCTTTCCCTGCTGGAAGCCATACCCGAAGTATGTATGCTGTATGACAGCCCTGATGGAAAAGCCTTTCTGGACGCTTACCACAGCGCTGCCATCAAACCGGATATATGCCTCATCGACCTGGAAATGCCACATATGAACGGCAGCGAACTATGCAACGCACTGATACAGGAACAGGCAGACACCAGGATGATTATCCTGTCGCAGTACTACGATGACATCACCATCAGTGCCATGTTTGAAAAGGGCGTACACGGATATCTGTCGAAAAATACCAGCATCAGCGAATTACGCGCTGCTATACAAAGTGTGCATCAGACGGGCTACTATATGGATGACCATACGCTGACGGCTATACGTACCAGCGTATCCCATAAATCTGCCCCTGATATGGCCCTCCTGCTCAGTCGCCGTGAAAAGGAAATACTGCAGCTCATCTGCCAGGAATATACCAACCAGGAAATAGCGGAAAAACTGTTCCTCAGCAACCGCACCGTGGAAGGACACCGCAACAACATGCTATGTAAAACCGGCAGCAGAAACACCGCCGGCCTGGTAATTTTCGCCCTCAAACATGGAATCGTTACCCTGAAAGAACTGTAAAATAAAAAAGCCGGAAAGAATTCCGGCTCCTATTGTTAATTCTGAATCTATAGAGAGGATCATTGACATACCGGTGCTTTCGTCTGACAGGGAATGATGCCGCTGAAGCATTCTTCATTCCCCGGACAAGAGATACTCGTTTTGGTAGTGGTCGGCGCTCCGCCACGTACCTGATACTGATCCGCTGCCTGCAGCGCAACCAGACTGATCTTTTTCAGTTGTAATTTTTTCGGAAAGTGCTTTTTCATCTTGATATGATTTTTATTTCTCCATAAATTACGAAAAGATTACCACGATAGCAGCACACACCCACAGACAACTACTAACTGCGTATAAACAGCAGCCTGAACCCTATAAATGCATTTTGGAATTTTGAGATTTCGAAACTTTGGAATTTAACATGCAGCGGAGATATACGCGAAGGTCTTGCTGCATTATAAATTCCAAAATTTCGAAATCTCAAAATTCCAAAATCCTTTACGGGTCCTCATTTATAGATACCCATGCAACCTTGTGTCTGGTTGGGTGTCTTTAATATAACAATGATCATTGTTATGTTAAAACTGATGCTTTTAATCAGCTGTGGCCTAGTCTTAGGCCGCAGCTCTGGCCAGAATATGCCCAGCCTGTTATTGGATCGTAATATCAATGCTACATTTTCTATTGTGGGATATGACAGTCTTCGGCAGGAATGGGGTATTGCAGTAGCTACCAATAACATCTGCGTTGGTAATTCCACCATCTATATAGCACCTGGTACGGGTGCTATCGCCGTTATTGCGGAAACGGAGCCGGCCTATGCCCTGAACGGTTTGCAGCAGCTGCGTCAGGGATACAGTATGGCGGAAGCGATTCATTTTACGCGTGAAAAGGATCCGGAGGCACATTACCGCCAGGCAGGCGGTGTGGATGCTAACGGTAACGCCTATGCGTTTACCAGGCAGGCCCTGCAATACTCATTGCTAAGGTCCCTGAAATAATGGAATATTTTATTATTTTTTTATTTGAGATTTCTATTTGTGGTTTATGCCCACTGAAGGAGATTTTCGGATTTTCGGATTTTTTGATTTTGGAATTTTAATATAGCGGAGATATACGCGAAGATCTTTGCTGCATTTTTAAAAATTCCAAAATCAAAAAATCCGAAAATCCGAAAATCTCCTTCAGTGGGCATAAACCACAGATAGAAATCTCAAATAATAAAATAATAAAATAATAAAATTATTTAAGTGCTTCCGTCAGTTTCTTGTCCAGTGTTTCGCCGTGGCAGCCTATTTCGATGATGTTGCCATCAGGGCTTATCAGGAAGGAGGCTGGGATGCCAACGATGCCGTAGGCGGCGGCGGCAGGGCTTTGGGAGCCTTTCAGATCGGAGGCTTGCGGCCAGGTCATTTTGTCTTCTTTCATGGCCTGCATCCATTTATCCTTTTTCTCATCCAGAGAAACGGACAGAATGGTGAAGCCTTTGTCTTTGAACTTTTCGTAGGTGGCTGCCAGCTCAGGCGTCATTACCCGGCAGGGTTTGCACCAGCTGGCCCAGAAATCCAGCAGTACGTATTTCCCTTTGAAGTCGTTCAGGGATACCGGTTTGCCGTCAACGTCCTGCACTGCTACCGGAGGGGCCGGCTTGTGAAGGAGGTTCATCATTTTATCGGCGCCGCCTGTCAGGTTCGTCATCATTTTTTTTATGGTGAAAGTATTGCGGGCATTGGGTCCCAGCTTACTGATGATATCTTTCAGTTCGGTGGAAGACATAGCGCTAGACAGCAACGCGTTCAGCACAAAAGACGATACGCCCGAATTGGGATGCTCCACAACCCATTTCCTGGCGCCCTCCACAATTTTCCTGTTTATTCCCTGCAAAGTAGCAGCAGCAGTATTGAATGCATCATTATCTCCAACTGCCTGCGCGTCAGACATTCTGTTTTCCAGGTCATTTTTCTGTTTGCCCAGCGTATCATTTTCCAGCAGGTTATGATACAGGTCCATCCAGTCGGCAACAAACGGGCTGCCGGTCATCTTTACATTTTTGAAGTACGGACCGTCGCCGGTAATATCCATCTTACCTGCTTCCAGGTACAGGAAGGTGCCGTGCTGCTCGTTTCCGTCCAGCCCCACCTGCATGACGTAGGTGGTGCCGCCCTGGCTCATATCGATATTAAAATGATAGCTGCCGTTTTTAACATAGGCAGTATCCACAGTGTTGGGCAATGGCCCCCAGAGCAGTACAGTATCTCCTTCCGGCAGTCCTTTGATGCGTACATTCATTTCCAGCCGCTGGGATGCAGCTTCGGCACTATTGATTTTAGCAGGCTTGCTCTTCTGTTGTGCAATGGCAGGAAAAGATGCCAGCAGGCCAAGTCCCAGTAATAGTTTATTCATATTATATGATTTAACGGATGTGAGATGAACATTTTTTACAACGTGGAATTATAACCGGCAAACGGATGAAATATGGCGGAAGAAGCATCAGTTCTTCATACTGTTCATTTTATAGCAGTTGTCAACATGCTGCAGGAAGTCTGCGTCCGTTGGGTATCCCAGCCAACCGTTCAGAAAATTCCCGTCTGTACCGATGGCCACCCAGCGGGGAACGGAAGTCAGACAATACCGGTCGCGTATCGGTACGATCAGGGGATTTTTACTATCAGATGGCACAAACAGATTATTGACGCCATCGATACCATGCTTAACAGAAGTTTCTTTCCAGAATGGCTCTGATCCTTCTCCTTCCCAGGCGACAGTCAGGAAAACAATATCATTTTTATCTTTATACATGTCACGTGCCTTATGGTAAACAGGTAATGCAGCAATGCATCCCGAACACCAGGTAGCCCAGAAATCTATAATCACCACCTTGCCTCTGAAATCAGACAGCCGTACTATTTTTCCCTCGCTGTTCAACAGTGCAAAATCATAGGCTGGTTTTCCGGGAGCCAGCTGACTGTAGGCATTGTAGAGAGAATCTATCTTCTTCATGCAGGGAGTACCGGGAGTAAGCCTTGCCTGCAGCAACGGGTACATGTGCCGGAGATCTCCTGAAAAATAACTGCCTCTTGCTTCCATGACAAAAGCTTCCTCTCCGATGACTTCTTTCATATAAGTACTCTGTGAGCCATGGAGGATTTCATACAGCTTACTCATGGTGGTGAGGGTGCTGTCTTCCAGCTTCCGGCCGGTCCACCATAACATAGCGGCCTGTCTGATTACATTATTATCCCCCAGGCCGGAAAATCCTGCCGACATAATATCTATGCTGCGGTTGCACCAGCTGCCATATTCCTTTGGAGGCAGCAGGGAAGGATATTTTGTCAGCAGCGCATGCTTCACCAGCAATTGCCTGGTCTGTTCAAATGCTTTCAGTATCGCCAGGTTTTCTGCATCTGTTATTTTCGCCTTTGCAATTATCTGCTGCACCTGCTGCTGGCTGTGACTGATAAATTCATCAGCGGCATCAATACTCTCCGGATTTCCGGACTGATGATAGATACTGTCTATCAGATACGGTAACTTGTTTCTGCCTGCAGAAGGGCCGTTCCAGATAACGTTGTAAATACCGGGAGATTTCAGGGAGAGTGACATCTTTACCTGATCTCCGGAATTTACCAGTGTGGCAACATTGTTAAAGTAACAAATCTGACGTGTAGCCGGTAACGTGCGGGTAATGGTTGTCAGCGGTTTTGATGTATTCAGGAGAATTACTTCATTCCGGAAGTCGCCGGGCCTGGTATCCTGGCGGTTAAAAAAGGCAACTCCGTTGCCGCCGGGTGTTACTTTCACCTCGATGCCGGTAACCGGCCCCGGGCCGGCATTTACGCCGATACCTGCAGAGAGGGTCAGCGCCAGTAATGATATTTTTTTCATAGCAGACGAATTCATTTAACTAAAGGCAACCTGAGGGAAAAAAAGGGTGAATGTAAAAAGAGATAATTACGGATGATTGCCGATAGCCTGCAGATCAACATTATATTTATCCTGGAAGAAACTGATGACAATGTCATATTTTTTCCGTGCCCATCCGCGGGTATCATAGGCCGGGTTGAGGAATGCAGCATTCATCTCTTCCTTCGTACGGCTGGTAATAGCACAGACGTATGAACAGAAATCCCACAGGGCATTTTCCCGGACTTCAAAACTGTAGTGATCTTCCAGGATACCATATAATTTTTCACTTCCCTTTATTGCCTCATAGTTAAGCGGCGTCAGGTTCACAAATTCGGTGGGGATGATCATAGCACCGCTGGCAACCGCCTGTTGCATATAGGAGCGATGCATCCATCCGCGCATTCTTTTGCGGGCGGCAGGTGATTGCAGCAACAAAGTGCTGTCTGCCCACCCGATGGCCAGCATACTATTGGTAGCACAGAAACCTGTCTGGGCGCGTTTTGGAGGCGCCGGCAATTTGGTCTGGCGATCTATCCCGATAGTATCTATATAGGCGCAGAGCAATATTTTAAATGGCATTGTCTTTATCAGGAATTCATCCGGATAATACTCCATACATTCCTTTCTGAAATATTCCAGCGTACTTTTTATATACGCAGGATTGGCAACTGCTGCTGTTCCACTGATACTTCCACGGAAGTCATAACTAAAATCCCGCTGTGTAAAACGATACAGTATATAGCTGCTGTATTTTTTATGAAAGCTGACGATAGAGTCATCATAAGGCTGATTGCCCTGTGGCAGTGAATAAAAGTCAGGTACTTCGTCCGGACTGATGACCGCTTCCTTATTACAGGCCGCGAAGATCAGGCATAGAAGAGCCATACAGGCAGCCCACAGTAAGCGTGATATATTACAACACATAAAACATATTTTACAGGATTATTTATTTGGGCAACCGCAGGCCTCCCAGCTGCTGATTTTGCTGCAGTTTCGGATTCCTTATTAACGCTTCCCTGGGTATTGGCAGCGTGTATTGCGGATCACCTTTCTTCAGTTCGTAGATCTGCTGCGTATACAGGTCAGGCATGTAAATATGCCGGATGGCCGGCATGCCATAGCGACGGAGGTCGAACCAACGATGACCGGCCTCATGAAAAAGCTCTCTTCTGCGTTCTTCCCGGTATTTTGCCAGCAGTGCATCTCCCGGCATCAGCGTCCATTCGGCGAAATGGCCGTTGTCAATACGGGTAATCCGTAGCTTATTCAGGTCATTGAGCGCGAGCTGTGCGGCGCCTGCATCTCCTTTTGTTCTGTACAGCTGGATACAGGCTTCTGCACGGTTCAGATAGGCCTCTGCAGTACGCATGGTGAAGCTCAGATCTATGCCGCTCAGCTCAGCCGGATATTTCAGGCTGCTGTAGTCAGACGTAACGTAGGGTTTCATAAAGTCAGGTATCTGATAGAAGTAGGTACCGTTGCGCAGATCTCCCGGCTCAAAGCTTTTTATCAGCTCTGGAGACAAGTCATATCCCTGACCGGTACCCAGGGAGGTAAAGCTCTGCTGAGAGCCGTAACACCAGATTGTTTCCACTCCTTTCAGCCCTGTCAGCTGCATCGAGGTCGTGAACGGATCCCCCCATTCTTTCAGGTTGGCCAGCGGCGGTGCATATTTAAGCACATAGTCTGCATGGATCCTGGCTTTCTCCCATTCCTCCATATACAGATAAACCCTGCTGGCCAGCATGTGAGCTGCCACATGCGACATACGATACAGGGGCTGTACGCCTTTGAACTGCTCCAGCAAGGTGATACCTGCTTCAAGATCTTTCTGTATCTGATCATAGACTTCTTTCACTGTTGCCCGTACCGGCAGGGATTCTGACAAATCAGGAGACAGCATCAGCGGGATACCCGGGCTTTTGTCAGGCGTGGTGGAAGAATCGTTATAAGGTCTCGCGTAAAGATTTACCAGCTGAAAGTGATACAATGCGCGTAACGTATAGGCTTCACCTTTATATTTCTTCTTATCATTGTCAGTGCCGATGGAATTATCCAGATAATGTAAAGCTACATTGGTTCCCATGATAAGCTTATAATAGGTACCCCATGAATTCAGTGTATTTATTTCAGGGTTTCCGGCATTGATGGCCAGATCAATAAAATCCGGCTGCCACTGGAACATTCCACCGTTGCTGAGAATCGTTTTCTGGTTTTCTTTGAGCGCTTCGCCGTTAAAGCATTGTATGTCATCATCCATCAGCACCAGGTAAGGCTGTAAAATCATAGAGGTACCGGCGTAGCCATTGGAATATAAGATCTCTCCGAATTCTTTCGTTGTTGTTGGCACTACAGCTGTCTGCGAACGTTCTGCAAGAAACTTCTTGCAGGAAGTCAGCACCAGCGCTAATAATGCAATAATTACAGTCTTCTTCATACTTGCTGCTTTAAGGGCTGTTAGAAATTGACATTCATGGTGAAGGTGTAACTCCGGGTGATGGGTAAGGCAGAGGTGCCTACTCCGTCAATTTCGGGGTCCTGTCCTCTCAGCCGGCTGTTGGCGATAGTGAATACATTGGATACATTCAGTCCGGCTGACAAGCCCCTTATTCCAGATCCTTTGAAGATATAGGCAGGTACCAGGTAATTCAGCTGCAGGGAACGGCACCTGAGAAAATTGTTGTTCACCACGCGTATATCGGATTGGTTATAGGCCACATAAGAGGTAATCTTCAGCCCTTCGATGGCTTCTTGCGGTAAACCGGAATAAACAGCCGGAATGTCTGTTATCAGTTCATCTCCGGGTTTGCGCCAGCGATAATTGAATTCATCTGACACATTATAGAACGATGTAGGTACGCCGGTGTAACCGGTTCTGCTGTTGAACAGCGGGTCCAGGCGTTTTTGATGTCCCAGTGCATAATAGAAATCAGCATTCAGCGTAAAGTTTTTATAACGGAAGGTGGTGGAAAAGCTGCCGTTGAACTTAGGTTGTAACTGTCCGGAATAACTGAGCAGGCTAAGCGTATCGGTTATACCGGTTTTCGGGCGTTCCCGGAACAGTGGTACTCCGTTTACAGGATTAAGGCCAGTAAACGGGAAAGAATAAAATCCGCTTACCGGTTTACCTATTTTGAAAGCCCTTCCATTGAGATATGCACTGATATCGTTTGCAAGATCACTGGAAACAACACGGTTCAGGTTACGGCTGTTAATAAAACGGACAGATGCTCCCATATTTTTCTTCCGCAATATTTCCAGATTCAGCGTCAGTTCCAGCCCTCTGTTGGTCATTTCTCCGCCGTTCTTATACATTTCATTAACGCCATATTCGAGTGCAATTTCTTTCTGTACCAGCAGGTCCTTTCCTTTCTTCATGTAATAGTCTGCAGTTAAGGCAGCCCGGCCGTTAAAGAGGGACAAGTCCACACCGAAATTCCACTGATAGGTTTTCTCCCAGCGTAGTTCCGGGTAAGGCAGGCTTTTGATTTTCAGCTGCGGCACACCAGTGATGAGATCAGGAGGGGCGGCTCCATCAGGATAGGATGCAATAAGAGAAGGCCCTACGGCTTTTACGGTATTTCCCTGTGTACCATAGGTGACCCTGAAATTCAGGCCGCTGATAATCCGGCTGTTTGTCAGCCATGCTTCGCTGCCGGCATTCCACCTGGCAGCCAGTCCGTAGTTGGGCAGGAATCTGGCATTGGAATATTGTCCGAAACTATTGGAACCATCGGAACGGACTGTTGCACTCAGCACATACCTTCTGTTCATGCTATAGGTGGCTGTACCAAAAAACGACATGGTATTATCTACTGCATTGGTAATGGTATGATATCCAAAAATTTTTCTTCCCTTTTCCGTTGGAGAAAACGTCATTCCCCTGTCCGGGAAATAGCCTGTTTCCCTGATGTCTACTCCCTTTACGGTAGCGGAGGTAATTTCATTGCCTGCTGAAACATTGAGCAGGTCACGGTCTTTAAAGAATCCGGTGGTATAATCCAGCATGTTGCGTGTAGTGACAACAAGGGTATTTCTGTTAGCGGTAGTAGCTATTCCGCCGAATGGTATCTGGGATTCTGTTTTCTGTTTATCTGAAGGAGTGTAATCGATTCCCCATCCTCTCCGGTCTGAGATATAAAAACTCCGGTCGTAGGCTGCGCTCATCATTTCGGAGGCGTCGGAAGTAGCGTTGGACGTGCTTCTGAACAGCAGTCCCCTTGCGAGTTTGTATTCCAGTGTCAGCGTCGCTTCCAGCGAACGTGTACTGCTGTTATTTTCTGTGCTGGCTAATTCATTGAGCATATTGAAGGTTATCGGAGGAGGTACCGGCTTCTCGCTGCCGATGTATACTCCCAGCGGGTAAAAATCTTCGGGAGTGATCGCGCGGGTTGTTTGCAATGCATATTGTGCAGGGTTTGTACCTTCGTAATATCCTGCCTGCCGGTTATAATTGCCATGGATCCTGAGATCAATATTCAGACGTTTTGATGCCTGTGTATTAATGCTTACCGATGCGCCGTACATTTTGGATCCGTCGAGCCTGGCAGCGCCACGGTTATCACTGTAATTCAGCGACGCATAGTAGGTAGTTTTTCCGCCGCCGCCACTCATACTGAGTGAGTGCGTCATACTGAGCGCATTGCGGAACAATACTTTAAACCAGTCGGTATTGTTGGTTTCCAGTTTTTGTACGCGTCTTTTAAATTCCGCTTCAGTAATGATGCCGGCGTACAGGTCCTCCAGTATGCCTTCATATGAAATGCTTTCCCGTAAACTGCCACCGATATTGCCGTAAATAACACTGTCTGCCAGCAGCTCCCTGGAAAACCTTACCCTGTCCTTCGAATTCATGAGATGCAGATTATGATAGGAAGGGCGCTGCCGTATGGTAATACTGTTGGTATAGGAGAACTGAGCCGGCCCCTCCTTTCCTCTTTTGGTGGTGACCACTATAACGCCGTTGGCGGCACGTACGCCATAGATGGCCGTAGCGGCAGCATCTTTCAGGAAAGTGATACTTTCTACATCATAGGGATTCAGTCCGCTCACCGCTCCTCCTATCATAGAGAAGTTGCCGGTCTGCGCATCAGATATCACATTGTTCAGCTGTGTGGCGGAAATGTCTACAGGGTCGGGGCGTACCACACCATCGATCACCCACAGCGGCGCGGCATTGCCCACAAAAGTGGACGTGCCGCGCATACGGATAGTAGGACGTGCATTTACGCTGCCTGAGTTATTCATCACCAGCAGCCCGGGTACTTTACCCTGCAGCATCTGATCGATGGAAGGCTGCCCCGGCTGCATGATTTCAGCTGCATTCAGTTTGAACACAGCAGCGGTAGACATGCGGGAATCAATTTTCTGGTAGCCGTTAATGACCACTTCGCGTATCCCTCTGGAGGCGGTATCCATTACCACTTCTATAAAGGAGCGCGCGTCTCCGGCTTTACGGTAGATCGTTTCCATACCTATCAGGGAAATCCGCAATTGCTCGCTTTCTTCTGCCAGCAGGGAGAAAATGCCGTCAGGGCCAGTAACAGTACCTGCCCTGCTGTTGACCGCCTGTATGGTCACTCCCGGCAAAGGCTCTCCGTTGGCGGCTTTCACCTGACCGGTGGCCAGCACGTGCAGCTTGTCTGCTGATTTACCTTTGTTCTCTTCCGGGTAGATAAGTACCCCGCCGTTGACTTCGGTAAATGCGATACCTGTGTTTTCGAGTACTTTAGACAGTACCGATCTCAAAGTGGCGCTTTTCACATCTATCGTGATACCCCCATGTTTACGGATTAAATCGTTGTTGTACGTAAACCTTACGCCGGAGAGCGCCCTGATATCTTTCAATATCTTCGCAAGCGACTCGTTGGCGGCACGATAGGTGATTTTCTGCGCCAGCACCAGGTCATCCTGCTGAGCATACGCAGCTACAGTAAAACACAGGAAAAGGGATAGCAGCATACAGGACATGACACAGCGCCGCTTTCCCCTCCATAAAGGGAAGCCTGACATTTTTTTCATTTTGGTCTGGTATTTAAAATTTAACAGCCTGCAGCACCCGCAGTGTTTTTACATTCATTGTTCTATTTTGGTTGGCGACTTACAACGATGACTCTTCCATATATTTTAAAATGTAATTCCCGGTTAGTTCTGCTGATCTGATCCAGCACCTGCTGCAGGTTCTCCGGCCGGCTCATATCCAGCGTAAAATCCAGCTGCTGCAGGGTATTGTCCCCGTAGGTAAAGGTATAATCGTAGCTGCGGCCCAGGCTGGTCAGGATCTCTGACAACGGCGCTTCTTCGAAATACAGCTCATTATCTTTCCACGCCGTGTACCGCCGTACTTCTACCTTGCGGCGTTGCAGGGAGCCGGTAGACCTATTCCACTCCGCCTGTTCGCCGGGTGACAGCAGCATATTGCCGGCGCCGGCCACTGCGCTGACTTTACCGCTGCTCAGTGTAGCCTGTACCGTTATATGACGGGTATTGATATTAAAGGCGGTACCCAGTACTTTTACGTCCATACCGGCGGCATGCACAATGAACGGTTGCTGCGGCCGGGCTGCCACTTCAAGGTAGGCTTCGCCCTCCACCCACACTTCCCGGGAAGGGCCGTTGAAAGCAGCAGGAAATATTACCCTGGAGTCTGCGTTGACCCACATGCCGGTACCATCGGGCAGGGATACACGAATACTGTTTCCCAACGGCACCACCAGCGTATCCGGTTGTGTTACCGCCTTTGTATTATTGCCGGCTTCATACACCAGGCCGTCATTATTCATTTTTACCTGTGTACCATTATTGTTTTGTGTTACGGGAGATGTGCTGTCAAGCGCCATCACCGAACCGTTGGCCAGGCGCAGCTGTATGCCGGCGGCCGGTGGCAATACTGCCAGGGCCTGTGACGCCGCAGGTGTAACCGTATGTACCTGCTGCCGGCTGAACCAGATGCCCGCACCGGTTATCAGGGCGGCAATACCAGCAGCAACGGCTATACGTTTTATATAGCGCACTTTAGGAGTTCTGGCATCACGGGCAGCGGTAAAGCGCTGCCAGCCATCTTCTGCCGGGAATCTTCCTGCTGACTGAACCCTCTCCTTCATCTCCGCGAAGTTACGCAGTACCGCCGCTTCTTCTTCATTGAGCGGCGCCTCCGCGCCTTCTTCCAGTACGGATAAGATCTTGTCCCAGTCTATATTTTTATCTGATGTGTTCATGATGTCTGTATTAAAGGCAACCTGACCTGAAAAAAGGGTGAAGCGCTGTTATCATTTATTTTAAAAAAAATAAAAACGCTATATAGATAATCATCCATTCACATTCTTTACGCAGGTATTGATATGCCAGTTTGATCTGTGTTTTAACAGTATTAACGGAAATGTTGAGTTGCGTGGCCACATCCTGGTAACGGAGTCCGTCGCGGTTGCTGAGCAGAAAGATACGCTGCCGCTGGTCGGGTAAACGGGAAATAGCCGCCCACAGGGCGGCATTCCTTATTTCTTCCAGTTCGTGATCATCTTCCGGTTGCGCAGCGTCTGCAGCCAGGGAGGCCGGATCGCCGGCAACTGTTTTTCCGTTTTTCTTCAGATAATTCAAACAGGCATTTCTGACTGCGCGGACAGCATAACTTTTGAAATCCTGCATGACGCGCATAGTCGCCCGCTTATCCCAGCACCACAGAAAAAAATCCTGTACAATATCCTTCGCCACATCTTCATCCGCTACCACCTGAAAGGCTGTAGTGCATAAGAAGGGATAGTGGAGCCTGAACAAAGCCTCAAAAGTGGCCGGTTCCATCATATTTGGTTGATACATAGCCTGTTGACACCCTCTCTTGTTTATCAACACAAAGTAGCGCAAAATCCGGAATTATCTAAGTGTTCCGGTTATTTACCGATCATGTCGAGCACAATATCTGTGGTAGCATCGAGGTAAATATCTGTGCGGCGGGTGCTGATCCACTCCTGGAAACGGGCAGCTTTGGCAGCTTCCATTGCATTTCCACCGGTGGCGCGCATCTGTAGTGTTCTTGCTGCCGGCAGATGCAGCGCTTTATCCAGGTTTACTTCATGCGCCTGTATAGCTGCCTGTTGCTGCCTGAATTTTTCTTTCTGCAGACTGAATACCGGCGCTTCATTTTCTTTCAGCCACCCGATTTCCTTGCTGATGAGCCGGAATGCGCTGTCGGCGTTTATCCGTGTGCCGGCGCTTTGTATGATCTGTGGCAACCTGGCGGCCAGCGGCGATGTTATATAGTAAGCGCTGTTGATGGTATCTGCCCGGAGGGCGTTATTAAAATCCTTTTCCCGGATTTTCATTGTAGATTTCCGGTTGGGTAAAATCACATCCGGTGTAACGCCATTCAGCTGGGTGGTGGTACCGTTGATCCGGTAAAACTTGCTGATGGTGAGCGTCAGGCTGCCGTAGCTGATATTGGGAATACCTTTGGCAGGATCGCCCAGCTTACCCATGGGGAGGGTGGCCTGCATGGTACCTTTACCGAAGGAAGAAGGACTACCTACAATAATACCCCTTCTGTAATCCTGTACGGCGGCGGCAAATATTTCAGAGGCAGAAGCGCTGCTTTCATCTATCATCACGGCAAGCGGGCCATCGTACATAGTCTGGTCGCCGTTGTTAATCGGGTAAGTATCTGTTTTATCCTTGCCTTTACCCAATACAACAGGCCCTGTTTTAATAAAGATGCCGGCAATACGTACCACTTCATCCAGTGAACCGCCGGGGTTGCCGCGCAGGTCTACCACAATACCGTCAACCTTCTCCGCATTCAGCTTCTCTACTTCGCGGGCCATGTCAACCGCACACTGCGCGCCATCCGGCTTTTTGAAGTCGCGGTAAAATTCCTGCAGGAAGAGGTAACCTATCTTTTTATTCCCTTTTTCTATAACGGCGCTCCTGGCAGCATTTTCTTCCTCACGTATTTCGCCGCGGGGTACGGTCACTTCTTTCTCTGAGCCGGTAGTTGTACGCACCAGCAGTTTAATGGAGGTGCCCTTCTCTCCTCTTATCATTTTGGAGATCTCTACGATGTTCATCCCTCCTATGTCTATCATCTGCCCCTGGGCATCGCTGAGCTGCAGGATGTGGTCATCTGCCTGTAACAGGCCGCTGGCAGCCGCAGTACCGCCGGGCAGTATGCGTTTGATCACAATATCTCCTTCGCGGGAGGTCAGCTCCAGACCGAGGCCATAGTAGCGGTGCGCCATCATGGCGTCGCGGGCATTGGCATCGGCAGGGCCATAGTACATGGTATGCGGATCCATCTCCATCGCAACGGTATTCATATAGGCGTTGAAGCGGTCGTCTTTCGCAGTGCTGCTCATCAGGGTTTTGAACTGGCCGTCGGTGGACTGCAGCACGGATTGCCGCGCTTCCTGTTCAGCGGTGGCATCACTTTTCTTCGGGTTAGCCTTCTGTATTTCCAGCATTTTCTTCAGCACGGCATACTTCAGCGCTTTACGCCAGACTTCTGTCCGGGCGGCTTCATCTGCGGGGAAGTCCGCTGCTGTGCGTTCCGGCTGAACAGTTTCCGTTTTCCTGAAATCCATGGGCCGGGCCAGCAGTGCCCTGTAGGTATGCATCACTTCATTCAGCCGCTGCATGGACAAGTCATAGATAGCATCAAAATATTCCAGCGACGGGTTGTTCAGCTGGTCATCGATCAGTGTTTCATAATGACGCAGGCGTTGTATATCCGCCTCCAGAAAAACCTTTTTGTTGCCATCCAGCGCCAGCAGGTATTTCTGCCAGACAGCCCTGGAGAAATTATCATCTACCGGTTTAGGCGCATAGTGCTCCTTTGTAATACGGTTCATTACCAGACGTATGGTACTCTTTCTGTTCACGATCACCTGATCGTCGGTGTTACTGCCGGCCTGCGATGCCAGGCTGACGGTCAGCAAAGGCAGCAGGAGCCAGTGTTTGGCTATAGTCATGTCGTAAATAATTACATTTCACAATAGGTGTGCAACAGATAAGGCAACCAAACCGGTAAAAAGGGTGAAGGAGAAGAGAATATTATCGTGAAAAACAGGTAATTTCAATTACTTCTCTGCAATGATTGTCAGGTATTCTTTCTTTAAGGTAAACACGAAACCATGAAACAGTTTTTTTTGTACGTATTACTGCTGGTTTTACCGGCACATCTCCTGGCAGCTGCCACCCCGCTTGCAGTTGTACCGTTTGAATTAAAAGGAGACAGAATCTATATCATTTGTAAGGTGAATAAAACAGACAGCCTGCGTTTCATGTTCGACACCGGTAACAGCAACACGGCCATCAAGGAGCAGGTGGGTAACGATGTGCTGAAACTTGTGTTCGACGGCAAAGCAGAGAATGAAAGCGTTAATGGTGTCAGCACCATCCAAACCAGTTCCGGCAATACCCTCTCGATCGGTCCTTTGTCTGTTCCCGGCGTCATGCTCATATCGCTGCCTTTCACGGAGGAGCTGGACGGCGTACTGGGGCTGGACATCATGAAAAAATACGCCATTGAAATAGATTACAGTCACCGGAAGATGTCATTCTACAACCCCGATACATATGTATATCCGGGTAAAGGCGCTAAGATACCGGTGAAATTCAGCCATAACGTTCCCATCATCCAGGCAGATATATTTATTGACGACGCCAGATACAGCGGTTATTATGAACTGGATTCAGGCTCCGACCGTATCTGTGACCTGCATACCCCTTTCGCGCAACAGTTCATCCACCGGCTGCCCAGCTTTGCCAAAGCCGCCACCATCGGCGCCAACGGCACCCGGAGCGACCTGCTGGTCGTCAACTTCCCGCAACTCCGGATAGGCGGCTACCAATTCTATAATATCCCCGGCTCCCTGGCCACCACCACGGAAGGCCTCTACGCCTCCCCCGACTTTGAAGGCGTATTCGGCAACGCCTTCCTGAAGCGCTTTAACATCACGTATGTTCTCGGGAAAAACCATTTGTACCTCACCCCGAATAATTATGTATACACGCCGTTTTATGATTTCCTGGTGAAATAATTATACAGGAATTTCAAATTTCAAATTACGAATTACGAATGAGGAGCGAAGACCAGTTCATTTTATTATTTTATTATTTGAGATTTATATAAAAGCGAAGACCAACGCAATTATACTTTAAGTATCCGCAGTTGGTCTTCGCTTTTATATAAATCTCAAATAATAAAATAATAAAATGAACTGGTCTTCGCTCCTCATTCGTAATTCGTAATTCGTAATTTGAAATTCACAGTATTTCTACTTCTTCCGGGATGGAGAACAGCACTACGCATCCGGTTTCAGAAGTTACGCTGTGTTTAAATCCTGGTGGGGTATACAGGTAGTCGCCGGCAGCGAAGGTGTGGCCTTCGAGGATTACTTCGCCGGACAGCACAAACAGTTCTTCTCCGCCGGGGTGGTTGTGGTAGGGGTAGGCAGCGCCCGGTTCAAATTTCAGCAGGATAACGGGTGCGCGGCCGGTGTTTGGGTCGTAGCGCAGTACTTTAACGAAGATGCCTTTGGTATCTATGCCCTTTTCTTCCAGTGGTTTCCAGGGCAGTTCGCTGCTGCGGGTAGTGTAATGCAGGATGTCTGTATTCATGGGATTATTTATTTATAAGTTGATCAATACTCCATTTGCCGGCGGGAAGGCCTGCCAGCACCATACTGGCGGCGGCCACGGTAAAGACGGAATAGGCCAGCGGCGACTCAATACCGAAGGAAACCGCCATGGATAAGGCGAAGGAAAGACTCAGCAGGGCGCTGCCAGCTGCAGCCAGGCGGGTAAATGCCCCCAGCAGTAACAGTATGCCCAATATTCCCTCTGTGATGCTCGCCAGTAACGCCAACGGATATACCCAGGCGGCAGGTACAAAGCTCAATACTGTAGCGGCATATTGCTGAAAGTGAGGCCAGTCACCCCAGCTGGTGTGCGGACCGCCATGGGGACCCAGTAATCCGGCGCGGTCGGCTACAAACCAGATGTAGGGCACCGCGATGGCTATTCTCAAAATAAATCCGGAAAGATGCAGGTTAAATATGCTTTTCATTTTCAATTGCTTGTTCAGCAAAGGTAACAGGAAGCCCTATGCCGGGGAATAGACAATTCCTGGAAAAGCATGTAATATTTACAGCTGATGTTGCTCCTGGTATACTTTGGGCGACAGCTGTACAGATTTCTTGAAGAAGTTGGAGAAATAAAAGGGATCGTTGAATCCGAGCATATATGCGACTTCCTTTACGGTATAACGCTGATAGGTAAGCAGTCGTTTAGCCTCCGAGATAATCAGTCCGTACAGCACATTCTGTGCGGTTTTACCGGTATGCAGACGGGACTGCTCATTGAGCTTTGCCTCGGTAGTACCGAGCAACCGGGCATGTTCCCGTACATTATAGTTCTTATCAAAATTTCCCCTGGCCTGCTCCAGGAATTTCAGGAAGAGGGCATCCGGCTTCCATATTTCATCGCCGCGGCCGATTTTGGCCCGGTTGATGGCGATGAGGATAAGCTCTATACGGGCGTGTACCGTAATCAGGTACTGATAAGGTTTTTCCTGCAACTCCTCCCGGATGCTTTGCAGCTGCGCATTGATAAGATCAGCCTGTGGAACGGGGATAACTTCATTCATATCAAAATGACAAAACAGTCCGTTCTGGAAAACCAGTTCTATATCATTGTCATCTTTACAGAAGAAGCTCAGGGAGAATCGCAGGATCATACCTTCCGCACCGGCAAAGTCCCTGAAGTAATGTACCTGTCCCGATGTGATGGTTAACGCTTCCTGCTCCTTTACCGTCAGCACCTTTTCATCCACCACCACCGTAACGCTGCCCCTGGTACACCAGATAAGGATATAATGCATATGCCTGGCCGGCAGATGCAGCTCCCCGTTATCCGCGAAAGTCCCTAATTCGATCATGATACTAATTTAGCGGGAAAAAGACAAGTATGAAAGGATTTAATTACAAATTACGAATTGCGAATTACGAATGAGAGCGAAGATTAAAACGAAGATTAAAGGAGATAAGTATTTAGTATCACCTTTAATCTTCGCTTCTGCATTCGTAATTCGCAATTCGTAATTCGTAATTAAACCCCATTTAATACCTGGGTTAATTAATTTTCCTTATATTACTATTCGACTGAAATCTGAAAAGTTACCCGATTCTCGTACCCTAAAATTAACAGGCATTTCCATATTATGAGTAACAACAGTCTTAAAAAAGCGCTGACGCCATTTGCGCTGTGGGCATTGGGAGTGGGTTATGTAATTTCGGGTATGTACTTTGGCTGGAACCTGGGGCTGGAAAAGGGAGGTACGCTGGGAATGGCCATTGCTACCGCGGTGATCATGGTGATGTATGTCACGTTTTCTTTCAGCTATGCCGAGCTTGCCTGTGCCATTCCGAAGGCTGGTGGCGTTTTTGATTATGCCGCCAGGGCGCTGGGTAAAAATGTTGCTTTTATAGCAGGGATTGCGCAAACGGTAGAATTTGTTTTTGCGCCGCCGGCTATTGCCTTCGCTATCGGGGCTTACCTGAATGCATTTTTTCCGCAGACATCAGCACTCGTCAGTGCGGTGACGGTTTACTTTATATTTACTACCATCAATATACTGGGGCTTACGCTGGCAGCGTCCTTTGAAATTATTGTTACCGTGCTGGCTGTAGGTGAACTGCTGTTGTTCACAGGTATTACCGCCCCGCATTTTCAGGTGGTACACTTAACACAAAACGCCTTTCCCAACGGATGGCCCGGCGTACTGGAAGCTATCCCCTTTGCCATCTGGTTTTTCCTGGGCATAGAAGGACTGGCCAATGTAGCGGAAGAAACTAAAAATCCGCAACGTGCCATCATCAGAGGGTTTGGGTCTGCCATTCTCACCCTGGTCGTACTCTGTATCCTGGTATTTGTTTTCTCTACCGGTGTAGCCGGATGGGAAGCTATCGTATATAAAAACGGGATCAGCGGCGAAACTTCCGACTCCCCGCTCCCGCTGGCGCTGGCAAAAATTACCGGCAGTAATACGCTGATGTATCATCTGCTGATTACAGTGGGATTATTCGGGCTGATAGCTTCTTTCCACGGGCTGATCCTTGCTGCCGGCCGCGCCACCTACGAGATGGGGCGCACCCGTAACATGCCCGCTTTCTTCGGCAGCATCTCCCCGAAGTTCCGCACGCCTGTCAACGCGCTGCTGGGAAATATGGTCATCGGACTGCTGGCCCTCTTCTCCGGCAGAACCGCAGAGATCATCACCATCTCCGTGTTGGGCGCACTCACCCTTTACATCATCGCTATGATTTCCCTGATCGTATTACGGCGGCGGCAACCAGGGCTGCATCGCCCCTTCCGCGTACCGGCCTATCCGCTATTTCCGGCCACCGTGCTGATCATCGCAGTCATATCGCTACTCGCGATGTTTATCTTCAACATAAAATTAAGTCTTATCTACCTGGGCATCCTGCTCTTTTCATATATCGCATTCAGGATCTTTAACACTAAAGTATTGTATGACAAATCAGGAAATACTGACGTACATTAAACAGCACCCTTCGGGGAAGGTGAAACTGGCCGTAGCCGATATAGATGGCGTACTGAGGGGGAAATATATCTCGGCAGAAAAATTTCTCAGCATTGCAGATAGCTCCATGGGTTTCTGTGATGTGGTGTTTGGCTGGGATATGAATGATGCAGCCTATGACAATGCAGCCTATACCGGCTGGCATACCGGCTACCCTGATGCAGGCGTGAAACTGGATACAGACACCTTCCGCAAAATACCCTGGGAAAATGATCTTCCCTTCTTCCTGGGCTCCTTTATAGATCCGCAGGGCGGACCACTGAGCATTTGTCCGCGGCAACTCCTTCGCAAAGTCACAGCGCAGGCGGAAGCCCTGGGATATCATCCCGTTTTTGCACAGGAGTTTGAATGGTTCAACTTTGCGGAAACCCCTGACAGCCTTCAGGCGAAAGGATACTGCAATCCGGTTCCGCTCACACCCGGCATGTTCGGCTATTCTGTTCTACGCACTACCTTAAAGAATGATTATATCAGCCATCTTTTTGAATGGCTGAAAAACTTTGATGTACCACTGGAAGGACTGCATACAGAAACCGGTCCGGGGGTATACGAGGCTGCCATTGCACATACGGATATACTCACTGCTGCTGACCGCGCCACCCTGTTCAAAACCGCTGTAAAGGAGATTGCCTATAAACACGGCGTCATGGCTACCTTTATGGCCAAGTGGCATGAAAACCTTCCCGGATGCGGCGGGCATGTGCATCAGAGCCTATGGAACGAACAGGAAAATGTTTTTTATGATGCGCAGGACCCGCAGCATATGAGTGAGCTGATGAAACAATATATAGCCGGACAGTTATATTGCCTGCCGCATATACTGCCGCTGTATGCCCCTACCATCAATAGTTACAAACGACTGGTAGAAGGCGCCTGGGCGCCCACCACCCTCACCTGGTCGGTAGATAACAGAACCGTAGCGCTGCGCGCACTTACCGGGGGAAAAAAATCTACCCGCCTGGAAACCCGCGTCATCGGGGCTGATACCAACCCTTACCTTGCACTCGCAGCATGCCTCGCCTCCGGATTGTATGGCATCAGACATCAGCTGAAGCTGGAACAGCCGGCAACTACCGGCAACGGTTACCGCGACTATTCCTACGGTACCCTCCCGCGCAACCTGGATGAAGCCACCAGGCGCATGAAAGATTCGGCCATTGCTCAGGAGATACTGGGAGCGGACTTTATTGCGCACTTCGCACTCACCCGCGAATGGGAATGGAAACAATACGCCAAAGCGGTGACAGACTGGGAACTGAAAAGATATTTCGAAATCATATAAATCATTATCTATGCTGCCAGGCAAAATATACCAATACAATTTTCCGACTACCATCCGCTTTGGAACAGACGTTATACAGGAACTCCCCGGCTACCTTAAACAACATCAGCTGTCCAGACCGCTGATTGTTACAGATGCGACCGTAGCAAGCCTGCCTTTCTTCAAGGAAATGCTGAAAACCTTGTCCCAGCAGTATATCAGCACAGAAGTATTTTCCGACATCCATAAAAACCCGGTTAAGTCGGATGTATACAGAGGCGTGGATGTGTGGGATAATACCGGGAGAGACAGCGTGATAGGCATCGGCGGCGGTGCGGCTATTGACGTGGCAAGGGCTGTGCTCCTGAGGATTAATCACCGGGAAGATCTCTTCAAATATGATGACCTGATTGGTGGTGATATATATGTCACCAATGATGTACCACATTTCATCACCATTCCTACCACCGCCGGCACCGGCAGTGAAGTAGGCCGCAGCGCTATTATTGCGGATGATGAAACCCATCAGAAGAAAATACTGTTCTCACCCAAACTGATGGCGAAAATCGTATTTGCTGATCCCCTGCTGACCATGGACCTGCCCCCGCATATTACAGCCGCCACCGGCATGGATGCGCTGACGCATAACATGGAAGCCTTTCTGGCCAAAAACCCGCATCCTATCTGCGAAGGGATTGCACTGGAAGGTATTGCGCTGATCAGCCAGTCTATTGAACAGGCTACCCTGCAGCCAGACGAAATTTCCCGCAGCAAAATGCTGATGGCCTCTATGATGGGCGCCATCGCCTTTCAGAAAGGGCTGGGCGTTGTACACTCGCTGGCGCATCCGTTGTCGTCCCTGCTGGATACCCACCACGGCCTGGCTAATGCCGTGAACCTGCCGTATGGGATGGCATTCAATATAGCAGGCTTCGAAGACAAATTCAGACGCATGGCCAGAACGCTGGAACTGCAGGAAGAAAGCGGCGATGCCGTTGTAAGATACCTCTCAGGGCTAAACGAAAAAATAGGCATTCCCCAGCGGCTGCGGGACATCGGCGTGCGGGAAGAACATATAGATACGCTGGCCGACCTGGCTATCGCAGACTTTGCTCATCCCAACAACCCCAAACCCGTTACCCGGGAAGATTTCAGACAACTATATTCACAGGCGCTTTAAAAATATATCCGTTGACACCACAATTGACACTGGGCGTAACCGACTGCAGCAAATATCAGATGTACCACGACTGGATACAACAGGCCGCGCCGGATATCCGGATTGAAAAACTAAGCCACGCCAATGGCCTGGAAAATATTAAGTCCTGCCACGGCATTGTGCTGACAGGAGGAGAAGATGTACATCCGCGCTTTTATCATCTGCCTGAATATCTTCCCTATTGTTATCCGGATGATATCAGCGAAGCAAGAGATGAATTTGAGCTGGAGATACTGGCATATACAGAACGGCAGCAGATTCCTGTACTCGGCATCTGCAGAGGATTACAGATCGCCAATGTTTACTTTGGCGGCACGCTTGTGCCGGACATTCCCTCCTGGGGGAAGTTCAACCACGCCAAACTAGCGGATAACACTGACCGTTGCCATGAAGCGATAGTTGATCCTTCTTCCTGGATGTATGGTATCCTGCGTACCACTTCCGGCATCGTGAACAGTAATCATCACCAGAGCGCCGATAGAATCGGGAAGGGACTGATGGTGAGCGTGCTGTCGCCCGACGGCGTAACAGAAGCCATAGAGCGCAGTCATCCCGGCAACGCCGCCTTTCTGGCCCTGGTGCAATGGCATCCGGAGCGCATGAAAAATCAGCAAAGCCCGTTTGTAAAAAATATTGCTGCCGCTTTTATCAGCGCAGCACAAAAGCTTTAACATATGCAGATCATCAATCCCGCTACAGGCGCAGTTATTGATAACATACCGGCAGACAGCCGCGAAAGCCTGGCAGCTAAGTATCAGCAGCTGAAAGACTCCAGGCGTGCCTGGGCCGCCACAGATATTACCACGCGTATCGCCGTCATACTCCGCTTCCACGCTCTGCTGGAAGCAGAACGGAATGACCTGGCGGCCACGCTGACAGCAGAAGCCGGCAAACCGCTGCAGCAATCTGTCAACGAAATCAATGGCGCACGGACACGCATACAGTGGCTGGCAGATAATGCAGCCGCTTACCTCGCCGATGAATACATGACGGATACACCCGGACTACGGGAAAAAATTTCCTATGAGCCGCTGGGCATCATCTGTAATATTTCCGCATGGAATTATCCTTATCTGGTGGGAGTAAATGTTTTTATTCCCGCGCTCATCGCCGGCAACGCCGTCATGTATAAACCATCCGAATATGCCACCCTCACCGGTTTACATATAGAAAGGTTGCTGAAAAAAGCCGGTGTGCCGGATGCCGTTTTCCAGATAGCCACCGGTGGCAAAGAAACCGGAGAACTGCTGCTGGATATGCATTTCGATGGGTACTTCTTCACCGGATCATATCAGACAGGACTGCACATCTATCAGCGTGTAGCTCCTAAAATGGTGCCCTGCCAGCTGGAGTTGGGTGGCAAGGACCCGGTATATATCATGGACGACATCAGCGATATTAAGGCAGTAGCCGCCGGCACGGCAGACGGCGCCTTTTATAACAACGGCCAGAGCTGCTGCGCTGTGGAACGCATCTACGTGCATGAAAAAATCTATGATGACTATGTCCGTGAATTCGTGCAGGAAGTAACTTCCTGGAAAACCGGCGATCCTGCTACTCCCGGCATTTACATCGGGCCGCTAACCAGGAAGGCGCAGGTGACCACCCTGGAAAAACAGGTGGCTGATGCGCTGGCCAAAGGGGCTGTATTGCAGGCCGGCGGCAAAGCTATTCCCGGTGAAGGCTACTACTTTGAACCAACTGTTTTCACCGATGTGACACATGATATGCTCCTCATGCAGGAAGAGAGCTTTGGCCCCATCATCGGCATTATGAAAGTAAGCAGTGATGAAGAAGCACTCCAGCTGATGCAGGATACACCGTACGGACTTACCGCCGCCGTGTATTCCACAGATATGGAAAGAGCCTCCGCATTGCTGTCGCAGGTAAATACAGGCACCGGTTACTGGAATTGCTGCGACCGGGTGAGTGCGCCCCTCCCGTGGAGCGGCAGAAAACATTCCGGTATCGGCGCTACGCTGTCGCACCAGGGCATCCGGGCGTTTACGCACCCTAAAGCCTGGCATCTGCGGGGATGATGATACCCCCAACGTATATATGAATATATCCCTGTACATCAGGTGTATACCCCGACCGACTTATTCCTGAAAGGTTTCAGGCAAGCGCTATGACTGTTTAACACGTTAAAACCAGGGTGATATGGATCTTATCACGTTTGAAAATCTGTTGATCTCTATCCGGGATTTTACCAACAGACTGATGCTCACCTTTTACCATGCTATATTCAGGCACAGTACCTTTATCAGGAATGTGCTGAGGGGTGGCGAAGAATATACCCGGCCGCTGTCATTCATGTTTATCTGTTTTATGCTTTGTCCTTTGCTGGGATATTTTTATGCCCTCATGAAGAATGAGGGCGTAGGACGCTTTATTGCCAATTATGCAGCAGTAAACTTCTGGGAAGTAATTCAACTGACGTTTATACCATTTATACTTACCAACATTGCCCTTTATGCATTCACCCGGTTCTTCAGGATAAATCATGATAATAATCAGCTATTACCCAGATTCTGTCAATACATCACAGGATATTATATTTTTACGATCCAGCTTGGTTTATCAATAGGATTAGTTGTGGGTATTCATCATGTAGTCCCCTGGTATCCGTTCTTATTAGCAATATTAATGTTTACTCCCCCATTCATTTCTTCCATTAAACTCAACAAAATTATCCGGACACATTATAATCGTGTACTCCTCAGCAATCTATATAGCAAGACAATACTGCTCACTTTCCTGGCATTCATCTTTTGCGCGGCAGCTTTTTTTGTTTTTGTCATTATCCATGATACCAGAATTCCCATAAAAATTTCCGCCAAAAACTACGATGATACTTCTCCCTATTACACCAGGTACATCACGTTGTCATGCCATCCGCAGCAGGACTCTACCCTGCTGGAAATGGACCTGATGATCCTCAATGCATCTGACAGAAAATATTATCTCAAATCCAGCGATACCGTCTGCCTGCAAAAAAGTGACTCCTGTATTATTCCCTTCCGTATTAAAAAATCGACGGACCTGAGCTATATGGAAATTCCAGGTAAAGAATTCATCCGGCTGACATTGACCCATACCGTTAATAACCGGCTGTTTCAACGCTTCCGGAGCCAGACGCAGGTTCCGGAGCTGAAGTATCCGTTTTATACGGTGGACGGGCCGGATCTGGCGCAGACGTGGAGTCAGGAAAAGATAGACAGTCTGCTGATGGTGCTGAGGTAAAATAAAAAAACCTCCAGGGTAGACACCCCGGAGGTCATGAACATGATATCATCATCAAACATCAATTCGGCATAATAGATCCCACACCTTTGCTCATCGCTTCCTGGTAATAATACCCGCCGATAGCTATATCAAAAATAGCCATGCCCATCGGGTTGAACATGAATACGGCAGATTCATCCTGTCCTTTCAGCGCTTCGCGGCATACCACATCTGCAATAGATACAGTATCCGATTTCTGTAATCCTACCTGTTTATGCATATTTTCGATATCGGTGTTTTGTCTGCATACTTCATCCCAGTCATCTACTACCATCACATCGATATACTGGCGGATGCTGGTTTTATAGTCTCTCAAAGAAACGTTCAGCTGTAAAGACCCTTTCACCGGCGGTTTATCTACGTACGGGCTGTCTGACACCGTGCAGGTGATATAGATATTGGATACAGCATAACCTTCTTCCCAGGACGAAGCCACCACTACTTTATGTTTGTAGGCGCTGTCAATGGTATCGATGTCTATTCCATTGATGTCGTACAGGTAAATCTTTTCTATACGGTCGCCCAGCAGGGAAGTCACCATCTGCAGGTGCGTGCGGCCGATAGGGCCAAAGCCGTTGATGCTTACATGCAGGTCCCTGTTTTTATCGCTGACCTTGATGTATTCTTTTATCAGCACTCCTGAAACAGCAGCGGTACGTACAGCGCTGATCAGGGAGGTGTTGATGACACAGATCGGAACGCCGGAGTCATGCTCATTCAGAATGGTCACAGAGTTAGCCCTCAGCTTGTTCTTGTAGATATTATCCGGGAAACTGGCTATCCATTTGATGCCCGCCAGCGGAGCATTTCCGCCGACATAGGCTGGCATGGCAATGATCCTGTTTTTGGCGTCACCATATCTCAGGTACGGCTTGATAGGTTGTGAAAAATCATTCTGGTTCAGCGCATGTACTGAGTTTTCAATAACTCCTGTCAATACATCCCATGCCGTTCCGATTTCTTTGATATTATCAGCGTTCAGATATAACATATGTTTTGTTTAAAGAATTTTTAGTTTGAATTATTTGACCAGGGTGCTTTCCTGCAGTTTTTCGGCCAGCTGTTCCCCCCATTCCTTATCATAAATAGTATCGAGATAGGTAAATCCTTTATCAGGGAACATCAGTACAGATGTAGGTTTGCCGATATGTGTATTTTCCTTGAAATAGTTTTTCGCAGCAAAATACACCGCGCCGGAAGAGGCGCCGGCGAAGATGACCTGTTCGTTGAGCAGCTCAAAGCAGCCTTTGATAATATCTGTCTGTGAAACAATAATCACATCGTCGATGATGGCATTTTTAATAATCGGCGGCACCTGGCTGGCGCCCAATCCGGAGATATATCTTTTTACCGGGCGGGCATTGAATATTACGGAGCCTTCTACGTCTACACCGATGATTTTTGTTTCGGGCATTTTCTCTTTCAGGCTGTTGGAGATGCCTGTAATAGCGCCACTGGAGCTTACGGCCAGGAACACGTAGTCGATCTTATCGAAGGAAGATACCAGTTCATCTGTCAGGCCGAAATATCCTTTATAGTTGTTGGGATCTCCGTACTGGTCAGCGATAAAGGAGTTGGGAATAGAGGCATGTAACCTGTTCACCGTATCTATTCTGGTTAGCAGGTAACCGCCTGTTTTGTCGCGCTCAGTCACTTTCGCCACGCGGTACGCCATAATATTGAGTAATGTTTCATAGGCCTTGTTGATGTTAGGGTCTATCACAGGAATGAATTTGAGATGCAGCAGCTTGCAGATAGATGCTACTGCAATGGCAAGGTTGCCGGAGCTGGAGGCAATGATAGTAGTCTCTTCATTGATAAGGCCGGCTTTAATGCCATTGTAGATAATGCTGTAACCTGCTCTGTCTTTCGAGCTTCCTGAGAAGTTGTTGTACTCCAGTTTGGCATACATGTCGGAGTGGTCGTTGGATAGGTTTATAAGGGGGGTGTTGCCAATAAACCTGGATAGCTTTTCAAGTGTTTTCAACATAAAATAACAGTTTAATAAGTAAAAAAATGGGAACCATAAACGGGTAACAATAAACCAGGGTTTTTAACTAAAATATGTCAGGCCGGGCCGGCACGGGCAAACAACAACAGGGCTGAGGCCGGCCACGGGTAATTATTTCATCAGTGGGTGAACTGCATTTCACTGAGGTTTTTATACAGGCCTCCGTTTACCTGTATCAGTTCCTGGTGGGTGCCTTCTTCTACTATGCGGCCTTTATCCAGCACCAGGATCTTATCTGCTTTTCTGACGGTGGCCAGCCGGTGTGCAATAACGATTGAGGTACGGCCTTCCATCAGTTTGTCCAGGGCATCCTGCACCTGCCTTTCCGATTCGGCATCCAGTGCGGAAGTGGCTTCGTCCAGCACCAGTATACGCGGTGCTTTCAGCACCGTGCGCGCGATGGCGATACGTTGTCTTTGTCCGCCTGACAGCTGAATGCCGCGCTCTCCCACTACGGTATCCAGCCCCTGCGGGAAACGGCTGATGAATTCCCATGCGTTGGCTTTTTTCGCAGCTTCTATAATTTCTTCCGTAGTAGCATCTTTTTTCCCGTAACCGATGTTCTCTCCAATGGTACCGCCGAAGAGAAAAACGTCCTGCGGCACTACGCCTATCTGCATGCGCAATGCGGACAAAGGCATAGCAGTACTGTTTCTGCCATCAAAAAAGATGCTTCCCTTTACCGGATCGTATAGCCGTAACAGTAATGACACGATAGTACTTTTCCCGGCGCCGCTAGGCCCAACGATGGCGATTTTCTGATTGGCTGCCACCTGGAAGGAGATGCCATGCAGCACATTGGTTTCTTCCCGGAGCGGGTAGCTGAACTGTACCTGGCGGAAAGATATTTTTCCTTCGAGCATATGCTCAGGCGTTATGGCCGTTTCTTCTGACAGCGCTTCCACCGGCTCTTCCAGCAGGTCAAAGAGATGACTGGTAGCACCAATGCTTTTCTGCAGGGAAGTATATACTTCTGCCAGCCCCGTAATGGAATTGGCGATAAATACGGAATACAGCAGGAAGGAAAACAGTTCGCCGGTGCCTACGCCGGTGGTGGCGCCCCGCCAGATCACAGCCACCAGCGTGCCGAAGATGCCGAGTATCACAAAGGAGTTGAAAAAACCTCTGTACTTGCCTCCCTGCATGGCCAGCTTCGCCATTTCGTCGGTGCGTTCCCGGTAGCGCCGGATCTCGAAAAACTCACTCACAAAGGCTTTAACGCTAAAGATACCTTGCAGGGTTTCTTCTACTATTGTATTGGATAACGCTACCTTATCCTGCACCTGCTTCGCATACCGGTTGATAAACCGGCCAAATACTTCTGCCAGCACCATCATCACCGGTAACAGCAGCAGCATGAAGATGGTCAGCTGAAAGGAAGTCACCATCAGCAGTACCAGCCCGCCCACTACTACAATCAGCTGCCGGATCAACTCCGCAAGCGTGGTATTGAATATTTCCTGCAGGAGGGTAATATCTGCGGAAATGCGGCTGCTCAGTTCTCCTACCCGCCTGTGCAGGAAAATGCTCATCGGCATTTTTATCAGGTGGCTGTATACTTTCTGCCGCAGCGTTGCCAGCGTTTTCTCCGTAACATTTACAAACAACACTACCCTAAAAAAAGAGAATACTGCCTGCAGGAGAAGAATGCCCAGCAATATCCAGCCGATACGCGCCACTTCCGGAGAAACACTGCCCCCTTTTCCTCCGTCAATCAGCTGACCGAGTAACCGCGGCAGCGCGAGCCCCGACAGACTGGATATCATCAGGAAAAGCAGCCCTGCGGCAAACTCCGGCCAATAGGGCCGTGCATAGCTGAATAAACGGAACAACGGTTGCAACGATGTGCTTTGCATACCTTTTACTGTAATGGATTTAGATTCCTGCATCTGATAATGCTTTAATTATTTGAGATGCTGCCGCCAGCTGTATCACCGGCGGCAGCTGTGTTATACCTTGAATTTGTGCAGCCAGGAAGCTACCTGCGCAGCGAGGGCCAGCGCATGGTCGCCACTTACGAGCGAGTCATGATCGCCGGGAACAGTGATGTGCTGTGCAGCGGCATAGGCATCCCATCCCAGGCTGCCACTGTTTTCTTCCCACGGTGTTGCTGCGGCTTTCACTACCAGCAGGGTCGACTGTATGCTGCCTGCTACGGTGTATTCCAGGTGGGCATTGCTGACAACCAGATCGAGCACCCGCAGGATGAACGGCGCGTAGTTTTTCTTACTACCGATGTTGTTCATTATTATGGTGTTGATGGCCGGCATCATACTTTCCCTGTCTGCCAGCAACAGCGCATCTTTCAGTTCATTTACCCATACCGGATAAGGCTGTGTGATAATGCCTCCCAGCTCAAACACAAGCATCGCAAGTTTAAACAGCACTTCGCCGTTGTTTTCGTTTCTGTGGAAAGAGCTGTCCGTAGTAATGTCCTTGTCGAGTATAATGCCCGTCTGCACAGTTTCTCCGGCCGCTTCGAGCTGCCTGGTCATTTCATACAGTACAATACCGCCGAGCGAGTGACCTATAAAGCGGTAAGGTCCCGCAGGCTGTATCTGTTTCATCCGGGAGATATTCAGCGCAGCGATTTCCTTCAGGTCTGTCAGCGGCGCCTCTCCTTCCAGCACGCCTGGCATCTGGATGCCATACAATGCGCAGGTATTGTTCAATGCCTGTCCCAGCACGCTGTACACCTCGCTGACACCGGCAGCTCCGGGCAGCATGAATACAGGGAAGGCGGCAGGGCCTTCATTCAGTGCTACGATATGTTCCGGCGCTTTGACGGCAGCTTCTTCATCACGTTCCTGCAAAGCGGCTGCCAGCGTGGCAATGGTAGGATAACTGAAAATGTCCTTCACCTGTGCTTTCAATCCCAGCTCTTTCTTCATGATGGAGATGAGTCCGATCACCAGCAGGGAAAGCCCGCCCAGCTCAAAGAAATTATCGTTTATACCTACCCGTGATATGCCCAGCATATCCTGCCAGATGACGGCCATCCTGGCTTCCAGCTCATTGCGCGGCGCTATATAGGCTGTAGCGAGCAAAGCGGTAGCATCGGGGTCCGGCAATGCTTTCCTGTCTATTTTGCCGTTAGGCGTGAGCGGCATTTCATCCAGCGTGATGAAGAAAGACGGAATCATGTATTCCGGCAATATGCCTTTGAGCCAGGTGCTCATCGCTTCCCGGTCAAATTCCGGTCTGACTACCAGATAGGCCACCAGTCGCCTGTTACCACCGGCATCTGCTTTTACCACTACTGCGGCCTGTTCTATGGCATCGTATTGCGGGAGTACATTTTCAATCTCTCCCAGCTCTATGCGGAAGCCTCTTACCTTCACCTGGTCGTCTATACGTCCCAGGAATTCAATATTGCCGTCAGGCAGCCAGCGTCCGAGATCACCGGTGCGGTACATGCGTTCTCCGGGATGGAAAGGGTTTTCTATGAATTTCTGCGCAGTAAGTTCAGGACGGTTCAGGTAGCCTCTGGCTACACCTATGCCTGCTACACAGATTTCGCCGGTAACTCCTGCGGGGCACAGTTTCATATCATGACTGAATACGTATATGCGCAGGTTCTGCACAGGACTGCCCAGCGGCACATTGATCTGTGCCGGCGCAGCGGTCATAATGTAGTGGCAGATATCGTCGGAGGCTTCGGTAGGGCCATATGCATTTACTACAGGAATACGTCCGAATGCGGGATGTGCAAACCACTGCACCAGCAGCGGCTGGCTGACCGCTTCTCCGGTTACCAGCAGGTATTGCAGCTGCTGCAGCGTGGAGGTGATATTTTCCCGCAGGAGGGCTGCCAGATAGGAAGGCACCAGCTCCAGAATGGTTACGCCGTCGCGCTCCACCTGCTCCAGCAGTGCGGCCGGCTGCAGTACTAACTGTGAGGAATATACGACGGTTGTACCTCCGCCCATCAGGGCAGAGAACATCTGCCAGACGGATATATCAAATGTATAGGAAGCGGTAAAGGCAACTATACTTTTACTGTTGAGATGCAGGTCATTGATTTTTGCATAGAGATGATTGAGCATACCGGCATGTTCTACCATTACGCCTTTCGGCTGTCCGGTGGAACCGGAAGTATAGATTACATACGCCAGATCTTCCGGTTGCGCCACTTGCGCCGGTAATGTATTCTGGCAGGCATCGATGACAGCGGCATCTTCATCCAGTAAAATAATATGTACGCCGGGGTCACTCTTTATACTGGCGCTTAATGCGCTGGTGGTGATCACCAGCGTAGCCGCAGTATCTTTCAGGAGATAGGCGATACGCTCTGCCGGGTAGCTGGTATCTACCGGTACGTAGGCAGCGCCGGCCCTCATAACACCCAGGATGGCTACTATCATGCCGGCTGACTTCTCCAGGCAAAGCGGTATCAGCGTATCTTTTCCGGCGCCCTTGCTGCGCAGATAGGCAGCCAGCTGTGCTGATTGCTTTTCCAGCTCGCGGTAGGATAATTTTTCGTTTCCGGCGATCACTGCTGTGGCATCCGGCGTACGGGCGGCCTGTTCGGCAAAAAGGTCTGTAAGCGTTTTCTCATGCGGGTAAGCAACTGTCTTATTGTTGAAGGTTACCAGCAGCTGCGTGACCTCGGCGGCCGTCAGCAGATCAGCTTCTTTCCAGTGCTTTATCTTACCGGTAGTCAGCTGCTGCAGTACCTGCCTGAAATGTCCCATCATCATCTCTACACAGGCTGTATCCAGCAGGTCATCGTTATAAATGAACAGCAGGCTGGTTTCTCTGCCGGTAATTACATTGATGGTAAGCGGGTAATTGGTTTGCGGATGCAGCACCAGGTCGCTTACTTCCAGCGCTACTTCCCGCTGCATATCCGCTTCGCTTACCGGGTAGTTCTGGAAAACGATGGAAGTGTCAAAGAAGTCGCCTTTGATATTCGTCCACCGCTGAATATCATTCAGTGTGGTATACTGATATTCCCTGCTTTCCAGTTGTGCGGCCTGCATGCCTCCCAGCCATTCCACGATATCTTTATTTTCATCTATGCTGATATGCAGCGGAAGTGTATTCACATACAGCCCTACTTTTGTTTCAACACCGGGCAGGTCTTCCGGACGGCCGGATACGGTAACCCCGTAGATGACGTTCCGGCGGCCGGTGTAGCGGTATAACAGGTACGCCCATACGCCCTGCATCACGGAGTTGACGGTCAGGCGCTGCCGCTGTGCATAGCTGGTAATGGCGGCTGTAGTTACTGCATCGAGCTGCAATACCGCTTCCTTCATGCCGATGCCCTTGTTGCGCTCTGCGGTAGCTCCGATGAATGGCAGCAGGCAACCTTCTTCGGCCCCCGCCAGGTACTGACGCCAGTACCCGGCTATCTGTTCCTTGTCTCTCCGTTCTATATAACGGATAAAATCTTCATAGCGGTCTACCGGCAACGGTGCTACGCTTTTACCCGCAATCAGCAGTTCGTAATTGGCGAGCAGTTCGCTCAGCATAACGGGCAGCGACCATCCGTCTATGATAATATGATGGAAGCTCCACAACATCCGGTAGCGGTCATCTGCAACCCTGATGAGGCAGATACGTGTCAGCGGTGCTGTTTTGAGATCAAATCCACGACGGCGGTCTGCATACTCATAGGCGCTGATAGCCTCTTCCTGTGCGGCCGGCGGCATATGGCGATAGTCCAGCAGGGTGGCTGCCGGCAGCACTTCTTTATATACGCATTGTACCGGAGCAGCAAATTCATCATGATGGAAAGCAGTTCTCAGGATGCTGTGCTGCCGGATGAGCAGCTGCCAGCTTTCGATAAAGGCTTCCGGCTGCAGCGATAGCAGGTCGCAGGTCAGCTGCTCTGTAAAGGCTCCCTGTGCGGCATACAGGTCATGGAATAACATGCCTTCCTGCAGGCTGCCCAGCCGGTATACGCTTTCCATCTGCGTTCTTCTGGGCGCACCCTGGTAGGTTTCATCCAGGAAACGATCCAGCTCGGATACCGTTACGATGCCATTCAGACCATAATCTGCCGGTGTGAAGGCGGCAGTTTCCCTGCCTGCGCAATGTGTAATCAGCCCTTGCAGATAGTGGATATACAGGGCTGATAAACGTTCTACAGAGGAGACATCGTAGTGTTTGCTGCTGTAACTCCAGTCGAGATACAGCTCTCCACCCTGAATCATGGTATTGACAGTAATTTTATCTGACACAGGGTAATCATCTCCCAGACTTGCGCCAGCCGCTTCTGCAGCCATTCCCAGCACTCCTTCCCTGCCGACCATATTATCGAGCTGTCCGAGGTAGTTGAAGACAATATTCCACGGATCCTGCTGCTGCAGGGTTGCTGCTTTACTGATGTACTTCAGCACGCCATAGCCGATACCTTTATCCGGAATGCTCCTGAGCTGCTCTTTTACAGATTTGAGCTGATAGCCAGGATCCTCTGCGGAAGCAGTTTTCAGCAACACCGGATACAGATTGGTGAACCAGCCAACCGTGCGGCTGGTATCCAGCCCTGGTTGTATATCTTCACGCCCATGTCCTTCCAGTCCTATTACCACATGCGGTATCTTCCCCCATTCACAGAGGGCCATAGTCAATGCACACAGCAGTACATCGTTGATTTCGGTATGATAAGCCCGCGGTACTTCCTGTAATAACCGCTGTGTATCATGATGACTGAGCTTCGCCACCAATGTGCCGGAGTCCCGCAGCGTAAGCGGCTCTTCATACTGATAATCCACCGTCAGCGGTGCATAATGCTCCGTTACATTACTCCAGTAGGCGTGTTGTGCGGCGGCTGATCTGCGCTGACCATAAGCCTCCAGCGCAGTATACCACTGGCGGTATGAAGCTGCTTTGCTGCCCAGTACCGCAGAAGCCGGAAGATCAGGTTGTGCCAGCAGTAATCCCAGGTCTTCCACCAGTATACGCCAGGAGATTCCATCCACAGCCAAATGATGCACCACCAGCAGCAGCCGGTTGTGTGACTCTTCCTGCGGCGTCAGGAATAATACTGCACGGAATATAATTCCCTGTTGTATATCCAGACTACGCTGCGTCTGCTCTCCGTATTGCTTTATGGCAGCTGACAGCTCTCCCGCTCCCAGCCCCCGGAGATCTATTATTTCCGGAATGCCTTCCTGCACGCCATAGTACTGCTCCCATCCATTGGCTGTTTTGCTGTAGGTAAAACGCAGGGCGTCATGATACCCTGTCAGCTGACGGATAGCAGCTGATACGGCTGCTTCAGCGGTATCTTTTGCAACCGTTAAAAGCAGGTGCTGATTAAAGTGAGATACCGACGGATTATTCATGTCAAAATACCACTGCTGTATCGGTATCAGGCCGCTGTTACCGGAGAGGTAACCTTCTTCAGCTACAAGCGCCGTATGTTTTCTTTCTCCCAGCAACGCCGCCAGCCGGGCGATGGTCTGATGCACAAACAGGTCTTTAGGCTGCAATTCGTAGCCTTCGCGCTTGGCTCTTCTCACTACCTGTATGGTGATGATGGAATCGCCTCCCAGCTCGAAGAAATTATCGTATATGCCTACCCGTTGTACCCGCAGCAGCTCTTCCCAGATTCCCGCCAATGCCTGTTCGGCTGCGGTACGCGGCGCTACATAACCGGTAGTCTGCAGCAGGCTGATATCCGCTTCCGGTAACTGCTTCTTATCTACCTTACCATTGCTGGTCATGGGCAGCTTATCCAGCGGCACCCACAATGCGGGCGACATGTATTCCGGTAAACGGCTCTTCAGGTAAGCAATCAGCGGCTCCTTATCAAATGTACCTTCCGGCACTACGTAACCAACCAGCTGTTTGTTACCGCGGTCATCGGATTTGACGACGACCACGGATTGTTTCACCAGCCCGCTTTGCTGCAGTACGCTTTCTATCTCACCCAGTTCAATACGGTATCCTCTTATCTTCACCTGGTCGTCTATACGGCCCAGGTATTCGATGTTGCCATCGGGCAGCCACCGCGCCAGATCGCCGCTGCGATAGATCCGTGTATTTATTTCTCCCGCAATACGATACTGCACAAACTTCTCTGCTGTCAGTTCCGGCCGGTGCAGATAACCTGCTGCCAGGCTTTCCCCGCTGATGCAAAGCTCTCCGGCTACGCCCACGGGGCTGAGCTGCCCCGCAGCATTCAATATATAAATTCGTGTATGGCTTACCGGTATACCTATCGGCGGTGCAGCTTCGCTGCTTTCCGTTAATACGTAGCTGGTGGTAACCACACTGTTTTCTGTAGGTCCGTAGTTATTGACGATGGTATAGTCTATCCCTTCCAGGCTCAGCGCAGGCAGCTTGTCTCCGCCTGCCAGCAGGTATTGCAGCGCTAAACGGCGGTTCCGTGTAGCTGCTACAAATTCAGGAATTAAGATAGTTGACAGGAAGCTGTGGGTGATGCCCGCTTCGCTGTAATAATCAGCCAGACCCGATGGCGACAGCCGCTGTTCATCGCTCAGGATGTAGAGCGTTGCTCCGGCGCTCAGCGATGGCCATACTTCCCAGCCAAATGCATCGAAACCGATGCCTGCAGCGGCCGTTGTCCGGCTGCCGGCTGTCAGCGCATAACGCTCCAGGTGCCAGCCCGCCAGGTTGGATAAACCACGGTGAGGAATCTGTACGCCTTTGGGCAGCCCGGTTGAACCGGAGGTATAGATCACATAGCATAACTGATCCAGTGTAACGCTACCGGATGGCACTGTGCCAGGATATGCGCCGGACAAGGCTTCCCGGTTGTCTGCATCAATCAGCTCCACGCCTGGTAAATCCGGCAATGCCTCCAGCACGCGCCGGTTGCTGATCAGCAAACGGGCGGCGGTATCAGACAGCATATAGGCGATACGTTCCGCCGGATAGCCAGGATCTATGGGAACATAAGCTCCGCCGGCCTTCAGCACGGCCAGCATGCTCACGATAATACCTGCGGAGCGGTCCTGGCATACCGGTACCAGCGTACCCGCAGCCACGCCCCTGCTGCGCAGGTAATGCGCAAAGCGGGAAGACTGCTCATCCAGCTGATGATAAGTCAGGACCGTATCTCCTGCTACTACCGCTGGCGCTGTCGCGCGCGCGCTTACCCGTGCCGCAAAATAGTCCAGCACCGTTTGTGACGGCAAGGCGGAAATATCGTGCGCATTGAAAGTATCTAACAGCTGATGGCGTTCATCTGCAGAAAAAATATCTATCTCTCCGAAAGTCAGTGTATCCGCGCTGATCATCTGTTCCAGCACGGTACGGAAATGTCCGGCAATCATGCTGGCATACACAGGCCCCAGCGAACTGCCGTAATTGAAGTTAATGGCAATCTGCGCGCCGGCAACAATAATGATGGTAAGCGGATAGTTACTATGCTCTTCCGCCGAAACGCTTTCTACCTGTAGCTTCCAGGGCTGCGCATCCAGCGCTTCACTTACCGGATAGTTTTCAAATACGAGGATACTGTCGAACAGATCTCCGGTAATGCCGGTCAGCCGCTGTATTTCAGTCAGACTCGTATACTGGTACTCGCGGCTTTGCAGCTGCTCGCCCTGTATTTGCTGTAAGGCAGCGCTTACGTTCTGCGACAGATCTATGCGTGCGTGCATCGGCAGGGTATTGATGTACATACCCACTGCATTTTCCACACCCGGCAGGTTTTCCGGACGACCAGATACCACTGCACCGAAAACATTGTTGTGACGGCCGGTATAGCGATATAACAGGTACGACCACACGCCCTGCATCAGGGTATTAACGGTAACCCGCTGCTGTTGTGCATAGCGGTTTAATTTTGCGGTAAACTCCGTATCAAAGCGCAGGGTTTCATCACCATAAGCGGACTGCATCTTTGTACGGCCAGCTGCCGATCCGATGAAAGGCAGCAGGCTGGCCTCTTCCAGGCCATCCAGGTACTTACGCCAGTAACCCGTGGCTTCTTCCTTATCCTGTTGTTCTATGTAACGGATATAATCTTCATAGCGGTCTGCCGCCACAACGGGCAAGGGTTTTCCTGCAATCAGCAATTCATAGGCTGTCAGCAGTTCTTCCAGCAATACCGGCATAGACCATCCGTCTATCAATATATGATGATGACTCCACAGGAAGTAATAACGATCGTCTTCCAGTTGTATCAGCGCTATCTTCATCAGCGGCGCCTGCGCAAAATCAAAACCTGCGGCACTGTCTATCTTCAGATAATCACTGATCATCTGCTGCTGCTCATCACTGGCAAATTTCCGGTAGTCCAGCCTGGCGACAGGTATTTCCACCTGCTGGTACACACATTGCACCGGCACGCCAAATACATCATGATAAAAACCACTGCGAAGAATACTGTGACGCTCTACCAGGTAATCCCAGCTTTGAAGGAAAGCCTTGATATCAGGGGCTATCAGCTCACAGGTAAATTGCTTGTTATAGGTTTGGGCATCTTTCTCATACAGACTATGAAACAACATGCCTTCCTGCAAACCGCTCAGACGGGATATACTCTCCACCTGCGCACGGCGCGGTTCGCCGTTGTAGTCCGCATCCAGGAACGCATCCAGCTCCTCATAGCTGATCTCTGCTCCCAGGTTGTAATCTGAAGGCGTGAACACCGGCGTGGTCACCGCCACGCAATGCGTAATCAGGCGTTCCAGCTGCTGCAGGTACTGGGCTGACAAGGCTGCGATCGTATCTGCCGTAAAGTGGCGGCTGCTGTAGCTCCAGGTCAGTTGCAGGACTCCGCCCTCTATCAGGCTGTTCACCGACAACAATTCTCTCACCGGATGACTAACGCCAACGGATATACCCGAAGATTCTGCAGCGCCCGATAAAAGACCCTCTTCTGCTGTCCTGACGAGGTTATCCAGCTGGCCCAGGTAGTTAAATTCTACTTCCCACGGATCTGTGCCCTGCAGGGAAGCTATCCTATTTAAATATTTCAGCACCCCGTAGCCAAGGCCCTTGTCCGGTATCTGACGCAGCTGCTCTTTCAGGGATTTCAGCTGTGACCCGATGTCCTTACCTTCCGGCACTGACAACGCTACCGGGTACAGGCTTGTGAACCAGCCTACCGTACGGCTGATGTCTGTGCCCTTTACGATGTCTTCACGCCCGTGACCTTCCAGACCTATCACCACCTGTGCGTGTTCATTCCATTGGCTCAGCGTCAGTGCCAGCGACGACAGCAACAGGTCGTTGATGTCTGTATGATAGGCACGCGGCGCTTCCTGCAACAGCTGACGTGTCAGTGCGCTTTCCAGCGACGCCGTATGCTGCTGCATGTCTTTGCTGGTTAGGATACCAGCCCACTGATGGTCCGTACGTAACGGATGACGGAACTCTACTGCGCGTTCCCAGTAGCTGCGCTGCTGCTGTATCTTATCACGCTGACCGTAATCAGACAAGGCGCGGTGCCATTCCCGGTAGGAAGCTGTTTTGTAAGATGGTAACGACTGCGATTTCAGCAACTGCTCCAGGTCTTCCAGCAGAATACGCCAGGAGACACCATCTACGGCCAGGTGATGAATAATCAGCAGTAACCGGTTATGTGATGCATACGACGGTGTTTCTATCAGCACCGCACGGAACAACAGACCAGCGCTGATATCCAGGCTGGCCTGGTATTGGTTATTATGAGAGATAACAGCGTTTTCAAAATCTGCTTCCGCTACGGCGCGCAGATCTGTTATGTCCAGCGTAGCCTGCCGGTCGCTGTAGTACTGCTCCCAGCCTCCTTCTGCAGAACGGTATGCAAAGCGGAGCGCATCATGGGTGGCCGTCAGCCTGCCAACAACGGCCGCTAACGTGGACGCAGCTACGCTTTTATCTACCGACAGCAGCACGCTCTGGTTGTAGTGGGATAACGACGGACTGTTACTTTCAAAGTAATGCTGCTGAATCGGCAGCAGGCCGCTGCTACCTTCCAGTATGCCCTGTTCCCCGGAGGCTGCCGTATGCCCGTCCGCCGACAGCCGGGCGGCCAGCGCTTCTATCGTCTGGTGCGTGAAGAGGTCGCGGGGATGCAGGCTGTAGCCCGCACGCCGCACCCGGCTCACCACCTGTATCGTAATGATGGAGTCGCCTCCCAGTTCAAAGAAATTATCGTATATGCCTATACGTGATATATTCAGCAGATCCTGCCAGATGCCCGCCAGCAACGTTTCCCGGTCATTGCGCGGGGCCACGTAGTTGCTGGTCTGCAGCGAAGAGGTATCCGGGTCCGGCAGCGCCTTGCGGTCTATCTTACCATTACCCGTCAGCGGCAGTTGCTCCATCGCCACAAATACCGCCGGCACCATGTATTCCGGCAGGCGGCTCTTCAGCCATCCCACAACGGGTTCGCGGTCAAATACGTTTACTGCCACCACATAGGCCACCAGTCGTTTGTTGCCATCGCCGTCGGTCTTCACCACAACGACCGCCTGATCTATCTCCGGATGCTGCTGTAATACATTTTCAATCTCACCCAGTTCTATACGGAAACCACGGATCTTCACCTGGTCGTCTATACGCCCCAGGTATTCGATGTTGCCATCGGGCAGCCAGCGCCCAAGATCGCCGGTGCGGTACATACGGCTGCCCGCAGCACCGTAAGGGTCCTGCACAAAACGGCTGGCAGTCAGCTCCGCACGGTTCAGGTAACCACGCGATACGCCGATACCTGCTACGCAGATTTCTCCCGGCACGCCCACAGGGCACAGCTGATCGCCGGCAGACAATACATAGATGCGCATATTCTGCACTGGCGCACCTACCGGCACATTAATCCGGGATGGCGTTTCCCGCATCACATAATGACAGATATCATCCGAGGCCTCCGTAGGTCCGTAAGCGTTAACCACCGGAATACGGCCGTAGGCCGGATGGGCAAACCATTTCGCCAGTACAGGCTGACTTACCGCTTCGCCTGTTACCAGCAGGTAGCGCAGCTGCTGCAGCTGTGCCGGTATGTTTTCCTGCAGCACTGCCGCCAGGTAGGAAGGCACCAGCTCCAGGATGGTTACACCGTCAGCTTCTACAGCCTCCATCAGCTGAGATGGCTGCAGGATGCGGTCGGAAGAATATATTACAGTGGTGCCGCCGCAAAGCAGGGCGGCCAGCAGCTGCCACACCGAAATATCGAAGGTATAGGAAGCCGTGAAGGCAATCACACTATCGGCCGTAACCTGCAGGTCATTGATTTTGGCGTAGAGGTGATTGAGCATGCCGGCATGTTCTACCATCACTCCCTTAGGCTTACCTGTGGAGCCGGAAGTATAGATGATGTACGACAGGTTATCAGGGCCGGCTACAATAGCCGGCAATTCCGCAGCACGCCGCCGGATCACGTCCCGGTCAGTATCCAGTAAAACTGTATCTGTCCCTGCAAAAGCAGCGATGCGGTCTTTGATATCGCGGGTAGTAACTACGATAGCAGCGCGGGTATCTTCCAGCATAAAGCTGATACGGTCTTCCGGATATGCCGGATCAATGGGCACATATGCGCCGCCGGCTTTCATGATACCCAGGATGGCCACGGCCATTTCTGCGGAGCGGTCAAGGCATACCGGTACCGGCATATCGGCGGTAACGCCTTTGCTGCGCAGGTAGCGGGCCAGCTGGCTGGTATATTCATCCAGTTCCTGATAGGTATATACCTTATCTTCAAAAACAATCGCAGGAGCGGCAGGAGTAAGCTGCGCCTGTTTAGCGAACAGGCTTACCGCTGTTTCCTCATGCGGATATACCGTAGCCGTATTATTAAATGTCTCCAGTAACTGTTCTCTTTCTTTACCGGTGAGCAGGTCAATATCTGCCAGTACACCGGTTTCATGTATCAGCAGCTGTTGCAGCACCTGTTCAAGGTGAGCGGCAATGGCCGCTACATAATCATCTTCCAGGAGACTGCTGTTATAGCTGAAAAGCACGCCGATCTCTTCTCCTGCAGAAACAATAAGGCTGAGCGGGTAGTTGGTCTGCTCGCGCATAACGGCATTTTCCAGTTGCAGATGCTCAGCAGATCCGGACAGTACTTTACTTACCGGGTAGTTTTCAAATACCAGCAGGCTGTCGAACAGATCTCCGTCTACGGTAGCCCAGCGCTGGATAATATTCAGCGGTGTATGCTGATATTCCCTGCTCTGCAACTGGCTCATCTGCAATGCCTGCAGCCATTGTACAATGCCTGCGGAGCTATCTACAGCAGTATACAGGGGCAGTGTATTAATATAGAGTCCTATGGCGCGTTCTACGCCTGGCAGATCTTCCGGCCGGCCGGAAACGGTTACGCCATAAACCACCTCTGCACGCCCGGTGTAACGGTATAACAGGTATGCCCACACGCCCTGCATGAGTGTGTTCACCGTGAGGCGATGCCGCTGGGCAAAACGGGAAAGTTGTCCGGTGGTGGTAGCATTTACGCGCAACGGCCACTGGCGGTACTCTCCCAGGCCCTTGGTGCGGTCTGCCGTTGTGCTGATAAAAGGGAGCAGGCAACCTTCGCTGAGTCCTTTCAGGTAGCCGCGCCAGTATAATTCCTCTTCTTCCTTATCCCTCCGCTCTGTATAGCGGATGTATGTCTCATAGCTGTCTTTTGCAATCTCCGGCAGCGGATGCCCTGCTACCAGTGCTTCATATACCAGCAGCAGCTTTTCGAGCAATACCGGTGTTGACCATCCGTCGAGCAAAATATGATGGAAGCTCCAGATCAGTTTATAGCGGTTCTCTGCCAGCTGCATCAGCGTGATGCGCATCAGCGGGGCCTGTGTAAAGTCAAATCCTTTCTGCCTGGTATCCGCTTCATACAAGGCAATAGCCTGCTGTTGCGCAGTGGCGTCCAGCTCCCGGTAGTCCAGTATCGTAACGGGCAGATCTGCCTTACGGTACACACATTGCACCGGCACGGAAAATACATCGTAGTAAAATCCGCTTCTCAGAATACCATGCTGCGCTACCAGGTATTCCCAGCTTTGCAGAAAGGCGGTTACATTCAGGTCTGTCAGCTCGCCGGCAAACTGCTCTACGTAAGCGCTGGCCTTTCCGTCGTAGATGCTATGGAACAACATCCCTTCCTGCAGGCCGCTTAAACGGTACATGCTTTCGAGTGTAGTGCGGCGTGGCGCGCCGTGGAAGTCTTCTTCCAGGAATCTGTCCAGTTCCGCTACTGACAAGGATTTACCGAGATTAAAATCTGAAGGCGTATAAGTTGCATAGGCGCGTGCAGCACAATGGCTGATGAGCGACTCCAGGTGCGAGAGATAGGCAGCAGCCAGCTGCGTTACGCCTTCCTGTGTGAAGTGCCGGTTGCTGTACGTCCAGGTGAGCGTCAGCACGCCGCCCTGCACGATGCTGTTCACGGAGAGCAGCTCCCTTACCGGATATTCCTCATGGATGGCCGCGCCGGTGTGTTCTCTGCTATCATCTTCTCCGGTAGCATTTTCTGCTGCATTATCTGCCTGTCCCAGGTAGTTGAAGATAATATCCCAGGGATCGCGCGACTGCAGGGAAGGCGCTTTGCTGATATATTTCAGTACGCCGTAACCGATACCTTTATCAGGTGTCTGACGCAGTTGTTCTTTAATATTTTTCAGCAGATACCCGGTATCTGTTGTCTGAGCAACCTCCAGCAGTACAGGATACAGGCTGGTAAACCATCCTACCGTACGGCTGACATCCATTCCCTGCTGAATATCCTCACGTCCGTGGCCTTCCAGGCCGATAGAGACTTTGCGGCTGCCGTTCCAGGAAGATAGGGTAAGCGCGAGGGCACATAACAGCAGATCATTGATTTCCGTATGATAGGCGCGCGGTACTTCCTGCAGCAGGCGACGGGTAGCAGCGCGGTCCAGACTCACCGTATGGTTACGTGTATCCGCTACCGTTATAACATCATCATTTGTCAGTTCTGTTTTCAGCGGTGTATATGCTGCAACAATTTTTTCCCAGTACCCCTGCTGATCCAGCAGGCGGCGGCGCTGGCTGTAGCTGTCCAATGCGGCGCTCCACTGCCGGTAAGAACTGCTTTTGTTACCCAGCAGGGCTTCAACAGGCTGATGGGCATGTTGCAGCAAAAGTCCCAGGTCTTCCAGCAGGATACGCCATGATACGCCGTCTACCGCCAGGTGGTGGCAGACAAGCAACAACCTGTGCTGCTGCACGGTAGCGGGTGTCAGGAAAAGTACTGCCCGGAAAACCCTGCCCTGTAAGATATCCAGGCTGCGCTGCACCTGATCGCTGGCGGTGGCTATAACTGCTGATACCAGCAGCGGATCATGCTGCTGCAGATCAATCACCTCCAGTTCCCCGGCGGCAGTTCCATATACCTGTTCCCAGCCCTGAGCGCCAGGGGTATAGGTAAAGCGGAGCGCGTCATGATACTGCACCAGCTGCGTTACAGCGGCTGCCAGCAGTTCCCGTGATATATCCTTTCCGATATTGAGCAGTACCTGCTGATTGAAATGCGAAGGTTGCGGTCCGGTTGATGCAAAGAACCACTGCTGAATCGGCAACAACGCGGCAGCGCCTCCCAGCCGGCCCTGTTCGGCAGACACGGCGCTGCTCTTCCTGGCCTGCAACAGCGCAGCGAGCTTATCTACTGTCTGATAAATAAATAAATCTTTAGGCTGCAGTTCATATCCGGCACGTTTTGCGCGGCTCACCACCTGAATGGTGACAATAGAATCTCCCCCCAGCTCAAAGAAATTATCGTGTATCCCTACCCGTGATACCCCCAGCAATTCCTGCCATATACCTGCCAGCGCCTGTTCTACAGGGTTACGGGGCGCCTGGTATACGGTGTTGAATACAATGGCAGCGCCGGGTTCCGGCAATGCTTTTTTATCTGTCTTACCATTGGGCGTGAGCGGAATTTCCTCCAGCGGCACCCACAGCGCCGGCACCATATACTCCGGCAAACGGCTCTTGAGGAATAGGATAATACCTTCCCTGTCAAATGCTCCGGCAGGAACAATATATCCTACCAGACGCCTGTTCCCGGAAGGATCCGGCTTTGCCAGCACCACCGCCTGATTCACGAGATCGCATTGTTCCAGCACATTTTCAATTTCTCCCAGTTCAATACGGTAGCCTCTTATCTTCACCTGGTCGTCCATGCGGCCGAGGTACTCTACGCTGCCATCCGGCAGCCAGCGGGCGAGGTCGCCGGTTTTATACAGCCGTGCGCCCGGTGTCTGGCTGAAAGGATCGGTAATAAATCTTTCGGCAGTAAGATCCGGACGATTCAGGTAACCACGGGCGACCTGTATGCCGCCGATATGCAGCTCACCGATAACACCCTGCGGCACTACATTCCGGTTGGCATCCAGTATATAAAGACGGGTATTGGCAACCGGTTTTCCGATAGGCACTATTTCCAGTCCGGCAGTATCTTCCGGCGCCTGCCAGTAGCTCACTTCGATGGCCGCTTCCGTAGGCCCGTAGAAGTTATACATGGCTACATCCGGGAATGCTGTTCTGAAAGCAATCACCTGATGAGGCCCCAGCGCTTCGCCACTGCATACTATGCGGCGCAACGTGTCGCTCTTCCATCCTGCGGCTGTTTCCAGGAAGGCGTCCAGCATCAGCGGCACAAAATGTATGGTGGTGATGCCGTACCGGGCTATTACGTTTTTAATATAACCTGCGTCCTTCTGCCCTTCGGCCTGCGCGAATACCAGTCTTGCTCCGGCAATAAGTGCACCGAAAAGTTCCCAGATGGAAACATCAAAACAGAAAGTGGTTTTCTGCAGCAATACATCGCTGCTGTTCAGCTGCAGATAATCCTGCCCCCATTCCAGGCGGTTAACGATACCGCTGTGCTGATTCATAACACCTTTGGGAATACCGGTGGAGCCGGAGGTATAAATGACGTAAGCGAGGTTTGTGGCAGTCAGGCTGGTGCTCACAGCTCCTTTCGCATGTGCGCCGATCTCCTGCCAGTCTTTATCCAGCACTATCACCTGCTGGTGATCTGCCAGCGGCGGCAGTTTGGCTTTGCTGATACTGTCGGTAACAATCAGGTTGGCAGCGGTGTCTGTCAGGATATAACTGATACGCTCTGCAGGGTATTCCGGATCGATAGGCACATAAGCCCCGCCGGCCTTCAGAATACCGAGTATGCCGACCATCATCTCCAGTGATCTGCCCAGACAAATGGGTACCAGTGTTTCTGTGACGACTCCTTTTACGGAGAGGTAATGCGCCAGTTGATTGGCGCGTTCATCCAGGGCTTTATAGGTCAGCGACTGCTCTTCAAATACAATGGCAATGGCATCCGGTGTACGTGCTACCTGCGCGGTAAACAAATCCACCATTGTAGTGCCTTCCGTATGCGGATAATCAGCAGCAGTAATATTAAATGTTTGCAGCAGCAGTTCTTCTTCCGGAGCTGTCAGCATCTTCAGCTCTCCTATTCTGCCGGAAGGCGCCTCCGCTATCTGCTGCAGCAGCTGCACAAAATGTGTGGTCATACGGGAGATAGTGGCCTCTCCGTACAGATCGGTACTGTATTCTATAGCGCCGGTGATACACCCGTCTTCCCCCTCGCGCATGGTGAGCGTAAAGTCAAACTGCACTTTCGTATGTTCCAGCGGTTCCGGTAACAGCGCTACGTTTTTAAATGACAGCGCCGGCGCTTCCGGCACATTGAGCAGCGCGAAAGATACCTGGAACAGCGGGTTACGGCTCAGGTCACGTTCTTTCACAACAGCATCCACAATTTTTTCCAGCGGCACATCCTGGTGCTGATAAGCGCTGAGCGTAGTATCTTTTACCTGTTGCAATAATGTTTCAAAGGAAGGATTGTCTGACAGGTCACTGCGCAATGCCAACGTGTTCACAAAGAAGCCTACCAGTCCTTCTACTTCCTGCAGGGTTCTGCCGGCGGTAGGCGTACCTACGCAGATATCGTCCTGCCCTGTATAACGGTACAACAGTACCTTAAAGGCTGTCAGCAACGTCATAAATAAAGTTGCGTCGTAGCGGCGCGACAATGCCTGCAATGCACCCGACAGTGTACTGTTTACTGTGAAGCTGCTTACCGCGCCGCCGGAACCGGTAATCGCCGGCCGTTGATAATCTGCCGGCAGGTACAGGGTAGCCACGCCACCCAGTTTTTGCTTCCAGTAATCCAGCTGCTGCTGCATAGCCGGCGAAGCAAACTGCCCGCGTTGCCAGACAGCATAATCTGCGTATTGAATGTCCAGGGCCGGTAATGTAGACTCCCGGCCTTCTATGGCTGCGTTGTAAAATTCAATCAGCTCCTTTACGATAATACCGCCGGACCATCCGTCGGAGGCGATGTGGTGCATCACTACCGTCAGCACAAATTCTTCTTCCCCCAGCACAATCAGACTGGCCCGCAACATGTAGTCGGCGGATAAATCGAACGGTGCATCTACCAGCTCTCTGATGCCGGCATGTAAAGCGGCGGCATCTTTCCGGTAGATGTGATCATCTGCGACTGTCAGCTTCCAGTGCCCGCGGGGTTTTATCTGCTGATATGCCCTTCCGTCTTCTCCGGTGATGACTGTACGTAATACTTCATGCCGGTCAACAATAGCCCCCAGCGCCGTTTCCAGCGCCGGCACGCTTAACTGCCCGCGAAGCCTTAATACAGTGGGCAGATGATACTGCGTACTGCCTTCCAGCTGATCTATAAACCATAGGCGCTCCTGGCTGGAGGAAAGTGGCAGGCGGTCATCGCCGTTCCTGGGAACAGCCGTTATTCTGATAGCATCTGCTGCCACGGCGGCGGCGCTGTGCTTTTTAAAGTAGGCGATGATATGTTCCTTCTTCAGCTTCAGCTCGTCCATCAGGCTGCTGTCTACTACCTGGTCTTTCTTCATTTTGATCTTCAGGCGGTCATCATCCAGGGTTATTCTGATGCCCACATCGTTTGCTTTGCTCAGGAGTTCTACTATATCGATCAGATTAAAATCAGACATACTTTTCAGTTTATTTATTGAGGCACTTATTTTATAATTCTATGGTACTGGAGTCATCATCATCGAGGTCATCATGATGAAGCCTGATATATTTGGCCAGCGCATCGATGGTAGTCAGCTCAAACAGGGTCCTCACCGGCACTTCTACCTGCAGCGTTTTGCGCAGGGCAGCAATCATCCGCATGACCTGCAGGGAATGACCGCCCATTTCAAAGAAACTATCGTGAACGCCTACACGCCCTACACTGAGCAGATCCTGCCAGATAGCTGCCAGCGCAGTTTCTGTTTCATTGCGCGGCGCTACGTATGCATTCGCTGATAACGCGGCGGCATCCGGTTCCGGCAATGCCTGTTTGTCTATCTTACCGTTACCTGTCAGCGGCAGCTTGTCCAGCACCACCCACCAGCCGGGAACCATGTACTCCGGCAGGCGTGTTTTCAGGAAGGCGGTCAGGGCATCGCGGTCGTAGTTGTCTGCGGGTACGATATACCCGATAAGACGTTTATTGCCTTTATCGTCGGCACGCGCCAGCACCACATTACGGGCTGCCAGGCCACTCTGTTCAATGGCGTGTTCTATCTCACCCAGCTCTATACGGTAGCCGCGCACCTTCACCTGGTCATCATTACGGCCTACGTATACGATGTTGCCATCCGGCAGCAGCCGGCAGATATCACCGGTTTTATACATCCGCCCTTCCGCCACAAACGGATCAGGCAGGAAGCTGGCAGCCGTTTGTTCCGGACGGTTCAGGTAACCTCTCGCTACCTGTACACCGCCGATGTACAGCTCGCCGGCTATGCCTGCAGGCACCGGCCGCAGTTCGTTGTCCAGCAGATATATGGGAGTATTGCCCAGCGCGCGGCCAACAGGCACGCCTTCTTCCTGCGATGCACCGGGTACATACAGATATTCCAGCGAGGTGACCGTAGTTTCCGTAGGGCCATACTCGTTATAGAAGGGAACGTAGCGGCTCCATTTCTCTGCCAGCGAGGACGGGCAGTATTCGCCTCCGGAGATAACCCGCTTCAGCTGATATTTACCTGCTGTCAGCGTTTCCAGGAAGCCGGGGGTAGCATGCAGGTGCGTGATGCCTTCGTGTTGCAGCAATGTTTCCAGTGCCGCAGGATCCAGGCGGGTGGCTTCATCCAGCAGCACCAGCGTAGCGCCGTTGAACAAGGCCAGGAAAATCTGTTCTACGGAAGCATCGAAATTATAGTTGGAAAACTGGAGGATCTTCTCGGTATGATCTATGCCAAACTTAGCTCCCTGGCAGGCTACCAGGTTCACCACGCTGCCGTGTTCTACCAGCACACCTTTCGGCAGACCCGTGGAACCGGAGGTATAGATCACATAGGCCAGCGATGACGGATGCCGGGGCACTGATGGCGCCGTATCGGGATAAGCCGCATACAATGCGGTATCATCTGCCTGTATAACCGTTATATCAGTGGCCGGTAACAGCGGCGCGCTCTGAGCGCTGCTGAGTATGATGGTGGCCGAAGTATCAGACAGCAGGTAAGCAATACGTTCTGCCGGATAATCCGGATGCACCGGCACATAGGCTGCGCCAGCCTTCAGCACTGCCAGCATGCTCACAATCATTTCCGGAGAGCGTTCTATGAACAGCGGCACCAGTGTGTCTGCACCTGCGCCTTTGCTGCGCAGGTAATGCGCCAGCCGGTTGGATCGGGTATCCAGCTCCGCATAGGTCATCCGGCGGTTGTTGTGAATGACGGCGGCAGATGAGGCTGACTGCTGCGCCTGTGCTTCAAACAGATCCGTCAGGGTTTTATCTGCCGGATAAGGGAAAGCATTTTCATTGATTGTTCTCAGCAGATAAGTCTGTTCTGCTGTTGTCAGTATCTCTATACTGTTCAGCGTATCATTTTCTTTCTCTGCCATTTGCAGCAAGGCGGTTCTGAAATGCCCGGCTATGGCCGTAATAGCAGCTGTATGCAGGAGATCACTGTTATAGCTGAAACTGATATGTATATCTTTTCCTGCGCCTACCACAAGACTCAGCGGGTAGTTACCCTGTTCGTGCATGTGCACACTTTCTGCCTGCAGTTTCCATTTCTGTCCGTGCAGCACTTTATCTACCGGGTAATTTTCGAAGATCAGCACACTGTCAAACAGTTCACCGGTAAGATGATTCCATCTGCTGATGTCGTTCAGGGTGGTATACTGATATTCGCGGCTGCTGACCTGGTCTGCCTGTATACCCTGCAGCCATGCGGCTACCGGCAGGTCTGTATCCAGATTGGCGCGCAGTGGCAGTGTATTGATATACAGCCCCACGCGTTGTTCCACACCGGTAATATCATCCGGGCGGCCGGAAACGATAACCCCATACGCAACATCCTTACGGCCGGTGTACCGGTATAACAGGTACGCCCACACGCCCTGCATCAATGTATTCAGGGTGATATGATTCCGCTGTGCGAAGCGTGCCAGTACTGCTGTAGTGGCAACATCCATACGCAGATCTTCCGTCCTGAACACACCGATACCCTTGTTACGCTCTTCGGTAGCAGCAATAAACGGCAGCATAACTGCACCTTCAAATCCACCGATATACCTGCGCCAGTAAGCAGCAGCTTCTTCCCTATCTTTTCTTTCTATATACCGGATATAATCTTCGTAGCGGTCTTCCGGCACTACTGGCAACGGCTGTTCCGTTATCAGCTGTTCATACACATGCAGCAGTTCTCCGAGCAAAGCGGCCAGGGACCAGCCATCCAGCAATACATGGTGATATGTCCAGCAGAAAGTATAACGGTTGCTGTCTGTACGTATCAGCGAGATGCGCAGCAATGGCGCAGCTGCCAGGAGGAAAGGCTTCAGCCGCTCTGCCTGCATATAGGCAGCAATGGCTGCCTGCTGTTCTCCGGGCAGCATATGACTATAGTCCATTATAGCCACAGGTAGCTGCACACCACGGTACACCGCCTGTACCGGAATATTAAATACGTTATGATAAAATCCGCTCCGCAGAATACTATGCTGCTGTAACAGGTACTCCCAGCTGCGGATAAATGTTTTGGGTTCCAGTCCGGACATCACCGCACTGAACTGTTCTATGTAAGCGCCGGCCTCATTGTCATACAAGCTATGGAACAACATACCTTCCTGCAAACCGCTCAGGCGGGATATGCTCTCCACCTGCGCACGGCGCGGTTCGCCGTTGTAGTCCGCATCCAGGAACGCATCCAGCTCCTCATAGCTGATCTCTGCTCCCAGGTTATAATCTGAAGGCGTGAACACCGGCGTGGTCACCGCCACGCAATGCGTAATCAGGCGTTCCAGCTGCTGCAGGTACTGGGCTGACAAGGTTGCGATCGTATCCGCCGTAAAGTGGCGGCTGCTGTAGCTCCAGGTCAGTTGCAGGACTCCGCCCTCTATCAGGCTGTTCACCGACAACAACTCTCTCACCGGATGACTAACGCCAACGGATATACCCGAAGATTCTGCTGCGCCTGATAACAGGCCGTCTTCTGCTGTCCTGACGAGGTTATCCAGCTGACCCAGGTAGTTAAATTCTACTTCCCACGGATCTGTGCCCTGCAGGGAAGCTATCCTATTTAAATATTTCAGCACCCCGTAGCCAAGGCCCTTGTCCGGTATCTGACGCAGCTGCTCTTTCAGGGATTTCAGCTGTGATCCGATGTCCTTACCTTCCGGCACTGACAATGCTACCGGGTACAGGCTTGTGAACCAGCCTACCGTACGGCTGATGTCTGTGCCCTTTACGATGTCTTCACGCCCGTGACCTTCCAGGCCTATCACCACCTGGGCGTGTTCATTCCATTGGCTCAGCGTCAGCGCCAGCGACGACAGCAACAGGTCGTTGATGTCTGTATGATAGGCACGCGGCGCCTCCTGCAACAGCTGACGTGTCAGCGAGCTTTCCAGCGATGCCGTATGCTGCTGCATGTCTTTGCTGGTTAGGATACCATCCCACTGATGGTCCGTACGTAACGGATGACGGAACTCTACTGCGCGTTCCCAGTAGCTGCGCTGCTGCTGTATCTTATCACGCTGACCGTAATCAGACAAGGCGCGGTGCCATTCCCGGTAGGAAGCTGTTTTGTAAGATGGTAACGACTGCGATTTCAGCAACTGCTCCAGGTCTTCCAGCAGAATACGCCAGGAGACACCATCTACGGCCAGGTGATGAATAATCAGCAGTAACCGGTTATGTGATGCATACGACGGTGTTTCTATCAGCACCGCACGGAACAACAGACCAGCGCTGATATCCAGGCTGGCCTGGTATTGGTTATTATGAGAGATAATAGCGTTTTCAAAATCTGCTTCCGCTACGGCACGCAGATCTGTTATGTCCAGCGTTGCCTGCCGGTCGCTGTAGTACTGCTCCCAGCCCCCTTCTGCAGAACGGTATGCAAAGCGGAGCGCATCATGTGTGGCCGTCAGCCTGCCAACAACTGCCGCTAACGTGGACGCAGCTACGCTTTTATCTACCGACAGCAGCACGCTCTGGTTGTAGTGGGATAACGACGGACTATTACTTTCAAAGTAATGCTGCTGAATCGGCAGCAGGCCGCTGCTACCTTCCAGTATGCCCTGTTCCCCGGAGGCTGCCGTATGCCCGTCGGCCGACAGCCGGGCGGCCAGCGCCTCTATCGTCTGGTGCGTGAACAGGTCACGGGGATGCAGGCTGTAGCCCGCACGCCGCACCCGGCTCACCACCTGTATCGTAATGATGGAGTCGCCTCCCAGTTCAAAGAAATTATCGTATATGCCTATACGTGATATATTCAGCAGATCCTGCCAGATGCCCGCCAGCAACGTTTCCCGGTCATTGCGCGGGGCCACGTAGTTGCTGGTCTGCAGCGAAGAGGTATCCGGGTCCGGCAGCGCCTTGCGGTCTATCTTACCATTACCCGTCAGCGGCAGTTGTTCCATCGCCACAAATACCGCCGGCACCATGTATTCCGGCAGGCGGCTCTTCAGCCATCCCACAACGGGTTCGCGGTCAAATACGTTTACTGCCACCACATAGGCCACCAGGCGTTTGTTGCCATCGCCGTCGGTCTTCACCACAACGGCCGCCTGATCTATCTCCGGATGCTGCTGCAATACATTTTCAATCTCACCCAGTTCTATACGGAAACCACGGATCTTCACCTGGTCGTCTATACGCCCCAGGTATTCGATGTTGCCATCGGGCAGCCAGCGCCCAAGATCGCCGGTGCGGTACATACGGCTGCCCGCAGCACCGTAAGGGTCCTGCACAAAACGGCTGGCAGTCAGCTCCGCACGGTTCAGGTAACCACGCGATACGCCGATACCTGCTACGCAGATTTCTCCTGGCACACCCACAGGGCACAGCTGATCGCCGGCAGACAATACATAGATGCGCATATTCTGCACTGGCGCACCTACCGGCACATTAATCCGGGATGGCGTTTCCCGCATCACATAATGACAGATATCATCCGAGGCCTCCGTAGGTCCGTAAGCGTTAACCACCGGAATACGGCCGTAGGCCGGATGGGCAAACCATTTCGCCAGTACAGGCTGACTTACCGCTTCGCCTGTTACCAGCAGGTAGCGCAGCTGCTGCAGCTGTGCCGGTATGTTTTCCTGCAGCACTGCCGCCAGGTAGGAAGGCACCAGCTCCAGGATGGTTACACCGTCCGCTTCTACAGCCTCCATCAGCTGAGATGGCTGCAGGATGCGGTCGGAAGAATATATTACAGTGGTGCCGCCGCAAAGCAGGGCGGCCAGCAGCTGCCACACCGAAATATCGAAGGTATAGGAAGCCGTGAACGCAATCACACTATCGGCCGTGACCTGCAGGTCATTGATTTTGGCGTAGAGGTGATTGAGCATGCCGGCATGTTCTACCATCACTCCTTTAGGCTTACCTGTGGAGCCGGAAGTATAGATGATGTACGACAGGTTATCAGAGCCGGCTACTGCTGCAGGTGCGGTTACTGTACGCTTCTTAATCTGCTTCCAGTCGGTGTCCAGCAATACCGTATCTATCCCTGCAAAAGCAGCGATGCGGTCTTTGATATCGCTGGTAGTAACTACGATAGCAGCGCGGGTATCTTCCAGCATAAAGCTGATACGGTCTTCCGGATATGCCGGATCAATGGGCACATATGCGCCGCCGGCTTTCATGATACCCAGGATGGCCACGGCCATTTCTGCGGAGCGGTCCAGACAAACCGGTACCGGCATATCGGCGGTAACGCCTTTGCTGCGCAGGTAGCGGGCCAGCTGGTTGGTACGTTCATCCAGTTCCTGGTAAGTATATACTTTATCTTCAAAGATAATTGCAGGGATAGCAGCCCTGAGCTGCGCCTGTTTAGCGAACAGGCTTACCGCTGTTTCTTCATGCGGATATACCGTAGCCGTATTATTAAACACTTCCAGCAATTGCACCTGTTCTCCTTCCATCAGCATAGGCAGCTCGCCGAGGCTAGCCTCCGGCGCTGCGGTGATGGCATCCAGCAACTGTGTAAAGTGGCCGCTCAGCCGTTCGATGGTGGTAATATGATAAAGGTCTGTGCAGTAAGTAATGTAGCCGTTTAATACACCGTCTGTTTCCAGCAGGTTCACAGTGAAATCAAACTGCGAGGTAACAGCGCCGGTCAGTTCAGGAGTAGCCGTTATGTCTCCCAGCTTCAATGCCGGCAGTTCAGGTGTATTATGCAGTTCAAACATCACCTGGAAGAGCGGCGTATGACTCAGGTCCCTTGTTTTCACTACTGCTTCCACTACTTTTTCAAATGGCAGATCCTGGTGGTCATAGGCGTCCAGGGTTGTCTGCCGTACCTGTTCCAGGAATGCGGTAAACGGCATACTACGATCAGGATGGCTGCGGAGTGCGAGGGTGTTCACAAAGAAACCGATCAGCGCTTCCGTATCCTGTTGTCCCCTGCCGGCTACAGAACTGCCTACGCAGATGTCGTCCTGACCGCTGTATCTGGACAGCAACACCTTGAAAGCTGCCAGCAGCGTCATAAACAAAGTAGTGTCCTGTTTGCGGGAAAGAGCATATAATTTCGCCAGCAGTTCGTGGCCGATGGTAAACGCATGTGTTGCGCCGTTTTTGCTTTGCAGGGCCGGACGCTGGAAGTCCAGCGGCAATTGCAGCACTTCTGTTCCTGCCAGCTGCTGTTTCCAGTAGCCCAGCTGTTTTTCCAGGATGGCGGGCGACAGCTGCTCTCTTTGCCAGAGGGCGAAGTCCGCATATTGTACCGGCAACTCCGGCAGCTGCAGTTCCCGGCCGGCGGCGTAAGCCTCATACAATGCGGCCAGTTCCTTTACCAGAATGCTTAAAGACCATCCGTCAGCTGCAATGTGGTGCATGGTAAGTACCAGGATGAAGGTAGTATCATCCAGTAATATCAGGTGGGCACGTAACATCGGGTCTGCAGCCAGATCGAAAGGTGTCAGCAGCAGGCGGGCAATAAGCTCCTGCAAAGAGGAAGACTCCGGTGCAGCCGTGCGGCTGATTACCTGCAGCTGCCACAAGCCTTCTTCTTCTATATGCTGGCGGGCCTTTCCGTCTGCTTCCAGTATCACGGTGCGTAATACTTCATGCCTGTCAACAACACTGCGGAGCGCACGCTCCAGTGCGTCTGTGCTGAGATGCCCCTGCAGGCGCAGCGCTGCAGAAATATGATAATGGATGCTGCCTTCCAGCTGATCGATAAACCACAACCGTTCCTGGTTGAATGATAGCGGCAGCATGGCCGGTCTTTCTCTTCTTGTTATTTCTCTGCCGGCAGCAACGGGCGCCTGTTGTGCCAGGCAGGTGGCCAGTTCCGCTATGGTAGGATGACTGAACAGTGTTCTGACGGTCACCTCTGCCTGCAACATTTTACGGAGGGCTGCGATGAGACGCATGGCCAGCAATGAATGTCCGCCGAGTTCAAAGAAACTATCGTGAACGCCTATACGCGGTATCTGCAGCAGTTCCTGCCAGATATTTACCAGCAAAGCTTCTGTGGCATTCCGGGGCGCTACGTAATTACTATCTGTCAGGTGACTGGTATCAGGGTCCGGCAATGCCTTCCTGTCTATTTTGCCGTTAGGCGTCAGGGGTATTCTTTCTATGGATAACAGTACAGATGGCACCAGGTGCTCCGGCAGCGTAGCTTTCAGGTAAGCGGTGATGCCTTCCCTATCGAAAGTATCTTCCGGAATCACATAACCGATCAGGCGCTTATTGCCTGCCGGATCAGTTTTCACTGCTACTACCGCAGCATTTACCAGTACGCATTGCTGCAATACGGATTCTATCTCACCCAGCTCGATGCGGAAGCCCCTGATTTTTACCTGGTCATCGATACGGCCCAGGTATTCTATGTTACCGTCAGGCAGCCAGCGGCCCAGGTCCCCGGTGCGGTACAAACGCGCGCCAGGCCTGTTACTGTACGGATCAGCAATGAATTTTTCTGCTGACAGCTCCGGTCTGTTCAGATAACCTCGCGCGATACCCTGTCCGCCGGCGCAGATTTCACCAGCCACTCCTACCGGGCAGAGTTGCCCGTACTCATTACGGATGTATACCTGTATATTATCCACCGGCTTACCGATTACCACCACATTATCTTCCAGCAGCGGCTGATCTGTAATGGTGGTGCAGACAGCATTCTCCGTAGGTCCGTAGGCGTTATATATACGGGCGCCCCTGTCTGTGATATAGCGGGCATCATCGCGGTTCAGCGGTTCACCTGCAGACACTACTGTTGTCACGGGTCCCAGCTCATCCTTCACGAGATGCAGGTAAGAAGAAGGTAATACCACTACTTCTACCTGGTGCCGGCTGACCATTGCACCGAATTTATCTGCGGCAAGCAGATCTTCCTTATCCGGCAGAACCAGCGTACCACCACTCAGCAGGGTATTAAACACCTCATAGCAGGAGGCATCAAAACCAAAGGAGGCAAACTGCAGGAAACGGGTACCATCTTCCAGGTGAAGCGCGCGCTGCTGGCCGGACGCCATATTCACGGCTCCTTTATGCTCCATCAATACGCCTTTGGGCTTACCGGTGGAACCGGAAGTATAGATAACATATGCCAGCTGATCTTCCTCCAGGGAAATATATACCGTACGGTCGTAATGGCGGATCAGCTCCCACTCTGCATCCGGCAGCACTACTTTCAGCCCTTCCGCGGGCAGCGTGCCCACACAGCTGCTGCTGGTAACCAGTACGGAGGCTTTAATATCTTCCAGCATGAAACGGATTCTTTCCTGCGGATAGTCCGGATCTACCGGCACATAGGCTGCGCCGGCCTTCAGTATTCCCAGGATGCTGACAATCATTTCCGGCGATCTTTCCAGGCACAGCGGTATCAGCATCTCTTTCTGCACCCCGATGCTCAGGAGGTAGTTGGCCAGCCGGCCGGAGCGTTCATCCAGCTCGCGGTACGACATTACGCCATCATTGGTAATGAGCGCCGGCGCATCCGGCCTGCGTACCGCCTGCGCATAAAACCGGTCTATGATAGTATTGGCGGCCGGTATGGGTTGTGCGGTATCATTAAACGTAAATATTAACTGTTGTTCTTCTGCGGGAGAAAGTATCTCCACATCTTTCAGTAAAACATTATCTGCTGCCGTCATGGCTGACAATGCCTGCCTGAAGTGGCCTGCCACTGCTTCCATGTACGCCGTTGCCAGCAGCGAGCTGTTATAGCTGAAATATACATTTACTTCATCTGTAACGGTAACGGCTATACCCAGCGGATAGTTGGTATGTTCTTCCTTTCTGCCGTTTTCTACCTGCAATTGTAAAGTAGTGGAAGACAGCGCTTCGCTTACGGGATAGTTTTCGTATACCAGCAGACTGTCGAACAGATCTCCCTGTACGCCTGTCCAGCGTTGTACTTCCGTCAACGGCACATACTGATGTTCGCGGCTGTTCAGCTGATCCTGCTGTATTGTCTGCAGCCAGGCGGCTACCGGTTGCTGACCGTCGATATGCGCGTACAGCGGCAGGGTATTGATATACATGCCCACAGCGCGTTCCACGCCAGGCAGGTTATCCGGTCTGCCGGAAACAGTAACGCCATAGGTAATATCCTGGCGGCCGGTATAGCGGTATAACAGGTACGCCCACACGCCCTGCATGAGGGTATTCAGGGTAATGCGGTGACGTTGCGCATAGCGGGACAACCGCGCAGTATCCTCCGCATTGACCTGCAGCTGATGGGTAGTGTATGCTCCCACGCCTTTGTTGCGGTCGGCAGCAGGGCTGATAAACGGCAGCAGGCTGCCTTCACTCACTCCGGAAAGATATTGCTTCCAGTAAGTTGCTTCCCGGTCTTTATCCTGCCGGTCAATGTAACGTATATAATCTTCGTAGCGGTCTTCGGCAGCTGCGGGTAACGGTTTACCGGCAGTCAGCTGTTCATAGGCTTTCAGCAGGCCATCCATCAGTACCGGCATAGACCAGCCATCCACGAGGATATGATGATATGTCCAGCAGAAATGATACCTGGTATCGGTCAGACGCGCGAGGAAAATGCGCATCAGCGGCGGATTCGTGTGATCAAACCCTTTTTCCTGGTCTGCACGCTCATAATCTCTGATAGCCTGCTGCTGCGCTTCTTCGCTGTAGTCCCTGCAGTCAAGCAGCTGGTAAGGTATCTGCACATCCCTGTACACGGCCTGTACGGCCACGCTGAACGCATCTGTATAGAATCCGCTTCTGAGGATGCTGTGTTGCTGTAGTAAATAATTCCAGCTCTGAATAAAGGCAGCTGTATCCAGGTGCAGCAATTCCCCGGAGAATTGCTCCGTATATGATCCGGCGCCGTTATCAAACATACTGTGGAACAACATGCCTTCCTGTAGTCCGCTCAGCCGGTACATACGTTGCAGCTGTGTCTTGCGCAGGCCGCCGGCAAATGGTTCCTGCAGGAAGCCATCCAGTTCGGCGATGCTGACAGCACCTTCCAGTCCGAAGTCTGCAGGAGAACAGGTGCCTGCCGGCTGTGCAGCGCAATGGCTGATCAGCGATTCCAGACGCGTTACATAATCTGCTGCCAGCTGCGTTATTTTCTCTGCTTCAAAATGCCTTGTACTGTAGCTCCAGTACAATACAAGGGTGTCGTCCTGAATAATGGCGTTAACAGACAATGGCTGAGAGGCCGGCGTCTGATCATTGAGTGATGACCCGAATGTATCCCAGAGCGGGCGGGTAAATATGCCGGCATCACTGCCGGCGGCGGATTGACCTAAATAGTTGAACTGAATATCCCAGGGATCTTTACCCTGTAATGATGGCTGATTGCTGATATGTTTTAATACGCCGTAGCCGATTCCTTTATCCGGCACCTGCCGCAGCGTTTCCTTCACCTGCCTGATAAGCAGGCCGGGATCTGCCGCTACCGGCAGCAACACCGGATATACAGCGGTGAACCATCCCACGGTACGGCTGGTATCAGTATTATCTGCGATGTGTTCACGGCCGTGGCCCTCGAGTCCGACAGACACTGCGGAGGTATTATTCCATGCTCCCAGCGTGAGTGCGAGAGCGCTCAGCAGTATATCATTGATTTCTGTATGATAGGCATCTGATACCCCTTGCAGAAGCGTCCTGGTAAAGGCGGGGGTCAGCTGCACCTGCTGCGTATCCATATCAGCGATACGTACCTGTCCGTCATACAGCTTGTTTGTTTGCAGTGGTGTATAGCTTTTGAAAATATTTTCCCAGTAGCCCCGCTGCCGCTGCAGCCTGCCGCTATGCTGATAATCGGCCAGCGTCTGCCACCATTGGCGGTAAGAGCTGGTTTTAGCGCCAAGTACTGCTGCCGCGGGTTGTCCGGGATGTTGCAGGAGCAGTTCCAGGTCTTCCGACAGAATACGCCAGGAGACGCCGTCTACAGCAAGGTGGTGTATAATGAACAGCAGCCGGTTGACAGGCTGTGATGCCGGCGTCAGGAATAATACCGCACGGAACAAACGACCGTTTCCGATATCCAGGCTTTCCTGGAAATGCGTTGTATGTTTGTCTGTTTCCGCCTGGAATGTTGTCTCGTCCGTTGTCTGCAGATCTATGATGTCTACTCCGCCTGCGGCATCACCGTAAGATTGCTGCCAGCCGGCATCGCCTTGCTGGTAGCGGAAGCGCAGCGCATCGTGATACAGGACCAGGGCTGTCACCGCCTGTACTAACGTGGACGCAGGTACGCTTTTATCAAGTGAGAAAGTAATATGTTGGTTATAATGAGATAATGCAGGATGATCGCCTGTCAGGAATTTCTGTTGTATGGGCAGCAGGCCGCTCAAACCGGAAAGGGTTTCCTGTTCTGCCTGTATCCTGCTGTTGTGCTGTACGGCCAACTGAGCAGCCAGGCGGGCAACTGTCTGGCAGGTAAAAAGATCCTTCGGAGATACTTCATAGCCGCTTCTTCTGGCGCGGCTGGCCACCTGGATGGTGATGATGGAATCGCCGCCCAGCTCAAAGAAATTATCGTGCACGCCTATCCTGTTCAATCGCAATACTTCCTGCCAGATGTTCACCAGCGTCTGTTCTGTTTCATTGCGCGGCGCCACATAATCTTCTGCAGCCAGGGCGCTGAGATCCGGATCGGGCAGGGAACGTCTGTCTACCTTACCATTGGCTGTCAGCGGCAGTTTCTCCAGCTCCACGAAAAGCAGCGGTACCATATATTCCGGCAGCCTTTCTTTCAGCCAGGCGATTACGGCTTCCCGGCTGAAGGTATTGTCCGGCACCACGTATGCTACCAGGCGTTTATTACCGGCATCGTCAGCTCTTGCCAGTACAACCGCCTGACGTATGTGCGGATACTGTGCCAGCGTACTTTCTATCTCTCCTGGCTCAATACGGTATCCCCTGATTTTCACCTGATCATCACGGCGGCCGATGAACAGGATATTACCGTCCGGCAGGTACTTAACGGTATCGCCTGTACGATAAAACCGCAGTCCGCTGCCAGGATTGAAAGGATCGCTGATAAATTTCTCTGCCGTCAGCGCAGGATTGTTGAGGTAACCTGCGGCTACCCCTTCCCCGCCGATCAGCAGCTCGCCCGGCACGCCTGCGGGGCATAGCTGACCATTTATATTGACTACATATACCTGCGTATTGGAGAAAGGTTTCCCTGTAGGAATATTTTCCTGGTAAGGGTGATCGTTTTTCACCACATGCAGCAGTTTTCCTATAGTCGTTTCCGTTGGTCCGTAGTGGTTAACAATAGTGCAGGTTCCGCCGGCAGCGCGGATGCTGTTCACCAGCTCAGCGGGCAAAGCCTCCCCGCCGAAGATCAGCAGTTTTTGCGGCAGCAGCAGGTAATCCGGCATAGAAAGGGCTCTCCAGTGTGAAGGCACAATCTTGATGCAATCTATCGGATGCTGCGTCAGGTAGCTCCTGAGCTGATAAGGATCGTTTACTGCCGCTTTGGAGAATACATGCAGGCTACCGCCATTCAGGAACGCCGTAAACAGCACGGTATTACCCAGGTCGGTAGCTATGCTGGACATCAGGCCGAAGGAACGGCATTCCTCTACTGGCAGGAAGGCGCGCAGGCCCGCGAGGTAATCAGCCAGGTTGTGGTGTGTGAGCAACACACCTTTGGATCTGCCCGTACTGCCGGAAGTATAGATCACGTATACCAGGTCTGCCGGCTTCACCGGTATCTCTACCGGCGTTACGGGATACGTGGCGATAAGTGCCGCATCGGCATCCAACGCAATCGTATCTTTCCCTGCCGGCAACAGTGAACGGCAGGCGGCGCTGCTTACAATGACCTGCGCAGCGGTATCTTCCAGCATATAGCTGATTCTGTCCTGCGGGAAATCCGGATCAATGGGAACATAGGCTGCACCTGACTTCAGGATACCTATCAACCCTACTATCATCTGCAGGGACCGTTCTACGCACAATGGCACCAGTGTGCCTGTCTGCACGCCTTTGCTGCGCAGGTAATGCGCCAGCTGGCTGCTGCGTTCATCCAGCTCCCTGTAGGTAAGCGTATCATTTTCATACACCAGCGCGGTACTGTCAGGCGTCCTGCGTACCTGCGCCGAGAACATATCTGTAAATGTCAGCTGTTCGTTGTAAGGCACCGTCACTTTACTGAAGCCTTCCAGCTGCCGGCGTTCGTTGTCTGTCAGCAGTACCAGCTCATCAGGCATGTTGACTTCTGTGGAAGATAACTGCGTGAGCAGTTGTTCAAAATGACCGGAGATCACTTTTACCTGTGCGGCATCGATCAGGCTGGTATTGAATTCGAACCTGACATTGATTTCTTCGCCTGCCATGATCACCAGCCATAAAGGGTAGTTAGTCTGGGAAGTGATGGAAGCATCTTCCATTTTCAGCTGCCAGGCTTTTGCTTCGAGCACGTCGCTTACCGGATAGTTTTCAAATACGAGCAGCGTGTCAAACAACTCTCCTTCCACTGCCGCCCAACGTTGCAGCTCATTAAGCGAAGCATATTGGTATTCGCGGTTGCGCAGCTGATCTGCCTGTAATGCCTGTAACCATGCGGTAAAGGGCTTATCAGCAGCTACTGTTGTATGCAGCGGCAGCGTGTTGATATACATGCCTACTGCCTGTTCAATACCAGGTAAATCTTCCGGCCTTCCGGAAACCGTTACACCGTAAGTTACCTCCCGGCGACCAGTGTACTGATATAACAGGTATGCCCACACGCCCTGCATCAGGGTATTCAGGGTGATATGATGTCGTTGGGCGTAGGCAGACAGTGATGCTGTTATATCCCGGTCTACCATCAGCTGATGAAGGCTATATATCCCTTCTCCTTTGGTACGGCTGGCATTTGCCTGCACGAATGGCAGCAGGCTGCCTTCGGTAACAGGTTGCAGGTAACGGCGCCAGTGTTCTTCTGCCAGGCCGTTTTCATCCTGTTGTATGTAACGGATATAATCTTCGTACCGGTCTTCGGTGATGGCCGGCAGCGCCGTACCGGCAGACAGCTGTTCGTAAGCCTCCAGCAGTTCCTGTATCACTACGGGTACAGACCAGCCATCCAGCAGGATGTGATGGAAACTCCACAGCAGATAGGTATGCGTATCATCCAGCCGAGCGAGGCACACCCGCATCAGCGGGGCGGCGGTGAAGTCGAAGCCGTTGTAGCGGTCGGCTGTTTCATATTGTTTAATCGCAGCCTGCTGCTCTTCAGCGGACAGGTGGCGGTAATCGAAAGTTGTCAGCGGTAAGGCGGCTTGCCTGTACACGCATTGCACGGGTATGTTGAAAGCATCGTAATAGAAGGCACTACGCAGAATAGTATGGCGTTGCATCACCCATTCCCAGCTTTGCATGAACAGCGCTTCATCTACCACATTCAGCGTAGCGGTAAACTGTTCCACATAACTACCTGATGCTTTATCGAACAGGCCATGGAACAGCATGCCCGACTGCAGTCCGCTGAGGCGGTACATACGTTCCAGTTGCGCCCTGCGCGGGGTATGCAGGTACGGTGCATCCAGGAAGCGATTCAGTTCGGTGTAACTGATTTCATGCGCCAGCCCGTAATCTGCCGGTGTAAATATGGTTGCGGTCTGCGCCACACAATGACGGATCAGTACTTCCAGGTGACGCAGGAAGTTAGCAGCCAGTGCTTCCATACCTGCTGCCGTAAAGTGTTTCAGGCTGTAACCGAAATCAAGCACCAGTTCTCCGTTACGCACCAGGCTGTTTACCGCGAGTTTATCATGGAAGATAAAATCTTCTCCCACAGCAGGGCCTGCATCTTCCGCAGCTGCCGACAGATGTCCGCTGCCGCCGGTGGTATTGTCCCATTGTCCGAGGTAGTTGAACACCACATCCCATGGGTCCCTACCCTGCAGCGGCGCTGCTTTACTGATATATCTCAGTACACCGTAGCCGATACCTTTTGCCGGTATGCGACGCAGTTGTTCTTTAATATGGCAGATAACGTCAGCGGGGGTACGTTGTTCTCCGGTGTGGAGTAATACGGGGTACAGCGTAGTAAACCAACCTACGGTACGGCTGGCATCTGTTTCAGTGCTGATATGTTCGCGGCCATGGCCTTCCAGTCCGACGGACACCTGGCTGTGGCCGTTCCATTCAGCTAATGTCAGCGCCAGCGCGCTTAACAGCAGGTCATTGATTTCTGTATGATAGGCTTTACCGGAATCCTGCAGCAGACGTTGTGTCAACGCAGCATCCAGTCTTACCACGTGGTTGGCCGTATCGCGGGCGGTAATCACGCCGCTGTCTTCTTTCTCTGTTCTGAGCGGAACATATTGTTCCGCGGCTGTTTGCCAGTAGGCTACCTGTTCCTGCAGACGGCGGCTGCCGGCATATGTTTTCAGGGCCTCCTGCCATTGCCGGTAGGAGTAACCTTTTTCCCCGCTGAAAGTTGACGGCGCATCCAGCAGCTGCTGCAGGTCTTCCAGCAGAATACGCCAGGAGACACCGTCTACAGCCAGGTGATGGATGACGATCAGCAGGCGGTTATATTTTTCAACAGCCGGCGTTTTCATGAGTGCAGCGCGTAACAGCTCGCCCTGTGAGATATCAAGACTACCCTGTACCTGACGGCAGGTGGCTGTAATGGCAGCAGATAACTCCGCGGAGGTTACCCCGGAGAGATCCGCCGTTTCCACCTTTCCGGTATAGCTGCCGTATGTCTGCTGCCAGCCGTTTGCATCCTGATGGTACGCGAAGCGCAAGGCATCGTGGTGTTGCATCAGCCGGGCAATTGCCGTCGATAGCGCATCACTGTCAATGTTTTTATCAATATTCAGCAGCACCTGCTGATTGAAATGAGAAGTGGCTATGTTGTTTTCAAAGAACCACTCCTGAATGGGCAGAAGACCGCTGGTACCGGTCAGCAGACCCTGTTCGGCGGAGATGCTGCTGACGCTGGCTGTTTGCAGGAAAGCCGCCAGGCCGGCAATATGCTGGTGTGTAAAGATATCGCCCGGACGTAATGCTATTCCGGCTCTCTTCGCCCTGCTCACCACCTGTATGGTGATGATGGAATCGCCTCCCAGCTCGAAGAAATTATCGTATATGCCTACCCGTTGTACCCGCAGCAGCTCTTCCCAGATTCCCGCCAATGCCTGTTCGGCTGCGGTACGCGGCGCTACATAACCGGTAGTCTGCAGCAGGCTGATATCCGCTTCCGGTAACTGCTTCTTATCTACCTTACCATTGCTGGTCATGGGCAGCTTATCCAGCGGCACCCACAATGCGGGTGACATGTATTCCGGCAGGCGGCTCTTCAGGTAAGCAATCAGCGGCTCCTTATCAAATGTACCTTCCGGCACTACATAACCAACCAGCTGTTTGTTGCCGCGGTCATCGGATTTGACGACGACCACGGATTGTTTCACCAAGCCGCTTTGCTGCAGTACGCTTTCTATCTCACCCAGTTCAATACGGTATCCTCTTATCTTCACCTGGTCGTCTATACGGCCCAGGTATTCGATGTTGCCATCGGGCAGCCACCGCGCCAGATCGCCGCTGCGATAGATCCGTGTATTTATTTCTCCCGCAATACGATACTGCACAAACTTCTCTCCTGTCAGTTCCGGCCGGTGCAGATAACCTGCTGCCAGGCTTTCCCCGCTGATGCAAAGTTCTCCGGCTACGCCTACGGGGCTGAGCTGCCCCGCAGCATTCAATATATAAATTCGTGTATGGCTTACCGGTATACCTATCGGCGGCGCAGCTTCGCTGCTTTCCGTTAATACGTAGCTGGTAGTAACCACACTGTTTTCTGTAGGTCCGTAGTTATTGACGATGGTATAGTCTATCCCTTCCAGGCTCAGTGCAGGCAGCTTGTCTCCGCCTGCCAGCAGGTATTGCAGCGCTAAACGGCGGTTCCGTGTAGCTGCTACAAACTCAGGAATGAGGATGGTTGACAGGAAGCTGTGGGTGATGCCCGCTTCGCTGTAATAATCAGCCAGGCCCGATGGCGACAGACGCTGTTCATCGCTCAGGATGTAGAGCGTTGCTCCGGCGCTCAGCGATGGCCATACTTCCCAGCCAAATGCATCGAAACCGATGCCTGCAGCGGCCGTTGTCCGGCTGCCGGCTGTCAGCGCATAACGCTCCAGGTGCCAGCCCGCCAGGTTGGATAAACCGCGGTGAGGAATCTGTACGCCTTTGGGCAGCCCGGTTGAACCGGAGGTATAGATCACATAGCATAACTGATCCAGTGTAACGCTACCGGATGGCACTGTGCCAGGATATGCGCCGGACAAGGCTTCCCGGTTGTCTGCATCAATCAGCTCCACGCCTGGTAAATCCGGCAATGCCTCCAGCACGCGCCGGTTGCTGATCAGCAAACGGGCGGCGGTATCAGACAGCATATAGGCGATACGTTCCGCCGGGTAGCCAGGATCTATGGGAACATAAGCTCCGCCGGCCTTCAGCACGGCCAGCATGCTCACGATAATACCTGCGGAGCGGTCCTGGCATACCGGTACCAGCGTACCCGCAGCTACGCCCCTGCTGCGCAGGTAATGCGCAAAGCGGGAAGACTGCTCATCCAGCTGATGATAAGTCAGGACCGTATCTCCTGCTACTACCGCTGACGCTGTCGGCTGCGCGCTTACCTGTGCCGCAAAATAGTCCAGTACCGTTTGTGACGGCAAGGCGGAAATATCGTGCGCATTGAAAGTATGTAACAGCTGATGGCGTTCATCTGCAGAAAAAATATCTATCTCTCCGAATGTCAGTGTATCCGCGCTAATCATCTGTTCCAGCACAGTACGGAAATGTCCGGCTACCGCGTTCACATATACCGGATTCAGCAGATCGTTATAACTGAATCGTATATCAATTTCTCTTCCGGCGATGATGATAATGCTTAACGGATAATTGGTATGCTCCGTTACGATGGCATCTGTCATCTGCAAAAGCCAGGGTTTTGCTTCCAGCGCGGCGCTCACGGGATAGTTTTCAAATACCATGAGGCTGTCGAACAGATCGCCGGTGATACCTGTGAGCCGCTGAATTTCGTTCAGGCCTGTGTACTGGTATTCCCTGTTCTGCAGCTGCTCCGACTGAACCGTCTGCAGCGCTTCGCTTATATGCTGCTGCAACGCTATTCTGCCATGGAACGGCAAGGTATTGATATACATGCCTACGGCGCTCTCCACACCGGGCAGGTTATCCGGACGGCCGGATACAACGATACCAAACGCTACATCCTGCTGGCCGGTATAGCGGTATAACAGGTACGACCACACGCCCTGCATCAGGGTATTCAGGGTAATACGATGACGTTGCGTCCAGGCAGTGATACGGGTGGTTGCAGTTTCATCCAGCAGCAGTTTTTCTTCTGCATAACTACCGACACCTTTGTTGCGGTTGGCGGCAGTACCAATGAAAGGCAGCAGGCTGGCGGCTTCCAGGCCAGCCATATATTTCTGCCAGTGGTTAATGGCCTGCTCCCTGTCTTTCTGCGCTATATAACGGATGTAATTTTCGTAACGGTCCGGCTGTACTTCAGGCAACGCGTTACCTGTTACCAGCAATTCATAATTGTTCAGCAACCCTTCCAGTAATACCGGCATAGACCATCCATCCAGCAACATGTGGTGATGAGTAAAGCAGAAAGTATAACGCTGGTCATCGAGCTGCATCAGGCAGATACGCATTAACGGCGCTGTGGTGAAATCAAACCCTTTTCTGCGGTCAGCGTCCTGGTATACCTTCAGGGCCTCCTGCTGTTCCGCGGTATTCAGCATACGGCAATCCACTGTCTCCAGCGGGATGCGGGCATCATGGTATACACATTGCACCGGTACCTGGAATACATCATAGTAAAAGGCCGTGCGCAGGATGGTATGTTGTTTTACCAGATGTTGCCAGCTGGCTATAAACGCCGCTATATCCAGTGTTTTCAGTTCAGCGGAAAACTGCTCCACGTAAGCGCCTGCGGCAGCGTCGTATAGGCTGTGGAAGAGCATACCTTCCTGCAGGCCGCTTAACCTGGCAATGCTTTCCACCTGTGCGCCGCGGGGAAGGCCCTGGTAATCCGATTCCAGGAAATGATCCAGCTCGGTGTAGCTGATAACATCACCCAGCCCGTAATCGGCTGGTGTATATACGGCCGTCTCCCTCGAAACGCAATGCTGTATAATATCTTCCAGATGATGAATATAATCTGCAGCCAGTCGGGTAATACTATCTGCATGGAAATGTTTTTCACTGTAGCTCCAGTATAATACCAGCTCATCGCCGGTAACGATACTGTTCACCGCAAGTTTGCCATCCACGGGGAAGTCTGCAGCTGCGGAAGACCCGAAGTGTTCCCACAGCGGTGTTGCCAGCAGTTCCTGCTGCGCAGTTCCACCTGGTTGTCCGAGATAATTGAACACCACTTCCCAGGGATCTTTACTCTGCAGGGATGTCATTCTGCTGATGTACTTCAGTACGCCATAGCCAAGACCTTTATCCGGTATACGGCGCAGCTGCTCTTTTATATTTTTGAGATGATCTGCTGTGGAAGATGCCTTATTCACTTCCAGCAGCACAGGATACATGGTTGTAAACCATCCTACGGTATGACTGGTATCTGTATCAGCAGCTATTGCCTCGCGGCCATGGCCCTCCAGCCCGATCAGTACCGCATCGCTGTTATTATGTGCGGCAAGCGTAGCTGCCAGGGCAGACAGCAAAATATCATTGATTTCTGTATGATAAGCCTTCGGCGCTTCTTTCAGCAGTTGCAGGGTAGCCTGACGGCTTAGCTTTACCGTATAATTACGTATATCCGATATCGTTAGTTGCTCATCTGAAGTATAATCAGTGTGCAAGAGAGCCGGTTGTTGCATCGTCTTCTTCCACCAGGCTTCCTGTGACAATACCTGCCGGCGTGTTCCATAGGCAGCCAGCGCGTTGTACCACTGGCGCACGGAGCTGGTTTTACCGCCCGGTACAACTTCTTCCCGGAGCAATAATTCCAGGTCGTCTGTAAGAATCCTCCACGATACGCCATCCACCACCAGGTGATGAATGACGAGTAACAGGCGGTTGGCCTGTTCTGTGGCAGGTGTCAGCAGTAAGGTTGCCTGCAGCAGTTTTCCTTCTGTAGGCTGTATACGTGACTGCAGGTCTGCCAGATGGTTATCTGCAGCGGACAGCCAGTCAGTGCCTGTATGTTGCAGGTCCACCACTTCGAGGTCTGCAGCCCGCCGGGTATACTCCTGCCTCCATCCGGTGGCAGTTGCCTGATAAGTGAACAGCAAAGCATCGTGCTGACGGGCCAGCCCGTCAATAGCAGCAGCCAGTTTTTCCGGGCTCACCTGTTTACTGATGGCCAGCGCCATATGCTGATTATAGTGAGAGGCGGTATGACCGGCAGTTTCCAGGAACCATTGCTGTACCGGCAGCAGTCCGCTTTCACCTGACAGCACACCTTGTTCTGCTGTCACGGCGTCGTGCTGCTGCACGCTCAGTAAAGCAGCCAGCCGTTCAATGGTCTGGCCGGTGAACAGATCGCGCGGATTGAGCTTATATCCGGCTCTTCTTGCGCGGCTTACCACCTGGATAGAAATGATGGAATCCCCCCCCAGCTCAAAGAAATTATCGTGAACGCCTACACGCCCTACACTGAGCAGATCCTGCCAGATAGCTGCCAGCGCAGTTTCTGTTTCATTGCGCGGCGCTACGTATGCATTCGCTGATAACGCGGCGGCATCCGGTTCCGGCAATGCCTGTTTGTCTATCTTACCGTTACCTGTCAGCGGCAGCTTGTCCAGCACCACCCACCAGCCGGGAACCATGTACTCCGGCAGGCGTGTTTTCAGGAAGGCGGTCAGGGCATCGCGGTCGTAGTTGTCTGCAGGTACAATGTACCCGATAAGACGTTTATTGCCTTTATCGTCAGCACGCGCCAGCACCACATTACGGACTGCAAGGCCACTCTGTCCGATGGCGTGTTCTATCTCACCCAGCTCTATACGGTAGCCGCGCACCTTCACCTGGTCATCATTACGGCCTACGTATACGATGTTGCCATCAGGCAGCAGCCGGCAGATATCACCGGTTTTATACATCCGCCCTTCCGCCACAAACGGATCAGACAGGAAGCTGGCAGCCGTTTGTTCCGGACGGTTCAGGTAACCTCTCGCTACCTGTACACCGCCGATGTACAGCTCGCCGGCTATGCCGGCAGGCACCGGCCGCAGTTCGTTGTCCAGCAGATATATGGGAGTATTGCCCAGCGCGTGGCCAACAGGCACGCCTTCTTCCTGCGATGCACCGGGTACATACAGATATTCCAGCGAGGTGACCGTAGTTTCCGTAGGGCCATACTCGTTATAGAAGGGAACGTAGCGGCTCCATTTCTCTGCCAGCGAGGACGGGCAGTATTCGCCTCCGGAGATAACCCGCTTCAGCTGATATTTACCTGCTGTCAGCGTTTCCAGGAAGCCGGGGGTAGCATGCAGGTGCGTGATGCCTTCGTGTTGCAACAATGTTTCCAGTGCCGCAGGATCCAGGCGGGTAGCTTCATCCAGCAGCACCAGCGTAGCGCCGTTGAACAAGGCCAGGAAAATCTGTTCTACGGAAGCATCGAAATTATAGTTGGAAAACTGGAGGATCTTCTCGGTATGATCTATGCCAAACTTAGCTCCCTGGCAGGCTACCAGGTTCACCACGCTGCCGTGTTCTACCAGCACACCTTTCGGCAGACCCGTGGAACCGGAGGTATAGATCACATAGGCCAGCGATGACGGATGCCGGGGCACTGATGGCGCCGTATCGGGATAAGCCGCATACAGTGCGGTATCATCTGCCTGTATAACCGTTATATCAGTGGCTGGTAACAGCGGCGCGCTCTGAGCGCTGCTGAGTATGATGGTGGCTGAAGTATCAGACAGCAGGTAAGCAATACGTTCTGCCGGATAATCCGGATGCACCGGCACATAGGCTGCGCCAGCCTTCAGCACTGCCAGCATGCTCACAATCATTTCCGGAGAGCGTTCTATGAACAGCGGCACCAGTGTGTCCGCACCTGCGCCTTTGCTGCACAGGTAATGCGCCAGCCGGTTGGATCGGGCATCCAGCTCCGCATAGGTCATCCGGCGGTTGTTGTGAATGACGGCGGCAGATGAGGCCGACTGCTGCGCCTGTGCTTCAAACAGATCCGTCAGGGTTTTATCTGCCGGATAAGGGAAAGCATTTTCCTGCATACCTGACAGCAGCCATTGTTTCTCTGCAGCAGGGAAAATGTCTATATCATCCGTCATCACGGCCTGCTGCCCGCCGATTTGCAGGAGGGTATGCTGAAAATGAGCAGCCATGCGGCTGATAGCTTCTTCCGGCAATACAGCGGTGTTATATTCAAAACGGATATTGATATCCGCTCCTGCTACTGCGGTGATGCTGAGCGGATAGTTGGTCTGTTCCTTCACATCGGCGCCGCTGAGCTGTAACTTCCAGGGCTGAGACAACAGCACTTCATCTACCGGATAGTTTTCAAATACGAGGATGCTGTCGAACAACTCACCGGACACAGGGCTCCAGCGCTGTACGTTATTCAGGGCAGAATACTGATACTCGCGGCTCCGGAGCTGGCCGGCCTGCAATTGCTGCAGCCATGCCGCCACACCCTGTCCCTTCTCTATTTTCGTATACAGCGGAATCGTATTGATATACATCCCTACTCCACGTTCTACGCCCGGCAGGTCTTCCGGCCGGCCGGAAACAGTAACGCCGAATACGACGTCGCGGCGGCCGGTATACCGGTATAACAGGTACGCCCACACGCCCTGCACAAGGGTATTGAGGGTGATGCGCTGCTGTTGCGCGTAAGTGGTCAGCATAGCAGTAACGTTGGTATCCAGCTGTATGGACAATGCCTTGTAGCTACCCAGTCCTTTGCCATGCCCTTCTCCTGTATGGATGAAAGGTAACAGGCTGGCTTCTTCCAGCGGGGACAGGTATTGCTGCCAGTAGGCGGCCTCCTGTACCTTGTTGCGCCGGCTGATATACCGGATATAATTTTCGTAGCGGTCTTCTGCCATCACCGGCGCCGGCTGGCCGGTGGCCAGCAGCTCATAGGTCTGCAGCAGTTCTTCCAGCAGAACAGGTAAAGACCAGCCATCCAGCAGAATATGATGGAAGCTCCACAGTAACCGGTATTGCTCATCCGCCAGACGGAAAAGGGTGATACGCATGAGTGGTGCAGCGGCAAAATCGAAGCCCCGGAGCCGGTCTGCTGCCGTATAATCTTCCATTGCCTGCTGCTGCGCGGTGGTATCCAGTGTGCGGTAATCCAGTACTGTTACCGGTAAGGTTACTTCTTTACGTACGCACTGCACAGGCAGATTAAATACATCGTAGTAGAAAGCGCTGCGCAGAATAGTATGTTGCCGGAGCAGGACATTCCAGCTTTGAGCAAACAGCTTTTCATCCAGCGCACCGATGCGGGCAGATAACTGCTCTACATAAGCGCCTGCTGCGGCATCATACAATCCGTGGAAAAGCATGCCCGCCTGCAGGCCGCTGAGCGGATAAATACGTTCTATAGCAGCCCTGCGGGATACAGGGCCATCCATGCCATCCAGGAAAGCATCCAGCTCACGGTAGTCTGCAATGCCTCCCAGGCCAAAGTCAGCTGGCGTCCAGGCGCTTTCTTCCTGTGCCGCGCAATGATCGATCATCAGCTGCAGCTGCACCAGGTATTCGGCAGACAACCATGCCATGCTCTCTGCAGACAGGTGCCGGCGGCTGTAGCGCCAGTCAATTTCCAGCTCACCATCGTTGATGATGCTGTTGACATATAGTTTGTTGGGTACTGCAAAATGATCTCCTACCGGCGCGCCTCCGTTCTCTCCGCTTCCCTGCAGGATGTCATTGCCGGCCAGCACATTGTTCATCTGCCCCAGGTAATTGAATACAACCTCCCACGATTGCTGCTGCAGCGAAGCTGCTTTGCTGATGTACCGCAGGATACCGTAGCCGATCCCTTTCTGCGGAATAAGCCGCAGCTGTTCCTTCACGCTTTTGATAATACCGGCAGTATGGCCGGCAGCCGATGTATCCAGGGAAACAGGATACAGGCTGGTGAACCATCCTATGGTGCGGCTGGTATCAATGCCGGGTGCAATATCTTCACGCCCATGGCCTTCCAGGCCGATAGTCACTGTACTGTGACCGTTCCACGCAGCCAGGGTACGCGCCAGTGCTGCCAGTAATATATCGTTGATTTCTGTATGATAGGCTTTCGGTACCTCCTGCAGCAGCCTCCGTGTCTGTACGCTATCCAGTTTAACCAGGCAGTTGCCGGTATCTGCATAGGTCAGGTTGCCGGTATAGGAATAATCCGTTTTCAACGGAGCAGCCTGACTGCCTGCCTGCTCCCAGTACGGGAGCTGATCTGTCAGCCGCTGATCCGTTGCATAGGCGGTGAGTGCATCATGCCATTGACGCACGGAACTGCTTTTTGCACCCAGTACTTCCGTGGCGGCAGCAGGTATACCGGTGGTCAGCAGCGTCTGCAGATCTTCCACCAGGATACGCCATGACACACCGTCTACAGCCAGATGGTGCACAATTACCAGTAAGCGGTGCTGTGCTTCACTATCAGGTGTGAGCAACAACACCGTGCGTAAGAGTATTCCCGTTTCAATATCAAGGCTGCGCTGGTATTTTTCTGCTGCCGAAGTTATTGCTTCCTGCAGTTGGTCCGGCGAAACATTGCGCAGATCAACAGTTTCCAGCTTGCCTTCATAGGCGCCATACTCCTGTATTTTATCTGCCGGCTGATAGGTAAACCGCAGCGCATCGTGATAGCCGACCAGTTTCTTTATGGCGGCAGATAAATTATCCGGGGTGATCTGCCTATCAATCTTTAATAAGAGATGCTGGTTGAAATGTGACAGCGAGGCGTCAGCAATGCTGAAGAACCATTGCTGGATGGGCAGCAGGCCACTGTAACCGGATAAGGTTCCCTGCTCGGCTGCCACGGCCACGCTGCTTTTCTTCAGCAGGACAGCTGCCAGCGCCGCTATATGCTGACAGGTAAACAGATCCCGCGGATGTAAGTCGTACCCTTGGCGTTTGGCCCTGCTGGCTACCTGGATGGTAATGATCGAGTCGCCGCCCAGCTCAAAGAAATTATCGTATATACCTACCCGTTGTACACGCAGGAGATCCTGCCAGATTTCTGCCAGGTCTTTTTCCATCGCATTCCGGGGCGCCACATAATTATCTGATCCCGTAACACCGGTGGTGGCTTCCGGCAATGCCCGCTTATCTACCTTACCGTTTTTATTCAGCGGGAACTGCTCCATCGGTATCCAGATCAGTGGAATCATATAATCCGGCAGCCGGCTTTTCAGGAAGGTCAGTATTCCTTCGCGGTTAAATTCTCCTTCCGGCACGATATAGCCTGCCAGTCTTTTAGTTCCTTGCGGATCAGTGACTGCCAGCACTACTGCGCGGTTCACATATTCACTCTGTTGCAGCACACTTTCTATTTCACCCAGTTCTATACGGAAACCACGGATCTTTACCTGATCGTCTATACGGCCCAGGTATTCAATGTTGCCGTCGGGCAGCCAGCGACCCAGGTCGCCGGATTTATACAACCTCTCTCCTGCAGCAAACGGATGCGGAATAAATTTCTCCGCCGTGAGGTCAGGGCGGTTCAGGTAACCGAGCGACAATCCTGCACCACCGAGGTATATTTCTCCTGCAATGCCGGCAGGCACGGGCCGCAGGCTACCATCCAGGATATAGGCGGTACGGTTATCCAGCGGGCGGCCGATAGGAATATTTTCCCGGCCATCTATCAGGAAGGTAAGCGAGAAAGTAGTATTCTCCGTAGGGCCGTAACCGTTAATAAGATCAATATGCGGGAATGCTTTTCGGAGTCTGTTTACATGCGCTTCGGATAACTTCTCCCCGCCGGCCAGCACAGTAGTAAGCCCTTCAAACAGGCTGATATCAGTGTCTATCAGCTGATTGAACCAGCTGGCGGTAAACCACATTTTGGTAACCCCGTGGCGGCGTATTTCTGCTTTAAGCAGGCTGCTGTCCAGCAATTTTTTATCAGAGCAGAGAATCAGTTGCCCGCCGTTCAGCAGGGCGCCCCAGTATTCAAAAGTAGAGGCATCAAATGACGGGGAACCGTTGGAGAGTATCACATCCCTGCTGGTCAGCGTTACGTAGGTTACCTGTTTTACCAGGCTTACCACATTGCGGTGGTTGACCAGTACGCCTTTGGGTCTTCCGGTAGAGCCGGAGGTATACATAACGTATGCCGGACTATTGGCCGACAGCGATTCAATATGAATAGGTTTGTCTGAAGCTGCTGCAGGTATATTGTCAGTGCATATCAGCCTGAGACGGGGGGCAGCGGCTGCAAATACCGGCTGCCATTCGTTATCCGTCAGGGCGATATTTCCGGCAGTATCTTCCAGCATGAAAGCAATGCGGTCTTCCGGATATTCCGGATCGATGGGAACATATGCCGCGCCTGCCTTTAAAATACCCAGTATACCCACCATCATGTCTATGCTTCGTTTCATGCATACGGGCACCAGGTCGCCGGGCAGCACCCCTTCCTGCACCAGGAAGTGCGCAAGGTTTTCTGATCTGCGGTTCAGTTCCTGATAGGTAATGCTTTCTTCCTCAAAAATAATGGCGGCAGCATCGGGAGAAAGGGCTACCTGTTCCCTGAATGCCGCAGGTATCGTATGCACGGCCGGAGCTGTTTTGCCGGCATTGCTGAATGTTTCCAGTAACAGTGTACGTTCGTTGCCGGTCAGCAGTTCAATGGCTGACAACCGGGTATCGCCGGACTTCGCAAACTGGTGCAGTACCTGTTCGAAATGCGCAGCAATAGCTTCCGCATACACCGGCAGTAAGATGCTGGCATTGTAGCTGAAATCTATCTGAATAGTTTCGGCTGCCTGTATGATGATGTTGAACGGATAGTTGGTATGCTCATGTAATCCGATATTGTCCAGCCGTAACTTCCATGGATATTCATTCAGCACTTTGCTGACCGGATAATTTTCGAAAACAAAAAGGCTGTCGAACAAATCTCCTGTGATGCCATTCAGTCTTTGTATTTCATTGAGGGTAGTATACTGGTGTTCCCTGCTTTCGATCTGGTTCAGCTGCAGGGCCTGCAGCCAGCTTACAAGGGACTGAGACTCATCGATGGTAGTATGCAGGGGCAGCGTGTTGATGTACATGCCCACTCCCTTTTCCACACCTGGTAAATCTTCCGGTCTGCCGGACACAATTACGCCGTAGGTAATATCGGTTTTCCCGGTGTACCGGTATAACAGGTACGCCCACACGCCCTGCATCAGGGTATTCAGGGTGATATGATGCCGGTTGGCGAATTGCGCCAGCGATGTGGAGGTAGCTGCATTGAGGCGCAGTTTTACTTTTTCATATATCCCGTCCCCCTTGTTTCTGTCGGCCGTAGTGCTGATAAAGCTCAGCAGGGAGCCGTCGCCGGCATTTTCCAGGTATTGGCTCCAGTAGGTAATATCCGCCTGCTGATCTCTTCTGTAGATGTAGCGCAGGTAATCATCGTAGCGGGAGCCTGGCAATACCGGGAATGATGCTGCCGTAGCCTGTGATTCATAGGCACGCAGCAGTTCTTCGAGTATAATGGGGAGTGACCATCCGTCCAGCAGGATATGATGATAGCTCCAGATAAGATGATAATAGTCGTCGCGTAGTTGTATCAGGCAGATACGCATTAAAGGCACTGTGGTAAAATCAAAACCCTGCTGTCTGTCCTGCGCTTCATATACCCTAATGGCATCTTCCTGTGCAGCGCTGTTCATATGGCGGTAGTCCAGTATAGTAACCGGTAATACCGCTTCTTTCCAGGCGCACTGTACCGGTATTGCGAAAGCATTATGATAAAATCCGCTGCGCAGGATACTGTGGTGGCTGATGAGCTGCTGCCAGCTCCGGATAAACAGGTCTTTATCCAGGTTTTCCAGGCGGCAGTAAAATTGCTGTACGTAGGTGCCTGCCTGTCCGTCGTACAGCCCATGGAAGAGCATCCCTGTCTGCAATCCGCTCAGTCTGGCTATACTTTCCAGCTGATCTCTGCGGGTAATGCCGTTCCGGTTGGTATCAAGAAATGCATCCAGTTCTTCCGCACCTATTACATCTGCCAGTTCAAAGTCTGATGGCGTATAGGACACCGATTGCTGCGCAACGCAATGCGCAATGATATCTTCCAGTCTGCTGAGGAACGAGGCTGCCAGCCGTTCTATACTACTGGCATTGAAATGCAGGCTGCTGTAATCCCATTGTACTTCCAGCATGCCTTCGCGGACAACAGCGTTGATTTCTACAGGGGTCTGCAGTGGTCTTTCTTCGGATACGGACAAGCCAAAAGTGTCCCACAGCGGGGATATCGTTGCAGTATCGCCGGCAGGTGTTTCCAGTCGCCCCAGGTAATTGAACACCACATCCCACGGATCTTTTGTTTGTAAGGTGGCGGCCTTGTTCAGGTATTTCAGCACACCGAATCCCAACCCTTTCGCCGGTACCTGCCTCAGCTGTTCCTTCACCTGTTTGATGATGGTGGATACAGCAGCCTTTTCATCTACCTGCAGCAACACGGGGTACATAGTGGTAAACCAGCCGGCAGTATGGGAAGTATCCGTACCTGCCGCCATGTCTTCGCGGCCATGGCCTTCCAGCCCAACGGAAACCAGCGGGTGGTGGTTATAGTCTGCCAGTGAAACTGCAAGTGCTGTCAGCAGCAGATCGTTTACATCTGTACGGTATGCCTGCAGGGCATCCTGCAGCAGTTGCCGTGTACGGGGCTGATCCAGCCTTACCGTTACCTTTCCTGTGTCCGCAGTACGGGCGCTGACAGCAGGTATGTTATCCGTACGCATTGGCGTATAGTGCTGCACGGTATTTTCCCAGTAAGGCAGCTGTTGCAGCAAACGTGTTTCCCGGCTGTAATCAGATAATGTCTGATACCATTGCGCATAGGAAGCCGTTTTACTACCGCCCAGGGATCCGTTCTCCTGTTCCAGGAGGAGTTGCAGGTCATCCAGCAATATCCGCCAGGAAACGCCATCCACGGCCAGGTGATGTATAATCAGTAACAGGCGGTTCTCCTGTTCTGATGCCGGCAGCAGGAATAATACATCTTTCACCAGGATGCCGGCTGTTATATCCAGGCTATTCTGGTAATGTGCCGTATGTGCGGAGAGCGCTGCAGGCAATGCTGCTGCCTCAACGGCTGTCAGATCTTCAACGCTTAGTTCGCCGGTATAATCGCCGTAAACCTGTTCCGGCAAGGATTCTCCCGGATGATAAACAAAGCGCAGTGCATCATGGTGCCGTATAAGGGCTCTGACAGCCTGTGAGAGCTTATCTGCCTCAATATGTTTACTGACTTTCAGTAAGAGATGCTGATTATAATGGGAAGCACCTGTATATCCGGCTTCAAAGAAATGTTGCTGAACAGGCAGCAGTCCACTGTTTCCGGCGACTATACCCTGCGTGGCCAATGCGGGTATCTCGTTGCGTGTTTCCAGCAACACAGACAATGCCGCAATAGTCGGGTTTGCGAAGAGATCTCTGGGTTGCAGGCTGACCCCTTCTCTCCTGGCGCGGCCGGTCACCTGGATAGTGGTGATGGAGTCACCACCCAGTTCAAAGAAATTGTCGTTTATCCCTACCCGTAGTACACCCAGCAATTCCTGCCAGATGCCTGCCAGTACCTCTTCCGCTCTGTTACGGGGCGCCTGGTAGGTAGTAGTCAGCAACGCCGCCGTATCCGGATCAGGTAATGACTTCTTGTCTATTTTCCCGTTTGCCGTTAACGGCAGGCTTTCCATTTCAATGAAGAAAGTAGGCACCATATATTCCGGCAGTTTGCTTTTCAGCTGCGCTACTACACGCTCCTTATCGAAAGTGCCGGATACCACCACATAGCCTACCAACCGCTTGTTGCCGCTTTCATCTGTTTTCACCAGTACTACAGCCTGGCTGATATTACCGCATAGCTGCAGCGCTGTTTCTATTTCACCCAGCTCGATCCGGAAGCCGCGTATCTTCACCTGGTCATCGATGCGGCCCAGGTATTCGATGGTTCCGTCGGGCAGCCAGCGGCCCAGATCACCGGTACGATACATACGGTATCCGTAGTCCGGGTCAAAAGGATTTTCGGTAAATTTCTCTGCCGTCAGTTCCGGGCGGTTGAGGTATCCCCTGGACACACAGATGCCCGATACACATATTTCCCCGGCCACACCCACCGGATACAGCTGCTGATCGCCGGTTACATACAGCCGTGTGTTCTGAACAGGATAGCCCAGCGGCACATTGGTGCTTTCCGGGGTATCATGCATCACATAGTGGCAGATGTCGTCCGACGCCTCCGTAGGTCCGTAGGCGTTAACCACCGGAATGCGGCCATACACTTCATGTCTGAACCACTGCGCCAGCAGCGGCTGGCTCACCGCTTCACCGGTAACCATCAGGTATTGCAGGCTTGCCAGCGGCGCCACTACCTGTTCCTGCAATACAGCAGCGAGGTAGGAAGGCACCATTTCCCAGATGGTGACCTTATCATCATCGATGGCTTTCAGCAGGGTGGCCGGCTGCAGAATAAGCTGCGAAGTGTATATTACGGTAGTACCACCGCATAATAAGGCAGAGAAGATCTGCCAGACAGAAATATCAAAAGTATAGGAAGCTGTAAAGGCAACAACTGAATCACGGGTGATCTGCAGGTCATTTATTTTGGCATACAGGTGATTCAGCATTCCCGCATGTTCCACCATTACGCCTTTAGGCTTGCCGGTAGAACCGGAAGTATAGATCACGTAGGAAAGATCGCCGGGACGTACAATATTGACAGGCGTAGCATCCGGTTGCAGGGCAATGGCTGCCTTGTCCGCATCCAGCTGAATAATTTCCAGCAGCGGCGCAAAGCCGAAGCGGCCGGCAAGATCAGCAGTTGTTATCACCATAGCAGCGCCGGTGTCTTCCAGCATGTAGCTGATGCGGCTTTCCGGGTACTGCGGATCAATGGGCACATAGGCTCCTCCTGCTTTCATAATACCCAGTATAGCGGTGACCATGTCCGGAGAGCGGTCAAAACAAACAGGCACCAGGGTATCTGCGGTAACGCCTCTTTCCCGGAGGTAGTGAGCCAGACGATTGGCGCGAAGCTGCAATTCGCGGTAGGTATATTTCTCATCTTCAAAAACGAGGGCTACTGCATCAGGGTTCGTTGCCACCTGCCCGTCAAAGATTTCCATCAGTGTGCCGGTATGCGGATAGGCTACCTCCAGGCTGTTGAAACGCTCTAGCAGACTACGTTCTGCAGCAGGAATAATATCTACTTGCCGCAAACGGCTGCTCATCTGATCCTTTAACTGGTACATGATAAAGAGCAGTCTTTGTACGACCAGCTGCATTTCTTCTTCAGAAAAATACTGCAACTGGTAGTCCACCGAAAGCTGCAAGGGCTGGTGCTTTCCAAAGTCCTTCCACCATATTTCAATAGGGTATCTGCCATAACCACTCGGCAGCTCGTAAAAGCTGGCTTTCAGTTTATCACCGAAGTCCATGTGAAAATCGATGTACGCATAATTGATAACGATTTCCAGCAGGTACTCTTCTGTGGCGTTGATTTTAAAATAGCGGCTCAGGTCTCCTATCTGGTAGTTATTATAGCGGTAATCTTCGCGCTGTGAGGCGGCAATCTGTTTTATCAGTTCCTCCACGGTGATGTCCGGGCGGTATTCTCCCTTGAAAGGCAGGATACCGGTGAACATGCCGACAATATCACGTAGTTTTTTATTCTTTCTTTTATGCAGCGGCATACCGAAAATAAAATCAGTACGGTCGGTAGTCTGTCCGAAATAGATCATCAGCGCAGCGATGGTCAGCTGCTGCAGGCTTGATTTTGTAAGCTGTTGCAGTTCTTCCAGCACCGCCATATCTTCCGGTGTTAAGTCCACCGCTACAGTACCACAACGTTTCTGATCCTGGCTGTTATCATGGAAGCGGCGTTGGAGCAGCTGCTGCGGCTTTTTTTCCAGCTTCTCTTTCCAGTAACGACCTTCCTTAATATAATCTTCCGACTGGTAGTATTCCGCTGCTTTTATTATTTCTTCACGGTAAGAAGAAAACATAAATTCAGCATCCTCTTCATTATTGAGCAGTGTATTATATTTCCTGGCGACATAACGGTTCTGTGAAGCCAGGCCCACGCCATCGCTGATCAGGTGATGATATTTGAAGAAGTAAAAATGTTCATCTTCCTTCAGCTTTATCAGATAGTGTTCAAAAAGAATATTTCCTTTTCTGAGGTCAAATGGTTTACTGAACTGTTCTCTCATCCAGGAGAATATAGCATCTTCGCCTTCTCCCTTGCTGTAATCGAGTTCTTTTATATCCAACTTTCTGTAATCATCATCAAAATAGATCTGCGGAGTATGATCATCAATATCGAATCTCATACGGTAAGCGTCAAACACTTCCGGAACGGTGTTAACAGCCGCGATGAATTTATCCTTTACCAGCGGGCCAATAATCCTGGTATATCCCCCGATATTATAATACGGGTTTCCAACGTTTATCAGCTGGTCAAGGTATATGTCCTTCTGAGCGGGGTGAAGCGGGGATCTGTTAGTTGACATGATATAAGAATTTTAGAATCCTGTTGCCGGACGCTCTCCGGCAGCGATCATAAATGGTATAGTTATTCTGTTCCGGCAGCAGCGGGCTCCCGGTCAGGTACTAAGGTTTCAGTAATTTTAAAAATCAGGTAATAATAAACCTTCCCAGGCGACACCTGGCGTACAACACACCTGCCTTTACAGTATAAACGGCACTATCCTGAAAGTCAGGAATGCTTACTATCTGAAAAGCACACTTTAACCGGATCAAACATTCTATATACCCTTAAATAAAAAGGGCATATGGTGAAGAAACTGCACCACACGGGTTAATAGCAACAACCAGTTTATAAATAAGGCTCCTCACTATGCAACGCTGTACCTTACAGCAAGACATACTGCGGAGTTATTTACAAACAACAAATTACCTGGAACATTCTGAGTTTAAAGGATCAAAGTGAAGCACAACAACATCTCAGTAATTTAAAATCTAAATGCTTAATCATAAAAATAGGTTCATTGAGGATTTCAAAAACGCCCTGCGACAAGTGAATGCACAAAGGTTCTCTTTAAACATTAAACTTTACTTTTAGTGGTTTGCATGAATTTGAAAGGGTTTTTAAAACATAAAAATCGAATTTCTTTACGAGCAGTTTTACAAAGGACTTTTTCTTCAACTAAAAATCAAACTTTGCGCTCTGGCGGTTTGCAAGGATCTTTATAATATGCAGACCTCAATTTGGTGGATCAAACGGATCTGCAGAATGGGTTACTATCTATACGAAGATAGAAAAAATTAAAACATGAAAAATATATTTTTGACAAATACTGCATTAAAAATTAATTAACACAACACACCTCACAATGCAGCGAAACGACACAACCCAATACAGAAAAGGATTTCGAAGGGCACAATGAATACCGGAAAACAAAACACAAACACCATCTGATAAGGCTTTCTAACAATTAGTTAATATCATCACTCGCTCCCGATAACATAAAATACAGCAACAATACAGCACCACACAATACCTGCTAAAACAATCCGGTACTACATAACAGCACACAACCCTGATATTGTTACCGCTATTGGCACATCAAAATAACTGCCGGCTAACCGGTTTAGAAATTTTAAGCAGATTTTAATCCTTGTTCCCTTAAGTGTACCGATTACATTATTACAAAAAAATGTATCAGGCACCTGCTGCTGCTAAATCAAATCCATGGCTCAGTCCACCTCACATACAGCACATGCCGGAAAAGAAAAATCCGGACCGTGTACTTTATAAGTATGTACTAAACCTTCTTCATCCGGGATGACCTGCTCCATTTAATTGTTACCACATACATTATACAACAAACCACAAGACACTGTATCAGCAACGCTTTCAGCACATCATCGCTGTAAACATACTGTCATATAGCTGCACACAGACCCCGCAACGAATACCCTGCATAAAAAATAACTAAGCATGCTAGGGGTATCGCTATTGCACATGCGTCTATTATAAACAAAAGACACAGCAGGACTTTTAATACTGTTACTATCAGGAGGTTACAGCAGGCCATGAAAGCCATAACACAAGGCCTTGCCATCTCCGCCAGCTTTCACACAGTGACGTTGCAGCAATGATTACTGGAAAAATTACCGCTTCTGTAAAAAAACAGTCGACGGACTGGGGGTATTATCATTTCACGCGCGTCTACTAAAAAAACGATATTGCAGGATTTTAACCATCGTTACTATCAAAAAAATACTGCAAACAAAGCTGACGTCACAGCAGCAAATGTTTTTGTCAGAGCTGTTTAACGCATTTGGAATACTGCACACTTCAGGAATAATATTGCACTGAAGACCCGTTACCGGCAACAGGCGGTAATGGCCATTCAGTGCCTGGTTCCGGGAATTAACAGATGGCGTGCCGTTATGTTAATGGATACGGAAACAGTAAAATTTTGTTTCAGAAAGCTATTAGCGCCACTGGTTGGGGCAAGGTATTACTATGTCATAACCGTACATGGGTGATATGTTGCTCTGCTGGCTTCACGGCCGGCGGCAGATACCGGGTGCTACATGGCAAACCGGGTATTTACACGGCGGCCACGCCGTATACAGGCTCATATTGTCTGCATCATGAGTCCTGCGCCAGGTAGTGCCCATACCTCTCTTACAGTTGCTGCCCGCAAAAATGCCGGCAGCCCGTACAACGCCGCCAATACCCTGCAAAAATGCCGCAGTTGCCGGATTGCTTCAGATTTCATATATTATACTACCGTTAACAACCACGATAACTGTCTGCCATAACAGACCCTTTAACAGCGAACAATTATTTTCCACTCATTTTATCACGAACAAAAATTCCACACATGAAACCTTTTCTGCTGGCAGTATCACTGCTTTTCCTCCTGTCCTGCAAACGTGACAGCCACCCAGTTCTCCAACATCATCCCAACACGCCGGCGACTGAAAACACCGCAGCCGCCTCCAGGGAAATCATTATCTGTGATCAGAAAAATGCCCGTATCATCATGGTAGATGTAGCCAACGGCAACACCATCACCTGGGAATGGAAAGCTACCGCTGCCTATGCAATGATACGCACCGGTGCACAGGGTTGGTTCTCCAATCTCAGCGAAGCCAAGCTGGTATACAACGGCAGCTACATCCTTGCTACCGCCTCCGGCGGAGGTGTGGCGCTCATCAGCGTAGCTTCCAAAAAAGCTATCTGGTACGATTACGCCGGCGGTAATACCCACTCCGCCGAACTGCTGCCTAACGGGAACATCGTCACCGCATCCACTACCGGAGGCTATCTGATGATATTCACCGTAGACTCCTACATTAACGACAACTCCGCACAGACAGCCCCCATCACCTTTGAAGATGTACATAACGTTGTCTGGGATCATTCACGGCAACAGCTATACGCCGCCGGAAAAGACAAACTGAAAGTATTCTCCTACAACGGCAGCTGTAAATCGCCCGCACTCACCCTCAAGGCAACGTATACCATGCCCCAGGGAAATGCGCATGACCTCTTCCCTGTTTATGGCAGCACCACCGACCTGTGGCTGACCAACTCCGGGCATATCTACCGTTTCAATGTCACCACCGGCGCTTTCACGCTCGTTAAAACCCTCAGCGCTGTAAAATCCGTTTCCTCCGGCCCCTCCGGCTACCCTGCCATCATTGCCGTAGCCACCGGCGCAGGCGGAGAATCCTGGAGAACAGACCAGCTCTCCGACATCAATGGTGGCATTGTATATAAAAATACCGCCCTCGGCCTGTACAAAGCCCGCTGGAAAACCGTGAATACCTTCAGCTACCCTGCAGGCGATAGTTTCCACGAATGCACACACTAGGTATTTTGTTATTTTTTTATTTGGTTATTTGAGATTTGGAATGCAGCGGAGTGGGTGAAGGAGATCGATGGAGGAGACAGATGGAGGAGGTGATTGGAAATATTTTAGCAGAGATGATGGTGCTGAACTATCATCTCTGTTCTTTTTCAGGGGAGGAAAACATCTGACAGAAAAATAAAAATTACGTTTTGCGTAATAAAATTTCCCTTTTCGAGTGAAGCATGACGCAACCCGCCAGTAGCTTTGCAGCCGCACTAAAACATCACAATGCTATGGAAGCACCTGCAACTTATCAGTATACCGGATGGCATATTTTCTCTCACTGGCAGGAGGTATTCCGGTAGCGGATGATTCCGATGAGCACTTTGGCGTACCCGCATTTACCACCATGAATGGCACCCTGTTCTATGACCAGCCCAAATATCGTATAGGCGTAAAGGTGAACAACCTGACCAACCTGGAATACTGAAACTTTTACGGACAACCGCAAAAACCACGCGAGCTGCTGGCCAGCGTTTCTTACAAGTTCTGATGCATCCCCAGGGAAAACAATATGGAAAATAAAAAGAAGACCACACCTAAAAAGCAAAAGCCCCTGCTCAGCAGAATCAATGCCTGGCTGCATCTCTGGCTGGGCATCTCTTCCGGTATCATCCTGGTATTCGTAGCCCTTACCGGTACGCTCATCGTTTAATGCGACGAACTGCTGGACTTCTCTGCCGGCAAAGCGTTATACGTAAAGGAAGTAAAGGCGCAACGCCTTCCTGTAGACAGCCTGCTGAAAAATATACACCTGGCCTTTCCTGAAAGAGAAGCGCCTATGATCCTGACCTCCTTCAAAGATCCGCAGCGGTCCGTGAAGTTCCGTATGTTCAGCGATGAGAAGGGATTGAGTATGGTATATGCAGATCCTTATACCGGTGAGATTTTAAAAGATGATGGCTTTGCCAACTTCTTCTATATAACGGCTCACCTGCATTCGTCCCTGCTGCTGCATGATCCCGGCATCTGGATAGTAGATATTGCCACCGTCATTTTTCTGATAGAACTGATCACCGGGCTGGTACTATGGTGGCCGGCAAAGTGGACCCGCAGCACACGGGAAGCCAGCTTCACCATTAAATGGAAAGCCCGCTTCAAACGGCTGAACTACGACCTGCATAATGTACCGGGATTCTATTCCCTGCTGCCCGCGCTGATCCTGACTATTACCGGATTACTGATCGCCTTTGAACCGTTGATGGACTTCACCCTCAAAACCCTTGGCGGCAAAGAATCGCATGAATGGGAGGCATCTCTTCCCGGTTATCAGCCCGGACGTACCGCAGCCGATATGAATCAGACTATTGCCACCCTGTTCAGACAGTATCCGGAGGCAGGCGCCGCACAGGTTTACCTGTATGACATCGACTCCTCCGGTCACTATATGATGTGGATAGCCCGCAGGATGGGCCTGAAAAGCGTGGAAGGCGGTCACTTTAAAGTAATAGACCGCTACAGCGGCCAGCCACTGCCTATCCCACGCCCACATGAACGCGCAGAAACAATAGAAAACATCAACTGGACCCTGCATATGGGCGTATGGAAAGGCCAGCTGGGCAAATTCATAACGTTCCTCGCCGGACTCATTTGCACTACCTTACCGGTCACTGGATTTATCATCTGGTGGGGAAGGAAAAGGAAGAAGTAACTGCGAATTGTGAATGACAAATTACGAATGATGAATGGCGAGTGAAGAGCAAAGACATAAGCAAAGAAGTAAATTCTTTATCCGCTTACATCTTCGCTCTTCACTCGCCATTCATCATTCGTAATTCGTAATTTGCAATTCGTAATTATTCCTCATATGGGATCATAAACGTCCTGAACGTTTTACTAACGGTAACGGGTGCGGCGCCATTTTTCGGGACTACGTCGAAGGTGATTCTTACGCCTATATCGTATAGCAGTGGATAGTCTATGGGAGAATATTGCTTTTTGTAGATGATAACGAAGCCGATACCATTTCCATTTACGCGTACTACCCTGTCTCCGATAGTTTCATTGGCGCCGGAGATGGAAAAATTAGGATCTCTTAAATACTGGGCCAGCGGATCCAGGGCCACCGCTTCTGTTCTGATGTTTCTGATGTCTGCGATGCTGGTAACTGCAGGGTTGAAGATGATTCTGTAGGAATTCGTATCCACGCCGTAGCCTTGTGTATTGAAATAGGTGCTTCCTATTCCGGGATTATCAGCAATGGAGGAATACCTGTAATAGGTAATTGGCTTGGCAGAGAGATAAAATACGCCCAGGGGCTGATTATATGCCGGTACTACGCCGGTGGTGGCAGTCTGGTCATATCCCGGTATGGCGAATACCGGCGAGGTAATCAGGAAATTATCTGTCAGCGTACCTTTCAGGGAGATGTTGGTGTTGATTTTCAGGCTTACGTTTTCTTCCGGCGCAGTGCTGGTTTTCTTCTTAAAAAGGCCGCTGAGTATGTTCTTTGCTATTCCCTGCAGGCCGCTGGTAAGCGCAGTTTTTATATTATTGATAATCTGTGTGCCGAGGGTGGGCTTGGCCTTCTCGGTATCGCTGGAACCATTCATGACGATGAAGCCGTTCTTTACCGAAGTGCTGCTGCCACCGGTGATATTAAAAGAAGGCGATACGGTAAAGTTGGTACCCGGAATAGAGATAGAGCCTGTCAGCGTTCCGGAAGAAGTACCTTCCAGTACTATATCTGTTACATTAGCGGATCTCATCGTCCAGTTAAAGGAGAAGTTTGTAAAGTTCTGGGCAGACATCTGCGGATCATAGGCCAGCTCAAACTGCAGGGCATACCAGGTTCCGGGTGCTACCTGCCACTGTTCCACGGTGGATGCGGAGCGGGAATTGTAGGTCATATCTATCACTTCCTGGTCAGCGAAATTCATCATGGGAGACGATGCGGCATATCCCTTCTCTATCGCCAGCGCATGAATGATATTGCGGGATGGTATAAAACCGGCGGTTGCAGGGATGTAATAATACATACGCAACAGGCCCCGGAATTTATTATATAACATGAAGTACCAACGGTCAGGGGTATACGTAGTATTGAATGTATTGTACACCAGTACCCATCCGTCTGCTGTCTTGTAATCATCTGCCAGCTCCGGCGCAAATTGCCGCGACGCACCTGATGCCCACGGCACAAAAACCTGCGGTGTCCCGGGCGGAGTAGGCATATAGTCGATATGCTCCCAGTCGAGCGGTGGTATAGGTACGCCCGATAAGACAACCGAACGCTTCAGATCATTATTCATTCCGGCCGTATCCATGGGCTGCAGCTCTTTTTTACAGCTGGTCCATAGCAGTATCAGGAATACTAATAATACTGCCACTTTGAAAAGAGAAAATAGCTTTTTCATAAATCAGTTTTTAGAATGGAGAGAGGTTAAAGCAGATTATTCCAAATCTTATCAGACCTGGAGCGCGCTTCCCGGCAGGGTCAAAAGAATGTGGGATGAGCATACCTGCAACAATAAATTTATAACCGGATAATGCGACATGGTAGCAGCGAGAATATTACAAATATCTATCGATGGTCTATTAACGGCCTATTTGTGGTTAGAGCAATCAGTACGATGAATCACTGAAACTGTTAATATACCAAAAATGCAATTCCGGTTTACAATAATGCTAAACAAGATCGGGAGCTTGGCGTAAAATTACTTTTATGGAAAAAACTTTAACCTTCTTTCTCAATCAGCTTACCAAACCAGGTGCACCGGTGTGGATGATAACCGCAACATTAATTACAGTTACTTTATTTATTGCAAAGGTACTTCCGGATATTTTCAAAGGTTATAAAGGTTTAGGATTAAAAGGCAAAATAAATGATCTGTCTTTCATTACCGGTCCTGTCAGCATAAATAAAAGTATCGTCAAAGTAGCGCAGGATAACTTAGATGGACTGGTATTTAAGCTTACATTCAAATTTGATCCCGGAAAAATGAAAAGAGAGAAAATACTAGCTTTGTATGAGCTGTATAGCTTTCAGCTAACTCCCAAAACAATCAAATTGATGGAACCATTTTTTTGGTATGATAAAGATAAAATCTACATCCGATACAATTTAGCCTCTCTCATCAATTATTACTTCATAGAAATTCTTTCCCGGATATTTCTTGTGACTGGAATGCTACCCCTTTTCCTATTACTTTGCTTTTCCAGATTACATACGCCTGATGGTATTGGAATAGGGGTTGTTGGTTTTCTTTGTTCAATTTGCTTATTCTTTATTGGTAATTTCCTAACGGCTCCTATGTACTTTGCTAAAAAATTCAAATCAGTATTGGAACAGGACAAATAGTTCCTCATCATACACTTATAATAATAAAGCCCTGCAACTTCGCTTTCAGCACGTTGCAGGGCTTTATTCACCACGTCACCTCTATATTCACTCTTTCCCTAAAGTATAAATATACGGCGGCACATATCTCCGGTTGGGGAACGTCAGTTTCATACCGCCACGCATAAAATAAATTTTACCGCTGGCATCGGTGCCTATAAAACTAATGCCACCCTGTTCTTCATCATAGCCGTAGTTCACATACAGGGCAGGGCCTGTGAGCTTCCGTTGTACAGGCAGCAGATAATCAGGGTTCTGTGTATTGGTGCAGCCTAGTTCGATCCCTGCATAAACGTACAGGTAGGCCAGCATATGATTTACAGAAGCGATGCTGAATGAGTTAACAAACAACATTTCTTTCCGCGAAAGCGGTTGATAGATACCAGCAGGAATTTCTGTTTCCGGGATACCAAAGAAACCGTTCTGTACTTTCATCCGCCTGGCCGGATCAGGATCAAAGGAGGCATAGGTATAGTTAACGCCTGCATCTATGTAGGTATCCGGTTCTTCGCGATCCAGATCATACACCATCACGCCGGAAGACCAGGGATAGTCCGGTTTATTTTCATGGGCTACAAAAGCAGCCAGACCGTCCTGGGTGAATCCGAACAGCATCAGGTATTTAAACAGACCACCTTGTCCGTAGTAACTTTCTATCAGCGGCGTTACCTGTCCGCCAGCATCTATCCTGCCGTAGAATTTCAGTCTTTCTTCAGAGAACAGCAATCTTCCTTTGGCATCTACTTTCAGGTTCGATGCAAACAGTGGTAGCTGGCCTGCCTGGCCGCGCCAGCCCGGTACTGCCGGTATGGTATTGCCCGTCAGCTCGTCGAAGTCAGGATATAATTCCAGCAATGTTTTATTCAGTACGGTGATCTTTCCGCTGGCCAGGTCTTTACGCAACAGGTAATTGGCCTGGCGGTAATCATCTGTTGCCGTTACCGCCACCCGGAGCGACAGGTACAGTTGTGTATTGGCGGGATCCGGCGCCATGCCCATGATCTCAAGTATTTTCAGTTGCTGCCCGTCGATAAGGATACCATCTTCTTTCTGCAATACCCTTTCTGCCTGTCCGTTGGTAAACCGGTAAATATCCCATGCACTGCTGATATAAACAGTTCCGTTGCTGGTTACCTGGCGGCCGCGGTTGAAATAATCATTACCGTTCCGGTATGGCTTGTACCTGGCTTCAAAACCTGGTATACCGCTGTTAAAAACAGCTGTAACGGTCATCGTTGTATCCGGCTGCCCTCCGCCTTCTCCGGGAGCCGTCAGCACTATATCCGGCGCCCTGTTACTGAAGCGGCCGCAGGTAACTACCAGCGGCTGCGGACCTGATCCCATCCCCGGCGTCACAATAAATTTCGCTACTTCAAAAGTATATAGCTGGCCGGTGAAAAAATATTTATAATCGAGCGAGTCTATACTGATAATGGCAGCATTCTCCTTTCCCAGGCGGATAACCGCGCCTCTGCCCAGGTTCAGCCTTCCGCCGATGGTAATCGTATCTCCCGGTTTTGCTGCTCTCGGATATTCAAAACTCCGGCCATTGGCCATCGTAAAGGTAGTGGTACTTACACTGGGCTGCTCAAACTGATCGTCGATATCCTGTTCTACTTTCCGGCAGGATACCTGTATGCAGCAGGCCAATAGCAGCGTATATATTACAACAGTTATCTTTTTCATGGTATTATTTATTTCTGATGAAGGAAAGCCTGAAATCCGGTGATGCGTAATTTGTTTCTTCATGATAGTTCAGGTAACCATTGATGATAAGCGTATAGGACTGTGACCGGCCGGCTTTCAGCAGGTATTGCTTTAACACGTTGCTGGTATCTCCGGCGGGTGTCACCTGAATGGTATACAGGGTGGATGATAAACTGTCGGCCAGGGGCAGGTGATAATACCCGGAGGCCGTGCCATAGGCCCAGCTATCGCCCAGCCATACCCTGTTCACTCTCACGCGTAACAGGCCTGTATCCGGTGCTGCCTGCACAATGCGGAGGCTTACGCCTTTATCAAAGTCAGGATGGGAATCATGGGTAACAATAGTGCGGTATATACCCAGACTATCGGTGAGGAATACTGTCTGCGCTACATCCCGGCCGGCGTCGATCACTGTTTTTACCGCCGGGGTAGTATCGGGTTTCAGGAAAATAAGTTCCTGCATACCGGGAGTTACACGCATATACGAAATCCATGGAACAGGCCTGGGCGCTACGTTCAGCATAGGATAAAACTGTTGTCCGGATATGCTCACGGCAAAATACGGCATATACTGCCGTTCGGCAGTCCGCAGTGTATCCGGCTTTACCGGCACGGGCGTATTCACCAGGATAAATGCAGGCTTTACAGCGATGCCCGGATTTTTTCTTTCCAGCTCCTGTCTGAGCAGCTGAGAGGCGTTATAGAAGGCAACCGGGCTGCTGGCCGGCAACACGGCTTCTTCCCGGTCTGTACATGCGGTAAAGGTTACGGCCAGGCACATCATAGCTGTCAGTAACTGTATAAAGTATTTCATATAAAAAAACAATAAGATCAGAAGGAATAAGTGAATGTAACTGTGTAATATCTTCCGGTACGGTATTTCAGATAGGTGTTGTCGCCTTCAAAATACAGCAGGCCCTTAAACTGTTCCGCAGCCGATGGTATAGCCCGTTCCCGGTCATACCGGTGATTGAAGTTCTGATCCTCCACAATATGTACCGGTTCATCCAGCAGGTTCTGTATGTTCACCTTCAGCTGAAGAGATTTATACAACCGCTGCGTAAAGGAAAAATCGAGCAGCCGGCGTGGCAGTTCCAGCAGATCAGGCCTTGTTTCCAGCATGACATAATCTTCCAGTGTATAGCCTTCTTTTTTATTTCTCAGCTCCAGCTGCGCTGCCGGATCAACATCTGCCAGTGCATAGATACTGGGGCCGCTGACGTTGAACAATACACCGAGTTTGGTACCCCATCCCGGGTTTTCGTAATACAATCCGGAGTTGATGACATAAGGCGCCTGCCCCTGCAGGGGACGGCCCCTGAACAGGCCGGTCTTATCTCCCGGTGCGCTGACCACACCCGTTGGGCGGGCGGGCAATACATTCCGGGAAGTTTTGCTTTCCATCAACGCGCCGTTGAATACTACTGCTAAATTGCGGAACAATGCACCGGGGATAAAATGCAGTTGTTTGCGCAACTCCACTTCCAGGCCATATACGGTAGCTTTATCGCTGTTAAAGAAAGTGATGCCGGTTTGTCCTGCATGCATTTCACTGCCGTTGGCAAATCTTAATTTTTCGATGGGCTTATCCAGGTTTTTATAGAAGAAGCCGGCGCTCATGGTTTCATTGCCTGCGCCACGCGGATATAGTTCTATACGGAAATCGTAGTTATCGATAACAGTACCGGTCAATAGGGTATTGCCGGATATTCTTTCCTGGTTCACAAAATCAAAATCGCTGAAAGGCGCTATCTCCCTCAGTTCCGGCCTGTTCACCGTACGGCCGTAGCTGGCGCGGAATACCCAGTTGGTGCCGGGGCGGTAATTCACCTGTACGCTGGGCAGCAGCTGATCCTGCGGCAGCTTTACCTGCACCGGTAAAAATATGGTGCCATAGGCGGCAGCACCGGAAACCTGTTGCTGATGATGTTCAAAGCGTACGCCTGCATGCACGGTGAGCGTGCTGTCCAGCCCTGTCCACTCTCCCTGTACATATCCGCTGTTTTGCTGCTCGCTGGCAACGTAGCGGTCAACCGGACTACTCATATCATACAATTGTAATCCGCTGCCATCATTCCGGAAATTTTCCGGATGCCAGATGCCGGCAAGGTCCTGTTCCCGGAATGTAAGCAGGCCGGGATTAATGCGGCCGCCATTATCCCATCCGCCGGGCGTAAATACCAGCGTGGTTTCATTGCCCGTCAGCCCTCCTCTTGTTACCTTAAAGAAGCGGCGTTCTACCACGCGGTTGCGGAAAAGCTGGTAGGTACCGGCTTTCAGCAGCAACGACGGTGAAAGCTGCAATGAATAATCCAGGGCAGCGCTGTAGGTATTCTCCCTGTTTTTCACAAAGAAGCGGTTAGCCATGCCGTAGAACAGCTGCTGCTCCGTTATGCCATAATCTACGATCCAGTGCAATGCAGGATCTTCTGCAGCAACAATACCGGAAGGCGTATACATGTTGTAGAACCGGGAAACACGCTGGTCGGGAATATCCTGCATGCTATAGGCATACCCCATGTTCCAGTGCAGTTCCTGCTTCTTCCTTCCCTGCAGGGTATGATAACCATCCAGGTTACCATTGTACAGCAGGCGTTGCTGAAACTGTATCAGGTTCTGCTTTGTTTCCCGGTAATTGTCCTGTGCTGCAAAAGCCGGATGGCTGTTCTGCCTGCTGCGCTGCACACCCACGGTATTCTTTCCTTCATTGAGGAAAAAATTCTTCCATTCAATCCTGTTATGTTCATTCATCCGCAGGGTGAAGTTCTGCATCAGGTTCATCTTCGCAACCTGTGTACTCAGGTCATTTGTACCGATGCTGTTGGAGCTGCCTACCTGGAAACCGAATTTGTCAAGGCGGTAGGCATGTGTGTTCCCGGTTTGCCGTTGTTGTTCATAGTGGCGGTTTTCATTGGTATAGGTCAGTGAGGTAAGGTTATACAAACGCCAGTTTCCCAGCCGGAAGTTATCGAAGTAGTTCAGGAACAGCTGCATATCCGGTATGGCCTTCCTGCGGGTATATGTCCATTTGTCTGAAAATCCGCTTATCATTTCCTGCTGGCTCATGGTATATCTTCCGCCGGATTCGCGGTAGGTAGGCAGGTTGCCGGGTAGCTTACGCAAACCATTATCAAAGCCCAGCCAGTCGGTACTGCTTTTAGGCGCTACATGAAAATCACTGAAGGTATTTCCTTCCCGTACACCACCCTGTATGCCGATATCAAAGTGACGCACCGGTTTGGTGCTTTTGGTAAAAACCTTGACGGCTCCTCCGGCGAAATCGCCCATCAGATCGGCTGCGGGAGATTTAAACACCAGTATTTTATCGATCACCGGAGCAGGAATCATATCATACGCAAAAGAGCGGTTGTATACTTCTGTGGATGGCGCCAGGTTATCATTCAGATACGTAAGGTTATACCGTGGATTCATTCCGCGTACAACAATAAATTTATCATCCATAATGGTAACGCCTGACACGCGCCGTACTACTTCGGCAGCATTGCGGTCGGCGGATTTTACAATCTGCTCGCTGGAGATGCCGGACACAATACCTCTGGCGCTCCGTATTTCTGTCAGCAGTTCCTTTTCGCTGGAATAGGAAACTGGTGATTGCGAAAATCCCTTCCTGGTTTTTATTTCCACCATATTCAGGCTGGCAGCAGGTTGCAGCTTGATGTCCAGTACCAGGCTTTTTTCTGTAATGGTTACCGGCGCCTGATATTCCTGGTAGCCGATGAAGGTGACCTTTAACAAATAATTTCCGGCAGCAATGCCGGTAAGCTGATAATATCCTTTCTCATCTGTTGCCTGTCCGCGGTTGAGCGGTGTGAGTACTACGGTAGCTCCCGGCAGCGGCATGGAAGTTTCAAAGTCCACTACCCTGCCACGAATCGCGCCGGTGGCCTGTTGAGGCGTTACGTCATGTATTGCTTCGCTCACCGCTATCTGTCCGTTGGTGCGGAAAAAACGCAGGTCAAGCGTAGCCGCCAGCTGCTGCAATACTTCCTGCAGGTTGCTTTGTGGCAGGTACAGACTAACCGGCCCACGATTTCTCAGATGTGAGGGATACGAAAAACGGAAGGCAGACCGCGCTTCTAGGGTATCCAGCATCTGTCCCAGCCTGGCATGGCTGAAATGCACACTGAGCGGCACTTTCCGCAGATCCTGCGAGCTGCCTGGAGCTGCTATCAGCAGGCTCACGGAACAAAACATGACAACCAGGGAAAAAAAAGCTAGCTTCCCCATAAACAATAGCGATTTAATTACACTACTTTTTGTAAAATTGTGCATAGTTTAATAAACATTATGGTGGTGAAAATCCTGATGTGTTAAACTTATCCGGCGAAGGTGGTGCAAACACCTTCGCTTTTCTATTTAACTATCTTCTGTGCGCTGATAACAATCTCTTTGCTGTTTATCTGATAATAGAATCCGCTGCCCGATTCACTGAGTACTTTAAGTACCTGCGGCAGCGGGATACGGCGGGAGGAATAGTAATAGGTAGCCGCCTGCAGTGGCTTGCCTGTGATGCGGATGGATACACCATAGCGGCGCTCCAGGTCTTTACAGATCGCTGCCAGCGGAACATCCTTATATAACAGCATTCCCTGCTGCCAGGCGAAAGCACTTTCCAGGTCAGCCTGCTGTACAGTAATACCTGCTGCTGTACGATGCAGTACCTCACCGGGCTGCAGCCTGATACTGTTTACTTTTACGCTGCCGCTTTCCAGTACCACGGTAGCGGTGCTGTCGTCCGGATATGCCGCGATATTAAAACGCGTGCCCAGCACCAGTATCCGCAGACTGTCTGACTGTACGCTGAAGGGATGCGCAGCATCAGCAGTAATATCGAAGAACGCTTCGCCCTGCAGCTGTACTTCCCGTTGCCTGGCAAACCCGTTCCTGTAGCGAAGGCGGGAGCAACTGTTCAGCACTACGGAAGAGTTGTCAGGTAAAGTAATTTTTTTCAGTTCTCCGGGAGATGTTTGTATGACAGTCCAGCCGGCGGATAAAGCCGGGCGGCCGGGTTTCATTCTCATCAGGAAAGTGGTGAACACCAGTAGCAGACCGGCAGCTGCCGCTGCGTATATCCGTAAACGTTTGAGCCTGCGACTGGCGGCGGTACCGATATGTTCCATCACCTGGTGATGGATAGCCTGCAGGTCTGCGTCTTCTTCCGGGCTGGCTGCGCCATCTGTATTCTCAAACCACGTATCAATGCGCCGGGTTTCTGCCGGCGTGCAGTTCCCGTTTTTATATTTCAGCAGCAGCCATTGCGGCGGACGCTCCGGTAATCGTTGTCCCATACCACTATTAACCTGAGAAAGGGCAGTATGTACCGACGGCGGATGTTAACTTAATGTTACCAAAAAATCGAAGATCAGGGCGGAGGGTAATAACAGCAGCAGGCCGGGCATACCCAGGTGATGCCGTATCCGTTGCAGTGCGAGGGAAATATTGTTGCGGACGGTTTGCTCAGAAAGGTTAAGCCGGGCGGCAATTTCGCGGGATGACAGCTGTTCTTCCCGGCTCAGTACAAATACTGCCTTCATGGTAGCAGGCATCATATTAACGGATTGCTGCAGGGAGGCTTCCAGTTCCTGCAGGTACAGCTGTTCTTCCGCACCAGGATGGGTGGTAGCCATCGTTTCAGTGAGCGCCTCCTCCATCGGCATATTTCGCTGCTCCTGCAACACATGGTCTATTACGGCATTTTTTGCCGCCCGGTATAAATAGGGATATAAAGAAGTACCTACAATGATACGGTGCCGGTTTTTCCAGACAGCGATAAATATTTCCTGGAGAATATCTTTGGTGATGGCAGATGTGCCTACATGCTTATACACAAGGCGGTACAGGCGGCCGCTGTAACGTTGCATCAATTCTCTGAAAGCGTCCTCTTTACCCTGCTGTACCTGCCGGAACAGCCATTCATCGGTTAATGTATTCACATGTCAAAGATAATTCTCCAACGTTACCGTTATATTAATTCTGTGAAGCAAGTATTTCCGGATGGGTTTCGCCGTATCACGCTGACGCATATACGAATTATCACCGGCAGCATGTTACAGCAGCGCTTCAAAGGCATACTTTGCGGTACTCCAGTATTCGTCCAGCGCTATCATCCTTTCTTTAAAGAAAGATATCAGCACCGGCCAGTCTTCCGTACGGAGTACAGAAACACCGTCTATCTGCCTGCTGATTCTGCTGACAGTACTGCCATTATCGGCGGTAATATCCTGCTCCCATTCCCAGTCATGTTCTCCCAATGCTGCCTCCAGCATTTTTTGCTGCGTCCGGAAAAGTTCATAGAAAGTGGTGTGCAGTTGCGGGTTAGATTGTGTAATTAAAATTGTAACAGCTGCCTGCCGGTTGTCGGCATCCAGCTTAAAGAATATGCCGGGAATACCGGTTTTGTAATTAGACCAGCTGATGATTTCGCCATCGGCAGATAATACCGGTTTCATATAACGGCCGAATGCGGTCCAGAACGCCTGCTTTTGTTTCGATACTTCCTCTTTGGAATACATGTTTCCCTGAAATGCTTCCTGCAAAAATACAACACTGCCCTGAATTTCTGCAGATATTGATTATTAACACCTTATAAACCCCACGCCAGATACGTGTTGTAACCTTGTTAACATTTGCTGTAATATAGATGCAGTAACTTTGCATCAATAGATTGACCCCGATTTTTAACCCTAAAAAGTACCCTCATGACAACCATTGTTAGTCCTGTGTTCCGGGAGGTTAAACCTACCGCACAGCAGATCGATGAAGCCCGCGCTGTTTTTGAAAGTACCATTGCCGCAGACATCGCCAGGAACAGTACCGCGCAGCAACAACGGGCTGAACAGATGAGCCGTATCATCCATCCGTCTTCCCCTCAGGAGAACGGCACCAAAGACATGAAGAACACCTTCCATGCATTGAAGGAACTGGAAGAACAGACAGCTGCGCAGCAGCTACATCAGTTACGCAGCTTTGATGCGGGGCTGGAAGCGCAGCAGCAGTTCATGCTGAAAATGGACAATCAGCTGAAGATCGGCGGCCCTCCGTATGATGTGGACTGGACAAGCGGCGTTATCGCCAGCGCCAGCAAGGCTACCGGTGAATTCAGTGTGAATCCGATGCAAACCAGTGCCTCCGCTGCTGTAGGGATGTATCTTTCCCCTTCGGAAGACATGATCGCGAAATTTACCGCTTACATGCCCATCGCCTTCAAATGGACACATTGGGTGGCAGGCCCCGGCTTTGCCGGCTCTTCAGGAGGTGTGGGCATCCTGATTTACGACAGCAGTGGCCATTTTAATCCGACGGACAACCGCGCCCTGCTGTGGAATCAGACACTCCACGGAGGAGTAGACCGGCAGGAACATTATACTTATCTGGGTAATACTGCCGCGGCAGAAACCTACTTCCTGATGAAGAAAAACGGATTATACCTGATATGGGCCTGGTGCTGGGCAGAAAACCATTTTGGCGGCACGGCCGTATCCCTCGCATCGGTAAACTGCCGGATGCCGTTCTTTGTAGTACGGCCACAGTGGCTGTAAGAAATGGAATTTATCATCATATCCTGGCAGCTGATGCTGCCAGGATATATTTATTCGTTTAGCCGTAATATTCAGGCAGCCTCCGTCATCCTTCGCTTTCATCATCTTCCTGTATATGAATATGCATCTCTTTCACGTAACTGCTGGGAGAAAGCTGCGTGATTTTTTTAAAGTTCCGGTTGAAACTTGTTTTGGAATTAAATCCACACTCAAATGCAAGCGCCAGCAAAGTATACCGCTGCTGCTCCGGTTGCTGCAACAGCTGTATAAACGCCGCTACCCGCAAGGCATTGATGTAGTCGTAAAAACTCTTGCCTTCTTTTGAATTGATTACCTGGGAAAGCACTGCAGGATGCACTTCCAGCGTTTTTGCCAGATCCCCCAGGGTTAACCCCGCATCTTTATAGCAATGCTGTTCCTGCATCAGCGTGTTAAGTGCCGCATAAATACCGGAAGCCGCAGCCTCTGTAAGCCCGCTTTTTTCGTACTTCACTTTTTTATCTGCAACATCTTCCACGGCCATGACAGCCGGCGGCATCTCCGGCAGCTGGACCACAGCCGGAAGATATACTTCATGCGCCGGCGGCGGATTGGAGAAGATACCCACCTGCCGGATACCAAAGTAACCAATAAAGAAAATAAACAATGCTACCACCAGATACAGCGATGACGCCGACTGGAAAAATATAACGACCACCCAGATAACACCCATTCCCCCGATAAGGTAACGCAGCCAGTTAAGCGTAATCTTATCCGTATTGGAAAACTGGACCGCCACATTCCGCCGGTGCCGGTACAAAAGGTTCAGAGACAGTATCACATATACCACTCCTGAAATAACAATACCCCTGACTATCCACCGGAATAGCGGCTCAAACCGCGAAGGCCCCGTCATACCCAGCTTTTCCTGTGCCGGCATGGAGGTCAGCACAGGCGCCAGTATCAACGCCACCACCAGCGCCGGAACAAAGTGCAGTATATGCTTCCATCCCCGGCGTTGCTGCCCCGTAAGAAACAGAATGTACAGATACAAAAAAGGACCATGCAGGAACGGGAAGGGCACTTCCCATCCAATCAACGCCGGCAAATCACTCATATTATTATAGGCATACCCGCCCATCAGCACCTGATGAATGGCTGCAAAGAAAAGCCAGGCACTCAGTATTTTATCTGCAGTACTCTTTTGCGGCTTGCCGATCAGGATGATGAACAGAAAAAGCGGGATAAAAACGCCTCCAATATAGATAACACGCCAGTCCGATAACATATTATTGTTAGTCTACGTAAAAGGCCAAATATAAGCGTTTCTGTTTGGCGGAGGGAATTGTGAATTGTGAATTACGAATTACGAATTGCGAATTACGAATGTAGCAGCGAAGAACGAATCGAAGATGAAAGAGGATAACTATTCAATGTCCTCTTTTATCTTCGATTCGTTCTTCGCTACTACATTCGTAATTCGTAATTCGTAATTCGTAATTTACCTCAACCTTATGCCTACCCCGCTTTCAATACTAATCTGCTGGAAAGTACTTAACGGATAGCCTTCAAAAGGATAAAACGGAAGATATACCCTTGCGTTAAAGGTGTATCGTTTTCTTCCGAGCGACCAGTCTGCCAGCAATCCCACGTCCGGCATGGTTGTTCTGCTGCTGGTGGTAATCTTTTCAAGTCCGGGGTAGTCCAATGTTTCTTTGAATGCAATGCGCCGTAAGCCGCCCATTGCCAGCAAGGTAAGCCGTACAAACTTCCGGGGGCCGGTCATGGAATAGCCGATGCCGAATTTCTGGGAGAATTGAAGGCTGTAATTCGTTTCAACGTTGTAGGTATTTCTGGTTACTGCACTGGCCAGCATCGTGTGGGAGCCTATGACCCAGTTCCCTTTTAACGGATACTCCACAGAGAGGGACGTAAGCGCTTTAACCGGCAGGCTCCATGGCAATACGCCGACGGCAGGTTTAATAGTGAGGCGGGACCATGGCGATGAGGCCCGGTGATCCTGTCCGTATACACTGGCAGCCAGTAACATCAGGCAAATGGTAAATCTGTTTCGCATAAGCTGGTTTACATGTTTTCAAAGAAAAAGGTGAGCGCTCTTTTGATATTCGTTTTTTTAGAATCCAGGTGTCCTTTACCGGGTGTTATATAATCCTGGAGTGCATAGTTTGGATAATGAGCCTGGAGGGTATTGCGAAAGCCGATGAAAGGCGGGCGCATCTTTTCTTCCAGCTCACCGAGTGCCAGGAAGAAATTTCCTTTTCCATTCCGGTTCTGTTCCCGGTACACCTGTTCATTCCGGAGTACTATGGCATCGTCATACCAAAAGGAAGGGCTCAGGCACAGGTAGCTGCCAAACAGCCGGTTGTGATTGGTGAAGCTGTGCCCTACCAGCAGGCCACCGGCAGAGTGCCCCAGTATTGCCCTTGCGGAGCGGGAAGCAGCCGCATGAAACTCGGTTTCTATACGGGGTATCAGCTCCGTTTCTATAAACCGGATGAACTGATCGGCGCCACCACCGCCGATATTGGTGGGGGTCGGCGTATAGTCGTCCATCCGGTTATGGCCATAGCCGATGCCTATTACGAGCACTCCTTCCCGGTGATGCTCGCGGGCCTGCTTTTCGCATTCCAGCGCCGTAAAGTCGAAGTCCGGTTTTGCATCCAGCACATAGAGTGCAGGGTATTGCCCGGAAGGAGTATAATTTTCCGGCAACGCCACTCTGATGTCATAGCTTCCGCCATTAACGGCGGAGGTGAGGTTAAATTCCTTTATCCGGCCTTTTTCAATGGTTTCCTTTTTACAGGCCGAAAAAATCAGGGTCAGGCCCAGGCATCCGAGCAGGCGCCACGTGCTGCATAGTTTCATCTGTTGTGGTTTAAGATAATAGATGTGGCCGGAAGCACGGCCGTTCATGCGGCAAAACTAGGGAAGAGAGCTGGTTCAAACGGTTCACCAGATAAGGTGGCACCTGCGCTGGCAAAGAATTCCAGGGGATGCACCCTGATATTACGGGGTCTGAGGCTGCCGGATAAACCGGACGGCGTTGTTATGCGGATGCAGGGACCTGCGACTGGAAAAACATCCCGGAGCAGATATAATATTATCTGCCCCGGATCAAATTATTTTTTAGAAACGACCGGTCTGTTAATTGCCGTTTTATACAGTTCTGAAAAAATCTCTTTTACTAAATTCAGATAATCGGTCAATACCGTTGATTTCGTAATCTTCATCCGGAAGCTATGTTTGCCATTTAGGATCCCCTCATCTGTCACCTTGATATCAGTGCGGTGTTTTACAAATGACTCAAATGCATCAGCATTGCTGTCTCCTTTATAATATACACCATCCTGGTGCCCGACTTTATTCCGGATAAACATAAAAGGGCGGACCTGATCCCAATAGGCAGCAAGTGACGGATCAAGCTGGGCAAAGTCTTTTAAGGGGTCTCCCAGCTTTCCCCTGTCCTTCCGCAGATCTTCCATCTGGCCTTCAGCGGTCAGAAGCGCATGTAAACGCTGTGCACCGTCTTCAAACGTACTCTGGATAAGGGAAATCATGGCTTTGTAGGTAAACTGACGGTACTTTAGCTTGTGCCACACTGCCAGCTCTCCTTCCGTCGGTGATTGATAATCCTCGCCGGCATTTTCCTGTTCGCGTCTTTGCACTGCATGAAACTCCGCCTCCTCACTTATCACGGTCTTACCAACCACCTTTATCAGCTCACCTAAATCATGTAATTCATCTTCAATACCATAGAACCGGCCTTCTTCACCAAAAAAAAATGCCAGCTCAAATCTATAGTCCTCCTCAGCGTTTACCTCCTCTTCTTCCTCCGGGTCCCTGGGCTTTCCTGTTATCATAGCTTATTGAATTTATGTTTATAAATGTCGGAAAAACTGTCGATAACAACAGGGAAGTACCGGCAAAAATGATATAAAACAGGAAAGGCCGGACATTGCCGGCCTTTCCTGATGATTCGCAAACAGGAACCAAACCGATACCTGCCCCTTGCAACTACTACTGCTTATATCAGCGAACCGGCCACCCTCCTCGCCTCTTCGTCGCACGCAATATATTCCTCCAGGCTCAGCGAATCCTTAAACGGAATTTTAATCATGGTTTTCTCCACAATATCACTCATTTCAAGAAAGCCAATCCTGCCTTGCAGGAAGTTCTCTACGGCCACTTCGTTAGCGGCATTCAGGACACAAGGAACGTTTCCTCCGGTATGCAGTGCCTGTTTCGCCAGGGCCAGGTTTCTGAATGTATCCAGATCAGGCGGGGAGAAATCCCACCGGAAGGACTGCATAATATCCAGCTTTGCGATCTTACCGGCCGTTCTCTGCGGATAAGCCAGGGCATACTGAATCGGCAGTTTCATATCCGGTATGCCTAACTGGGCTTTTATACTGCCATCCACAAATTCTACCATACTGTGAACAATACTCTGGTGGTGAACCACCACTTCCAGTTGAGACGGGCTCAAATCAAACAGCCATCTGGCCTCAATCAGTTCTAAACCCTTATTCATCAGAGAGGCTGAGTCAATCGATATTTTGGCGCCCATTCTCCAGTTGGGATGCCGGAGCGCATCCCTGGAAGTGACACCTATCAGTTCCGGCACCTTCTTACCCCGGAACGGACCTCCAGAGGCGGTAACAATCACCCTGCTGATATCTTTCCAGTTTTCCCCTTGCAGACACTGATAAATCGCAGAATGTTCAGAGTCCACCGGAAGTATGTTCACCTTATTCTCCGAGGCGGTTTTTGTCAGCAAATCTCCTGCAACAACCAATGACTCCTTGTTGGCAAGGGCAATGTTTTTCTTCAGTCCGGCCGCTATTAACGTAGAGGTAAGGCCCGCAAATCCTACAATTGCCGTCAGGATAATATCGTAACAATCTGTTGCTGCAGCCTCTTCCAGACCGGTTTTACCTGCAAGCACCCGTATATTCCAGGGTTGTAAGGCATCCCTGACATAGGCATAGCATGCTTCAGCGCCGATGACAACAATTCCGGGCCTGAATGCTAATGCCTGCTCAATCAGCAGATCAGCATTCTGCTGCGCGGTAAGTATTGCTACCTGAAATTTTCCGGGATGCCATCTGATTACTTCCAGCGTCTGCGTTCCGATTGAGCCGGTAGAACCAAAAATTGCGACACGTGTTGGCATAATCAAGTTGTTAAATGTTAAAGTGATACCTGCGCATCCGGATATACGTCTGTATCTACGGTTTTTTAAACGGTTCTTCCCACATGCCGGACGCTTTGATTAATTCAATCAGGGAACTGACAGCACTGTCACTATCAACATTCCTCAGTACAACATCTTTACCTTTATAGAGATTTATTCTTCCGGGGCCGCTGCCAACATAACCGAAATCAGCATCCGCCATTTCTCCGGGACCATTTACAATACATCCCATAACGGCAACCTTTACCCCTTTCAGGTGCCCGGTGGCCTGCTGGATCCTTTCGGTTGTCTGCTCCAGATCAAATAAAGTCCGGCCGCAGGACGGACACGAGATGTATTCTGTCTCAAAAATCCGCAGATGCGTCGCCTGCAGGATCCCAAATGCAGCAAGGTCCAGCTCTTTGATTCTCTTCACCTCGCCAGCGCCGCCGGCGTACCGGAGCCAGATACCGTCCCCGCATCCCTCCAGCAAAACAGATCCCAGGCAGGCCACATAGTGTATAATCAGGGGATCTCCTTCAGGCAAGGAGGCGGAACATTTCAGGATAACAGGTATGTTATCTAACAGGCCCGGCGTGTGGCGCAACAGCTCCTTTAACTTAACTACCGCCTGCAGATCATCTATCTTCAGTACTACATCAGGGCGCGCTTCATCTGCCGCAATGCGGCGGGTGGCAAAACCCGGTAGTTCTTCCACATCCATTTCTATGAATGCTGTCTGGAAATTCCTGCATAATCCTTTACTAAACTGTTCATAGCTCCATAAAGGGTATATATTATTTACCGCCAGATACCCGGACCATATTTCACCTGGCACTATCACTTTTAAATCCGGGGGAATCGGTATAATGGGAACGTCACGTAAGTAAATCATATCCGGAGCGGTGTTGGCACTTTCCCAGGTATTGCTGTCAGCAATATGACTAAAACCAATCATGGCCAGATGCTCAGGTCCGAAACTGTCTATTCCTGAAAGATCCGCAATTACCAATGGCTCCTTTCTTCCATTTATACTCCTTAGCTTTCCCGGAGCTGTTACAATATATGGTTGTCTGACTGAATCGGGCACCTGAAGCGTATCGGCTGAATGGCTGACTGCAGCATACTTGCTCACCAGCTCCCTGCAAACGGGCAATTCAAACTCAGGGGCTTCTGTCAGAGAAACCCTGATGGTATCACCAATCCCCTCTTCCAGCAGGGAACCTATGCCCAGGGCCGATTTTATTCGTCCCGGAACCCCACTGCCTGATTCGGTAACTCCCAGATGAATCGGGTAACAATGGCCTAATTCAGCTATCATCACGCTGACTAATAACCGGTATGCTTCCACCATTACTTTCGGGCGGCTTGATTTCATACTGACAACAATATTCTGATATCCGACTGCTTCAGCGAACCGCAAAAATTCCATGGCACTTTCCACCATCCCCATGGGAGTATCTCCGAACCTGTTCATAATCCGGTCGCTCAGGGAGCCATGATTCACACCAATACGCAGTGCGGTACCATACTCTTTACATATTTTGAGCAAGGGCGTAGCTTTTTTACAAACACGTTCCAGCTCTCTTTCATAATCTGAATCAGAATATTCGGTCAGCTCAAATTTTTTCTTATCCGCATAATTTCCGGGATTAATACGGACCTTCTCAATGATACGGGCTGCTACTTCTGCTACTCCGGGCGTAAAGTGTACATCTGCCACTATCGGCACATGACACGACAGCCGCTGCAATCTTTTTTTTATTTCCACCAGGTTATTGGCTTCATTAAGGCTTGGCGTTGTGATCCGCACCAGTTCTGCTCCGTATTCAACACATTTTATTACCTGATTTACTGTAGCTATTGTATCCATGGTATCGGTGGTAGTCATCGTCTGTATTCTCACCGGATAAAAGTTTCCAATCTTCAGGCTGCCAGCACTGACTTCCATTGTTTTCAGCCTGTTAATAAACCGGGGATTATATGAAGTGAAATTTTCCATAATACTGCAGTTTATGATGATTGCCGGATAATATCATGCTTCCGGCTGCCGGGAAGACATTACCCTCAAACGGGGCTTCACATCAATCCGTCATTGAAATGACTATCTATGTCATCCGGATGGTAAAACAATAACAACCTGTTGATAACACGCTCAATCATTACATCCGGAGTAGAAGCCCCGCCTGTAATATGTATTGTAACAGATTCCTTTTCCGGCAGATAATTACTGATTGTTTTCATTTTCCGGTCGTGAATATCCCAGCTCCTTATCTCATTGGCGGAAATAAGGTTTTCGTCAGAAAAGATAAAGTAGGTGGGCAGATAATTTTCCATTAACTCCACCAGATGCGCCGTGTTGACACTGTTGTAGCCACCTATCACAATGGCCAGGTCGGCAGCTTCATTTGCCAGATACAGGGCGGCAGACTGGTTATCGTATGTTGCATAACAGATGGTATCGCGTGTATCTGCAAAATGCTGATAAGCCTGATCTTCTGCCAGATCGTATCTGTCCATCATTATCTGCCTGAGAAAGGCAATTATTTCGTTTGTCTCTGATGCAATCAGTGTTGTCTGATTAACAACTCCTATTTTAACCAGGTCTGTTTTAACATTGAATCCGGGTGAGTATCTGCCGGCAAAAAGTTCATAGAACTTCTGCGGTGGCAAGTCGCCCTTGATAATACCAGCCAGCAGCAGCGCATCATTCATATCCCTTACAATAACCGCCGGAGCAGTCTGCAGGCTATGGGAGAATGTTGCCAGGGTTTCTTCATGCCGGGGGTTACCATGGATAATGATGGTATAGTTATCCTGTCCGATCTGGGCTGCCTTATTCCATACCCGTTCTACAAAGGGGCAGGTGCTGTCGTATGTAACAAAGTCGATGCCTTTTGCTTCCATCAGCTGAATCATTTCTACCGTTGTACCGAATGCCGGGATAATGACAATATCATCGCTGGTTATTTTCTCCCACGGAATAAGCTGTTTACCGGAGGTATTCATGATGTACCTGATGCCTAAATTGAATAGTCCGGTATTAATTAATGAATTGTGAACGATCTCACTCAGCAGATAGATATTCTTCCCGGGGTTCTCTTCCACAGCGCGATACGCCCTTTCGATAGCATTTTCAACGCCATAGCAAAATCCGAAGTGCCGGGCCAGGTTAATCTTTACTTTACCAAGATCGAACTGGGTGGGTGAAAGATCTTTCTTCATCCGGTCACTTTCTGAACGTTTTCTTTTTATCGGAGAAATAAATTTGCCCTGGTAAAAGGCAGGTATTTTAAAGCGTTTCATGTCAGGAACGGAGTTTATGTTTTTTAACAAGCCAGGCTTTCACTTCCCGTACAATCCCCATGGTGTCGTATCCGCATTCGGCATACAGCTCCTCAACTTTTCCGTGGGAGATCAGCCTGTCGGGAACGCCCAGCCGATGTACATCCGCCTGATAATGGTTATCAGCCATAAACTCGAGTACAGCGCTTCCAAATCCTCCGGAAACCGAACCATCTTCGATGGTAACAATCTGATGAAAATGCTGAAACACTTCGTGCAGCAATGATTCATCCAATGGCTTTAAAAACCGCATATCATAGTGAGCAGCGTTTATGCCTTCTTTATCCAGGAGTGTACATGCAGCCAGCACAAAGTTTCCGGGGTGCCCTAATGAAAGAATAGCCACATCGGTTCCCTTCCGGATACAACGGCCAACGCCGACGGGCACTTCTTCGAAAGGCGTGCGCCAGTACGGCATCACTCCCTGTCCTCTGGGATATCTGATAACGAATGGCTGATGCTGAGAAGGCAGCTGCGCGGTAAACATAAGGTTGCGTAAATCCTGTTCGTTCATCGGGGCACTTACAATGATACCGGGAAGGCTGCGGGTATAGGCCAGATCAAACACGCCATGGTGAGAGGTGCCGTCTTCCCCGACTAATCCGCCTCTGTCGAGACAAAACACCACAGGCAGATGCTGGATAACAACATCATGTATCAGCTGGTCGTAGGCCCTTTGCATAAACGTAGAGTAGATATTGCAGAATACGCGCATCCCCTGTGTAGCCAGACCTGCCGAAAGCGTTACTGCATGCTGTTCGCAAATATCCACATCAAATACGCGGCCCGGCATTTTTTCTATCATGTGTTTAAGAGAAGATCCACTGGGCATAGCGGGGGTAATGGCCATAATCGTATCATTCTTCTCTGCCAGCTCCATCAGTGTTTCACCGAAAACATCCTGGTACTTTGGCGGCTGGGGAGTTACGTGCTGCTTCTTAAAAATTTCTCCTGTGTGCTTATCAAAAAGCCCGGGCGCATGCCACACCGTTTGTGAAGACTCCGCCAGCGCATAGCCTTTCCCTTTAGTGGTGATAACATGCAGCAGTTTGGGCCCTTTTACCTGCTTCAGGTCTTCCAGCAGAGGTACGAGTAAACGAATATCATGACCATCTACCGGACCAAAATACCTGATACCAAATGCTTCGAATAAATCGCCTTTGCCCGGTAACAGATCCCTTATGCCCTTGTTCAGATGTTGGGCAGCCCTGCCTAACAGGTTAAAAGGAGCTGTACTGGTGGCGAGCTTCTCAATCTTATCTTTCAGATAGTTCGATTGCCACGTTGCCCTCAGCCTTGTCAGGTAGTGGTTAAATGCACCAACAATCGGATCAATGGAAATACCATTATCATTCAGTACAATGAGCAGTTCAGCATCGGTGATACCGGCGTGGTTCATCGCTTCGAATGCAATACCGGCAGTCATGGAGCCATCACCGATTATAGCCACATGATGCCTGTCATATTCTCCTTTCAGACGTGAAGCAATGGCCATGCCCAGTGCGGCGGAAATTGAAGTGGAGGAGTGTCCGACTCCAAAGGTATCATATTCACTTTCATCCCGTTTGGGAAAACCACTGATACCATTGTATTTCCTGTTTGTATGAAAGACGTCTCTCCTGCCTGTAAGTATTTTGTGGCCGTAGGCCTGATGACCCACATCCCATACCAACTGGTCGTAAGGCGTATTAAAAACGTAATGCAGCGCTACGGTGAGCTCCACCACTCCCAGGCTGGCGGCGAAATGCCCGCCATTCCTGCTCACGGTATCGATAATAAATTCCCTCAGTTCAAAGCAAAGTTCCGGCAGCAGATCAGCCGGAAGCTGGCGCAAATCCGACGGGTAATCAATTGTATTCAGTATACTGAAATCCTTGTCACTCATATCAGTCATTATTTATGCAGGCGAACAGATATTATTTACATTAATGCATGCCTCCTGCGGAGGGCATTACTTTTACGCCTGGTTATTTCTCCGGCAATCAGGGTACATTCAGTCTTCGGCCCTGATATAACCGGTTTAATACTGGCGTTTCAGCAGTACATGGGCCAGCTGGATCAGCGGCGCTTTTCTTTCCTCCGGAACATCAATTTCTTCCAGAATAGCGAAAGCCCTGTCTGTAAATTCCTTTACCTGTTCTACGGCCCATTGTTCAATTCCATAATCCCTGTAAAGCGCTGTTACAGCAGGCACACGCTTCTCTGGATGAAAATGCATGATTGACTCCAGTTTCATCATTTTCTCATCCGGCAATAGTCCTATTGTCTTCGTCAGCAAGGAGGTCTTCTTATTCTTAACGATATCGCCTCCCTGCCGTTTTCCTGTTTTGGCAGGATCACCAAACACATCCAGGTAGTCGTCCTGAATCTGGAAAGCAATGCCCAGGTTAATTCCGAAATCATACAGGCGGCCGGACTGATAATCATCGGCCCCTCCGATTACTGCGCCCATAGACAGACTGCCGGCAAGCAACACCGCTGTCTTCAGTTCACTCATAATAATATAGTTGTTATAGGAAACATCCCGCAGTCCTGCATTCTCAAAGTCATTGTCCAGCTGCTGCCCCTCACATACGCCGGTGGCTATACGCAGGAAAATATTCATCAGCTGTTCCCGGTACAGGGGATTCGTCCTGTTCAGGTATTCGAAGGAGTGGATGATCAGCAAATCCCCGACAAGTATTGCTGTCGGCATATTATTTTTAACATGCAGCGCCTCATAACCCCGGCGCAATAGCGCGCCATCCATAATATCGTCGTGCACAAGGGATGAGTTGTGAAAAAGCTCCACGGCAATTCCGGCATGGAAAGCATCTTCTTTAATATCGCTGAACAGCTGGTTAGCAATCAGACAGGAAACCGGCCGTATCTGCTTTCCTTGTATTCCCAGTATGTACTGTACATTATGATATAAATTTTCAGGAAACACAGGATATTCCACCTGTTTAAATCTGGCTCTGAAAAGTTCAGAAAGTTCTTCCAGTGAATGCATATATTCTGTAGTTTTTAAGGTTCACATAATTCAGAAAATCTGTACGTTGTTTTCTATATAAAACCAGGGGTTACTTGTAAGCATGATGCAATTCAACAACAACTAAAAGGAAGGGGGATAACAGACATTTTAATTCGGATATTCATTGCAAACATAGCATCAGTCCGACTGTCACGTGTTTAAGCAATATTAGATTTACTATCACCCAACGCCTGATACAAAATTAAAAACTTAACCGGTATGGCAACGTACAACCACTATACAGAACAGGCGATTTTATATACCCTTCAGGTGATGCCCCTGAAATAAACTTTTCTTTTTCTCCTAACAGCGGTCTTTATCATCCGGCGTCCTGGCACCTGCAAAAAATATTCACCTGACCGGTCGTATAAATCATCTGACCGGAGTATAGATTACATGCAGGAGGAAGACCTAAAAATGTAACTTTATTACCAATGAAATGCAAGATGATACAGGAGGAACCATGGGGAAGCGATGAAACTCCAGAACCATATAAATAACAAAAGCATCCCCGTTACACGCACCCGGTGCCTCCACCAAAGGAGGACTATTCCTCCAATCACAGCAGCAATTCACATGGCAGCTTGATGACTAACAGAAGATGCTTTGCGTAAAACCAGACACAAAAACTTATAACACCTCTATTAAATTTATCGGTTCTATTCCGGGCGCTACTGCGGACAGACATATCATCCATTATAAATTAATATTATGCTGAAGAAAAAAACACAGGCCCAAATAAAGTATCCGTTTCCTTTCAGGAAAAACATTTATGCTGACGAACTCAAAACCTTTATCCTTCAATCAATAGACAGTTACGAAATGATATCAGATAAGATGAAGGAAAACATGAAAAAAGCCAGCTTTGACAAGTTTGTGTCCTATGCTTTTCCTGATGCTGACCGGCAGAGGCTGATGCAAATTGCCTCCTTTATTCTGTGGGGTTTTGTTTTTGACGATCATTATCAGCATTCACCTGCAGCAGAAGTGCTGCAGGTGATGCAACGTTCAGTTGAAATCCTCGGCGGAGGTAATCTGAGGAATGATGATAATGATTTTTCAAAGAAGGCTTACAACTTCACTCAGGATGTTTTGAAAGTCGCCGGTAAAGACTGGATATACCGGTTCGCATACATTAACAAGGATACGTTTGATGGCATTATGAAGGAACACTGGTATACAGGGACTTCCGAATTCCCGCAGCTAAAAGTGTATAAATCCATGCGGGAACATACGTCAGCCGGATATGTATTCTGCGCGTTCGCAGAAATTTCAGCGAACGCCGTGCTGCCCGTTGCACTGCCCTTTCATCCGGCCATTAACAGGCTCACGCAACTGGCCTGCCTGATGATCGGATTGTGCAACGATATTTTTTCTGCGGAGAAAGAAAGAAACCAGGGAGATAATATGAATGTGATACTAGTGCTGGAACATGAGCACAGCTACGCTGCAGCAGAAGCTGTTCAGGTGGCAATAGATCAGCACAATGAATTACTGGAAGAGTTTCTTGCAATAAAAAACAATCTCCCTGATTTTGGTGCGCAAAAAAACACGGTTGAAAAATACATAAGGGGCATTGAATACCTATTGGAAGGACATCTGAACTGGTTCACAGACAGTAACAACAAGCGATACCAATAGACGGTCCGGGATATAGAAACAGCTGACCGGGCTATAGTATTACAAGCAGGTTCCCGGTGCTGTTAATTAACTTTATTATGAATGATACACCGGAGTTGAACCCGCACCGGATAAGACTTCCGGATCGTGCATATCTGCTGCTTCCTGTGGCCGCAGGTGCCCTTTTACAATAATGAAAACACCTCTTTATTACTTTACTCAAACACTCACTTTATGAAATTACTAGAGAATAAAGTTGCGATCGTAACCGGAGGAAATTCCGGAATTGGTAAAACCACCGCGCAATTGTTCGCCCGGCATGGGGCTAGGGTAGTCATTGCAGGTAGGACCGCTGAAACGGGACAGCAGGTTGTCGACGACATTCGCGCGGAAGGTGGAGAAGCGATATTCATCAAAACAGATGTGCGCAGGTATGAAGATTGCGAACAGCTTGCCAGGGGCGCCTTTGAGCATTACGGCCAACTGGATATCGCCTTTAACAATGCGGGTTCCCTGGAGAACCTGGTGCCTATGGTTGACTTTAACCTGGAAGATTGGGACAGGGTGATATTCACCAATCTTTTCGGCACTTTCTACAGCCTGAAGGCACAGATTCCCTATATGATAAAAAGCGGCGGCGGCGCTATTGTTAATATGGCTTCCATTCTGGCTCAGATCGGATTTCCCGGTTTCACCGCCTCTGCTGCGGCCAAAGGAGGTGTTTTATCACTTACCAAGGTAGCCGCCATTGAGAACAGCCGTTTCGGCGTAAGGGTGAATGCAATAGGCCCGGCATTGATCGATACCTCCATGATCAGCCATCTTGATCTGGGATCGGGGGAAGATTTAAATCCGATGGGGCGGATCGGTACCACAACTGATGTAGCGGAACTGGTACTTTGGTTAAGCTCTCCTGCAGCTTCTTTCGTCACCGGCAGCCTGTATCCGATAGATGGTGGATTCCTTGCCCGATAAAACCCCTTTACTTCAATTGTTAATTCTTATTTACTATGGACATCAAAGCAGCTATATTTAAACAACCAAAGCAACCATTTGAATTTGAACATGTTCAGCTGGATGAGCTGAAGGAAGGAGAAGTACTGGTAAAGCTGGTGGCAACCGGCGTATGTCATACCGATATTTCCGTCTGGGAAGCAAATTTTCCTTTTGGTTACCCCGGAATACTCGGCCACGAAGGGGCTGGCGTTGTGGAAGCAGTGGGCCCCGGCGTAACAAAGGTAAAAGCGGGCAATCACGTTTTACTCCATATTGCGGCTTGCGGCAAATGTGAATATTGTATTTCAGGAACACCCGCATACTGCAAGGATATGCTGCCGCTCAATTTTTCCGGAAGGCGACCAGATGGCAGCTGTCCCTATCATTTGCACGGAGAGGATTTAAACGGCCTTTTTTTCTATCAATCTTCCTTCGCTACCTATTCCATTGCCAGCGAACGTAATGTGGTTGCAATTCCTGATGATCTTCCCTTACCTGTCATGGCGCCGCTGGGATGCGGATTTATTACAGGAGCCGGTACGGTGATGAACACACTAAAAGCAGAACCAGGTACCAGTATTGCCATATTTGGTGCAGGCTCGGTGGGCCTGGCTGCTGTGATGGCCGCCAAAATAGCCGGATGTACCACCATTGTTGCCATTGATATTAATGACGAGCGCCTGGCACTCGCGAAGGAATTAGGAGCCACTCATACGATCAACGGCCGCAACAGTAATTCTTCAGAAGAAATCCAGACACGCATCATTCCCGGAGGAGTAAATTTCTCTATTGACACCACGGGCGACAGTAGCGTGATCCAGCATGCCGTTACCGCTTTAAGGATACTGGGAACCTGTGCCCTGGTGGCAGTGCGCACGGTTGGCGCAAAGCAGGAATTTGATTACCTGAACCTCGCCCTGGGCAGAACGGTGAAAGGTGTCATTGCAGGAGACAGTATACCAGAGATTTTCATCCCCCGGTTAATATCCTTCTACAGGCAAGGGTTATTTCCGATTGACAGGCTGATATCCTTTTACAATTTTGAAGATATTAACAATGCCATTCAGGATGCCGGCAGCGGCAAAACCATCAAGGCCGTTCTTCTTATGCAGTAGAGCTACATCTGTGCCAACCAACCGGCAATTCAGCATTCATAACATTGTATCAATACAACAAACGTGATCCTATGTCACAAACAAACAAAAAAACCGGGAATACTCATCTGGGGATACTTACTGCGTCTCAAAAAAAAATTACATTTAAAAACAGTAACAACGCCAATATTCTTATATCTGCAGTTATTAATTTTCCGGAAGATTTTAATGAAGATAAAAAATACCCGGCCATCATTGTGACGCTACCTTCCGGAAGTGTGAAAGAACAAACGGCGGGCTTGTATGCCTATAAACTATCCCGGCATGGTTTCATTACCATCGCCTATGATCCTTCCTATCAGGGCGAAAGCACGGGAGAACCAAGGTTGCTGGAAAACCCTCATATCCGCACCGAAGATGTGAGTGCGGTGCTGGATTATCTAACCACGCTTCCCTATATCAATACAGCAAAAATAGGCGCAGTAGGTATTTGCGGCGGCGGCGGGTATACAATTAATGCCGCCATCAACGATCATCGTATCAAGGCGGTAGGTACCGTCAGTGTGCTGAATGTTGGCGCTGTTTTCCGTAACGGATGGGCGAATACCACCAGGGATGCTGACGCCTTTCCATTGCTGCTGGCCGGAGCGGAAGCCAGAACCGCAGATGCAAAAGAAGGAAGTCAGACCTTCCCGTTAGCCCCGGAGAAAGCAGAAGATGCACCGAACGAAGAATGGAAAGAGGTCTGGGAATATTACCGTACTGATCGTTGTCAGTATCCGACAGCGCCCAGCTATGCTACCAGCAGAAGTTTAACACAGATTGCCACCTATGATGCCTTTAGCAAGGCAGATATTTTCCTGACGCAGCCTTTACTGTCAGTCATAGGCAGCAGAGCGGGCACCAGCTGGATGAGCGATGTATTATTAAACCAGGCTGCCTCCACTGACAAGAACAAATACATTGTGGAAGGTGCGAGCCACGTATCCCTGTATGATGTCGAAGATCATGTAAATGAGGCAGTACATCAATTAACTCTTTTCTTCCAGAAACATATAGCATGAACTGATGTAAGCGTATAAATAATATACTCCCTGCAGCTGATACTGATACCGCCTGAAAAGCGGATGATATTAAAATGTAATCCTGATGAACACACAAGCAATAAAATTTAAGAACGTTGCCTGGGACAACGCAGGGGTACTATATTTCCCTCCCGGTTTCAGCGAAGGTGAAAAATACCCGGTTATCATATCCATGCATCCGATCGGCAGTTGTAAAGAACAGACTGCCGGAAATATTTATGGTGCTGCAATGGCCGCAGCCGGATTTTTGGTACTGGCATTTGACGCATCCTTCCAGGGAGAAAGCGGGGGCAGTCCCCGAAATATCGAAAACCCTCATCAACGTACGGATGATGTCCGGTATGCCATCGATTATCTGCTGACGCTCCCTTACGCAGATGCAGACAGGATAGGCATCCTGGGAGTATGCGGGGGCGGTGGCTATTCCCTGAACATCGCCATGACAGAACGGCGTATTAAGGCAGTAGTTTCAGTTACCGGTGTTAACTATGGCCGCCTGATGCGCGATGGGTTTCTGGGTAACAATCTGATATCGGCACTGGAGAATATTGCTGGTCAGCGAACAAACGAAGTGAAAGGAGGAGAGCTGTTAATGCTACATTATCTGCCGGCATCCGTAGAAGAAGTAAAAAAGGCCGGTATCACGGACACAGATGTTCTAGGAGCTACAGATTATTATAAAACATCCAGGGGAAATGCACCCGGAGCAGCCGTTGGCGCAGTGTATTCCCATCTGTCTGCGAGTATAGGATGGGATGCGTTCTATCTGTGCGAAACCTTGCTGACGCAGCCGCTGCTGATAATCATAGGTAACAGGACCGGAGGCTTCGGCGCCTACAGAGACGGGTATGAAATATACCGCCGCGCTGCTGCTACGAAAAAAGAACTGCTGGTGATAGAAGGATTCTCGCATTACGAACTTTATGACCACCCCGAAGCGGTTAAGCAGGCATTAAACAGGGCTATTCCTTTCTTTAAAGAAAATTTGTAACCCGCTGTTCTTTTTTTGCAGTTCCAAAAAATCCGGTGATTATCCCACGATCGCCGGACAAACAGCATCGCTCCTATTTCAACAACTCCTTTAACGGAGACGATAATCTGCAAAAGCAGTGATTCCATTTGGTCATTGACATCAATGCACCCTGGTTTTCTTTCACCGCTTTTGCAGATTATTATTACTTTCCCGGATCCTATACGCAGACTATAGATCTGCAAATAATTAATTTTCCTCTCTGGCCTTAAATCTGATAGGCAGGCTGTCCGGATAACGGGTAAAAATACCCACCTCTCCCGGATCGCCTCCATCAGCAAACTGAAACTCTTCCATATAATCCAGCACAAAATCGGATGCCACCTGCATTTCCATGATAGCCAGCTGTACGCCCAGGCATACATGCGGTCCCATTCCGAAAGTAGCCAGGTTGGTAATTCCGGTATAGGCCGTTTTAGTATCAAGTTCCTTACGCAGGATGTTAAATTCGTCCGGGTTCTTAAACCGGCGCCTATCACGATTGGCAGCACCCAGCATACATACTACCGTTGCATTCTCCGGTATTTCTCCACCGCTGACCTTTACCTTTTCATTCGTTGTTCTGAGTATCATGTGCGCCGGCGGCGAGTAGCGCAGCGATTCTGTTATAGCAGCATCCAGCAGGCTTCTGTCCTGCTTCAGCAATGCCAGCTGATCGGGGTGTAAGAGCAGGTTGCGGAACAGGCTTGCAATAGCCTTATCCGTTGTTTCCCCACCTCCGTGTAACAGCAGGGCGCAATATCCTACAATGCGTTCCTTGGACATTCTTTTGCCTTCCATTTGCGCACTGCACAAAACAGATATCAGATCATTGCCCGGATTCTCCGTGCGTTCATCCACGATATTGTCCACATAGTCCCGGAAAGCATCCATCGCAGCCTTTCCTTCCTGGATAACAGTTTCACTCCCGTTAATATTCTGCAGGAAGCGTGCGAAAGCATGATACCAGAACTGAAAAACCGGCAGGTCTTTTTCAGGCAATCCCAACATATCTATGATGACTCTCAGCGGAAGCAATGCCGTAAATTCCTTCCTCAGATCTATTACCTTCCGGCCTTTAAAGGCATCGAACAGGGAAGCCACATTTTTCCGGATCAGCGGTAAAGTCTGTTCCACCAGATCCTGCCTGTGGAAGTTGGAAGCAACTGTATTACGGTACTGGGTATGCTCCTTTCCTTCCATCTGCAGAATGGTTACCCCGTTCAGGGGCTCCACCTGCCAGGAATAGTTACGTGAAGAAAACACCGGATCTTTAAGCGCACGCTCTACATCTTCGTATGAACTGATGACATAACTGTTGGTAGGTTCGTGGAAAAAGAGCGGATATTGTTCATGCATCTCCTGATAGTAGCGATACGGATTATCCTGATAAGGTTTAGAGAAAAAATTGATATTGTGATTAACCATTGGAGAAGATTTTAAAGTTATAAGTAAAGTTTGAAAATTTAGTCATGACGTATATTCATCTGCCAGGAATAAAGCCTCATCAATGATAGCCAGCCCTTCATCTGCTTCCTCTTTTGTAATACATAGCGGCGGGGCAATGAAAAGAAAATTCCAGCGAAGGAAAGTACTCATGCCCAGTTCTTTCAGCTTATTGCCCAGTTGAATCATCACTTTCATCCCTTCAGGGTTTTCATCGTACGGAGCCATTGGTTCTTTCGTTTCCCGGTTCTTTACCAGCTCCAGGCAGCCCAATAATCCTGTAAACCTGATATCTCCTATGCAGGGATGATGCTGCTGCATTTCCTTAACGCGTTGTAAAATATAATTTCCCATCGCGGCAGCATTCTCAATGAGGTGGTCCTCTTCATAAATTTTCAACACTTCCAGCGCTGCCGCACAGGTTACCGGGTGCGCCACATTGGTAAGTCCCAGCGGGAAAAATTTATCATCAAAAAACGCTGCAATGGGTTCGCTGACAGTGATAGCACCCAGCGGAAGATAGGCGGAGGTAATGCCTTTAGAAGTAGCCATAATGTCGGGAACAACGCCATGCAATTCAGCCGCGAACCATTTGCCGGTTCTGCCAAAACCACTCAGCACTTCATCCACGATTAACAGGATATTATTTTTATTGCACAGCTCCCTTATTTTCAGCAGGTATCCGGGAGGATACTTGATACAGCCGGAAGCACCGCTTTCTCCCTCCATAATGATAGCAGCGATGTTCTGAGGGCCTTCAAATTCAATAATCCTTTCTACATGCGCTACGCATTGCTGCTGACAGCTACCTGCTTCTTGTCCGAAAGGGCAGCGATAACAATACGGATCTTCCACATGTACGAAGCCGGGCGCCTGGTGTGCGTCGTGCGCCAGCTTCGAAGAATCTCCGCCTACACTCATAGTCGCATAGGTAGCACCATGATAGGCACGGTAACGGCCAATGATTTTATATTTACCGGTATAGATCCGCGCCAGCTTGATAGCATTTTCAATAGCGCTGGCGCCACATACGGTGAACAGGGTTTTCTTCAGATTTCCCGGTGAGATGGCAGCCAGTTTCTTTCCCAGCTCCCCTCTGATGCGCGTCACCTGTTCCGGCACCACATAGGCCACCTCCTGCATTTGCTTTGCTACAGCTGCTGTCACCCGCTGCTGCCCATGCCCGATGTTCACGTTAAATAACCCGGACGAAAAATCTATGTAACGTTTCCCGTTATAATCATACAGGTAAACTCCCGATGCATGAGCTACCGTAACCGGCGTCCATCCTTTCTGGAAGTTCCACGGAAAAAATGTATAGTCGGAGTTATCCGCTATAATCTGCTGTATTTCTGATTTAATTACTTTTTCTTCCATAAAAGTTCATTTCATAAATAAATTTCCGGTTTGAATCAGCACCGGCGGTCCAGTAATTGATTGGTGAGATCAATAAGGCCAGCCTTCCGCTCAGCCGCAATACCAGTTATCATATCCAGGCAGTAAAAAGCCTTGGTGGTATATTCCGATGTTTTATCAGCAGCCCATGTATCTACCTTACAATTCCTGTATAGTTCCAAAACGGCAGATACTTTTTCGAACCCTTTTTTTGACATGGCATTCTTCAATGCATTTTTCTGTGCGGTACTGCCAGCCTCCCAGGCTTTAATAAGCAATGCCGTTTTTTTGTCTTCCAGAATATCGCCACCTGGCTGCTTACCGGTTTCTGAGGGTTCTCCAAATGCATCCAGGTAATCATCATATATCTGGAAGGCAATACCCAGGTTTTTTCCAAACTCGTATAAATAAGCCTGTTCCTGTGGATCCGCCCCGCCAATGGCAGCTCCTATTTTAACGCTGGTCGCCATCAGGGCAGCTGTTTTGAGCGTGATCATTTTCAGGTACTCCGCATAAGAAACATGCGCGAGATCTTTTTTTTCCAGGTCGAAGTCTATCTGCTGGCCTTCACACACCTCAGTTACAACTTTGGAGAATTGCATATGTATCTGATGTCTGTATTCTCCGCTGATATGATTGATGTGTGCAAAGGCCCTGGCTATAAAAACATCTCCGGTCAGTATCGCTGTCGGCAGGCTGTATTTGATGTGTATTGTTGGTCTTCCACGTCGCAGGGGGGCATGGTCTATAATATCATCATGTACCAGCGAAGAATTGTGGAATAAATCAAGGGCATACCCTGCATGGAAACTATCTTCCGTAACTTCTTCAAAAAGATCATTACCCAGCAGACATAAAACGGGTCTTATTTTTTTTCCTCCGCTTTCTAAAAAATAGCGGCTGGCATCATAGAGTCTACGTGGCTCTTCAGGATATTCAATACGGTTGCACCAGGAGAAATACCTGGCCGTTAAATCATTCAGGGAATTCATAACCTTTATTTTGGAGCTTTTAAATCCGGGTGGTGTCAACAAAAATCATCCGTAACTTCATGATACAACAAAAGGTGGCACAGAACTTCTGCTTTAAATAGGGTTCTCAGTGCAGCAATGAATACAAAAACTACTATTATCAATTATATTTTTACTACGTTAATCCATGCAACAACATCATAGTACATCCTTTTGTACATCCCAACCTGAGCTCCTTCAGCGGCAAATAAGCCGGGTCATTATAGCACTGCAGTGCCAGTTCTACCGATGGAAACCTAACAATCGCATTCATATGCCTTCCGTTACCTTCAATGGTAATTGCCTGAAAATCTATAGAAAGCACCTCTGCGCCATACTTAAGCATCAGTTCCATGGCTGGTGGTCCGTATTTTGCATATTCTTCCTCATCAAGAATATCATAGCTGGCGGTATAATAAGCTGCCATAAAAAAAATTTAAGTTAACAATGTCCAAAAATGTATTCGCTTCAACGAAAGCATAAAATATCTGCCTGACAGCTCATATGATAAGACAAACGCCCAACGTGGGCATCATCATCCATCCGTCTGCTGTTATAATTTCTCCCTGATTAATCTATCTAAAGGACATATATCCACCGGTATTTCATAGCCAGGCGGAGTATTCCTGGCAGGTGCTGTTTTAATAACCGGCGCAACGATCTGATCACTATATCTTATCAGCAGGTCTGGCAGCTAAAATGCTTCACCACGATTATATCTATCGGTAACATGGGAAATAGAACGCCTGTCTTCCAACACCAGGTATCATTCATTTTTACGCAGCAGAAATTAACAACATTACTGTCCCTGCACAGAATTGTTGTCATATCCTGTCTGTTCAACTAAGTATTCATCTTCCTTATCTGATCAAACCTTCGCTGATAAATCATATCAGTTCCCGGGGGAAAATATTTCCATCAACATGCGACTGTATTAGTTTCTCAGGATTTTCCCGGAATACGTTTCGGGCACCCGTATTATATCGCCTCCGGCAATGTCGTGTATTACTATTGACTCTTCTTTACAAGACCAAAGTTAAGAGATGAGGCTTAAAGTATACTATACTTTTAATATCCCGCTGATGCGCTTTAGTATCCCGTACAGCATTTTTCTTACAAAAACCAGCTCCTCCACCTAGCTTCCGGCATCAATCCAAACTCAACAACAAATACACCGCGCTCTTCTCTCCAGGCACACATCACCTCTCCCATAAATAAACAACAATACAATAGAACACTGTCCGCAGTTCATAAAAATTTGTAAGGAAGCCTTATTATTATCTTCCACACAATGCAGGAAATCCGGAAATTTATTGACCTTTTATTCTTACTGCTTACTCATTTCAGAATATTCGCAGATATTTGCCATATGCGATCTGCTATAACCGGCCGGCACACGTTCCCAAAACCCCTGCATTCTTCATAACGATTTTTAAAAACATTTCGTAATTAAAAAAAATAACCCGGAGTCTAAAAAAGGAAGTACAAAATCAACACATCAGTACGGCAAAAATATTCAGCTTAATACCTAATGGCTTTAACCAGAAACGAGATGAGGTGTTCCGGACACAGGATATTTTCCTGACTGGAATACAAAACCCCTCTCATCAGTCTCCACTGTCTTTTATCCTGCAACTGTATAACATCAATGCTTAACTGATGCCATCTTAGTATGGACATGCTGTTCTACCATTGTTACACTACAAACCTATTTAAATGTCTATTTCAATTTCAGACAGTGTAAAAACACTCAGAAAATATCGTCAGGAGGATATAGAAAGATTCAAATCAGACAGGTTTGTTATACCAGAGACCGACAAATGGGTAATCACATCAGAAAGCTCCCACATTCTTATTCAGGAAAAGACGGTCGGAGATTTCCAGCTGGTAATACTCTGCGGTAATACCAATGAAGACGTAGTATTTCAGTATTCATTTGAAACCGGAGGATTTCTATTCAGTTTCATGCCCCGGATTCCCGTCGCCACGGAGATCAATGAGCATAAGTATTCCATGCAGGGGAAAGGGAAATACAGCGTGGTATACTCCGCCGATGGCTGTGGCATCGGTAATTTCAGCAGGGAGACCCATATAATGGTTCAACTCTATATTAATATGAAGGCTCTCGTAGCGCTGAGGACCAGTTATCCCAGGATACCGGATTTTCTGTGCCAGGTATCTAAAGAAGGAGTTATCCGCAATGCAATGGGTGTTTACCCTATCGACACAGACCTGTGGGAATGTATACGGCGCATTATCACCTGTAAGTTCACTGGTCATTTAGCAGACAAATACCTGGACATCAGAATCTCCGAGTTGCTTTTTGACTTCAATAAACAACTCACAAATTTCCATGCTCATACAGAGACAGCAAATAGCATTAGTGATGTACAACTACTGTACGAGGTAATGCATTTCATTGATATACATCTCCAAAAACCGCTTCAGCTGGGCGATATCATGAAAGCGTATCACATCAGTGAATATAAGGCTAAAAAAATATTCATGGAAATAAACAAGACATTCACGGACTATCTGATAGAATCCAGGATGAAGAAAGCTATGAAGCTGCTGATACAGACCTCAGACAAAATAGCCGCTATTTCCAGGGATGTCGGATACAGCAGCGCATCGAAGTTCAGTCACGCTTTTCACAGATACTACGGGATATTTCCCAGAGAAGTACGCAGTAACCTTACCGGAAAGAATATGTAAAATAACTGACAGGAAAGTAACCGGTAAGCTGATGTGATACACTATTCAGGGAATTACAGATAACAACTGCGGTAATATTTCATGTAATATCAGCAAAAAATTTGTCGCTCATCAGCCGGAAGAGGAAGCGAATAGCTGATGGGGTATAATACAAAATTTCACTCAAAAAATACGGTAGCCTTACCGGTTACTTATTAAGGATTACATAACCAATACCTGAAGCGATTACCTATACCCTATATTTCAACATATCATACTCTCCTATTATAAAGGCCGATACAGATTTTATTCTTGGATGCTTGTTAAATGCAACCAAAGGAATAGTAATCCCTAAAAAATCCTGGATTCTATTCCGCAACTGTGTTAACATCAGAGAATCTATTCCCATATCCCTGAAAAGCACATTACTATCTATGGCGGAAGCGGGCTTTTTAATGATAAAGGACAGCAATTCCTTTATTTTTTCCTCTATAATATACCGGGCCTCTTCAACGGTTCCGCATGCACGTAGTTCGTTGATCCATTCCGCTTCGTTGCCATTGCCCTTGTTCTTCTTCTTAAGTAATACTTCAAATAAATTATCTTTCAGATAGGAAGGATTAAACAATATAAATTCATCCGGATTAAAACGCATAGGGATAACATCTGTTAGATTATTCCTCAGAATATGGCCAAATAACTTAAGAAAGGTATTTCGGGACACGCCACCTAATCCTTCCTTATTTAATCGCTTTCCTCTTACTTCATTTGCGGCTGCCATTCCAATCTCGGAAATAGATCCCCAATTTATGCAAATAACAGGCAACCCTTCTGCTTGCCTTATCCTGGAAAGTGCATCCAAAAAAATATTAGCTGCCACATAATTTCCCTGCCCGACCCCACCAAATACTGATGCAGCGGATGAGAAAAGCACAAAGTACCTCAAATCATCCTGTAATGTCAGTCTATGCAAAAACCAGGCGCCGTTAATCTTGGGGAGCATCGGAGCAATAAGCCTGGACTCATCCATTTCGGTCAGCATGCTGTCATCAACAACTCCTGCTGCATGAATAATTCCTTTAATCGGGGGTAATGTTGATCTTACTTTGTTCAGCATCTGTTCCACACTTTGATAGTTGCTGATGTCCCCTCTCATCATTACTATCTTACCACCATCCGCATTCATGGAAGCAACAAGAGCTGCAACGGCGGCTGATGGTTCATTACGTCCTGTTAATACAATATGAACAGCGCCATTCAATACCATCCACTGAGCTATCGTTATTCCAAGTGCTCCCATTCCGCCAGTCACTATATAGGTTTCATTCTCATTAAACAGAGCGTCATGGCGGGAAACAGAGAAATCAAGTTGGGTCATATCGAATACAATTTTACCTATATGATCTCCCTGAGCCATCAAAGTAAAACCTTCTTTTACATGAGATGCCCCGAAAACATTTTTAGGCAACGCCGGAAATCCTCCTGACCTTACTTCTTTTTCTACTGCAGCATTTACACTTTTTATCATCTTCATATCTGACGTACCCATAGTGTACATATCCAGAAAACTGTAAGCTATGCCCTTCCTGAATATTGACATATCTAATTTTGTGCTGTTATATACACTCATTTTCCCAATATCACAATAGCGTCCGCCACTTCGCAACAATTCAAGGTTCTTGACCAGCATTTCTCCCGGCTGTGCAGAAAGTATTGCATCAACGCCTTCATTATTTGTATACTCATTGGTTTGACACACAAATTCAAGTGACCGGGAATCCATTACATATTTAATACCGATTTCCCGCAAAAATTTTCTTTTCAGGTCATTTCCAGCTGTTGCATATATATCGGCGCCAATCGCCCGGGCGATATGAATAGCTGCCAACCCTACTCCTCCTGCAGCGTTATGTATCAATATACGTTCCCGTTTCTTTAATCCGAGGTTGATTACCAGGGCTGCATAGGCAGTAGTATAGGCTACAGGAATGGTAGCAGCATCCAGATAATCCATGCTATCCGGGATTTTCATCACCCATGCTGCCTGGGTGATGGTGTAATTACCCAATGCGTTGCTGCTAAAGTTGAACCCCATCACTTTATCACCCGGAACCAGATCAGTAACTCCTGCACCTACCTGGGTAACCTGCCCGGCAAACTCTATCCCAAGAAGAGTATTCTCATAATCTTGACCAGGATATATTCCAAGCGCTGATAATACATTCATGAAATTCAATCCATTCGATTTTATTTCAACTTCAATTTCATTTTCTCCGGGAGATACACGTGCGCAGGCTTTTGCATATATATCATCAATTAATCCGGGAGCGTCAGTTGTAAACCGAAAACGAACCTGAGAGGCAGGTATCAATTCCCTGTCAATTGCCCTGCTTTTGTAGTCGGATGCTGATATGGGCGTTAATCTTTGAACATATACTTCATTACCTCTGATTGCAAACGCCTTGTCTCCGTTTCCGCCAGCCAGGAGGCCGCAGAGCATTTTCGTTTCATTTCCATCTGGTGATAATGACAGATCAAATCGTGTACAATCATATTCCTGGAACTCATGAAATATTGTATGTGACAGTCCCCAAACGGGCGCACCAAACGGATTGATTTCCTTTTCACCGGGCAGAACAGACTGTGCGCCCTGCGTTATCACTACCAATCGGGGCTGAACAGAAGTTTGCCCCAGGACATGTACTATATTCAGGAGCCCAAGACACTTTTCAGCAACATACAATGATGGATTCGAATGGTCCATTTCCGGTGCTGCATCCAGATATATGACGCCTTTATGGATAATACCATTGTCCATTTCCAGGTGCTCTTTAAGAGACTTTTCGCTGGTTACCATTATAACACGATCTCCCAAAGCAGTCAGTTGAGATATTATTGCTGTAACCGGCTTATTCACCTCTTTCACCCATATAAACCAGGAATGCTTCTGTCTTTGCGCAGGAGATAGCATTTCCAGCTTCTCCCATTTTTTCGTATAAAGCAGCGGGGAAAGATCATCCTGTTGGGTTAAATCAAGATTCTTAACTGTTACATCCTCTATAACTGACAGCAGCTCTCCTTTATCATTATAAATTTCAATATTGACATGATGTTCTCCTTCCACGCCTGCGGGATTCTTTTTTCTTTCCGCCTTGACGAGAAGCACGGTTGTTATTTCAACTTTCTCAAAATGCACATATTTCTTTAACGATGTTACTACCAGACCTTCTCCGGTTGTATACTCATCCATTGCGGTGGCACAAATCACCTGAAGGCATGCATCCAGCAACACGGGATGGAAAATATAATCCCGGCTTGATCTTATTAATTGCTGCCCTGCTTCCACCCTGCCTGTTATAACATTTTCCGAAATAAAGATATCCGTAATCAGTCTGAACTTTTCACCATACTGGAGTCCGAATTTTCTTATTCTGTCATAGAATTCTTCCTTATAAATATGTTTTGCGGAACTTACATGCTCCGATAACATATTCCCATCCCGCGCGAGGCTTACTCCAGGAGAACCGGCTAACAACCCGATATATCCTTCTGCGCATAAAACCCAATCCTTTCGGTCTGCAGACACGGCATCATCCTCTCTGCAATAGAATCCGAACCTGATCTTTTCCTTGTTTACCACGGTAAAAACAAGCTGTATCGAAATAATGGCGTCTTCCAGTACCAATGTCTTCATGAAGTTAATCTCATCAAGGAAGTGCTGAGCCGAAGGGAAACTATTTTTAGCGGCACAAATAATATACTCTATATATGCAGCACCTGGAAATATTACAGTGTTGTTAACAATGTGCTCCGACAAATACGGGTATGAATACCGGCTAATTTCAGACTCCCAGAATACTTTATCCTCTTCTGCAGATACCAGATTCATCTGAATGCCTCCAAATGAATGAGAACCCGGCAATTGCCGGTAATTTATTCGTTTAGCCTTCTTTTCATCCATCCAGAAACTTTCATGTTGCCAGGGATAAGAAGGCAGCCGTACGTCTTCTATATCTCTTTTACTTTGCTGATATAAACCGGACCAGCTGACAGTGGCTCCGCTGGTATATGCCTGGCAAAAATGCTGCAACATTTCCGTCATCTCAGAACAGTCATGTCTCAGAGTTACTATGGCAGCAATACCCGGCTTAGCCAGATATTCAATATTTTGCTGAATCGAAGGTATTAATACAGGATGAGGACCTATTTCGATAAACAAATAGTCATCTTCTTCCAGAAGATGCTGCACTGCCTGGGAGAACAGAACCGGATTTCGAATATTATCATTCCAGTAATCAGCATTACACTCAGGTCCGTTTAAGAACTTGTCAGCCACGGTGGAATAAAACGGAATACACGCTTTTGAGGGACTAATTCCATTAAGCTGGGTTAACATATCTTCCTTCAGTGCATCCATTTGCGGACTATGTGAAGCAAAATCAACGTTAATAAGCCGGCTGAAAATATCCTGTTCAGTCAGGGAGGCCAGGATTTCTTCTACCGCGTCAATATCGCCGGATATGATAGTAGCCTTAGGGCTGTTAGAAGCTGCTATGGAAGCCCTGGTTTCATACCCGGACAAGATCTTCTCCGTCTCCATCCGGCTAAGCTCTATGAGCGCCATTGCACCTCGTCCGCATAACTTAAGCGCTAATGAACTACGCCGGCAGATAATGGCAACAGCATCTTTTAATGTTAATACCCCTCCGATGTAAGCCGCTGCTACTTCTCCCATGCTATGCCCCATTACTACATCCGGCTTAATCCCCCATGATTGCCATAAGCGAGCCAGCGATACTTCAATTGCAAACAAAACCGGCTGGATAATATTTAATTCCCCGAAGCGATTATTTGCTTCATCTTTATTTATTTCCTCCATCACCGACCAGCCGCCTTCCTCCAGTATAGCGCCATCACATTCCATCAATGCCTGCTTAAAAACGGCTGACTTTCCTATAAGCTCACGTCCCATCCCGATCCACTGTCCTCCCTGTCCCGGAAAAACAAATGCCACTTTCTTTCCCGTACTGCCAGTATTACTTATCAGCCCCCCTTGCAGATGATCTTGCAAAGATTCATACAATGATGCCGCATCTTTACCATATACACATAACCGGTGTGAAAGATCAGAACGACACAAAGCTGCTGCCGCTGCTATTTTTGGCACAGCGTACTCCTGATTACGTATCATCTGGCTATACTCTTCAGCAAGTAATTTAAGGGCCTGCCCGTCTCTTGCTGAAATAGGCAATAGTATAAAGGGATGCTCTTTTTCCTTTGTTTCCGGTAGTTCTTCCTCCAGCACCGGCGCCTCCATAACTATTACGTGAGCATTTGTTCCATTCAGGCCAAATGAGTTAATTCCGGCATATCTCTTCTTTTTACCTGGCAGCCAGTCAATGTTATTTGTTGGAATGGCTACAGGAATATTTTGCCATGGAATGGCACCGGATGGGTGATGAAAATGAAGATTTCCAGGAATGCAATTATGCTGCAGCGCCAGCACCGCCTTAATAAGCCCTGCCATTCCGGATGCGCCTTCTGTATGACCAATATTGGTTTTGGCAGATCCCACCCATAATTTTTCCGGTCTTGTACGATCACGAAAAGCGAGTCCTATGCCCTCCATTTCCAGGGGATCTCCTACTGATGTTCCTGTGCCATGTGCTTCAATATAGTCAATATCATCGGCGCAGATTCCGGCCTGGCCCATCGCCTTCAGAATCGCTTTTCCCTGAGCAACTGCGTTGGGAATAGTAAATCCAGGCCCGGGACCATCACAGGTAATTGCGGAACCGACGATAACAGCCTGAATTTTATCGCCATCCATTATAGCGTCTTCGTAGCGTTTCAAGATTACAACACCAGCTCCTTCTGATCTTACAAAGCCATTAGCTGCCTGATCAAATGCTTTACACCTGCAATCAGGTGACAAGGCTCCCATCTCACAAAACTCCAAATGACCTTCAGGAGAAAGGATAAGATTAATACTTCCTGCTATAGCCATATTGCATGCACCAGAGCGTAAATCACTACAAGCCAGATTAACAGCAACCAGGGAGGAAGCACATGCGGTATCAACTACAATACTCGGCCCCTGCAGGCCATATGCATAAGATATACGTCCGCTACCAGCTGAACGCATATTACCTGTCAGCGCATAGCTGCTATTGTTATTCACCATCGCATAATAATCAGCTGATTGAAAACCAATATACACGCCGGTAGCGCTATTCACCAACGATTCTATCTTGATATTGCTGTTCTCAAGGGCTTCATAACTTAATTCCAGCAGGACACGATATTGAGGATCCATAGACTCTGCCTCAACACGGGTAATACGAAAAAAAGAGGCATCAAAGAGATCTATATTCTTCAGAAATCCACCTTCCCTTGTATACATTTTACCTGGTATCTCACTATCTTCATTGTAGTACTGATCGACATTCCATCTTTCAGCAGGTATAGCATCAATAACGTCTATATTACCGTGAAGTATTTCCCAATATTTCTCGAGGGTATCAGCCCCGCCGGGAAAGCGGCAACTCATGCCAATGACAGCAATTGAATTTGAATGAATACTGACTTTGCTTTGCATAATCAAAAAATTCAGAAGATCCAGCGAGATAAATTCCATATTTATCGCCAGGATATTTCTATCTCAACACTTACCAAAATAATACATGCAATGCGATGATTAGCATTTCCAACTTACACCTGACCTTAATTGACCCTGCCAGGCAGCAGCGTCTGCTTCACCGACGATAGTTACCTGATATCCTGTCTTCCTCTATCCCCGGAAAAAATTGCCTGCGGATCAATTGCCGGCATTACCCTCCTTTCTTCAGCACAAATGCGCCTGCACAGGTAACATGTTTCTGTTCGTTTCTACCAGGATAAGTGCAGAAATACCAGCGCGGTAAATAAATACTCACCACAAATTTATTAACATCATCTGAATCCGGACTATCTTTCGATGTCCCCGCCAGTTGTTTCTGTAGCCCAGTCGGGTGACAATAAACCACTGCCGCCCACATGCGGATAATCGCTTCATACTTCAACAGCATTCCGGCTATCTGTATCATAGCTAAGGCCACCCTGATAAAAGGAATTGAACTTTTTACTTACCCACAGCAGGTCGATTTTCACCAGTGAAATAAATAGGACGCATCACCCACAGGTGACTATGAGAATAATTTGATTCCCGGCAATACTGCCAGCCTGTACTCAAACAAAGGGAAGGGGGTGTTATCGTAAAAGCTCTTACAGGGGTCCGGGAATAACAGCAGCAATCTTCTATAACGCAAGGCAACCGGATTTACTTCCTGCACAGATGGGCAGCCCCATCTGCAAGACAAGCATATGGGTTAAATCCACTCAGTTCGATGGCACTTGATACCACTCCATGAAACGCACGCCTGATAGCCCGCCCATTTTCATAGCTGAGCTGGTATGTTTCCCTTAAGGCCTTGTCTATATCAACAAACAAACTTTCACTGGTATCACTACATACTTCCCCTGTCCCTATGATGGTATGAATCCATATCCTTCCAATCAGGTTACGCAGACTAAACAGAAGCGGTGAATTCTCCTGCATAAATTTTGAAACAGCAGCATCGAATAAATCACACCACTTACTCCATAATTCTCTCAGCTGCTCAAGATCATCATCAATGGCAAAACACGCTATCAAAACAGTTGTTGCCATGTGATTACATAGTAAATGGACTTCTTCATCGCGGACTTCTTCCGGCAAAGTCCTGCGCACAACCCGCTGCACCAGTTCCGGAATATCTACAAAGGTCTTTGTCCACAAAGGCTTCCACCCATCTGTATGCAGTATATCCCCCGGCAGTGTTTTACACATTATATGTCTTTCCCCGGGCTTACCAAATGCAAAGGCATTCATCAGTGTAGGATTCCCTTTTACCAGGTTATTAAGCTGTGATCGAAGATTATACCGGGGAACAAGTGCAAACCAGAGGCAGGAACCCATCGCTATTTCTGCCGCTTCAACATGCCCCTCCGCACCGCAGTCACACGTAAGGGCCTCATCAATGATAGCTGAAAGCGCTCCTGCATATCCTGAAGTAGCTTCATGTCCGCCTACAAGCATTGCTATGAGTAATTCGTTTGTACCATCTCCCTGGGTTGCATCTGGCAGCAGGTCAACAATTTCATTATACCTGATGCTACTGTCGATAGCTCTCCTTATTTTGCCGCATTTTTTAGTGCCTTTGAAAACGCCGGAGCTTTCAGTAAGGTGATAATAACCATCTGACCCCATAGCAGATCTGTAATAGGGAGACATCGCGGCATCCCACCACCTCATCGTAATAAATTCCCTGGGGGTCACAACTCCCCCATAAGCGGAAATGATATCCTGTAATTCACCGGGGCTCATTCCAGCAATTCTCCTATTTACTGCGTCTCTAACCTGTATGAATCCGCTACATAATATGGCATCCCGTGTAGCCACACTGGCAGCGGGTCCTTCAAGGCAAGACAGGCCTTCATTCATTGCTTCCATATAAGGCTTCATATCGCTTGTACCCGGATCATCAGAAGCCCTGTAGTAGTCGCTTGCTATGGTTAGGCACATCATAGACCCGCCAAGGTCATGTATACGAACATCCCGGATGCGAATAAACACCCATACATAAGAACTGGCAGAGAAATCTCTCAACATCATGGGTATTGCGGCTTCCAGGTTCCCGGAACACTGTATCTGATACGCAGGCCAGAGACGTTTTATTTCGTCCCCCTTCCTGGGTATTGCAGTTCCGGCTTCCTTCAACCACTCGCCCACCTTCGTTTTCTCAACAATAACAGTCGCTGATGTTAATAGCGCAATTTTAGTTAAAGGACTTGATTCAAATAACTTAAGCATATCTTCTGAGAAAACAGCATTCAGAGCGAGCCGGCTTCTCTCCCAACCAGTCTCATTCGTTGCGATTCTTGCTGATTCATAAGGAAGATAGCCAGGGGTACTCCTGATTTGTGTGTAAGGCTCATCGTTACCTGGTCCCGGATTATTTCTTCCTTTCACAAAAGATGGCAGGTAAAGCCCCCCGACATCATTCTCATCTATCTTCCCACACGCTTGAATAGACCAGACATCGGGCTCAAACTTTATAATATATTCTCTGAAATCTGTAGATAGATTATCTTTTGGGTTATCGATCGGGAGTAACATATCAATTTAATTTAACAAAGAGCATATTTACAACAAGCTAATGTTCACCATTGGGTTTTGAGTTGAAGAATAGTGGTTAACGTTCGAGGATAATTAATCCCCCCTCATTTGGTGTTTACACTTTAAATTAGGAAAAACTGCTGCAACGTGCACACACTCAATGGTTTTTCCAAACAAAGCCTGAATGCGGCTCAGAAAAAACAGAATTTTCCTTTAGCTGGTTATATAAAAAAATTAACGAAACAGGTGAATTCTTGTCTTCCTTCGCATTTAACTTTTTCCCAATATTCATACACAGAACAATTTGTAAAGTGTAACAATAGTACAAACGCCATACCTCATCTGGCCATAATTTACAAGGCATTTGAAAGCGCTAAAAAGTGGTTGAAAAATGAATAAAAAACTTTTCTTACAGCATGGAGTGCCACAATAAAAAACTAACTGAAGAACGTCAATACCGGCGCTGTTTGAGATGAAATGAGAGTGAAATCAGGTGTCATTTCGGATGTCATTTAAGTATCGAAATCTGCGGGAAAAAGCGGGAAAGACTGGTACAAATCGATAATAATCTTAAAAAGAAAAGGGTGGCAGATTTATAATCTGCCACCCTTTTTCCATTACAAGAAATCCCTCTAATGGTTTTGATATTAAAAAACTCAGGAACTTATTTTCTGATAATTCAACCGCTTAAATATAAAGTTGAAAATCTTCTTTGTAATAAGTTCGTAGTGCCCAGAACAGGAATCGAACCTGCACTCCCTTTCGAAAACAAGATTTTGAGTCTAGCGCGTCTACCAATTCCGCCATCTGGGCAATCTTTAAAGAACTATCCGTGTCATTTACGGGATGCGAAGGTATATAATCTTTTTTAATCTTACAAAATTTCTCCCCGAAAAATTTTCCCAACATTTTACTGCATCAAAATTTACAGTAAATTCAGAGATGGAAAACAGCTTATTCATCGGACTTATCCGCGAGGAAAAACTGCCGCACGATAACCGTGTCGCCTTCTCTCCCAGGCAGTGCCAGTGGATCACGGAACACTACCCCCAGGTGCAGATAGCGGTACAACCCTCTCCCCATCGCTGTTTCAGAGATGAGGAATATCGTAAGGCCGGCATCACCCTGCAGGAAGACCTCTCCCACTGCCAGCTGCTGCTGGGTATTAAAGAGGTGCCTGCCAACCGCCTGATACCAGACAAAACCTACCTGTTCTTCAGCCATACCAAAAAGAAACAACCCCATAACCGGGATATGCTCCGCACTATCCTGAAAAAAAATATTACGCTGGTGGATTATGAATGCCTGGTACATCCCGACGGACAAAGGATCCTGGGCTTCGGCTTCTTCGCCGGCATAGTAGGCGCGCATAACGGGTTACTGGCATTCGGTAAAAAAACCGGCAGCTATACTTTCAAGCCTGTACATACCTGCCACGATTTCCAGGAACTCATCTCCCAGTATTTCGGCGTGAAACTTCCTCCCATGAAAATCGTCGTAACCGGTTCCGGCCGTGTAGCCGCCGGCGTGCTGGAAATCATGGGACTGCTTGGCATCAAATATTTACCGCCGGAAGAATACCTGGTCAACCAATACGCATACCCGGTGTATACGCAACTGAAAGCCGGTGAGCTGTACCTGCGCCGTGAGGATAAAACCTACAGCCGGTCCGACTTCCACGCCCATCCCGAAAATTATGAATGCCGCTTTCTGCCTTATGTCACCGTCAGCGATATACTCATGAACGGCATCTACTGGGACCATAACATTGCGCCCCTCTTCTCGCCGGATGATCTCCGGAAAGAAAATTTCCGCATCCGCGTCATCGCAGATATTACAGATGATACCCACGGCTCCGTGCCCTGCAACCTGGGCGACAGCACCATCGATAATCCCGTTTACGGCGTGGTAAAGGATACCATGACACAAACAACGCCCTATCTCCCCGATACAGTGGATATGATGTGCGTCAGCAATCTGCCCAACGAACTGCCCCGCGATGCGTCACAGTACTTCGGCGACCAGCTGATGAAATATGTGTTTGAAGAATTAATGAAGCCGGACAGCCCCATGATAGAAAACGCTACCATCGCGGCACGCGGCGCACTTACACCCAATTATGCCTACCTGGAAGATTATGTACAGGGATGATTTTTTTTCGGGAGATGCGACCGCCATACTACTCCTGCTGAACAAACAGGAACGCATATACGCTGTTATAAATAGAGGTAATACGGCTGTAACAGGTCTGCAAACGCAGATGTATACACGTTGTTTTCGTTGTATATCGCCAGCTCGCCGGTTTGCAGAGCTCCGGCTGTTCTGTTGAAAATACCCACCGTCCGGAAATAGCCATGGTTCACACTTTGCCGCACCTGCAACACCCTCGCCGGATGAAAACCTGCACCCGCAGCCAGCTGCTCAAATTCCTTAAACTGCACCGCCGGCAATAATACAGAGAACTCCCCCTGTGGCAGCAGTAACCTGTCTATCGCCTGCAGCAGCTCCCTGTATCCCAGGCTGGTGGCATGCATAGCCTGATCCTTCTGCGCATGCCCGCTTTTCAGCGCGGATTCATAAAACGGCGGGTTGGTAATGATAAAATCGTATGCAGCCGGCCCATCCATTTTTCGTACATCCTGCTCCGTTAGTAACAGGCGGTCCGCCCACGGGGATGAACTGAAATTAGCAGCGGCCTGCCCGGCTGCCGCGGTATCCAGCTCCACGGCCGTAATAACCGCCGGTACCTGCTGCGCCAGCATCAGGCTCAGCAGGCCGGTGCCGGCGCCTATATCCAGTATAGCCGGCGCCGTTATATCGCTGCCGTTCAGGTACCGCGCTGTATAAGCACCCTGTATACACGCATCTGTACACACTTTCATGGCACAATGCGCCTGATCAACGGTAAATTGCTTGAATTGAAAAAATGTATTCGCCATTATCGCTTTTGCTCCATCACAATTGATAAATCCGGCATACGCAGATGACGATGCACAGAAACCGGCTTCGCATCCCGCACAGATATTACCTGTACCTTACTGCTGCCAGGCAACTGCACCGGCAGTGTCTGTGTATACAGCTCCTGTGGCACATTCCGGCTGATGCCCCATACGCCCTGCTTCGCAAAGCGGCTGTAAAACTTCACCACCAGCTGATTGCGCCCCTCTCTGAAAGGTAACAGCAACACTTCCTGCTGCTCCCCGCCACGCTCAGGATTATTATGCACTATCTGCTCTTCACCGTTCAGATACACGGCAATACCATCACCGCTGGTAAATCCTACGAGGTAATTACCCGCTGCGGGCGCAGTGATCTCCTGCAATATATACCAGCCCAGGTTCCTGTCGCCGGGAACGGTGTAGATGCTGTCATTCCTTTTATCTGCCTGTAAGGTCCAGCCCTCGCCCTTCTTAGTCCACGGTGCTGCCGGATTGATGTCTTTCATATTGCCGTGAACCCCGTCTATTCCTGACCAGAACGGACCGGCATAATACATCGGGCCCCATTGCAGACGCTCCGGATGATTGTTCAGTGGCTGCTTTGCAGCGCCGTCCAGCAACACCTGCTGCGATACGCCGTTGAGCGTAAACTGCAGCGTGCGGCCCTTTTCTGCGGCGCTGTACTGTAAACGCAGCGTGGCTGGCCTGCTGCTGGTGAAAGACCAGCTGCTGCCCACCTGGCTGCGGTAATAACTATCATAGTCTACTCCTGAAAAACTATACTGCGGTGTGGCATTCTCCCTGTTTAATACGGCAGGCTGCTGCAACAGATGCTGCGGCGTAATCTGCACCCCGTCTTTACAGGTCAGCGCCAGCACTTTTATCTCCTTATCGCCGGAACGCCATCCTGCAGGCAGTTGCAGCATGGTAACCCCATCCTTCACACTGATACGGCAGGCTACCTTTTTGTTATCTTCCAGTAAGGTTACCTGGCTGATGTTGCTGGTCAGTCCGGGTAAACGAATGATGCCGTCTGCCGGATACTTCAGCAGATGCAGATACAGTTTACCTGCTTTGGCGGTCACCTCGCCCCAGGGGAAAGTGGTATCAAAAGGATTGGCCTGCGCACTGTAAATGGCTTCCCCGTTACGTTGCAGCCAGCGGCCGTTCATCAGCAGTACTTCTTTTTCGAAATCCACTACCGAACCATCGCCGCGGGGACCTATATTCAGCAGGTAGTTACCTCCCCTGCTCACAACTTTAATCAGCCCCTCCAGCTTCTCATGCGCCTTATCTGCCGCCGGACCATGCTGTTGCCAGGAGCGGTATCCCCACGTTTCATCATATACGGAGGCCGGCGTCTGCCAGGGAGCAGCTATCTTATAGTCCGGATACTGATTATCACCCATCACGCAGAAGTCGCCGGCATCATTACCTAAACGCCCGCTCACCATACATCCTGGCTGCAGCCGGTGTACCAGGTCCGCCAGCTCGCGGCTCTGTACGGCCGTGAGAGAGCCCATATCAAACCATATCTCTGAAACCGGACCGTAGTTGGTCATCAGTTCTGTTACCTGTTGCTTATTGAAGAGATGATGCTCCGGTGTAACCGGATCACTGTTACTGCTGGAGATAGGATACGCCTGCGGAAAGTGCCAGTCTATCAGCGAAAAGTACATCCCGAATTTCAGCCCGTGCCGCGCACAGGCGTCAGACAGCTCTTTCAGCACATCGCGTTTGAATGGCGTGGCATCTACCACATTATAATCCGTATAGGCTGAATGAAACATGCAGAAACCGTCATGATGCTTGGATGTCATCACTACAGATTTCATGCCCGCCGCCTTTGCCAGCAGCACGATGGAATCTGCATTCCAGTATTCCGGATGAAAACGCCTGGCTACATCGCCATATATATCACTGTAAATACCGGCGTGAGATTGTATCTGTTCACTGTAGCCCCTGGTTACAGGCTTGCCTTCCCATACGCCGCCCAACGTGGAATAGATGGCGCCCCAGTGGATAAACATGGAATACTTCTGGTCTTTCCAGCTCCCCTCCTGCGCTTGTACCGCACCTGCCATCAATACCGACCCCAGTAATAAAATAAATATCTTCTTCATAAATATAAATATACGCGTTGGCTGATAATTCCGTATAGGCATCTGCGTTAGAAAGCTGCTCTGGCGGTAGGCACGGCATCCAGGGATGCAAATTCACCTGCCAGGTATTTGTAGTAGGCCGTAATAGCTATCATACCTGCATTATCGGTACAGTATTCAAATTTAGGAATGAACGTACGCCATCCATGCTTTTCCCCGTACTCCTGCAGCGCCTGGCGCAGGCCGCTGTTGGCGCTCACGCCCCCGGCAATGGCTATATCCTTTACACCTGTCTCCTGCGATGCCTTCAGCACTTTATTCAGCAGAATGGTGATGATACGCTGCTGAATAGAAGCACAGATATCTGCCAGGTTACTGGTAATAAAGGAAGGATCTTTCTGCTGGTTTTCCTGCAGGAAATACAGGATCGCCGTTTTCAGTCCGCTGAAACTGAAGTTCAGCTCAGGGATCCTCGGCTCCGGAAATTTAAAACGGGCAGGATTCCCTTCTTTTGCATATTTATCTATCAGTGGTCCGCCGGGATAAGGCAAACCGAGTATTTTGGCGCTCTTATCAAAAGCCTCTCCGGCAGCGTCGTCCAGCGTTTCGCCGATAACGCGCATCTGCAGCGGGCTTTCACACAATACAATCTGGGTATGCCCGCCGGAAACCGTCAGGCAAAGAAAAGGAAACGATGGTTTGGGATCATCAATGAAATTAGCCAGCACGTGTGCCTGCATATGATGCACGCCTATCAGGGGTATATCCAGCGCCATCGCCATGGATTTGGCAAAACAGCTCCCTACCAGCAAAGATCCGATGAGGCCGGGCGATTGTGTAAACGCAATAGCGCTCAGCTCTTCCGGTTTCACACCGGCTGTTTGCAATGCAATATCCACTACCGGTACAATGTTCTCCTGGTGCGCCCTGGAAGCCAGTTCCGGAATAACGCCCCCATACTGTTCATGTACCTGCTGATTCGCGATCCTGTTGGATAATATCTTCCCGTCTACCAGTACCGCTGCTCCTGTGTCGTCACAGGATGATTCTATGGCTAATATTTTAACAGACATAAGCTGCAAAAATAAACAAAAAAGGCGGGAATCCTCCCGCCTCTCCTGGTGTATACTTACTACCCTTTATTACTTGTTTAATTGCTGCGGATGGCCACCACCGGGTCCAGCTTACTGGCCGAATACGCCGGGATGAAACCTGACAGTATCCCCACTACAGCCGATATACATACCCCCAGCATGACATTCCCCAGCGTCATCGTCATGTTAAAGGCGCCGGAAGCACTGATCAGCAGCGTAACCAGGTATACCAGTATCAATCCGAACAAACCGCCGATAAGGCTCAGGATCACGGCTTCTATCAGGAATTCTATCAATATGATATGCCGGCGCGCGCCTATGGCCTTTTTCAGCCCTATGATCGCTGTTCTTTCCTTTACGGTAACAAACATGATATTGGCAATACCAAATGCGCCTACTATCAACGCAAAACCTGCAATGAAACCACCGCCCATATTGATAGCGCCGAAAATGGAGTTCAGGCTTTCGCTGGCAGAACTGATTTCATTCAGTGCAAAGTCATCCTCTTCTTTGGGCCTCAGCCGGTGCGCTGCCCGCAAAACGCCGCGCAGCTCATCTTTCAGCTGATCCAGCGACACATTGGATTTCTTCTTTACCAGGATATACGGATCTGCAAACCGGCGTTCATCCACCACGGTACGGGCAAAACGATAAGGCAGGATAATGGCGTTATCATAACTCGGCCCGCCTATCATACTCTCCCCCTTCTTTTTAAGTACCCCTACCACTTTCACGTCGCGGCCGGCAACACGCACGATCTTTCCCAGCGACCGCTCCGGACTGCTGAAAAGCCCGTCCCAGATATTGGCGCCCAGGATAGCCACATTATCGCCGCTGTTGCTTTCATTATTGGCAAAGAAACGCCCCTGCACAATATTCAGCTGTTGTATCTGGTCATAATCATTACCCACCGCCATCATCATCACCCCATCCATATAATCATCCCCATACTCTACCTTCTTCCCGCTCGCTTCAAAGTTAAAAGAGGAAAATGCCGCACTCTGCACTTTCTCCCGCACAATTTTAAAATCCTTGTACTCCGGCTCCGGACGATTCATATATTTCCACCAGGGATATTCACTGTTACCTCCCCAGGGCCATTTCTGCACATAAATCACATCATCCCCCAGCTCTGCCAGGTCTCTTCTGATATTTCTTTCCAGGCTGTCAGTCAGCGTATATACGGCTATTATACAGAATATGCCAATCGTAATCCCCAATAACGATAAAAAAGTGCGCAACTTATTGACGCGCAGCTCCTGTACGGCCATTTTGAGGCTACTCCATAATACTTTAAGGGTTGCTATCATATTTCAAATTTAGCGGATTTATGATGACTTCCGACGCCAATAAACACGAAATATAGCCGGATAAAAAATTTAGTTACCTTTGCTGCCATTTTTCGGATATATTATATGAAGTACGCTAACGAAATCAATAAAAGAAAATCCTTTGCTATCATCGCGCACCCGGATGCCGGTAAAACTACGCTGACAGAGAAATTCCTCCTGTTTGGCGGCGCCATCCAGACTGCCGGTGCGGTTAAATCCAATAAAATCAAGAAGCACACCACTTCCGACTTCATGGAAATTGAACGGCAAAGAGGTATCTCCGTGGCTACTTCCGTAATGACCTTCGAATACCGCGATACGCTGGTCAACCTCCTCGATACCCCCGGTCACAAGGACTTTGCGGAAGATACCTACCGTACCCTCACCGCAGTAGACAGCGTTGTGCTGGTAATCGACTGTGTAAAAGGAGTGGAAACACAAACGGAAAGACTGATGGAAGTATGCCGCATGCGCGATACCCCGGTCATCATCTTCGTCAATAAAATGGACCGCGATGGTAAAAATCCGTTCGACCTGCTGGATGAACTGGAAGAAAAACTCAGCATCCGCGTACGCCCGCTCAGCTGGCCAATCAATATGGGTAAGGATTTTAAAGGCGTCTACAACCTGTACGACAAAAGCCTGGTAGCCTTCCTGCCCAACAAAAAAGCTACTGACGAAGACGTAGTGCCGCTGGAAGATCTCAGCAGCAAATATGTGGACGAACATTTCGATACCACCGATGCCGCCCAGCTGCGTAACGACGTGGAACTGATTGAAGGTGTTTACGACACTTTCAACAATGAAGAATACCTGCAGGGAAAACTGGCTCCCGTTTTCTTCGGCAGCGCCGTGAATAACTTCGGGGTAAAAGACCTCCTGGATACCTTCGTGGACATCGCGCCTACTCCGCGCAACCGCGAAGCCAGCACCCGCGAAATTGACGTGCACGAAGATAAATTCAGCGGATTCATCTTTAAAATCCACGCGAACCTCGATCCGCGTCACCGCGACCGTATCGCTTTCCTCCGCGTCTGCTCCGGTAAGTTTGAAAGAAATAAATTCTATCATCACGTACGTCTGGATAAAGATGTCAGGTTCAGCAACCCGTACAGCTTCCTCGCACGTGAGAAAAATATCGTGGACGACGCCTACCCCGGCGACGTAGTGGGCCTGTTCGATACCGGCAACTTCAAAATCGGTGATACCCTCACTGAAGGCGAAAACTTTTACATCACCGGCATCCCCAGCTTCTCTCCTGAACTGTTCAAGGAGCTGGTCAACAAAGATCCGATGAAAACAAAACAGCTGGAAAAAGGTATCCGCCAGCTTACCGACGAAGGGGTGGCACAGCTGTTCACCCAGCACGGCGGTAACCGTAAAATCATCGGCTGCGTTGGTGACCTCCAGTTTGAAGTAATCCAGTACCGCCTCCTGCAGGAATATGGCGCCGCTGCCCAGTTCAACACACTCCCCTTCTATAAAGCCTGCTGGATCACCGGTCCGAAAGACAAAATCGAAGACTTCATCCGCTTCAAATCCTCCAACATCGTGGAAGATAAAGACGGCCACCTGGTATACCTCGCACAGTCAGAATGGTATCTGAATACAGAACGCACGAATAACCCGGAGATACAGTTTAATTTTACTTCGGAAATACACAAGTAGGAATAATTACGAATGATGAATGGCGGGTTATTTTTTTATTTAGTTATTTGAGATTTGTGCCTGATCGTGATGCTCCCTGGGCTTACAGGTTCCAGAGAAAATCACGATCAGGCACAAATCTCAAATAACTAAATAAAAAAATAACCCGCCATTCATCATTCGTAATTATTCCTTCCGGAAACTAAATATATATTCCTCCACCGTCCCATCTCTCTTCCCTACTACCCTGGCTTCCAGGTGATCTTCATCTTTGAAGCGGTAGGTGACTTTCTGCGGGAAGTCCTGCTGCAGGTCTTCGCCAACGAAACCGATGGCTTTCAGTACGCGCAGGCGTAACCGTATAGGCGTGGGCGTGGTGCTGCCGGCGTAGATAGGTATAAAGAAGATGTCTGCTCCCTGGCGGGCGAGTTCTACCGATTGCTGCAGCGTGGTATCAGGCCCTATTACCCGCCAGGTTTTACCGAGCCAGGTGGAGTCGTTGAGGCGGCTCCAGTTTTCGATGACAGCGCCGCGGCGCGTTTTCATAATCCAGGTGCCAGCCAGCCTGTTCAGCAGGTGGAAGTCGGCAGGGCGTACCTGCGCGGCGGCAGGCAGGGCGCTGCCGGCAAGGATTAACAGCAGTAGCCCCAGGCTACTGCTCCACCACAGCTTCTTCACCATAAATCTGATGTTTGTATTTGAGAGAAGGCGATGCCAGGAAAGGCCCTAATTGCAGGGAAGCCCATTTGGCGTCTATCTTACGGATGGTATCGTCATCCGCCACGATGATATTGGGCCAGTCTCGCTCAAAGTTGTCCAGCAGCCTGGATTTGAGGGTACCATCCATGCCAATGCCACCGATATATTTACCAGCCTGCGCCGCAGGTTTGTTGATGATGAAACTGTCGCGCTTAGGATCCAGGTTATTGCAGAAGCGCCACAGGGCGGAAGCCAGATCAGTAACATCTACCGTATGTTCCACATACAGGATCATTTTGATACCTGCGAATGCGGGCAGTGCATATAGCTGTTCGTTCAGCTCGCGTACATGAAACGGCCTTGTCTTTTCAACCGATACCAGTATGCAGGAAATATCCATCGCCAGGAGGCTGCTGTTGATCCCTTTTATGTCGGGGAACTGCTGCATGATAGCGGCAGTATCCAGGCTGGCCGGCGTCGGCAGCTGCAGGTAGGTATTGTCGGTTTCTTCCTCGTATTTGCGGGTTCCGTCTATACACATTTTACCGCCGAAACCCATTTTGGAGCAGGAATGATCCAGTACATCCATCGGGCCCTGGCTCAGATATATGTCTGTAGCAGGATTCAGGTTGCGGAAAATATATTGTGCCAGCTGCCTGTAATCGGTAATACCGGCGCCTTCATCTGATACGACCAGTATCTTGTTGAACATCATCTGTCCGGCGCCCCACATGGCGTTCATTACCTTCTGCGCCTGTCCGGCATAGTCTTTTTTGATCTGGGCAATCACGAGGTTATGGAATACGCCTTCCACCGGCATTTCCATATTGATGATCTCCGGTACCAGCGTCATTTTAATGGGAGCCAGGAATATACGTTCCGTAGCTTTGCCGATCCAGGCATCCTCCTGCGGAGGAATGCCTACTATCGTAGACGGATATACGGCGTCTCTGCGGTGCGTGATGGCGGTAACATGAAACCGGGGGTACCAGTCTGCCAGCGAGTAGTAGCCGGTATGATCGCCGAAGGGACCTTCCCAGATAAGCTCTTCAGACGGATCTACATAGCCTTCAATAACGAAATCGGCATCTGCAGGTACTTCAATCTCCGGTTGGGTGATACACTTTACCAGCTCTACTTTTTTCTTCCGGAGAAAACCGGCGAGCATGTATTCATCCACATTTTCCGGAAGTGGTGCGGTAGCAGAATAGGTGTATACCGGATCTCCGCCGAGTACAACGGCAACGGGCATACGCTTATTCAGCTTTTTATATTCCATAAAGTGTTTCGCAGAAACTTTATGCTTATGCCAGTGCATACCGGTCATATCTTTTTCAAACACCTGCATGCGGTACATGCCTACGTTGCGGGTGCCGGCTACGGGGTCTTTGGTATGTATTACCGGGAGCGTGATGAAAGGGCCGCCGTCTTTAGGCCAGCAGGTCAGCACCGGCAGCCTGTTCAGGTCGGGGCTGGCCATCACTACTTCCTGGCAGCTACCTTTGCCGCTGATGACTTTAGGCATCCAGGAGGCAAACTGGCCCAGTTTAGGCAGTAATGCCAGCTTATCCAGGATGCTTTCCTTCGGCTTGGAAAGCATTTTAAAGAGGGCTTCTATTTCTCCGGCCACATCATCCAGCTCCTGTACGCCCAGCGCCATGCACATACGTTTGTAGCTGCCCATGGAGTTGATCAGTACGGGGAAGTCGTATCCTGTATTTTCAAAGAGCAGCGCTTTACCGCCACCGGGCATTTTGCTGACCCTGTCTGTAATTTCAGCGATTTCCAGTTTCGGATCCACATATTCTTTGATACGTATCAGTTCTCCTTCCTGTTCGAGCTTTTCTATAAAATGCCTGAGATTTTTATATGCCATAGTAATAATCTGTTGAACCAATTAACAAAAGTAAACAACCCATACCGCAATAAAAAATGCCCCCCGATAATTACCGGGAGGCATTTCATTTTATCTGGTTTCAGTTATCAGTTAACGATGGTCACTCCTGCGTGGAATACCGCTCTGGGCCTGGGTGCATAGTATGGACGTGGTGGTGGAACCGGAACCGGAACAGCTACCGGATAATAGGCGGGCGCATATACGACCCTTCTTCTCGGGCGGTAGCAGTCGTCATCCCAGCGGCGGTCGCGTTCCCAGCGACGGTCATCGCAGCGGTCCCTGTCTCTGTGTTTGTAATGGCCCCAGCCATGTCCGCGGCCTCTGTTATAATCATCGCGGCCGTAGTATCCTCTCTGTGCGTAGGTTGTGAGCACGGTGCCGCCCAGGAGCAGCATCATCAGCAATACTTTTTTCATGTTTTTCGGTTTTTAGTTCAAGATCGGTTGGCAAAAATTAATGTTGTGGTTTCTGGAGGAGTTATACAGCGTACAGCGTAAAAACGTTATCCCTGCTGCTTTGTAAGGCGCCCGGATATTCGGTGTAACTGTACCTGTGGCGATGTGAACGGACTTTATGTTTGTGTTTTTTGTAATAATGCGGATGGTGTGGTTTTGGCGGCCTTGGAGGTAGTGGCGGCCTTACATGCGCACGGTGCGGCGGACGCGGAGGTCTTGGCGGCAGCGGCGGATGCGGAGGTAATGGCGGGTGCGGGAAATGTCCCGGAACCGGAGGCGCCGGCGGTCTTGGAGGAGCCGGAGGCCTGTGTTGCGCCAAAAGTGTAACTGTACCTGCCACCAACATCACCCATGCTAAAAAAATAAACTTCTTCATGGTACTGCTTTTTTAACAACCAGGTTATTGCATACCAACTTATTGTAAGGTATTGTTGCGCTACTCTCTCCGCGATTTCTGAAACTACGCTCTGACTACGCCAAGCTGGTAACTGCAATCCTGTTTGAACGTATAATTTCAACAACTATGCCAATAAAAAATCCCGGCTTTCGGGCCGGGATACAATTTATAAATGGACTTTATTGGGGGTTGAAAGTCGGGATATGACTTTCAAACATTATGCCATATTATGAATATTAATTACGAATTACAAATTACGAATTACGAATAAAGAGCGAAGACCAAAGCGATCATACTATTCAGTATCCGCTTTGGTCTTCGCTCTTTATTCGTAATTCGTAATTTGTAATTCGTAATTATCTTAGTATCCGTTTTGGTCTTCGCTCCTCATTCGTAATTCGTAATTTGTAATTCGTAATTATCTAAAAACCGGGCATCTCATCGCCTTCTGCCTTCCCCAGCCGCTACTGCCGCCCAGGCGGTAGGTAATGGTGACGCCGGAGAAACTGTACCAGTCTTTGTATTTGGCAGAGCCGCGCACTTCGCCGTCACGCGGATAGGTGCCGGGAATGAGTTTACCGCTGACTTCATCGCCACGGTAGGCCATGTCTACGGATTTTTGTCCACGGTAAGCCAGGAGGGTGTTCTGGTCTACGTAGTTGGTGCTTACATCATCCAGGTAGTCGGTAAGCGTAGGACGTAAACCTATTTCAAATCCGAGGGTCCAGTGATCATTGAGAATGGCTTTCACACCTGCACCGAAGGGAAAGGAGAAAGAAAAGAGATCGTACGGCTGACGGCCGGGATATTCCGGAAGCCCCTGCCCTTCTGTGCCCAGCGGACGTAAGCGTACCTTGTTACCGGATAAGTCTTTCGCAAACGGATCAAAACCAAATCCGCCCACGCCGAGGAAAACGTAGGGAGTGAAATTCTTTTCTTCAATATCCAGGAAATTCAGTTCTGCAATCAGGCTACCTTCAAATACATTGCTTTTGAAACTCAGGTTACGCGCCAGCAGGGCTTTATCGCTGCTGGTGCTGTCAGCGCCGGTGACAATCCCCCAGGTGAAGGCGCCTCTGATACTCAGGTAGCGGTTGATGTCTCTTCTGACCAGCAGGCCCAATGCAGGCCGGGTGTATTTCAGGTCCACCTTTTGTTTGACAAGGTCCCCGCTGTAATTGGTAATTCCCACAAATGCTCCCACATGCCAATCCTGGGCAAGGCTGATAAAAGGTAGTGCCATGAATAACAACAGTATTCTGGTCGATTTTCTGAATTTCAAAATAAAAGGTTTTAAGAGGTTAGTCCCTTTGATTCACATCTTACAATTAACGTAATTACCGCCGTTTTATTTGGTGTGCCACACGGAAATAATTACGTTTAATGGTCACCGTTAAACATGCAGTCTGCGTTAAAGATGTAAAAATAAACTAATAAACCAATTAAGTAATACAAGGAGAAAACAAAATACGGAAATTCCCGGATAGTTAACAGCGGATATAGGCCCAGCCTGCTGCCTGCCTTTCCACCAGATGCCCTACCGCCGCCGGCACCACCTCTGCAAAAGGCAGCAGCTGGCTCATCTCCAGCTGGTTTGCCCGGATGGTATTCTGGCATATCAGCCAGCTGACAGACTTTTCATGAAGCGCTTCTACTTTGGCAGCAAAGGGATTATCCCGGGAAAATAACAGGTTAAACGCTTCTCCGTGAACTACTACCTCCACGGCTATACGGGATTGCTTGTCCCGGAAATACTGAAGAAGATTACCCAGCTGTCCCAGCAGGGCTTTCTGCGCCTCCGGCGCAGCAGAGGTGATCTGAAATACTACTTGCATGGTAACAAACCTACTAAAAAACGGTAAACCAGGTGGATGGTATCTATAACAGCGGATCAGAAATATCGGCGCCCTGCTGCTCATTATTCCTGGCCAGGTGTAGCTGGTAGCAGGTTTCATGGAAACGCTCCTCCAGTGCATAATACTTTTCAGATGCCTCCCGCAGCTGAAATACCAGGGAAGAAGCCTTTATCTCCTGCTGATGCAGCCGCGCCTGCGCAATCTGCAGCTCCTTGTGATGACGCATAAAAGCTACCCAGCCAAAGCAGAGCAATAGCAGCAAAAACAATAAAACCGGAATCAACATAATCATCTTACTGAATTCAACATGAAACAATCCCTGATAGTATCCCCCGCCATCCGATTATCCCGTAAGTGGCGCCGCGGGAAACGCAACCCCACAACAGGATGAACAGGACAGCAGCATAATGGTTGATCAAATAAGTTGTGCTTTTTAATGGTACTTGCGGAGAAAGCCGCTGATGTTTTAAAATTAGAGAATCACCCTGAAATAAATTTGTCCATTCTGGCTATTTTTGAAAAAAGCTGTTAATATTTTTATCCCCATCTCCCGTAAAAACATTTCATATTATCATAAAAAATACTATGTTATTTTTCTTATCAAATTGATAATCAATATTAAATATCAACAGAAAAATTTCTCCATGCTATCCGCATAAAAAAAATTAAATTGGTTGATAAGTTTTACCCGAAACCGCCCTGACGGCGAAAAAAGCAGTATCCATCATCCCATGAAGTAACCAGCAATCTTATGTCTAAATCCGCCATTTTAACCAAACAACAGTTGGAAAATTTTGCCCTGCAGGGTCTCTGTTATGCAGATGACCACATCGGAGATACATTCCATATCAAAGACGTTTCCGACCGGCTGGGCATCTCCTATTCCTATTTTTACCACAACTTCGCCATGTATATGGGTGAACCCTTCTGGCACTATGTAAAAAGGCACCGCCTGGAAACGGCTGCCGGCCTGCTCCGCCATAGCGGACATAGTATCGGGGATGTAGGAGACCTTTGCGGATACGCTACCACCGCAGCTTTCAGTAAAGCGTTCAAACAACATTTTAAGGAAAGCCCGAAGGACTTCCGCCGTATTCTGGAACTTCCCAACGAAAAAAGGACCATCCAGATCATTGAAACCATCACCACCGCTGCAGGAACCGATATATTCGGCAACTTCTTCCAGTACGAAAGAGGCGAAAAGGTACACCTGCCGGACACCATACTCTATTACTCATTTCTTTCCCGCGGACAAAATCCCATCGGGGAAATGATCGCGAAAATGAACCAGTATTACAACACCTTCTCCAAAATACTGCAACACTTCGAACTGCCACAGGGCAAAATCATTACCGGCACCCTCGACGCCGTACCCGTGACAGATTACGAGCGCATCTCCATCTACGCCGGCATCAGCATTCCTGCCACTGCAGAACATGTTCACCAGCAAATGGAAAACAATTATTTCTACCTCATGAAAAAACGGATCCCCGGCGGCGTTTACCTGAAACTGCCCGTCCCCATGGACTTCGCCACCGCCGGCATTCCCATGTACAACTTCATCAACCACAGCTGCAAAGAAGGTATCTTCAAAATGAGCGGCAACCACTTCTTCATGTCCCTGAACGGATCGAATAGCTGCGAAATATATATCCCGCTGTTGAAAAAACAATATTGAGCGCCCTGCGGGCGCAATTACGAATTACGAATTGCGAATTGCGAATGAAGAAGCGAAGAGCTAAACGTAGATAAAAAAGGACATGTAATAGTTGTCACCTTTCATCTACGCTTAGCTCTTCGCTTCTTCATTCGCAATTCGCAATTCGTAATTCGTAATTATTTACTGAAAATTGCGCGGAAACAATTCGCACTCGTATTCACCGTATCTCCCTTAAACTTGCTCTGGCCGTAAAATTCGTCGAGGAACTGGCCTGCGTCAGACCATACGGTTTGCATCATACCCTGGTAGCGGGGTTTCATCTCAGGGGTAGCGGTTTCGCGGAAGTTGTACATATCTTTCAGCTGCAGGGCGGCATTGGCTGGCATGCGCCAGGGACAGGTGATAACCTGTAATCCTTTGCTGGCGAAATACACAGGGGTTTTGTCGGGGCGCTCGTAGTGCCAGTCGCACACCATAATATCCCTGGGCACCATATCGATGGCGCGGTGCGTATTGTTCATGCTGGCTTCCCACATACCCATACCGGTAGTTTTTCCATCCAGCAGGCGATCTCCCCAGATCCAGAGGGTACGGCCCTTTCCGGCCAGGTGGTTACGGATTTTCCACACCTCGCCGGCAAATAATTCTGCCTTATCCTTTCCGCCACAGCGTGGGCATTTATCCTCGCCGAGGTAAAACACTTCGTCCATCCCCGCATGAAAGGCGGTAGATTCAAAAGCATCACAGATCTCATCTACCAGCTCGAAAACAATCTTGTGCACACCCGGATGCAGCGGACAGTAGCTTTTGCAGTACAAACCATCTGCATTGGGCCACTCATATTTTTCCGGCATCTTCACCCAGGGCGTTTCATCAAAGTCAGGATACACCCGCAGGAAATTGGTGGTATGCGACGCCCAGGACTGATGCCCCAGCAGGTTGATCTGCGGAATAAGGCGGATGTTATGCTGACGGCATAGCTTCACCAGCTCCTTTACCTGCGCCTGTGAGAGCGCATCGGCATCACGCAGCTCAGGATGAGAGGTGAACTGATAATTAAAGTCAACACGAAGTACCAATGTGTTGATCTGCCTGGGCGCCAGCTCCTCCCGGATAAATTTCAGGAAAGGCGCCAGCTTTCCCGTAGTGGGCGCGGCAATACAAAACCCGCGCACCGGCAGGGTGTCTTTCGGCAAAGCTTTTGTAAGTATGGGAAACAGGATACTACAGCTGAGCAGCAATAAGGAAGAAAATAGTTTTTTCATAAAGGGCATTTTTTTCTGCATCGGACAAAATAATAAATGCTCTGGTTAAAACTGTATTAATTCCGGCATTAGACATTTTTTAATGCAAAACCGGTTGATATTTAATAAATTTGAAAAAACAAGCAAATCCATGAATGAGTTCAAGCTCCCCTTTAATGCACGACTCACCTTTACCCTGTTATCTGTCATTCTCCTGGTGTACATCGCTCATGCAGCCAGCGAAATTATTATTCCGCTGCTGTTTGCCCTGCTGATCGCCATTATGTTGCTGCCAGTAACACACCTGCTGGAAAAATGGCGCTTCCCCCGTGGAATAGCCGCAGCAGTGGCGGTATTGCTTTTTATCATCGTCGTCCTCCTGGTCATGCTCCTCATGGGCAAACAGATGGAGGCCTTTATTGAAGACTTTCCCCAGCTGGAGAAAAAACTGCTGGTAACCGTATCTACCCTGCAGGACTGGATCGATTCCCGCTTTCACATCCCCTCCAACGCACAGCTGAGCTACCTGGAAAAGGCCGCCCTGGGCACATTGGGTACCGCTACCAGCTTTATCAGCCAGACATTCCTGTCCCTGTCATCCCTCGTTATCTTCGTTGTATTTGTATTATTATACAGCTTCTTCATACTTTTTTACCGTAAGCTGCTCGTCACTTTCCTCGTACGCCTGTTCCAGGAAAAACACCGCGACGTACTCCTCAATGTTATCGCCCGCACCCGCTTCATCATCAAAAGCTATGTCGGCGGTCTGATGATAGAAATGGTGGTAGTAGCCATTCTCAATACGACCGTATTCTTCATCCTCGGTATCAAATACGCAATACTGCTGGGCGTGATGGCAGCCATCTTCAATATCATTCCCTATATCGGCATTTTTACGGCACTCATCATCAGCATGCTGGTGACCCTTACCACCGGCACGCCCATAGCGGCGCTGCAGGTAGGTATCGCACTGTTCCTGGTACACCTGCTGGACAGTAACGTGCTGCTCCCGCGTATAGTAGGTTCCAAAGTAAAAATCAACGCCCTCATGACTATCATCGGCGTGGTCATGGGTAATATGCTCTGGGGCATCCCCGGCATGTTCCTCGCCATCCCGATCATCGCCATCATCAAAATCATCTGCGAAAGCGTAGACTACATGAACCCCTGGGCTATCCTGCTCGGAGAAGAAGAAAAGGAAAAAATAGAAAAGGTGAAAGCGATAGCGGAGGAGAATAATACGCCCGCACCGGAATAAAAATAATTACGAATTACGAATTACGAATTGCGAATGAGGAGCGAAGATGTAAGCGGATAAAGAATTTACTTCTCCGCTTACATCTTCGCTCCTCATTCGCAATTCGTAATTCGTAATTCGTAATTATTTTTTAACCTTTCTATTATATGTCCAGTAAAATACTATCGGAAAAATAAACAGATTAAAAACCGTATCTGTCATAAGACCTCCTATAACTACGCGGGCCAGCGGGCGGGCAGTTTCAGAGCCTATGCCGGTGCTCATGGCGGCGGGTAGCAGGCCAATGGCGGCCATCATGGCGGTCATGATCACAGGACGGATACGCGACTCCACTCCTTCCCGGATACTTTCAGCCAGACTGAAATCTGCGTGCATATGTGCATTGCGGATATTTGTCTTGAATTTGGATAATAGTATTACGCCGTTCTGTACGCAGATACCAAAGAGCGCGATAAAGCCGATGCCCGCAGAGATGCTGAAGTTGATACCCGTCAGCCACAGGGAGAAGATGCCGCCGATAATAGCAAAGGGTACGTTGTTTAATACCAGCAACGAATCCCTGATAGTGCCGAACAGTATAAACAATATCAGGAAAATCAGCAGCAGGCTTATCGGTACTACCTGCATCAGGCGCGTGGTGGCGCGTTCCTGGTTTTCAAAATCACCTGCCCATTCCAGCGAATATCCTTTAGGTAATACCACCTGTTCGTTTACTTTCTGCTGTGCCTCCGCGATGGTACTGCCCAGGTCACGGCCGCGCACGGAGAATTTGATGGCGCCGTAACGCTGATGCTTATCCCTGTAAATCATGCTGGGCCCGATAATATGATCGATGGCGGCAATCTCCTTCAGCGGTATCTTGTTACCCCGCAGCGTTGGGATGGTAAGATTACCGATGGCAACCTCATCTTCCCGGAAATTCTCCGGATAGCGGATACGCAGCTCGAAGTTGCGCTCCCCTTCGTAAATACGCGTAGCGGCTTTTCCGCCTATGGCCATCTCTATCACGGAGTTGGCATCTTCCGTAGTGACGCCGTACAGGGCCATCTTCTGCTGATCCAGGTTGATACGCAGCTCCGGCTGACCAATATTCCGTAATATGCCCAGGTCTTCTATACCGCGAACGGTTTTCAGTATTTTCTCTATCTGTTCTTCGTGATGTTCTGTGACCTTAAAGTCATCGCCAAACAGCTTCACCACAATAGAGCCCTTCACACCGGATACGGCTTCTTCCACATTATCCATGATAGGTTGAGAGAAATTCAGCGTAATACCGGGGATGCCGTCCAGCCTGGCGTCCATACGGCGGATCAGCTCCTCCTTGGAGATCTTCTCTTTCCATTCGTCTTTCGGGTAGATGTCCACATGAAACTCGATATTGTAAAACCCGGTGGCATCGGTACCATCATTAGGACGGCCTGTCTGCGACATTACCTGCTTTACTTCCGGGAAGCTGAGCAGTTTGCGGCGCATTTCGTTAGCGACCTTCACGGATTCATCCAGCGAGGTGCTCAGCGGCCCGGTGGCCCTGATGTAGATAGCGCCTTCATTCAGCTGGGGCAGGAACTCAGTGCCCAGGAAACGGAAGCAGAAAAGTCCGATGGCCAGCGCCACCAGCGATACGCTGAACACAATGCGCCGGTGCCGGAAACAATAGTTGAAGATACGTAAGGTAATGCGGGTGATAAATTCCAGGAAGACGTTGTGCTTTTCCCGGACATTCTTCTTCAGTAATACGCCCGCTAATGCCGGCACCAGCGTGAAAGTCAGTATCAGCGCACCTAACAGCGCAAAGCCCAGGGTCCATGCCAGCGGGGAAAACATCTTCCCTTCTACTTTTTCAAATGTGAAAATAGGTAGCAACCCGGTGATGATAATGAGCTTGGCAAAGAAGATGCCTTTGCCATTTTCCATACATGCCTTGCGTATCAGGCCGGACTTACTCAGCTTGTTAAAACGCTCCATTCCCACGGCATGCGCCTTTCTGTCCAGCGCCACAAAGATGCCTTCCATCATCACCACAGCCCCGTCTATGATAATTCCGAAGTCAATGGCGCCCATAGACAGCAGGTTGGCACTCATTCCTTTGAGTCGCAGGCAGATAAAGGCAAACAGCAGGGCCAGCGGAATCACAACAGATACGATCACGGTGGTACGCCAGTCGGCCATGAAGAGGAATACAATTACCGTCACGAAAATGATGCCTTCAATCATATTGTGCAGCACCGTATGCGTGGAGAAGTCGATCAGGTCTTCCCGGTTGTAGAAGGGTTTTATTTTCACATCATCAGGCAGGATGCGCGTGTTCAGCTCATTGATCTTTTCCTTCAGCCCTGTGATAACATTGGCGGGGTTCTCTCCCTTGCGCATCACCACAATGCCTTCCACGACATCTCTTTCATGATCACGGCCTACCTGCCCCAGGCGTGGCAGCGCGGCGATGCTTACATCTGCTATATCCTTTACCAGGATAGGGTTACCACCGATATGGTCTACAATAATATTTTTGATTTCCTCTGCATTATTGAGGATACCTATGCCGCGTACTACATAAGCCTGGGCATTCTTCACAATTACATCGCCGCCTACATTGATATTGCTTTTGGAAAGCGCCTGGAACATTTCCAGGGCGGTTATATCGTACTGCACGGCTTTGTCAGGGTTGATCGTCACCTGGTAAATTTTCACTTCTCCGCCGAAGCTGACAATATCCGCTACTCCCGGCACTGCCAGCAGGTTCCGTTCTATTACCCAGTCCTGCAGGGTTTTCAGCTCCTGTACGGACAGCTTGCTGCTCTCCAGCGTATAGCGGTAAATCTCACCGGTAGGTCCGTATGGTGGTTGTATTTCCGGTTCCACGCCATCGGGCAGGGCGGCTGAAGTAATATTGTTATTGATCTGCAGCCTGGCGAAGGTATCATCTACATCATCATCAAAAATTACTTTGATAACGGATAGCCCGAAGAGAGAGGAAGAACGGATATGCGTTTTTTTCTGTGCCCGGTTCATGGCTATTTCAACGGGGCGGGTAACAAATTTCTCTACCTCTTCCGCGCTGCGGCCCGGCCATTGCGTAATGATGGTAACAGAAGTGTTGGTCACATCCGGGAAAGCATCTACGCCGATTACTTTAAAGCTCACATATCCTGCTACCGCCATCACCGCGGTAGCGAAGAAAATGAAGTATTTATTGCGCAGGGAGAAAGCAAGCACTTTCTTGATAAATCTGTTCATGGTGTTGGCTGGGTTTTTACTGCTGATCCTGCAGGGTGTCGTAAATAAATACCTGGCGGGATGCGATGATGCGGTCGCCTTCTTTCAGGCCGGAAGAGATAAATGCCCGTCCGCCGGTGGTTTTATCGATTTTCACTTCCCGGATTACCACACCTGGTCTGGCGCTGGTAAGCACCAGCACATAGTATTTGTCATGATCGAAGATGATGCTGCGGGAAGGAATGCTGACCAGGCTGCTGTCTGTCCGGCGGCGGACTTTCGTGCGTACAAACATTTCCGGCTTCAGCAGGAAGCCCGGATTATCCACTACCACCCTTGCTTTCATGACTTTTGTTTCAGGATCCAGTACGCTGTAAATTTTGTCTATCTTCCCTGGAAATATCTTATCGGGATAGGATAAGGTGGTCATCTGTACCTGATCTCCTTCCCGTATGCTGGCGATGTCTGATTCAAACACGTTAATCATGGCCCATACATTATTCAGGTCGGCGATGACAAAAATGGGGTCTGTGTTATCTGTACGCCACTGCATATTTTCAGCAGCTTTTTTATTGATGATAAAGCCGGGCACCGGCGCTTTAACCATATAACCTGCGTGATGCGCGCCGCCGTTAATTTCCAGGACTGCGCTGGATTTATTATAGGCGGCTACGGCCTTATCATAATTACTTTTTGCTTCTTCATAATCTTTACGGGAGTTAAGCCCGCTTTTATAAAAAGATTCCGCCACTTCCATATTTCGTCTGGCGGTCTGCATATCGCTGGCGGATATACGCTGATCGGCGGTAAAGCCGGCCATTTCAGGGCTTTTCATCACGGCGAGCACCTGCCCCTTCTGTACAAAGTCGCCGGAGTGGACTTTAACTGCAGTAACAATACCGCTGACCATAGGGAAGATGCGGGCTGTTTTATCCTCGTTCTCTGTTATCTTCCCGGTGAGGGAAATTTCGGCATCCATTGGCTGGGCGGTGGCGGTATCTATCACCAGCGTGCGGAGCAGGGAGTCTGAAAGCGCCCAGCGAACAGGCTTTTCAGGCTCCTGTCTGCGGCCGCAGCCGGTGATGAGGCCTGTCATGGATATAATAAAAACAGCTGCAGGTATATAACGTTTCATTTGATATTGCATTTGGTAGTAGTTTATCAGGGATGGAAGACAGATGTGCCGGTAGCAAAATTGAGCTGCTCCAGGGCGTTGAGCCGGTCGTATTTCAGCTCATTCATCTTGAGCACATTATTCCGGTAGGCGTCATACAAGTCAATGAATTCAAGGAGTCCGATGTTATGAAGCCGGTAATTCTTTTCAATTTCGCGCATCATGGTGGTGTACTCCTGTTCAAAGGCGGGATCAAATTCATACAGCAGTTTTTCCGTTTTCAATGCCTGCTGCAGGCTGTTCATCACATCGTGTTCCAGCTCGTCTTCCTGCCCTGTCAGCTGCAGTTTGCTGCTTTCCAGCGTAGCCTTCGCCATTTTTACATTGCCCTGGTTGCGGTTAAATACCGGCAGCGGCATGGAAATATTGAGCCCGTTATAATTACGTTCAAAGTTACCCTGCTTATCATAGGAGAACCCCAGTTGCAGATCCGGAACAGCAAGAGATTTCTGCAGGCGGAGGTTCAGGTTTTCATAATTGACATTCTCCCTGGCTATTTTAAGATCATAGCGGTTGGTGCGGGCAGTGTCCAGGAGCGACTGGTAGCTGTAATCCGACGCATGTTGCCGTTTCTCCTGCAGCAGTGAAAGCTGCGGTTGTATAATAACGGTAACGGGTACACGTATTAGTACACCCAGGTCTGACTGTGTCTGCTGAATATCTTTTTCAAGGGACAGGGCATCGTGCTGCAGGTCGTACAGCATGGATTTCAGGCGCACAATCTCTTTGGGCGCTATGTTACCCAGGGCGCGCTGTTGTTCAAATACCTTTACAATCTGCTGCAGAAAGGTGATCTGTTCGCCAAAGGTCTGCAGGGACTGTTGTTTGTAGTAGAGATCATAGAAGTTATCGCGCAGGGAAAAGCGCAGGGTGCGCAGCAGGTCATAGAACTGGTACTCCGTCATTCGTTGTCCGCTCTGCGCCAGCTTCACCGCTTTGTTGCGCTGACCGGCGATTCTGAACACCTGCTGCACCATCAGGCTGTTCTGGCCTTCATAGGAAAAGTCAAACCATTTCCTGGTTGTGTGGTTATACAGCACATTCTCGAAGGTTACTTCCGGATTATTGTACAGGCGGGCCGTGATAACGGCGGCTTTGGAGGAGTCGATGCTGAAACGTTGTGCCAGCAGGGGAATATTTTTCTGCAACAGCAATTGTTCCGCCTCCGGCAGGGTGAGTCTGAGGGTATCTGTTCCCTGCGCGCGCACGCAGTTGTTTACCAGTATCCCCCACAGTACGGAAAAGGTCAGTAGTAGTCTTATCGTCATACAACAAATTTTTCGCTGCAAAGATGGCGATAGGCTATTAGCTGCTAATTAGAATGAAGTTAAAACAAAATTAGATTTTCTGAACAGGCGGAAAGAAAACATTAAAGGTAGTGCCCTGCCCCAGTACACTGCTGACGGCAATGGTAGCCTGGTGCAGGGTAAGAATGCGTTGGGTCATGGCTAATCCTATGCCGTAGCCGGCAAAGGGATGAGCATTTTCTGCCCGGTACAGGGGCAGAAATATTTTCTCCAGGTCTTCCGCTGCAATACCGATTCCGTTATCACTGACGGACAGAATGATACCGTCCTGACGCCAGGAAAGCCGCAGACTAACGGGGTGGTTATACGAAAATTTGAATGCATTCCTGACAATATTCTGCAGCGCCAGCAGCAGCAATGGTTTGTTTCCCCGGATGCTGAGCTGTGCGGCATCTTCCGGCAGGTGCAGCAGCTGTACATCGATCCCGTGCGCAGGATTTTTCAGCTGCCAGTGTTCCTGTATTTCCCACAGCAGCTCATCGAGGCGGATAATTTCAGTATTGGCAGGCGTAAGTATAACATCTACCCTCGTGAGCTGCAGCAGCCCGTCGGTGATGACCTTGAGCTTCTCTGATTCATCCAGCACGGTGCTCAGCGTAGTTACGTATTCCGTATTGCTGCGTTCCTTGTGCAATGTTACTTCTATCTCGCCGATGATGGTTGTCAGCGGCGTTCGCAGTTCATGGGAGGCGTTGGAAACAAAGGAGCGTTGCATTTCAAAGGCCTGTTCAAGGTGTTGCAGCAGTTCATTGAAGTTACTGGCCAGCTCATCTATCTCATCCTTGTTTCTGCCTTCCTGCACACGCATGTGCAGATTGCTGGAACGGATACGTTTTACCTGCCGGTTAATACTTTTGATGGGCTGCAACGCCTTGCTGGCATACCATTGCCCGAGCAGGAACGTAATCAGCAGGGACACGCACAACATAATGCCGAGTATCAGCGCCAGGAACTGCAGCTGCTGCTCTCCCGCGGTATTGCGTGCCGTCACGATCACAACGAAGTCGCCCTGATTATCCGGATAAAACATGCCGATACCGTACTTGTCCTTTTTAAACGTAAAGCGGTATACTTCACGCCGGCGGATCGTTTCCAGCAATTCCGGAGGCCAGTTGTACTTGGTTTTCTCCAGGAAAACGGGCTGGTTATTTTTATCGTAGATGTTACTGTTTTCGTCGGGGATGCTCTGGCGGTAGTTCTTTTCTATCTCCAGGAATTTCTTTTTTGTCAGCTCATCTTTTTCGAGATACACCTGTGCCGTCACCAGTGCACGCACCTGCAGCAACTTGTAGAAGCTGTTGCGGATGTACTGCATGGAGAAAAGATAAATCAGTACAAACACGACCGTGAGTATAATACCGGTGATGAGTGTAAACTGTAATGACAGCCGGTGTTTAATTTTCATGACTACGGATGATTCCCTTTGAGCTTCATCACATAACCCATGCCTACTACGGTATGGATCAGTTTTTCGCCGGAGAATCCTTTTTCTATTTTATTACGGAGATAATTAACATATACGTCTATGGTGTTGGTGCCGGTATCAAATTCCAGGCCCCATACGGCTTCTGCGATCAGTGCGCGGGACAGTACCTTGCCCGTATTTTTGAGGAACAATTCCAGCAGCGCATATTCCTTTGCGGTGAGTATGATCTCCTGCCCTTCCCTGCTGGCAGTTTTGGAAGTAGTATCGAGCCGGAGGTCTGCAAGCGTTAACACTTCCTTATCCTGTTTAAAGCTGTGTCTGCGCCGGGCCAGGGCATTGATTCTGGCTATCAGCTCAGAAAAATGGAATGGTTTGGCGAGATAATCATCAGCGCCGGCATTCAGTCCGTCTACGATATCCTGCGTGGCATTCAGCGCGGTGAGCATGAGCACCGGTGCGGGTACTTCCAGTGCGCGCAGGTTTCTGCAGATGGTAATCCCGTTGATACCCGGCAGCATAATATCCAGTATGATGAGGTCAAAATCGGCCGAAGTAGCCGCCAGCTGGCCCTGCACACCGTCCGTATATACATCTACCTGGTGGTGATGTTCTTCCAGTCCGCGTTTAATAAAGGCGCCTACTTTGGATTCATCTTCTATAACTAATATTTTCATATATGCGGATTATAACAGCGGCAAAAGTAGGAATGTTTGCGCTGGCACTCATTAAAGCCGCATTAAAATCGTATAGCCGTCTGTTTCAATTCTACGCAATATCTGTTAGCTTTGCAACAACTAATCAACAGGCACAGTATCATGGAATTACCCGTTTTACGCACCGGCGACCTGGTGCTCAGACCCATCACAGAAAAAGATACCGCTGCATTGTTTTCCCATTTCGCCAATGAAGCAGTTACCCGGTTTATGGATATAGAGGCTTTTGCCAACATCAGCGAGGCTACGCAGATCATCAGCTTTTTCCGGGAGAGCCTGGAAAAGGAAGAAGGGATGCGATGGGCTATTACGCCGGCTGATACCGACGAGCTGATTGGCACCTGCGGATTTCACAAATGGAATAAGCCTCACTTCAAGGCCGAGATAGGCTACGACCTGCGGCCATCTATGTGGGGCCGGGGTATTATGACCACCGCCATTCCGGTGATGTTACAGTATGGTTATGAAGAGATGAAGCTGAATCGTATAGAAGCCTTTGTGGATCCGGTCAATAATGCTTCGTCCGCTTTACTGAAGCGGATGGGCTTCACTTACGAAGGGTTACAGCGGGATGCCTTTTTTGAAAAAGGTCAGTTTGTGGATGCCGAACTATACAGCCTGCTGAAACGTGAATTTGAAAAACCGCCCGTTGCATAATCTATGAGTTTAACATACAGATACGCTGCCCTGGAAGATCTGCCCCGGATAGTGGAAATTTACAACACTACCATTCCGGGCAGGATGGTGACTGCAGATACCAGCCCTGTTACAGCAGAGAGCAGGCTCCCCTGGTTTCATGCCCACGATCATCTGCGGCGGCCGTTATGGATGATAGACAACGACGGTGAAAACGTGGGCTGGATGAGTTTTCAGTCGTTCTACGGCCGGCCGGCCTATAACAATACCGTAGAGGTGAGCATCTATCTGGCGGAAAGTGCCCGTGGCAAAGGCTTTGGGAAACAGGTACTGCAATATGCCATAGCGGTGGCGCCGCAATACCAGGTTAAAACCCTGCTGGGATTTATTTTCGCGCATAACATCCCCAGCCTGAAACTATTTACGGACATAGGTTTCAGCGAATGGGCCCACCTGCCGGAAGTAGCTGTACTGGATGGAACGGAAAGAAGCCTGAAGATACTGGGATATAAAATCTGAATCATTTGATTATTTGATTATTTGAGATTTGTTTTGCAGCAGGGGTTTTCAGTTGCTTCTTTTTTAGTGTGGTATTTGGTCATTTAAATAATCAAATAACTAAATAACCAAATCTTACTCAGGATGTGGTGGATTTATGCTTTGTTATCAGCTTTGTTTGCAGCGTTGACGGCGATCTTCGCCAAAATAGGGGTAGCGGGTATTCCTTCCGATCTGGCTACGGCTATCCGTACAGTCGTTATTCTTGTGATGGCATGGGGCATTGTGCTGGCGCGCGGCGCGTACAGGGGCGTCAGTATTTCCAGGCATACGCTGGTGTTCCTGGTGTTATCCGGGCTGGCTACCGGGTTGTCCTGGATTTTTTATTTCCGTGCGTTGCAGGCTGGTAAGGTGTCGCAGGTTGCACCGGTAGATAAGCTGAGTGTGGCGCTGACGATTGTGCTGTCTGCTGTTTTTTTACAGGAGAGTATTACCTGGAAAACAGGTATTGGTGCGCTGCTGATTATAGCAGGCACGCTGGTACTGATTACTAAATAAGGGAGCGATTATACGGTTACAGTTGCCGGTTTGATTTTATAGACGCAGCGGCGGGCGCCGTTGATGATGTGGTCCAGGCGGTCAACATGTACATCTTCCCCGATGATACTGATGAAGGTATTCATTTCAGAAGTGCAGATGTTATCGCAGTGTGCTGCGGCACAGCATATAGGGCAGTGATTTTCTATAAACAGGAATATATCATCTTCCTTTCTCCATTCCGCGAGGTATCCTTCTCCTGTTCTGATAGAGGCAAATGCTTCGAGGCGGTTCTCAATACCGGTGATACCGGCAAGAGCGTTATGATATTTTTCCTGCTGATTTTTTTCCCGTGCTTTGATGACGTTATCCAGTGCTTCCTGACCGAGTACGGTTTTGATGGTCTGGATAATATCTACGGTGAGTTCGGTATGTGTATCGGGGAAACGGGCGTTGCCGAGCGGAGTCAGGCTCCATATCTGTACCGGGCGGCCGACTCCCCTGGAGATGCTTTCTGATTGTAACAGGCCCTCTTCTGCGAGCTTCAGGAGCTGCAGGCGGGCGCCTTCGCTGGTAATACCCAATTCAGCAGCCAATTCGGCAGCAGACAGCGGTCCTCTGGTCTTGAGCAGTATCAAAAACCTGTCAGCGGCATTTTTGGTTCGTATCGGATAATTTTCCAAGTTATTACTTGTTTTATTTTCAAATGTCGGAATTTTCCCGGTAATATCCAAACCGCGCAACAGTCGCCTTCTTTAAGAGTTTTTGAATTTTTGGAGTCTGAAAATTAGACCGGAGATTGAATTAATGGCACAAAGGTAGTTAATTCGGCTGAAATCAACCGGTAAAGAAGAACAACTTCCTGTTAAAGAATATTGATTTTTATAATTTATCGGTGTCTGACCGGATGGTCCGGGGAGGGTTATACCAGATACAGATGTCTTTGGATAAACCGATGCTGCTATGATCCGTTGCCACCAGGGTGATCAGCATCTCCTGCAGGTTCCATACCGCTTTCCTGGGGCCGGTCCCGGGTATCCGTTCCGGCTGCCCGTATTTGCCGGTCAGGAGGCGTTCCAGGCTATCAAACAGCCGGATGATGTCAGCCGGGTTATATTTCTGCATACGGATAGCCGCGAGCCCGCTGGTACGCCTGTCAAATACAAAGTATACGATAAAAGGTTCTCCGGAAAGGGTGTATTGGGGGATTTTGAGGGGAATGTAGTTATTGCTTTTATTGAATTCAGGTCCGAACTCCGGATTTTTCACCACTTCATTTCCCAGTATCCGGATTACGTCCGCTTCTGAGGCGCCCCAGGGGATGCCGCGCCAGCCGCGTCCGGGTTGCGGCGGTGATGCCTGTATATAGGGTATACTGCAAAAAAGCAGGCAGCATATAAGCGTCATGATGCTGGCTGTAAAACGGAATACCGGTGGTCTGTTCATATAAGCTGATTAATGGCCGGGAGTTAATAACGGGGACATCCGCAAATAACGCAAATATTAAAATAGCAGGAACAGGCATCCGGGAATGAACAAACTGAACATTGGGGTTATGGCTGAACATGGCTGCATAGCAGCCTGTGCAGTTTTGGTGCCTGGCGGAGGGGCCTTGTATATTGTGGTGCTTATAACTATCTTTGCGGACTGATACCCGTTATGGCGCCATATCTGGTCATTAAAAAAGCAGGCGCTGCCATCCGGCCCGTCGATATACAAATCTGGAATAATATCTTAACAAAATGATTTTTAGATATTTATGCTATTCCAGTGATTATTTACAAAGAATCTTACCCTGAATCAGTTTAATTTTCCAAGTTATTACTTGTTTTATTCTCAAATGTCGTAATTTTGTAGCAGCTTAAAAAAGATTCTGGGATTTTTAGGTGATTGTAAGGGCTAAATCATCGCGTTTAAATCTCACAACCTTTTAAATCTCTAAATCCTAAGTATTAATGAACGTACTGATATTTAATGGTTCGATAGATGATCGTCCGTATGCTACCTCCAACAGGCTGGCATCATATCTGGGGGAAGCGTTGAAAGAGCAGCATTTTTCACCTGAGATCCTCAACCTTGGCGAAGCCAATATTCCGTTCTTTTCCATAGAAGAAGCAGCGAAGAAACCGGAAGCGGTTACCGCGATGTGTAATGCTTTCTGTAAGGCAGATCTGCAGATCTGGATGACGCCGCTGTATCATGGCGGCATGACGGGTGCGATGAAGAACTGCCTGGACTGGCTGGAGCTTACCAGCAAACACCAACGGCCGTATTTAACCGGAAAGGTTGTAGCTTTGCTCTCCTGGGCAGACGGCACACAGGCCATGCAGGGCATCAATGCCATGGACGCTGTGGCCAAAGCACTGAGAGCCTGGGTGTTACCTTATTCCCTGCCGATACTGAAAGACAACCTTTATGACCCGCACAACAGCGGGTTTAGTGCGTTTTATAAAAACAAGCTGGATATGATGGTACAATTGCTGTGTGCTGCCAAATCCCATGTGGTGGCGGCTACTGCAGTTTAATCACCGGAATGCAATTTTTTGTCAGACTACCCGTCTGCATCATTATTAAAAATGTGCTGAATTATGATCACCGTTTCAGAAAAAGCAGGAGTATATATTAAAGAGCTGATGGAAAAAGAACATCATGCTCCCGGAACCTTCGTCAGAGTTGGCGTAAAGGGCGGCGGCTGTTCAGGACTTGAATATGTACTGAAATTTGAATCAACAGAAGAAGAAGGCGACCAGATTTTCGAAGACAAAGGCGTAAAGGTAGTGGTACAGATGAAAAGCCTGTTATACCTGTATGGTACGGAACTGGACTACTCCGACGGCCTGAATGGCAAAGGCCTTTTCTTCAACAATCCGAATGCTACAAGAACATGCAGCTGCGGCGAAAGCTTTGCTGTATAAATATTAATACCGTATGATGAACAGTAACGAAATAATAGATGATATAGCCAATAAGGAGTATGAGTTTGGCTTTACCACTGATATTGAAATGGATATAGCTCCTCCGGGGTTAAATGAAGATATCATCCGTTTTATTTCTGCTAAGAAGAATGAGCCTGAATGGCTGCTGGAATGGCGTCTGAAAGGATTTGCGGCATTCAAGAAAATGCAGTTCCCGAAATGGCAGCATTTTGAAATGCCGGAACTGGACCTGCAGGCCCTCTCCTATTACGCCGCTCCGCGCAAAAAGAAACAACTGAACAGCCTGGATGAAGTAGATCCGGAACTGCTGGCTACCTTTGAAAAACTGGGCATTCCCCTGAATGAACAGAAAGCACTGGCAGGCGTAGCAGTAGATGCTGTATTTGACAGCGTTTCCGTAGCTACCACCTTTAAAGGTAAACTGAAGGAAATGGGCGTTATCTTCTGCTCTTTCGGGGAAGCCGTACAGGAATATCCGGATCTGGTAAGAAAATACCTTGGCACTGTTGTTCCGCATTCAGACAATATCTTCGCGGCACTGAACTCAGCGGTTTTTTCCGATGGTTCTTTCACCTACATTCCCAAAGGCGTACGCTGCCCGATGGAACTGAGCACCTACTTCCGTATCAATGCCCAGAACACCGGCCAGTTTGAACGTACCCTCATCGTGGCAGACGAAGGCAGCTACGTAAGCTACCTGGAAGGCTGCACCGCTCCCATGCGCGATGAAAACCAGCTCCACGCCGCTGTGGTAGAACTGGTAGCCATGGATCATGCCGAAATCAAATACTCTACCGTACAGAACTGGTATCCCGGTGATAAAGACGGTAAAGGCGGTATATACAACTTCGTAACCAAAAGAGGTATCTGCAAAGGCAACGCCAGCAAGATATCCTGGACACAGGTGGAAACCGGTTCCGCCATCACCTGGAAATACCCCAGCGTTATCCTCCAGGGCGATTACTCAGAAGGCGAATTCTACTCCGTGGCTGTTGTACGCAACAAACAGATTGCAGACACCGGCACTAAAATCCACCATATCGGAAAAGGTACCAAAAGCCGTATCATTTCCAAAGGTATCTCCGCCGGCCGCGGCGATAACAGCTATCGCGGCCTGGTAGCGGTAGGGCCACGCGCAGACAATGCCCGTAACTTTACCCAGTGCGATTCCCTGCTGATAGGCAACCAATGCGGTTCTCATACCTTCCCGTACATCGAATCACGCAATAAAACCGCGATGATCGAACACGAAGCTACTACCTCCAAAATCGGAGAAGACCAGATCTTCTACCTGAACGCCCGCGGTATCGATACCGAAAAAGCAGTGGCGCTCATCGTAAACGGCTACGTGAAGGAAGTGCTGAACCAACTCCCGATGGAGTTCGCCGTGGAAGCACAGAAACTTTTATCTATTACACTTGAAGGAAGCGTTGGATAATTCGCTTATCCAATTAATAACATACAGAACGAAATAAAACAATCATGCTGACGATTAAAAATCTGCACGCAGAAGTAGAAGGGAAACAAATTCTGAAGGGCATCAACCTCGAAATAGGCAAAGGCGAAATGCATGCCATCATGGGACCTAACGGCTCCGGAAAAAGCTCTCTGGCTTCTGTACTCGCCGGACGCGAAAACTATACAGTAACCGAAGGGGAAGTATGGTTCAACGGTAAAAATCTCCTGGACATGTCTCCGGAAGACCGCGCCCGCGAAGGGGTATTCCTGGCTTTTCAATATCCGGTTGAAATTCCCGGTGTATCCAACCTCAACTTCCTGAAAACAGCCCTGAACGAAATCAGAACCTATAAAGGTCTGCCGGCGCTGGAAGGAAGAGAGTTCCTGAAACTGACCAAGGAAAAACAACAGCTGGTAGACTTCAACGCCAACCTGATGAACCGTTCCCTCAACGAAGGTTTCAGCGGTGGTGAGAAGAAACGCAACGAAATATTTCAGCTGGCTATGCTCGATCCGCAGCTGGCTATCCTGGATGAAACAGATTCCGGTCTGGATATCGATGCACTCCGTATCGTTTCCAACGGTGTCAACAAACTCCGTGACGCGGAAAAATCTTTCGTGGTAATTACCCACTATCAGCGCCTGCTCGAATACATCGTACCTGACTTCGTTCACGTACTGTACAACGGCCGCATCATCAAAACCGGCACCAAAGAACTGGCGCTGGAACTGGAAGAAAGAGGATACGACTGGCTGAAGGAAGAATTACACCTGAAAGAGTCGGTTTAAGACAGATAGTTATGGATGACCGCTGGTACACAACGGCATTCACCGTTCGAGATTCAAATTATTAGCAACATTATGACTAGTGATATTACAATGCCTTTTTACCAGGCGATAACAGAAGATGTAAATGCATTGTCGGCACAGGTAAGCCCTGCGCAGGACGAATTGCAGTGCATCCGCCGGGAGGCACTGGACCGCTTTTCGGCCCTCGGACTTCCTACCCTTAAAACGGAAGCCTGGCGCTATACCAATATTCAGCGTTTCCTGAAGGAATATCCATACGAATTACTGACGGCTGCTGCCACCGTGCCGGCCTCTGTAACAGAAAAGGCAGCCATCCCGCAGCTGGACTGCTACCGCATCGTACTGGTAAACGGACACCTGCAGGCGGATATTTCCGAACTGCCTGCCGGTAAAGGCATCACCATCGGCGCACTCAGCGCGCATACGCAGGCGCCCGGTTTTGTTAACTGGTTCAACAAGCAGCCGCACCTCAGCGGCGAATCGCTCGCTGCCCTGAACACCGCCCTCTTTGCTGACGGCCTGTACATAGAGCTGGCTGCCAACGCGGTAATCGATAAACCCGTACATATCGTTAACGTATATACGTCCGGTACCCACGCATTCATTCAACCCCGCCACCTGTGGGTGCTGAACAGAAATGCCGCCGCTACCGTCATCGAAAGCACCATCCATCCGGATACCAATACCGTAGCTTTTGCCAACAGCGTACTGGAAACAGTGATCGAAGAAAATGCAGAACTGTGGCATTACAACATACAGCAGGGAAATGAAAACTTCCGCGAAGTACATACTACCGCTGCACAGCAACATGCCAACAGCCGTTACCATCACTTCAACTTCACCCTTCCCGGCACACCGTTTACCCGCAACAACCTGAGCGTTGCGCTTAACGGCAGCTATACGGAAACCAACCTGAACGGCCTGTACATTGCCGATAAAAGTCAGCATGTAGATAATCATACCTATATGGATCACATCATGCCGAACTGCAACAGCAATGAACTATATAAAGGCGTACTGCTCGATTCCGCCAACGGCGTATTCACCGGCAGAATCCTCGTTCACCAGGAAGCACAGAAAACAAACGCCTTCCAGCAGAACAATAACCTGCTGCTCGGTAATAAAGCTGATATCAATTCCCAGCCACAGCTGGAAATTTATGCAGACGACGTGAAATGCAGCCATGGCTTTACCGCCGGCCAGTTCAGCGAAGAATCCATGTTCTACCTGCGCTCCCGCGGTATCGGCGAAGACGCCGCCAAAGCGCTGATGGTAAATGCATTCTCCCATGATATCACCAACGAAGTGAAGATCCCGGCCCTGCAACATTACCTGCAGGAACAGATCGCGGCTATCATGAACAACTAAAAAACCCAACGATGGAACATATTGCTAACATAGTCACCGCGGACCTGGATGTGGCCAGGATCAGGAAAGATTTTCCGATCCTTCAGCAACAGGTACACGGCAAACCGCTGGTATACCTCGACAACGGGGCTACCACGCAGAAGCCACAGGTTGTAATAGATACGGAATCCCGCTATTACGAAGAATACAACAGCAATGTGCACCGCGGCGTACACCGCCTCAGCCAGGTGGCTACCGATGCATACGAAAAAGCCCGCCACATCGTGGCCGGTTATATCAATGCAGCGCATTCTCATGAAGTGATCTTCACTAAAGGCACTACTGACGCCATCAACCTGGTAGCCAATACCTTCAGCCGCCGCTTTCTCAAAGCCGGCGACAGCGTTATCATCTCCGCCATGGAACATCATTCCAATATCGTTCCCTGGCAGATTGCCTGCGAAGAATCCGGCGCTACCCTGAAAGTGATTCCCATCAACGAAAAAGGGGAACTGCGTATGGACACCTTCGAAGCCATGCTGGATGATACCGTGAAAATAGTGGCGGTTACCTATGTTTCCAATACAATGGGCACCATCAACCCGGTACAGGACATCATCACACTGGCGCATGCACGGAATATTCCGGTACTGCTCGACGCCGCACAGGCGGTGCAGCATATCAGCATTGACGTGCAGGCGCTGAAACCTGATTTCCTCGCCTTCTCCGGGCATAAAATATACGGTCCTACCGGTACCGGCGTACTGTACGGCACTACCGAATGGCTCAATAAACTGCCTCCCTACCAGGGCGGCGGCGATATGATAAAGACCGTAACTTTTGCCAAAACCATCTATAACGAACTGCCCTATAAATTTGAAGCCGGCACCCCGCATATCGCCGGCGCTATCGGGCTGGGCGCTGCTATTCAATACCTGCAGCAGACAGGCATTGAAAAAATCCAGCAATGGGAAGAGCAGCTGCTCGCCTATGCACTGGAGCAGCTGCGCGGTATAGACGGTATCCGCTTTATCGGCGACGCAGCGCACAGAAGCGGCGCCATCTCCTTCCTGGTACACAACATTCACCCGTTCGATATGGGCGAACTGCTCGACCAGCAAGGGATTGCGGTAAGAACAGGACACCACTGCACCGAGCCGCTGATGGATTTATTCCAGATCCCCGGCACCGTGCGCGCTTCCCTCTCCTTCTATAACACAACGGAAGAAATAGACAAACTGGTGGCAGGTATCAGGAGAGCCGCTTCCATGTTGCTGTAAACAGGCGAATACCGATTATGACGATCAACGAAATACAGGAAGAGATAAAATCAGATTTTGAGCTGATGAGCAACTGGGAAGATAAATATGAATATATCATCCAGCTGGGTAAGGATTTGCCGCTCATCGCAGATGTATACAAAACACCGGAGAACCTGATTAAAGGATGCCAGTCACGCGTGTGGCTGCACACGGAGCTGAAAGACGGTAAACTTTTTTTCACGGGCGACAGCGATGCGGTGATTACCAAAGGACTCGTCAGTCTCATGATACATGTACTTTCCGGTCATACACCGCAGGAAATTGCCTCCGCTGACGTATATTTTATAGACTCCATCGGACTCAGCAGCCACCTGTCTCCCACCCGCTCCAACGGATTGCTCAGCATGCTCAAACAAATGAAATTGTATGCAGTAGCTTATCAGGCCAAAACCAATCAGTCATGACCGAAGAAACCATCAGAGAACAGATAGAAACACAGCTCCGCACCGTGTTTGATCCGGAAATTCCCGTGAACATCATGGAACTGGGACTGGTATACGCTGTTAAGATAAAAGAGAACTTCAACGTTAACATAGACATGACCCTCACCGCTCCCGGCTGCCCCGTTGCCGGCGATATCATCCGCGAAGTGGAAGAAAAAGTGAGAAATGTGGAAGGCGTTACAGACGTACACGTACACCTGACCTTTGATCCACCCTGGACTAAAGAGATGATGAGCGAAGAAGCCAAACTTGAACTGGGCTTCCTCTGACGATCATATTTTCAGAAATATTTTATTTATTTAAGCCAGATATCAAATACACTGCGTAGTAGTGTTTGATATTTGGCTTTTATTTTATGAAATTATTTAATTTGTACTTTCAATCAACAATCATGTGCGTATGCAGTTTTGTGATCAAGTACCAATTATTCCTGCATCTGACAAGTCAAGTATAATATGCTGAACCTAACAGAAGAACAAGTGCTGATCATGGCGCCTGATGAGTCGTCGCGCAAATCAGGCAAGGATCTGGCCCGGCCGGCCAAATGGGTGACAATGGGCGTCAGTGAAACGGCCCTGTGGGGCGAGTGCCAGGGCAGCGGCAGCAAACCCTATCAGACCCAGGTGGATACCGGCAGTCTGGCTTTTAAGTGCAGCTGTCCCAGCCGCAAGTTTCCCTGCAAACACGGGATAGGACTGTTGCTCTTATACGCCAGGGAAAAAGCATCGTTCCCAGTACAGGAGCCACCGGCCTGGGTAAGTGAATGGCTGGCCAAACGTGCGGAGAAGGAGGAAAAGAAAATACAGGAGGCCGCAGCCCCCGCCAAACCTGCCGATGAAGCCGCACAGGCCAGAAGACAACAGGCCCGCCAGCGCAAAGTCGGCGATGGACTGGAAGAGGTTCTCCGCTGGACCAAAGACCTGATCCGCGGAGGTATACTGACAATTCCGGAGAAAGGCACCTCTCCGTTTGAACATATGGCCAAACGCATGATTGACGCACAGGCGCCGGGAATAGCCGCCATGCTGCGGGAAATGGCTGAAATAAACTACTACCGCGAAGGCTGGCAGCACGCTTTCATGGACCAGCTATTGCGGATTTACCTGTCCATCTACGGATTCAATCATATGGAACAACTGGAACCCGCACTGCAGCAGGATATTCGCAGCATCATCGGATTCACACAGTCACAGGAAGAACTGAAAACACAGGCCGGTATTACAGATACCTGGCAGGTACTGGGTAAACAGACGACGGAAGAAGACCGGCTCGTGACCGAACGGTACTGGCTATACGGACTTGAAACCCGGCGTACCGCGCTGGTATTACAATATTTTGTGCGTAACCAGCCCGCTACGCAGGTCATGCCCGCACCCGGAAGCACCATCCGCGCGGAACTGGTTTACTATCCCTCTGCTGCCCCGCTGCGTGCACTCATCAAGGAACAGCGGCCGGCGCCACCGGATCATTCCTTCCATGGATATACCGGCTGGCAGGAAGTACTGACGGCGCAAACAACCATCAGCGCCAGACTTCCCCTGTATAACGATCACGTATATACGATTGCTTCCCTCACACCGGTCTGGCATAACAACCAATGGTGGCTGCAGGATGCACATCAACAGATGATGCCCGTCCGCAAAGGATTCCGGGGCATCTGGCAACTGCTTGCCTTCAGCGGGGGCGAACCATTACATATGGCCGTTACCGGAAAAGAAAAGGAATACGAACCGCTGGGCATCTGGCATCACCAGGAATACAAACTTTTATAATGCAGTACTGGAATAATATTATCAATACCGCCATGCTGGGCACGGCCAAAAAACCGGCAGATACCCACGGCCTGCCGCAAGGCCCGCTGCTGGATGCTGCCATGCAGATACTGGCCACTCCTGCGCTGGACCGGGAAGACCAGTTGCTCCACATCGCGGCTGTCACCTATAACTACCGCCAGAGCGGCGTACAGGCACTCTCTTCCACCGGTACCGCACCGGTGCCCGTTTGTGATCCGGAGGATAAACCTTACTGCAGCTCTGCTGCCATCAAAGCATTACAGCAGGCGCTGGACACCGACAACCATATATTGCCGGGATTGTGGCTGGAATACTGCGCTGCGGCACAGCAGCTGGTACCGCCCGATTACCTGCCCCTGGTGCTGGAAACGGCTTACCGCCATAAAGCGCTGCGCGTAAGGGCTGCCGCCTGTTGCGGTAAACGCGGGGAATGGCTGGCGCAGTTCAATAATGAGTGGAATTTTTCCGTTGTCACCACCTCCCTGGAAGATCAATGGCAGAACGGTACTACTGCCCAGCGGCTGATAGCACTCAAAACCCTGCGGGATAAAGAGCCAGCCACCGCACTCTCCTGGTTGCGGCAGACATGGACCAAAGAAAATGCGGCTGCCAAAACAGAACTCCTTGGCGCGTTACAACATCATATCGGTCCGGATGATGCGCCATGGCTGGAATCCCTGATGCTGGAAAAAAGCAAACAGGTACGGGAAGAAGCCCTGCTGCTGCTCAAAAAAATTCCGGAAGCGTCCCTGCATGAGCTGTATCTGGAAGTGCTGCGTGATGCTGTGCAAATAAATGATAACGGGGATATCATCTGCACCCTCCCTGAAAACATCAACGAGCAGGTGTTCAGAAGCGGTATTGAAAAACTGAGCAGCAATAAAAATGTTCCGGATACCGATTACATTATCGGACAGCTGATCGGGTTTGTTCACCCACGTGTATGGGAAAAGCACTTCAATTGTTCCTTTGAGGAAGTGGTGCAGCGCTTCCATCAGCAGCAGGCGCTACAACCCTTTATAGTAGCGCTGGTGAATGCCATCACCTGGTTCAGTGACCATAAACGCGCAGCTACGTTTATGCGTTACAGTGATACCTTCTATATGGACCTGCTACCACTACTGCCGGAGGAGCAGCAGGAGGCATACAGTCTGCAGTACTTTGACAAATACCCGACGGAGATACTGGAATATGCCCTGCAGCAGCCGGCAACCTGGAGTCCGGAACTGGCGCTGAAAATACTGCAGTACTGCGCAGGCAATCCGTACATCTATAACCAGTCCTATATGAGCAACACCGTCGGGGTACTGCCGGTATCCATGGTGGATCAGCTGGAAGGCATTGAATCGCAGCATGAAAATTATAAAACATACTGGAAGAGCATTATGATGCACCTTACCGGATTGTTACAAACCAGAATATTGATTACAAAAGCATTCCCAAAAAGTTAATCAGATAAATTATGTCAGACATTTTACGTCAACACGCTGAAACGCAATTTGCCCAGGAGCTGGAAGAACTGAAGAAACAGGACGACGGCCGCAAACCGCACAACTGGCTGCTGTCACCGCAATCAGTGGTAACCTACCTGACAGGCGGCAAGCTGAAAAACGGTTTTGAGATTACCCCCAAATATATCGGCAGCAAGCGCCTGATGGAAATTGCGGTAGCCACGCTGGCAACTGACCGCGCCCTGCTGCTGTATGGTCTGCCGGGAACAGCTAAAAGCTGGGTGAGCGAACACCTGGCGGCAGCCATCAGTGGTGATTCCACCAGGATCATCCAGGGAACTGCCGGCACCAGCGAGGAAAGTATCCGCTACAGCTGGAACTATGCCCGGCTGCTGGCAGAAGGCCCTTCCAGGCAGGCGCTGGTAGAAACACCCGTGATGCGCGCGATGCAGGAAGGTAAGATTGCCCGCATTGAAGAACTGACACGCATCGGCGCAGATGTACAGGATACCCTGATTACCATCCTGTCTGAAAAAACACTGCCCGTTCCGGAACTCAATACGGAAGTACAGGCAGCAAAAGGCTTCAACGTTATCGCTACTGCCAACAACCGCGATAAGGGCGTCAATGAATTATCCAGCGCATTAAAGCGTAGGTTCAATACCGTTATCCTTCCTGTACCTGCATCTATGGAAGAGGAAATAGATATAGTCAGAAGAAGGGTAGCTAGTTTTGAGAAAGTGATGGAGCTGCCGGCGGAGAAGCCCGCCCTGGAAGAGATCCGCAGAATTGTCACCATCTTCCGGGAACTGCGCAACGGCATTACGCTGGATGGCAAAACAAAAATCAAATCTCCAGGAACTACCCTGAGTACGGCAGAAGCCATTTCCGTTGTCAACAGCGGATTGACGCTGGCTGCTTACTTCGGCGATGGTACGCTGACAGCGGCCGATCTGGCAGCAGGTATCATAGGCGCCGTGGTAAAGGATCCGGTACAGGATAAAATCATCTGGCAGGAATACCTGGAGACCGTCGTGAAAACCAGGGAGGACTGGAAAGATGTATACCGCGCCTGCCGCGACCTGGAATAGTATTTCATTACCTGAATTCAAGCAGTTAACATGTCTGTACATATATTAGGGATCAGGCACCATGGTCCCGGCTCTGCCAGAAATGTGAAAGCCTTTCTGGAGGAACTGCAGCCGGACATTGTGCTGGTGGAAGGTCCGCCCGAGGCAGACGCCATACTGCAATGGGCCGGTCAGGAAGGATTACAGCCGCCGGTAGCCATACTCGTTTATCAGCCGGATAACCCGCAGCACTCCTGCTTCTATCCGTTTGCTGACTATTCCCCGGAATGGCAGGCGATAAGCTATGCCCGCAAACATAATATCCACGTGCGTTTTATGGACCTGCCCCTTACCCATGTATTCGGTATTGAGCAGGAGCAGCAGGCCGGTGTAGCAGCAGCAGAACCGGAAATAACAACGGAAACATTCAACCGGCATACCCGGGAAGCTGCCAAAGACAGTACCACTACTATACCTGCAGCTTCCCTGCCCGCTATGGAAGAAGGTCCTGTATACAGCGATCCTATTGCCCACCTGGCGGCCGCGGCCGGTTATGATGACGGGGAACGCTGGTGGGAACATATGTTCGAATACCGCCGGCAGCCGGAACAGGTGTTTGAAGCTGTCAGCGACGCCATGCAGGCGCTGCGCGAAGAACTGCCCGTTAAAGACAACCGCATGGAACAGCTGCGCGAAGCCTGGATGCGTAAACTGATACGGCAGGCGGAAAAAGAAATGTTCCAGCGCATCGCCGTGATATGTGGCGCGTGGCACGCTCCCTCTCTGCAACAGATGCCTAAGCAGAAAGAAGATAACGACCTGTTAAAGGGATTGCCCAAAGTAAAAACAGACTGCACCTGGATTCCATGGACGTACAGCCGTTTGAGTTATGCCAGCGGTTACGGCGCAGGCGTACCTTCTCCCGGATGGTATGACCATATCTGGCATCACCCGGATGATGATGGCGTCCGCTGGATGTCGCTGGTAGCAAAGCTTTTCAGGGAACAGCAGCAGGATACTTCCGCCGCCCACGTTATGGAGGCAGTCAGACTTGCCAACGCCCTGGCCTCCCTGCGGCAGTTTTCCCGCCCCGGCCTGGAAGAACTGAACGAAGCTACCCTCAGCATTTTATGTAACGGGGAACCTATGCTGATGCAGCTGATAAAAGAACAGCTGATTATCAGCAACCGCATCGGCAGCGTACCGGCTGATATTCCCAGACCACCACTGCAGGCAGATATAGAGAAACTACAGAAAAAACTGCGCATGCCGCAGACCGCCGACTTCAAGGATTACATGCTGGATCTCCGGAAAGACACCGACCTGGAAAGAAGTATTTTCCTGCACCGGCTGGATCTCCTGGGAATCCACTGGGGCGTACGTTACGATGTATCCGGCAAAGGCACCTTCAAGGAGCACTGGCGCGTACAATGGAATCCCTCCTTTTCGGTAGACGTGATAGAAAAAGGTACCTGGGGTAATACAGTAGTAACAGCAGTAACACAGTATATTACAGACAGCGCGCAGCAAACCGGTACCCTCACAGAAGTATGCAACATGCTGGAATCCGCTATCCCGGCGGAATTACCTGATGTGGTGGATATACTCATACAACGTATCAATAACCTGGCGGCAGCCTCCGGCGACGTATTGCAGTTACTGGAAGTTATTCCCTCCCTGGTGAACATCACCCGTTATGGCAACGTCCGTAAAACGGATGCCGCCCTGGTCATGGGCATCGTGGAAAGTATGATCAGCCGGGTATGTATCAGTTTACCTGCAGCCTGTACATCGGTCGCAGAAGATGCTGCCCTGGAGCTGCTGGATAAATTCATGGCCATGAACGACGCCATCAGCCTGTTACAGGATGGGGCGCTGACAGGCGACTGGCAGCATACACTCGGACAGATAGCTGCCAATCCGCAAACCGCTGCTGTAATAGCTGGTTATGCTACGCGCCTGTTACTGGATTTCAAGGTAATGGAACATGATAAACCCGCCAATGCCTTCAGCGTGGCCATGTCTACCGCCAACCCTCCGGGCCGTTCCGCCGCCTGGCTGGAAGGATTTCTGAAAGGCAGCGGTTCCCTGCTGCTACTGGATGAATCCCTGTGGAGCATGGTACAAAATTGGGTTTCTCAGCTGGAAAATGATATTTTCATACAGGTATTACCGTTATTACGCCGCACGTTTTCTAACTTTACCGCCCCGGAAAGAAAAAAACTGGGTGAAAAAGTGAAATCCGGCGGCGGCAGTCAGCCGTCCGTTACCGGCACAGTATCGTCAGATATTGACGAAAACCGTGCGGAGAAAGGAATTCCGGTAGTCATGAATATCCTGGGATTTTTTGATACTTCATCACATCAAAAAATGAAATAATGGAAGAGAATATACGCAGATGGCGGTTGATATTAGGAGGAGAAACGAATGACGGCACCGCCTTTTCCCTCAATAAAGAAGATCTGCAGGTAGATAAAACACTGGAAGCGCTGTACGACAGCACGCGCAAAGGCGGTCTGGGAGCCTCTTCTCCCAATGTAAGCCGCTGGCTCGGAGACATACGCACCTATTTCCCGGCCTCTGTAGTACAGGTCATGCAGAAGGATGCGCTCAAGCGCCTGAACCTTACCGAAATGCTTTTCGAGAAGGAAATGCTGGAAAACGTAGAACCGGATGTACAGCTGGTAGCGTCGCTCATGACGCTCAGCCGCGTCATTCCCGATAAAACAAAAGATACCGCCAGGCAGGTAGTCCGTAAAGTGGTGGACGAGCTGATGAAAAAACTGTCGCAGCCCATGCACCAGGCCATCAGCGGCAGTCTGAACAGAAGTATCCGCAACCGCAGACCCAGACATAATGAAATCAACTGGGACCTGACCATCAGAAAAAACCTGCAGCACTACCAGGAGGATTACAAAACAATTATTCCGCAGACATTGATGGGATACGGCCGTAAAAGGTCCTCCCTCAAAGATGTGATACTTTGTATAGATCAGAGCGGCTCTATGGGAACATCTGTGGTTTATTCCGGTATCTTTGGCGCTGTAATGGCTTCCATCCCGGCCGTACAAACCCGGATGGTTGTATTTGATACCGCTGTGGCCGACCTTACCGAAGAACTGCAGGACCCGGTAGAATTACTGTTCGGCGTACAGCTGGGTGGCGGCACCGATATTAACGCTGCGCTCACCTACTGCGGACAGATAGTTACCAGGCCGGCAGACACAGTGCTGGTTCTCATCACCGATCTGTATGAAGGCGGCGATGAGCCGGGCATGCGCAAACGCTTTACTGAACTGGCCGCCAGCGGTGTGCAGGTGGTGGTACTGCTGGCGCTGAACGATGAAGGAGCGCCTTCCTATGACCACGACAATGCACAGTTCCTCGCACAGCTGGGAATTCCGGTATTTGCCTGTACACCCGACAAATTCCCGGACCTCATGGCAACAGCACTGAGCAAACAGGACATTGCACAATGGGCAGCCAAAGAAGATATTGTCCTGAAAAAATAAAGAACCTATTTAAACCTTATGCCATACACTAAGGAAACTATACTACCTTTTATTGAACAACGGAAACAACTCAATGAACACAATGACATCAATGCGCAGCTTCAGGCCGGGGTAGATTTCCTTACCGGACAAATTATTACCGCACCCGTTATACAGGATGCAGAAAGCGCCAGGCAGATGGGCGTTTTTATTCAGCTGCTCCGCCTTCCGGATCAGTGGGATGATAACGATCGCCTTATTCTGCAGCTGCTGGCCGATCCGCTTACCTGGCAGGAATGCAGGGAACGTTTCCTGCAACACATCGTACCATTGCTGGACGCACCAGGCACCTCCTCCTCTATTGTACTCCGGTTCAGCTATTTTACCAGCTACCTGCAGCAACGCGGCTGCACACCGGAAGAGATAGGCTCTTACCTGATCAGCTACTCCGGCGATGGCAACAACTATGATCTTACACCACTTAAATTCACTCCCCTGCGCAAATTTCTGCAGGACCTGATTAAAAGCGCCGAATGGCATGTGGTGGATGCCTGGGTGAACACCTGGAAACAGAAAGGCTGGAATTCCCTCTTCTACCGCCTGCTCTCAAAAGCCCATCCGGAGCGGGAAACAGCATACCTGGAAAGTGTGCTGCAGCAACCATTCAAAGGGCAGATACATTACGAACTTACCCGTGTGCTGCTGCAGAATAATATTGCGAAATATGAAACACTGATAGCACAATCCACACAACACCTCGCACAGGTACCGGACTATGCCGCCCGGCTGATGGGTTATTATTCTCTGGCTGCACATCAACCGGAGAAATATAATACCCTGCTGACAGAAGCTGCTTACGCCTACCTGGAGCAATACAATACAACCCTGGCCGGACAACTTTTCCGGCAACCCGCCGGCGCCGCTGAAATCAATGATGAACAGCTGCTGCCGGAAGTTGTTGCTGTTAAAGAAATACTTGTACAGGATAAATTTTCTGCGATAACATATCTGGAAGAACACCTGACAGATAAACGCTACCTGCATCCCCTGGCCTTTAAAACCATCCGGGAACAGCTGGGTAACCGCGCCGTATCGTTACTGCTCAGCGCCGTAGAAAAAGATTATGATGCCCGCATCATCCTGCCACAGCTCATGCAGCTGGACAGGAGCCTGTATTTTGACCGCCTGTGGGATTTCACGTTGCATAAGCTGAAGTCTGTACGTACGCTCGTTGCCGTTATACTGGCCGAACATCCGCAGGCGCTGGAAAAAGCGGGAGAACTGCTGCAGCATAAAAAAGCAGAGCAACGACTCACCGCCGTACAAATCCTTTGCAGGCTGAATTCAGCCGCCGCCCGGGAACTGCTGCAACAGGCGCTCCACCGCGAAATCAACGACGATGCGCGCGACCTCATGCTCGAAACACTGGGCGATACTATCACCGGAACAGATAATGCCGCTACTGTCGGCCAGCTGATCGCCTTCGCGAAGAAGCGCGGTAAACTATCCAGACCCCTGGAAAAATGGCTGGACGACGCCACCTTACCACCCCTGTTCCTTCAGGATGGCACACTGCTGACACAGGACATGATGCGCTTTCTATTATACCGCATGTCGCGGGTGAAGGAAATCCGCTCCGATGCAGAGGCCCGTCCGCTGCTTCAGCTGATAGACCGCCAGACCAGCGGACAGTTTGCCGCACATCTCTTTTCCTTATACAGCAGTAATAACGGTGATGCCAAACTCAGGTACCTGCTTACCCTGGCAGCACTCGTAGGCGATGACCAGCTGGCAACGCAGCTGGAAGCATCCATCAATCACTGGATCAGCGACAAGCGCCTGAAGATGGCCGAAGCCGGCGTAGGCGCCTTAGCCATACATGGCAGCAACAAAGCCCTGCAGGCGGTGGAACTGATGTCCCGCAAATACCGTGTGCGCAAATCCAACGTAGGTGCGGCAGCGTTAGCTGGTCTGCAGAATGCCGCAAATGAACTGGGCATCACCATTCATGAACTGGGCGACCGCATTGTGCCTGACTTTGGCTTCCAGGGTCTTTTCAAACCCTTCCTTGTCAAAGGCGACACCTACTGCGCCTATATCGATCATAACTTCAGGCCGGCATTTATCAATGACAAGAACCGCCGGCTGAAAGCTATACCTGTAGCCACGCCTGCAGAAACGAAAGAAGCCTTTAAAGCACTTTCCAAAGAAGTAGCCGCACAGGTGAAATTACAGACCCAACGCCTGGAACACTACCTGGTAGTTCAGCGTAAGTGGATACCTGCCCAATGGCAGCAATTCTTCCTGAACCACCCTGTTATGTTCGTATATGCGAACAGGTTATTATGGGCGCTGTATGATGAAAACGACCGCCTGCTCACCTGCTTCCAGTGCCGCGACAACCGGCAGCTGCTCAACCTCCACCAGGAGGTCATCAGCATTCCGGACAACGCTACCATCCGGCTGCTGCACCCGTTGTACCTGGATGACCTGGAGCTGCTGCAATGGAAACAACGCTTTGCAGAACAGGGCATCGTGCAGGTATTCCCGCAGCTGGACAGGCCCGTGGCGGCCTTATCTCCCCAACAGGCAGATACTACGCTGGTACATGACTTTGAGGACATCTCCCTGGAAAGCGCCCTGCTCAACAAACATATGGAGCAGAAAGGATGGAAGCTCAGCGAGGGCAGCGATGGCAAATACGTATACGCCTATCATAAAACAGACGATGACAATCAGCTGGAAGTGATCGTAGAGATGAGCACCGTATTTACAGAAGAGAGCTTCCGGTATAAACTGGGCAAGCTCTATTTTATTGATAAAACAAAAGCAAGGCAACGCTGGTTCCGCAGCACAGACAAGGAAGCAGCCGACTGCCTGCTGCCGCTGCGGCATGTACCGCCGGTATTTTATTCCGAAGCAATTACGGATATCGCCGTCTCCGGCGGTCTCGGACAAATAGCCTGACATTATTAATCATGGGATTTTATTTGTAAATTTTCTGCTTTAGAACGTGAACAAATAAAAAAACAAGATGTCAAGACTTTATTCCACCGTCATCGGCAGCCTGCTCCTGCTGTCATTAACCGCCACGCAGTTGCAGGCGCAGCGGATCATTCCGCAGCCCTTACAGGTACAACCAGTATCCGGCACATTTACCCTCTCCGGCACAACGGCCATCATTGCCGGCCAGCAGGCCGGAGAGGCAAAATACCTGCAGCAGCTGCTACAGGACCACTACGGCCTCCGCCTCTCCCTTCAGACCAATGCTACCCAAAACAGTATCCGCCTTGTTACCGACAAAAAGCTGAGCGACCTCGGCAACGAAGGCTATCAGCTGAAAGTTACCCCCGAAGCGGTGACAATCACTGCCCCAACGGCCACCGGTATCTTCTACGGCATCCAGTCTTTACGGCAGCTCATGAGCAAAAACGGCGACGCCTGTACCATTGCCTGCACCGATATTAAAGATAAGCCCCGCTTCGGCTGGAGAGCCTTTATGCTGGACGAAGGCCGCTATTTCAAAGGCAGCGAAACGGTGAAGCAGCTGCTGGACAAAATGGCTGCGCTGAAAATGAACGTCTTCCACTGGCACCTGACCGACGACCAGGGCTGGCGCATTGAAATCAAAAAATATCCACTGCTGACAAGCATAGGCGGGCGCCGCGACTCCACCCAGATTGGTGGCTGGAACAGCAAAACCTACGACGGGAAACCACATCAGGGCTTCTATACACAGGAACAGATCAAAGAGATTATCGCCTATGCAGCAGCCAGGCATATCACCATTATTCCTGAAATAGAAATGCCCGGACATGCTTCCGCCGCCATTGCAGCCTATCCCTGGCTGGGCACTACACATCAGCAGATTGCCGTACCGGGCACATTCGGCGTCCATTACGAAGTATTCAATGTCACGGATCCGAAAGTAGTTGGCTTCCTTCAGGATGTGCTGCAGGAAGTGATTGCCCTGTTTCCGTCCAAAGTGATCCATATCGGGGGCGACGAAGTGAAGTATGACCAATGGAAAGCAGATGCCGGCGTTAAAGCCTATATGCAGCAACACCAGCTGCAGTCTCCGGCCGATTTGCAGATCGCCTTCACCAATGATATCTCCAACTACCTCGCCGGTAAACACCGCCGTATGGCCGGCTGGAACGAAATCATGGGCGCAAAGCTCCATGAATACACCGATGATAAAGACGCCGGCACCAAAAAACTGGCTCCCGGCACTATCGTACAATTCTGGAAAGGCGACCTGAAGCTCATCACAGAGGCAGTCTCCAAAGGTTATGATGTGATCAACTCCTATCATGCCCTCACCTATCTGGATTACGACTACAAATCCATCTCCCTGGAAAATGCCTACAGCTTTGATCCAATCCCTGCAGGGCTTGACCCGAAATACCACTCCCGTATCCTGGGCAGCGGCTGCCAGATGTGGGGCGAATGGATCCCGGATACAGCAGCGATGAACAAACAGGTATTTCCGCGACTCGCAGCCTACGCAGAGGACGGCTGGACGGTTTTGGCGAACAAGGATTTCCGGTTGTTCTCGGAAATACTGAAGAAACTTTGAATTACGAATTACGAATTACGAATTGCGAATGAGAAGCGAAGATATAAGCGTAAGTCAAATAATGTTTACGCTTATATCTTCGCTTCTCATTCGTAATTCGCAATTCGTAATTCGTAATTCCTGTTATCTGGCTTCCACCAATCTAAACCCCACGCCTGCTTTCTCCAGCCTATACCTCACTATCTTCATGGCGTTCTCCGTCAGGGCTTCCGGGGAGTCTTCCCGGTAAGCGGGGAAGGTGCGGATAAATTCGTTTCCTTTGATGTAGAAGGAATCCCGGCCGTTGTAGCCTGCCTGCTGCAGCGTATCCAGCACTTCGGTATTGATGCGTACAAGGCCTTCCCTTCGTATGCCATAGGCATACACTTTACCGAAACTGCCGGTACCGGAGGAGGTGGTGAAGCAGTAAAGTTCAGGCTGGTGGTCTTTGTTAATATCAGCTACAGCGAAGCCTTTCAGTATGCCTTTAATATCCCTTTCGATGATGGTGTCTGTTCGGGTGGTGTCGTTTTTAGGTGCTACCCCGATCAGCAGATTGCGCATGGTGGCATCACCGCGGGTCAGCACGGTAATTTTATAGTCGCCGAAGATCGTGTCGCTCCTGAAAGCGGGGCGGTCTTCATGCGGTGCAGGTGTTGGTGCGCGGGTGGTATCATCTGCAAGGGACTGCTGTCCTTTCTTTTGTTCGCTTCCATTATTACAGGCGGCTAAGAGTATGATGAATAGCAGGCCTGGCAGCATCAAAGGTTTCATCATATATTATCTTTTATGTTTGGCAGATTTATGCTGTTTGTGATTATGCGTGGTATCACTTCCTTTGGAATCCTGTTCCTCATTCTTGCGGCTGTCCAGGTTATCCCTTATTTCAGGGCGGGGCAGGTTGCTGAAAGATTGCTGTTTACTTTGATGCGTGTTTTCGTTTCTTGTACTTTTCATCATCTTCAGTTTTGGGTGAGCAATAACTACATGGCCACAAAAGCAATGCCCCGATAATAAGGCAGTATGTAGTGTATTACAGCCCGGTGATTGTCACCCTTCTTCCCCCGAATGTCGGGCAAAATCCACACTGGCCCGGTGTTGGCCGGCAGGGCCGTTTAAGCCGGTCATTTGCTAATAAAAGTAAAGTCAACAGGTTATATCATGCGCTTGCCGGGAAGTGATATTGAGCATGAAATCTGTTTTAGAGAGGTTGAAAACAAATATATTTTTATGAAAAACCTTCCGTCAACAATTGGGATGCTGATGGTGCTTACCGTGTTTTTCCTGTTTCAGGGTAATCCGGAACAAAAGTTACAGGCAGCGCCTGTAAAGCAGGCGACGTTGGAAATATTGCAGGACACTTTTCCTCCGGATAAAAAGAAGCGGGATACTATTATGCCTGCCAGAAAACACAAGGACAGGGAGCCGTGGAAAAAGCATGAAAAAGATACGACTCACAGGAAAGACACTATAAAGTAACAGGAGTAATGCAAAGTGTAAAACCTCCGTTTTAATGTGTTGTCAGTAATGGTATCAAATAACATTTATGGTTTAAAGTTATTTATCAACAATAAATCATAATTAATTGATAATCTTTTTATTGACAAAAACTATTAAAGCGGAGGTTTAATTATTTTCATCAGGCTTCCAATGTTCCGAACAGCCCGTTTTTATAGTCTTCAAAAGCCTGGGTAATTTCTTCCTGGGTATTCATGACGAAGTTATCTTTAGCTGCTACCGGTTCATTGATAGGTGCCGCACTCAGATATAACAGGCGGGTATTTTCGTTGGCGGTTATATTGATATCCTGTTGCGGATCATCTTTATCAAATACCACGAGGTGATAGCCTGTCACGGTATTACCATTCACGGTAAGGCTACCGTCCACCACATACAGGAGGGTCCAGTAACCTGGCGTAGCCTGGAGTTTTACCTGTCTGCCTGCAGCGATACTTCCCCAGATGGGGGTGATAGGAGTAAAATTAAACAGCGGACCTTTCTGTCCCTCATATTCTCCTCCTGCCAGTTTCAGCTCCACTCCCGCTGATGCTGCCACAGCCGGCATCTGATCTGCGCGGATATACTGATAATACGGGTCCTCTGCTTTATGGGCCGCCGGTACATTGAACCAGAGCTGTAACAGTTCATAGTTGCCTCCTTCCGCGAGGAATGCAGCCGAAGGGCCTTCACTGTGTAATATTCCTTTTCCGGCAAACATCCATTGCACATCGCCGGCAGTCACTGTCATGGCATTACCGGCATTATCGCGATGGTAGCCTTGCCCCTGCAGCATAAAGGTCACCGGTGCAAAGCCGCGGTGCGGATGCGGGTGCAGCCTTTCTTCCGGAGAGCCGGGGGCAAAGTATTTTGCAGGCATATGGTGTATGACAATAAACGGATTGGCAAATCTGAACTGCATGGTGGGCAGTGACTGCCGCACCACTTCTGTTTCGGTGATATGTTTTTCCTTTCCTTCTATCACATGCAGGACTTTCTTTTCCATATGGGTGATTTACTGAATTAACTTCAAACGTGCTTTTTCAACTGAACTGCGGAACATCTTCAGAATCAATACTTCATAGTGATCTATCACCAGTACTTCCCCTTCCCTGGGGATATTACCGTGAACATAGTTTATTAAACCGGAGAGGGTTTCATAATGTTCACTTTCAGGGAGCGGCGCCGGTAATAACTCGTTGATATCTGCCAGGTATTCGTGTGCATCCACGAGGAAGGTGTTTTCATCCTTCTGTTCCACGATGGGTGACTCATGGTCATGTTCATCCTGGATATCGCCTACCAGTTCTTCCAGGATATCTTCCATGGTAACGATACCTTCCGTATCGCCGAATTCGTTGGTCACTACCGCCATCTGCAGGCGTTGTCCCTGGAAAGTACGGAGCAGGTCCTTGATCTTCATGCTGTCCGGTACATAGAACACCGGCTTGAGAATATCCTGGATGTTGTGCAGTGTTTTTTCGTGCATCCCCTTCACAAGGTCTTTGGTATAGATAACCCCTTTCAGGTCGTCCAGGGAACCACTGTACACGGGGTAGCGGGAGTACCCGTCTTTAATGACCTGGTCGGCCAGCTGGTCGAACGGCAGGGATATATCGAGGGCGGAAATATCTTTTCTGTGGGTGAGTATTTCCTTTACGCGGCTGTCATCGAATTCAAAAACGTTCTGGATGAGTTCCCGTTCTGTTTCTTCGATAGCGCCGCCTTCCTGGCTCTCGGAAATAATCAGTTTCAGTTCTTCTTCCGAGTGGATTTCAGACTCACCGGCAGGCGTCAGGCCCAGGAGGCGCAGGATGCTGTTGGCCAGGCCGTTGAGCATCCAGATGAAAGGGCGGAATATGACAAAGAAGAAGCGCAGCGGCAGTGCCACCGCCAGTGTGGTAGGCAGTGGTTTACGTATAGCCATTGACTTGGGCGCCAGTTCTCCGAAAACGATGTGGAGGATGGTAATCACCATAAATGCTACAGGAATAGCGATAGCGTGCGCAGTGGCTGCTGTCACCTGTAACCCCAGGGTGCTCATAAAATTCAGTACCAGGTGGGTTACGACGGATTCACCGACCCAGCCCAGCCCCAGCGAGGCCAGGGTAATTCCCAGCTGTGTGGCTGCCAGGTAGCCGTCAAGATTGCCTAAAATGTGTTTGGCCGCAGTGGTGGCTCTCTTTTCGGAGCCACTTTTACTATTGATCTGAGATGAACGTACTTTAACGATGGCAAATTCTGCCGCAACAAAAAAACCGTTTAATAATACAAGAAAAATAGTCCAGAAAACTTGCAAAAGCATGTAAGTGGTAATTGGTTCGCAAGGCCAAATATAGGTAAATCAATTTTTATGCGTTGTGTATTTTTTTCATACAATGCTATCATCCTTTCTGCCAGCCGACATTCCGGCCTGTATTCATTCCTTTATACCTGCTGTGCTGCTGCAGGATCCCTTACCTGAAATAATTAAATCTTCTTTTAGTCTACTTATTTCATAGAGTTTATGTATTTTGTGGAGAAATTAGCCAGGCACATTTAAAAATGGAGAAAGTAATATCTACAATGCCCCCGCCAACAGTCACCGATAAGGCCAATACCAGACCGCTAACGGCAGAAATTCCGGTTCCGGCAGCCATAACGGCAGCGGGTAAACGCCAGCGCCGCTTCTACTGGCTGGGGGGGCTGCTGCTTGTCGTTCTCACCATCACCGCACTGTGGTATATGGTTCCCACCTTCCGCCATGAAGTGGAAGCGGTACCTTCTACCTTTTATTACTTCCTGATAGCGGGATTTATTTTCGCGATGATAGACGGCGCCATCGGCATGAGCTACGGCATTACTTCCACCACCTTCTCCCTGTCTATGGGCATTCCGCCGGCATCGGCCAGCACGGCGGTGCACATCTCGGAAATCCTCAGCAACGCCATCGCCGGATGGATGCATTTTAAAATGGGGAACGTCAACAAAAAACTTTTCAAAATACTGCTGATACCGGGCATCACCGGCGCTGTACTGGGTGCTTACCTCCTCTCCTCGCTGGAGCATTACTCCCAGTATACCAAACCGGTAGTATCGTTATATACCCTGATACTCGGAACCATTATCCTGATGCGCGCTATCAAGGCTAACCGCGCCCATCAGCAGCGGAAGGGGAAAATCAGAAAGATAGGCTTACTGGGTTTCGGCGGAGGCCTGATCGATGCCATCGGTGGTGGCGGCTGGGGCTCTATAGTACTGTCATCTCTCATTGCAGGCGGCAGGCATCCGCGGTTTTCCCTGGGCACGGTAAAGGCTACCCGCTTTTTTATTGCCATGCTCAGCTCCCTCACCTTCGTTACCGTACTCTCCTACGTTCACTGGGATGCAGTACTGGGCCTGGTGATAGGCAGCGCTATCGCGTCTCCCATCGCCGCAAAGGTATCCAACAGAATTTCTGCTAAAACAATTATGATGGCGGTAGCTATTATTGTGATACTGGCCAGCATGAAGAGTATCTACGGATTCGTCACCAAAGTGCTGTAAGATCTTTTGCAAATTCAGATTCAGTCAAAAACCACAGGCCGGTTTGCCGTCAGGGTAACCGGCTTATTTATTTCATAGTCTACCATGGCATGTATAATCACCGGTATTCTTTCATCAAAAGGTCTTGCCGGCAGGAATTTATTCTCGATCTCTACTTTTATCTCCGCTGTCCGGTCTTCAAAAAGATAAATGGACTTACCGACTTTCTTCGTGATATATCCGGTAATTTTTACGGTTACACTGTCGTTCGTTAACCGGCGGGCGTTTTTCAGCACTTCACCAATCGTATACTCCCTGATTTGGAAAACCAAACCGGATAGCAACAAACAAAGCAACAGATACTTCATGAGAGTTTTTTTCTATATAACCAGGAAAGGGGGAAATTGTTTTAATTACGAATTACGAATTGCGAATTACGAATGTAGAGGCGAAGATTAAAACGTAGATTAAAGGTGATAGGTATTAAACATCACCTTTAATCTACGTTTTAATCTTCGCCTCTACATTCGTAATTCGCAATTCGTAATCATTGGTGTCCGGTAAAAATCAGACCTACTACAAGAAAAAAGGGGGCAGTTGCCCCCTTTTTTTGGTAGATTTAAGTTACCACACTTTAAAATACCATGAATAAAGGTACTTATTTTACCGGACAGCCGATCTTTAGTCAACTACTTTCTTTTGTTCCCAGATCTCTGGTAACCCG